>CAVSSX010000001.1:0-44803 GCA_963730735.1 uncultured Acidimicrobiaceae bacterium
GCCGCTCCTCACCGCGCACGACGTCGAAGCGCACCAGCAGGCGGTCGAGCGGCGCCGTGTAGGTCACCACGTAGTCGAGGTCCATCGGCAGGAAGGGCGAGACGTGGAGGGCCTTGGCGAACCGGTGGCGCCCCGGGGCCCCCACCACGTAGGTGTGGCGCTCGTGCCACGGCGTGTTCTGGACCTCGCAGACCAGGTGGTCGATCCCCTCCCCCGCCTCGTCGGCACAGAAGTACACCGAGATCGGGTTGAACAGCCAACCCCAGGTACGCAGGTTGGCCAGGAGCGAGACGGGGCCCGCCGGTGACCGCGCCGTGTGCTGCTCGACCACCCGGCGCACGGCCTGGTCCAGCGTCACCGTCGGGTCGCCGAGGAAGTCCGAGCGCCGGAACCAGACCGGCGACGGCCGGCGATCCGACCACAACGGGTGGCACCCCGCCACCTCGTGCACCTCGGCCAGGTCCAGCAGGGGCATGGCCACCCGGTAGGTGAACTCGTTCCCCGGGCCGGGGCCGAACCGTCGGTGGTGCACCGTCCCCTCGTACAAGGCGCTGCGCAGCCCACCGGCCGATGACGTCGTCGACGCCGTCGGCCCCTCGAGCGAGACCGTCAAAATTCCACCCCGAGCGAACGACACATCTCCACCGCGCTCCGCACCCCGTCCTCGTGGAAACCGTACCCCCAGTAGGCGCCGCAGAACCATGTCCGCCGGACGCCGTTGATCTCGTGCCGGCGGCCCTGCGCGGCGATGGCGGCGGCATCGAGCACCGGGTGGGCGTAGTGCATGCGAGCCAGCACCTTGGCCGGGTCGATGGCCTCGTCCCGGTTCAAGGTGACCAGCACCGGGGTCCTCGAAGGGATCGACTGAAGCGGGTTCAAGTAGTAGGTCAGCGTCGCCCCGGCGGTGTCGGAGCGCAGGCGGTGGTAGTTCCAGCTGGCTCGGGCCCGGGGGTTCTTCGGCAGTAGTCGGGTGTCGGTGTGCAGCACGGCGCTGTTCGGCTGGTAGCGCATGGCTCCGAGCACCGCCCGCTCCGCCGGCGCCGCATCCGACAGCAGCCGTAGCGCCTGGTCGCTGTGGGTGGCCACCACGACCTGGTCGAACTGCTCCACGCCGGAGGCCCCGACCACCTCGACGCCCCCCGGGCCCCGGCGGATCTTCTCCACCGGGGCGGCCAGTCGGAGCCGCCCCTCCTCGGCCAACGGGGCGAGGATGGCGTCGACGTAGCACCGGGCGCCACCGCTGACCGTCCGCCAGGACGGTTGGTCACGGAGGCGCAGCAGGCCGTGGCGATCGAAGAACCGGGCGAAGGTAGCGGCGGGTATGCCGGTGAACGTCGCCGGATCGGCCGACCAGATCGAGGAGCCCAGCGGCACCAGATACCAGTCCTCGAACGCTCTCGACCACCGGTGCGGGGCCAGGATGTCCCCCAGGGTGACGTCGGGCGGCGGCGGTTGGTCCAGCAGGCCGCGCACCAGGCGGTTGAACCGGTACACGTCGCCCAGCATCCGCAGAAAGGCCGGTCGGACCAGGTTGCGTCGTTGGGCGAACACCGTGGACAGGGTGGTGCCCCGCCATTCGAGGCCGGTGCGCTCGTCCGACACGCTGAAGCTCATGTCCGAGGGCTGCGTGGGGACGCCGAGCTCGTCGAGCAGACGGCAGAACAGCGGATAGGTGCGCTCGTTGTAGACCAGGAAGCCAGTGTCGACATCGACGGTGGCGTCCGGCAACTCGATCCGGTGGGTGTGGGTGTGCCCGCCAGGCCGGTCGTCGGCCTCGAAGAGCACCACGTCGTGCTCTCGACGCAGGAGGTGGGCGGCCACCATGCCGGCCACGCCGCTCCCGATAATGGCGATCCTCATGCCGCTCCTTGACGGCCCACGCACCCGCCGGGCACCGCTCAACCGTGTTCGAGAATTTAGCAGTAAAATCTCTTCGGTGGCCATCGCCCGGATCACCATCGACTCGCCCAAACCACCCGCCGAGGTCTTCGAGTACCTGGCCCGGTTCTCCAATGCCGCCGAGTGGGACCCCGGCGTGGCGAGCGCCGAGGACCTCTCGCCCGGGCCGACGGCGGTGGGCAGCGTGTTCCGCCTCCAGGTGACCTTCCTCGGCCGACAGCTACCGCTCGACTACCGGGTGCTCGAGCTCGATGCCCCCCGGCGGGTGGTCGTCGAGGCCGAGAACCGGCTGGTCCGCTCCACCGACGTCATCGAGGTGGCCCCCGAGGGCTCCGGCTCCCGGCTGACGTACGCCGCCAGCCTGACCCTGAAGGGGGCGGCCCTCCTGGCCACCCCGTTGGCCGAGGTGGCCTTCACCAGGATCGCCCAGCGGGCCGAGGCCGGCCTCGTCGTCGCCCTCGGGGGCGGTCCGACAGCCGACGCGGTCGCTCCCCGCCCCGACACCGCCGGGTCCCTCGGTCGTCGGGTCGTGGCCCGGACCGTGGACACCGTCGCCGAGGCGACGGTGGTTCCGAGCTTCAGCCGGGTCGGTTACTCCCTCCGCCAGCAGCTCGAGGGCTGGACCGACCCTCCGTCGATGGCCGGTCGGGTGGTGGTGGTCACCGGCGCCACCTCGGGCATCGGCCGGGCCACGGCGGTGGGCCTGGCCCGACTCGGGGCCACCGTGCACCTGGTGGGCCGGGACGCCGAGCGGGGGGCCAGGGCCATGGCGGCGGTCGAGCGGGCCGGCGGCGGGGCACCGACCCTCGACCTGGTCGACCTGTCCGACCTCGACGCCACCGCTGAGCTGGGACGACGGCTGGTGGCGCGTCACGGGCGGCTCGACGCCCTCGTCCACGCGGCGGGCGCCCTCAGCCGCACGTACACCACCACCCCGGCCGGCCTGGAACTCACGGTGGCCACCCAGCTGCTCGCCCCCTACGTCCTGACGGCGCACCTGGCCCCGGCCCTGGCCGAGGCGCCGGCGGCCACCGTCGTGGTGGTGAGCTCGGGCGGCATGTACACCCAGCCCTTCGACCTGGACGAGCTGGAGCCCCGCCCCGAGGAGTACAACGGCACGGTGGCCTACGCCCGGGTGAAGCGGGCCCAGCTGCTGCTGGCCGAGGACTGGGCACGGCGGTTCGCGGCCACCGGAGTGGCCAGTTTCGCCATGCACCCGGGTTGGGTCGACACCCCGGGGCTGGCCTCGGGCCTCCCGGGCTTCCGGGTCCTGGCCCGCCCACTCCTGCGCACAGCGGCCCAGGGAGCCGACACCGCCGTGTGGCTGGCCGCCGGCGGGCCGGCGGCCGACGCCGCCATCCCGCGGTCGCCTCGGCCCCGCTCGGGCTTCTACCTCGACCGCCGGCCTCGGCGGGATCGTCGTTTCCCGGTTGCCCACCCCTACTCGCCGGGCGACGCCGAGGCGCTGTGGGCGTGGTGCATCGAGCGGACGGGGACCTCATTTCCCCAGTTGAACAGGGATTCCCTGACGTCGCCTAACCCTGATGTCGAGGTTGAGGGTGGCGAAGGAGGGCCCGACCGGTGAGCTCCGTGGCCCTCCGGCGCCCCTCCCCTCGCCTCGCCCGCCAGCTGGCGCTCGGCGTGGCCGGTGGCCGTCTGGCCCTCGGCCTGGTGGCCCTGGTGGCCCCCGATCGGCCCACCCAACCGTGGATCGGGCGAACGGGCGAAGGCCCGGCCCGGCGGGTTCTCGCCCGGGCCCTCGGCGCTCGCGACGTCGCCCTCGGGCTCGGGGCGTTGGCTGCCGCCCGGCAGGGCGGCGACCTGCGGCTCTGGGTGGCGGCGGCCGGTCTGGCCGATGCCGGGGACGTGGTGGCGACCCTCCTCGCCTTCCCGCACCTGCCCAAGGTGGGCCGGCTGGCCGTCCTGGCCGCCGCCGGCGGGGCGGCGCTGGTGGCCGCCGGCACCGTGGCGGCGCTCTGACCAGGACGGCCCCCCTAGCCCTCCGGCGGGTGCCAGGTCACCCAGACGATGGTGGCGTCGTCGCGCAGACGTTGCTCTGAAAAGTCGACGACCTCTTGGATGGTCTGACGGACGACTGCCTCGGGGGGTTGGCTCGACGTCCCAGCCTGCTCCAGCAGGTGCACGAAGCGGTCGATGCCGAAGGCCGGACCGACGTCCGGGCGCCCCTCGATGACCCCGTCGGTGTAGAAGACCACGCCGTCGCCCGGATCGAGCGTCTCGGTGGCCACCTCTCGCAGCGGGCCGCCGAGGCCCCAGGGGAGGGACGGCCGACACTCCAGGGGGGTGGCGGTCCCGCGCCGGACCAGGAACGGCCGGGGATGCCCGGCGTTGAGCCACTGCAGCTCGCCGTTGGCCACGTTGAGCTGGGCCAGCTGGCCGGTGACGAACGCTTCGCCCTGGTAGCGCTCGGCCAGCACGTCGTCGAGGCGCTGGTGCATCACGGCCAGCGGTTGGCGCTCCCGACGGTCGTGGCGGTAGCACCCGATAGCCAGGGACGACAGGGTGCTCGACGCCAGGCCGTGGCCCATGGCATCCATGATCGCCACGTCGAGGCTGTACCCGTTGGCGGCGTGGTCGAAGCAGTCGCCGCCGATGTCGTAGGCCGGCTCGAGCACACCGACCGACGCCGCTTCGGGCATGGCCAGTCGCAGCGGCGGCAGGTTGTCCCACTGGATGCTCGCCGCCAGGCTCATGGACCTGCGCCGCCGGACCAGGTTGAAGAGGTCGGTGGAGCGGGCGGCCACGGCGATGGCCACGCCGGCCAGCATGCCGAGCTCCTCGCACTGGCGGACTGCCGCGTCGTCCAGATCGCCGGCGACCGTGACGGCCAGGACGCCCGTGCAGTCGGTCCCCTCCAGGATCGGGGCCCACACCCGGGTGCCCTGGTCCTGCGCCTCGCTGACCAGCCGCCGTTCGGCGAAGGCCCGCCCCGCCTCGGTGCCGGCCACGGGGATCCCGACCGGCAGCTCGAGGTGGGCCGAGCGGTCGGGCACCGGCACGAGCGTCGTCTGCTCGAAGTCGACCAGGTAGGCCACGGCGTCGGTGGCCCCGAGGCTCTGGGCGAGGGTGGCCACCACGTCTACCGTCGCCATGGGCGCCAGCTCGTGGAGCCACCGCAGCACCTTGCCGTAGTCCAGGGTGTCCAACGGGTCGCACCTTTCACCGGGTCGAGGGGCGTCTCGAAGTCCGCGCCCGCTCCCCCGGGGCTCAAACGCCGGGGCAGCCCAGGGTAGCGGGCCACCGGTTCGTGGGCCACGAGCGCCATGCGTTACCTTTTCGCCATGGCCGACTACGTCATCCCCGAACCCGAGCCCAAGGAGATCGACGAGACACTCTCGATCGAGCTCCGCCACCTCGCCTCGAATGCCGTCCTGCGGGGGAACCCCTCGGGCGACGAGAAGTGCGAGAACTGCCGGTACTACCTCGAGCCGTACAACGAGATCTCGTACTGCTGGCACCCCAAGCTCCGGATCCTGGTCGGAGCCCCGTGGTGGTGCCAGTGGTGGGAGGCCATCCCCGAGGACGAGGCGTAGCCGACCGTCGGGCCCACGTGAGGGGCTCGATGCTCGCTGTTGCCGTCCGGCACTGCCGGCACCGGTGTCGGGGCGCGCTCGCCCGGCGGCGAGACGACCTCGTGGTGTCGGAAGCGCCGGTGGCGCATCCCGCCGGTCAGGGGCGGGTGACCTCGGGCGGGGCCGACGGCGTGAACTGGTAGAGCTTTTCGGCGTTGCCCCGGAGGATCTTGAACTTGACCTCGTCGGTCAGGTTGGCGGCGTCGAGACGCTCGTGGGCCAGCTTCAGCGAGTGCGGCCAGGTGGTGTCCGAGTGCGGGTAGTCGCACTCGATCATCACGTTGTCCTCGCCGACCACGTCGAGCATGCCGAGGCCGGTGGCGTCGTCGATGAAGCAGCCGTAGAAGTGCTCCCGGTAGTCCCGGTAGACGTCGATCTTCTCGGTGTCGATGTGGGTGTCGTAGTCCTGCACCGGACCCACGTTGCCGAGGGCCACGCCCTTGGCCACCCAGTGGCGCTGGGTCGTCCAGACCTGCTGGGCCCGCTCGAGCACCCAGGGGATCCACCCGATCGAGCCCTCGGAGAGGGCGATCTTGATGTTCGGGAACCGCTGGAACAGACCGCTGAAGATCCAGTCCATCAGGCACCCGGCCGGGCGGATCATCCCGAGCGAGAAGTTGGCCATGAACGGCGAGTCGTCCGAGATCCGGTGGAAGGTCGACGACGAGCCGATGTGGATCGAGAGCACGATCCCGAGGTCGTTGGCCGTCTTGAGGACCGGGTCCCAGTGACCGGTGTGGATGGTCGGGAGGCCGAGCGGCTGGAAGTTCTCCGAGAAGCAGATCGAACGGCAGCCCTTGGCGTACACGCGCTCCATCTCGGCCACGGCCAGGGCCGGGTCCCACAGCGGGATGATGGCCAGCGGGATGAGGCGCCCGGGGTCGGTGCCGCACCACTCGTCGATCATCCAGTCGTTGTAGGCCTTCACGCAGAGCAGGGCGAGGTCCTTGTCCTTGGCCTCGGCGAACGTCTGCCCGCAGAACCGCGGGAAGGACGGGAAGTTGAGCGAGGCCAGGATGCCCGAGTCGTTCATGTCCAGCAGGCGGGCCGCCGGGTCGTAGCAACCGGGCCGCATCTCGGTGTAGGGGAAACCGACGGCGGTGATGTCCTCGGGCCGACGACCGGCGCTGGCCCCGAGGCCACCGGTCATGATCCGCAGGTGCTCGTACGCCCAGACCTCGGTGCCGTCGTCGTCGATGATGACGTGCGGCGCCTCGTCCTGGTACTTGGCCGGGAGCCGGTCGGTCCAGACGTTCGGCGGCTCGATGATGTGGTCATCGACCGAAGTGATCCAGTTGAGGTCGTACTCGCCGGTGCTTGCCATGTGTGCCCCCCGAAGTGGCGCTCGGATGTCTGTGAAGACTTTAGCCGCACCCGCAAGTAGGGCAGTAGTTCGGCCCCGGATCAGCCCTCCTCGCCCTGCCGCACCGCCAGGAGCGTCTCGAGGGGCCCGACGACCACCTCGGGCGCCAGGCGGGTCCCCGGCACCTGGTGCACCTCGCACTGGAACGTGCCGTCACCGGCCTCGAAGGTCCCCTTGGTGATCTCGAACCACCCGTGATCCCGGAGCAGCACGGCGCTCACCCTCGCCACCTCGACGTCGTCGATCCACGTGCCCACGTCAGCCCTCCTGCTCGTCTGCCGCCGGCCATCCTGCCCGACGCCGGCTGTCCTCGTGGCCGAGCGGTACCCCCGGACGGTCCGGACCCGATCTCCCCGAGCGATACTGCGGCCGATCCGACTCATCCCGCTGGTCAGCGGCGCCGAAGGAAGGGCATGAGCTTCGACACCGCCACCTACCAGAGGTTGTCCGCCCGCCTCGACATCGAGGACATCGATTTCGAGTCGTTCCGCGACCAGCCGCTCGACCCCGAGGCACTGCGCTGC
This sequence comes from uncultured Acidimicrobiaceae bacterium, assembly GCA_963730735.1. Classification (GTDB taxonomy): domain Bacteria; phylum Actinomycetota; class Acidimicrobiia; order Acidimicrobiales; family RAAP-2; genus CAVSSX01. The sequence continues at coordinate 7,380 of CAVSSX010000001.1, forward strand.
CTGCGCTACATGCACGACGTCGAGTGCCACACCGTCTGCTACCTCCGTGACGTCCTCGTCACCCGGGCCCACCGCGACCCCGAGATCACCTCGTTCCTCACCCTGTGGAACTACGAGGAGTTCTGGCACGGCGACGCCATCGGCAAGGTGCTGGCGGCCCACGACGAGTCGTCGGGCCCCGGGCGCATCGCCGCCCTGCGCCAGCGGCTGCCCAAGAGCGACAAGTGGAAGCCGCTCGGGTTCCAGGTCGCCTCGGCCCTGACCCCCCACCTGACCGCCGTCCACATGACCTGGGGCGCCGTCAACGAGTGGACGACCCAGGCGGCCTACACCCAGTTGGCCAAGCGGGCCGACAACCCCACCCTCTCGGCACTGCTCCGCCGGATCGGCAAGCAGGAGGGACGGCACATCGACTTCTACGCCACCGAGGCCCGACGCCGGTTGGAGGAGAGCCGGGTGGCCCAACGGCTGACCCGGTGGGCCCTCCGCCGGTTCTGGTCCCCGGTGGGGACCGGCGTCGTGCCCGACAGCGAGGTCGACTTCCTGTCGTCGTACCTGTTCGGCAACGATGACGGCCACGCCCTGGCCGAGCGCATTGACCGGCGGGTGGACCACCTCCCGGGGCTCGAAGGGCTCAACCTGCTGGTCGGCGCCACGGCTGCGTGACCGCAACGGTGGACACCCGGCCGGGTGCGCTCCCCCGACCGTCGGACGATCGGGGCGCCCTCGCCCCCCGTCGGTGGGCGGCCGCCCGGGCCCAGTTGAACCGGGTCATCGCCGTGGTGGCCCTGGTGGTCGTGCTGCCCACCATCGCCGTGGCCGAGCGGCTGCGCCCGGGCTCGGGCCGGGCCGTCGCCCTACGGGCGATCGCCACCGTGAGCCGGCTCTGCGGCGTCGGTTTCGAGGTGACCGGCCCGGTCGGCGACGCCCCGACGCACGCCGTGGTCGTGGCCCACCACGCCAGCCCCCTGGACATCCCGGCCGTGCTCTCGGCCCTGCCGAGCGCCCGCTTCGTCGCCGCCGCCGACCTCTTCAAGATCCCACTCCTCGGCGCGGCCATGCGGGCCCTCGGGACGGTCCCCGTCGATCGGCGCCACCCCGAGCGCGGCCGATCACAGCTCGCCGAGCTGGCGACGCCCGCCGCCGGGTCGCCGCTGGCCATCTTCCCCGAAGGCGCCATCGCCCCCCTCGGGGACTGGCTGCCGTTCAAGTCGGGCGCCTTCTACCTGGCCGTGCGGACCGGTACGCCCGTGCTGCCGCTGGTCATCCGCGGGACCGACCGGGTCCTGGCGCCCCGGGGCCACCTCCTGGTGCGCCCGGGTGTGGTCACGGTCGAGGTGCTCGAGCCCCTCGACCCGGTGGCCCTCTCGATCGACGACCCCCACGAGCTCCGCCACCGGGCGGAGGCGCAGCTCAGCCCACCCCGCCCTGGCGGAACTGGACGCTGATCCGGGGGCCGACGGGACGGGCCGACTTCGCCACCCCGTGCTCCCAGGTGCGCTGGCAGCTGCCGCCCATGACCAGGAGGTCGCCCCCGCCGACCTCGAAGCGCAGACCCGGCCCGCCGGCCCGGGGTCGCAGGCCCAATCGCCGGGGCGACCCCAGCGAGACGATGGCCACCACCACGTCCTCGGTGGCCCCCCGACCGAGTGTGTCGCCGTGCCAGGCCACGCTGTCGTGCCCGTCGCGGTAGAGACAGAGGCCGGCCGTCGTGAGCGGTCGGGCCACCAGGCCGTAGTGGGCGTTCAGGGCCTCCCTCGCCTCCCCCAGGACCGGGTGCGGCAACGTCGCCCCGGCCCCGTAGCTGGCCAGCAGCCGGGGGACGTCGACCTCCCGGTCGTACATCGGTCGCCGTTGGGCGCGCCACGGCACCCCGCCGACCAGCCGGTCGAACAGGGCGTCGGCACCGGCGATCCACGACCGCAACAGATCCACCCACGACCCGCCGTCGAGCTCGAGCCGTTCGACGCCGTCGAGCGGTCGGGGTCCGATCTCCGGCCCCCAGGCGAGCAGCGATCCCTGCACCTGCACCCGGCCGAGGATAGCCGAACAGATCGAACATACGTTCGCTGGCGCCGGACCCACCAGCCGGACGCCGGGGCCAGGTAGTTTCTCTCGCACCTGTCCCCCACCCCGGCGGTCGGGCGGTCGTCGGTGGGCTGTGAGCCCCACCATCGAACCCCGGGGTCCGAGCCAAAGAGGGTCATGTCCGAGGCAGCGATCCCCACCCTGGTGCTCATCGCCATCGCCGCCGTGCTGGCGCCGATCGTGTCGGAGCAGACTCGGGGGCTCCGGATCCCCTCGGTCGTGATCGAGCTGATCTTCGGCATCATCCTGGGCCCGACGGTGCTCAACCTGGCCCACCCCAACGGCGTGGTGGACGCCCTCTCGGACTTCGGGCTGACCTTCTTGATGTTCCTGGCCGGGTTCGAGTTGGACCTGAGCCGGGTCCGCGGCCGCCCGCTCAAGTTGGCCGGCCTGGGGTGGCTTCTGTCCCTGGCCATGGCCCTCGGGGTGGCGTTCGCCTTGGTGTCCACCGGCCTGGCCCTCGACACGCTCATCGTCGGGCTGGCGCTGACCTCGACGGCCCTCGGCACGCTGCTGCCGGTGCTGGGCGACGCCGGCGTCCTCGAGACCCGCTTCGGCGACTACATGGTGGCCATCGGGGCGGTGGGCGAGTTCGGGCCGATCGTGGCCGTGGCCGTGTTGTTGACCAAGAAGGACCCGGTCATCACGACCGCCCTCCTGCTGGCCTTCGTGGCCGTGGCCGCCTTCACCGCCGCCCTGGCCACCCGGGCGCAGCCGCCCCGCCTGGTGGCCCTGCTCCGTCGGCACCTCGAGTCGAGTGCCCAGCTCCCGGTCCGCATCGCCGTGCTGGCCGTGCTCCTGCTGGTCGAGCTGGCGTTCAAGCTGGGGCTCGACATCCTGCTCGGGGCGTTCGCGGCGGGGATCGTGGTCCGCCTGCTCTCCCAGGGCGACCAGAGCGAGGCCGTGGGCAGCAAGCTCCAGGCCATCGGGTTCGGCTTCCTGATCCCGATCTTCTTCGTCGTGAGCGGCATCCACTTCGACCTGCACATCCTGGTCACCCAGCCCTCGGCGCTCCTGCGCCTGTTGCTGTTCTTCGTCCTCCTGCTGGTCATCCGGGGCACCCCGGCCCTCCTGCTCTACCGGCGCGACGTCCGGCCGCCCGAGCGGGTGCCCCTGGCGCTGTTCTCGGCGACCGCCCTGCCCCTGATCGTCGTGATCACCACGCTCGGCCTGTCCGAGGGCCGGATGCGCCCCGAGAACGCCGCCGCCCTGGTCGGCGCCGGCATGCTGTCGGTGCTGGTGTTCCCGATGCTCGGGCTCCGGCGGCTGAAGGCCACCTCGGCGATCCACGAGGCCGGGGCACCCACGAACAGCGAGGATGCCGAGGGCCCCAACGCCTGACCGAGCGACCACCGGTCCGTCGGAGCTCAGTCGGCGTCGGCCCGACCTCCCGGCCGACGGGCCAACGCCGGTCGCAGGACGGTGGCCAGGCGCTCGGCATCCGCCTCGGTCCCCGGCAGCCCCCAGACGGCGACCGGCGACCGCAGCCGAGGACGGCAGCGGACCAGGAGGCCGGCCACATCGACCGGCACCGAGCCGGTCGGCGCCACCGTCACGCCGACGCCGGCCGCCGCCATGCGGACGGCCGTGTCGACCTGGAGCGTCCGGAGCACCTCCCGGGGCGCGAAGCCGGCCTCGGCACAGGCCCGCAGCACCGGCTCGGCCAATCCGTGGTCCGGGTCGTAGAGGACCCACGGATCCTCGGCGAACGAGGACAGTCGGGCCGAGGCCCCGAACGACGCCCGACGACCCGGCGTCACCACCAGGCCCAGTTCTTCGTCGCCCACCGTCACGACGAGACCGGCCCAGTCGGCAGGCGGCGCGCTGACCGCCAGCTCTATGTCGCCGGCCCGGACCGAGGCCTCGAGGTCGGTGCGGCGGAGCGCCTCTCGGAGGCGGAGGGGCCGTGCCCCGTGCTGGTCCCGCCACAGCACGACGGCATCGGGGAACAGCGAGGTCGCCAACGACGAGACGGTGCCGACCGTCAAGGTCGGCGGCGCGCCACCGGCGCGGCGCCGGGCCGACCCGATGCCCCCTTCCACCCGGCCGAGCACGTCACGGGCCATGGCCACCACCAGCTCCCCGGCCGGCGTCGGGACCATCCGTCGAGCCCCGCGCCGGAACAGCGCCACACCGAGCTCCCCTTCCAGCCGGGCCACCTGTTGGGACACCGAGGGCTGGGCCAGCCCGAGCAGACCCGCCGCCAACGTCACCGAGCCCACGTCGGCCACGGCGGCGACGCAGCGGAGCTGACGGAGGGTGACGCCTATGTCATCCATAGAGAAATCCTATGGCACGACATCTGCTATTCACTGGACGGATTCGCCGCCCTGGCGAACACTGGGGTGATGGCCAGCGTCCTCCTCCAGCACGGCCGGGTGATCGATCCGGCCGGACGTCGGGACCAGGTACTCGACGTCCTCGTCACCGACGGCCGGATCGCCGCCGTCGAGGCCGACCTGTCGACGGTGCCCCCCGACACGGCGACCATCGACTGCCGGGGCCTGCTCGTCACCCCGGGGCTCATCGATCTGCATGCACACGTCTTCCCGGGACTCGGGGATTTCTGCGTCGACCCGAACGAGGTCGGGGTCTCGATGGGGGTGCCGGTGGTGGTCGACGGCGGCACCAGCGGGGTGGCGACGTTCGATATGGCCCGCACGGCGGTGATCGACCACCCGGCCACGGTGACCCGGGTCCTGGCCTTCCTCGACCCCTGTCAGCTCTACCTGGCGACGAGGGACTTCATCTGCCACAAGCTCGAGATCGCCAACGATCTGCGCAACCTCGACCCCGAGGCACTGGCGGCGTCGCTGGCCCGCAACGACGAGGTGGTGGTGGGACTGAAGGTCCGGGCGTGCCACGTCGGCGACCCCACGTTCAGCCCCTTCCTGGCCGCCGCCCAGGCGGCCTCGGGGGGACGGCCGGTCATGGTCCACCTCGGCCGCTTCCCGCACACGCCGGTCATCACGCCGACGGCGCTGCTCGACTGCCTCCGGCCGGGCGATATCGTCACCCACGCCTTCCGGGGCGCCGGCGGCATGCTCGGTCCCGACGGCAAGGTCGTCCCCGAGTTCCGTGACGCCGTTGACCGGGGCGTGGTCCTCGATATGGGCCACTCGGGGACCGACTTCCGGTTTCGCGAGGCCCGCCGCATGCTCGACCAGGGCTACCTCCCCGATACCGCCTCGACCGACCTGAACACGTTCAACATCGGCGGGCCGGTGTTCTCGCTCGTCGAGAACCTGACCAAGTTGCTGGGCCTCGGTCTCGAGCTGCCCGACGTGGTGGCCATGGCCACCACCAACGTCGCCCGGGCCATCGGCAAGCTCGACGAGCTGGGCTCGCTGGCCGTCGGCCGTCCGGCCGAGGTCAGCGTGCTGCGGCTGCGAGACGACGGGCCGTTCCCCGTCAGCGACGGCCTCGAGACCATCCGGTCACCGATGGCCCTCGAGCCGGTCGGCTGCCTGCGGGCCGGCGCCTGGCTGCCGGCGGCGCCGGTGCGGACCTACGCCACCGAAGGGCGGACCTGGTCGGAGCCGCCCGACGGACAGGACTGGTAGTTGCTCGACCACCACCTCGATGCGACGCCTGCCCAGGAGGACCTGACCTCGGCCCTCGCCTACTTCTGGCACCCCGTGTGCACCGAGAACGAGCTGGCCGAGGCCGACGGGGGTGTCCTGGGTGTCCGCCTGCTCGGTCGGGAACTGGTCGTCGCCGACCTCGGCCCCGGGCGTCTGGCCTGCCTCCTCGACCGCTGTCCGCATCGCTCCACCCGGCTCTCCGCCGGCTGGGTCGAAGATGGGACGCTGCGGTGTGCGTACCACGGGTGGCGCTTCGCCGCCGACGGTCGCTGCGTGGAGATCCCGTCGGGACCCGGCGTCCCCATTCCCCCGCTGGCCTGCCAGTCGTCCTACTCGGTCGAGCGGCACCACGGCCTGATCTGGGTCCGCCTCGACGACCGGGCCGGCCTGGTCGTTCCCCCGTGCCCCGCCGTCGTCGACCCGGCCATGCGGGCACTTGCCGGCCCGCCCTACACGTGGCCGGTGGCCGCCGGCCGGCGGGTCGAGAATTTCACCGATCTCAGCCACTTCGCCTGGGTGCACGACGGTTCGCTCGGCCGGCGGGACCAGCCGGTCCCGCCGGTCCCCGAGCTCCGCCGGTGCGACGGGGCCCTGTGGTTCGAGTACCAGCCCCCCGAGCTGGCGGCTCGCGACGACGTGGCCCTGATCGGCGACAGCGCCTACCGTCTCACCCTGCCGTTCACCGTCGACATCCTCTTCGACATCGCCGGCCGCCCCGGGGTGCAGCGCCGGCTCTGGATGACCGCCTCGCCGCTCGACGAACGATCGTGCCGGACCTTCTGGCTCGTCGCCCGCAACGACGACCACGACGGCGACGACGCCCGGGTCCTGGCCTTCCAGGACCAGATCCTGGCCGAGGACGCCCCGGTGGTGTGCAGCCAGGACCCCGAGTTCCCCCTGGCCCAGGCGGCGGAGCTGAGCGTGCGGGCCGACCGGGTCTCGATCGAGTACCGGCGGTGGCTGCGGGACGTCGCCGCCGCCTCGCGCCGCGGCCCGGCGGCGGTTCGGCTGGCCGTCGCCTGAGGGGGCGCGCCGCCGTCCGTTCGACCTAGCGTCAGGGGGCGCCCGTCGGGGGCGTGGGTCGGACGAGAGGAGCAGCGTGCCCGTCATCAACTCGAGCGTGGATCGGAACGACCCGACGTTCCAGGCCAACCGGGCGGCCCAGCTGGCCCTGCTCGAGGACCACCGACGCGAGCTCGAGGCCGCCCTGGCCGGCGGCGGCCCCCGCTACGTCGAGCGGCACCGGGCCCGGGGCAAGCTGACCGCCCGGGAGCGCATCGAGCTCCTCGTCGACCAGGACAGCGCCTTCCTGGAGCTCTCCCCCCTGGCCGCCTGGGGCACCGACTTCCAGGTGGGGGCGAGCATGGTCACCGGCATCGGGGTGGTCGAGGGCACCGAGTGCGTCGTCATCGCCAACGACCCCACCGTCCGAGGGGGATCCATCAACCCCTACACCCTGCGCAAGAACCTCCGGGCCCTCGAGATCGCCCGCCTCAACCGGCTCCCGCTGATCAACCTGGTCGAATCGGGTGGCGCCGACCTCCCGACCCAGGCCGACCTCTTCGTCCCGGCCGGCCAGATCTTCCGGGACCTGACCCAGCTCTCCCAGGCCGGCATACCGACCATCGCCCTCGTCTTCGGCAGCTCGACGGCCGGCGGCGCCTACGTCCCGGGCATGTCGGACTACTCGGTCATGGTCGACCAGGGCGCCAAGGTGTTCCTCGGGGGCCCGCCGCTGGTGAAGATGGCCACCGGGGAGGTGTCGAGCGAGGAGGAGCTCGGGGGGGCCGCCATGCACGCCGGGGTCTCGGGGCTCGCCGACTACTTCGCCACCGACGAGCTCGACTGCCTGCGCCTCGGCCGCCAGATCGTCGCCGACCTGCACTGGCGCAAGGAGGGTCCGGCGGCGTCGGTGCCGGCCGATCCACCCCGCTACGACCCCGACGAGCTGCTCGGCGTGGCCTCGGCCGACCTCCGGGTCCCCTTCGACCCCCGGGAGGTGGTGGCCCGGGTGGTCGACGGCTCGCGGTTCGACGAGTACAAGGAGCGCTGGGGCACCAGCCTGATCACCGGCTGGGCCTCGATCCACGGCTACCCGGTCGGCATCCTGGCCAACGCCCGCGGCGTCCTCTTCAACGCCGAGGCCAAGAAGGCCACCGAGTTCATTCTGTTGGCCAACGAGTCCGACACGCCGCTGGTCTTCCTGCACAACACCACCGGCTACATGGTCGGCCGGGACTACGAGCAGGCCGGGATCGTGAAGGACGGCGCCAAGATGATCAACGCCGTCGCCAACTCGACCGTCCCCCACTTCAGCGTGATCATGGGCGCCTCCTACGGGGCGGGCAACTACGGCATGTGCGGACGGGCCTACGGGCCCCGGTTCCTGTTCACGTGGCCCGGGGCCAAGGTGGCGGTGATGGGGGCCGAACAGCTGGCCGGCGTGCTCTCGATCGTGGCCCGCCAGTCGGCGGCCTCGGCCGACCGGCCGTTCGACGAGGACGCCGACCGCCACCAGACCCAGAGCACCCGGGACCAGATCGAGCGGGAGTCCCACGCCTTCTTCTTGACCGGCAAGGTCTACGACGACGGCGTCATCGACCCACGCGACACCCGGACGGTGCTCGGGATCGCCCTCTCGGCCGCCCATTCGGCCCCCGTCGCCGGCCGGCACGGTTTCGGCGTCTTCCGGATGTGAGCGGCGTGCCCCCGACCACCCCCGGGACCGGGACCACCCGTCCGATCGGCTCGCTCCTGGTCGCCAACCGCGGCGAGATCGCCAGCCGCGTGCTGCGCACCGCCCGACGCCTGGGCATCGCCACGGTCGCCGTCTACGCCGACAACGACCGGGACCTCCCCTTCGTGGGCCACGCCGACCGTGCGGTCCGGCTGGCCGGCGACTCGGCGGCCGACACCTATCTCAACATCGACCGCCTGGTGGCGGCGGCCCGGGCCAGTGGGGCCGAGGCCGTCCACCCGGGGTACGGCTTCCTCTCCGAGAGCGCCCCGTTCGCCCGGGCCTGCCGGGACGCCGGCCTGGTGTTCGTCGGGCCCTCCCCCGAGGTGATCGAGGCCATGGGGTCGAAGCTGGCGGCCAAGGAGCTGGTGGCGGCGGCCGGCGTGCCGGTCCTGCCCGGCGTCGAGGTGGCCACGGCCGAGGACGTCCGGGCGGCCGGGGCCCGCATCGGGTGGCCGCTCCTGGTCAAGGCGGCCTTCGGCGGGGGCGGCCGGGGCATGCGCATCGTCGCCTCGGCGGACGAGGCCGAGGCGGCCGTCGAGGGCGCCACGCGCGAGGCCGGGGCGGCCTTCGGCAACGCCACCCTCTTCGTCGAGCGCTACGTGGTGGACCCCCGGCACATCGAGGTCCAGATCTTCGGCGACCACCAGGGCACCGTCGTCCACTTGTTCGAGCGGGAGTGCTCGATCCAGCGGCGCTACCAGAAGATCATCGAGGAATCGCCGTCCCCGGCCGTCGGGCCCGAGCTCCGGGGCGTGCTCACCGAGGCGGCGGTGGCCGCCGGCCGGGCCCTCGGCTACGTCGGCGCCGGCACGGTCGAGTTCGTGGTCGACCACGAGGGCCGGCCCTACTTCTTGGAGGTGAACACCCGGCTGCAGGTGGAGCACCCGGTGACCGAGGCGGTCACCGGGCTCGACCTGGTGGAGCTCCAGCTGCGGGTGGCCGCCGGTGAGGCCCTGCCGGCGGCGGCCACCGGCGCCACGTCCACCGGGCACGCCATCGAGGCCCGGCTCTACGCCGAGGACCCCGGCCTCGACTTCCTCCCTCAGGGGGGCACGCTCTGGGCGTTCTCGTTCGGCGACGACCCCCCGGTCCGGGTGGACAGCGGGGTGGCCGCCGGGGTCGAGGTGAGCACGCACTACGACCCGATGCTGGCCAAGGTGGTCACGTGGGCCCGCACCCGGGAGGCGGCGGCCCGGCAGCTGGCCCGGTCGCTCGAGGGGGCCCGGATCCACGGCGTACCGACGAACCGCGACCTGCTGGTCCGGGTCCTGCGGCACCCGGCGTTCGTGACCGGGGCCACCGACACCGGCTTCCTCGAGCGCCACGACCTCCCCCGTCTCGCCGCCCCCCTGGCCGATGCCCGGGCCCGCTCGCTGCACGCCGTGGCGGCGGCCCTGGCCGCCCGGAGCGCCCGACGGGCGGCGGCTGCCGTGCAAACGACCGTGCCGGCCGGGTGGCGCAACCTCGGCGGCGCCTGGACCCGCACCGAGCTCGAGGACCGGGCCGAGGGCACGATCGGCGTCGCCTACCGGGCCGGGACCGACGGGCTCGAGACCTCGGTGGACGGCGAGGCCCTGGCCGAGGTCGAGATCGTCGACACCCGCCCCGACCGGGTCACGCTCCGGGTGGACGGCGTCGATCTGGCCATCGAGGTGACCTGGCACGGTGCCGAGGTGGGCGCCGACAGCCCGCTCGGCAGCTCGACCTTCACGATCGTCGACCGCTTCCCGGCGCCCCGCCTCGAGACGGCTGCCGGGTCGCTGCTCGCCCCCATGCCCGGGTCGGTGGTGGACGTCCGGGCTGTCGTCGGCCAGGACGTCGCCCTCGGCGAGATCCTGTTCGTCCTCGAGGCGATGAAGATGGAGCACACCATCCGGGCCCCCCACGCCGGCACGCTGGCCGCCGTGCACGCCGCCGTGGGCGACCAGGTGGCCGGGGGCGCCGTGCTGGCCGTGCTCGAGGAGCACTCGGCGACCGCCATCGATACTGCCGGCGACGGCGACGGATTCGGACGATGACCGACCGCCCGCCCCCGCCGGGCCGGCCCGTCCGGATCGCCAACTGCTCGGGGTTCTACGGCGACCGGCTGGCCGCCCCCGAGGAGCTGCTGGCCGGGCCCGACCCGATCGACGTCCTGACCGGCGACTACCTGGCCGAGCTGACGATGCTGATCCTGTGGAAGGCCCGGGCCAAGGACCCGACCGCCGGGTACGCCCGGACGTTCGCCACCCAGCTCGAGTCGATCCTCGGCACCTGCCTCGACCGGGGGGTCCGGATCGTCACCAATGCCGGCGGGCTCAATCCCGAGGCGCTGGCCGAGCGGGTCGACGCCATCGCCGGGCGGCTCGGGCTGTCGCCCCGCCTCGGCGTGGTGCAGGGCGACGACCTGGTCGACCGATTGGACGAGCTGCAGGCGTCGGGCGAGCCGTTCACCCATCTCGACACCGGGCAACCCCTGGCGGCGAGCGGGATCCGGCCGCTCACGGCCAACGCCTACCTGGGCGGCGGCGGGATCGTCGCCGCCCTGGCCGGGGGGGCCGACATCGTCATCTGCCCCCGGGTGACCGACGCCGCCCTGGTCACCGGGCCGGCCGCCTGGTGGCACGGCTGGACGGCCGAGGACCTCGATCCGCTGGCCGGGGCGGTCGTGGCCGGCCACGTGATCGAATGCGGGGCCCAGGCGACGGGGGGCAACTTCTCCTTCTTCTCCGAGCTGCCCGACCACCGCTACCCCGGGTTCCCGATCGCCGAGGTGGCCGACGACGGCTCCTCGGTGATCACCAAGCAACCGGGCACCGGCGGCATGGTGACCACCGAGACGGTGACCGCCCAGCTCCTCTACGAGATCGACGGCCGGGCCTACCCGAACCCCGACGTGGTGGCCCGGTTCGACACCATCGCCGTGGCCCAGGAAGGGCCCGACCGGGTGTCGGTGCGGGGTACCCGCGGCGAGCCGCCACCCGAGCAGCTCAAGGTCGCCCTCACCTACGACGGCGGCTACCGCAACACCATGACCATGGTCCTCACCGGCCTGGCGCCTCGGGAGAAGGCCGGCCTGGCGACCGACATGCTCTTCGAGCTGCTGGGCGGCCGGGAGCGGTTCGACGCCGTCGAGGTCGAGCTGCTGGACACCATCGGCGACCACGCGACCACCAACGCCGAGGCCACCGCCCAGCTCCGGGTGACGGTCAAGGACCACGACGCCCAGCTGGCCGGCCGACAGTTCTCGGGCGCGGTGACCGAGCTGGCGCTGGCCAACTACCCCGGCTTCTACACGCTGGCCCCTCCGGGCCCGGCGACGCCGTTCGGCGTCTACTGGCCGGCGTTGGTGGCGGCCGAGCAGGTCCACCCGACGGTCACCCTGCCCTCGGGCGAGCGGCTCGACGTCCCCCACCCCGGACGGAGCGTGCGACCGACGATCGCCGAGCCGCCGGCTCCGCCGCCCTTCGAGGCCCGGGGTGCCACCACGCCGCTGCCGCTGGGTGCCCTCTGCGGGGCCCGCTCGGGCGACAAGGGCGGCAACGCCAACGTCGGGCTGTGGACCTGGGACGACGACGTCTTCGCCTGGCTGGTCGCCACCCTCTCGAACGACCGGCTCCGCCAGCTGGTGCCCGAGGCCGCCGGGCTCGACATCCGCCGCACCGTGCTGGCCAACCTCCGGGCGTGCAACTTCGTCATCGTCGGTCTGCTCGGCGAGGGCGTGGCCTCGTCGACCCGCTACGACCCCCAGGCCAAGGGCCTGGGCGAGTTCGTCCGGTCCCGCATCGTCGACGTCCCCGACGAGCTGCTCGACCGCCGCCGCCGGCCGTTCTGAGCCGCCGGCGGCCGGGCAACCGGCGCCGGAGCGTTGGCGACGTCGTGCGACAATGTCCGGATCCCCCGCTTCCCCGTTTCCGTGAGGACCGCTCGCCGGGTCGACCGGGAGGGCGAGCTCTACGCCCGGCCCCCGGGCCTTCGCTACGCCTGGGCCCTGTTGTCGGTGGCCGTGGTGATCGAGGCCATCGACGAAGTGTTCGGCCTGGGGGGACCGCCGGCGCTCTACCAGTCCTGGATCCACGACGGCATCATCACGGCGGCGGCCCTGCTCACCCTGGCCCGCGCCTGGTACGAGCCGACGACCCGGACCGCCTGGTTGTCCTTCGGCCTGGCCATGCTGGTGTGGAGTGCCGGCAGCATCTCGTGGAGCATCGTCTACGGGGGACGGTCCGTCGTCCCCTACCCGACCTTCGCCGACATCCTCTGGTTGCTGTGGTACCCGCTGATGGTGGTGGGCATCGCCGCCCTGATCCGCGTCCGCTTCCCCCACTTCGAGCTCCACCGCTGGATGGACGGGCTGGCGGTGGTCCTCCTGGTCCTGGTCATCGGCTTCGCCCTGATCATCCAGCCGACCGTCGACGAGGCCACCCAGGGGACCCTGGCCACCATCGTCGACTTCAGCTATCCGATCCTCGACGTCCTGCTGATCGGCGCCGTCCTCGGCGTCTACGGCCTCTTGGGTTGGCGCCCCGATGCCATGTGGCTGCTGATCGGCGCCGGCATCCTGGCCACCACCAGCGCCGACGCCGCCTTCGCCGTCCAGCAGGCCCGGGGCGTGGGCACCGGGGAGAGCTACGCCTTCATCTGGTCACTCGGGGCGTTGTTCTTGGCCTTCGCCGCCTGGGTGCGGGTCAAAGGGGCTAGTGAACGCGAGGAGCTCACCGGTATGCGGGCGATCGCCCTGCCGTTGCTGGCCCAGGCGCTGGCCGCCGGGATCCAGATCTACGCGCTGTTCGAACCGGTCGGCAAGAGCGAGCGGCTCGTCACCCTGGCCGTCCTGGCCATCGCCTCGATCCAGATCATCCTCACCCGACCGCGGGCACCGGTCCAGGACGACGACCAGCGGCCGGTGACCGCCGGTGCCCCCGTCCCGCCCGGTGACCTGTTGGCCACCGCGGTGCACGAGAGCGAACCCGGGGCCACCGACCGGGCGGCCCTGCTCGACTGAGCGGGCTGGCGGCTCGCCGGCTACTCGGCGATCGACGTCGCCGACAGCAGCCCGAGGTCGACCGCAGCGGCCAGCGTGTCCTGCCGGCTGTTCGTGCCGAGCTTCTGGTAGACGCTGGCCAGCTGGGTCTTGACCGTGTTGAGCGAGACCGAGAGGGAGTCGGCGATGGCCTGACGTGAGCCGAGCGTGGCCAGTCCGGTCAGCACGGCCCGCTCGCGCTCGGTGAGCTCGACCGTGACCAGGCGCTCGGGGTACACGGCCGCCCGGGCCAGGGCGGGCGCCAGGAAGGCCCGATCCACGTCGTCACCCAGCACGTCGAGCAGCGCCGTGACCTCGTCGGAGGGCACGGTGACGAACGGGCGCAGCAGGCCGGTCGAGGCGGCCAGGTCGGCGGCCTGGCGCATGAGCACCCGGGCGTCGAGGGAGGCCCCGTCCCGCTCGGCGGCGAGGGCCCCGAGCAAGAGGAGCTCGAGCCGGTCCTCGGTGGTGGTGGCCGGGTCCCACACCAACCGCTCGGCCACCCGGCGGGCGCCGACGGGGTCGTCGCGCAAGAGATGGAACCGACAGAGCGGCACGCCGAGCATCGGGGTGCCGGCGGCGTGCTCGTCGAGCAGCACCTTGGCCCGTCCACCCCGCTCGGAGGCGATCAGGAGGTCGGCCATCGATCGCAGGACCAGGGAGCGACTCACCCCCTCGTCGGCCTGCTCCTCGTGCGCCGCCCGGGCCCGCTCCAACCGGACCAGGGCCGCCGGCGGCGAACCGAAGACCAGGGCGTGCTGGGCGCCGAGGTGGGCGAGGAACGCCCACAGCTCGTGGCGCTCCGTGCCGTCGCCCAGCTCTCGCAATGCTGATCGAGACGGCTCGGGCTCGAGTCGAGAGAGCGAGACGAAGCCTTCGGCCAGGGTCGCCCCGGGGCCCGGCCGACAGCCACCCCGGACGCCGGATCGCTCGAGGGCACGGTGGCGCTCGGCCCACTGGCGCGCCGGGGCCTCGGCGCCGTCCATCGCCTGGAGCAGCGCCAGGTCGGCGGCGGCCGAGGAGGCGATCACGTCGGCCGTCGAGCCGGTCCCGTACTCCCAGGCCGTCTCGTAGTCGCGGGCGGCGGCGTCGGGCTCCCCGAGCAGCAGGAGGGTCCGGCCCCGCTGGAGGTGGAACCAGCCGAAGCGGTCGTTGGCCGCCGCCGCCGAGGTGGCCAGGACGGTGGCCCGGAGGTGGATCCGATTCGCCAGGTCGGCCGAGGCCCCGAGTCGCCCGGCAACCCGCAAGCCCACCACCACGCCGGTCCCCACCAACAGCAGGTCCCCCAGGTCCAGTCGGTCGAGGTCGCCCCCGGTGACCCGCTCACTGGCTGCGCCATACGCCCGGAACGTCGCCCGTTGTCCGGCCCCGTGCCCGCCGGCGGCCACGTCGAGCGTCGCTCGGACCACCGCCATGGAGGGCCGCTGGTCGAGCAGGTCGAGCGGGACCGCCTGGAGCACCCGGCGCAGCTCGCCCGGGTGCCGCAGGGCCATGGACACCCCGTGGTCCGACCAGATGCGGTCCATGAGGTCCCAGACGCCGCCGGCCACGGTGTGCTCGAGGGCCGGCAGGGCGTGGTCGGCCCGGGCGGAATGGGCCAGGTACCACCAGGCGAGCTGACCGTGGAAGGCCGCCAGGCCCTTGGGGTCGCGCACGGCGAAGCGTCGCCGCAGCACCTGGCCGAGCAGCGACGGCATGGACAGCCAGACCGACCCGCCCTCCTCTACCCGCTCCACCAGGCCGGTCGCCTCGAGGGCCTCGGCCAGCTGGTCGGGGTCGGGGTGGTCGATCAGGTCGGCGAAGGTCCGCAGCTCGACCCGAGGGGCCAGCGAGAGCTGCATCAGCGTCGGGACCAGGGTCTGGTCCTCGACAGCGGGGAGGGCGACGGCGCCGAAGTACTCCTCGACCGCCCGACGTCGCCCCTCGGGATCGTCCGCCATGACCAGGGCCAGCCGGATGGGTGCCGCCCAGCCCCCCACCTCCCGCTGGAGTCGGGTGGCCCCGGCCCGATCCAAGGGCACCTCGAGCCGCTGGGCCAGGCCCAGGACCTCGTCGACGCCGAACCGGAACGCCGCGCCGTCGAGGGTGGCGATCCCGAAGGAACCGGCGCCCAGTCCCTCGATGGGATGGGGTCCGCGACCGCAGACGTAGAGGTAGAAGTGGCGGTGCCGGGTCACCAGGGCCACCAGGCCCTGGAGGACCCGAGGATCGGTCACGTGGTGGGCGTCGTCGATGACCAGGATGAAGGGCCGTCCGGGCGGAGCGGCGTAGAGCGCGGCGTCCAGGTCGTCCAGACCGAGCGCCCCGTCCGGGGGCTCGGTCGGGCCGTCGATGGTGGCGGCGGCCAGCGCCCGGCTCAGCTCTCGCTCGAACCCCCGCCCGGTCCGGTCTCGGGTGGCCGTCACCCAGACCCAGGACAGCTCACCGGCCTGTTGGCGCTCGAGCCACTCGGCGACCAGCACCGACTTCCCCGAGCCGCCGAGGCCCTGGATCACCGTCATCGGGGCCCGCTCGTCCAGGCGCTGCTCGAGGTGCGGGCGGACGAGTAGCCCCGACGGGAGACGCGGCAATGCGCTGCGCTTCGGAGTCACCGGTGCCCCTTCTCGTCCCTCCCCACCCACCGGTGCCCCGTGCCGATGGTGGCGGCGGTGCCCGGCGGTGGACCTTCCACGTAACCGGTCATCGTAGGCGCCGAGTCCACCCGGCTGGCTGACCCTTTCGAGCCTTTTTCGGGCTAGCCGAGCGCCCGCCGCAGGATCGGCAGGGCCGCAACCCCCCACTCATCGACGGTCGCGTCCAGCTCGCCCAACCGGTCCTCGGTCACGTACAGCCCCCGGGTGGGGACCGAGGCCCCGAGCTCGACCAGCAGTGGGCGCAGGTGCAACTCGGGGGTCAGCGCGTGGATGGGTGCCGCACCGGTCATCACCGGGACGGCCACGGTGCCGGCGAGCCCGTCGTTGCCGTACCGGTCGAGGAACGCCTTGAGCAGTCCGGTGTAGCTGGCCTTGTAGGTGGGGGACGCCACCACCACGAGGTCGCTCTCGGCCACGTGGCTGGTGAGGGCGCCGAGGACGCTCGACGACCAGTCGAACATCTCGGTGGCGTAGTCGGCCAGGTCCACGACCAGCCGCTCGGGCTCGTCGGCCACGGCGCCGGCCACCGCCGTGGCCACGGCCTGGGCCACGCCCAGCGTCCGGGAATTGGCCTTGGGGTTCCCGACCACGACGGCGATCTGCATGCTCAGCTCCTCATCCTCGGCATCCGGCGGTCTCGACGTGCTCGGCGGAGGCGTGCCCGGCG
The DNA here is from genome assembly GCA_963730735.1 of uncultured Acidimicrobiaceae bacterium. Classification (GTDB taxonomy): domain Bacteria; phylum Actinomycetota; class Acidimicrobiia; order Acidimicrobiales; family RAAP-2; genus CAVSSX01. The sequence goes on from CAVSSX010000001.1 coordinate 24,094, forward strand.
GGGCCGGTCGACCCGCCGGGGCCGCCGCCCCACCGTAGCGACGGGTTCAGCCGGCCTCGGCCAGCAGCGAGGCGACGGCCTCGGCGAACCGGGCCGGTGCCTCGAGCATCGGATAGTGGCCGACGCCGTCGAGACGCCGTACCGGGGTCCCGGGCCGCGCCGCCAGCAACCGGTCGACCATCGGGGCCCGGGCGATCGGATCCTCCAGGCCCCAGACCACGCCGAGCGGCGACGGGTGCACCTCGATGGCGCCGGTGAACCGGCGCTCGTGGCGCCGCCGTTCCTCGATGTAGCGGATGGTCCGGGGCAGGAGCCGATCGCCGCCCTCGAGCTCGATCAGCTCCACCTCTCGTTCGAGGACGGCCCGGGCCCGCTCGGCTCCCGGGGCCATCGTGGCCGCCAGGCTCCCGACCAGCCCCGGACGGCCCGGTCCGGCGACCAGTGGCTGATCGGGTAGGGACAACAGCAGCTCCTGCCCGGCGCTCAGGTGGGCCAGCTCGAGATAGATGCTGCCGTTGGTCAGCACCCGCTGGGCGATCTCGACCGGCCATCGACCCTCGGCCTGACGGGCGAGCAGCTCACCGCCCACGGTGTCACCCAGGTCGTGGGTGAGCAGCGAGAGCCGGGTGAGACCGAGGTCCCCCACGAAGGCCGCCACCACGTCGGCGTGGAGATCGACCGAGTAGGCGAGATCGGGCTTGGCCGAGAGCCCGAAGCCCACCAGGTCGAGCAACAGGACCCGTCGATCGGCCGCCAGCCGGTCGACCACCAGGTGGAAGTCGTGCGAGGACGTCGGGAACCCGTGCACCACGAGCAACGGCTCGGCCACCTCGATCGTCGGTGCCAGGTCGATGGTGAAGACCCGGTGGCCGGCCAACTCCCGGACCTGCCCCCGTCGCCGCCACGCCGCGACCTCGGGCGACGGTGCGCCGGTGGTCACCCAGGACCTCGGCGCGGTTGGATGAACAGCGCTTCACCTTCGCTGCAGAGCTCGTCACCAGCCCGCATCTCGCCCCGGACGGTGAACTTTCGGCCGTCGGCCTCGGCCAACCAGGCACGGACGGTGATCGGGGTGAACAGCGGCGTCGGCCGGCGGTAGTGGACGGTCAGCCGTCCGGTCATCCCACCGCCGTGGGTGACGTACGCCGCCATGGCCAACAGCTCGTCGTAGACCATGGCCAGCGCACCACCGTGGGCGGTGTCGAACGGGGGGCCGTTGTACTGCTCGTCGAACGTCACCCGGCCTTCGATCGAGCGGTCCTCGGCGATCGTGAGGCGCAGCGGCGGGGCGATGGGGTTGCGCTCCCCCAGCACCGGCGAATAGGGGAACGAACTGCCGAGATCGCTCGAGAACTCGAAGTCGTCGAGCGCCGCCAGTCCGGAGTGCCAGTAGGGGCCGTCGGTGCGCTCGCGCTCCAGGACCTCGGCCGCTTCGGCGAGCAACGCCGTCGCCCGGGCCCGCTCGGGCGACGCCACCTGCGTGCTGCGGATCGCCCGAAGGACCCGTCGGGCCTCGTCGGCGAGGTCGTCGGCGCTCATGGGACGACGACCGGCGAGGAGGGCATTCGCCGATGTTCCCATGGCCCCCGACCGGGCGACAAGGGCACCGGCCGGCCGCTCCCGACCGACCGCTAGGGTCGGCACGTGACCACTGACACCGTGCACCACGGCGCCGAGACCGATGACGTCGTGACCCGCCACGATGCCCCGATCGTCGGCTTGTCCCACGTCCAGCTCCTGGTGGACGACATCGTGGCCAGCGCCCGGTGGTACGAGGCGGCGCTGGGCCTGGTCCGCTACGTCGAGAACCTCGACCGTGGCTTCATCGCCCTGCAGCATCCCGGCGCCGGCGTCGGGATCGTCCTCACGCCTCGCCCGCCGACGCCGGGCCCGTCGGACGCCGCGGTGGGCTCCGGCCCCGCAGGGCGGTGGTGCCGGACTCGACCACCTGGCCTTCGCCTTCGTCGACGAGGCGGCGCTCCGCAGAGTGGGCGGCCCACCTGTCGGCGGTTGGCATCGCCCATGGCGGGGTCGCACCCGAGGACGGCGGCCTGTCGCTCCACCTCACCGACCCCGACGGCACCGACATCGAGCTCGTCGCCCGGCCCGACCGACGAGCCGGCCTCGTCGACCCCGGCTGATCCCGAGGCCAGCCCCGCCCTACTCCTCCAGCCAGCCGGCCAGATCCCGGGCCATGGACGACGGGTCCTCGAGCGGGCCGAAGTGGCCGAGGTCCGGTCGATCGAACCGTCGGCCGTCGGCCAGGGCCTCGAGCATCGCCGGGACGAGTCGCACCGGCCCCACCGGCTCGTCACGACCGGCGACCACGGCCACCGGCTCCGTCAGGCCGGCCAACGCCTCGAACGCCCCGCTGGTCATGGCGCCCCGGAACACGGTCGACTCGGTGGCCGGCGCGCAGCGCAGGACCACGCTGCCGTCGGGCTGGGGCGCGAACCCACCGAGGACGTAGGCCGACAGGACCTCGGGGTCGAGCTGGTTGAGGGGCGGCTTGGCGGCGAAATTCTCGATGGCCGCCTCGTACGAGGCGAAGGAGGGGCGTCGGCGCAGTGCCCCGTCGGCCAGCGGGTTCGACCCGTCAGCCGGCAGCAGCTCCCCCCGTCCGGCCACGATCGGCTCGTAGAGCCAGAGGCTCTGCACCGCCGCCGGCCGACGCGCCGCCGCCAGGACGAGGGCGGCACCGCCGAGCGAATGGCCGACACCGTGGATGGCCGACGCCCCCGCCGCCCGCAGGTGGTCCACGACGGCGGTGACGTCGTCGCCGATCGCCGACCAGGCGAGGTCGGCGCCGGGTGGCGTCTCGGTCACCCCGTGGCCACGGAGGTCGACGGCGAGGGTCCGGTACCGGTCGGCCAGATGGCCGGCCAGCGGGCCCCAGACCCGGCCGTGGAAGCCGGTGGCGTGGGCGAACAGGACCACCGGCGCCCCCGGGTCGGCCGACCCACCCAGATCGTGCACGGCTACCACCACGCCGTCGCTCGACGGCACCATCGTCCAGGGCTCGCTCGGTGGCACGGTTCCTCGCATCTCGGGGGTTGCGCCGCCGAGTCTCTCACCGGTCCGCAAGGCCCTCGTCGACACGCCGGGGGCACCGGTCTAACGTCGATAGTCATGGCCGACGCCAACCCCGCGTTACTCCTACGCCGAACTGAAGGAGCTCGACCGTCTGGACGACGCGGCGCTCCGGACTATGTACGACTTCGAGATGAGCGGCCAGGACTTCTACCTCGGCCTGGCGGCGACGGCGACCGACGAGACCGCCGCCGTCCTCCTCACCCGCAACGGCCGTGAGGAAGCCGGCCACGCCCGACGCCTCGGGCGGGCCCTGGCCCTCGTGCTCGGTGAGCCCTTCGTGCCCCCCGTCGTCGAGCCGCCGACCGGCCCGCCGGCCGAGCCGACGCCCGTCGAGCTCCGGCTCCTGGAGGCCATCCGGCGGAGCGAGGTCGAGGGCGACGAGATCTACCGGCGGTGGGCGGCCAACGAGCCCGACCCCCGGGTGGCCCGGCTCCTCGCCCTGAACGGGCGGGAAGAGATGATCCACGCTGGCCGCATGGAGCAGGTCATCCGGCTCTGGAGCGAGGCGACGCCCACCGCGCCGTAGCGATCGGCGGAGCAGGAAGCCGAGCCGAAACGGGCCTCCGCTCCCTAGGGAGCGGAGGCCACCCGACCGGCCCCCATCGAGCCCTCGTTCTGTTTGGCGTCCCCGGCGACCAATGGTCGGTCAGGACGATCGATCGACAGCCAGCGCAGGATGCCGACCGCCACCGAGGCCAGAGCCAGAGCCACGGCCCGCAAGGTGCTCTCCGTTGGCCACGACACGAAGTGCGTGGCGTGGATGGCCAGGGTGTACGGATGCGTCACGGCATTGACCGACAGATACACCACCACGATGGCCGAAAGAATGGCAATGCCCCGCAGAACGGCAACCGCCCAGACGGTCCACGCTCCCGCTCGCCGGTGATCGTCTCCAAGTTCGGCCGATGGTCGCCGCCGCAGCCGGCACCCCTCGCTGACCACGATGCCCACTCCGGCCACCACGAACGCGGCCGCCCCCGACGAGTCGGTGCGGAGCCGGGGAATGCCGGTCCAATAGGGCCCGAAGAGACTGTTGGGTCGAAAACTGGCAACGAGGCACGCCCCGAACACGACGAGGAGGCCACCGCACGCCAGTCCGGCGGCGACCGCCTCGACGACGCGCACGCTCGCCGCCCGGTGGCCGCCCGAACGAGACTGGGCCGACCGGCTGGCCGGCGGTCGATCGATCACCATCTGATACGTCTCCGTCTCGTGGAAGCTCCTGAGCGTATCTGGCCCAATTGCAACGTCCGCCGCACGCTCGTCGGGGCGCCGTGACCATGTGCCGACCCCATGGCACCCCTGGGCAAAGACCGAACTCACCCGCCCGAAGGAGTGGCCGGAGAGGAACTCCACCAGATGTCGTACGGATTTGGGCGTATTTGGTGAGGCCGAGGACCACCCAAACCTGCACACTCTTCAGTAAAGAACGAGCGATCTCGGTCGCGGAATGAGACAACATGGAATCGGCTGTCCTCGTCGGTGGACACAGTGCGACCCGGGAACTCGACTCGATGGTCGGGCGATTCGACTCTGGCTGGTCCCACCCGCCCTCCACCGATCAGCGTAGGGCGACCGGGCCCACTCCGGCCGACTTGCGAACCGCCTCCTCGCTCGTCGCCCCGCATCGGACCCGGGTCAGGAACCCAGGGAGCGAAACCCATCTCTACGGCGTTGTTATTTCTATGGTTTGTCGTTGTCTCGAAGGGGTATGCCACCGGTGTTGCCGACCCAGCGCCCCAGGACGCACGACCCGGATAGGACCACTTTGAATCGCAGGCCAGGCGGCGTGCCGCACGTACGGACAGCGGCCCTGTCGGGATCGCCTACCTTCAAAGGTTCGCCCGGCCATGCGCAACGACCATCGTTCGCCAAGGACGCCATGCCGCACGTCTCCGATTGCATGACCACGTCACCCGCCAGTCGACGGACCACGCCGCCCCGGCCCGACTGCGCCACTCCCGGTCCCGGCCCGGCTGGACAGCGTCGACCCGGTGCGTCATTCAGTCTCCGGACGACGCCCGTCGGCTGTCCGCTCGGGGTCAGGATGTGACCGTGCAACCCGCCCCAGCTCCCAGTCGGGTAGGTCGTGTAGGGGTTCCCCTACACGCTCGCCCCGGCGCCTCACCGCTTAGCCGGCTGCGGAAGAATCATCTGGTCAGCAACTCGTTGTTCCTGATCCTCAACTCCGGCTTGCAGGCGGCGGCCGGATTCATCTTCTGGATCCTCAGCGCCCACTTCTTCTCGGTGGCCGACGTCGGCCTCGCGACCTCGTTGCTCTCGGTTGCCGGGATCATCGGGTTCGTCTCGTTGCTCGGCCTGAACAGCACGGTCGTGCGATTCCTCCCCGGGTCGGACAACCGGAACGGCCTCATCACCTCGTCGCTCTTCCTGGTGACCGTGACCGCGATCTTCTTCGGCAGCGTCTACCTGTTGATCGTGCCCGAGATCTCGCCCCGCCTCTCGGCCATCGTGCACCAACCGCTGATGGCCATCGGGTTCGTGGCCCTGGCCACCGTCGGCACGTTGAACTTGCTCACGGACTCCATCTTCATCGGGCTTCGCGAAGCGCGCTTCAACGTGCTCGTGGACGGCGGCATCGGAGGGGTCACCAAGATCATCGCCGGCATCGCCGTGGTCGGCGGTGGCGCCTTCGGCCTGTTCTTCGCCGCCACCGTCGGCTATGTGCTTGCCGGAATCGCCAGCGTCATCCTCCTTGTGGTCGCCCTCAGCTACCGGCCGAAGGTCCGTGGGTCATTGAAGTCGATCGAACCGCTCCTGCGATTCTCGGGTGCCAACTACTTGGGCAACCTCTTCACGCTGCTCCCTACGTTCCTGCTGCCCCTCATCGTGCTCGACCGGGTAGGCGCACACGCGACGGCCTTCTATTACATCGCCTACCAGGTCGCGAGTCTCCTGTACGCCGGCGTGTTCGCCGTCGAGCAGTCCTTCCTCGCTGAAGGCAGCCACAACGACGTCGACCTACGCCAGATGATGCGCCGGAGCTGGCGGCTCCTGGCCCTGTTCTGCGTGCCCTCGAGCTTGGCCCTCGCCGCCGTGGCGCCCTGGCTTCTCACGCTCTTCGGCGGGAGCTACAGCAGCAACGGGGCGCCGGTGCTGATCATCCTCGCCCTCTCGACCATCCCGCTCGGCGCCCTCAACTGGCTGCTTACCGTCCTACGACTCACCGGAAAGCTGCGGACGATCGTGACGGCGAACCTGGTGTTCGCCGTGGTGACCTGCGGGATGGCGTGGGTGTTGGCTCCGAGAGGCCTCACGACACTGGTGATGGCCATGCCCATCGGACTGGTGGCGGCGACCTTCGTCGCCGCCACCACCGTCTGGCAATCGGCGCGTCGGGGCACGTTGCATGCAGCCACCCCGGACGAGGACCAAAGCGTGGTCATCGCCACCACCCCGGAGCCACTCGAGGTCCGCGTCAGCTAGGTCGGCCGCTCACCGGTGGTCGGGCGCACCGACCCCCGGTAGCCCGCCTAGATGCCGTCGTAGACGGCAAGCACCTCGTCGGTGATGGTCGACCAGTCATACCGGCCTGCCTCCTCGAGATTGCGGCGCGCCATGGCCGCATAGCGCTCGTCGTCCGACACCAGGGCGTGGATCGCCTCGGCCAGGGCCCGGGGCGTCGACTCGGTCAGGAGGCCGTTCGTCCCGTCGGCCACGACGTTGCGGACGGCGGGGATGTTGACGCTGACGATCGGCACGCCCTTGGTCATGGCCTCCACCAAGACGAGGCCGAACGACTCGCTCACCGAGGTCAGGACGAAAAGATCGGCGTCCTGGTAGGCGGCCTCCAGCTCCGACCCGTGGAGCGCCCCGCACAGGGTGACGGCGTCACACAGCCCGCGCCGTCGTATCTCGTCCTCGATCGATGCCTGCAGACCTCCGGCGCCGACGATCTTCAGTCGGAGGTCCTCGGGGAACCAGGTCGGGTAGGCCTCGAGCGTCTCGAGCAGCAATGGGATGTTCTTCTGGATGGAGAGGCGGCCAACGAAGAGCAGTTCCTTCGGACCGGGGCCGGAGCGCAGCGTGTGCGGCGTCGCCGCCACCTGGTGATCGGTGCCGTTCGGGATGACCAGGACCCGGTCTGAGGGGATGCGGTACTTGGCGCTGATGAGCTCGCGGTAGTCCTCGGTCGGCACCAGCACGGCGGCAGCGTCCCGGAGCACCCGACGCAGGAAGACCTTCTTATAGGGCTCGAGCAACACCCCGGCCCGCCCCGAGGGGAGCACGTCGAGGTGGACGTGGGCCACATACGGATTGCCTCGTCGTCGTGACCAGATCCACACCATCTCCGGCACGTAAGCGGTGGTGATGTGGAGGTGGACCAGCGACGGACGTTCCAAGCGGAGCAACCGGCCGAGGAGGCCGGGCATGAGTGGCGTGTTGGCGAGTTCGAGGCACTTCAGCCGGGACACCTCGAACGGTTCCGGCACCATGCCGTCGTTTCCATCCAGGTCCGAGCAGATGACGCTGACCCGGCGTCCGAGGGCGTGCTGGCGGTGGGCCAATGCCTGGACCACCTGCTCCATCCCACCCAGTGCCGGGGGGTACTTGGCCGCCACGTGGACGATCGGCCTCGAGTCACCCGTCGGCATCTTCGGCGATGGTAGTCGAGGCGATCCAAGGCGCTTCGTGGTCGGTCAGCGGTGCAGTGCCGGCGTCCCCGACGCTCCCTACCCGGCGATCGCCGCCGCCAAGGCATTCCACGCCGGCTTCGGGCTGCCATCAGCATTGAGGAGCCCGAAATAGTCCGGGTCCGTCGCCGCGTCGCGGTAGTTGTACACGAACAGGGCGCCGATCCAGGGCGTCGCCCGAGCCGCCGCCACGACCTGCGACATCTCTGTGGCCTGGGCCGCCGTGCCGACCCCGTCGGGTCCTGCGGACGGGGCACCGACCTCGGTGATCCAGATCTGCTTCTGCGCATCGCCGTTGGCGGTCATCACGCTCCGGAGGGAGGGGTTCGTCTGGCCCATCTGCGACCACCCCGAGTAGATCTCGTAGGTGTCGGCCAGTACTGGATAGCTGTAGGCGTGGTAGCCCAGCGCGTCGAAACTCCCCTTGGCGCCGTCCTGGTACATGGCGATCAAGAAGTCCACCGGGTTGTAGTCACCGGGGGTGCCGCCGGCGAACGGCTGACCGGCGGTGCCACTCGGATTCGGCTGACCGTCCGGCGCCAAGCCCCCGCTGATCACCGTCGCCCCGGGCTGAACGGCCTTGATAGCGGCATAGGACGCCTTCAGCATGGCCGTGTAGAGCACCGGGTCGGGGCCCGGTGCGAACTCGGCCGCGATGTTCGGTTCGTTCCAGATCTCGTAGTCGCTCACGCCCCTCGGGCCGTAGCGGGCGGCCACGGCGCCGGCGAACGCCCCGTAGGCGGCGGCCGACGCCGGAGCGCCGACGACGCTTCCCCCGGCCGCCGACTCCTGGGCCCACGTGGGCACGGAGTCGACCACCAGCTCCACGTGCAGTCCGCCGCTCTCGGCCGAGGCCACGGCCTGATCGAGTATCGACCAGTTGTAGCCAGCGCCCGCCGTGGGCTGGATGACGTTCCACGTCGCCTCGACCCGCACCCACCCGATACCGATGCTCCGGACCGTGGCCACGTCGGCGGCCTGGGCCGCCGCCCCTTCCGTGATCAGCGGGGGGCCGGACAGGCCGAGGGCCAGCCCACCGGTCGACGACGGCGCCCCGGAGGAGGAGGTCGACGTGGACACCGACGGTGACGTGGGGAAGCTGTAGGTCGCTCCGTCGGCACCCACGAGCGTGTAGCCACCACCACCACGGTGGGCTGTCAGACCGACGACGGGGGCGCTCAGGGCCTGGCCACCCATCGATCCCTGGAACGAGGCATCGCCGAAGGCGAAGATGCCGCCGTCCGAAGCGGCCATCCAGTAGCCACCGCCGTCACTCGTCGAGACGAGGCCCACGACCGGACGCACGAGACGGAGCCCGCCGGTCGAGCCGTGGAACGCGGCGTCGCCGTAGCTGAACACCCCGCCGTCGCTGGCCACGAGCCAGTAGCCGCCACCGTCCGGCGACGTCGACATGGCCACGACCGGCGCCACCAGGTGCAGGCTGCCGGTCGAGCCGCGGAACACCGCATCACCGAAGGCGAAGACCCCGCCGTCGCTGGCCACCAGGTAGTACCCGCCCCCGTCGGGGGTGGCGGCCATGCCGACGATCGGCTTGTTGAGGCGTTGCCCACCAGTCGAGCCGAAGAACTTCGCATCGCCGAAGGCGAAGATGCCGCCATCGGCCGCCACCAGCCAGTAGCCGCCGCTATCGGGCGTGGCCGCCATGCCGACGATCGGGGCCACCAGGTGCAGGTTGCCGGTCGAGCCGAAGAACCTCGCGTCGCCGTAGCTGAAGACCCCCCCGTCCGACGCGACTTGCCAATAGCCGTTGCCGTCCTGGGTCGAGGCCATGCCGACGATGGGCTTATTGAGGGCCGCCGACGCCGTTCCGCCGTGGGCGGCCACTATGGGCACGACGAGGGTGGCGGTCAGTGCAGCGATGGCCGAGAGTCGGCGCACCGCCCCTCGACGGCTCCGGCCAATCAGGCGCGCGGATAAGAGCGAAGGACGCCTCATCGACAACAGGGTACCGACGAATTGCTCGGCATGGGGCATCGCCCCCCTTGGTCTCCATCGGCGCACTGGCGCCCCACTCGGGCTCGCTGGGTGTCTAGAGCACGACGTGCTGACCGGGTTGGTCGGCCACTCCGACCGGCGGGACCCCTTTGGTCCCCCTGACCAGGGTCTCGAGCAATTCGACGTAGTTCTCGACAGCGGTGTCCCAGCCGAACTCCTGGATCCATTCCTCGGGCGGTTGGGAACCGACGGCCGCATCCGACAGGGCCTGCGTGATGCACGCCGCGAGCGACGCGGCGCTGGGCTCCGACAGATAGCCACGATCCGACCGGGCCACCAGATCCCGCGCGTAATTCGTCGGGGTGCGACGTCGTGATGACACGCGTCCCACAGGCGAGGGCCTCCAGCACGGCGATACCGAAGCCCTCCCGAACGGAGGGGAAGACGAATACCTTCGCCGACTTCATCAGGGCGAAGACCTCGGCGCTGTCGGCGACATCCGAGCGAAAGTTCACGACCTCCGAGAGACCAGCGTCCCGCACCTGCTGCTCCAGCTTCTCCTTCTCGGGCCCGTTCCCGACGATCAGTACGCGTGCCGCCAGATCCGGCCCCAGCAGCGCCACCGCCTCGATCAGTTGGCCGACCCCCTTGTGGTCCATCAGGCGCCCAACGTAGAGGAGGTCAGCCGACGACTCGGGCGGGGCCGGGGGCACGTTCCCGATCATGTCGAGATCGATCGCGTTCGGGATCACCCGGATCGGCACCGCATTCCCGACGTAGGACCGGAGCCGCGCCGCCGTTCCCTCCGAGACCGCCAGGATCTCGTCCGGACAGCTCATGGCAACTCGCTCGATCCACCAGGCGATGGCACCCGACAGACCGCCCAGGTACGTCCGCCAATACTCGGGACCCCACACCTCGTTCCACGTCACCACGAGCGGTCGCCGCCTGATCCTGGTGACCAGCCACAGCGTCACGATCTGGAGGTAGGGCATGTGGTCGGCCTCGACCACGTCGAAGCGCTTCGTGAGCAGCCGGAGGCAGCCGACGGCGAACACCAGCGCCTGGACGATCGACCGACGCCCGGACTTGTACAGAGCCACCAGCCGCGTGATGGCCTCGTAGGGCACGCCCTGATCCACGATCGTCTTGGTCCGCTCAGGCCACCAGTGCATGGTGTAGAGCCGGGCGTCGCACCGTTGGTTCAGCCGTGGCAGGAGCTGGTAGTAGCGGCTCTCCTTTCCGCCACGGTGATACGGGTGGATAGCGTCGGTCACGACGGCGACGGAAAGGCGCCGCCCCCGCCGGGCCTCTGGGGCCTCAGACACGGTTCACCTTCTCGCCCCCTGCACCGAGAGCCGACCGGCCAGGTCTCCCCCGACCGAAGGGAGACATCCCGGCCAACACCGATGTGACCTCATCCGGCAGCTCCGCTCGGCACCGCTGACGGCACTGCCGACGTCGCCGCCGAATCAGCTTGCAGGCGAACCCGTTCACGGGGGCTGCCTACGATCTTCGCCGCCGCCGACACGATGCCCGCGCTCCATGCGACGTTCTTGGTGAGCCACGCCGGAAAGCTGAGGGCGATGAGGCCGGGGCGCTTTCCGTACACGACCGTGAAGATCGCCTCGAGTAGCGAGAAGGGAAGGATCGAGAAGGCGATCCACCACGGTCCCGTCGTCGCCGCCACGACCACGCTGCCGGCCACCAATCCCAGCGGCACGAAATCGAGCCACCGGTACGACTTGAAGCGATAGCCGACTTCCAGCTTCGCCGATCCATATCGGTACATCTGTCGGGCATACTCCCGAAGCGACTCCCTACTCGAATGGAGGATCTTCATATCGTCGACGTAGGCAAAGGCGCGCTCATCCCCGAGTCTCGACACGAGTTCGAGGTCCTCCCCGAAACGAAAGTTCTCGTTGAAGACTTTCCCGGTAAGGAACCGCTGGTTGACCGCCGAGTTGCCGGCCGAACATCGCATGATGCCCTTACCAATGAGCTCCTTGACGACCCAGTCGTTGACCCCGATGGCCTTCGCCATCTTCGATCGGGCCATCGGGATGATCGGCCCCGAAATGAGGGCCAGCTGCGGATCGCCGAGAAACGTTTCCCAAATCGATCGCGTCCATTGCGGAGCTGCGGCGTCGTCGGAGTCGATGAAGGCGACGATCTGCGTCCGGCTCTCCCGAATGCCGATGTTCCGGCCCGTCGAAATATTGTGTGAGCCATTGGGGACACACCGAAGCCGCAGGGCGCCGTCAAAGCGAGCGGCGACGGCCAATGTCTCGTCCTCGGAGGCATCGTCCACGACGACGACGTCAAAATCCGTGTAGTCCTGCGCCACGAGCGACTCGAGACACTCGGCGATCGTGTCGGCGCTGTTGTAGGTCAGGATGACCACGGTCATGCTCACTGACTCGGTCATCCCACCACTCTCCGTTCCGTCTTGGCATTCCAGCCATTACGGATCGATCGCGTTGTCGTGTGGTCGGGCAATTCGATTCCTCCTACGTGACCTCGAACGGTGCAGCGAAGCGGTGCATCTCGAGCTCCAGCTCGCCTTACCCACTCCGGCACGACTGAATACATGACCTACTTGAAGATCTCCGTGCCGCCATTGTTGAAGACGAGGTTCTTCGTGGCCGACAAGAAGGCACGCGGGTACTTGTAGGCGATCAGATCACTGTTGTACGTCGTAGTGGCCGTATCAGCATGCAAGTTGGCGTAGCTCAAGATGACCCAGCTCCTGCGTTCCACCAGCGCCGGGAAGTTGTCCAGAATGACCTGGTCTCCCACGACGTCGTTGAGGGACGTGAAGTTGAAGCGGTCGGAGTTGGCGTCGGCCTGGATGCCGTCGGGAAGCACTCCCGGCTTTCCGGCCAGCCAGGCGACCGCCTCCAGTTCCTGGGGATGGACGAAGTACGTGTTGTAGTACGAACCACTGTTGTCGAGATTTAGCTGGGCCGGATAGCCCCCGAGCGCCTGCGGAAGTAGGCCGGTCGTCGAGATGAAGAAGACGAAGCACACCGCCGTGGCCAGGGCGAAGGAGACCCGTTCCCCGAGCGGCCGGAAGAGCATCAACGAGCCGACGACCAGGACCGGGGCCGTGAAGATCAACGACTCCTGGAACGCCCGCAGCAAGCCGTACTCGGCCGACAAATACGGCAGGAGCGTGATCAGCGCCACCATGCCGATACTGCCGATGCAGAGGAAGACGTAGGCGCGACCGACCCGCCGCCGGAAACGGCGGACGAAGAAGAGCGAGATCAATCCGATCAGGACGAAGAACTGCTCGCCCTTGGCGGCCAGGGACCGGATCACCGAGTTGACCGTGCTCACCGAGACGACCTTGGAGACCAGCTTTCCGGCCGAGGACGTCGGGAGGTCGGGCGGCGTGGCGACAGGGGTCGGGTACTTGTCCACCGTCGACAGGGGCTCGAACGTTCCGGCCGGAGCATGCGCCCGAATGGCCAGGATTTGTTCGCGCTCACGAGCGAGCGCCTGTTGCGGCGAACCCGCCGCCGACGACCCCGAAAGCAGGCTGTAGGACACCGACGACGACTGCGTGCCGGAGGTCTTCTCGAAGAACCCGGTCACCGACGACTTCGCCTGGCCCGCAACCCCTTGGGCAGTGTGCGTGGCGAAGACGCCCCAGCCGAGGACGAACACGACCACGGCCGCGATGCACAGGAAGTTGAACGCCGACGGGTTGTCCGCCCGCTCGAGGTCGACATCGGGGCTCTTCCCGTGGCGGCCAGCCCGTCGCCGCCGAATCGCCCGCCAGAATCCGTAGATCTTGAAGGTCACCCAGGCGATGGCGATAGTGCCGAGGAACATGTAGGTGGTCGAGTAGTGCGACAGCTCCATCCCCAGTGCCGCTCCGATGAAGACGATCCGACGCGTCCATCGGCTCCACGAAGGGTTAGTGATCGCCAGAACGGCCACACACACGAAGAGGAACGCCATCTCCTGACGGTTGAGGTACGGCATGTCGATGAAGAACGTCGGGAAGCCGACGAAGTACACCGTGGCCAGAATGGCCACGGGCTTTGGGAAATAGCGCCGGGCGATGGTGTACACCAGCACCGGGCACATGGCGAAGATCAACTGGAAGAAGAACTTGTAGATGTAGGCGTCATCGACCCGGATGAGCTGGGAGAGCTCGGTCGGAAGGATGGTGAGGCTCAGACAGGCGTTGTAGGCGCTCTTGAAGTACGAGATGTCCCAGTGGCCGTGCGCCTTGGTCAGCTGAAAGACGCGGTATTCACGCTGGATGTCGTGGCCGCTGATCGACCACCCCCGGAGCGAGGTCATCAACAGCATGGCCAGCGAGATGAAGTAGATGACGGCGCTGGTGGCACCGTGGCGCACCCGGCCCCGCCAGAGCAACAAGAGGAAGAAGGTGACGGCCACCAGGAGCAGCATGACCATGGTGACCTGGTTGCCGGCTCGGTTGTTCAGCCGGTTGGCACCCATGACCGCCAGCGGGACCGTGAGGATTGACAAGGAGAGGAGCGCGACCTCTTTGCCTCGGAGGGTGGAGAGGCCCTTGGCCAGCCCGAAGGGGATGCCGTAGCGACGACGGACGATCAGCAGCGCCGCGTTGAGGACATCGACCATGACCACGACCGGGATCGGGTCGAGCGGACGACTTACCCCGAGGTGCGGCAGGACGGAGTTGATGCCGAGTCCGAGGAGCAGCAGCAGGAGGAGCGTCGTCGCCAGGCTGTAGCCGACGCGTTCGGCCATGGACGGACGACCCCAGATCCGGGTACCGCAGAGAAGGAGGATCGGGGCAACCAGTACGAACAGGAAGCCCAGGAGGGGCCCGGCGAAGGGGAACCGGCCACCGGTGACGACCAGCACGTTGACCACCACGCCGAGCACCACGACGGCCACCGAGAGGCCGTCGAAAGGGCTTCGGGTCGAGGGTTCGGGCGGCTGCGCCAGTTCGGTCGCCGGCGGGTGAAGGTCAACAACCATTGGTCGCCCCCCCGCCCGTGCTCAAGTGCCCGACCAACTCGGCATTCGTTACCGTGCGGACCCGAGGGTGATCGATGACCGAACGCAGGAACGTCTCAAGCCGTGACCAATCGTCGTTGGCCTCTATCTCCCAGCTGTGGCCCCAGAGATGGAACACACCGTTGCTGGCACATGCTTCGGCGAACACCTTGCCGGCCAGGACATCCCAGTTGCTCCACGTCGCCCACCATTGGCGAGGACTCGAGCCGAACCGGACGACACGACGGGCATCCGCCCTGTGCCGAACCGCGTGGACGGCGGTCGGCATCTCGAGCGGGTTGTGCGGAGCCGCCGTGTTGAACCGCTCGGTGGTCCGCGCCACGTCGAAGCCCGCCTCCGACGTCATGCGGACATGCTCGGAGCGGTAGGCCCCGTAGGGGTAGCAGAACGACGTGAGGCGGTGGCCCACGACATCCTCGAGGGCGGCCTTTCCGTCCCGGATCTCCCGCTCGGCATCGGTGGGAGCGAGCCGCGTCAGGTGGGGATGGGACAGCGTGTGGCCACCGATCTCGAATCGGGTCGACAAGTCACGGAGCGCCGAGGGGGTGAGTCGTTCGGCCTCGGGGACCTCCCTCGATTGCGGGGCAACATAGAAGGTCCCGGCCATCCCCACTCGGTCGAGCATCGACGCCAGCTTGTTGTCCAGCTCGTGCCCATCGTCCCAACTCGTCGTCACCAGGACGTGACCGTCACCCATTCCGCTGACCCGGGTCCGTCACGGCCACGAGGAAGTCGATGGTCTCGGCGTGCCCCGGTAGCGACACCACGATGCGGGAGTTCTTGCCGGGGCTCGTCGGAGACACCGAGGTCGAAATGGAGGACGACGCGCCGGCGGGGATGAACCTCGTCGACCGCTGGACTGTAACCGCGCCATTTTGCCCCTTGGAGCTGACCACGTACTGGTAATGGAGCGCACGGCCCTCATGGTTCACGACGGTGAACGAGAACCCGATCGGCTTGTTGACCTCCGCCGTCGTCGGCAACGTCGCCGGGTTGTCGAAATACAGGGTCGTGTAGTTCGTCGGCTGCCGGACGATGGAGATCGCCCATTGGTGGCGACTGGCCGGGATGATGAGGCTGACAGTGACGGCGGCAACGATCAGCCCGCCCAACGCCAGCAGCCACCAGCGCGCCTTCACGCATCACCTCGTGCGGTGGAGCTGCGGCTGTAGGACACTTGGGTCTCTTTCGAAGTTCTCATCGTGGACACCTGCGAGGCAACCCTTCCCCACTGTGGCTGCTTCGAACATGGCCGGGAGCAGTGTGGAAGTCCGGAAGAATACGACTAAGGCGGTCCCGGGTCCGATCACTCATTTGAACGTATTTGTGTGGCGATCTGTCACAGTATGAGGGACGCCAACTCGTAGTGACAGCGGCAGAATGACGAGATGTCTACGTGAATTGGTGGAGACGTGATCTACATCGCCTCACCGGTCACCGCCAAACACGTTGGATCGCCCGTCCGGGGACGTTCCGGCATCGACGCACGCTGGAAGGGCTTTTCGAGACCTGGCGCTCGAGCCGACCTCGAACAACTCCGGGACTGACCAGCTCCACGCACCGACACCGGACGCCCGACATCGTTCGTTCTCGTGCCGGTCGTAGTGCAGGTGGATGATTCGGCCGTGGCCCGACGGTGCGGCGAGCCAACGTCACCACGGAGTTGTCGAGCGTCGCCCTGACATCGCTCGGCTTGCTGGCGGGTGGCAGGGCGCTACCTGCCGAGTCGCCCACGCCACGAACTCGGGGCCCGCCACGGACGGTCACCGACCGCTGCTCCTGGACCGACGGAAGCGCAACGATCGGTCCACCATGCTCCGCGTTCGGCGACCTCGGCCTGAATCCGGGACCGTTGCCGAGGGAGAGACACCCGGAGGGTGCCACGCCGAGCTGGTGGTACGACCGTCGCGTCGCCTGCCCCCTCCCCGGCTGCCATCGGATCGCCGACTCCAGATTGACCACGGGAAGAGGTGGGCCGTGGTCAAGTCTCCGTAGCCGGAAGGTCGTCACCGCCCCTGAGGCGTCGTCGGCTAGTGCAAATGCCGCAGGCGCCGACCCGCCCAGCTGGGACCCAGAGGATGATCGGCGGCTACTTGGCCCGCTCTCAACCACGCTTTCCTGGCGACCGGCCCGATCGGCGCCCAATGAACCGGCCCCGGACCGTGCCGGTCGTAGTGCCCACCCCCCGGCCGCCCGCGACGGCGTGAGTCGGTCGACCAGCCCGCCAACAGGGCCGATGCGGCAAAGCGCGAGAAACCACCGCCGGGTCTCTCATCATCGCACCGTAGAGATCTCCCCCCTACGTCGGAATCTTTCTCGGCGTTGGACCTTCACACTGAGGTTCAACCAGCGAGAGATCGGGTGCAAGCCGTGTTGCCTAAAAATCGACCGAGCACTGACACACACGATCTGTGGGGTGGTGAACACCCGACAGCGTTAGTCGTTGCCCCCGCGTTCGCCAGATCCTCGGCTGTCCCGACGTCGCAGGCAACTCTAGGCGAGCACGAGATCGCCGCGGCTGCGGGCGCCCCCCTGGATTGGCCGCGGGTGGACGACGGGCTGGACCGCCAAGTTCGTATCGGAGAGCTTTCGATCGCCACCGACGGAGAGGCCGACGAGATCGCGGGGCGGTCGACCAGTCCTCGCCAGATCTCCCTCTCGATCATCATGCCGGCCTACAACGAGGGGCGCACCCTGGCGCACGCCATCAAGCAGGTCCTCACCACCCCCTTTCCTTGCCCGGTCGAGCTCATCGTCGTCGACGACGGCAGCACCGACCGTACGCAGAACGTCCTGGAGGAGCTCGAGGACTTTCGCCTGGTGGTGCACCGGCACGAGAAGAACCGAGGCAAGGGCGCGGCGCTCCTGTCGGGCATCGCACTCGCCAGTGGGACCCACGTCGTGCCCTTCGACGCCGACCTCGAGTACGCACCACAGGACCTCGTGGGGTTGCTGGAACCGGTCATCGCCGGCCGGACCGACATCGTGTACGGCTCCCGCCTCTTCGGGGCCAACACGGTCTACCAGTCGTACCGGTACGCGATGGGCAACAAGCTCACGACGCTGATGGCCAACCTCCTGTTCGACAGCTACATCAGCGACCTGCACACCTGCCTGAAACTGATGCCGGTGAGCCTCGTCCGTGATCTGAGCTTGCGCGAGCAGGGCTTCGGCCTCGACACCGAGATCACCGCCGAAGTACTCAAGCGGGGCTACCGACCGTTCGAGGTCCCCGTCTCGTACCACTCCCGGACGCATGCCCAGGGGAAGAAGCTCGACTGGCGTGACGGGGTAGCGTGTTTGGCGATCCTCTTCCGGGTGCGCTCGCAGCGGCGCACCAGCCGTCTCTCGGAGACGGTCCGCGAGGGCGACCCTCGTGAGCTACGGCTGCTGAAGCAGGCCTGAGGTCGCACAGGAACCGGGCGCGACCGAGCGTCCCGGTCGTCCCGACACGTCAACCGAAGGATGGCGCTCGGGCCTTTTCGCCCGACGGCTACTAGTTCTGTGCGGTGACCGGCAGCACCGTCGGCCACTCGACGTCGGGCAGCTCCTTCGAGAAGGGCCCGTATTTGGGCACGGCCGTTGCCCGATAGCGATCGGTCGAGTGCACGCGGTCGGGGTCGTGCTGGGGGATGACCCGGTCGCCGAACACCTCGATGACCTCGTGGATCTCGTCGGGGTACAGGTCTCCGGGAAGGCCGAACACCAGCTGGTCGCAGCCGACGGACTTGTAGTTCTCGAGCTGCTCGGACACTTCCTCGGGGTTGCCGACCATCATGTAGCCCCCGGCGATCAGCTCGTCCAAGAACGCCTCGGGGTCGGGCCCGGCCAGGTCCCGCAGGACCAGCGGCGAGTTGGGCCAGGTGATGGCGTCGGGCGACTTCGGCATGGTGTCGTGGTACAGGTTCACCATTGTCACCAGGTAGCCGCTGACCCGGTTCAGGGCGATGTCCCGGGCCCGGTCACGGTCCTCCAGGCAGATGACGGCGTTGGTCATCATGACGTTGTCGTTCAGGAACTGGCCCAAGGGCTCCTTACAATCGGCCACCGCGTTCTTGTACGCCTCGATGCGGCCCTTCAGGTTGAAGATCGGCTCGAAGTTGAAGGCGATCGCCCCGATGCCCAGCTCGCCGGCCCGGGCGAAGGTCGGGGGGTTCCCGCAGGCCACCCAGATCGGGGGGTGACCCTGTCCATAGGGCTTGGGGAGGACGTTGTGCGGCGTGGGCACGGTGAAGTGGTCCCCATGGAACGTGTAGTCGACCTGCTCCCACATCCGGGGGATCTCGTGGACGACCTCTTCCCACTCGACCTTGGTCGAGTTCTTGTCCATGATGTTGAAGGTCTCCATCTCGTGGCTCCCGGCGCCACGGCCGGTCCCCCACTCGAACCGGCGGTTGGTGACGTGGTCGAGCATGGCGGCCCGCTCGGCGTAGCGGACCGGGTGCTCCTTGCGGGGCGAGAGGCTGTTGATGCCCGTGCACAGGTGGATGTAGTCGGTGTGGCCGGCGACGTAGCCCATCACCACCTCGGGGGCCGACATGTGGCTGTACTCGACCAACGCGTGGTGCTCGCCGAACCACGCGTACTTCCAGTTGTGCTTGTCGGCCAAGATCGTGTACTCCGCCTCGCGCATCAGCCGAGCGTGCTCTTGCTCGGTGTCGTGCGCAGCCGGACCCGGGATGTAGCCGTTCAGGAAAATGCCGAATTCCACTCTGTCTCCAATGGTCGGGATCGGTGCACGTCGCTCCCGACCGCCGGTACGCAGCAGGAGGTTCAAGGAAGATAGTGCGCGGCGGGGGTCGGCGTCTGATCGGCTCAGTCAAGGACCCTGTCGGCACGGCGGCCCCGTCCTCCCGCCACCGTCAGGAGGACAGAGCACCGCTCCCGGCGGGTCCTTCCTGGCGGTCAGCCCTGGTGGACCATTGCCATCCCGGGGACCGAGCTGCGGCCCCGCAACACGTAGGGCGCCCAGAGCGAACCGATGTAGAGGTCTCGCCGGTCGGGCCCGCCCCATGCCAAGCTGGTGGGTGATTGCAGGAGGTCACCGTCGAGGTCCTCGAGGACGGTCACGACTTCCCCGTCGGGGGTGAGCGCGACGATCCGGTTCGGTCCGACGATCGTCACCCAGAGGTTCCCCTCGTCGTCGAAGGCGCAGCCGTCGGCCAGACCCCAGCGTCGCATGGTGGCCGGGTCGGCCAGGCCGGCGAGTCCCTGTGCCCCGAACTCATCGGGACGCCGATCGCCCAGGTCCGGCCCGAACTGCTCGCCCGACCCCAGGGTCCGATCGGGCCGGATGGGGAAGCGGACCACGGCCGCCGGGGTGGTGCGCACGACGTACAGATGGGACTCGTTGCGGTCGAGGGCCATGCAGTTGGGGAAGGTCACGCCCTCGGCCACCACCACCGGGTCGCGTCCGTCGGCCCCGGCCCGCACTACGAAGCCGTCGGGCCGGGCGAACGCCACCGCCTCGCCGACGTCGTCGCACGACGCCGATACCGAGGCCCAGAGGTCGCCCCGCCGGTCGACCAGGACGAAGTTGACCCACTGCATGGGCCGGCCGAGCGTCTCGGCGGTGACGATGGGCCGAACCGCTCCGGTGACCGGATCGACCTCCTGGATGGAGCCCGAGCCGAAGTTGGCCACCAGGAACCGGCCCTGCTCGGTCATGGCGAAGCCGTTGGGCTCACCGCCGGCCGCTCCGATACCCCGGACACGGTCACCGTCGATCTCGGCCACCGCCGAGCCCCGGTCTGAGGCGTACAGGCGGCCGTCGCCGGCCACCAGTACGTGCTCGGGCCGGTCGATCCCCCGTCCGACCACCTCGAGGTCGGAGATCGCGAGCTCGGTCATCGTCACCCCCGTGCCGATGTCGCCCGGATGCCGGATTGGCGGCCCCGGTCCCCGACGACCGGCCCGAGGCTAGTGTCGCCGCGCCCGGTGGCGCCGGGCGCCGACGGGTTCGCCAGCACCTCGGCGAGGTC
>CAVSSX010000002.1:0-44351 GCA_963730735.1 uncultured Acidimicrobiaceae bacterium
TCGTCGTGGTGGAGGGCTCGCGCGTACGCCGCGTCGCGTATGTCGGACAGGACGCCGACGACCAGTGGCGCCAGCTGTTCTGCAAGCGACTCGGCGCACAGATGTAGAGCGCGTTGGCACCGGCGCAGAACGCGTCGGCGTCGAGGAAGGGTGGTTCGGTCGACGACAGGGCGGCGGGGGCCCGGTAGGCCGACAGTGCCCCGGACGTCGTCGACCAGATGCCCGACTGCTCCCTGCCGTCGGTCGCGAGAATGCCGGCCAGGAGGTCGGTGGCCACGGCACGCTCGCCGAGTCGGCCCAACAGGATGTCGAGCGCCGCCGAACCTTCGTGGCGATCGACCCAGGAGAGCACCGACGACATGCGACGACCATCGAGGGCGGCGGCATGGAGCAGCGGCGCCAGGAGGGCGCGGGAGCGTTCGCCCCAGTGGTCCCCGCCGGTCGTCGCGGCCCCCGCTGCCGACCCGGCGGTCCGGACCATGGCGTCGGCCGTGAGGAGGGCGCCCTCCCATGCGCCGGCCGCGGTCACCGGGGACCACCCGACCCGGGTCACCCCCGGCGGGACGGCGACGGTTCCGCTGGGGTCATAGAGCAGCGCCCAGCCGTCGACCGCCCGGCTCGACCCCGTCGCCTCGAGCACATCGGGCTTGGTCGACGTGCTGACCACGGCCCCTGGCGCGGCCAGGACGTTGGGTATGACCAGGGACGATGTCTTCCCCGAACGGGACGGGCCGAGGACCAGGGTCGACCGCTCGGGGCCGGCCCAGGCCCAACCTCCGGGCCCGGTGCCGAGGTAGACACCGGCGCCGACGGCACGGGCCGCCGTCCGGACGGCCCGGCTGGCCGTCTCGATCCCGAGGGCCGGTTGGGTGGGGCTGGGTCGCTCGTCGATGGTCACCGCCGCCGATGATCGCAGAGGTGTCGGACGGGGTCCATGGCCATGGGCCGACGCCTCGATGATCGCAGTGCCGTGCGCGCGGATGGCGGCGCAGTGTCGTCGGGTCGACACCGGTGACGCACAGCACTCGTACCGGCGGCGACGCGTGACGTGGTTGGTGATGGCTCGCTGTCGACGGGCGCGCTCGTTGCGTCGCGGCCGTCGGCGTTGGCGGCGGTGGTCGCTCACGATGGGTCACGCGCCACGCCGTCGGCGTGTCGACGCGTGCGTCAACGCGCGCCAACGCGCGTCGACACGAACAACAGAGAATGCTTGACCTGCGTTGCAAAAGGCACTCTGATTGAGCCTTGCTGCATACGCATCACCGATGTAGTCAACGGTTTCGTACCTTTCGAACTACTCTTCATGACGACGTCACCGCGACGAAGCACGCAGAGGTCGAACAGATACGAGTCACAGCTACTCGGTGTGCGTCAGGGAAACGACCATCGTGCTTCTCCGTCATCGAGCGCAGCGCTCAGTGAACGGCGAGCGGGATGGTCACGACAACCAAAAGACCGGTGCAGTGTTGCGGAGCCTCGAACCTTCGGGTGACGGGAGTACCGCAGGCTCCACCTCAACTCAGCGATGTAACTCCTAGGAGGTGTACCTGTGGCGATTGCAGCGAAGAAGGCCCCGGCTAAAAAGGCTCCGGCCAAGAAGGCCCCCGCCAAGAAGGCCACGGCCAAGAAGGCTCCGGCCAAGAAGGTCGTGAAGAAGGCCGTCAAGAAGGCGCCGGCCAAGAAGGCGCCGGCCAAGAAGGCGCCGGCCAAGAAGGCGCCGGCCAAGAAGGCGTCCGGCCAAGAAGGCTCCGGCCAAGAAGGCTCCGGCCAAGAAGACCGTCAAGCGGGTAGTCAAGAAGGCCCCGGCCAAGAAGGTCGTGAAGAAGGCCGTCAAGAAGGCTCCGGCCAAGAAGGCCCCGGCCAAGCGGGCGCCGGCGAAGAAGGCCACCGCCAAGAAGGCGCCGGCCAAGCGGGCGCCGGCCAAGAAGGCGGTCAAGAAGGCCCCGGCGACCAAGGCGATCCAGAAGGCGACCAAGGCCGTCAAGCGGGCGCCCGCTACGAAGGCGACGAAGAAGGCCGTCCGTAAGGCCGTCAAGAAGGTGGCCAAGGCCGTCGGAGCGATCTGACGCGACGAGGCCGGCGTTGTCCGGCCTCGACAAGGGTGGTGCCGATCGACGGGGGCTTTCGAGTCCCCGTCGATCGCGTCCGGGGGTCGACGATGCCGCTCCGGCCGGCCGGGGTCAGAGCTCGTCGATCAGGTGGAAGCTCTCGCCGAGCGGCACGTCGGCGATGGCCCCGTGGCGCCGAAGCTGCCCGACTACCCGTTCGCTGAACGCCCGGACTTGCGGGTCGTCGCGCGGCGGCAGTTCGCCCGGTCGGGCCAGCGACTGATCGATCGACATCGTGCTGCGGTACTGACTCCGGTGTGCGAGCAGCGCGTCGACCTTGATCTGTTCGAAGCCCGCCACTTGCTCGACGTGGTTGGGAACGTCGGCCTCCCACAGCAACAGGTGGTCGGGACGGTGGGGCGGTAGCTCCTGATCCGTGAAGAAGTGCGGGTCACGCGCGGCGACGATGGCATCGGTCAGGATGAAGCCGGCATTGCGATGGTCGGGGTGGAGCCGGTAACGGCGCCACGGGTCATGGCCCAGGACGACGTCAGGCTGAACGATGCGGATCCAACGGGCCACCTCCCACTGTTCTCGGATCCCGTTGCGGAGCTCACCGTCCGGGAGGCCGAGGAACATGACGTCGCCGCCACCGAGCGTCCGGGCGGCCTCTCGCTGCTCGACCTGGCGCGCCGCCACGAGTGAGGCCAGGTCCTGTGCCGGGTCCCACGATCCCTTGGCCCCGTCGCTCAGCACGAGGTGGTGGATCTCGCACCCGACGCTGGCCCATTTGGCCAGCGTCGCCCCGCAGCCGAACTCGATGTCGTCGGGATGCGCCGCCACGGCCAGTGCGGAGCGCGGCGTGGGGAGGTCGATGGTCATCTCGTCCTCGCCGTGCCGGGGAAGTTCGTTGACGGGGAGCCCGCTGCCGTCCGGCGTCTTCGGCCCGTCGGTGTCGTCGGGCATCACGCCCAATGCAGGTCCGAGGGGAGGTCGACGTCGAAGGCCAGCGCCGGGTCCCGGAGGATCTGGGTGGCCAGCCCGAGTCGGTGGCACTCCTCGAGGTGGCGATGGAAGGAGCCGGGCCCGTAGGAGAAGTGGAAGCCGCAGCCGCCGGGGAGACGGATCACGTTGGTGCCGTCATCCCGACGGTCGGGGGCCAGCGTCACGCCGTCGAAGGCGGGAAGGCTGCCGAGCCCGTTGGCCAGCGGCAGGTCGCCGTGGGCCACGGTGATCTGTTCGACGCCCATGGTGGTCAGGCGATCGACGCCGGATTCGACGGCGCCGTTCAGCCCGCGACCCGGCTCCCAGATCACGAGCGCCCCATGGCGGCGAGCCCAGTCCGCCACTTCGGTGTCGTCGCAGACGACGGCGACGGGCAAGGGAGCGGCGGCCTGGAGCACGCGCTCGGCCATGGCCCGCACCAGCTCCTGGCGATCGCGGCTCGACAGGGCCGGGCCCAGGCGTTGCTTGGCGTCGGCGAACGCCTTGACCGGGACGAGCACCGCACGCGCTCCGAGCACCTGCTGGTCGTGCACCCCCCGGGCTCCTTCCCGCGCTCCGGCGATGCCGACGCTCATCTGGTCAGTGTACGGGCGCTAGCGCCGGCCGGCCCAGACGGCGCCGTCGAGGGGTCGGCCCCGGGCGTCGCCCCGGATGCGTGGGTGCCCGGCGTCGTAGGCTCGATGCGTGGCAACGGGCAAGGTGGCGGTGGTCGGTGCCGGATCATGGGGCACGGTGGTGGCCCGCCTGATCGCCGCCCGCACCGAGACACTCCTGTGGGCGAGGTCCCCCGAGCTCGTCGCGACGATGGTCGAGCGACGGGAAAACCCCCGGTACTTGCCAGGGCTGGCCTTTCCCGAGGGCCTGCGGCCGACCGCCGACCTCGCCGAGGTGGCCCGGGGGGCCGAGGTCGTACTGATGGCCGTGCCGTCACACGGGTTCCGCGATGTGCTCGGCGCCCTGGCGCCCCATCTCGTCCCCGGGGCGGCGGTGGTGAGCCTGGCCAAGGGAATCGAGGTCGGCACGAACCTCCGCATGTCCGAGGTGGTGGCCGAGGTGGCACCGGGGTCCCCGGCCGGCGTCCTCACCGGACCGAACCTGGCCCGGGAGGTCGCCGAAGGCCAGCCGGCGGCCAGCGTGGTGGCGCTCGACGACGAGACCCTCGCCACCGAGGTCCAGCAGCTGCTCCACACCGGCAGCTTCCGGGTGTACACCGGGACCGACGTCGTCGGCTGTGAGATCGCCGGCGCCACCAAGAACGTGATGGCCATCGCCGCCGGGATGTGCGACGGCCTCGGGTTCGGCGAGAACACCCGGGCCCTCCTCATCACTCGGGGCTTGGCCGAGCTCGGACGTCTCGGGGTGGCCCTCGGAGGTCATGCGTTGACCTTCGGTGGTCTGGCCGGGGTGGGTGACCTCGTGGCCACCTGCATCAGCCCCCGCAGTCGGAACCGGACGGTCGGCTTCGAGCTGGGCCGGGGGCGGTCGCTCGACGAGGTGCTCATCGGTATGCAGATGGTCGCCGAGGGCGTGAAGACGGCGGCCCCGTTGGTGGCCTTGGCGACGGCGCACGGCGTGGAGATGCCGATCGCCGAACAGATCGCCGCCATCGTGGACGGCCGGGCGACACCGGCCCAGGCGTTGGGGTCGCTCATGGACCGACCGGCGCGTTCGGAGTGGGACACCACCCTCCTGCGAGGGCTGACCTGAACCTCGGCGCTAGTGCTCGGGATCGAGGAGCAGCGTGGCGATGCCATGCCCCCGAAGTTCGAACTGCCCCTCGAAGGACTGGGTGGGCCGCCCCCGAAGGTCGACCAGCCAACCGGTCCTGGTCCCCAGCCGCACAGTGGTCGGCTCGCCGGTCGGGTTGAACACCCGGACCTCCAGGGCGCCGGCGCTGCGTCGCACCGAGCTGACCTCGGCGCCGTCGACGACCAGGGCGCTGCCGCTCGGTCCCCTGGTGCCGCCACCGAACGACGGGACCGTCTCCATCGGGAGGAGCACGTCGTCGGCCAGGACCCAGGGGTCGACGTCGCCCACGGCCACGGCGTAGCGGTTCTCGATCCGGTGCCCTGCCAGCTGGAGTCCCTCGACCGGGGTCAGTGGGCCGGCGGGGAAGGGTCGGTAGGCCATCCCGAGACGCGAGAGCATGCCGGTGGAGCGCAGCAGGGTGATGGCCAATGCCGTGGCCCGCGGCTCGTCGCCCTCGGTGGGCTCGACGAGCTCGTACTCGACGACGCCGTCGTGGACCACGGTCAGTCCGCCGGCCGTGACGAACCGGCGGGCCGGGAACGTGGGGAGCCCGAACTCGTCGGGTCGGCCCTCGGCGGTGAGTCCCCGGGTGACGGTGGCGAAGGCACATTCGGCCTCCGAGGTGGCGGCGGGCGACGGCAGAGGGAGGTGGACCCGAAGGCGGTGGTCCCGGGCCGGGTTGACGAACGACGTCGCCACCCGGACCACCTTCTCGTCCGCTCGGACCTCGAGCTCGGTGGTCACCTCCACCTCGTGGTGACCCACCCGCTTCTGGGAGGCCCCGTCGACGTGGTCCGGCCACTCGTAGACGGCGGTGACCACCGCCGTGGCCCGTACCGGACCCGCCTCGCCGAGGGCGACGCTGACCGAGGTCGGTCGGTCGACCCGGCTGTCGGACCGGGGCGGTGAGTAGTTGTAGGAGTCGCCCAGATCGCCCTCGTCGACCAGTCGCCCGAACCCGGGTGCGCCGTCGATCGAGAACGTCCCGTCAGTCGGGTCGACGACCACGGTGACCAGACCGTTGGCCAGCGTGATCCCGCCGTCCTCGGTCGAGCCGGTCACCGGATGGGTGAGGGGCGCCGGGGTGAACGCCGACCAACCGAAGCCGGGCACCTGCGCCACCCGGGCGGCGATGCGTCGGATCGGCGGCTGGTCGAGGCGCACGCGCACCATGACGTCGGGCCGGGCACCGAGGCGGGTGTAGAGGTCCTGCTTCACCTGGGCGATGGGGACGCCCGGCCGCTCCTCGGCGCCGATCGACACCGTGAGGTCGATGCCCGTGTCGTCCTCGGTGACCGTCACCTCCTGGACCCAGGCGTCGTTGTCGATGCGGGGGCCCTGCAACATGCCGAGCACGGTGCGCACGGTGGTGGCGTCGAGCGTCATCTGTCCCGGAAGCTGCTGGCGTTCCGAGAGGACCTGGACGTCGGGTCCCGGTGGCGTCTCTGCACCGACCACCAACTCGACCATCCCACTGCGCACGTGCCCCGAGCCGTTCACGACCACCGGTCCCGGTTGGGCCATCGAGCGGCCGAGCTCGACCAGGGCCGAGTTGGCCACGCCCTCGGCGATCGAGCGGGACTCGCTGAAACGATGGAGGACGGCGTCGACCACCTCGTCGACGGAGCAGGCGCAGATCGAGTCGTGGGCCGCGTTGCGGATGACCTCGAGCCAGGCGAGGTCCAACAACCGCTCGGGCCACGAGGTTGCCGGCGTGAAGAGGGCGGCGTAGGGCTCGGCCCGACGCTCCAGCGCTCGCTCGGTCCGGGCGGCGGACTGCTTCACGTCGACCCGGTTGGAGACCACGCCCATCAGCAGGTTGGACCGAGCGCCGGACCGGAGCTCGCCGGTCCACGTCGTCAGGCCCTCGGTCGGCGCGGTGGCCAGATAGTCGGGCAACGACGTGACCTCGAAGCGGAAGTGGTCCTGCTGGGCGTTGGCCTCGGCCACGACCCGGCCCAGGAAGGGCTGGGGGCGGAGGTGGTCCGAGCCGTTCATGCAGAGCAGGGACCCGATGAGGAACCCACCGATCTCGTCCTCGTGATCGGCGATGCGCTCGACCAACGCCTTTGCGTCGTCGGGCAGCGACGCCCCGTTCCCGTACCCGGTCGGCAGGTACTCGGCCCGGACCCGGGAGCCGTCGGGTGCCTCCCACCAGAAGCCGGTGCTGGTCACGGCCGAAGGGACACCCCGCCACACCACGGTGTGCGAGAAGCCGGCCTCGGTCAGGATCTGGGGCATCTGGGCGATGTGGCCGAACATGTCCGGCAGGTAGCCGACCTCCATCACGCCCCCGAACGCCGCACCCCGGGCCAGACCGCGCTGCAGGTTCCGGATGATGGTCTCGCCGGAGACCAGGAACTCGTCCATGAGGATGTACCAGGGGCCCATGGTCAATCGACCCGAGGCGGCCAGGGCCCGGATGCGGTCCTCGGCCTCCGGCCGGACCTCGAGGTAGTCGTCCACCACGGCCATCTGGCCGTCGAGCATGAAGCGGGCGTAGGAGGGATCCGACTCGAGGAGGGGCAGCAGCCCGTCCAGCAGCTCGACCAGGCGGAGCCGGAACTGTTGGAACGGTTCGTACCATTCGCGGTCCCAGTGGGTGTGGGGGACGATGGCAACGGTGCGCGGTTCCATGGCCCAAGGTTACGGGGGCCGTGCGCAGCTGCCGCGCCGGCCCGGCGCCGCCTCGGTACGCTGCGGCGGTGGTCATCCAGACGGACGCCGACGTCGCCCCGAGCGTCCCGTCCGCCCGCCGTTCGACGCCCACCGCCGGTCGACGAACGGGACCCCAGCTTCCGACCCTGGCCGAGGAGCGGAGCCTGTGGCGGGCCGGCTTCGAGCGGGTAGTGGGGATCGACGAGGTGGGTCGGGGGGCCTGGGCCGGCCCGGTCAGCGTGGGTGCCGCCCTGCTCCGTCCCGGCACGAGGACCAGGTCCCTGCCGACGTGGTTGCGTGATTCGAAGGCCCTCTCGGAGGCCCGCCGGGAAATGATCTTCGAGGAGATCGGCCGCTGGTGCGTCGAGTGGTCGGTCGGACACGCCAGTGCCGAGGAGTGCGACGAACTGGGCATGACCGCCGCCGTGAGCCTGGCCGGCGAGCGGGCGGTGGCCGGACTGGCCTCGCCCCCCGACGCCGCCCTGGTCGACGGCCCGCGGGCGCTGGTCGGCCCGGGGGATCCGCCGTTCCCCCAGGTCCCGGTGGTCAAGGGGGACGCCCGGTGCGCGGCCATCGCCGCCGCCTCGGTGCTGGCCAAGGTCACCCGGGACCGGATGATGCGCGACGAGGCCGAGCACTTCCCGCCCTATGCCTTCGAGCTCAACAAGGGCTATCCGTCGCCGGACCATCAACGGGCGCTGCGGGGCTACGGCCTGTCGTCGATCCACCGCCGCAGTTGGTCCTTCGTGGGCGACCTGCCCTGGGCGTGAGCCCGAAGTCCCAGGTGGCGCCGCCGGAGCCGCGCCCTCATTGACGCGTTGAGGCGACCCCGCCCGTAGACTCTGGCGACAAATGGTCTACGTACTCGCCGTGGGTGCGGCCCTCGCTAACGCGCTCACCAGTGTGTTGCAACGCATGGGGGTGGAGGACGCTCCGGAGGAGAGCACCCTCCACCTCAGTTTGTTGACCCACGCCCTGCGTCGGGGCGTGTGGTTGCTCGGCTTCGCCTTCATGATCGCCTCGTTCATCATGCAGGCGGTGGCCCTCCACTACGGACGCCTGACCCAGGTCCAGCCCATCCTGACCGTCGAGTTGCTCTTCCTGGTCCTGATCCTGGGCACGTGGTTCCGGTTCCGGGTCGGCCTGCGGGAATGGTTCGGGGCCACGGCCGCCGCCGCCGGCCTGGCCGGGTTCCTCCTCTTCGCCTCGCCGACCGGAGGTGAGCTCGTGCCGACCAGCTCGGAGTGGATCGAGGTCGGTGCGGCCTGCGGGGCGGTGGTGGTCATCCTGGTGGCGTTGGCGCTCCGAGGCCCGCGGTGGTGGCGGGCGGCCATGTTCGGAGCGGCGGCGGCGACCGGGTTCGCCTTCACCGCCGCCCTCACCAAGGTGGTCACCCAATTCATCGCCGAGGACTGGGTCTCGATGTTCCGGCACTGGCAGACCTACGCCCTCGCCGGCTGCGGCGTGCTGTCGGTGTTCTTGGCCCAGAACGCCTTCCACGCCGGCCCGATCGCCGCGTCGCAGTCGACCTTGGTCATGCTCGACCCACTGGCCAGCATCCTGATCGGCATCGCCCTCTTCGGGGACAACCTCCGGACCTCGGGCGCCTGGGGCCCGCTGGAGGCCCTCTCGCTCCTGGTGCTCTTCATCGGCGCTCTGACGCTCGTGCACTCACCGCTGGTCAGCGGCATGAACTCCGACGACCCCGAGTCAGAATTGCTGTCGGTCCGTTCGCGCTCGGAGCGCCTCGCCGCCGCCGTGGCGTCGGAACATCAGGCGCCGCCCCTCTCGCCCTCCTGAGCCCCGCTCAGTGCGTTGCGTCGAGGGCGGCGAGCGCGGCAGCGATCGAGATCGGGGCGACCACCAGGCCGAGCAGGCTGTAGGTGACGACCGACGGGCGGGCGCCGGTCCGCCGCCCCACCTGGAGCCACAGGAACGCCGAGAGGGCCCCGGTGACGGCCAGGTTCGGGCCGAGGTCGAGCCCGACCAGTAGGGCATAGGGGTGCGACGGTGACCGGGCGGCCAGGAACGAGGCCGCCGGGAGGTTGTTGACGAGGACGGACAGGCCGGCCCCGACGCCGGCGGTCTCCCAGCTCGACAGCTGCTGCAGGTGGCTGGTGACGGTGGCCAACGACCGTCCGAGACAGCCGCTGGCCACGGCGAGGCCGAAGAGCCCGACCAGGACGGGGAGGTCGATCGTGTGGCGGACGTCGGACCAGGCGACCGTTGGGCGACCGGGAACCGCGGCGTCGCCCCGGAGGTGGTAGGTGACGAAGCAGGCGATGGCGGTGGCGGCCGTGGCCAACGCCGCCCACGCCGGCGGGAGGAGCAGCACGACGATCAGGGCCACGAGGAGGAAGGCGACGATGCCGCCGGACGCCCGTCCGGTCGGTGCGCTCGGCGGCGCCCCGGGCGCGCCCCGGCGTCCGAGGTGCCGCCGGAAGGCCACGGCCACGACGACGGTGACCACCACCACGGCGGCGCCCCACGCCGGGAGCATGCGGGCGGCGAAGGCGCCACCCGACTGGTGCAGATGGTCGATGACGATGAGGTTGGTGAGGTTCGAGCCGGCGAGGAGGAGCGATGCGCCGTTGGCCATCATCACGGCGAGGTAGAGGAACGGCGCCTCGTCGGTTCCGTGACGCCGGGCGGTGTAGATGAGGATCGGCGTCAGGAACACCACCGCGGTGTCCAGATTGAGGAGCGCCGTCACGACGGCGACCACGGCCGCCGACCCGACGAACAGGGCGGTCCGCCGGGACGTGAGCCGAGCCAGCACGGTGCCGACAGCGGCGAACAGGCCCTGACGATCGGCGACCAGGCCGAGCAGCAGCAGGCCGGACACGAGCACGAAGGGCGGCCACACCTGGGCGGCGGCGGCACCGGTGGCGCCTGGGGCGAGGACGGCGGCGACGACGGCCGTCACCGAACCGACGGCGAGCAGGACCCAGCGGAGACGGCCCAGCGGTGACCCTCCCTCCGCCTCGAGGCTAGGGGCGGCGGCCTCGGTCAAGTAGCGGGGCGCAGGAGGTGTGCCAGGGTCACGTCGAGGTCCGGTTGCTCGAAATGGTGACCCAGCGCCAGCAACCGGGACGGGAGGACCCGCTGGCCGCCGAGGAGCAGCTCCTGCGCCATGTCACGGCCGAGGGCGACGCGGAGCACCGGTCCGGGCACGGCCAGGACCGCCGGACGGTGCAGGACCCGGCCGAGCGCCCGGGTGAACTCGGCATTGGTGACGGGCGTGGGCGCGGTGGCGTTGATGGGGCCGGCCAGGTCCGGGTCGCTCAGCGCCCGCACGATGATGGAGACCTCGTCGTCGAGGCTGATCCAGCTCACGTACTGGCGACCGGAACCGAGCCGGGCGCCCAGGCCGAAGCGGAAGATCGGCAGCTGACGGCCGAGCGCGCCGCCCTGGGGCGACAGGACGATGCCCGTGCGCACCAGGGTCAGGCGGGTCCCGGCGTCGGCCAGGGGCGATGCGGCGTCCTCCCACTCCCGGGCGACCAGCGCCAGGAACCCTTCGCCCCCCGCACTGTCCTCGGTCAGCTCCTCGTCGCCCCGGTCGCCGTAGAAGCCGATGGCCGAGCCGCTGACCAGCACGCCGGGCGGTGAGGGCAGGGCGGCGAGGCTGGACACGAGGAGGCGAGTGGCCGACAGGCGGCTGTGGAGGATCTCCTGGCGATAACGGGTCGACCAACGGCGGTCGCCGATGCCGGCACCCGACAGATTGACGGCGGCATCGAAGGGGCCGGCGGCGAGCAGCGCCGCTTGGTCGATCGACCCGGTCGCCGGGTCCCAGGCCACCGTGCCCGACTCCGAGCCCGACGGTGGGGCGCCCGAGCCGGGCGGTTGTGGCCGGACCAGCCGGACGACCTGATGGCCGGCATCGCCCAGTCGCGCCTGCAGCGGCGTCCCGATCAGCCCGGACGCCCCGGCGACCAGGACCCTCATCGTCGGCTCCCGGCACCTTCGGCCGCCGCGACGGCCCCGCCGCCAGCGGTGACCGATGCCCGCGTGCCTGCGGCGGCCCGTCCCATGACCGCTCGGACGAAGCCGGCGAAGGCGTCAGGGTGCGACAGGTGGGCGCCGTGGGTGGCCCCGGGGATCTCGAAGCGCTCGGCCCCGGGTACGTGGTCGACCAGCCAGTCGGCCGCCGCCTCGGGCCGGGCCTGCACCCGACCGCTCACCCCGACGAGCAAGGGCAAGGTGAGGGTGGTGGGGTCGAACGGTGGCCCGCCGTTGATCGAACGGAGGTCGGCCACCAGGGCCGGCCCGTCGGCCCGCCGGTCCGCCCGGCCCGATTCGGGCAGCCGCTGCCAGGCAGCCTCGCCGACCACCCGCCGGAAGAAGGTCTCGGCCTCGACCGCCGGGTCGTCCGGCTGGAACCGGCGGCCTTCGTTCTGCGGGAGGGGAAGCCAGGGCATCGGCGGCTCGAACACCCCGAGCGAGGAGAACGCCGTCGGGCGCTCGAGCGCCGCCGCCAGGACCACGTCGCCGCCGAGGCTGTGGCCGACGGCCACCACCGGGCGGCCCTCGCCGATCTCGTCGGTCACGGCCAGCAGGTCGGCGGCGTGCTCCTCCAGCCCGGACGCCGGACCGAGGCCCCGGGACCGCTGGTAGCCGCGTCGGTCGTAGGTGACCACGGTGACGCCCTCGAGCCGACGCACCACCCGACGGAAGCTGTCGCCCCGGTCGAGCGCGCCGTGCACCAACACGACGACGGGCCGACCGTCACCGGTGGTAGTCGGGGCGGCGTCGGCCAGGCGCACCACGACGGAGAGCCCGGCGGGGACGGCCATCAGACTCGGGTGGTGTCGAGGTGGCGGACCAGGGCACCCCTGCCCGGCCGACCCGTCGTCGACGGGGGAGTGAACACCCCTCCGACGCTACCGCCCCGGAAGGAACCACCCAGGCAAAGGGGACCAACGGCCTCCCTGGCGCCGGTAGGCTGGACGCATGGTTGATGCAAGCGGTGACGAGCGCGCCGCCCGAGAGGGAGGCGCCCGGGGGAAGTCGACGGCCACCGGGTCCTTCGGACCCAACGCCTGGTTGGTCGACGATATGTACGACCGGTTCCGGGTCGACCCGACCTCGGTCAGCGAGAGCTGGCGTGAATTCTTTGTCGACTACAGCCCGACCCCGGTGCCGACCAGCAACGCGTTGCCGCCGCGGCCGGCGGCCGTGACCCCGGCCCCCGAGACCACCCCGACGGCCGCCGCCTCGCCCTCGACCGCTCCCGTGCCCCCGGCTGCCGCCCCGACACCGGCGCCGCCGGCCCGGGCCGCCGCCCCGGCGGCCGACGAGGACCCGGTGTCGCCCTTGCGGGGTGCCGCCTCCCGGATCGTCGTCAACATGGAGGCGAGCCTGGGTGTGCCCACGGCCACCAGCGTGCGGGCCGTGCCGGCCAAGCTGCTCGAGGTCAACCGTCAGGCACTCAACGAACAGCTCGCCCGGACGACCGGGGCCAAGGTGAGCTTCACCCACCTCATCGGCTACGCCGTGGTCCGGGCTCTGGTCGACGTGCCGGCGCTCAACGCCCACTTCGTGGCCTCCATCGACGAGAAGGGCACGCCCGGCGTCGTGCGCCACGCCCACGTCGGCCTGGGTCTGGCCGTGGACGTGGAGAAGGCCGACGGCTCCCGCAACCTCGTGGTGCCTTGCATCAAGCAGGCCGACACGCTGGACTTCCGTTCGTTCGTGCTGGCCTACGAGGAGTTGGTCCGCAAGGTCCACTCGAACAAGGCGGGCCCCGACGACTTCGCCGGCACCACGGTGTCGCTGACCAACCCGGGGACGATCGGGACGACCCAGTCGGTGCCCCGCCTCATGCCCGGACAGGGCGCCATCATCGGCGTCGGGTCCCTCGGTTTCCCGGCCGGGTTCGAGGCGGCCGACCCCAAGTCGTTGGCCGAGCTGGGCATCGGCAAGGTGGTCACCCTGACCTCGACCTACGACCACCGGATCATCCAGGGGGCCGAGTCCGGCCTGTTCCTGGCCAAGGCGGCCGAGTACCTGACCGGCGGGAACCGCTTCTACGACGAGATCTTCGAGTCGATGGGCGTCCCGTACGAGCCCCTGCGCTGGGGCAAGGACGAGTCGGGGGTGGACGACGTCGCCGGGGGCGAGCACCAGCGGCTCCTGAAGCAGCTGCACGTCCAGTCCCTGATCAACATGTACCGGGTCCGCGGCCACCTGATGGCCCACCTCGACCCGCTCGACGCCGAGCCCCCGCACATCCATCCCGAGCTCGACCCGCTCCACTACGGGCTCTCGATCTGGGACCTGCCACGGCGCTTCATCACCGATGGCCTGGGGGGTCGCGACGTCGACACGCTCGACGACATCCTCCACCTGTTGCGTGCGGCCTACTGCGGCACGCTCGGCATCGAGTACATGCACATTCAGGATCCCGAGCAGAAGCGGTGGATCCAGGAGCACGTCGAGGGTGTCCCGACCACCATCGGGGCCGACGAGCAGCGCCACGTCCTCGGCCGACTGAACGCCGCCGAGGTCTTCGAGCGGTTCCTGCACACCCGTTACGTCGGTCAGAAGCGGTTCGGGCTGGAGGGGGCCGAGTCGACCATCGTCCTGCTCGACACGCTGCTCGACCAGGCGGCGGCCGAGGGCACCGCCGAGGTCGTCATGGGCATGGCCCACCGGGGGCGCCTGAACGTGCTCGCCAACATCGTGGGCAAGTCGTACCGGGAGATCTTCGAGGAATTCGAGGGCAACCTCGACCCCGAGTCGGTCCAGGGTTCGGGCGACGTGAAGTACCACAAGGGTGCCGTCGGCAAGTTCTCCGGACGATCGGGCATCGACATGCCGATCACCATGTCGTCGAACCCGTCGCACCTCGAGGCGGTCGACCCGGTGGTCGAGGGTATGGCCCGGGCCAAGCAGGACCACTTCATCTCCCCGAGCGACGGGACCGTGCCCATGGCCATCGGGGTCGCCGACCGGTTCCCGATCCTGTCGGTCCTGGTCCACGGTGACGCCGCATTCGCCGGCCAGGGCGTGGTGGCCGAGACCCTCAACCTCTCGGGCCTCTCGGGCTACCGCATCGGCGGGACGGTCCATGTGGTCATCAACAACCAGTTGGGCTTCACCACGGCGCCCGAGGCCGCCCGGACCTCGGTGTACCCGACCGACGTGGCCAAGATGGTCCAGGCGCCGATCTTCCACGTGAACGGGGACGACCCCGAGGCGTGCGTGCGGGCCGCCCACCTGGCCTTCGGCTTTCGCCAGGCCTTCCACAAGGACGTCGTCATCGACCTCGTCTGCTACCGCCGGCACGGTCACAACGAGGGCGACGACCCGAGCTACACCCAGCCCCTCATGTACCAGCGGATCGACGCCAAGCGGTCCGTGCGCAAGCTCTACACCGAGACGCTGGTCCGACGGGGCGACCTGACCCTCGACGAGGCCGAGCAGGCCCTCGACGACTTCAACGCCCGTCTCCAGGCGGCGCTGGACGAGGTCCGGGCCGAGACGCCGCCGAGCCCGGCCGTCCTGCCCAGCGACCCGGTCACCCCGGCCATCCCGACCGTGGCGAGTGGGGTCGATGCCGCCACGCTCGAGACGCTGGCCGCCGTCACCTGGACGGTGCCCGAGGGCTTCACCATCCATCCGAAGCTCGATCGGCAGTTCAAGCAGCGGGCGGAGCTGCTGGCGCAGGGGACCGTCGACTGGGCGCTCGGGGAGTCCCTGGCCCTGGGCTCACTGCTGGTCGAGGGCTACGACGTCCGGCTCACCGGCCAGGACACCCGACGGGGCACGTTCAGCCACCGTCACGCGGTCCTGGCCGACTACGCCACCGGCGAGGAGTTCGTGCCCCTGGCCCATCTCCGCGACGAGCTGGGGCGGGTCGACCCGAGCGCCGTCGTCCCGCCGGTCTCGGGTCCCGGCTCCCTCGGGCGGTTCACCGTGCGCGACTCGCTGCTCTCGGAGTACGCCGCCATGGGCTTCGAGTACGGGTACTCGGTCGAGGCTCCCGACGCCCTGGTGGCCTGGGAGGCCCAGTTCGGCGACTTCGTGAACGGCGCCGAGATCATCATCGACAACTTCCTGGTGGCCGCCGAGGACAAGTGGGGCCAGCACGCCGGTCTGGTGCTCCTGCTGCCCCACGGTTACGAAGGCCAGGGTCCCGAACACTCCTCGGCCCGCATCGAGCGCTTCCTCTCGCTGTGTGCCCGGGGCAACCTCCGGGTGGCCCAGCCGTCGTCGGCCGCCCAGTACTTCCACCTCCTGCGGGCCCAGGTGCTGCGGCCCAAGAAGACCCCGTTGATCGTGGTGACCCCCAAGTCCATGCTGCGGGCCCACGCCACCCGGTCACCGCTCGAGGAGCTGACCACGGGATCGTTCGCCGAGCTGCTCGACGACCCAGGTGTCACCGACCGCTCGGCCATTCGCCGCCTGGTGCTGGCCAGCGGGAAGGTGGCGCACGAGGCGCTCGCCCGGCGCGACGCCGGCCTGGCCGGCGAGGCGCCGGCCCCCGTGCGGCCCGGTGGCCAGACGACCATCGAGCCGTCGGCGGTGGCCATCGCCCGGGTCGAGCAGCTCTACCCCTGGCCCCATGATCCGCTCGAGGCCCTGCTCGACCAGTACCCGTCGCTCGACGAGGTGGTCTGGCTTCAAGAGGAGCCCGAGAACATGGGTGCGTGGTCGTTCGTCCACGCCCGGCTGCACCGGGACCTGCGCGAGCGCTACCGGCTGCGCCACGTCAGCCGGAGCGAGTCGGCCAGTCCGGCCACCGGGAGCAGCGCCCTGCACCAGCTCGAGCAAGCCGATCTGCTCGACCGGGCCATCGGTTGAGGGTTACGGGCGACATCGCCGGGATCGTGCTCCGGCTCGACGTGACGGGACAGCGGGATGCCTGAACGGCACCACGTGGTGGTGGACGGGTCCAACCTGGCCACCGAGGGCCGGACCCTGCCCAGCCTGGCCCAGCTCGACGAGGCGGTCCGGGCCTACGTCGAAGAGGACCCCGACGCCGACATCGTCGTGGTGGTCGACGCCTCCTTCGAGCACCGGATCGACGCCTCCGAGCGCGAGCAGCTCGAGGAGGCGGAGCTCCACGGTGAGGTCGTGTCGCCCCCGGCCGGGGCGATCGGCCGCGGTGATGCGTTCGTACTCCGCATCGCCGAGCGGACCGGGGCCACGGTGCTCTCGAACGACTCGTTCCAGGAGTTCCATGCCGAACATCCCTGGTTGTTCGACGCCAACCGGTTGATCGGCGGCAAGCCGGTCCCCGGGGTCGGGTGGATCTTCACCCCGCGGAACCCGGTGCGTGGCCCGAAGAGCCGTCAGGCCACGGCCAAGGCCCGGCGCGACGCCGACCTCCCGGCGTCGGCCAGAGCGGCCGAACTGGCCACGGCGACCCAGGCGGCCAAGCTGGCGCCGGTCCACCCCGACGGGTCCACCCCCAAGGTGGGCGATGTCTGGGGGGCGACCGTCCCCGACGGCGAGCTCGAGGCGACCGAGACGGCCCCGCCGGCCAAGGCCACCAAGAAGGCGTCCAAGAAGGTGGTCGCCGCCGCCGACGGGGACGCCGTCGAGCCGACCCCGGCGGCGGCGGCGAAAGCGACCAAGGCCACCAAGAAGGCCACCAAGAAGGCCTCGAAGAAGTCGGGGGCGCCCGGAGACGCTGCCGAGGCTCCGGCGGCCGACGAGGTCGAGGCTCCGGCCACGGCGGCCAAAGCGACCAAGAAGGCCACGAAGAAGGTGGCCAAGAAGGCCACCGCCGCCAAGAAGGCCGCCGCCACCGCCACCCCGTCGGAACCCGACGCATCGGTCGAGCGGTCGACCGAGGAGGCAACCGTCGAGGCCGCCCCGCCGCCCCGCCGTGGCGCCCGCCGCTCGGCGGCCGAGGACGACCAGGTGCTGCGGGCCATCGACGACGCCACCGCCGAAGCGCTGGCCCCGCCCGAGCCGGCGCCGCCGGCGACCACGTCGAGGTCGAGGTCGAAGCGGGCCGCCGCCACGACCGCCGAGGCCACCACCGCCACCGCCGAGGTGGACGATGGCGGGCCCAAGCGCCGCCGCCGGGCGACGACACCGCCGCCGGCGGTGAACGAGCCATTGGCCTTCATCACGTTCGTGGCGACCTATCCGCTCGGCAGCGAGGTCGACGGGGAGGTCGTCTCGTTCACCTCGCACGGGGCCATGGTCGACGTCGGATTGCCCGACGGCGGTTTGATGCACTGCTACGTCCCGTTGTCGGGTCTCGGCGACCCGGCCCCGACGAAGGCGCGTGAGGTCATCTCCCGGGGCGAGCAGCGGCCGTTCGTGCTCATCGGCTTGGACCCGCCCCGCCGGGTGGCCGAGCTGGCGCTGCCGGGGATCGGTGGCCGGGTGGATGCCGCCAGCTGAGCCGTCGCGTCTGGTCCT
Source organism: uncultured Acidimicrobiaceae bacterium (assembly GCA_963730735.1). Lineage (GTDB taxonomy): Bacteria > Actinomycetota > Acidimicrobiia > Acidimicrobiales > RAAP-2 > CAVSSX01. The sequence continues at coordinate 17,847 of CAVSSX010000002.1, forward strand.
CTGGGATATCGACGGGACCTTGATCGACAGTGGGGGAGTGGGGGCGCTGGTCTTCGACCAGGCCATCGAACTGGTGCTGGGGGTGCCGCCCGGGCCCCGGCCGAAGATGGGGGGGAAGACCGATCCCCAGATCGTCCGGGAGTACCTGGCCGTCGTGGCCCCCGGCGCCGGCGATGAGCATCTGCCGGCGGTCCTCGGCCACCTGAGCCGCCTGCTGGGCGAAGCCCAGGACCAGGTCACCGAGTCCGGCCACGTCATGCCCGGGGTGCCGGAGGCCCTGGCCCGGCTGGCCGGGGATCCCCGGTTCGTCCAGACCGTCCTGACCGGCAACCTGGTGGCCAACGCCGGGGTGAAACTGGCGGCGTTCGGGCTCGACCAGTGGCTCGATCTCTCCCTCGGGGCATTCGGCAGCGATGACGCCGACCGGCTCCGGCTGGTGCCGATCGCCCTCGACCGGGTGGCCGAACGTCGGGGCCGGCGGTTCGCCCCCGAGGACGTCTGGGTCGTCGGGGACACGGCCAACGACCTGGCCTGTGCCCGGGCGGTCGGTGCCAGGTGCCTGCTGGTGGCCACCGGGGGCACCGACCGGCCGGGCCTCGAGGCACTCGGTCCGGATGCCGTCCGTGACGACCTGGCCGACACCGACGCCGTCGTGGCTCTTCTGGCGAGCTGAGGCCGGGGTACTGTCGCCGGTCGTGCAGCCGACCGATTTCCTACCCCATCGCGAGCCCTTCCTCTTCGTCAGCGAGATCGTCGCCGTCGATCCGGCGGTCTCGGCCGCCGGGCGGTGGCACCTGAGCGGGGAGGAGGCGTTCTTCGCCGGGCATTTCCCCGGGCGACCCACGCTGCCCGGCGTGCTCATGGTCGAGGCCCTGGCCCAACTGGGCGGTATCGCCGTGCTGGCCGACGAGCGCTACGCCGACAAGCTGCCGCTGTTCGGCGGTATCGAGCGGGCCCGGTTCCGGCGACAGGTCGTCCCCGGCGACACCCTGGATCTCGAGGTGACCGTCGGCCGGCTGTCGGCCCGGGCCGGCACCGGGCACGGTCGGGCCTCGGTCGGTGGTGCCACCGCCTGCGAGGCCGACCTGCTCTTCGTGTTCGCCGACCGCCCGTCGGCCTGAGGTCGATCGTGCGCCTCGCCACCTGGAACGTGAACTCGCTCACCGCCCGGTTGCCCCGGGTGCTCGAGTGGTTGGAACTGGTCTCGCCGGACGTGCTCTGCCTCCAGGAGACCAAGCAGACCCTGGCGGCCTTCCCCGAGGCCGAGCTGGCCCGGGCCGGCTACGAGTCGGTGCACTACGGCGACGGCCGCTGGAACGGGGTGGCCATCCTCAGCCGGGTCGGGCTCGATGCTCCCGAGTCCGGGTTCGGCACGGCCCTCGACGAGCAGGGCTGTCGATTGGTGGCGGCCACCTGTGGTGGCGTGCGGGTGCACTCGGTCTATGTGCCCAACGGCCGGAGCCTCGACAGCGAGCACTACGCCGGCAAGCTGGCGTGGTTGGCCGAGCTGCGTCGCTATCTCGACGCTCGGCGGGCCCCGGGTGACGACGTGGCCGTGTGCGGGGACTTCAACGTGGCCCCCGACGACGGCGACGTGTGGGACGTAAGCCAGTTCGAAGGGATGACCCACGTCAGCCCGCCCGAGCGCCAGGCGCTGGCCGAGCTCACCTCGTGGGGACTGGTCGACGTGTTCCGGCGCTTCAACGATCCGGGCGTGTTCAGCTGGTGGGACTACCGGCGCGGCGATTTCCACCAGGGGCGGGGCATGCGGATCGACCTGGTACTTCTCAGTGCCCGACTGGCCGAGTCGGCGGTCGGGGCCCGGGTCGATCGCGACGCCCGCAAGGGGACGAAGCCCTCGGACCACGCGCCGGTCGTGGTCGACCTGGCCGACGCCGCCAGCTAGCTCAACCGAAGCCGGCCGGCAGACCGGCCTCGATGAGCGCGGGCCCCGGCTCGCCGAGGGCCCGCTCCAGCTGGGCGAACAGCTCCTCGCCGGTGGTGGCCCGGCTGGCCGGTACGCCCATGCCCCGGGCCAGGGCGACGAAGTCGAGCTCGGGCCCGGCGAGGTCCAGCATGGCCGAGGCCCGGGGCCCGCCGCCGTCGGCCCCCACCCGTTCGAGCTCCAGGTTCAACAGGGCATAGGAGCGGTTGGCGAGGACCACCGTGGTCACGTCGAGCGACTCCCGGGCCTGGGTCCACAGGGACTGGATGGTGTACATGGCGCTGCCGTCCGCCTCCAGGCACAGGACCTTGCGGTCCGGCGCCGCCACTGCGGCCCCGGTGGCCACCGGCAGGCCCTGTCCGATCGCCCCGCCGGTCAGGGTGAGCCAGTCGTGGCGAGGGGCCCCGACGGTGGCACCGGGGAGGAAGAGCCCGCCGGTGTTCGCCTCGTCGACCACGATGGCCTGTTCGGGCAGCAGGGCCCCGACGGCCAGGGCGAGCGTCTCGGCGGTCAGCATCCCGGTCGGCCGGCCCGGGCGCCCCGCCACGGCCACGCGCCCGGGGCGCGCTGGGGCCCCCAGGGCGTCGGCCAAAGCCGAGAGAGCCGCCGCAGCGTCCTGGTCGGGGGCCGACAGCTCGAGGACCGTACATCCGTCGGGCACCAGGTCGCTCGGGCGACCGGGGTAGGCGAAGAAGCTGGCCGGTCGGGCGGCGTCGACCAGCACGAGGTGCCGTGCTCCGCGCAGCTGGGCCTCGGCGAACTCGGCCAGGTAAGCCAGACGGTCGAACGCCGGGAGGCCGGCCCCCCGGGCCAGGTTGGCCGGAAAGGTCTCCGTCAGGACGGTGGCCCCGGTGGCGTCGGCGACGCGTTGCGCCGCCACCAGCCCCGGCTCGCGCAGTGCCGAACCGCCCAACAGGAGCACGGTAGGTGTGCCGTCGGCAAGGACCCGTGCGGCGTCCTCGATCACCCCGGGCGGGACAGGCGACCGGCGTCCGGGGGCCCGGGTGGCCCGGCCCACCGGGTCACCCGCCGGCACGTCGTTCCACGAGACGTCGGCCGGGAGGACCAGGGTGGCGACACGACCGGGCGGGCCGCCGGCCGCCGCCACGGCATCGGCCGCGTCGGCGGCGATGTCCCCGGGACGCCCGGCGACCCGGAACCAGCCGGACACGGCACGGGCGATGGCGGCCAGGTCGGACTCGAGCGGGGCGTCGTAGCGGTGGTGGTAGGTGGCGTGGTCACCGACGATGTTCACGATCGGGGTCCGGGCCCGGCGGGCGTTGTGCAGGTTGGCCAACCCGTTGCCGAGGCCCGGGCCGAGGTGCAGCAGGGTGGCGGCCGGCCGGCCGGCCACCCGCCCGTAGCCGTCGGCGGCACCGGTGGCCACCCCCTCGAAGAGCGTGAGGATGCCGCGCAGCTCGGGGACGTCGTCGAGCGCCGCCACGAAGTGCATCTCGGACGTGCCGGGATTGGCGAAGCACACCGAGACGTCGTGGTCGACCAGCGACCCGAGGAGGGCCCGGGCGCCGTTGTGCGTCGCCATCAGGACTCGCCCGCCCCGACGGGGACGATATCGGGCACCGGGTCGAACAGGCGCCCCGGGCCGAGCGTGCCCCGCGGGTCGAAGACCGACTTGATCCGGCGCATGAGCTCGAGCTTCACCGGGTCGTCCATGGTCGCCAGTTCGTGGCCCTTCTGGGTGCCGATGCCGTGCTCGCCCGAGACGGCCCCGCCGGCGGCCACCGCCGCTTCGAGCACCGCGTGGACGAGTGCCGCCCGGCGGGCCGGATCGGGCTGGAAGACGGACAGGTGCACGTTGCCGTCACCGACGTGGCCGCAGCCGAGCACCAGGGAGCCGTCGCGTTCGGCCAGCGCGGCCACCGTCGCCAGGTACCCGGCGATGGCCGAGCGCGGCACCACCGCGTCGACCAGGTCGTCGGCACCGGCGGCCTTGGCGACCCAGAACGCCCGCTCCCGGGCGGCGATGAGGGCGGCGCCGGCGGCGTCGGGCAGCACGTAGACCTCGAGGGCACCGGTCGACGAGAGCAGCTCGGCCAGGGCCTCCACGTCGTCGTCGAGGTGGTCCTGGCGGCGCCCTTCGAGCACCACCACCAGCCAGGCGGTGGCGGTGGTGCGGATGTCCTCGGCCACACCCAGCTCGATCCCGGCCGCATCGGTGACGCTGGCCAGGGTGAGGGCGTCGAGGTACTCGAGGATCACCGGGGCGAGCCCGCTGGCCACGATGGTCGGCACCGCCCGGGTGAGCGTGCCGAGGTCGGGGTAGGGGACGAGCACGGTCGCCCCGTGGGTCGGACGGGGCTCGAGCCGGAGCACCGCTTCGGTCGTGAGGGCCAGGGTGCCCTCGGAGCCGATGAGCAGCTGACAGAGGTCGTAGCCGTTGGAGGACTTCACGTATTTCCCGCCGCAACGCAGGATCCGACCGTCGGCCAGCACGACCTCGAGACCGAGGATCCGCGTCCGGGTGACGCCGTGGCGGATCGCCCGCATCCCGCCGGCGTTGGTGCCGATGTTGCCGCCGATCGACGCACCCGACTCACCCGGGAAGACGGGGTACATCAGGCCGAACGGCAGGAGCGCCTCGTCGAGCTGGGCCAGGGTGACGCCGGGCTGGACCACGGCAATCTGGTTGTCGACGTCGATCTCGACGATGGTCTGCATCCGGTCGAAGGCCACGACGATCCCGTCGGCCACCGGTTGGGCGGCGCCCGAGAGCCCGGTGCCACTGCCCCGGGCCACCACGGCGACCCCGGCGTCGTCGGCCCAGGCCACGGTGGCCGCCACCTCGGCGGTCGTGGTCGGGAACACCACCGCCTGGGGGACGACCGGTCCGGCCGTCAGGGACTCGTCGTGGGTGTAGGCCTCCCCGGCATCGGCACCGGCGATGACCTCGACCGTTCCGAGGGCCGACCGCAGCTGCTCGACGATGTCTCCCACGCTGCCCCCTGTTCTACGGCGCGACGGGCCTGCCGGGTGGTCGGGCCCGACCACGCCGCCGAGAGTACCGGAGCGCCGAAGGACGGATGCGCTAGGGCAGGGTGGCTCGGATGGCGGCGAGGCGGGAGGCCACGGTGGCCCGGTCGGTCTGGGCCGCCTCGGCGGTGAGCTGCTCGCAGGCCCGGGACACGCCGGCCAGCCATGGCGAGGGCTTGCGTTCGGGCCGGCCGCTGGCCGCCTGGCCCTCGTCGGCGTACCTCGCCCAGGTGCAGGTGAGCTCGAGCTCGGACCGGGTGAGGGCCACGTAGAGCAGCCGACGCTCCTCTTGGCGGGCCCGGTCGGTCCGGGCGGCGGCGAAGGGGACGAGGCCGTCGGAGGTCCCGATCACGTAGACGACCGGCCACTGGAGGCCCTTGGCCCGGTGGAAGGTCGTGAGGACCACGCCGTCCTCGTCCGGCCCCACGTGGCCGCCGACCGCCACGCGGCCGGTGTCGACGGCCGGGGCGGCGTCGGTCGAGGCTCCGTCGTCGTCGGACCAGGGCGACGGCTCGTCGTCCCCGTCGTCGGGATCGTCGAGTCGACCGACGCCGCTGGCCAGCGCGGCGCGGACGTCGGTGGTCGGGCTGGCGTCGGCGCCCGCCAGCTTGAACGGGATCCGCTCGGCCCGGAGTGCCTCGCCGATGGGCACGAGCTGGGCGTTGGTCCGGGCCAGCACGGCGAACTGGGACCAGCGGCGCCCGGGGACGTGGGCCCGCCACAGCTGTCGGGCCACCCAGGCGGCCTCGGCGGCGTCGGTGGAGTGGTCGACCACCCGGGGCACCGGCCCGTCGAGCCGGGTGCTGGAGGGGGCCGACTCGTCAGCCAGCCCGAGGGCGGCCGTGGCCACGGTGACCACCTGGGGCGAGCTGCGGTGGTTCTCGTCGAGCCGGAGGACCCGGGTGCCCGGCAGGACGCTCGGCAACCGGGCGAGCAAGGTGGGATCGGCGCCGTTCCAGCCGTAGACCGACTGGTTGGGGTCGCCGACGACGAAGAGGTCGGGCTCGTCGCCGATCAGCAGGTGCAGGACACGGAATTGGGCCGGGTTGACGTCCTGCATCTCGTCGACGAACAGGTGCCGGAAACGCCAGCGCACCGTGGCGGCGAATTCCCGGTCCTCTTCCAGCAGGTCACCGCACCGCCAGAGTAGGTCGTCGAGGTCGAGCACCCGCTTGCGCCGTTTGGCGTCCTCGTAGGCCCGGTAGGCGGCGGCCACGGTGGCGGCGGGGAGCGGGGACCGGCGGGCCGCCTCTCGGGCCGCCGCCTCGTAGGTCTCCGGGGTCACGAGGCGCGCTTTGGCCCAGCTGATCTCGGTCTCGAGCTGGGCCGTGGCCGCCCCCGGCCGGCCACCGGGGCGCCCCGACCTGGAGGAGCTGCTCGACGCCGCCCGGTCGCCGAGCGCCGCCGTAAGGAGCGGCCGGCGGTCAGCCAGCACCGTCGGGGCGGGCTGGCCGCGGTCGGACCGCTGTTGGGTCAGGAGCGCCAGGGCCGTGCGGTGGAACGTCCCGGCCCGCACGCTGCCGACGTCCAGGGCCCACAAGCGCTGGCGGAGCTCGTCGGCGGCCTTACGGGTGAAGGTGCACACCAGGACGTGGGCCGGGTCGGCCGTCCCGTCGCCGGCCCTTCGGGCCACCCGCAACGTGAGGACCCGGGTTTTCCCGGTCCCGGCACCGGCCAGTACGCACAAGAGCGGGTCGGTCGCCGTCACCGCCTCGTACTGGGCCGGCGTGAGGCCCCGGAGCACAGCGGCGGGGTCACGGGGCTCCGAGTAGCTCACGGAGGCCTACGGTACCGACCGGTCGCGCCATCGGGCGCCACGAGGAGCGGGGAGGGTCAAGGGGGAGGCCAGGGGCTCGTTGGTAGGGTGACCGCCAGCCGGCGACCATGGGAGACGCCGAGGAGAGGGTGCATGGGGACAGGCGAACAGGGGCTCGGGACGGCGGCGCGCAGCGGGCGGGGTGCGCCGAGCGGCCGGTTCGGCGCCTGACAGGTGCTCCGATCGTTCGACGGCGGCCGATTGTTCGGCCAGGTCCTGGGGGACGACGTCCCCGACGTCCTGGCCCTCCACGGCTGGGGCCGGAGCCACCGGGACTTCGACGCCGTGCTGGGCGGGGGCGGCGCCGCCGGACCCCCGCTGGCCTCGCTGGCCCTGGACCTGCCCGGTTTCGGGGCCTCGCCGCCGCCACCCACCGACTGGGGTCCGGCGGAGTACGCCGAGGCCGTGGCCCCGGTGCTCGACGAGCTGCGCACCCCGGTGGTCGTGCTGGGCCACTCCTTCGGGGGGCGGGTGGCCGTCCACCTGGCCAGCATCCGTCCGGACCAGGTGCGGGGCCTGGTCATCACCGGGTCCCCGGTGCTACCTCGGCCGGGTCGTCGGAACCGGCCCCCGCTCAGTTTCCGGGCGGCCCGGGCGCTCCACCGGGTCGGCATCGTCTCCGACCAGCGCATGGAGGCGATCCGCCAACGTCGCGGGTCGGCCGACTACCGCGCCGCCCAGGGCGTGATGCGCCAGGTCCTGGTTCGGGCCGTGAGCAGCGATGACGAAGACCAGCTCCGGGCGATCACGTGTCCGGTGGTCCTGGTGTGGGGCGACGACGACCAGGACGCCGTCCTGGCCGTGGCCGAGTCCGCCCGGTCGATGCTGGCCCACGCCGACCTGATCGTGTGCCCGGGAGCGGGCCACCTCACCCCCCGCACCGTTCCCGACGTGCTCCGGGGCGCCGTCACGGGGCTGCTGGCGTGATCGCCGACCACGGGTCCACCTGGACCGTCTGGGTGGGGGTCGGGGCCTCGGTGGTGGCGCTGGCCCCGGCCGGTGCCCGCTGGCTCCGGGTGGCCCAGCGCGAGCACTACCTGCCGGGCTCGGTCAGCCGATTCGCCGGGCGATGGTGGCGCAGCGAGCCGGGCAACGTGGCGCTGGCCGTGGTGGCCGTGGTCGGACTGGTCCTGTCGGTGCACTGGCCGGTGGTGGCGGTGGTCCCGGCGGCCGTGGTGGTGCTGGGGCCGCTGCGCCTCTCGATCCGCGGCCGGACGTCCCCCCTGGCGCGCACCCGCCGCCTGCGGTGGTTGGCCCTGGTCTGGATCGTGCTCCAGGCCGTGGTGGTGGCGGTGGGCATCGTGGTCCACGACGCCGCGGTCGTGGCCGCCCTCGGGGCGCTCGCCGTCCCGTTCCTGGTCGACCTGGCCTGCGTCGTGATGGCCCCGGTCGAGCGGCGCCTCCTGCGGCCGTTCGTGGTGGCGGCCACGGCCCGTCTCCGCCGGGTGCACCCGACGGTGGTCGCCGTCACCGGGTCCTACGGCAAGACCTCGGTCAAGAACCACATCGCCTACCTGGTGGCCGGCTCGCGGACGATCCTGGCCACGCCGGCCTCGTTCAACAACCGGGCCGGACTGGCCCGGGCCATCAACGAGCACCTCACCGAGGGCACGGACGTGTTCGTGGCCGAGATGGGCACCTACGGCCCGGGAGAGATCGCCGAGTTGTGCTCGTGGTGCCCACCGGACATCGCCGTGCTCACGGCCATCGGCCCGGTCCACCTCGAGCGGTTCGGATCGCTCGACGCCATCGTGACGGCCAAGTCCGAGATCACCACCACCGCCAGCTGTGTGGTGCTCAACATCGACGATGAGCGCCTGGCCGGCTTGGCCGACCGGTTGGCCGCCGGCCCGGACCCCAAACTTGTGCGCCGGTGCTCGGCCGTCGACCCCCGGGCCGACGTGTGCGTCATGCGCCGCGAGGACACGTTCGCCGTGTTCGTCGACGGCGAGGAGTTGGCGTCGGAGGTCCCGGCACCGGTCGGCATCCAGGCCACCAACGTGGCCTGCGCCGTGGCGGTGGCCCTGCAGCTCGGGGTGCCGGCGTCGTCCGCCATCGAGCGGGTGGCCAGCATCCCGTCGGTGCCCAACCGCCTGACGCCGGGGCGCTCGGCCTCGGGCGTCCTGGTCCTCGACGACACCTTCAACGCCAACCCGGCCGGGACCCGGGCGGCCCTGGCGGCGTTGGCGGCCATCGGGACCCGCCGCCGGGTCCTGGTCACGCCGGGGATGGTGGAGCTGGGCCCCGTGCAGCGCCAGGAGAACCGGGCGTTCGCCGAAGCCGCCGCCCGGGTGGTGACCGACCTGGTGGTCGTCGGGCGGACCAACCGCCGGTCCCTCCTCGCCGGGGCCGACCCGGTGGTGCCGGTCGTCGTCGGCACCCGAGAGGAGGCGGTGGCCTGGGTCCGCACCCATCTCGGGATCGACGACGCCGTGCTCTACGTGAACGACCTGCCGGACCAGTACCCTTAGCCCTTCCGAGCCCGCCCGGCGCCGAGGTGGGCCACCCACCCACCAGGGAGCTGGACACGTTGGTCGACATCGCCGTCATCTTCGGAGGGCCCTCGCCCGAGCACGACGTGAGCGTGCTCACCGGGCTCCAGGCCGCTCACGAGCTGCTCGACCAGGGCGGTCCCGTCCTGGCGCTGTACTGGTCCAAGACCGGGGAGTTCTTCGAGGTCGAGCCCCGGTTGGAGGCGACGGCCTTCGTCGACGGCGTGCCCCGCGGGGCGACGCCGGTGCGGCTCACGGTCGGGGCCGAGGGTGGCTTCGGGACCGAAGGGGGCCGATTCGGGCGGGCCCGGACCCTCCCGGTGGAGGTGGCGGTGGTGTGCTGTCACGGCGGACCGGGCGAGGACGGGTCGTTGCAGGCGACGTTGGACCTGGCGGGGATCGCCTACACCGGCCCGACGGTGCCGGGTGCGGCGCTCGGTATGGACAAGCTGGCCTTCGGGGCCGTGGTGTCGGCGGCCGGGCTACCGACACTGCCGAGGATCCTTCTCGACGTCGAGACCGCCGATCCGGGGTTCGACGGCCCCTACATCGTGAAGCCGCGCTTCGGCGGCTCGTCCATCGGCATCGAGGTGGTGGCGGACGTCGCCACGGCCCGCAACCTGCTCGGGTCGAGCCCGCACCTGCGGGCCGGGGCCATCCTCGAGCCGTATCGGCCGGAGTACTTCGACGTCCAGGTGGGGGTGCGGTCGTGGCCCACCCTCGAGCTCTCGGCCATCGAGCGTCCCCTCCGCACCTCGGGTGGCCCGGAGATCCTCGGGTACATCGACAAGTACGTCGGCGGCGAGGGCATGGCCAGCGCCCCTCGCGAGCTCCCGGCAGTCCTTCCCGACGAGCTGGCCGAGCGGCTGCGCACGGCGGCGATGCAGGTCGGTCGCCTGGTCGGCGTCCGGGGCGTGGCCCGGATCGACTTCCTCTCCGACGGCCAGGAGCTGGTGGTCAACGAGGTCAACACCATCCCCGGATCGCTGGCCAGGTACCTGTGGATCGACCCGGTGGTGCCGTTCGGACGACTCCTGGCCGACCTGGTCGAGGAGGCGCAACGCCGACCGACCCACGTCTACAGCTCCGCTGGGGCGGACGGCGTCGTGCTCCGGGGGGCCGCCTCGATCGCCGCCAAGCTCGCCTGACCGTCTCAGGCGACGGCGACGCGCCGGGTGAGTTCGACATAGAGCCGCTCCGTCTCGTCGGTGGGGAGCGAGCCGGGATCGAACTCGTCGATCCGGCGCTGGCACTCGAGCCACTCCCGGCGGAGCTGGTCGACGTTGCCGTCCGCCGCCGCCACGCGGATCGCCGCACGTGACAGCGCTTCGCTGAAGGGAGCGACCTTCCGGGCCTGGTCGACGGCCCAGGTGGCCAACGTGATCAGCCCCGCTGCGGCGGCCAGCTCGGCCAGGCGGCACCCGGCCTCCTCGATCAGCGCCTCGGTTCGACCGGCATGCCCTTCGGCGCTCCACCACGAGTAGCCGGACAGGACGTTGGCCAGGGGCTCACCCTCCACGAGCGTCAGCGCCGCCCGGAGCTGGGCCATGGCGGCGTCAGGGTCGTCGGAGCGCCGGGCTTCGACGACCAGCAGTTCGGCCCGAACGACGTCGACGGTTACCAGGGGCGAGATGGCGTAGTGGCCGGTCTTGGCCCCCGGGGGGAGGTAGGGCGCCCCGGTGGCGTCGTGCCCCATCGACCGCCGAGCGGCCCCGGCGGTGTTGAACAGCGTCTTCGCCGCGGCGTCGACTTCGCCTGAACCCAGCACCCTCGTGCGGAGGCGGTCGCTGGTCACCGGTGTCGGATGGTGCAGGGCGAGGTAGGCGACGAGCTCGGTGGCTCGCCGGGCTCGTTTGACGGGCAGCGGGTCGACCAGGCCGTCCAGTCGGGGCGACGGGGTGAGGAGCCGCACCTCGATCGCCCCGGCACCGAGGGCGGCAGGGGTCGCTTCGGGGAACGACACCTCGACGATCGTGCCGGAGTCGAGGTCGACCTCGGCGGCCGCCTCCACGAGCAGGGAGCGGACGGCATCGTGGCGGGTCGGCGACAAGCGGTGCGGACGAAGGATGACGCCGAGCGGCAAGAGGCCGACGTGGCACTGGTCGACCGTGATCGTGAGGTCGGTCGGCTCGACGGTCCGGGTGGTCAGGACACCGCACCGGGAGCGGTCGCCTGGGTCGAGGTGCTCGGGATCGCCGACGAAGAGGACGCGATGGCGTTCGACCCCGTCGTCGCCCCCGTGGAGTGCGGCTTCTCGGTGGGCCGTCGCCGGATCGTCGGTCACGACCAGCTGCTCGGCCCAGGACCAGGTCTCCGCCGACAGGGCCATGGCTGCCACGTGCTCGGCGGCCCCGATCCCGAGGACCGGGACCCGGCAGCCCGCCTCGATCGGGACCAGCCACGATCCCGCATCGTCGTCGCCGACCGAGACGACCACCGGGAGCCACGGCTGGGCGTCCCGGGCGGTCGTCGCCACCGTGTCGAGATCCATGGACGTCGGCAGGGTCCAGGTCGAGCCGTCGGCTCCGAGCACCCACGACCGCGGGGCCCAGTCGACGGGGGTGGCCAGCCAGGCCACGACGCCATCGGGTCCGACCCGCAGGACGCGGACGGACGGCACGTCCACCCCGGCCGCCACCCCGGCCAACACCGCCCCGAGGTGGCGGTTGGCCAGTTCCAGCCAGGCGAGCACCGGTGCACCGCCGAACCGACCGATCAGCGTGGCCGTATCCACGACGGCCTCGCCGGTGGGACGTTCGTCGCGACTGTCCGGGGAGCCGGTGTCGTCGCTACCCGACCCGTCGTTGGCGAGCCGCCCGATCGACCGCCGGTTCCGGCGCAGGCGCCGGGCCAATGCTGCCGCCATCAGCACGCCGAACCCCAGGGCGACCAGCTCGGGAAACGGGGAGGGACCGGGCCGGGTGGCCGGCGCCGGTCGGGTCTGAGAGGCCGTGTGGTCGGGGGCCTGCTGGCGTGGCCGAAGCGTCCGGGGTGCCGCCGGGGCCCCGGACGCCACGTCGGCCGGCTCGACGAGGTCGGCGGTGCCGCTCGCCGGAGCGGTGCGGTCGTCGGCATCGGGATCGAGGCTGGCGTTCCCGGCGTCGGCACCGGTAGCCGTCGCCGGATCGGGGAGGAGCAGGACCCAGCCCGGACGGATCAGGCTGGGGTCGAGAAACCGCGTCCCGTCGACCATGAGGCGGCCCAGGTTGACCCGAGCGATGGCCGCCCAATCGGCGCCGTCGCCGTACAGCTGCGAGGCGATCGACCACAGTGAGTCGCCCGAAGCCACCTGGTAGGTGGGAGGAACCGTGGGACCGACCGTCGCATCGTCGGACGTGCCGCCCCCGGTTTCGGGCTCGGCGGCGGCCGCCCCCGGTGCGGTCGCCCCCGGTGCGGGCGAGGGTGCCGGTGCCGGCGGCGGGGCCCAGCCTCCGACGACCGGTTCGGTGGGTGGCCGGATCGAGAGGCTGCCCACGTGGGAGGCGCGGGCGCCGCCCGGCGTGGTGGCCGACGCCGCACTGCCGGCACCGGCGATGCCGCCGAGGACGAGCACGCCGGCGGCGATCCGGACGGCCACGCGATCGGTGAGGCGCGAACCGAGCGCGTCGGGAGGCCGGTGGGCACCGAGGATGTCGACGACCGATCGGACGATGGTGGCGCAACAGCCGGCCCAGCCGACCCACGCCACGAGGGCCAAGGCGGCGAAGGCCGTGTGACGCGAGACCAGCGCCGCTCGATCCCACCGGTGGGGGACCGGCCATCCAGCCAGGACGGCCAGGACCACCGGGACCGCGACGAAGAGCACCAGGACGGCGGCCGCGCCGACGGCCAGGTCGAGACGGCGACGACGACCGGGCGACCGAGATGACGGACGGGACGGCATCACGCCGCCGGGCGGATCTGGAGCGCGTAACCCACCGCTGCGGGCGTACTCGGGTCCTCGGCCAAGCTGACCGTGCAGGCCCCACCGGACGTGGTGAGCGACGCGTCGAGCGTCGCTTCGCCGGCGACCGATCGGCTCCCGTCGGGACACCAGAGGGTCAGCATGAGCGGCGCGTCGCCCTGCCAGGTGACGTCGGCCCACAGCACACCGGGCGCGGTGGTGACCGGATAGGTGGCCGAGACGTTGTCGGGCGACTCCAGGTTCCCCGGTTGGGTCTGGACCGCTCCGAGCGGAGCGCCGACCGTCGTGCTGGTCGAGGTTGGGTCCCCGGCGACGGTGCCCACCGAAGTCCCGGGGCTCGGCGGCTCGGCGGTCGTGTCGGGGACCGGGGTTGGGAGGGGGCCATCGGGGGCCGTCGACCCGGGGGCCCCGATGGTGGCGTGACCGCCGGTCCCGGACGCCGGGGGCGAACCCGTCGGGTCGGTCGTGGTCGGTGCGATCGGCGGCGCCGTGGTCGTCGTGCTGGTCATCGCACCGACCGCACCGCCGACCGGGGGCTCGGTCGCCGTGGTGGCGACCCACCGACCGGCCACTCGGCCAGCCGGCGCACGCCGGGCCGATGTGGCTGCGACCAAGGCCATCAGTGCCAGTGCGATGGCCAAGATGGCCCACCACGGTGGGCGTCGGATCCGGCGAGGCGGCGGGCCCTGTCGTCGTGGTGCAACGGCAGGTGCAGGCATGGCGTCACTATACGGAGAGGCAGGCCGACAATGTCGAAGCGGCCCGTTGGTAGCGGGCGTCGAGGCGGTGGCGGGGTTGGTCGGAGAGGCGGGCCAGATCGGTGAGGGAGAGGCCGAGGACCCGGTGGCCGTAGATGACGGCGGCGTCGGCCGGTTCGAGTCCTCGGCCGTCGAGCTCGTCGATCAGGCTGGCGAGGCGGTCGATGGCGGTCGGTCCGGGGTCCCGCCCGCCGGGGTCGGGACGGTCGCCGGTCTCGGGCTCCCATCCAACGACCACCTTGGACCGGGCGTTCCGGCGCGCCAGGATCTGCCGGCGGGCCCGACACCGGACGGCCGACAGGATGTCGAGGACGGCGTAGGGCCGGTCGGAACCGCTCCAATCGGCGAGGACCTCCCAGGTGGTGGCCACCAGATCGGTGAAGAAGGCGCCGCCGTCCTCCCAGTCACCGCCACGGCCCCACGAAAGGCGGCGAGCCACGGTGAGCAGCCCCGGCAGCAGCGCCTGCAGCAGGGCCCGACCGACCAGTGGGTCGGCGCCTTCGGACCGGAGCATGGCTCGGACGACCGCCGCCGCCTGGGTCCGGTCGAGCTTGCATGCGTCGCGCCGCAGCGCCGTCACCAGCTGGCCGAGGTCCTGGCATCCGAGGCCGGCCACCAGGGGCTCGGCGTCGGACAATCGCCCGAGGGCTCGGCGGGACCCCGGTTGTCGGCACAGAGCCGTCCACTCGGCGTTCAGGTCGTCGATCGGTCGGAGTCGGAGCGTGGGCATCGCACGACCCTGTGACCGGAGCGTCCCTCTGCTGCTCCCACCGTGGCCGAGTCTCCCCGGACGCCAGCGGGACGACCCCCCCGAGGAGAGGGGCTCCGGCGGGCGGGAAGTAAGGTGCCGGCGTGGATATCGAGGAGTTCTACGAGTCCGACGAGCGGCGTCGCGCGGTCGGCCGAGGTCGAGTTCGGCACCGAGTGGAAGGACAGCTCGGACTCTCGCTACGAGCTCAGCTGGGTGCAGGACACCGGTGAGCTCTACATCATGCGAGAGCTACTGCCCCCGGCCTTCGAGGACCCGCTCGGGGACATCGTCGTCCAACAGACGTCGAACCACGACGACACGGTGGTGGTGATCGGCCACATCGAGCAGCTCGAGCGGGTCGAAGAGGTGCTGGGCGGGTGGCAGGCGGCGATGGCCCAGCCCCGGGGCGTCGAATGGGTGGTCGACCGGCTCCGGTCGTCGGGCGTCGCCTTCGGGCCCCCGCCGGTCTGAGGCGACCGCCTCAGGCGGTCGGAGCCGGCAGGTCGAGCAGCTGGGCCACGAACTGCGTGGCCAGGTTGTTGGTGCCCATGTCCGAGTCCATCGGCAGGATGTCGCTGTCGACCAGGAGCTCGGCCAGCCGACACATCACCACGGCGAAGCGGAAGCCGGCGAACACCTGGTAGTAGAAGAGGTCCCCGAGCGGTCGCCCCAGCAGCCGGCTGTAGCGCTCGATCGTCTCCTCGTGTGAGGGGAAGCCGGGTGGGCGCGGCACCGAGAGCCCCTCACTGAACTGGCGGTCGAAGTAGAGCCACCAGCCGAGATCGATCTCGGGGGCGGCCAGTGTGGCCATCTCCCAGTCGATGACGGCCTTGGGTCGGAAGTCCTCCCAGATGATGTTGCCGATCCTGGCGTCGCCCCAACACAGCCCTATGTCCGGTTCGTCGGGTTGGTGGGCGACCAGCCAGTCCAACGCCGCCTCGGCCACCGGCTGGGGCCGGCCCCCCGAGCTCCACTCGAGGAAGGCCCGGTAGTACGAGAGTTGCTCGCACATGCCCGGGGCCCCGTGGGCCGGGCGGTGCAGCCATTGGAGGCCGAGCCGCCGCCAATCGGCCCGATGGACCCGGGCCATGGCGTCCAGCCCGTTCCACCACAGCCGACGCTGCTCCTCGGGGCTGGCATCGACCACCCAACCGCCGAGGGTGTACGGCAGGTTGTCCGAAGGGACCTCCCCCTCGACGTGGCCCATCGTGAAGAAGGGCACGCCGAGCCACCGGGGATCGGACTCATACCAACCGAGGCCCGGTAGCGGGACGCCGACGCCGTCGTCGGCCAGTGCCGCCATCACCCGGAATTGCGTGGAGAAGTCGGCGTCGAGGAACAACAGGTGCTTGGTCGGGTGGACCCGGACCACCTGTCGCCGTTCCACGATCTCCCCGTCCTCCCGCCACCGGGTCCGGCAGAGGATGGTCTCGTTGGAGAATCCGTTGGAGGCTGGCGCCTCCACGTCGAACACCTCGGGCTCGGCTCCCGGGGGCAGCCGGGAAGCGAGCCAGCCGGCGAGGGCGGTCGCCGTCAGGCCGGGATCTCTTTTGTCGATGTCGGGCATCGCCAGAGACTATGCCGGGGCCATCGGCCGACGTTGGCCGGGGCGCTCTCGGTCCCGTGGGTGGCTACCATCGGAGGCGGAAATGGCACGCGTTCCAGTTTCGGGGCGTTCGACCAGGGAGGGGCCATGACGGTACGCGGCTACGAGCACCTGTTCATCGGGGGCGCCTGGGTGCCGTCGGAGGGCACCGGGACGATCGAGGTCGTCTCGCCGACGACCGAGGAGGTCGTGGCCACCGTGCCCGACGCCACCACGGCCGACATCGACCGGGCCGTCGACGTCGCCCGCCGGGCCTTCGACCACGGACCCTGGCCGCGGATGTCCCCGCTCGAGCGGGGGGCCATCCTGGCCTCGGTGGCCGAGGCCATCACCGCCGAGATGGGCGACCTGGCCGAGACCATCAGCACGGAGATGGGCTCCCCGGTCTCGTGGGCCCAGCTGGCCCAGGTCCTGGCCCCGTCGATGATCTTCAACTACTACGCCGGGCTCGCCGGCTCCTTCGCCTTCGACGAGGTCCGGTCCGGCCTCCTCAACCCCGAGGTGCTGGTGACCAAGGAACCGGTGGGGGTGGTCGGCGCTATCGCCCCCTGGAACGTCCCGCTGTTCATCGCCTCGGCCAAGTTGGCTCCGGCCCTGCTGACCGGCTGCACGGTGGTCTTCAAGCCGGCGCCCGAGACCCCGCTCGACGCCTTCCGGTTGGCCGAGCTGTTCGCCGACGCCGGCCTGCCCGAGGGCGTGTTGTCGGTCGTCCCGGCCGGCCGTGAGGTGGGTGAGCACCTGGTGACCCATCCCGGGGTGGACAAGATCTCCTTCACCGGTTCGACGGCCGCCGGCAAGCGGATCGGCGGCCTGTGCGGCGAACGGCTGACCCGCTGCACCCTCGAGCTCGGCGGCAAGTCGGCCGCCGTCATCCTGGACGACGCCGACCTGTCGACCGCCATTCCGACCTTGCTCCCCAACGCCATCATGAACAACGGCCAGGCCTGCATCGCCCAGACCCGCATCCTGGCCCCGAGGGGTCGCTACCAGGAGGTCGTCGACGCCCTGGTCGAGCACGTCGGCGCCTTGCGGGTCGGCGACGCCCTGGACCCGGCGACCGAGGTGGGGCCGCTGGTGGCCGACCGTCAACGCCAGCGGGTCGAGGGCTACATCCAAAGCGGCCAGGACGAGGGGGCCAAGGTGGCCGTGGGGGGCGGTCGCCCGGCCGGCCTCGATCGGGGCTACTACGTCGAGCCGACCGTCTTCGTGGACGTCGACAACCGGATGCGCATCGCCCAGGAGGAGATCTTCGGTCCGGTCCTGTCGGTCATCGCCTACGACGGCGACGACGAGGCAGTGGCCATCGCCAACGACTCGGACTACGGCCTCTGCGGGTCGGTGTGGACCGGCGACAACGACCGGGGGCTCGGTATCGCCCGTCGGGTGCGCACGGGGACGTACATGCTCAACAGCCCGGTCCCGTTCGACTTCGCCACGCCGTTCGGCGGCTACAAGCAGTCCGGGGTCGGACGGGAGTTCGGACCCGAGGGGCTCGAGCCGTTCCTCGAGACCAAGTCGATCTCGTTGCCGCCCGGCTTCACCCCGGCGACCTGAGGCCTCGGCCGGCGGTCAGTTCTTCGGGGCGGCCGTGGGCGAGACGTAGCCCGACAACCGGCCACCCCCGCCGTGCACGTCGGCCGTCAGCTGGTCGTGGCCGGTCTCGACCACGCTGAACCCCGTCCGGGAGCCGTCGCCGTTGACCACGTTCGGCCCCTTGTCACCAGCGGTCGTCCCGGTGACGACGGCGACGTGGTCGGCCACCAGCTGGCGCACCTGGAGGCCGTAGACGGCGACGTCGCCCGGCTTGGCCACGTAGTGCGAGCCGACCGGGTGCCAGGTGCCGTGGGCGACGCCCCACAGGTAGAAGCTGGCCGATGCCGAGTTGAGATCGCCGGGGTGGAGCCGGTAGACGACCAGGGCGCCGGCCTTGCGCCACACCCAGGCGGCGAAGTCGGCGCACCACTGCTCACGTCGGTTGTCGTTGCCGCAGTTCGCTTTCCCGGCGTGCCAGAAGGCGCTGTAGCGGTTGCAGTAGGTGTCGGCCGGGGCGGTGGTGTAGCCGAGCTGGGAGTTGGCCACCGTCACGATCCGGTCGGCGAGGGTGGTCGGAGTGGGCGTCGGGCGATCGAGGGCGGCCACGGTGAGGGCGACGATCCCGAGAACGGCCACCGCCGCCACCAGCCCGGCGACCAGTCGGCGATGGGCCTGGGCCGGCGAGGGGCCACGGACGGCGGGGGCGGCGGGGTGGTCGGTGCTCGGCATCGAGGCGCGGTGTGGCGTGCGGGCGAAGCCCGCTAGCCGCCCTGTCCCGGCAGCGTGGACGGGGTGGCGGCACCCGTCGACTTGGTGGAGCCGGACGGTGGCAGGCTGCCCACGGTCCCCCCGGACCCCGACGACCCCGACGACCCCGAGCTCCCGCCGCCACCCGAGGAGGGCAGGCTGCCCACGGTGCCGCCCGAGCTCGACCCCGCCCCGGGCACGAGCGGCTGGGCCTGGTCGCCCTGCTGCCCGTTGGCTTCCTTGCAGACTGCCTGCAGGGACGAGATGAGGTTCCCCTCGTCGACCCGGGCGGTCTCGGAGATGTCGGTCATGAGGGCGTTCCAGTGGCCGTTGTCGGAGTTGGCGGCGGCGGCGATAGGCAGGGCCCGGCGCAGCTCGTTGTAGGCCTGCTGGCGCAGGGACAGGGCCGAGGCCAACGTGGTGGCGTGCTCCGAGCGGTCGTAGAGGCTGACCGATCTCGCCACGTTGCCGCACGCTTGTCGGGCCAACGCCAGGCCGTCCTGGCTCCCGCATCCGGCCAGCACGATGGCCAGAGCGGCGACCGCCGCCAGCAGGGGGGCGGCGGTCGCTCGACGGTGCACGTCAGCCGAGCCAGCCGTCGGCTGATTCGAGGAGGTACCGGCTGACGCCGAGGCAGCGGTCGAAGACGTCGCAGAGCAATTCTTCGCCTCCGAGCACCCGGGCCAGCGAGACCGGGTGCCGGGCCATGATGTTGAGCCGGCGCTCGGGGCCGTCGGTGGCCGAGGCGTAGGAGTCGATGGCCGAGACCTCGAGCGGGAGTTCCATGCCGGCGATCCCGACCAGGTCGAGGTGCAGGCGGAGCAGGTCGGGTCCCTTGGGCAGCGGGGGGAGGGCCCAGGTGAACGTCAGGGGGAAGTGGAACTGGTCGGCCGGGTCCTCGTCCTCGGCCAACCCCACCACCACGTCCTCGAACGACAGGAGGACCCGGGGGTCCACGTCGAGGGCCAGGTGCAGGTCGAGCGGACCACCGCAGCCCTCCTCGGGGTGCAGGTCGACTTCCCACACCTGCCGGAGCGAGTAGGTCTCGACGAAGTGCCGCTCATCGTGGACGTGGAACCCGTGGTCCACCGAATGGTCCTTCAGATCGGCCACATATCCGGCCACGTCGATTGCCGCCATCAGGAAACCAGCCTAGCGGTGGCCCCGCCGGGGCGACCATCGGCGACCACGGCCCGGGCGTACCCACCGGGTAGCGTCGGCACCCATCGTGCACCCCGCCCTCCGGCTCGGATTCGAGCTGCCGCCGATCACCGCGCTGGGTCGAGCCGACCCACCGCTGGCGCCCGCCACCGTTCAGGGCCTGGTAGCCGCCGCACGACGCTCGGGGCACGGTGCCGTCTGGTGGGCCGACGGCCCCGACGCCGCCGGGGACCCGTTGACCCTGGTCGCAGGCCTGTCGAGGGCGGCCGACGGCGTGGCGTTCGGGGCCATGGTCTCGCTCGCCGGCGGACGGGAGCCCTCGGTGCTGGCCCGAGACGTCACGGCGCTCGAGGCCGTCGTGCCCGGTCGGGCCCTCCTGCTCCTGCGCTCCTCGGCCCCCGGTGTCGGGCCGGACCGAGCCACGGCCGATCCCGCCGAGCCTCTCCAGCGCCTATTGGAGGCGGCGGCCGTCTGCCGGGCCCTGTTCAGCGGCGAGCGCCGGAGCTTCGAGGGTCGCTTCTACCAGCTCCACGAGGCGGTGAACCGACCCCCGCCTGCCACGCCGGGTCCGGCGATCATCCTGGACCTGAGCGACGTGGCCCTCCCGGTGGCCGCCGACGACGCGCTGTCGGCGGCCCTGGCCGGAGTGGACGCCGTGGCCACTGAGGGGCCGGCGCAGCGGGTCGCGGCGCTGCGTTCGACGGTCGACAACGGCGGTCGGGGACCCGCCGTTGTGTGGCGCGGGTCGCTGGCCGATGCCGGCCGATCGTCGCTCGACCCGGTCGCCGCGGCGCTCGGAGCCGGCGCCGATGGGGTCCTGTGGCGTTGGGCGACGGAGGATGTGCCGGGCGCCGACCGCGTCGCCGAGGTCGGCGCGGCCCTCGGTGGGTTGCTCCGGTAGGCCTCGGTTCCGTGGGCCTCGATTCCTGGGCCTCGATTCCCGAGGCCGGCCAGATGTTCAGGCGGGCTGGGGCTGCATCACGATCCGATCGGGGCGGATCGTGAACTTGAGACGGATCTCTCCGGGCTGCCGCATCGGGTAGGAGTCGACGCCGAGGTACTTCTTGGCCATGGCGTCGATGTGCTCGTCGGCGCCGTCGGCGGTGATGTCGACCACCTCGCCGTGCAGGGCGATCACGTTGTAGGGGTCATCGGGATCGACCACCGAGACGGCGACCTTGGGGTTGCGGGTCATGTTGTTGGCCTTGACCCGCCCCTGGGCGGTGTTCACGACCAGGTTGTCGCCGTCGACGTCGATCCACAGCGGCGTGATCTGCGGCGAGCCGTCCTTCGACAGCGTGGCCAGGCTGGCCAGCACCGGCCGGGCCAGCAGCGTGCGGGCCTCGTCGGTCAGGACATCGGACATCTCGTACCTCCATCGTTCTCGAGCGTCGCCTGGCAGCGCTCGCCCAGGGTCGTGGTGCCGGTAGCGGCCTCAGGTGGACCCTACCGGTCCCACCGGCCGCCGAACCGCCGCCCCGAGGCTGCTTGCGCTCCGCTCGGGTCGCGCCCCATGCTGGCTCGGCACGAAAGGGAGGACCAGTGAGCACGACCCGTATCGAGACCGACTCCATGGGCGAGATCGAGGTGCCCGACGACCGCTACTGGGGGGCGCAGACCGCCCGGTCGCTCCACCACTTCGACATCGGTCACGACACGATGCCGCCGTCGTTGATCCGGGCGTTCGGCATCTTGAAGGAGGCGTCGGCCCGGACCAACGCCGACCTGGGCAAGCTCGACGGGCATCTGGCCGACCTCATCGCCACCGCCGCCCGCGAGGTGTCCGACGGCAAGCTGGACGACGAGTTCCCCTTGCGGATCTGGCAGACCGGCAGCGGGACGCAGACCAACATGAACGCCAACGAGGTCATCTCGAACCGGGCCATCCAGCTCGACGGGGGGGTGATGGGCACCAAGTCGCCGGTGCACCCGAACGACCACGTCAACATGTCCCAGTCCTCCAACGACACCTTCCCGACGGCCATGCACATCGCCGCCGTCGAGCAGATCACCCAGCGCCTGGTGCCCTCGGTCCGGGCGCTGCGCGACGCCCTGGCCAGCCGGGCCGACGCCTACCAGGACGTCACCAAGATCGGCCGGACGCACCTGATGGACGCCGTGCCGTTGACCCTCGGCCAGGAGATCTCGGGCTACGTGGCCCAGCTCGACGCCGACCTCGAGCGGCTCGAGCAGTGCCTGGGCGGCCTCTACGAGCTGGCCGCCGGCGGGAGCGCCGTCGGCACCGGCCTCAACACCCACCCCGAGTTCGGGGCGCGCGTGGCGGCCAAGATCGCCGAGCTGACCGGCCTGCCGTTCGTCACCGCGCCGAACAAGTTCGCCGCCCTGGCGGCCCACGACGCCCTGGTGTGGGCGAGCGGGGCCCTGCGCACCCTGGCCGTCTCGCTGACCAAGATCGCCGACGACTTCCGGTGGCTCGGCTCGGGCCCCCGCAGCGGGCTCGGGGAGCTGATGCTGCCCGAGAACGAGCCGGGCTCCTCGATCATGCCGGGCAAGGTCAACCCGACCCAGAGCGAAGCCATGATCATGGTCTGCATCCAGGTGATCGGGAACGACGCCGCCGTGGCCGTGGCCGGCTCGCGGGGCAACCTCGAGCTCAACGTGTGCAAGCCGGTGATCATCCACAACGTGTTGCACTCGGTGACGCTGCTGGCCGACGCCTGCCGCGGCTTCCGGGAGTTCTGTGTCGAGGGCTTCGAGCCCAACCTGGCCCAGATCGACCGGCACCTGCAGAACTCCCTGATGCTGGTGACGGCGCTCAACCCGCTGATCGGCTACGACCGGTCGGCGCAGGTGGCCAAGAAGGCCCACAAGGAGGGCACGACCCTGCGTGAGGCGGCCATGGACCTGGGCTTCCTCACCGGGGAGGAGTTCGACGGGGCCGTCCGGCCCGAGGAGATGACCCATCCCTGAGCCGCGGCGCAGTGCGCCGCCGGTCGGAACCAACGAGGAGGACGGACATGGCGACGGTCCTGAGTGACGCCGAGGTGGCTGCGGCCCTGCGCGACGGGGTCTGGCGTGGGCACACGTCGACGGGGCGCTGGTCAAGGAGGCCAAGCGGGGCGACTTCGCCGGGTCGCTCGACTACGTGAACCGGGTCGGGGCGCTGGCCGAGGCGGCCGACCACCACCCCGACATCGATCTGCGCTGGGACACCGTGACCCTCCGACTGGTCACCCACTCCGACGGGGGCATCACCACCAAGGACGTGGAGCTGGCGACGGCCATCGACCGCCTGGACGACGGCGGCGCCTAACCGAGGGAGCCGCCTAGGCGGGGGTGGTCTCCACCAGCCGGTCCCGCAGCCGGGCCACGGTGTCGTCGGTTACGCCGATGGCCCGCGCGGTACCCTTCGATCGAGCCGTGGCGCTCTCGCAGCCGGGCGAGCAGGTCGGCGATGTTCGCCGGGTCGGCGGCGAACATGGCGTCGGCCGCCTCGATGGCGGTGCGTCGCTCGGGGTAGCGATCGACGAGCTTGCGCCGCAGTCGGGCCATGGCCTCGGCGCTCAGGGCGTAGTCGGCCAGGATCTCGTCGTCGGGCACCTCGAGCAGGGCCAGGAGGAGGGCGGCCAGCACGCCGGTCCGATCCTTGCCGGCGGCGCAGTGGAACACCACGCCCCGGGGCCCGGCGCCGGCGATGACCTCGAACGCCCGGGCGATCTGAGGGGCGGCGTCACGGGTCATGTCGTGGTACTGGGCGCCGAGCAGTCCCGGGGCCACCGTGAAGCGCTCGGGGTCGGGCAACGTGTCGAGGAACGGCAGGTGGTGGAAGTCGACCGGCACCACGTCCACGGCGAACCGAGCCTCGTCGACCTCGCCGGTCGTGCGCAGGTCCAGCACGGTCCCGACGCCGAGTGACGCCACGACCTGGAGGTCGGCGGGGGAGAGGCGGGTCAGGCCGTCGGCCCGGAACACGAGGCGCCACCGCACCCGGCCGCCGCCGGCGGTCGGGTAGCCGCCCAGGTCCCGGAAATTGACGGCTTCGTCGAGCGGGATGTGCCGCTGTCCCGTGGGGTCGTCGCCGAGTTCGGGGCTCATCGCTGGCGAAGTGTAGCGACGGGCCCGCGCGACGAGCAGGTGAACCCGGTCAGCGGACGGGGAGCTCCCAGAGGGGGAACCAGCGGGCGAGGTCGGTCTCGACCGGGAGGTCGCTCCCGAGGACGGCCCGGATGCGGAACTCGAGTTCGGTGTCCCGGTGCTCTCGGCCGTCGGGGGCGAACGGGTAGAAGGTGCCCCGCTTGTAGAGGTACACCAGGTAGAGGGAGCGGACGTCGGCCGCCGCCCCCGGGCCGGGGACGAAGCCGAACACCGAGCACAGGAGCTGCGGGCCCCAGCCGGCGTCGGTCAGGGTCGAGTTCACCAGGTGGGCCCGGGTGACCAGGCTTTCCATGTCCGGGTCGTCGAGCAGCAGCCAGCGGTAGCCGTAGGCGTCCTCGGCCTGGGAAAGCCCACCCACCTCGGCCGGGCTGGACGGTGGGGTGGGGGCCCCGGCCGAGTCCTCGGTGTCCAGGCTGGCCGGCGTGGCCGGGTCGTCGGGCATCGCCAGGAGCTCGCCGATCTCGCGCTGGACGTCCTCGGGCGACTGGCCGGCGGGGGGCTTCCAGCAGACCCCGGCATTGGTCGACGACACCAACCCGGCCGCCGTCTGGAGGGTGATCGCCGCCGAAGGGAGCGCGAAGAGGGCGTCCAGGTTGGCCCGGACCGGCTTGGTCCTACCGAGCAGGGTGTCGAACAGTCCCACGTCCTTCACCCTACCTGCTGGTCATTCTTCCTGGTCAGCGCCTCAGCTGTGTCTACCGAACACCGGTCGGACCCGGCTGGATGACTGGCACATTGGTCAGGTGTCGAGCCTGGCCATCACCCTCTACGGCGCCGGCGCCGTCTCGTTCATGAGGGGCAGGTACACGCCGGAGCGGCGGGGGCGGCGTTTCATCCTGTTCTTTGCAGTGGGACGCCTGGCATCGAGCGCCTCCGGCCTCCTGTCGGGGTCTGGCCATTCGGCGTCGTCGAATCCATATGGTCCGGCCTGGCCCTTCGGGGCCACCTGCGGCCAGCGCCGGGCTGATGAGCCTGCCGGTATGGCCCGAGTGCCCATTGCCCGTTCGTTGGTCGATGCCGACTACGCCGCCAGGGTGGGCGAGTGGCGGGCTTTTCTGCACGGGCGGGTCGTCGAGGTCGTCGGCGATGACTCGACAGCTCGGCTGCGGTTGGTCGAGGGCGACGAGGCCGTCATGGACGCCACGCACCTGGCCCGGTTGGAGCAAGCGTGCTGCCCGTTCTTCGCGTTCGACCTGACGGTGTCGGATCTGGCGTGGTGGCTGGTGATCTCGGCCCCCGACGATGCCGCCCCCGTCCACGACGACCTGCTGGGCCTTCGCCAAGCGTGAGGGACTGGCGCCGGACCACACGACCTGGTGGACCGCGGGTTGCCGGCGCCGGTCCGGCCGAGCGCGTGCCATGGGTCAGGCCGGGACTCCTCCGAGGGCCAGGAGAACGCCGACAGCCCCCGATAGGAGCAGGGCAGTCACCACGCCCCGCCGCACGACGAACAGCCAGACCAACGCCCCGACCAGCACAGGGATCTGCCAGAGGTGTTGGAACGACAGGCCGAGAGGGATAGCGGAGCCGGCGATCGCTCCGATGACCGCCGGCCCGGCGCCGGTCAGGAAGGACTCAACGGCGCTGTTGGCGCGGATTTGGTCGAAATGCCGACCACCGACCAGGACGAACACGAACGACGGGGCGAAGGCGATCAGGGCGGCAAGTAGCCCGCCCCCCACGCCTCCGGCGGCGTACCCCACGACCGCCACGGTCTGGACAACCGGGCCCGGGGTGATCTGCCCGAGGGCGACGGCGTTCAGGAACTGCGCACCGGTCATCCAGTGGTAGGTGTTCACGGCGTCGTGCTGCATCAGGGGGATGATCACGAACCCCCCGCCGTAGGAGAGGGCACCGACCTTCAACGCCACCCACGCCAGCGCACCCAGGCCACCGACACCGGCGGCATGGGTGGCGAGGGCAGGGACGACGGCGTGGGCCGGCCCGAGCGACCGGCCCTGTCGCCGCACGGCGATCTCGATCAGTCCGCAGGCCAGGAGCACCACCACGAGGTACGGGCCAACGGTGGCCGCAGCGGCCCCACCGATGAGGGCATAGGCGATCCAGCGGGCCCGCTGGCGGCGCTCGGTGCCGATGCGTTTCCAGCTCGCCGGGATCAGGCCACGCGCTGCGTGGAGAGCCACCGCCGGGACGGCCGCCCCCGCGCCCGCCGCCGCCCCGAGCACCCAGTCGGGAGGGTGGTTGGCCAGGAACACGGCCGAGAGGGCCAGGATGAGCACGAGACCGGGGACGATGAAGCACAGCCCGCCCACGATGGCCCCGACGGCCCCCCGCAGCCGCCAGGCACAGTAAATGGCGAGCTGCGTGGACGACGGCCCGGGCAGCAGGTTCGTCGTGGCAATGGCATCCTCGAACTCTCCCGCTTCGATCCAGTTGCGCTCCTCGACGCACATGCGGCGGAGCAGGACGATGTGGGTGGGCGGGCCGCCAAATCCGATGCAGCCAAGTCGGAGCCACTCTCTGGCAACGGTGGCCAGCGCAACGGGGCTCGATCCAGCGTCTCCCTTTGGAGCACCGCCAACCATGGGCCATGGTGTCACAGCTCCACGATGGAGCTGGACTGACGCGCCGCCTACCCGTGCTCCGCGTAGGACGTCAGCGAGCTAGACGGACGACCCTGACGAGACCGAGGGGAGCGGTCCGACGCCGGGGGTCGGGCTGGCT
>CAVSSX010000003.1:0-6693 GCA_963730735.1 uncultured Acidimicrobiaceae bacterium
GAGCCGCTCGGGATCGGTGGCCAGCGGGGCGGGGCGGGGCGACGCCGAGGCCAACAGGGCCGCGTAGTCGAGGCCGGCCCCGGCCCCGTCGACGTCGACCACCTCGGGCCGGGTGCGCAACCCGGCCAGGATGCCCTCCAGGCGCTCCCGCTCGGCCGACTCGGTCAACAGGACGGTGGCCCCGGAGTCGGCCAGGATGTACCGGCGTTCGTCGTCGGACAGCCGGGGGTTGATCGGGACCTTGACCATCCCGGCCCGGGCGATGCCGAAGTCGCACTCGATGTACTCGAGACGGTTCCGCATGAGGGTCGCCACCCGGGCGCCCGGCTCGGCCGTGAGGGTTCCGAGGGCATTGGCCAGTCGTCCCGACCGGTCCCCCACCTCGGTGTAGGTGAGCGATCGGGGGCCGTCGACGACGGCGGTACGCGGCCCATAGGCCAGGACCGACCGCTCGACCAGCTCAGGAATGATGGGCACCGAATCTCCCCCAAATGTCGGCCAGGGCCTGACAGATCTCCCCGACGGTGGCGTTCGCCTCGATGGCGCTGATGATCGATGGAATCGTGTTGGTCCCGGCGCGAGCCGATCCCCGGACCCCGTCGAGGACCTGCTCGACGGCGGCACTGTCCCGGTCACGGCGCAGCCGCGCCAGGGCCTCCACCTGGGTGGCCTCGGTCTCGTTCAGGTCCCGGGGCGCCGGCGGGGCCGGCAGGAAGGTCGGCGGGTCGGCCAGCACGTGGCGGTTGACCCCGACCACCGGCTGCTCACCG
Source organism: uncultured Acidimicrobiaceae bacterium (assembly GCA_963730735.1). Classification (GTDB taxonomy): domain Bacteria; phylum Actinomycetota; class Acidimicrobiia; order Acidimicrobiales; family RAAP-2; genus CAVSSX01. The sequence continues at coordinate 771 of CAVSSX010000003.1, forward strand.
TTGTCGATGCGTCGCTGCACGGCGAAGGCCTGCTCGTCGATCTCGGCTTCGAGGAACCCGTTCTCGAGGGCCCCGATCGCCCCACCGTGCTCGTCGATGCGGGTCATGTAGGCCCGGATGTCCCCCTCGAGCTGGTCGGTCAGCGCTTCGACCAGGTACGAGCCGCCGAGCGGGTCGGCCGAGCGGGTCACCCCGGTCTCGAGCGCCAGAATCTGCTGGGTGCGCAGGCCCAGGTGCGCCGCCTCTCGGCTCGGGATCCCGAGGGCCTCGTCGAAGGACGACGAGGCCAGCGTCTGGACCCCGCCCAGGACCGCCGCCAGCGCCTGGTACGAGATCCGGACCACGTTGTTCAGGGGCTCGGCGGCCGTCTGGTAGCCGCCCAGGGTGTAGCAGAAGATGTTGAGCGCCCGGCTGGAGGGGTCGGTCACCCCGAAGCGCTCCTCGAGCACGTCGGACCAGATGCGGCGGGCCGCCCGGAACTTCGCCACCTCCTCGAAGATGTCGAGACCCGAGGACAGGAACATGTACACCGAGTGGGCGAACGATTCGACCGGCATGCCGCGCTCCACGGCGCAGCGGATGTACTCGAGCCCGTTGGTGATGGCGATGGCCACCTCCTGGACGGCCGTGGCCCCGGCGTCACGGATGTGGTAGCCGCAGAACTCGATCGGCTCCCAGTGGGGCAGCTCCTTGGCGCAGTACTCGATCACGTCCACCGAGAAGTCCCGGCCCGGGCGGTACGGGAAGATCTGGGTGTGCCGGGCGACGTACTCCTTCAGCACGTCGTTCTGCAGCATCACCTTGAACGAGGACGGCGAGTAGCCGTGCACCTTGGCGGCGGCGGTGAACAGCGCCACCGCCAAGGGTCCGATCGAGTTGGCCGTCGTGCGGATCTGGCTCACCGTGTCGAGCGGGACGCCATCGAGCAGTTCGACCATGTCGCCGAGGCAGTCGATGGGCACACCGACCCGACCGACCTCGCCCCGGGCCAGCGGGTGGTCGGAGTCCAACCCCACCTGGGTCGGGAGGTCGAGGGCCACCGAGAAGCCGGTCTGACCGGCCGAGAGCAGGGTTCGGATCCGCTGGTTGGTCTCGCTCGGTGACGCCTGGCCGGAGTACATCCCCATGACCCAGTGGCCCTCGCGGTACATGCCGGGCCGGATGCCCCGGGTGAACGGGGCCTCGCCGGGCAGACCGAGCCGGTCGCCGTAGCGGGCCAGCTCCTCCTCGCTCGGTGCCTCGGTGACGTCGAGCGGCGTGTACACCGACCGCACGGGCAGGCCCGAGTGGGTGGCGTCGTCACCCGCGTCGTGGCCGAGCCGGGGCGCCGCCCGCTCCTGCCAGTCCCGATACGTCTCGGCGTCGAGTGCCATGATCGCTCCCCCTCCTCGCCGTGGCTCAGGCGGCCACGGAGGCCGGGTCGACCTCGACCACCACCGCTTCACCCTCGCCGATCCCACCGCAGAGGGCCACCACGGCCCGGCCGCCACCTCGGCGTCGCAGCTCGTTCATGGCCGTGAGCACCATCCGGCCGGCGGTGGCCCCGGTCGGGTGGCCGATGGCCACCGACCCGCCGTTCACGTTGGTCTTGGCCCGGAGCTGCTCGGCCCGGCCGGCGTCCCCGTCGGCCAGCTTCAGGGTGGTGACCAGCGGGACAGCGGCGAAGGCCTCGTTCACCTCGATGACGTCGATGTCGTCCAGGGTCAGCCCGGCCCGGTCCAGGGCGGCCCGGATGGCCACGGCCGGGATCGAGGCGATGCGGGCCGGCTCGCCGGAGACGGCGGCGAAGGCCCGCAGCGTGCCGAGCACCCGCCGGCCGTCGGCGCTCGCCCGGTCCAGCCCGGCCAGCACCAGGGCCGACGTCCCACTCGAGAGGTCCGGGGCGTTCCCCGGCGTGACGGTCTCGCTGCCGTAGACCGTGGCCAGCGCGGCCAGGCGCTCGGCGGTGGTGTCGGGCCTCGGCACCTCGTCGCGCTCGAAGAGGGTCTCGCGACCCCGCTCGTCGACGCCCGGTACGGCGAGGATCTCCTCGTCCGGCCACCCGTTGGCCAGGGCCTTGGCGTAGCGCTCCTGGCTCCGCAGCGCCCAGGCGTCCTGCTCCTCGCGTCCGATGCCGTTCTCCAGAGCCTCGCGGGCGGCCTGTCGGGCCCGGGGCTCGTGCGTGTACGGGCACGAGATGACCAGCTGGTCGCCGAGGGTGATGTCGCCCAGCTTGTGGCCCCAGCGGACGTTCTCGAGGTAGTAGGGCACCCGGGAGAGGTTCTCGACGCCGCCGGCCACGGCCAGCGTGGCCTCCCCGAGCCGCAACGATCGCGAGGCGGCGGCCAAGGCCGTGAGCGAGCTGCAGCAGGCCCGGTCGACGGTGTAGGCGTTGCGGTCGGCTGGGATGCCGGACCGCAGCAGGATCTGCCGGGCGATGGAGCGGTCAGAGCCGGGGAAGTTCACCCCGAAGACGAGCTGGTCCACCTCGTCGCCGGACGCGCCGGCCCGCTCGAGGACCTGGGGGATCACCGCCGAGGCCAGCTCGGGCAGGGTCGCTTCCCGCAGGCTGCCACCGAATTTGCCGAACGGGCTCCGCCCGGCGCCGAGTACGGCCACCCGTCCTTCGCTGTCCGGCTGCAACGACGTCGTCATGCGCGCACCTCGCCTCTACTGGCCCCGCGACTCGCCGGGGCCTCTCGACCATTGTTCCACTCTATGGAATGGTGCTTCCATCCGGCGACGGCCCGCCGCGAGGTGACGGCCCGCCGCCGCGAGGTGATGGCTCAGCCCTGGGCCGGCCGGCGGCCACCGATGGCGTCGGTCACGGACTGGGCGGCCCGGAGGAGCGACGTGGCCATCGACTCGATCTCGGTCTGGTCGACCGGGCAGCTGAACCCCTTCAAGGTCATGGCCAGGGCCACGCCCCCCGCTCGGTCGAACACGGGGGCGGCCAAGCTCGAGAGGTCGTAGCGCTGGCCCGCCACCAGGTCACCGACCATGTACCCCTCGCTGAACTGCGCCTGGTCCAGGAACTGGTCGAAGGTGTCGGCGAGGTCGCTCTCGTCCGACAGGACGTCGACCGACGCCAGCAGGCTCCGCACCCGGTCGATGCTGTCGCTGGCGATGGCACTCACCGAGTACCCGCGCCGGCGCACCACCTCGAGCGAGGCGACGAACCGCCGGCACCGGCCGGCGTCCCAGCCGGCCATGACCTCGTCGAGCCAGCCCCGGAGCCGCTCCTCCTCCCACCAGGCCACGAAGATCGCCCCGATCGGCGGGACCAGCGGGATCCGTCGGGCCACCGGCAGGACCAGCAGCTCGCCCCGGGGCTCTTCGACCCTGGTCTTGCCGACCACCAGGATGGCGTCCTCGACCACGGCCGTGAGGAGGCACTCCAGACCGAGCTCGGTCGCCAGGCGGGCGGCCGCCTCCTGACCCAGGGCCACCGCCCGGTTCTGCCCGGACGCCGCCTCGCCCAGGGCGATGACCGCCGGGCCGAGGTAGTACTGGCGGTGGGCGTTCCTCGAGACGTAGCCCGCCTTGACCAGGGTGGCCAAGATGGTGTGGCCGGTGGCCTTGGCCAGGTTGAGGCGGCGGGACAACTCGGAGAGGGTGAAGGTCTCGGACTCGTGCTCGGCCAGGAAGTTCAACAGGTCGAGTGAGCGCTCGACGGCCGGACTCGTCCTGTTGGTCGACATGCCCCCGCCCCTACCTCGTGCCGTGGCGCCGTCAGCGACCTCGCCCCCGACGACGCCGCAGCCTACTGCGGGCCCGGGCTGGAACCCTGGTGGAGAGCGGCGGCGTGGGGCGGTTCAGGTCGGCCCGGACGACGACGGCGCCCACCCGGCGTCGCCCAGCGCCCCGCCGGCGGCCACCGGCGGTCGGGTGTGGCCGAGGGGCGATTTCGTCAGGAGGCCCCCGTCGACGGTGAGGGACTGGCCGGTGACGTAGCGGGACAGGCCCGAGGAGAGGAACAGGATGGCCGAGGCCATGTCACTGGTCCGGCCGAGCGTCTCGAGCGACCCGTTCTCGAGGTCCTCCTCGGTCAGGCCCCGAGAGGCGATGGCCCGTGGCGTGGCCGTGATGCCCGGGGCCACGGCGTTCACCCGCACCCCGGCCGACCGCAGCTCGATGGCCGCCGAGCGCACCAGCGACAGCAGGCCGGCCTTGGCGGCGCCGTAGGCGGCGTGGAAGGGGGCGCTCGTGATGCCGCTGATCGACGCCACGAACACCATGGTGCCGCCGCCGTTGGCCGTGAGGGCTCGACCGGCGTACTTCACCAGGTGGAAGGCGTGGCGCAGCACCATGTCCTGGCACCAGTCCCAGTCGGTCTCGTCCATGTCCACCAGCGCCGCCCAACGGGCCACCCCGATGATGTCGACCACCCCGGAGAGATCGCCCAGCTGCCGGGGAGCCTCCTGCACCGCCCGCTGGACCTCGGTGGCGTGCCGGGCGTCGATCTCCCAGGGGACGCCACCGACCTCCTCGGCCACCACGGCCGCCCGGGCGGCGTCGATGTCGGCGCACAGGACCCGGGCACCCTGCGACGAGAGGGCGTGGGCGGTCTGGCGCCCGATGCCCTGGCCCGCTCCGAGGACCACGAAGCCCTTCCCGTCCAGCCGCAGCAGGGAGCCGTAGTCGGGTACCCGGTCCTCGACGATCGGCGTCGTCATCGCGACGGCTGGTAGGCCTCGAGGGCCGGGATGAGCTCCTTGCCGAGCAGCTCGATGGTCCGCATGACCGACTCGTGCGGCAGGTGGCCGAACTCGACGAAGCAGATGAGCTCGTCGATGCCGATGTCGGCGTAGTGGCACATCTTCTGGTAGCAGCGCTCGGGGTCGCCGACGATCACCATGTCGGCCTCGTCGAACTCCCGGAGGTCGAACTCGCCGTTGGCCCGCGAGGTGAGGATGGGGAACATCCGGTCGCGCTCTTCCTCGGAGAAGTGCGGGAACTCCCACTCGAGGGTGAACTCGGCCAGGTGCTGGTACCACCACCAGACGGACTCCCAGATGCCGTTGGCCTCGGCCGCCGCCATCGTGTCGGCGCAGTGCACCAGCGTGTAGGCGGCCACCTTGTTGTTGACGACCCGGGTGAGGGGCGTCGGGTTGGCGGCGGCGGCCCGGTAGCGGGCGATGGTGGCCGCCGTCGTCTCGAGGGGGTTCATGATCGACATGGCCAGGAGGCCGAGGCCGGCCTCGCCGGCGATGGCCGCCGAACCCGGGCTGACGCCGGCCATCCACGCCGGCGGGTGGGGGTCCTGCACCGGCTTGGGGGTCACCATCCGGCGGGGGAAGTCGAGGAACTCGCTGTGCTCCTCGTAGTACTCGGACTCCCACATGCCCACCACCGTCTGCACCGCGGCCCGCCACTGGTCCTTGCTCCGCGCCGGGTCCACCCCGAAGGCGGTCTGCTCCATCGGCGTCGACCGGCCGGTGCCCCACTCCACCCGGCCCTTGGACAGGACGTCCACCGTGGCCACCTTCTCGGCCACCCGGGCCGGGTGGATGAACTGGTGGGGCATGAGCGCCACGCCGAAGCCCAGGTGGATCTGCTCCGTGCACTGGGACAGCGCCCCCAGGATCACCTCGGAGGACGGCGAGTGCGACCGACCCTCCCGGAAGTGGTGCTCCACGTGCCAGGTGGTGTGGAAGCCGAGCTGGTCGGCCAGCTTGATCTGCTCGAAGGCCTCGGCGTACTTCTGCTGCTCGGCTTCCCGTTGCCCCCACGGATGGGGCTTGGCCCAGGGTCGGGGGACGTCGATCTCGTAGAGGAGGTCGAGCTTCATCGTGCTCCTTCGTTCCGGGCGGCGGCCGCCGTGTTGTTCGTGGGTGCGACGTATTCGTATATGCGAATGTGCTGTTCCCTATCTGGAAAGACTCTGGGCGATGGTCAGCCGAATGTCAACGACGCGGCCCGCCGGCCGGCGGGCCGACGAGCC
>CAVSSX010000004.1:0-32502 GCA_963730735.1 uncultured Acidimicrobiaceae bacterium
TGGGGCCCCGGGCTCGCCCAGCACGATCGCCGAGGGCATCGCCGTGACCACACCCGGCCGGCTCACCACGCCGCTCATTGAGGCGCTGGTCGACGACGTGGTGGCGGTGTCCGAGGACCGCATCGAGCAGGCGGTGGGTCTGTTGGTCGAGATCGAGAAGACGGTCGCCGAGGGCGCCGGGGCGGCCGCCCTGGCGGCGGTGCTCGACGACCCGACCCGGTTCGCCGGACGACGGGTGGGCCTCATCCTCACCGGCGGCAACATCGACCCCCGGGTGCTGGCCTCGGTCATCATGCGGAGCCTGGTGCGATCGGGCCGGCTGGCCCGGATCCGGGTGGAGGTGTCCGACGTCCCCGGCGAGCTGGCCCGGCTGGCCACGCTCCTCGGTGCGGCGGGGGCCAACATCGTCGAGGTCGCCCACAGTCGCCATTTCCCACCCATCACCTCGCGACGGGTCCTGGTCGAGCTCGACATCGAGTGCCGGGACCGGCACCACACCGAGACGGTGCTGCAGGCGTTGACGGCGGCCGGGCTGTCGGCGGTGGAGATCCTGGACTGACTTGAGCGCCCGCCGGCGCGGCAGAACTAGGCGGGGTCGGGGTCGGCCGCCACCGGCGCCCGGCCAGTGGCCGAGGGGCCACGACGGGCGGCCTTGGTCACGGCGAGGAGGTCGTGCACCGACTCGCGCAGGAGGCTGCCGAGCGTGGCCGTCGGCACGTCCTGGAAGGCCTCCCCCGACAGGAGCAGGCCTCCCATGACGGCCCCGATCGAGGTGGCGATCCGGACACGGTCGGCAGCGCCACCTTCGAGTCGGTCAGCAGTCGACGCAAGCGCTCCTCGATGTCGTCGTGGTTCTGCTCGTGCTCCTTGCTCTGGTGCAGCTGCTCGAACGCCGCCCGGTTGCGCTCGTGCATCACGAACAGCCGGCGGTTGGCCAGCATCTTGTCGATGAACTCGTCGAGCACCTCGGCCCACCGCCGCAGGTCCATCGACTTGCCGTCGAGCCGCTCCAGGGACTCCTTGGTGACGTCGTGGAAACGCTGGTGCAGGGCGAGCAGGATGTCGTCCTTGCTGGCGAAGTGGTAGTAGACGGCCGCCTTCGAGAACCCCAACTCGGCGGCGATCTCCCGCAGCGAGGTCTTGTCGTAGCCCTTCTCGGTGAACAGGTCGAGGGCGATGTCCAGGATTCGCTGCCGAGTGGAGGCGGGCCCGTCGGTCGGATCGCCCTCCGTCTCGACGACGGGTGTGGCGCGGGACATGCGTGTAGCCATGACAAGATTCTACTTGACGACCGGCAAGTTCGTGCTTACCATGCGGCAAGTAGGGAACCCCACGACCGACAGGGGCAGCATGGGTGAGCAGACGATGATCGAGGCCGAAGGCCTGCAGAAGCGCTACGGGGACACCGTGGCCCTGGCCGGGGTGGACCTGTCCGTGCCGGCCGGCGCCATCCTCGGAGTGCTCGGGCCCAACGGAGCCGGCAAGACCACCGCCGTGCGCATCCTCACCACCCTGGCCGTGCCCGACGGTGGGCACGCCCGGGTGGCCGGGTTCGACGTGGTCACCGAGGCCGCGTCGGTCCGCCGTCAGATCGGCGTGACGGCCCAGGACGCCACCCTCGACGAGGCCCTCACCGGGCGCCAGAACCTGGTCATGATCGGCGAACTGAGCGGGCTGCGTCGGCGGGCCGCCCGCAGCCGGGCCACCGACCTGCTGGCCCACTTCGAGCTGACCGACGCCGCCGACCGGGTCATGAAGGGCTACTCGGGCGGGATGCGCCGGCGCCTCGACCTGGCCGCCAGCATGGTCACCCGGCCGCCGGTGCTGTTCCTCGACGAGCCGACGACCGGCCTCGACCCGAGCAGCCGACTCCGGGTGTGGGAAGCCATCCAGGAACTGGTGGGCGACGGGGTCACCGTCCTGCTCACCACGCAGTACCTCGAGGAGGCCGACAACCTGGCCGACCGGATCGTGGTCATCGACCACGGTCGGGTCATCGCCGAGGGCACGTCGGCCGAGCTCAAGGCCCAGACCGGCGGCGCCCGGCTGGAGGTCACCCTGACGACGCCCAACGCCGGCGCCGTCGCCGCCCTCCAACCACTGGTCGACGGGGCCATCCACGAGAGCCAGGACGGCCGTCGGCTCCGGGCGCCCGTCCGCACCGGCTCGGGCCTGGCCACGGCGGTCGTGCGGACCCTCGACCAGGCGGGCGTCCTGGTCGACGACGTCGAGGTGCACCAGCCGTCGCTCGACGACGTCTTCTTCGCCCTGACCGGCAACCCGGCCGACAGCGACGCCGAGCTCGACGCCAGCCCCGACGACCACCGCCAACTCGAAGGAGCCCGGGCATGACCCTCGCCGCCACTCTCCCCTCGACGCTGGGTCAGCCGCGCAGTTGGCTCGGCGCCAAGTTCCACGACGTCGTGGTGCTCACCCGACGAAACCTCGTGCACATCGCCCGGGAGCCGCTGCAGCTCTCCGACGTCACCGTCCAACCGGTGCTGTTCACCCTGCTCTTCATCTACGTCTTCGGTTCCGGCGTGCCGATCAGCGGCGGGAGCTACAAGGAGTTCGCCCTGGCCGGGCTGATGCTGCTGAACCTCACGACCTCGGCCATGGGCACCGCCGTCGGCTTGAGCACCGACCTGTCGTCGGGCGCCATCGACCGCTTCCGGACCCTGCCCATGTGGCGGTCCGCCGTCCTGGTCGGTCGATCGGTGGCCGACGTGCTGTCGGCCGCCCTCTGCGTGGCCATCGTGACCCTGACCGGCCTGGCCATCGGGTGGCGGTTCGGCGCCAGCGCCCCCTCGATCATCGGGGGCTACGCCATCGCCCTGCTGTTCGCCTACGCCCTGTCGTGGGGCTGCGGCTGCCTCGGGATCGTCTCCAAGGGCCCCGAGTCGGCCCAGGGGATCGGGCTCATCATCCTGTTCCCCCTGGCCATCGTGTCGAACGCCCTGGTGCCGACGAACAACATGCCCGGCTGGCTGCAGGCCATCGCCACCTGGAACCCGGTGAGTGCCGTGACCGCCGCTGTCCGGCACCTGTTCGGGAACCCCAATCCGTCGGCCTCGATCCAGGCCTGGCCGATGCAGCATCCGGTCGAGGCCGCTCTCGCCTGGTCGGTCGTGCTCTTGGCCATCTTCGTCCCGCTGGCCGCTGTCCTCTACCGCCGACGGACCACCGGCTGACGCATCGATCTCGAACGCGCCAGCCTCAGCGCCTCGGCGGGCCGCCGGGCGATCCGGCCTGGGCCCGCAGCTGGGCGATCGACGCATCGAGCCGGGCCAGCTGGGTCCGGGACGTCTGATCGGCCTGGGCCAGCTGCTCGCCCGTCGGCGGCACCGTTCCGCTGCGCAGCAGGCCGGCCGCCTCCTGGGCGAATGACAGGGCGCGCAGGTTCTCGGCGACGGCGTTGGCCGCCGCCGTGGCCTCCTCGTCCGGAGCATCCCCGGCGATCCGGTTCAAGCTCGAGGTGACGCTCTCGAGCTGCTGGCCGGTGGCGGCGCGACCGGCCGGGTCGGTCGCCTGGCCGCTCATCAGTCGGTCCCGGACCATGGTGGCCTGGGCCACGACGGGCTCGACCTCCTGGCGCCAGGCGACACCCAGCCGTTGCCGGGAGCGGGCCCGGACCAACAACACGATGGTCAGGATGATCAGCAGCAACAGGACCACGCCGGCGATGATCCAGCCGACCGGGGCCGAGCTGGACGTCGACGAGGCCGCCGTCGTCGTGGTGGTCGGCGGCTCGGTGGTCGTCGTGGTGGTCGGCGCCGTCGTCGTCGTCGTGGTGGTGGTCGGCGCCGTCGTCGTCGTCGTCGTGGTCGGGGCGGCGACGTGGTGGTCGACGTGGTGGTCGGGGCGGTGGTGGTCGAGTCCGTCGTGGTCGTGTCGGCCGCGCCGGCCACCGAACCGCTCAGCGCCACGGTGACGACGAACACCGCCAGTCCGGTGCCCAAGGTCCTGCGGGACCGTCGTCCGGTCCCCTGACGGCCGGCGGCCGACGTCCTGGTCCTCACATCACGCTCGATTCTCTCGTCAGCCGACCCCGGACACCCGCGGTCCACCGGGCATCAAACCATGCCGACCCGCCGAACGGCGGCATCCGGGGTGGACGCCGGGCGGGAGGACGGTGGGACCGGCGGGGGTGCGGGCCCCGGGACGGCCGCCGCGGCGCTCGGCCGGTGCGACTCAGGTGTCGGTGGGCTCCAGCACGAACACCGGGATCTCCCGGTCGGTCTTCGCCTGGTACTCGTCGTAGGGCGGGTAGGCGGCGACGGCGTAGCCCCACCAGGTGGCCTTCTCGTCGCCGGTGACCTCACGGGCCACGTAGTCGGCCTTGGCCGGACCGTCCTGGAGCTCGACGTGGGGGTCGGCCAGCAGATTGAAGTACCAGACCGGGTGCGTGGGCGCCCCACCCATGGAGGCCACCACGGCGTAGCGGCCGTCGTGCTCCACCCGCATCAGGGGGGTCTTGCGGAGCTTCTTGGACTTCGCCCCGGTGGTGGTCAGGATGATGACCGGCAGGTCGTACAGCGTGGTGCCCTCGGTCCCGCCGGAGCTCTCGTAGAGGGCGACCTGGTCGGCCGCCCAGCTCGACGGACTGGGCTCGTACTCACCGGTGAGAGGCATGCCCCCAGTAAACACCAGCATCCTGGCCGCCAGTGCCGACGAGGCCAAACTCCCCGGGGCTGCCGTACAGTGGAGGTCGGTGCCCTACGACGACGACCTCGTCAATCGGATCCGGGAGCTGACCGCCCAGGAAGCGGGCGTGCGCGAACAGGCGATGTTCGGAGGCCTGTCGTTTCTCGTCGACGGCAACTTGGCCATCGCCGCCAGCGGTCAGGGAGGCGTGCTGGTTCGGGTGGGGACCGCAGACGCCGCTCAACTGGCGGCAACGACCAAGGCCGAACCGGCCGTCATGGGGGCACGGACCATGCACGGATGGCTGCGGGTCGGTGCCGACGATGTCCGAACCAAGCGCCAATTGGAGCCGTGGGTCAGGCGTGGAGTCGGGTTCGCCCGCACGTTGCCGCCCAAAAAGCGGTCGACGCACTGACGGAATGCCGCCGACCCGGACGGCCACGAACCGGAGGTACCTGCCATGAGGGTCGCCGTACTCGGGCTGGGACGGATGGGACACGCCGTCGCCCTCCGTCTGCAACAGGGTGGGCACGCCGTGACGGTGTGGAACCGGACCGGCGGCCGAGCGGACGAACTGGTGGCGGCGGGGGCCGCAGAGGCGGACAGCCCGGCGATGGCGGCTGCTACCGCCGCCGTCGTCATCAGCTGCCTGGCCAATGACGACGCGGTGCGGGAGCTGGCACTCGGTACCGACGGCGTCCTGGCGAACATCGGGTCGGGCGTCTACGCCGACGCGTCGACCATCTCACCGAAATTGAGCACCGAGCTCGCCGACCGGGCGCCCCACTTCGTCGCGCTGCCCATCCTCGGTGCCCCGCAGGCGGTGGCGGCGGGCACGGCCACGTACCTGGCCGGAGGCGACGCCGAGGCCGTCGACCGGTTGCGGCCACTGCTCGAAAGTTTGGGCGGAACGGTCAAGCGCTACGACCGCCCGGAGAAGGCGTCGACGGCGAAGCTCGCCGTCAACCTGTTGCTCCTGTCGGGCCTGGCCACGCTGGCCGAATCACTGACCGTGGCCCGCGCCGGAGGGCTCAGCGACGAGCAACTCAGCGAGTTGCTGCGCGACTCCCCGATGGTGGCCCCCGGCTTGCTGAACCGATTCGATGCGCTGGTCACCGGTTCCGGCCCAACCTGGTGGACGACCGTCCTGGCCGCCAAGGATGCGCGACTGGCCATCGCCACGGCCCTGGCCGGCGGCCACGAGCTCCGGTTGGCGCCGGCGGTGCGTGATGTCTATGAGGCGGCAATCGAGCACGGCTTCGACGACCGGGACATCATCGCCGTGGCCGATCTCTACCGCTGATCGGCCGCGAACCCCATCGATGGTGCCCTGGGCGGAGCCACCGGGTCTCGGGACCCGGTCGGCCGCTGGCCCGGGGGGCTTTCGGACCGTCGCCGCTAGTTCGGTCGTCCGCCGATCGCCAAGGACTCGACCGCTGCCACTTCCGGAGCGGCCCCGTCGTGCGGCGCTGATGGTGTCTCCTCGGCGCCGGCGTCGTGCGGCAGCGGTGGTGGGTCATCGAGGAAGTCCCCGGAAGGTACGAAAAAGAGCGAGCCGGTCGTTGCCGTCGAGAAGTCGAGGGCTTCACCTCGTCGTCCATCTCCACGTTCGACAGCTTGGCTCGCCCGATCACCCGCTCCTGTCCTCCACCGACAGGGCGTTCCAGGCCGCCATGTCGTGGAGGTACTTCTGGACGATGACGTAGCTGCCCCCGGCGAACGATGCATCCTCGTCCCCGACGACCACGGCGCTGGCGGCCGCCGCCCCGCTCGGATTCTCCGTCCCGTCGACGAAGCCGAGAAGATCACGCTCGTCGAAGTACCTGAACCCGTGGACCTCATCGACCACCGTGGCCGAACCCCGGAGCCGGCCCACCACCAGGGAGGCCAGCTCGAAACAAAGGTCCATGGTCGCTGCCCGAATGTGGAACAGGAGGTCACCGGGTGTCGCGGGGGCCCGATGGCGATCGCCGTGGATGGCGGCGAACGGTCGGAGCTCGCTCGGCCGAGGTCCGGTGAACAACCGGTCCCAGGCGCTCGATCCCACCCCCGCCACCACGGCCAAACCGCCTTCGGGCGATCGGAAGCCCACGGTACGGACGAGCCCGGAGAGATCGGCCAGCACCTCTCGGGTCGCCGACGCACCCCCGTCGTCGATCGTGAGCACCAAGAACACGGCACTGGCCGTGAGCGCCGTCAGCAACGGTTGCGTCGCCGGAGGCGACACCGCCTGCGGATCCTGTGCCGCGCTGACCATCGCTCCTCCAATCGATCAGATGTGCCGGACCGGCGCCGCCCACGCGCCGCCCGTCGCCTGGCTGCGGTCCAGCACGCAGCCGGGACGCCCTCTCGTCGGGCCGATGGCCGCCGAACCTCCCGCAAGCGTCGCAGTGGGTGTCGGAGCGAGCACGGACGATCCCTTCCCCGGAGAATGCAGCGCGCTCGGAGGGATTCGAACCCCCAACCTTCTGATCCGTAGTCAGATGCTCTAGTCCGTTGAGCTACGAGCGCTGGTGTGGCTTTCGACCCGGCGCACTCGACCGCCCGAGCGGGTGGCCGACAACTTCCGGGCGCACCACTCTACCCGGCGCACCACCACCGGCCCCAACGGCTCCGCCCGACCGGCTGGGCCCGCCCGGCCTCAGCCCGGCAGCCAGAGGGGGAGGCCGCTCAACCGGGACCGGCCGGCCGGCCGCAGCGCCACCAGGGTGACGGCCAGCACCAGGGCCAGGAGCGCATAGGGCACGACATCGGCCGTGGCCTGGGCCAGCGCTCCACTGCCGGCGGCGGCGATGGCCTGGCCGGCCGCCCAGACGAGGTTGCCCATGCCGAAGGCGAGCCCCTGGTGCAGGCCCCGACGTTCGGCCCCGTCGCTGGTCAGGGCGAGTGCCGGCACGAACAGCGTGCCGAAGGACGGGGCACCGAGGATGATCACCACCACGAAGACCCACGCCGGTTGCACCCACGGCGCCAGGAGGACCACGATCACCGCCACCGTCAGCGAGAGCTCGACCGTGAACAGGCGGCCGCGACGGTCCGACAGCCGGCCGATCAAGGGCGAGAGGACCGTCTCCACGGCGGCCGCCCCGACGAACGCCACCCCGATGACCACCGGGGTGGCCCCCAGCCGGTTCAGCCGGAGCGGCGCCAGCACGTCGAAGGACCCGAGCGCCAGCCCGGCCAGCAGCGTGAGCCACAGGCCGCCGGCCACCCAGCGATCACGGACCACCGGGAGCGCTTCTCGCAGGCCCTGCCCCTCCCCCCGGGGCGGGGCCGGCAGCAGGAAGCTGAGGGACATGAGGATGAGGCCGGCCACCGCGGCGGCGGCGAACACCGGGCCCGTCCCGACCTGGGTGGCCAAGGTGCCCATCACCGGCCCGAGGATCGCCCCACCCACGGCGGCGGCGAAGGCCGAACCGAGCACCGCCCCCCGACGGTCCGACGGGGCGACGGCGGCCAGCCAGGCGAAGCCGCCGGCCCACGTGCACGACCCGGCGAGACCCTGGACGAACCGGGCGGTGTCCAGGGTGACGATGGCGTGGGAATAGCCGAAGACCAGGGTCGAGACGCTCATCAGCCCGAGGCCGAGGAGCATCACCTTGCGCACCCCGATCCTCGCCGCCAGCACGCCACCGGGGAGCGCACCGATGAGGGTGCCCGCCGGGTAGGCCGCCACCAGCAGTCCGACCTGGGTCTTGGAGAGACCGAGGGTGTGCTCGTAGTGCGGGAGGAGCGGGGTCAGCGCCTCGAAGAACAAGGTGTCGACCAGGACCACCGCGCTGACCAGCACGACCAGGGGGCGTAGCGACGCTCGACCGGTCCCTGCGTCCACGAGTCCCACCTTCGCTCCACGACCTAGCGGCGAGGCCGAGGCTACCCCCGAGTCGCGCCCGCCCCGGCCGGGTCGGCGGACCTAGTCGCCGAGCTGGGGCGCCTCCCAGAGCTTGATCCCGCCGAGGATCCCGGCGCTGTTGTCGACCACCGTGACCCGGTCGGCGACGTCACCCAGCTCGTCACGCACCACCCGCCGGGCGTTCCCACCACCCAGGTACAGGTGGTCGAAGAAGAACAGGGCGTCCATCAGGGCGATGGCCTTTCGCACCCGGCGGTTCCAGCGCTCCTCGCCGATGTCCTTCCGGGTGCGCTCCCCCAACTGGTCGTTGTAGGTCTCGCCCTTGCGGAACGGCTGGTGGGCGATCTCGAGGTGGGGCAGGAGGCGGCCGTCCATGAAGATGGCCGAGCCGAAGCCGGTCCCGAGCGTGAGTACGAGCTCGAAGCCGCGCCCGCTGACCACGGCGGCGCCCTGGACGTCGGCGTCGTTGGCCACCTTGGTCGGCTTGCCGAGCGCCGTGGCCAGGGCGTTGGCCAGGTCGAACTTGTCCCAGGCCTTGGCCAGCTTCGGGCTGACGTCGGTCCCGGGGCCCTTCTCGGTGACGAAGTGCGGCGCGCTCAGGACGTGGCCACCCCGCACCATGCCGGGGAACCCGGCCGACACCCGGTCGGCCTCGGGCAGCGGGGCCACCAGCTTCACCAGGGCCGGCACCATGCCGTCGTCGCCCGTGGGCGGCATCGGGTAGCTGGTCGGCGTCCGGACCCGGTCGGCGACCATGGCCCCCTTGGCGTCGAGCACCGATGCCTTGAGACCGGTGCCGCCGATGTCGATGGCCAGGGTGTACGGCCGCTCCGGGGTCGAGGTGGTCGCCGGGACCTCGTCGCCCTCGGACGCACCCTGCTCGTCGCGCCCCTTGTCCTTCGACCCCGAACCGCTCATGGCCACCCCTTCTGTCGCCCGGGTGCCTGGACCGGCGGGCGTCCGACACGCCTCGATGCTGCCGTCCCGCAGCTCGGGGCCTGCGGGCACTGTACCTGGGCGGCCCGGCCTCCCCCGACCTGGGCGGGTGGCCCGCACCCCGTCGTTCACCCCGGTCGGGGCCCGGCCCGAACCCGCTCGACCAGCCCGGGATCCTCCCACCACGGTCGCAGGCGGACCCGGGCGGCCGGGAGCGAGCCGTACACGAGCACCCCGGTCGACGGGGCCAGGCAGCGCAGCGCCTCGGGGGCGAGCAGCCGTCGGCGGGACGACGCCCGGGTGCTCGAGACCCCACCCGTCGGATCACGGGTCTCGGACCGCAGCACCAGCTCCTCGTCCCCCACCAGATGGCTGGCGTGATCCAGGGTCGAGGGGTCGGCGATGCCCGAGAGGAACAGCCGGGCCCGATGGTTGTTGAGCACCGTGGCCGCCCGGGCGCCGTAGCGGGCGGAGATCTGGGCCAGGTCCTGCCAGACGGTGAGCAACTGGACCCCGTGCCCGGCGCAGGTGGCCGCCAGGCCGTCGAGCTCGGCCAGCGGGGCGATGTTGGCCGCCTCGTCCAGGACCACCAGGAGCGGCGGATCGAGGGGGCTGCCCCCGGCGCCGGCCCGGGCGAACGCCGTCTGCAGCACGTCCTTGACCGCCGCCGTGAACAGGCCCCGCAGCCGGCGCTGGTCGTGGGCCGGCGCACAGAGGTACAGCGTGTGCGACCCGCCGAGCAGTCCTTCCACGTCCACCGGGTCGACCGCCGGGCCGACGCCGTCGGCGAACGGCTCGAGGATGGTCTCGGCGGTGGTGTACACCGAGCTCCGCTGACGGTCGTCGCGCTGCCACGTCGCCTGGGCCGCCTGGAGGGCCTCGTCGATCCCCGCCGCCTCGAGGAGGCCGACCACCTCGCCCATCTCCTGCATGTCGACCCAGCGCACCACATCGGCCATGGAGCGGCCCCCGGTGGCGGCGGCGAAGAGCAGCGGGGCCAGCAGCTTGGTCGCCGTGGCCATCCAGAACTCGCCGTCGGCCGAGGTCCCCTCGCTCCTCCCCGCTTCGGTGAGGTCGGCGGCGGCCCGCCGGGCCCCGGGCCACGTCCGCGCCCGGGCCAGCGGCGACCAGGGGGTGGCGGGCCGCCCGGTGGACCCGGTGGGGTCGACGCACCATACCCGGCCGCACCGGGACCGCCAGCCCCAGGTGTCCCGCAGCAGATCGGTCTTCACGCTGGCCGCCACCACTGGGCCCTCCCAGGTCAAGATGGCCGGCACGGCCAGCGCCGAGGTCTTCCCGCTCTGGGTGGGGCCGATGACGGCCAGCGACTGCGCCGGCTCGGCGGCCAGCAGCTGGTGCCGGGAAGGCCACCCGGGTCCGGCGGTGACGCCCAGGATCAGTCGTCCGGGTGGTGGGGACGTCACCACCAGGGGCCGGAGGTCGCGCCGGTCGGCCCAGCGGGCTCCCCCGGCGCGGCGCCGGCCGCCCCTCGATTCGCCGACCCGCCGGCGCCCGGGCCAGCGTCCCGCCGTTCCCTTCCCCCGCCGGGCCACGGTCAGGGCCACCAGGACCGCCGCCAGCACCCCGCCGTCCAGGCCGAACCCGGGCCTCAACACCGCCCGCCGGTCATGGCCGCGTCGGTGTCCACCAGACGGCGCTCGGCACTGCCGACCACGTGCTGGACCAGGAAGGACCGGGCGCCGACCTTCCACAGCCCGACACCCCGGCGCAGCTGGGGCACCAGCTCGGCCTCGGTCTCCGAGAGCGACAGGAGCTCCCCGGCCGAGGCCACCTCGCCCGGGGGCTGGGCGTAGACCACCCGGGTCTCGGAGTCGGCGAGCAGGCCCTGGGCCAGACCGACCTGCTCGGATCCGGCGGCGCCCACCGCCGCCAGGTCGGAGAGGCGATGGAGCACTGCCACGTTGGCCACCCCGTAGGCGCGTGACAGCTTCCACGACGACTGCAGCCACCGGGCCACGGCCAGGTTGGCCAGGATGGCCCACGCCTCGTCGACCACCACCAGGACCTGACCGGCCGTGTGGCCGGCCGCCGCATCGCGAGCCAGGGCGGCCTGGAGCCAGGCGGTGGCACAGACCATGAGCACGCCGAGGGCCGGCGAGCGGTAGAGCGCCGAGAGGTCGAGCACGACCAGCGGGCCGGCGAGGTCGAGTCCTCCGGTGGTCGGCCCGTCGAACATGCCCCGCAGGTCGCCGTGCACCAGCCGCCGCAGTTCGAGGGCCACGTCGCGCCCGTCCTCGAGGAGCGTCGAGCGGTCGGTGCGCACCGACCGGGCGGCGTCGGCCGACGGGGCCAGGAGGGCGTCGACCACCGCCGGGAGCGTGGGGACCTGCGTTCCCGTCTCGACCGCCGCCAGCGCCAGGTCGACGGCGACCCGCTCACGCGGCCCCAGCGCGCGGCCGAGGCTGGCCGAGGCGAGGGACGCCAGGAGCTCGGCCCGTCGCCGATCGGCCAGTCCGGGCGGCCCGGGGGCCCGGTCGCCACCACCGACGGGGTCCGGTGCCGGGTCGAGGGGGTTCAGCCGGACCGATCCACCCGGGTGCAGGGCGACCGGCCGCACGCCCCAGGCCTCGGCCAGGGCGCCGTACTCCCCCTTCGGGTCGACCACCCAGGCCCGCCGGCCGAACACCGCCTGCCGCCACAGATAGGTCTTGACCAGCGCACTCTTCCCCCGGCCGATCTGGCCGATCAGGACGAGGTTGGGATTGGAGATGACGCCCTGGGCGTACAGCTCGAACGGGTCGTAGACGAAGGTCCCACCGAGCAGGTCGTGGCCGATGACCACCCCGCGGGGCCCGAGGCCCGACTCGGCCAGGAGCGGGTAGGCGGCGCCGAGATGCCGGGTGGTCACCTGGTGGGCCGGCAGCTTGGGCACGGCCGTCGATCGGGTCACCGTCAGGTCAACCCCCGCCCGAGCGGCAACGTGCAGGTGAGCGCACGGAGCTGGTCCCCGTAGAGGCGGCGCAACTCCAGTCGACACTGACCGGCCGCCTGCTCGGTGGCGGCACAGGCGTCGTCGAGCAGCTCCGGGGTGGCCGCCGTCACCGTCACGTAACCCGAGTAGCGGTAGGTGGCATGGCCGTCGGCCAGCTCGGATTCGCGTCGCACGACGGTCTCGGCCTCGCGGGCGCGTCGGGCCGTGGCCAGGAAGCCCCCTCGACGACGAAGCTCGGCGTCGGCCAGGTCGGCCGTGCGCGCCTGCTCCGCCGATCGGGTGGCCTCGGCCGGGGGGACCGGCGTCATCACCAGGCTCACCGAACGACGGACGGGGCCGAGCAGGAGGGGGCCGAGGAACTCCGGTCCGACGTCGACCCGGGGCCACTCCGCCACCCAGTAGGTGGCGTGCCAGGTCCCGTCGGTCCGCACCCGGCTCCACTCCTCGTTCGTGGCCAGGGGCCAGGGCCACCCCCCGCCTCCCGCATCGCCGGGCGACGGCTCGAGGACCCGGCGGAACTCGGCGGCCATCGCCCGGGGTCCCAGGACCTCCTCGACCAGCATGTCGGCCTCGCCGAGACGCTGGCGGAGCAGGGCCACTTCACGCAGGAGGACGGCGCCGGCACCCCGATCGCCGCCGCCGGCCGCCCGGATCGAACGGGCGGCGGTCCCGCCCGCCCGGACCTGCAGGACCACCAGGACCTGATGACGGGAGGTGGCCGCCCCCGACTCGGCGAGCAACGCCGTGTAGGAGCGCCGGGCGGCCGAGTCGCTCGGGAGCACGGCCCGGTCGGCGGCGTAGGCCGACACGGCCCGGCCATCATCCGGGGCGGAGGAGGCGACCCATTGGAGACGGTGCACCACCGATCCCTGGCGGGCCAGCGAGCCCAGCACAGCCGACCACCCCGCCACCCGCCGCTCCTTCTCGTCCCCCGCCAGCAGGGCGAAACTATGACCACCGACCCGCAGCACCGCCGAGTAGGTCCGGGCGCGCCGGTCGTGCACCACACCGACGACGGTCGTCGACGTCGGATCCTCCATCGAGAGGACCCGCACGCCGGCCAGGGGCCCGCGGGCCGGTCCCGTCGTCGTACCCGTCGGATCGAAGGTCGGGCCGAGGGCCCCGAGGCCGGGCTGCGGGGCTCGGCGGGTCCGACGACCGCCGCCACCGACCGCCCACCGGCCGACCGTCGGGGCCCATTCCTCGCCACTGCGACCGGCCACCGGCCACACGGCGAACGCCAGGGCGGCGGCCACGGCGGCCACCGAGAGGACGACGCCCAGGATCGTCGGTCGGGATCGCAGGACGAACACGGCCACCACGACGCCCGCCGTCACCGAGGCGATCTGGCCGCCGCGCCACCCGAGGAGCACGCCACGTCGCTCGAGCGGCCCGAACCGGAAGTGCGGTCGCTCATCCACGGTGTGCACCGTCATCCACGTCCTGATCCCCGACCGCTCCCCGATGGCGATCGTCGGGACCCGGTAGCCACCGCAGCACCGGCCCGATCGAGTCCCGGGCCAGAACGTGATGGCCCCGGGAGAAGACCACCCCGTCGGTGGGCAGGAAGGGCGGTGACGGTTCGGTGACCGCACGGTCGGCGCCGCCTGGTGGCTCGTCGAGCACGGGGCGAGGACCGCGTCCACCCGACGGTGACGGGCCGCCGGCCATCACCTGTTCGAAGGCGGCGTTGCTGGCCGGCGACCCCTGCCACTCCGGAATGGCCCCACCGCCGAAGGGCCGCTCGCCGCCGGTCGGCGACGACCCGAACGACCGGTCGGCGATCGCCCCGCCAGGTCGGTCGCCGGTGTCGCGGCTCGTCGGCCGGACATCCACACCGGGCGCCTCGAACGCCGAGGACAGTCCGGTACCGACCGCGGTCGCCAGCGGCACCGCTCGGGCCTGCCGGAGGGCGACGCTGGCCGCCGAACGCGGCAGCGATCCGAACGACTGCTGGACCCGGTGCCGGGCCCCCTCCAATTGCTGCGCGGCGCCTCCTTCGATCATCGGGATCAGGCGGAGCAGGGTGAAGGGGGCGAACGCCGCCACCATGAGCAGCGCCGTCCCGGAGAGCACGGTGGCGAAGCCGCCGGACGAGTCGATGGCCCCGGTGGCCAGGGACAGGATGGCCACGATCACGAACTTGGAGAGCACCAGGGCGGCCAGCGTGTCGACCAGCCGCCGGCACCAGTGGGCGATGGCCGGCCAGACCAAGCTGAGGAGGGCCAACGGCAGGAACAGGACGGTGACGTAGACCGCCGCCGCCCGGACGACCAGCTCGATCCACAAGAGAAAGGCGCCGATCGCCACCAGCAGGCCGGTGAGCAGCACGACGAAGGAGGGCACGCCCTGGTCCCCCAGGGCCACCTGCCCGGCGAGGGTGGTGGCCAGGCCGGACAGTGCCGTACCGAGGCCGGCGCCATCGCCCGCCGACACCGTGACGCAGAGGGCGTCGGTGGCGGCCAGGGACAGGCGGACCAGCTCTACTGCCACCCCGGACAACAGAAAGGCCAGCGGGAGGTGGACCACGGCGGCCCGCAACAGCTGCTCGGTGCTCTGTCGGTAGATCGCCTGGAGCATCGCCCCGACGAGGAGCGGGGCGGCGGCGACCCCGGCGATCACCATCATGACCTGATAGTGGGTGGTGAACCACGATGCCGATACGTCGATCGTCGTCGTCCCCGACAGCACCCCGCCGAGCTGGTCGAGGAGCCAGGCGGCACCCGAGACCACCCACGACGCCATGGCCGTGAGGATGGCGCTCGCCCCGGCGTCGGCCACCGACGACCCGGCGCTGACCGCTTGACAGAGCGGGTTGAGGGCGTCGAGGCCGGGACATCCGGACGTGATCGCGGGCGTCATCGGGGGTCAGTGGAGTCCGGTGCCGGCGTGGAAGAAGAAATTGATGAGAGCCGGCGCGGCCCCGATCAGGAGGGCGGCCACGCCCGACACGAGCACCGCCCGCCGGCCCACCATCGACTGCTGGTAGTTCTGCGCGTGGGCCCCGAGGGCCCACGCAGCGGCGCCGATGACCAGGGCCACCAACGCCAGCACGAGCGCCCAACCGGCCACCCCGTTGGCCAATTGCTGGAGCGTCCCTCCGCCCGGGAGCGACGACGTGTCCGGCGCCAGGTTCACGTCGGCCAACCGGGCCAGGACCTGGCCGCCCGTCGCCACCGTCGACACCCCTTGCACGAACATGGACCACCCCCTCGTCCGGCGAGCCAGCGGACCGCCGGCCCGGCGAGCGTAGGGCAACTCGGGTGTCATTACAACATATTTCAACTAATTTCAGTGTGTTTCATACTGCAACCGTGCCCGTCGGGGGCCGAAGGGCCTCGTTCGCCGGGGCGCCGAGGCCCTGCCATGCTGGGGGTGTGACGCCGTCCGGCTCCCCGTTCGTTCTGGCCAGCACCTTCGGGCTGCCGGCGGCGGCGGTCGTGGCCATCGTGGTGGTGCTGCTGGTCCTGGTGGCCATCGTCGCCACCAACATCGGGCGTCGCTCCGGGCGCCGGGCCCTTTCGCAGCGCCTCATGGCTCTCGGTACGCGGCTCGGGCTCGATCCCCCGGAGGACGAGAGCAGTATCGAGGTGGCGCTGACCTATCTCGAGCAGGTCACGGGGGCCGCCTCCGAAGCGGTCGCCGAGGCCAGCTCGGACGCCATCCGGCTGCGCCGGTCGCTCGACACCCTGCCCCAGGGGGTGGTCATCTGCGACGAGTCGAGCACGGTCGTCTACCGCAACGGCCGGGCCAACGCCCTCATGACCAGCCGTCACGGGGATGCCCTGGCGGCCCAAGCGGTCACCGAGTTGCTCGAGGACGCCTGGCACGAGGGGTCGGCCGAGCGCACCCTCGACCTCTACGGGCCGCCTCGCCGGACCCTGACCGTGCGGGCGCGGCTCATCGACGACGGCCGCCGGCCCCTCGGGGTCATCGCCATGATCGACGACGTCTCGGAGCGCCGGCGCCTCGAGGAGATCCGTCGGGACTTCGTGGCCAACGTGAGCCACGAGCTGAAGACGCCGATGGGCGCCCTGGGCCTCCTGGCCGAGACCCTGGTCAGCGAGCCCGACGCCGAGGTCGCCCAACGCCTGGCCAGCCGCATCCACACCGAGGCGTTCCGGGTCAGCCGGATCATCGACGACCTCCTGGACCTCAGTCGGATCGAGTCCGAGGAGGCGCCGCCGCGCGAGCCGGTGCTGGTCAACCTGGTGATGGCCGAGGCCATCGAGCGGGTACGGGCCACGGCCGAGCAGCGGGACATCTCGATCGTCCTCCGTGAGCCCGACCCGCCGGTGGCCGTCCTCGGTGATCGGCGGCAGCTCGTCTCGGCCATGCACGCCCTCCTCGAGAACGCCGTGACGTACTCCTACGACACCAGCACCGTCACCGTCAGCGGGGTGACCAAGACGCCGACCAACGGCATGATCGACGACGACACCACCGGCATCGTCGGCATCCCCAACACGGTCGGCGGCGACGGGTCCACCATCACGGCCACCACCGGGCCCGGCGAGGAATCCACCTCGGCGCCGGGCGACGGCCCGTCCCTCCTGCTCGACCGGCCGCTGGTGCGGCTGTCGGTGACCGACCAGGGCATCGGGATCCCGGCCCGCGACCTCGAGCGGATCTTCGAGCGGTTCTACCGGGTCGACCACGGTCGGAGCCGAGTCACCGGGGGGACCGGCCTCGGGCTGTCGATCGTCCGGCACGTGGCCAACAACCACCAGGGCTGGGTCGACGTCGAATCGCGCGAGGGCGAGGGCTCGACCTTCACCCTCGTGCTCCCCCTCCAGCCCGAGCGTGGCCAATGAGCGACCGTCGATCCGGATCCTCGGGCTCCGAGACCCGGCCGGTCAGCATCCTGCTGGCCGAGGACGAGGAGTCCTTCATCGAAGCACTCGTGGTGGGTCTGGGCCACGAGGGCTTCAAGGTGACCGTCGCCCGGGACGGCGCCGAGGCGCTCCAGCTCTTCGATGAGGGCGAGCCCGACCTCGTGCTGCTCGACCTGATGCTGCCCAAGCTGTCGGGCCTCGACGTGTGCCGGAGCATTCGCGCCCACTCGACCGTGCCCATCATCATGGTCACCGCCAAGGGGGCCGAGATCGACACGGTGGTGGCCCTCGAGGTCGGCGCCGACGACTACGTGACCAAGCCCTACCGGTTGCGCGAGCTCGTGGCCCGGATGCGCGCCGTGCTCCGCCGGGTGCCGGCCGGGGCCGCCGGGGCCGCCGGCGGTGGCTCGTCGGGCACACCCACCGACTGGGGCGACGAGCGCCAGGAGCCGGTCGGCTCGTTCGAGGCCGGCGGGGTGCAGGTGGACACCGACCGTCGCCGGGTCTACGTGCGCGGCGAAGAGGTCCACCTCCGTCGCAAGGAGTTCGAGCTCCTCCACCTGCTGGTCGAGAACGCCGGTCGGGTCCTGACCCGTGACGTCCTGATCGACCGGGTCTGGGGGACCGACTACATCGGTGACACCAAGACACTCGACGTCCACGTGAAGCGGCTGCGGGCCCGCATCGAGCTCGACCCGCCCAACCCCCTGCTGATCACGACCGTCCGCGGCGTCGGCTACCGCTTCGACGCCCCCCGCGCTCCCTGAGGCCGGCGCCCCGCCGACGCTCCGGCTGGTGAACCTCAGGCGGTTGGCCCGGCGATGACCACCGCCCCGCCCAGGTACGGGGCGAGGCACTCGGGCAGGACCACCGAGCCGTCGGGCTGGCGGCCGTTCTCGACCAGGGCCGCCCAGATGCGGGGCCAGGCCAGCGCCGAGCCGTTCACGGTGTGGACCAGGACCGGGGACCCGCCCTCGGGCCGGTAGCGGACGTTGGCCCGCCGGGCCTGGAAGTCCCGGTACCAGCTGACCGAGGACACCTCCAGCCAGCGATCGACGCCGGGCGAGAAGACCTCGAGGTCGAACGTCCGGGCCGACGGGCCGCCGAGGTCGCCGGTGCACAGGTCGAGGACCCGGTAGCGCAGCCCCAGCTCTCGGAGCAGGCCCTCGGCCCGCGCCAGGATGTCGGCCTGGCCGTCGGATGCCTGTTCGGCCGTGACGTAGGCGAACAGCTCCACCTTGTCGAACTCGTGCACCCGCAGCAGCCCGCGGGTGTCGCGCCCGGCGGCGCCGGCCTCCCGCCGGAAGCACGGGGTGACGGCCGTGTAGCGCATCGGCAGGTCGGTGACGTCGAGGACCTCGCCACGGTGCATCGAGGTGAGCGGCACCTCGGCCGTCGGGATGGCCCACAGCCCGTCCCGCTCCAGGTGGTAGGCCTCCTCGGCGAACTTCGGCAGGTGGCCGGTCGAGACCATGGTCTCGGTCAGCACCAGCGTCGGCGGACGGATTTCCTCGTAGGCCGGCGTGTGGCGCTCGAGGGCGAAGGAGGTCAACGCCCGCAGCAGCCGGGCCCCGGCCCCCCGGTAGAGGGGGAACATCGACCCCGACATCCGGGCACCACGTTCCATGTCGAGCAGGCCGAGCTGCTCGCCGATCTCCCAGTGCGGCACCTGTTGGTGGGCCGCCGGCGAGGGTTCGGGCTCACCTTGCTCGCAGCCGGGCCACCACCGCCGGATCTCGACGTTGTCGTCGGGACCGCCACCGTCGGGGGCCTCGTCGGCCGGCAGGTTCGGCAGGTCGAGCAGGGCGGCCCGCAGGGCCTGCTGCGCCGCCTCGGCCTCGCCCGCCGCCGCCCGTTCGAGCTCACCCAGGGCCCGGCTGGCCTCGGCCAGCTCGGCCGCCCGGGTCTCGTCGCCCGACCGCTTGGCCGATCCGACCTCCCGGGACAGGGCCTTCACCTTCGCCCGGAGTGACTCCTGGTCGGCCAGCCGGCTGCGGTGCACGGCGTCGAGCTCGGCCAGGTGGTCGATCTCGGCCGCGCCGACGCCGCGCCGGCCCAACGCCAACTTCACGACATCGGGTCGTTCGCGTACCAGTCGGATGTCGATCATGCCGAGGGCAACGGTAGCGTGCAGCCCGTGCCGGACGTCCCCGATCGACCGCTCACCGGCGGTCGCCCTGACCGACCGGCCCTCGAATGCACCGACCTGGTCGTCCGCTACGGATCGACGACCGCCGTCGACCACCTGTCGCTCCAGGCCTGGCCGGGCGAGATCCTGGCCCTGCTCGGACCGAACGGTGCCGGCAAGACCAGCACCGTCGAGACGCTCGAGGGCTACCGCCGGCCGGCATCGGGGTCGGCCCGGGTGCTCGGCCTCGATCCGGTCGACGACCACGCCCGGGTGGTGGCCCGGATGGGGACGATGCTCCAGCGTGGCGGCGTCTACCCCATGCTCGGCCCCCGCCGGGTCCTCGACCTGTTCGCCTCCTACTACCCCGACCCCGAGGACCCCTCGGCCCTGCTCGAGCTGGTCTCGCTCGCCCCGGTGCAGCGGACACCCTGGCGGAACCTGTCGGGGGGCGAACAGCAGCGGCTGGCCCTGGCGCTGGCCCTGATCGGACGACCCGAGGTCGTCGTGCTCGACGAGCCCACCGCCGGGGTCGATCCCGAAGGCCGCCAGTCCATCCGTTCGGTGGTGGCCGCCCTGCGGGACCGGGGCGCCTGCGTCCTGTTGACCACCCACGACCTGGCCGAGGCCGAGCAGCTGGCCGACCGGGTGACGGTGGTGGCCCGGGGGGCCGTCGTGGCCGAGGGCACGCCGGCGGAGCTAGCCGCCGGGGGGGACCCCGTCGTCACCTTCGGGGCCCCGCCGGGCCT
Source organism: uncultured Acidimicrobiaceae bacterium (assembly GCA_963730735.1). GTDB lineage: Bacteria > Actinomycetota > Acidimicrobiia > Acidimicrobiales > RAAP-2 > CAVSSX01. Next base: position 20,099 of record CAVSSX010000004.1, read on the forward strand.
CGACCTCGTCGCCCTCGGGGCGACGCTGGGCGCCACCGTCCACGAGGACCGGGCCGGGCGCTACCGGATCGAGGCCCCGGCGTCACCGGAGCTCACGGCCGCCCTGGCCACCTTCCTGGCCGAACGCTCGGCGACCCTCACCGACCTCCGTTCGGTGCGCACGCTCGAGGAGGCCTACCTGGCGGTGCTCGGCGACCAGGAAACCGAGCCCCTCGACCCGGAGCGTTCGCCGACACCCGCCGGCCGACGGCGGCGCCGCGGCCCGAGGGACGGTCGGCGATGAGGGCGCTGCGCGGCCAGGTCGGGGCCGAGGTCTACATGACGCTCCGGCGGGGCGAGACGCTCCTGCTGACCGTCGGGATACCCGTGCTCTTCTTGGTGTTCTTCTCCTCGGTCCACGTCATCTCGACCGGCACGGTCAAGCCGGTCGACTTCTACGTGCCGGGCATCCTGGCCCTGGCGGTGATGTCGACGGCGATGGTCTCGCTCGGTATCGCCACCGGCTTCGAGCGCGGCTACGGCGTCCTCAAGCGCCTGGGCGCCACGCCGCTCGGTCGCCCCCGTCTCCTCGGGGCCAAGATCATCACGGTCCTCGTGGTCGAGGTCCTCCAGGCCATCGTGCTCGTGGCCGTCGGCCTCGGCCTCGGTTGGAACCCCGCCGGTCCCGGCGACGTCGGCGCCGGCGCTGCGGCGGCGGTAGCGCTCGTCCTCCTGGGCACGGCGGCCTTCGGGGGCATCGGCCTCCTGATGGCCGGGACCCTGCGGGCCGAGGTCAACCTGGCCGCCGCCAATGGGCTCTACCTCGTCCTCCTGCTGCTCGGCGGGATGGTGGTCCCCCTGGCCAAGCTGCCGGCCGGCGTCGCCGCCGTGGCCAAGGTCCTCCCGCCGGCCGCCCTCTCGACCGGGCTGCACGCCGCTCTCGGCACCGGGACGGCCGTGCCCCTCCGGTCGTGGGTCGTGCTGGCCGTCTGGGCCGTGGTGGCCCCGACGGCGGCGGCCCTCACCTTCCGCTGGGAGTAGCGCCTAACCGGCGGCCAGCAGCTGGCGCTCGCCGGCGACCAGTTCGGCCGGGGTGATGGCGCCGTACTTGATGGCGGCGATCTTCCCCGACCCGGTGATGAACACCGCCTCGGGGAGACCGGTGAAGTAGTAGTCGCCCTCGGTCACACCGAACGACCGGTCGGCGGCGACCGGGAAGGTCACCTTGCTGCGGGTGACGAACGACAGGCCGTTCTTCGGGTCCAGCCCGTCCACCCCGAGCAGGGCCACCTTGGCCATCGGGCCGCCCTTGGCCTGCTGAGCCTTGTAGGTGGCAGCGATGGCCGGGATCTCGGCCTGGCACGGGCCGCACCAGCTGGCGAAGAACAACAGGACCGCCGGGCGGCCGTTGCCCCCGCCGTCGGCCGGGGTGCCGACCGTGCCGGCCACCCCGAGGCGGGGCAGGGTGAAGGCCGGGGCGGCCGAGCCCACCGCCGGGCGGCCCGACGACTTCGACGTCCCGAGCGAGGTGAACAGCCCGACGGCGAGCGCGGCCGCCAGGACCACCCCGATCACCAGGAAGATCAGGCGGGGCTGCCGCCGCCCGGGCGTGGGCGTGCCGGACCCCGCACCCCCGCCGGCCCCGCCCGCCGCGTCGGCATCGGTCGGCTGGTCCTCGGTCGTCGTCCTCGCCGTGTCCACCATCTCGGTCAATCCAGATCTGGGCCGGGAACCGACCCGTTGGTCAGTGGTGCCGGACCAGCACGTCGACGGCCATGGCGACGAACAGCACCGTCAGGTAGGTGATCGAGTAGCTGAACAGCCGCATGGCGTCCTTGCCGCTGGCCCGGTCACGGCTGGCCAACCGCCAGAGCCGCACGGCCATGGCCAGGAAGACGGCGCCGAGGGCACCAGCGATGACCACGTAGGCCCAACCCATGTGGCCGACCGGGGCGAACAGGAGCGACACCCCCACGAGGGCCACCGTGTAGAAGACGATCTCCCTCGTCGTCCGCCGGAGCGAGGCCACGGCCGGCAGCATCGGGACGTTGGCCGCCTGGTAGTCCTCGCGATAACGGACGGCCAGGGCCCAGAAGTGGGGCGGGGTCCAGATGAAGATGATGCCGAACAACACCACCGGGGCCCAGGACAGCGAGTCGGTCACCGCCGCCCAGCCGACCAGGACCGGCACGGCGCCGGCGGCCCCTCCGATCACGATGTTCTGGGTCGAGCGCCGCTTGAGCCACAGCGTGTAGACGAAGACGTAGAAGGCCGTCGCCGACACGGCCAGGACGGCCGAGAGCAGGTTGACCAGCCACCACAGCTCGGCGAAGGCCAGGACCTCGAGCGACAGGGCGAAGACCAGGGCCGCCGTCGGCGTGACCGCCCCGGTCACCAACGGCCGCTTCTCGGTGCGGTGCATCAGCCGGTCGATGTCCCGGTCGACGTACATGTTGATGGCGTTGGCCCCACCGGCGGCCAGGGTGCCCCCCACCAGCGTGGCCACGATCAGGCCGATCGACGGCATGCCGCGCTCGGCCACGATCATCGTGGGCAGCGTGGTGACCAGCAGCAACTCGATGATGCGGGGCTTGGTGAGCGCCACATAGCTGCCGATCCGGCTCATCCGGGCGACCGCCGGACGAGCGCCGCGGAGGGTGGTGGCGGGCGCGGACATCGACGTGAGCCTACGGCCCCCAGGCCTCCCCGGACCAGGCGGCGCGTTCCTCCCGGCCCCGAGCCCCCTACCTGGGGGAATCACCGGACCACCAGGGCACGGTCGTCGAATGTTGGCCGGCCGGGACCCCCGGTACGATGGGCGCGGTGGTCGACCCGGTCCCCTCCCGACACGGCGACCGGTGGTCCCGAGTGCCCACGGTCTCGGCGACGGCCTTCCGGCGCTGCGCCCTGGCGTCGATGGTCATGACCACCGTGATCGTGCTCACCGGCGCCGCCGTGCGGCTCAGCGGGTCGGGTCTCGGCTGTCCCGACTGGCCCTCGTGCTACCAGCGGCGGCTCACGGCCCAACTGTCCCTGCACCCGGTGATCGAGTTCGGGAACCGGATGGTCACGGTGGTCGTCACCATCGTCGTCATCGGCACCTTCCTGGCGGCGCTCCGCCGGATCCCGTTCCGCCGCGACCTCGTCTGGCTGTCGGCCGGCCTGGTCGGCGGCGTCCTGGCTCAGGCGGTGCTGGGCGGGATCGTCGTCTACACCAAGCTCAACCCCTACCTGGTCATGGTGCACTTCCTGGCCTCGATGCTCCTGATCGTCGACGCCGTCGTCCTCCTGCACCGCAGCTCGCGGGCCTACGGTCCGGGCTCGGGCACCCTCCTCGTACCGAGACCGGTGGTCCTCCTCGACCGGGGCGTCCTGGCCCTGCTGGCCCTGGTGCTGGCGGCCGGGACGGCCACCACCGGCGCCGGCCCGCACGCCGGGGACGCCGCCGGCCAGCAGGTGGCCAAACGGATCCCCATCGCGTTGCGGGACATGGCCGAGCTGCACTCGAGCCTGGCGCTGCTCCTGGTCGGGGTGACCATCGGGCTGGTGGTGGTGGTCCACGCCCTCGACGTCCCCGAACGGGTCCGCCGCTCGAGCCGGATCCTGCTCGTGGTGATGGTGGCCCAGGCCGCCGTGGGCTACACGCAGTACTTCACCCACCTCCCGGCCGTGCTGGTCGAGGTGCACGTGCTGGGGGCCACGTCGCTGGTGATCGGCACCGTCCAGTTCTGCCTGTCGCTCACCCATCACCGGGCCGAGGCGGCGCTCGAGGCGCCCGTTCCTGCGGCGCCAGCGGTCCGCCACCCTGAAGGCGCCACGATCGGCGGCTGATAGGTTCGCCCCCGCCCCACCGGCCCCCATCGTCTAGCGGCCTAGGACGCTGCCCTTTCAAGGCGGTAACACGGGTTCGAATCCCGTTGGGGGTGCTCTCCACGAGTGGCGTACGAGCGCATCTCGCACCTCGGGCGAGGCAGCCGTTGCCGATGGCAACCACGCCCAAGGGCGGAACGTGCTCCCGAAATGTCCGCGTAGAGTGACGGCGCCCGGGGAGCCCGGACCGGATACGAGGAGAGGCCGAAGCGTGGCGTCCTGTCTGGTGATTCAGCACGTCGAGCCCGAGAAGTCGTTCGCCATCGGCGACACGCTTGCCGATGCCGGGATCGAGGTGGTGACCCGGCTGGCTGGAGCTGGCGAGTCCTTGCCCGATCACCTCGGCGACTTCGACGGCTTGGTCGTCATGGGCGGCCCGATGTCGGCCGCCCATGACGAGGGATTCGCCAGTCGGCCGCACGAACTGGCCCTTCTCCGCCAGGCATTGGACCTCGACGTCCCCACACTCGGCATTTGCCTGGGGGCCCAGCTCCTGGCCACGGCGGCCGGCGGACGAGTCGTGCCCGGCCGGGCCGGGCTGGAGATCGGCTGGGGGATGGTCCAGCTGGCCCCGGCCGCCGCCGACGACGAACTCTTTGCCGGGATCGCCGGGCCGCTGACCGTGCTGCACTGGCACGGCGACACCTACGAGCTCCCCTCCGGGCCCGTGCGCCTGGCGTCGAGTCCCACCTACGCCGAGCAGGCCTTCCGGGCCGGATCGCGAGCCTGGGGCCTGCAGTTCCACCTGGAGGTGGACGCCGGCGCCGTGGCTGCCTTCGCCGACGCCTTCCCTACCGACCTGGCCGCAGCGGGCACCGATGCGGCCGCACTCGACGCGGCGACGGTACCCGCCCTCGCCGCGCTGGCCGAGCCCCGTCGACTCCTCCTCGAACGGTTCGCCGGGCTGGTCGGTGCCGGCCGGGGCGCTGTCCTGGCCGACCGCCTGACGGACCCGGCCTAGGCCGTCCCGGGGTGCTGTGTTTCGTCAACATGAATTGCCCGCAATTCATGTTGTCTCTGAGGCACCACGTCTCTACCATTCCCCCATGGGAACGGAGACGCCCACCGACGAACTGACGCAACGAGCCCTGGCGTCCATCGGTGACAACCTCCGGGCCGTCAGGGAGGCCCAGGGTCTGACCCTCGACCAAGCGGCCGACCTGTCGGGTCTTTCCAAGTCGCATCTCTCCCGCCTGGAGACGTCGGAGCGCCAACCGTCGGTCTCGGCCCTGCTGGCCCTGGCCGAGGCGTTCAACGTGTCCGTCGGCACGCTGTTCGGCGAGGCCGAGCGCAGCTCGCCCATCACCATCTCGCCCGCCGACCGGCCCACGACCTCGTCGAACGGGCTGACCATTTCGGCCTGCAGCGGCTACACCGGCTCGAGCGTGCTCGACGCCTTGACGCTCGTCATCGAACCCGACCGGCCCGCTCCCGTCCCGGCCAGGCACCCCGGCGAGGAGTGGCTCTACGTACTCTCCGGCACGCTGCGCCTCGAGTACGACGGCCAGGACCACTCGCTGGCTCCAGGTACGGCCGCCCACTTCAACGCCGAGATACCGCACCGCTTGGCGGCCGAGCAGGGCACCGTCGAGGTGCTCATGGTGGCCGCCCGACCGGTGCGGAACCTGCACGCCATCCACTAACCCCCCGACCCCCCTCGAAAGGAGCATCCATGACCCTCACCGACCTCAGCACGTGGGAGGCCACCGGCCCGGCATTCGACTTGGAGGGGTTCCTGGCCGTGCGGGCCCGGACACGTCAGGCCGTCCACCGGATCGCCGAACAGGTCCAGCCGGGCATGTCCGAGGAACGGGCCAAGGAGCTCGCCCGGGAGACGCTGTCGGCGCTCGGCATGCGGCGGGGGTGGCACCACATCATCGTCCGCTGCGGCGCCAACACCACCAAGGACTTCATGGAGCGCTCGACCCCCGGCGTGGTGCTGGGTGACGACGACATCTTCTTCGTCGACATAGGCCCGGTCTACGGGGACTTCGAGGGCGACGCCGGCGACACCTTCGTCCTCGGCGACGATCCTCGGCACCGGGCGGCGAAGGCCGACGTTCGTGAGATCTGGGAGCTGGTGCGGGCCCGTTGGTTCGCCGAGCGGCCCACCGGGGTGGCGCTCTACGAGTACGCCACCGCCGTCACCGAGGAGCGGGGGTGGCGGCTCAACATGGACCTCTCGGGCCACCGTCTGTCCGACTATCCCCACGCCGCCCACTACGACGGCCCCCTGGCCGAGGTCGGCTTCACCCCGAGCCCCAACCTGTGGGTCCTGGAGATCGCCATCGCCCACCCCGACGGGACGTTCGGCGCCTTCTACGAGGACCTGCTCCTCGAGGACCAGAGCTTCCCCGAGGGGACCCTCCCGGCGGCCTGAGCCGACCCCCACCACCAACTCGACCCCCGAGCACCCGGTCGCCCGCCGAGGCGACCGCCCCTTGGGAGCGCGCGCCCCCGGTGCCATGTGCCGGGTCCGTCGTTCCCCGCAGCCCCGCCGTACCCGCAGTCCCCCGAGCCAGCGACGTCAGGAGGCGATCATGAGCACCACCAGCATCGTGGACCGGCCGGCCCCCGGGAGCACCGCTCCCCGGGGTGCCCACGGCCTCAAGACCAGGGCCCTCGGGTTCCCGACCCTGCTCGCCCAGTCGGTGGCCCTCATCTCGCCCACGATGACGGCCGTCCTCATCATCCCCCTGTGTTTCGCCGACGCCGGTGACGGCACCTGGCTGGCCTACACCTTGGGAACGGTGATGCTCCTGTTCGTGGCCATCTGCCTCAACCAGTTCGCCAAGCGCTCGGCCCTGCCCGGGTCGATGTTCGGGTACGCGGCCAAGGGCCTTGGCCCGGTCGCCGGGTCGCTGTCCGGCTGGGCCCTCATCTGGTGCTACCTGTTCATCGGCATCGCCGGGCTGACCGGGTTCTCGATCTTCGCCGCCCAGTTGGTCAACTCGATGGGCATCCACACCACGATCCCGCCGGTGCTCTTCTTCTGCCTGTCGGCCGCCGTGTGCTGGATCATCGCCTACAAGGACATCAAGGTCTCGTCGCTGCTCACCCTGTTGTTCGAGGGCGCCTCGATGGCCTGCATCCTGGCCTTGGGGGCGGTGATCCTGTTCAAGCCGGGCTTCGCCGTCGACACGGCGCAACTCAAGGTCCAGGGCCTCACCCTCCACGACTTGAGCCTGGCCCTCGTCATCACCGTCTTCTCACTGGTCGGCTTCGAGAGTGCCACGGCCCTCGGCGGGGAAGCCCGCAAGCCGCTGACCAACATCCCCCGAGCGGTCATCGCCAGCCTGCTCATCGCCGGCGGCTTCATGGTGGTCATGAGCTACGTCGAGGTGGCCGGTGCCTCCCACGCGCACCTCGACCTGGCCACGCTGGCGGCGCCGCTCACCGCGCTGTCCAAGGCCTACGGCGTGAGCTGGTTCAACGTCCCGGTGGCCATCGGGGCCATGATCAGTTTCTTCTCGCTGAGCCTGTCGTGCCTAAACGCCGGCTCCCGCATGGTCTTCGCCATGGCCCGGCACGACGTCTTTCCGAAGGAGCTGGGCGAGGTCCACGGACGCAACAAGACCCCGCATCGGGCCGTGACCGCGTTCATCCTGGTCATGCTGGCCGTGCCGACGGTGCTCGAGATCTTCACCAACCCGTTGACCACGTTCGGCGATGCCGGGACCCTGGCCGCCTTCGGGTTCCTCACTGCGTACTACCTCATCACCGTGGCCGCCCCCCGCTACTTGAAGAAGCGGGGCGAGCTGCGGGCCGGGGCCGTCGTGGTGGCCGTGGTCTCCGGGCTGGCCTTGGCCGTCCCGCTGGTGGGCAGTTTCTATCCGGTGCCGCCGTTCCCGGTCCGCATCTTCCCCTACATCTTCCTCGGGTGGATGCTGGTCGGAGGGGCCTGGCTCTACGCCCTCAGTCGGCGCCGGCGGGAACTGTTCACCGGGATCGAGGTGGACCTGGAGGCGGCCATGGCCGACTCCGTCCGCAGCCACGACGAGGAGATGGGGGCACCGGTGGTGCCCCTGACCCGGCCGGTGCCGCCAACCTTCGAAGAGCTCGAATTGGCCTTCGAGACGGCGGGCTGAGTCCGGCTGGGTCCGATGTTGGCCACGCCCGAGGCGAGACGACGACTCGGGTCCTCTCACGCCGGTGGTCGTCCGATCACTCGGGCGTGGCCAACCCGGCCGGATCCAGGTACCTGACCTCGGCGTCGGGCGTCCCCGCCCCGAGGCGGCCGGCCACCACCGCCGTCGCCGCGGCGCTCGAGTCGATGAGCACGAACCGGCGGCCGTGGCCGAGGGCTACCGCCCCGAGGGTGCCGCTGCCGGCGAAGAAGTCCAACACCCAGTCGCCGGGGGCCGAGCTGGCCTGGACCATCCGGCGCAGCACGCCCTCGGGCTTCTGGGTGGGATAGCCCGTCCGCTCCCGGCCGTTCGTGGTCACGATGGTGTGCCACCACACGTCGGTCGGCAGCTTCCCCTTGGCCACCTTCTCCGGCGTGACGAGACCGGGCGCCATGTACGGCTCCCGGTCCACGGCCTGGCCGTCGTAGTAGTAGGCGTCGGGGTCCTTCACGTAGACGAGGATGTTGTCGTGCTTGGTCGGCCACCGCTTCTTCGAGCGGGCGCCGTAGTCGTAGGCCCAGATGATCTCGTTGAGGAAGCACTCGGGACCGAACAGGGCGTCGAGAAGGACCTTGGCGTAGTGGACCTCCCGGTAGTCGAGGTGCAGGTACAGGGTCCCGTCGGGCGTGAGCAGGCGCCACGCCTCCTCCAGCCTCGGCTCCATGAACGACCAGTAGTCGCCGAACATGTCGTCGTAGCCGATGACGCCCTGGCGGACCGTGGCGTAGGCCTGGCCCTTGAAGCCGATCCGATCGCCACCGGTGGCCCGGGTGGTGCGCAGCGTCTGGCGCGCCTGCTGGCGTCCGGTGTTGAAGGGTGGGTCGATGTAGATCATCCGGAACGAGGCATCGGGCAGGTTCGGCAGCACCTCGGCATTGTCGGCGAGGTACACGAGGTTCGGTCCGGCCGGGTCCCACTCTGTGCCTGGACGGCCCCCCACGCTCACGTGTCCATCCTCTCGCACCGGGTTCGGGGCTGCGCCGACCACCAACCGGGTCGGCGACGGGGCCACGGCACCGGCACCCCGCGGCTGGCTAGCGTGAAACCGGATCGACGCGCAGAGCCGGACGTGGTGTCACCACGCCGGGGACGCCGGGGGGAGGCGCAGATGTCCGAGGTGTCCGGACCGGTCAAGCTGTTCGAGTTCCTACAGCTCCCGAGCGGCCCGCCCACGGCCGATCCGTTCGGTGCCTGGGCCGACGAACGGACGGCATGGCTCGCCGACCATCCCTCGCTCGGTCGACGGCTGCAACGTCACGACCTCTACCGCCGGGTGCCGGTCGGCGTGGTGGACGACGGCTCCGACATGCTCATGCCCGACACGGGCTTCGCCGCCGTCTCCGTGCAGTGGTTCGACTCGCTGGCCGATGTCGAGGCGTGGCGAGCGGACCCGGCGGCGTCAGAGCTGGCGGCGCTCGACGGGCGGTTCCGTGGCCCCGAGGTGGCGTCGGTCCTCACCGGAGCGCCCGACCTCATCGTCGGCCCTCCGGGCGGTGCTCCCGAAAGCGGCTGCTCGCTGATCTGCATCCTGCATCGCGCCCCGGGCATGGAGCTGTCGACCTTCCACCCGCACTGGCTGGAGCACCACGGTGGCCTCTTCCAGGACATCCCCGAGCTGCGGGATCCGCTCCTCGGCTACGAGCAGAACCACGGCCTCGACATCCCCGGGGCCACCTACGACGGGGTGACCCAGCAGTGGTTCGCCTCGGTCGACGCGTGGGCCACCTCACTCCAGGTGCGCTCCCACCCCGAGGTCGTGTCGGAGGACATCGCCTACTTCCTGGATCCCGACCGGCTGCACTTCATCATCGCCGGACCCCCGAGCCGTCTCGCCGGCTGACCGGCGGCCGGGCGGCGCCCCGGGTGGGTCGACCGACCCGACGCTACGCTCGCCTCCGTGCTCAACCGCGCCCAGTTGATCGGCTTCGTGCCGGTGCGCTCGCTCGACCAGGCCCGCGCCTTCTACGTCGGGACCCTGGGGCTGCGCCCGGTCGAGGAGTCGCCCTTCGCCCTCGTCGTGGAGGCCAACGGCACGACAGTGCGGCTCACGCCGGTGACCGACCTCGAGCCCCAGCCCTTCACCATCCTCGGTTGGTCGGTCGAAGACATCGACGCCACCGTCGACGCCCTCACTTCGGCGGGCGTGACCTTCCGGCACTACGAGGGCATGGGCCAGGACGAGCGGGGCATCTGGCCCTCGCCCAGCGGCGACCGGGTGGCCTGGTTCGCCGATCCCGACGACAACACCCTGTCGTTGACGGCCTTCGCGGCCAGGTAGTCGGCCAGCTCAGCTCTCGACGGCGCCAGGTCCCGGCTCGTAGGTCTGGTCGAGCCCATCGGTCTCCGGGCGGTCCGTTGGTTCGAGACGGATCTCGTACCCGTCGATGACGTCCAGTTGCCGGACCGCGTCGACGTGGGCCCGGGTGGTGCCACGCCACTTGGCCCGACCGGCAGCCCGAGCGGACGTGAGGTCGGTCGCCGCCACGACGACGACCTCGTGGTCCTCACCGAGCCGACCGGGCGGTAAGTCGCCCCCCAGGTAGACGAGGAAGAGTCGGACCGCATCACTCATCCTGGTGAACCTACCGGGTCCCGGCTCGCTCCGATCCTGCCCGTCCCTCGTCACCGTCGGCCGGATCGGGCACGGCCGGTGCGGCGGTCGCCGGCACGCCAGTGGACGCTTCGGCCTTCGCCCCCGGCGCGTGCCGGTCGTTTGCACCCACCAAGGGCGACCGCCGTCGCGAGATGCCCGGGGCCGTGATCGAGCCGCTCCTCTTGACCGACCCCTTCGAGGGCAGCATCGCCGCCAACCCGGCCGACCAGGCGGTGATCGCCGGCGGCATCGCCACGGCGATCGAGCAGTACTTCCCGGTGCCGACGCCCTGACGGACGCCAGCACCGGATCACGTCCTGGCGGCCGCCGTCAGGTGTAGAGCATGGACCCGGGGGTGGTCAGCAGCTCACCCGACTCCAGCCAGGTCTTGAGGCCCGACAGGATCATCGGCCAGCCCCCGTAGAGCTCGGCGTTCGCCCCCTCGCGGAGCTGGTCGTGGGTCAGCGTGAGGTGGCACGAATCGCCTACCGGCTCGATCTCCCAGGTCACCCGGCTCTCGCCCTCGGCCTTCACGTCATCGCTCCACAGGGCCACCATGGTGTGGACCAGCCGGCGGGGCGGGTCGGACTCGAGGATCGTCCCCTCGCCGAGCAGCATCTCCGTCGAGGGGACCCCCATGTCCAGCCGGTCACCGGGCGCCCAGCCCGAGTGGACCTCGGCGCCGAAGGTGTACTTGGCCCGGGTGGCGGGGTCGGTGATCGCCTCCCACAGCCGTTCCGGGGTGGTCTTGATGTAGAGCTCGTAGATCTTTTCCATGGGTCGCTCCAGTCGTTGCTTGAGGCCGCTCAGGGCGGCGCTTATCGGTTCGGTGTACTTGTCGATCCAGCGGTCGTGCAGCAGGCGGATGGGCATCGGGTTCAAGTAATGCAACTTCTCCCGGCCCGACCGCCGGGTGACCACCAACCCCGCCTCCTCGAGGACCCGCAGGTGCTTCATGACCCCGAAGCGGGTCATCTCCACCTCCGACTCGAGCTCGGTGAGCGTCCGGCCGTCCCGGACGAACAGCGCATCGAGCAGGAACCGGCGGGTGGGATCCGCCAGTGCCTTGAACACAGGATCGTCGGCCACACCTCGACTATACGTGACCATTTAGTCACATGTCAAGGTGGCGAGCCCGTCCGGGACCGGCGACCGGGTCGCCGTAGGAGGGGCTGGCGGCCTGAAGTATGCTGACCTTTCGCCGTTCGGACGCGATGGGTTTCCAGGGTCCGGCGGTGCGTTGTGGCAGTTTCTCGAGGACCTGTGGTGCAGTTCGGAGTGCACGCCGCCCTGTCAAGGCGGAGGTCGCGGGTTCAAATCCCGTCAGGTCCGCCACCAGGAGTCCGGGTTCCGACCCGGCTAGTCTGGCGCCCCTTGGTCGGGTAGCTCAGTTGGTAGAGCGCGCGCCTGAAAAGCGCGAGGTCACCGGATCGACGCCGGTCCCGACCACCGAGAAGGCCCCGCCCAAATTTCGGGCGGTCCCCGCGGCTCACCCGTCGTCGTCGACCGTGATGCCGAGCGCGGCCAGCAGGCCCAGGGCCACCGGGAGCACCTGGTCCGACCCCAGCACGGCTCCGGTCAGGTGTTGGGCGCCCTTCAGGTCGACCAGCGTCGAGCTGGCGAACCGGACGCCGGGGACGCTGGCCTTCGAGAACTCGGCCCGGGAGAGATCGCAGTTCGAGAAGGCCGCCTGGGCGAACGAGGCCGAGTAGAAGTCGGCGTCCCGCAGGTCGACGTCGTCGAAGGCCACCTGCCGGGCGTCGGTCATCCGGAAGTTCGCCTCGTCCATGCGGCAGTCCGAGAACGAGACGTCCCGGAGTGAGGTCCGAGAGAGC
>CAVSSX010000005.1:0-21758 GCA_963730735.1 uncultured Acidimicrobiaceae bacterium
ACGTCCTCGGGCGCGGGGGACACGGTCTTGAGGGCGGTGAAGCCCAAGGACTCGGCGCGGGCCAGGACCTGGCCGGCCAGGGCCTCGTCCAGACGTTCGGCCAGCGCCTGCATTTCGGGCAGCTCGGGCATGGTCGCTCCGCAGGTCCCCGGCGCGGCCGATCGCCCCGGGCTGCCCCTCAGTGTACGGGCGACCGTTTCCTGGGACACCCGTCGCTACGCTCATTGTCGTGCAGTTTCTCGACGATGCGGAGGTCCGGTCGTCGGGGGTGCGGGAGCGCCGTTTCGACCTGGAGCGCCAGGGGCGGTGCATCCCGGGCCTCCTCTGGACCCCGGTCGACGCCACCGGCCGGCGTCCGCTGGTGCTGATCAGTCACGGCGCGTCGGCCTCCAAGCGCGAGGGCTACGTGGTCTCGCTGGCCCGGGGCCTGGTCCAACGCTTCGGGGTGGCGGCGGTGGCCATCGACGGGCCGGTCCACGGCGACCGGCGGTCCGACGGCGGGGCCAACCCGGTGCTCACCTTCCTCGAGTTCTCCCAGATGTGGGCGGGCGACCCGACCATGACCGACGAGATGGTGGCCGACTGGCGTCACGTGCTCGACGAACTGCAGGGCCTCGAGGAGATCGGGCCGGGCCCGGCCGGCTACTGGGGCCTGTCCATGGGCACGATCCTCGGGCTGCCCCTGGTGGCGGCGGACGCCCGCATCCACGCCGCCGTCCTCGGCCTCATGGGGCTCACCGGGCCGACCCGGCCGCGCATCGCCGCCGACGCCCCCCGGGTGACGTGTCCGGTCCTGTTCCTCACCCAGTGGGACGACGAGCTGTTCCCCCGGGACGCGGCGTTCGAGCTGTTCGGGGCCCTCGGCTCGACCGACAAGCGCCTGCACGTCCGGATGGGCCGGCACGGCGAGGTGCCCACCGAGGAATTCGTGGACAGCGCCACGTTCCTCGGCCACCACCTCGGCCTCGAACCGAGGGCGCCGGACTAGCGGCCCGGGGCCACCAGGGCCACGGCCGACCGAGGATCGGCCGCCGCCCGGACGATCGCCCGGTGCTCGGGGCGCAGGAAGCCGTCGGCCACGGCCCGATCCAAGAACGCCAGCAGGTGGTCGTAGTAGCCGTCGCGGTTCAGGATCCCGACGGGCTTGGCGTGCAGGCCGAGCAGCGACCAGGTGACGATCTCGGCCAGCTCTTCGAGCGTGCCCAGTCCGCCCGGTAGCGCCAGGAAGGCCCCGGCCAGCTCGGCCATCACCTGCTTGCGCTCGTGCATCGAACCGACCACCCGCAGGTCGGTCAGGCCGGTGTGGGGCACCTCGGCGCTGAACAGGTCCCCGGGGATGACCCCCACCACCTGGCCACCCGCCGCCAGTGCGGCATCGGCCAGCACGCCCATGGTGCCCACCGCCGCCCCGCCGTAGACGATCCGGATGCCCCGGGCGACCAGGAGCTCGGCCACGGCCACCGCGTCCTCGACGTAGGTCGGGTCGTTCCCCCGGCGCGACCCGCAGAACACGCAGACCGACCGGACGTCGTCCGGACGGACCGGGACCTGGCTCACCCGGGCTCGGCGCCGGCGCCGTCCCGCCAGGCGGCCTGGGCCGCCAGGTCCACTTCACGCAACGTGAGGCCGGTGGCCGCGGCCACCGCGGCCACGTCGGCGAACTCGGCCTTGGCCCGCCCGTGGCCCACCTTCATCTGCACCGGCCGTCCCTCCACCAGGACCTGGTCCAGTCGCCGGGCGCGCGGCCAGCGTTCCCCCAGGGTGGCCCGGACGCCGAAGGAACCGGTCGCCGTCACGAGGAGCTGGCGCAGCGGGGCCACGAGGGCCGGGTCGGCCAGAGCGTGCACCACGTGGCCCGGACGGCCCTTCTTCATCACCACCGGGCTCACCCAGGCATCGTGGGCCCCGGCGTCGAGCAGGGCCGACAGGGTGTGGGCCACCTGCTCCCCGGTGACGTCGTCGAGGTTGACCTCGAGGGTGACGACCGGCTGCCCGCCGTCCACCGTCGCCACGTGGCGGGTGCCCAGGACCACCTGCGTGCAGTTGGGCAGGTCCTCGAGCTCGCCGGCCCCGGCGCCGAACCCGCTGGCCGCCACGGCCATCGGCGGCATCGGGCCGCTCGACGTGGCCAGGGCGGCCAGCAGGGCCGCCCCGGTGGGCGTGGTGAGCTCGATCCTCGTGTCCCGCCCGTAGGTCGAGAAGCCGGCCAGGAGCCGGACCGTGGCCGGGGCGGGGTTCGGGAGGAGGCCGTGGGCTGCCCTGACCATGCCGGTGCCGACGGCCACCGACGAGACGGTCACCTCGTCGATGTCGAGGACCTCGAGGGCGGCCACCGTGCCCACGATGTCGACCAGCGCGTCGTGCCCGCCGACTTCGTGGAAGTGGACCTCGGCCACCGGTCGACGGTGCAGGGCCGCCTCGACCTGGGCCAGGCGCTCGAAGACGGCGAGTGCCCGGCGGGTGACCCGCTCGGGCAACGAGGCCGCCTCGAGCAGGGCCACGATGTCGCGGTGGGTGCGGCCCACCCCGTCGTCCTGCGCCTCGACGATGGCCCGGGTGGCCGCCACTCCGCCCCGCAGCACCGGCTCGATGGTCAGGTCCCACCCGCCCACCGGCAGCCGCCGCAGGAGGGCCAGGACCTCGCGCAGGTCGGCCCCGGCATCGAGCAGGCTGCCGAGCGCCATGTCGCCGGCGATGCCCGAGAAGCAGTGGAACCACGCCACCCGCCCCGAGTCCGGGGCGACGCCGGTCGGACGGGTGACGTCGGCGTCGCTCAACGCAGGAGCCGGGCGATGGCGCAGGCGGCGCCGTACCCGTTGTCGATGCCCACCACCGTGACACCGGGGGCGCACGAGGCGTGCATGGCGAGCAGCGCCGTCACCCCCTCCAGGCTGGCGCCGTAGCCGACGCTGGTCGGCACGGCGACGACCGGGGCGGCGGTCAGGCCACCCACCAGGCTGGCCAGCGCACCCTCCATCCCGGCGCACACCACCACGGCGTCGGCCGCCCCGAGCTCGTCCACCGCCGCCAGCAGGCGGTGGACCCCGGCGACCCCGCAGTCGGCCAGCAGCGACGGGCGAAAGCCGAGGACCTCGAGGACCGAGCGGCACTCCTCGGCCACCGGCAGGTCGGCCGTCCCAGCCGTCACCACCAGCACCCGGGCCGCTCTCGGGGCGTCCGGACGCCAGCCCACCGTGGCCAGGTTCCCGTGGTGGACCACCGATCCCTCCCCGAAGCCGGCTGCCGTGGCCGCCTCGAGCGCCGCCTTGGCCTGGTCGGCGTCGGCCCGGGTGAGCAGCACCGGGCCGCTCGGTTCCGAGAGCAGTTCGACCACGATGCTCGCCGCCTGCTCGGGGGTCTTGCCCGGCCCGTAGACCGCCTCGGGGAGGCCCTGGCGCAGGGCCCGATGGTGGTCGACCCGGGCAAAGCCCAGGTCGGCGAAGGGCAGTCGCCGCAGTCGCCGGGCGGCCTCCTCGGGGGGGCACGCTCCCGAGGCGACGTCGGCCAGGAGCTGGCGGAGTGCGGCGTCGTCCATCAGGCTCACTATCCTGCCCGGGTGTGACCGCCCCTGCGACATCCGTCGCCTACTTCGGCCCGGCGGGCACGTTCACCGAGGAGGCGCTGCTCACCCAGCCCGACCTGGCGGCCCTGATGATCGAGCCCCGGCCATCCATCTCGGCCGTCCTGGCCGGGGTGCAGGCCGGGGAGGTCGACCTCGGGTTCGTCCCGCTCGAGAACGCCATCGAGGGCACGGTCAACGCCTCGCTCGACGCTCTGGTGTTCGACCACGACCTGCTCATCCAGCGGGAGGTGGTCCTCGACATCCACCTGCAGTTGATGGCCCCCCGGACGACCTCGCTGGCCGACGTCCGCCGGGTCGTGTCGTTCCCCGTGGCCCTGGCCCAGTGCCAGAAGTACCTGGCCGACACGCTGCCCGGCGTCGAACAGGCGGCGGCCAATTCGACGGCCGACGCCGCCCGGCGCCTCGGGGAGCACCCCGAGCCGGGGACCGCCGCCATCGCCCCGCGACTGGCCGCCGAGCTCTACGGCCTGGTGATCCTGGCCGACGACGTCGAGGACCACCCGGACAACCAGACCCGTTTCGTGGCCGTCGCCCGTTCGGGCATCCCGGCGGCGACGGGTCACGACCGGACCAGCATCGTCTGCTTCCAGCGGGCCGACCGCCCGGGCAGCCTGCACGGCATCCTCGGGCAGTTCGCCGCCCGCGGCATCAACCTGACCAAGCTCGAGTCCCGGCCGACCAAGCAGGGCCTGGGGGACTACTGCTTCGTGATCGACCTGGACGGGCACGTGGCCGACGAGGTGGTGGCCGACTGCCTCCGTGACCTGCGGGCCGGGTTGAGCGAGGTCAAGTTCCTCGGCTCCTATCCGGCCGCCGGGGAGGACGGCGCGGCGCGGCGCCAGGAGGCCGACGATGCCTGGCGGGCGGCCGACGCCTGGCTCAGCGGCCTGAGGTCCCAGATCCACTGACCGCTACCGGCCGTCGGGGACGGGCCGGTTACGCTCGGGCGGTACGTCCGGGAGGGATGGCAGAGTGGACGAATGCGCGGCTCTTGAAAAGCCGTGAGGTGCGAGCCTCCGTGGGTTCGAATCCCACTCCCTCCGCCATCTCCGTCCGCCACCGCCCTCTACGACGACGGCACGACGACACCGGGACGGCCGTCCACGAAATCTACGACGGCCGACCCGGCGAATTACGACATCTTGATGATGCTCCGAACTCACGGCGACCGTAAGTTCCAGCCCGATGGGAATTGCCGCCGGCGACGACGGGTCGGGCAAGGGGGATGCCACGACCCGCGTGTCGGCGGTCGGATCGGGCGACATCCGCTCGGCCAATTGGCCTGGTCGTTCGCGCCTCCGCCACGAGGTCGCGCTTAGCGACCGGGACCACGGCCATTCGGGCGCGCCCCTCGGCCGGCGGCCGGCGTAGCGGTGGGGCCCCTCGAACTCCTCGCCGCCGATCCCGCCCTCGGCGAGCTGACCCGCGACCCGGCCCGGTCGGGCACGTCCGTCGTCACGAGCGTGGTGGTCCTGGCCACCCGGACCCACCCGGTCACCGACGAGTTCGTCCGGGACCTCCTCGCCTGCTTCGCCCACCTGGCGCCGGACGTGGAATTCCTGGTGGGGGGGACGTTGGGGCTCAACCAGAACGAGCACTGGGCGGCACGGCTGGACCCGACCGGCTCGGTCAGGGTCGTGCCCTGGGGACGGGGGTCGGAGGGCCGGCAGACCCGCCGGGAGCTGCTGCCCGACGCCATCGCCCGATCACGGGGACGGATCGTCGTGGTCTTGGACCGGGCGCTCTCGGCTGACCGGAATCTCCTGCCCGAGCTGGCGGCGGCCGTGGCCAGTGGTCGCACCGACGTGGCGGTCGACCGGACGTCGACGGTCCGCTCCTCGGGTGCGCTGTCGGCCCATCAACGGGTGCCGAGGCCCCGTCGGCGAGAGGTGCGACGGCTGGCCGTCCGGGAGCCGGCGTTCGCCTGCCGCACGCAGCCGCTCAAAGAGGAGCTCGAGCACAAGGGACCCGACGGCCTGCTCCGGCGGGTCCTCGACCGTCGAGACCTGACCGTCGAGCTCCTGTGGCCCGGTGACGCCGCGTGGCCGGACACCTCGCCCGGTCGTCCGCCGGCGACCAGGGTGCAGCTGCGGGCGGTGCCCGAGGCCTGGACCTGGCTTCCGGCCGACGATCCCGGCCCCCTGGCCCCGCCGCCGTCGGGTTGGACGGTGGCCACCCTCGTCCTGGTCGCCGGCTTCGTGGCGTTCGAGACGGTGCGGATCGTGCTCTCGGGCGCCGGCCCGTCGGTCAACGAGGGCATCGCCGTCACGGCCGGACTCCAGAACCTCCAGGGCCACGGCCTGGCCGCCGGCTTCCCGGCCTGGCTCCCAGGTTCGCCGCTCTGGCCGACGCTGGCCGCCGTGGGCCACCGTCTCGACGGCCTCGAAGGGGCTCGCCTGACCGCCCTCTTCCTGGTCGTGCTGGGCGCCGGCGGCGCCATCGCCGCCACCCGGGTTCGGTTCGGCCCCCGGGCCGGCTTCCTGGCCGGGATGGTGCTGCTCGCCGGCGCCCCCACCCTGGCCCTCGGACGGCTGGCCGAAGTGGACGCACTCGCCGTGGCCGGTCTCGGCGGGGCGCTGTGGTGCATCGCCCGGCGCTCGACGAAGGGTCACTGGGGGTGGGTGCTCGGGGCGGCGGCGCTCTACGCCGTGGCCACCCTCGGTTCCTACCCGGCCGTGGTCGTACTGCCCTGGATGGTGGTTCTGGTGGTGGTGGCCCGACCGGGACGCCGCGTCGTCGACGCCACGGTCTTCGTCGGCACCTTCCTCGCCGTCCTGGCCGTCGCCGGGCTGGCTGCCCGGGGCCAGCTGACCTACTTCCACCAATGGCGGCGCACCATCGACCCGACGTTCGTCGCCCCCCACCTGGCCCTGGTCCACCTGCTCGCCGTCGAGGCCCTGCCCTTCGTGGTGCTGGCCATCGTGGGCATCCTCGGGGCCGGTCGGCAGCGGGCGTTCGTCGCCGTGTCGGCCTCGGCCCTCCTGGTGGTCCCCGTCGTCGACCTGCTGTCGCTGGCCCACGGCGACGCCGGCGGTGAGGTGGTCGTCGGGCTCCTCCTCGCCGCCCCGGCGGCCGGACTGGGCCTCGAATGGTTCCTCGGTGCCGGCCCGATCGGCGCCGTGGCGGTGGGCGTCCTGGCGCTCGGCATGGTGGCCCTGGGGCTGACCCAGACGACCTACCTCCAGCACACCGCGGCCCCCCGGCCGGGCGTGGCCCTCGCCGCCAGCGGCTTCCCCGGCGCCGCCTTCCACGTCACCGCCGACGTCGGGGGGCGACCGTGGTGACCTCGGTGCGCCTGGCCAACCGGCGCCTGCGGTGCCTCGGCCTGGCCGTGGTGGCGTCGGCGGCCTGGTACCTGCCCTGGAGCTGGCGGGCCATGAACGACCGGGCACTATGGCTGGCCTTCCCCTACGTGCTGGCCGGGGGGCTGCTGGTGCTCACGGTCGTGGTGGCCGTGGCGGCCAACTGGCGCCGGGCCAGCGCCGTGCCCGACCCCGGGGTCGAGACGGCCGACATCCGGGTCAGCGTGCTCGTGCCGACGTCCGGCGAGCCGGCCGAGACGGTCCGGGCCACGATCGCCTCGATCGTCGACCAGCAGTGGCCGGCCGATCGCCTGGTCGTCGCTGTGGGCGACGACGCCGGCTCCCCCTTCCTCCGTCAGATGGTGGAGGTGTTCTCGGCCGAACACCCGGCGGCGACCGTCGTCTACTACGTGCCGCCGCCGCCCGGCGACCCCGGCCGGCGGGGGGCCGACACGGCCGGGGTCCTGAACGCCGGCCTGGACCTCCTCCGGGAGCGGGGACTCCTGGGCGACGTGGTGGAGGTCCGAGCGGCCGACGACCTGGTGGACAATGCGGCGTTCCTGGCCCAGGCGGTCGCCGTGTTGGCCGCCGACCCCAACCTGGCCTATGTGCAGACGACCCGGCAGGCCACGGTGTCGGCCGGCGACCCGTTCGCCAACCAGGACCTGCCCCTGTACCGGGGCACGATGTTCGCCGCCCAGGCGGCCAACGCGGTGGCACCGCGAGGCTCGGGCGTGCTCTGGTCGACCCGGGCCCTCGACGACATCGGCGACTTCCCGACCTGGAACCTGTACGAGGATCTCCACTCGGGAGTCGAGGCGCTCCGGCGCGGCTGGGCCAGCGCCTACCTGCCCATCGTCGGGGCGCGGGCCCAGGCGGCCCCCGAGGACCTGCCGAGCCTGTACCGGTGGCGGGGGGCGCGTGCCCTCGACACCCTGCGGTTCCTGCTCTGGGGGAGCCAGCGCGGCCTGGGCCTCGGCCAGCGGCTACAGCTGGCCGAGGCCGGGCTGGCCTACGTACAGAGCGTGGCCACGGCCGGCCTCCTGTTCGTGGCCATCGCCGGGCTCTGGGCCGGCGTGGCGCCCCTCGACACCGGGCCGGCGCAGTTCGCCCTGCACTTCGTGCCGGTGGCCGTCTGCATCGAGCTCTTCCTGGCCTCCTACACCCGCCGGGGTGGCTTCCGGACGTACTGGCGGGCCCGGGAGCTGTCCGCCGGACTGCTGTTCGTACACCTGAAGGCCCTGGTCCAGGCGTTCGTCAACGGCCCCCGCGGTCGACCGTCGCCCCCGGTGACCCGGAGGTTCCGCGGTCCGGGCCTCTACCTACGGGCCATAACGCCCCAGCTCCTGGTGCTGGCGGCGGCGGTGGCGGCGGTCGTGCTGGCCATCCGGCGGGGGGACGCGCTCGAGCAGTTCGCCGTGGGTGGGTGCTACTGGGGCGCCTTCTCGGTGGTCCTGCTGGTGGCCTTCGTCCGCCGGGCCTGGTTCGGCTGGTCACCGCGAGCGGCGTTGGCCCGCCGCCTGCTGCCGGCCCTGGTGGAGGCCGGGAGTGCGCCGCCGAGCCCGGTGGCCGACGGGCCCGAGCCGGTCGTCGGGACGGCGGCCATGTCCGGTGCCGGGTCGCCGGCCGTGTCCCTCGTCCGCCAGAGCGCCATGGTCTCGATGGGTTCGCCCACGGTGTCGTCGGGACCGAACCACGGCGAGGTGCTCTGAGCCCCTCCCGGGCCGGCCGGCACCGTGCGGAACGGTGCAGGGCCTCGTCTCTCTTGGGGATGTGCACCCGTACCCACCGGTGGTACAACCGAAACGGGGTTCCCTTCTAGGGAATCGGGGGGGGGTATCGATGATCTCGTGGCCGATGGCGTCGGGCCTGTTGCTCGCCGGCGCCGTGCTGCTGTACCTGGTCGTCCGGCCGCTGCTGGTCCGGCCGGTGACGCCGAGGCCCCCCGAGGGCGGCCAGCGACGCCGTGCCGTCGCCCGCTGCGGGGTCGTCGACCCGTCGGTCAGCCCGATGACCCCGCCGGGGCGCTCACCGACGGCACACCATCGACCCGGTAGAGGCGCCACGTGGCGTCGTCGCCGGTGGCCGGGACGGTCATAACGAGGGTGGCGAACCCGGCCCCCGTCCGGTAGAGGGTGGGGTAGCGCTGGTTGACGGCGTCGGCCTGCCCGTCCTCGTCGGGATCCGAGACCAGGATGTACTGGATGCCGTACTGCTTGGGGGCGTTCAGGACCTGGACGAAGTCGAAGTCGCTGGTGATGACGAACTTCTTCCGGTTGGCCGAGTTCAGCCACACGTCCCAGCCGATGAAGGTGTCCATGAGGACCGAGGCCTCGGGCAGGTTGAGCCGGTTGAGGTAGTCGGCCAGGTACACGTCGTTGGTGTAGGTCGAGGGTTTGATCGGGTACTGCTTCGGGTTGACCAGGGTGTGGAGGCCCGACTGCTCGGTCTGGGTGCCCACCAGCGGGTTGAGCATGCCCGACCAGGTGAGCGGGATCGACGGGGCCAGGAGCACGACGAGGCCGACGGCGCCGAGGACCACGCCGCGCCGTGAGGTGATCGAGACGTGGGGGAAGAGCCCCCGGAGTCGGGCCGTGAGCCGCTCGGCCCGGGCGGCCAGGCTCCGGGCCCACGCGGCCAGGCGGCGCAGCAGCGGGAGGAACCGGCGGCACCGCTCGGCCAGCGGCCGGAGCCGGGCCCCCGAGGGGTGGGCCAGGACGGCCCGCAGCTCGTCGGACATGCTCGGCGTGGCCAGGTGGGCCGGGGACCGGCCGGAGGTGCGCTCGCCCCGGTAGGGCCAGATGGTCATGAGCAGGACCACCATGAGCGGCACGGTCATGATGAAGAACCGGAACCAGGCGAAGGTCTCGGCCTTGAGCTGGGCGTAGGCCTCGAAGGCGAGGATGCCCCCGAAGAGGGTCAGGGGCACCAGGAAGTCGATGTCGGCCCGCCGGATGGCCAGCACCAGGGCGATGATCACGACGACCGGCAGGAGCGGCTCGAGGTGGTACATGTCGCGGACCACGATGGCCAGGGCGCCCCCGGCCCGGTTCTGGAACGCCAGCACCCCGGCCGAGGCGTTCCCGACCTGGGACGAGTTCCCGTACTGCGAGGAGAACTGCGAGAAGGCGATGCCGGTGGTGATCCAGCTGGCCAGCGTCCAGCCGATGAAGGTGACGCCGAACGGGAACACCAGGACGACCCCGTCGACCACGGCCCGCTTCAGGCGCTCCTTCAGGTCGAGGGCCCGGCCCCGTAGGGCCGAGATGGCCACGACCATGACCATGGCCGCCCCGGCGGCCGCCGCCGCCTCGTACCGGGTGAGGTAGTCGAAGCCGAACGCCATGCCCGCCACCACCAGGTCGTTGACCTTGTCGTCGCGCATCCAGCGCAGCAGCCGCCGGACGGCCCAGAGCGTGAAGAACATGAACGGGGCTTCGCTCATGGCGTTCCCGCCGTACAGGATGATCATCGGGTTGAGGGCGAACCCGGCCACCAGGATCCACCGCCACGACGTCGGCAGTCCCCGGTCGATGGCGATGCCCCGGATCTGCCACACGGCGCCGGCCATGAACCCGGCCGCCATGAACGTCCCGGCCTGGCCCTGGCTGAGCAGGGCGCCCCACACTGGGGTGAACAGCAGGATCGGGATCTCGACCAGGCTCGGGAGGGGGTTCCAGACGAAGCCGATCGCCGCCAGGTGCGGGTCCCGGCTGAACAGGACGTAGCCGGCGTTGGCCACCCGGCTCGGGCCGTCGGCGTCGACCAGGTGGTAGTGGAGGGTCAGGACGAAGCCGATGACCAGATAGCCGGCGAACGCCACCAGGTAGAGCAGGAGCCCACCCAGGCGGCCGGGCGGGTGGGTGCCGGGCCGGGCCGACCGGCCCCGCTGGTGGGCCGGCCGCCGCCCGGCGCCGCCGGCCCGGTGCCGGGCGCCCTGACCGTGGCCGGCGTGGGCCGGCGGGCGCGGCGCCGCCGGCTCGGCCGGCCGGCTGACCTGCTCCCCGGGCGGGCGCGGCGGGGCGATGGTCATCCGGGGTGGTCCCCCTCGGCCCGGCGGGTGGTCCCGCCGACCGGTCTAGGGGCTCGAGTCGAGACCATGGACGGTCTTCTCCCAGTACGACGGTTGGAACACGAGCTGCACGAACGCCTTCACGGCGGCCACGCTCATCAGCACCCAGTAGGCGGGCACCAGGAAGCAGGCCAGGAGGAGACGGGGGTTGCGGTCCACCCGGGCGGCCACGATGCCGCAGTACATGATGGCGGCGTTGCCGAAGACCAGGGAGACCATGGCCGGGTAGAACACCCACGGCGGGAAGAGCTGGCGGATGAACCCCGGCTCGCCCAGCTCCCAGGCCAGGGTGAGGGTCCAGAAGATGGTGTTGATGACCGAGATCACCGGCGTGCCGGCGGTCAGGCTGCAGAACCGCAGGAAGCCCCGGAAGCCGACCTCCTGGTACAGCTTCTTGGGCTGGCGGATGTGGACCAGGAACGTCTGGAGGTAGCCCTTGTACCAACGGGAACGTTGGCGGAGCCAGTTGATCGGGTCGCTGTTGGCCTCCTCCAGCGTGTGCGACTCGAGCACCGCCGTGCGGAAGCCCACCCGGAAGAGCCGGATGCCGAGGTCGGCGTCCTCGGTCACGTTGAACGGGTCCCAGCCGCCCAGGTCCCGCAACACGTCGGTCTTGATGTGGTTCGAGGTGCCGCCGAGCGGGATGGGGGAGTTCGTGGTCATGAGGCCCGGCAGGATGTAGCCGAACCACTGGTCGTACTCCGAGGTGAACCACCGGGTCAGGAGGTTCTGCCGGTCGTTGTGGTAGGCCAGCTTGGCCTGGATGCAGGCCACGTCGGGCGAGGCCTGGTTGAAGGCCACGACGGCCCGGCGCAGCTGGAGCGGCTCGGGGAGGTCCTCGGCGTCGTAGATCGTGCAGTACTCGCCCCGGGCGAACTGCAGGCCGAAGTTGCAGGCTTTGGGCTTGGTCCGGGGCTCGGCCGGGGGGACCAGGACGATATCGGCCCGCAGGATGCCGTTGCGCAGCCCCTCCTGGGCCAACAGGACGGTCTCGGTGTCGTCGGCTTCGAGCAGCAGCTGGATGTCCAGCTTGTCGTCGGGGTAGTCGAGGGCCCCCAGGCTGTCGATCAGCCGACGGACCAGCTCGGGCTCCTGGAACGCCGGGACGAAGACCGTGTACACCGGGAGGTCCTCGTCGACCAGGGCCTCCGCCTCGGCGTCGCTCACCCGGATCTCGGGGGAGTTCGTGCTGACGCCACGCGAGAACAGGACCACCCGGTCGGTCAGGTTGGCCAGGTACATGACCATGGCGATGGCCACCAGCACGATCCCCGTCTCGAGCGGGAAGAACCCGAACGAGACGCCGACCAGCGCCAGCACGGCCAGCAGGACGTTGCGCTCGCGCCGGGTGAGGGTGGTGGACGCCGACATCATCGGCTGGCGCCGGAGCAGGCCGGCCACGCTCTCCTCGAGCGCCGCCGACTCGGCCGGGCTGAGCAGGCGGTCGGTCACGGTCATCGGCCGACCGCCTGCTGGTCGACGACGGCGCGGGAGAACGACACCAGGCGGTCGATGGTGCCGGCCGAGGGCTGGGGGCTCGAGGGGGTCGACACGCCGCGCAGGATGTCGCTGAACGTCGTCCGGACGCTGTCGTTGGTGCCCGGCGCCGTCGGGACCGGGAAGCCGGCGAGGCCCGACTGGCCGTCCAGGGTGAGCACGTTCAGGCGCTGGAAGTAGGTCGCGCCCCGGGCGTGGATCCGCCAGGTCCAGGTGAGCATCACCCACTCCGAGTTGGCGGCCTTGGCCGCCGAGGCCGAGTTGGCGTAGAAGAGCGTCGCCGACACTCCGTGCCCGAGGTCGATGGTGTCCGGCGACTCGAGGTAGGCGACCGGGAGCTTGTAGCAGTTGATGGCCGGGTAGACGTCGAGCGGCCCGAGGTTGCCGACCGTGAGGGCGTCGACCACCACCCGGTCGCTCACCGGGTGGCCGGCGGTCGGGACGAACTGGTAGCGGTACCAGGTCGAGCCGAGCCCGAAGTAGGGCGGCGGCCAGTCGTAGCTCCGGCGTCCGGGCGTCTTCCAGCCGTCCGGCACGACGGCGGTGGTGGTCCAGGCCGGGTGGGCCTGGGCCAGCGAGTCGGGGCTCGGGGCCACCGGCGTCAGCTGGGCGAAGGCGCCCAGGAGGCCACCGAAGACCAGGATGGCCGCCCCGCCGAGCACCGGCTTCTTCACCGCCCCGTGGGGGTTGGCCGGCGTGCCGAGGACGGTGGCCCCCTCGGGCTCGCGCCGCACCTCGACGACCACCACGGCCACCAGGGCCAGCACCGAGGGCAGGAGCTGGGTGGCCGACGGCAGCCAGAGCTCGTGGGCCAGGACCTCGACCGCCACGATCCCGACGATCATCGTGAGGACGCCGTTGAGCAATCGCCGGCGGGCCGGCGCGCCGGTGGCGACGACGACGGCGATCGCCGTGAGCACCACGTTGAGGAGGCCGTAGGCCTTGGTCGTCCCCCCCAGGGCGGCGCCGGCGAAGCGGTACAGCAGGGGCGAGCAGGCGAAGAGGAAGAGCCAGGTGGCCCAGTAACGGCCGGTGGTGCGTAGGCCGAAGAGCAAGATGCTGCCGCACATCAAGAACAGCAGCAGGGCGAAGATGTCGATGCGGACCAGCTGGGCGGTGGCGCCGAGCCGGGGCCGGAGGAGTACGTCGAGCATCACGATCAGCCCGGCGACGGCCACCGTCAGGATCCAGTCGATCTGGCGGTCGTGGATCGGGAGCTCCTGCCCCCGGTGCAGGTGTGTCCCTAGGACGAGGACGAGGCCCCAGAGCGGCAGCAGGAACAGGTAGTCGAGCGGGTCGCCGTTGTAGGACTGGGTGACGGCCGAGACCAGGGTGCTGTGGAACCCGAGGCCGACGGCGGCCACCAGCACCGCCCAGCGACCGATGAGGGGGAACGGTCGGTCCCGCCACCATGGGGTCCGACGGGGGGCGGGGTGCTCGGGAGGCCCGGCGCAGGGCCGGGACCGTCGTGAGCTGGTCGGGCGGCGAGATCAACCACCATCGTCGGGTCCCGGCTGCGCCACCGTCCGACGTCGGTAGCGCAGGGCGGCCCAGAGCACGGCGATCACGATGAGCAGGATGACCACGGCGGCGACGGCTTCGTAGAGCTTCTTGTGGCTCTTGGCGGCGGCCGTGAACTTCTGGGGCCCGCCGGCGTTGACCGTGAGGTTGACCAGGTTGCCGCTGGGCCCGACGGCGGCCACGTCACCGGTGAGGTTGCCCCAGGTCGAGGCGGTGTTGCCCAGGGCGGCGAACAGCGAGTCCGAGAGGGCCCACGTCCCGGTCGTCGTGGCCAGGACCACGGTCCGGTTGTTCGAGGTCTGGTCGAACACCTGGAGCGAGGCGACCTTCGACCCCATGGAGAACTGCCCCTTGTCGGCGTCGTCGACCTTGAAGGCCGAGGTGCCCACGCCCGACAGCGGCGGCACGATGCTGCTCGGGATCTCGCTGCTGGTGGCGACCAGGAGGAGCGGGGCGTTGTTGCCGGTGGCCGTGGACAGGGGCGTCACCGTCGGGTGCAGCAGCGTGGTCGAGATCCGCTGCAGGCCGGCCACCGTCTGGACGGCCGCCGACAGCTCGGTGGCGCTCGGGTCGCCGAAGGCCACCTGGAAGGTCGGGATGAGGGCCTGGGGAACGTGGGGGAAGCCGCCCTGCCCACCCGAGGCGTTGGTCACCTGGATGTTCGAACGGGGGTCGATGGTGAAGTTCATGGTCCGGCCGGCGCTGGCGCAGTTGAAGCCGGCCGGGAAGTACTGCAGGTTCACCAGGACGTTCGTCGTGCGTTGGATCAGCGCCGAAGGGATGGTGAAGGGGAGGTCCAAGGTGCCGGAGCCGTCGAGGAGCTGGGAGGCCAGGGTGACGCCGCCCACCACCACCTGGACGGTGGCCTTGGCCCCGGACTCGACCGGCGTGTAGGCGGCCTGGAGGGTGACGGCCATGGAGCTGGCCACGCCGCCGAGCGCCGTCTCGTCGACGCCGAAGGCCAGCTGGCTGGAGCCGCTGAACGTCGTGGTGCCGCCGATGCCGAGCTGGCTGAAGGTCACCGGGTTCAACTCAACGGTGGGCGACGCGAGCGGTTTGGTGACCGTGGCCGTCGTCGTCTGGACGAGCTTCGCCACCTGGTTGCTGAGCAGGGTCGCCTGCTCGGGCAAGGTGCTCGCCGAGCCGTCCACGACCAGCAGGGCGCTGCCGTCGGGCTCGGTCATCAGCTGTATCCCGGCCGAGCCCGTCTGGCGGATCACGATCCCGCGCACCAGGTCACCCGTCGGCAGCACCGGGAGGCCCGTGCCGTTCGTCGGTTCGACGCTGATGGCCACCGGGACCAGCTGGTAGGCGCTGGCCACGCCGGCCGCCAGGTCGAGGGCCGCCGTCTGCTCAGCCGCCGTCGGGGTCGACGGCACGTAGAGCACCAGCTTGTCGAGGACCGGCGGGAAGAAGGTGGCGATGGCGTCGGGGGCCTGCAGGGCGCCGCTGTAGTCCACGGTCGGGTCGATGAGCTGCAGGGGCAGGGCGCCCCGGCACGAGTTGGACGTCGTGGCCCCGCCGGAGTTGGCCTGCTGCAGGACGAGGTTCAGGGTCACGTAGTTGCCGACCACCGGGACCGAGGCGATGGACACCGAGAAATTCGCCGTCTGCTGGACGTCGGCGTTGGCCGGGAGGTTCACCGAGCCGACGAACTGGGTGCCGGAGTTGACCACGATGGAGCCGGTGCCGAAGTCGGGCGGGATGATCAGCGAGCCGTTGAGGACCGACGGCCGGAGCTTGGCCGGCACCGGCAGCTGGATGCCGATGGTGGTGCCGCCCGAGGCGAAGCTGAAACTCTGCGAGAGGCCGAGCTCCTTGAAGCTGAACGTCGTCGACCCCCCGGCCGGGTCGGCCGCCGGGGTGGCGGTGGCCGCACCGGCCGGGGCCACCGGTGCGGCGACCGATCCGGCCACGAGGCCGGCCAGGACCAAGGACAGGCCGCCGACCACGGTGGCGGCGGCCCGGAGTCGGCGCCTCACCTGGTCGCCCGGCGGCGGTCAGACGGTCGGGGCCTGCGGGTGGTCCGAGGGGCCGTCATCAGCGGCCGGGGCGGACGGGACGATCGCCGGCTGCCGCCACTGGCGGTTGCCACCTGGCGTCGCCGAGCGGGCGGGGAAGGGCAGCCATGGCCGACATCCTGCCCTGCGGTCGCCGCCGGGAGGCTGATGCTGGGCCGGCCCCACGAGGCTCGGGAGCGGTCGGACGGGCGTCGCCGAACCGCCGCCCACCGCTGCTGCGAACTGTCACCGTCCACCTCACCTTCTGTTGCCCGGCTCGAGGGTCGCACCGTGGGGTGCAGATCGACAGGCCGTGTCCGGACGTCGGGTGTGGTCGATGCGTCGGTCGGGTGCTGTCCAACTGAGGTCGTCTCCTGCTGATGTCGTAGCACCCCGTCGGTCCTTCGGCGGTGCGCCCCCCGTTGGATGAGGCTCCGGGACCCTTACCTGGACAATTCTACGTCAATTTGAGTGCACGCCACTGCAAATGACTACGGGAAGAGGAGGAGCCCTCTCTCCGGCGGCGTGCCGACGGCTCGGTGGAGCGGGCGTTGCTCAGCCGGCGTTGCGCAGGCTGAGCTTCGGTTCACCCACGTAGTAACCCTGGGCGTAGTCGACACCGAGCTGCGTGAGGTAGTCGAGGGTTGGGCCGTCAGGGACGAACTGGGCCACGGTCTTCTTCCCGAGCCCCTGGGCGATCCGCACGATGGCCTCGATGAGCAGCTGGTCGGTCGGGTTGTCCAGGCACCCGACCACGAACTCGCCGTCGATCTTCACGTAGTCGAAGGGCACGTGCTTGAGGATGTAGAAGCCGCCGAGGTCCGAGCCGAAGTTGTCGAGGGCGAACTGGCAGCCGATCCGGGCCAGCTGCCGGGAGAACTCCCGGGCGAAGTCGAGGTTGGCCACCGCACTGACTTCGGAGATCTCGAAGATGAGGCGGGTGGGGTCGATGCCCGAGCCCTTGATGCGCTGCTCGATGTAGGCCATCAGGTGGGGGTCGCCGATCGAACGGCCCGACACGTTGACCTCGAATTTCAGGTTCGGGCGGTCGCTGTTGGCCCCCACGATGTCGATCGCCTTGTTGACCACCCAGCGGTCGATCCGCCCGACCCGGCCCGCCCGCTCGGCGAAGCCCAACAGCGCCCCGGGCGCCTCGAGGGCGCCGTTCTCGCCCCGGATCCGTAGCAGCAGCTCGTAGCGGTCGACCACCGAGGCCTGCAGGTCGAGGATCGGCTGGCTGAGGAGGACGAAGTTGTCCTCATCGAGGCTGTGCGAGCTCTGGGCGGCCGTCGAGGGCGGGCCACCCTCGACCGACGGGGCGCGCCGGATGCCGTTGCCCCCGGCCTCCTTGGCGTCCTTCACCGCCAGCTCGCCGTCGGTCAGGAGCTGGGCCGGGCTGCGGTCGGCCGAGGTGAAGTCCACCACGCCGGCCGACGCGGTCACCTGGACAAAGCGGTCGCCGTCGCGCACGGCCACCTGATTGCGGACGTCGCGGACCAGGTCGAAGGCCACGGCCTCGGCCTGGTCGGCAAGGACGGTGGGCAGCAGGACGGCGAACCGCTCCCCACCGATGCGACCGACGGCGTCGTTGGCCCGGAGGCGATGGCGGAGGGTGGCGGCCACGGCGGCGATCGTCTCGTCGCCGACCTGGTGCCCGAGGCTCTCGTTGATCTCCCGGAGCCGGTCGATGTCGACGACGACCACCGCCCCGGCGGCCTCTCCGGCCTGCAGGGCCCGGCGCAGGGCGGTCTCGAACCCGGTCCGGCTGAGCAGGCCGGTGGCCGGATCGTGGTCGATCAGCTGCTGCACCTCGGCCTCGTAGTGCCGCTGGGTGGTGACGTCGATGCAGGTGAGCAGCAACGGGCCTCCGCCGGCGGTCGGGCGGCCGAGCGACACCACGTGCGCCTCGACCCAGCGGTAGGAGCCGTCGGCCAGCTCCAGTCGGATCTCGGGATGGTTCGGGGCGCGCCCGGGGTCCGTCGACGCCGACAGGGCCCGGGCCAGGGTCTCGCGGTCGTCGGGGTGGACGACGGCGGCGAACGACGTTCCGAGCAGGCCGTCGACCGACCGCTCGAGCTCGGCGCCGAGGGCGCCGTTCAACGACACGATGGTGGCGTCGGCCAGGAGCTCGGCCATGCCGACCGGCGACTGGTCGAACAGCGCGCGCCAGCGCTCCTGGAGGCGTTCGACCTCGTCGCGGTCCGATAGGGCCATGCCAGAGGGTACTCACTGTGGCCCGGGTTGCACTGGACCTTGCGGCATGGCCGCCGATCGGTCAACCCCCGGTGCGCGTGGGACTCAGCTTTTCCCGCTGCGGGCCCGGCTCCGGGCCCGACCGCGAAGGGCGGCGTCGAGCTCGATCTTGCGAAGGCGGACCGACTTCGGGGTCACCTCGACGCACTCGTCGTCGGCGATGAATTCCAGCGCCTGCTCGAGCGAGTGCAGCAGCGGCGGGGTGAGCCGGATGGCCTCGTCGGCGGACGCCGAGCGAATGTTGGTCTGCTTCTTTTCCTTCGTCGGGTTGACGTCCATCTCCTCATCCCGAGCGTTCTCGCCGACGATCATGCCCTCGTAGACCTCGGTCGCCGGCCCGACCAGGAGCACGCCGCGCTCTTGGAGGCTCATCAACGAGTAGCCGGTGGTCATCCCCCGGCGATCGGCCACCATCGAGCCGTTGCGCTTGGTCTTGAGGTCGCCGTGCCACGGCTCCCAACCGTCGAAGACGTGGTGGAGCATCCCGGTGCCCCGGGTCTCGGTCATGAATTCGGTCCGGAAGCCCACGAGGCCCCGGGCCGGCACCTGGTAGTCCATCCGGACCCACCCGGTGCCGTGGTTGACCATCTCGATCAGCGTGCCCTTGCGCAGGGCCATGAGCTGGGTGACCACGCCGAGGTAGTCGTCGGGCACGTCGATGGCCACTCGCTCCATCGGCTCGTGCAGTCTGCCGTCGATCTCCCGGGTGACCACCTGGGGCTTGCCCACGGTCATCTCGAAGCCCTCGCGCCGCATGGTCTCCACCAGGACCGCCAGCTGGAGCTCGCCGCGACCCTGCACTTCCCAGGTGTCGGGCCGCTCAGTGGGCAGCACCCGCAGGGAGACGTTGCCGATGAGCTCGGCTTCGAGCCGGCCGAGGATCTGCCGGGCGGTCAGCTTCGACCCGTCGGCCCCGGCCAGCGGCGAGGTGTTGATCCCGATGGTCATGCCCAGGCTGGGCTCGTCGACCGTGATGACCGGGAGGGCGCGCGGGTCGTCCGGGTCGGCCAGCGTCTCGCCGATGGTGATGTCGGCGAAGCCGGCGACGGCAGCGATCTCGCCCGGACCGGCCTCGGGGGCGTCGACCCGCTCGAGGGCGTTGGTGACGAAGAGGTCGGTGATCTTGGCTCGCTCTACGGTACCGTCGACCCGGCACCAACCGACCGTGGCGCCCTTGCGCAGCGTGCCGTTCTGGACCCGGCAGATGGCCAGCCGACCGAGGTAGGGCGAGGCGTCGAGGTTGCACACCAGGGCTTGTAGCGGCATCTCGGGGTCGAACTGCGGCGCCGGGATGTGGTCCAAGATGGCCTGGAACAGGGGCTTCAGGTCCGTGCCCTCGACCCCCCGCTCCGTCGACGCCCAGCCGGCCCGGGCGTTGGCGTAGAGGATGGGGAAGTCGATCTGCTCCTCGTCGGCCTCGAGATCCAAGAAGAGCTCCTCGACCTCGCTCACCACTTCGGCGATCCGAGCGTCGGGTCGGTCGACCTTGTTCACCACCAGGACGACCGGGAGCCGGGCCTCGAGGGCCTTACGCAGCACGAACCGGGTCTGGGGCAACGGGCCCTCGGACGCATCGACCAGGAGCAGGACACCGTCCACCATCGTCAGCCCGCGCTCCACCTCGCCACCGAAGTCGGCGTGGCCCGGGGTGTCGATGATGTTCAACTTCACGCCCTCGAAGCGCACCGCCGTGTTCTTGGCCAGGATGGTGATGCCCTTCTCCCGCTCCAGGTCACCGGAGTCGAGGACCCGGTCGGCCACCTCCTCGTTGGCCCGGAAGGTGCCGGTCTGCCAGAGCATCGCGTCCACCAGGGTGGTCTTGCCGTGGTCCACGTGGGCGACGATGGCCACGTTTCTGATGTCGTCTCGCAGTTCCATGAGCTGCGCGACCCTATCGTCCGCCGGGGTGCGGTCAGAACGGCCGGGGCGGGTCGGTGACCGGGTTCGGCACTGTCGGGAGGGCCCCGGCCGCTGCCGCCGGCTCAGGCCGCCTGCGCCAACGCCACCGGTGCCGGCA
Organism: uncultured Acidimicrobiaceae bacterium; assembly: GCA_963730735.1. GTDB lineage: Bacteria > Actinomycetota > Acidimicrobiia > Acidimicrobiales > RAAP-2 > CAVSSX01. Next base: position 20,246 of record CAVSSX010000005.1, read on the forward strand.
GCGGGTCGACGGTGGCGACCGCCGACAGCGCCCGGCCGATCGCGTCGACGGTGCGTTCGAGGGAGGCCCGGTCGGTCGTGACGGCGATGGCCCGGCCGCAGTCGGGCCACAGACCGACCGACCGGGTGGGAACCGGGCCCGACGGGTTGGAGAGGATGGCCACCAGGGAGGCCAATCCCAACTCGGCCCGACTCGAGCTCGAGGGGTGGCCGCCGAGCACGGACAGCAGGGCCGGGGCCGAACCGGCGCCGTCGCCCGAGGGGGTCCAACCGGCGACGTCGACCCGGGCCCGGAGGGCGATCGAGCTCGTCCGACCGTCCCGCCACCAACGGTCCGGGGGCCCGAGGCGCGGGGGCGATGGGAAGCGCCCCCAGTCGAGGGCGCACCACAGATTGGTCGCCCAGGTCACGGCCTCGGCGTAGACGGCGGCCCGACCACCGCCGCGCAAGTGGCCGAGCCAGGCGGCGACGCCGCCCCGGTCGGCACCGCTCGCCAGCTCGTCCCAGGCCATCGTGACGGCCGCCGACGGGGTCGAGCACTGCCCTTCCACGCACCGGCGCACGGCGGCGATGCCGAGTCGTCGTCGGACGGTGAGGGGCGACCACCGGAACGGCTCGGGGTCGACCAGACGCTGCGGCGTCGTCAGCGCGGTCCGCAGGAAATAGGGGTCGATCCGACGGAGGCCGGCGTTCCCGGGCGTCGTCCGCTCGAGCACACCGAGCAGGCGACGCCGGACCGATGCGACGACGTCGTCGTCGAGGCGGTTCTCGGCCGGCGACAGCACGAGGTTCGTGAGCACCTCGGATCGGGGCAGGCCCGCCAGGGTGGTCACCGTCCGGGGCCTGGTCGCAACGCCGCCCGGCACTGTCGCCGGGCCCCGTCGATGGCCCGCTCGACCGCGTGGGCCAGGTGCTCGTCGTCGGCGTCGTCCACGATCAGCTCGCCCGAGGCGGTGTAGTAGGTGGCAGCTCGCCACGGACTGGCACCGCTCCGCACCGTCTCCAGTAGGTGGAGAAAGGAGAGGTCGTCCCGGTGCTCGAGCCGCACGGCGCCGGTCCGGACGGCCACCACACATTCCGATGCCTGCGGTTGCGACGGTGGCCCGACCGTCAGGTCGAGGTGTCCGGTGAGGACCACCCGCCCGCCGGACAGAGGGATGGCAACGCGTCCGCCGGTACGCGGGAGCCAGCGGGCCGGAAGGCGAGGCCAGTCGTCGACGATCCGAGACAGGTGCTCGGCCACGAGATCACCGAAGGCTCGGCGGTCGGTGGCCGTCATCGCCTCCACGAACGCCACGACCGGATCCCGCGGGTCCCGGATGCGCAGCCCGTCGAGGCCCTCCGCCAGACCCTGGGCCGGTCCACCGCGAGGAGGGCCGGTGGTCACGACCTGACGGAAGAGGGCGTGGACGACGGCGCTCAGTGCCAGGTCCGGGCTCAGCGCCAGGTCCGGGCTCAGCGCCAGGTCCGGGCTCAGCGCGACGTCCGCCTCGACCACCGGGTCTCCGCTGCGC
>CAVSSX010000006.1:0-54795 GCA_963730735.1 uncultured Acidimicrobiaceae bacterium
CCCCGGGCGATTCGGGCCGACGGATCAACACCCGAGCAGACACATTCGGGCGTGTGGAAAAAAGGTGCCTGAACAAGTGGGATGGGTCCAGAGGACCTATGGCGTGGCGTTGCGAAGTGTGGGGATGAGGCGCTTGGCGTCCCGCTCAGAATCGAGGACCGACTTCATGGTCGAGACAGTCTCAGGCTCGTGGTCAGCCCTGTTGTCTCGCTCCTGAGGGTCGACGGTGAGGTTGTGCAGTTCCCACTCGGGTTCTGCGGCGGCGGGCAGGAACGGGTTGCGTGCAACGCCTTTGTTGGCGTACCAGTCGTCCAGACGTTCGTAGTAGTGGTTCAGCTTCCACAGTTCAGGCGCTCCTCCGTCTCCGGTGGGAAGTGACGTGATCACCGACTCGATGTTGATCGGTGGTGTGACCGGCTCGAACGGCTTCCCGTTCAGGATGTTCACCTGAGTGACTCCTCGGGTGACATCATCCTCGGTCATGAAGTAAATCGGCGACTCGACGGAGGGTGCGGACGTCGTGCCCAACACGACCCCGCTCAGATCACGGCCAGGCAGTGGATGTGCCTCATCGTGGTGTGCCGCCACCCCGGCGGCTGCCTCCTCGATGTCAACACCGGCCAGCCCGAGGAGGGTGGGGATCAGATCGACGTGGCTGGTGGGAATGTTCACGCCCCCATGGCCGGGAGCGATCCCCGGTCCAGCTATCAGGAGAGGCACCCGAGTGGCCTCGTCGAAAGCGTTGCACCACTTCTGGATCAGACCGCCGTGCGCTCCAAGCAGGTCACCGTGGTCCGACGTGAAGACGACGATGGTGTCGTCGGCCATGCCCGAATCCTCCAGTGCGCCGAGAATCTTCCCGATTGCCTGATCGACCAGCTTCATCAGGTAGTAGTAGAGCCGCCGGTAGCCGAGGTCGGTAGCCGTCTCGAAGATCATCTGCGGCCAGAGTGCTTTGAACGCCTCCTGGCAGGCTGGACGACCACTGAACGTGTCGGACTGGGACGGCGGCTCAGGAACCTCCGGCACCGTGTCATCCGGTGGCCCAAACTTCAGTAGCTGCTCCCAACCGAATCCCGAGAAGGCAATGTCATGGGGGTTCACGAACGAAGCCACCGTCAACCAGGGCCCAGCGTCTCGGGCTGTTGCAAGCTCGCCGAACAGCTCCACAACCTGTTCGGCGAAAACACCATCGCGGATTGTTCCACAGTCGGACCTGGCCGCACCGTGCGGTTCCCGGCCAATCCACCCGGAGAAGCCAAATGGATCGAGGCGGTCAGCCTTGCGGTAGGCAGCCACGGCGTCGTCGATTGGCTTGCCGTCATCGTCTGACGCCTTCAGGCCCTCGTGAGTTCCGGGAATCATCAAGTCGGCGAACGAGACATGCCACTTCCCTCGATAGTGAGTTTGGTAGCCCCCGGCACGGAACCAGTCGCCGAGGGTGGGCACAGAGTTGGGGTCCAGCCAGTTCATTCCCGGATCGGAGCTCTGCTTGGCCGTGCCGTCCGTGGAGTTCACCCCGTGCAGTGAGGGGTACTGCCCTGTGAAGAGGGTCGCCCGACTGGGCGTGCAGGCCGTTGACCCGGCGTAGTGGCGATGGAACTCCATCCCACGGGATCTGATCGACTCGCGAGCCGTCAGTTGGCTGGTGCGGAAGGTTCGGACGCTGTCAACCTCGTAAGGAGGTGGGTACCGTTCTTCATCCGTCATGATCAAGAGGATGTTTGGTTTCGTCACGCCCAAATGAAATCACGAGTTTGCACCACGTGCATCTCTTGGTCAGGAAGAGCACGCTTGCAGTGATCACCGTTGCGGGAACCTCCGTTGGTCCACGCTCCCGTGCCCCAGGTCGCCGGGAGTGACCGCTGGCTCAGGGGTGGGAGCGCAATTCCCGTTCGGTCTGGGCGTAGATGCGTTCCTGGCCTTCGGTGTCCTGGGACTTCTTCGAGGACTTCTTCAACTTCGCGGAGCTGTAGTAGCCGCCAGTTCGCGATCGCAAGCTCCGGATCGGCCATCAGCCGCACACAGCCTCGTGATCCCTTCTCTGGAGGGCTCCTTAGAGGCTAGCGGTGTTTGGCGGAAGCACCGGAGGTGCCCAGGAAAACCGACCATTCCGACCGCAACCGGACGGAAGGATTCGAGACCCGGTCGAGGTTGGAGCCCCGCTCTTCGGGGTAGCACCACAACATGACCATCCCGGCCCCGAGTGATCCCCCGCCCATCGATCCGGGGGGCGAACCTCTGGAACCCGACGTCCCGGGGCGACCGCCGGACCCAGTGGACGTCGACGACGACGAGGCCCTCGAAGATGAAGTCGCCGAGAAGAAGGGCGCCGACTGAGGCATCGTCACCTCGTTCAGCCGGTTCTCAGCGGCGTCGTGTGGGTCGTCGTCGGGATGCTGACGGCATTGGCGGCGGTGACCCGACGCCTGAGATCCTAAGGGTCGTACGGCCAGAGGCACGGACGGCACCCGGCCGTGAGCACTAGGTCAGCCTGCGATGGGGGCTGCGCCGGGACTCTCGTCATCCCATTCTCGGTCGTCCGATTCGGTAGGGCTGCTGCGATGCAGGCCTTCGTGACCGCTAGGCAGGTGGCAAGCGACTCCCTCGTCTCTGCCACCGAACCGGCTGGAGCAGGGCTCCCGATCCTCAATGCCATTCGCCATTTGGAACCACCTTCCTGGACGCGACCACCAGGATCATGCCCATTGCGAGAGGCCCGCACACCGATAACGGTGAGTCCAGCTCGTGCATGGCGCCTTTGGTTGGACCCCATTTGGCCGGGTATGGCTCTCCCATGACCATTCCGCCCATTCCTCCCATAGATGAACCGGTCGACCCCGACGAGGAGCCGGAGCAGCCGGACCTTGCCGGTGACCCGTTCGATCCGGTTGAGGACGCCGTCGGCAACGACACGGCCTGAAATTCGCCCGACCGACGAAAGGAACCGCCATGAGCAGTACCTCAGAGAGTTCTGAAGGCACCCAGTGGCCCGAGGAAAGCCCTGGGCCTTCCGACGTTCCGACCGATGACTCCGAGCCCAAGGAGGAGCAGACCGGAAAGGGTCAGGCGGAGGAGAACCGAGAGAAGGACCCGCCGGCGTGAACGCCGGGGTTCTTTTCGATCTCGATGGCACCCTCGTCGATACCAACTACCTCCATACGCTCGCTTGGTCTCGGGCGCTTCGAGATGCGGGCGAGTGGGCGCCAATGAACGAGATCCACCGCCTCGTCGGGATGGCGTGGTGAGGACCTGTTAACAGCTTCTGGGCCACGACAGCCCGGAGGCCCGTACGGCTCGAGCCGACCAGTACGCACCACTTATCGAGGAAGCCGTTGCCTTCCCGGGCGCCGCGGATCTCCTCCGAGAGCTGATCGGTCGGGACTCACCGTGGCCCTGGCGACCTCGGCGCCCAAAGACGAGCTGGAGAAGGTGCTGGCCAAACTGAACGCCGACGATGCCCTCCGCCTCACCACTTCTGCCGACGACGTCGAGAAGGCCAAGCCAGCGCCTGACATCTTCATTACAGCGATGGATGAGGCCGACATCGACCCACATCGTGCCCTGGCAGTGGGCGACAGCATCTGGGACGTCCAGGCGGCCCGTTCGGCTGGCATCGGTTGCGTTGCCATCGAGTCGGGAGGCTTCAGTCGACACGAGCTGAGCGAGGAGGGCGCGCTCGCCGTCTATCGGGATGTCGACGAGCTAGGCAGCAATGGCGGACCAGTCCGCTCGGTCGACTGACGGCGGCCATGCCGACGAGGTAGTCAGAGTATGGACCGTGACGGGTTTCCCGACAGGAGTAGGCAACCGGCAACTGACGACTCCGGCCGCAGTGAGACCGAGGCCGAACGGGACGACCGCAACCTGATTGAACTCCTCCAGGAGTTGCGAATCGCCGGCCTCGGCGTCCAGGTGCTCTTCGGTTTCCTCCTATCGCTGCCGTTCACGAATCGGTTCCGAACACTGGACACTTCCCAACGTCACCTCTACGTCGCAACCCTTCTGTTAGCTGCGCTGGCCACTGCGCTGCTGACCGCCCCAGTGGCCTTCCACCGATGGGTCTTTCGACGCCACGAAAAGAGCCGGCTGCTGAAGTTCTCTAACTGCGTGGCGCTGCTCGGTCTCGGTTCGGTCGCTTTAGCGATAGCAGGAGCCGTCCTTCTGGTGCTGACCGTCGTCCTCTCGGGGATCGCCGTGCCACTCATAGCTGCGCTAACGGTCGGGGTGTTCGCAGCCTTGTGGTTCATCGTGCCGCTGGTGGATCGCATCCGAGACCGTGGCCGCCCCGCCTCCTCAGAACCGGAGAGAGTTATCCAGCCTCGGTCTTAGGTGTCGATCTTGTTGGGTGTCACAGTTTGGTTTCCGGGGCCGCTCGCCCTCTGCCTCCCTGTTCGGGTGGGGCCCCGCCGGCCGGGGCGCCGCCGGCGCCGTTTTGCTCCGCTCCTGTTCCCGCCCTGCGGTTCTGGCTGCGCGGCGGTTTTGGGGTCGCCGGGGTGCGCTTCTCCCTCTCTCCCGATATCTGGTCTGGTGGGCGCTGCCGGGCTCGAACCGACGACCTGCTGCTTGTAAGGCAGCTGCTCTACCAACTGAGCTAAACGCCCTTCGTGTCGCCCGAAAGCGTAGGCGACCAGTCCGCCCTCGCCGCGAGCCGGGAACCTCGCCGGCTAGCACCCCGTCGCCCTACGAAGGACTACCGGCCTCCATCGCCGCCAGCAGTGTCTCGTGGTCGGCCTCGTTGACCGTGGCGTAGGACCGGGAGAACTGGGCGATGGCCTCGTCGAACTTGGCGCTCTTGCCGAGGTAGGCCGAGATCATGACGGCGTCGCCGGTGCGGGCGTGCGAGCGGGCGAGGACCCAGGCGCAGAGCTCGCCGTAGCGGGTGAGGGTGCCGACGTCCATCTCCATCGGATTGCCCTGGCCCTTGGAGTCCCAGAGCTGGCGGACGTAGTAGTGGTGGCCCGACGTGGGTCCCTCGGCCCAGCCCAGGAACACGTCGCTCGCCGCCTGCACGAGGCGCTGCCCGACGACCACCCGCTTGGCGTGGTTCCCGAGCGTCGAGGAGCCGACGTAGGGCTCGAGCACCGACGGCTGGGCTTCCTTGGCCTGCAGGACGATGAAGTCGGTCCCCGGATCCCCCGGCCCGACCATGAGGGCGATCCAGCAACGGGTGCCCACGCTCCCCACGCCCGACGACCTTGCGGGCGACGTCGAGCAGGGTGAACCGGTCGAACATGTGGCGGCGGTCGTCGGTGAGCGTGCTGCGGTAGTCCTCGATGAGGGCCAGCGCCTCGTCCATGCCGTGACCGGTCTGGTCGAGGTGCACGAGCAGCGGCGGGTCGTCGAGGAAGCAGGCGCCGGCCGTCGACCACGTGGGTCAGCTTGGCCACGGCTCGGAGGTGGTCCTTGCGGCGGGCCCGCTTGATCTCCCGCACGACGCCCGACCGCCGCCGGATCGGGAAGTGCTCGACGACGTGGCGGATCTCGGTCCGCTCGTAGAAGAGGTCGAGGGTGTCCCAGGTCGGCGTACTCGGCGAGACGCATCCGGTAGCTGCGGGCCGCCGCCATGACCAGGGCGTCGGCACCGGCCGACGGCAGGCCCTGCTGGTCGGCCACCACCCGGAGGCTGGCGCACAGGCGCTTCACGTCCCATTCCCACGGGCCGGGGATGGTCTCGTCGAAGTCGTTGATGTCGAAGACCAGGTTGCGCTCGGGGCTGGCGAAGAAGCCGAAGTTGTTGACGTGGGCGTCGCCGCAGGCCTGGACGTAGACGCCGGTGGTCGCCGTGGTGGCCAGGTCCATGGCCATGACGGCGGCGGCGCCCCGGAAGAACGAGAACGGCGACTCGGCCATCCGCTCGTAGCGGAGTCGTCCGAGCTCGGGCAGGCGGGTGGCCGCCTGCTGCTCGAGCACCTCGAGCGGGTCCTGGCGGGCCGGCGACGGGCTCCACTCGGCGTGGGCCGAACGCGGCACGGCGGAGCGCAGGGCCCGTCCCCGGGCGATCCGCTCCTCCACCGAGTGCTCGAGCGTGTCGGACGACACCGGACGGAGGAGGTCGCTCACGTCGAGGCGAGCAGGCGCTGGAAGGCTTCGATCTGCCCTAGGTACTGGTCCAGCGAGTCGTGCTGCACGGTCACGTTGACCACGGTTGCCCCGGCTCGCTGCAGCTGCTCGAGGGCCCGGTGGACGCCGTCGGGGTCGCCGATCGGGTCCATCGGCCGCTCGGCCGACAGCACCACGTCGAAGTCCGGGCGCAGGGGGTGCTCGGCCAGCATGCCGGCGACCTGCTCGAGCGAAAGGGCGAACGGCGACCAGCCGTCGCCCAGCTCGACCGCACGCCGCAGCGAGCGCTTGGTCCGCCCGCCGAGCCACAGCGGGATCCGGGCCTGCACGGCGTGCGGGGCCACGACGAAGCCCGAGTAGTTGACGAAGGTCCCCTCGAAGACGGGCTCGCGGACCGACAGCCCGGACCGCAGCGCCCGCATCGACTCGTCGGCCCGGGCGCCCCGGTCGGCGAACGGCGCCCCGAGCAGCTCGAACTCCTCCTCCAGGCTCCCGACGCCGAGGCCGAGGGTCAACCGGCCCCCCGACACCAGGTCGAGCGTGCCGTAGCGCTTGGCGATGTCCAGGGGGTGGTGGTAGCCGAGCACCAGGACGTTGGTGACGAACCGGATGTGCTCGGTGCGGGCCGCCAGGTACCCGAAGGTGGCCAGCGGGTCCCAGTAGGTGACGCCCCGAATGGCCTCGACCGACGCCGGGAGGGCGACGTGCTCGCTGCAGGTCAGGTGCTCGTAGCCGAGGGCGTCGGCCGCCTCGGCGATGGTCGACAGTTCGGCGATGCCCGCCGACTCCTCCCAGGCGGCGTGGCCCCCCGGCGTCTGGACCACGATGGGAGTGGCGATCCCATAGCGCATCAGACGGCCGCCATGACCTTGGCCAGGTCGTCGAGGACCCCGAGCACCTGGTCGAGGTCCTCGGTGGGCAGCGTGAAGACCGCCCTCGACACCCCGAGCTCCCCCAGCGCCGACAGCTCACCGGCCGAGGGCGGCGCCTGGAACACCGAGACCGGCAGCGGGGGACGGCCCCGCTCGGCCACCCGGGCCCGCACGTCGGCCATCGCTCCCGGGAAATCGGCCGGGCGCCCGTAGATCGGGGTCCACTCGTCGGCGTAGTCGACCACCGCCTGGAGGGCCCGCCCACCGGCCCCACCCAAGAGGACGGGCGGGCCGGGCGTCTGGATGGGCTTGGGCCACGACCAGATGGGGTCGAAGTCGACGTAGCGACCGTGGTACTCGGCCACCTCGGCGGCCCAGATGTGCCGCATGGCCTCGACCCGTTCGGCCATCAGCACCCATCGGGTGGCCGGGTCGGTGCCGTGGTTGGCCATCTCCTCGCGGTTCCAACCGGCCCCGATGCCGAACAGGAACCGGCCGCCCGAGACGTGGTCGAGGGTGGCGACCTCCTTGGCCAGCACGATCGGATCCCGCTGGGCCACCAGGCAGACCCCCGTCCCGATCTTGAGCTCGGAGGTGGCGGCGGCCGCCGTGGCCAGGCCGACGAAGGGGTCCAGGCTGTGGATGTACCGCTGGGGCAGCTCGCCGCCGGCCGGGAACGGATCCCGGCGGGACACCGGGATGTGGCTGTGCTCGGGGGCGAACAGCGACTCGAAGCCCCGCTCCTCCACCGCCGGCGCCACGTCGGCCGGCAACGCCGAGTAGTCGGTGAACATCATGCTGACGCCGAAGCGCATCGGGTTCCTCTCTGGTGGGCCGCTCACGGCGGGAGCCGGCGGCGGGACGGTGACGGTCGGTGGCCGACCTCAGCCGGCGACCGGGACCGGCTGGCCGAACAGCACCTCGCCGGTCTCGTCGAGGTCGTAGTACTCCACGCCCTCGGTGACGTGCGGGGCATCGGCGGCCAGTGACACGGCGACCTTCTGCGAGCTGTTGCGCAGGACGTCGTAGACCAGCTCGACGGCCTGGGCCGGGGTGAAGAACCGGCGGACGTCGGCGACGAGGTCGCCGTCGAGCTCGACCGGTTGGGTGATGACCCGGTCGGTCAGGGCCAGCGCCACCTTCTGGGGGGCCTCGAGGTCGCTCGACTCGAAGGTGGTGACCTTGTCGAACATGGCCTCGTCGGCGCCGGCCCGGATGGCCCGGACCGAGCGGGTGGACTGGCAGATGCGGCAGTTGTGCCGCCGGGCCCCCCGCAACCGCACCAGTTCGGTGGTGACCGGGTCGACGTTGGACAAGAGGGCGATCGTCCGCAGCAGCCCCATGAACTGCTCGCCCAGGTCGACCCGACCGGTGGCCACCCGTCGGTCGAGGTCCCGGTCTGCCTCGGCCAGGACCGCCTCGTCGACGCCGAACAACCGGGAGAGCACCATGCGGGTCCGCAGGTCGTAGTCCTGGACGAAGAGCCCCATGACGAACCCGCCGACCTGTTCGGCGGGGACGGCGGCGAACAGCTGGGACCGGTCGGCGTCGGTCGTCCCGGCCACGTCCATGACGAACTGCTCGGTGAAGGCCAGGGCGGCCCGGTCGGCGTCGGAAAAGCTCGGCGAGCTCGGCCAGGCCGACAGCGCGTCGGCCGTGACCTCGGTCAGCTCGGGGGCCTGTTCGGGCCGCCGGTCGGCCGCCGCCGGGTTGCGCAGCAGCGCCGACAGGCGGCGTCGGGCCAGTTCCAGCAGCCGGACATCGGTCGACCCCCAGGTGGCCACCCGCAGCCCGGCGAGGCCGGTCCAGGCATCGGCGGCCAGGGCCGGGCGGGGGTCCGCACCGATCGAGTCACTCCAGCGCAGGTCCATACGCCAAGTGTTACAGGAAGCGTCGCCCGACGCTCGTCCACCGGCCCGGATCGCCCGTTCCGGCGGCGACGCCCGAGCCGGGTGGTGCGCCCTAGCTCGGGACGATGCGGACGTGGCCGAAGTTGTTGCCCTCCGATCGCCGGACCACGGCCTCGGCGGCCAGCTCGTGGGCGGCCGAGGTGATCCGGGGCATGCCGAGCGTCGTGGTCGGCCGGCTCGAGGCGAGGTAGGCCTGGATGCGGGTGGCCAGGCGGCCCAGATCGCTGGTGTCCGTCGGGTCGTCGCAGGCGGCGGCCGCCGCCTGGAGGGCCGCTGCCGCCTCGGTCAGGAGGCCCAGCCCGGTGTCGTAGGTGTCGGCCATCTCAGGGGAACGCCCGCAGGAGGGTGTCGAGCAGGGCCGTCGACCCGGCGGCCACCGGCCGCCGCAGCGTCGCGCTGCGCAGCACCAACGGTTGTCCCTGGCGATCGGCGACCACGGCGCCCACCTCCTCGCACACGAGCAGTCCACCGAGATAGTCCCACGGATACAGGGCCGACGTCCCGATGACGGCGTAGGCGTCCAGCTGGCCGTCGGCCACGGCGCACAGTTCGAGGGACGCCGCGCCGAGGGCCCGGAACTGGGCCCAGCCCGGCGGGGTGCCGGGGAAGCCCGAGATGGCCACGATCGACTCGCCGAGCGACGTGCGGGCCGAAGGCTTGATGGGCTGGTCGTCCCGCCGGGCGCCGCCGCCCCGCACGGCCTCGTAGCGCACGCCGGTGGCCTGGTTGACCACCACGGCCACCCTCGGGCCGGCCTCGTCCAGCACGCAGAGGCTGGTCGAGAAGAACGGGATCCCCTGCGAGGCGTTGGTCGAGCCGTCGACCGGGTCGAGCACGGCCAGCAGCGGCCGGTCGCCCTCGGTGGTGCCCGACTCCTCGGACAGGACCCCGAGGCCGGCGTCGAGCAGGACCTCGAGCGCCACCGCGTCGGCCACCAGATCCAGTTGGTACTGGCCCGGTCGGACCCCGCTCGGGCCCCAGTCGGTCAGCGTCGAGAGGGCGCCGTGGACGGCGTCGGTGGCCCGGTAGAGCACGGTGAGGAGCTCGTCGTCGGTCACCCTCCGACCCTACCAACCCCCGTCGCCCGGCCGACCGACGCCCCGGTCGGGCTCAGCCGACGGCGCCGTTGACGGCGTGGCCGTTGGTGGCCGCGCCGTTGCCGTTGCGCGGCGCCCCCTCGGGCTCGTTCTCACCCCGCAGCGCGTTCAGCAGCATCTGGGCCCCGCCGACCAGGCCGGCCGCCTCGTAGGGCACGACCACCTTGGCGTTGGGGGCCGACGCCACGTCCTGGAGGGCCCGCAACTGCAGGACGGCCAGGGTGTTGGGATTGATGGTGGCGGCGTCGATGGCCGTGAGGGCCCCGGCCTCGCCCTCGCCCCGCAGGAGGCGGGCCCGCTTCTCGCCCTCGGCCCGCAACTCGAGGGACTTCTGCTGGGCCTCGGCGCTCAGGATGGCGGCCGCCTTGGCCCCCTCGGCCTCGAGCACGGCGGCCTGCTTGCGCCCCTGGGCGCTGTTGATCGCCGCCTGCTGCTCGCCCTCGGACTTGAGGATCAGCGCCCGCTTGTGCTGCTCGGCCTCCTTCTGCTCGGACATGGCCTGCAGCACGTTGGTCGGCGGGGTGATGTCGAGGACCTCGATCCGGTTCAGCCGGACGCCCCACTTCATGGTGGCGTCGGCCATGTGGTCCTGCATGCGCGAGTTGATGGTCTCGCGCTGGGACAGCGACTCGTCGAGGGTCAGCTCACCGAACACGGCCCGCAGGGCGGTGAGGGACAGCTGGTCGACGGCCAGCTGGAAGTCGTTGATCTCGAAGAGGGCCGACTTCACGTCGATCACCTGGCAGAAGATCGTGGCGCTGACCATCAGCGAGACGTTGTCCTTGGTGATCACCGGCTGGCGGTCGCCGGTCTGGGGAACTCGCGGATGTCGACCTTCTCCATCTTGTCGATGCCGGGCACCAGGACCGAGACGCCGGGCTGGCGCACCGACTTGAACTCGCCCAGGCGCTTCACGACCCCGACGCTCCCCTGCTGGACGACCTTGATGGAGGACTTGAGGAACCAGAGCCCGAGACCCACCACCCCCAGGGCGACGACGATGACGACGACCTCGGCGGTGCTGCTGATGCTTGCAAGCATGATGCTTGCCTCTCTTTCCGCCGGCTCCGCCGGCCCTTAGGCGCTAGTCGATCTCGGCCGGGTAGACCACGAGGAGGCCCCGCTCGACGTCGGCCACGACCACGGCGTGGCCCGGCTCGATCGTCTCGGAGGGGTCGAGCGGTATGGCCAGCCACTCTTCGCCCCGGGCCCGGACGGACCCGGGCCGGTGGGCCCCGGCGATGACCTTGGTGACGAGGGCCGTGTCCCCGATCATGCCCTGCACGCCGTTGAGCACCGCTCGTCACCTCCTGCTCCAGCCCTCAGCCTACGCCCGCGCGAGCGGCGGCCGTTCGGCATCCCCCGCCGTCGGCGATGCCGTCGACGACGGTGGTTCGCCGGAGATGCTTCGGCGTGCGGTGGTCCGCTGGATGAGGTCAGCGACCCTTGAAGTCGGGCTCCCGGCGCTCGAGGAAGGCGGTCGAGGGCCTCGCGGCCGTCCTCGGTGCCCATGTTGTAGGCCTGTGACCGGGCCTCGCTCTCGAGGGCCTCGGTCATGGAGCGGCCCAGGGACTCGTTCAAGAGGGCCTTCGACCCGGCCAGGGCCAGTGTCGGGCCGTGGGCCAGCGTCCGGGCCCACCCGTCGACGAAGGCGTCGAGCTCGTCCACCGGCACCACCCGGTTGACCAGGCCCATGGCCAGGGCCGTCGGGCCGTCGAGGAACTCGGACAACAGGGCCAGCTCCTTGGCCCGGGCCATGCCCACCAGCCGCGGCAGCAGCCAGGAGGCCCCGAAGTCGAGCGACAGCGACCGCTTGGCGAAGATGGTCGAGAGCCGGACCCGGTCGGACACCACCACCAGGTCGCACCCGAGGGCCAGCGAGAGGCCGGCGCCCACGGCCACCCCGTCGACCTTGGCCACCGTGGGCTTGGTGATCCGGTGGAGGGCCAGCGCCACCTCGTTCAGGTTGTGCATCCGCGACAGCGCCGGCCGGGACCGGTCGGTGGCCGGGCCGTCGTGGTCGCTCAGGTCGGCGCCCGAGCTGAAGGACCCGCCGGCGCCGGTGAGTACCAGCACCCGATCGTCGTCGGACGCCTCGACCTCCCGGAACGTGGCCAGCAGGCCGACCAGGAGGTCGTTGTTGAGGGCGTTCTTCTTGTCCGGACGGTTGAAGGTGACCTGCACCACCCCGTCCGACCGTTCGACGATGAGCGGGTCCACTCGGCCTCCCCTTGTCCGTGCTCGTCCGCCGGGGCGCATCCCCCGGCGGGCCCCACGTTACGGCCCGCCGGACGCCCGCCCGGCGCCGCCGGTCAGAGCTCTTTTTCGGGGAGCCGCTCGACGTTCACGTCGCGGAAGGTCACCACCCGCACCGAGGGGACGAACCGGGCCGGCCGGTACATGTCCCAGACCCAGGCGTCGTGCAGTTCCAGCTCGATGGCGGCCGGCGAGGTGTCGCTGCGCACCGTCAGGTTGACGTCGTTGGCCAGGTAGAACCGCCGCTCGGTCTCCACCACGTAGGCGAACATCGGGAGCACCGCCCGGTACTCCTGCACCAGGGCCAGCTCGATGTCGGCCTCGTAGCGCTCGAGCTCCTCTTCGCTCATCGACCGCTGCGACTCACGAGCGTGGGGTCCGGCGCTCCTTGATCTTGGCCGCCTTACCCGAGAGGTCCCGCAGGTAGTACAGCTTGGCCCGCCGGACGTCGCCCAGGCTGGCGACCTCGAGCTTGGCGATGGTCGGCGAGTGGACCGGGAAGGTCCGCTCCACGCCCACGCCGAAGCTCACCTTGCGCACGGTGAAGGTCTCCTGGACCCCGCCGCCCTGGCGCCGGATGACGGCGCCCTGGAAGACCTGGACCCGCTCTCGGTTGCCTTCGACCACCCGGACGTGCACCTTGACGTTGTCGCCGGGGCGGAAGTCGGGCACATCGTCGCGCAGGCTGTCGCGGTCGATGATCTCAGTGGAGTGCATGGGGGGCGTCCTTCAGGTTCGCGGCGAAGAATCAGCCATCGTAGCCGTGCTCGGCCAGCAGGTGCACCTCGTCCTCGGTGAGGCCGCCCCGGCGCTCGATCAGGTCGGGCCGGGCGGCCAGGGTGCGGCGCAGCGACTCGGCCACCCGCCACCGTCCGACCCGGCCGTGGTCGCCCGAGCGCAGGACCTCGGGCACCTCCCAGCCCCGGAACTCGGCCGGCCTCGTGTACTGGGGATACTCCAGCAGGCCGTCGGCGAAGCTCTCCTCCTCGGTCGAGCTCTCGTTGCCGAGCCCGCCCGGCACCAGCCGGGTCACCGCCTCGATGACCACCAGCGCCGCCGCTTCCCCGCCGGCCAGCACGAAGTCCCCCACCGACAGCTCGCCGTCGACCAGGTGGTCGACCACCCGCTGGTCCACCCCCTCGTAGCGCCCGCAGAGGAGCGAGAAGCCCTCGGCGCCGGCGGCCAGCTCGGCCGCCCGGGCCTGGTCGAAGCGGGGGCCGCCCGGGCTGAGCAGGAGCAGCGGCCGGGGCAGGCCCTCGGCCCGCTCGACCGCCTCGACGGCGGCGAAGACCGGCCCGGGCATGAGGACCATGCCGGCCCCGCCCCCGAAGGGCGGGTCGTCGACCGTCCGCCGGGCGTCGGTGGCCCCGTCGCGCAGGTCGTGGACCCGCAGGTCGAGGACCCCCTGGGCCCGGCTGCGCCCGAGGATGCTGGCCCCGCAGTAGGCCTCGATGACCTCGGGGAAGAGGGTGAAGACGTCGATCCGGAGCATCAGCTCACTACCCGCCGACGCATCGGCTCAGGACCCGTCGCTCCCGAGGTCGAGCAGCCCCTCGGGCAGGTCGACCACCAGTCGGCGTCCGGCCGCCTGGCGGAGCACGAACTGCAGCGGGACCAGGGCCCCGCTCTCGAGCACCAGCAGGTCACTGGCCGGGTTGGGCTCGACGGCCGCCACCCGGCCGACGACCTCGCCGGCCTCGGTGACCAGGTCGCTCCCGACCAGCTCGTGGACCCACAGCGTTCCCGGGCGCTCGACCGCCGGGGCCCGCAGGACCACCCCGCGCCAGCCGTCGGCCGACAGCCGATCGTCGATGCCCTCGAACTGCACCAGGTAGCGGTCCTGGAACGGGCGGGCACCGACCACGGTGAGGGCGCCCCGGTCGGTGTCGAGCACGGCGCCGCCGTCCAACCGCTCGAGGACGTCGGTCCACAGGTCGACCACGACCTCGCCGCGCAGCCCGTGCGGCCGGATGATCCGTCCGACCTCGAGCAGTGGTGTGCGGTCCGGTCCCCCGGACTCGGGCACGACCGGGATGGGGTCAGTCGTCGACGATGTCGACGCTGGTCTGCACGCCGTCGCGCGCCCCGGCCGCCGCCACCAGGGTGCGGATGGCCTGGGCCGTCCGGCCCCGCCGGCCGATCACGCGGCCCATGTCCTCGGGGGCCACGTGGAGGCGCAGCCGCACCGAGCCCCGGCGCTCGTCGGTCTGGACGACCACGGCATCGGGCTCGTTGGCCAGGGACTGGGCGATGTAGTTGAGCACCGAGGTGGACGTGCCGCCGCCGTCGGGGCCGTCCTCGGCCTCATCGTCGAACGAGCTGCCGCCGGCGCCCACCGTGTTGATGTCGCCCTCGACGTAGTCGTCGCTGTCGTCGACGTCCTCGACCACGTCGACGGTGTTGACGTCGCCCTCCACGTACTCCTCGTCCGGGGCGCTCACTTGGCCTTGGCCGCCGTGAACTCGTCCCAGGCGCCGGAGACCTTGAGCAGCTTCTCGACCCGCTCGGTCGGCTGGGCCCCCTGGCTCAGCCACTTGAGGGCCTTGGCGTTGTCGATCGTGATCACGGCGTCGGGCTCGGCCAGCGAGCTGCCGCGGGGGGCGTAGGTGCCGACGATCTCGAGGAACCGACCGTCGCGCGGCGAACGACTGTCGGCCGCCACGACCCGGTAGGTCGGCTGCTTCTTCTTTCCCATCCGCACGAGGCGGAGCTTCACTGCCACAATCCTGTTCCCTTCATCTTCTCCGGTCGGCGTCCATTGTCGCAGGTCTGCGGGCGCTCGCGCCCACACCCGGTGCGCAGGCGGCTCAGCGGGCCTTGGGCGGCGTCACCCGCCCGCCTTTCTTCTTCTTCTTGCCCGAGCCCTTGGAGCTCGAGGCGGTCTTGCCCCCGGCGTGGCGGCCGGCCCCCGAGCCGAGGCCGGCCGTCGGGTCGAGGCCCGGGAGCCCGCCACCGCCGCCCGAGCGGGCCAGGAGGTCGGCCAACCCGCCGTCACCGGCCCCCGGGTCACCGAGATCGCCCAGCTGGGACATGGCCCGACGGGCACTCAGGGCCTGGGAGATCCGGCCCTTGCCGCCGCCGCCCCCGGGGAAACCCGGGAGCCCGGCCGGGGGTGGCCCACCCAGGCCCGGCATGCCCCCGCCACCCATGCCCTTCATCATCTTCTGCATCTCGCGGAACTGCTTGAGCAGGGCGTTCACCTCCTGGGTGGAGGTGCCGCTGCCCCGGGCGATCCGGACCCGCCGGGAGCCGTCGATCTTCTGGGGATCGTTCCGCTCGGCCGGGGTCATCGACCGGATCATGGCCTCGACCCGGGAGACCTCGCCGTCGTCGATCTGGTCGGCCGCCTGGCGCAACTCCTTGGACATGCCCGGCAGGAGCTTGAGGACGCCACCCAGCGAGCCCATCTTGCGGACCTGCTGGAGCTGGGCCAGGAAGTCCTCGAGGGTGAACCGGCCCTCCATCATCCGCTCGGCCGAGCGGCTGACGACGTCGGCGTCCATGGTCCGCTCGGCCTGCTCGATCAGGCTCAGGACGTCGCCCATCCCGAGGATGCGGTCGGCCATGCGGTCCGGGTGGAACAGGTCGAAGTCGCCGAGCTTCTCCCCGGTCGAGGCGAAGGCGATCGGCCGCCCGACGACCTGCTTGACCGACAGGGCGGCGCCGCCGCGGGCGTCGCCGTCGAGCTTGGTCAGGATGACCCCGTCGAGCTCCAGCGTCTCGTGGAAGGCGGACGCCGTGGCCACGGCGTCCTGGCCGGTCATGGCGTCGACCACCAGCAACGTGTAGTGGGGCGAGGTGGCCGCCGACACCCGGCGGACCTCGTCCATGAGCTCGGCGTCGATGGCCAGGCGGCCGGCGGTGTCGATGATGCAGACGTCGCGCCCGAGCCGGCGGGCCTCCTCCAGCCCGGCGGTGGCCACGGCCACCGGGTCGGTCGGCTCGCTGTAGACGGTCACCCCGGCCTGTTCCCCGAGCACCCGCAGCTGCTCCACGGCCGCCGGGCGCTGGAGGTCGGCCCCGACCAGGAGGGGGTTGCGGCCCTGCTGCTTCCACCACAGGGCCAACTTGGCCGCCGTGGTCGTCTTGCCCGCTCCCTGCAGGCCGGCCAGCAGCACCACCGTGGGCGGGCGGGAGGCGTAGGTGACGTGCAGGCTCTCGCCACCGAGGGCCGAGACCAGCTCCTCGTGGACGGCCTTGATGACCTGCTGGGCCGGCGAGACCGCCTTGGACAGCTCCTGGCCGGCGCAGCGCTCCCGGACCGCCTCGGTGAAGTGGCGGACCACGCTCAGCTCGACGTCGGCCTCGAGCAGGGCCGTGCGGATCTCCCGCAGCGTCTCGTCGAGGTCGGCGTCGGACAGCCGGCCCCGGCTCCGGAGGCGGCCGGTGATCCGTTCGAGTCGTTCCGAGAGGGCGTCGAACATGGGTCCTCAGGCTACCGGGTTCCGCTCGGGGGTCTCCGACACGTCAGCCGCCACCACGCCCCTGATCGTCACTCGAGTAGGCGGTCGGTGGAAGGGCGTCAGTCGAGCAGGGCGTCGACGAACTCGACCGGGTCGAAGGGGACGAGGTCGTCGGGACCCTCCCCCAGGCCGACCAGCTTGACCGGCACGCCGAGCTCGCGCTGGACGGCCACCACGATGCCGCCCTTGGCCGTGCCGTCCAGCTTGGTCAGCACCAGACCGGTGACCGCCACCGCCTCGGTGAACTGGCGGGCCTGGGCCAGGGCGTTCTGGCCGGTGGTGGCGTCGATGACCAGGAGGACCTCGGTCACCAGGCCCGGCGGCCGGTCGGCCACCCGACGGATCTTCTTGAGCTCCTCGACCAGGTTGACCTTGTTGTGCAGGCGCCCGGCCGTGTCGGCCAGCACCAGGTCGTGGCCCCGGGCGGCGCCCCGTTGGACGGCGTCGAACACGATGGCGCTCGGGTCGCCGCCCTCGGCCCCCCGGACGATGTCGGCGCCCGAGCGCTCGGCCCACATGGCCAGCTGCTCCCCGGCGGCCGCCCGGAAGGTGTCGCCGGCGGCCAGCAGGACCCGGTGGCCGGCGGCCGCCTGCTGGCGGGCCACCTTGCCCACGGTGGTGGTCTTGCCGACCCCGTTCACCCCGACGAACAGCCACACGTTGACCCGGCCCTCGGTCGGGACCAGCCGGAGGTCCCGACCCGTGGGCTCGGCCTCCCCCTCGCCCGTCGTCACCGGATCGCCCAGACGGTCCGCCGCCTCGTCACTGGCTGCGTCCCAGCGGTTCTCCACCTCGAGCAGGTCGATCAGGTCGGCCCGGAGGGCGGCCAGGACCTGCTCGGCCCCCACCACCTCCTTGGCGTCGACCCGGCGGCGCAGGTCGGCGATCAGCACGTCGGTGGTCGCCACCCCGATGTCGGCCCGCAGGAGCGCCTCTTCGAGCTCGTCCCAGGTCGAGGCGTCGACCCCCCGGCTGCGGACCGAGCCGACGAACCCGGCGAAGGCCCCCCGGGCCCGGCCCAGCCGACCCCGGACGCTCGGGGGTGCCGGCGCCGGCGCCTCGACGACCGGCGCGGCCTCGGCCACCGGGGCGGCCTCGGGGGTCTCGGCCGTGGTGGCGGTGGCCGTCCCGGGATCGGGCGCCGGGCGAGGGGCCCGGGCCGGCGGCTCGGGCGGGACGACGGGTTTGCGGAACCGGACGAAGATGAATCCGGCGACGATCGCCACCAGGACGACGGCGATGATGATCCAGATGCCGATGGCGATGGTGCTGGCTTCGATCACGAGAGGGTCGGCACCTCGGGCCGGGTCGGCACTTTCTGGCTCACCACCTGGGACGAACCGCCCGGCGCCATGGTCACCCCGTAGAGGGCGTCACCGGTCTCCATGGTCCGCTTCTGGTGGCTCACGATGATCAGCTGGGCCTCGGCCCGGAACTCCCGGACCAGGCCGAGGAACCGGTGGAGGTTCACGTCGTCCAGGGCCGCCTCGACTTCGTCCATCAGGTAGAAGGGTGAGGGCCGGCTCCGGAAGACGGCGAACAGGAAGGCCAGGGCGGCCATGGACCGCTCACCGCCCGAGAGCAGCGAGACCCGGCGGACGTTGCGGCCCATGGGCCGGACCTCGATCTCGACCCCGGTGTTCAAGAGGTCGTCGGGCTCGGTCAGGCTGAGCCGCCCGGTGCCGCCCGGGAACAGCATCCCGACGAGGTTCGAGAAGTGCTCGTTGACGTCGGCGGCGGCGGTGGCGAACGACTGCATGATCTCGTCGTCGAGCGTCCGGACGACCTCCTGGAGCTCCCGGCGGGCCGAGCGGACGTCCTCCACCTGCTGGTCGAGCTCACGGTGGCGCTCCTCGAGCACCGACAGCTCCTCCAGGGCCAACGGGTTCACCGGTCCGAGGGCCGACAGGGACTCGGCCAGGTGGCGCTCCCGGGCGACGGCCGTCGTGCCCTCGTCGAGCTCGGGGCACGGGGCGTCGAGCAGCTCGTCGGGCTCGTTGCCGAGGTCCCGGCGGACGGTGTCGGCCAGCGCGTCGGTGCGCAGCGCCACCTCGGCCGACTCGAGCTCGGCCGCCCGGGTGCGGTCACGCACCTCGACCAGTCGACCCTCGACGCCCGCTCGTTCCCGCCGCAGGGCCTCGAGCCGCTCGCCGCCGGCCCGCACCGCCTCCACCTGGCTGCGGTAGTCCCGGCGCAGATCGTCGAGCACGCCCTCGAGCCGGTCACCCTCGGCCGCCGCCCGGGCCCCCAGTCGTTCGAGGGCCCGACCCTCGGACTCGAGCCGCTGGCGCCGGGCGGCCGCCTCGACCCGCTCCTCGGCGTGGCCCTCGAGCCGCCGCTCGACCTCGGCGCGCCGCTCGGCCAGCACCGACTGGCGCTCGGTCAGGCCGGCCGGCCCGCACCGACAGCGCCTGGGCCCGGTCGGCCAGCTCGCGCCGGGCCACCTCGAGCAGCGCCCGGTCGGCCGCCGCCGCCTCGGCCCGGTGGCCGGCGACCTCGACCGCCGCCTCCAGGCCCGGGATGGTGGCCAGCAGCTGGGCCAGGGCGGCCTCGGCCTCGGCCACCACGCCGGCCGTCACGGCCCGGGCCTCGTGCTCGCGTGCCACCTCGGCGGCCAGACGGGCCCGCTCCTCGTCGTGCCGGGCGGCGTCGGTCTCGAGGGTGGCCAGCTCGGACTGGTGCCGGTCGAGGGCCCGGGCGGCGGCCACCGAGCGTTGGCGGGCCTCCTCGTTCGACGCCCGGGCGGCGGCCAGGACCCCGGCGGCCCGGTCGGCGGCGCCGGCGGCCTCGGTGGCGGCGGCGCTGGCGGCTTCGACGGCCGCCGCCGTCACCACCCCTTGGCGGCCCGAGCGCACCCGCCAGCCCGAGGCGGCGAAACGGTCGCCCTCGGTGGTCACCACCACCAGGTCGGGGTGGTCGAGGGCCACGTCGATGGCCTGCTCCCAGCCCTGGACCCGCACGGCCCGGCCGACCAGCGAGTCGAGCACGCCGCCGATCCCGGGGCCCGAGGCACCGGCCCGGGCCCGCACGTGGCCGCGGAGCGACTCGGCCCCCACCGGGAGCGGACCGGTCGTACCCGAGGCCGCCTCGCCCCGGGTGGCCAACACCGCCCCGGCCGTGCCCTGGCGGTAGAGGCTGGCCAGCGCTTCGCGGGCGGCGTCACGCCCGTCGACCACCACGGCGGCGACCGAGGCCCCCACGGCGGCCTCGAAGGCCTGCTCCCAGCCCTCGTCGATCTCGACCAGGTCGACCAGGGCCCCCACGACACCGTCGACACCGGCCAGGGCCTCGCGGCCCCCGGCCCCCTGGAGATCCGAGAGGGCCCGGGCCAGGGCCTCGGCCCGGGCCGCCGTCCGGTGGCGGGCCTGCTCGGCCCGGTCGGAGTCCTCCTGGGCTCGGTCGTTGGCGGCGGCGGCCCGTTCGGCGGCGGCGACGGCCTCACGGGCCTCGGTGGCCAGTCGGACGCCGGCCTGCTCGAGCTCGGCCGACCGTTCGGCCAGCTGGGCGACCGCCGCCTCGAGCGACTCGGCCCGCCCGACCAGGGCGGCGATGCGATCGTCATGGCTGACCAGGGACGCCCGACCGTGGTCGAGCTCGCGCCCGAGGGCGGCGCGCTGGACGTTGGCCCGGCCGAGGGCCTCCTCGTGCTGGTCGGCCTCCTCGCCGTTGCCGAACTGCTCCAGGTGGGTCGCCTCGGCCAGGTCGGCCGCGGCCTCGGCCTGCGCCAGCTCCTGGCGCTCGGGCTCGAGCTGGGCCAGGCCGTCGCGGACGGCGACCAGTTCCTCGGCCAACCGGGCGCCCTCGGCCTCGAGGGTGGAGACGACGTCCACGTCGGCGGCGGCGTCGAGCGCCCCCTGCAGCGCCCGGGAGCGCTCCCGGACGACCCCGGCGGTGCCCCGGGCCCGCTCGACCAGACCCTGGACCCGGCCGAGCGCCGTGGCCAGGTCCTCCTCCCGCCGGCTCGACAGCTCGGCCGCCGTGGCCCGGGCGGCCTCGTCGAGCTGGTCCAGGCCGGCCTGCAGCCGGACGGCTTCCTCGCCCAGCTCGGCCAGCTGCACCCGGGCGCCCTCCCCGCGGACCGCGAGGCCGGCCAGCTCGACGCCGGCCAGGTGCCGCCGGATGGCCAGCAGCTCGGCAGCCATGGTGGCGTGGGAACGGGCGGCCGCGGCCTGGCGCTCGAGCGGGCGGATCTGACGACGAACCTCACGGACCAGGTCGCCCAGGCGCTCCAGGTTCTCCTGCGTGGCCGCCAGACGCCGCTCGGCCCGCTCACGCCGGCGGCGGTGCTTCAGCACCCCGGCGGCCTCCTCGATGATGGCCCGACGGTCCTCGGGGCGGGCGTTGAGCACGGTGTCCAGCTGCCCCTGGCCGATGATCATGTGCTGCTGGCGGCCCACGCCCGAGTCGCTGAGCAGCTCCTGGACGTCGAGCAGGCGGCAGGCGGTGCCGTTGATGGCGTACTCGCTGTCGCCGGAGCGGAACAGGGTGCGGGTGATGGTGACCTCGGCCATGTCCACCGGCAGCTGGCCCGAGGCGTTGTCGATGGTCAGGGAGACCTCGGCCCGACCGAGGGCCGCCCGGCTGGCCGTGCCGGCGAAGATGACGTCCTCCATCTTCTGGGAGCGCAGCGACCTCGGGCCCTGGGCGCCCAATACCCAGGTCACGGCGTCGACGACGTTCGACTTGCCGCTCCCGTTCGGCCCCACCACCACGGTGACCCCGGGCTCGAACTCCAAGACGGTGGGGTCGGCGAAGGACTTGAACCCCTTCATACTGAGCGACCGCAGGAACATCGTGCCGACCCTACCAACACCCGGCCCCGCCGCCCGGGTCCCTTGCCGGCCTCCTGGTCAGCCCGTCGCCACGTCCGCCGGCCTCCGGGACCGGCCCGGCGAGAAGGTCGGGCTCGAGCTGCCTGGCTAGATCTGGCAGTGCTCGCAGTAGAAGGTCGAGCGCCCGGAGATCTTGGCCCGGACGATCGGCGTCCGGCAGCGGCGGCAGGGTTCGCCCTCGCGGTCGTAGACCTGGTGCGAGCTCTGGTAGTCGCCCAGCTCGCCGAACAGGTCCCGGTACTGCTCGTCGGCCAGCGACGAGCCCCGGTGCTTGATGGCGTCGGCCAGGGTCTCGACGATGGCCCGGAACAGGCGGCGGACCTCGGTGGCCGAGAGGCTGTCGGCCGGCCGGTCGTAGCGGAGCCCGGCCGTGAACAGGATCTCGTCGGAGTACAGGTTGCCGATGCCCGCCACGAACTGCTGGTCCATCAAGAGGGCCTTCAGGCCCTGGTGGTGCTGGCGCAGCAGGACGGCGAAGCGGTCCCAGCTCATGACGTCCTCGACCGGGTCGAAGCCCAGGTGCGACAGCTCGGGCACGTTGCGGCGGATGGCCGCCCCCTCGCCGGTGACCCCGGTCGTCGGGGCGAGGAACGACGGGCCGGCGACCTTGGGCGGCGGGGTCGAGACGAACATCTCGCCGAAGGTCCGGGGGTCGACGTAGCGGAGCTCCCCGCCCTGGGTGAAGGTGAGGACGACGTGCGTGTGCTTGGGTTTTGGCTCCTTGGCGCTCTTCACCCGCAGCAGTTGGCCGCTCATGCCGAGGTGCACGACCAGGGTGTCGCCGTTGTCGAGGGACACCAGCAGGTACTTGCCCAGGCGGCCGACCGACTTGATGGTCCGGCCCTCCAGGGCCGACCGGAAGTGCTTGGCGCTCTGGTGCCGGCGCACCGAGCGGCCGTTGGTCACGGCCACGGCCTTCACCTTGCGACCGGCGACCTCCTTGGCCAGGTCCTGGCGCAGGGTCTCGACTTCGGGCAACTCAGGCATCGCGCAGCTCCAGCCAGGCGGCGCGGGCCGCCGCCTGCTCGGCGTCCTTCTTCGAGGTGCCCTCGCCCTCGCCCCGGGGCTCGGCGTTCACGAACACCTGGGCCACGTAGTGCCGGTCATGATCGGGCCCGGACCCCGAGAGCACGTAGCGGGGCGTGCCCTGGCCCAGCCGGACGGTCAGCTCCTGGAGCCGGCTCTTGTGGTCGAAGTCGTCGGGCTCGGCGGCGGCGTGGACGATGCGGTCCTCCATCAGCCGGAGCACGAAGGGCTCGGCGGCCGCCCAGTCGGCGTCGAGGTACACGGCGCCGATCACGGCTTCGAGGGCGTCGGCCAGGATGGACGGCTTCTCCCGGCCGCCCGAGGACTCCTCGCCCTTGCCGAGCAGGAGGACCTCACCCAGTCCGAGTGACTGCGCCACCTCGGCCAGGGCCCGGGCGTTGACGACGGCCGAGCGGATCTTGGCCAGCTTGCCCTCGGGCAGGTCGGGATAGTGGCGGTAGGTGTACTCGGCCACGACCAGGCCGAGCACGGCGTCGCCGAGGAACTCGAGACGCTCGTTCGACGGTGCCCCGTCCTGCTCGCCGCACCAGCTCCGATGGGCCAGCGCCTGGGCCAGCAGCGACCGGTCGGTGAACTCGTGCTCGAGGCGCCGGGCGAGGAGGACCGCTCCCTCGTCGAGGCCGTCCACCGCTGCGCCGTCAACCGGCTCCGAGCTTGGCGTATACGTAGTCGACGGCGTCTCGGACGGTGCGGAGGTCCTCGAGGTCCTCGTCGTCGATGCGGAATCCGACGGTGCGCTCACCCAGTTCCTCCTCCAAGGCCTCCACCAGCTCGATGAGAGCCAGCGAGTCGGCATCGAGGTCCTCGGCGAACGACGCCCCCTCGGTGATCGTGGACGGATCGGTCTCCAGGATGTCGGCCAGCTGGTCCCGGATCAGTTCGAAGACGCCCTGGCGGTCGAGCGGAGCCTGGTCAATGTGGGTCTCAGCGGGCACGACAGCTCCTGCGATCGGTGGTCGAACGACCTCGATGTTACCGGTCAGGAGCACACAACGAGGGATCTCCCAGCTCAGAGGGCATTTTTGCGCCCCGCCGACTCCCCCAGGGGATTCTCAGGCGGGGGTGACCGACTCGGCCAGGCGGTCCAGGATGCCGCCCTTGGCCAGGTCGTAGGCCACCCGCACGGCGTTCACCACCGCCACCTTGGAGGACGACCCGTGGCTGATGACGCACACCCCGTTCACCCCGAGCAGCATGGCCCCGCCGGTCCGCTCCGGGTCGAGCCGCTCGGCCAGGGGGGCCAGATGGGGCAGCAGCACGTCGCCGGCGGCCCGGGTCGCCTCGTCGGTGCCGATGACCCCGAGGATCAGCTCGAGCAGGAAGCGCAGCGAGCCCTCGAGGGCCTTCAGGGCCACGTTGCCGGTGAAACCGTCGGTGACCACCACGTCGGCCGGGCACCCGAGCAGGTCCCGACCCTCGACGTTGCCGAGGAACCGGATGCCCGGGGTGGACGACAACAGGGCGTGGGTCTCCTTCACCAGCGAGGTGCCCTTGGTCGGCTCCTCGCCGATCGAGAGCAGGCCCACGGTGGGCTCGGCCACCCCGTAGCGGCCGGTGGCGTAGGCCGCCCCCATCTGGGCGAACTGCACCAGCATGGCCGAGGTGCACTCGGCGTTGGCCCCGGCGTCGACCAGCACGGCCGGCTGGCCCTCGCGCCGCGGCAGCGGGGTGGCGATGCAGGGGCGGACGATGCCGGGCAGCCGGCCCATGCGCAGGAGGGCCGAGGCCATGGTGGCCCCGGTGTTGCCGGCCGACACCATGGCCGAGGCCGAGCCGTCGCGCACCAGCTCGGCCGAGCGGACGAGCGAGGAGTCCTTCTTGCGGCGCACCCCCTGGGCCGGGTCCTCGTCCATGCCGATGACCTCGGTGCAGGCCACCAGCTCCAGACCGGCCGTGTCCCCCACCTGGTCGGGCGGCCCGACCAGGACGACCGGGATGCCGTCGTCGTCGGCCGCCAGCCGCGCCCCGGCCACGATCTCGCCGGGGGCCCGGTCGCCGCCCATGGCGTCGATGGCGACCGGCAGCTTGGCCAGCGCCGCCGGATCGGGGCGCGGGCCTCGGGTGGTCAAGTCAGTCGACCTCGACGGCCTGGCGCCCCTTGTACCACCCGCAGTTCGGGCAGACCACGTGCGGGGTCTTGGCCTGCGAGCAGTGGGGGCACACGCTGCGCGACGGCCGGCTGAGCGTCCAGGCCGACGCCTGCCGGCTGCGGCCCTTGGCCTTGGAGGTCTTCTTCTTCGGGACGGCCATCGTCGTTCTCCAGATCAGAGTCCACCCGGGGCGGACGTTTCGGGGCCCACGGTGCGGCCCAACGGGCCGATGCGAGGGGTGCGCCGACCCGGCCTCTCAGTTGGGCGAGCGGAGCACGTCGAGATTAGCCCACCGTGGGTCCCTCGGCGCCACACACCCGCAGGTCTCCTCGTTGCGGTCGGCCCCGCAGGTCGGACAGAGCCCGGCGCAGTCGGCCCGACACAGGGGGGCGAGGGGCAATTCCAGCACGATGGCGTCCCGGGCCATCGGGGCCAGGTCCAGCTGCTCGTCGACGATCGGGTAGGCCAGCTCGTCCTCGGGATCCCCGTGGCGACCGTCGGGCTCGCAGAACCGCTCGTGCACCTCGACCCGCAGGTCGCCGCCCACCGGGACGGCACAGCGCCGGCAGACCCCGACCCAGGGCGCCTCGACCGTGCCCCGGACGGTGACCCCGCCCGAGTGCGAGGTGAGCACGACGTCGCAGCGCACGTCGGCCCCCTCCGGCACCGTGCTGTCGACCGGCGACACCAGGGCCCCCTCCTCGACCAGCTCGATCGGGCCCGAGCGGACCTCGGGCCAGGAGGTCCCCACGACCTTGCGCAACCGGGCGACGTGGACGACGAACGGGTCGAGGGGCATGAGTCTCTCCTCCTCGGCGCGATCCTGGTCGAAGAAGCCGTCCTCGCCGCCGTCGTGCTCCTCGGCGGGGCGGGAGGTGGCCGAGGGGGCCTCGGCCTCGGGCGGCGGCGGCGTGGTGGCCTGCAGCTTCTCGCGGCCCGACCGCACGGTGCGCAGCACCCGGTCGAGCACGATCTCCATACCGGCCAGCTTCTGGTCGCAGTAGTCCTCGGTCTCGTGGCGCATCCGCCGGGCGTCGTCGTTGGCGTCGTCGAGGATCCGCTGGGCCACCTGGTTGGCCTGCCGGACGATGTCGGTCCGCGACACCATCCGCTCGGCCTGGATCCGGACGTCCTCCATCAGCGCGTCGGCGTCGCGGCGCTGCTCGGCCATGAACTCCTCGCGTTCACGCAGCAGCCACCGGGCCTGGCGCAGCTCGTCGGGCATCTGCTCGAGCGCCCCGGCCAGCAGGTCGAGCACCTGGTCGCGCGAGATCAGCACCGAGGCCGACAGCGGCATGGCCTTGGCCCCCCCGACCAGGTCCATGACCCGGCGGATGAGCCCCTCGGCGTCGAGGTCGGTCTCCTCGGCCTCGTCGGCGGGCAGGTCCTCGAACAGGTCGGTCATCCGTCCTCCATCGCCGACGGGTCGGTCCCCTCGAACTTCTCGCTCAAGCGCAGCGAGACCGCCTTGGGCACGAAGGCCGAGACGTCGCCCCCGAACCGGGCCACCTCCCGCACCAGCTTGGAGGCCACGAAGGAGTGCGACGAGCTGGTCGGGATGAAGATCGTCTCGACGCCCGAGAGCTGGCGGTTCATCTGGGCCATCTGGAGCTCGTTCTCGAAGTCCGACACCGCTCGGAGGCCCTTCACGATCGCCGAGGCGCCCTCGTCGCGGGCCACGTTGACCACCAGCGTGCTCACCGAGACGATCCGCACCGTCGGGAGGTGGGCCACCGCCTCCTCGAGCATCTCCTTGCGCTCACCCAGGGTGAACAGCGGTCCGCTCTTCTGGGGGTTGCGCAGGATGGCCACGACCACGCTGTCGAAGAGCCGGGTCGCCCGCTCGACCACCTCGAGGTGGCCGTTGTGGAACGGGTCGAACGAACCGGGGAAGAGGGCGACCTTCACCGCTCGGCCCCGTGGGCGTCGGCGTCGGTGGAGGGCGTCGGAGTCGCGGTGCGGGCCACGGTCACGAGCGTACCGCCGTAGCGGCGCGACCTGGCGACCACCCAGCCGGGCGCCAGCGGAATTTCCCGGTCCGACTCGAGGACGGCCAGGTCGGCCTGGAGGGCGGCGGTCAACTCGGGCCAGCCGTCGAAGGAGTACGGGGGGTCGCACACGGCCAGATCGAACCGTCCGGCCCGCCCGAGCCACCCCGGAAGGCTGGCCCGGGTGAGGGTGATCGCCTCCCCGGCCAGACCCACGGCGTCGGCGTTGGCCCGCACGGCGGCCAGGGCCGAGGGGTCCTGGTCGACGAAGGTCACCTCGGCCGCCCCCCGGGACAGGGCCTCGAGCCCGAGGGCCCCGCTGCCGCAGTAGAGGTCGACGACCGACAGCCCTTCGACCCCGCCCATCGAGCCCAGGATGTCGAAGATCGACTCGCGCACCCGGTCCGAGGTCGGCCGGACGCTGGCCGGCAGCGGTGCCGCCAGGCGTCGCCCCCGACTCCGGCCGCCGATGACGCGCACCTCCTCACCGTACCGTCACGCGGTCCGGCCGCCCGTCAGCCTACGACCGCCCTCAGCGGTCGACGCGGCCGTCAGCTCGTGCACCGTCAGCTCTTGAAGAGGAAGGCCTCCTCGTCCTCGTCGAGGAAGAGTCGCACCTCGTCCTGGAGCAGCGGGTGGTCGGCCAGCAGGTGGTCGGCCTCGGTCACGGCCACGGCCACCTCGCGGGCGGCGTCGAGCAGGTCCCGGTCGGTCCGCAGCCGGGCCAGGATCAGGTCGCTGCGACCCTTCTGGCGCGAGCCCAGGATCGTGCCCTCGCCGCGCAGATCGAGGTCGACCTCGGCCAGCTCGAAGCCGTCGGTGGTCCGCTCGAGGGCGGTCAGGCGCTCGGTGGCCTCGGGCGTGGCGCCTTCGCCGAGCAGGTAGCACCAGCTCGGCCACGTCCCCCGGCCGACCCGGCCCCGGAGCTGGTGCAGCTGGGCGATGCCGAAGCGGTCGGCGTCCTCGATGACCATCACCGTGGCCTCGGGGACGTCGACGCCGACCTCGACGACGGTCGTGGCCACCAGCACCTGGACCTCGCCCGAGCGGAAGGCGGCCATGGCCGCCTCCTTCTCGGCCGCCGGCATCTGGCCGTGGAGCAGGCCCAGGGCGAGGTCGGGCAGGACCTCGGCCGACAGTCGCTCAAGCTCCTCGGTGGCCGAGCGGGCCACCACCCGGTCGGACCCCTCGACCAGCGGGCAGACGACGTAGGCCCGTCGCCCGGCGGCCACCTCGTCGCGCACCCGCTGCCAGGCCTCGGACTCCTCGAGGTCGGTGCGGGCCCACACCGTGGTGATCGGCGTGCGGCCCGGCGGCAGCTCGTCGAGGACCACCATGTCGAGGTCACCGAACACCACCATGGCGGCGGTCCGCGGGATGGGGGTGGCGGTCATGACCAGCAGGTCGGGGTCGGCGCCGGCGTCGGGCCCGGCCGCCTCGGCCACCACCGAGGTCCGGCCCTTGTCCCGCAGGGCGGCGCGCTGCTCCACACCGAAGCGGTGCTGCTCGTCGATCACCGCCACGCCGAGCGAGTGGAAGCGGACCTCGTCGGTGAGCAGGGCGTGGGTCCCCACCACCACGTCGACCTCGCCCGGCCCGGAGCCCCTTGTGCAGCGCCGTGCGCTCGGCCGCCGTGGTCCGGTTGGTGAGCAGGGCCACCGACACCGGGCGCTGGCCGCCGAGCCGGCCGGGGTCGGGGACGCTGAGCCCGTCGGTCAGGGACCGCACGGCCATCAGGTGCTGGTCGGCCAGGACCTCGGTCGGCACCATCAGGGCCCCCTGATGGCCGCCCTGGACGGCCGCCAGGAGGGCGGCCACGGCCACCACCGTCTTGCCCGACCCGACGTCACCTTGCAGGAGCCGGTGCATCGGGAGCGGGCCGGCGAGCTCGGCGAAGATCGAGGCGAGCGCCTTGCGCTGGGCCGTGGTCAGCTCGAACGGCAGGGTGGCCAGGAATTCCTGGACCAGCGTCCTCGGGCCGCTCGATGCGACCGCCTTCCCGCTCGAGGTGACGTCGAGCACCGACACCGAGTGGCGGATGGCCCGGGCGTCCTCTTCCATGGCCCGCCGACGCAGGACCAGCGCCAGCTGGAGCCGGAACAGCTCGTCGAAGGCCAGCCGCCGCCGGGCCACGACGGTGTCGGCCATGGTCTCGGGCAGGTGGATCCGGCGCATGGCGTCGGTCCGGCCGAGCAGCTCGAGTCGGGTCCGCCACTCCTCGGGCAGGGGGTCGGCGAACTCCCCCACCCGCCGGAGGGACTGGGCCGCCCACTCGCCGACTTCCCAGCTGTTGAGACCGACCTTGGCCGAGGCCGGGTAGACGGGGATGATCCGCAACGTCCGGCGGCGGTCGGCCTGGTCCTCGTCCTCGGTGGCCACCAGCACGTCGACCACCGGGTTGGCCATCTGGCGTGCGCCCCGGTACTCCTTGAGCTTGCCGAAGAACAGCGCCTCGGACCCGGCGGTGAGCTGCTTGGCCCGCCAGGCCTGGTTGAAGAAGACCACCTCCATCGTGCCGGTGCCGTCGGTGACCGACAGCTCGACCATCGACCGGCGGTTGCGGGTCGTGCGGGCCGAGACGCGTCGGATCTGGCCCAGCACCACCGCCTCCTCGCCCACCGACAGGTCGGCCAGGTCGGCCTGCCGGGACCGGTCGATGTAGCGGCGGGGGTAGGTGGTGAGGAGGTCGAAGACGCTGGCCACCCCCCAGTCGGCCAGGGCGGCCTCCTTCTTCGGCGTGAGCCGGCGGAGGCGGGTGACCGGCACGCCGGCCAGCTCCCGCAGGGTCTTCGGCGTCCGCGTCGCGCCGTCGGTGGTGGCGGACGGGCCCGGCGTCGCCGCCCCGGTCACTCGATGCCGAGCAGGTAGGGGTAGAGCGCCTGGCCCCCGTGGTGGACCTCGGCGGCCACCTGCGGGCGGTGGTCGGTCAGCCACTCGGTGATCCGGCGGGTGTCGGCCACCGTGGCCCCCTCGCCCTCGATGAGGGTCACCAGCTCGTGCTCGTCGTTCACCAGCAGGTCGAGCAGGCCGGTCACCGCCTCGGCCGAGGTCTGGCGGATGACGGCCACCCCGTCCCGGGTCAGGCCGATCCAGTCGCCTTCGGCCACCGGGCCGACGTCGGTGGTGGTGTCGCGGACCGCCCGGGTCACCTCGCCCGGCACCACCCGCTCGGCCGACGACGTCATGGCGGCCACGTTCTCGTCCAGCCCCGAGGCCGGGTCGTAGGCCAGCAGGGCGGCGAAGCCCTCGACGATGCTGCCGGTGGGCACCACCCGGACCCGGCGGTCGGTCAGGGCGTCGACCTGCTCGGCCACGGCCCGGATGTTCCCGTTGTTGGGCAGCACGACCACGTCGGCCGACCCGACGGCCTCGACCGCCTCGATGATCTGGGCCGTGGACGGGTTCATCGACTGGCCCCCGATGACCTGGTGGTGGACCCCGAGCGACCAGAAGATGCGGCCGAGACCGTCGCCGGCCACCACGGCCACCACGCCGGTGGTCGGCGGTGGCCCGGTGGGCACGGGCGGCCCGGCACCCGCCGCCGCGCTCTCGCGCACCCACCGCTCCTCCTCCACCTGCTCGGCCAGGTCGGTCACCCGGATGTCCCGGGGCCGGCCGGCGTCGAGGGCCGCCTCGATGGCCGCCCCGATGTCGTCGGTGTGGATGTGGCAGTTGAAGATGCCGTCGCCCCCGACCACCACGATGGAGTCGCCGATCCCGGCCCAGACCTCCTTGAAGTCGGCGATGGTGTCGTCGGGGGCGTCGAGCAGGTACATGACCTCGTAGCGGAGGTCGCCCACCCCCTCGGCCAGGTGCCGGGAGCCCGAGGACGGGCCCGGGTCGGTGACGTCGATCTCGGGGGCCTCGGGCAGGGGGCGGCCGTCGATGACGTGCAGCAGGGCGTCGAAGAGCAGCAGGTAGCCGGTGCCACCGGCGTCGACCACGCCCGCCTGGGCCAGCACCTCGAGCTGCTCGGGCGTCCGGGCCAGGGCGACGGCCCCGGCGTCCCGGGCCCCGGTGGCCACGCCGAGCAGGTCGGCCCCGCCGGCGGCGGCGGCCGCCGCACCGGCGCCGGCCTCCCGGGCCACCGTCAGGATGGTGCCCTCGACCGGTCGCACCACGGCCTGGCGGGCCAGGTCGCTCGCCAGCACCAGGGCATCGGCCAGGTCGGCCGGGCCGACCGCCTCGGTCGGCGACAGCCGCTCGGCGATGCCCCGCAGCAGCTGGGAGAGGATCACCCCGGAGTTCCCCCGGGCGCCCATGAGCGAGCCGTGGGCCACCGCCTTGCAGAGGTCGGACATCGAGGCGCCGTCGCCGAGCGGCTCGAGCTCGTCGTGGACGGCGTCGAGGGTGAGGGCCATGTTCGTGCCGGTGTCACCGTCGGGCACGGGGTAGACATTGAGCCGGTTGATGACCAGCTGGTGGGCCCGCAGGCCGTCCCGGAAGGCGGTCATCGTCGCCCGCACGTCGGGCGCGGCCAACGTCGAGCGGGGCTCCATCCCCGGGATGCTAACCTTTGCGCCGTCCACGACGACCCCTCTGGTCGCCGTCGTCGGCCCCGGAGCGGGCCACCCCGAGGAGGATCTGGTCACATGGCAGCCGTCTGCGAACTCTGCGGCAAGAAGCCGTCTTTCGGCATGTCCCTGAGCCACTCCCACCGTCGGACCAAGCGCCGGTGGGACCCGAACATCCAGAGGGTCCGGGCCCTGGTCGACGGGACGCCCCGTCGGCTCAACGTCTGCACCTCGTGCATCCGATCGGGCAAGGTCACCAAGCCGCCCCGCCGGGTGACCACCTCCGCCTGACCATTTCCGCCTGACCACTTCAGGCTGACCACTCCCGGCTGCTCACCCCCGCCGGTCGTGCCGGCGCACCCGGTTCGAACCGGCGCCGGATGGATCAGAGGGTGTGCTCCCACCCCTGGCGTTCGAACACCTCGCCCCGCCACGTGCGCTCCGTCGCTTCGGCGGTGCACCTCCCGATCCTGATCGGCGGGTCGACCCCGGCCTCGGCGAAGGCTCGCGCCAGCGCCGACGGGTCGGGTGTCGCCATCAGCAACTGGTAGTCCTCGCCGCCCCCGAGGGCCTCGGCCACCGTCGCCCCGGGGGCCACCGGGACCTCGTCCAGGGCCACGCCCACCCCCGAGGCCCGGGCGACCCGGTCGAGGTCGATCGCCAGACCGTCCGAGACGTCCATCATCGCGGTGACCCCGGCCAGCCGGGCGGCCCAACCTTCGGCCAACCGGGCCTGCGGGCGCCGATGGGCCCGGACCGACGGGTCGTCGTCGCCGCCGGTGCCCGCCCGCAGGAGCCGGAGGCCGGCGGCCGAGGCCCCGAGGGGGCCGGTGACGAACAGCGCATCGCCCGGCCGGGCCCCCGACCGTCGCACCGCCGGCGGACCCGCGTCGTCGAACGCCTCGTCGGCATCGAGCGTGCCGGTCACCGCCACCGAGACCATCACGGTGGCCGACGACGAGAGGTCACCGCCCACCACCGGGCAGCCCCAGTGGGTCGACGCCTGGGCGAGGCCGGTCACCAGTCGGTCGAGGTCGGTGCCCGGCGGGACGCAGATGGTCACCACGGCGTGGAGGGGCCGGCCGCCCATGGCCCCGAGGTCGCTGACCGCCGCCGTCAGGGCCTTCCAGCCCAGGTCGTCGAGGCCCACCAGCTCGAGATCGGCGTGGACGTCGGCCACCGCCGCGTCCACCGAGAAGAGCAGCGGACCGGGCGGCGGGAGCACCACCGCCGTGTCGTCGCCGATCCACAGCTCGTCGGCCCTCGGGCCCCTGCCCGCCACCTCGAACGCCCGTCGGATAGCCTCGATGGCCGCGTCCTCGCCGATCGGGCCCATCCCCCGGTTCCGGCCGTCGACCGACGCCGTTTGGCGCGTTTTGGGTTTGGGCATACGCCATGCCTAGCATTGGTGTTCCCGATCACCGAATGGCCCCCTGCATGCCACACGAGACCGGCCCCATAGTCTTCTACCAGGAGGAAGCAGAACCGTATGGCCCCCACAACGAATCGCAAACTCCTCGCTTGGGTGGACGAGGTGGCCGAGCTCACGACCCCCGACCGAATCGAGTGGTGCGACGGGTCGGCCGAGGAGTACGACCGGCTCTGCCAACTGCTGGTCGACAACGGGACCTTCACCAAGCTGAGCGACGCCAAGCGGCCCAACAGCTACTGGGCCCACTCGGACCCCGGTGACGTCGCCCGGGTCGAGGACCGCACGTACATCTGCTCGGAGAAGGAGATCGACGCCGGCCCGACCAACAACTGGCGGGAGCCGTCGGAGATGCGGGGCTTCCTGAGCGGCCTGTTCAAGGGCTGCATGAAGGGCCGCACGATGTACGTGGTGCCCTTCTCCATGGGGCCGCTCGGCTCGGACATCGCCCACATCGGCGTGGAGCTCACCGACTCGGCCTACGTGGCGGTGTCGATGCGCATCATGACCCGCATGGGCGCCGGTGCCCTCGAGGTGCTGGGCGACGGCGACTTCGTCCCCTGCCTGCACTCGGTCGGCGCCCCGCTGGCCGACGGCGAGGCCGACGTCCCGTGGCCGTGCGACGCCGAGAACAAGTACATCGTCCACTTCCCCGAGACCCGCGAGATCATGTCCTTCGGCTCGGGCTACGGCGGCAACGCCCTCCTCGGCAAGAAGTGCTTCGCCCTGCGCATCGCCTCGGTCATGGCCCGCGACGACGGCTGGCTGGCCGAGCACATGCTCATCCTGAAGCTCACCTCGCCGGCCGGCGAGACCCGCTACGTCACCGGGGCCTTCCCCTCGGCCTGCGGCAAGACCAACCTGGCCATGCTCATCCCGACCCTGCCCGGCTGGAAGGTCGAGACGGTCGGCGACGACATCTGCTGGATGAAGTACGGCGCCGACGGCCAGCTCTACGCCATCAACCCCGAGGCCGGCTTCTTCGGCGTGGCCCCGGGCACCAACATGCACACCAACCCCAACGCCATGTTGACCCTCGACGGCAACTCCATCTTCACCAACACCGCCCTCACCGACGACGGCGACGTGTGGTGGGAGGGCATGACCGACACGGCGCCGGCCCACCTGACCGACTGGAAGGGCAACGACTGGACGCCCGAGTCGGGCACCCCGGCCGCCCACCCGAACGCCCGCTTCACCTGTCCGGCCTCCCAGGACCCGGCCATCGCCTCGGAGTGGGAGAGCCCCCAGGGCGTGCCGATCTCGGCCATCCTCTTCGGCGGCCGCCGGGCCTCGGTGGTCCCGCTGGTGTTCGAGTCCCGCGACTGGGAGCACGGCGTGTTCCTCGGCTCGATCATGGCCTCGGAGACCACGGCGGCGGCGGCCGGCGCGGTCGGCAACCTGCGCCGCGACCCCTTCGCCATGCTCCCCTTCTGCGGCTACAACATGGCCGACTACTTCAGCCACTGGCTGGAGGTCGGGGCGGCCGGCGACGCCGAGAAGCTCCCGAAGATCTTCTACGTCAACTGGTTCCGCAAGGACGAGGACGGCCGCTGGCTGTGGCCGGGCTACGGCGACAACTCCCGGGTCCTCGAGTGGGTCTTCGAGCGGGTCACCGGTGAGGGCGAGGCCGTGGACACCCCCATCGGCCTGGTGCCGGCACCCGGGGCCATCGACCTCGAGGGCCTCGACGTGTCCAAGGAGGACATGGACGAGCTGCTGCGGGTCGACGCCGGCGAGTGGCGGGCCGAGGTGCCCCTCATCCGCGAGCACTTCGCCAAGTTCGGCGACCGCCTGCCCGAGCAGCTGCACCGGGCGGTCGACGACCTCGAGCGTCGCCTGGGCTGACGCCCGGCCCCCGGCGTCGGTCACCGGCGTCGGGGGACTCCACCCCCGTCGAACCCGCTCAGCCCTCGGGCGGTGCGCGGTGCTGGCGGGGCAGGGCCCGGCTGCGCAGGGCCCGCCGACCGATGAAGTAGCCCAGGCCGCCCAGGCCGGCCACCACGCCCATCACGACGTCGCCGGCGGCCAGCGGGATCGACAGGACCACCGGGATGAGCGCGCCCAGGCACCAGACCAACTGCTGGCGGGTGGCGAAGCGGGCGAAGGCCCGCCCCTGGGCCTCGACCGGTACGTAGCGCTGGGTCATGGCGTCGAAGGAGGGCTGGGCCAGGGCGCCGGCGATGCCGACCACCAGCGCCAGCCCCGCCTGGGCCACCAGCCCCCCCGAGAACGACACGGCGATGGCCGCGGCGGCGATGAGCCAGATCGAGCCCAGGATGATCTGGGGCTCGGCCAGGCGGCGGCGCATGCGGGCGACCAGGGTCAGGCCGATGAGGGCCCCGACCCCGCTCGCCCCGAGGGCCAACCCGTACCACTCGAGGCCGGCGTGGAGCCGCCGGAGCCCGAAGGCCAGGAGGAACACCAAGAAGCCGGCCAGCCCCCGGATCAGCGACATGGTGGTGAGGCCGAGCAGCACCTCGGGGTGGGCGATGGGCTGGAGCTGGGCCAGGTCGGGGTCGGCGGCCAGCTCGGGCCACTCCTCGGCCGACAGGCCGGGCAGCGGTTGCTGGACCGACGCCGGTCGGACCGGTGACGACGGCGGGGCCTTCTTCGTCGATAGCGGACGAGGGCCCCGACGCACCGGGAGCCGGGCGCCGGCCACCGCGGCGGCGGCGAACACGAAGGCCGTGAAGACCAGGACGCCCGGGGCCCCGGCCGTCTTCAAGAGGATGACGCCCGGGATCGAGGCCACGAAACCGGCCAGCGTGCCGAGGAGGGTCAGCCGGGCGTTCAGGGTGGCGAACTCGACCTGGGCCACCGTCGCCCCGTCCCCGGCCGGCACGGCCCCCGACGGCGTGCCACTCCCCTCGGTCATCCGGTCCTCGGGCTCCACCGGGAACCCCAGGGCCTCGCCGTGCCAGAAGGACGGAACCTCCGGCGGCACCTCGGTGACCGGCCCGTGGCTCGGCGCCGCCGGCGAGGTGCGGCCCGAGCGCCCGGTGATCGGCCCGGAGAGGTCGTCGGGGGACGCGTTGGCCATCTCGGGCACCAACGCCCCCCGGGTCACCAGGTAGAGCTTGGACAGGACCAGGATCAGGAAGGCCAGCGGGAACAGTAGGAGATTGTGCGTGTTGGCCGCCATGAACGGGCAGATCACCGCCCGCCCGGCGCCGGCGAACATGACCATGCCCCGTCGGGCCCCCCGACTGCGGTCGATAAGCGGGCCGAGGAGCGGCGAGACCACGGCGAACGGCGCCAGCGTGAGCACCAGGTACAAGAAGACCTTGCTCTTGGCCTCGGTGGGCGAGATGGAGAAGAAGAGCGAGCCGGCCAGCGACACCGTGACCAGGGTGTCGCCGGCCAGCATCAGCACCTGGACCAGGGCCAGGCGCCCGAAGGGCTTGCGCTGGTCGAACAGGTCGGCCAGGGCCTGGGCCACCAGGACCTTGAACTGCGCTACCCGGTCACTGATGGCCACCCGGCCAATGTAGGGGTCGGGCTGGCCCGACCGAGGACGCCGCTCGCCGGCCGACGCTGCGCCGGTGCCCGGTAGTCTGGACGCCGACGTGGCCCGTACCGACGAACGAGGCCGGCCTCCCGTCGGCGGGGCAGCCGCCGGTGCGGCGGGGCTCCCCATCCGACGCCCGGGTCCCGCTCGGACCCACGTCCCGCGGCTCCCGCTGTTCGAGGAGTCGACGGCCGCCGGTCCGGCCACCCTCGGTCCGGCCACACCCGGTCGGGGCGGGCGACCCACCGACCCTCGCCCCCCCGACCCCGCCCCACCTTCGCCTCCGGCGGCGGCCGAACGCCCCGAGGTCGAGGTGCGCTCGAGCAGCCGGCGGCGCAAGACGGCCACGGCGTTCTGGGAGCGGGGACGGATCGTGGTCGTGGTGCCCGAGCACCTCCGGGGTCGTCGTCGCGACGAGATGGTCGATTGGCTGGTCGACCGGGTGCTGGCCAAACGGCCCCGGGCCGTCCGATCGGACGAGGCCCTCGTCGAGCGGGCGGCGTTGCTGGCCGACCGCTACCTCGACGGCGTGAAGCCCGCCTCGATCCGTTGGGTGACCAACCAGCAGAAGCGGTGGGCGTCGTGCTCGAAGGAGACCGGCGACATCCGGGTCTCGCACCGGCTCCGGTCGGTACCCGAGTGGGTGCTCGACGCCATCGTCGTCCACGAGCTGGCCCACCTCGTCCACCCCGACCACTCGGCCCGGTTCCACGAGCTGGCCAACCGCTACCCCCGCCAGTCCGACGCCGCCCTGTACCTCGAGGGCTACGCCCACGGCCTGGACAAGCCGGGCTGAGGCCCGGGAACGGTGTCGGACGCACCCGGGCCGACCGGGCCGGTCGTCCGGTCGACCGCCCCCGGGCGGGTCAACCTGATCGGCGACCACACCGACTACAACGCCGGCCGGGCCCTGCCGCTGGCCATCCAGCTGGCCACCCGGGTCGAGGCCCGACCCGGCGTTCCGGACCGGTTGGTCGTGCGTACCTCGATCGACCCGGTCCCGGTGGCGGTGCCCGTCGCCGGCGGGCTGCCACCGGCCGACGAGCTCGTCGCTCTCCCCCACTGGGCCCGACTGGTGGCCGCCGTCGCCCGGGGCGTCGGCCTCGACCGGGGCGCCCAGGTCGACATCGACGGTGACCTCCCCCTGGGTGCCGGTCTCTCCTCGAGTGCCTCGCTGGCCATCGCCGTGGCCCTGGCCCTGGGGGCCGACGGAGACCCGCTGGCGCTGGCCCGCCTCGGCCAGGCGGCGGAGGCCGAGGCCGGGTCGGCGGTCGGGCTGATGGATCCGTGGGTCGTCGCCGGCGCCCGGGCCGGGTACGGCCCTGCTGCTCGACTTCGACGACCTGTCGGCCACCACGGTGGCCATCCCCGAGGACGTGGCGATCCTGGTCGTCGACTCGGGCGAGCGCCGCTCGATCGCCGACAGCCCCTACCGCCTCCGGCGCCAGGAGTGCGAGCGGGCGGCAGCCCGGCTCGGGTGCCCGCTCGGTCGAGCCGACGTCGGGGCGCTGTCCCGCCTCCTCGACCCGGTCCTGGCTCGCCGGGCCCGCCATGTGGTCACCGAGGGCCGACGGGTGGACGAGGTCGCCCGGGCGCTCGACGCCGGCGACCCGGCGACCGCCGGCGAGCTCCTGGTGGCCAGCCACCGGAGCCTGGCCGACGACTTCGAGTGCTCGACCCCGACCGTCGACGCCCTGGTCGCCGACGTGCGGGCCCAACCCGGCGTGTGGGGCGCCCGGATGACCGGGGGCGGCTTCGGCGGGTCGGTGGTGGCGCTCTGCCGACCCGGGGCCGTCCCGCTGGACCGTTGGCCCGGTCGGGCGTGGTGGGCGGCGGCGGCCGGCGGGGCGTCGGTGCGCGAGGGCGACTAGGAGGTCGGTGCCGCCGGCTCGTCGGCCCGGGCGGCCTGGGACACGGCGACCAAGCCGTCCAGCACGCGCGACGCCCCGCCCTCGTCGAGCGACCGGGCGGCCAGCTCGAGCCCGGCGGCCAGGTCGTCGGCCCGGCCGGCCACCACCAGGCCGGCGGCGGCGTTCAGGACCCCGATGTCGCGGCGCGGGCCCGGCTCGCCGTCGAGGACCCGACGGATCACGTCGGCGTTGAAGGCGGCGTCGCCGCCCCGCAGGTCGTCCATCGTCCCGGGGGCCAGGCCCAGCTCGGTCGGGTCGAGCCGCCAGGAGGTGACGTCGAAGGCGCCCTGGCCGTCCCCCACCAGGTCGAGGACGGTCGACGGCGAGGTCACGCTCAACTCGTCGAGCCCGTCGTCGGCGTAGACGACCATGGACCGGCGGCTGCCGTTGGCCCCGAGGACCCCGGCCATCTTCTCGGCCATGGCCGGGTCGCTGACCCCGAGCACCTGGTAGCGGGCCCGGGCCGGGTTGGCCAGAGGACCGAGGAAGTTGAAGACGGTGGGGACCCCGAGCTGGCTGCGGACCGGCCCGGCGATGCGCATGGCCGGGTAGTAGCGCTGGGCGAAGCAGAAGCCCATCCCGGCCTCGGCGACGCAGCGGGCCACGCCGACCGGACCGAGGTCGATCGCCACCCCCAGCGCCTCGAGCACGTCGGCCGTCCCGACCGACGACGACGCCGCCCGGTTGCCGTGCTTGCACACCGACACACCGGCGCCGGCGGTGATGAGGGCGGCCAGGGTGGTGACGTTGAAGCTGCGCAAGCGGTCCCCGCCGGTGCCGACCATGTCGAGCACCTCGCCCTCGACGAGCACCGGCTCGGTGTGGGCCAGCATCCCCCGGACCAGGCCGGTGACCTCCTCGACCGTCTCCCCCTTGGCCCGCAGGGCCGTGAGCAGGCCGGCGATCTGGGCCTCGGTGGCCGCACCCGACAGCACCTGGTCCATGACCACGCCGGCCTCGTCGGTGTCGAGCGACTGCCCGGCCAGCAACCGGCCGAGCACCCCGGGCCAGCCGCCGAGGTCGTCGAACCCGCCGGCGTTCAGTCCCACCACAGGTCACCGTCCACGACGCCCCGGGCGATGAGGCCGAGCTGGACCTGCGAGGTGCCCTCGACGATGGTCAACTGCTTGGCGTCCCGGTACCACTGCTCGGTCGGGTGGTCCTCCATGTACCCGGCCGCCCCGAGGAGCTGGACGGCCAGGTTGGACGCCCGGACGGCCAGCTCGGTGGCGTGGTACTTGGCCATCGACAGGTAGGGCACGTCGGCCTTCTCGAACCGGCCCTGGTCGGCCAGCCAGGCCGCCCGGTAGGTGAGCAGCCGGGCGGCCTCGATGTCCACGGCGCACTTGGCGATCTCCCACTGGATGCCCTGGAAGTCGGCGATGTGACGGCCGAAGGCCTCGCGCCCCTTCACGTACTCGGTTGCGTACATGAGGGCGCCCTCGGCCAGCCCGATGCCCCGGGCGGCCACGATCGGCCGCATGGCGTTCAGGCCCAGCATGGCCAGGCGGAAGCCGCCGACCTCGCCCACCACGTTCTCGGGCGGCACCCGGACGCCGTCGAGCAGCAGCTCGCCGGTGTCGACGCCCCGCACCCCCATCTTGTGGTCGGTCCGGCCGACCGACAGCCCGGGCGAGGAGCGCTCCACGATGAAGGCGGTGATGGAGTCCCGGGCCCGTGAGGTGGGCTCGGCGGTCTTGGCGAACACCGTGTACCAGTCGGCCTGGACCACACCCGACATCCAGCACTTGGTCCCGGTGAGCACCCAGCCACCCGGGCGGTCGGGGTCGGGCACCGCCCGGGTCCGCATGCCCATGACGTCGCTCCCCGCCTGGGGCTCGGAGAGCCCGAAGGCCGCCCGGCTGGTCCCCTCGGCGATGCCCGGCAGGTAGCGCTGCTGTTGGTCCTCGGTGCCGGCGATCAGCACGATGCCGGTCGGCAGCCGGGTCAGCAGGAGCATCAGGGCGGCCGTGTTCGAGTACTTCGCCACCTCCTCGATGGCGATGGTCAGGCCGAGGATCCCGGCCCCCGAGCCGCCCAGGTGCTCGGGCAGGCACAAGCCGAGCAGCCCGGCGTCGCGGAACGTCTCGAAGAGGTCCTGGGGGTAGGTGCCGGTCCGGTCGATCTCCCGGGCCCGGGGCTTGACCTTCTCCTGGGCCAGGCGGCGGACCGACGCCTGCAGCTCGGCCAGTTCGGGTGCGAGGTCGAAGTCCACGGGCCCGACGCTACCAACGCCGGACGGACCTACCCCCGGTCGGCGCCGGGCCGGGGTTGCCGCTGAATCCGCGCTCCCACCGAGTACCTTTCGTGCCTTGGCCGACGACCTACCTCCCGCCGAGGGACCTCCCGCACCGGAGCCGCCACTCGACCGCCACGCCGTCCAGGCGCAGGCACGGGCATCGAAGAAGTCCGCCCGCCGGAAGTGGCCGAAGCGCCTGGCCATCACGCTGGGTGTGGTCGTCCTGCTGGCCGTCGGCGTCGGGGTCGGCGCCTACGTCTACGCCGGCTACCGCTTCCACCAGATCAAGAAAGTCCACATCAAGCACCTGACCAAGCAGACCACGACCCCGGCGGCGCCGTTCAACGTCCTGTTGGTCGGATCCGACACCCGCTCCTTCGTCACCAACGCCACCCAGCAGAAGGCGTTCGGCGACGAGGCCGCCGGGGCCCGCAGCGACGTGACCATGGTGGCCCGCTTCGTCCCGGCGACCAAGCAGATCTACATCCTGTCGATCCCCCGGGACACGTCGGTGACCATCCCCGGGGACATCTCCGGCATCTCGGGCCAGAACCGCATCAACGCCGCCTTCAACAACGGTCCGGACCTGTTGATCCAGACCATCCAGCAGAACTTCGGCATCTCCATCAACCACTACGCCTCGGTCAACTTCAACGGCTTCCAGGGGATGGTGGACGCCCTGGGCGGGGTGACCATGGACTTCTCGACGCCGGTCAAGGACTCCTACTCGGGCCTCAACGTCACCACGACGGGCTGCCAGATCGTGCCCGGGACCACGTCGCTCGAACTGGTCCGGGCCCGCCACCTCTACTACCAGAAGGACGGCGAATGGGTCTACGACGGCCTGAGCGACTTCAGCCGCATCCAGCGCCAGGACGCCTTCTTCCAGGCGGTGCTGCAGAAGGTCGGGGCCGAGGACACCAACCCGATCGCCCTCAACGGGTTCATCGGGGCCGCCGTGACCAACCTGACCATCGACGACACGGTCACCGAGGGGCAGCTGATCACCCTGGCCCGCCAGTTCCACGGGATCACGTCGGCCGACCTGCACACCGAGACCCTGCCGACGACGTCGTAC
Source organism: uncultured Acidimicrobiaceae bacterium (assembly GCA_963730735.1). GTDB lineage: Bacteria > Actinomycetota > Acidimicrobiia > Acidimicrobiales > RAAP-2 > CAVSSX01. The sequence goes on from CAVSSX010000006.1 coordinate 41,300, forward strand.
GTCACCTCGGGTGGGGCCGACGAGCTGCAGGTCGCCCAGCCCTACGCCAACCAGATGATCGCCGCCTTCCTGGCCGAGGGCACCACGCCGACCCCGGCGTCGACCACCACCACGACCTCGAAGTCCGCCGGCCCGTCGAAGTCCACCTCCACCTCGACCTCGACGGCCCCGACGACGACCACCACCACGACGCCACCGCCCAGCTCGGTCGAGGTCCGGGTCCTGAACGGCCGGGGCGTCGCCGGCGTGGCCGCCTCGACGGCCAGCAAGCTCACCTCGGCCGGCTTCAAGGTCGTCTCGACCGGTGACGCCCCGAACTTCAACTACACGGCATCACAGATCCAGTACGGGCCCGACGGGGCGGCGGCCGCCGCCACGCTGGCCGCCCACGTCGAGGGCTCGGTGACCCTGGTCCCCGACAGCTCGCTCACCGGGAGCGAGGTCAACCTGATCATCGGCTCGGACCTCGAGGGCATCTCGGCCACCGCGTCGTCGACCACGACCACCACCGGCGGCGCCACCACGTCGACGTCGACGAGCACGACCACCACGACGCCATCGTCGACCCCCACCACCATCCCCGGGGACGTCTACACGAACACCCAGCAGGAGCCCTGGAACCCGACGCCCTGCACGCTGTAGCGAACGGGCGGCGCCGGGACGCGGCACATCAGTCGGGCCGGCCATTCACCGGCCGTGGTGCGTCGGGAGGCCGGGCCGCCCCGGCAGGAACCGCTCAGGCGGTCTTGCGGCGCTGCCGGACGATCCGCCGGCGCTCGCGCTCGGTCGTGCCGCCCCAGACGCCCTCACGCTCGCGGTACATCAGGGCGTGCTCCAGGCACGCCTGACGAACCGGGCACTCGGCGCAGATGGCCTTGGCCTCGACCGCGTCGATCTCTTCCTCGGTGCCGGGGTAGAACACGTCGGAGTCGAGGCCCCGGCAAGCGGCCCGCTTGTGCCATGTGGCACTCATGAACAACACATCCTCTTCAAGCTGTATGGTCGGGGGTCCCTACGGCATCGGTGCACGTCGGAACACGCTCGCGCGTGCGTCGAATTCGGAGGAACAAAGAGTATGACGCAGCCGACCACGCCCTGTAAAGGGTGGGACGCGCCCGTCCTCAGGACGGCTGGATAGGTTCGGTCCGACCTTCGAGGTCGCCCAGCAGCTCGTCTCGGCTCTCGGGGGCAACCTCGGTTCGAGCTGGGTACTCCGGGTGGCGGGACACCAGCGCCACCGGACCCCGGGCGAACGCCCCCACCTCGGCCTCGGTGAAGGGGAACCGCAGGTAGTGGACGGCCGACGTCACCGTCTCGCGGGTCAGGGCCTGGGCGTGGTCGGCCTCGGGCTCGCTGGCCACGAACCCGTCGGCGCCGTCGGCGCCCAGCTCGAAACCCACCATCGACTCGATCCCGACGAGCCGGGGCAGCCATTCGCGTAGGAGGGCGTCGGTGGTGAGCTCGATGAACAACGTGGCCGAGAGCTCGCCGGGGGACGGCAGCAGCCGGTTGTAGACGTCGAGCTCGGCCTGGATGCCGGCGTCGGAGATGATCTTCTCGACCCGGGCCATCTCCTGGATCTGGAAGCGGACGGTGTCGACCGACTCGAAGACCAGGGTCATCAACGGCCCGAGGGCCAGTCGGCGGCGGCGCTTCCGGACCATCACCTCGGCCCGGTAGGACTCACGGACCCGCTCGTAGGCGCGCAGGTCGAGGATGTCGTCGAGGGTGAGCACCTCGGGTGGGGCGGCCATCAGGCGACCGGACTCGCAGGTGTCGCCGGTCGAGCCACGCGGCGGTCGGCGCCGGACCGGCCCTCATGGACCGGTCCGGCGTCACCCACCTTCTCTCCCCGGGCGACGGATCGCCCCGGGGTGCTGCTCGCCGGCCGGTGGCCGGCGGCGATCACGAGACCGACTCGAGGCCCTTGGCGAAGCGGCCGGCGTGGGACTTCTCGGCCCGGGCCAGCGTCTCGAGCCACTCGGCGACCTCGTCGAAGCCCTCGTCGCGGGCCGTCTTGGCGAAGCCCGGGTACATCTCGGAGTACTCGTAGGTCTCGCCCTCGATGGCCGACTTCAGGTTGTCCTCGGTGGCGCCGACGGCCACACCGGTCACCGGGTCACCGGACTCCTTCAGGAAGTCGAAGTGCCCGAAGGCGTGGCCCGTCTCACCCTCGGCCACCGAGCGGAAGAGCGCCGCCACGTCGGGGTAGCCCTCGACATCGGCCTTCTGGGCGAAGTACAGGTAACGCCGGTTGGCCTGGCTCTCGCCGGCGAAGGCTTCCTTCAGGTTGCCCTCGGTCTTTGATCCCTTAAGTGCAGGCATTCCTGCTCCCTTCTTGTAGTTGTCGAGTTGACACTTGGTGGCCCGGGGCCGGCCACGGCCCCGGTGGCGGTCAGGTGGCCCGGCCGGCTCTCGTCCGGGTCGACGGTTGGGCCCGGCAGTCCTCGCAGAGCCCCCGGAAGACCACCTCGGCGCTGCGGACCTCGTAGCCCTGGTGCTGGCCCCGGGGAACGGTGAGTCCGGCGAAGTCGGTGTCCACGTCGCGCACCTTGCCACAGGAACGGCAGACCAGGTGGTGGTGGACGGTGTCGACGTTCGGGTCGAAGCGGACCGTGCCCGTGCCGAGATCGAGCGCCGTGACCTCGCCCAGCTCGGCCAGCTCGTTCAGGGTCTGGTACACCGTCTTCAGCGAGATGGTGGCCATCTCCTGGCGGGCCACCTCGTAGACCGCCTCGGCCGACGGGTGGGTGACGTTGCCCTCGAGGAGCCGGAAGATGCACTGGCGCTGGGCCGTGACCTTGCGGCCGGTGGAGCGGAACAGCTCGGTGAGCTCGTCGGTCGGCCGCACGAACGGGACGTTATCACCAACGATTGTTCGTTGACATTGATTGTTGAAATCTTGGTGACGCCGCGTGACGGCCGGCCCAGCTGTGGCACGCTGTGCACGTGAGATGGCCCCGTCGTGCCGCCGCCGGCGGGTCGCCGACACCGCCCCGCCACGAGGGCGCGCCGGCCGACTTCCGGCGTGACGACGCGCTGCGCCGCCTGGCCGCCGAGGAGTTCGACGTCCTGGTGATCGGGGGCGGCGTCACCGGGGCCGGCGTGGCCCTCGACGCGGCCAGCCGGGGCCTGCGGACGGCCCTGGTCGAGAAAGGCGACTTCGCCTCGGGCACCTCGTCCAAGTCGTCCAAGCTGGTCCACGGGGGCCTGCGGTACCTCCAACAGCGCGAGTTCCGACTGGTCTACGAGAACCTGCACGAGCGCCAGCGCCTGTTGGACAACGCCCCCCATCTGGTCACCCGGCTGCCCTTCCTGATCCCGTTGTTCGGCAAGGACGGCGTGGTGTCGCGCACGGTGGCCCGCTCGTACGCCACCGCCCTGTGGCTCTACGACCTGACCGGGGGCCTGCGGATCGGCCAGCGCCATCGCCGGGTGACCAAGGCCGAGGCGCTGGGCCACCTCCCGCTGCTGCGGACCGAGCGCCTGGTGGCCGGCTTCTTGTACTACGACGCCCGGGCCGACGATGCCCGCCTGACCCTCACCCTGCTGCGCACGGCGGTCGACTTCGGGGCGGTGGCGGCCAACTACGCCGCCGCCGTCGAGCTCACGACCGATCCCGGCGGCCGGGTGCACGGCGCCACCGTGCGCCCCGCCGGGCCGGGCGCCGACGTGCGCGTGCGGGCGTCGGTCGTGGTCAACGCCAGCGGGGTCTGGGCCGACGACGTCCGGGCCCTCGACGAGGCGGTCCACCCCCACTCCATCCGGCCGGCCAAGGGCGTCCACGTCACCCTCCCCGCCGCCCGGCTGCCGTGCGACATCGCCGCCGTCATCCCCGTCCCCGAGGACAAGCGGTCCATCTTCGTGGTGCCGTGGACCGAGGCCGGCCTGGTCTACGTCGGGACGACCGACACCGGCTTCGACGGCGCCCTCGACGACCCGACCTGCACCCCCGAGGACGTCGACTACCTCCTGTCGGCGGTCAACGCCGTGACCACGGCCGGCCTGGAGCGGGCCGACGTGACCGGGGTGTGGTCCGGGCTCCGGCCCCTCCTCGCCCCGAGCGGCGACAAGCGGGTGTCGGAGCGCACCGCCGACCTGTCGCGCCGCCACACCGTGCGCACCTCGCCGGCCGGGGTCGTCACCGTCACCGGCGGCAAGCTGACCACCTACCGCAAGATGGCCGAGGAGACGGTGGACGCCGTGGCCACCCTGCTCGGCGACCGTTCGGTCGGCCGGAGCGTCACCGCCAAGTTGCCGCTCCACGGCGCACCGTCGCTCCCGATCGAGGGCCGCGAGAGCCCGCTGCTCGCCCACCTGCGCTCGCGCTACGGCACCGACGCCGAGGACGTCCTGGCCGTGGCCGACGGGCGGCCCGATCTCCTCTCGCCCATCATCGACGGCCTCCCCTACCTGGCCGCCGAGGTCGTCTACGCCGCCCGCCACGAGATGGCCCAGAGCGTCGACGACGTGCTCAGCCGGCGCACCCGGGCCCGGATCGAGGACGGGCGGGCGTCGGCCGCCGTCGCCCCGTTGGTCGCCCAGCTGTTGGCGGCCGAGCTCGGGTGGACACCGGAGAAGACCACCGAGGAGGCGACGGCCTTCGCCGCGGTCGCCGAGGCCGAGCTGGCGGCGGCGGGCGTCGGTGCCCCCGACCCGCCCCCGACCAGGCACCGGGTGAGCGCCCGTGACCCGCCCCACCCCGGTCACCCCGATCGAGTCCGACCCGTCGGCCGTCGTCGACCGACTGCACGCCGAGCCGGTGCCGGTCCCGCCCGGGCTGCTGGCGGCCCTGGGCGACACCGGGGCGAGCGTCGAGGTGGGCGACGGGGCCCGGGCCGAGGCCGGCCGGGACTGGTGGCCGCTGGCCATCGGCTGGGCCACCGAGGGGCGGGTGCCGGCCCGGCCCGCCGCCGTCGTGCGGCCGGCGTCGGCCGACCAGGTGGCCGGGGTCCTGGCCGCCTGCCACGGAGCCGGGGTCCCGGTGACGGCCATGGCCGGGCGCAGCGGGGTCTGCGGCGGTTCGGTGCCGGTGTTCGGCGGCGTGTCGCTCGACCTGTGCGGACTGGACGGCCCGGTCACCGTCGACGAGCGGTCGCTGATCGCCGACGTGCCGGCCGGGGTGTTCGGCCCCGACCTCGAGGCGGCGCTCCGGGCCACCGGGCCGGGCTACACCCTCGGGCACTGGCCCCAGTCCATGGACCTGTCGACGGTGGGCGGGTGGCTGGCCTGCCGGGGTGCCGGTCAGTACTCGACCCGCTACGGCAAGATCGAGGACCTGGTGCTCGGGCTGGACGTGGTCCTGGCCGACGGGACCGAGGTCCGGACCGACCCCTCGGGGCCCCGGGCGGCCACCGGGCCGAACCTGACCCAGCTCTTCGTGGGCAGCGAGGGCACCCTCGGGGTGATCACCTCGGCCCGGCTGCGGGTCCGCCCGGTGCCGCCGGCCGAAGGTCGCCGGGCCTACGGCTTCGACTCCTTCTCGGCCGGGCTGGACGCCTGCCGGCGGATCCTGCGCCGGGGGGCCACGCCGGCGGTCCTGCGCCTCTACGACCCCACCGAGTCGGCCCGCACCTTCGACCTGGCCGACGAGTGCGTGCTGATCGTGCTCGACGAGGCCGACCCCGGCCTGCTCGACGCCACCCTGGCCGTGGTGGACGAGGAGTGCGCCGACCCGGCGGCCCGGGTGCTCGACACCGCCCTGGTCCAGCGCTGGTGGGAGAACCGCAACGACGTCTCGGCCCTGGCCCCGCTGTGGCGCTCGGCCGTGGTGGTCGACACGGCCGAGGTCTCGGGGCCCTGGGCCGTCCTCGACGACCTGGCCGACGGCGTGCTCGGCGCCCTCGGGTCGATCGACGGCACGTTGGTGGCCTCGGTGCACGAGTCCCACGCCTACACCGACGGCGCCTGCCTCTACTTCACCTTCGCCGGCCGTCGACCCGACGAGGTGCCGGCCGGTTCGGACGGCGACCCCACCTGGGAGGAGACCTACTACCGGTCGGCCTGGGACGCCCTGTCGGCGGCGGTCGTCGACCGGGGTGGGGCCCTCAGCCACCACCACGGCATCGGGCTCAACCGGGCCCGCTTCCTCGAGGGCGCCCTCGGCCGCGGCTTCGGCGTCCTCGCCCGGGTGAAGGCGGCCCTCGACCCGGCCGGCATCCTCAACCCGGGCAAGCTGGGGCTCCCCTCCCCCTTCGGGCCGGTGCCGTGGCCGTGACCGCCCAGAGCCTCCTGGTGGTCGACGTCGGGACCTCCGGCGTCCGGGCGGCCATCGTGCGACCCGACGCCACCGTCGAGCACGTCCACCACGTCCCGGTCCTGCCGGCCACGCCCTTCCCGGGCCTGGTCGAGGTGGACGCCCGGGCCCTGGCCGAGGCGGTGCTCGAGGTGGCCCGGGCGTCGCTGGCCGACGGCGGCCCGGTGGCCGGGGTGGGCATCGCCAACCAGCGGGCGACCACCGTGGTGTGGGACCGCCACACCGGCGAGCCGGTCGCCCCGGGCATCGGGTGGCAGGACCTGCGCACCGTCGGGACGTGCCTGGCCCTCCAGGCCGACGGCTTCCGGTTCCCCCCGAACGCCTCGGCGACCAAGCTGGCGGCCATCCTCGACGCCGTCGACCCGGAGCGTGAGCGGGCCGACGCCGACCTGTGCTTCGGGACGATCGACACCTGGACGGCCTGGACGCTGTCGGGCGGGGCGGCCGGCGGGGCGTTGCACGTCACCGACGCCACCAACGCCGAGGTGACCTGGATGGCCCGCCTGTCCGACCTGACGTGGGACGCCCCCACCCTCGAGGCCCTGCGCATCCCGGCGGGCATGCTGCCGCGGATCGTGGACTCCTCGGGCGCCGTCGGCGAGGCGTCGGCCCTCCCCGGGAGCCCGCCGATCTGTGGCCTGGCCGGCGACCAGCAGGCGTCGCTGGTCGGTCAGGGCTGCACCCGGACCGGGTTGGCCAAGGCCACCTTCGGCACCGGCGGGATGCTCGAGCTGTGCACCGGCGACGACCGTCCCGGCACCCTCGACCGCGGGCCGGCGGGCACCTTCCCGATCGTCGCCTGGCAACGGGAGGGCCGGCCCCGCTGGGGCGTCGAGGCCATGATCCTGACCGCCGGCTCGTGCGTCGAGTGGCTGCGCGACGACCTCGGCATCATCGAGAGCGCCGACGCTTCGGCCGACGTGGCCGCCCAGTGCGCCGACGCCGGCGAGGTGGTGTTCGTGCCCGCCCTCCTCGGGATGGGCACCCCGGTGTGGGACTTCGGCGCCCGGGGCACCATCCTCGGGATCACCCGGGGCACCGGCCGGCCCGAGCTGGTGCGGGCCGTCCTCGAGGGCGTGGCCCACCGGGGCGGCGACCTCCTCGAGGCGGCCGAGGCCGACAGCGGGCTGGTGGTCGACGCCCTCCGGGTCGACGGCGGGATGTCGGCCAACGACGTCTTCGTCGAGGCTCTCTGCGAGTCCATCGGCCGACCGGTCGAGCTCTCCCCGGTGCTCGAGGCGACGACGCTCGGGGCGGGCTACCTGGCCGGGTTGGCCGTCGGCACCTGGCGCGACGAGGAGGACGTCGCCGCCTCCTTCACCCCCCGGCGGGTGCTCGAGCCGACCCGGACCGAGGCCGAGCGGGCGGCCCGACGGGAGCGCTGGCTGGACGCCCGGGGCCGGTCCGAGGGGACCATCCCCGACCTCACGGCCATCGAGTTCTGAGCCTAGGCGCCGAGGAGCGCCCGCACCTCCTCCAGGGTGCCGTGGGCCTCGACCAGCCGGCGGAGCGACATGAGCTGGCGGGGCCGGCTGACGGCCAGGGCCGAGGTGAGCCGGCCGGCCCGGGTCGAGACGGCGACGAACGGCCCGCCGTCGAGCGACCCGTCGACCACCGTCACCTCGTCGTCGGGGGCGGCCCGCCCGAGCACCTGGATCTTGACCCCGTACTGGTCGGACCAGAAGTACGGGAGGGGGGCGACGTCGGCGGCGTCCCGGCGCCCGGCCAGCAGGCTCCGGGCGGCGGCCACCCCTTCCTCCGCCGCCACCTGCCAGTGCTCGATGCGCACGGTGGCGCCGAGCCCCCGGTGGGGCCACCGGGCCAGGTCGCCGGCGGCGACCACGCCGTCGGCGGCGAAGAGGGCGTGGTCGCAGAGCACCCCGTTGTCGACCGTGAGCCCCGAGCCGTCGAGCCACCCGACGGTCGGGACCACCCCGATGCCCACCACGACCACGTCGGCCGGCAACGTCGTCCCGTCGGTGAGCTCGACCCGACCGGCGGCCCCCGAGGTCCCGGCCGGTGCCCCGGCCTCGGGCGGATGGACGGCCGTGACCCCGACGCCGGTGCGCAGCTCGACCCCGTGGGCGCCGTGGAGGGCGCCCAGCGCCGCACCGAGCACCTCGCCGACCACCGGCGACAGCGGGACGTCGAGCAGCTCGACCACGGTCACCGAGCACTCCAGGCCGTTCAGCGTCGAGGCCACCTCGGACCCGATGAACCCGGCGCCGACCACGACCACCCGGCACCCCGGGCCGATCGCCAGGACCTGGCCCCGCAGACGCTCGACGTCGTCGAGGGTCCGGAGCACCCCGACCCCGGGGGCCCCCTCGGTGCCCGGGAGCGGCCGGGGGTGGGCCCCGGTGGCCACCACCACCCCGTCGGCCTCGACCACCGTGCCGTCGGTGAGCTCGACCCGGCGGGCCTCGGCATCGAGCGACACCGCCGGCCGGCCCAGGTGCGCCTCGACCCCGAGGCCGTCCAGCTTCTCCTGGTCGGCCAAGGTGGTCTTCTCGAGCGGCCAGGTGCCGGCCAGGACCTGCTTGGACAGGGGCGGCCGGTCGTAGGGGAGGTGGGGCTCGGCCCCGATCAGGACCAGGCGGCCGGTGAACCCCTCCCGTCGGAGGGCCTCGACCGCCCGCAGGCCGGCCAAGGAGGCGCCGACGACGGCGACCGTCCCGTCGAGGGGCAGGGGCCCGGCCGGATCCCGGCCGGTGGCCACCCGGCTAGCCCTCGCCGAACATCGTCAGCCACTCCTCGACCGAGCGGGGCCGGAAGACGATGTTCGAGCGGCGGGTCTCGCCCATCGAGGCCGACGGCTTGGCCGAGTAGAGGTGGCCGGGGTACAAGACGGCGTCGTCGGGGACCCGGGCGAGCCGAGTGGTGAGCGACTCGTACATGGCCACGCTGTCGCTGCCCGGCAGGTCGGTGCGACCGCAGCCGTTCAGGAACAGCGTGTCCCCGGCGACCAGATGGCCCTCGACCAGGAAGCACTGGCTGCCGGGGGTGTGACCCGGCGTGTGCACGAGCTCCACCTCGACCTCGCCCACCGTGACGATGTCGCCGCTGTCGTGGGCCACCAGGTCGGCCGGCCCGACGCCGGTGGTCTCCTCGACCCACTGGGCCTCCGGCCGCTGCACGTGGATGGGCACCGAGCCCCGCTCGAGCAGCCGGACGATGCCCTCGACCGAGAAGGGGCCCAGGTGCCCGCCGACGTGGTCGGGGTGGTAGTGGGTGGCCAGCACCCCGGTGCACCGCATGCCGTCGGCCTCGAGGACGCCGAGCAGGTCGTCCACGCCGTAGGCCGGGTCCACGATGAGGGCCTCACCGGTCGTCCGGTCCCCGATCAGGTAGACGAAGTTGACCATCTGCTGGGCCATCGGGTCCTCGGTGGCGAAGTCGAGACCCGAGAGCAGCTGCTTGAAGTAGAGGCGCTCGTCGCCGGCCACCGGGGCCATCAGAACAGCCCCCCGTTACCCGACCCGTAGGACGACTCGTCGACCTCGTCCTCGGGGGCCTCGTCGCTGGCCACCGCCGCCGCCAGCCGCGGCACGAGCTCTTCGACCTGCACCCGGGTCCGCCGGAGACGCTGGTCGAGCTCGTCGACGATGGCCGTGGCCCGCTCGAGCCGGGCCACCAGCTGGTCGACGTCGACCTCCCGCTGCTCGAAGAAGGCCACGATCTGGTCGAGCTCGCCGCTGGCCTCGGTGTAGCTGAGCTCGGCCAGGGGCGGCCCGGACGCTGCCGGGCCGGTGCCGTTGTTCGGGGTCATGACCTCTCCTCTGCTCGATCCTGCGTGCCGACGGGCACCTTGTCCTCGACCGTCCGCACCACCGAGGTGACCGTCCCGTCGGCGAACCGGGTGCGCACCTCGTCGCCCGCCTTCTGGCCGGCGGCGCTGCGCAGGACCCGGCCCTCGGCGTCCAGGGTGAGCGTATAGCCCCGCTCCAGCTGGCGGTCGACGTTGTAGGCGTCGAGCAGGCGCCGCCAGGCGACGAGCCGCTCCTCACCCCGGTGCAGGTGGCTCAGGGCCATGGGTCCCAGCCGTCCACTGCGGTGGTGCAGGGCCGCCGCCGTCCGGTCGAGGGCCTCGGGTGAGCGCAGGACCAGGCGCCGGCGCCGGTCGACCAGGCGATCCCGGTGCCACCGCAACTGGTGCTGGGCCGTGCTCACCAGGTGGCCCCGGGCCAGCAGGTCCCGGCGTTCGGCGTCGGCCAGCACGTCCCGGGCCCGCCGGCCGATCCGGGCGGCCACGCCGACCACGGCCTCCTCCCACCACTCGCCGACCACCCCGGCCAGCTCCCGGCCGCACTCGGTCGGGGTGATGAACGAGCGATTGGCCACCAGGTCGGCCACCGACTGGTCACCGGTGTGCCCGATGCCCGTCCACACCGGGAGCGGCGAGGTGGCCACGGCCCGGGCCACCACCTCGCTGTCGAACGCCGCCAGGTCGGCCTTGGAGCCCCCACCACGCACGAGCACGGCGACGTCGCACCGGGCATCGGCCAGCAGGCGCAAGCGAGCGGGCGATCGCCCTCGGCGCCCCGGCTCCCTGGACGGTGGCCTTGGACAACACCACATCGAAGGCGAAGCCCGAGTCCTCGAGCTGCCCGAGGAAGTCCCGGTAGCCCTCGGTGCCCGGACTGGCCACCAGCCCCACCCGCAGCGGGACGTCGGGCAGGGCCAGCTGGCGGTTCAGGTCGAACAAGCCTTCGCTGACCAGGGTGCGCAGCAGGGCCGCCCGCTGGGCGGCCAGCCGGCCGAGGAGGGCGGTCACGTCGACCTCGGTGACGATGAAGCCGATCTCGCCCCGGGGCCGGTAGAAGTCGAGGGTGCCCCGGAGCAGCACCACCATGCCCGGCTGGAGGTCGACGCCCTGCTTGCCGAGGGTGCCCTTGAGGGGCCCCCAGGTGGTGCGCCAGCACTTCACCTTGAGGACCGGGGCCTGGCGGTCGCCGGCCGACTCGGGGTCCACCAGGTCCATGTAGCAGTGCCCGGTCCGGTCCGAGAGGCTGTGCACCTCGCCCCGCACCCAGGTGCCTCGACCCTTGGGGAACACCCGGGCCAAAGCCCCTTCGACCTGGTTGTACAGCTCGGCGATGGAGAGCGCCGGGCGCTCCCCGGCGAACAGTTCCTCTATCCCCGGCGCCATCGCCCCACCCTACCGACCGGTCGCGCGCCGTCCCCCTGACCGGCGGTCCCCACCGATTTGTGCTGGTGCTGGGGTCTGCACCCCCCCTAGGCTTCCCCTGTGGCCGAATCCTGGACACCGCTGCTCGAGGCCGAGGCGCCCGCCGAGCCCCTGACCCTGTTCCATTGCTGGTACAACGAGGCGGCGGACGCCGTCCGTCTCCCCCAGGCCATGGCCCTGTCGACGGTCGGCCGCGACGGGCGGCCGTCGGCCCGCATGGTGCTGCTGACCTCGTTCGACGAGCGGGGCTTCGCCTTCGACTCCCAGCTCAGCAGCCGCAAGGGGCTCGACATCGACCGCAACCACGCCGGCTCGCTCCTCTTCTACTGGGACCCCCTGGGTCGCCAGGTGCGGATCGAGGGCACCGTGCTCAGCGTGCCCGACCAGGTGGCCGATCGGGCGTTCGCCGCCCGGCCCCGGGGCGCCCAGCTCCTGGCCCACGCCTCGGCCCAGAGCCTGCCCATCGACAGCCGGGCGACCATCGAGGAACGGGTCGCCGAGGCCGAGGCGACGTTCGCCGGTCGGGGTGTCCCCCGGCCACCGAACTGGGGTGGCTTCATCCTCAACCCCCACACGTTCGAGTTCTGGCAGCACCGCGACGACCGCGTGCACGACCGCCTGTTCTACGAGCGCCTGGTGGTCGGCTGGCGGCGGGACCGCCTGCAGCCCTGAGCCCGGCCCGGCGACGGTGTCGGGCTCAGGCGATCGAGGGTACGAGCGTGGCCAGCTCCCGCCACTCCGTCGACGGGTAGGCCGTCGGGTCCTCGGTCAGCACCTGGAGGCACACGTGGTCGGCCCCGGCGGACCGGTGCTCGGCGATCCGGTCGGCGATGACGTCGAGGCCGCCCCACGCCACCACCCGGTCGACCAACCGGTCGCTCCCCCCGTCGGCCAGGTCGTCCTCGGTGAAGCCGGTGCGCAACAAGTTGTTCGTGTAGTTGGGCAGACGCAGGTAGATCTCGAGGCCCTGGCGGGCGATCGCCCGGGCCTCGGCCGGGTCCCGTGAGAGCACCACCTTGAGCTCGGGGGCGAGCAGCGGTCCCCCGCCGAGGATCCCCCGGGCGTAGGCCGTGTGCTCGGGGCTCACGCAGTAGGGGTGGGCACCGAGGGTCCGGTCCCGGGACAGCTCGAGCATCTTGGGCCCGAGGGCGGCCAGCGCCCGCTCCCCGGCCGGCACCGGCGGATCGGTCCGGTCCAGCTGGTCGAGGTAGTCGATCATCACCGACAACGGTCGCTCGTACTTCGGCCCGTTCTCGACGTTGTCGACCAGGAGGGCGTGGCTGACCCCGAGGCCGAGGAGGAAGCGGTCGGGGTAGGCCGACGTGAGCTGGGCGTGGCGGGTGGCCACCTCCTGGGCGTCGTGCATCCAGACGTTCAGGATCCCCGTCGCCAGTACCAGGGACCGGGTGGCACCGAGCGATCGCTCGACGACGTCGAGGATGGCCCCGCCGGCCCCGCCGGGGATCCACAGGGTCCCGAAACCGAGCTCCTCGAGCTCGGCCGTGGCGGCGAGCGCCGCCCCGGTGTCCTTGCCCCGGAACAGCCCGCTCCAGATCCCGACCCGACCGAGCTCCATCGTCGCCTCCTACGTGCTGTCCGAGTGACCGCCACCGAGCGTACCGGGAGGTCCCGGGCACCGACCGCCCCGCCGGATGGCAGACTGACGGCGACGGTGAGTCGGCCGGGTGGCCGCGGTCCGGGCCGTGCTCGCACGGGACCGGGTCGAGGAAGGTCGGGGCTCCACAGGGCAGGGTGCTGGCTAACGGCCAGTCGGGGTGACCCGCAGGAAAGTGCCACAGAGAACAGACCGCCGATGGCGGACTCCGGTCCGCACAGGTGAGGGTGAAACGGTGCGGTAAGAGCGCACCAGCGCCCGGGGTGACCCGGGCGGCTCGGCAAACCCCACTCGGAGCAAGGCCAAGCGTGGGACAGCGGCGGCCCGCCCGCTTCTGAGAGGAAGCAGTCCCCAGGTAGGCCGCGTAGATGGATGGTCACCGAACCCTCGTACGAGGGGGAACAGAACCCCGCCTATAGGCCGGCTCACCGTCACCC
>CAVSSX010000007.1:0-1804633 GCA_963730735.1 uncultured Acidimicrobiaceae bacterium
CGCACCGACTTTGGCAACGACCATCTCCCCTGGTATTCGCTCAAACCTGGACGGGTTCCACCACGATTCTCCGAGCACGTCGTCTTCGGCGAACTTGTGAAAGCGGACGCCGCCACGCGGGAGCCGGCCCGGTTCCTCGTCGATCGCACCGGCGAGACACTCGACTGCACGCTGATCCCCGGAGGCTCGGTCCGCTGGCTTCGCACCGATGCCACCTTGTCGGAGGTGACGGTCGGGGGGTGCAGCCCGGCTCCATCTCTATCAGGACGAACACGGCGTGTTCAGCCGGGCGAGCCTGATCAGCGACGAGTTCAGTTATCTCGTCCACAACGCAGTGATCTACCGAATCGAATCGCTGAATCTCTCGGAAGGCAGGCTCTACGTCGCTCGGCAAATGCCTAGGGTGAAGAACTACAACGGCGATATGGAGCAGCCTCCCGACATCGCCCGAACCGAACTCCTGGTTCGTTCCGACACCCGCGTTTGGAAGGGGAAGCAGCCAGCAAACAGCGGATCTCGCCGTTGGCGAAGCCCTCCTCGTCAACCTTACCGGCGAACAACCTGGCCGCCCGTCCCATTGCACAGACATTTGGGTCGGTACTGAGACCCACAAGCTCGTCATCGACCGACAAAGCAAGAAGAACAAGGCCTCCAATCGCTAGCAACAATGCAGTTTTTGGCATCGGGTTCTCATGCACTTCGCCCAATCAAAACCTTGGCACGGCGACTTGAAGGAATGACGAACATGCGACGCGTCCCCACCCTTGGCCTCGCCACGTTGTTGCTCTCGACTTGCGCTGCAACGCTCGCTTCGGCGGAGCCCCCAAGGGCACGACAAAAACCTCGACAAGCTGATCAAGCCGTTCTTCGCCGAGCATTGCGTGGGTTGTCACGGTCCGAAGAAAGCCAAGGGCGACCTGCGCCTCGACACATTGAACATAGATCACGATTCCCCCGAGATGATGGCGACTGGGAGGAGATCATGGGCCGAATCGAAGCGGCGACATGCCTCCCAAGGAGAAGGCTCGGCCTAGGCCCGAGAGGTCGCGCAAGTCGCGGAATGGATCGCCGGCCAGCTAGCCGAGGCGGAAGCCTGCGGCAAACTTCGGCCAAGGAAAGGGTGTTGTTCCGGCGGCTGTCGCGCGAGGAATATGCCAACACCCTCCGCGACCTGCTCGGCGTCACTTTCGACGCCACCGATCCCACCGGCTTGCCGGAGGATCCGGAATGGCACGGCTTCCAGCGCATCGGCTCGGTGCTCACTCTCTCGCCGGCGCATGTGGAGAAGTACCTCGCGGCAGCCGAAACGGTCTTGAACAAAGCGCTGCCCGGGCCCTCAACCGAAGGGAAGTCGTACGCTGGACACCGTTCGAGATACCGGCTGGAAAGGTTTCGAAAAGGAGTACCCTGCCCGCGGCATCGCGGACAAGGTGCGCGTCGACATCGACCAAACAACGGCACCCTGGACAGCCGCACGTTGAACATCAAAACGCCCGGAGAATACCTGGTTCGCATCCAGCTGAGCGGCCTACGGCCCAAAGGCGGCCGGGCGCCGCGCCTGCGCCTGTATGCCAGCGACATCGGCCGGCTACTGTTCGAGCAAGACTGGAAGCCCCGGAGGACCGGACCGCTCGAATTCCGAACGCACCTGCCGGCGGGCTCACATCCCATTCGCATCGTCAACGCCGTGCCGGGCCCTAATCCGGAAGCTCGCCGCTCGCGGCGAGCGAAACGCCAAATGCCTTCACCAATTTGCAGAGCCGTGTCCCCTGGCAGATGAAATTGACGGACGACGACGGCAAGCCGATCGTGCCTTCCTGCTGCTCGACTTCGTCGAATGGGAAGGGCCGATGATCGAATCTTGGCCGACCCCGCGCACCAGCAAATCTTTTTCGGCGGTACGAAGGCGACCCAGGACTCGAGCTATGCCCGCGAAATTCTGGGCCAATTCGCCGAGCGTGCCTGGCGTCGTCCCGTCCCGCCCGGCGAGGTGGACCGATTGGTCAAACTGGCTGAAAGTCGCAGAAGCTCGGCAATGAGTTCGAGACCTCGGTGAAAACCGCCTTGCAGGCGGTGCTCTGTTCGAAGAGCTTCCTGTATCTCGAAGAAGGAAACGCCGCGGCCCCGACGTCCCGACTCACCGACTGGGAACTGGCGTCACGCCTTTCCTATTTCCTGTGGAGCACGATGCCGGACCAGCGTCTATTCGACTGGACCGAGCCGGCAGGTTGCACGAAGCCGAGACGCTCCGCGCTGAAACGCTTCGTATGCTGGCCGATCCAAAGGCCGCAGCCTTCGCCCAATCGTTCCCGTAACAGTGGCTGCAGTTGCGCAAGGTCGGTATGTTCGCACCCGATAAACTTCTTTACCCCGAATACGACGAATACCTGGAAAAAAGCATGATCTGGAGACGCTGGGTTTTTTCCGCGAGGTATTTACGCACAACAGCAGTCTCCGCGAGTTCCTCGATTCCGACTGGACCATGCTCAATGAACGTCTGGCCGATCACTACGGCATCGACGGCGTGAAGGGTGAGGCGATGCGCCGAGTCGCCCCCAAGCCGGAGGATCATCGGGGCGGCCTGCTGACCCAGGCAGCGATCCTCAGTCTTACCTCCGATGGCACACGACATCGGCCGTCATCGCGGCGTATGGGTCCTGGAATCGATCGTCGGCAAACCACCGCCGCCGCCTCCCGCTAACGTTCCCGCGCTCGCCACTCCCACGGCCAACCCCGCAAGACCACGGTGCGGGAAAAACTTGAATCGCATCGATCGGATCCTAATTGCAGGCCTGCCATCGCAAGATCGACCCCTTGGGCCTTGCCTTCGACAACTACGACGCCATCGGCCGCTGGCGAACGGTCGAAAAGGTTCGCGACGGCATCGGCGCCGATCCCCGCCTCGATCCGAGCGGCGAATTTTACGATGGCCGAAAGTTCGCCGATGCCGAGAACTCAACCGCCTGTTGCTCGACGACATCGACAAGTTCGCCTTCGCATTCACCGAAAAGCTCGCAACTTACGGGTTGCGGCGCACGATGAACTATTCCGATCGAGCCGAATTGCAGCACATCGCCGAACAATCGAAACACGACGGCTATAAGCTCGCTTCGTTAATCGAGACCCTCGTCTCGAGCGATCTTTTTCAAAAGAGCTGATCGAGGGCGAGCACGGCCACGAAGGACTCACCATTCTGTCGACGCTCCCGCGTGAGTCGCTGGAAAAAAGCGTTGATCTTCTCCGGCTGCATCGACAGCTCGAAACACGACTATGGAGGCTTTCGGTACAAGGACGTCTGGTTGTTCCAGAACCGCGACTGGGAACCGCTGCAAGAGTTGTTCGACACCGACTCCGCGATGATCACGGCATCGGATACCATCGCGCCGCCAAGCGTTTAGATTTGTTGGAAGGAGTTGGCGGCGCGCGACAGATCCCTTCCCGTGGATCGTCCGATTGGCAACCCGCGGCGGCCAACACGGTGCAGCCGAGGCCATGGCGGAAACTGGCATGCCACGACAGCCTGGACGGCCTGCTCATGCGCGGTGGCGAAACGGGTCACGGCGGTTCAAAGTGTGTCATGAGATCGCTCTTGCGCGTGCACTATTCGTAGAAAAAGAGCCGCTTGGAGAACATCATGAGGTCTCGAATTATCGTCTCCTTGTTCTTGTTCGTGACTTGCGCGCCCATCGCCGCCGGCTCGGGCAGCCCCGACCCGCTGTCGGCACGCTGGCACGGGCCGGCGTACCGATATCCCCAGAATGGCTGGGCGGTGCTGCACATCGAAGGCGAGCCCTACGACCGGGGCTACCAGCATGGCTGGCTCATGGCCAAGGAGATCGAAAACTATATCGCGGCTCTGAGTGAGCATCGAGCGACTAAATCGCCGACTGAGTATTGGGAGCTGTACCGCGATCTAGTGGGCGGCCTTTACCTGAGCCGATTCGACCGGGAATACCTGGAAGAAATGAAGGGGATTGCCGAAGGCGCCGCCGCCGCGGGCCCAAGGCCGGCGGCCGGCCAATCGATTTGACCGACATTGCCGGCGTCAATCTATGGGTGGAGTTAGCCTGCCTGGGCGATGCGTTGCGGGCGACGCCGAGCGGCGTAGAAGGGGTGAAGGCGAGCAAGCCGAATGCCGCTTATCCGCCGCCAGCCCAGGAGCACCATTGCTCGGCGTTCGCCGCTACGGGACCCGCCACGGCCGACGGCAAAATCGTCTTCGGCCATATCACTATGTGGAATATCCATCAGGCATCACACTTCTTTGTGTGGTTGACGTCAAGCCGGCCAAGGGACATCGGGTGGTCATGCAGACTTTCCCCGGCGGCATCTACTCCGGCATGGACTATTACATCAGTTCGTCCGGCTTGATGTTGACCGAAACCACGATCGATCAAACCCGCTTCGATCCACAGGGAACTCCGCTGGCCACTCGAGCCCGGCACGCCCTTCAATACGCGAACACCATTGATGGCCTCGTGAAGGAACTGAGTGTTCGCAACAACGGGCTCTACACCAACGAATGGCTGATCGGCGACGCCAACACCAACGAAATCGCCGTATTCGAGCAGGGGACGAATGCACAGCGGCTTCGCCGCAGCTCGAAGAACGAGTGGCTCATTCCCGGTAGAGAAGGGCTTACTGGGGCTGCAATAACGCCAAGGACTTGCACGTCCGGCTCGACACTATGCCCGCCTCGATGGCAAACCGGAAGACGTCTCCTGACGCCCGGCGGATCGAGACCTTGCCTGGCTGCAAATGTATCGCGAACACCGCGGCAAGATCGATGTCGGCTTCGGCAAGCTGGCTTACAGCGGGCCCCCGCTGGCGAAAATCCGTTCACTCGATGCCAAGGTCACGACCTCGGCGTTGGCCAAGGAACTGCGCAGCCATGCGCTCTGTGGCCCTCCTTACGGACGCGTGTGGGAACCGGAACCATGGCAGAAGGACCGGTACAAGATCATTCGCCCGCTGGTGCCGAACGATTGGACCGTGATCGGCCCCGCAGCACCGACCCGAACGGAAGTGGTAGCCGCCGATTTATCCGGCACGGGCCCTAACGACGCGGGCCTACCCGCCAACAAGCCCGGCCTGGCACGGCTCTCTGCTGCCCAGAACGGATGCCGACGTTTGGCTAACGGCGGGATTTGCCCAGTGCGAACGCCTGGTAGCACTGGAGAATGCACTCAGCGAGTGCTTGGCGGGCAAGCTGACTTCGGCCGATCGCGAAGAACTCGCCGTGGCTCTCTTCCGGCATCAGTCGGATTATCTCGCGGCAAGGGCCTCACGCCCAAGCTGGCGCGATAAGAGCGCCGCGCCTCACCGAGCGCGCTCGATCAGGAACTGGATCGAGCCCGCTGGCACCGGGAGCAGGCGAGCTACGGTCGCGCTGACGCTACACGCGTCCGCGAGTTCGTGGGACATGCACCGTTCGTTGCCGCCATGAACGCATTCGGCCTTGCTAACGCCGGCAAAGAGGTGAGTGTCGGGCAATTCCTCGGCGATTTCGAAAGAAGGACCGGCAAGAACGCGGCAGAATGGTTTGCAGCTTGGGAGAAGAAGCCAGCCATCGGCGGCGCCATTTTCTCGACCGCGCAATGGCTCGACGAACCCGAATCTTCCTTGATCATCTTCGGCACGACCGGAGATGCGGCTGCCAATCGGGAAGCGGCCTTCGCACTCCAGAATGGAGTCCGCGTCGGCTACGGCAATGTCATCGTGCCAGTGAAGGCAGACGTAGATGCGGACGACTCGAAGCTTCACGCATGTCACGTGATTCTGATCGGTCGCCCGGCGACGAACGTCGTGGCCAAGCGACTCGCTGGATCGGTGCCTGTGTCATTCGGGGCTGGCTCGATCCACGTGGGCGACACTGCTTATGCTCACGAAGGTACTGCTGTGGTTGCCGCCGGGACCAACCCATTCAACGCCAGATACTCCGTGGTTTTGTTGGCCGGCCTGTCGGCGGACTCAACCTTTCGTCTTGCTAGCGGGGCACAGTTTCCAACGGCAGAAGTGTCTATTCACTTCCAGGATGGCAAGTCGAGACAGCTCGTGGGCTTGACGCTGCATTAGGCTAACAGCTCACGGCCGCACCCTCTTTGGAAACGCCGGCCGCTTGAGCGTTGGCGTGGGCGATTTCGCGAGAGCTTCCATGATCAGAGCAGGCGGCACGTCCTGAATCGCCCAAGTTTCGGGAGGCGTCAACGTCAGCGTTTTCTTTCCGTCCGGGGTCAGACGAAACGCTGCTATTCCGGCAAACACCGTTTCGAGTTTGCGTTTGGCCAAGTCAAAGCGTTGCGCCGAGCCAGCTGCCGGCCCCAGCGCGCGGCGGCGTCCTTGCCCAAGCCGAGATCGAGCACGAACAATCCCGACTTCTTATCCGCCTCTGCAATTCTTGGCATTCAACCCCAGCGACTTGCAATCGTGCCGGTAACCGGTAAAAATAGGCCCTTGTCTTTTCAGGAAACCAGGCCGTGAAGGCTGGTGGTTCTCGCGACGGGGAGTTTCCGAGGCCCAAGTTATGCGATATAGCCTGCTGCTAGCGTCTTTTTTTCTCACTGCCAGCCCTTCGCTTGCAGACGACAAACCACTAGATCTTTCCAAGATCCTCAAAGAGGAGGCGGCTCGCAGAACCGTTCTTGCGGAAGCCCAGCAGCAGGCTCGCGTGGATCGAAATGCATTGGCTCCCCGGCAGTTGATGGAGCAACAAAAAACTGAAGGGTCGAAGCTGATTGGAAAAGCGGTGGAAGGCGAAGTGATCGTCGATGCAATCGGTCATGGTACGGATAGTAAGAAGCGCAATTTCGTTTACGTCAGGATCCAGGTAGGAGAGCCGAAACAGCGCAAACCGAGCACCATGATCGAGGCTAGAACGTCGAATCTGGATGATCCTGTCATCGCGGTGCTCAAAAAGGGCGACAGGGTGCTGATCCGAGGAACTATTGGCGACGGCCCAAATCTGGATAGGATTCTGAACTGCACGTTCAAAAAACCTTGAAAAGCTTTACTCTCGGGATTTCCTGCACTTAACTCGCTAACGTCTCTGTTCTATCCTCGGGTCCGGTCCAATGCCCTCGAACGGGCCCCATTCCAGGCTCTCCGGCCTGTGAGTGACGACAAACTTCGTCGCCGCATTCAGGCGGTCTGCCATCGGACTCTTCGGCGGCTCGGGCCAGAAACCCGACCACAGATCGTAGGTTCGGCGGCCAATCGCAATTCGAAGCGCTCGCCCCATTGCGGAAAGACCATCGCTAACCGGGCCGGACTGCGATAGGGCGCGGTCCAGTCGCCGTAAGGGAAGGCCCGTCTTCGCCCGGACCGCCGGAAGCCTAGATCACGCCGTCCGGCGAGATATGTTCGATTATTTCAGCTTTCTCATTCGCAATCCTCCTTCACATTGGTTTTTGCTCGCGTTCACTGTCTAGTCGAATTGCCGGACCTGAATTCGACAGTTCGACCAAAGAACCTTCCGAGCGAGGTTCGCCTCGCCTAAACAGACAATAGAATTTGGACTGTCCGGTTCTGCGCCGCCTGGAAAAGCAAGGACTTTTGGAATCCGCATGGCGCGGTGCGGAATCGGGCAGGCACGCGAATAAGCGGGTCGGGAGAGGTCGGGAGTCGATATTACGACTAATCGATAGATCGTATTCGACTCTCGAGGCGTTATTCCGTCCCTTCTTGCCGCCGCGGTTGGCAAGGGCACTTGGAGATGTGGCCTCGCCTGAACCCCGCTTGACTGCATTATGTCAGAATCCTGCACGCGGCCGTGCCTGGGCCATGTAATCCAGCTGAAGGTTCACTGATGACCAAGCCATTAACGCAATCCGAGAGGCTCACGCGCGATCTCTGCACAAAGTCCTTCCTTTCGCTTTGGTGCTTCAACAACCCAAAAGGGAAGAAAAACAAGGAGCTTTGCGATGTCCTCATCGTATGCGAACCCGATGTCATAATCTTTAGCGTAAAAGAAATCGCGCTCGACGATGCTCGGGAGCGCCGTCAGTTCGAACGATGGCAGAGAAAGGCAATCGATGCTTCGCTTAGGCAACTCTATGGTGCGACAAAGTGGCTCAATTCCGCAGAACACATTATCCGTGCAGACGGAACAAACGCGACCGCGTTGCCGCCACTGGAGATCAGGCGCGTACATCGCGTTGCGGTAGCATTTGGAGGAGGAGGTGGATGTCCAATTCATTCCGGTGATTTCGGGCGTGGATACGTTCACGTGCTTACTGAGCAAACGTTGCATGACATTTTGACTGAGCTCGACACGATCGCTGACTTTGTTCAGTGCTTGATTGCCAAGGAATCGTTCGGTTCAGAGCGGGGCCCGTCATAATCAACGGAACTGAAGCTGATCTGCTCGGACTTTATCTCCACGGCGGGCGAGCATTCCCCAAGGACGCAACTTTCCTAATTCTTGACGGACCGATCTGGGAAAAAGTGTTTCAATGCCTGAATTCAATGCTCGCAAACTCGAAGATGCAATAAGCTACAAATGGGACGACCTAATCGAAGTGCTGTCTGGCGATGAAGGGCATAGCTACCCGGGATTTGGTCTGAGCGTCACAGATCGGGAACTTGTAGTTCGTTGCATGGCTCGCGAAGACCGCTTTTGCCGGCGACAACTATCGAGAGAATTACTCAGTTTTCTCCGTGACGCAAAGGACGGCAAATCACGGTCTCGGATCCTACATTCGCCGTCGAATTGCCTTTATGTGTTGGCTTACTTTATGAAGGGCGAAGCCCATGATACGCGACTTGGCGAACTCTACGGTCGCTGCCTTATCGCGCCAATAAGGTGGAACACGCCCAGAATCTAGTGCTTGGCATTGGTTTCAATGAATTTGACACTAATATTGGATCAGCCACCGACTTGATTCATGTCCAAATAAATACAGAAAATAGCGATTGGCCGGAGAAGAAGCGGAACGACTTGAACACAAATTTGGTTACTTTAGGGGCCAACCTCTACGACGAATTCACGTTGAAGAGTTCCCAAGCGTTTCGGGACGTCAACAGGAGTAAATGTGGTTCAACGCAGGCGTTCGGGTTAACTGTGTCCTTCCGGTAAGCCTGCCTGAACCAATTTGCCGAACGTGATAGATTGTCGGTCCTGGATAGGGAGGGCCGACATGCGGACGGGTTCATTTGAGGTAGTTCCGGGGGATTTGGCGGAGGCTCGTAGCCGGTTCCAGGCATGGCGGAATCGTCGGGAGCGGGGCTGCCGCATTCCCGAGCGACTCTGGGCGCTGGCCGCCAAGCTGGCAAGTCGTTATGGCGTCAGTCGTACGTCCATGGCGCTGGGGCTGGATTATTACGGCTTGAAGAAACGCGTCGAGGAAGCTGGCGACCAACCGCAGTCTGGCCGCCCCGCCTTCGTTGAGCTGCCTTCGCCGGCCGTCCCTGGCAAGCAGTGTTCCGTCGAGCTGGACAACGGCTCCGGAGCCATGATGCGCGTGCAACTGAGCGGCTACGATGCGGCCGACCTCGCGGCGCTGGCCGGAAGCTTCTGGAGCGCCGGCTGATGCTGCAACTCACGCCGCAGATGAGGATCCTGGTGGCGGTCGAGCCGGCCGATTTTCGCCGCGGCATCGATGGGCTGGCTCGGCTGTGCCGGGAAAGCCTGGGCGCGGATCCATTCGTGGGCACGGTCTTCGTTTTCCGCAATCGTCGGGGAACGGCGCATCAAGCTGCTCACCTACGACGGTCAAGGATTTTGGCTTTGCCAGAAGCGCCTGTCCCAGGGCCGTTTTCCCTGGTGGCCTGTAGCCGCCGAAGGCGCGGCTCAGCGGCTGGCCGCTCACCAACTCGCGGTGTTGTTGGCCGCCGGGAACCCGACGCAAACGGGTGCGGCGGCCGACTGGCGTCCGGTCGGCCCGCTTCCCTGATCCGGCATCTCTAGGGATTTTCGCAAAACTTCTCTTGCCTGAATCGGGCGATCCTGCTTTCTTTTCTACCATTCCTTGATCACACCGCCGGTCTCACGGACGCGGCCGGCTCCCTTGTTTTGCGGGTTGACGCACGATGCGCAACTTGCCGGAAATAGTGGAAGTGGACGACGCACGCTTGGAGGAAGTGCTGCGCCGCGTCGAGCAGGCGCTAGACGAGAAGGACGCCCAGTTGATTCGGGCGGTCTTTCAGTCGTACGCCTACGTGACCGAAATGGTGGAAGACAAGAACACTTCGATAAGGCGGCTGCGTCAGCTCTTTTTTGGCTCCCGCACGGAAAAGACCAAGACCGTGACGGCGGACGCAGCGGGCCAGTCCGAGACCGCTTCCCAGAATCCTCCCGCCGAAGAGCCCCAGTCCACGGCGAACGAAACGGCCGCCGACGACGCCGGCAACGACAAGAACGATGGCGAACCTGCCGCCCCGGGCCATGGGCGCAACGGCGCCGACGCTTACCAGGGCGCCACGCGGATCGACGTGCGGCATCCGTCGCTCCAGGCCGGCGATTCCTGTCCCTCCTGCTGCGATGGCACGGTCTACGACAAGAGGCCCGGCGTGGTGGTGCGGATCATCGGGCAACCGCCGCTGGCGGCGAACATCTATCAGTTGCACAAGCTGCGTTGCCACCTGTGCGGCCAGGTGTTCACGGCTCCCGCACCGGGAGAAGCAGGGTGTCAAAAGTATGATGCCACGGCCGGCAGCATGATCGGCCTCCTCAAATATGGCAGCGGGCTTCCCTTCAATCGCCTCGAAGGCCTGCAGGGGAACCTGGAGGTTCCTCTGCCAGCCTCGACCCAGTGGGACATCGTCAGTGCGGTCGCGGAAAACCTGGCCCCGGCCTTCGAGGAGTTGATCCGGCAAGCGGCCCAGGGCGAGGTGCTGCACAACGATGACACCACCGTCAAGATCCTGGAGCTGATGGGGGAGGGCCGTTCGAAGATACTGGCCAGGGCAAGGGCGACGGCGCGGGCGAAGGAAACGATGCCGACCAGCGCACCGGGCTGTTCACGTCGGGCGTGGTGGCGCTGCGCGATGGCCACCAGGTGGCCCTGTTCTTCAGCGGTCCCCAGCACGCGGGGGAGAACCTGGCCGACGTGCTCGAGCATCGCGCCAAGGAATTGCCGCCGCCGATCCAGATGTGCGACGCCCTGTCGCGCAACTTGCCTGGCGAACTGCAGACGATCCTGGCCAACTGCCTGGCCCACGCCCGGCGGCAGTTCGTCGATGTCTACGATCGTTTTCCCGAGCAGTGCCGCTACCTTCTCGAAACGCTGGCCGTGGTCTATCGCAACGATGCCATCGCCCGGCAGCGTCAGCTTTCGCCCGAGGCGCGGCTCGCGTGGCATCAACAAGAGAGCCAGCCGACGATGCAACAACTGCACGATTGGCTGAGGCGGCAATTCGACGACAAACTGACCGAGCCCAATTCGGCTCTCGGCGGCGCTATTCGCTACATGCTCAAGCATTGGGAGAAGCTGACGTTGTTCCTGCGCCAGGCCGGCGCCCCGCTGGACAACAACGTGTGCGAGCGCGCCTTGAAGAAGGCCATCTTGCATCGCAAGAATGCTCTGTTCTACAAGACCCAGAACGGGGCCCGTGTCGGCGACCTGTTCATGAGCCTGATCTACACCTGCCAGTTGAACCAGGCCAACCCGTTCGACTACCTGACCCAGTTACAACGGCATGCCGACCAGCTCGCGGCCAGTCCCGCACGCTGGATGCCCTGGAACTACCGCGAAGCGTTGCTGAGCGAGTCGAGCGAACCATCGAAGGGAAAGTCCAACGGAGTCGAAGCATGGCGCGGCGCAAAACAACCAGACGGGCTCCAGCTCGGCCCGAGCCCACCGCGGAACTAGCTCGAACACTGGCCAGGCGCACCAAAAAGGAACTGGTGGACGTTCTCCTGGAATTGGTGCGCGCAGACCGTGGGGTTCTCCGGCAACTCACTGCCCGGTTTGGCGTGGCTGCTACTCCAGACGAACTGGTAGCCGCGACACATCAGGCCATCGTCGATGCGACCGACTTCGACGAGCGTGACATCAACCACAACTTCGAGTACGACTACGAAGCCTACGCTGAAGTGAAACGAAACCTGAGCCGACTAATTGAGGCTGGGCAGTGGCGACAGGCAATGGATCTCTCGCTGGAATTGATGAAGCAAGGTAGCTGCCAGGTCGAAATGAGCGACGAAGGCATGATGACTGAGGACATTGAGGACTGTTTGAGCGTAGTCATCGGCGCCTTCAAACGGTGTGACCTACCTGTTGTCGAAATCCTGAGATGGTGCACGGCCATGCTCGACAGTGACCGGGTGGGATTCATCTCCCGCAAACCACTCGAAGCACTGCAAAAACGGCTCCACATCGATGCAGCCCACCCGTAATGCTTCGCCCCTAGTCCCCCACATCTACCCAGGCCGCGCCCCCAACCCCTCCAACGACTGCCTGACCCTGCCCAGCGTCCACTTGGGCCAGACCGGGGCAAGATTTTGCAGCCTGGCCGGAAGGACACGATTCTCGACCGTTCCGATAGGCCGGAACCAGGTGAGAGTGATGAATCAGTAAGAAATAAGCTGGCACGGAACGACAAATCAAGTTAGCCAGAACGCGCAACGTGTTGCGTTTTGGTTTCCCAACATTTTTTTCTCGCCTGGCTCACCTGACAAATCGGCCATTTTTATCCTGACAAGTTTGGCCATTTCGTTGCCCTGCTGTTTTGCCCCTTCTTGACTTTGTTCTACTCCGAGGGTCAGGCAAGCATTTCGCATGCCTGCAATTCTCTCTCGGAGGGTTCCATCGTGACCACCTCAACTAGTGCCGATTTGTCGGCCGGCCGGCATTCGGGCCGTTGGGACGAGCAACAGGCATTGATTGACGTGAATGCTGTTGCAAGCCTTCTAAATTGTTCGGCTCGCCATGTCTACCGCATGGCCGACGCCGGCAAGATTCCTGCACCCGTGCACGTTGGGGCGCTCGTCCGCTGGTCGCGGCAAGCTGTCCTCGATTGGATCGCCGGGGGCTGCAAGTCCTGCCGCAAATCCTAACAACAAAGGCCGGCACGGTGGCAACCGCCCGGCCCATCAAATGGAGCATCACAAGTGGAAAATCGAAAGACTCTTACTCAGATTTTAAGTGGCGGGAGTGGCGGTAACAATTGGATAAACAACAATTGGAATGACATTCCGCCCGCGCCCGACTTCGGCAGCCCAATCCCGCCCGGCAAGTACACTGCACACCTTAGAAAACTAGAACTCTTCCAAGCCAAAAAAGGCACGCCCGGCGTGAAACTTCACTTCGAGATCATCGAAGGCGAGCATAAGGGCCGTCTTGCATGGCATGACGTTTGGCTGACGGAGGCCGCGAAGCGACAGACCGTGCGCGACCTGGGAAAACTTGGCATCGCCAACACGGCGAAGCTCGAAGCACCGATACCGCGTTGGATTCGCTGCCTCATTACGTTGGTTGTGGGAAAGTCTGATCTTGGCGTTGAATTCAATCGCGTTCGCACATTCGAAGTAGTTGGTATCGACAAGCCCGAAACCGACTCCTTTGCCACCGATCCCGACCAGGAAGGGGGGCCGACCGCATGAACGCCTTCCCCTGGGGCTTTCGCATCTTGGGGCCGACTACGGAAAATCGACGACTGGTAAACGCCGCCGCCGCGTTCCGTGGATATGCGACCCTCGACCAACGGGCCGATGTTACACGCGAAGCCTATCTATCTGCCTTCACATTCACCACGGACTTCAAGCGACTGCTCCACGACGCCGGCTCTTGCAAAGGTTTCACGGGCACTGTTGGTCAGCCTGGTTGTGGTTCGACATCGACCGCGCCGACGACCTTCAACGCGCCTTGAGTGACGCCGGCCGGTTGGCTTCTGGGCTGGTCGAACGCTATCGACTCGACGATGGTGCATTGCTTTTGTTCTTTTCAGGGCGAAAGGGTTTCATGTCGGATTGCCGACGTCGATTTTTCAACCTGAACCCTCACCGCAATTTCACCTAACCGCCCGGTGCTTTGCGGAACTCCATGCCGCCCGGTGCGGTATCGCCATCGACAGCGGAGTCTACGACCGCGTTTGCGCATTTCGCGCTCCAAACAGCCGACACCCGAAAACGGGACTGCACAGCGCGGCTGAGTTATGAAGAATTGCTTGGGCTGTCACTCGACAGAATCTTGCAACTGGCGCAGGAACCGGCCGCTTTCGAGCTGCCGACACCGCCTGGGCAGAATGACCAAGCGACAGCCGACTGGCGCGAGGCGTTAGACGTTGTTGAAAGGGAAGCCGAAGGGAAGGCACAACGGCGAGCATCCGTAGCCAACGGCCGCCGAGATTGAACAAACAAACGCTGGCATTCATCCGTGAAGGGGCCAGCGAAAGGGGACCGTCATCGAGTGCTATTTCCGCCGCCGCGAACCTGGGAGAATTCGATTGCCCGCCGGCGTTGGCCCATGCCTTGCTATCCGAATCTGCGCTGGATTGTGGGCTGTCACCTTCTGACGTCGCCGGCAAATTGAATGCGGTCTGCAACTCAGGGGCGAGGGCTCGACCGCGACGGGGAACCCGACGCCGGCCGATTCAACGCCGAACCCTTCGGCTTTCTCTCACACACCGCCGCCGGACCTGCGCGGAGCAATTGGCCAAGCTCTGGGCACGAACGCCGCCGCCAAACGCCGGGGATGCCTGGGAACCGCCGGCCAATGCACTAACCGAACCCGACCTCGACTTCAATTCGGCGGACTTGGAGAAAGGGGGCGGGACATGAATGCGAATTATCAAAGTGCCGCTGACCTGCTCGCCGGCTGGCGGGACGACGTTCTTTCAGGAACGCCGCCGACGCTTTACCCTGTCGGGGCTGGCGACCTCGCGCAGCTCGAAATCGGCCGGGACTGGTCAGTTTGATTGGAGGAGCGCCGGGGCCGGGAAAACCGCGTTTACCATGCAACTGCTCGTTGACGCCCTGCGATTGACGCCCGACCTTCGGGCTGTTGTCTGCAATGTGGAAATGCCGCCCAGTATCCTGCTCGACAGGCAACTGGCTCGACTTTCCGGCATCGACTTGACGCTGATCCGGCACCGCCGATTAGGGGCCGAGCACGCCGATAGACTCGACCAGGCGATGAATACGCTGGAACACGTTGCCGACCGGCTGGCGTTCGTGCGATCACCCTTCGACCTCGCCAACGTCGCCGCGACCGCCGATGCCTTCGACGCCCAACTGATTTTGCTTGATTACATCCAAAGAATTCCGCCGCCGGGCGAGCACGGGGACAAGCGCGGGGCCGTCGATGCGTCAATGAACTATCTGCGCGAATTTGCTGACAACGGCGTGGCAATGATGGTCGTTTCGGCTGTCGGCCGGGGAAAGGATAGCAAGGGGCGTTCTTCTTACTCGGAGGGGCTGAGTCTAGCGAGTTTCCGCGAAAGCTCGGAGCTGGAATTCGGGGCAGACGACGCCTTCATCCTGACGCCTGACAAGAGCGACGACGGGCCGGCTGCAACCGTTACTTTGCGACATCTCAAGAGCCGGCACGGGGAAGCCCGCGACCTCATCTTGGCATTCGACCACAAGCTGCAGCGCTTCGAATCGATCGCGCACCAGGCGACGCCGGCCGACAAGGGCAAGCTATCGGCAGCACTGGCGGACCTATGGAACCGATCCCGCCAGCCGACGACGGGGAAGGCGAGGACGAATGAACTCGCCACACATTCTGAGAGTAGGCGAAGAACCGCCGCCGATGGAACCCGACCCGCCGCGACCGCCACCGGGAAAGAGAAGCAATGCGAAGGGGAAGGCACGAGATCGGTTCGCCGTCCTCAATGCGTTTGTCGACTTCACGATGGCGGACCTCACACGGGCGGAGATTGTCGTCTGGCTGATCCTTTACCGCGACACCAAAGAGGGCACGGCAGAGACGTCTGTAACCGACATTGCGCGGCGAGCAGGTTGCAATCGAACGTCCGTTTTTCGCGCCCTGCTCCGACTGCAAGAGCGGGGCTTGGTCAAGATCGTATTCCGTGGCGGATTAGGCGCGGCCTTTCCCGCTATCGCATTCGAGCACTGGAGAAAAACGGCTGATGGTGGCATCCACGCAACATGCAAGTGGTAGCACTGATGCAACGTGCCTGGTGGCATTTCGCGCCTTTTCCCGTATGCTCGTACGCCACCCATCCCATAAGGGACCAGAAAGAGCGGTCCCCTTTTTGACGGGGCCGCTCAAGAACAGCAACAAGGCTCGCCGGCAAGGATTGACGGAGCCGATGGTATGGGATAACTTACACATACCATGAAGGCAGACGACCAATCCGAACCCATTGCCGGCTTGCTTAGAGAAACGATTCGCGCCGCCGTCGATAGCGGGCGGACGAATTACAAAAAATTAGAGCGCGAAACTGGCCTAGCCCGGGCCTCAATCATGCGGTTCGTCCGCGGAACACAATCTCTCAGGCTCGACATGGCCGACAGACTGGCCGATCATTTCGGGCTTGAGCTGCGACCGAAGCGAAAGGGTAAGTGATGGGGACCGTATTCAAGCCGACGACCTACAAGAACATTCCCGAAGGTGCGGAACTCTTCACCCGTAAAGGCGAACGCTTTGCCCGCTGGAAAGACAAACGGGGCAAGCCACGTTCAGCTAAGGTGGTGCGCGTCGCGAGGGCAAACGGGCCGGGCAGGAACGGCTCGAAGTGGAATCCAAGACTTGGTTCGCCAAATACCGCGACGGAAACCGCTTGGTGCAAATCGTTCCGACTGGCTGCCGCGACGAAACCGCCGCCCGCCAGATTCTTGCCGACTTGGAACGTCGAGCCGAGAAAGTGCGGTCCGGTATTCTGACCGGGGCGGAAGCATGCGTTGCGACTCATCAGGATAAACCGCTCGCCGCCCATTTCGACGCCTTCGACGCTAGCATGGAAGCCCGGGGCATATCCGAGATTCACCGTTCATACACTCGCCGCTACTTGGATCGGCTGGCCAATGAATGCGGATTCGGCCGGCTGGCCGACCTGAA
Source organism: uncultured Acidimicrobiaceae bacterium (assembly GCA_963730735.1). Classification (GTDB taxonomy): domain Bacteria; phylum Actinomycetota; class Acidimicrobiia; order Acidimicrobiales; family RAAP-2; genus CAVSSX01. Next base: position 16,962 of record CAVSSX010000007.1, read on the forward strand.
CCGCGACGCCTTGGAAAAGTGGCTCGCCGGCCGGTCCGCCGCTGGCGTGGGGCAAAGGCACGCAATGCCTACCGCGGGGCGCTGACGTCTTTCTGCAATTGGTGCATCGAAACCAATCGGTTGGTCAGCAATCCCGTGGCCAAGGTTTCCAAGGCCGACGAAAAGGCCGACCGCCGACGTTTCGCCGGTCGATGGATGAGAGCGAGCTGATTCGCTTGCTCGACGTCGCCAGCAAACGGCCCTTGCTCGAAGCTTTGACCGTCCGCAAGGGACCGCGGGCGGGCGAACAATATGCCAAGGTGCGGGACGAAGTGCGCGAACGGCTCGAAGCCTTCGGGCGCGAGCGAGCCTTGATTTACAAGACGCTGGTTTTGACCGGACTGCGAAAAGGCGAACTGGCTTCCCTCACCGCTGGGCAACTCTACCTCGACGGACCGGTCCCCTATGCCGCCCTCGCCGCCCGCGACGAAAAGAACCGCGAAGGCAACGACATCGCCCTTACGCGACGACCTGGCGGCCGACCTTGCCCAATGGCTCGCCTACAAGCTCGAAGCTGCCCAAACGGAAGCCAGACGCCTTGGCGAGCCGATCCCGGCGCGACTACCAGGCGAAACGCCCGTTTTCAACCTGCCGGCCGGCCTACTGCGGATTCTCAATCGCGACATGCGGCTGGCCGGGATCCCCAAGCGCGACGAGCGGGGCCGGACGCTCGACTTGCACGCCCTGCGTACAACCTTTGGCACCCTGATGAGCCGGGGCGGAGTGGCACCACGAACGGCACAAGCTGCGATGCGTCATTCCGACATCAGGCTGACTATGGGGGTTTACACCGACCCGAAACTGCTCGACGTTCGCGGGCGCTCGACGCACTGCCTTCTCTGCCGCTCGCCGGAGTGGCTGCCGAGAGCGCAAAGCTAACTGGCACAATGGGAGAGGGGCCGCGCAGTCTATACTCCTGACTATTCGGAACGCTGATAAACGAGTACAAACCCTGTCAAATGCTGACAAAACGTACACTTCTGGAGGATGGTACACACCACAACGGGCGAATTGACGTAACGTCATGCAGTGCCAACAAAAAAGACCCGCTGACAAGCCTTGTCAGCAGGGTCCATCAAGTCGGGGCAAGAGGATTCGAACCTCCGACCTCACGGTCCCGAACCGTGCGCTCTAGCCAAACTGAGCTATGCCCCGAGTTGTTGACTCTCCCGCTTCCGGGAGCCCAACAATTCCAGTAATCGTAGTTGCCCCACTCCTTTTGTCAATCGCAAGCGGCTTGACCTGGACACCCCTTTTCAGAAGAGGTAAAACCCGCATCCCTCTGTTTGCGTGCGGCAGGAAGCCGCGTCTTGGAGTATCTTCAGATGGTTACGCGTTCTATCGTGGTTTGCCTCTTTTGCCTAGGTTGCATTGCTTTTTTCCTCTCCGATCTCGACGCCCAAGAACCAAACGGAACCCCGCAAAACCTACAGACTTCGCAAGATGCCAACGCCCCGCCGCCCGCTACTCCGGGTGTCGAAGTGCTCGCCCGCGGCCCCGTGCACGAGGCGTTCGCTACGCCCACCACGGAAGCCGTGCCCACCCAAACCGTCAACAAGGCGCCGCCGCCGACCATTGATGAAATGCCTCCCTCCGAAAAGCCCACCGGCGACTCTGCCTGGATCGGCGGCTACTGGGCCTGGGACGACGACCGCCACGATTACCTCTGGGTCAGCGGCGTCTGGCGTGCTCCTCCTCCCGGCAAGAAGTGGGTGGCAGGCTACTGGAAACAAGACAATCAAGACTATCGTTGGGTTCCCGGATTCTGGATGCAGAACCAAGCGACTTCCAATTCCGAAATGCGCACCACCCCGCAGGATCAGATCACCTACTTGCCCGAACCGCCAAAGCCGCCAAACACGGCTCCGTCCGGCCAGGCGCCCAATACCGAGAGTTTCTACGTTCCTGGACATTGGGAATGGCGCGCAGCGGGTTACCAGACCGGCCCAGATGGTACCCAAACATTCCGGCCAGCGGGCTACGCCTGGGTGGCGGGCTACTGGGCCAAAGTGCAGCCCGGCTACGTTTGGGTGTCGGCCCACTATGCCTGGTCGCCCACCGGATACGTCTATATCCCCGGTTACTGGGACTTGGCCGTTGCCAACCGTGGCGTGATGTATGCGCCCGTGGTGATCGATCCCCTCGTGGTTGGGCCAGGCTTCGTTTATACGCCCGGCTTCATCGTGAGCGATTCGTTGTTCATCGGTAATTTGTGGATTCGCCCCAGCTTCGGCCATTACTACTACGGCGACTACTACGGCGGCGTCTATGCCGGCATCGGTTTCCAAAGTGCCTATGTCTACGGCGGCTTGCATTACGATCCCATTATTGCCTACGCCCGCTACGAAAATCGCAACGTCGTGGGTTGGGATCGCATCCAGATCGATTTGGTGCTGGCTCGCAACGCGGGAAGGGCGCCCTTGCCGCCACGCACTATGCTGGCCTTAGCGAGAGAAAACCGGGCCAACTTGATTGCGGCCAATCGCCTTGCGGAAGTGCGGGCCGCAACGACACTGAACGCCGTCGCCCGTGCCCAGGCCGTGCAGCAGGCACGTGCCATCCAGCAGGTGGCCGCCCAGCGTAACGCTATCGAAGCCCGCACCCCGCCAGGTGGCATCAACGGGCCCCGCACCACTGCCATGAGCGTGCCCCAGGTCCACCCGGTCACGGCCAAAGGCGTGACGCCAACCAATACGTCCACCGCGGCAAGTTTGGCCAACAAGACGAACCCGGCAACAACGACGTCCACCAACAAAACAGGTCCGACCAAGGCCGCTCCTTCCTCTCTTTTGAAGAATAAGCAAAAGAGCACAACCAACGGTGGAAAGGGTTAACGGAACTGGACGAACCGCGGAAGAAATTCCGGCCACGTTGCCTCCTTCTCGTTAAACCGATTATCCTGAGCCGACTTCCCGCGAGTTTAGCGGGGGGTCGGCTTTTTCCGTCTCAAAATTCACTTGGGGACACCGGAACTCTTGGCAAAACCCCCTAGGCAGCCAAGCCGTCAACCTCGGAATAGGCGGACTTTTTTAGTAGGATTTCGCTGCGTCCTCAGGCGCATTTTTCCCTCCAAGTTGCCCGCATTGGGCATAGTTGCGTGACGTTCAACCACCGTGGTTGTCCGGTCCTGCCCAGCGGAATCATGTGAACCGGTGCAGGCCAGGATCGGCAAGAAGCGCAATATAAGGAGAGGACGACATGATTCGGCAGCAACTGCGAGTCGCCTTGCTGGCTGGCGGTATCCTGGCAGCCCTGAGCTGTACCGTCCGGGCCGAAGAGGCACCCAAGGCGGCGGATTGTTGTGCTCCGGCCTACCGCACCGTTACCGTGAACGAGTGGGTCCCGGAGAACTACCAAGCCACGCGAACCGTTTACAAAACGGAAACGCATCAGGAAACCTACACGGCCTATCGCTGTGAGACGGTTCCTGAAACCCGAACGCGGAACGTGACGGTCTACACACGCGTTCCGGAAATGAAGACGGTTTGCACGAAGGTCTGCGTGAAAGTTCCTTGCTGGGAAGACAAGGTCATCTGCGAGAAGCATTGGGTGACCGTGCCCGAAGTGAAGACTGTCCGCAAGTGCGTCGATCACGGCCACTACGAGTGCCGTGAAGTGCCCTGCGGCCCGAGCTTCGGCGAACGGCTCTCCGGCCTGCTCGCTTCCTGCAAGAAGAAGGATTGCTGCGACCCGTGCAACAGCTGCAATACCTGCAGCAGCTGTGAGACGCCTTGCCAACGCACCAAGACCGTCAAGGTGTGGTGCGCGAACAAGGTGTGGGAAGAGAGCTGCGTGACTGTGTGCAAGAAGGTCTGCGAAGAGCGTCAGGTCACCAAGAAGGTCTGCACCTACAAGACCGAATGGAAAGAAGAAGCTCACCAGGTTTGCACCTATGTTTGCAAGCCTGAGTGCAAGACCGAAACCTACACGGTTTGCGTCAAGCACCAAGTTCCCTACCAGGCCACCCGCTGCGTCAGCAAGTGCGTCCCGACCTGCGAAACCTACACGGCTTGCCGTATGGTTTGCCACAAGGTGGAGAAGCAAGTTGCCTGTGCACCGGTTGCCACCGCTTGTGGCTGCGAGACGACCTGCTGCAAAGCCGGTCTCTTCGATGGCCTCCGCGGCCGCCTGGCCGGTCTCCGTGGTTCCTTCTGCAACAAGGGTTGCGGTTGCGAATCTAGCTGCAGCTCTTGCAGCACCTGCAAATAAGTTCAACCAACTCTAGATGAGTGAACGGCGGGGACCAAGGCTATCCTTGGTCCCCGCTGCTTTTGTTGGTAGAGAGATTGCGAGATCAGGGCGGTTTTCGATCCAAATCATCATGAGCGGCGGGCTTGATGCCCGCCGTGAGCGCGCGGAATCGAAACGATCCGCCGGAACCAACAGTCTTAGTTTCCGCGAATACATACATCACCGCGCGGGACTCCGGCGGGCATCAAGCCCGCCGCTCATGAGTGCAAAGTCCGATACAATTACTGTGAGAAAAGGAAGATTTCTGCCCACGGGGAAAGGCAGCGATGCCACGCGTCCTTCTCGGAATCACCGGCTCGGTTGCCGCCATTCGTGCGGCCCGGCCCTCGCTGCGCCAGCTTCTCGAAGATGGCCACGAGGTCAAGGCGGTCGCCACGCGGGCGGCCCGCTATTTCTTTGATCCAGTCGAGTTCGGGCGCGACGCCTCCAAGGTCGCAGATTTTGACCAGGATCGCCTCTTCCTAGATGAGGATGAATGGCCAGGAGCACGCTACGAACGCGATCAAGCCGTACTTCACATCGAATTGCGTCGCTGGGCGGACATACTTGTCATGGCGCCGCTCGACGCTAATACACTCGCCAAAATGGCGCACGGCCTGTCGGACAATTGCCTTACTTGCGTTTGGCGAGCATGGGATTGGGCGCGGCCCGTGCTTCTGGCCCCGGCAATGAATACGCTAATGTGGGAGCACCCGCTGACCCGCCGGCATCTGCTCCAACTAGGGGGCGATCTTGCCGGCGCGTTGCCGCCGGCGGCAGCGTCGGCCGACGAAGCCATCGCCTGGATCCACTTGGCCACGTCGCGACTTCGCGTGGTCGGGCCCCAAAGCAAAAAGCTGGCCTGCGGCGACGTCGGCACGGGCGGATTGGCAGAGGTCGCGGACATTGCGGCGGCGGTGGGGAAGATGGTGTCGAAGAAGTAGACAGTAGTCAGTAGCCAGTAGTCCGTAGAAATGCAGGGGCGTTTTCCCGGAAGTTTTTGCAACGCGGACCAGGACTGGTTAGGAAAGATTCGTAGGACGAGGTGATTCATGGATATGGAGAAGTTGGTGTCGCTGTGCCGTCGACGGGGATTTATCTTCCAGTCGAGCGAAATCTACGGCGGCATCAACGGCTTCTGGGATTACGGCCCGTTGGGCGTCGAACTCAAGAAGAACGTCAAGGAGGCCTGGTGGCAGGACATGGTCCGCAATCCGCCGCTGGGGCCCGACGGACAAGAAATCCACATGGTGGGGGTCGATTGTTCTTTGGTCATGAATCCCAAAGTCTGGGAAGCCAGCGGTCACGTGGCAGGTTTCAGCGATCCGATGGTGGATTGCAAGACCGACGGCTGCAAAGGCCGCTTTCGAGCCGATCAGTTGGCGGGCATGACCTGTCCGCTCAAACCAAGCAAGGTGCCCGGACAATTCGAAAAATGTCAGCTCACGGAGGCCGCGTCTTCAACCTGATGTTCAAGACCTTCATCGGCGCCTTGGAAGATCCGTCAGCGATCGCCTATCTCCGTCCAGAAACGGCCCAGGGAATCTTCGTCAACTATCAGAACGTGCTCGACAGCACCCGGCTCAAGTTGCCGTTCGGCATCGCCCAGGTGGGCAAGGCGTTTCGCAACGAGATCAATCCGCGCAACTACACGTTCCGCAGCCGCGAATTCGAGCAGATGGAAATCGAATTCTTCTGCCATCCCGACGAATCGATGAAGTGGTACCAATATTGGCGCGACGTACGCATGCGCTGGTATAGCCAGCTCGGCATCCGCTCCGAGAACGCTTGCGGCCCCGCGAGCAGACGGCGAGGAACGGGCGTTTTACTCGATCGGCACCACCGACATCGAGTACATGTTCCCGTTTTCGGACGAGCCGCAGGAGCTGGAAGGCGTCGCCCACCGCGGCTCCTACGATCTTACGCAACACATGAAACACAGCGGCAAGGACCTGAGTTATTTCGACGAAGAGCTCTGGGCCAAAGTCGGACAAGTCGCCTTACGGCGGCGACAAGAAGAAGGAAACAGAGGCCAAAGCCGGCCTTGCCGTATCAGCTTCACGCCGCACGTTATCGAGCCTTCGGCCGGTGCGGACCGCTTCACGCTGGCCGTGCTTTGCGAAGCCTACGCGGAAGACACCATCGGCGGCGAAGACCGCGTGGTGATGCGTTTTCATCCGCGGATGGCGCCGATCAAAGCGGCCGATCTTGCCGTTGGTGAATAAAGAGGGTATGCCGGAAAAAGCCTTCGCGCTCTATCGCGAATTGAAGCAAGATTACAACGTCTTCTACGACGACAAAGGAGCCGTCGGCCGCCGCTATCGCCGCCAGGACGAAGCCGGCACGCCATTCTGCGTGACCATCGATGGCCAAACGATACAGGATTCGACGGTCACCATTCGCGACCGCGACACGACTGAACAACGCCGGATTCCGATCGGTGGAGTGGCAGCGGAGCTGCGGAAACTGCTGAGGCCGGCGAATTGAGAAGGGCAAGCGCCGACGCGTGAGCCGCCTTAGACCTCGACGCTCGCCTGTGGGCGCGAAACTCACACTCCTTCGGATGTTTTATGCGCCCTGCGCACCACCAAGAGTGTTTGCTCGTCTGAACGGTACTTGATCTTAAAGATAAAATCGTGGACGAGCATCCGGTTCTCGGGATCGATTAGTTGGAATCGATAGAGCATTCCTTCGTTTTCGAACAACTCGCGACTTTCCTTTTGCAGAACACTCCTGGGCGATTGTGGAAGTTCCTCGTTGAGACGCATGTGGACGTCGACAAGCAAGCCCTCGTAGAGTTTCCATCCAACGATTTGGCGATGGACAAGCGGGTCCAACCTGACTCTGTATTCCAATCGCTCACCGCCCTTTGGCATCGAGCAGGTGGCGACGTGCATCCATCTTCAACCGGGCTTCCTCGACCGTGATGCTCAAAGCTTCCGCCAGTGACTCCTCCACAGACTTGGGTTCACCGCACGGCGGGGCTTCATCGGGCGCCATTGGTTCAAGGAACGATGGCCAATCGCGGAACACCTTCTCTTCGAGTCCGCGAGCATCATCAAACAGTGAATTGAGGCGATCCATCCCCTCTGGTTTGTCGCCCGGTTAAACCCTCAAGGGTCATCGCTATCTTGCGAATGCTATCCATGGCCTCGCGAATTGTGAAAAACAGGCCGCGAATCTCTTGGCGTATACTTTCGTGTTCTTGGACCGTTTGCCACGGCCCTTGGCTGGACCTGAGGAGGATATTGAAGGCTGCCTTCCACAGCAACGGCAGCCATTCTCCCAACATTACGCCGATGTAAAGATATCTCCCTGCCTTGCTGATGACGGCTTCTGTGCCTGAAGCGCTCAATTCATTTTGAAAGGCATCCAAATCGGGTTTCAAAGATTCTGCATATGCGAAGGCGCCTTGAAGTGGGGGGAATGAGTTGAGGGCCGTCATGGTTCATGTCCTTTCAGGGGGCAAAGTAATGGGCCGCACTGTGCCCGCCAGCGCAGCCAGTGATCGACCAGCACCGAGAGCGACCATCGCCTCCGCCATCGGCACGAAGCGGGGCAGCAAACAAGGATCGTGGCGGCCGCGGGTGCGGATCTCGGTGGGTTCGCCGGTACGGGTGACTGTCCGTTGGGGTCGCGATAGGCTGCTCGTGGGCTTCACGGCCGCCCGGCAGACGATCGGCTTGGCCGCTGCTGATGCCACCCAGCATGCCGCCGTGCCGATTCGATTCCGTGCCGATGCTCCCGTCTGCTTGCGCACGAACAAGTCGTTGTTCTGGCTGCCGCGTGCCGTCGCTACGCCGAAGCCTGCCCCGTACTCGAACGCCATCACCGCCGGCAATGACAACAGTGCCTTGGCCAGGTCCGCCTTCAGCTTGTCGAAGACCGGTTCGCCCCAGCCAGGCGGAACGCCGGTCGCCACCATTTCGCAGACGCCGCCGATGGAATCCTGCTCCTTGCCGCACTTCTTCGATGAGCGCGATCATTCGGGCTGCGGCAGTCGGCTCGGGGCAACGGACGGGCGTCGCTTCGACTTGCTCAAGCGTGACCGCTTCTGGATTGGCGATCTCTGCGATGACGGAACCGACTTGCTTCACGTAAGCAAGAATCGTGAACTCCTTGAGTCGCAAGGAGTTTCTTGGCGACCGCCGCTGCCGCCACGCGGGCGACCGTTTCGCGGGCGCTGGAACGGCCGCCGCCACGATAATCGCGGAAGCCGAATTTGGCGTCGAACGTAAAGTCGGCGTGGCCGGGACGATACTTGTCGCGGATATCGCTGTAATCGCCGCTGCGTTGGTCGGTATTTCGCAAGAGAATGCCGATGGGGGTGCCATCGGTGCGACCTTCGAAGACGCCTGACCAGATCTCCGGAAGGTCCTCTTCCTGCCGCTGCGAAACCAATAGCCGATTGCCCCGGCCGGCGCCGCCGCAAGTCGGGCAGGAGATCGTCGACGCTCAACGGCAACCCCGGCGGGCAGCCATCGATGATGACCTGGTAGCCAGGCCCGTGGCTGACGCCCGCGGTGGTGATGCGAAACAGTTCGCCAAATGAATTGCCCGGCATGAGCCATTATAAGCAAAGAGCCGCAACCGCCTCCTATAATGACCAGGATTGCACAAGCAAGTCGTTTTTTGGCAAAGCATTCGAAAACGCCAAGCAGAAAGGGTCCGGCATGGCTATGCCTCCTGATGCCTCATCGCCTGCAGCGACGCTCGCTGTTCCGTTCGATCCTGCCGTTCGCAATCGTCGCGTTGGCCGACTGCCGTCATCGCCGGCGCCTGGGCAGCTGCCGGTCGAGATGGATAAGCTCTTTCGAGTGCTCATCACCGAATTCGCAATTCTCCTGGGCGGCCTCCTGCTTTGCTTTTGGCTCGTTTTTTTACCGGCTGGCGTTTCTGGCAAAGCATCGGTCTATTGCTCTGCATTGCAGGCGTCGTTTACGGGGTGGTAGGCCGTGTCAGCTTCAAGGGCGACATGGTTCCCACATTCTATTTTCGCTGGGAAAATAATCGCGCTGCATTGCTGGAAGAGCAACGAGCCAGCCAAAAACATATCGAAGTGGCCAAGCGACGCTCTGGCGGCCAAGGCTGGCGATTACGCGGAGTACCGTGGCGTCAAACGCGATGGCGTGATTGCCGGTCCGGCACTGGCTCGCGAATGGAAAGCCCATCCGCCTAAGGAACTCTGGCGGCAGCCTGTCGGCGGCGGCTATGCCGGGTTCGTGATTCAAGGCGGCGTGGCGGTCACGATCGAACAGCGGCGCGACCAGGAAGCAGTTGTCTGTTACGACACAGCGACGGGCACGGAAATCTGGGTTGATACACTACGCAGCAGATTTTGAAGAAACCATGGGTGGGCCGGGGCCGCGGGCGACTCCGACCATCGCCGGCGACGAGGTATACTCCTACGGCGCGATAGGCGATCTGCTTTGCATCGACCTCAAAACCGGCAAGACAAAATGGTCCGTCAAGATTCTGACAAACAACGACAACATCATGTGGGCGATGAGCGGCTCGCCGTTGGTTTATGAAAACATGGTGATCGTTAATCCGGCGAACTCAGAGGGATTCTGCCAAGGGCAAAGCCGTTTGTGCGTTCAATCGTGCCAACGGCGAGTTGATTTGGGCATCGGGCGACACCCGAGCGGGTTATTCCTCGCCCATGCTTGCGACGTTTGCCGGCAAGGTGCAGGTGCTCCAATTCGATGCCGATTGCATAGCAGGATATGACCCCAAGGACGGCAAACGCCTCTGGAAATTCGATTGGCCGATCGGTCAACGGCGTGAATGTCGCACAGCCGTTGGTTCTCAGCGAGGACCGCGTTTTCATCTCCACCAGCTATGACGTGGCCGCCGGCGCCATGGTTAAGGTCACGCTCGAGGACGGCAAATGGCAGGCGAAGCAAGCTGTGGAAGAACAATAAACTTCGCTGCAAGTTCACCAGCCCGGTTTTCTACAGGGATACATCTATGGCCTCGACGAAGGCATTCTCGCTTGCGTAGACGCGAATTCAGGCGACCGCAAATGGCGCGAAGGCCGTTACGGCCACGGCCAAATTTTGCTCACCGGCGACTTGATTCTCATCCTGGCCGAAACGGGCAAACTCGTGCTGGTCGCAGGCAACGCCCGGAAGCGCTCCACGAACTGGGCGAGCATCCAGGTATTCAATGCCGACAAGACCTGGAACCACCTGGCCTGGCGAATGGAATTGCCTATCTCCGCAATCATGAGGAGATGGCCTCCTACGAACTGCCGTTGGCGGAGAAGAACTGAGCGGGGAGTAACGCTCTCAATAAGGGCGAGCGTCGAGGCGTAAGCCCGACGTGTCCTGCCCTCATGCGTTGACGTGTCCTTTTCGCGAGATCAATTAGAGCTGTCGAAGGTTGAATTAACGTCGGGCTTATGCCCGCCGGTTCATCATGATGGCGAGCGGCGCGGCGAAAGCCCGCCGTGTCGGGACGCCTGTCAAGAATGAAGGTTTTACAGGGATGCTGACACGGCAGGCTTACGCCGCGGCGCTCGCCTATGTGCTTGTAGACATTTGATCTACCGGCTATACCGAGCGTTCAAATAGGCGGTTTCACGAAGTGCCATGGCGAAGCCGACGCCTCCCATTATGACGCCAAAAAGCCGCAGATAGGCCTGGCTTCGCGAATCTTCCGTATCGCGATCGTCGATCCATTGGGCACGCTAATCAATAGGGATCGTCTGAAGCTTCCTCTCTCTCCAACGCGAGTCTCGCTGCATCGCCGCGGCGGATGGTAGAAATTGAATTCCCACCCCTGCCATAAAGAGCCACGAGGCGATGAACAACCTGGCGTAGCTGAACATCACGCGCGTTACTTGTCGATCCATATTCGCCTTTGCTGAAGCAATTGAATTCGCTGCCAGCTATCGTTTTGGCTCAGGCTCGATTAGCCGTTCGGATTTCTTGCGATAGCCTGGCCCCGGTTTGTAGTTGGCTCCGGGCAGTTTTTCCCAGGGGAAGACGCCGACGTGCTCGGCCCACTGCTGCCATTCGGTTACCAACTCGCGCAACGCTCGGGCTGTGCTTTGGACAGGTCGTGGCACTCGCTACGATCCGTCTTCAGGTCATACATTTCCCAGGGCTTCAGGTAGCTGCCCACCAGTTTCAAATCACCAACGCGTAGCCCGCGATTGCCTTCGTGCTCCCAGGCCAGGGTTCGCGTTGCCTGCGTTTCACCATGAAAAACGGGCAACAGGCTTTTGCCTTCGATGGGCAGCAGCGTGCGATTTCCAAGATTCTTGGGATAAACGGACTTCGCCAGATCAAGACACGTCGGCATCAAATCAATGACGTGACCGACGGCGGGAACGATGGTTCCCCGCGCCTTGATCCCGACGGGCCAGCGCGATGAGCGGCGTAGCGATGCCGCCTTCCTGGATCCACATCTTGTGCTCTCTAAAGGGCGTGTTGGCAGCATTGGCCCAGCCGACTTCGAGACAGCGGTGCGATTCGCGCGTGCCGACAACCGATCCCGGTTTGTGCCCGCGAGCCGGGTTGGGCCAGGAATCGAGCGATTCGTGCTGGCGCCGTTGTCCGAAAAGAAAAGAACGAGAGTGTTGTCTTGTCGACCCCATCTGTTTGACCGTCTGCAATACTTTGCCGATCCCTTGATCCATGCAGTCGATCATCGCGGCATAAACTGCCATGCGCTGATCCCAGTCGGCACGCTCGGCCTCAGGGATCTCCGCCCAGGGCCGGGCCTCAGGGTCGCGAGGCGACAACTCGGTTACGGCGGGAATGATGCCGAGGGCCTTCTGTCCGGCGAAACGCTGCTCGCGCAGCTTGTCCCAGCCGGGCAGGTATTTGCCCTTGTACTTGGCAATGTCGGCAGGCTTGGCTTGCAGCGGGAAATGCGGGGCAGTGTAGCAGAGGTGAAGAAAGAACGGCTGGTCCTTATGTTCGTCGTGATGTTCAGTTAGGAATCGCATCGCGAACTCGGTCAAAGCATCGGTGATGTAATAATCGTCTGTTGGCTGCAGCGACTTACGGTCCAAATACAGCGGGTTGGGGGCGAAGTAATTGCCGCCGCCTCCCGTTCCATAGGCCCGGTCGAAGCCACGATCGAGCGGATGATTCGAGAGTTTCAGCTTCGGATCGTTGCCCAGAGTTCCGACATGCCACTTGCCGACGTGGTAGTTGCGATAGCCTGCCAAACGGAGCAATTCCGCGATGGTGGCGCACTGCGGCTTCAGGCCGGTCGAATAGCTCGGCGGCTTCCAGTTCTCGAGCATATGTCCCACCCCGGCCTGATGAGGATAGAGCCCGGTGAGCAGGGCGGCGCGGGTCGGACAACAGTGCGCACAGTTGTAGAACTGAGTGAAGCGAAGCCCGTCTGCCGCGAGTTTATCCAGATTCGGCGTGGCAATTTCCGATCCGTAACAGGCGAGATCGGAAAAGCCCAGATCGTCGGCGACAATGAGGATTATGTTGGGGCGGGTGGGAGCACCATCGGCCGCGTGGATAGGGGCAGCAAAGAGGAGAGTGCAGACTGAAATTGCTAGCGGAAATCGCATGGGAATTACCGGTTGAAGAAGTCGGCGACGCAGAGGATTATCCGGGGATCGAGTCGGTGGTACCAGCGGAATAAGCGTTTTGAATTTCTCAGGCGAGCGTCGAGGCGTCAGCCCGACGTGTCCGGCCGCATGCGAAAAGCGGAGTTGAAATAAGTCAAACGTCGACCCGAGCTACCTTTCGCGCTCGTATTCGTGCGCTCGTGTTTTCGTTTAGTCATTGCACGCTGTTCGACAGGTCGGGCTTACGCCTCGACGCTCGCCCTCATGTTTCGCGCTCGTGCTTTCGTTTAGTCATTGCACGCTGTTCGACACGTCGGGCTTACGCCTCGACGCTCGCCCTCAAACTTCGCGTAGCCTCTTCGCCACCGCGAGCGCGGTGGTTCGCACGTTCGCATTTGAGTCGGAACCGAGCTGGTCGACGATTTCGAGGAATTGTTTTCCCGCCGTGCCGAGCATTGGCAGCATGCGCAGCAATTGCACGCGTGCCTCGAGATCGTCGGCGTGAAGTGTTTCCTGCAAACAAGATTCGATGCCGCTCATGTCGCCGGTAATTTGCGCCAGGGCGAGCGCCACCTGCTGACGCTCTAGGTTAGGCGTCGATCCGCCGGACAATAGCCGGCGCAATACGGGCACAGCCTCCGACGCCGCTGGCCCGAGTCCCCCGAGTGCCGCAATGGCGTTCATCCGAGCCGTGGCAGGCGTCCGGTCCTCGATGACGGCGTTCAGAAGAATCTTCCACGCCGAACCGGACCAAGAGCCGATACGCCAGAGGGCCTGAGCGGCGGCCACGCGGACAGTCGAGTCGGCGTCGCCCAGAAGTACTTGAACCGTGGGAGCCGCATCCTCAGCGTCAGGCCCGATTTGCCCGACAACAAATGCAGGCGCCTTCTCATGGCGGGGTTTTCATGCTCGAGCAGGTCCTCCAAGGCCGGCATGCCGGCGCAGCCAGGTGGCCCAAATGGCCGAGCACGCTCAGAATTCGCAAGCGGAAATCGTCGCCGTTCTCGCCAAGTGCCTTGGTTAGGAAGGGCACGGCGGCGGCGCCAAAGCAGTGCAAGGCAGCGTGAACCACCAGATGTAATCTTTCGCCCTGGGTTTGCACTTTCCGGGTGCTGTGCTCGCGGAGCAAGGAAATCAAAGCTGGCACGACCCGATCCGCGGCGGCGCCCACGTTCCCCAGCGCCTGCGCCGCGTGCATCTGCACTCCGTCATCGCGATCGTGCAGGGCCCACTCGAGCGCGGTTAGAGCTGGCGCGGCTGCGGGGCCCATGTCGGCAAGCGTCGTAGCGGCGTTCCAGCGCACAAACGCGTCGTCGTCTTTCAGGCCTCCAATGAGGATTGGCAGGAGCGACACCGGATCGGCGTCGAGCTTCCAGAGGAGCTGAGCAACGCCAGTTCGGACGCGCGGAGATTCGTCGCTCAAGGCGCGGTGCAGGCGGTCGCTCGCCGAACTGTCCACATTGCCGATTGTGCCAAGCTGCGCCGGCGGGGCGCTTGCGCACGGTTCGATCGGGGTCGTCCAGGAGATTCAGCAGAAAGGGAGCGTAGGCAGCAGCCTGGGGACCAGCCTGCTGCAGCGCGACGATCGCTGCCAGGTGCACGGCAGGGTCGGGGTTACTGAGGACAGTCTTCCAATCCATCTGATTCAGGTGATCCGTCAGCCATTTATCCTTTGGGTCCATAGCACATTATGGTAAGCCCCGCGAACTGCACGACCAAGGGTACAGATTCTCGAACGTTGCTGAGACAATGGAATTATGTCGATTCAATCCATCCTGGGACCTGACGGAGCGATCGCTCGACGCTTGTCAGGCTACGAGCCCCGGGCTCAGCAGCTTGCCATGGCCGAGGCCATCGCCCAGGCCATGGACAAGCCAGGCCACCTTATGGTCGAAGCCGGCACGGGCGTTGGCAAGAGCTTTGGCTATCTGGTTCCGGCCCTCTTGTTCGCCCTGCGGACCAGGAAAAGGATCGTCGTTTCGACTCACACTATCAGCCTGCAAGAGCAACTGATCCGGAAAGACGTTCCCTTCCTGCAATCCATTTTTCCAGAACCGTTCAAGGCCGTGCTCGTCAAAGGGCGTAACAACTACATCAGCCTGCGCCGCCTGAGCAAAGCATGGCACCGCAACGATTCGCTGTTTGATGGGGAGGCAGCCAAAGAGCAATTGCGCAAAATCCAACTCTGGTCCGACAAGACCGAAAAGGGGAGTAAAAGCGAACTGGGTTTTCAACCCATCGAAGCAGTCTGGAACTTGGTGGAGAGCGACTCCGGCAATTGCCTGGGCAAGAAGTGCGACACATATGGTGAATGCTTCTACTACAAAGCCCGGAGGGAAATGGCCGACGCCAATGTCATGATCGTCAATCACGCCCTCTTTTTCACCGACCTTGCCCTGCGCCGTGAAAGCCAAAGTTCTACCCGATTACGAGGTTGCCATATTGGACGAGGCCCACACGCTGGAAGATGTGGCGTCCGATCATTTGGGCCTGAACGTCCGGCAATCTTCGCTCGTTTATTTTTTCAACACGCTCTTCAATCGGCAACGCAAGAAGGGAATTCTGCAGCGAATATGACGACAAACCCATCATCGAACAACTCGAAATCTGCGCACGGCCGGAGAGCAATTCTTCGAAAACGTTCAAGCCTGGTTAGCTCCATCAAGGCCGGAGTCCCCTTCGTGCACGGTCCCGTGTGTCGTGCCCGACCCGTTGACGGAAGAACTGCGCAAGTTGGCTAGCTTTCTTCAGGACAAGGCGAAGAAATTCGCCAAAGAGGACCAGGCTTTGGAATTTACTTCCGCTGCCAATCGCTGCCGCGTGCTGGCCGTCGAGATTCGAGTCTGGCTCGAACAGTCTTTAGGAGAGCAAGTTTACTGGGCCGAAAACCAGGGCAAGGCAGGCGATCGAGTCAGTCTGGTCAGCGCCCCGTTGGACATTGGACCTGCTCTTCACGAGATGCTGTTCAGCAAAGTGCCCACGGTCGTTCTGGCCAGCGCCACCTTGAGCACGGGAGGATCCAACGGTTTCACGTTCGCCCAACAACGCCTTGGGCTCAAGAAAAGCGACCAGCTTCAGCTCGGCAGCCCGTTCGATTATCGCAAACAGGCAAAGCTGCACCTCTATCGTTCCATGCCCGACTGACGACTAGAACAGAACAATTCGAGGCGGAGGCCCAGAGGAAGATTCAGCACCATGTGACCAAGTCGGTGGGGGGAGTCTTTGTGCTCTTCACCAACTATCCCATGATGCAACGATTGGCCCGAACGGCTGCAGCCCTGGCTCGTAGAGCAAGGGCGACGGTTTTTCTGTCAGGGCGGCGATTTGCCCAGAACGCAGATGGTCGAGGCGTTTCGCGAGGCGGGCAACGCGGTGCTCTTTGGCGTCGACAGTTTCTGGCAGGGAGTCGACGTGCCCGGCAACGCACTGACAGCCGTCATCATCACCAAACTGCCGTTTGCGGTACCGGACCATCCGTTGACCGAGGCGCGCATGGAGGCACTGGAGCAAGCCGGAGGCGTGCCCTTTCGTGATTTTCAGCTACCCCAATGTGTCATTCGCTTGAAACAAGGATTCGGCAGGCTGATACGCACTGCGTTCGATCACGGCGACGTGGTTATTCTCGACCCGCGCGTGCTGACAAAAAGTTACGGAAGGGTTTTCCTGGCAGCTCTCCCAGCATGCCGGCAATTCGTTGATGGGGAGGAGGTAGAGGAAACCTAGCCGGCTTGGCCGGGGGCGTGATCTTGGGCGGAACCGGTAGCTTCGGAATGAATGCGTCGTGTACGAGGCGGAAGAGCAGCGGTCGCCTGCGCTCGAATTGAATGACACTGCCGGCCAGGCAGGCCCAAACCCCTGCTGGACTCGAGAGCGCAACCGCGTAGGGCACGCCTAGCTTCACTTCATCCGCGGTATAACGTTTAGGCCGCGGCTTGCCGATTTCGTCGAGCGGCACGAACTCGAAGAAACAGCCATCGTCGTGCAGGAGCCGGAGTTGGCCAAACCGAGGATCTTCCACGGCCAACGTGCCTTCTGGGCGGAAGCACATTTCCAATAGCATCGGGACGTCCGGCCCCAGTTGCTTGAGCAGATCTTCCCGCGTAGTTCGGTGCGAATCGGGCGTGTAGATGATGGCCGACAGTTGCGGCCAAATTTCGGTCAGAGATTCCAACCCGGTAATCTGCCGGGCGTGACCGATGATTTCCAGTAACCGGCGTGCATCGCCCGCCAAACACGTGACGGGTCGGCCGGTGCTGCGTTCTCCTAGGCGGTAGATGGCTTGCTGATGCCCCTCGCCATCTCCAGGAATCAGCGGCCGGGAAGTCGAGCGCGTAGGACTGCAGGACGGTCGGCAAACGCCGAATGGCTACCGCTTCGAGGCATTCGGCGCTTTCGAGAACAAATTGGAAAGCGGCGTCGCGCATCGCCCGCTGTCGGCCAGCAGAAGGCTGCCGCAGAGCCGCGATTGGGGTCGCGCATGCATGACGGAAAGCCACGCGCCGTCATGGCCGCGGCTTGGTGTGCTGCCCAAAGGGCAGGCGAAAACGGCACGTAGGGAAACCCGCTGGCCTGATTGGCAGCGGAAGCCACGTAGTTAATGGGCCCGGGCCAGGTGGCGCCGCCCAGATTCGGGAACACCGGTTGCCAGTATTCGCGCCACAATTCGGCGGGCGTGCACAGGGCACTAGGCGGCGAAAGTCGGCTGCATCGCGAATGCGCCGGAAATCGTGATCGCGACCAAAGCGCGTGCCGCCAGCTTTACGCACCAAGCCCAGCATGGCGCGATTCTGGCTGCGACCGACCGATTGATGATCGAGTTCGGCAAAACGGCGTCCGGGCGCGGCCGCGAAACAGCGTGTCCACCACGCCGCGAGCCCAGCGCATCCGTCAACCATTGCACTGCCGACCGAACCAGATCTTTCACCGGTAAACCGCCACGTTCTGTTAAATGGACCGACCATGGACCGAGCGAGACGTCGATTTGAACCAACCGCCAACCTTGGACCGGCAGACGTCTCGCGAGTTAAAAAGACAAAGGCAGAGCGCGATCGCCCTGCCCCTTCTCTATTTTAACTTAACGGTTTTCAAGTGCTATTTCAAGATAGTAAAACCTTCCTTGAAAAATCGCGTGGATCGAAAAGTACGGACTGGACGGCTGCCCGGGAACCAGGCAAAAATCGGAACTCCAGAGAATTCCGGAGTTTGAGCGATTGGAGCATCCGCATGAGGTCAGCCAACGGTTTAAGATTTCTGACGGCAGCGATTGTGGGACTTCTGACGATCGCCGGGCATTTGCGGGCGGCGGGGCCTCTCGCAGCTGCCTGCATCGTCGAAACCAAACATCGTCTTCATTTTGGCGGACGATCTCGGTTATGGCGACCTGAGCTGTTACGGGCAGAAGCAATTTCGGACGCCGAACATCGATCGATTGGCGTCGGCAGGCATGCGTTTCACAAATTTCTACGCAGGCTCCACGGTGTGTGCGCCGTTGCGCTGCGTGCTGATGACGGGATTGCACACTGGTCACTGTTACATTCGCGGGAACGGCAACGCCAATTTGCGGCCCGAGGATGTCACGGTAGCAGAGATATTGAAGAGAGCCGGCTACCAAACCGGCCTGGTCGGCAAATGGGGGCTCGGTCAGGAAAAATCGACCGGCGTTCCGACGCAAAAAGGATTCGATTTCTTCTTTGGCTACCTCGATCAGGCCCATGTGCACAATTACTATCCGACCTTCCTGCTGCGCAACGAGGAGCGCGTCACTTTGCGAAATGTCGTCCCCAATCCCGGGCCCGCCGGCCAAGGAGTCGCCAGCCAAAAGCTCGAGTACAGTCCCGATTTGATGACCCACGAAACGCTCGCCTTTGTCGAAGCCAACAAGAGCAAGCCATTCTTTCTTGAATTGGCGTACACACTGCCTCATGCGAATAACGAGGCGGGCAAGAAGGGAATGGAAGTTCCCGACCTTGGTGCTTTTCGCGATCGCAATTGGCCTGAGCCGAAAAGGGCTTGGCGGCGATGATCACTCATCTCGACAACGGCGTCGGCCAATTGCTCGATAAGCTCGACCAACTCGGCCTGACCAACAATACGCTGGTCTTTTTCACGTCAGACAACGGCCCGCACAAGGAAGGCGGGAACGATCCAGCTTTCTTTCAATCGTCGGGCGGATTGCGGATTCAAACGCTGCGCTGTACGAGGGTGGCATTCGCGTGCCATGCATCGTCCGCTGGCCCGGGCACGTTCCCGCAGGAACGACCAGCGATTATGTGGCCTGGTTCGCCGACTTTTGCCAACGGCCGCCGAACTGGCCGGCGTGCCGCTGCCCGCGAAAATCGACGGCTTGAGCCTGAAGCCGCTGCTCACCGGCGCAGCCCAGGCTCAGCCCAAACATCAATATCTGTACTGGGAGTTCTACGAGGGCCGCTCAGCCCAGGCAGTGCGCGAACAGCGTTGGAAGGGCGTCTGCCAACCCATGGGTGGAACGATCGAGCTTTATGACCTGCAACTCGATCCTAAAGAATCGAACAACGTCGCTGCCGCTCACGCCGACGTGGTCGCCAGAATCCGGGCGGAAATGGATGAGGCGCATGTGCCGTCGCCGTTGTGGAAGATCAAGTAAGGGGAAGTCAGAGGTCAGAGATCAGGAGTCAGAAATCAGAAGTCAGAGGTCAGGAGTCAGAGGAGACGCTGGGACGTTTAGCCGCGACGCGCTTAGCGGAGCGCGGACTTCACGTGATCCGGAACATAACCCGCCGCGACAGAGGGCCTGGTCGCGCGCTCCTCTAAGCGCGTCGCGGCTAAACATAAAGTGCTCCGGCACTCGGGGAAATTCGGTCAATCGAACAGCGACGGACTCGCGCCGCTATCAGGCTTCATAGCTCGCCCAAGTTGGGTGAAGGCGCGCGAGGTGGCCACTCGGCCGCGCGGCGTGCGGACGATGAATTGCTCGCGCAGGAGATAGGGTTCGATTTCATCGCTGAGCGTATCAGAAGGCAGATTCATAGTGGCGGCGATCGCTTCCACGCCGGCGGGACCGCCGCCGAATACTCCCGTCAAGACGTTAAGATAGCTGCGATCCTGTTTGTCGAGCCCTTCGCCGATCCACTTCCTGCATGCTCAAGCGCCAGCTTGGCCAAATCCAGGGTGATGCGGCCGTCCGATTCACTGGCGGCAAAGTTGCGCACCCACCCGAGGCGGGAGTTGGCGATGCGCGGCGTGCCTCGGCTCCGCCGCGCCAGTTCCTGGGCGGCGTCGGGCTTGATTTCGGTCTTCAGTTTGCTCGCGTTGATCCGCACGATTTCGGCCAACTCCTCAATCGCGTAAAACTCCAGATGTTCGTGCATCTTGAACCGATCGCGCATGGGGCTCGAGAGCATGCCGCTTCGCGTGGTCGCGCCGATCAGCGTGAAATGCTTGAGCGGCATAGTCAACGTGCGGGCATTGATGCCTTCGCCCAAGCAGGATATCGATGCGAAAATCCTCCATCGCCGGGTAGAGGAACTCTTCCACCACTCGCGGCAGCCGATGGATTTCATCGATAAACAGAATCGAGCCTTCCTCGGCATTGGTGAGGTATGGCAGCAGATCCTTGGGCTTGGTCAGAGCCGGGCCGCTGGTCATTTGCAGCGTCACGCCCAACTCGTTGGGCAGCACCGTGGCAAAAGTGGTCTTGCCCAGTCCAGGCGGGCCGTCAAAGAGGATGTGAGACAGAGGTTCTTTCAGCTTGCGGCAGGCATTCAGCGAGATGTAAGCCGCTGGACTACTGCCTTCTGGCCGATGACTTCGCGCAGCCAGCGCGGCCGCAAGGCGGCGTTGCGCTCGCGGTCCTCGGGCGGTTCTTCCGAACGTAACACCGGCTCCCGAGCCATGCTGACTCCTCTGCCGCTCAACGATCTTGCTTCCAGATTTCCTTCAGCATCGCTTCGACCGAAGTTGAAATTCTGCCCGGTGGCCAGAAGCTGCATCCAGCTGCTTACGGGCTTCAGGCGGCGGGTGGCCGATGCCGATCAACGCGTTGTAAACGTCTTCCAGAAGTTGGCCCTCGATCGCGCTGCCCGGAGCGTCCGTTGGCGACTGTTCGCCGTCAGAGCAAAGCGCGTGACCTTGCGACGTAGTGTCGCGACGATCTGCTCGGCGGTGGCGGCGCCGATACCGGGCAGCGTCGTGAGCCACTTGGCGTCCTGGCGCTGGATGGCGTCGGCGATTTCCTTGATCGGCCGAACCAGCGCCTTGATGGCTTTTTTGACGCCGACCTTGTCCACGGTGCAAAAGAGATCGAAGAAGTCCATCTCGTGTTCGGTCATGAAGCCGATCAGCCGGGGCACCACCCGGCCCTGCATGGGGTTGCCGTCCAGGTAATGGCTGGTGTGCAGCGTGATCTTTTCACCCGTGCGGTTTTGTAACGGGACGACGAACAAAATCGGGAACCAGTACCTGATATTCGAGATCGGCCGACCTGCAGGCGAACTTCCTCATCCAGAACGCGGTTCAGCACGCCGGTAATTTTGGTAATCATGTGCCCCCGCTTTTCGGCTGCCGCATGGCGTAAAAGTGGCATAACGCCACTGCCAGGGCGTCGGCCACATCCGGCGGCTCCGGGCATTTGGCCAGCCCCAGCTCGCGCTGCATGGTTCGCTGCACCTGCTCCTTGGAGGCTCGCCACTTCCCGTGACGGTTTTCTTGATTCTGGTGGCATTGTAACTGATGACAGGCACGCCCCGTTCGGCCGCCGCCAGCAAGATGACGCCGCGTGCGTGGCCCATCAAGATCGCGGTTCGGGGATGGGCATAGTGCGAATAAAGCTGTTCGACGGCCATCACCTGAGGCGGATAAAGGTCGAGCACCTCGATCAAGCCGGTGAAGAGTATGTGCAGTCGACCGGTCAACTCGCTAGCCATCCCAGCCCGTGGTGCGAATGACTCCCGCCTCGCAAATGCGCGGCTTGCGGCTCTCGCCTTCGATGACCGCGTAGCCCGTCACACGCAGGCCCGGGTCGATCCCCATGACCCGCCATTGCGTGGGACGCGGTTCGGGCAGTTCGATGGCGTCAAGCTTATGGGGCATGTGGCGCCGTTGTGATTATTGATTCGTTAACCTGACAATCGATTAACCCTGAAATCGCTAACCCAACGCGTATTGGTTAGCCCGACTCGCAAGCGAGAGGACCAGCCTCGCTTTTTCCGCGCGTCGATAGTGCAATCTGGCGTCTGGTTCTTATCACGTTGTGCACATTGCAGTCGAGTAGCAACGAGGCTGACTTGTTCTGCTTGTCGATAGCCTAATCGGGCGCCTGGTTCTTATCACCTTGTACACAATGCAATCGGGTCGCAACCTGGTCCTCTCGCTTGCGCGTTGGGCTAACCAATGCGCGTCGGGCTAACCAATTCCGCGTCTGCCTAACAATTCCCATTTCCGCGATCCGACTATCCGCGCCGCCAGCCCGACCCGCCGGGGCGGTCTTCCAAGGTCACGCCGATCTTGGTTAACCCTTGGCGAATCTGGTCGGCTAGTGCGAAGTTCTTTTGCTTTCGGGCGTCGGCCCGGAGATCGATCAGCAACGCCATAACATCATTCAACAGTTTGTCGCTTTCACCAGAGGAACCGGTTGCTTTTTCCGGCCGGAATACGCCAAGAATATTGCTCAGCTCTTTGAGGACGACCACGCCTCTGCGGAACCCTTCGAGCCGAACATCCTCTTTCTTGGCGTCTTCCAGATGTTCTGCGCCGGCCCAACGATTGAGCGAATTGAGCATCTCATACAAGAAGCCAATGGCGCCACCCGTATTGAAGTCGTCATCCATGCATTCGAGGAAGGCAGCCCGGTGCTGGAGGATTTCGTTGAAATACAGGGAGGACGAGTCAGTCGGGAAAGGCAACGGTCCGTGTTTTTCGGCGCCTTGAGATCTTCGAATCGCTCGCCGGTGATGCGTTCGTAGCGCTCGAAGAAACGATGGAAGCCTTGCATGGCCCGATCGGTTTCTTCCAGGCGTTCGTAGCTATAATCGATCGGCCGACGATAGTGCGAAGCCAAGAGAAAGAATCGCAACGTGGCCGGCTTGTGCTTTTCGAGCACATCCTTGACGACTACTTCATTCCCCTGGCTCTTCGACATCTTGCCGGCGCCGACTTTGATGAGCCCGTTGTGCATCCAGTAACGCGCGAACGGCTTGTCCGGTAATAGGACTCCGATTGCGCCAGCTCGTTCTCGTGATGCGGAAACTGCAAATCGAGTCCGCCGCCGTGGATGTCGAGCGTTTGCCGAGTACTTCATGCTCATGGCCGAGCATTCGATATGCCAGCCCGGCCGGCCCGGGCCCCAGGGACTGTCCCAGGCCGGCTCGCCCGGCTTGGCGCCCTTCCAGAGGGCGAAAGTCGCCGGGATTGCGCTTCGCTCGCTGACCTCGATGCGCGCGCCGGCCTCGAGCTGCTCCGGATCGCGATTGCAGAGTTTGCCGTAGTCTTCGTCCTTGCTGACGTCGAAGTAGACGTCGCCGCCGGCCGCATAGGCGAAGCCTTTGTCGATGAGCCGGCGATCATGCTGTCGATCATCTCGGCGATATGTTCGGTCGCCTTGGGCAAATGGTCGATGCTGTCGACGTTCAGCGTTCGCAAGCAGATCGACGATAATCGGCGGTCATCCGCTCGGCCAGTTCCTTCACCGTCGATGCTTCAGTTCGCGCGATTGCACGATCAGCTTGTCGTCCACATCGGTGATGTTGACGACGAACGTGACCTGAAAGCCGAGATAGGTCAGATAGCGTTTGACCGTGTCGAAGATGACCGGCCCGACCATGTGGCCGACGTGGCTGGGCTTGTAGACGGTCGGCCCGCACACGTACATGCCCACCTTGCCCGGCTGGACGGTCGTGAACTGCTCCTTTTGCCGGGTCAGCGTGTTGTAAACCCGCAGAGCTCATTCCGCACTCCTCTGAGGCAGATGTCATTCTTCTCGATCAGACGGCGGCCTGGCAGCCGATCGCCTCCGCCCGGCCGATGTGGCCGACGCGCTCGCCGGTCTTGGCCTTCACGTTGACCGCGTCTCGGTCACTCCAAGATGCCGGCCAGTCTCGCGAATGGCAGCCTTGAGCGGCCCGAGTTTCGGCTCCTGGGCGAAGATGGTCAAGTCCAGATTGACGACCCGCCAGCCGCAGCGCTGCAAGCCGGGCCAGCGTCTCTTTCACGAAAATGCGCGAATCCATATCTTGATAGGCGCGGATCGGTGTCGGGAAAAGCGTCGCCGATGTCGCCGAGGCCCGGCCGCCCCGAGCAGGGCGTCGGTGACGGCGTGCAGCACGACGTCGGCATCGCTGTGGCCGGCCAAGCCCGCGCGGGTGTTCGATGCGGACGCCGCCCAAGATCAGCGGCCGGCCCTCTTCCAGCCGATGCGTGTCGTGTCCGAGTCCCACCCGCATGGGTTGGAAACCTCCGTGAAATTCTTTTTTCCGGCTAATCCACCCAGATCCCACCCCAGCTCAAGTACCGTCGGCTTGGCCCTTTTTGCCTCTGCACACCGTTTGCTAACGGTACTCACAATGGGCTCCATTTCGCCGGCGCGTAGCCTTGCTTATACTAAGGTACAGTAGTGGTTTGGGGGGAACAAGGTTAGCAGGGAATTGACCAAAGTTGAACCAGGAAACAATCAATGAAGCGTTACGCAATCGTGATCGAAGACGCCGGAACAAATCTTGCTGCCTATGTGCCGGACTTGCCAGGCTGTATCGCCACAGGCCACTCCACTGCGGAAGTTGAGCGATTGATTCGCGAAGCCGTCGAACTCCAAATCGAAGGAATGCTAGAAGACGGATTACCGACTCCAGAACCTTCGAGCCATGTGGAGTACGTTGAGGTGAATTCTTAGCGTTGTTCCAACGGCCCAACAGACAAGAAACTGAAGATCGTGCATTGTCACAGCCCGATGTTCTGGTAGCCGCGTTCGCCAGAACGCGGGAAGTACCGCCCGGTGTGCTGGTTTCCCGCACTCTGGCGAGTGCGGCTACCCGAAATCCCTGTCTTGACGACGCACTAAACGCGACTAATCGTGGAAGCGCCCAATGGAATCCCTAGAAGACGAGATCTTCGAGGCGCTTGTCGCCCTCCGCCACCGCGGTGTCGACGATTCGTCTGTCCTCATCGAAGAGCCGAAGACAGGGAAATTCGTGCAGTTCGGCACCGGCCGTAAGCTCATCATGGACGTGCCATGCGTCGGACTAACGAGCCAAGAAGCCGACCGGGCCTCCGAATTCTTCAGCGAGTTCGGTGAGAACTACCCCCGCGAATACGACGCGCCCGATCCGAAGACGAAGAAAACCCATCACGGTGCTACCTTTGAACATGACTTCGGCAAAGACGCCCGTGGCGCCGCTCACGCGGCCATCCGATTCTTTGTGACCGTCTACCAATTCGCACCGGGCACGGTGCTGGTTCTCAAAGAGCTCTGAGAGTATAGAGATCCGGCGATTGGCCCGAGTTCATCAAACGACGCGAGCAGGAGACAGTTCGTCTCCTGCTCGCGTCATAACGCAGTTAGATTGAACGCGGGCGAAGAACGCTACTTGACCATTTCCTTGAGGTTTTTGAGCGCCAGCGCCTTCACGACGGTGCGGGCAGGCTTGGCCTTGATCGTCATTGCTTCACCCGTTTGCGGGTTGCGGCCTTGGCGCGCCTTCGTCGCAGGCTTGTGAACTCGCTTGATTTTCAGCAGGCCAGGCAGCGTGACCACGCCGGGGCCCTTCTTCGAAAGATCCTTTTTGATCATCATCGCCAGTTCGTCGAACAGGGTGGACACCTGCTTCTTGGTCAGGCCGCTCGATTCGGCCAGTGCCGCATACATCGCAGTCTTCGTCGCCGGCTTTCCCAGGGCTGCCTTGTTTTCCGCCATAATCTCTCCTTATTGGACTCTTTGGTGCTAACCACCCAGGAAACAACACTACCTTAAGGTGGAAAAGTAGAGGCGTTGCCTTGGTTGTCAATTAAAGAATTGCCGAAAAGGCCGGTTTTTTCGCATTTTTTGCCAAACAACCCCTTGGGGCACGTTTTTTCTGTCTTTTCGCGGTGGCCGCTGTCACTGGAAGCTCGATTGTTGCGGCCATTTCCTGCTTGCGTTGCCAAACCAACGCGGCATGATAGTTCATCTGGGGTGCTTTATCTCAGCATTCATTTCAGAAAAGGATGCATCAATGGTCGTACACGTTCGGCTGGCTCTGGGCGTTAGCCTTGGGCTTGTCCTGCTGGCAGGCGCCGCCCGGGCAGACGATCCACGCAGCAGTTTGAAATCGGGCAAACCAGATCTTGAAATCGGTCGGTCCGTTGGCCTTTGGCCCCCACGGCATTCTCTTCGTCGGCGACCCGCAAGGGCCGCTATCTTCGCCATCGACACCGGCGACACCTGCTGCCAATCGACCGGCCCGCTCAAGGTTGAGGGAATCGGCGAAAAAATCGCCGGCGCCATCGGCGTCGATGCCAAGCAAATGCTGATCACCGACATGGCGGTCAACCCGATCTCTGGCAACGCCTATCTGGGCGTCAGCCGCGGCCGCGGCCCCGATGCCATTCCGGTCATCGTCAAAGTCGATCGGTCGGAAAAGGTCGAAGTGATGCCGCTCGACAACGTCAAGTTTGCCAAAACCGAATTGAGCAAGGCTGCAAAAGGCGAAACCGACAGGATCCATCACCCAACTCGAGTACATCAAGGGCCGCCTTTACATCGCCGGGCTCTCCAACGAAGAGTTCTCCTCGAAGCTGCGTTCCATTCCCTTCCCGTTCAGCGGCGGCGACACCGGAACCGGCGTCGAAATCTATCACGGCTCGCACGGCCGGTTCGAGACCAAGTCGCCGATTCGGGACGTTCACGCTTACGACATCAACGGCGAGACGAACTTGCTGGCCGCTTACAAATGCACGCCATTGGTGCAAGATCCCCGCTGGGCAGCTAAAGCCCGGTGCAGAATGTCAAAGGCACGACTGTCGCTGAACTGGGCAACCGCAATCGGCCGATCGACATGGTCGTCTACCAAAAGGGCGGCAAGGACTACGTCCTGATGGCCAACAGCAGTCGCGGGCTCATGAAGATTGCGCATGGACGAGTCGGCACGGTGGATCCGATCACCAAGCGCATTCCCGACAAGGCCGGGGTGAAATATGAAACCTTGGCCTCGTACAAGAACAGCGTGCAACAACTTAGCCGCCTCGACAAGGACAACGTTGTGCTGCTAGTGCTCAACGACAAAGGCGGTTTGAATCTCGAGACCATTCCGCTGCCATAAGGCTGGTTGCGGACAGTGGCTGATTACCAAGGGCACGGTCGCAAGGCCGTGCCCTTCCGGTTTCGAGGGCGTCATGAAAAACTCCACCGATTTCGATCTGAATTGCGATTCATTTCAACCCGACGCCCAAAATTTGAACTGGCGCTTTTCTTCACCCTTTCCTTCTGTCGAAGATTGTGGCGCGCCGCAAACGCCCCATCGCCCGCGAAACGCCCCGGATGGGGTGTCGGAATATAGCCACGGGTGCAGCGGCGCGGCGGCAAAGCCGCCTGCCGCGGAACCCGTGGAAAGCCCCAATAACGGATTCGCCCCGGATGGGGCGACGGAGCCAGAAATCTCAAGGCGACCGCGCGATGGAGACGATTCCTCCGCCCCTGCCGGGGCGGTATGATGGGTGTGCAAGTCCACGGGTTGCGTCGAGTACTCGCTCCACCCGCGGCTACATTCTGCGGCCCCATCCGGGGCCGATGCAAAAACCACTGAAAGACTTCCACAGTACGCACTAAATGTGAAAAAAACGAAAAATCCTCCCGCTTCCTCCGTCATAGCTCTGTTTTCCGTGCGAAAACCGTTCATATTTTTGGTGGTTGGGTTGGTTTGGTTGTTGTCTGCAGTCTGTTCTTGTCCATGGCTGACGAACCTCGCCTGCATTTTGACGGCAAATCAACCTTCGAAGTGCAGGGTTTGTCGAAGCAGCGGCGAAATCGATCGAAGATCGCCTTGCCGCCAAAACGGTTTCGTCGCCCCTGGCGATTTATGTGGTCGACGACAAAGGCGTTTCCTCCAAAACCCCGCTGACCGGAACGATTTCATTCGAGAAAGGGATGCTCCGCTTCCGGGCACGTTTTCCGCTGGAGCCCGGGGGCGTCTATCGCGCTGTTTTCGAACCAGAGGGACGGCAAAACGAATCAGAAAGCCCGCGACGCGCTCGCGCAAACTTTTAGCATTCCCAAGAAACCTGCTGGCCCTGCAACCACGATTGTCGCCGTCTATCCCACTCAAAGTGTTTCCCGAAAACCAGCTCAAGTTCTACGTGCACTTCTCCGCGCCCATGAGCCGGGGTGAAGTGTATCGCCGCGTTCATGTGTTCAACGAAAAGGGAGCATCGATTTGCCATTCCTCGAATTGGAGCAGGAACTTTGGGATCGCGAGCAACGCATCACGCTCCTGTTCGATCCGGGCCGCATCAAACGCGGGCTCAAGCCTCGTGAGGAAGTCGGCCCGGTACTCGAAGAAGGCAAGAAGTACACCTTTGTGATCGACGCCGACTGGCTCGACGCTCAGGGGAACCCATTGGCGAAACCCTTTCGCAAGTCTTTCCGCGCCGGCCCGCCCGATGACGAGATCGTGAACTCGCCAGATGGAAAATCGCCGCTCCAAAAGCCTCCACTCCGCTCACCATTCAATTCCCCAAAGCTATGGACCGGCCCTGGCCGAGCGACTCATCTGGGTCGAGTCCGCGAATGGCAAACGAGTCGAAGGCGCCGCCATTGCCCGAGCACGAACACCGCTGGTCGGATTTCGGCCCGACGCCAACTTGGGAGTGCGGGCAACTATCGCATCGCCGTCGACTCCACGCTTGAAGACCTGGCAGGCAACAGCGTCGCCAGAGCCATTCGAGATCGATGTGTTCCGGCCCGTGGAAAAGCGAGTGCAGACCAACATTCACCATCTCCCCTTTGCGACCCGTTAAGGCCCCGGGTATAAGAAAGGTGCCTCATTCAGCCAGGATGCAGGCCCCAACCTTGCAACGGAGCACCTACATGCGCGCCAAGAACTCTCCTTTGTTGCTGTAATTACGCCGTGCCTGTTGGCGGCGATACCAAGTCGCAGACCAACCCGACCGAAGTGAAGGTCGGGGCTCGCGTAAAGAATCTCACGTTCAAGGACATTCATTACCTGACGCGCTCTCTGGACGATTTTCCCAAAGCGAAAGTGTTCGTGGTCGCCTTCACGACCACAAGTTGTCCGGTCGTCCAACGTTACTTGCCGGTTTTGAAGGATCTCGACATGGAATTTCGCGGCAAAGACGTGCAATTCTTATCGGTGAATGAAGGAGCGGACGATTCTATCCTGGCCGTGGCCAGCCAGGCCGTGCAGCATGATGTGCCGTTCCCGTTCCTCAAAGACTTCGACGGTAGTTGTGCCGCCGCTCTGGGTGTGGACCGCACGGCGAAGTCGTGGTGCTCGATGGCAAACGAACCATTCGCTACCGCGGTCGCATTGACGACCAACATCGACTGGGTGGCGCGCGGGCGACGCCGACCGGACACGATCTCGCCGAAGCGATCGGTTCGGTACTGGCCGGCAAAGAAGTGGCTGTCGCCGCCACAACGGTGGATGGCTGCCCGATCACGTCACGACAGCCTCGACGCCACGAAAATGACTTACGCCAAAGACATCGCCCGTAGCTGCAAAAGAATTGCGCGGAGTGTCATCGACCGGGAACGACGGCCCCGTTCTCTCTGCTCACCTTTGAAGACGCCAAGGCCCATTCCGCCGAAATCGCCGAAGTAGTTGCGGATGGCCGCATGCCGCCTTGGTTCGCCAGCGAACAGTTCGGGCATTTCACCAATCGCCGCGTGCTGACGGCCAACTGAAAAGGAAAAGATCGCCGACTGGGTTGGCGGCGGTACTGGAGTTGGGCGATGCCAGCCTGTTGCCAAAAGAAACCACGTCGCCAAAGCGGAAGTGAAGCCGGAAGATCGCTGGCTTGATCGGCAAGCCAGACTTGGTACTGAGCACGGCCAAAAGCGATCTGCCGGCAGAGGCCTCATCGACTACAAGTACGTGCCGTTCTGATGCACGCATTCCTTGCGACACCTGGATGCAGGGAATTCAGATTCTGCCCGACAATCCCCGGGCCGTGCATCATTGCAACATGGCCTACATCATGCCGCTGGACAAAAAGAAGCAGAGCCATTTCATCACCGGAACGGTGCCGGGCGGCGCCCATGGAACTTAAAGACGGCGTCGGTTTCTGCATTCCCGCCGGTGCGGTGCTCATTCTGCAGATTCATTACGTGACCACGGGTAAGCCGGAAAAGTGCGGCATCTCGGTCGGCTTCAAGTACGCATCCGGAAAGATCCATAAGCAATTACGCCACGAATTGCTTGCCGATTACAAGTTCGCGATTCCCGCCGGGCGCCTCCGGCTCATCCGGTGACGTGCAAGTCGAGTGCTGGATCGCGACTGCCGTGGGCGTGGGGCTGTTCGTGCACATGCACCTTCGCGGCCGAGACATGACGTTTCGCGCCACCCGCCCTGACGGCACCAGCGAAACGCTACTGATGGTGCCCAACTACAACTTCGACTGGCAGATTCCCTATGTCTGGAGCCCCGGCCAAATGCGATTTCCCAAAGGGACGAAGCTCGAATGCGTGGCTCATTACGATAACTCGACGTTCAATCCCTATAACCCGGATCCCAAAGCCATCGTTCGCGAGGGCCAACAAAGCCACGAAGAAATGCTCAATGGCTTCGTCTTCTACACGGATGCCAACGAAAAACTGAACCTGGATGTCGATGGGAAAACGGGGGCGGCGCGGAGCAAGCAGTAGAAAGTGGCGGGCGTCGAAGCGGCAATTTTGAAGTTGCGCTTTAGGGTTTTTCCGAATATTTGAGCCTGAAGGGTCCGTTCACCCCATACTCAATGGCGACTTAGCACGCATCCGAATGACCTCGAGCGGCGGGCTTGATGCCCGCCGTGACCCCGCGCGGAAAATCACTGTGCTCGCAGGAGACAAGAGCCTTGGCCCCCGCAGAACAATACATCGCCGCAAGGGGCTCCGGCGGGCATCAAGCCCGCCGCTCGTGAGTTCAAGTCCTTTGCGTATGCAATTGGAGAGGCCAGAAAAGCTTCACCAGGCGTCAGCACCCCATCACGTCTGCCCTTTGGCGGCGGCCTCGGCGAAGGCGGGTTCGCCTCGGGATTGCTCGTAGGCTGCTTCTTCGGGGGTGCCGAACACGCGGCGCGTTCGTCGTCGAACTCGCCTTCCCAGCGCGCGACCACGCAGGTCGCCAGGCAGTTGCCGACCACGTTAATGCATGTTCGGCCCATATCCATCAGCTCGTCGACGCCGAAAATGACCGCCACTCCGAGGGCGCCGTAGCCTTCCACAAAAGTGTCGAGCGTGGCGAACAAGATGACGAGCGACGCCCGCGGCACCGCGGCCACTCCCTTCGAAGTTAGCATCAGCGTCAGCATCATGGGAATCTGCTGGGCGATTGACATGTGGAAGTCGGAGGTCGTGCTCGCCGCCTGTGCAACAAAGACAGAGGCCATGGCAAGATAGAGAGTCGTCCCGTCGAGGTTGAAGCTGTAACCAGTCGGCATCACAAATCCGACGATGCGCGGCGGCACGCCCAGTCGCTCCATCATCTCCATCGCCTTGGGGAGAGCCGACTCGCTGCTCGTTGTGGCAAAAGCAATCGTGGCCGGTTCGCGGATAGCCTCGAGGAACTTGCGTATGGGAATCCTGGCGATCCACGCCACCACACTGAAGACGCAAACAAAGAGAATGGCCAGCGCCAGGTAGAGCGAGCCGATCAGCTTGCCGAGGTTGACCAGCACCCCCAAGCCTTGCGTGCCCACGGTATGGGCCATGGCGGCGCCGACGCCGATGGGCGCGAACAGCATTACGTAACCGGTGAACCGGAACATGACCTGAGACAGGCTCTCGCAGAAGCGCAAGATCGGCTGCCCCTTTTCGCCAATGGTCGTGACGGCCATGGCGAACAACACCGTGAAGGCGACGATCTGCAGGACATCGCCCCGTGCCATCGCATCCAATATCGATGCGGGGAAAAGGTGCACGACGGTTTCAACCAGCGTCTTGGGATGGCTCTTGCCGACCTGGCTCGCAATGTTCGTGTCGGGCGCAACGAGCTTCACGCCGACGCCCGGCTGGGTCAGGTTGACGACACAAAGGCCGATCACCAGGGCGATGGTCGTAATCACTTCGAAGTAAATGAGCGCCTTGACGCCCATCCGCCCGACCTTCTTCAAATCACCTCCGCCGGCGATCCCGACCACGAGTGTGGAGAAGACCAGCGGAGCGATGATCGACTTGATCAGGTTCAAGAAGATGTCGCGCAGAAAGTAGACGCGATTGCCCCAGTCGGGCCGGAAATAGCCGAGCCCCGCCCCGAGAACGAGCCCGATCATGATCCAAGTGGTCAGCGACAGCCGCCACCAGGGCCGCGTTGGCCGGCTGCACGGTAGATTGGAGGTTGAGCTGAGCCATGCGCGACTTTCACCAGTTGGTTTTAACCTTTTCCGCGTGGTTTGATCTTACCGGGTGGCGTGGCGGCCTGATTGCCGAAATTGCTGCGCAGCACCACGGCCCAACCCTTTCCGCTACGCTTCAAGGCGGTCCCGTCCTTATATTGCTTGGAGCTTGTCTCGGACACGCTTCTATAGACTGCCACGGCAGACGCGTGGTCGCCAGTCTCGGAAACCGCCACCCCTACCTCGGTGGGCTTGAATCCCACCCGCCTCATGTTTGCCTGTGGCGATTAACGAACTGCTCTTTGCTGAAGCGCTCGGCTCTCGGAGTCTATCGTTTCGTAGGCGGCGTTCCAATCCTCACGCATCATGGCGTCAAAGAACGACTTGGCAACGGCTTCCGCTCCAGTGTCCACCGTGGCTGGTTGAGGAGGCGGTTGCTTTTCGCACCCGCTCAGGACGACAACCGTTAAGACGAGACACAACCTTCGCGACGACGAAAGAGTCACGGAGTTCCCTCGCAACCGGAACATCGAGTAGCCGCTCTCGCCAGAGTGCGGGCAACCAGCGCAGGGGGCGGTACATCCCGCGTTCTGGCGAACGCGGCTACCAGACGGTTTCAGTTGCCGCCCCAGGGATCGTCTATCGAGGTTTCGGTTGCATAGAAGCCTTGCACGGTGAGACGGATCGTCGAAATCTGAAAACCGCTTTCGGTGCTGCCTGGGAACCGGTAGTAGTCCGGGAACATGAAGATGCCGGCAGGGCTAGTCGCATCGAGCGCGGGCCACGAATAGGAAACGACGTGTCCATCGAGGTAGAGGTAGTTGGCGGTGCCGGTATGCCGGGTGGTGGCGATCCAGGGTTGGAAATTCTTGACGCCGAGCCAGATGTCGTAATCGTCTTGTGCGGGTCGCCTGCCAAAACGAGGTCGTCCGCGATGCCCTCGTGCTGCGTTCGCAGTAGTCGATGAAGTTCGAGGTTCCGACTCGGGCGAGCGAAGCGAAGTTCCAGTGGCCCCATCGGCGCGTCTTGTGACTGAGTTGGGAATTCAAAAGGTAACTGGTTCGGTTAGCCCAGCCGTCGTTTACCCCATCGTTGACGAAGACGGTCCGCAACGAATTGTCTTCAGGGCACCGGAAGATCTTCTCCGTCGGGTTGTTCTGACCTGCACTGACCGCCGCGGCGTTCGCTTCGAACCAGGCGCCGATGAAGGGCATGATCTTGTCTTCCCAGTAGATCTCCGCGAACGAGTTGGCGTCCGCCAGGTTGGCCAACACGTCGGCGTTGAATGGGTGGTGAAGAAAGAACTGGCCCTGGTTGGCATCGTAGTACTGAAGCGTTCCAAGTCCGATTTGCCGCAGGTTGTTTTGACATTGGACTGTGCGCTGCCGCGGAGCGGACTGCGCTGAACGGCGGGTAAGAGCAGGCCGACCAGCACACCAATAATCGCGATGACGACCAGCAGCTCGATGAGCGTGAAGGCACTGCGTTTCATCGGATTGAACCTCCACTTTGGAATGCGACACCTCGACCCAGCCGCCGCCCTGAATCCCGTGCGAGGCCTGCCGGAGCGTTGATGCTGAAAAACCTTTGATTCGGCACTGCTGTCCCAGAACCGCCATCCTCTAGGGCGAATGCGGGGCGATACTCCGATGGAGCCAAGACCGTGTTACGACTGTTGTACTCGTAATACGGAAGGCTGCAAGCTTTCACGTTAGCAATCCACGAGAATTCTCCGAACGTTAGCCGAATCTCCGCTAAATCCGCACTTGCTGAAGTAGTCACGCCAAATTAGGGTGTCGCCGCGCAGCTAGACCCGGAACTCAGCAGCTGCGCTTGTGCCATGCATGTCGGCCGAGCGGCCTGGGAAGGCTGAAGAACGCTTTGGCTTAACGGCTTATGATCTGATCCGGAGGCAATCCTAGACGGAAGCAATGAAGTCATCTAGAATCGGCCTTAAGCGTTTCTAGCTTCGATGCACTGCCTACCAGCGATTTCGCCGATGCGAACAGCGGGCAAAGTACGGCGGGGATATTCGGCAACCGATGCCATCCTGGTTTTGACGTTAGTCAACTACCTGGTCGTCGCGCTAGGGGTCCCGTTGCCTGGACGCTTTGGATGCCAGCACAACTGGGGAGAAGTCGCGTATCCCTGCCAGGATCATTCCTGCGGGTGCATATCTTCGGAAGAATGCTGGAAGGGAGACTGCTGCTGCTACACGTTAGAGGAAAAACTTGCCTGGGCCGAGGCAAGAGGAATTGAGCCGCCGCAACATGTCCGCCCGCTCGTCGAATCCCGCAAGACCAAATCTGTACTATCCGAGAAGAGGCCCTGTTGCTCGGAGTCGACCAGCCCGACCGACGTGCATTTGACTTCGGCGCGTTCGGGTTGCCGCGAGCCGTCCACTTCTCAGTCGCCCATTGGCTCCTCTAATACTCTGGACCAATGCGCGGAGGCGGTCTATGCCGCCGGCATTCGAGAAAATGTTCGGGCGGTTCACGAATCGGACCCAGAGCACCTTCGAGGGACACCTGTCCGCTGGATCATCGGCGTCTTCGCTCAGAAATGCCGGGGCATTGGAGATCCTGGGTTCGTTCAATTCGATCTCACCTGCCACCCGCAAGGAATGACCAAATTAGTCTCTGCGCTCGTGCCGGCAGGGATTCTCTCATTGGAAACACCTCACAAAGTTTCGCGCACTATCTTGCCTCTCACACCTCCTCCGCGTTGTTCTTGATTCCGTCAAACAAGGCTTCGAAAGCGGCTCGTTAGAGCTGCGCCGGTTCGGCGTCTGTTTCGAGCTTTAAGCGAAAGTGATTTCGGCTTGCCGTTGCGCGGTCGGATGGCGTGAATTCACAGCCACCGATTGTGACGTCGCTCAATTGGCGATGGCAAGGTCTACACGTATGTCCCTTGTCCCCGTAGGAGGAATGAAAATGAGCAAACTGACACGACGCGAGATGTTGGAAGTGACCGCTACGAGCGCCGGTCTTCTCTTAGCACCTTGGAGTGCCCTGGAGGCCGCGCAGGAAAAGAAACCGGGATTCACACTCCCGCCTTTGCCTTATGCGTACGACGCGCTGGAGCCGCACATCGATGCGGAGACGATGAAAATCCACCACGATCGCCATCACCAGGCCTACGTCAACAACCTCAATGCGGCTCTCAAAGACCTGCCCGACCTCCTTGCCAAGCCGGTTGACGAACTGCTGCGCACTCCATCAACCAGGTGCCGGAGTCGCTTCGTCAGAAGGTAATCGACAACGGTGGTGGGCACGCCAACCATACCCTGTTCTGGACGGTAATGGGCCCCAAAGCGGGCGGAGCTCCGAATGGTGAACTGGGAAAGGCAATCGACCAGACATTTGGCAGCTTCACCAAGCTTCAAGAGGCGATGTCGAACGCGGCACTCACAAGGTTCGGCAGCGGCTGGGCGTGGCTCATGCTCGACAACGGCAAGCTAGTCGTTCAAAGCCTCCCAAATCAGGATAGCCCACTCCTCAACGGCAAGGCCCCGCTGTTAGGCCTCGATGTCTGGGAACACGCCTACTACCTCAAATACCAAAACAAGCGGGCCGACTATGTGAAAGCTTGGTGGAACGTGGTCCAGTGGGACCATGTTGCCGAACGATACGCCACAGCGAAACAATAATGTGTGTTGCTTTCCAACAACAAGGATACCGCATGATGAAACGTTGGCTTTCGACGGTTGCCGTCGCCGCCATCCTGGCATCGGGTCTTGCCTCGGCACATGACGTGTGGCTGCAAACGAACATCAATCTCATACGAACCGGAGATGCCATCCACATCGATTTGATGTTAGGCAACCACGGCAACGACCACCGGGATTTCAAAATCGCCGGGAAGTTGTCCGCCGACCAGATTGATACGTTCCAGGTGGTCGACCCGGACGGCAAGAAGTACGACATGAAGCCGAGCATGACAGACCTCGGGTATGCCCCCAAGGAAGGATATTCCTCGGCCAGGTTCGTGGCCGCGAAGGCGGGCTTATATGTGGCCGCCTTTACTTCCGACAAAATAGCGAATCACGGGAAGCCGGTTCGCGGTTACCGAAGCGCCAAGACTTACTTCGGCGTCAGCGACTCGCTCGATCGAGTGGGCAAGAATCTATCCGGGTTCGACAGGCCGCTCGGTCACAAGATCGAACTCGTGGCAGAAGCCAACCCGGTAGCGCCAATGGGACCGGGGACGCCGATCAAGGTAAAGCTTCTTTTTGGCGGCAAAGCGCTCAGCGGCGTGAAGATTTGCTTTATCCCGCGAGGCGTCAATCTGAAGGAAGATGCCGACCCTGAATACGAACGGACGACTGACGGCAATGGCAACGCATCGTTCACGCCCAAGATGGGATCGTATTACCTCATCGTCGCTCACTACCCCAGCGAAGAAAAAGGCGAAGGCTATGACTCGACGCTTTACACGGCCTCGTTGACCGTGTTCGTGCCGGAAAAATGTTCCTGCTGCGTCGACTAATGGCGTTTCCAACCAAGAACGAAAAGTTCAACTACCTAAGGAATTCCATAATGCAACGTACCACGCGTCACGGTTTTACCCTCATCGAACTGTTAGTCGTCATCGCGATCATTGCCGTCCTGGTTGGCCTTTTGTTGCCTGCCGTTCAAAAGGTTCGCGAGGCGGCGGCTCGCATGAGCTGCTCGAACAATCTCAAGCAGATTGGCCTTGCCTTGCACAATTACCACTCGGCCAACAGCGTATTCCCGCCAGCTCGGCTGGCGTACTCGACTCACAAAATCGAATCCGCACTTTCGCGGATACTTCCTTACGTGGAACAAAGCAACGTTGCCAACTTGATCGACTATAACGCGCCACCGTTATATACCAGTTCGGCTCTGCCTGCCGGAACGGATGCGTTCACGATCGGCAATTACACTGCCTCGTTAGTCATTATCAAGACCTTTGTTTGTCCTAGCGATCCCAGCAGCGGCCTGGTGCAAGGTCAGGCTTCCGCGGCACAGATGCTCGATGGAACGTGGTCTACCGCGGATCATTATGCCGGAGCCAACTACCTAGCTTGCGTGGGCAGCGGCTCCGCGGCCGCCAACTATGGCAATTACACGAACAGCGATGGCATGTTCGGGCAAACTCCTTACCGCATTGCCGACGTGCTAGACGGGTTGTCGAATACCGTTGCGTTTAGCGAAACGGTCCTGGGCCCTGGCGGTTCCCCGGAACCGGGACAAGCCGCGGTTGCGCCGGCATATCAAAACGCGACGAAGCAAGTATTGACGATCGCCGGCACTCCTGTGCCGTTCACGACCGGATGTCTCTATGGCACCGATCCTACGACGATCTCGGGGTCCGCGTCAGGCCCATACTGGTCCAACATCCGCTCTGCCAAGTACGTCAATGGCCATTATGCCGATGCGAACTATAACCATTTCCTGCTCCCCAACGATCCGCGCTGGGATTGCACCAACACAGGACACAATCCAGGCTTTATCGCGGCTAGGAGCCTGCACACCGGCGGCGTCAATGTTCTTCTCGGTGACGGTTCGGTACACTTCGTGACCAACAGCATCGATTTCAACACCTGGCAAGCTTCGGACTCGCGCCACCGGCGAGATTGTCGGCAACTACTAACTGATTCTGTAATGAAGCGGGCGACTGCCAAAAAAAGGAAACGCAAAACATGAATGACGACTCTGCACATGGTGCGCGAGCTTCAGGCTCGGTGCGCGACTCCACCTCCACTCCCAAGGTTTGGACTCCCCTCTTTTTGATCGGCGCGGCAATCGCGGCCAGTTCCGGCGCCTTTCTACTCTATCGCGGACAAGAACGGCGCTGAGCGATGCCGGTAAGCGAGACCTGGCCGCAGAAGTGCAACAGGATTTGGAGCAGCGGAAGTTCCGGCCTCTCTCGGGGCCGTTGGACGCGTTACTGATGGACTTGAGTTACCAGAGCATTCCAACCCAGGCTCATCCTCTCTTGGGGCAGGCAGGCCAGATTTCACTCTGTTCGACACAGACCGCACGCCGTTTTCTCTGAGTGAGAGCCTTCGTAAAGGCCCAGTGGTCTTGGTGTTCTACTTCGGGTACTATTGCAACCATTGCGTGAGCCAGCTATTTGCGCTGCAAAAAGACATCGACAAGTTTCGAGAGCTAGGCGCCACCGTGGTGGCTATCAGTGCGGACCCGCCCGAATTGACGAGCGAGCGTTTTAAGAAATATGGAGCATTCACGTTCCCTGTGGTTTCCGACCCGAACCACGTTGTTGCAGCCCGCTACGCCACGTATGTGCCGAGTTCCAAGCCGGGCGAGGAGGGAGATGCGCTCCATGGAACGTTCGTGATTGCCAGGGACGGGCGCCTGGCCTGGGTCAACCGGGGGACGGACCGTTCACGGAGAACAGGACACTGTTGCGCGAACTTGCCGTTGCCGAAGGACGGCTGACGACTCCTACGGGGCCAGTGCAAACCAAGTGATGTGCCAAAGCGGACGAAGAGGCAATTCTACCAATGGGCCTTGGACGGCA
This sequence comes from uncultured Acidimicrobiaceae bacterium, assembly GCA_963730735.1. Taxonomy (GTDB): domain Bacteria; phylum Actinomycetota; class Acidimicrobiia; order Acidimicrobiales; family RAAP-2; genus CAVSSX01. The sequence goes on from CAVSSX010000007.1 coordinate 55,775, forward strand.
GATCGACGTTCGATCATGCCGAAAGAGGGCGACCGCCAGAGTCCCCGCTCCGTATTCGAAGAGCGTTCGGGCTTTGGCTCAAGTGGGGGTCAACAATGCGGAGTTTGACATGGGTGGCTCGTCTCGTTGTTCTGGGATCGCTCGTTGGCGCAAGCCTAGTTTGGGCAGAAGATGATAAGGCGAAATTCACGACCAAAGAGGTAATGGCTCAGGCTCACAAGAACGGCTTGTATAAGAAAGTCGGCCAGGGAAAGGCAACGAAAGAAGAAAAGGAAAAGCTTGTGGAACTCTACACCGCATTGGCGAAGAACACCCCTCCCAAGGGCGACGCGGCCGCCTGGAAGAAGCAAACCGAGGAGATGCTGGCCGCTGCCAAAGGGAGCTTGAATGGCGATAAGGACGCTGAAGCCAAGCTTCTCAAAATCGTGAACTGCGGCAGCTGCCACAAAGAATTCAAGTAAGCAATCCGTCGCACTGACCAAAAGCCTTTCCAAGGCTGGGAAAAGACTGAAAAGCTGCGCGGCGCCGGCAGCGCAAAATAGACCGAACAACCGCTGCCTTCGTCGCCGCCAGACCCACGAGCTTCGCTAATCGATCATTCCCTGGCAAGATGGCAGCGAATAGGGCAAGGATGCCCGTTCATCTGGTCCAGAAGCGGGTCGCCTTGAACAATCATGTGATTTTAGTCGACGCAGTTCAACGAACAAACGAAACGCCGGTCTTTCGACGAGGAATGAGAATGTAAGCGACTGTCGATCTTAGGCCAAAATGCGTAAATGACAGATAAACTGTCTCAGGATTTGGGCAATCCTGACATTCTTCACGTCCCCAACTTCTATTGTATCTCGAAAGCGCGCTGCATTCGTGCAATCCCGAAAACCTGGCATGGAACTTGCTCTTCAATTTTTGTTGTGTGCCCAGCGCTTATCCGGCATATCAGGCGGATGTTTTTCACCTTTAAGGAGCGAGTTCTATGAAAGTGTTACGTGCGCTGCTGTTCCTCGTCCCCGTGTGTTGTTTCATCGGCTGCAACGAGAGCAAGCCGGGCGGCCCCAACGCCAATAAGCCCCAGGCCGATAGAACGATCGGCGACAAGATGCACGATGCTGGCATGGGCACTGGCGAGAATACCTTCAAGATCTCGCTGCCCGTCTTTGAAACAGGCCTGAAACAAGGCGAAAAGAAGACGGTGAAGGTTGGCATTTCGCGAGGCAAGAACTTCGAACAAGACGTGAAGCTGGAGTTTGGTAAGCTTCCCACCGGCGTTACTGCCAGTCCCGCCATGGCCACGATCAAGAAGGGCGATAAAGACGCAGAGGTCACCTTCGAAGCCAGCAAAGATGCAACTTTGGGCGACTACACGGTAACGGTCACCGCTACCCCCAAAGAGGGAGCCGCGACCACCGATGAAATGAAGATCGGCATCAAGAAGCCGTAAAGAGTTGAGCACGACAGTGCGCGCGACGAGGCTGGATCGGCTGCCGATCCAGCCTTCTTTGTTTCATGGAGCAGGCCGAAATTGGTCCTTGTCGGCCAAGCAAGGAAGAAACTAGCGGGCGGAATCTGGACCCGGGTCACTCTGCCACTCATACCGTGCCGATTGCCCAATGTTCTCCTCGACCTCGGCACGCAAAACCAGCGGCGTGAAGTTGTGCTGCCGGCGTAGCTCTTCGAGCAGGCGTTGGCCGATGTAGCGAGCCAGCAATTCGGCGGTCGTGTTCTCGATAGGCAACAGTACGCAGTCTTCGCTCGGGAAAATCCATTCCCGGTCGCCATAGGTGACCCGAATGCGCTTTTGTTCCTCGTAAACGCGAATGAATGAGTTGCGCGTGGCCAGCATCATGCGATGATCGAGCGCGTCGGTGATCTCTTTGGTCCGGTTCTTGAGCGCAATGAAATCGAAGACGTAGAAATTGGCGTCCAACTCTGCCTCAACTTCAACGGCAACACGATAGTTGTGTCCGTGCAGCCGTTCGCATTTGTCGCCTTCGTAACTGATGAAGTGGCCGGAGCAGAAAACCAAATGGTCCTTGGTGACTCGGACTCGGAAGCGTTCAGGCATAATCTAAACCGGCAAACGGAGTGAAGCGATCGCGCCAGGGTATCGTATCCCGCCACAGCGCCACGAACAAGCAAGCCGTCACCTGGTCGGCCGTCGTGCCGGGATTCCGGCGCCGGCCCTCGGCTCGCAGCCAGGCGTCGAATTGGGTGAAGGCCTGCCGGCTCTCGGCGGTCGTGGGCCACCCTTTGTCAAGCACTTCCCTGGCGCAGTCGCTGCTGAGTTGCGCTTCCGCGAGTCCCGCCTTCCTCGAAATAAGCGTGTCCGGAAAAGCCGCCATTAGCCCGAGTTGGCAGTGCACGATCGCGCGTTCCAAGTTGAAGTTCGCTCGCCAATCCTCGGCCAATATCGGTACGCCTACATCCCAGACATCCGCGAAACCGTTGGCATACTGCCGAGCGATGAGGTCGCGGTCCGCCGCCAGAGCCATCACCTCGCGCAGCGGCAGGGTTGGTTCGTCGTGAACGTCTTGCTGATCGGCTCGGCCAAGTCCGCCCGGATTGACCAGTCGAATTGCCCGATAAACCTCGGCCGAGTCGGCAATCGTGGTAGTTGCCAGCACCGCTTCCAGTCCCGAACGCAAATCACCTGCCCGCGTCGCGGCCGCCAATGGCGCCAGTAACAGGATGATGCCGAGATTCGTATTGGTCTTAACAACCGCTCGTGTGGCTTCGACGGCGCAGGATCGTAGTTCCAAGCGGTTGGCGCAGTCCAACGCGGGCGCGATCGCATGCGCTAGTCAGGAAATCCAGGTGTGTAAGGTCATCAAAGGCACAACCGGGATGGACGTTGCCGGCCTTTCGCGCGGTCACTTCGAGAATGCAGGCCAGTTGGGCGCAACGGCCGGGGGATCTAACCATCACGCTCCCGTCTCCGGCGACTCGACTGCTTCGCACGCAAAGGCGAGGACTGCCTCCGCAACGTCAATGCAGGTGACGGCACTTCACCCGCCAGCCCGGCACCGCATTTACTTCGAGTAGATAGCAACGACCATCTGGGCCGGGAAGAAGATCGACACCGGCTACCGGCACATTGAGCACACTGGCCGCGTTGAGTGCCAGCTCTTTTTGCGCCGGCGTCAACTCGACCTGTTCACCTGTACCACCCTGTGCGACATTTGTGCGCAGTCGCCACCGGAGCGGCGGCGACATGCTGGCGAGAATGCGTCCGCCAATTACGAACGCCCGTAAGTCCCAGCCGGGATGCGCGATGAATTCTTGCAGATAGAGGACTGCCTGTTGTCTCTCGAGCGTCCGAAAAGTTCGCCAGGCCAGTTCGGGATCGGCCACGCGCATCATGCCGCGACCTTCCGAACCGAAAATCGGCTTTACGACAACGTCTCGGCCCAATCTGTCGAAAGCCTCCAGAGCAGAGTCCGCCCGCTGACACACGATGGTGCGTGGCACGGGCATGCCGGCGGCGGCAAGGCGGGCAGTCGTCAGATACTTGTCCACGCATGCCTCAACCGCCAACGGCGGGTTTAGCACGACTATTCCTTGGCTCTGCAAGCGGTGGAGCACGTCCATGCGGAAGATGACTTGTTCGAGCGAGCCGGGCGGCATCGTCCGCACGATGACGGCGTCGAAGCTTTCCAGCTCGTCGCTCGCGACCGGGACGCTCGCAGATACGCCTCGAAAATCGACCGGCGTCACTTGTACGCCGAGCGTGGCGGCGGCACGTTCGAGATCGCGAACGTGCCAACCCGATCCACCAGAGAGTAGGGCGATGCGCATTGCGACTCCGGTATCACGGGCTGCCGAAGAACGATCGATGGAGAACGTCGGGTTCAACCTGCCCGAACACGTGGCTGCGGCCCGTGTTGAGGTTGTGAAAGACAATCTGGGCGGGACTGAAGAGCATCGGGTCGATTTTGTAGAAGTCGCGCTGATAACGCTCGAAAATGTTCGCAAAAGGCTCCATGATCCGCCGATGCCGAACTGGGTACTTTGTGCCCGATTTGGGCGAGCACATCGTCTTCGGCGCGCACCTCAAAGAATTGCACGGCCACCATAGAGAATGGCGTCATTGGTGCGGCCAATCGCTTGAATCTCGTCCGCAGCCACCGGCGGCAACGGTGCGCTGCCGAAGCCGGAAACAATTTGCGCGAGATCGAATTTCAGCTCGAACAGCTTGTGCAGCGCCGTTTCGAGCGAACGAGCAACCACTTGAATGGTTCCAGCCAGGCTGGATGCGGGCGCTGCGAGCAAGGTGAGCGACGAAGGCGGCAGACTTAATTTTTCGGCCAGATGTGCAGTGACACTTTCATCCGGCAGTTTACGCGTTTCCAGAACGCCAACGGCGACGCTGCTCTGCTCCCGCCCGGTCATCGAGTCGAAGATAGCGTCCTTTCCATAAGACGCTCGCATGGGCCCCGACCCCATGGCAAAGAACTTGCCGACGCTGATTTGCCAACCCGCATATTGCGACGCCATGCAGGCAGTGACGGGATGATCGCTGCTCACCGTGACGATAGGACAAGGCACGCCCGCTGCTTCGCCGCCGGTCAGACTGACTTCGGCGAGCCCTGCCAGGCAGACGCGTGCGAGCCCCAATCCGGCCTGGAGGCCTCCCGCCGCGTTGATCCCGCAATCGAGCAAGCGAACTCCACCGATCGATTCGACATCGACGTCGCAACGTCGCAGCTTGACTCGCTAAATGATTAGCAAGTCGAAGTGCACGGTCGTTCAGATTAAAAGTAACGGACACGGCGTGATCCTCGACCGGATATTCGACAGTTGACAGCATACAGAAGACGGATCACAAACTCAGCATGAAGCGTTGCCAGTCCACTTTTAGCTCATCGCAGATATTCTTGATACCGTCGATCGTGTAATCGTGCAGAAAGCATTCGGGGTCATCTAGGCTGGCCACGATGTGCCAGCCGGCCGCGTTCTCGAACTGCTCGACGGCATGGCTACAAAGGCACTCTTCAAAATGTGAACTACATCCCTGAAGGTCCTGTCGTGTATTATTGCTAATTGGAGAAGCCCTCTTCTGCTTTTGAGAACCGGAACAGGCCGTTAGCTATCAGGAAGTGCCGCGTGGACGAGTTGTTGGCGAAGCTCGAACGCAAATCGCCGCTCGCAGGACTGCTGGGTTATGTCAATTTTGGCACCGGCAAGCCCGATGGCGCTTTCGGCGTGCGCTGAGTGACGCATACGCTGTGGTCGAACAAGAGGACTCGTCGCGCCCGCACGAGACACTTTACACGGTTCTGCGTTCGCGGCTCCACTCGCTTGCCAAAACCGAACCTGCCTTTAGCGACTCAACGCAGGCTGTAGACGTCTTGGAGCTGGTGTTTCAACAACTCTTGCCGGCCTACAGGCTCTTCCACAGCGATCTTCTGTTTCATCAATCCGACGTCGATCTCTTTACGCCCTTCTTTCTCGCCGTTGCCATCGAAGCCGTTTTAGCACAGGGCGGTCCGTGGAAGGATGGGAAATTAATCGTCGCAGGCGCCTTGAGTCAACTGAACGATTTTGTCGGCCATCGGCCGATTGCGATTCTCGAATCGCGGCCGCGGCGAGCCCTACGAACACGAGCGCGTGCGGCCGCTGCCTCTGTGGCTCCGCGGAGCCGGGGCGGGTTGGAGCCGCTATCGCGAGCTCGTAGGTCAAGCGTTAGAGATACTTTCCGAAACGGAGCAGCCGGTGTTGACTGAAGCCGGCTTCGATTTGGAGGCGCTCGAAGAACTTTCATGCGATCCTCGCGCGTACGATCACGGCCATCCCGCCAACCGCCGCCCTAATTACGTTTTCGGCGAATGGGATCCGCACCAAATCGATGGACAGGGGCGTTATCGGCGTTACGTGGTGCGGCAAGTTACGCTGGATGGTTTGCTCGATCGGGTCGACCACACCGTACCAGCAGATCGATCGGAAGCCCTTTTTGAAGCCGCCGCTGTGCTGGCCGGCACTATCTTGATGGGCACCGGCATCAGCGGTTCGGGACCGGGTGCCCACGATTCGAGCGTTACTTTGGCAACGCTGATGCCGCGCATCGCCCGCTTGCGCGATCAATATTATGCCGGTCTGCTCAAGCGGATGCGCGGCCCCCAGGCCGACCGGCTGTGCCGAAGCCGAAATCACCCGCCAGCCGTTTGGCGGCATGCGCCAGCACCTCAACCAGTTCTTGGCGCGGCACCGAGCCTGCGCAATTGCAGCAGCGCCATCTCGCCCTGTTCTATGCGGACTTGGGCTATGCCGAGGCAAGCCGGTTGGCGGCGGCCGGCATTCCCGCAGCGTCCATGCGTCTGTTAAGCGAAATGCACGCCCGCGTTCGCACCGGGCATTTGCACATCGATCGCGGCGAATATCGCGACCGCCATCCAAGTTCTTGACGGCTTGGTCGATCTCTTGAAGCGCGGCATCTCCTGCGGCGCGCTGCTCGATCCCTGGAATATCTTGGGGTTCCAGGGCCTGTTCCCTCTTTCGTCGGCCCGCGAAGACAGCATTCGCGATACACGCGTGGAGGAGCTGGTCGAATTGCTCGACGCCATTTTTCACGTTTGTGCGCGACTCATGGCGGAGATGGCCGCCGCCGGTCAATTGGCGGGTACGCAGACGGTTCGCGCTTTGCTTCAGCAGCTTGCCCAGTGGTGGGATCGTTTCGCCACGGTGGAAGTCGCCGATGTGCGCCGGTTGCACGGCGGCGAAATTGTCGCTTCCACCGATCATCTCGCCACAACCTTGGCGCTGTGGCACGAACGGGGTGAAACCGCGGCCGACCTCGCGTTTTGGCGCGATCATCTCGACGGTTTCCAGACGCCGAAGGCGTTTGCCCAGGTAGTCGAAGCACTGCTGCGCAAGCAAGATTATCGAGCGGCGATGGCCCTGCTCATGAACTGGTTAGGGAATGCGGAGAGCGTTTCGCTCGAGGAGGACGGTTTTTCCTTTCATGCCCTGGCGATTCGCTGGATGTGGAACTGCACCCGGACCGCCCCGACCGCTTCGACCGAGACTTGGCCGTTGGTTGTGCGTTTTCTCGATTATCTAGAGGCCAACGCCGAAGATTTCTGGCAAGTGCCTGCGCTGTTTCAAGACGACGCCGTTCCACCCGATCTTGCCGATCCCGACGAAGACATTTTTGATGCGGCCTACGAGGGAGTCACTTTTCAGGATAGCGCCGACGACGATCAAGAAGGAAGCGTCCTGGAGGGAAGTCCCGAAGCCGAGCGATCCGATCTGGAAGCCGAAGCCGAACGATTGGGACCGCGACTGCGTCTTCCTGAGCACCTCCGCCCGGCTGTGGCAGCTCGCAGCACGTCTAGATGCCGGCGTCCGATTGACAAGAAACGCCGCGAAACCTTGACGGCCTGGCTATCGGCGGCGCAGCAGCGTCTTGCGCAGCTCGGCAAACTGCTCGACACTTTGCAGGCGCTTCCCGTTCCGTTGCCTCTGAGTTCTTATGAATCGCTGGTCGAATACGATCGCCGGCACACCGTCAAGGAACAGTTGCTTTACCTGGCTCTGGCATCGGCACTCGATACCTGGAACGCGTGTTTGGCCTTGGCAGGCGCGGTTGAGGGAATCGGATCTCGAACTGGGGAGAACCCAGACGCCGAACTCCCCTGGCAAGCCGAAGCCGTTGCGCGGAGCAGGCCTTGCTCCGCGGCGAACGCGAGAAGGCGGCCGAAAAGTTAGCGTCGTTCATGGACAAATTTCAGGGTGAGCGGCTCTTGTATACGGCGTTGGCCGACGGCGGCGAGCCAAGACTCATCCTTCGCGCTCGGCTTGCTCAATCGCTCTTGCGGCGTTTGGCACTGGCGCTACCCCGGTTGGGACTGATTCGCGAAACGTTTCATCTCTTGAAGATGGTTCAGGTCCTCTGAGCAGACTCACGCCGGCGGTCGCAAAGGCATCACAGAATTCAACGAGCTTTTCCGGGCCGCCTATCAAGGGACGGTCGAAGCGGCTCTCGCAAGCATCTTGACGGGAGTTCCAGACGACATCGACGTCATCGGCTTATTTGAAGGACTGACGCGGCCTTTCCTGCAGATGTGGATCGATCACAGTCAAACATTACAGCTCTCGGCCATGGAGAGCTTTCAGAGCGATGACGACTTTGCCCCTCTGGCTGCGTTCGTACAGCAATATGGGGGAGAACTCTTCCACGCAAAATTTCTGACGCTGGCCAACCTTCGAGGCATTCTGCACCGGGGAGTGGACGCCTATCTCGACTCCCTAGGTGAGAGCGAAGAGTCTTCTGGCCCCGCGCTTGGTTCGCGACCTGGGAAGCAAACTGCGCCGCGACGACGCCGTGCGCCTGGATCAGTGTCGTTTTGCTGGCGATTGTCGAGAATTACGAAGAATACAAGGACTACAACACCACCACGCCCCAGTCGGACTACGGCGAGAATCTCCATCTCCTGCTCGATTTTCTCCGTCTCAAGGCCGCCTACGATCGCCAGGCCTGGCGGCTCAAGCCTCTGTTCCTGGCTCACGGAACGCTGGCTCGCAAGGGACAGGCTGCGCTTCGCACTGGCCTGGCAGAGCGCCTTCGCCGGCCTTACGGAGGAATTGAGCGCCCGATTCATCGAGCGCTTGAGCTACCTGGAACAGAAACATGGCATCCGGCTGCGTACTGTAGCCGACCGCATCGGCGAGCAGTTCACGCGACCCCTGGCTTTGGACCGCGTCTGCGCTCTGGTGGAGCCCGCCATGGTTGCTGCCGGGCCGGACGGCGCTAGTCCCGCTTTAGACGCGCTGACCGCCGCCATCGAACCGCTGGCCAGCAACCCCAGCGGAGTGGGGCTCGATGTGCCTCATTGGCTCAGGCGTCTGGAAGCCGAGGTGGAGCGGATTCGCGGCGCGCGACTCACGCCGGCACGCTCCCAGAGGACACCCTTCGTGTGCCTCGCGCGGTCCTAACGATCGAGGAGTTGCGCCGGCAACTCGAATCGTGGGACACGCCATTGCTCGGCCAGCCGCCGCCTTCTACGAGCGAGGCGACTGAAACCTGATCGAATTGGTGGCGGTATAGCTAGCAGGACATGCTAAACTAAATGAGCAGTTTCGATTCATCTACTTTGACAGGCGCATCGCTTATTTCTTTCACCGCGAGATTAGCACCATGCACGTACTCTTGGCCGCCTTGGCCATTGTCTGGCTTCCGAACCCCGTGCGGCCGGATGTGCCTGCCAAGCCGGCGGCGAAGGTTTATCAGGTGCCCTATCGACTCACCAACACCAATCACGTCTTGGTGCGCGCCAAAATCAACGGTACTGGTCCGTACAACTTCATCCTGGACACGGGCGCCCCGGCTTTATTCATTTCTCCAGAGATCTGCGAAAAACTGGGAATCAAAGCCAACGCACAGGGTTGGGGCAAAATCCCTTCGTTCGAGATCGAAGGGCGTGTGCCCGTCAAGGACGCTCGCGCCCGCATCGAAACACCCTTCCAATTAGAGGGAATGAACGGCTTAGGTTTAGCCGGCGCCGAACTGCATGGAATCATTGGCTACACCGTCTTGGCTCAATTCCGCCTCGAGTTCGATTTCACGCGGAACAAGATGGGCTGGACGCCGCTCGACTACAAGCCCCCTCAGCCGGAAGGGCTCGGCAAAGACGGCACGCCGGCAGGACTGAATGCCCTGGGCATGGTCATGAAAATCATGGGTGGTCTTCTGGGCAAGCGCCCCGAGCCGGTAGTTGTCCTGCGGGGATTCTGGGGCGTGGCTCTGGAGGATGCCGCCCAGGGAGTGACCGTCACCATGTTGTTGAATCAAGGACCTGCCGCGGAAGCGGGACTGCAGGTTGGCGATAAGATTGTCAAAGTCGGGGGCGTCAGCGTCGCCAACTTAGAGGCCCTGAAGACACAGGCCGCCAAGAAATCTACGCGCCGAAATAATCCCGCTTACCATCGTCCGGGGCGGAGAGAACAAGACCATTAGCCTGCGCACGGGAAGGGGCCTTTAACCATGCGAACTCTTTCTGCTCTCGTCCTGGGAATCAGCGTGGCGGCCTGCCCTGCGGTTCGTGCCGACACCCCGGCGGAAGCCCCGGTCAAAGTGCCGTTTGAGATGTTGGTCACCCGGCACATTGCCGTAAAAATCAAAATAAATGGCAAAGGGCCATACCGGGTGATTTTCGACACCGGCGCGCCGATCACCTTGATTAGCAGCAAAGTCGCCAAAGAATCAGGCATCGCCAAGGATACGGGCAGTTCGTTTTTCGGCCTGGGAAGCATGTTTGGCGGCGTCACGCCGATCAAAGTCAAGTCGTTCCGAGTCGGCGATCTCGAAGCCAAGAATGTAAACGTCATCGTGATGGATCATCCAACAGTTGAAGTGTTGGCGTCGGTCTTGGGGCCTCTCGAAGGGATCGTGGGCTTTCCGTTTTTCGCTCACTACAAAATGACGCTCGATTATCAGGCCAAAGAGCTGACGTTTACTCCCAACGGATATGAGCCGAAAGACGCGCTCGAATTGATGATGGATACGATAATGAACCAGAAGAAACCCGAACCGCGGCGATTGGCCCCCGGCGGCCTGTGGGGATTCCAAATTGCCAAGGAACAGAACGACGAAAAAGCGGGCGTTAACATCACGGAAGTAGCCAAAGACGGCCCCGCCGCCAAGGCTGGACTCCGAGCTGGCGACCGCCTGCTCGTTCTCGATGATCGCTGGACGGACTCGATCAATGATTGCTATGCTGCAGCCAGTGAAGCGCCGGCCGGTGTAGAAGTCGTCGTGCTGATTCAACGCGACGGCGTCGAAAAAGAGATCAAAGTCAAGCCGGTCAAGGGGTTGTGAGGATCGTGTTGATGAAGAAGATTGTTTCCGTGTTCGGACTAATCGGCGTTTTGTCTGCTGCATTGTCATCCGCTCCTGCAGCCGACAAGTCTACGCCGGTCCTCGGACGGAAAATCGCTGATTTCAGCTTGCCCGATGCCGCCGGCGTTGCCGTCGAATCGGGCAAATTCAAGGATGCCAAGGCATTTGTGGTCGTTTTCGTCGGCACGGAATGCCCCATCAGCAACGCTTACCTGCCTAGACTGGCCGAGCTGTCAAAACAGTACGCTTCGCGGGGTGTCCAGTTTCTTGCCATCAACGCGAATCGCCAGGATACTCCTGCCAAGGTAGCCCAACACGCCAAGGAATATAGCTTGCCCTTCCCGGTCCTGAAGGATGCCGGCAATCGCATCGCAGATCTATTTGGAGCGCAGAGAACGCCGACCGCCTTCGTGCTGGATGCTCAGCGCATTATTCGCTATGACGGCCGCATCGACGATCAATTTGGCTCCGGCTTCAAACGCTCGGCGCCTACTCGTCACGACCTCACCAGCGCACTGGACGAGCTTCTAACCGGCAAGGAAATCACCCAAGCCGAAACGCAGGTCATGGGCTGCTTCATAGGCCGCGTGCCCAAGGTCAAGAGCGGCGGCGAGATCACCTACGCCCGTCAGGTGTCACGAATCCTCCAGCAGAATTGCCAAGAATGCCATCGCGCAGGCCAAATTGGGCCCATGTCGCTTGCCAGCTACGACGATGCCGTCGCTTGGTCGGAGACCATTCGCGAAGTGCTGCAAGACGGCCGAATGCCGCCGTGGTTCGCGGATCCGCGCTTTGGCCATTTCGCCAACGATCGCAGCTTGAGCAGCGCCGATCGCACCACACTCGTGACCTGGATCGACTCGGGCATGGCGCGTGGCGAAGAGAAAGACATGCCGCCGGCGCGGGTTTTCGAATCTAGCTGGACTATTGGAAAGGCCCGACTCCTGGAGGTTCACGCGGTCGCGCAGCGTCCCGAGCACCTTGGGCACGTCGGCGTCGCCGACCGACACCCGCTCGAGGAGGTCGAGCGGGGCCTGGTGATGTTCGAGACCTACGACGACAACGGACAACGGGCCGGACGCCTCCCTGGGGTGAACCCGGTTGGACCGGCCGCCGTGCGGACCGGGTGCCGGTCACTCAACCTTCTCGGTGCGGTCGGGACAGTCCCGTCCGCCCCGACAAAGCATTCTACGTCGGCGCCGCCGACACCATTCCGGCCCCCGACGACGGCGGGTCAGTTGATGGCCGGCGGCCGAGAGGCCCCACCCGATCCGAGCCGCGGCGGCTCGGCGCCGACCGGGCCGACGGGCTCGGAACTGGGCCTGGCGCCGAAACTCGTAGAAGCTCATGACCTGGAGCTCGATCGAGAGGTCGACGTAGCGCAGCAGGACGTCGGCTGGAACGGACAGCACCCGCGGGGCGAAGTTCAGGATCGAGCGCACTCCGATCGACACCAGCAGGTCGGCGACGTCCTGGGCGGCGGGGCCGGGGTGGTATGCCCCGATCGACGGGGGCTCCCGCCGGGCGAAGTCGGCCAGCGCGGCCACGTCCAGGACGGGCACCGAGCGGACGACCTCGCCGATGACGTCCGGGTCGGCGTCGAAGAGCGCGGTGACCCGGAAGCCCCGGGACAGAAGCCCTCGGAGTTCACCAGGGCCCGGCCGAGGTTCCCGATGCCGATGATCACCACCGGCCAGTCCTGGTCGACCCCGAGCGCCCGGTCGATCGGGAGCGCAGGAAGGCGACGTCGTAGCCCGTCCCCCGGGTGCCGAAGGAGCCCAACAGGGACAGGTCCTTGCGGACCTTGGCCGCATTCACCCGGGCCAGGCCGGCCAATCGCTCCGGGAGACGTGCCCACCCCGGTCCGCAGCAGCTCGGAGAGGATGCGCTGGTACACGGGCAACCGGACGACGGTGGCCTCGGGGATCCGCCGGCGGTTGGGGTCGGGCCGGGCCCCGGGACCGGGCACCGACGGGCCCGGGGCGACGTCGGGCCCGCCCACCACTCCCGCCTCGTCATCCCCCACCTCGGCACCCCCCTCCATCGGCCCCCCGTCCGCCGTCCGTTACCCGAGCGGTCGCTCGGCCAGCTCGATCACGTCGTCGACCGCCACCCCGAGGGCGGTCGCCGCCGACCCCTCGCGGACCACCACCGCCAGGCGCCCGTTGGCGTCGGTCAGCACGCCCAGCTCACCCGGTTCGAGGTCGCCGAACACCGCCACCACCCGGGCGTCGGCGCCCGCCGTGGCCCACGACGACCCCCGCCCCACCGGGGTCAGGACGACCCGCCGGTCGCCCCCGAGGTCGACCCCGGCGGAGGCGTGACCACCGAACACCGACGCCCGGTCGCGGCCCTCGGCGGGGGCGGCGAGCTGCAGGTTGCCGAACCGATCGACCCAGGTCACGGCGGCCCGGATGGCCAGCCCGCCGTCGGGGAGGACCCGCTGCTCGAGTACGGGCGGGTCGAGCCGGTAGAGGGAGCCGGGGTCGACCGCGGGCCCCGAGCTGGTGGAGCTCGGTGCCCGAACACAGGTCGGCCACCGCCGGGGCGAACACGTCGCGACCGTCGAAGGTCCGGGCCGAGCCGGGCCCGGGCGGCGCCAGCTCGACGGCGGCGGCCACACCACCGAGCAGCTCGGCCGCCGCCACCAACAGGCCGTTGTCCGGGCCCACCAGCCATCTCGGACCGGTATCGCCCGCCGTTTCGAGGACCACCGCCCGCCGCCCGCCGCCCACCCCGGGGTCGACCACCGCCAGGACCACACCGGGTCCGAGGTGCGGCACGGCCCGCACGAGCATGGCCGAGCCGGCGGCGACGTCGAACGGCGCCACGGCGTGCGAGAGGTCGAGCACCACCGCCGCCGGGGCCAACCGACGCAGGACGGCATGGACCACGCCGACGAACTCGTCCTCGGTGCCGTAGTCCGACAGGAAGAAGACGGTGTCGGGACCTGGCGCGGGCGCCACGATCGGGGGTCCGGTCGTCGGCCCGGGTGCCGCCTGGTCTGCCTGGGTCATCGGTGCGGACTCCCCTCTGCGGACTGGGACGTTACGTCGTGGGGCGCCGATCGGTAAAGGGGATCCCCGGCGCCCGGTCGGTCAGCGACCGAGCTGGCGCGACCGTTCGGCGGCCGAGGCCACTGCCTCGAGGAAGGCCGAGCGGACCGCCCGGGCCTCGAGCGCCCGGAGGCCGGCAGCCGTCGTCCCGCCGGGTGACGTCACCGCCGCCCGCAGGGTCTCGGGCTCGTCACCGGACTCGGCGAGCAGCCGGGACGAACCGAGCATCGTCTGGACGACCAGCTCCCGACTGACCTCCCGGGGCAGTCCCGACAGCACGCCAGCCTCGATCATCGCCTCGGCCACCAAGAACAGGTAGGCGGGACCCGAGCCCGAGACGGCGGCGACGGCATCGAGGTATCGCTCGGGCAGGCGCAGGACGACACCCACGGCCGACAGGATGCTCTCGGCCCAGGCCAGGTCGGCCGACGTGGCGTGGCTCCCCCCGGAGATGGCGCTCATCGCCGCCCCGATGAGGGCGGGGGTGTTCGGCATGGCCCGCACGACCGACGACCCGTCGGGCAGGCACGCCTCGAGCCGGGTCGAGGGCAGGCCGACGACCACCGAGAGGACCCGGGTGATGCCGACGGCGCCGAGCGTCCGGCACACCGCCTCAGCGACGTCGGGCTTGACGGCCAGCAGGGCGCCGCCCTCGGGGTCGACCGTGTCGGGGGCGGCGGCACCGACGACCGTCACGCCCGGGAAGGTGCGGGCCAACTCGTCGCGCCGTTCGGGGACCACCTCGGCCAGGGCCAACTCGCCCGGCTCGGCCCACCCTGCGCTCAGCAACCCGGCCACGAGGGCCGACCCCAGCTTCCCACCACCCACGATCAGCAACTTTGCGGCCATGGCCGACCACGCTACCGGGCAGGACCCCGGCGCCCGGGGTGCCGGTCGCTCAGCGGCGGGGGCGGCGCCGGTAGACGTCCGGATAGCCGAAGGTCATCGCCGTCGGGAAGTGGTCGTCGACGTACAGGAGCGTCGATCCGGCGATCCGGTCGAGCTCGTCGTCGTCGACCTGGGAGGCCGGCACCCGGCCGACCAGGTAGACGGCATCCTCGTTGCCGAGGCAGAACGCCATGCCGTAGAGGTCGGCGTTCCGGCGCAGCAGGTAGGCATAGGTCTCGGCGTGGTTGGCCTCGGGGGCCGGCATGAACTGGACCTCGTGGTGCAGGGTCCGCTGCTGGAGGGTGAGCCAGACGGTGATGAAGTCCTTCTCCTCGCCCTTGAACCGCAGGTACCAGCGGTAGGAGGCCGTGCGATCGGTGACCTCCTGGCGCTCGGCGGCCACCAGGGCGCTCTCGAGGGCGAGGGTCCGTTCCACCCAGGCGTCGATACAGGCCACGGCGGCCGCCATCTCCTCGTCCTCGGGCAGGCCGACGACGGGCACGCTCAGTCGCCCGCCACGCCGGTCAGCCGCATTCCACCAGCCGCCCGGTCATCAGCTCGTCGTGGATCTCGGCCATCCGGGCGGCGGCGGCCCGCCACGTGTACTGGCGGGCCCGGAGCACCGAAGCGGTCGAGAACCGCTCGGCCAGGAGCGGGTCCCGACCGATCCGGCGGACGGCCTCGGCGAACCGTTCGGGGGTCGGGTCCTCGGCCAGGTACCCGGTACGCCCGTCGTCGACCAGGGTGGTCAGGCCGCCCACCGCCGAGGCCACCACCGGCGTGCCGCAGGCCGACGCCTCCAGGGCCACCAGGCCGAAGGATTCCGAACGGCTGGGCACGAGGCAGACGTCGGCCGCCCGGTAGTAGCTCGAGAGGAGCTCGTGGGGCTGCGGCTCGACCATCACCAGGCGGTCTGCCACGCCCAGCTCCTTGGCCAGCGCCTGGAGATCGTCGTAGGCGGCCTCGCCCCGGGGGCCGCTCGGCCCGCCGACCACCACGAGGTGGTACGACCCGCCACCCTCGGCCAGCCGGGCCAGGGCCCGCACCGCCACGTCGGCACCCTTCAGGGGCTGGATGCGGCCCACGAACAGGAGCAGGGTGCCCTCGTCGGGGAGCCCCAGGGCCCGGCGGGCCTGCGGTCGGTGGCCCGGGCCGAAGAAGGCGTGGTCGACCCCCGGCGGCACCACCCGGATCCGGGCCGGGTCGGCCCCGTAGAGCTCGGCGATCTGGTCGGCCTCCACGGTGCACGAGGCCAGCACGGCGTCCGAGCAGCCGATGATGGTCGCCTCGGCCTCGGCCCGGCGGTGGGGCAGGTCGGCCTCCACTTCCTCGGGGCCGGCTTCGGCCTTCACCCGGTCGAGGGTGTGGAACGTGCACACCAACGGCAGGTCGAGCTCGTGCTTGATGACGTGGCCCGACAGGCCCGAGAGCCAGTAGTTGGCGTGCACCGCTTCGAAGGGCCCGCCGTGGTCCTCGTCGAGGGGCAGGCCCGACGGCGACGTCATGACCTCGAGCACGCCCTCGGTGAACGCATCCATGACCTCGGGCAGCCGCTCCTTGGCCAGGGGGCCACGGGGACCGGCCGTCACGTGGTGCACGCGGAGGCCGGGCTCGACGTCGACGTAGGCCGGGAGGTCGTCGGCCCACGCCCGGGTGAACACGTCACAGGTCACGCCGGTCCGAGCCAGGGCCGCGGTGAGCTCGCGGACGTAGACGTTCATCCCCCCGCCGTCGCCGGTGCCCGGTTGGGCGAGGGGCGACGTGTGGACCGAGAGGACCGCCAGGCGTCGCATGCAGGCGGGAGCCTACCGGGATGCCACCGATCCGGACCCACCGGCAGCGCTCAGCGACGGCGGCCGCGACGGTGCCGCCTCGGCTGGCGTCGACGGCTCCGAGGGTCGGCCGAGACGTCGGTGACCGACGCTTCGGCCGCCGCCACCTCCTGTTCGCGTCGGAAGGACAGGTAGATGCGCACCAGCGCCTGCTTCTGCTCCTCGGAGAGGTGGGGATCGGCGAGGATCTGGCGGGCGAGGTCCGGTGTCCCGTCGGGCGGGTCGAGGATGCCGGCCTGGACGTACAAGGTCTCGGCCGAGATCCGCAGGGCCTTGGCGATCTGCTGGAGGATCTCGGCCGAGGGGCGGCGGAGTCCCCGCTCGATCTGGCTCAGGTACGGGTTGGAGATGCCGGCGAGCTCCGAGAGCCGGCGGAGCGACAGGCGGGCCGAACCGCGCTGCTCCCGGATGAACGCTCCGAGCTCGCTCCAGCGGTCGGCGGGCTCGGTGGTCATAAAACCCAGCGTAACGGCTTCGTTCGAAGGGCCTCGGGAGGCCGGGCGAATCCTGACTGCGCCGCGGTGGGTTCGGGTAACGTCAGACTGACCGACAAGCAGCCGACGAAGACGCCAAGAGGAGATCCAACATGGCCGAGTACACCCTTCCCGACCTTCCCTACGACTACGCGGCACTCGAGCCCCACGTCTCGGCCGAGATCATGACGCTCCACCACGACAAGCACCACGCCGCCTACGTGGCCGGGGCCAACACGACCCTGGAGAAGCTGGCGGCGGCCCGGGACGGTGACGACTTCGGCGCCATCGTGGGTCTCCAGAAGACCCTGGCCTTCCACGTCTCGGGCCACGTGCTGCACTCGATCTTCTGGAAGAACCTCTCGCCCGATGGCGGCGACAAGCCCACCGGCGAGCTGGCCTCGGCCATCGACGAGCACTTCGGGTCCTTCGACAAGTTCAAGGCCCACTTCACCCAGGCCACCAACACCATCCAGGGCTCGGGCTGGGGCGCCTTGGCCTGGGAGCCCCTGGGTCAGCGGCTCATCATCGAGCAGGTCTACGACCACCAGGCCAGCATCGGCAACGGCTCGGTGCCGCTGCTGGTCTTCGACGCCTGGGAGCACGCCTTCTACCTGCAGTACAAGAACGTGAAGGCCGACTTCTTCAACGCCCTGTGGAACGTCGTCAACTGGGCCGACGTCGCCGACCGCTTCGCCGCCACCAAGGGGCTCTCGATCGGCTGAACCGTTTGATCGGCGATCGCCGCCGGGGCACCCCGGCGGCGCCGGCCGGTAGGTCAGTCCCGGGAGTCGAGGGGCAGGTGGGCCAGGCAGGTGCGGGCCGTCGGCTCGTCGGCCAACCGCTGCTCCTCGATCGCCTCCCCGCACGACTCGCATCGCCCGTACGTGCCGTCGGCCAGGCGGCGCAGCGCAGCGTCGATGTCGTCCAGGACCACCGAGGCCGCCGTCAGCACGGAGGCGTAGGCCTCGCCGGGATGGAGATGCTCACCGGGGTACGTGGTGTCGTCGGCGTCCATCCAGACGAAGGTAGTCGGCGCCGGGGTCACCGGGGCCCATAGGCCGCCGGATGCGGCCTCGACGCCGGGGCGTCCGTAGGCTCGCCACATGTCTCTTCCGAACCCACTGCTCCCACGGCGCCCCTGGCCCGGCTGGTCGGCGCCGGCCTGGGCGTGCCCTGCCTCGACGGGATCGAGCGTCCCTACCGGGACCTCGACTGTGCGGCGTCCACACCGGCCACCGAACGGGTGGCCGCCCGGGTCCAGTCGTTCCTCCCGTGGTACTCGAGCGTCCACCGGGGGGCGGGCATGAAGTCCCGCCTGGCCACCTCGGCCTACGAGGCGGCCCGCGACCAGGTCCTCACCTTCGCCGGACGACGCCACCCACGGGGGCACGACGTGGCCATCCTGCTCCGCAATACCACCGAGGCGCTGAACCACCTGGCCTACCGGCTCCGGCTGGCACCCGACGACGTGGTGGTGACGACGGTGGTCGAGCACCACGCCAACCTCCTCCCCTGGGGCCGGGTGGCGACGCGACGCTTCGTGGAGTGCGCCGCCGACGGCACCTTCGGCCTCGACGACGTGACGAGGGCGCTCGACGACGGACGGCGTCCGTCGTTGCTCGCCCTCTCGGGGGCGTCCAACGTCACCGGCTGGCTGCCGCCGGTCGCCGAGATCTGTGCGGCGGCCCACGAGCGGGGGGTGCCGGTGGTCCTCGACGCGGCCCAGCTGGCGCCCCACCGGCCGCTCCCGACGGGACCCGACTTCCTGGCCTTCAGCGGCCACAAGCTCTACGCCCCCTTCGGCGCCGGGACGCTCATTGGGCCCCGGGCCACCTTCGCCGACGGGGATCCGTTCCTGGCCGGCGGTGGAGCGGTCGACCTGGTCGACATCGACGAGGTGATCTGGACCGAACCCCCCGAACGCGAGGAGGCCGGCTCGCCCAACGTCATCGGCGCCGTCGCCTTCGGCGAGGCCCTGGTCGAGCTGGGCGAGATCGGTTGGGACGCCATCGTGGCCCACGAGCGCGCCCTCGCCCGACGGCTCCGGTCCGGGCTGGCGGCCATCGACGGGATCACCCTTCTCGGTCCCGGCCTCGACACCGACACGCTGGCCGTCGGGACGTTCACGGTCGAGGGGCTGCACCACGCCCTGGTGGCCGCCCGGCTGAGCGCCGAGTGGGGCATCGGGGTGCGCCACGGCTGCTTCTGCGCCCACCCCTACCTCCTGCGCCTGCTCGGGGTGGGGCCCGAGGCCGTCGCCGAGGCCCGTCGCCAGGTGCTGGCCGGCCACCGGGCGGCCATCCCCGGCGCCGTGCGGGCCAGCTGCGGGCTCGGGACCAGCGAGGAGGACGTCGACGCCCTGTTGTCGGCGGTGGCCGAGATTGCCGGAGGTTCGGCGTCGCCCGTCCTCTACGAACAGGACCCGGCCACCGGGGACTTCTGGCCGGGTAGCGACGCCTCGGGGTGGACCGGCGTGGACCGTCCGGCCGGCGGCGCCTGCGCCCGGGGCTGACGTGCCTCCGGCGCCGGGTTCAGCCGGCGTCGCCCCCCGGTGGCTCGGACGCCCCGTCGACCCGGGCGTACACGGCCCGGGCCCGGAAGCGCAGGGGTGGCTCGAGCAGCTCTTCCAGATAGTGGGCCACCCACCCAGCCACCCGGGCCACGGTGAAGATCGTCCGGCCGGCGTCGTCGGGCATGCCGCCGGCCACCGTGATGGCCGCCAGAACCAGGTCGGTATTGGGTGCGGGTAGACCCTGGGCGTCGGCCAGGTCGAGCATCGAGGCGACCAGGGCGCGATGGCCATCGTCGGCCAACTCCTCGAACAGCTCGTAGAGCACAGGGAACCGAGGATCACCCTCGGGGTAGACGCTGTGCCCGAAACCCGGGAGCTGACCCTGCCAGCGCAACGCCTCGTCGAGGGCTCGCTCCGGGCCCACCCGGCCGGCCTCCACCAGCAGACCGTGGGCCAGTTGCGAGGCGCCGCCGTGGAGTGGTCCGGCCATCGTGCCGAGGCCCGACAGCACGGCGTCGTACACGTCGGCCCGGGTCGAGGCGGCCACCCGGACGGCCACCGTCGAGGTGGCCAGCTCGTGGTCGGCCAGGAGCACCAGGGCCCCATTGACCGCTCGCACGACGCGCTCGTCCGGCCGGGGGGACACGGCGGCGGTCAGGGCCGACGCCACCGACCCGGGCCAGGCCCGGTCGTCGAGCACCAGCCTCGGGGCGCCGTCGGACCGCTCGGTGTCGGTCGCCGGGTCGAGGCCGGCGACCATGGTGGCGATCAGCCGTCGGGCGGCCGAGGTCACGGCCTCGGGGCGGCGATCGGACCGCAACGGGTCGCCCGCCCCGGCCATGACCGCGGCCCACCGCAGACGGTCCGAGGGTCCGAGCTCGGCCGGGGGTCGCAACGGCAACGGCGTCCACGCCGTCGGCGGCCGGTCGGTCGCCCAGAGCAGCTCGGCCACCGCCTCGTACGGCTCCGTCCGGGCCAGGCTCACGGCGGGGACGTCGCGGTAGCGGGGGCCGTCGTCGCGCAACTGGGTGACGCCGGTGGTCACCGTGGCCAAACGGCTGTCGCCGGTCCGCGCCCCTCGGGCCCGCCGGGCCAAGCGCTCGATGTCGTCGGCATCGAACAGACTGCCCCGCCCGTCGGGGGACGGGTGCGACGCCACCGCCCCCCGACTGACGTAGGCGTAGAGGGTCGCCCGCTTCACACCCAGCCGCCGGGCGGCCTCGGCACTCTCCAGCATCCTGGCCACGTCACCATGGTATCGACCGGATCAACATTGACATGATCAATATTTACAAACCTCCGACCGGCTCCCATCATGGAGTCAGCGCCCAGGACCGTCTTCGAGACGATCAGCACCCATCCGGGCGACGTGAGGAGCACCGACATGACCACCCAACGCACCACCCGGCCCGCCCCCCTCGACGGGCCCTCGGGCGGCGGCACGCCCCTGTCCGGACGCCCGTCGTCACCACCGGCCGTCGGACCGACGGCCGAGTTCCGACCCGGCCTCGAAGGCGTGATCGCCGCCGAGACGGCGATCGGCGACGTGCGGGGGCTCGAAGGCTTCTTCCACTACCGCCAGTACTCGGCGACCGAGCTGGCCGAACGGCGTTCACTCGAGGACGTCTGGCACCTGCTCATCGACGGCGCGCTCCCCGACACTGACCAGTCGGCCGCCTTCGGCGCCGAGACGGCGGCCGGGCGCACCCTCCCCGACGGGGTCTCGGCCCTCCTGCCGGCACTGGCCGAGCACGGCTCGCCGCTCGACGTACTGCGCTCGGTCGTCTCGCTGCTCGGCGCCGAGCTCGGGTGGGCCCCGACGCTCGACCTCGACCACGAGACACTCCGACGTCAATCGATCCGGCTGAGCGCGGTCGTGCCCACGGTCCTGGCGGCCACCCATCGGCTCCGCCACGGGCTCGTGCCGCTCGCACCCCGGGCCGACTTGCCCTTCACCGCCAACTACTTGTGGATGCTCACCGGTGAGGAGCCGACGCCCGAGCACGCCCGGGCAGTCGAGCAGTACCAGATCCTCACCATCGATCACGGGTTCAACGCGTCCACCTTCACCGCCCGGGTGATCACCTCGACCGGCGCCGACCTGGCGGCGGCGATCTGCGGTGCCGTGGGCGCCCTCTCGGGGCCCCTCCACGGCGGAGCGCCGAGCAGGGCCCTCGACATGCTCGACGAGATCGGCACGCCCGACCGGGCCGACGCCTGGCTTCGTGACGCCGTCGGCCGGGGTGACCGCCTCATGGGCTTCGGTCACCGGGTCTACAAGACCGACGACCCGAGATCGGTCTTCCTGGCCGACGTCGCCCGGCGACTCCACGGGCCGCTGGTCGACTTCGCCGCCGAGATCGAGGCGCAGGCCGTGGCCGTGCTGGCCGAGCTCAAGCCGGGCCGTCGGCTCTACACCAACGTCGAGTTCTACGCCGGCGTGGTCATGTCGACCTGCGGCATTCCTCGAGAGATGTTCACCCCCACGTTCGCCGCCAGTCGGTCCATCGGCTGGGCGGCCCACGTCCTCGAGCAGGCGTCGGCCAATCGGCTCATCCGGCCCTCGGCCCGCTACGTCGGTCCCCCACCTCCGGTGACCGTGCCCCCCGCCTGAACGGCGAAAGGGAGATCAGCTCTCGACGGGCGCCGGGCCCGGCATCGGGCCGGGACCGACCGCTTCCCAGGTGGCCACGAAGGCTTCGATCTCCTGGGTCTGGTGGACCTCCAGGGTCGGCAGGGTGAGGAAGCGGGCCGAGATCTCCCGGTCCCGGCACTCGTACTCGATCACCCCGAGCTCGCTCACGCCCGGACCCATGGCCAGCGACTTGGCCACGAACGCCGACGACGGTGCCGTCACCGTCAGGAGGTCACCGCGTCGTCCGGGGTGGAACCGGTGGAGGTGGCCGCTGCCGACGGCCCGCAGGTCGACCGGGCCGAGCAACGACAGCACCCGCTCCCGGTCGGCGTCGGTCACGCTCAGCGCGAACTCGTTGGGTCCGTCGACGGGCGACCAGAGCGGCTTGTGCAGGAACACGATGACCGGCCGGTCACCCACCAACGCCGGCAGCCCGGCGAGCCACTCCCACTGCGCCCGCTCCTCGGGCAGGCCCGACGACATGACCTCGCTGTCCAGTCCGACGACGGCCCAGCCGCCGACGAACTCGAGCCAGTGGTCGGGCCCGAACGTGGCCGTGAAGGCGGCTACCCGATCGCTGGTCACGCCGAAGCCACCCCAGGGCTCGGCGCCGATCTCACCCACGTCGTGGTTGCCCGGGAGGATCCGTAGCGGGGGCGTCAGGAGGCGGTGGAGCTGGTGGGCCGTGGCCCGGTCGGCCGCCAGGTCCGGCGAGAGCAGCGAGAGGTCGCCGCTGCTCACGACCAGGTCGGGTCGGAGCTCGTCGTTGATGTAGTCCGCCAACTTCTCGAAGTTGGCGTTCGTCACCCCGCCCAGGTGGGTCAGGTGGGTGTCGGAGATCTGGACGATCCGGACCGTCGAGGACGTCGACATCCAGTCAGCCGCCGGGGACCGGTCGTCGGGTCGTCGGGTCGGTCACGTGGCCGAAGGTAGCGCAACCACCCGGACCAACCTCACCACTCCGGCGGCCTCGGGCCGACCGGGTACCTTGTCGAGCGGGCCGTTAGCTCATCGGGAAGAGCAGGGGACTTTTAATCCCAAG
This sequence comes from uncultured Acidimicrobiaceae bacterium, assembly GCA_963730735.1. Classification (GTDB taxonomy): domain Bacteria; phylum Actinomycetota; class Acidimicrobiia; order Acidimicrobiales; family RAAP-2; genus CAVSSX01. Next base: position 79,047 of record CAVSSX010000007.1, read on the forward strand.
GTGGCGGGATCGAGACCCGCACGGCCCACTAGTTCTTCGCTGTAACCCGGATTACAACCTGCGGAATGCCCGATCGGTTGTCGGGTTCATCTTGCGGCCCCCCTACCCCACGAGCGGCACGATGGCGACGAGCATCGGCGCGGCAACGAGGAGGCCCAGCAACTGGGTCGGCGGTGTAGACCGGCCCCGTGCAGCCACTCCCCTACACCGACCCGGCGGCGAAGATCGCTTTCTACGTGTTGGTCGGCGTCTTCGTGGCGCTGGAATTTCGGATTCGACTGCGCAGCACCGTCAACCGGCAGGGGTCTCGAGCAGAGCGGTTCAGCCTGGTCACGGTGTTCCTGTCCATCGGCGGGGGGATCGCTGGCGCAGTGGTGCTGGCCGGGACCTGGCTGTGGCCGACGATCTCAATCGGTCGATGGCCGATCTTTGTCCTAGGCCTGATCCTCATGGGAGCCGGCATCGTCCTCCGGCAGTGGTCGATCCTCACGCTCGGCCGATTCTTCACGACCGATGTCCGGCTACAAGAAGGCCAGACCGTCGTCGAGACCGGCCCGTACCGATGGGTGCGACATCCGTCCTACACCGGACTGCTCGTGACCCTCCTGGGCTTTGGCCTGGCCCTCGGAAATTGGGCGGCGCTGGCCGTCATCGTCGTGGTGCCTCTGGTCGGTCTCATCGTGCGGATCCGCTATGAGGAACGGGTCCTTCTCGACGGTCTCGGTGAGCCGTACCGAGCATTTGCCGCGAACCGGCGGCGGCTGGTGCCCGGGGTGTGGTGATGGCTCGACATGACGGGATGGGCCGGTGCCAGCGAGACCCGACGGGGGGCTCCGAGGCTCGCACTCTGCCCGGTCCCGCCGGTCTTCCACCGTGTGTCCGGGCAGCCGCGGCGATGTTCTGGAGCACGGACTAACCAAACGCACGGCGGAGCCGCCATCGGTGGCCAGCGAACCGGGACCGGGGTGCAACACCGGGTTCTGGACAGGAACCGGGGTTAGGCACCTACCCTCGGCTCACCCCTAGACGAAGGCTTCCCGGTGGCTCAGCGCTCTGCCCACAACTCCTCTGATCTGCCCGCCGCCGAGGACCACCTGCTCGGTTCGCCCCGCACGAGGGTCACGACGGAGGACCCCTTGCTGTGGGGCTCGATTGCTTCGTGCACGTGCGGAGCGAAGCTCGAAGGCACCAGCCCGGCGGGTCCCATTCCGGCTCGCGAGCGACTGGTCCGGGTCTTCGTCGACCACGTCGTGGCAGCGGGCGCGAACGAGCCTCCGACCGGCTAGTCGGAGGCTCGTTCCGTGGCCGGGCCGGAGCGCAGTCGGTCGTGATACCTCGCTGGCGGGTGGGCGAGACCTCCGTCGTTACGCCTTTGAGCGGCGCGTGTTCGTTCAGGTACGCCACGACCGCTTCGGCCGCCGGCTGTGCTGACGCAGGGTTCTGCCCGGTGATGAGATTGCCGTCCACGACGACCTGGGGACCGAAGGCGGGACCACCGTCGAAGTCGGCACCGCTCTGGCGCAAACGGGTCTCGAGCAACCAGGGCGCCTTGTCCCCGAAGCCGAAGGCGGTCTCCTCCTCGTCGGTGAAACCGGTGACCTTCTTTCCGGCGAAGGTCCAGGACCCGTCGGACTCCCGGGCCGGCAGGAGCGCACCGACGCCGTGGCAGACGGCGGCCGCGACCTTCTGCTTGTCCGGGTAGACGGCCGAGAAGATCGTTCCGATCACGGGGTTGTCGGCCAGGTCCTCCATCGGCCCGTGGCCACCGGCGACGAAGACGGCGTCGTAGTCGGCCGGATCGACGTCCTCCAGGCGGGCGGGCTTCGTGAAGGCGTCCCCGAGGCCGGCGAGGTAGGCGCGCTGGGCGTCGACCGCCGACTGGTCGTCGCCGTTGAGGTCCAGCCGGAGGCTGACTTCGTCGAGCGTCGGGGTCACCCCGCCGGGCGTGGCGATGGTGATGTCATAGCCCGCTGCGGTGAAGACCTGGTGGGGGTGGATGAACTCGGCGGCCCAGAAGCCGGTCGGGTGCTCGGTGCCATCTTTCAAGGTCCAGTGGTCGGCGCCGGAGACGACGAGCAGCACGTTGGTCATGGTGGCCTTCCTTTCAGAACGGCCCCGAGGGCCTTTTAGATGATGTTCATAATCTATACACGACAGTAGAATAGATGCAAGGCCGTCATCTAAAAATCTTCGGGAAGGGGCCAGGCGATGGGACGATCTTCGAAGGAGCAGGCCGAACGGCATCGTGATCAGGTGATCGAGGCCGCCTCCGAACTGTTCCGCGAGCGGGGAGTCGACGGGGTGAGCGTGCCCGAGCTGATGGCGGCCGCCGGGATGACCCAAGGCGGCTTCTACCGGCACTTCAGCTCCAAGGAGCAGCTGGCCCAGATCGCCTGTACTCGCGCCTTTGCCGAACAGATCGAGGGGCTGCGCGAGTTCAAGCGCAGCGCCGAGGACCCCGAGGCGGCGTTCATCGACTTCTATCTGTCCGATACCCATCGCTCCGACGTCGCCCACGGGTGCCCGTTGGCCTCGCTCAGTGGCGACATCGCCCGCACGGACCGTGACAGTCCGGTGCGGGCGTCGTTCGTCGAAGGGGTTCGTGCCTTTGCCGATGGCGTCGAGGCGCTCGCCGACGACGGAACCCCGGAACACCGCGCCGAGTCGTTGGCCCGCCTCTCGATGCTCATGGGCGGCCTGGCGCTGGCCCGGGCCACCGAGGGCGACCCGATCAGTGACGAGATCGTCGAGGCGGTGCGGGCCGCCTTGAGCGGCGACTGACCATTAGGCCGGATTGAGGCAGGAGGCCGAGGAAGCGCGCCGGGCCCGGTCATAGGCTTGGGTCGTGTCTGCTCGAGGCGACCTGCTGGAGCTGATCGACGATGCCCCCCGGGGCATCAGCAGGCTCCACGCCCGACTCTGGGAGTGGCGCCACCACGAGCGGGCGTGGCGAGCAATGGACCGGTTGGCGAGCGAGCGGCTGATCGCCTCGCGATTTCCTGGCCCAACCGGGTCCACGGCGCTGGCCGAGAACCACTTGGAGGTGTGGGCCGAACCCCCCACGAAGTGGCGTGTCGAGTCGGCTGGCCGCATCGATGTGTGCAACGGGATCACTCGATGGACCGGCCCCGACGAGCGGTTGAGCGAACACGAACTGCCCACTCCCGAACTCGACTCGTCGTTCGCAGGAGGGCGCTTGCTACGACCGAGGCGCTTACTGGGAACGTTCGACTTCGAGGACCCGACGAGTGCCGAGATAGGGGGGCGATCCTGCCTCCGTTCGCCGGCTCGGCTGAGGAGCGGGGAACGCCGAGGCCTGCCCGAGCTGTATCCGATCGGCGTCGACCACACGTTCTGGTTCGACCTTTCCACCGGCATCGTTCTGCGACATGTCGGCTCCATCGACGGCGAAACCTGTGCCATCGACGAGTACAGCGGCCTCGTCCTCGATGACCCCATCGATGACGGGCTCTTCGAGTTGACACCATCGGAAGCCGCAGGGGCGAGACGCAGGATCGACCGGGCGCTCCGCATGGCAACGCAGTTCGGTGCCGACTGACCGGGGTTGATCGCTCCGATGCCCGAGCGGTGGATCGGGCCGTTCACGACCACCTGCATCGGCGACGACCGGGCAGAGCGGGTGAAGGCCTTCTCAACACGTCGATCCCGCCTCCTGTCGATAGCAGCAAGCACATACCCGTGGCACCGCCACCAGAGGATCAAGCCGAAGCGAGGGCCGCCGTCGAGTACGCGGTCACCCACTACAACGAGGTGACAGCGAACGGCACGACCCTCCTCAACGTGCAAGGTGGGGCTGACCAGGTCGCATCTAGTCCTCGCCACTCGGGTTGGCATGATCCTGGATCCGTGAGGGTCGAGTGCGACGCCGTCGTGTTCGTGCGACCGGACGAGGCGGTCGTCTGGATATCACTGACCGTCCACGGCTACCGACGGGTGAACGGGCTGGAAGGCCAGGTCTGTAAATCGAGGGCGTTGGGTGGTAGCCCACGCCACGGTGCGGACTATCGCTCCCTGGCGTTGTCGGGGAAGCTGAACACGGACCGGTGGGTGATGCTGCGGCCCCGTATCGGGCGAGCGAACCGCCAGACGCAGGTGGCGCGGTGCGGCTGCGGCGTGCGTCGCCGTTGGGCGGCCCGACCGTAGCCTCCCTCACACTTCCCTCACACCTGGATGATTCGCTGATCATCTTTCGGCTTCATCCTGGTTGCGGGGATCGAGAGGTAGCCACCATGCCGGGATTGACAGGCTCTTGAACGGCCGGAGCGCACGAGCCACCGTCGTCGCGGCCACCGTCGTCGTGGTGTGCGTCGGCGGTGTGGTTGCCGGCGTTGCCCTCACCTCGGGCGGTGTCGCCCCTGCTCGATCCGCGACCAACCTTCCCTCGACATCGAGCTCGACCACGAACTCGACAGATCCCCCCACCACAGTTCCCCCGACGGTACCGACGGTACCGACGACGCCCCCGACGACGGCGGCCGGCGGGACTCCGTCTGCGGCCGCTCCCGGTGCCTCGGTCATCATCACCGACACCTGTCGCTACAGCCACGAGGCGAACGACGATCCGATTCTGCATCCCGCCAGACCGGGCCTTTCGATGGCCCACGACTTCTTCGGCAACACGGCCACCTCGGCGAGCTCGACCGCAAGCACGTTGGTCGGTGGCGCGACCACCTGTTCGACGAGCAAGGACGCTTCGGCTTACTGGACCCCCGTGCTGTACCAGAACGGGGCTGCGGTCACGCCGTTGCGCAACCTCATCTACTGGGCCCGGCTCCAGGGCACCTCACCCGCCGTCGTGGCCCCGCCGGCGGGCCTGACGATGATCGCCGGCAACGAGAACGCCACCGGCCCGCAGCCCATCACCGTCATCGACTGGCGCTGTGCCGGGACCGCCGTACAGCCCGCGTCAGCCCTGCCGGTGAACTGTGCCGGCACCGCCGGTCTCGAGCTCCGCATCACCTTTCCCTCGTGCTGGGACGGCTCGCAACTCGACGGTGCCAACCAGACCAACGTCGCCTACCCGGTCGGACGGGGCTGCCCGCCCGGGTACCCGGTGCGGATCCCGACGGTGATCTTCCACGTCGTGTACCCGATCACGTCGAACGTCGGCCTCACCCTCTCGATGGGGCCCGGAGAACAGGGCTCAACCGATACTGCACACGGGGACCTCATCAACGCCTGGGATCAGCCAACGCTCACCGGGCTCATCAACGGCTGTGCGGGCCCGGCCCGGGCCTGCGGCCATGTCAGCGGGGCCGATGCCGTCGTCCGCCCCCCTACGAGATGACCTCGCCGTTCCCCGAGCCCTCCGAGGGTCGGCGCTCCTGGTGTCGGCGAACCCATCGGAGCGGTGCCGTCCGGCGCCCCGCGACCGACCCTCGGCGCCTACTGCGCAGCCCAGGCGGGCACTACCCCGTGCCCTCCAGGGGAGCCGCTCGGAGGGCCAGCTGTAGGCGGGTGCCGCGTCCATCGTCACGAGGCGAGACGACGGCGATCGTGCCGCCCATCGCCGCCACCAGCTCGGCCACGATGGCCAGCCCCATCCCGGTGCCGATCCTGCGTCCCGGCTCCTGGTCGGTCCGGTAGAAGCGCTCGAAGATGCGTTGTTGCTCACGTTCGGGGATCCCGGCGCCGTCGTCGTCGACGGTCAGCGTCACCGACGTTCCGGCACCAGGGTCGGGGGCACGGAGCGACACCACGACGTGTGCGTCGGCAAAGTTGGCGGCATTCTCGATCAGGTTGGCGAGCACCTGGGCCAGTCGGCCGGCGTCGGCCCAGACCGGCACCGCCGCCGCCGGCACCCCGGCCGTAATCGTGAGCCCGTTCCGGGTCGCCAAGGGCTGGAACCCCTCGACGACCTGCTGGACCACCGCGGTGGCGTCGACCGATCGCAGATCGATCGAGAGCCGGTCCATCTGCAGGCGCGCCAGGTCGAGGAGGTCGGCGACGAGGCGCTCGAGTCGCCCCGCCTCACCGACGATCACCTGTGCCGCCTGGGTGGGGTCGGCGGCACCCTCGATGACCGCCTCGGCGTAGCCACGGATGGAGGTGAGCGGCGTCCGCAGGTCGTGGGTGACCGAGAGGAGGAGCTCCCGTTCGGCCATCCGGGACCGGGCGAGGCTGTCGGTCATCGAATTGATCGAAGCGGCCAACGACGCCAGTTCCGGGAAGTCGCCGTCGTGGACGGCCACCCGGGCCTCGAGATCACCCTGGGCGATGCGCTCGGAGACGTCGACCACCTCGACCAGCGGGCGGGTCACCCGCCGGGTCAGGCGCCAGGCCACGATCGCCGCCAACAGGAGGGTGGCCGCCCCGATCAGGACGAAGTACACCCAACTGGGACCCAGTGAGCCCACCCGCCGGGTGAGCACGACGACCGGGTGCGGACCGAGGCGGAGGCGCACCCGCTCGGCCGTGGTGGGGTGGACCGGCACCGCCGCGTAGGCCACGTCCCCGCTCACCCCTGACGTCGGGTGGCCGGCGATCAGCGCCGCCGGGTCGAGGTCGGCCGCCGTCAGATCGCCCGGGAGGAGCCCCGGGAACCGCCCGAGGGTCTCGAGACCGACGATCTCGGCCTGCTCGAGGCGGAGGACCCGCCGGACCACCTTCAGTTGCGCCGGATGTTGGACGTCCGGGGCGCTGCTGGCGATGACCTGGGCCTGCTCGGCCAGTTGGGCGGCGGCCTGGTGACGGGCGTCGCGCTGTGCGGCCAACAGGGTCCCGACGCCGGCCAGTAGTAGGGCCCCGGCGACGAGGCCGAGGAGCGCCACCGTCAGCCGGCGTCGCACCCGTCCCCCTCGCCGGTGCTCCGGATCCCGCCGGTCATCCGAGTCGGTACCCGACGCCCCAGACCGTCGCCAGGGACAGTCCTGGACCGAGCTTCCGCCGGAGCTGCCGGACATGGACGTCGACCGTCCGCTCATCGCCGATCCAGCCGTCGCCCCAGATTGCGTCGAGCAGCTGGCGGCGGCTGAGGACCACGCCGGCGTGCTCGGCCAGGTACGCCAGGAGGTCGAACTCACGGGTGGCGAGCGGCACCGGTGGACCGCCGTCGCGCACCTCGCGGCGAGCCAGGTCGATCTCGATCGAGCCGACGAGCAGGCTGCTGGACGGCTTCGGGGAGGGGTTCGTCCGACGCAGGATGGCCCGGATCCTGGCCACCAGCTCCCGGGGCGAGAAGGGCTTCGTCAGGTAGTCGTCCCCGCCCAACTCGAGGCCCAACAGACGGTCGACCTCCTCGTCCCGAGCGGTGAGGAAGAGCACCGGGACGTCGCTCTTCGACCGGAGCATCCGGCAGACGTCGAAACCGTTGAACTCGCCGGGGAGTCCGACGTCGAGCACCACCATGTCGGGGCGTTCACGCTCCACGGCACCGATCGCCCGCTGGCCGTCGGGCGCCTGCACCACCCGGAAGCCCTCGCGCCGGAGGTAGAGCTCGACCAGATCGGCGATCCGGGGATCGTCTTCGACGACCACCACCGTCCTTCGGGGCTCTTCCATCCTCGACAGCCTGACAGTCGGCCTGTCGTCAGTCGACCGAACGCCGCCCGATCGGGCTGACCCTCACACTTCCCTAACACCCTGCTCTCCAGCAGCTCACATCGATGCGTTGAAGTGGTACCTGTCAGCGTGAGGGGCGTCCAAAGGGACGTCCGGCGACCAACGTGCACCCAGCGAGGATGGAACCATGAACCGCCAACGAGTTACCCGAACCACTGCGCTCGCCGCCGGGGCCACTGCGGCGCTCGTCCTCGGGGTGGCCGCCATTCCGGCCGGGGCCGCCTCCTCGACGTCCGGCGCATCGCAGAACTCGAGTGCGGTGCACGCCGCCCGCCGATCGATCCTGGCCCGGACCGAGCACGCCGAGCTCATCGTGCGGACCAAGACCGGGTTCAAGACGATCGACCTCGATCGAGGCAAGGTCACGGCGGTCTCCTCGTCGTCGATCTCGGTGACCCGCCCCGACGGCGTGGTGGTGACCGCCACCATCAACAGCTCGACCAAGTTCAGGGGTCTTCCCCAGTCCCAGGTCGTCGACGGGGACCGGGCCCTCGTGACCCAGTCCTCGGGCATTGCCATCTCGGTCCGCAGCCGCACGGCCGCCGTCGCCTCGCCGACGACCTCGTCACCGACGACGTCCACCACTCCCGCCGCTTGAGCCCGGCGGCGTTGTCGGCCACGTCGCACGTCGGCCCAACCGGCGTGCGACGTGGCGATGCTCAGGCCGTGAAGAGGCCCCGGCCCAGGTAGTCCTGGGCGTTCGTCATCCCTGGGAGGACGAAGAAGTAGCCACCGCCCGTCGGGCTGATGTAGTCGACCAGCGGCTCGTCGATCAGCCGACGCTGGACGGCCTCGAACTGGCGTTTCGGGTTCTGCTGGTAGCAGGTGAACAACAGGCCCTGGTCGAGGTTGCCGTTGAGGTCGATGCCCCGGTCGTAGTTGTACGCCCGGCGCAAGATGCGGCTGGGTTCGGAGGCGGTGGTGCGGGGGTTGGCCAGCCGGATGTGGGCGTCCAGCGGGATCACGTTGCCGTGCGGGTCGTTCTTGTAGTCGGGCACGTCGGTCTCCACGTTCCCGCCGAGCGGTGCCCCGGTGGCCCGTCGCCGGCCGATCATGTTCTCCTGCTCCGACAGCGACACCCGGTCCCAGAACTCGACCAGCTGACGGATGACCCGGACGACTTGGTACGTGCCGCCGGCCGTCCACGACGGCTCGGGCCCCGTCCCGTCCACCCACACCAGCGCGTCCATGACCGGGGCCGAGGCGACCTCGGGGTTGGCCGTCCCGTCCTTGAAGCCGAGCAGGTTCCTCGGGGTGCCCGACGGTCGGGGCACGCTGGAGAAACCGTCGACCCGCCAGCGGGGCTGCATGGCGCCACGGGTGTGCTTGGTCACGTCACGCAGGGCATGGACGACCGAGTCCGACTCCTGGCCCAGCAGCAGCAGGCTCAGGTCCCCGTGACAGGTCGCCGCATCGAGGTTGTCGTTCGGGAACGAGACCATGGTGGTGAGATGGGCCGGCTTGCGGGCCCCGAGACCGAAGCGCTCGTCGAACAGAGAGGCTCCCACCCCGACCACCCCGGTGACCTGGTGGACCGGCACGTCGGGACCCAGGATGCCGTTGTCGGTCGGGGGCGAGGCGGGGCCGGCGTCGGCCGGCGTCCCGCCCTGGTAGACGACCCGCAGCCGCTCGCTGATCGTCCGGAAGAGGTCCTGGAGCTCGGCCGGCGAGCCGGCGGTGACGTCGAAGGACACGAACGAGCTCGTCCGGGCCGGGGCCTGCAGGACGGCCAGTTGCCGGTCGCCGAAGAGGACCGCCGGATTCCCCGGCCGCGCCACCGGGCGTGGTCGCGGCTCCGCCCAGCGTGGCGGCGCCGGCCGTGGCGACGTCCGCCACCGTCCCGGCGGCGGCCAGGCCGGCGGTGGCCGCCAACCCGGCCTGGAGGAACCGCCGGCGGGAGAGCCCGGTCCGGCGTTCCCCGGGCGGCGTCGTGTCGTCGGTCGGGGCCATCAGTCGTTGTCCGATGCCGGCGTGGGCGCCAGCTCGAGGACGTCGGGGATCGTGTCGAGCTGCTCGAGCAGGCCGCTCACCGCCGAGTCCAGCTGCTCGCGCTGGGTCGTGGTCAGGCTCTGCACCGGCGTCCAGCCGCCCCCCGGCTGCTGGTAGCCCTGGAGCAGGGTGGCCAGCCCGGCCAGGCCGCTGGTGGCCTGCTTGAGCACGGTCGGGTCGTACAGGCGGAGCAGCGGGGTGACGGCGGCCAGCGCCATCTCGGTCCCGTCCACGTTCGCCCGGGCGGTGGCCAGGTTGGTGTGGCTCCCCTGGTCGCTCTCCCCGGTCAGCTCGAACTGCAGGGTGTTCTCCAGGATCTCGTGGGTCCGCAGGGCGACGTTGTTGGGGTCGGTCTGGAGCGTCGGGAACTGGGCCACCAGCGAGTGGACGTCCTGGTCGAGGGTGCCGGCCACCGCCGCCAGCGTTCCGGCCGGTTGGCCGTGCCACAGTCCGTACTCCAGGCGGAAGAAGCCGGTGAACTTCGGGTCGTTCACGCCGCCGGGCAGGCCGTTGGGCAGCCCGTCGATCTCGTCGCCCAGGTCCCCGAACGTGTCGTAGGCGGCCCCCAGCCGTTCGTACTGCATGTGGGCCGTCAGCCACAGTGCCTCGGCCTGGCCCACGTTGCCGGCGTCGACCGCCGCCGTGAGCTGGTCCACCTCGGTGGACAGCTGAGCCAGGCCGGCGGCGACGCTGGCCCGGTAGGCGAGGGTGGACGAGATGAGCTGGCTCTGGGTGACCTGCACGAACGGGTGGGCGTCGGTGACCTTCGGCCCGTGCACGGTGGCCGCCGCCGAGTGGGTGACGGTGCCGTCGAAGTCCTCGCACTGCCAGGAGTACCGCCCGGGGGGCAGGACGGCCTGGAGGGCGAGCGACGTGTGGGGGGCCAGCCGCTCGACCTCGGCGTAGACGGCTTGCTGGCGCCCGCCCACCAGCTCGACCGCCAGCTCGTCACGACCCGTGTTGTCCACCGAGAAGGTGGTCGTCCCCGACCGGGGGGGCTGACCACCCCGGTGCACAGGCGCCCGTGGCGACCTCGACCTTGGCCACCGAGGCGGCCCCGGCACCTCCCCCGGCGACCGAGGCCGTGACGCGGTCGCCAACAGGGCGACCCCGGCGATGGTCCCCATCCGACCCAGGACGCGCCGAAGCGGCCGGCGCATCACGCGCCGGCCGCTTCGGGCCCTACGGACTGCTGGGCCACTCACAGGGGTGAGGTGCCTCCCACGACGTTGGTGATCGAGACGTGGGCGCCGGGCACCGAGCCCTGGAAGCTCGAACCGCCGAAGGCGAAGACCCCGCCGTCCTTGGCGAACATCCAGTAGCCGTTGCCGGCGGTCGACGGGACCATGGCCACGATCGGCTGGTTCAGCGGCGTGGCCCCCATCGAGCCCTGGAAGACGGCATCACCGAAGGTGAACACCCCGCCGTCGGAGGCCACCATCCAGTAGCCCAGGCCACTCTGGTCACGGGCGATGCCGACGATGGGCTTGTTGAGCTGCTTGCCGCCCATCGAGCCCTGGAAGGTGGCGTCACCGAAGGCGAAGATCCCGCCGTCCGAGGCCACCAACCAGTACCCGCTACCCGTCGTGGTGGCGGTGATGCCGACGATGGGCTTGTTGAGCTGCTTGCCGCCCATCGAGCCCTGGAAGCTGGCGTCACCGAAGGCGAAGATCCCGCCGTCCGCCGCCACCAGCCAGTAGCCCTGGCCGTCGGGCGTCGGGGTGATGCCCACGATCGGCTGGTTGAGATGCTTGCCGCCCATCGAGCCGAAGAACTTGGCGTTCCCGAAGGCGAAGATCCCGCCGTCGGAGCCCACCAACCAGTAGCCCTGGCCGCCGGGGGTGCTGGCCGACCCCACGATGGGGGCGTTCAGCTTGGTGCCCCCCATCGATCCGTAGAACTGCGAGGTCCCGAAGGCGAAGACGCCCCCGTCGCTGGCCACCATGCGGTAGCCGTTGTTCGGGTTGGTCGGCGTGGCCGTCGGTTCACCGGTGGTGGCGCTCAGCAGCAACGCCGGAGTGGAGCCCCCGTTGTTGAAGTTGAACATGTCGTTGAGCGACCCGGCCGTGTTGGCCGCCGATCCCGAGATGGACCCGAGGTTCCAGTTCCACTCGATGAACTTCAAGATGGAGGACTGGTCGGTGAGGGTGTTGCTCACGTAGTTCTGCTTGGCGTAGGGCGAGATGACCATCAGCGGGAGGCGGGGGCCGTAGCCGCACCGACCCTGCTGGTTGGCGATCGGCGTCCCCGTGCCGCACTGGCCGGTGCCGGTCAGTGCGTCGACCGCCGTCGTCGAGGGGTTGGAGACCCCGCTGTAGACGTGGTCGTAGAAGCCGTCCGAGTCGTCGTAGGCGATCACGATGGCCGTGCTGCTCCAGGTCGGGAGCTGCTCGATCGAGTTGATCTCGTTGACCACGAAGTTCTGCTCGTCGAGCGGGTCCGAGTAGGCGGCGTGGCCGTCCTGGTAGCCGGGCGCCTTCAGGTAGCTGACGGCCGGGAAGTTGCTAGCCGGCAGCGAACCCGACTTGATGGCCGACACCATCGAGTCGAAGGTGCTCGTGTCGTACTGGTGGTTGGCCGTGTTGAACTGCCCGGGCGAGGCGGTGTCCGTCCCGACGGCGGCGAGCGACGTCGGCAGCAGGTGGTGCGGGTTGGCCGTCGAGGCGTAGTACTGGAACGGCTCGTGGTGCGGGATGTAGTCGGCCTTGGTGCCGTACGGCGCAGCGCCGGTCGTCCCGGTCCCACCGATCGCCGCCCCCACGTTGTGGGCCGTGGTGCAGGTCGCCGCACCGGCCGGAGCGAAGGTGTAGGTCGACGGGCCGTTGGCCGGGCCGGTGTAGGCCGTGTTGGGGTTGAAGCCGCCCTGGAAGAAGCCCCAGCTGAGACCCTTGGCGTTCAGCTGGTCCCCGACGTTCTGACCGGTCATGGTCACCGCATCGCGGCTCGAGCAGTCGTCGTAGTACGGCTGGGCGTCGCTGATCAGGGTGTTCCCGCCGATCCCGTCGGCCACCGTGTCGCCGTCGGTGTCGGCCCCGTTGACCATGGTGCCGACACCGCCGGTGTCACCGGAGACCAGGTTGATGGCGCCGGGGGCCGACGGCCCGAAGGTGGTGCCGAACGAGTTGTCGTTCATGGCGAAGTGCTGGGCGTAGTTCCACAGGCCGGTCGTGCCGTTGCCGTCGTAGTAGTCCATCGTCATGGCCGTCGTGCAGGGCTGGCCGGTCGGGCTGTTGCCGGTCACCGTCGCCGTCCCCGACGCCGCCGTGAAGCGGTCCATCTTGCCGCCGTCGAAGGCGTACTGCTCCGGCGTGTAGTCGTGGTTCTGGTCGCAGATCAGGACGCCGTTGGGGCTGCTCGGGTCGAGCCGGGCCGGGTTGACGCCGTTCGGGTTGCTGGTCAGCAGGGCCGGGGTCAGGCCGTTCACCGGGGGCGTGCCCGCGGCCGCCGTGAAGGGCTGGCCCGAGGTGTTGGTGGCGTTCGGGTAGGTGCCGAAATAGTGGTCGAAGGAGACGTTCTCCTGGAAGATGACCACGACGTGCTTGATCGGGCTCTGGGTCGCGACATCGTGCGGGATGAGGTCCGCCGAGGCCGGCGTGCCGCCGGCGAGGAGCACCGGGGCCAGACCACCCAACACCAACCCGATTGCGGCGGTGGCGACCAGGGGCGCCCGAAATCGCTTGCGCTTGAACACTGAGCGGCTCCTTCATCAGCGCGGCTCCGGTCCAGCACCGGATGCCTCCGTCACTGGACCACATCGGCCCGTGACGAATCCTCCACGGGAGAATGAATTCTTGGGAAACGCTGTAGGCCGTCTGTGGGTTCGGTTGCGAAATCCACAGGCAGCCGTCCACCTCCGGGGGGTCGTCCCGGCGCTCGCCGGCCGCCGGTCGGACGCCGGAGAACGAAGGAATCCCCTGCGTTCGGGTGCGGCGGTGGCGCCCGGTGGTCGAACCTGGCCCCGAGGGTCGTCCACACCCCATCCCGTCACCGAATTCCCCAAGGAGGGGTCGTGAGCCAGCCCCACCCGGCCGGTGGCCGCGTCGAGCGCCCCACCTCGCCCGGTTGCTAGCTGACCGTGACCCGGTTGGTGCCGGTCGGAGCCGCCAGCTCCGTGTCGACCGGGCCTTCGACCTCCGCGGCGGTGCTCGGGTCCCGACGGGGAAGGAGGAACATGACGGCCACGGCGGCGACCACGATCGCCCCGGCGGCGGCGTAGAAGGCGATCTGGACCCCGTCGACGAACGCCGAACTGGCGTGGGCGGCCACCGGACCGCCGAGGTGCGAGGCCAGGGCCACCGACTCTTTGGCCTGGGCGGCCAACGCCGGCGGCACACCGGGGAGTCGGAGGTGGTTCCGGTACACCTGGATGAGGATGCTCCCGAGCACGGCGATCCCGAGGGCCCCGCCCACCTCGCGGGACAGATCGTTCATGGCCGATGCCACGCCTTGCTGCGTTCGGGGCAGGGCCGAGGTGATCGCCGAGGTGGCCGGCGTCATGGCCAGGCCCATGCCGGCCCCGAGCACCAGCAGGCCGACCGCCAGGATGCCGTAGGAGGTGTCGGGCTGGACCTGGGCCAGGATCACCAACCCGCCGGCGATCAGGACCAGCCCGACGGCACACACCTGCCGGGAGCCGAACCGGGCGGCCAGGACGGCCGACGCCCGCGACACCGGCAGCATGGCGGCGGCCATCGGCAGCACGCTGACGGCGGCGATCAGAGCCGAGTCCTTCCGGATCAGCTGGAGGTACTGCAGGAACAGGAAGATGAAGCCGTAGAAGGCGAAGAACTGGACGAAGATCGAAATGCTCCCCCCACTCAGCCGGTGGCGTCGGAAGATGCGCGGATCGAGCATCGGGTGCTCCTGCCGTAGTTCGTAGAGCACCAGGACGACCAGGATCACGAGGCCGACGCCGAGGCCGACCAGCGTCCGGGCCGAGACCCACCCGGCGTCGGGCGCCTCGATGATCGAGTAGACGAGGGCGACCAGGGCCACGATCGACAGCACGGCGCCCCCCCGGTCGAGTCGGGGGGCGTTCTTGTCGGCCGACTCGGGAACGATCACGAACGTGCCGATCAGGGCGACGACCGCCAGGACGACGTTCACGGCGAACACCGACCGCCACGAGAACGCCTCGAGCAACGCGCCGGAGATCACCAACCCGAGGACGGCCGCACCGCCGGCCACCCCGGCCCAGATGCTGACCGCCTTGGTCCGCTTGTCCTCGGGGAACGTCGCGGTGATGGTGGACAAGGTGGCCGGCATGACCAGCGCCGCGCCGAGGCCGATGACGGCCCGGAGACCGATCAACACCCGGGCGTCGGAGGCGGCCATGGCCGCCGCCGAACCGACGGCGAAGATCGTCAGCCCGATGATGAGCAGTCGGCGGCGGCCGTAGCGGTCCCCGAGCAGCCCTCCCGGAAGAAGGAAGACGGCAAAGACCAGCGAGTAGGCGTCGATGATCCACGAGAGCTGCGTGGCCGTGGCGTGGGTCGAGCGGGCGATGTCGGGAATGGCCACGTTCAGCGACGCCATGGCCGCCGTCACGGCGGCCAACGCCGTACAGACGACGGCCGTGATGGCCCCGTGCCGGACGACCGGCGGGGCAGAACGGGTGGTGTCGGTCATGGCGGTCATCCGTCAGCCCCTTGGAGTCGATACACGAAGGTGACACATAGTTCTGTTGAATTGGAACTATGCTCCAAACCATGACACAACCGGCCGGCGCAAGCAACCAGGAATCGGCGCACCCGCGCCGAGTGAGCCGACAGCGCCAGGCCGGCGAGGCCACTCGCCGAGAGACCCGGCGGCTCCTACTGGCGGCGGCGAAGGAGGAGTTCGCCGAGCGGGGCTACCGGGGGGCGACGGTGACCCGGATCGCCGAGCGGGCCGATGTCGCCGTCCAGACCCTCTACTCGGCCTGGGGCAGCAAACGGGCCCTCCTGCGTGGCGTGATGGAGACCTCGCTCACCGGTGACGACGACCGGATGATCGATCCCCAGGCCGGGCTGAGCCAGATCGTGGCGCTACCCGAGACCCAGAACGCCACCGACTACCTGACCCAGCTGACGCACGGGTTCCGGCTGCTGGCCGAACGGTCGGCCGTCGGTTGGCAGACCTACCGGGACGCGGCGGCCGTCGACGCCGAGGTGGCCGAGGACTGGCAGCTGTTGCAGGCGGCCCGGCGCGGGTCCTTCGCGGGGTGGATCGGTCGGATCCCCGCCGAGGAGCTCCGTCCGGGGCTGACGCCGGCGGCGGCGGCCGACACGGCCTGGGTCATCGCCAGTCCCGACACCCACGACCTCCTCGTCCGCCGGGCCGGGTACACCTACGACCAGTTCGAGGACTGGGTCCGGTGCACGTTGCTCGCCGCGCTCTTGGGTTCGCCGGCGGCCGATCGCAGCTGAACGCCGTGGCTCGAGCAACCGGGTGCGGCCAGGGATTGCGCTTCGCCGAGCTACCGACGAGCGGTCGCAGGGCTGCGGGTCATTCCGTCAGCCCGGCCAGCGGGTCGTGGAGGCGCAGCAGCAGATCGCGCACCGGGAGCGGCGCTTCCGACATCTTGCCCTCGGTCCGCAGCGTGCCGGCCGCCACCGCCTCGGCCCACGCTTCGCGTGCCTTGGCCATCACTCGGGCATCGCCGCCCCAGACCCGTGTCGCCAGGTCGTGGTGCACCTCGTAGGTGGCGATCAGCCGATGGTCGGCTACCGCCAACGGCTCGTACCCGACCTCCACCCGCCCGTCGTGGAAGTGAAGGGACCAGCCGAGCGGCGTCGCCCGATCGGCCGGGGGGTCCACGACCTCCTGGCTGACCGTGTACTCGATCCCGGTGAGGTCCTCCTGCGCCACCAGGTCCTCCACCACGAGGCGGACGGCGTCGACCCATTCGGGGCTGAGCAGCGGATAGCGGGCCATGTCGACGGAGACTAGTGACGCCGATGCCGGCATGCGAAGGTGGGCCAACGGCCACTCGCCGGCGGTCGGGTGTGGCCGAGGGGCGACGCCGTCGGTCATCACCGCAGGTCAGACGACATCCACGTCTGCGGTGTCGAATTGGGCAATCGTCTGCGGCCGTGACGATTGCACGGGGGAACGAGGAGCGGGCTACCGGAGCCGAGGTGGCGCTCCTGTCGACCCGGCGCCGGGCCGCTGAGGAGCGGGCGACCGCACGGTCGGCCCGACGCTCGGTGATCGTCCAGGCCATGGGCATGATCCTCAGCGACGACGACGCCATCGCCTGAGGGCGCTGGCCCTCGACGGGTCGCCGGCTAGGCCCCGAACCGCCGCCGGGCCTCCTGACGGATGATCCCGGCGAGCCGGTCGGGGGCACTCAGGTGGGCGACGTGTCCCTGACCGTCCAGGGTGACCACTCGGACCTCGGGTAGCACCGAGGCCAGATCGGCCGACCGTCGCCGGAGGTGCGCCGGACTCTGCGCTCCCTCGACGAGGGTGACCGGGATGGCCAGCGACCGGTAGCGGTCCATCCCCACGCCGAGACCGTCGATCGCCTCGTTGTCGGCCACCTGGGCGGCGGCGAACCGGGTGAAGGCGGCCCGCGCATCCGGGTCGGCCAGCATGGCGTCGACCATCGGCGCCGGCATGCCCACGATGTCGGTGAGGTGCACCCGCATCGCCTCGACGGGCTCGCCGCGATCGAGGTGGGCCCGGGCCGCCCGCAGGGCGGGCCCGCCGACCAACGAGGTGGTGGGCATGGGCGGCTCGTAGGCCACGACGCCCACGTAGCGTCCCGGCTCCGACACGGCCGCCTCCAGGGCCACGACGGCGCCGGACGAGTGGCCGACGAGCAGGATCGGACCGAGCGGGAGCCCCGAGATGGCCAGGAGGTCGGCGACCTCGTCGGCCATCGAGTGCGAGGGCGGCGGCGCCACCCCCGGCCGGGTGTAGATGCGCCGGTTGAGCAGCACCACGTGGACGTCGTCGGCGAGCAGGTCGGCGACGGGTCCCCAGGTGGCGGCGTCCTGTCCGCCGGGATGGACGATCAGCACCGTCGGTCCCCGCCCGAGTGACGTGGCCGACACCGTCGTGCCGTCTGGCGACACCGCCGTGAGGACCCGCCGATCGGCCGCACTGTCCGGGACCGTCGCACCCATGGGGCGCGGTTCGGGCGACCCGTCCCGGTCCCGAGCCACCGTGCCCTACTCCGGGCCCATGGTCCCGTACGTGGGCGGGCCGGCCGGCTCATAGGTGAGGTGGAGGACACCGCTCGGATAGGTGACCGAACCGGTCAGGCGCAGGGTGGCGGGCACGGTGCCCTCGGCGAACAACTTCTTTCCGGTGCCGAGCAACAGCGGGTAGACCCAGAGGTTCAGCCGATCGACCAGGCCGGCCCGCAGCAGCGACTGCACCAGGTCGAGGCTGCCGATGACCTGGATCTCGTCGTGTCGACCGGTGAGCGCGGTGATGCCCTCGACGAGGTCGCCGGCCAGGACGGCCGAGCCCGACCAGCCCAGCGGTTCGGCGAGCGTGCTGCTGGCCACGTACTTGGGGACACCATTGAGCAGCTCGCCGAACGGATTCTCCTTGGGGACGTTCGGCCAGTACTCGGCGAACAGCTCGTAGGTCCGCCGGCCGAGGAGGAGGGCGTCCATCCTGCTCGCCTCCTCGAAGATGACGTCACCGGACGCCGCGTCGGCCACCGGCGCCTGCCAACCACCGTGCTCGAAGCCGCCGTCGAGATCCTCGTCGGGGCCACCCGGGGCCTGCGCCACCCCGTCGAGCGTCAGGAACTCGGTCACGATCAGCTTGCCCACGGTGGCCTCCTCATCGGCTCGCCCTGCACCGGACGCAGCCACGACCACCGTACGGGTCCCGTTGCGCCCGGGTCCGACTAGCGGGCCACCTGCTTGTCGGGATGCCCCGACACCCGTTGGTAGGCGTCGTGGACACCCGGCGCGAACTGCCGCAGCGCCCTGATGCCCACGGCCATGGCGATGGGGAGCACGATCACCCGGAGCGCGAATCGCTGCATACCTACAGCGTACCGAGGGGCGACCGTTGCCAAACGTTGGCGCCGTGGCGTCAGTGGGCCGGGGGCGTGTGCGTGACGTCCACGATCGCCCCGTCGTGCAACGTCACCACGACCTTCGGTGCCCGGCGGTAGGGCGGCAGGGCGGTGAAGGCCGCCGGCACCCCGAGGACGCCGGGGTCGACGTCGCTCGCCTTCAGCTGCCAGGCCGCCCCCTCGGCCACGGCCAGCGTGCCGATCGGATCGGCACCGGGATCCTTGACCAAGACGTTCACCGGGCCCCCCGGCCCCAGCCGACCCACCGCCGAGGTGACGGCGCGTACGCCGTCGGCCTCCTGCGGACTCCAGTTGGTGCCGAAGCGGCCGTCCGACGCCACCAGCGAGTGGACGGCCACGATCCCGACGGCCACCACGAGGCCGAGGGTGCCCAGCCCGAGCCAGACCGGCAGATGCGCCGGACCCTCCGATGCCGCAACCGTCGGACGTCGGGCCAGCGCCCGGGACGCCGCCAGGGCCATCGACACCACGCCCCAGACGACGACGACCCAGAGCAACATTCCCTCGACCCAGAGCACGATCATCAGGTAGTCGACGGTGGCCGAGTTGACCCCCGGGATGAGGGCGAAGGACACGGCGAAGCCGACCGCCGTGACGAGGCCGGCGACCGCCGTGGCCGCCAGGGCCCGCCGGCCGGTGACCACGGCGAAGGTGCCGACGGCCACCAGCACCACCAGGACGACGACGCCCATGGCCGGGGCCCGTCCCCACAAGAAGGCGACGTCGACGTAGAAGCCCGCCGGCTCCTTGCGCAGCCAGATCGGGAAGGGCGCCCCGGCCACGGCGATGGTCCGGAGACCGAAGGCCGGCCCCAGGTTCGTGGCGCCGCCGGTTCCCCGGACGAGGGCCCGCAGGTTCCAGCGGTGCCGAAGTTCTGGATGAGGGGTGCGATCCACAGCATCAGGGCGACGAGCAGCCCGATCAGGGCCCAGCCATAGCGACGGGGCCGGGCGCCGAGCGCCAGGGCGACCACCGGGGCCGTGAGGGCGAGCGCCCCGGCCGGCACGGCGTACAGCAGGTGCGTCTGCGCCGCCACCGAGGCCGCCCCGACCAGCACCGGCCACCAGCCGACGTGCCCGGTCCCGACGACGACCGCCAGGACGGCGGCGCAGATGAAGAAGGGCAGCGGGAAGTAGGCGTTCCAGGCGAGATTGTCGAGGACCGCCGGTGACGACCACACGAGCGCCAGCATCCCGAGACCGACCAGCGGGCAACCGGGCCAGAGGTCGGCCGACCACAGGCCCTCGATGGCCACCGAGAGGGCGCCGCCCCACAAGAGCGCCGCTCCCCAGAGGAGCCCGTGGGTCGGGTCGAGCCGGACGGGGATCGCCAGGAGCCAGAACATCGCCGGGCCGGGGTCGAAGACGGTGTGACCCAACCCGACACCGGCCGTGGAGTACATGCCGACCAACGGCGGATGGAGCGACCAGACCTTGTCGGCCCGAACGGCGATCGCCGCGTAGTCGCCGATGGGGATCCACCCTCGAGCGAGGGTCACGAGGGCCGGTACCAGAACGCACGCCCAGACCACGAGGTGGCTCCCCACCCGGACGGCCAGCGGCAGTGCCCCCGCCCACTGGCGTCGCGACGTCGCCGTCGTCCTCGGACCCGTCGCCACCACCATGGCGTCCCGCCCCTCCAGGCTCCGCCGCCGACGACCGACGCCAGCGGTGCCCGACACGGTAACGGGGGTCCGGGACCCGCAGGTGCCGGTTACTTCTGGACGTTGCGGCCGTCCCTACCTCGCCGTGCTCATCGTACCGCGGGGAGGGGGGCTTCCCACAAGGGCCTCGGGTGTGCTGACAATGCTCGCCGTGACCCACCGACCACCCCGTCCCCACCCCGCCACCGGCTCCCGGCCGGTCCCCGACCGGCCGTCGGAGGTCGCCGGATGACCACCACCGGGGTGGTGGTGGTCGGCGCCGGGCCGGCCGGCATGATGCTGGCGGCGGAGCTGACCCTGGCCGGGACCGAGGTCCTGGTCCTCGAGCGGCGGGCCAGTATCCAGCTCGAGAGCGCCCGCTCCCGGGGGCTGCACGCCCGCACCATCGAGGTGCTGGACCAACGGGGCATCGTCGACCGCTTCCTGGCCGAGGGGACGGCCCTGCAGGTCCAGGGCTTCGCCGGGGTGCCGCTCGACATCAGCGACTTCCCGTCCCGGCACCCCTACGGGATGTCCCTGGTGCAGAGCCGCTTCGAACGGATCCTGGCCGGCTGGCTCGACGAGTTGGACGTCACCGTCCTGCGTGAGCGCGACGTGACCGGCTGCACCCAGGACCCCGACGGCGTCGACGTGGCGCTGGCCGACGGGACGTCGCTGCGGGCGCAGTACCTGGTGGGTTGCGACGGGGGCCGGAGCGTGGTGCGCAAGGCGGCCGGCATCGAATTCGCCGGGTGGGACCCGACGACCCGATGGATCATCGCCGAGGTCCAGATGAACGAGACGCCGACGTTCGGCCTGCGGGGCGGTGGCGGCATCGGGCCGGCCGAGGACGGCCGGATCGGCGTCACCCTCGCCGTGCCCGACGTGGACCGCTCGGCGGCGCCCACCCTGCAGGACCTGCGCGACGCACTCATCCGGGTCGACGGCACGGACTACGGCGTCCACAGCCCGCACTGGATCTCGACCTTCACCGACATGACCCGCCAGGCGGTCGACTACCGGGCGGGACGGGTGCTGCTGGCCGGCGACGCCGCCCATGTGCACGCTCCGGTGGGTGGACAGGGACTGAACATCGGGGTGCAGGACGCCGTGAACCTCGGCTGGAAGCTGGCCCGGGTGGTCGACGGCACCGCCCCCGACCGCCTGCTCGACACGTACCGCGCCGAGCGTCATCCGTCGGCGCCCGGGTGCTGCAGGCCACCATGGCGCAGATGGCGCTCCGGGACGGCACGAGCGGATCGACGCCCTGCGAGACGTCCTGGTCGACCTGCTCGGCCTGGACGACGGCGCGCCGGCGGGTCGCCGGGATGCTCTCGGGGCTCGACGTCCACTACGACCTCGGCGGGGACCACCCACTGGTCGGGCGACGCATGCCCGACCTCGACCTGGTGACGGCCGATGGCACCCGACGGGTCTACGAATTCCTGCACACGGCCCGGCCCGGCCTCTTCGACTTCGCCGCCACGAGCCGGGCGGCGCTCGTCCCGTGGGCCGACCGGGTCCCGTTGATCGAGGCCCGCTACGAGGGCCCCTGGGAGCTCCCGGTGTTGGGATCGGTGCCGGCGCCCGGCGCCGTCCTCGTTCGACCGGACGGTTACGTCGGCTGGGTGGGGAGCGGGGACCTCCGACGGGCTGCCCGAGGCCCTCACTACCTGGTTCGGAGCCCCCGGCCTCGTAACGGGCCAACTGCCCGACGACCGGGTACGCCTAGGGACGTGGCAGCTCGACCTGGTGCATCCGCTCGATCATGCCCGGGGCGTCCTCGGGTCGCAGGGCCCCGGTGGCGACCAGCCGCTCGACGGCGCCCCGCCACCGGTCCTCGAACACCCGCCGGTCGGGGTACATCGACCGGAGCACCTCGTCGCTGAAGCGCCGGGAGGCGCCGTAGAGGGCCGGCAGGCCGGTGCCGGTGCCCGCACCCATGCCCCGGTACTCGGCCACCGGCGCCTCGAGCTCGGGCAGTCGGATGCCACCGAGGGCGTTCCCGTGCTCGTCACGCCGCACACTCGGCCGCGGGTCGTCGTCGATCTCGATCCGGGGCTGCCGGGGGGCCGGTCGCCCCTCCTCGACCCAGCGTCGGACGTGTCGGATGGCCGAGTCGGCGACGGGGAGGTAGCGCAGGGGGTTCGGACTCCCAGCCACGGTCGTTCGGCGGCCCGCTCCGGGAGGCGGTGGCGTGGGGCGTACCCGCCACCTCCCAGTACCGGATCTGTTCCGTGTCGACGGCGCCGGCCAGATGGACCGGCACCGCCTCGAACTCGCTGTTCACCACGACCATGGGCACGCCGAGATCGTCCCGGATCGATGGTCCGGCGGCTGCCCACGGCGATCGGGCCGTCCAGGAGATCGGGCGCCTGACCCTCCCAGACGGTCAGCACGTAGCCGTCGACGACCCGGTGCCGGAGGTGCAGGGCGTTGGCGAAGGCGGCGAGGCGCATCGCCGACTGCGAGGCACCGGTGGCGATGACCCGGCGCACATCGAAACCGGCCAACGGATCGACGGCTGTGGATCGATCCGGGCCCACCACCCGGGCGGCATCGGCGAAGATGTCGAAGGATCCCGGGTCGCCCGGATGGCGTAGCTCGCCGTAGCGCTCGGGGTCCTCGTCGACCAGGCCGCGGGCACTGCCGGTCCCCACCCCGCATGCCCAGCGCCGGGCCGTAGAGGCCCACCTCCTGGGCGCTCACGCCGACCCACGCGTAGCCCTCGTAGAGCTCACCGTGGCTCGGGGCCGACTGCTCGTAGCCGGCCGAGACGTTCTGCCAATTGAGGAGCACCGTGTGGTTGAACTGCGCCCGATCGGCGGGCCGGACGACCAGCAGGCGAGTGCGGTACGGCAGCCGTGCCGACCAGTTCGACGTCGGCGGCGGGCGACGGCGGGCCGGCCAGCCGTTGGTAGCAGCCGGCCACGCCGAGCAGCTGGTACTCGACGACGACGTAGCCGTTCGGGAGGGGCTCGACCCGAGGGGTCCCCCACGGCGGGCGTGCCCCGCCGATCGGCCCGAGCACGTCGGGCGTTCCCAGGTCCGCCGTCATCGCCCGGACCTTCGCCGAGGGCCGGCCGTCCGTCAACCGCCGCGCCTGGCGCGCCACTCTCCGGCGGGCCTCGAAACTGTCGAGTTCCTCGAGCCAATCGGTGTTGCTTCAACGTGCATTGCACGAGAGCGGCTGTGTACTATTTGTTGCATTGAACTGCGGATTGCAATTCGGTCCGACCCACCTCCCCCGGCGAGCCAGCTCCGCACGCTTCCCCCGATGACGGAACGAGGGAATGCCCGACCGCCGCCCGCCGACCGGGGCACCCACGCCGGAAGGTCCATGACCAGAGCACCGGGAACACGCGACTCGGCCGAAGAGGCGAGGCATCCGCCGTTGGTGGATGGCCGGCAGCGTCGTCGCTCTACTGCTCGGCCTCTTCCCCGTCGTCGCCGCCACCCCGGCCTCGGCCGCCGGGGAGAGTGCGCTCATCACCATCAGCCCCACGGCGCCGGCCCCCCAGCCCTCGGGCTCGCCCACCACCTACTCCATCCAGGTGGCCTGCCAGGGCACGGCCGGCGCGTCGTGTGGCGGCGGGAGCGACTCCACCATCACCATCCCGCTCACTGGCACCAACACCCCGCCGGCCGACATGAGCAGCTGGGGGTACTCGGCGACCAGCGGTTCGGCCGGCCTGGTGACCTCGGGCCCGAACGTGGTCCCCAACGGCTCCGGTGGCTTCAACCTGGTGTTGACCCTGGCCAACAGCATCTTCGTCGCCGGGTACAGCGGCTCGATCACCCTGCAGGTCACCCCTCCGAACGACACCACGCCCAACCACACCACCTGGTCGCTCGACCCGACACTCACCGGCGGCAACATCACCCCGGTCACCGTGCCGACGCCGGCCACGGGCGAGGCGACCGCCCGGCCCTCGCCGGTCATCACGAAGTTCACCGGCGACGGCGGGAGCGTCTACGTGGCCGGCAGCACCGTCACCTACGACCTGACGGCCACCTGCACCACCAACGGGAACGGCGATCTGAACATGACCGACGGCAGCCTGACCGACCCGCTGCCGGCTGGGCTCACCTACGTGTCCTCGACACCACCGGGGGCCGTCGTCGTGGGCCAGAACGTGACCTGGAACTTCCCCACCTCCGCCTCGACGCCGACCGGCTGCGCACCCGGGGCGACCGGGCCCAACGACTACCAGATCGTGGCCACGGTGCCCACCCCGGCGCCGCCGCCCGGTGGCCAGCCACTCCGCAACATCGCCACCTTCGCCGGCGAAGGACCCGACGCCACCCAGGGCACCGTCTCGGGCTCGACCGACGCCGAGGCCGACATCGACGTGGTCGACACGGCGCCGGGCGGCACGTGTGCCACCGCCGGCTGCCCGACCATCACCAAGACCTCGCTGGCGCCGCTGGCCATCTCCAGCCTTCCGGGGAACCAGTACGAGGGCACCTACCCGGGCGACTGGGTCACTCCGTCGGCCACGCCGACCTACACGGTCGGGGCGGCCTCGGGATCGTTCCAGGCAACGGTCCATTTCCCGTTGACCGGTACGTACGAGACGGATGTCGTCGACCCCCTCCCGTGCCTCAGCAACCTGAGCGGCGTGACCTACTCGTCGCTGGCGCCGACCGCCCCCGCCTGCACCGACCCGGCGTTCCACACGACCGTCTTCGAGGTGACGGGTCCCGGGCTGGCCACCGCCATCGCCGACGGCTGGCAGCCCTCCGAGGTGACCTCGACCGGGGCGGTCGTGGCCCTGACCGCCTCGAGCGCCACCGGTGACTCGGCGTACTACACGACGGTCGGCACCGTGGCCAACGTCCACCTCCCGGTCAGCCCGTTCCTCGAGGGGAACGCCCTCGTGCTCACCCTGTGGGGCTACGCCGACGCCACGCTCACCAATCTCGACGTCCTCCAGAACACCGCCACCGCCACGCCGCAGCTGGCTGGTGTCCCGCTGGCCCCCATCGCCGCCTCGGCCGACCTCCTCATCGTCGGGCCCACCCCACAGCTGGGCGTGTCCAAGTCCTTCGGGACCCTCGGTGCCGGTCCCGGCGGGACCACCCTCCTCAACCTCAAGGGCGCCGTCAACACCCCGGCCGGCCTGACCAACGACGTCGTGCTGACCGACCTGCTGCCGTCGGGGATGGGTTGGTCGAACGTGGCCGCCGGCGGGGCGTTCGTCCTTTCGGGGACCACGAACACCACCGCTCCGGCCACGGTGACCTACCTCACGAACTACAAGGGCACCGGGCGCAACCTGATCCGAGCCACCATTCCGGCGTCGAACTTCGCCACCAGCGGGTCCTGGACCATCGCACCGCCGACCAACTTCTTCGAGTTGACCACGCCGACCGCCCTCGGCACCTACGCCAACACCGACCAGCTGTTCCTCTCGGGCATCGGCACGGCCAACCCCCTCAACCCTGACTGCACGACGCCGACCCAGACCACCGGCGGCACGACGGCGGCGGCCCTCGAGTCCTACAACCCGCTGGATCTCGCCGGTGACGGCAATGTCCAGGAGGACTACTGCCAGAACGGCGCCACCCTGGTCGTTCAACCCAGCGGGGCTGCGTTCAGCCTGACCAAGACGGTCCAGGGTGACGCGGACGTCGCCGACAACGTGCCGCCCAAGGGCGCCCTGGGCATCGGCGACGCCACCCTCGGCGGCAACGGGACCTACACCCTCAACTGGACCAACGTCGGGAGTGACACCCTCGGCACCCCGGTGATCTACGACATCCTTCCCTTCGTCGGCGACACCGGGGTCTCCGCCGGACAGGCCACCACCGCCCGGGGCAGTCAGTTCGCCCCGGTCTTCGACAGCGTCGGCCCGCTGCCGGCCGGCGTGACCGTCGAGTACTCCCAGTCGACCAACCCCTGCCGCACCGAGGTCTACGCGGCCGCACCGGGGTGCGTGGACGACTGGACGGCGACCGAGCCGGCGCCGTCGAGCGTCCGGGCCCTCGAATTCGTGTCCTCGGCCACCTACGCCGCCGGGACGGGCTTCAGCGTCTCCCTCACCGTCGATGTGCCCAACAATCCGGCCGACGCCAATCTGGTGGCCTGGAACAGCGCGGCGACCAACGCCGTCGACGTCTCCAACCCCTCGACGATCACGCTCCCGGCCGAGCCGCCCAAGGTGGGCCTGGTCGCCCCGACCGGGACCACGCCCAACGTGAGCACCACCACGACCGAGACCTCCCTCCCGGCCTACTCATCGACCCCGGTCGACGACTCGGTCACCATCACCGGGACCGGCGGCCAGAGCGGCTCCCTGGCCTGGTCCTTCGTCGGTCCCGCTGGCCCCGGTGGGCGGCGTCTGTACCGGCCTCACGTGGACCGGGGCGCCGGTGGTGGCGTCGGGCACGATCAGCACCCCGGCCGCCGACGGCCTGGTCATCGCCGGCCCGGCGACCGTTCAGGGTCAGGGCTGCTACAGCTGGGTCGAGGCGTTCACCCTCGGCGGAAACACCGTGACGGTGCCGGCCGGCGCCGAGGACACCGAGCTGGTCCTGGCCACGCCGTACCCGACCAGCCTGAACACCACCGCCACGCCGCTCTTCAACGCCGGGCACAACACGTCGACCGACCAGATCATCGTGGGCAACTCCGGCCTCTCGACCGGCAACGGCGCCCCCACCTCGGCCACCCTGACCTGGAACCTCTACGGTCCCGCCACACCGTCGACCCCCGGTGACTGCACCACCGCCGACTGGGCCACGGTGCCCGTGCCGGTGGACGGCGGAACCATCACCGTCACGGGCGACGGGACCTACGCCACGCCGGCCACCACCCTCGACGGATTCGGCGTCGGTTGTTACACCTACACCGACAGCCTGCCCGGCACGAGTGCCGGCGTGGCCACCGCCACGGCCACGGGCGTGCCGGCCGAGACGTTCCTGCTGGGGCCGGCCCCGGCCGTCGGCACCACCGCCAACCAGACGTCGCCCCTCCCCCGCACCTTGGTCTCCGATTCGCTGACCGTCGTCGGCTCCCAGGGCAGCGCCGGCACCGCCGCCTGGTCGCTGGTCGGGCCGATCACCCCGCCAACGGTCGGCGACTGCAGTTCGGTGAGCGCCGGGGCCTGGGCGGCCGCCTCGGCCACCCCGCTCGCCCAGGGGACCCAGGCGTTCACCGGCGACCAGAGCGGCCTCACCGTGCCCACCGCCGGCACCCGCGTCGCCGGGGTCGGCTGCTACAGCTGGGCCGAGACCGTGTCGGGACCGAACTTCCTCGGCGCCACCACCCTCCCCGCCGGCTCGCCGAGCGAGACCTTCCTGGCCGTGCCGTACCAGCCGAGCCTGGCCACGACGGCCACGCCCAGCTTCGGTGGCACGAACACCGCCGTCGACCACGTGACGGTCTCGAACTCCGACCTCGGCGCCGGGGGTGGCGCCCCGGCCTCGGCCCTGCTCACCTGGACCCTGTACGGCCCGGTGGCCCCGGCGACGCCCGGCTCGTGTCTGGGCATCACCACCGGCCAGTGGCTGGCGGCGCCGGTGGCGGCCACCAACACCCTCGCCGTGGTCAACGGAACCGGCAACGCCACGCCGCCGGTGACCCTGACCCAGGCCGGCTGTTACTCCTACACCAACAGCCTGGCGGCGGCGACCAACGGCGACACCCTCCCCGTGGCCACCACGACGCCCGGTGCCCCGTCCGAGACCTTCGCCCTGGTCGCCACGCAGACCATGTCGACCACGGCCAACCAGGCCACCGTGGCCCCCCGGTCGACGGTGTCCGACGCCGTCACCATCGGGGGGACATCGGGCTTCTCGGGCACGGTCGCCTGGTCGCTGGTCGGCCCGGTGGCGCCCCCGACCCCGGGCGACTGCACCTCGGTGACCGGCGCCCAGTGGAGCACCGCCGCCGCCACGCCCTACGCCCAGGGCACCCAGGCGATCACCGGTGACCAGAACGGCCTCACCGTGCCGACCGGCGGGACGTCCGTCGGCGGCCCCGGCTGCTACAGCTGGGCCGAGACCCTCACCGGCGCCAACTTCCTCGGCCCGACCACGGTGGCCGCTGGTGTCGGCAGCGAGCTGATCTCGGTACCGACCCTCCAGCCCTCGCTGGTCACGGCCATCACCACCACCGTGGTCGGCGGCGTGGAGCAGGCCTTCGACACCATCACCGTCTCGGGCACCGACATCGCCCCGGGCAACACCACCGGCGCCCCCACCTCGGGCACCCTCACCTGGACCCTGCTCGGACCCGAGCCCCCGGTGGCCGACACCTGCGTCGGCGTCAACTGGACCGGCGCCCCGACCGCCGCCACCGGCACCATCGTGGTGACCGGGAACTCCCCGCCGACCTACACCACGCCGACGTCGGTGCTCACCCTGGGCAGCTGCTACAGCTACACCGAGACGCTGGCCGCCACCACCGACAGCGCCGCGTACACCGCGCCGGCCGGTGTCATCGCCGAGTCGGCCCAGATCCCCCCGGCCCCCACGATGGCCACCACCGCCTCGAGCCCGCTCGCCTATCCCCACACGACGGTCACCGACGCCGTGACGATCAGCGGCCTCGGTGCGTACACGGGCACGCTCGACTGGGAGCTCGTCGGCCCGGTGACGCCGGTGGCCGGATCCTGCGCCGGCGTGAACTGGACCGGCGCCCCGGTGCTCGGCAACGGCACCACCCCGGTCACCATCGACGGCACCCTCACCACCGGTCCGGTCACCGTCGACGCCCTCGGTTGTTACAGCTGGGTCGACGACCTCACCGGGACCTTCCCGGGTAGCGCCACGGTGGCGGCCGGTGCGGCCAACGAGGTCGTGCTGGTCCGCCCGTATCAACCACTGCTGGCCACCACCGCCGCCCTGACCACCGGGAGCAACGGCACCACCTCGATCGCCGACACCGTCGCCGTGACGGCGGCCGGCGTGGGGACCACCGGCCTCGACCCGAGCGCCGCCCTCACGTGGAACCTCCTCGGTCCGGTGCCCCCCTCGGCCGGGTCCTGCGCCGCCGTCGACTGGACGGGGGCCCCGATCCTCGATTCGGGCACCCTGACGGTGACCGGCGACGGGCCGCTGACCACCCCGGCCTCCCCCCTCACCGCCATCGGCTGCTACAGCTACACCGCCAGCCTGCCGGCGGGCACCGACCGGCTGGCGGCCACCAGCGCCGCCGGCATCCCCGCCGAGACGGCGATCCTGCTGGACCCACCGACGGTCGTCACGGCGACGTCCAGCGCCCTGTTGCATCCGCACGCCTCGGTCACCGACTCGGTGACGCTGAGCGGCACCGACGGATTGGCCGGCACCGTCGCCTGGGCCCTGGTCGGTCCGGTGGCTCCGGCGGCCGACGGCACGTGCACCGGGGTGTCGTGGGCGGGGGCGGCCACGGCCGCCACCGGCACCACGCCGGTCACCGCCGACGGCACCGTTGCTACCGGTCCGGCCACCGTCGGGACCGTCGGCTGCTACAGCTGGGCCGACCAGGTCTCGGGCGCCAACTTCCTCGGTGCGACCACCGTCGCCGCCGGCGCTGCCGGTGAGGTCCTGCTGGTGCAGCCGTTCCAGCCGACGCTCACCACCACGGCCACGCTCGCCGGCGCGAGCTTCCGCGACACCATCACCGTCGCCGGGTCGGGTCTCGGCATCGCACCGGGGTCGCCGGCCTCGGCCGCCCTCACGTGGACCCTGCTCGGTCCGGCCCCCAGCATCAACGGCGGGTGCGCGCAGGTCGACTGGACGAGCCAGCCCGTGCTGGCCAGCGGCGTCCTGGACGTGACCGGCGACGGGAATTACACCACGCCGCCGACAACCCTGACTGCGCCCGGCTGCTATACGTTCTTCGAGCACCTGGCGAGCACGACGGAGTCGACAGCATCGTCGACCCGACCCGGGGACCCGGCGGAGACGGCCCTGCTCACCGCAGCCGTTGTGGCCGGCCCGGGCACCGCCGCGGCAACCCTGGCCTTCACCGGCCTCGACCTGTTCTGGCTGGCCGGCCCCGGGGTGGTGCTGCTCGGCGCCGGACTCCTCCTCCTGGCCAGCCGCCGTCGGACCCGATCCGAGGGATGAGACGGCGCACGGCACCCCCCACGCCGTGACCTGGCCTACCCCACCGGCCGATGGGGCGGTGCACATGCATCTAGGGTTGCCGCCATCAACGATCACAGACCATTCCCGGACGACCGACGGGCACAGGGTCACCGTGACCCCATCGCTTCCGTGTCCGATGTTGGGCACTGACCGGCGGTGAGCCGCCGGAACGGCGGCCCGTGGCGAATCGTCGGCATCATTGGCGCGTCGTTAGCGGCCCTCGGGGTGGTCCTGCTCCTCTTCACCGCCTACCAGCTCTGGGGCACCGGGCTCGCCGAGTCCCACAGCCAAGCCCGGCTGCGCCAGCAGATCGAGCCCACGCTGCCCCGGAGCCCCACGCCGGCCGCTACCGGAACCACGGTCGCGAGCTCGGCGTTGCCGACCGGGCCGCCGACCACCGCCCCGGCGAGTCAGGCGCCGGCCGAGGGCCAGCCGGTGGCCACGATCTCGATCCCCACCATCGGCCTCGACCAGGTCGTCGTCGAAGGGGTGGGCACGAAGGACCTCCAGCTCGGACCGGGTCACTACCCGGGGACCCCCCTTCCCGGCCAGGCCGGCAACGTCGCCCTGGCCGGGCACCGCACTACCTACGGGCACCCCTTCACCCACCTGGACCAGCTCCATCCGGGTGACCCGATCGTGCTCACGACCGTCCAGGGCGTCTTCGACTACGTCGTCCGGACCTCGACCACGGTCCTTCCGACCGACGTAGCCGTGCTCGACGCCACCACCGGGCCCACGCTCACCCTCACGACCTGCACGCCCCCCTACAGCGCCTCCCACCGCCTGGTGGTCACCGCCGACCTGGCCCATTCGAGGTTGGCCGGGCGGGCCACGACACCGACGACCGGAGGAACATCCACCGCCACGGTGCCCGCGCCCCGACCGGTGTCGGCCGACGTACTTTCGGATCCGGGCGGCGGGAGCTGGGTGGCCGCCCTCGGCTGGGGGCTCCTGGTCGTGCTGGTGGTCGCCGGCGCACTGGTCGTCGCCCGCCGGACGGGGCGTCGCCTTCTGTCGGCCGTGGTCGCCGTCCCCCTCCTCCTGGTCGTGCTGTTCGTGTTCTTCGAGAACCTCAGCCCGCTCCTGCCGGCCAGCTACTAAACCAGCCGGGGCTACGCCGGCGTCCCGACGCACGCCGTGTCACTAGCCTCTCGAGTACCGCCCGAGGAGGACGCCCATGCCCGAGTACCCCAAGGCGATCGCCCGGATCAACACCGTCGAGTCGGTGCCCCGACGGGTCCGGGCCGTCCACGACGACCGGGTGGTGGTCGACACCCTCCACGCCCGCTACGTGTGGGAGTGGTCCTACTTCCCGCAGTACTACCTCCCGGCGGCCGACGTGGCCGACGGTCTGCTGGTGAGCGACGGCCGCACCGAGGACACGCCGCAGGGCAAGGTCGAGTGGTACCGGCTGGCCGATGCCGGGAGCGACGCCCGGCCGGTGGCCCGCCGGGTCCTCACGAGCGACCATCCGAGCCTCGTCGACACCGTCCGCATCGACTGGGAGGCGCTCGACCGCTGGTACGAGGAGGACGAGGAGGTGTTCGTCCATCCCCGCAGCCCCTACGTCCGGGTCGATGCCCTACGCTCGACGCGGTCCGTCCGGGTCGAGCTCGAGGGCGTGGTCCTGGCCGAGGCGTCCTCGGCCATCCTCGTGTTCGAGACCGGCCTCCCCACCCGGTACTACCTGGACAAGACGGCCGTGCACTTCGAGCACCTGGTCGCCTCGCCGACGGTGACCCGTTGCCCCTACAAGGGCACCACCACCGAGTACTGGTCGGTGGTGGTGCACGGCGAGACGCACGACGACCTGGTGTGGTGCTACGACTTCCCGACCCGGGACGTCCTCCCCATCGCCGGTCTGGTGGCCTTCTACAACGAGAAGGTCGACCTGGTGATCGACGGGGTGCCCGTCGACCGGCCGCAGACCCACTTCTCGGACTGAACGAGCGATAGCGTCGGCGTGCGACCCGGGCCACCGGGCGACCCGAGGAGCGTCCAGTGATCCGAGCCATCGCCGCCGTCGACGACCGACTGGGCGTGGGCACCGACGCCGGGATCCCCTGGTCGATACCGGCCGACGTCGCCCACTTCCGCTCGGCCACCGCCGCCACCGACGTGCTCATGGGCTACGCCACCTACGCCGAGTTCGCCGCCCCCATGGAAGGCCGGACGAACTTCGTCGCCACCCGTGGCGGCACCCTGCGCCCGGGCTTCGAGCCGGTCGCCGACGCCACCGGGTTCCTCGAGGACCGCGGCACCGTCGACCTGTGGGTCATCGGGGGCGCCGGGCTGTTCGCCGCCACGTTGGCCCTGACCGAGGAGCTCCACCTCACCCGGGTCGCCGGGGACTACTCGTGCACCAAGTTCTTCCCGTCGTTCGAGGCGGACTTCCGACTGGTCGACGACCAGCCCACCCCGGCCGTCGGCGACGTCCCGGCCTTCCGATTCCAGACCTGGCGGCGCACCAGCTAGACGGCGCCGGGCCGGCGCCGTCTCAGTCCGACGGCGCCGTGGGATAGCAGGCCAGCTCGACCAGGTTGCCGTCGGGATCCCGGACGTAGCAGCTGCGCATGGGCCCGAGCGCGCCGGCCCGGGCCACCGGGCCGACCTCGACCGGCGTGCCCGACGCCTCGAGTTCCGCCAGCACCGCCTCCAGGGGGCCGTCGACGACGAAGCACAGGTCGCCACTCCCGGGGGTGGGTCGCCGGGCCTTGGGATCGAACTCGTGGCCCCGCTGGTGCAGGTTGATCTTGGACCGCCCGAATTCGAGCGCCGTGCGGCCGGGCCCGAAGGTCACGCCGGTCATGCCCAGCACCCGCTCGTAGAAGGCCACCGTCGCCTCGATGCTCTCGACGGTGAGGACCAGGTGGTCGAGCCGGTCGATGCGCATGGTTCCCTCCCTCCGGACGCCCTCGGCCGGTGGCGTCCCGGTCGAGCAACCTATCCGCCGGCCCGCTGCAGGGGCGGCGACGCCAGTGGTCGGGGGCCGCCGAAATGGTCGAACAGGGCCGTGCGGGCTGCGTAGACCCCGCACATGCCGTGCACGCCGCCCCCCGGTGGGGTGGAAGCGGAGCACAGGTACACGTGCGGCAGGGCCGTCCGGTAGGGATTCCAGCGCAC
Organism: uncultured Acidimicrobiaceae bacterium; assembly: GCA_963730735.1. Classification (GTDB taxonomy): domain Bacteria; phylum Actinomycetota; class Acidimicrobiia; order Acidimicrobiales; family RAAP-2; genus CAVSSX01. Next base: position 112,508 of record CAVSSX010000007.1, read on the forward strand.
GGTCGGCCGGAAGAGGGTCTGGAACAAGGTCGCGGCCCCGCCACCGATATCGCCGCCCACGTAGTTCGGGTCGTGGGCCGCCACGTCGACCGCCGTCCGGGTCGACCGGGCCAGGACCAGGTCGCCGAAGCCCGGGGCGAACCGCTCGATCTGGGCTTCGATGGCCCGGGTCATGTCCACCGTGGAGCCATTGGGGACGTGGCAGTAGGCCCACAGGGTCTCGTGCCCGGCCGGGGCCCGCGTCGGATCGGCCACCCCGGGCTGGACGACCAGGCAGAAGGGACGTTCCGGGTGACGGCCGGCCGCCACCTCGGCCTCGCTCGCCGCCACCTCCTCGAAGCTGCCGCCCACGTGGACCGTCCCGGCACGCCGGCAGACCTCGGCCCGCCACGGCACCGGACCCGAGAGGGCCCAATCCACCTTGCAGACCCCCGGCCCGTGACGGAAGCGGCCGAGCGAGCGCCGGGCACGGTCGGGCAACGCCGTTCCGGCCAGGCTCACCAGGGCCGACGGGGCCGTATCGAGGAGCACGGCGGCGGCCGGCGGGAGCTGGTCGAGCGACGTCACCCACTCCCCGGTGACCAGCGTCCCACCGAGTCGCTCCAGCTCGACCACCAAGGCCTGGACGATGCCGGCGCTGCCCCCCTCGACCAGCGGCCACCCGACGGCGTGCGCCGTCATGGCCAAGAGGAGGCCGAAGGCGCCCGTCAGGGGGGACGACAGCGGGGCCATCGAGTGGGCGGCGACACCGGCCAGCAGGGCGGCGGCCGGCTGGTCGTCGAAACGCTGCGTCAGTCGTCGTGCCGACAGCAGCCCCGGCAGGGCGAACCGGGCCACGGTGCCCGGGTGCCGCGGCACCGACCGCAGGGGACCGAGCACGGCGTCGACGATCGCCTCGGACCCGTCGACCAGGGGTGCCATGAGCCGCCGGTAGGCAGGGCCGTCCCCGTCCAGGGTGGCCAGCGTGGCCTCGAGCGAGACGGAGGCGGCGGCGGCGCGGCCGTCGTCCAAGGGATGGGCGAACGCCACCTGGGGCTGGCGCAGCGACTGGCGCAATCCCTCGAACGCCGCACCGGCGAAGAACGGGGACGCCGCCACCAGCGGGTGGACGGCCGAGCAGACGTCGTGGGCGAAGCCCGGCAAGGTCAGCGCCTCCGTCCGGCACCCGCCACCGGGAGTGTCGGCCCCTTCGAACACCACCACCGAGCGTCCGGCGGCGGCCAGGGTGACGGCGGCGGCCAGGCCGTTCGGGCCCGAGCCGACCACGACGGCGTCGTAGCGCGCCGTCATGGCGCGACCTCACCCGAGCGGCGTCCCATCCCTCCAGTGTCGCCGCCGGGGGACGCACGCGGGAGGGTGTCTGCCGGTGTCCCCGCCGGATGCTGGCACCACCGACGCCGGGATCGGCCGTCCGAGCCACCCCTCGGGCCCGGCCGCGGGCCGTCGACGTCACGGGCGGAGGACTACCGTTGGCGGCCATGGGTTCGGTCCGGGTGGTGCTCGCCGAGGACAACGCACTGCTGCGTCAGGGCATCGAGAAGCTCATCGCCCAGGAGGATTCGCTCGAGCTCGTCGGCACGGCCAACGACCTACCCGGTCTTTTGGCACTGGTCGAGGAGGTGGGTCCCGACGTGGTGGTCACCGACATCCGGATGCCCCCGACCGGGACCGATGAGGGCATCCAGGCGGCCACCCACCTCCGGGCCGCCCACCCCACGGTCGGCGTGGTCGTCCTCAGCCAGTACGCCAACCCCGAGTACGCGCTGGCCCTGCTGGCCGAGGGCTCGGCCCGGCGGGCCTACCTCCTGAAGGAGACCATCGCCGGCGTCGACGAACTGGTCCGGGCCATCACCGTGGTGGCCGCCGGCGGATCGCAGGTCGACCCGGCGGTCGTGGACGCGCTGGTCGGAGCGTCCTCCCCCCGCCGGCCCTCCGACCTCGACCGGCTCACGGCCCGTGAACTCGAGACCCTGGCCCAGATGGCCGAGGGAAAGAACAACGCGGCGATCGCCGCCTCGCTCTTCCTGAGCGAACGGGCGGTCGAGAAGCACACGAATGCCATCTTCTCCAAGCTCGGCCTCACCGAGGAGGAGGACGTGAACCGACGGGTGAAGGCGGTCCTCATCTATCTCGCCGGTCAGCCGACGGGGTAGCTACACCGCGCCAGGGTGGTAGCTCCCTGTCGGACCCGGGCCGCCCGCGCGACGATGTGGTCCATGGTGACCTCGGTGTCGGTGCTGGTCGTCGACGACCAGGCCCCCTTCCGCACGGCGGCTAGCTCCGTCATCCGTCGGGTGGAGGGGTTCGACGTCGTCGGCGAGGCCACCGACGGCGAGGAGGCCGTCGCCATGGCCGCCGAGCTCCGCCCGGCGCTGGTGCTCATGGACATCAACATGCCGGGATGAACGGCGTCGAGGCGACCCGGCGGATCGTGGCCGACGAGCCGGACATGGTCGTCATCCTGTGTTCCACCTACGCGCCGGGCGACCTCCCGCCCGAGGCCTCGAGCAGCGGGGCACGGGCCTACGTGAACAAGGAGGAGTTCGGTCCCGGGATCCTCCGGCGCATCTGGGCCGAACGCGACACCATCGCCTTCCTGCCCCCCGACTGAACCGACCGGGACCGACGGACCGGTCGAAGGCCCCTCGGGTCTCAGACCAACGGGACCGAACCTCGCACCGTCGCCCCCTGCCCGGGCGCCGACTCCCACCGGACCGACCCGCCGATGGCCCCCAGCCGGTCGCTCATGTTCATGAAGCCGTGGCCCGACTGGGCGGCGGTGGCGTCGAAACCGGGACCGTCGTCGGACACGGCGAACAACAGGCCGCCTTCCTCCTCCCACACCCGCAGGCGCACGGTGGCCTCCGGGGCATGCTTGGCCACGTTCTGCAAGGCCTCGAGGCAGCAGAAGTAGATCGCCGCCTCGATCCCCGGTGCGAACCGACCGATCCCGTCGAAGGACGTCTCGACGGCGAGCGGGCTGCGGGCGGCCACCGCCCGCAGCGCCTCCGGGAGCCCGTTGTCCATCAGCAGGGGCGGGTAGATGCCGTGGGCCAGGTCCCGCAGCTCCTGCACCGTGGCCTTGACCTCGAGGGCGATCTCGTCCAGCGCCTCGGCGGCGGCCGAGGGATCCTCGGCCACCAGGTCCCGCACCAGTCGGACGTTCACCGCCAGGGCCACCAGGTGCTGTTGGGCGCCGTCGTGGAGGTCGCGCTCCACCCGTCGCCGCTCGGCGTCGGCGGCGGCCACGATCCGGGTCCGTGACGCCCGGAGCTCCTCGGCCTGGCGCCGCACCTCGTCGAGCGTCGACTGGAGGGCCGAGTCGAGCCGGACGTTGTGCAGGGCCAGTCCGACCTGGCGGGACAATTCGATGAGGACGATGTCCTCCTTCTCGGTGAACGGCGGCTCGCTGGTCGGCCGCTCGACCACGGCCACGCCCAGGAGGTCACCGCCGTAGGTGATCGGGCAGACGCGCAGCTGGGCGTGGTCCCGGCCGGCCAGCAACGGTGGGAGCCACACGGCGGTCCAGGCGTTGCCCGACACGCCGGCCCGGGCCACGATCGGCAGCTCCTTGGGCCCGATGTGCAACGTCCCGGCACCCCGGTCGGGAATCGAGGCGCTGCGCTCGAGCACCTCGTTCGAACCGGTGAAGACCTCGGCGCTGGTGAGGACCATCGACTTGTGGAGCGACTCGATGAATTGCAGGAGGAGTTCGTCCATGGTGACGGCCCGGGTCAGTCGGGAGCTGAAGGTCTTCACCACGTCGTCGGGCACGGCGTCGGTGCCGTAGACGAGTCGCTGGGCCAGTTGCTGCACCCGCTGGTGGACCACGGCCGCCGTGATGGCCACGATCGCCGCGGCGACGATCGACAGCCCGAGGATCTCGCGGTCGGCCGCCGTCGGCTCATGCCCGAACCCCAGGATCACCAAGAAGTAGACGGCCAGCACCACCACCGAGAACCCCGTCAGGGTGAGCAGCCAGACCAGCAACCGATCGGCGGCGCCGAGGAGCCCCGGGAAGGTGCCGGCGCCCAGGCCGATCGGCACCAACACCGTCCCGGCGGCGGCGATGGCCCACGGATGCCCGGGCCACTTGACCAAGACGGCCAGCCCCACGACCACCAGCGCCACCTCGATCGCCGCCACGGCGCCGGTGGCCGCCAGTTGCAGTCGCTGCCGCTCGATACCGGGCGCCGATCGGTAGCGGCGGACCGCCGGGGGTACCCCGACCAGCACCACCAGGCACCAGCCGATCACGCCGGCGGTCGCGGTCATCCGGCCCGGGCCGAACCACGCCCAGAGCCCGCCGCCCAGCCCGGCCAGGTACGCCATCGCGCTCACGGCCCGGCGCGGCGTCGTCCGCAACCGCCCCTCGGGCAGGGCGAGCAGCAGGTGGACCCCCACGGCCATCAGGATGGCGGGCAGCACGGTGGCCACCATGCGGGCGGCGTGCCCGAGCGAGCCCGACACCACCTGCCCCTCGATCGCCGCGGCGAAGGCGGCCGCGCCGAGACCGGCGGCCAGGGCCACCAGGCGGCCCAACGCCCGGAGCTCGGGGCGCAGCAGGAGGCACCCCGCCGCCAGCGACCAACCGGCAATGAGCTCGAAGCGAACGGCGTCGGCCGTCGTCACCCCCGGCCCGACGGCCCGCACCAGCCCGTAGATCGCCAGGGCGACCGCCGGTAGCACCAGCAGCAGGACCGGCGTGACCCGAGCCTCGGCCCCCGGCAGATCGAGGGCCGGGGCGACGACCGGCAGGGGCGTCCCGGCGTCGCCCGGAGTGGCGGGGGCCCGCCCCCGCTCGCCCGTGCTGGTCGGGGCGACGGTCACCCGGCCTCGATCACCACTCCGGCCGGCTGGCGGTCCGAGGTGCCCACCATCTGGCCGTCTCGCATGTAGATCAACCGGGTGGCGGCCGACGCCACCCCGCTGTCGTGGGTCACGAGCACGATGGTCTGGCCTCCGTGGTTCAACCGGGCCAGGAGCTCGACGATCTCATGGCCACTGTCGGAGTCGAGGGCGCCGGTGGGCTCGTCGGCCAACAGCAGCGTCGGCTCATTGGCCAGCGCCCGGGCGATGGCCAAGCGCTGGCGCTGTCCGCCCGACAGGGCGCCCGGCACCGCCTTGGCCTTCTCCCCGAGTCCCAGCAGGTCGAGCAGGTCCCGGGCCCGTGTCTCGGCCGGCCGGCGTTTGGTCCCGGCGATGATCGCCGGGAGGGCCACGTTCTCGAGTGCGGTCATCGACTCGAGGAGGTTGAAGAACTGGAAGACGATGCCGATGTGCCGGCGGCGGATGAGCGACAGCTCGTCCTCGGAGCGGCCGGTCACCAATTCGCCGCCGACCCAGATGTTCCCCTCGTCGGCGACGTCGAGCCCGGCGACCAGGTTGAGCAAGGTCGACTTGCCGCAGCCCGACGGTCCCATCAGGGCGACAAACTCGCCCGCCGGTACGACCAGGCTGGCCCCCCGCAGAGCGCGAACCGGGGCGTTCTCGGCCTCGAAGGTCTTGCGGACCCCTTCGACCACCAGCACGTCACTCATCGCCGTCCTCCTTCGCCGAGATCCGCCGTCGATGCCCCCGGCACCGGGACGTCGCTCGACATCCGGCGGGCGACCCGCCAGGCATGCACAGGCGTGTCCCGTCCCTTGACCAGTTGCTCGGGCAGCAATTCCGCCTCCACTGGTGTCGACAGCGCGTCCATCGTCGCTTGGCTCAGCACAGTCTCGCCCGAAGCGGCCAGTTGCTGCAGACGTTGCGAGAGATTCACCGTGTCCCCGACCAGCGTGTACTCCAGACGCTCCTCGGACCCGAGCAGCGCCGCGGCGGCCTGGCCGGTCGACAGGCCGATGCCCAGACCGAAGGGTGGGAGCCCGTCGAGCCGCCAACCGGCGTTGACCTCGGCCTGGAGCTCGTGGGCGGCGGCGGCGGCGGCCAGCGACCGGTCGGCGTGGTCGGACTGGGAAAAGGGGGCCCCGAAGACGGCCATCACGGCGTCGCCGACGAACTGCATGATCGTCCCACCCTCGGCCAGGATGGCCTGGTTCATGGCCGCCCGGTGGGTGTTGAGCTGCCCGGCGAGCTGGCTCGGGTCGGCGTGCTCGGCGATGGTCGAGTACGAGCGGATGTCCGACATCAGCACCGTCACCTCGACCACCTCGGTCCTGCCGATGTCCCGGCCGTCCCGCCGGAGCTTCTCGGCCAGGCCGCCCGGCAGCAGCCGGGACAGCGACTCGCCCTGCTCCTTCTGGTCCACGATGCACTGGTGGAGCAGCCGCAGCCGGCGGATGGCCCCGTCGGCCCCGGCCGAGACCCCCTCGGCCAGCTTCACGAACAGCGCCTCGACCTCGGCGTCGACCGACTCGGGGCTCGTGTGCCGGGCGGCGGCGATGGCCTTGATCGGCTTCCCCTCGGCCACCCAGCCGAGCAGCGACTCCTCGGCCGGGGTCAGGCCGCCACGGGTGGCCACCGGGCTGACCAAGGCGTCGACGATGGAGGGGTCGAGCGCCGTCCCGCCGGTGGCCACGGCCCGGACCGCGTCGAACAGCTGGGTGCCTTCGGCGATGTGGTCCTTCAGCAGGTAGCCGTACCCGGCCGAGCCCTCGGCCACCAGCGACACGGCGTACTCGGGGTCGTCGTACTGGGAGAGGATGACCACACCGATGCCCGGACAGCGCTGGCGGACCTCCCGGGCCGCCTCGATCCCCTCCCGCTGGAAGTCGGGGGGCATGCGGATGTCGGTCACGAGGACCTGGGGGTCGGTGGCCACGACCCCGGCGACCAGGCTGTCGTAGTCGGCGGCGACGCCGACGACGTCGAGGTCGGGCTGGCGTTGCAGGAGGGTGCGCACCCCCTCGCGGACGATCACGTTGTCGTCGGCCAGGAAGACGCTGATCACCGAGCCCCCGGCTGTGGTCGTCGCATCCATGATGCAGCAGTTGTCCCACAACCCGGCGGTGCGGCCCAGTGCGCGAGCACGCCACGCCCGGTGGTGCCAGCCACACCGGCGGAAACGGGGGACCACGCTGGTAGCGGCCGATGCCGGGCCACAGAGTGTGGCTATGCGAATCGAGAGCTCGGTGACCACGCTGTCGTGGATCCCGTCCGAGGCGGTCCGGGGCGGCACCCGGGTGGCCTTCGACGCCGGGATCACCCACTACGACGACCCGCCGCCCGACACGATCGAGGACCTCGAGGCGCTCCGCCAGGCCGACCGCTTCCGCTTCGCCAACGTCCTCTCGGCGTGGATGGACGTCGACGACGCCGGAAAGGTCACCGGGTGCGGGTACACCGGCGGCGGGCTGATGGGCTCGACCACCGTGAACGTCGCCCGGTTGCGCCACGAATTCGAAGCCGTGGCCCTGCCGGACCTCCGGTCGGACCCCGAGATCGGGGACGGGTGGGTCCGGTTCCGACAGACGGCCGGCGGTCGCACCGGGTTGCCGGCCCCCCGACGGGTCCGTCGCCGGCCGTACATCCAGTGGCAGGCCCCGCTGGTGTGGTCGACCCTGGAGCTGACCCTCTCGGTCGAGCAGCCACCGGTCTTCGAAGTGTGCGGGGCCAGCCGCTTCCCCCGTCACTGGGTGTACGACGGCGCCGGGCGGCTGGCGGCCAAGACCGGGTTGACCGACTTCGTGGACTGGTACCGCAAGTCGTTCGGGCGGCAGACACCCTGGGGTGACCAGGACTCGCCGGCCCTCGTCACCGCCGTCGAGTCGGCGCTCGAGCGGTCGCTGTCGGCCCAGATGATGCAGGGCACCGGGGCCAAGCCCCGGTTCACCACGCTCGAGGCCGGCCGGCGCCTGGTCACCGAGGGTGATCCGGGGACCGAGGTCTTCCTGCTCCTCGACGGGGTGCTGCGGGCCGAGAAGGGGGGCGAGCGCCTGGCCGAGTACGGGCCGGGGGCCGTCCTCGGGGAGCGGGCCGGCCTCGAGGGCGCCGGCCGGACCTCGACCCTGGTCGCCGTCACCGCCTGCTCGCGTGGCCACCGTCCCGGCGTCAGCCATGGACCGGGCGCAGCTCCACGAGCTCACGGTCGGCCACCGGCACGAGGACCTGGCCGCCACCGACCGTCACCGCTAGGTCGTGCACCTCCACCTCCTGGGCGTCCGGGGCTCGACGCCCACGCCGGGGATCGAGTTCGTCCGCTACGGCGGGAACACGTCCTGTGTGGCGGTGGGGCGGGACGGCGAGCCCGCCTCCCTGGTGCTCGACGCCGGGACGGGCATCCGGGGCCTGAGCGAACTGCTCGACGGCCGCCCGTTCGAGGGCAGCATCCTGCTGTCACACCTCCATTGGGACCACGTGGAGGGCCTGCCGTTCTGCCGGGCCATCGACCGACCCGACGCCCGGGTGGACCTGTACCTGCCGGCCCAACCCGACGGCACCGGGGCGGCGGCCGCCCTGGCCAAGATGATGTCGCCACCGAGCTTCCCCATCGGCCCCGAGGGCCTGCTCGGCACCTGGACGTTCACCTCGCTGCCCGAGGGCGAGCGGGACGTCGAGGCCTTCGAGCTCCGCTCGACCGAGGTGGCGCACAGTGCCGGGACCACCTACGGCTACCGGGTGTCCGACGGTCGGTCGGTCGTGGCCTACCTGCCCGACCACTGCCCCACCCGCTACGGGAGCGGGCCCGAGGGGCTCGGTGACGTCCCGCCGGCCGTACTCGATCTCGTCGAGGGGGCCGACGTGCTCATCCACGACGCCCTGGTGACCCGGGAGGAGATGCCGGCCGGCGCCGCCTTCGGCCACGCCGCCGCCGACTACGCCATCAGCCTCGGGATGCGGGCCCACGTGGGCACCGTGGTGCTGTTCCACCACAGCCCGCTCCGCACCGACGACCTGCTCGACGCCCTCGGCGATCGGCTCGGTGCCGGCGAGGGGCCCCACGTGGTCCTGGCCCGCGAGGGCACCACCCTCACCTGCTGAACCCCGACCGGTCGGCCCCTCGGGGCGCACCGGCGACGGTGCTACCGTCCGGCCATGATCACGGCACTGGCCGGCGGTGTCGGGGCGGCCCGGCTGTTGCGGGGCCTCGTCCGGGTGGTCCCGCCCGAGGACGTCACGGCCATCGTCAACACCGGCGACGACATGGTCTACTGCGGCCTGACCATCTGTCCGGACCTCGACACGGTGACCCGCACCCTGGCCGGCAACTTCAACGAGGAGCGCGGCTACGGCGTCGCCGACGACAGCTGGACGGTGCTCGAGACCCTGGGGACCCTGGGCGGCGACACCTGGTTCGCCCTGGGCGACCGGGACCTGGCCACCCACATGTTCCGGACGCGGCGGCTGGAGAGCGGGTCGACGCTCAGCGAGGTGGCCGGCGAGCTCGCCCGGGCGGCCGGGTTGGCGACGACCCTCCTCCCGGTCACCGACGACCCGCTCCAGACCCGGGTGCTGCTCACCACCGGCGAGGAGGTCTCGTTCCAGGAGTACTTCGCCAAGCTGCGCCACTCGGTGCCCGTCCGCTCGCTGCGTTTCGAAGGGGCCGAGTCGGCACGACCGGCGCCCGGGGTGCTCGAGGCGATCGACGAGGCCGACTGCATCGTCGTCTGCCCGTCCAACCCCCTGCTGTCCATCGACCCCTTGCTGTCGGTCGGCGGCGTCCGCGAACGGCTGGCCGACCGGCGTGACCGGATCGTCGGGGTGTCACCCATCGTGGGCGGCAAGGCCCTGAAGGGTCCGGCCGACCGGCTGTTGTCGGAGCTCGGGTCGGAGGCCTCGGCCGTGGGCGTCGCCCGGCACTACGCGCCGTGGGTCGGCACCCTGGTCATCGACCAGGTCGACCGGGACCTGGCGCCGGCCGTCGAGGCCACCGGGCTCCGCTGCATCGTGGCCGACACCATCATGTCGACGCCCGAGCGCTCGGCGGCCCTGAGTGCCACGGTGCTCGACGCCATGGGCGTCGGGCACTGACGACCCGGCACCGCCGCCGGCTCAGCCGGCGGGTTCGAGCACCTCGGGGTTGAGCTCCACCGCCGTCCGACGAGCCGTCTCGAGGGCCCAGCGGGAGGTCGCCACCATGCCCACGACGAGCACGACGACGCCGCAGCCGGTGAGCGTCCACCAGCCGGCGTGGCTCGTCTGCGCCAGGTCGGCTTGCGTGGAGGTGCCGAGCCGCGAGGTGACGAGCGCCCCGACCACGGCCACGCCGAGGGTCCCGCCGATCTGGCGCGAGGTCGAGGCTATGGCGGCGGCCACCCCCGCCTGGTCCCGGGGCATACCCGACACGGCGGCGTTGGTGATCGGGGCGTTGACGAAGCCGAAGCCGATCCCGAAGACGAAGTAGGCGACGAACAGGAACGAGAAGGGGGTGGTACCGGTGATCTGGGCGAGCAGGGCGCAGCTGACGGTGAGGCCGATCCCGGCGATCAGCAGCGGGAGCCGCGAGCCGGTCCGGCCGACCATCCGGCCGGCGATCGGGGGCAGGACCAGGGCCATCGTGGCCATCGGCAGCACGTCGAGGCCGGCCCGCAGCGGTGAGAGCCCCCGGACCTCCTGGAGGTAGAGGGTGTTCAGGAACAGAAACCCGCCGAGGGCGGCGAAGGCGGCGACGGCGATGACCGTCGCCCCGGCGAAGGGCACCGACCGGAAGAAGCGGAGATCGATCAGCGGCTCGGCGCGCCGGGGCTCCCACACCAACAACCCGACCAGCGAGGCGAGGGCGACCACGAAGGCCGCCACGATGAGGGGCGACGTCCAACCGCGGGTGGGCGCCTCGATGATGCCGTAGGTGAGCGAGGACAACAGGAGGATCACCAGCACCTGGCCGCCGACGTCGAACCGGCGGGCCCGGGGGGCCTTGGACTCGGGGATGTAGCGCAGGGCCAGCACGATGGCCGCCAGGCCCACCGGGACGTTGACCCAGAAGATCGACCGCCACCCGACCGAACTCACCAGGAGGCCGCCCAGGACCGGGCCCAGGGCCATCGACGCCCCGACCACCGCCCCCCAGACGCCGATGGCCTGGGCCCGCTCCCGCAGGTCGGTGAAGGTGTTGGTGATGATGGACATGGCCACCGGGTTGAGCATCGACCCGCCGATCGCCTGGAGCATCCGGAACACCACCAGCAGGGTGAGGTTGGGGGCCAAGCTGCACAACAGGGACCCGACGACGAAGATCGAGAGCCCGAGCACGAAGGTCCGGCGTCGGCCCAGCCGGTCGGCGGTGGAGCCCGACAACATCAACAGGCTGGCCAGGACCAGGGTGTAGGCGTCGACCGTCCACTGCAGCCCGGAGATCGACGCATGCAGGTCGTGGCCGATCGACGGCAGGGCGACGTTCACGATCGTGACGTCGAGACCCACGATCAGCAGGCTCATCGAACAGATGGCCAGGACCCCGATCCGCCGGCGCCGGCTCAGCTGGTGGATGCCGGGCGTGGGCCGGTCCGTCTCGAGTTGCTGGGCCATACCTTCGAGCGTAGGGGAACCTCACTCCGAACAATCCGAGGGATCGCCACTCGCTGGGCGCGCTGACGGTGGCCTCGCGCCCCGTCGCCAGGTGGGCCGACGGCGGTGCCCCGTCGTCGGCGGGGTCAGGCCGAGCCGCGTCCAGGGGGCCGGGCGAAGACCTCGCGGATCACCGGGAGGAAGGCCTCGAGCGGGAGGGTGTCGTAGTCCGGATCGAAGGACCGTTGGTCCCAGGCCTCGCAGAAGTGCGCCGTGGCGTCGAAGTAGGGCGAGCCCCGGTAGGCCTCCCGGGCGTCTCGGTCCTGACCGATCTTGTGGAAGTAGTGGTAGCCCTGGAACACGCCGTGGTGACGCACCACGAAGCAGGTCTCCTCGTCCACGTACGGCTGCAGGATGGCTGCCGCCAGTTCGCTGTGGTTAGCCGGCGCCAAGGCCTCCCCGATGTCGTGCAGCACGCCGGCCACCACCAGGTCGGGTCGGGCGCCATCGCGCTGGGCGCGCGTCGCCGTCTGCAGCGAGTGCTGGTAGCGGTCGACCCGGTAGCCGATCCGGTCCCCCTTCAGGCCCTCGAGGATCCCCAGCACGTTGCCCAGCAGCTGGTCCTGGAGCACGTCCCCGGCCTGGCGCATGATGAGTGCCATCTCGTCCGGCGTGGCGTCCTCCATCGAGGTCGCCGTGATCGTGCGCAACGTCTCGGTCATCGTGTCCCCTCCCTCTCGACCGCTCGTGCGGGCCGGCCCGGCGGGAACCGGGCCGGCGGTGCTCAGACCGAGGCCCGCCAGTTGGCGGCGTCGATCTGCGCCTGCCGCAGGAGGGCCGCCACCTCCTCGACCGCCGGCACGACCCGATCCGACGCCCGGGCGGCCGCCGCCAGTTCGCCGGCCCCGGCCAGGTCGAGCATCTCGGGCAGCCGGTCCCGGAGCCGGCCGACGGTCCACTCGACCGGGTCACCCTCGGCCACCTCGTCGATCCGGCAGATCAGGTTCCCGCCCTCGGACGGACTGATGTAGTGGTAGTGCGGCTCGTGTTGGAAGCAGTCGAAGCGGAGGTGCTCGACCCCGTCCGAGGCGGCGCAGACGTGCACCGAGCCCCCGAAGTCGTCGAAGGGCGTGGCGCCCTCCTTCGGGCCCACGCCGAGCTGGTCCCGGAGCACGGCGTCGGTCAACAGACGCGACTCGATCACGAACTCGACCGGACCGCCGTCGACCGAGATGCAGTGCTCCGGCACCGGCGGGATGGGCATCACCTCGTAGTAGATCCCCCGCTGGTACGGGTGGGTGCTGGTCGCCATCTCTCCCCCGATCTCGGGCCGACAGGTGGGCCCGGTGCATCGCCGACGCGCCCTCCGGGCGCCTTGCGAACTGCCCTCCAGGCTAGCGCCACACCCTGTCCGGGACCGCCCCCACATCCTTGCGGGTCAACCAAACGGTCGGTAGCGTCGGCCGGGTCCGCACCAGGGTGGGGGACGCCGTCTCGGAACGCTCGGATCGTGGCCAGGGTCGCGCCGGTTGGTGCTGCGACGGCACGCAGAGAGGGGACGCTCGACCATGCAGTACCGCAACTTCGGGGGGACGGGGGTCAAGGTCTCGAACCTGTGCCTCGGGGCCATGATGTTCGGGGCGTTCGGCAACCCCGACCACGAGGACTCGATCCGCATCATCCACGCCGGTCTCGACGCCGGGATCAACTTCGTCGACACGGCCGACATGTACTCGGCCGGTGAGTCCGAGGAGATCGTGGGCAAGGCCCTGGCCGACCGGCGTGACGACGTGATCCTGGCCACCAAGGTCTTCATGCCCATGAGCCGGGACCGCAACCACCGGGGGAACTCACGGCGTTGGATCATCCGCGAGTGCGAGGCCAGCCTGCGTCGCCTCCGGACCGACTGGATCGACCTCTACCAGGTGCACCGGCCCGACGTGTACACCAACATCGACGAGACGCTGGGCGCCCTCTCGGACCTCGTGCACCAGGGCAAGGTCCGCTACCTCGGCTCCTCGACCTTCCCGCCCGAGCAGATCGTCGAGGCCCAGTGGACGGCCGAGCGGCGGAACCGGGAGCGCTTCGTGAGCGAGCAGCCGCCCTATTCGATCTTCGCCCGGGGCGCCGAGGCCGGCATCCTGCCCACCTGCCAGCGCTACGAGATGGGCGTGCTGACCTGGAGCCCGCTCAACTCGGGCTGGCTGACCGGCCGCTACCGCCAGGGCGCCGAGCCCGTGAAGGAGGGCCGGGCGGCCCGCACCCCCGAGCAGTTCGACCCGGCCAACGAGTACAACGCCAAGAAGCTCGAGATCGTCGAGCAACTGGTGGCCCTGGCCGACGAGCTGGACCTGTCGCTGATCCACCTGGCCCTGGCCTTCGTGCTCCGTCACCCCGCCGTGAGCTCGGCCATCATCGGTCCGAGGACCATGGAGCAGCTCGAGAGCCAGCTCGGGGCGTCCGACGTGGTCTTGGACGACGCCACCATGGACAAGTTGGACGCCCTGGTGGCCCCGGGGACCAACGTCAACCCCGACGACGCCGGCCACGTCCCGCCCTCCATCGCCTCGGCCTGGCGCCGTCGCCGCTAGGCCCGGGTCGGGGGGCGGTGACCCTCAGCCCGGGTCGGTGGTGACCCACAGGCGCTCGACCACCTCGGGCAGCTGCCCGGTCGGTGCGCCCAGCGCCCGGGCGACCTCGAAGGCGGTCTCGGAGTCCTTCCCGAGATAGGTCCGGACCCGCCCGCCGACCGCCTCGATCGGCGTGTTCTCGGGCAGGTGGTCGATGGCCCGGCTGGCCCCCGTCCCGTGGCGGAGCACGTCGAGCATGACGTCCTGGTCCACCCCGAAGCCGCGGGCCATACCCACGGCGTCGACCAGGACCGAGAAGTTGGCCGCCAGCACGACGTTGTTCACCAGCTTGACCAGTTGCCCGGCGCCGACCTCGCCGACGTGGACCACCGGATTGCCGAACGTCTCGAACACCGGTCGGGCCCGGGCCACGACGTCGCCGTCACCCCCCACCATCACCAGCAGCCGCCCGGCCCGGGCCGCCGGGGCCGACCCGCTGACCGGGGCGTCGACCACCCGGACCCCGCCGGCCGCCGCCAGCTCGGCCATCCGCCGGCTGGTCTCGGGGTTCACCGTGCTGTGGATGGCCACGATGGAGCCCGGGCGCATCCCGGCCAGCAGGCCCGAGGGCCCGCCGAGCACCTCCTCCACGTCGCTGTCGGTGAAGACGCAGACCCCGACCAGGTCGACCGCCGCACCGAGTTCCGGGAGCGACGGCGCGACGGCGACGGTGCCGGCGAAGGGCTCGAGCGCCGCCGGCCGGCGGGCCCACAGGGTGGTCGGGTAGCCGGCGGCGATGATCCGCTCGGCGATCGGCGCCCCCTGCATGCCCAGTCCGACGAACCCGACCTTCATGGTGCCAATGTCCGCCATAGGCCGTCAGCATGGCCCAACGATCGCATCGTGTCATTCAGGTGGGTGCAGCTGGTCGTCCCGACGAACGCCCCACCCAACTTCCCCCGCAGGTCGGCCAGCGGCCGCCCGACGGCTTGGCGGGCACTGGCCAGCGCCGACGGGCACTCGCGCCACGGCAGCACGTGCGCCTGGGCGTCCACCCGGGTGACTTCGCCCGTGCGGGGCTGGACCCCCAGCTCGACCGAGTACTCGTGGACCGCCGCCGCCTGGCCGTCGAGATCACAGAAGACATCCCGGAAGTGGGCGTTGAGTTGGATCTCCACCCCGTCGGCCCCGGCGCGCGGCGCCAGATCGATGACCCGGCGCCGCAGCATCTCCACCGGCCCCGGCTGGTCGTAGGCGTGCCAGGCCAACGGGTCGACCGGCTGATCGAACACCGGGAGCGGCACCCCGACCGGGAGGGGCACCACCTGCTCGGCGATCGAGAGCTGGTCCATGGAGGCGCCGGTGGCCCAGCCGGCGCAGACGTCGAGCCGGGGGACGAACTGTGCCCGGTCGAACGGCGGCGAGCTGTCCGAGCAGCGGGCCACGGCGTAGCCCGAGACCAGGGCGGCGCCGGGCAGGTCGTCGAGGAGGGAGAACAGCAGTCGATGACGCTCGACCTCGGCCGGCGGCCACAGGCGGAGGGTCTTTCGGAACCCGGCCACCACCACCGAGGGGACCAGGGCGGCGACCAGGTCGCTCGCCGGGGTGCTCTCGAGCGATGCCAGGCGCAGGGTCCGGTTGGTCAGTTGGCCCCGGAGCTCGACCTCGTCCAGGACCTCGGTGCCGCGCTCGTCGGTGCGCAGGTCGCGGGCCCGGCCGACCAGCACCGTCGGCCCGTCGATCCCCTCGGGGTGCGAGCTGTGGATGGTGCTGGTGCGCCGGACGGTCCCCGGCCGGCGGGGACGGTCCGGGACGGGCCCCGAGAGACCGGGGGCCATGGTGATGCCCGGGATCTCTCGGCTCGCACCACTCACAATCCGGCGTCCCGGTAGCGCTCCGCCATGGCCGAGTAGCCCCCGCCGGTCCGGCCCGCCCCCTGCTGGGCCTCGAGCAGGGCCCGCAGCTTGTCGCTCAGGGGCCGGATGGTGCCCGGGACACCGGTGACGAACGAGTTGTCGGGGACGACGGTCCCGGGCAGCAGCACGGTGCCCGCCGCCACCACGCAGAACGAGCCCACGGTGGCGTGGTCGAGGAGGCTCGAGTTGTTGCCGATCAGGCAGACGTCGCCCACCGAGCCGCAGTGCACGATCGCCCCGTGCCCGATGGTCACGTCGCTGCCGATCTGCATGCGCGTGCCCGAGTGGACCACGCAGTTGTCCTCGATGTGGACGTGGTCGCCGATGTGGACCGACCCGAAGTCGCCGCGGATCACCGCGCCGGGCCAGACCGTCGAGCCCTCGCCGATCCGGACGCGACCGACGATGTAGGCCATCTCGCTGATCCACGCCGAGTCGGCGACCACCGGGCGGTCGTCGCCCAGGGCCCTCACCGGCATCGGGACGGTCCTCGGGTCGACGTGGTGGACGGGCGACACGGCACGTCCGTGGGCTGCACCGACATCGCCGCCTACGTCACCGCCCCGGAGATCTTGAGCTCGAGGATCTCCTCCTGGGACCGGCCGAGCTCGCTCAGGACGTCGTCGGTGTGCTCGGCGAACAACGGGCCCCGGTCGAACACCGAGGGCGTCTCGTCGAACTGCACCGGTGCCGCCACCAGCCGTCGGGGGTTGCCGTCGGAGTCCACCACGTCGCGGACGAAGCCGTTGGCGTTCAGCTGGCTGTCGTTGCCGACCTCCAGGCTGGTCTGCACCGGCTCCCAGGGCCCCTCGAGGGTCTTGAAGCGCTCGACCCACTCGGCGAACGGCCGCTTCTGCAGCTCCTCGGCGATCATCTCGCCCAGCAACGGCGCCTCGGCCACGACCTTCTCGATCGTGTCGAACCGCTCGTCCTTCAGCAGGTCCTCGCGCCCCAGGTGCTCGCAGAAGTCCTTCCAGTACCGACCGACCTGCAGCATGGTGAAGGCCAGGTAGCGGCCGTCACCGGTCCGGTAGATACCGGCGATGGGGTTGGTGGGCGCCCCGCCGCTCCCGCCCAGGTCGGCCTGCTGCCACGGCTGGCCGTTGAGGAAGGACGTGTCGATGGACAGGGCGTTGGCCCAGGCGCCGACGCTGAGCAGCGAGACGTCCACCACCGACGGCTCCCCGGTCCGCTCCCGGGCGAAGAGGGCGGCCGAGATGCCGCCGGCGATGGTCATGCCACCGATCGAGTCGCCGTAGGCCGGCGCCGGCATGCCCAGCATTCCGTCGATGTTGTGCGGCGTGACCCCCTGGGCGCTCCCGCCCCGGCACCAGTAGGTGATGGAGTCGTAGCCGCCGCGCTCGCGCTCGGGGCCCTTGTTCCCGAGCGCCGACCCCCGGCCGTAGATGATCTTGGGGTTGACCGCCCGGATGTCCTCCACGTTGAGCTTGAGTCGGTCCCGGGCGGCCGGCAGGAAGTTCGTGAGGAAGACGTCGGACTCCGCCACGATCTCGTCGAGCACCTTGCGGGCCTCGGGGTGTTCGAGCGCCAGGCCGACGCTCCGCTTCCCGTGGTTCGGGTGCTCGATGATCGGGGCGAACGGCCCGACCGCCGACACCGACCCGAGGTTGGTCAGGCCCCGCTGGGCGTCGCCGCTCTCGGCGTGCTCGACCTTGATCACCTCGGCGCCCCACTCGGCGAGGATGGCCCCCGCCGAAGGGACGAAGGTGTACTGCGCCACCTCGACGACCCGTACACCCTCCATCGGCCGGTACACCATGTGGTCTGCCCTCCCTTTCAGGCCCTGTCGGCCGTCGTCATTCGTACCGGCGGCCCGTGGGCCGCCGGTACGACGTTCCTCCGCGCTCGACCACCCGGGGTCCCGGGTCGACGGCCGGCCGGGGCCGGCGCCGAGCGGCGCCCTAGGCGCTCAGCGACTCGATCTTGTAGAGCGGGTGCTCCTCGTACCGGGCCTTCCAGGTCTCCCGGGGGACCTCGGCGATCTCGACGTCCTGGGCCAGCTTGCGCAGGGCCCCGACCGTCGCCTCTTCCTTCGGGATGACCGTGAAGGGGTCGTAGTCGCAGAAGCGGGCCACGTTCTGCCAGCTGATCTTGTGGATCTCCTCGTCGGTCAGGTTGGCGCCCTCGCACTCGGCCAGGAAGTGCTCGGGGGCGTCGGGCCACAGGCCGTCCGAGTGGGGGTAGTCCGACTCGAAGGCCAGGATGTCGATCGCCGATCTCGTGGGCCAGCTTGAGCGACATGGGGTCCGAGATGAAGCAGGCCAGCGCGTGCTCACGGAAGACGTCGCTCGGCAGCTTGTCGCCGAAGTCCTGTCCGGTCCACTTCTGGTTCTGGTAGTGCCGGTCGCAACGGTCGAGCAGGAAGGGGATCCAGCCGATCCCGCCCTCCGACCACGCCACCTTGAGGTCGGGGTACTTGCGCAGGGCCGGGCCCCACATGAGGTCCTGGACCGAGAGCACCGACACCTGGGTGGCCAGCACCATGAAGTGGTCGTTGGACATGTCGTCGGCCATCGTGATGGCCGAGAAGCCCTGGCCGATGTGCAGGCACACGACCACGCCCTCGTCGCACACCGCGGTCAAGAACGGGTCCCAGTGCTCGCTCTGGTAGCTCGGGAGACCCAGCAGGTGGGGCAGCTCGGGCATCGAGATGGCCTGGCACCCCTTGGCCGCCACCCGGTGGACCTCGGCCACCAGGGCGTCGATGTCCCACGATCGGGGGCAGGGCCAACGGCATGAAGCGGCCCGGGTAGGCGCCGCACCACTCGTCGATGTGCCAGTCGTTGTAGGCCTGGAGCATCATCAGCGAGAGGGCCGGGTCACCCGTCTCGGCCGCCTCCTGGAAGGTCCGGCCGCTGAAGCCGGGGAAGGTGGGGAAGCACATCGACGCCAGGACGCCGTTGCGGTTCATGTCCCGGATCCGCTCGTGGATGTCGTAGGAGCCGGGCCGCATCTCCGACAGCGTCGAGGGGTCCATGCCCCACTGCTCCTTCGGCCAGGACACGACGCTGTTCAGGCCCATCACGCCCATGGTGGTGTTCTGGAAGACCCACTTCTCGAGCCCGTCGGTGTCACGGATCAGCTTGGGTGCCTGGTCCTTGTACTTCGCCGGCACGTGCCGGTCGAACATGTCGGGTGGCTCGATGAGATGGTCGTCGATACTCACGATGATCAGGTCGTCGGTCTGCATGATGGTGTTCCTTCCCTCGTCGCGCTGCTGGTCGATGCGGTTCGTGTCGTGCTGCGGATGTCGCCGGCCTCTCCCCGGCTCAGATGGCCCCCGACGCTCGGAGCTCCTCGATGGCCGATGGATCGAACCCAGCCGCCCCCAGCACCTGGTCGGTGTGCTCGCCCAGCGCCGGCGGGCGGGCCGGGGCCGGGCGGGCGCTCGCCCCCTGGCCGGCGGTGACGAAGTGCAGCGGGTTGGCGTAGACCCGGCGGTGATCGGGGTCGTCGGCGATCTCGGCGATCGCCCCCCGGGCCACCAGGTGCTCGTCCTCGAGGAGGTCGATGGGGTCGTTGACCGGGTCCACGCAGGCCCAGGCGGCACCGAGGGTGTCGACCCATTCGGCGGCCGGCTTGGTGGCGAAGATCTTCTCCAGGCGTTCCACCATGGCCGCCTGCTCCTCGTCGCCCCGGGGCGTGTGGTCGGAGAACTCCTCGAGGCCGAGCCCCTGGCACAGGGCTAGCCAGGTGCGGGGCTCGTCGGCGGCCACGGTGATCATCTTCCCGTCGGCGCACGTGTAGACCCGGCGCTGGGCGCTCTGGGCCCACCAGCGGATCGGGTAACCGAGCGAGACCCGGGCGACGTCGTCGGAGAGGATCCAGGCGTTGGAGTCGACGATGGACAGGTCGACCATGGAGCCCTTGCCGGTCTGGGCCCGCTCGGTGAGGGCGGCGAAGATCCCGATGGCCGCGTGGAGGCCGGCCACCGGGCCGGCCAGGAAGAACTGCGGCACCCAGGGGTAGTACTCGTTCGACATGGAGGTGAGGAGGCCCGAGTGGCCGAGGTAGGTGACCTCGTGACCCGGCCGCTCGGCGTAGGGGCTCTCCTGCCCGAAACCGGTGATGGCACACCAGATGAGACGGGGGTTGATCGCCGACAGGTCCTCGTACCCGATGCCCAGGGCGTCCATGAAGCCGGGACGCTGCGATTCGACCAGGACGTCGGCCGTGGCCACCAGCTTGCGGAGCACCTCGACCGCCCCCGGCTGCTTCAGGTTGAGGGTCATCGACTGCTTGCCCCGGTTGAGGGCCAGGTGGCTCGGAGCGTCGCCGCCGTTCGTGTTCCCGGCCCGCACCGGGTCGCCGCTGCCCGGCTGCTCGAGCTTGATCACCTCGGCGCCGAGGTCGGCCAGCTGCAGGGTGCAGAAGCCGCCGGGGTACATCCGGGAGAGGTCCAGGACGCGGATCCCCGAGAGGGGGAGGAAGGGACTGGGGCTCACTGCTGCTCCTCGTTCCAGGGCGATCGTCCGCTACAGGGCAAAGGAGTACCCCCCGTTGACCGGGTACGTCTGCCCGGTGATCCACGAGGCGTGGGCGCTCGCCAGGTAGGTGACGATCCCGGCGACGTCGTCGGGCTGGCCCCGACGGCGGATGACGTAGCTCTTCACGATCCGCTTGGTCTGCTCGTCCTGGAGGTCGGCGTCGGGGTCCACGTCGGGCGGGATGATCGTCCCGAGCGCCACGCAGTTGACGGTGATCCCGTAGCGGCCCACCTCGCGGGCGACCGACCGGGAGAGGCCGGCGGCGCCGGCCTTCGAGGCGGCGTAGGGCGCCAGGTAGGGATCGCCGTAGCGCCCGGCATCGGACACCACGGTGACGATCCGGCCGTTGGTGCGATCGATCATCCCCGGCAGGACGGCCCGCACGCAGTGCATGACCCCGTAGAGGTTGATGTCGATGAACCGTCGCCAGTCGGCGGGGTCGGTCTCGTGGAACGGCCGCATGCCCTCCCACCCGGCGGTCCCGGCGTTCCCGGCGTTGTTGACCAGGATGTCGATCGGGCCCATCTCGTCCACGACCCGGGACACGCTGTCCCAGTCGGTGACGTCGAAGATGGCCGATCGGGCCTTCCCGTCCGCCGTGAGCTCGGCCACCACCTCGTCGGCCCGGTCCCGGGCGATGTCGTTCACCAACACCTCGGCCCCGGCGGCGGCCAGATAGCGCGAGATCGCCCGGCCGACGCCCTGTCCGGCGCCCGTCACCAAGGCCCGCTTGCCCGACAGGTCGATGTCCAGCCCGGTCACGCTTCCCCCTGCATCGTCACTGACACTCCACTTCGTCGATTCCGTTCCATCCCCCCGTCCCTCGCCGCCTCAGGGCAGCGGGTGGGGCGGGGTCGGGTGGCCGAACAGGTCGCATGCGTTCTGCCAACAGATCTTGCGCTGCTCCTCGGTGGTGAGGTCGGCCAGGTGGCCCTTCAGGAGCGACTGGGTGTTGGGCCACGTCGAGTCCGAGTGCGGGTAGTCCGACTCGACCAGGATGTTGTCGATCCCGATGATGTCCTTGGTGAGGAAGCCCGACGGGTCGTCGAGGGCGCAGAACCAGAAGTTGCGCCGGAAGACCTCCGAGGTCACCTCGGGCTCGACCCCCAGCTCGTCCTGGCGCACGTTCAGGTGGTCGATGCGGTCGATGACCGCCCCCACCCAGCCGATGCCGCCCTCGGACATGCAGATCTTGATGTCGGGGAAGCGGTTGGCCACGCCCGAGTAGAGCCAGTCGACCGAGGAGGTGAACGAGGAGGCGGCGAACAGGGCGCCAATGACGCCGGTCGGGGCGTCATTGGAGGTGGTGACCGTCTCGCCGGCCGAGCCCACGTGCAGGCTGATGACCGTCCCGGTCTCGGCACAGGCCTGGAAGAAGGGCTCCCAGTAGCCGCTGTGGATGGTGGGCAGGCCCAGCTTGTGGGGGGCCTCGGAGAAGGTCACGGCCTTGAAGCCCCGCTCGGCGTTGCGCCGGATCTCCTCGGCCGCCACCACCGGGTCACGCAGCCAGGCGATCTGCTGGGGGATGAAGCGGTCGGGGTCGGTGCCGCACCAGGACTCGAGGTGCCAGTCGTTGTAGGCGCGCATGGCGGCGAAGGCCAGCTCCTCGTCGTCGGGCCACAGCGTCAGGCGCTGGCCCACGAAGCCCGGCAGGAACGAGGGGAAGCAGACCGAGGCCCAGATCCCGTTCAGGTCCATGTCGACCAGGCGGGACTTGGGGTCCCACGCCCCCTTGCGCATGTGGTCGAAGCGCGAGGGCTCGAAGGTGTGCTCGTTGCGGGGCCGGCCGGCCACGGCGTTGAAGCCCACGTTGGGCAGCAGCTTGTCGGTCCACAGCCAGGCCTGGCCACCGTTGTCGGTGTCGACCACCCGGGGGGCCCGGTCGGCGAACTTGGCCGCGAAGCGTCCCTCGAAGATGTCGGGGCTCTCGACCACGTGGTCGTCGACCGAGATGATGGTGGCCCACAGTTCGGGCGGTTCGGGGTCGGGCAGGAACGTGATGGTCTCGATACCGGGGAACCGGCCCGACGCTTGGCCCTGCTTGATCAGATCCTCTGTAGAAATTCCCACGGTGACCTCCTCTGGACCTCTGTGGAACGAAGCGTTGTGTGGCGTCGGGTGCAGCTCGCACCCAGCGCCGTGATCAGTCGAGCACCTCGGGCTCGGAGCGCAAGAGCTGGCGGACCGCACCGTCGAAGAACACGGGCGGACAGCCCATCTTGAGGCCGGCCTTGATCTGGGCCCGGGCCGCCGGGGCGATCGCCCGGGGTGTGACGCCGGCCACCATGGTGTCGTACCAGAATTTGCACATGCGCTCGAAGGTGACCGCCTGGTAGCAGGCCTCGCCGATGGTCCGGCCGGTGACGATGGCCCCGTGGTTGGCCAGCACCACCCCCGTCGCCGTGCCCACCCGCTCGGCCAGCTGGGCCCCGAGCGAGGCCGAGTCGACCAGGCCGGCGTACTCGTCGACGAAGCGGATGTCGCCGTCGAAGATGCACGAGTTCTGGTGGATGATGTCGGGGGCGATCCCCATGCCGCCCAAGAGCGTGGCGTAGTAGGGGTGGCCGTGGACGATCACCTTGGCGTCGGGCCGGGCCCGGTGCAGCTCGGTGTGGATGAACACCGCCGCCGTCACGTCCCAGCGTCCCTCGAGCAGCTCGCCGCCCTCGGCCACCCGGGCGATGTCGCTCGCCTGGGTCTCCTCCCACCAGATCCCCCAGGGATTGCACCACAGGTTGGTGGTGCCCTCCTCGACCCAGGTGATGTGGCCCGAGAGGTTCTCCTGCCAGCCGGCGTGGGCCAGGATCCGCAGGGCGCAGGCCAGTTCCTGGCGGACGCTCAGCTCCCGGCCGATCCCCTTGACCGGGCGGCGCTCGGTCGGGGTGGGGCGTTCCTCGGTCACCGTCGACGCATCGGTCATGAGAAACCCTCCCCCTCCCCACCAGCTTGCGCTGTTCGAAGACTACCGATCGTTTGGTCGGCTCGCAACCGAATCAGCAGGTGCAGACACCATTCCGGTGGCCGCCCAATGGTCCCGACGGAGTCGAGGGTATTTACGGCAATCATCGATGGATCCGAAGACTCGAAGTAACTGCATCCCCCTGAGAGATAGAGGGCACTATGGACCGACATCCCCGACCGCCGAACGTGGGGGCCGAGAGGTCGCCGGAGGTCGTCGTGACGATCCGAAGTCCCACCGGGGCCTCGGTCGCGGCCGGAGGCATCATCGGACAGAGAGCTCTTCGAGCCCTCGGGGAGCAGCACCGTGCTCGGTCATCGGCCCGGCGATGCCGTCGAACGTGGCCCGGAGGCGCGGGAGGACCTGCTCGGCGTAGCGCTCCATGCTCCCGTTGACCAGGTCGTAGCC
Source organism: uncultured Acidimicrobiaceae bacterium (assembly GCA_963730735.1). Lineage (GTDB taxonomy): Bacteria > Actinomycetota > Acidimicrobiia > Acidimicrobiales > RAAP-2 > CAVSSX01. The sequence continues at coordinate 136,260 of CAVSSX010000007.1, forward strand.
CATGGTCCCGCCCTGCACCATCATCAGCAGCTGGCCGAACCCTCCGACCCGCTCGTGGAACCGGCAGAGCTGGTCGTAGACGGCGTCGGGCCCGCCGGCGAAGAAAAAGCCGCCCTCGATCAGGTCCTCGATCGAGCTCGAGGCGAAGTGGCCGGTGGCGGCGCTCGTCTCGCCGTTCATCGCCGTCGACTTCATCAGGGCGGCCCGAACCCGCGGGTCGACGTAGCCGGGCACGTTCATGAACTGCGGCGCCACCTTGTTGTGGCGGAGGTACCAGTGGAGCTTGCGGGCGCCGGCCAGGCCCTCGCGGTCGTTGTCGCCGACGAACACCAAGCCGCAGTAGGCCAACATCTCCGGCGGGGTGGCCCCGAAGCCCAACTCCTCGGACCGGTTCCGGTAGGCGTCGAAGATCGTCCGGGCGCCCTCGGCACCGTTCAAGATGGTGGCCAACACGTACTGGTGGTCGGCGACCTCGACGGCGCTCGACGCCGTCTGGGTCGGCACCCAGACGGGCGGATGGGGATCCTGGTACACCCTCGGCCAGGCGTTCACCTGTCGGTAGTGGTAGTAGTCCCCCTCGAAATTGAAGGGGCCGTCGTGCGCCGTCCAGGCCTTCACCACCAGGTCGGCGGCTTCCCAGAACCGGAGTTTGGTGTCGACCGGGCTGGAGTTGCCCGCCGAGAACTCCATCGGGACACCCCGGACGAACCCGCAGTCCAGCCGGCCCTGGGAGAGCACGTCGATCATGGCCATCTCCTCGGCGACCCGGAGCGGGTGGCCGCGGTTGGCCAGGGGGCTCCCCAGTGACAGGATCCGGGCCGAGGAGGTCTCGCGGGCGATGATGGCCAACGGAATCGAGGCCGACGGTTCGACACAGGTGGCCGTGGCGTGGTGCTCGTTGATCATGATGTCGAGCCCGAGCTGGTCGGCCCGGCGGTAGATGTCGAAGTACTTCTCGTAGAGCTGGAACCCGAGCTCGGGGTCGTAGACGCGGTTGGGCAGCGTCACCCGGGCCGACTCGAAGGTCGACTCGGGCGGAATGTACGGGTAGGGCATCTCGGTGAAGGCGTAGGTGCGGAACATGGTCAGCTCGATACCCCCGATGGCTGCAGCCGACGGCCCACGTCCGCCCCGCGCACGAAGGCGGCGATCGTCTCGGCGAGGGCCGTCGGTTGCTCCTCGTCGACCCGATGCCCGGCGTCGGCCACCGGGACCACGCGGGCGTTGTCACCGATGAGCGACCCGAACGTCGAGAAGTAGTCGGGCTCCAGCACGAACGCGTCGTCGGCCCCGTGCACCACCAGCGACGGCACCCGGATCCGGGGCAGGCGGTGGCGCAGCTGGGGATTGTGCAGATAGGGCTCCCAGGCGAACCGGGCCACCGCCTCCTGGGCCACCGCCAGCTCGAGGAATTGGTCGTCGGAAAATTCCGCAGCATTTGGTGCTTTGGCGACATCGGCATACAGCGCTCGGCGCACCTGATCGGACGAGGACGCATAGAGGTCGACGAAGGCACGATCGTCGCGTGTGCCGTTCTTGATCCCGACGGGCGACACAAGGACGAGATGGGAAATTCCTGCTTCGCTCTTGGTGGCTATTTCGGCCGCCAACCATGCGCCGATGGAGACCCCGATGACCGGCACGGTTTTCTGCTGACGATCGAGGAACTCGAGGTAGAGGTAGGCCAGGTCGTCGATCGTCCGCAGATGCGTCGGGCGGGCCGAACCCCAGCCCGGGTGCTCCGGGGCCACCACGGTGAACTCCCGGCCCAGCGCCTCGAGGAACGGCCGGTTGAACAAGAACCCGTCCTCGCCGTGCAGGAGTACGAGCTCGGGACCGGCGCCGAAGCGGCGGATCTTCAGGGTGGCGCCGAGCACGTCCACCGCCTCGATCTCGGTGGCGGTCGTGCTCATGCCGACGCCTCCGCCGAGACCGGACCGGCGAAGACCGTCCGCAATCGCCCGGCGATCTCCGAGAGCACCCGGTTGGCGTCACTCAGGACGTCGAGATGCCGGAAGAAACTGTGCAGCTGACCGGCGACGACCTCGAGATGGACCTCCACCCCGGCGTCGTGCAGCCGTCGGGCGTACTCGACCGCCTCGTCCCGGAGGGGATCGCACTCGGCGGGGAACAGCAGCGCCGGCGGCAGCCCGGCCAGGTCCGGCTCGAGGGCCGGCGAGAGGAGGGGGTCACGACGGGTCGCCGGATCGGGCGCGTACAGATCCCAGAACCAGCGCATCTGCGTCGCCTGGAGCCCCGGACCCTCTCCGTAGGTGGCGTAGGACGTCGTGGCCATGCGTGCATCCAGTACCGGGTACACCAACACCTGCATCGAGAGGGCCGGGCCACCGCGGGCCCGGTTGGCCAGCACCACTGCGGCAGCCAGGTTCCCGCCGGCGCTGGTCCCACCGACGGCCACCCGACCACCGTCGCTCCCGAACGAGTCCGCCTCGGCCCGCACCCAGTCCAGCGCCTCGAGGCAATCGTCCAGGCCGGCCGGGAAGGGATGCTCGGGGGCCAGTCGGTAGTCGACACTGGCCACGGTCACCCCGGCCAAGTTGGCCAACCGCCGGCAGAACTCGTCGTGCATGTCGAGGTTGCCGAGCACCCAGCCGCCCCCGTGCATGAACAGGAAGATGGGCCGCCGGCCGGCGACGTCGGGCCGGTAGAGCCGCACGGTCCGCCCCGAGGGCAGCGTCCGGTCCTCGACGTCGGCCACCGCCTCGACGACCTCGGTCTCTCGTAGGTACGACGACCTGGCCGCCGCCAGATAGGCCTGGGCCGCCGCCGGGTCGGTGAAGACCTCGGTCGGGAACGTGGGTGCGGCACCGCTCGGGCCGAGCAGGGCAGCCGCCTCGGGATGGAGCGGCGCCGGCGAGCCGGGCGCTCGGTCTCGCGGCAGGGACCAGACGGTGTCAGGCACCGCGGCCCGCCTGTCGATCGGTTCCACACACGCCCACGCACGGCCCCCCGTCGAGGTAAGATGTCTTCTCTACAAGACATCTGTTTTCTCTACAATGAGTGTAGTCAGCCTGAATTAGGCACGCAATAGGTAGGCGCCCTCGGCGCGTGCCCGGTGAGAGGAGATCCCAATGGCGGCACCGGTGCCGGCGGTCATGCGGGCAGAGCGGATCCTGGACACCCTGGCCGCCTCGCCGCGGCGCGGGTACACGGCGGCCGAACTGGCGGTGGCGGTGGGCGTCCACCGCTCGACCTGCTTCTCCCTGCTCGCCTGCCTCACCGAGCTCGGCCTGGTCGAACGGGAACCGGGGTCGAAGTACTACCGGCTGGGCCCGAAGCTCCTGGCCCTCGGGACCGCCGCCGCCGAGCGGTACTCGGCCAGTGCCGAGTCCCGGCGCGAGATGTACGCCCTGGCCGCCGACCTCGATGTCGGGATTCTCGTCTGCGCCGCCGTGGACGACCACCTGGTGATGCTGGACCGGGCCGGTTCGGAGGTCGCCGACTTCGGCATGCCCCCACGCCACCTGGTCACGTCCGAACTGGCCCCGCCGATCGGGGCCATCTTCGTGGCGTGGTCGTCCCCCGAGGCCATCGAGCAGTGGATCGCCCGCGCCCCCGCCTCGGCCACCGCCACCGACCTCGAGTCCTACCGCCGAAGTGTGGCTGCCGTACGGGCCCGTGGCTACTCGATCGGCAGCGTGGTCGAGGTGGAGCGCCAACTCGAGGAGATCCTCGGTCGCCTGCAGCAGACCCAGCGGACCGAGCGCCTCCGGGCGGCCCTGGAGCTCGCCGACCTGGTCCGGTGGGAATCCAAGCTCTCCGACGACGAGGCGCGTGGCGGGGCGGTCGACCACCTGATCGGACCGGTGTTCGACGACACGGGTCAGGTCGGGCTGACCTTCACCATGTTCGGGCGTCCGGGGCAGATACGGGGCGACAACCTGGCCACCTACGCCGAGCCCCTCATGGCGTCGTGCCAGCGACTCAGTCGGACCCTCGGCCGCACCTTCGTCGAGTAGACGCCGACCGACGTGCCCCCGAGGGGCCTCAGATGGCCAGGGGGTAGCCGCCGCTCACCTTCAGGGTCTCGCCGGTGATGAAGTCGGCCTCGTCCGAGCACAGGTGGAGGACGGCGGCGGTGACGTCGCGCATCTCGCCCACCCGCGGCACCAGTTGGCGGTGCTCGATGAAATCGTCGACCAGCGACTGCGGGAGATCGGCCACCGCCGACTCGGTCGCCGTCAGACCGGGGGCGACGGCGTTGACCCGGATACGGTCCTCGGCGAACTCGGTGGCCAGGGCGATCGTCAACCCTCGGACGGCCAGCTTCGAGACGCCGTAGGGGCTCACCGGTTGGTAGCCGGCGATCGACGAGATGTTGACGATGACCCCGCCGCCGCGCTGGCGCATGCTCGGGCGACAGGCCATCGAGCAGCTGACGATGCCGAGGACGTTGACCTCGAAGACACTCCGGATCTCGTCCAGCGTGAGCATGCCGAACGGCTGGTTGTACTTGGTCAGGTGCTTCCCGGCGTTGTTGATGAGGATGTCGATGCCCCCGAGCGAGCCGACGACCCGGTCGACCGCCGAGGCCACCTGCTCGGGGTTGGCGACGTCGCACGCCACGGCCACCGCCCGGTGGCCGTCGCCCACCAGCACTTCGGCGGTGGTCGTGGCCGCGGCCTCGTCGATGTCGGCCAGCGCCACCGCGCACCCCCGCTCGCCCAGGGCCCGGGCGAAGGAACGGCCGAAGCCGATCGCCCCCCCGGTGATCATGGCCACCCGACCGTCGAAGTCCCCCGGCATCCCTCTCCCCATCGGTCGGTCAGGACGGTCCGTCGGCCGTCGGCGCCCCGGCCTCGGCGGCCTCGCTGCCGAGATACCGGGCGAGGACCTCTTCCTTGGCCCCGGCGGCGGCCCCCTGCCAGGTCACGTGACCCCGCTGCAGGATCATGCAGGTGTCGGCAAACTCGAGCGCCTTGTGGGCGAACTGCTCGATCAGGATGACCGTGGTCCCCTCGTCCCGGGCCCGCTGGAGGCTCTCGAACACGGAGTTCACCAGGAGGGGGGCCAGGCCGAGCGACGGCTCGTCGGCGATGACCAGCTTCGGTCGACCGACCAGCACCCGGCTGAGCGACAGCATCTGCTGCTGACCGCCGGACAGGGTGCCGGCCCGCTGGTTGCGCCGCTCCTCGAGGATCGGGAAGGTCTCGAACGCGCTCTGGATCCGCTCGTCGACCTGGCGGCGGGGCCCGGTGTTGCGGAGGCAGATCCGTAGGTTGTCGACCACCGACAAGCCGGGGAAGATGCCGCGGCCTTCGGGGATGTAGAAGAGGCCGCGCCGGCTGACGTGGTGGGGCGCCATCGTCGTGATGTCCTCCCCGTCGAAGGTGATCCGGCCCTTGGTCGGACTCACCAGGCCGGCCATCACCTTGCCGAAGGTGCTCTTGCCGGCACCGTTGGCCCCGAGCAGCGCCACCGCCTGGCCGGCCGGGATCTCGATCGAGACGTCGAACAGGACCTGGGCCGGCCCGTAGGCCGCCGACATCGACTCCACCGAGAGCACCGACGTCACTGGATCACCTCCGTACCGATGTAGGCCGCCTGGACCTTCGGGTCGCTCCGGATCTCGTCGGGCAGGCCGGCGGCGATCATGGTGCCGAAGTCGAGCACGTAGACCCGGTCGGCCAGGCCGAGCACCAGATCGACATCGTGCTCCACCAGCACCGCGGCCACGCCGTGCTCGTCCCGGGCCTGGGAGATGGCCGCCGCCAGCAACGCCGTCTCGTTGGCGTCGAGCCCGGACGACGGCTCGTCGAGGAGCAGGACGGTCGGGTTGCCGGCCAGCGCCCGGGCGACCTCGACCCGGCGCACGATCCCGAGCGGCAGCCCCACGGCCCGCCGTTCGGCGATGTCGCGGATACCCAGCGCGCCCAGGATCTCCGAGACTCGCCGGTCCTCGTTGCGGTCCCGCCGCCACCGGTCGGGCAGGCCGAGGAGGTCGGTCCACACCCGGGAACGGGAGTGCCGCACGCGGTAGGCCACCTCGAGGTGCTCGCGGACGGTGAGGGTCGGGAAGAGCTCGGGGTGCTGGAACGTTCGGTAGAGGCCGCGAGCGCAGCGGCGCTGCGGGCTCTCCCCGGTGACGTCCTCGCCGCCCATGGCCACCCGACCGTTGTTCGGGCGCCGCAGGCCCGACAGCACGTCGAAGAGGGTGCTCTTGCCAGCCCCGTTCGGACCGATGAGGCCCACGATCTCGTGCTGGCCGACCATGACGTCGACCTCCGACAGGGCCACCACGCCCCCGAAACGGACGGTGACGCCGCTGCATTCGAGCACCGGTCGGGCGGCTCCGGCCGCGGCGGCACTCATGCCGGATCCCCCTGCGGCGTGCCGGCCAGCAGTCCCGGACTTCGACTGCTCGGTGGCGGCGCGGCGGCCCCCCGGCCGGTATTGGCCAACCGGCGCACCAGTCCCCTGATCTGCCGACCGGTCTGTGAGACGAAGCCGCTCGGGTCCTTGGCCACGCCCAGGGCGGCCAACCCGAAGAGGGCGGTGGGCAGCTCGGTGAGCGAGTGGGGGAACCAGGCCAGCACGATCGCCGGGAACAGGGCCAGGCTCAGGCCGCCGGTGATCGCCGCCAGGTTGTTGCGGACGCCGTTGGCCACGATGATGGCCAACCAGACCAGGCCGGTGAAGGTGGCGAACGACTCGGTCTGGCTGGACTCGGCGTACATCGACAGGAACCCACCGGCGATGCCGGCGATCATGGCGCTGAGGGCGAAGATCAGCAATTTCATCTGGATGACGCTGAGGCCGATCGTCCGGGCCCCCGGTTCGCTCCATCGGACGGAGGAGACGGCCAGACCGGTGGTCGATCGGCGCAGGTTGAAGATCAGCAGCCCCACGACGCAGAAGGCCACCAGGCACAGATAGGCGTAGCCCAGGTCGCTCGAGGCGAACGACGGCCGGGGCACGTTCACACCCAGACCGAATTGGTAGAAGGTGTTCTGGTTGAAGACGACGTTGTCCATCAAGAGCCCGAAGGTCAGGGTGACCAGCGCCACGTAGATGTCGCCCAACCGCAGGGTGAGGAAGCCGATGATCAGCCCGACCGGCACGCAGACCAGGCCACCGGCGATGACGGCGGCCAGGACCGGCCAGCCGTGGTTGGTGGCCAACTGGGCCGTCGCCGCGCTGCCGATGCCGGCGTAGGTGATCTGGCACAACGAGATCACGCCGCCCTCGCCGGTGATCAGCGTGTACGAGAGGAAGGCGATCCCGTAGGCGAACCCCTCCCCGACCAGGGCCACCCAGTAGCCGTGGAGGAGCAGGGGCAGGATGGCGACGATGGCCATGAAGGTCACGACGCCCGAGTAGCGGGAGCCGAGTCGCCGGACGATCTCGCCGGTCGGGTGGGCCGGCGCCCCGGCGGTCTCCTCGGCCGGCGCCGACCGGTGGTCCACCGCCTCGTCGGCCAGGGCGAACGTGGTGGCCAGCTCGTTGAGGCCGCTGCGGTCCTCCGGCGTCCTCGTGCCACGGATCGAGTAGATGATCAGGAAGACCAGGACGAACACGAACGGGATGGCCGGGGTGATGTCCTGGGAGATCGAGCTCGACGGCGGGATGTACTTCTGGATGATCGAGCCCACGATGCCGAGGAGCAGCGCCGAGCCGAAGGCGGCGCCGATATTGCGGAGGCGGGCCACCACCACGGCCGTGAACGCACCGGCGATCAGGACGGTGAACGTGACCGAGTCGAGGCCGATGATCGGCGCCGTGAGCACCCCGGTCAGGCCGGCCAGGAAGCTGCCGGCCGCCCACACGCCGACTTCGATCTTCTGCGGGTTGGTGCCGGTCAGGCTGGTCATCGTCTCGGAGTCGACCAGCCCCCGGACGGTCAGTCCGGCGCTCGTGTACCGCAACACGAAGCCACCGATGAGCATCAGGCCGATGACGCAGATGAACACGATGATCTGGTCCAGGGTGATGGCCACGCCGCCGACGTTGAAGACCTTCACCGGTACGGGGGCCAGGCCCGGGACGGTCTCGATGGCCTGGTTGCCGAAGATCATCTGGGTGATCGGCGGGAGGGCCACGGACACGCCGATCGTGGCCACCACCTTCACCAGGGTCGACGAGCCGGAGATCGAACGGAACAGGACGGCCCACAAGAAGACGCCCAGGAGGGGGCCGACGACGACGATGGCCAACACGGCGGCCGACCAGATCGACCACCCCTGCTGAGTGTGCAGGTAGTAGTAGAAGCGCGCCACGAAGTACGCCATCGAGGCGAACGCGAAGTTCAGGATCCCGGTCGACAGGTACGTGGCAACGATGCTGACGGAGGCGATGGCGTAGATGCCTCCGAGCACCAGTCCGGCGATGACGTACTGGATGAAGATGCTCACGCTGCCCTCAAATTCACGACCGAACGGGTGCAACATTCTCTGTACCGCGCACAACTGGGCCGACCCCGGGGAGGAGGCACCTGGCGTGCCCCCTCCCCGAAGGACGACCCTGGAACTCAGCCGCCCGAGGCCGGGTGGGCGATCTGATCCGAGTTGGGGATCTGCGTGCCGCACACGGGCGTGCTGCTCAACGGGGCGAACCCGTTGGTCGTGGCCTTGAGGAAGTAGTAGCACTCCGGGTTCGGGTCGTGGCCGAAGATCGTGGAGTAGTTGATCGTGTGCGGCAACAACCCGTTGGCGTTGTAGCTCTTCACCGCCCGGAGGTCCTTGATGAAGTTGGCCCTCGTCAGGTCCTTGCCGGTGGCTTGCAGGCCCCGGATGAACAGCGTTGCCGCCAGGTACCCCTCCATGGCGCCGAAGTCCGGGAAGTCGGTCGACTTGTAGCCGGCGTACTTCTCGAGGTTGGCCATCATGGCCTCGCTGGCGGCGTTCTTCACCTGCGCCGGGAGCCAGCCCAGCTGGAAGTACGCACCGTGGCCGACCAAGGAACTCCACGCCGACGAGGCCGGCAGGGCCGGCCCGTACGTCGTCACCTGGTCCATGACCTTGACGTCGATGCCGGCCTGCTCCGCCTGCTGGAACAGACCCAGCTCGGTGGTGTTCGAGGTCGGCGCGTAGATGGCGTCGATACCGGCGTTCTTCATGGCCACCACTTCGGTGGAGAAGTTGCTGTCGCCGTAGGTCAGCGTCAGGTTCTCGTAGCCCACCTTCAGTCCGGCCTTCTGGAAGGACACGGCGCCGGCCTTGGACGTCGCCGTCGAGCCCGGGTCGCTGAAGCCCAGCACGGCCACGTTCGTCGCACCATGCTGCTTGTAGAAGGTGCCGGGCAGCGAGTACGCCGGGTAGTGCTGGTCGATGCTCCCGGTGTCGGAGGCGAACATGTTGGTGTAGGGCTGGGTACCGAAGCCACCCTCGTAGGACGCACCGACCACCGGGACGCCCTGCTCGTACAGGTAGCGGGTCGGACCCTCGGTGGCCGTGCTCACCGCCGCCAGGGCGAAGACGCCCTTGTTGCCGACGGCGTCCTGCGCCGCCGCCAGGGCCCCCTGGACCGAGCTGGTGTCGTCCTCGGGCACCACCTGGATCTTGCGCCCGTCGACCCCGCCCTTGGCGTTCTGCGCGTCGATCACGGCGTCGAAGGCCTTCTCGGTGTTGGCGTAGAGCGGGGCGATCGGCCCGCTCAGGCTGGTCAGGAGCGCGATCTTCACGCTGTTGCCGGTCACGCCCGGCGAGCTCGAGGCCGCACCTGCGCTGGTGACGCCGACAGCGGTCACCAGCGTGGTCGAGGCCATCGCTCCGGCCAGCGCGACGCGCCGGAATTTCTTAGATCGAGACACTTCTAATCCCCCCCCGGGTCGATGTGTACCTCAAATGGTACGTTCGTATCTTACGACAATAGCGATATCGGCTTCCACCCCAAATATTGAGATCGTGTCGCAGGTGGCTCAGTCTTACCATCTCAGACTGCCACGTTTCCATAGATCTAGCTGGAGTTATCCGAGCTAGCAGCGTGGAGCGGGACGGTCGGGTAATTTCGCAACACGTTCGACGGCTGGCGCCTCGGGGCCACCGTCGGCGGTCGAACGCCGGGGTTGCACACGGCGTGGGCCCCTCCGCTGCTTTACGGGCGTCTCGTGGTCTTGCTACAAGAGAGGCGCAGGCGGGGGGCGGTTCGATCGTCACCAGACCACACGAACCAGTGCGAGGGGGAACATGTCACGACAGACCGTGGTCGTCACCGGGGTGGGTCACGGGATCGGCAAGGCGACGGCCGAGCGGTTCGCCCGGGAGGAGGGCGTCGCCCTGGTCCTCGGCGACCTCAACGAGGAGTGGCTGGCCGAGACGGCCGCCGTGTGCGAGGGACTCGGCGCCGACGTGCTCGCCCTCCCCTTCGACCAGCGGTCGAGCGACAGCGTCGACGCACTCTTCGCCGGTGCCGACGACCGCTTCGGCCGTATCGACGTCCTGGCCAACGTGGTCGGGATCTACCCCGGCGCCCTCGTCACCACCATGTCCAACGAGCTGTGGGACGAGGTGCTGCTCACCAACCTGACCGGCCTCTTCTACTGCTGTCGGGCCGGCATGGCCCGCATGCTGGCCGCCGGTGGGGGGAGCATCGTGAACGTGGCGTCCACCTCGGCCGCCATCCCCCTCAAGGGCATGTCGGCCTACGCCGCCAGCAAGGGCGGGATCGAGGCCTTCAGTCGGGTGCTGGCCCTCGAGGGAGCGCCGACCGTCCGGGTGAACGCCGTCGCCCCGGGGCCCATCCTCACGTGGCCCATGAGCGACGCCGACGCCAACAGCTTCGACCCGGTGGCGGCCATCCCGATGGGTCGCTGGGGGCAGCCCGAGGAGATCGCCGAGTCCATCGCCTTCCTGGCCTCGCCGGCGGCGACGTTCATGACCGGGCAGGTGCTCCGGGTCAACGGGGGCAAGCACATGGCCTGACGGCCGGTGCGGTCGCCACCGGCCGGGCGCCGCCGGCGATGGCCGGGTAGCTTCCGGGCGTCAACCGACCATCGGGTGCTGCAGGTGCCACCCGGTCTGGTCACGACGGAGGGGACGACATGAAACCGGCACTGGCCTTCTTCTCGTTCGCCGAGCTCACCGACGCCGCCCGGCATCGCGAGTTCAACGAGTACCACCAGCTGGACCACCGGCCGGAGAACCTGGCCCTCCCGAGCGTGATCTTCGGCGAGCGTTGGGTCCGTTCACCCGACTGCGCCGACGCCCTGCCGACGGCGGCGACCGACTTCGCCTCGGTGCACTACCTGACCATGTACTGGCTCCGGGAGCCGATCGAGGCCAGCCGCGTCGAGTGGATCGACCTCGGCAGCACGGCCGCCTATCTCGGTCGACGGCCCGACCTCGACTGGTCCCAACGCCCGCTGGTGGCGCCGTTCGTCCCGCTCAAGGGCTACACGAACCCCCGGGTGTTGATCTCCGCCGAGGCCCTCCCGTTCCGCCCGGCGAGGGGGATCTTCGTCACGGCCACGCAGATCGGCGACGACCTGGGGGCGGCCGAGCGGCTGGCCCGTTGGTACGACCGGGTCCACGTGCCCGACGTGCTGTCCTGCCGCGGCGTGGCCGGCGCCTGGACCTTCGTGAGCGAGAACGCCTTCCCAGCCCACCGTCGACCCGACGCCGACGGACCGGGCGTCCGGATCCACGTCTACTTCCTCGACGAGGACCCGCTGGCGTTCGCCGCCGACTACCTCGAGCGGCAGCCCTCGTGGGCGCCCTCGCCCGACGAGGCGGCCGAGACCCCTCTGTTCACGTCGGTACTGCGGACGATCGTCCCGTGGGAGTGGGACTGGTTCGACCAGTCCTGAGCCCGCACCGGCCTCAGCTGGCGGGCACCTCGATGACGGTCGCCGAACCCATGCCGCCGCCGGCGCACATGGCGGCCACACCGATGCCGCCGCCCCGACGACGCAGCTCGTAGACGAGGGTCGTCACCATCCGGGCCCCGGTGGCGGCGATCGGGTGACCGAGGCTGCAGCCGCTCCCGTTCACGTTCACCTTGTCCGGGTCGATCCCCAACTCCTGGACGGTGGCCACACACATGGCGGCGAAGGCCTCGTTGATCTCGAAGACGTCGACGTCCTCGATCGACAGGCCGGCCCGGCCGAGGGCCTTCGGGATGGCGCTGATCGGCGCCAGGCCGGTGTCGGGCCGGCTCGATCCCGACGTTGGCCCAGGCCCGGACCCGGGCCAGCGGCGCCAGGCCGTGCTCGGCGGCGAAGGTGTCGGAGGTGAGCACCAGGGCCGCCGCCGCGTCGTTGATCCCCGAGGCGTTCCCGGCCGTGATGGCGAAGTCGGGAATCTCGGGGTGCAGCACGTTGAGCGACGCCAGCTTCTCGGCCGTCGAACTGCGACGGGGGTGCTCGTCGACGTCGAAGACCACGACCTCGCCGTCGGCCTTCTTCACCTTGACCGGCACGATCTCCTGGTCGAAGTACCCGGCGTCGATGGCCGCCACGGCGTTGCGGTGCGACCGCAGGGCCCAGGCGTCCATGGCCTCGCGGGAGATCCCGGCCTCGACGGCGGCGTTCCACCCGACCGTGATCGACATGTCGTCGACCGGTGCGCCAGGGGTGCTCCGGTGCGCCGGGGACACCCACTGCTCGTTCCACTCGTCGGTCTCGGGGTCACGGAAGCGCGACTTGGGGGCGGTGGACGACGACTGCACGCCGCCGGCGACGACGGCGTCGTCCATGCCGGCCCGGATCTCGGCCGCCGCCAACTGGACCGCCGTCAGGCCGCCGGCGCAGTGACGGTTGACCGCCGCACCCGGGATCGCCGTCAGGCCGGCCTCGATGGCCGCATACCGCCCGACCGCCCCACCGCCGTAGAGCGACTCGGCGAAGATCATGTCGTCGACCAGCTCGGGGGCCAGGCCGCTGCGCTGGACGGCCTCCTCGATGACCGCCTGGGCCAGGGTGAAGGCGGTCGTCTCGCTCAACGTCCCCTTCCACGCCGTCCCGATCGCCGTGCGACACGCGGAAACGATGACTGCCTCGGGCATGGTGGTCCCCCTCTGAAGTGCCAAACGTTTGTTAGACGCTTCGATGCTATCGCCTGCCATCCGGCGATGCGCCGGGGGAGGCCTGACGACGCGAGGGGCCCGCTAGCCGCTGGTGCCGAGCCGGCTGGCGAACCGCCAGCCGTCCGGGGTCCGCCGGAAGGTGTCGGCGTAGGTCCCCATGGCGGCCACCGTCGGCGCGGTGTCGGTGGCGGCGAAGTACTGCCAGGTCGTGCGGGCCCGGGCGGCGTCGCCCTCCACCGTCACCGCCGTGGTCGTGACCACGTGGCGCGTGTGGGCGCCGGCGCCGGTGAACCCGGCGGCGCGGCGTCCCTGGGCCGAGGCGATCACGGCCGCCTTTCCCTCGGCCGCCGGGCCTCCGGGGAGCTCCCACCGGACGTCGTCGCAGAGCAGGCCGGCGTAGTCCTCGACCTCGCCCTCGTCGGTGGTCCGGGCCATGGCCACGATCGAGCTCGCGGATGGCCGCCTCGTCGAGCAGACGTTGCAGCTCGTCGTCCGTCGGTGGCATCAGACGTCGCCTCCCCGATCGATCACGAGTCCTCGTGGCCCTGGTACAGGGCCTCGAGCTCGGCGATGCTCGTCGCCGAGGCCGGGCCCGTGTAGACGGTCTCCCCCCGGGACAGCACCAGCAGGATGTCGGCGATGCCGTAGGCCCGCTCGAGGTACTGCTCGATGAGGATGAAGGTGGTCCGGCCCTTGGACTCGGCCAGCGTCCGGAACAACCGGTCGACGATGGCCGGTGCCAATCCGTGCGACAGCTCGTCGATGATGGCGACCGGCGGCTGGTTGATCAGGATTCGGGCCAACGACAGCATCTGCTGCTCGCCGCCCGACAGCATGCCGGCCCGGGTGCCCCGGCGCGTGCCGAGGAACTCGAAGAACGAGGCCGCCTGCTCGACCACGTCGTTCTTCTTCTTGCGGTTGTTGGCATCGGAACCGAGGCAGAGGTTCTCGGTCACCGTCAGCGACGGGAACACGGCGCCACCCTCGGGGACGTAGGCGATGCCCCGGCGGGCCCGCCGGAACAGCGGCTCGGTGCCCACGTCGACCTGGTCGAGGAACACCTTGCCCGACTCCACCGGCAGCGCCCCGGCGACCGTCCCGCCGAACGTGGACTTGCCGGCGCCGTTCGGGCCGAGCACGCAGCACACCTGGCCCGGGGCCACGGCGACCTCGACGTGGTGCAGGGCGGCGATGCCGCCGTAGGCGTAGGACAGGTCGCGGACCTCGACCGTGCCGCTCCGGGTCTCGGTCGTCGTCATCAGACTGCCTCCTCGAGCCCGAAGTACGCCCGGCGCACCGCCGGCTCCTGGAGCACCCGCTGGGTTTCGCCGCTGGCGATGAGCTGACCGAAGTCCAAGACGGCCAGCCGGTCGGACAGCCGGGAGACGATGCCGACGTCGTGCTCGACCAGGACGATGCCCGGGCTCGGGTCGGCCCGCAGGTCGGAGAGGAGGTCGGCCAGGTCGCCGCGTTCTGAGCCCCCGAGCCCCGAGAACGGCTCGTCGAGCAGCAGGACCATGGGGTCGGTGGCCAGGGCCATGGCCAGCTCGACCAGACGGGCTTGTCCGAGGGGCAGCGTCGTGACGTCGGCGTCGGCCAAGTGGGTGATGCCCACCTGGCGTAGGTAGTCGCCAGCCTGGCGCTGCGTCCCGCTCTCGGTGGCGCCCTTGCGGCGCACCCGCCACAGGCCGCCCGAGACCTCCATGGCCACCTGCACGTGCTCGCGCACCGTGAGGTCGGAGAACAGCGTCACCCGCTGGAACGTCCGGGCCATGCCCAGGCTGGCCCGCTTGTGGACCGGGGACCGCGTGCTCTTCGCGCCCCCCGACGTGCACCCGTCCGTGGCTCGGGCGCAGGAGCCCCGACATGACGTTCAAGAGGGTGGTCTTCCCGGCGCCGTTGGGACCGATGATGCCCACGATCTCCCCCCGGTGGACCTCGATGCTCACGTCGCTGAGCGCCCGCAGGCCACCGAACTCCATCGAGACGTCGTCGACCCGCAGCACGTCGTCCGGCTGGCCCGGCGACGACCCCACGACCGTGGTGGAGGCGCCGCTCATCGCTCGGCCGCCATCTCGAGGCCGGGGGCGCCCTGGTCCCCGGCCGGGGCCTTCGGCCCGGGTCTCGAACTCAGATGGATCTTGCCCATGGTGGCGTGCCAGAGGTCGTCGAGCTGCGACATGAAGCCGCGGGGCTCCTTGGCCAGCCCGACCGCACCGAGGCCGAACAGGATCGTCGGCACGTCGGCGATCCACGTGATGTGGATGAGGGCGAACGCCGCCGGGATGACCGAGAACGCCAGCCCGGCCAGCATGGCCCCGCGCGGGCCCTTCACCCCGAACGTGACCACGACGGCGACCCAGACCAGGCCGACGGCCAGGGCCACGTCGGGCACGCCGAGCTGCTGTTCGTCGATGCCCAGCAGCACGCCACCGAGACCGGCGATGCCGCCACCGATGGCGAAGATGATGGTGCGCATCAGCTTGACGTTGATGCCCAGCCCCTCCGACGACAGCGGGTTGGCCCGGATGGCGGCGTAGGCCCGCCCGAAGCGACCCCGCCGGAGGTACACGATCAGCCCGGCCAGCACGGCGAACACCACCGCCCCGAGCAGGATCTGACTCCTCGCCTGGTTGAGCCCGAAGAAGGTGATGGTCTCGAAGGGCACGCCCGAGCTCGGCACGAAGAACGTGATGTTGAAGGCGAACTGCTCACAGAACAGGGCGAACGCCAAGGTGACCAAGGCGAACCCGATCTGGTCGAGTCGGGAGCCGATGGCCCCGATGACCAGGCCCACGACCATGGCCGCCAGCACGCCGATGATCGCCGCCACGATCAGGTTCGTGCCGTGGGTGCTGGCCAGCCGGCCGGCGGTGAAGCCGCCGACGGCGGTGAACGACGCCTGGCCCAGGCACAGCACCCCGCCCTCGCCGGTGGCCACCGTGAGGCTCAGGAAGATCACCGAGAAGGCCGTCCCGGTGGCGATGACCCCGGTCCAGTAGCCCGAGAAGGCGAACATGGCGATGAGGACCACGGCCACGCCGGCCACCACCTTGAGCAACGACTTGCCGATGAACATTGTCGAGAACCGGGGCGCCGGTTTCGGGACGGCGTTGGGCCGCTCGGTCAGCGGCGCCGTGTCGAGGACCTGATCGGTCAGCCCCAGTGGTACGTCGCCGCCTTCGGCGACCGGGACCCGCCGCTGGGCCGGTGCGCCCTGGACGGCGTCCTGGCGGGCCGTGATCGGCGAGGCGCCGGCGAGCAGGAGGATGGTGAGGAGGAAGAAGGGCAACGACGGGACCAGGCCGAGGATGACCGTGTTGCCGGCCGGCGTGTACCCGGTGAGCAACGAGGAGGCCACCCCGAGCCCGAGACCGGCGATCGACGTGGCGATCAGGCCGCGGAACCGACCGAACAGGGCCACGCTCAGGGCGGCCACCGTGAGCTCGGTGTAGGTGCCGCTGTCGAGGGTGATGATCGGCGAGAGCAGGATGCCGCCGATCCCGGCGAGGAGCCCGGCCAGCACCCACGAGGTGGCGCCGACCCAGGAGATGTTGATGCCCCGGCTCGACGCCAGGAGGGGACGGTCGACGACGGCCCGGGTCGCCAAGCCGAGCTTCGTGCGGTCGACCAGTAGGACGAGACCGACCACGCAGATGATCGAGCCGATGACCGCGGCCAACTGGTCCCGGGTGGCGGTGACGAAGCCGAGGTGGACCAGCAGCAGGCCGCCCGGGATGATGCCCGGCGCCTGCTGGACCTGCTGGTCGGGGAAGATCACCTGCATGAGGGCGGGCAGGGCGACGGCCAGGCCGATGGTGGCCACCACCTGCACGACGAGGTTCGAGCCCTCCATCTGCCGGAAGACCGTCGCCCAGAGCAACAGCCCGAACAGCGGGGCGATGAGGACGATGGAGAACAGTCCGGCCGCCAGCAGCGACCAGCCGTGGACGGCGACCAGGTTGTAGAAGAGGTCGGCGATCACGTAGGCGATCGTGCCGGTGGCCAGGTTGAGCACACCGGTGGCGCTGTACGTCAGGGTGATGCTGTTCCCCAAGATGGCATAGACGGCGCCGATGACCAGACCGGGGAAGATGTACTCCATCGGTTACTACCGCCTTTGCGAGAAGTGACGAATACTGACCGGATCGCGCCCGGTGCCCATGGGAGCGTTCCCATGGGCACCGGACGCACCATCCGTGTGGGTTACGGCAGCGGCTTGCTGCAGTAGAACGGCTTGGAGGTCGTGCCGCTGATCTGCTTCCACTTCCCGTTCTGCACCTGGACGAAGGCCAGGCACGAGGGGGCCGAGGTGTGGAACAGCGGGAAGCTGACCGGCGCCAGGACACCGTTGCCGGTGTAGTTCTTCAGCGTGTTGGTCGCCGCCGTCAGCGAGGACCGGGTGACCGCCTTGGAACCCAACGCCTGCACCCCACCGGCCAGCAGCGAGGCCGAGGCCCAGCCGACCAGCGCCTGGAAGTTGTACTCGTCCTTGGGCGCCGTCTTCTTCATGGCCGCCAGGTAGTTCTTCATCCCCGGAGTGGGGACGGTGAACGGCGTGGTGAAGAAGAAGAAGGTGTAGTTGTTGAGGGCCGACCCGTACTGCTGGGGCAGGTCCTGCTGGTAGTCCGAGCCGTCGCTGACCCAGATGTTCCCCGCACCCACCTGGGCCAGGTCCGCCTGGAACTGCGCCTCGGTGCCACCGGCCGCCGAGTCGACGATCGTCGCACCCGAGTTCTTGACCGCCTGGGCGACCGCCAGCAGCGAGGCGGTGTTGGTCGGGTCCACGTTGTAGTTCGTGTAGACGACCTTGCCACCCGAGGAGTTCACCAGGGCCACCGACGACTTGATGCCGGCGGAGTCAGCCGGGCTCGGGTCCGACAGCAGGGCGAACTTCGTCTTGCCCTTGGACACCGGGAACTTGATCCCGGCCGTGGTCTTCCCGCTGATCGGGTTCCCGGTGTAGGAGAAGAAGTTCTTCTTGTCCGCACCGAAGAAGCCGGGCGTGATGCCGAAGGCGTAGACCGGGATGCCGACCGACTGCAGGTACGGCGCCGCACTGTCGAAGAGCGGGTCCGAGTCGATCAGGGCCACGGCGCCGTTCTGCACGGCCAGGTGGGCGTTGGCCACCACCTGGCTCGGGCTCGAGGCGTTGTTGTAGTAGGTCAGGGCGACCTTGTGGCCGTTCAGGCCCCCGTGGCTGTTGACCCATGCCTGCCAGGCCTTCGTGCCCGACGTCAGCGGACCGAACTGGGCACCGAACTCACCGGTGCTCTCGTTCAGGACGCCGATCTTCAGCGTCGCCGGCGCCGCACTGGCGGCCGACGGAGCGAACGCCAGGCCGGTGACCGAGGCCACCAGCGCCAGCCCCACCACGCCGCAGCGCGTGACTGCGGCAGTCGAGCTGCCGGCGACTCTGCGCCACAAGTGGCGCGTAGACGTACTCTTCACAACCCCCCCTTGGTCTTCAAAACCGAATCTTTCGGTTCTATTACTGATATTTCACACCTGCAACAAAGTCAAGGAACAGTGCAGGTTGCTGTTCCATCCCCCCTCCCTCGCCGCCTCAGGGCAGCGGGTGGGGCGGGGTCGGGTGGCCGAACAGGTCGCATGCGTTCTGCCAACAGATCTTGCGCTGCTCCTCGGTGGTGAGGTCGGCCAGGTGGCCCTTCAGGAGCGACTGGGTGTTGGGCCACGTCGAGTCCGAGTGCGGGTAGTCCGACTCGACCAGGATGTTGTCGATCCCGATGATGTCCTTGGTGAGGAAGCCCGACGGGTCGTCGAGGGCGCAGAACCAGAAGTTGCGCCGGAAGACCTCCGAGGTCACCTCGGGCTCGACCCCCAGCTCGTCCTGGCGCACGTTCAGGTGGTCGATGCGGTCGATGACCGCCCCCACCCAGCCGATGCCGCCCTCGGACATGCAGATCTTGATGTCGGGGAAGCGGTTGGCCACGCCCGAGTAGAGCCAGTCGACCGAGGAGGTGAACGAGGAGGCGGCGAACAGGGCGCCGATGACGCCGGTCGGGGCGTCATTGGAGGTGGTGACCGTCTCGCCGGCCGAGCCCACGTGCAGGCTGATGACCGTCCCGGTCTCGGCACAGGCCTGGAAGAAGGGCTCCCAGTAGCCGCTGTGGATGGTGGGCAGGCCCAGCTTGTGGGGGGCCTCGGAGAAGGTCACGGCCTTGAAGCCCCGCTCGGCGTTGCGCCGGATCTCCTCGGCCGCCACCACCGGGTCACGCAGCCAGGCGATCTGCTGGGGGATGAAGCGGTCGGGGTCGGTGCCGCACCAGGACTCGAGGTGCCAGTCGTTGTAGGCGCGCATGGCGGCGAAGGCCAGCTCCTCGTCGTCGGGCCACAGCGTCAGGCGCTGGCCCACGAAGCCCGGCAGGAACGAGGGGAAGCAGACCGAGGCCCAGATCCCGTTCAGGTCCATGTCGACCAGGCGGGACTTGGGGTCCCACGCCCCCTTGCGCATGTGGTCGAAGCGCGAGGGCTCGAAGGTGTGCTCGTTGCGGGGCCGGCCGGCCACGGCGTTGAAGCCCACGTTGGGCAGCAGCTTGTCGGTCCACAGCCAGGCCTGGCCACCGTTGTCGGTGTCGACCACCCGGGGGGCCCGGTCGGCGAACTTGGCCGCGAAGCGTCCCTCGAAGATGTCGGGGCTCTCGACCACGTGGTCGTCGACCGAGATGATGGTGGCCCACAGTTCGGGCGGTTCGGGGTCGGGCAGGAACGTCACCGTGCCCGGGTGGGGGTTCCCGAATTCCGATCCCCGCTTGATCAGGTCCTCTGTCGTGATACCCATAGTTGGTCTCCCCTCGTGCGTCGGGTGCAGCTCGCACCCAGCGCCGTGATCAGTCGAGCACCTCGGGCTCGGAGCGCAAGAGCTGGCGGACCGCACCGTCGAAGAACACGGGCGGACAGCCCATCTTGAGGCCGGCCTTGATCTGGGCCCGGGCCGCCGGGGCGATCGCCCGGGGTGTGACGCCGGCCACCATGGTGTCGTACCAGAATTTGCACATGCGCTCGAAGGTGACCGCCTGGTAGCAGGCCTCGCCGATGGTCCGGCCGGTGACGATGGCCCCGTGGTTGGCCAGCACCACCCCCGTCGCCGTGCCCACCCGCTCGGCCAGCTGGGCCCCGAGCGAGGCCGAGTCGACCAGGCCGGCGTACTCGTCGACGAAGCGGATGTCGCCGTCGAAGATGCACGAGTTCTGGTGGATGATGTCGGGGGCGATCCCCATGCCGCCCAAGAGCGTGGCGTAGTAGGGGTGGCCGTGGACGATCACCTTGGCGTCGGGCCGGGCCCGGTGCAGCTCGGTGTGGATGAACACCGCCGCCGTCACGTCCCAGCGTCCCTCGAGCAGCTCGCCGCCCTCGGCCACCCGGGCGATGTCGCTCGCCTGGGTCTCCTCCCACCAGATCCCCCAGGGATTGCACCACAGGTTGGTGGTGCCCTCCTCGACCCAGGTGATGTGGCCCGAGAGGTTCTCCTGCCAGCCGGCGTGGGCCAGGATCCGCAGGGCGCAGGCCAGTTCCTGGCGGACGCTCAGCTCCCGGCCGATCCCCTTGACCGGGCGGCGCTCGGCCGGGGTGGGGCGTTCCTCGGTCACCGTCGACGCATTGGTCATGAGAAACCCTCCCCCTCCCCACCAGCTTGCGCTGTTCGAAGACTACCGATCGTTTGGTCGGCTCGCAATGCCCTGCACGGACTGGGTTGCGACCGTAGTGCGGCCGGGTCGCCGCTGCTGGCGACCTGGCCACACCGTCGCCTCACCAGGCCGGATAGAGGTCCCGCTGGCGGGCGAGGTCCTGGGCCGACACGTTGGTGCCGTCCAGCTCGTCGGCGTCCGGCGACGTCGCCAACCACACCACCGCCTTGCCGATGGCCGCCGCCGGCGCACCGGTCGAGTGGTCGAGGCCGTCGGCCACCGACTGGTTGCGCTCGGTGCTCACGTAGCCCGGGTCGACGTTGAAGGTCCGCAACCCGGTGCCGGCGAACTCCACCTTCAGGTGGGGGACCAGACGGTGGCCGGCCGCCTTGCCGATGGCGTAGCCGAGGCCCCACCCGCCGGAGCCGGCCGGCGCCGGCGGGTCGGTGTAGGCGGCGCCCGAGCCCATGGTCATGATCGTCCCGCTCCCCCGCTCGAGCATGCCCGGGAGGGCCATCTTGGTCAGCACCAACTGGGCGATGACGTGCGCTTCGAGGAAGTTCACGTACGCCTCGATCGGCGTGTCGACGATGAGGTCCATCATCCCCGGCCCGACGTAGCGACCGTTGTGCAGCAACACGTCGATCGGACCCCAACGCTCGAGGGCGGTGGCCATCCCGGCGCCGACCGAGGCCCGGTCGAGCAGGTCCATCGGGATCAACAGGGCGCGCTGACCGGCGGCCTCGATCAACTCGGCCGTCTCCTGCAGGGAGCCCGGCAGCGGCCGCGTGTCGGACTCGTGCACGGTCACCGAGTGCTCCCGGGACTCGCCCGGATTCACCGTCCGGGCGGTGATCACCACATCGAACCCCGCCTCGGCGAAGGCCACCGAGCAGGCCTTCCCGATGCCCCGACTGGCCCCCGTAACGAATGCGATCTTTGCCGGCATGTTCCGTCCCCTCCCTCGCTCAGTGTTGCCTGTGCTCGCGCCGCTGCCCCTCCGGAGTCCCCCCGGCTCGGTCGGGTCCGGGGCCCGAGCCCCGACGACGCGTTCGTCTCACCCCGGGGGCGACAGCCCCACCAGCTCGGCGAACGCTTCCAGCTGTTCCACGAAGTGTGTGGCCGACGTGTGCACGAACGGCACCGTCATGACCGTGGCCCCGGCCGTCGTCCAGGTGTCGATGGACGCCGTGCAGGCGTCGGGGTCACCGATCGGATCGAAGCCCTCGCCCGGCGAGACACCGATGTCGAAGCCGGCCGGGAGGTCGTGGGAGGCCAGCATGGCCGTGAGCTCGGTCGGCGACGGGCCCCGGTGGGCGGCGGGTGGCGGTGCCCACCCGTCGCCGAACTCGATGGCCCGGAGGAACGACCGCGTGGAGTGACCGCCGATCCAGATCGGGACCCGGGCCTGCACGGCGTGGGGATCGACGACCAGGTCCTCGTAGTCGAAGTACGTGCCGTGGTACGTCACCTGACGCCGGGACAGGCTGGCCCGGAGGGCGGCCAGGGCGTCGTCGGCCCGGGCGCCACGGTCCGAGAACGACGCCCCGAGCGCGTCGAACTCGGCCTCCACGTTGCCGACGCCCAGGCCGAGGGTCAGCCGGCCCCCCGAGAGCACGTCGACCGTTCCGTAGCTCTTGGCCAGAGCCAGTGGGTGGTGGAGGCCCAGGATCAGCACGTAGGTGACGAAACGGATGTGCTCGGTCGACGCCGAGAGAAAACCGAACGTGGCCACCGGGTCCCAGAACGGCATCGAGCCGTAGGCCGTGCCGTCGGGCACGGCCACGTGTTCCGAACACGTCATGTGGGCGTACCCCAGGCGATCGGCCGCCTGGGCGATCCGGGTCAGGTCCTTCGGGCTGGCCCCGGCCTCCCAGGACGCCGGGTTCGAGTACGTGACGATGGGTGAGCCGAGACCGAACCGCATTGACCCTCGCCTTTCACGATGTGCCGGACCCGCGCGCGCTGGCCGGCGCCGCCGATCCCCTGAGAGCGGTCATGTTCCTTGATCGACGACACCGGCGCAACCGGGCCCGTCGACCGGTCCGGTGCTCAGAGCAGCGGATCCAGTTCGACCGTCTCGCCGTCGCGCCACTGCCGCAGGACGAGGTACCGGCCCTTCAGCGCACCCCGGTCCCAGCGACCGAATCCGAGTGTCGTGCCGTCATAGCCCTCGGCCGCCGGCACCATCTTGATCTCCTGCAGCCCCTCGCGGATGCCGCTGCGACTGAGCTCGGGCGCCCGAGCCACACCTTCGGCGACCAGCTGGCCCATGTCGTACCCGAAGGCCAGTGCCGCCCCCCGCGGTGGCGACTCGCCGAGCTGGCGGCGCACCTCGGCCAGGGTCGAGTTCCCGTCCGAGTGCATGTCGGGGTACACCCATCCGTCGATGTCGCGCCCGTAGTCGGCGTCGACACCGCGCATCCCGGCGGCGTTCATGACCGCCGGCACGTCGAAGCCCAGGGCGGTCCGGGCCTTGGCGACCTCGCGCCCGGCCCAGCCCAGACCCATGTAGACGACGGCGTCGACCCGCTCGTCGACCACCGCCTGCACCTGGGCGGTGGCGTCGGAGGGCAGGGGCGGGATCGAAATGCGAGCCGAGATACCGACGCCCAGCAGCTCGCACTCGTTCTCGAAGAAGGACATGTGGCGACGCCCGATCGGCGTCCGGTCGTAGATGACCCCGAGCCGCCGGTGGCCGTTCGTCGACAGGTACCGGGCCATGAGGATCGACTCGTCCTCGTGCGAGCCGACCTGCAGGTGGAACATGTAGTCACTGCGGGCCCGCTCCGACGCCGACCAGTTGATGGCCGGCGTGGCATAGGCGTCGGCCAACGGGGTGGCCACGATGGCGTTGTCGCCGATCGCCGGACCGACGATCAACAGGACACCGGCCTCGACCAGGGCGCCGAAGGCCCGTTCGACGGCGTGGGCGGTGCCGTTGGGGAGACCCTGCTGGTACTCGTGGACGAACGCCACCTCCCGGTCGATCCGTCCGGCGGCGATCGCCGCGTCGACCGGCAGCCGCATGTCGGCCGCCAGCTGACTGTAGGTGGCGCTCGATTCGCTGCCCTCGTCGAGATCGCTCGGCCGTTCGCCGTCGTTCAGCACCCCGATGAGAATGGGCTCGGTCACTGTCGTTCCCCCTCTGGTCACTGTCGTCGTCCGCACCGGCTCGACGCCCCCGGGGCGATGTTACGTCGGCCGGCGCCGAGCCCTCCGTGGCCGCGCTCGGGATCCGTTCCGGTAGGTTGCCCTCGGGGGAGGGCGTGGGGCCCACCATGAGGGAGGGCACATGGACGCCACGGCTGCTGTCCTGACGGGACCCCGTCGCATCGAGCTCGAGCGGTTCGCGATCCCCGAGCAGATCGGCGACGACGAAGCGCTGCTCGCCGTCGAGGCGACCGGTATGTGCGGCACCGACTGGGAGCAGTACCTCGGCAACCTCGCCCCGATGGTCCCGTTCCCGGTGATCCCCGGGCACGAGACGGTCGGTCGGATCGCGGCGATCGGTGCGACGGCGGCCGCCCGGTGGGGCCTCGACGTCGGGGCCCGTGTCGCCGTCGAGTCGACCCGGCCGTGTCTGTCGTGTGCACCGTGCCTGGCCGGACGATGGCTCTACTGCGATCAACGGGTGATCTACGGGCTCACCACGACGACCGACGCGCCGTCGCTGTCCGGAGGCTTCGGCGAGTACCTGGTGCTCCGATCGAACAGCCGCGTCTATCCGCTGCCCGAGGACCTGAGCACCGAGGACGCCGTGTTCTTCAACCCCCTGGGGGCCGGCTTCGACTGGGCCGTTCGCATCGCCGGCACCGTGGCCGGCGATGCCGTCGTCGTCTTCGGTCCAGGACAGCGCGGACTCGCCTGTGTGGTCGCCGCCAAGGAGGTCGGCGCCGAGGTCATCGTCATGGTCGGACGCGGTCGCCGGCCCTGGAAGCTCGAGTTGGCCCGCTCCCTCGGCGCCACCCACCTCGTCGACAGCTCGTCGGAGTCGGTCGTCGACGCCGTCGAGGAGGCGACCGGTGGCCGGATGGCCGATCGCGTCGTCGACACCACCCCGGGGGCCATCCAACCGGTGCTCGACGCGCTGGCCGTCGCCCGGTCGGAGGGAACGGTCGTTCTCGCCGCCAACAAGCGGGAGACGGCCGGGTCCGGCGACGTGCTCGACCCGGTGCTCCGCAAGGCCCTCACCGTGCGCGGCGCCTACAGCGTGTCGGAGTGGGCCAAGCTGCGGGCCATCGAGGCGTTGGCCAGCCACCGCTACGACCTGTCGGCCATCCACACCCACACGATGGGCCTGGCCGAGCTGGACGTGGCCCTGCGGACCCTGGGCGGCGAGGTCGAGGGCGAGGACGCGCTGCACATCACGGTCACCGGCCTGGCGCGGCTGACGGCACGGCGACCCTGACCGGGCACCCGTTCGATCAGGGAGCCACCGGCCCCCGCCCGGCCCCCGTGGCGTCGATCGCCCGGGCCACCTCGGCCAGGTCCTCGGTCGACAGCTCCAGCGTGGCGGCATCCAGCCAGCCGTCGACCTGCTCGGCGTTGCGGGCGCCGACGATGGCCCCGGTGACCCCGGGCCAGGCCAGCGTCCAGGCGGTGGCCACGCTGCCGGTGGTCGTGCCGAGCCGCTGGGCCACCCGGCCGAGGGCGTCGGCCAGGGCCAGGTTGCGCTCGAGGCGACTCCCGGTGAAGTCAGGGGCCGACGACCGCCAGTCGTCGGACGGCAGCGCCGCCGCCCGTTCGGCGGTGAAGGCCCCGGTGAGGAGGCCCGACTGCATCGGGCTGTAGACGATGACCCCGGTGCCATGGTCGGCGCACCATGGGAGCTCGGCCTCGGCCACCACCCGGTTGATGGCCGAGAAGGGTGGCTGCAGCGTGTCGACGTGGCCGAGGGTCTCGGCCGCCTCGAGGCGCGCCGCATCGAAGTTCGAGAGACCGACGGCCCGGACCTTGCCCTCGGCCCGTAGCTCGCAGAGGGTCCCCCAATAGGCCTCGAGCGGCGTGCCGTCCTCGGGCGGCCAGTGCAGCTGGTACAGGTCGATCCGCTCGGTGGACAACCGCCGGAGCGACGCCTCGACCTCGCGTCGCAAGCTCGCCGGGTCGCCCACCCGGGCCGAGGGGGCCGTCCGGTCGGATTCGTTCCAGACCAGGCCGCACTTGGTGAACACCAACGGGCGGTCGGTCTCGGGCAGATCGGCCAGTGCCCGGGCCACGACCTCCTCGGAGTGACCCAGGCCGTAGACGGCGGCGGTGTCGATCCAGTTGATCCCGACCTCCACGGCGTGACGTATGGCGGCGATCGAGTCGTCGTCCTCCTGGGCGCCCCACCCGAAGGCCCAGTCGCCGCCGCCGATGGCCCAGGCGCCGAAGCCGACCCGGGTGACGTGCATGTCGGTCGTGCCCAACGGCACGATCGGTAGCTCGGTGGTCACGTGGCGTCCCTCCAGTCGTTGCTGCGTCTGCCGTATCCGGTCTAACCCTCTTCGTCCGACGAGCCCCGATCGGCCGCCTCGACGTCGTCCCGGGAGATCCCGAGGAGGTACAAGATGGCATCGAGGTACGGGACGTTGAGGGCGGTGTCGGCGGCGTCACGGACCACCGGCTTGGCGTTGAAGGCGATCCCGAGCCCGGCCACCGACAGCATGTCGATGTCGTTGGCGCCGTCGCCCACGGCGATCGTCTGGGCGAGCGGCACGCCGGCCAAGCCGGCGAAGCGCACCAGTGACGCCGCCTTGCCGGGCCGGTCGACGATCGGTCCGACCAGCCGGCCGGTGAGGCGACCGTCGACCATCTCGAGGTCGTTGGCCGCCGCGTGGTCGATGCCCAGCTCCTCGGCCAGGGGCGCCACCAGCTGCAGGAAGCCACCGCTGACGATGGCCGTGACGAAGCCCAGTCGCTTCAGGGTCCGGATCAGCGTCCGGGCGCCGGGGGCGAGGCGAAGTTCCGAGCGGACGGCCTCGAGCTCGTCGACCCCGATCCCGGCCAGGAGGCGGACCCGCCGTATCAGGGCGGCCTCGAAGTCGAGCTCGCCGGCCATGGCCGCCGCCGTCACCGCCGCCACCTCGTCGGCGTGGCCGGTGTGGGCGGCCAGCTGGTCGATGACCTCGCCCTGCAGGAGGGTTGAGTCCACGTCGAGGACGATCAGGTGCTTGGCCCGGCGGTGGAGGCCGGCCCGCTGCACGGCGACGTCGACCTGCAACCGGGCGGCCTCCCGGCCGAGGTCCCGTCGCAGCCGGTCGGGATCGCCCCCCGACACGAGGAGCTCGTAGCTGACGACCGGGTACGAGGCCAGGCGGACGATGCGGTCGACGTTGGTCCCGGCTGCGGCGATCTGGGCGAAGAGGCCGGCCAGGGACTCGGCCGGGAGCTCGGGGGCGAGCAGGGTGACCAGCCACCGCTCACCCCGTCGGGCGGTGGTGGTCGAGTCGAGCGGCGCCACCGTGACCGTCAGGGCGCCGGTGCCGTCCTCGCCGGTCGGTGCCCCGAGGTGGGCCGTGGCCGCTCGGAGCCGGTCCAGGTCACCCGGGTCGCCGACGACCTCGACGCAGAGGAGCAGGTGCCCGTGGACCTGGATCTGCTCGATGTCGCGGACGGCCAGGCCCAGGGGGGCGATGGTGGCGAAGAGGGCTTCGGCCAAGCCGGGCTCATCGCGGCCGCTCGCGGTGACCAGGATGGAGGTTTCGCCGCTCATGCCGCAGCCCACCGTATTGGACGGCGGCACCCGGTTGGCAATCCGGCCCGCGGCGGGCTCAGCGGACGGTGGTGTCCCGCTCGTCGGTCCAACCCCGCTCGGGCGACCAGCGGCGGATGATGCGGGCTGGCACCCCGGCCACCACGCAGCGGTCGGGGATGTCGCCGCGGACCACGGCCCCGGCGGCCACCACCACGTGCTCACCGATCGTCGTCCCGGGCAGGACGACCACGTTGGCCCCGAGCCAGCTCCCCGAGCCGATCCGCACACTGGCCTCGACCGGCCACTGCCGGCCGATCGGCTCGTCGGGGTCGGCGTAGCTGTGGTTCTGGTCGGTGATGTAGACGTAGGGGCCGGTCTGGATGTCGTCGCCGATCTCGACGCTCCAATGGCCGACGATGTGGCTCCCCCGTCCGATCACGCACCGATGGCCGATGCTGACCACCGGATCGGTCGCCATCTCCTGTCCCGGGGCCATCCCGGCGGCCACGGTGGCGTGGGGGCCGATGATCGTGCCGTCGCCGATCCGGATGTAGTGCTCGTTGTAGACCGAGCCCTGGGGATAGGCCAGGCAACTTCCCCGCCCGAGGGCCCCGAAACGACGACCCCGGTCGTCGTCGGGGCCGATGGCGCCGGCCTCGGCCACCCAGTCGGTCCCCCACTGCACGGCCCGTGACGCCAGCCGCCGCACGGGTGGCGGCAACCGCCGGGCCCAGGTCATGGGCCGACGCTACCAAGCCCCGAACGGGCCCCGACGGGGGCGCGAGGTCCGGGTGACGCCCTCGCCCCGCCCTGGGCCGCTCCGTCGGATGCCCGTCCCCGGGGGTTGCCGATATCCTCCGCCCGGCGACGGCCACGGTCTACGGTGCCTTCGGCCACGGCCGGTGGCGACCACGCCCACCATCTCGGCCGCCGACCGGACCGGGACGGACCGGCACCGCAGCGCAGGCCGGGCCGGCCGCGGTGGCGACCAACGCCGCCCGACCAGGCTCCACGCGACGACAGGACCGACGACCACCACATGCCCAGATCGAGCAACGACCGCCCCCGCCCTTCGACACACCGACGGTGGTGGCCGGCCGTAGGGGTCCTCGGCGCCCTCGGCGCGGTGGTGCTGGCCGGTTGCTCGTCGTCGCCCACTGCGGCGCCGCCCAACAAGCAGGCCACCACGACCTCGTCGTCCTCGACCACCACCACCACCGCCCCGGGCCCACCGTGCCCCCTGACCGGGTCGCCGTCGCCCAGCGGCAGTGTCCCGCAGCGGCCGGCCCTGGCGGTGAAGATCGACAACTACCCCGACGCCCGGCCGCAGAGCGGCCTCGACCAGGCCGACATCGTGTTCGAGGAGCCGGTGGAGGGCGGGATCACCCGCTACGCGGCCGTGTTCCAGTGCCAGGACGCCGCCTCGGTCGGCCCCGTCCGCTCGGCCCGCAACATCGACATCGGCATCCTGGGCGAGTTCGGCAAGCCGCTGCTGGCCCACGTCGGCGGGATCAACCCGGTGCTGGCCAACATCGACGCCTCGCCCATCGTCAACGTCGATCTGGGCAGCCACGGGTCGATCATCGTGCACCCGGCCGGCCGGGTGGCGCCGTACAGCACGTACACGTCCACCGCCGCCCTGTGGGCCCTCTACCCGACCGACACCACGGCGCCCGGGGCGGTCTTCTCGTACTCGGACGCCACCCCGGCGGGCACCCCCGTCGCCTCGGTGGCCATCCCGTTCTCCAGCACCTCGAACGTGGTCTGGCGCTACAACCCTTCGGTCCACGCGTTCCAGCGCTACTACGGCACCGTGCCCGACACCTTGGCCGACGGCGTCCAGAACACGGCGGCCAACGTCATCGTCCAGGTCGTGCACACCACCCTCGGGCCGTGGGCGGAGAACGAGCAGGGCGGGCTCGAGGTCCAGGCCAACCTCTACCAGGGCGCCAGCGGCGCGGCCCAGGTCTACCGGGGCGGTGTCGAGATCGCCGGCACCTGGTCGCGCTCGTCGCTCTCGCAGCCGA
This sequence comes from uncultured Acidimicrobiaceae bacterium, assembly GCA_963730735.1. Lineage (GTDB taxonomy): Bacteria > Actinomycetota > Acidimicrobiia > Acidimicrobiales > RAAP-2 > CAVSSX01. The sequence continues at coordinate 165,596 of CAVSSX010000007.1, forward strand.
CCCAGTTCGTCGACGCCAAGGGCGCCCCGATCGCCCTGCAGCCCGGCCCGACCTGGGTCGAGCTGGTGCCCGACACGGTCACGGTCACTGTCACCCCCTGAGCCCGGGGCCCCGGGTCGTCGCCCCGTGGTGGGCCGAGGTGGTCAGTCCAGGGAGATCGGCAGGTCGTCGGCGTCGCTCATCGCTTCGCTGAGCGCTTCGAGCTCCCCGTCCACGTCGTCGGCCGGCGTCAGGTGCTGACGCACCCGCTCGTCCACCTCGGCCATCAGCTGGGGGTTCTCCCGCAGGAAGGTCTTGGCGTTCTCCCGACCCTGCCCGAGCTGCTCACCCTCGTAGGTGAACCAAGCACCCGACTTCTTGATGAAGCCCAGATCGACGGCCACGTCGAGCAGCGAGCCCTCACGACTGATGCCGGTCCCGTACATGATGTCGAACTCGGCCTGCTGGAACGGGCGGGCGCACTTGTTCTTGACGACCTTCACCCGGGTCCGGCTACCGATCATCTCGGCCCCGTCCTTGATGGTCTCGATCCGGCGGATGTCCAGTCGGATCGACGAGTAGAACTTCAGCGCCCGGCCGCCGGGGGTGGTCTCCGGCGAGCCGTACATCACGCCGATCTTCTCCCGCAGCTGGTTGATGAAGATGGCGATGGTGTCGGACTTGTTCAGCGTCCCGGTCAGCTTCCGCAGGGCCTGGGACATGAGCCGGGCCTGCAGGCCGACGTGCGTGTCACCCATGTCACCCTCGATCTCGGCCCGGGGCGTGAGGGCGGCCACCGAGTCGATGACGATGACGTCGAGGGCACCGGAGCGGATCAGCATGTCGGCGATCTCGAGTGCCTGCTCACCGGTGTCGGGCTGGGAGATGAGCAGGTCGTCGACGTTGACCCCGATGGCCCGGGCGTATACCGGGTCCATGGCGTGCTCGGCGTCGACGTAGGCGCAGATGCCGCCGTTGCGCTGGGCCTCGGCCACGCAGTGCATGGCCAGGGTCGACTTGCCCGAGGACTCCGGGCCGATAGATCTCGACGATCCGGCCCCGGGGGAGGCCGCCGATGCCGAGCGCCAGGTCGAGGGCCAGGGCACCGGTCGGGATCGCCTCGATCCCGAGGTTGATGTTGTCCCCCATCCGCATGACCGAGCCCTTGCCGAACTGCTTCTCGATCTGACCAAGGGCCATGTCGAGTGCCTTGTCGCGCTCCTCAGCCATTCGCTGCGTCTCCTCGTGCTCGGTGGATCGTGGTTACCGGGGCGACCCTAGAGAGGGGGTGTCACAGCGGGTCCGCGTGCGCCCGTCGTCAGTGTAGATCGAACACCTGTTCGTAGGTGGGATGTTTCCCACCGCCCACCGACGGCCGGGGTGGTTCGGGCCCGGAGATCCGGCCCGGGGCCGTCTTCTCGACCCTAGCGACCAGTCGACCGCAGTGGTTCGACCGGGGCGAGCAAGGCGGCCGGCTCGACGCCGAGGCGCTCGGCCACCCGCTCGACCGTCTGCAGGGTGACGTTGCGCTCCCCGCGCTCGAGTCCCCCCATGTAGGTCCGGTGGATGCCGAGCAGATCGGCGAACGCCTCCTGGCTGAGCCCGACGGCGGCCCGGTGGCGTCGGAGGTTGCGGCCGAGGCGCCGCTGGAGTTCGCCTTCCACCCCCTGAACTTCTCGCATTGCTACTGATACGTCTACAGATGGATCAGTAGCATCCCGGGCTCGGTCCGCCCGGACGGGCGCGTCACATCGGACTGGTAGGCCACCGGTCGAGACCGCCAACCCCCCTGAGGGCGCCGTCGGTCGCACTCGTGTCGCGCCGTGGTCCCGGCCACGGTGGCCACCACCGAACGCGCATCGAAACAGAGAGGAAGCGCACATGGCGACCGATGACGGCGAACAGATGGCCGACGCGGAATGGCAACTCGAGATCGAGACCCGGCTGGTGGCCGTCGAGCGGGTGCTCACCCACCTCACGGGCGAGGTCCGGACCCGACGGCTGGTGGTCGGCGATGCGAGCGGGCCACGCATCGTCGGCGAGGTCCGCTCGGGCACCGCCGAGTTCCGGGTCGAGGGCACCGCCCACCGTCACGGGCGACCGGCGGTCGTGCTCTTCGCCAACCCCGGCGACCGTCCCTCGGCGGCGGCCGGCGTGGCGGCGGGGATCGGCATCCAGTTGTGGGCCCGGGGTGACAGCATCGGCGAGCTCGACGCCGCGCCCGACGCCGGTGACCGGTGGCATCCCCACCTCCACCTGGGCGGCGACGACTGACCGGTCGGGTGACGACCTGGGTCAGAGCACCCCGAGGATCCAGCCCTCCTCGTCGCAGGCCGCCCGTTCAGGGGGGTCGAGAGCGAGGACGGTCGGCGGGGCGAACCAACTGCCCCACCCGAGGGCCTGCTGGGCGGCCATGGCCCGGACCGTCGAGACGACCTGGGCCTCGTCCTTCACGGTGGACACCGAGTGGTCGACGTCGAAGGCCGACGGCCAGATCTCGACCGCCACCACCGAGCGCCCGGGAACGAGCGGATCCTCGACGAAGCCCGTCTCGAACGGCCAGACGGCGGCGGCGGGCCACCGTCGCCACAGCCGGTCCAACCAGGGGATGCCGACCAGGGTCTGGCCACCGACCGTGCCCGCCCCCAACAATTGAAAGGCCGAACGGATGCCGGCCCCGGCCCGCCGCTCGGCCAGGCGGAGCGGCGGGCACGGATTGGGGGCCAGCCCCTCGGGCACCCGGTCGGTCGGGGGCAGGGCGGCCAGGTCGGCGTAGGCCGGACTCTGCGGACGACCCCAGAACAGTCGGGTACCGGTCTCCCGGTTGATCGCGTCGGCGGCGGCGAAACGGTCGTTGTCGTTGTCCGGGCCGTCGTGGACCCGGTCGACGAGCAGCTCCCACGTCCCCCGCCACGGGGGTCGGCCCGGTGCCCGCAGGTCGGCGGTGGCGGCGGCGAACCCCCGTGGGTAGCCGAGCGAGACGTCGAGGCCGAGGAGCAGCGTCTCGTCGGCCGCCAGCGTCCGCTCGACCAGCTCGGCGATCAGCTCGGCGGCCTCGTGCCGGGTGGAGGGGTTGACGGTCTCGACCACCACCGGCTCGTCGGCGGCCGACCGACGCACCGCCGCCTGGGCGATCCAGACGCTGTCGGCACCGCGCGTCGGCACCCGGCTGGCGCTCCAGTCGACCATCACCAATCGGTCGAACCACGGGCCGGAGCCGACTGCTCGTGGGTCGCCGTCGGTCGACGGGGTCAGCTGACCGGGTCGATCTCGTCGAGCAGCCGGCGGCGCAGGAGATCGAACGCCGAGATGGTCGAGTACTGACGGACCCGGGGTCGGTCGCCCGGCACCCGGAGCTCACGGGCCTCGGTCGGTCGTCCCGGGAGCACGGTGGCCACGAAGACCGTGCCCGGCGGGCGGCCGTCCTGGTCGTCGGGTCCGGCCACCCCGGTGATGCCGAGCCCGACCGTGGCCCCCAGCACCCGGCAGGCGCCCTCGGCCATGGCCACGGCGGCGTCAGCCGTCACCACCGGGCCCTCGGGCACGCCCAGCACGCGGTACTTGACCTCGCTGGCGTAGGAGACGACCGCGCCGCGGAACCAGGCGCTGGCGCCGGGCACCGCCACCAGGCGAGAGGACATCAGCCCGCCGGTCAGGGACTCGGCCAGCCCCAGGGTCAGGCCCCGGTCCACCAGCGCGGTGCCCACGGCGTGCTCCATGGTCTCGTCGTCGAGCCCGAAGATCACGTCGCCGAGGGCGGCGGTGATGGCGGCGCGCACCTCGACCTCCTCGGCATCCAAGAGGGCGGTGGCGTCGGCGTCGGTCGTCCCCCTCGCCGTCACCCGCACCTTGATCCCCTCGATCCCGCTGGCCAGGAAGGCGATGGTCACCGACCCGGGGGCCGACGGGTCGTCCAGCGCGTCGATCCGCCCCTGGAGCACCTCGGCCAGACCGGACTCCGACGCGCCCCACGTCCGCAGGACCCGGCTGGTGATCACCGCCTGCTCGCCGGCCTCGGCCATGCGCCGGTGCAGGTCCGGGAGGATGGCCCGCTCGAACATCTCGGTCATCTCGTAGGGGACCCCGGGGACGGCGTACACCACCTTCTGCCCGACCGGGCAGATCAGCCCGGGCGCGGTGCCGTTCCTCTGGGGGATGATCGTCGCCCCCACCGGGACGTCGGCCTGGCGGGCGTTGTTGGCCGACATCTGGCGGCCCCGATCGGCGAAGAACCCGGCGATGCGCTCCTCGATGGCCGGGTCCCGGACCAGCGGGACGTTCATCACCTCGGCGATGGCGTCCCGGGTGATGTCGTCCTGCGTCGGCCCGAGACCGCCGCACATGATCACCCCGTCGCTCCGGGCCAGGGCGGTCCGCAGGGCCAGGACGATGCGGCCCTGGTTGTCCCCGACCGCCTGGTGGAATTGCGAGACGACCCCGCCGGCCGCCAACTGCTCGCCCAGCCAGGCCGAATTGGTATCGGCGATCTGGCCCAGCAGGAGCTCGGTGCCGACGGCCACGATCTCGATCCTCATGCGTGGGCCTCCCGCAGGGCCCGCCGCCCGTCGAGCAGGTACTGGGCCCCGGTGACCACCGTCAGGGCGGCCGCCAGCCAGATCGCTCCGAGCTGCAGTCCGTGCTCGTGGGCCAGCGGCGGCAGCACGCAGGCGGCGATGGCCAGGTCCTGGGCCAGTGTCTTGATCTTGGCGCTCCCGCTGGCCGGGATCGACACGCCCCGCCGGCCGGCCCACGACCGGTAGACGGTGATGCCGAGCTCCCGGACGGCGATGAGGATGACCGGCAGCCAGGGCAGGATGCCTTCACCAGCCAGCGCCACCAGGGATCCGAGCACGACGAACTTGTCGGCCAACGGGTCGAGGAAGGCGCCCGAACGGGTCGTCCCCTGGCGGCGGGCCAGCCAGCCGTCGACACCGTCGCTGAAGGCCACCACGGCACCGACGGCGGCCGTGGTCCAGGTGGCGCCCTGGTTCACGATCAGGGCCACGAAGACCGGTGTGGCCAGGAGCCGGGCCATCGTGAGGGCGTTGGCCGGGGTGGCGAGAGCCGAGGGCCCGAACGTCGGGCCGGCGGTGTCAGTCACGAGGCGGCCCTCACCATCGGTCGCCCGACCGTTGCGACCTCCTCGGCCACCAGGTCGGTCCCGAGCGACGCCGTCACCACGACGTCGACCAGGTCGCCCGGGGCCAGGTGGCCCGGCACGCGGATGACGCCGTCGATCTCGGGGGCCTCGTGGACACTACGACCGACGCCGGGCGCATCCACCAGGACCTCGAGCGATCGCCCGACCATGGCGTCGCGCCGACGGGCGGTGATGGCGTCCTGTAGCTCGGCGCACTCGCGCAGGCGGTCCATGGCCAGTGCCGGATCGATCTGGTCGGCGAGATCGACGGCGTGGGTGCCCTCCTCGGGCGAGAAGGGGAAGAACCCGGCCCAGTCGAGCTCGGCCTCGGCCAAGAACGCCAGCAGCTCGTCGTGGTCCTCCTCGGTCTCCCCGGGGTAGCCGAGGATGAACGAGGACCGGAACGTGGCCTCGGGGGCCAGCCGGCGGATGTCGGCGATCCGGTCCAAGAAGCGTCGGCCGTCGCCCCACCGGCGCATGCGGGCCACGAGCGGCCGGGCGACGTGCTGGAGGGACAGGTCGAAGTAGGGCACCCCGGTGTCGAGGATCGCCTGGACCAGCCCGTCCGAGAGGGCTGACGGGTAGAGGTACAGCAGCCGGGTCCGGGGGACGATGGCCGAGACCGCCCGGGTCAGCTCCACGATCGGCGAGGTGGCACGACCCGGCGCCGGCCGGGGCGTCGAGCCCGATCGATCGCGCCCGAAGGAGGCCAGGTCCTGGGCCACCAGGACGATCTCCCGGGCGCCGGCGGCGGCGAGCGTCTCGACCTCGGCCAGCACCTGGGACAGGTCGCGCGACCGCTGCTGGCCCCGGAACGAGGGGATGGCACAGAACCCGCAGATCCGGTCGCAACCCTCGGCCACCTTCACGTAGGCCCAGGGGGACCCGGACGCCGGTCGGGGCAGCTCCAAGAGGTCGAACCCGCCGGCCGGGATCGCGGCCCTCGACCGGGTAGCGCCGAGCTGCACGGCGACGGCCGGCGTGACCGCCTCATGGCGGGGCACGGTGATGGGCACGCCGAAACCGGCCACCAGGTCGACCTCGGGCAGGGCATCGGTCAGCTCGGCGCCGTAGCGCTCGGCCATGCAGCCGGTGACCACCACCCGGGCCCCGGCACGACGCCGGCCGGCCAGTTCGAGCACGGTGTCGATCGACTCCTGGCGGGCGGCCTCGATGAAGGCGCAGGTGTTCACGATGAGCAGATCGGCCCCTTCGGGGTCCTCGGCCGGTGCGTACCCGTCCTGGGCCAGCCGACCCTCCAGCTTGTCCGAGTCGACCTGATTCTTGGGGCAACCCAAGGTCGCCAACCAGTATCGATCCTCGCCCATTCCACTCCTCACCGGACGTACCGGTCTCGACCACTCGACCCCCCGAGGTCGGCCCGTCCTACGAGCCCGCTCCTCCGCATGGCAACCGGAGACCCCCGGGGGAACAGCGGAGAGGGAGGGATTTGAACCCTCGGACCGGGTTACCCCAGTCAACTCATTAGCAGTGAGTCCGATTCGGCCGCTCTCGCACCTCTCCGGGCACCACCTGGAGACCAGCCGTGGGGCTCGTGTCCATGCAGCGTCACGACAAGGGTAGTGGGTCGACCGACGAGGCGGCTTCAGGCTCGGTCGACCGGTGCCACCCGCCCGGGCCCCGGCGAGCGGCCCGTCGGGGACGCCGAACGGCCCGGTGGACCACGGTGCCGGTACCGTCGTCACATGGAACAGCGGGTGAGCCTCATCACGCTGGGCGTCGCCGACCTGCGACGGGCGCGTTCGTTCTACGAGCAGCTGGGCTGGCGCGGCCAGGAGACCGAGGCCACGGTCTTCTTCCAGGCCGGGGGGCAGGCGCTGGTGCTCTGGGGACGCGACCAGCTGGCCGAGGACGCCGGCGTCGTCGACGAGGGGCCCCACGGCTTCGACGGCGTCGTGCTGGCGCACAACGTCGCCCACCGAGAGCTGGTCGACCAGATCATCCGCGCCGCCGCGGTCGCCGGTGGCACCGTCACCAAGGAGCCCACCGAGACCTTCTACGGGGGCTACGCCGGGTTCTTCCGGGATCCGGACGGCCATGTCTGGGAGGTGGCCCACAATCCCGGCCTCCAGCTGAGCGATGACGGCACCCTGACGCTGCCCGATTTCGGGTAGCGCCGCCGGCCGGGCTAGGCCGAGATGCCGAACCGGTCCAGGCCGAAGGCGGCGATGGCGTTGCCCCGGACCAGCTTGTAGACCTCCTCGTCGGACAGCCCCGCCTGCTCGCAGAGGCGCCGGACGGTCGCCTCGGTAGCGGGGAACGTCGCCTGGGCGTGGGGGAAGTCCGTCTCGTAACAGATCTGGTCCATCCCGATGACGTCCCGGTTGGCCAGTCCCGTCTCGTCGTCGAAGATGCACCCGAACACCCGACCGGGCACGTACGTGGACGGCGGGTGGGGCAGGGTGTTGCCGAAGACCTCGCCGTGGAACTCGGCCCACACCTTGTCGGCCCGCTCCAGGATGTAGGGCATCCAGCCCACCTGTCCTTCGGAGTAGGCCAGCCGGAGCGACGGAAATCGGTCGAGCGTCCCGGAGAACAGGTAGTCGAGGAGCGAGCCCATGGCGTTCTGCCAGTCCAGGGCGGAACTGATCACGAACGGGGCGTCCGACGTCGTGGTGGGCATCTTCGACGATGACCCGATGTGCATGCAGATGATGGTCTCGGTCGCCTGGCAGGCGGCGAACAACGGGTCCCAGTAGTGATCGGGCCGATGGAGCGACGGCAGACCCAGGGGCTCGGGGTTCTCCGAGAAGGTGATGGCGTGGCTGCCCCGGTCGGCGCAGCGCCGGACCTCCTCGGCGGCCCGCTCGACGTCCCACAACGGGACCATGGTGAGCGGGATCAGACGCCCCCGGCCGGCGCCGGCCGACCACTCGTCCAGCATCCAGTCGTTGTAGGCCCGGACGCACTCGAGGGCGAGGTCCTTGTCGGGCCGTTCGGCGAAGGTCTGGCCACAGAAGCGGGGCAGGGTGTTCGGGAAGCAGATGGCCGCTTCGACGTGGTCGTCGGTCATGTCGGCCAGGCGGTCCTCCTGGCGCCAGGCCCCGGGTCGGATGGAGTCGAAGGTGGCCAGCCCGAAGCTCAGGTCGTCGCGGCCGACGGCGGCCGACAACATCATGAGCGGGGAGACCAGCCCGTCGTAGTGCCACGCGTCGCACCACTCACCGTCGTCGGACTCGACCCAGCCGGCCGACCCGCCATGGGCCATCCGGCGTCGCTCGATCCGGGGCCCGTTCTCACGGTGCCGGGCCGACAGCCGGTCCTGCCAGAGGGTCGGCGGCTCGAACACGTGGTCGTCGACCGAGATGATGCGCGGTATCTCCATGGTCCCCCTCAGTTCGCGGTGCCGGTCGTCGGTTCCTGGTCGGCGAGGAAGGTCAGCACGTACTCGGCCACCGCCACCGGCTGCTCGGGCAGTATGGCGTGCCCGCAGTGGGCCAGCTCCACGTAGCGGGCCCGACCGCCCATCTCCGCCGCCAGTTCCTGGCCTACCTCGATCGGCGCCATCTGGTCCTCGGTCGGCTGCACGATCAGGACCGGCGTCCGCCCGGCCAGGTACCACTCACGCCAGTCCGAGCGCCGGAGCGCCTCGGCCACCACCTGCCCGCCGGGGTACCACCCTTCCAGCCAGGGTGACGGGTCGTTGCCCTCGGCGAAGAAGGCCGTCCCGAGCGCCGCGACTCGCTCGGTGGGCGGCAGGTCGAGGTGGTGGCACCGGGCGAACGCTTCCATCACGGCCGACGAGGGCGTTCGACGGCCCATGTCGTGCCCCCCGCAGGCGAGCAACGACACGCTGCGGACGGCGGTCGGTCGGAAGGTGGCCGTCGCCCGGGCGATGGTGTTGCCCAGGGCGTGACCGACCAGGTGCGCCGGGCCGCCGACGTAGCGGTCGACGACCCCGGCGACGTCGTCGGCCAGGTCGCGCATCGAGAGCTCGTCGGTCGGCCCGGTGCTGCCGGCGACCCCTCTCGGGTTGACGGCCACCGAGCCGATCCCCGCCGCTGCCAGGTCGGCCGACAGCTGGGCGAAGTCCGACGCGCTCCGATTGGCCGACGGCAGCAGCACGACCTCGGGCGCCGGCCCGGTGACGAGTACCTCGAGGCGCACGTCGTCGCCGAGCGACACCAGCTCCGTCTGGGACATCCGCACCTCCCCGGTGGCCCGTGGCGGGCCGCCGGTGCGGCCCACTGCGGATCGTAGGTTCCCGACGCCCATCGTGCGCCGCCGGCCGACGGGGCGTTCGCCCGGAACGCCGGAGCCCGAGGGCGGCAAGACTCTGCCCATGACCGCCCGACGGACCGCCGCATCGGTGCCCCCCCGCCGGGGCCGGCCGTCCCTGGTCGGTGTCTCGCTCCTCTCGTGCGGTGCGCTGGTGCTCGCCGGTTGCTCGGCCTCGACGCCGTCGGCCGTGACGACGAGCTCGGCGGCGGGAGCGACGTCCGCCACCACCGTCCCGCTCCCGTACCGCAACACGGTCCCGCTGCGGCGCGACGTCACCCTCACGGCGTGCATGAAGTCCAAGGACGGGTGGCGGGCGTCCGGCCGCGCCCGGAACCCCAGCACGGCGTCCCGCCGCTACGTCGTCACCGTGTACTTCACCGACGACCAGGCGACGGTGGTGGGCTCGGGCCGCGCCACGGTCAACCTCGCCGCCGGCGCCTCGCGTCGGTGGGCGGTCGACGCCGCGGTCCACGGTCCAGCGCCTGCGCACTGCGTCCTGGTAGGCGTCAGCTAGCGGTCGCCGGCCGCTCGGATTCGGCCTGCCCCCTCCCTGGTGGGAGCCCATCTCGTCGCCCGTCGCACGATCAGGACCAGAATGGTTCATGGGCTGCGTTGGGGTGCATACGAGATTTTGATGATCTGCTGTAGTGTTACCGAGCAGTATTCCGAGGAAACGGCCGTTTCACCCCCGGTTGCACGCGGTCGCATGGAGCAGTCCCCGACCACGCGAGGCGTCCCGATGCAGCTCGGCAGCTCCACAGCCACATTCTTCGGGCAGGGCCCAGGCACGCCGACCCCAGCACGGTCGGCCCCGTGAGACGACGGACGGCCGGCCGATGAGCCGCCGAGGTACCCGGCCCTGGCGGTCGGTGCTCGTCGCCCTCCTCGTTCTCCCCTTGACCACGGTCGGCGTCACGGCGCTGGCCGGGTCGCCGGCCGGAGCGGCCACCGGTACGTACAGCCTGGCCATCACGTCGCCGACCGACGGGAGCACCACGCCGATCGGGACGACGTTCTCCTACGTCGTCTCGGCCACCTGTGCCGGCAGCTGTGGCGGCGTCGTCGTTGACCAGACCCTCCCCTCGGGCCTGGTGCTCGACGGCTCGGGCGTGGCCACCGGTCCGGACCAGGCGGTGGCCAGCGTCACCGAGAACGCCGGTCAGCTGGCGTTCAGCCTGAACGACTTCTCGGGCGACACCTCCTTCACCGTCTCGGTACTCGCCTCGGCCAACGACGCCAGCCCGTCCACGACCTACCCGCTCCGCGTGAGCTCCAACACCCCCGACGGCACGGTCACCTCGCCGGTCGTCACCGTCCGACCCACCGGCGCCTCCACCTTGTCCAGCACCATGACGGTCTCGACGCCCGATCCGGAGGACCCCCGCACCGTCACCTGGACCGTGGCCAGCTGCGACGGTCCGACGGGCGGGGGCGCCTTTCCGATCGAGGCCTTTGCGCTCACCGATCCGCTGCCGGCCGGCGCGCAGGTCGAGTCGACCCAGGTGCTCACGTCGGCGTCGGGATCGCCCAACGCCGTGTGGACGGCCGACGGGCAGACCTACACGCTGACCGCCGCACCCGGGGTCGTCCTCACCCCGGGGGTCTGTGGCCAGATCCGGGCGGCGATCACCGTCACCTACCCCGCGACCTCGTTCCCCGGCGGCGGCCCGGGCATCACCAATACGGCCACGACGACCGGCGCCCTGCTCGATGGCACGCCGGCCGCCGGCCGCTCGGTCTCGGCCACCGCCCCGGGGTTCGCCGGCGCCGGACCACCGCCGCCGCCCGCCGTCCCGACCGACCACTCCCCGGTCACGTTGGTCGCCGAGGCGTCGGCGGACGGATCGGGATTCGCCCCGGCGGCCACCGTCGCCTCCCCCTCGACCGTCCAGCTCCGGCTGGTGGCCACCAACCCCCGCCCGACCCCGGTGTCGGACGGCACGATCTGCGACGTGCTGCCCTCGGCCGACGGTTCGGCATTCGCCCTGACGGCCACCGGCGCCGTGGCCGGGCTCCCGCCGGGCGCCGTGGTCGCCTACTCGGACGATCCCGGGCGATCCGACTGCGTCGGGGGCAGGTGGTCGGGTGCGGTGCCCGATGGCGGGGCCACGGCCATCCGGGTCACCGGAGTGACCCTGACGGCGCACGGCTCGCTGGCGCTGACCTTCGCCGCGACGGTGCCGGCCGACCAGCCCGGCGGGGCGACCGTCGGCAACCAGGCCAGCTTCACCGGCACCTCGGGTGCCACCGCCCTCGGGCCCCTCGTCTCGAACACCGCCTCGGTGGCCGTCGGGGTGACGACCGGCCTCGTCCTCGACGCGGCGATCAACGGTGCCACCTTCTCCTCGGCCCCGGGTGACCAGGTGGCGAAGGGCGCCACCCTCGTCCGGACCTATCAGGTGACGAACACCGGCAACACCACGGTCAGCTCGTTGAGGGTGACCGACGACACGCTGCCGGCCACGGCCGGCGTGCAGTGCGCCAGCACCTCGCTGCCCCCCGGCGCCGCCACCGACTGCTCGGCGCCGGACGGCACGGCGCTCGCCGGACAGGTCGCCGGGACGGCCACCGTCACGGGCTCGGCCGCCGGAGCCACCGGGGGCTCCTCGATCGCCGTGACCTCCACGCCGGTGACGTCCTATTACTTCGGCCAGAGCCCCGCCGTCGGGCTGGCGACCACGGCCAACGTCGCCTCGGTGTCGGCCACCGGCACGACGATCCGGTACACCTTCACCGTCACCGATACCGGCAACACCCCCCTCGACCACGTGGGCCTGACCGACGCCCTCCCCGGCCTCTCGTCGTTCGACTGCGGCCCGGTCGACAACGGGAGCCTGTCGCTCGAGCCGACGGCCTCGACCACCTGCACCGCCGAGTACGCCACCACCCAGGCCGACATCGACCGGGGTGGGATCGACAACCCGGCCGCCGTCGTCGCCACCTCGCCGCTCGGCGTGACGGTCACCGACCAGGCGGCGCTCCACCTCCCGGTCAACCAGGTGGCGTCCCTGGCGCTCGGCGTCGTGCCGACGCCGGCCACCGTGACCGCCGCCGGGGCGACCGTCACCTACGACTTCGACCTGACCAATACCGGCACGGTCACGCTGCACGCACTCTCGGTGGCGAACGCCTTCAGCGGCGCCTCGAGCGGCGACCAACTGGGGGCCGTCACCTGTCCGGCGGGCAGCCTGGCCCCCGGTCACGGGGCCACCTGCACCGCCACCGTGACCACCGCCCAGGCCGACGTCGACGCCGGCGGCATCACCGGCTCGGTCACGGCCGGGGCGCTCACCCCCGCCGGGGCCGCCGTGACCTCGAGTCCGGCGACCGGTCGGGTGACGATCCCGGCCACGCCCGGGCTCGCCGTGACCGCATCGGCCGACCCCGTCGACTTCGCCTCCTCCGGCACCACCGTGACCTACCGCGCCACGGTCACCAACACCGGCAACGTCACCCTCGGCCAGGTGGCGGTCACCGGTCCCCGGCCGGGCCGCTCGACCTTCTCGTGCCCGGTACCGACGCTGGCGCCGAACGCCGCCGAGACGTGCACGGCGTCCTACACCACCACCGCCGCCGACGTGGCGGCCGGCTCGGTCACCATTGCGGTGACGGCGACGGGCCTCGCCCCGTCGGGGGTGGCGGTGCAGGCCACGGCCACCATGACCCTGCCGGCGACCGGGTCGCTCTCGATCGTGGCCACTGCCAACCCCCGGTCGGTGACCGGCGCCGGGTCACCGGTCACCTACTCCTTCGTCGTCGCCAACACCAGCCAGGTGACGTTGTCGGCGGTCGGGGTCGCCGGGACCCTGGGCGGCGCCTCGGTCACCGACTCGGCGCTCGGGCCGCCCGTGTCGACCGACGTCCGGCTCACCGGACTGGTCGTCTGGCCGTTCGCCGCCGGCAACCTCGGCCGGGTGACGTGCTCGTCCACCACGCTGGCGCCCAAGGCCTCGACCACCTGCAACGCCTCGCCCTACCTGGTCACCCAGGCCCAGACGGACAGCGGCGGACTGGCCGCGTCGTTCACCGCCCAGGGCACCACGCCGACCGGAGCCCTCGTCACCTCGTCGCCGTCCACCGCCGACGTGACGATCCCCGCCGCCCCGGGGATCCGGCTGGTCGGCTCGGCCGACGTGACCAGCGTGGGCGCCGCCGACACCACGATCACCTACACCTACGCCGTGACCAACACCGGCAACGTCACCCTCAGCCCGGTCACGGTCGCCGACCCCATGCACCGACTCTCGCCGCTGAGTTGCCCCGAGACCTCGCTGGCCCCCGACGTGGCCGAGCGTTGCACCGCCACCTACACGACCACCGAGGCCGACCTCGAGGCCGGGTCGATCGGCAACACCGGGACCGTCGAGAGCGCCGCACCTTCCGGGCCGACCGTCCGAGCCACGTCCACGGTCACCGTGTTGGTCAGTGCCGTCCAGGGTGGCCCGGTGTCGGCCCTCGCCGTCGGGGCCACCGGCCGCGGCTACTCGGCCAGCACCGGTACCGACATCCCCTTCCACGGGCCGCTCATGACCGTCGTGAGCGGCCTGACGGCGCTGGTGTTGGTGTTCCTGGTCCTGGCCATGGCCGTCCTGGGCCGCCGACGTCGCCAGGCGTCTCGCGACTGATCCGGTCCGGCGGCGGCCTGGGCGGCCGGACTCGGCCAACGCCACCCGGCCACACGTGCCACGAACTCACCGCCGCCCTGGGGCATCCTGAAGGAGGAACGAAGGAGGCACCGTGGGTCTGCCAGAAGTGGTGGTGTTCAGCGAGAGCAGTTTCGGCGGCGACGAATGGCGGACCAACCTCAACTTCTCCTGGGTGGGGAGCGACTGGAACGACGCCATCTCGTCGATCATCGTCATCTCCGGCACGTGGCAGTTCTACGGCGACGCCGGGTTCAGTGGCACCTACTCCCGCCCGCTCGGCCCCGGGTACTACCCCTTCGTCCAGGACGACTTCGTGAACATCCGCAACGACTCGATCTCGTCGTTCAAGTGCATCTCGTTGTCGCCGACCGACTTCCTCGATCCGGTCACGATCGACACGGTCGACGTGTTGGACTGGGCCGGCACCGGCTACACCGGCAGCGTCACGGTGTCGAGGAACGCGGCGGAGGCGTTCAGCGAGGAGGTCGGCGAGTACCCGAGCTATGGGGTGGACGCGCAGAACCCGTGACGCCGGGCTACCGGATGCCCGCCGCACCCCGGGGCTGGCCGGGCGGCCACCGTTCCTCCTCCGGGCTGCGGGGCCGGGCCACCCGATCGCCTGGATGGCCGACCCGACGGCGAGTCCATCGGGGGCCGGACGCCCGTCGTGAGGTCGTGTCCCCGGCGGGGATGCTCGCAAGGCTCGTGCGTCCAGGGACGGATCATGCCGGGAACGACGCCGAGGCCAGGACCGTGCCACCGGTCGAGACCAGGCTGGCCCCCTCGACCTTCGAGGGGGCCACGGTCAGCGGCACGCTCCACGCCCCGTAGCCCTTGTTCACCCAGAACGTGCCGACCGGCGTCGTCGTGCCGTTCGGCAGCGTGATGCGGCAGGTCACATAGCCCGTGTAGCCGAGGTCGCGCACGGTCATCTGGAGCCAGCCCGGCGAGCCGCTATAGGTGGCCACCGCCCCCCGGCTCTCGCCGTCGGCGGTCAACATGGCCCGGGCCACCTGGTCCTCGGGGGCGGTCACCGCCGATCGGGTCGGGGCCGGCCCGTTGGCCGTCCCGCGCCCGATACCGAAGCCGACGGCCAGCGCCGCCAGGAGCACCACGGCGGCCACGGCCAGCAGCACCCGGGCGGGGCGTCGGCGGTGCGCGATCGGGGTCGGCGCCGGCATGGTGGCCGCCATCCGCTCGGCCAGACGGACCTCGAACCCGACCGGCGGCTCGACCTCGGGACCCAGCTCGAGTAGCGCGTCGGCCGCCCGGGTGAGTTGCTCCTCCTCGGCCGAGCACGACTCGCACCCGTACAGGTGGGCCAGGACCTCGGAGCGCTCCCGCCCGGTCAGGATGCCGAGCGCCAGCTCGGGCAGGGCCACCCGAACCTCGGCACACTCCATCGGCCGGTCACCCTGGGGGCTGGTCATCGGGACTCCTTCTCGGCCATCGACGCCCGCACCTTGGCCAGGCCCGACCGCACCCGGGTCTTGGCCGTGCCGAGGGGGATCGACTCGACCTCGCTGATCTCGAGCGCCGTCCGGCCGTAGAACGTGGCCAGGACCAGCGCCCGGCGCTGCTCGGGCGGCAGCTCCACCAGGGCCTGGCGCGCCCCGGCCACCGCCTCGGCCGTCACGGCGGCGTCCTCGGGCGAGCGCTCGGCGCTCACCAGCCCGAGGCCGATCAGGTCGTCGGGGTCGGTCGGGGTGGCTCGGCGGAGGCGGAGGGCGTCGATGACCAGGTTCCGGGTGATGGTGAGGACCCACGACGTCACCGAGCCCCGGCGGGCGTCGAAGACCGCCGCGTGCCGCCAGACCCGCACCAGCGCCTCCTGGGCGACCTCCTCGGCCACGCCGGGGTCGCCGACCATGCCGAGCGCCAGCCCGTAGACCCGACGCTGGTACCGCCGCACGAAGGCCGTGGCCGCCTCCTGGTCACCGAGGGCCATGCCGGCCAGGAGCGCCTCGTCCGTCAATCCCCCCGGGGCCACACGCGATTCTCCCATCGCCGGTACTACGGACCACGGCACCGGAGGGATTGCCGCCATCCGATGGGCACCGCCTGCACCCCCCGGTCCCACCCCTGCGCTGCTCCGGCGGCAGGGCGCGTGCCACAATCTGTGGTCACCGGACGCCCCGACGGCCACGCCGTCGGATGCCGTCACACGGGTTTTCCGGACCCGCCGAGCCGACCGATCGAGGAGGAGGACCCGTGGGAGCGCCCACCTGCCGGCAGCCGGCACGGCACGAACCCGCTCCCACCGGGTACGCCGTCGTCCGGAGCCGATCCCCCCGGGTTCCCCGTGGCCACTGAGCTCGGTACCGAGTCCGGGGCCGTCGTGACCACCGCGCCCGTCTCGTCGGTCGACCACCGGCGCGACCCCTCGTCACACGGCTCCGACCGACCGACGACCCCGGCCCCCGAGGGCGCCGGTGCGCCGGCACCGCCTGGCCTGGGTCGTCCGACCGGTCGTGATCTACCTGGCCTCCCGGGTCGTCACCTACCTGGCCATGGTGGCCGCCCTGCCGTTCTCCCACCACGACCTGGCGTGGGAGATCCGCCGGTGGGACAGCGCGTGGTTCATCCGGGCGGTCACCGAGGGCTACCCGGCCCACCTGCCCATGGTGGACGGTCACGTCGGCTCGAGCCCCATCGCCTTCTTCCCCCTGTTCCCGCTGACCATGCACGGGCTGTCGGCCCTCACCGGCCTGCCCCTCCTGGTCAGCGGGACCGCCATCTCCCTGTTCACCGGGCTCACGGCCATGGTCGCCGTGTGGGCCCTGGTCCGCCTGTACGCCGGCGACCGGGCGGCCGACCGGGCCACCCTCCTGCTGGCCGTCTTCCCGGGCACCTTCGTCCTCTCCATGGCCTACGCCGAGGGACTCACCGTCACCTTCGTGGCCCTCGGGCTCTACGCCCTACTGAAGGGCCGGTGGGTCCTGGCCGGCTGCTGCGGGCTACTGGCCACCCTCGCCTCGCCGGTGGCGTTGGCCTTCGTGGTGAGCGCCCTGTACTGCGCCGCCCGTGAGATCCACCAGCGGCGGAACTGGCGGTCCCTGGCCGCGCCGGTCCTCGCCCCGCTCGGCTTCATCGGTTACCAGGCCTGGTTGTGGCAGCACACCGGCGACCTGATGGCCTGGCGGGAGACGGAACTGGGCGGGTGGAACAGCTACGTCTCGCTGGCCTACCCGTTCGACCTGGTGGGCAACTTCGTCCGGGACCCGGTGGCCGCCACCATCACCACCGACGTGCTGGTGCTCGGCATGGCCCTCACCATCTTCGGCGCCGTCATCGCCATCCGCCAACGCCAGCCGATGCCACTGCTCCTCTACGGGCTCAGTGCCGCGCTGATCTCGCTGGTCAGCGAACCGGTGGGCCTGCGGCCCCGCTTCGTGTTCCTGGCCTTCCCGCTGATCCTGGCGGTCGGGGTCTGGCTGCACGGCCGGGCCCTCGTGCTCACCGCCTCGGTCTCGGCCGGGCTGTTGTTCGCCCTGACGCTCTACTCGGTGACCTGGTACTCGCTCTTCCCGTAGGCCCGGCACGGTTCGGGATGCGCCGGCGAGCGGCGACGGGCGGGCTCAGGTGAGCGGGGTGACCTCGTCGGCGGCCACCAGGACGATCAGCAGCTCCTGGTCCCGCTCGTAGGTGAGCAGCCGGCCGGCGTCGTCGAGTCGCAGCCAGCGGAGCTGGTCGACCTCGTCGTTGGCCACGAAGGACCCGCCGACGGGCTCCATGACCCAGTAGGCCACGACCTTGGGCCGGTCCTTGCGATCGCGGTACTCGGTGTGGCCGATGAAGCGACCGAGCGTGCACCGCAGGCCGGTCTCCTCCTCGACCTCGCGCAGCGCCGCTTCCTCGAAACTCTCGCCGGGCTCGAGCTTGCCCTTGGGGAAGGACCAGTCCTCCCGACCGGGACGGTGCACCAACAGCACCTCGCAGCTGCCCTTCGGCTCCGCGGCGGACCACCAGGCCACCGGCGGCCCGCACCAGCTCACTCACTGGTTGACGGTTTGGCATCAAGGTCGCTGCACGACTGGGAGCCACAAGCTCGACCTTACCGTCACCGGTGGCAGAGCTGGCGCCAACAGCGGCCGGATGGGCAGAGGTTCACTTTGATCACAAAATAGTCACGAAACAGGGGTCCGGCCGGTCGGCGCGGCGATAGCCTCGACGGGTGGCCGACGCAGCACCGACCCCCGTTGGCGGAGGGGACATCGAAGTCGAATGGCAGTTCGATGCCCTCGACCTGCGCCCCGTCGAGCGGTGGCTCGGCGGGCTGGCCGACCGGGCCCCCGAGGACAACCTGCCCCCGCTGACCCTGGTCACCGAACCGCCCCGCCGCCTGGTCGACCACTACCTCGACACCGAGGACTGGAGGATCGGCCGGGCCGGGTTCGTCCTGCGCACCCGGGCCCGCGGTCGCTCCGACGAAGCCACCCTCAAGGACTCCCGGCCCGGCCGGGGCCGGAGGTCTCCGCCAACGCCTGGAGGTCACCGAGCAGCTGGGCCCCGAGGGGATCACCGAGCTCGGCACCGAGGGACCGGTCGGCCGTCGGATCCACGCCGTCGCCGGGACCCGGCCGCTGCGCCAGGTGCTCGAGGTCCGCACCCGTCGCCGGCCCTTCTCGCTGCAGGCCGCGGGCGAAGAGGTCGCCGAGGTGGCCCTGGACGAGACGATGATCGTCGTCGGCCCCGACGACCAGCCGGTCCGCCTGCGCCGGGTGGAGATCGAGGTCGTGCCGGCCTGGGTCGACCGCCTCGAGCCCCTGGTCCACGAGGTGCGGGCGGCGTGCGGCCTCCAGCCGGCCACGCTGTCGAAGTTCGAGGCCGGCCTGATGGCCCTGGGCGTCGACGTGCCCGGCCCGGTCGATCTCGGCAGCACCCAGGCCTCCCCCGATTCGACGACCGGGGAGCTGGCCTTCGCCGTGCTCCGACGACACCTCGGCGTGCTGCTCGAACGCGAGCCCGGCACCCGCCTCGGGGAGGACCCCGAAGAGCTCCACGACATGCGGGTGGCGACCCGTCGGCTGCGGGCGGCGCTCGATCTCTTCGCCCCCGTCCTGCCGGCCCGGGCCGACGTGCTCCGCAGCGAGCTGGGTTGGCTGGCCGGGGTCCTCGGGACCGTCCGGGACCTCGACGTCCAACTCGGCCGGATGGACGAGATGGACGTGTGGGTGGCCGACGGCGACCAGCGCGACGGGCCGTCACCCCTCGACGAGCTGCGCCAGGTACTCCTCGAGGAGTGGTCCACGCAGCGCACCGACATGCTGGCGGCGCTGGAATCGCCCCGGTGGGAGCGGCTGGCCGCCGGGCTCGTCTCGATGGCCCGTCAGGGTCCGTCGAGACGGCAGCCGTCGGCCCGCCAACCGGCCGCCCTGGCGGTCCCCGAGCTGGTGGCCGCCCGGCACCTGGCGGTGACCAAGGCCGCCCGGCGGGCCAAGCGCACCGGGATCCCGGCCGACTTCCACCGGCTCCGCATCCGGGGCAAGCGGCTCCGGTACTCCCTCGAATTCACGTCCGCCGTCTACGGCGCCCGGACCGACCGGTTCGTCAAGCGGCTGGCCGTGCTCCAGGACATGTTGGGGTCGATGCAGGACGCCGAGGTGGCCACCACCCGCCTGCGCGACCTGGCCATCGGCGGGGGGCACTCGCTGGCCCCGGCCACCGTCTTCGCCATGGGCGAGGTCGCCGAGCGCTACCACGCCGAGGCGGCGGCCCTGCTTGGCCCAGCTGCCCAAGCACCTCAAGCTGGTCAGCGGGCCCGAGTGGCAGGATCTGTCCGGCCTGATGGAGCGGCGCCAGGCCGAGGCGGCCGAGCAGCTCAGCAGCCTGGCCACCGCGGTGGCCGCCGTCGTCCCGGCCCCGGTGACCCTCGTGGCGGCGCCTCCCAGCGAGCCCGAGGAGCTGCCGGCCGAGGGGGGAACGGTGACCGCCATCGGCGGCGCCACCCTCACCTACCCGGTGGCGCCGGGCGCCTGGCCGGTCCCGAGCCACCGGGGCCCCACCACGGCCAGCGGCTCACCGACCACTGACTGATCCGCGCCGGGTGCCGCCCGAGCGCAATTCCTGACCCACCCGATAAGCTTTTGTCATTGGCTCGGGTGGTGGTGGCCGCCGTCCCGAGGATCGAGCGATCGGGAGAGGGTGCGGCGTGGCGAGCGAACGGGTCCGACGATTCTTCTCGTTTCCCAATCCGGTCAACGAGGTGGCCGCCCGCACGGTCGCCGGCGGGGTCGTCGTCATGGCCGTCGTGGCCATCGCCGCCGACCTCCCCTGGCTGCTGATCCCCCTCGTCTACGGCTTCTGGGCCCGGGTGCTGACCGGTCCCACCTTGAGTCCGCTCGGACAGTTGGCGACCCGGGTCGTCGCCCCCGCCCTCCCGGTGACCCCGCGACCCGTCCCCGGGCCACCCAAGCGGTTCGCCCAGGGCATGGGGGCCGCCATGAGCACGGCGGCGCTCGTGGTGTGGCTCACCGCCGGGTGGCCCTGGGCGGCGTGGCTGGTGGGCCTGTTGGCGGTGGCGGCCTTCCTCGAGTCGGCGTTCGCCATCTGCCTCGGGTGCCGTGTCTTCGCCGTCCTGATGCGGGCGGGGATCATCCCCGAGGAGATCTGCCTCGAGTGCGCCGACCTCGGCCGCCGTCACCCCGAGCTGGCCGGATCCGCCTCGAACTGAGCGACGGCGTCTAGCCGGCCGACGTCGGATAGCGGCCGACGACCGCCCCGTCGACCCAGCGGTCCAGCGAGGCCGACGCCCGACGGGCCTCCTCCAGTCCCACCGCACGGAAGCCGACGGTGTCGCCGACCCGCAGTTGGCCGAGAGCCCACCGGTCGGCGCTGATCACCACGGCCACCACCGGATAGCCGCCATGGGTGGCGTGGTCGGCCAGCAGGGCGATCGGCTCCCCGCCCGGCGGGACCTGGAGGGCGCCGGTGACCATCCCCTGGGAGTCGAGCTCCCCCTCCAACGGCTCGAGCCGACGCCCTGTCTCCCGGCGCAATCGCACGCCGATGCGGTCGCTCCGGGGGTCGACCGACCAGCCGCCGTCGCACAACACGTCGAGGGCGTCGGTGGCGAACCACTCGGCGTGGGGACCGGCCAGGACCCGCAACACCTTGGGCGACACCGTGCCCGCCTCCCCGCCCGCCGGTCCGGGTGCCCCGGCCACCGTGACCAGATGGTCGGCCAGGTGCTCGGGGAACGGACCCACCGCCACCGTGTCGCCGGCGGCCAACGGCGTCGGACCGAGGCCGGACAAGGTGTCGGTCGCCCGGCTCCCGAGGACCGCCGGCGCGTCGAGCCCGCCGGCCACCGCCACATACGAACGCAATCCGTCCCCCGTCGGCCCGACGGACAACGTCTGGCCGGCGCCGACCGGCACGACCCGTCCGGCCCCGACCGGCCGGCCGTCGAGGTCGACCCGGGGCGAACCTCCGACCACGGCGACGAAGCTCGGCGCCGAGAAGTGCAACGTCGGCCCGCGCCCGGTGGCCTCGAGGGTGGCGTCACCATCGGCGTTGCCGACCAGCCGGTTGGCCAGCCGGTGGGACAGCGGGTCGGCGGCGCCGGAACGGGCCACGCCCAGATGGGCCGAGCCGGGTCGGCCCAGGTCCTGGACCAGCGTGCGGAGACCGGCGTCCACCACGGTGATCGGGCCGACGGCCGGCGCCGGCGGGACCCGAGGCGGGTCGGGTCGGGTCAGGGCGGCCACCGGTCGGAACCGGACGGCGTCGCCCGGCCCGAGGAGGGCGAAGGGCGGGGTGGCCGGGTCGAAGAGCGGCCGGTCGGTCCGCCCGACCAGCTGCCAGCCGCCGGGGCTCGGCTGGGGGTAGACGGCGGCCAGGCCGCCGGCGAGGGCCACCGAACCGGCCGGGACGGACGGTCGCGGCGCACGCCGGCGACGCACCGACCCGAGGTCGTCGGGCAGACCGGCGAGGTAGGCGAAGCCCGGGGCGAAACCGAGGAACCCGACGGTGAGGGTGGCCGAGACCAGCCGGTCGACCACCGCCTCGGGCGAGCACCCGGCCTGGCCGGCCACCTCGTCGAGGTCGGGGCCGTCGAAGACGGTGTCCATCACGACCAGGCGACGTGGTGGCCCGTCGGCCGGACGGTGGCGGGCGACCCCGGCGCCGGCCGTCGAGAGCTGCGCACCGAGGCGCTCCAGGTCGGCACCCACCCGGGTGACGACCAGCACCGACCGGCGGCCGGCCACGACGTCGAGCACGCCGGTCCCGCCGGTCGCCCGAACCTCGGCCGCCAGCGCGGCGGCGGCATCGGTGTCGGTCGTCGCCCGCAACAGCGCGGCATCGCCGACCAGGCGGACCCCGGGAGCGATGACGACGGGGGACCCGGCCGGCCCCCCAGCGACGCTCACCTCGAGCCGACGGCCGTCCGGGCGGCCACCACCACCCCGGCCGCCTCCAGTCGACGACGGACGACGACCGCCATGGCCAAGGCACCCGGGGTATCGCCGTGGACACACAACGTGTCGGCGTCGAGCCGCAACTCCGAGCCGTCGACCGCCGTCACGGTGCCCCGGGTCGCCAGTCCGAGCGCCCGGTCGCCCGCTTCCTCGGGATCGGTGACCAGCGCCTCGCGCCGCCGTCCGGGCGACCAGGGTCCCGTCGGGCCGGTAGCGGCGGTCGCAGAAGGCCTCGGCCACCACCGGGATGCCGGTCGCCCGGGCGGCCGCCAACCCCGGCGACCCGGCGGCCAGTACCAACGGCACGCGGGGGTCGAAGTGGTGCACGGCGATGGCGATGGCCCGGGCGCACTCCTCGTCCACCGCCGCCCGGTTGTAGAGGGCGCCGTGGGGCTTGACCGACACCACGGCGACGCCCTCGGCCCGGGCGATGCCCTCCAGGCGCGCCGAGTTGGAAGAGGACGTCGGCCAGCACCTTCTGCGGCGTGCGCTCGAGGTCCCGGCGACCGAATCCCGCCCGGTCGGGATAGGAGGGGTGGGCGCCGACGGCCACGCCGGCGGCGGCGGCGTCGACGACGGTCCGGCGCATCACGGCGGCGTCGCCGGCATGGAACCCGCACGCCACGTGGGCCGTGGTGACCACGGCGAGCATGGCCCGGTCGTCGCTGGCGTCGCCGTCGAGCGCCTCACCGAGGTCGGCGTTCAGATCGACCGAGGCGCCGGTTGCTCCCACCGCGCCAGTATCCCAGGGGCCGAGCCGGGACGGCCGGCGAGATCGCCGACTAGCTGGCGGCGACACCCTCCACGACCATCCCGTCGCACAGGACGAGGGTGCGGTTCCGGCTCGCCGGCACCCGGGGACCCGGGACCACGGTGCCGGTCACGTTCAAAGGATCGGCCCCGGCCAGCACCAGGCGCTCGCCGCGTCCGGGCGAGCGGCGCACCTCGGCCAGGAGCTGGGCCGCCTCAGGGGTGGCGTACTGCTCGCCCGACAGGCCGGCCACGAACCGCCCCCCGAGGGCCACGCCGCGGGCCTCGAGGCGTCGGAGCGCCCGCACGACCTCACGCCACGGGACCCGGAACGACTCGCGGGCCCAGACCTCCCAGGCCACCACGCCCCAGCGCTCCAGCATCTGCCAGGCGACGGCCTCGGCCAACTCGTCGAGCAGCGCGCCCTCGGTGGCGTCCCCGGCCGTGGCCGGTTCGCTCAGGAGGGCCCAGCGACCCTCCCCGAGCCCGGTGCCGATCTCCGAACGCCGACGGGCCATCCCCACGCGCCCGGGCGAGCGGCGTCGCTGGCGGGCCCGCCAGCGCTGGCGGGCCGAGAGGAGGTAGCGCACGGCCGAGAAGGCGTCGGCCGTGACGATGCCCCGGGCCACGAGGTCCCAGAGGCCGTCGTCCACCTCAGCCGGTAGCCGTCCCGAGCCCGAGGCCAGCTCGGCCCGGAAGCACGCCCCGCGGGCCCGCAGGGCCGCCAGCACGTCGGCCGAGGCGCCGGCGGGCGGCTCGACCGTCGGCTCGCCGTTGCGCACGGCCCGCAGCAACCAGCCCAGGTCCTCCCGCACGACCAGGGCCAGCGGCGTCGCCGGCGACGGCGTGGTGGCGCCTCGCCGGGCCGGGGCGTCGGCCGACCGCTCGGGACGCGGCGTCAACCGCCCCCAGGCCACCTCCCCCGACAGGCACAGCTCGTCGAGCCATCTCGGGTCGTACCCGACCACCCGGGCCGGCAGGACGTGGCCCTCCCACTCGCCGGCCGGGAGCTCGATCCCCTGGAGCTGCTCGATGACGGCCAGCAGTCCCTGACGACCCTCCAGGCGCGAGCCCTCGGCGACGTGCTGCCACTGCCCGAGGAAGCGGACCAGGTCGGCGATGCTCGCCGGCTCGATGTGCCGACGACGCTGGTGACGGCTGGCCGCGTGGAGGCGGACCAGGAGGTGGCGGGCACACCACCTCCCGTCGGGCAGCTGGATGGCGCTGCCCCGGCCCTCGAGCCGGGCCAGGGCCGTGCGGACCCGCAGCCGGCCGAGCGGCACGCCCCGCACGCCCCCGGGGGGGAGCGCACCGTCGCCCACCAATTCGTCCTCGGACACCGGGCCGGCCAGGTCGAGGTGGCCGGCCACGCACTCGGCGGCGGCGTCGTCGTCCTCGGACAACGAGCCGGCCATCGTGGCCCGTTCGGTGGCCACCCAGTCACCGTCGAGCAGGGTCACCCGGCCGTCGGCGGCCAGGCGGTCGAACCATCGTTGCCACGCCGCCACCGGCCGGGCGCGCACCAGGGTGAGCAGCAGGTCGTGCAGCTCCTCGGCGTCGCGCGGCCGGGGCCGGACCTGGTCCAGCACCTCGGCCACCGCCGCCGGATCGAGGGGGGCCAGCTCGTCGGTCGGCACCGGGAGGCCGTTGGCCCCGACCACCCCGAGCCCCCGGGGAACGGCCACCGCCCGGGCGCGGCGCTCCTCCAGCGGGGCGCCGTCGAGGAACGTGTACGGCCGGCCGCTCAGGATGCCGTGGGACAGCGGCGAGGGCTCGACCGACTCCACGAACTGGATCTCGATCGCCCCCTCCTCCATGGCCCGGATCACCTCGATGAGGCCGTCGACGTCCAGGGCCTCGTGGAGGCAGTCGTCCACCGTCTGGCGCACCAGCACGTGGTCGGCGACCGGCACCGGCCCACCGCCGGTGTTCTCCTGGCAGGCGGCCAGGGCCGGCCAGGTCCCGGCCAGCAGGTCGTCGGCGTCCATCCGCTGGAGGTGGATCGGGCGGCGCTGTCCGCCTCTCGAGCGGGGAAGGACGAGCGCCCGGGTGCAGTTCCACCGCCACCGGCTGGCCAGCATGGGGTGCGGGAGGACCGCCTGGGTCAGGACATCGGTGACGGTGCGGCTCGAGAGCATGGACGGGACCCGGCTCAGCGGGAAGCTGTGCTGGGGTCCGAGCGACAGGATCACGGTGTCGTCGTCCGCCGCCGCCTGCAGCTCGAAGTCGAACGACACGCAGAAGCGCTTGCGCAGGGCCAGGCCGAGGGCCCGGTTGATCCGGCCACCGAAGGGCGCGTGCACCACCAGCTGGCTGCCCTCGGTGTCGTCGAAGAAGCGCTCGACGACGATGCGCTGGCGCGTCGGGAGCACCCCGAGGGCGGCCCGACCGGCGGCCAGGTAGCCGACGACCTGGTCGGCGACGGCCTCGGTGACGCCGGCCGCGCCCCGGACGAGGGACCGGGCCCCGGCGCCGTCGCCGTCGGCGATGGCCGGCTCCACCAGCGCTCGCAACTCACTGACCTCCTCGGACAGCTGCGCCGTCCGGGCCGGGGCCTCGCCCAACCAGAACGGCACGGTCGGGGCGGCGTCCCCGGCATCGGTGACTCGCACCGAACCCACCTCGACCTTGCGCACCCGCCACGAGTGGGTGCCGAGAAGGAAGACGTCGCCGATGGTCGCCTCGACAGCGAAGTCCTCGTGCACCGAGCCGACGGTGACGCCCTCGGGATCGAGGACCACCCGGTAGTCACCGGTATCGGGGATCGCCCCGCCGCTCGTCAGCGCGGCCAGCCGCGCCCCCCGCCTCGGCCGCAGCACGCCGTGCACCCCGTCACGGTGCAGGTGGGCACCTCGACGCCCCCGGCCGGTCTGGACGCCCCAGGCCACCAGCTCGACCACCTCGTCGAAGGCCGACCGCTCGAGGTCGGCGAAGGGAGCGGCGCGACGGAACGTGGCGAACAGCTCGTCCTCGGACCACTCCTCCGCCGCCACCTCGGCCACCACCTGCTGGGCCAGGATGTCGAGCGGCGCCACCGGCGGCTCCAGGACGTCGAGGTGACCCGAGCGCACGCCGGCCAGGAGGGCCACGCACTCGACGAGCTCGTCTCGGGTGAGCGGGTAGAGCCGGCCGGCGGGCGTGCCCTCCAGGTGGTGGTTGGCCCGGCCGACCCGCTGGAGGAAGGTGGCGATGGCCCTCGGCGACCCGATCTGGCAGACCAGCTCGACCGGGCCGACGTCGATCCCGAGCTCCAGCGACGCCGTGGCCACCAGCGCCCGCAGCTGTCCCGCCCGCAGCTGCGTCTCGACCAGGTAGCGGCGCTCGCTCGACAGGCTGCCGTGGTGGGCCGCCACCAGGAGCCCGGTGCGGTCTCCGTCGGGCCCGTCCTCCTCGAGTCGCTCCGCCAGCTGGTGGGCCACCCGCTCGGCCATCTTGCGGGTGTTGACGAAGACGAGCGTGGTCCGGTGGCGACGGACGTGCTCGGCAATGCGGTCCAGCACGTCACCGAATTGGCCCTGCGAGGCGACCGCCTCGAGCTCGGCCACCGGGAGCTCGATGTCCACGTCGAGGTCCCGGCGGTGGCCGCAGTCGACGATGGCCGTGGGCGGACGGGTCGGGTCCACACCCGAGAGCAACCGGGCCATGTCCTCGAGCGGCCGCTGGGTCGCCGACAGCCCGATGCGCTGCACCCGCCCGCCGCCGGCACGCACCAGATGGTCGAGGCGCTCGAGGCTCAGGGCCAGGTGGGCACCCCGCTTGTCCCGGGCCAGGGTGTGGACCTCGTCCACGATCACCGTGCGGACCTCGCGCAGCATCGCCCGGGAGGAGGCCGCCGTAAGGAGGAGATAGAGCGACTCGGGGGTGGTGACCAGCAGGTCCGGCGGGTGCTTGCGCATGGCCGCCCGCTCACCGGGCGGCGTGTCCCCGGTGCGCACGGCGACGGAGAGGTCGGGGCCCTCCAGACCAAGGCGCTCGGCCTCGGTGGCGATGCCGGCCAACGGGACCGTCAGGTTCTCCTGGACGTCGACGGCCAACGCCCGGAGCGGGGACACGTAGAGCACCCGCGGCAGTCCGGTCGACGGCTCGCCGGCGGCGTGGGCCCGATAGGCGGCGTCGATGGCCACCAAGAAGCCGGTCAGCGTCTTACCGGTGCCGGTCGGCGAGGCGAC
Organism: uncultured Acidimicrobiaceae bacterium; assembly: GCA_963730735.1. Lineage (GTDB taxonomy): Bacteria > Actinomycetota > Acidimicrobiia > Acidimicrobiales > RAAP-2 > CAVSSX01. The sequence goes on from CAVSSX010000007.1 coordinate 192,942, forward strand.
CAGCACGTCCTGGCCGGTGGCGATCAGGGGCCAGGCCGCCTGCTGCGGCTCGGTCGGGCCCCCGGGGAAGCGGTCGGCGAACCACGAGGCCACGGCCGGGTGGAACCGGTCGAGCGGCCCGGTCAGGGTGTCGGGAGGGGTGCGGAGCACGACCACCCCTTCATTCCACCAGGTCGGTGTGACCTCCGAGACGCGGCAGTCGGCGCCGGACCGCCGCCGCCGCCCCGGCAACCCTGGATGCGCCGTTGGCCGAGGGAAGCGCACCGTCGAACGACGCGTCCACCTCGGGCGCCGTTCCGGCGTTGGCCGAGGTCACGTCGGTCTGCGCCACCAATCGCAGGGACGGGTCCCCCTCGAGCACCGCCGCCACCTCGGCCCGACCCTCGGCGACCATCTGTTCGGTGCCCGAGAAGTCGCGGTAGTCGGCCGACGGGTCGTTGCCCCCGCTGAAGACGAAGACCTCGACCCCCGGCGGCAGACTGGCCAACTCCCGGGAGAACCGAGCGTGGACGGCCACGTAGAAGGCCGTGAGCACCGCCTCCACCGGGCGCCGGGGTTGCGGTGGCCGGAAGTGCAACGGGCCGCACAGCATGACGTAGATCCGGGTGGCCCCCGAGGCGACGGCCCGACTGATCGGGACGTTGTTGACCACGCCGCCGTCGACCAGCACGTCGCCGTCGATGACCACCGGCGGCAGCATCGCCGGGATGGCCGCCGAGGCCAGGATGGCCTCGGTCGCCGGCCCCTCGGTCAGCCACCGCTCTTCGCCGTTGGTCAGCGAGGTCACCACGACCTCGAGTGGGATCTCCGTGTCCTCGAGTCGGTCGAAGGTCAGGCCGTCCGAGACGACCTGGCGCAAGCCGGCGTTGGAGTGCACCGAGGGGCGCTGCTGGAAGAACATCCACGGCCCGTGGACCCGACCCCGGGGGAACACCATCTCCCCCGTCAGGTTCTCCCAGATCTCGTGGAGACGGCGCATTCCGGCCGGCGTCGGATCGCCGGCGTAGGCAGCGCCGTTGACCGCACCGACCGATGCGCCGTACACCCGATCGGCCCGGATGCCCCGGTCGACCAACTCGGCCAGCATGCCCACCTGGACGGCGCCCCGGCTGCCCCCACCGGCCAGGACGAACGCCGTCGTCGGACGGGAGCCCGGCCGACCGCCGAGTCGGTCCAGCACTCGGCGGCCCCACGGCGCGGGTGAGCCGAAATGCCCGGTGGCCCGGGCGTCGTCGTCGAGTCCCGGGGTCATGGTCGAGGGTCGGTCGGCGGGCGGTCGGACGCCACCGGTCGATGGCCGTTGGCCGCCGGGTCGGCCTCGGGCAGGACGAGCGCCTGCCGCTGGCGCTTCCAGGCCGATCGGGCCGGCTTGTCGCGTCGCCAGGCCCAGACCACGATGATGACGGCGAGCACGGCCAGCGCCGCCACGAAGACCCCGAAGACGACGACGAACGCAACGTTCGACGCCAGCACGACTACGGCGGAACCCATCAGGCAGAGAGGCTAGGCGGGGGAGCTGACCCAGGGTGCCGAACCGACGTCACCGGGCTGACCAGGGAGATCTGTAGTGACTCTCCAACGCCAGGTGCTACCGTTTTCGCATGGAGGCTGAAGCGGCACAGCCGCTCCCCCCCGAGGTGCGCTCCGATCAGTTGCTCAGTCGCCCCGTCGCGGTCCCGGCCCTGCCCGAACCGGGCCCCAAGAGCCCGGCCCGGGAGTGGGTCCGGGCGCTCCGGCCGCGCCAGTGGACGAAGAACGTGCTGGTCTTCATGGCGCCAGCCGCCGCCGGCGTCCTGACCCACGGCGACATCCTCTTGAAGACGCTGGCCTGCTTCGGCATCTTCTGCCTCGTGGCCTCGGGGACCTACCTGGTCAACGACCTCATCGACGCCGAGGCCGACCGTCTACACCCGAAGAAGCGGCTCCGGCCGATCGCCGCCGGCACCGTCAGTGACCGCCTGGCCGTGAGCAGCGCCGCCGCTTTCTTCGTCGTCGGACTCGGGGCGTCGTGGTGGCTGGCCGGGTGGCAGCTCTTCCTGGCGGTGGCCGTGTACGTGGCCATCAACGTCAACTACTGCCTCTGGATGAAGCGGCTGCCGGTGATCGAGCTGGCCTGTGTGGCCGCCGGGTTCGTGCTCCGGGCGGTCGCCGGCGGCCTGGCCACCCACGTGCCGCTCTCGGACTGGTTCCTCATCGTGACCTCCTTCGGTGCGCTCTTCATCGTCACCGGCAAGCGGTCCTCGGAGATCCAGGAGCTCGGCGGCGACGCCACCGGGCACCGGGCCGTGCTCTCGGAGTACACGGCGTCGTTCCTGAAGTCGACCCTGACCGTCACCGCCGCCGTCACCGTCACCGCCTACTGCCTATGGGCCTTCGAGCGCGGCCACACCGGGGCGCCGAGCGGCCACCACGTCGTGTGGTTCGAACTGACCATTGCCCCGGTGATCATCGGCGTGCTGTACGTGCTGCGACTGATCGACGCCGGGAAGGGCGGGGCGCCCGAGGAGTTGGTCCTCAGCGACCGCACCCTGCAGGTCCTCGGCGTGGTGTGGATCGCCCTGCTGGCTGCCGGCGTCTATGCCTAAGTGGGGTCACGACGAAGTACTCAGCGGCTGGGGACGCACCTCGCCGACGCGGGGCACCGTCGTCACGCCCGACGTCACCCCTGACGTCGAGGCCGCGCTCCGATCCGACGGGAGCCCCGACACGCTCCATGGGAAGCGGCCTCGCGGCCTGATCGCCCGGGGCCTGGGCCGCAGCTACGGCGACGCCGCCCAGGTGGCCGGCGGCACGGTGGTCGACATGACGGCGATCCAGGACACGCGCTGGGAGAACCTGGACGCCGGGCTGTTGCGGGTCGGGGCCGGGGTGACCCTCGAAGCGCTGATGTCGCGCTATCTCCCCCGCGGCTGGTTCGTCCCGGTCACCCCGGGCACCCGGCTGGTCACCGTCGGCGGCGCCATCGCCTCGGACATCCACGGCAAGAACCACCACCGCGACGGCAGCTTCGGCCAGCACCTGACCGAGCTCGTCCTGGCCACCCCCACCGGGACGGTGACCGTCGGCCCCGACCAGGACCCCGAGCTCTACTGGGCCACCGCCGGTGGCATGGGCCTGACCGGCGTGGTCACCGAGGCCACGATCCGGATGCTCCCGGTGGAGACGAGCTGGATGCTGGTCGACACCGAACGGACGTCGGACCTCGACGCCACCATGGCCGCCCTGGAGTCGACCGACGGTTCCTACCGGTACTCGGTGGCCTGGCTCGACTGCCAGGCCCGGGGCCGGCACATGGGCCGGGGCGTCCTCACCAGCGGCGACCACGCCCGCCTCGACGACCTGCCGTCGAAGCTGGTACCCCGGGCGACGGCCTTCTCGCCCGACGCCCGGCTCCGGGTCCCGACGACCGCGCCGCGTGGGCTGCTCAACCCGCTCTCGATCGCCGCCTTCAACGAGCTCTGGTTCCGCAAGGCGCCCCGGCACCAGGTCGGCCACCCCGAGTCGATCGCCAGCTTCTTCCACCCGCTCGACATCGTCACCGACTGGAACCTGCTCTACGGGCCCTCCGGCTTCCTGCAGTACCAATTCGCCGTGGGGCCCGACCACGCCGACGTGGTCCGCTCGGCCGTCGAGCTCCTGAGCGGGGCCCGGGTGGCGTCCTTCCTGGCTGTGCTCAAGCGGTTCGGTCCGGCCGACCCGGGACCGCTCTCCTTCCCCACCGAGGGATGGACGCTGGCCCTGGACCTTCCCATCGGGCCGCCCGGGCTCGCTGCCGTACTCGACGCCCTCGACGAACTGGTGGCCGACGCCGGCGGGCGGGTGTACCTGGCCAAGGACTCTCGCCTCCGACCCGATCTACTGCGCCGTATGTACCCGCGCCTCGACGAGTTCACCGCCGTCCGCCGACGGGTGGACCCCCACGGCGTGCTCTCGTCCGACCTCGCTCGGCGCCTCGACCTCGACGACCAGGAGACCCCGTGAACGACGCCTTCAACCAGCCCCAGTCCGTGGTGGTCCTCGGCGGGACCTCGGACATTGCCCGGGCCATCGTCGCCGAGTTGGCCGCCCGTCGGTGCCGGTCGGTGGTGCTGGCCGGCCGGGATCCGGCCCGGCTCGCCGAGGCCGAGGCCGAGGCGCGCAAAGCCGGGGCCGACACCGTGCGCACGACCGAGCTCGAGGCCACCGATCCCGGCACCGCCCCCCAGGCCGTGGACCGCTGCTTCGAGCTCGCCGGGTCGGTCGACCTGGTGCTCGTCGCCGTGGGCATGCTCGGCGACCAGGAGCACGACGAGCACGACCCGGCGGCGGCCACCGACGTGGCCACGGTCAACTACACCTGGCCGGCGGCGGCCCTCCTGGCCACCGCCGAACGGCTCCGGCGACAAGGCCACGGGAGGATCGTGGTGCTGTCCTCGGTCGCCGGCGTCCGGGTCCGTCGGGCGAACTTCATCTACGGCGCGGCCAAGTCGGGGCTCGACGGCTTCGCCGTCGGACTGGGGGAGTCGCTGCGAGGCTCCGGTGTCTCGGTGCAGGTGGTCCGGCCGGGGTTCGTCCACTCGAAGATGACCGAGGGCATGAAACCGGCGCCGTTCGCCACCACGCCCGAGGCGGTGGCGACCGCCGTGGTCCAGGGGATCGAACACGGCGCCGACTCGGTGTGGGTCCCGTCGGTACTCCGCTGGGTCTTCCTGTTGCTGGCCAACCTCCCCCAGGCGCTCTGGCGTCGGATGCCCGGCTAGCTGTAGCCAGGTTGTCGACCCGGCCGCTGATACAGCGCTCGGGCACAGTGGCCGGGTGCCCACCTCCGCCCTCCACCGTCTCCGGGCCCGAGCCGGCGAACGGCCGGTCATCGACCCGAGCCTGGCCGGCGGTCTGCGGGAGTGGCTCGAGGACGGGGTGGCCGAGGCGGCCAACCGGCTGCCGGACGGCGGCCCGACCGTCGTGGTCACCCAACGGAGCGTGGCCGAGGCGGCGCGCCACGAGGAACCCGAGCGCAGCGGAGACCCGGTGGTCGAGGCGGACGTCGCGCTGAGCCCGGACCTGGCGCTGAGCCCGGACCTGGCGCTGAGCCCGGACCTGGCACTGAGCGCCGTCGTCCACGCCCTCTTCCGTCAGGTCGTGACCACCGGCCCTCCTCGCGGTGGACCGGCCCAGGGTCTGGCGGAGGGCCTCGACGGGCTGCGCATCCGGGACCCGCGGGATCCGGTCGTGGCGTTCGTGGAGGCGATGACGGCCACCGACCGCCGAGCCTTCGGTGATCTCGTGGCCGAGCACCTGTCTCGGATCGTCGACGACTGGCCTCGCCTTCCGGCCCGCTGGCTCCCGCGTACCGGCGGACGCGTTGCCATCCCTCTGTCCGGCGGGCGGGTGGTCCTCACCGGACACCTCGACCTGACGGTCGGGCCACCGTCGCAACCGCAGGCATCGGAATGTGTGGTGGCCGTCCGGACCGGCGCCGTGCGGCTCGAGCACCGGGACGACCTCTCCTTTCTCCACCTACTGGAGACGGTGCGGAGCGGTGCCAGTCCGTGGCGAGCTGCCACCTACTACACCGCCTCGGGCGAGCTGATCGTGGACGACGCCGACGACGAGCACCTGGCCCACGCGGTCGAGCGGGCCATCGACGGGGCCCGGCGACAGTGCCGGGCGGCGTTGCGACCAGGCCCCGGACGGTGACCACCCTGGCGGGCCTGCCCCGATCCGAGGTGCTCACGAACCTCGTGCTGTCGCCGGCCGAGAACCGCCTCGACGACGACGTCGTCGCATCGGTCCGGCGTCGCCTGCTCGGTGTGCTCGAGCGGACGACGCCCGGGAACGCCGGCCTCCGTCGGATCGACCCCTATTTCCTGCGGACCGCGCTGACGACGCCGCAGCGTCTGGTCGACCCCGAGCCGTTCCGGTGGTCGCCCCTCACCGTCCGACGACGACTCGGCATCGCCGCCGTGCGCCGGTGCGTGGAAGGGCAGTGCTCGACCCCGTCGGCGGCCGTCACGATGGCCTGGGACGAGCTGGCGAGCGGTGCCGACCGGGGCGGCGTCGCCGCCTGGCTCGGCCACTTGCGCGGCGGTGGTCGGGCCGCCGTCTACGCCGAGGCCGTGACCTGGGCGACCAATCTGTGGTGCGCCCTCGACTGGGGGCGCTTCCCATCGCCCCCGCGCCTCGGGCCCCCGGACCGTTGGTGGCGGGACGGTCGGACGAGCTCGATCGCCCTCCGGGCCCGGGTCGACGTCGCCGGTTGGACCCCCTCGGGCGACGGCGCCGGTTCGGCCCCGGCCCTGCTGTCCGTGCTCGGCGGCCACCCCTCGAGCTCGAGTCGGGCCGAGTTGGGATTGGCCTCCCTGGTGGCCATCCTCTCCAACCCGTCGGGCCCGGTTCCCACCCGGTCGGTCGGTCTGTGGCCCGACTGCGGCCGGGCCATCGCCGTCACGACCGACCGGGCCTCCCTCGAACGCACCGTCGACGCGATCGGCCGGGCGCTGTCGGCGGTCGCCACCGTCGACCCGCTGCCGGCACCGGTGGCGTTGGCGCAGGCGGCCTGAGCCGGCGGCAGCGGCCGGGGCCCTCCCGACAGTGCCGAACCCGGTCACCGACCCGCCCCGGCCGTTCTGACCGCACCCCGGCGGACGATAGGGTCGCGCAGCTCATGGAACTGCGAGACGACATCAGAAACGTGGCCATCGTCGCCCACGTGGACCACGGCAAGACCACCCTGGTGGACGCGATGCTCTGGCAGACCGGCACCTTCCGGGCCAACGAGGAGGTGGCCGACCGGGTCCTCGACTCCGGTGACCTGGAGCGGGAGAAGGGCATCACCATCCTGGCCAAGAACACGGCGGTGCGCTTCGAGGGCGTGAAGTTGAACATCATCGACACCCCGGGCCACGCCGACTTCGGTGGCGAGGTGGAGCGCGGGCTGACGATGGTGGACGGTGTCCTGCTCCTGGTCGATGCGTCCGAGGGCCCGTTGCCCCAGACCCGGTTCGTGCTGCGTAAGGCCCTCGAGGCCCGGCTCCCGGTCGTCCTGGTGGTGAACAAGGTCGACCGACCCGACGCTCGGATCGCCGAAGTGGTGAGCGAGGTCGAGGAGCTCTTCTTGGATCTCGAGGCCGACGAGGAGCAGATCGACTTCCCCATCCTCTACGCCAACGCCCGGGCCGGCTGGGCGTCGACGGAGCGGGGGGTCGAGGGCACGGACCTGAAGCCCCTGTTCCAGGCCATCTTGGACCACATCCCGGCGCCGCAGTTCGACCCCGAGATGCCGCTACAAGCCCTGGTGTGCAACCTCGACGCCTCGCCCTACCTCGGTCGGCTGGCCATCTGCCGGGTCCAGAACGGCACGCTGCGCAAGGGCGCCACGGTCGGTTGGTGCCGGGTCGACGGTACCGTAGAGCGAGCCAAGATCACCGACCTCTTCGTCACCAACGCCCTCGAGCGGGTCGACGCCCCCGAGGCCGGTCCGGGCGAGATCGCTGCCGTCGCCGGCTTCGCCGACATCACCATCGGCGAGACGCTGGCCGACCCGGACGACCCCCGCGCCCTCCCGGTCATCACGGTCGACGAGCCCAGCCTGGGCATGACCATCGGGATCAACACCTCGCCGCTGGCCGGGGCCGACGGGTCGAAGCTGACCGCCCGGCAGATCCTCGGCCGGCTCGAAGCCGAGCTCATCGGCAACGTCTCCCTGCGGGTGCTGCCCACTGAGCGGCCCGACACCTGGGAAGTGCAGGGTCGCGGCGAGCTCCAGCTGGCGGTCCTGGTGGAGACCATGCGGCGCGAGGGCTTCGAGATGACCGTGGGCAAGCCCCAGGTGGTCACCCGGGAGATCGACGGCAGACTGCACGAGCCGATGGAGCGAGTGGCCATCGACGTGCCCGACGACTACCTCGGCGTGGTCACCCAGCTCATGGCCCTGCGCAAGGGCACGCTGATCGAGATGGTCAACCACGGCACCGGGTGGGTCCGGATGGACTACCAGGTGCCGGCCCGGGGCCTCGTGGGCTTCCGGACCGAATTCATGACCGAGACCCGGGGCACCGGGATGCTCCACCACGTCTTCGACGGTTGGGAGCCGTGGCACGGCGACCTCAAGACCAAGCGCAACGGCTCGATGGTGGCCGATCGCCGGGGGATGACCACCGGCTACTCGTTGATGAGCCTCCAAGAGCGCGGCGTGCTCCTGGTCGGGCCGGCGACCGAGGTCTACGAGGGCATGATCGTCGGCGAGAACGCTCGGGATGAGGAGATGGACGTCAACCCGACGAAGGAAAAGAAGCAGACCAACATTCGCTCGGCGTCCGCCGACGAGGCCATCCGGCTCACCCCGCCGCTGCTGCACTCGCTCGAGCAGGCGCTGGAATTCATCGCCGACGACGAGTGCGTCGAGGTGACCCCGAAGTCGGTCCGCCTTCGCAAGATCGAGCTCGACGCCGCCCTTCGCGGTCGGGCCCGGAGCCGGGCCCGCAGCGGGAAAAGCTGAGTCCCACGCGCACCGGGGGTTGACCGATCGGCGGCCATGCCGCAAGGTCCAGTGCAACCCGGGCCACAGTGAGTACCCTCTGGCATGGCCCTATCGGACCGCGACGAGGTCGAACGCCTCCAGGAGCGCTGGCGCGCGCTGTTCGACCAGTCGCCGGTCGGCATGGCCGAGCTCCTGGCCGACGCCACCATCGTGTCGTTGAACGGCGCCCTCGGCGCCGAGCTCGAGCGGTCGGTCGACGGCCTGCTCGGAACGTCGTTCGCCGCCGTCGTCCACCCCGACGACCGCGAGACCCTGGCCCGGGCCCTGTCGGCGTCGACGGACCCCGGGCGCGCCCCGAACCATCCCGAGATCCGACTGGAGCTGGCCGACGGCTCCTACCGCTGGGTCGAGGCGCACGTGGTGTCGCTCGGCCGCCCGACCGCCGGCGGAGGCCCGTTGCTGCTCACCTGCATCGACGTCACCACCCAGCGGCACTACGAGGCCGAGGTGCAGCAGCTGATCGACCACGATCCGGCCACCGGCCTGCTCAGCCGGACCGGGTTCGAGACCGCCCTGCGCCGGGCCCTGCAGGCCGGAGAGGCCGCCGGGGCGGTGGTCGTCGTCGACATCGACCGGCTCCGGGAGATCAACGAGAGCCTCGGGCACCAGGTCGGCGACGAGACGATCGCCGCCGTGGCCGCCACCCTCCGCCATCGCCTCCGGGCCAACGACGCCGTCGGTCGCATCGGTGGGGAGCGGTTCGCCGTCCTGCTGCCCACCGTCCTTGCCGACCAGGCCGAGGCCGTGGCCTTCGACCTGGTCCGCGACGTCCGCAATCAGGTGGCCGTGCGCGACGGCGACCGCTTTGTCCAGGTGACCGCCTCGGCCGGCGTGGTGGACTTCACCTCGGCCGACCGCAGCCCGGCCCAGCTCCTGACCGACGGCGAGCTGGCGGTGAAGGACGCCAAGGAGGCCGGGGGCAACGGCATCCGGCGGGCCCCGTCGGTCGAGGGTGGCCCGCCCTCGACGGCCGCCCAGAGCTCGCACAGCCTCGATGAGGACAACTTCGTCCTCCTCAGCCAGCCGATCCTCGACCTGCAGGCCTCGGTGGTCGACCGCTACGAGCTGCTGCTACGGATCCGGGCGAGAACGGCGCCCTCGAGGCGCCCGGGGCGCTGTTGGGCTTCGCCGAGCGGGCGGGCCGGGTCGGGCGGATCGACCGCTGGGTGGTCAACAAGGCGATCGACATCGTGGGGGCCAACAGCGACCGGCCGAACCTGAAATTCGAGGTCAACGTCTCGGGGCGTTCGATCGGCGACCCCCATCTGATGGCCTACATCGAGCAGCGCATCAAGGGCTCGGGCATCGATCCCACCCGCCTCATCTTCGAGATCTCCGAAGTCAGTGCGGTCGCCAACATCGACTTCGCCCGGGAGTTCTCCCGGCAGCTGGTCCGGATCGGCTGCCAGTTCGCCCTCGACAATTTCGGCTCGGACCTCGGCGGCTTCTACATCCTCAAGCACGTGCCCTTCGAGTACGTGAGATCGACGGCGAGTTCGTGGTCGGCTGCCTCGACAACCCGACGACCAGTGCTCATCGAGGCCATCGTGCGGATCGCCCAGGGCTCGGGAAGAAACGGTGGCCCAGTTCGTCCCGGACGGCCCGACCCTCGACTATCTCAAGCAGCTCGGCGTCGACTACGCCCAAGGTTACGACGTGGGTGAACCAAAGCTCAGCCCTGCGCAACGCCGGCTGAGCAACGCCCGCTCCCTCGAGCCGTCACACGCCGCCCGAGGAAGGTCCTCCCCTCATCGTAGGCAATCCGCAGGGTGTGCACTGAAACTGGTAGAATTCCCAGGTACGGGTCTCAGCGTCTCATCCAACGGGGGGCGACCGCCAAATGACCGACGGGTGCTACGACATCAGCAGGAGACGACCTCAGTTGGATAGCACCCGACCGACGCACCGACGACACCCGCCGCTCGGAAACTGTCATCGAGCTGCACGCCACGGTGGCGACCCTCGAGCAGCTCAACGAAGGTGAGGTGGACGGTGATGGTTCGCAGCCTCGGTCGACGTGGGTCGGCGACGCACGTCTGGCCGCCTCCGAGCGCCGACTCGCCGGCGCAGCATCAGCCTCCTGCGGCGACCTCAGGGCAGGATGACGGCCATGTCGGCCCTCTCCTATCCGCTCGACGACGCAATGGGCAACCGGCGTTGGCGCTGCTGCCGTCGAACGTGCCGTGAGCCCCGCCGACGATACGGCCCCGGGACCCGACAGCCGTCGACCGTCCACAAGCGCCGCCCGGCGACCAGGTGAGGCGCCGCCTCCGCGTCGCCGCCACCTGGTCGGCGGCCTGTCCTCGTCGTGGCCGGCCTCGTGGGAGGATCGGTCGCCGTGTCGGCGGCACCGGCCAGTGCCGCCACGGCGACCCCGGCGCCGATCCTGCGGGATCGACGACGTTCAGCTTCAAGGAGCTCGGCCTCTCGCAGAGTTTCAGCTTCGCCTCGGTGGGACCACGATCGGCATCCAGCTGCCGGTGCCGCCAGCTCCGGCCGTCGGTCCTGAACGGCTCGCTGATCATCCCGCCCGACTTCGGCACCGGCTCGATCGTGGTCAACTCCGGACCAGTCGTCGGCTCGGTCGACCTCCCGGCCAACGCTGAGTCCCAGCAGACGGCGAATTTCTCGGGTCCATCGCCTCGGTCCCAGTGGTCGGCAACTACGTGACCCTGAAACTCGTCCTACACAGGCCAACTCCGGCGGCCCACGACGTCCAACTCGTGTCGGGGCACCCTGCCCCTCCAGCTCATCGACCCCGACCTCGACTACAGCGGCACTCTCAGGCCCCCGACACCATCGCCACCTTCTTCCGCCGGTGCTCGACACGTTGGTCCTCTACGTGCCGTCGACGCCGACGCCGGCCGAACAGACGGCGGCCCTCGACCTGGCCGCCGGCGTGGCCAGCGCCTACCAGTTGGTCCCGGTGGCCATCAGCGTCGAGCCACGGACGGCGGCGCGCTCCTGGCGCTGCCGCCGGGCGATCTGGTGCGCGGATCGTGATCCGCAGACGGGCACGGCCGGAATACAGCTGATGACCGAACCGGACGGCAGCGCCCTGTTGGTCGTGGACGGCTCGGCGAGCACCTTGCCGAGCAGGCGACCCTGCTCAGCGCCCAGGTGGCGAAGCTCGTCCAGACGACGACCGCCACGGTCACCAAACCGCTCGCGTCGCCCACCGTGAGTTGAACCCGGTCACCTTCAGCCAACTCGGCATCGGCGGCACCAGTACCTTCAGCGGGACCAACCAACTGGCCTTTGGCGTCGACGAGACGGCTCTCGGCGGCGTGGCCAGTTCGATGGCGTCAGCCTCCAGGCCGCCTACACGCCGGTCGATTCCGGCGCCAAGGCCACGTCCAGGTGGTGGTGGGCGGCGTCGCCCTGGCCTCCCAGCTCCTCGACGGCTCGGGCACGCTGGACCTTCCTTCACCATCCCCTCGGCGCTGGTCCAGCGCACGACAACGTCCTGGTGAACCTGCAGCTCCGGCCGGCTTCAACTGCGCCAGCGCCGGCCGGACGATGAACTTCACCATCGACCCCGTCGACCATCCAGGTGACCAACGCCTCGGGTGGGCAGGCGGCTTCCCCACGTCCCCAGGCCCTCATTCCGACGTTCCAGGTGGCCTTCGGCGACCCGAGCGCCACCAAGCTGTCGGCGGCCGTCCAGACGTGGCCGGCCTCCAGCGCATCTCGACCACGATGCTGCACCCGACGGTGAGAGCCCTGTCCACCGCCACCGGCAACAACGCCCCGCTGTTGCTGGTCGCCACGAGCAGCGAGATCCCGAGCAGCATCGTGCCGCCGCTGTCGGGCCGGGCACGTCGGCCTTCAAGGTCGACGACGCCGCCAAGGGCCATTCTCCATGGGGTCGAAGGTCGCCTCGCTGCAGGTGTTCGACCAGACCTCGAACAACCGGACCGTGGTCCTGGCCACGACGACGGGGACGTGGGCCTCTCGGACTCGCTGTTCCCGGCCCTGGGCGACACGCTCGACCTGGGCAACCTCGCCGGTGACGTGGCCGCCGTCGGACCAGCGGCAACCTGGTCAACCTCACGGTCGACGCCGGGGACCCCAGAGTCACGGCCGCCGCCAGGAGCCACAAGAAGCTCGACGAGGCCGTCGCCGCCGTGGTGATCCTGATCATCCTCATCGCCGTGCTCTGGGCCGCGCTGCGCTACCGACGACGGCGGCGGCGCAACCGGAACCCGACGACGGTGGTTGACCTCGCCGCCCGACCAGCGCACGACGGACCCGCGCCTCGCCGGGCCTTCCGAGCACCCCGCCCCCACGCGGACCCTGGTGGCGGGAACGGCCGTTCCCCGCTCATCGGTCGCTGGGCGGTGCTGGTGGTCGCGGTCGGCATCGGGTTCCACGCCACCCTCGTCTCCGCCGTCACCCAGTCCTACAACGGCGACCCGCTCGACTATCTGTTCCTCCTCCCGCTCTGGGGCTTCGTCCTCGTCCTAGGGACCCACTGCACCGGGGCCAGGAGCTCCCGATCCACGACCGCCAGATCGACTGGATCCTGGCCCTGGCCGTCGCCGGGCTGATTGTGATGCTCGACGTGCTCCTCCGGCCCCGGCTCGGCGCCACCGCCGAGCTGGTCCGCATCGCATCTTCGCCCTGCTGCTGTTCTTATGTGCGGCAGCATCCTGCTCTTCGGCCTACGCACCACCGGCCGCTACTGGGCGACCTGGCTCTTCTTCTTCGCCTGCTGGCCCCTGCTGTACCGCTTCGCCGGCGCCGCCCTCGGGGGGACCACCAAGGCCTACGGCCTCCTCAACGTGGCGTCACGGCGATCGTCGTCGTCGTCGCCACCGGCCCGCCGGCCCGTCGGCGATTGCTCAACGGCGTCCTCACGTTGATCGTCGGGATCGTGGCGGTCGAGGTCCTCGCCCACGAGCTCTGGCTCCGTCGGCCACCCAGCTCCTGCCCTCGGTGCTGGCCCTGGTGGCCGTGGTGGGGGTCGAGGTGCGGCGCGAGCCCAGGGGATGACCGTCCTCGGCACGCCGGCCAACCCCCACGGGGCGGTGAAGAAGCCGGTCCCCGCCGGGCGGCCTTCCTGGTCTTCGGCGGCCTGCTGGGCGCCTTCGCCAAACTGACCCCGGTGGCCCGAGCCCCGACTCGCTGGCCCAGGCCCACCCGGCCTGGACCACCACGGCGGTCGTGCCGGTCGGCTGGAAGACCCACGGCCGCCGGAGCGACGACTGGCCGCCGCCTTACTTCGGCCTCGGGTCGACCTGGTACCGCTACCAGTTCGTCCCGACCGGACGGGCCCAGTCAGCAAACGGGTGGTGGTCGACGCTCTCACCGTCGGCAACCTCGGGCCGCTCGACGTCTACCCGGCCATCAACTGCTACAAGCTCCCGGTCGCCTACCTCCAGTCGCCGGACACCATCGACCTCGGGCACGGGGTGGGCGACGCTCTTCTACGCCAACTGGGCCTCGGCGGCCAAGGCCGCAACTCCCAGTGGGTCATGCTCACCTGGACCTGGAGGATCCACGCCCGGGGCACTACGTACTTCCAGCGCCTGAACGTGCTGACCCTGGACGGTCAGGCGGGCGTCGCCGGTTTCCCGGTCCCGACGGCGCCGGGCACCAACGACAGCGTCCGGACGACGTTCAGCGACATCCTGCGCGGCGTGTCGACGCTCCAGCCCCGAGCCCCGGCGGCACCGTCGACCGGCTGGTCTCGTTCTCCCGCGTCGTGGTCGACCACCAGGCGGTCGGCGGGTGACCGTGACGACAGCTCCTCACCGGTCCGAGTCGGTGGTGCCCGACCAGAGCGTGCCGGCCTGTTCGACGGCAGCCCAACATGTCGGCTGTGGTGACCCTCACCCGGCGCGAAAGCAGGTCCTGCTGGGGGCGCTGTCCCTGGTGGTGTCTTGTTCGGGTGCTTCCCCGCCAGACCTAAGTTACCCTGGTGGCGATGGCCACTGCCCTCTACCTGTTCAATCTTATCGACAGGGCGATCTGTTCTCCCGTGGCGTGGGCACGAACTCCCCCGAGTACCGCGTCAGCGACGAGGAGGCGGGGCCCTCGCCGACGAAGACCTGCCGTTGTACACGGTCTTCGTCCCGGCCTTCGACGAGCCCGAATGGTCCGGCTGATGACAGCCTCTCCGCGCTCGACTACCCGACGAGAAGCTCGAGGTCCAGCTGCTGCTCGAGGCCGACGACACCGAGACGTCGGGCGGCCGGCGCGTCGGCGCAACGGCACTGCGGGCCGCATCGTCCTGGTACCCCCGGCCGAGCCCCGGACCAAGCCGAAGGCCTGCAACTACGGCCTGCAGTTCGCCACCGGCGAGATCGTCACGATCTACGACGCCGAGGACCAGCCCGAGCCGCTGCAGCTGCGCCGGGCCGTCGTCGCCTTCAGCGCCGCCGCCCGACGTCGCCTGCCTGCAGGCCAAGCTCTCCTACCACAACGCCGGCAGAACCTCATCACCCGCTGGTTCACCGCCGAGTACGACCTGTGGTTCGGCTACTTCCTGCCCGGCCTGGTGACCACGCTCGCCCATCCCGCTCGGCGGCACGTCCAACCACATCGGCCGCCGTCTCCGGACCTGGGCGGCTGGGACCCGTTCAACGTGACCGAGGACGCCGACCTCGGCATCCGGCTCGCCGCGGGGCTAGCGCACGGCGGTGCTCGACTCGGTCACATGGAGGAGGCCAACAGCGACTCGTCAACTGGGTCAGGCAGCGCTCCCGTTGGTACAAGGGCTACCTGCAGACGTGGCTCGTGCACATCCGCCAGCCCCGCCGGCTCAAGCAGAAGATCGGCGCCGCGGGCTTCCTCGGTTCCAGCTACGGCGGCACGCCGCTCCTCGCGGTGCTCAACCCTTGTTCTGGGGGCTGACCCTGATCTGGTGGCTGGCCCACCCGGCCTTCATCCGTGGCTGTTCCCACCGCTGCTGTTCTACCCGGCCATGCTGTCGCTGGTCTTGGGCAACGTCGGCCTCATCTACTGCGGCTCGCCTCCAGGGTGGACCGCAACCCTCGCCTCTCCCGCCTGCGTGGTGCCCGCCTACTGGGCGATGATGGCTCGCCGCGGTCAAGGCGTTCGTGCAGCTGGTCTTCCAGCCCTCGTACTGGGAGAAGACCGTCCACGGCCTCGACGACAGACCCGACGATGATCTTCGTGGACCAGAAGCCGGGACCCTCGGCCCCTATCCCGGGTGACCCTGGCCCCGCCGGCGCGCCGGGGCAGGCGCTCCTCCGTCCCTTCCGTGGGGGTGGCCCGCGACCCGACCCCCCTGAAGCCGCCGCTATCCCAACGCCTGGCCCCGGCGCGGGTGAGCCCTACGGCCGCCGGCACCCCATCGGGTGCTGGAGTCGAGGGGGCGAGTCCCTCCCCCGCTGAGTGGCCGGCGTCGCCGTCGGTGGTCCGGCGTCGGGCTGTACCTGGTCGCCTTTGCCGCCTACGCCGCTCCTGGGCATGGTGCTGACGCTCCATTTCAACCTGGTCGACTCCGACGCCCCCAGCCGGGTGGCCAACGCCGGGTATGTGCTGTTCAGCCGCAATCCCCATCTCGGGGCCGTCGGCTTCGTCTGGAACCCGATCCCCCAGCCTGGCCGAGATCCCGCTCCTCCTGTTCAGCCACCTGTGGGCCACCGCTGTTGACCCAGGGCCAGGCCGGGACGTTCATGGCCGCCGCCTTTATGGCCGGCGCCGTCTGGCAGGTACGGGCCATCACCTTGGACCGGGCGTTACCCACTTCTCTGGCGATGGATCATCATCGCCGGGTTCGCCCTCAACCCGATGATCGTCCTCTACGGCGGCAACGGGATGAGCGAAGCGCCGTACATCTTCTTCACCCTGTGGGCGGTGCGGCGGCTGCTCAGGTGGGTGCGCACCGACCAGGTCAACGACCTCGTCGTGGCCGGGATCGCCCTCGGCCTCGACTACCTGACCCGCTACGAGGCGGTGGCCGCCGCCGCCCGCAGCCACCGCCGTGGTGATCGGAGTGGCCAAGGCCCTGCTGGAGCTCGGCCCGGGGCCGGCGGGAGCGCCTGAAGCATGCCGTGGTGGACGGCACCGTCCTGGCCTTTCCGTTCGTCGTCTGCTTCATGGGATGGACGCTGGCCAGCTGGATCACCACGGGGGACGCCTTCTCGGAATTCCTCGTCCCAGTACGGGAACTCGTCTCAGGTCTCCACGTGTCGACCGGCGTCGTCGCCTTCCAGAAGCTCGCCGGGGGACCCATCGCCATCGTGGTCCGCGACCTCTTGTACCTGGAGCCCCTGCTCCCCATCATCCTGATCGTGGTCCTGGTGCTGGCCGTGCGGCGAACCGAGGCCGACAGCCTGATGCCCATCGCCGTCTTCGGCGGCGTGCTCGCCTTCGAGGCCTACGCCCAGCTGTCCGGCGAGACATTCGTGTGGTTCCGGTTCTTCTTGATGGCCGTGCCGCTGATGGTCGTGCTGGCCACGCTGCTGTGGCCCTACCGCGGGGAGGGGGGCTCCAAGGGTTGGCCGACCTCTCGTCCTGGCGGCACCGGGCATAGTTTTCCAACGGGGTGCTAAAAGGGCCCTTCTATGAGCTCCGATCCGAGCGCTCGCCCACCTTTGTCTCCGGCTCTGGGGTCGGTGCTTCTCCTGTTGCGTAGCACGCCGTTTGGGGGGGGGGGGGGGGGGGGGGGGGGGGGGGGGGGGGGGGGGGGGGGGGGGGGGGGGGTGAAGTGTGGTACTGGCGGTGCCCTCGGTGGTCGCCGTGTTCGTGCTGCTATGTCGATCCCCTCCCACCTGGGCCGGGATACTCAACCCGTTGGTGGGCACCCAGAGCGAGCAGACGGGACTGCGCACCGTCGTCGACTCGAAGCCTTACCACACGTCCACCGCCCTCGGCGCTGCGGCAATAACGCATATCTGGCCAACTACCTGGGACCGGCTCAACCTTCCCAACGGGACCGTCCTGGTGGACACCTTCATCGGCTGGGACGTCTGGCTGCAGTCAGACAACCCGAAGCAGTTCGTGATCACCAGCGATTATGACTTCGTCTACGTTTCTCAACGTCCCCGCCGGGAGCGCGGGATCCGCTACATCCTGGTCTCCGACCCCGTGGAGGACGGGCAGGGCCGATGCCATCAACCAGCGCTACCCAACCCTGTACCGAAACGGTGCCGGCATCGCCTCGTTGGTCATGACCGTCCCGGCCACCGGAGACGACCAAACGTGGCGCCTCTACCGGGTCGACGGCGTGCCGTCGGTGAGCGCCTCGGCGCGCCTCCACCGGGCTGACCGCGCAGCGGGCGACGGCCGGCGTCGCTGGCCGCCCTCGGGGGGCCTCGGCGTCACCGGCCGGACCAGCAGCGGCCGGACGACCAGGTACAGCAACACGGCGCCGGCGATCAACAGGCCCGCCACCATCGGCCACGAGATCATCTATACCCCCCCCCGATTCCTTGAGAATGGAACCCCGTTTCGGTTGTACCACCGGTGGGTAACGTGTGCACATCCCCAAGAGATACGAGGCCCGGCCGGTTCCCGGTGCCGGCGGACCGGGAGCAGGGCTTAGAGGACCTCGCCGTGGTTCGGTCCCGACGAAACCGTGGGCGAACCCATCGAGACCATGGCGCTCCGGCGGACGAGGGATACGGCCGGTGACCCGGCACCGGACATGGCCGCCGTCCCGACGACCGGTCGGGCCCCTCGGCTACCGGGCCTCGCGGGGCACTCCCGGCTCGACCACGGCGGGCAGGAGCCGGCGGGCCAACGCCGCCCGCGGTGACCAGCCGAACCAGGCCCGGCGGACGAAGGCCACCAGCAGGACCACCGAGAAGGCGCCCCAGTAGCACCCACCCACGGCGAACTGCTCGAGGGCTCGCCGCGGCGGATGGCGAACACGATCGCGGCCACCACCGCCGCCAGCACCAGGAGCTGGGGCCCACGGCCCGCAGGTAGAGGCCGGGACCGAGGAACCTCCGGGTCACCGGGGGCGACGGTCGACCGCGGGGGCCCCCGAAGAAGGCCTGGACCAGGGCCTTCAGGTGCACGAACAGCAGCCCGGTCGACAGCTCCCGGGCCCGCCAGTACGCCCGGAAGCCACCCCGGCGGGTGTAGGAGGCCAGGACGGCTCGATGCAGACGGCCACCGGCACGAAGTGCAGGGCGAACTGCACCGGCCCCGTCTCGAGGGGGGCCACGCCCGCCCGAGCCCGGCGATGGCCACGAAGAGGAGGCCGGCCGTGGCCACGCTCTGGACGTAGGTCAGCCCGGCCTCGGCCAGCTGCAGCCGCTGGCGCAGGCCCAGGCCACGTTGGCTCCCCCAGAGCAGAACCGCAGGGTGTCGAGGGCGCGTGCCCCCGCCAGCGGTACAGGCTCGGGAGTCCTCGGGTGCCGCCTGGGCCCGTCCCCCGACGATCGGCAGATAGGCGCTGGTCCAGCCACGCCGGAGCGCTTCGACCCCCGAGTGGAGATCCTCGTACAGGTTCCAGGTCGGGAAGTCGCCGATGTCGTCGAGGGCCCGGGTCGACCAGAGCACGCCCGATCCTCGCGGCGCGACCGCGTTGGCCGCATGGGCGGCGAACATCGTCCCCCGGTACAGGGGCAGGTCCCGGTTGGCGAACGGGTCGCCGGCCGACACCGTGGCCTGCCGGGTCGTCTGCACAAAGGCCAGGTTGGGGTCCGCGGCCAACACGGCCGACCCCTGGGCCAGGAACGCCAGATTGCCCACCAGGTCGTCGGCCGCCCGGACCTCGACCACGTCGCCCAGCAGGCCTCGTTCCGGAGGAGGTCCAGGCCGGCGTTCAGGACCCCGGCCGTGTCGGCCCCCCGCCGACCGGGGTCGCCGGGCGCCGGCGGGGCGTAGTAGACGACGGTCGCTGCCGGGTGTCGGCCAGAAGACCTCCACCATTTGACGGAGGAAGGGGAGGCGGCGTCGTCGCCCACGGCGATGACCAGGCGGTCGGCCGGCCACTGCTGGTCGAGGATCGAGGCGATCGTGGCCCGGACCGTCTCGGCCGGCTCGCCGGACGTGGGCACGAGGACGCTGACCCGGAGGTCGGCCGTCTCGACCGCCGGGTCGGGCACGGCGCTGGCCCGGCGCCAGTTGGCCACCACGGCCACCAGGATCGTGAGGACCAGCAACGTCCCGGCCAGCACGTAGGGGAACGCCAGCCACAGCGCCCGGTCGTTCATGGCCCGCCAGCTCCAGGGCAGGTACCAGGCCGCCGACGCCACCACGGCGAGGCCGAGGCACCGCAGGCGCCGGTTGGCCAGGCGTACCGAGGTCACGATCGTGGCCCCCCGACCTCGGCGGTGACGTGGAAGGCGGCGGCGCCCAAGCCGCGGCGGCGAGGGCTACGCCCGGCCCCGGCGCCGCGGCGTGCTCGACGTAGGCCGTCTGGGTCAGCCCCAGGGCCACCAGCCCGAGCGCCAGGACGCCCACCGCCACCGCGCCGATCGGGCCCGCACCGAGGAACCAATCGAGGCCCAGTCCGGCCGCCGGGGCGGCCAGGAGGAGCCCGACGACCACCTCACCACCGGCGTCGGCGTGGGCCAGCGACAGCAGGTCGACGACGGGGACCACCAGGAGGGCCGAGGCCGACACGGCGACGAACGCCCGCTGCCGACCGGCCCCGAGGATGCCCACGATGGCCAGCACCACGAAGGGCAGGGCCTCGACGGCGAGCAGGTGGACCAGGGCCAGGTGGGGGGCGACGAACGTCGGGTCGATGGTGCGCCGCCATTGGTGGAAGTAGGTCAGCTGGCCCCGGGCAGCCAGCCCGGCGACGGCCAGGACGGCGAGGAAGGTGCCGACGAAGACCGTGGCGTCGACGAGCGGCGTCCCGGTCGGGCCACCACCACCAGAACCACCATCCAGGGCAGGACGACCACGGCCGGGTAGGAACCGAGGGTGGCCACGGCGTAGAGGGCCGCCGCCCCGAGCACCCACCCCCAGTGACCCTTCGTCGAGCGCCGGGCGATGCACCACAGCGCCCCGCCGAGACCGGCCACGGCGAGCGCGTCCACTTCGGCCAGCCGTCCGAGGGCCAGGGTGGGGCGCCGGCGAGCAGCACCATCCCGGCCAGGAAGCCGGCCCGGGGGCCGAACCGAACCCGGGTGGCGGCAATGGCCCCGCCGGCGCCCAGCACGACCAGGAAGAGGGCGGTCAGGCGAGCCCCTTCGAGGCCGTCGAGACGGTGGCCCACGGCGGCCAGCGTCGGCCAGAGCGGCGAACCTGGGAGCCAGGCCGGGAAGCCGGCGGCCAGGCCGTGGCCCTGGAGGTTCTGGAGTCCGGCCGTGACGGCGATGCCCTCGTTGACCGACGGGCCGGCGCCCGAGAGCACGATCCGCACCGTCTCGAACGCCACGAAGCCGGCGACCAGGACGAGGGTGGCCACCGTCCAACCCGACGGCGGCGGGGCCAGGGGGCCGGGATCGTCGGCCGGAAGCCAGGTCCAGGCCTCGGGCACCGCCCGCAGCTGCACCCTGGTCGCCGGCGGACGACCGGGCGAGGTGTCCGGCCACGCGGCGTCACCGGGCCACAGGAGCTCGACGGTCAGGTCTCGACGGTCGAGGACCCGCCGGAGCAGGCCGTCGGGTCCCTTGTGCTCGAGCTCCTCCTTGAGCGGCTGCGTGCGGCAGGCGAACGCCGGCTCCCGGACGGCCAGCCGTCGCACCTCTCGCCGACGGGGCCTCGGCACCCGTTGATGGGCCGACCGCGCACCCGAGGAGCGGACCGTCGACGTCCGGTCGACCGCCACGTCGGTGCGACCACTGGCCACGGCCGCCGCCAGCTCGGGCAGGAGATTCCGGTCAGCCGAGAGCGCCCGGTCCAAGACCACGACGATCCGTCCCCGTGATCGGGCGATGGCGTCGGGCAGCAGCTCCCGGCGGGTCTGCCGGCCCTCCGACCCCCGTCCCCAGGGCACGACCCTGACCGAGCCGGTCGGGTCCAGCCGTGCCGCCCAGTGCTCGTTCTGGTTGAGCCCCAACGTCCCCCCCACCAGGAATTCCACGTCCGGCGCCAGGTGGGCGAAGCAGGCGAGGAGGTCCCGGACGAACTCGTCGGTGACCGGGTGGGTCCGGGTGGCCAGGACCACCACGCTCGTGACGACGGACGTGCCCGACCGGGCCGGGTCGCGGGTCAGCTCGCCGAGGGCGGGATCGGCGGCGAGGAGTTCGAGGGGCCCCACCGCTACGCCGGCCGCCGGCCGAGGGGCGCGCCCGAATGGCCGTGGTCCCGGTCGCTAAGCGCGACCTCGTGGCGGAGGCGCGAACGACCAGGCCAATTGGCCGAGCGGATGTCGCCCGATCCGACCGCCGACACGCGGGTCGTGGCATCCCCCTTGCCCGACCCGTCGTCGCCGGCGGCAATTCCCATCGGGCTGGAACTTACGGTCGCCGTGAGTTCGGAGCATCATCAAGATGTCGTAATTCGCCGGGTCGGCCGTCGTAGATTTCGTGGACGGCCGTCCCGGTGTCGTCGTGCCGTCGTCGTAGAGGGCGGTGGCGGACGGAGATGGCGGAGGGAGTGGGATTCGAACCCACGGAGGCTCGCACCTCACGGCTTTTCAAGAGCCGCGCATTCGTCCACTCTGCCATCCCTCCCGGACGTACCGCCCGAGCGTAACCGGCCCGTCCCCGACGGCCGGTAGCGGTCAGTGGATCTGGGACCTCAGGCCGCTGAGCCAGGCGTCGGCCGCCCGCCAGGCATCGTCGGCCTCCTGGCGCCGCGCCGCGCCGTCCTCCCCGGCGGCC
The DNA here is from genome assembly GCA_963730735.1 of uncultured Acidimicrobiaceae bacterium. Lineage (GTDB taxonomy): Bacteria > Actinomycetota > Acidimicrobiia > Acidimicrobiales > RAAP-2 > CAVSSX01. Next base: position 215,163 of record CAVSSX010000007.1, read on the forward strand.
GGATAGGAGCCGAGGAACTTGACCTCGCTCAACCCGGCCCGCAGGTCACGGAGGCAGTCGGCCACCACCTCGTCGGCCACGTGGCCGTCCAGGTCGATCACGAAGCAGTAGTCCCCCAGGCCCTGCTTGGTCGGCCGGGACTCGAGCTTGGTCAGGTTGATGCCGCGGGCGGCGAACTGCCCGAGGATGCCGTGCAGGCTGCCCGGGCGGTCGGCCCGCTGGAAGCAGACGATGCTGGTCCGGTCGTGACCCGTCGCCGCCGGGATGCCCGAACGGGCGACGGCCACGAAACGGGTCTGGTTGTCCGGGTGGTCCTCGACGTCGTCGGCCAGGATCACCAGGCCGTAGAGCTCGGCGGCCAGTCGCGGGGCGATGGCGGCGGTCCCCGGCTCGGGGTGCTCCCCGAGGCGCCGGGCGGCGTCGGCCGTCGAATTGGCCGCCGCCTGTTCGACGCCGGGCAGCGTGTCGGCCAGGTACTTCTGGCACTGGGCCAGGGCCACGGGGAACGACACGACCCGGCGGACGTCGGCCAGCGAGGTCGTCCGGGGGGCCATCAACTGCAGGTGGATGTCGAGGACCACCTCCCGCTGGATGAGCAGGTCGTGGTCGAACACCAGGGCGTCGAGCGAGGCGTTGACCGTGCCCTCGATGGCGTTCTCGAGCGGGACGAACCCGAGGTCGACCTCCCCGGCCTGCACCCCGGCCAGGACGGCCGAGATGGATGGCCGGGGCTCGATCATCAGGGCCGCCAGGTCGGGCTGGGTGAGCAGCGCCTCCTCGGTGAACGTGCCCGCCGGGCCGAAGTAGGCGACGGATGTCGCAGGGGCGGTCACACCCGGGCAGGATAGTGAGCCTGATGGACGACGCCGCACTCCGCCAGCTCCTGGCCGACGTCGCCTCGGGAGCGTGCCCCCCCGAGGAGGCCGCCCGGCGACTGCGGCGACTGCCCTTCGCCGACCTGGGCTTTGCCCGGGTCGACCACCATCGCGCCCTGCGCCAGGGCCTCCCCGAGGCGGTCTACGGGCCGGGCAAGACCCCCGAGCAGGCGGCGGGCATCGTGGTCGAACTGCTCTCGGAACCGAGCGGCCCGGTGCTGCTCACCCGGGCCGACGCCGACCAGGCCAAGGCGGCGCTCGAGGCGGCCACGGCGGCCGGCTTCGGCGAGGGGTCGGTGGTCCACCACGGGAACCTGGCCACGGTGGGCTGGCGTCCGGACGCCCCGAGAGCGGCCCAGGTGCTGGTGGTGACGGCCGGGACGGCCGACCTGCCGGTGGCCGAGGAGTGCCGCTCGGTCCTCGAGGTCCTCGGCTTCCGCCCGTCGCTGCTGGCCGACTGCGGGGTCGCCGGGGTCCACCGCCTGCTGGCGGCGGTGGACGAGCTCGGGGCAGCCGACGCCGTGGTGGTTGCGCCGGCATGGAGGGTGCGCTGGCCAGCCTGGTCGGTGGCCTGACCGCCGCCCCGGTCGTCGCCGTGCCGACCAGCGTCGGCTACGGCGCCAGCCTGGAGGGGGTGACGGCGCTGCTCGCCATGCACGCCTCGTGCGCCCCCGGCGTGACGGTGGTGGGCATCGACAACGGGTACGGCGCCGCCTGCGCCATCGCCCGGCTCCTGCGTTGAGCGACGCCGACGTCACCCGTCCGACCGGCGTCGCCCCGGACTCGGGGCGGGTGGCGTGGTTCCACTGCTTCTCGGGCATCGCCGGCGACATGGCGCTCGGCAGCCTGCTCGATGCCGGGGCCGACCTGCGCGAGGTCCTGGCCCTCCTGCGGCGGCTGCCGGTGGGCGGGTGGGACCTGACCATCGAGCCGGTGCTGCGGGGCGGGGTGGCGGCCACCCGGGCCATCGTCGAGGCGCAGGACGACGGGGTGGGCCGCACCCACCGCGACATCGTGGCCCTGCTCGAGGCGGCCTCGTTGCCCGAGCGGGTCACCCGCCGGGCACTCGCCGTCTTCGAGCGCCTGGCCCAGGTCGAGGCGGCCCTGCACCGTCGACCGGTGGCCGAGGTCCACTTCCACGAAGTCGGCGGGCACGACGCGCTGGTCGACATCGTGGGCACGGTGGCCGCCCTCGAGGTCCTCGACATCGACGAGGTGACCGTCTCGTCGGTGGCCGTCGGCACCGGCATGGTCAGGGCAGCCCACGGCCTCCTCCCGAACCCGGCCCCGGCCACGGTCCGGCTCCTGGCCGGCTTCTCGACCTACGGGCGGGACACGAGGATCGAGCTCACCACGCCCACCGGGGCGGCCCTGCTGGCCGCCCTGGCCACGTCGAGCGGCCCGATGCCGCCGATGGCCGTGGCGGCCAGCGGGTTCGGCGCCGGGGCCGGCGAGCTCGAGGACCTGCCCAACTGCACGCAGGTGGTCCTGGGCACCCGCCACGTGGCGACGGTGGACGGCGGGCAGCCGGTCGTCACCCTCGAGGTCAACCTCGACGACGTCACCGGGGAGCAGGTGGCCCACACCCTGTCGGCCCTGCTCGACGCCGGGGCCCACGATGCCTGGGTGAGCCCGGTGGTGATGAAGAAGGGCCGTCCGGGCCACGTGGTGCACGCTCTGGCCGACCCGGCCCTCGTGGCCCCGCTGCGCCAGCTCCTCGTGACGGCGACCGGATCCTTCGGCGTCCGGGCCACCCTGGGGGAACGCTGGCCGCGCGCCCGGCGACTGGACCAGGTCCTGGTGGAGGGACGGCCGGTGCAGATGAAGGTGGGCCACGGGCGGGCCAAGGCCGAGTTCGCCGACGTGGCCGCGGTGGCCGCGGCCACCGGCCTCACGTTGCGTGAAGTGGACCTGGCGGCCCAGGCCGCCTGGCGGGACGGCGCCGGCGCCGAGCCCGGGTGAGCCAGGTCCCGGTCCGTCCGGACGACGTCCGGTCGGTCTGCGTGTTCTGCGGGTCGCGCCGGGGGAACGACCCGACCTACGTCGAGGACGCGGTGGCCGTGGCCGAGCTCCTGGTCGCCCGGGGCATCCGGATCGTCTACGGCGGGGCGGCGGTGGGCACCATGGGCGTGCTGGCCGATGCCGCACTGGCGGCGGGTGGCCAGGTGGTGGGGGTCATCCCCGGGGACCTGTTCAGCGCCGAGGTGCCCCACACCGGCCTGACCGACCTGCGGGTGGTCGGTTCGATGCACGAGCGCAAGCAGGTGATGGCCGAGCTGGCCGGGGCCTTCCTGGCGCTACCGGGCGGGCTGGGCACGCTCGAAGAGCTGGCCGAGATCGTCACCTGGTCGCTGCTCGGCCTGCACGCCAAGCCCATCGGGATCCTGAACCGCGACGGGTACTACGACCACCTGCTGGCGTTCTTGGATCGGGCCGTGGCCGACGGCTTCCTGCGCCCCGAGCACCGGGCGATCGTCCGGGCGGCGGCCGATCCTCGGTCGGCCGTGGCCCTGGTGGCCCCGGGCCGCTAGTCCGGCGCCCTCGGTTCGAGGCCGAGGTGGTGGCCGAGGAACGTGGCGCTGTCCACGAATTCCTCGGTGGGCACCTCGCCGTGCCGGCCCATCCGGACGTGCAGGCGCTTGTCGGTCGAGCCGAGGGCCCCGAACAGCTCGAACGCCGCGTCCCGGGGGAACAGCTCGTCGTCCCACTGGGTGAGGAACAGGACCGGACACGTCACCCGGGGGGCGTCGGCGGCGATGCGCGGCCGGGTCGGCCCGGTGAGCCCCATGAGGCCGAGGACGGCGGCGTGGATGCGGGCGTCCGCCGCCACCAGGGGCAGCCCGAGGATCGTGCCCATGGACAGGCCCCAGTAGCCGGCCGGGCCCGGCCCGATCTCCTCGAGGCCCTGCAGTTCGTCGAGCACGTGACGCCAGTCGGCCACCATCTCGTCGGTCATGGTCGGGTCGCCCGCCCACATCTGGGAGAACTCGAGGAAGGTGAGCACCGGGTTGGCCCCGCCGTCGGACCGCCGGTCGCCGTGGACCGGCCCGTCGATGGCCACCGCCGCCACCCCGAAGCGTTGGACCAGGCCCCGGGCCAGCGAGACCACGTAGCCCTCGCGCTTGGAGGCCGAGGCGCCGTGACTGATCAGCACCAGCGGACGCCGGCCGGTGGCGTCGACCGGGGTCCAGAGGAGGCCCGGGATGCAGCGCCCCTGGCGCTCCAGGTCGAAACGGCGCTCCCGCACCCCCGACGACCGGACCTCCGCATCGTCGAGAAACTGCACGACAATGAGCGTAGCGACGGGTGTCCCGAGGAAACGGTCGCCCGTACACTGAGGGGCAGCCCGGGGCGATCGACCGCGCCGGGGACCTGCGGAGCGACCATGCCCGAGCTGCCCGAAATGCAGGCGCTGGCCGAACGTCTGGACGAGGCCCTGGCCGGCCAGGTCCTGGCCCGCGCCGAGTCCTTGGGCTTCACCGCCCTCAAGACCGTGTCCCCCGCGCCCGAGGACGTCGAGGGCCACGTGGTGCGCCACGTCGGCCGTCGGGGCAAGTACCTGGTGCTCGAGCTGGACGACGGGAACCGCCTGCTGGCCCACCTGTCCCAGGGGGGTCGGGTCGACCTCGAGCGGCCGGCCAAGACCACCCGGCCCCGGGGGGCGGTCCTGCGGCTGGTGGTGGCCGACGGGACCGGCGTCTTGGTGCGCGAGCACGGCACCCAGCGCAAGGCCGGCTGGTGGCTGGTCGGTCCCGGTGACCAGGGTCCCCTCGAGCGTCTCGGTCCCGAGCCCGACGACCCGGCGTTCGTCGAGCTGGTACGCCACGGCGACGACGGCCGCCGGCTCCACACCGTGCTCCGGGACCAACGGACGGTGGCCGGTATCGGCCGGGGCTACGCCGACGACATCCTCCATCGGGCCCGCCTCTCCCCGTTCGCCTCGCTACGGTCGCTCGACGACGACGGACGGGACCGACTGCTCGACGCCGTCCGCTCGGTCCTGGACGAGGCCTTGGCGCGGGAGCGCCAGCGGACCGGCGGGCTGTCGGAGGGCAAGCTCGGCCAGCGCTTCGACGTGCACAACCGGGCCGGGGAACCGTGCCCCACCTGCGCCACCACGCTCCAGCGGGTGTCCTACGACAGCCACGAGATCGTCTACTGCCCCACCTGCCAGACGGCGGGCCGGACGTTGGCCGACCGGCGGATGTCGCGCCTCTTACGATAGGTCGGGGTCGCTCGGCGGCGGCCAGCGGCCCGGTGGATGTGCGGCAGCGAAAGGGATCCGAGCCATGGCCAACCCGATGTTCGCCTTCGACGAGTCGATGACCGAGCTGATCTTCGCCTACTGCCGGGACCGGCTGGCCCTCGACCCGGTCGACCTCGACTTCGGCGGCGGCGCCGACACGTTCGACCAGGCCCTGGACGGCCTCATCAGCGCCGAGGGGACCGATCCGGCCAGGGTGCTACGGGTCTTCGCCGACGAGCTGGCCTCGGGCGTGGTGTCCTGCGACAGTCCCCGCTTCCTGTCGTTCATCCCCGCCGCCCCGACCAAGGCGGCGCTGCTGTTCGACATGATCGTGTCCTGCTCGTCGCTCCAGGCCACCTCGTGGTTGGAGGCGGCCGGGGCCGTGGCGGCCGAGAACCAGGCCCTCGGGGTGCTGGCCCGCCAGGCCGGGCTGCCCGAGGGTGCCGGCGGCTGCTTCGTGGCCGGCGGGACCATGGGCAACCTCTCGGCCCTGCTGGTGGCCCGCGACACCGCCCGGCGTCGGGGGATCCGGACGTCGCGGCCGCGGATCGCCGTGAGCGAGGAGGCCCACTCCTCGATCAGCCGGGCGCTGCAGATCATCGGGGTCGAGCCCTTCCTGGTGCCGGTCGAGGACCACCGGCTCACCGGCGCCGCGCTGCGCCGGGCCATCGACCGGGACCCCGCCGCCGTCGACCTGATCGGCGTGGCGGCCACCGCCGGCACCACCAACGCCGGCATCATCGACGACCTGGCCGGGATCGGTGCCGTCGCCCGCGACCACCACCTGTGGTTCCACGTGGACGGCGCCTACGGGGCGGCGGCCCTCTTCAGCTCCCTCGTGCGGGACAAGTTCGACGGCATCGAGCTGGTCGACTCCTTCATCGTCGATCCCCACAAATGGCTGTTCGCGCCGTTCGACTGCGCCGCCCTGCTCTACCGCGCCCCCGAGCTGGCCAAGTCGGTGCACTCCCAGCAGGCGTCCTACCTGGACATCCTCCACGAGGCGCCCGAGCACCAGTGGAACCCGAGCGACTACGCGGTGCACCTGACCCGCCGGGCCCGGGGCCTCCCCCTGTGGTTCTCGCTCGCCGTCCACGGCACCGACGCCTACCGCGACGCCATCGACCAGGTGCTCCGGACGGCCTGGGCGGCCGCCGACCTCATCGACCGCACCCCCCACCTCGAGCTCCTCCGCCGGCCGGACCTCTCGGTCGTGCTCTTCCGGCGCCGCGGGTGGGACCGGGCCCGCTACGAGGCGTGGTCGGCGTCGCTGCTCGCCAGCCAGACCGGTTTCGTGACCCCGACCTCCTGGCAGGGTGAGCCGGTGGCCCGGTTCGCCTTCCTGCACCCCAACACGACCCTCGAGATCGTGGGCGAGATCCTCGACACCATGGCCTGAGCCGCCGGCACCCCGGCTCAGCCGGCCGGGGCCGCCGACCCGTCGGTCCGGCCGAGACGGCGCTCCAGCCAGGTGGCGGCGGCCCGGATGGCCCCGAGGTGGTGCCGCATCCTGGTCTCGGTCCAGCGGCCCTCGGGCCCGGTGACGTTGAGGGCCCCCCGCACCTCGCCCCAGGCGTCGAGCACCGGGACGGCGATGGCCGAGGCCCCGGGCACCGTCTCCCCATGGCTGATGGCGAACCCGTCGGCGGCCACCTTGGCCAGGGCGCGGCGCACGGCGGTCCGGGTCGTGCCGATGCGCGACAGCCGGGCGAAGTCCTCCATGGCCAGCACCCGCTCCACCGTGTCGGGTGACGAGGCGGCCAGGAGGACCTGGCCCACCGCCCCGACGCCGAGCGGGTGGATGGCCCCGATGCCGCTGGCGATGCGGATCGGCTCGTGGCTGGCCAGCTCGGCGATGCAGAGCCGGCGGTCCTGGCGCACGACGTGGAGGCCGACCGTTTCGCCGGTCGCTTCGCGCAGCGTCCGGAGATGGCCCAGCGCCGTCGAGGCCAGGTCGCCGTCGGCCCCCTGGCGCAGGGCCGCCCGGGCCAGGTACAGGACGGTCGGTCCGAGCGAGTACTCAGCCCGTCACCGGGTCTCGCAGCACCAGCTCCCGCTGCTCCAGGGCGGCCAGGATCCGATGGGCGGTGGGCGGTGGCAGCTCGGTCGCCCGGGCCAACTGGGCCAGCGGCCGGGGCGCGTCGTGCCGGGCGATCTCCTCGAGCAGCGAGAGGGCCCGGCCGATGGACTGGGCGCCCCGTTCGTCGTCGTTGGCCACCGTCGGCCGGTCGACCTCAGCCCGGGGCGGGGACCGGGGCGCTCACCCGGCCGTGCCGCCGTCGGCCACGAGGACCTGGCGCACGTCGCGCTTGGTCACCTTGCCGGTGGAGCCCTTCGGCAGCTCGGCCAGGACCCGGATCACCCGCGGCTTCTTGTAGCCGGCCAGCCGCTCACCGCACCAGTCGGCCAGCGCCGCCTCGTCCGACCGATGCCCCCTCCCGGGGCACCACCGCCGCCGCCACGACCTCGCCCCAGCGGTCGTCGGGCAACCCGACCACGCACGCCTCGAGCAGGTCGGGGTGCTCGTCGAGGACCCGCTCGACCTCGGCCGGATAGACGTTGAGGCCGCCGGAGATGATCATGTCCTTCACCCGGTCGACGATGGTCAGGAACCCGTGCTCGTCGAGGACGGCGACGTCGCCGGTGCGGTACCAGCCGTCGACGATGGCCTCCTTCGTCCCGACCGGGTTGTTCCAGTAGCCGAGCATCAGCTGGGGCCCACGCATCCAGAGCTCGCCCTGGGTGACCTCGGTGCCGTCGCCGGCGTCGGTCGCCGCCGACTCCTCGGACCCGTCCACCACCAGCTTGTAGTCCACCGCCGGGACCGGGCGTCCGGTGGGCACGGCCGGGCCGACGGGGATCTTCGGGTCGGGCTCCTCGCGGTGGCGCAGGGCGATGATCGGGTGGAGGATCTCCGACGTCCCGTAGACCTGGGTCAGGATCGGGCCGAAGACCTCGAGGGCGTCCTCGAGGACGCTCCGGCTGATGGCCGCCCCGCCGTAGGTGATGTTGCGCAGCCCGGGGGGCGGCGTCGTCGTGGCGGCAGTACTCGACGAGCATCGAGACCATGGTGGGCACGATGAAGGTCGAGGTCCCGCCGAGCGTGGCCACGCAGTCGAAGAAGGCTTCGGGCGAGAACTTGGCCAGCGTGATGCTCTTGGCCCCCCGCAGGAAGTAGGTCAGCACCTTGGAGCCCGAGCCGTGGGAGAGGGGCCCGGCATGGATCATGCCGTCGTCGGGCCCCGGGCAGTACTCCTCGGCCAGGGTCATGAGCGATGCCGTGACCCGGCACCGGTCGGCCAGCATCGAGCCCTTGGGTCGGCCGGTCGTCCCCGAGGTGTACAGGAGCTGGCTCGAGCCGCTCGGGATCGGTGGCCAGCGGGGCGGGGCGGGGCGACGCCGAGGCCAGCAGGGCCGCGTAGTCGAGGCCGGCCCCGCGCCCCGTCGACGTCGACCACCTCGGGCCGGCGTGCGCAACCCGGCCAGGATGCCCTCCAGGCGCTCCCGCTCGGCCGACTCGGTGAACAGGACGGTGGCCCCGGAGTCGGCCAGGATGTACCGGCGCTCGTCGTCGGACAGCCGGGGGTTGATCGGGACCTTGACCATCCCGGCCCGGGCGATGCCGAAGTCGCACTCGATGTACTCGAGACGGTTCCGCATGAGGGTCGCCACCCGGGCGCCCGGCTCGGCCGTGAGGGTTCCGAGGGCGTTGGCCAGTCGTCCCGACCGGTCCCCCACCTCGGTGTAGGTGAGCGATCGGGGGCCGTCGACGACGGCGGTACGCGGCCCATAGGCCAGGACCGACCGCTCGACCAGCTCAGGAATGATGGGCACCGAATCTCCCCCAGATGTCGGCCAGGGCCTGACAGATCTCCCCGACGGTGGCGTTCGCCTCGATGGCGCTGATGATCGACGGGATCGTGTTGGTCCCGGCGCGAGCCGATCCCCGGACCCCGTCGAGGACCTCGCTCGACGGCGGCACTGTCCCGGTCACGGCGCAGCCGCGCCAGCGCCTCGACCTGGGTGGCCTCGGTCTCGTTCAGGTCCCGGGGCGCCGGCGGGGCCGGCAGGAAGCGTCGGCGGGTCGGCCAGCACGTGGCGGTTGACCCCGACCACCGGCTGCTCGCCGTTGTCGATGCGTCGCTGCACGGCGAAGGCCTGCTCGTCGATCTCGGCTTCGAGGAACCCGTTCTCGAGGGCCCCGATCGCCCCACCGTGCTCGTCGATCCGGGTCATGTAGGCCCGGATGTCCCCTTCGAGCTGGTCGGTCAGCGCCTCGACCAGGTACGAGCCGCCCAGCGGGTCGGCCGAGCGGGTCACCCCGGTCTCGAGCGCCAGGATCTGCTGGGTGCGCAGGCCGAGATGCGCCGCCTCGCGGCTCGGGATCCCGAGGGCCTCGTCGAAGGACGACGAGGCCAGCGTCTGGACCCCGCCGAGCACCGCCGCCAGCGCCTGGTAGGAGATCCGGACCACGTTGTTCAGGGGCTCGGCGGCCGTCTGGTAGCCGCCCAGGGTGTAGCAGAAGATGTTGAGCGCCCGGCTGGAGGGGTCGGTCACCCCGAAGCGCTCCTCGAGCACGTCGGACCAGATCCGGCGGGCCGCCCGGAACTTCGCCACCTCCTCGAAGATGTCGAGACCCGAGGACAGGAACATGTACACCGAATGGGCGAACGACTCGACCGGCATGCCGCGCTCGACGGCGCAGCGGATGTACTCGAGCCCGTTGGTGATGGCGATGGCCACCTCCTGGACGGCCGTGGCCCCGGCGTCACGGATGTGGTAGCCGCAGAACTCGATCGGCTCCCAGTGGGGCAGCTCCTTGGCGCAGTACTCGATCACGTCCACCGAGAAGTCCCGGCCCGGGCGGTACGGGAAGATCTGGGTGTGCCGGGCGACGTACTCCTTCAGCACGTCGTTCTGCAGCATCACCTTGAACGAGGACGGCGAGTAGCCGTGCACCTTGGCGGCGGCGGTGAACAGCGCCACCGCCAACGGCCCGATCGAGTTGGCCGTCGTGCGGATCTGGCTCACCGTGTCGAGCGGGACCCCGTCGAGCAGCTCGACCATGTCGCCGAGGCAGTCGATCGGGCACACCGACCCGGCCGACCTCGCCCCGGGCCAGCGGGTGGTCGGAGTCCAACCCCACCTGGGTCGGGAGGTCGAGGGCCACCGAGAAGCCGGTCTGGCCGGCCGAGAGCAGCGAGCGGATCCGCTGGTTGGTCTCGCTCGGTGACGCCTGGCCCGAGTACATCCCCATGACCCAGTGGCCCTCGCGGTACATACCGGGCCGGATGCCCCGGGTGAACGGGGCCTCCCCGGGCAGGCCGAGCCGATCGCCGTAGCGGGCCAGCTCCTCGTCGCTCGGTCCTCGGTGACGTCGAGCGGCGTGTACACCGACTGCACAGGCAGGCCCGAGTGGGTGGCGTCGTCACCCGCGTCGTGGCCGAGGCGGGGCGCCGCCCGCTCCTGCCAGTCCCGATACGTCTCGGCGTCGAGCGCCATCGATCGCTCCCCCTCCTCGCCGTCGCTCAGGCGGCCACGGTGGCCGGGTCGACCTCGACCACCACCGCTTCGCCCTCGCCGATCCCACCGCAGAGGGCCACCACGGCCCGGCCGCCGCCCCGGCGGCGCAGCTCGTTCATGGCCGTGAGCACCATCCGGCCGGCGGTGGCCCCGGTCGGGTGGCCGATGGCCACCGACCCGCCGTTCACGTTGGTCTTGGCCCGGAGGCGCTCGGCCCGGCCGGCGTCCCCGTCGGCCAGCTTCAGGGTGGTGACCAGCGGGACGGCGGCGAAGGCCTCGTTCACCTCGATGACGTCGATGTCGTCCAGGGTCAGCCCGGCCCGGTCCAGGGCCGCCTGGATGGCGACGGCCGGGATCGAGGCGATGCGGGCCGGCTCGCCGGAGACGGCGGCGAAGGCCCGCAGCGTGCCGAGCACCCGCCGGCCGTCGGCGCTCGCCCGGTCCAGCCCGGCCAGCACCAGGGCCGACGTCCCACTCGAGAGGTCCGGGGCGTTCCCCGGCGGTGACGGTCTCGCTGCCGTAGACCGTGGCCAGCGCGGCCAGGCGCTCGGCCGTGGTGTCGGGCCTCGGCACCTCGTCGCGTTCGAAGCGGATCTCGCGGCCCCGCTCGTCGACGCCGGGTACGGCGAGGATCTCCTCGTCCGGCCACCCGTTGGCCAGGGCCTTGGCGTAGCGCTCCTGGCTCCGCAGCGCCCAGGCGTCCTGCTCCTCACGTCCGATGCCGTTCTCCAGGGCCTCGCGGGCGGCCTGTCGGGCCCGGGGCTCGATGCGTGTACGGGCACGAGATGACCAGCTGGTCGCCGAGGGTGATGTCGCCCAGCTTGTGGCCCCAGCGGACGTTCTCGAGGTAGTACGGGCACCCGGGAGAGGTTCTCGACGCCGCCGGCCACGGCCAGCGTGGCCTCCCCGAGCCGCAGCGATCGAGAGGCGGCGGCCAGGGCGGTGAGCGAGCTGCAGCAGGCCCGGTCGACGGTGTAGGCGTTGCGGTCGGCTGGGATGCCCGACCGCAACAGGATCTGGCGGGCGATGGAGCGGTCAGAGCCGGGGAAGTTCACCCCGAAGACGAGCTGGTCCACCTCGTCGCCGGACACGCCGGCCCGCTCGAGGACCTGGGGGATCACCGCCGAGGCCAGCTCGGGCAGGGTCGCTTCCCGCAGGCTGCCACCGAATTTGCCGAACGGGCTCCGCCCGGCGCCGAGTACGGCCACCCGTCCTTCGCTGTCCGGCTGCAACGACGTCGTCATGCGCGCACCTCGCCTCTACTGGCCCCGCGACTCACCGGGGCCTCTCGACCATTGTTCCACTCTATGGAATGGTGCTTCCATCCGGCGCCGGCCCGCCGCGAGGTGAGGCCCGCCGCCGCGAGGAGACGGCTCAGCCCTGGGCCGGCCGACGGCCACCGATGGCGTCGGTCACGGACTGGGCGGCCCGGAGGAGCGACGTGGCCATCGACTCGATCTCGGTCTGGTCGACCGGGCAGCTGAACCCCTTCAACGTCATCGCCAGGGCCACGTCCCCCGCTCGGTCGAACACGGGGGCGGCCAAGCTCGAGAGGTCGTAGCGCTGGCCCGCCACCAGGTCACCGACCATGTACCCCTCGCTGAACTGCGCCTGGTCGAGGAACTGGTCGAAGGTGTCGGCGAGGTCGCTCTCGTCGGACAGGACGTCGACCGACGCCAGCAGGGTCCGCACCCGGTCGATGCTGTCGCTGGCGATGGCACTCACCGAGTACCCGCGCCGGCGCACCACCTCGAGCGAGGAGACGAACCGCCGGCACCGGCCGGCGTCCCAGCCAGCGATGACCTCGTCGAGCCAGCACCGGAGCCGCTCCTCCTCCCACCAGGCCACGAAGATCGCCCCGATCGGCGGGACCAGCGGGATCCGTCGGGCCACCGGCAGGACCAGCAGTTCGCCCCGGGGTTCCTCGACCCTGGTCTTGCCGACGACCAGGATGGCGTCCTCGACCACGGCCGTGAGGAGGCACTCCAGGCCGAGCTCGGTCGCCAGGCAGGCGGCGGCCTCCTGGCCCAGGGCCACGGCCCGGTTCTGCCCGGACGCCGCTTCGCCCAGGGCGATGACCGCCGGGCCGAGGCAGTACCGGCGGTGGGCGTTCCTCGAGACATAGCCCGCCTTGACCAAGGTGGCCAAGATGGTGTGGCCGGTGGCCTTGGCCAGGTTGAGGCGGCGGGACAAGTCGGAGAGGGTGAAGGTCTCCGACTCGTGCTCGGCCAGGAAGTTCAACAGGTCGAGTGAGCGCTCGACGGCCGGACTCGTCCTGTTGGTCGACATGCCCCCGCCCCTACCTCCGTGCCGTGGCGCCGTCACCGACCTCGCCCCCGACGACGCCGCAGCCTACTGCGGGCCCGGGCTGGGCGCCCTGGTGGAGAGCGGCGGCGTGGGGCGGTTCAGGTCGGCTCGGAGGACGACCCGGCGTCGCCCAGCGCCCCGCCGGCGGGCACCGGCGGGGGAGTGTCCGAGGGGCTCGTCCCGGCCCTCGTCGACCGAATGTCAACGACGCCCGCCGGGGGCCGGCCGACGAGCCGGTCACGGGTGGCGTTGAGGATCTCGGCCAGGGCCGCCGGCTGCGTGAGCATGACCTCGTGCCCGGCGTCGAGCTCGTGGACCGTCACCTCAGGACCGAGCCGTCGGATCATCTCCTCCTGGGTGGCCCACGGGACCGCCAGGTCCTGGCGCAGCCGGACGTAGGACCGGGGCACCGTCGACGCCCGCCCCCAGTGCACCCGGTCGGTGAAGAAGCGCATCGACTCCGGGCCGACCTGCCGCAGGACGTCGGCCAGCTGAGCCTCGTCGAGGTCGTTACCCAAGAGGGCGGTGTGGTGCGCCGCCGAGAGCTCGCTCCGCTCACCCGGGCCGGTGCGCAACCGCTCGTCGGCCGCCGCCCGCTCGCCGGGGGCGAGCGTCGACTGGACGGAGTCACCGTCGGCGACGGTGAGGCACGAGACGAAGACCAAATGGGCGCACCGGCCGCCGAGGAGGCGGGCCACCACCGGCAGGGTGACGCCGCCGAGCGAGTGGCCCACCACCACCACCTCGTCGAACCCGGCGGCGTCCAGGTCGGCCACCACCGAGGCCGCCGCCCCCTCGATCGTGACGTCGTCGAGCGCCGCCGGGTGGGCGCCGCGACCGGGCAGGTCGACGGCCAGCGCCGGCGCCGACAGGTGGGGCACCAGCTCCGACCAGCACCAGGCGCCGTGGTAGCCCCCGTGCACCAGCACGAACCGGGGATCAGCCACGCCGGACCACCGGTGTCCGGACGCGGCAACGCCGGGCCCGGAGGATCCCGGACCCGGCGTTGCCGGTACGCACGTTGCTGCCGAGGCCGTTCGAGACGACCACCGGTCGAACCTCCGGGCGACTAGTTGCCGGGGTTGGCCGGGATCTCGGCGAAGTTGTAGGTCGCCAGGAGCTTCTTGCCCGCCGGGCCGTCCGACCCGAGCTTGACCACCTGGACCTGGTTCATCAGCGTGTGCTCCGAGTCCGCCTTGTACGGCCCGCAGGCACCCGTGTACTTGATCTTGTTGATCTGGCTGGTGATGGCCGAGTGCGACAGGTTGCCCCCGTCGGCCTGGATGGCCTTGCGCAGCATGTACACGGCGTCGTAGCTGGCCGGGTCGTCGGCCGCCGACTGCGTGACGTTGAACTTCGCCTTGTAGGCCGACACGAACGCCTTGGCCTGCGAGGTGGTGTTCACGTCCGGGTCGCAGTAGGGCGTGTAGTCGAAGTTCTTCAGGTCGGCCGCCGACGCCAGCTTGAACGCCTGGATCGAGTTGTCGGCCTGGGCCCCCATGATCGGGCCGGTGTAGCCGTTCTGCGCCAGCTGGGTGACCAGCAGGCCGTCGGTGACCGGGAACGAGTTGATGAACACGGCGTCGGTGCCCTTCACGGCCAGGACCGCCTGGGTGGCGTCGGTCACGCCATCGGCCTCGCTCCGCTGCACGAAGTTCTTGACCCCGTCCTTCTTCAAGAAGTTGTGCTCGAAGTCGGCCGAGGCCTCCGAGGCGGCGTCGGTCGTGTAGATCTGACCGACGCTCTTCGGCTTGATCACCGTGGCGACGTACTTGGCGCCGGCCTGAGCGGTGTTGTAGTCGATCGGGTTGACGTCCCAGAAGTTGTTCAGGTGCGTGTTGGTGTAGTCGGTCAGCGGACCACTGGTCATGGCGAACACCGGCACGCCCGACTGCTTGATCAGCTGCTCGGTCGCCTGGACCTGGTCGTCGACGAAGGGGCCGATGATGGCGGTCGGGTTGGTCCCGAGCGCCTGCTGGGTGGCCGTGACCGCCTGGGCCGGGGTGACGTTGGCGTCGTAGAACTTGACCTGGACCTTGTGCCCGTCCATACCGCCCGAGGCGTTGATCTGGTCGACGGCCAGGGTCACCGGGTCGTTGGCCGTGGGGCTGGCGTTCGGGCCGGTCTCGATGCCGAGGAAGGCGATGACGACCGGCGCCTTGGTGGCGGCGCCGGCGGTGGCGCCGAGCGGGACGCCGACGATGCCGGCGGTCAGGCCGGCGGCGCCGAGCCACGGCACGAACTTACGTGAGAGTCGCATTGAGTTCCCCCTGTGCGGTGAACGATTGTTCACAATGGTGAATACGGAGTTCTGGATTTGAGAAGCATGATGGCTGAGTGACGTGAAGAAGTCAAATCAGCGACGGAATTGTTGCCTAACGATGACGTTTCGTCACAAACCTGCGTAGGTTCGGGAGAGCGAGGCTGGTCCCGGCGTCGCGTGGCCCCGCGGGTCCGGCATCGAAGGGCCGGTTACCGGCGTTGGTCGCATCGACGGGTCCGCCGACCCGGACGCCGCCAGGTTACGTCATCGGGTTTGCCGACGACAAAACGACTAAGAATCTGCGTTGGCGATCCCTGATCGGCCCCGACGCTCGGGGCGGGTGGTGACCGGGTCAGCGGGGCTGGTCGTTGCCGGATCCGAGCTGGCGTCGGTAGACGTTCGTCTCCCGGCGCTCGAACCCCAGACGCTGGTACAGCCGGTTGGCCGCCTCCCGGCTCGGGCGCGAGGTCAGGTCCACCGTCCGGGCCCCGTCCCGCTCGGCCTGGGCCAGCGCCGCCTCGGTCAGGGCCGCACCGGCGCCCGCCCCCCGGGCCGACTCGTCGACCACCACGTCCTCGATGACCGCCCGGACGCCGGTCGGCACCCGGAACACGGCCAGCGACAGGACGCCGATGATCCGTCGATCGACATCCCGGGCGACGAAGAGGGTCGTCGCCGGCGAGCCGACCACCGCCTCGAGCTCGTAGGCCGTGGGGGGTGGCGTCGAGGACGACAGCTGCGGGATCAGCAGGTGCAGGGCGCCGAGCAGCTCGGCGTCGGCCACCACCGCCGCCTCGACGCTCACCGCCGGGCGGTCGGTCTCAGCCACCGGACCGCCCCATCAGGTGTGGCGTCATTCGTCGTCCGGGGTGCCCCGCCAGGTCGGCTGGCGGACCCGGTCGTACAGGACGTCGCGGTGCTCGCCCCGGATGGCGGCGAACACGTGCTCCCCCCACCGTTCGACACCGACCAGTGGCGAGGGGAGGGACTCGGGCGCGAACCAGCCGACGTCCTGGCACTCGAGCGGGTGCGGCTGGAGCTCCCCGCCGACGGCCCGGCAGTAGAACACCAGCGAGTAGAGCGGGATCCGGGTGAACCCGAGCCGCAGACCGTCCAGCACGGCGATGAGGCGCACCGGCTCGACCTCGATGCCCGTCTCCTCCTGGACCTCCTTGGCCACCACCTCGGCGGCCGAGTACCCGACGTCGCACCATCCGGTCGGGTAGAGCCACACGCCGGAGTCGGACCGCTGGATCAACAGCAGCTCGCCCTTGTCGTTGCCGACCGCCGCGCCGACCGCCACCTTGGGGGTGACGTAGCCCGGGATGCCCTTGCCCACCGTCGACAGCCACTCCTGGACCAGGCCCGACGCGTCCTCGACGCCGTCGGCCCCCTCGTCGGCCACCACCCGGATGTCCGCCGCCACGTGCAGGATCTCCTCGAACCGCTCCTGCTCGTACAGGCTCTCGGTGAAGCCGAGCCCGGTGCGGGCGATGGCGGCCAGGCTCTCGCTCCAGCGCAGCAGCATCCGGGTGGGAACGGCGGGATCCACGGGATGACGCTACCGCGGCGGGGCTCGGCCGACGACCTCGACGGGCGGTGCCGCCGACGGCCGAAGATCGATCAGAATGGGCCATGCCCGTCAACGAGGACTGCCGCCACTACGTGATGCAGAGCACGCCCCGGGGCGACAAGCTCGAGCGCTGCAAGATCGACGCCAACGAGCCACTCCCCTTCGCCTGCCCCGACGGCTGCCTGTTCTACGAACCCCGGCACGTGTCCTCAGCCGGGTGGCAGGTGCCGACCGACGACGAGCCGCCGTCGGCCTGAGGGCGTCCCGGTCAGCTCTCGAGGACGTCGCCGAGGAGATCGACGCCGATCCCCTCGGCTCGCAACCAGTCCACGCCGGCCTCCACCGAGCGGGCGTCGCCGTCCAGCTCGCAGACGATCCACCCCTGCCCGTCCTCGACGTTGGCCCGCCGGATGTTCGGCTCGAGGTCGAAGTCGCGCACCAACCGGGCCAGGACCGGCTGGCGGACCAGGGACTCGGGGAAGGTGAGCTTCACCCGCACTTGGGTCACGAGCCCACCGCCGGCGGCCGGTCGTGTTCGGACGGGGCCAGCCCGGCGTCGGTCAGCACTCGGTTGAGGCTGCCCGAACGGAATCCCTCGAGGTCGAGCGACACGTAGGCGTACCCGGCCCGGTGCACGGCGGCCACGACCTCGGCCCGGCGGGCCACCACCTGGGTCAGCACGGCGTCGTCGACCTCGAGCCGGGCCACGTCACCGTGGTGGCGCACCCGGAGCTGGCCCAGTCCCATGGCCCGCAGGGCCGACTCGGCCCGGGCCACCGAGCTGAGCGTGGTCAGGGTGACCGGGGTGCCGTAGGGGACCCGGGAGGCCAGGCAGGCGGCGGCCGGCTTGTCCCACGTGCGCAGGCCCAGGGACCGGGACCAGCGCCGGACGTCCTCCTTGGTGAACCCGGCCTCGACCATGGGGAAGCGGGCGCCCCCTTCTGCCGCCGCCGCCTGGCCGGGCCGGAAGTCGCCCAGGTCGTCGACGTTCACCCCGAGGACGACGGTGGCCGCCTCGAGCTCGGCCAGCGGCCCGAGCGCCGCCATCAGCGCCGACTTGCAGCGGGCACAGCGGTCGGTCCCATTGGCCGCGTAGCGGGGATCGTCGAGCTCGTCGGTCTCGACCGTCCGCCAGCGCAGTCCCCACTCCTCCGCCAACTGCCGGCAGTCGACCAGCTCCTCGGGGGCCAGCGACGGCGAGACGGCGGTGACGCAGAGCACCCGCTCGGGGCCCAGCAGCTCGGTGGCCACGAAGGCCAGGAAGGCCGAGTCGGCACCCCCGCTGAAGGCCACGACCACCCGGTCCAGGCGACCGAGCTCGGCCCGCAGGCCGTCGAGGCCGCCGCCCGGACCGGCGTCGGCTCGGGCGACCGGTGGCGCCGACGTCGGGCTCACCGGGCCCCGACCTGGTCCAGCACCTGGTCGAGCCGGCCCACCATGCCGGTGTAGAAGGGGCCGAACTCGGCGTAGCGGGCCGACGCCTCGTCGAAGCGCATCTCGTAGACGCACGCCTTGAGGTCGTCGGGATGCACCCCGAACAGCGTCACGCCCCACTCCCAGTCGTCGAGGCCGGTCGAGCCGGTGATCAGCTGGACGATGCGGCCCCGGTAGTTCCGGCCCGACATCCCGTGGGCCCGCATGAGGGCCGACCGGGCCTCGAAGTCGAGGGCGTACCAGTTGTGCTCGGGCTCCCGGCGCTTGGACATCGGGTAGAAGCAGAACGCCCGCATGCCCTCGGGCGGCAGCTCGGGGAACAAGCGGGCCTGCTGCATCTCGACCGGGACGTTGGCGGCGTACTCGGAGAGCTCGGTCAACGAGACGTAGGACGTCGCCACCTGCAGCCCGGCCCGCTGGACGGCGGTCTGGAAGGCCCGCAACTGCCACAGGTCCGGCCCCACGACCATGAACGCCAGGTCACCCTTGTGGCCGAGCAGGCCCACCGTGACGACCTGGTTGCCGTCCTTGGTGGCCCGGGCCTCGGCCTCGGCGATCGCCCCCTGGTCCACCGGGCCGACCACCCGGCAGAAGAGGTGGAGCACCGCCCAGCCCTCGGTCGGCGCCAGGGGCTCGGGCGGGGAGGTGGCCGGCACGAGGGTCAGTCTACGGACCGACGCGACAGTGGGGCGCCCGGGGCGCCCCACTGTCGTGCACGTCGTTCGGGGCGCTCGGCCCCCGGGTCGACCTAGAAGTCGTCCATCCCGCCACCGGCCGGAGCGTGCGAGTGCTCCTCGGGCTTGTCCACGATGACCGCCTCGGTGGTGAGGAACAGGGCGGCGATCGAGGCGGCGTTCTGCAGCGCCGACCGGGTCACCTTGGCGGCGTCGATGACGCCGGCCTTGAACAGGTCCCCGTACTCACCGGTGGCGGCGTTCAGACCCTCGGTCGGGGTCGTCAGGTTCCGCACCCGCTCGACGATGACGCCACCCTCGAGGCCGGCGTTGACGGCGATCTGCTTGAGGGGCTCCTCGACGGCCCGGGCCACGATCCGCGCCCCGGTCGCCTCGTCCCCTTCGAGCTTCTCGGCCCGCTCGAGGACGGCCGCCTGGGCCCGCAGCAGGGCGACGCCACCGCCGGGCACGACACCCTCTTCGATGGCCGCCTTGGTCGTGGACACGGCGTCCTCGATCCGGTGCTTCTTCTCCTTGAGCTCGACCTCGGTGGCCGCGCCGACCTTGATGACGGCGACGCCGCCGGACAGCTTGGCCAGCCGCTCCTGCAGCTTCTCCCGGTCGTAGTCGGAGTCGGTGTTGTCGATCTCCGCCTTGATCTGGTTGATCCGGCCCTTGATGTCGTTCTCGTTGCCGCCGCCCTCGACGACCGTCGTCTCGTCCTTGGTGACGACGACCTTGCGGGCGGTGCCCAGCAGCTCGAGGCCGACGTTCTCCAGCTTCAGGCCGACCTCCTCGGTCACGACCTGGCCGCCGGTCAGGACGGCGATGTCCTGGAGCATGGCCTTGCGGCGCTCACCGAAGCCCGGCGCCTTGACCGACACGCTCCGGAAGGTGCCACGGATCTTGTTGACGACCAGGGTGGCCAGGGCCTCGCCCTCGACGTCCTCGGCCACGATCACCAGCGGCTTGGCGCTCTGGATGACCTTCTCGAGGAGCGGCAGCAGGTCCCGCACGGCCGTGATCTTCGAGCCGACCAGCAGGATGTAGGCGTCCTCGAGGACCGCCTCCTGGCGGTCGGGGTCGGTGACGAAGTACGGGGAGATGTAGCCCTTGTCGAAGCGCATGCCCTCGACCAGCTCGAGGTCCATGCCGAACGTCTGGGACTCCTCGACCGTGATGACCCCGTCCTTGCCCACCTTGTCGATGGCCTCGGCGATGATCGAGCCGACCTCGGTGTCGGCGGCCGAGATGGAGGCCACCTGGGCGATCTGGTCCTTCGACTCGGTCTCCCGGGCGATGCCGTGGATGGCGTTGACCGCCTCCTCCACGCCGAACTCGATGCCCTTCTTGAGGCCCATCGGGTTGGCCCCGGCGGCCACGTTGCGCAGGCCCTCGTGGACCATGGCCCACGCCAGCACGGTGGCCGTGGTCGTGCCGTCACCGGCCACGTCGTCGGTCTTCTTGGCTACCTCTTTGACCAGCTCGGCGCCGATGCGCTCGTAGGGGTCCTCGAGGTCGATCTCCTTGGCGATCGACACACCGTCGTTGGTGATGGTCGGGGCGCCCCACTTCTTGTCGAGGACGACGTTGCGGCCTTTCGGGCCGAGGGTCACCCGGACGGCGTCGGCCAGCTTGTTCATGCCGGTCTCGAGTGAGCGGCGGGCCTCTTCATCGAAGGCGATCAGCTTGGGCATGTGGACATTCCTCCGTTGGTTGACTCCACCGACCCCCGGACCGACGGCCGTGGCCGGTCGCCCGCTCGGGTCGTTAGCACTCTCATAGGTCGAGTGCTAACAGCAAACCATGCCCGGACGCCGCGCGCAACACACGGGCAGCGAAATCTCTCAGCCGCCGGCGACCGCCGGGACGATGGAGACGGTCTGACGGTCGGCCACCGGCGTCTCGAGTCCCTGGAGGAACCGGACGTCCTCGTCGTCGAGGAAGACGTTGACGAACCGGCGGAGCTGTCCGGCGTCGTCGAACAGGCGCTCGGCGAACCCCGGGTGGGCGGCGTCGAGGGCCTTCAGGGCCTCGCCGACGGTGGCCCCGTCGACCGGCACCTCCCCGGTGCCTCCGGTGAGGGTGCGCAGCTGGGTCGGGACTCGGACGGACACGCTCATCGGGCGGACTCCTTGGTTGGGCGGCGCACCACCGGCTGGTCGGCGGCGTCATGGTCGACCGCGGCGTCGAAGGCGGCCAGGGTCGGGTCGATGCTCACGGTGGGCCCGACGGTGTCCGACAGCGCCTCGACGGTCTTGAGGCCGTGCCCGGTGATCAGGGCCACCACCCGCTCGTCGGGCCGGACCACGCCCGACGCCGCCAGCTTGGCCAGCGAGGCGATGGTCACCCCGCCGGCGGTCTCGGCGAAGATGCCCTCGGTCCGGGCCAGGAGGCGGATGCCCTCGATGACCTCGTCGTCGGTCACCGCCGCGCACGCACCGCCGGACTCCCGGATGGCCTGGAGGGCGTACCAGCCGTCGGCCGGGTTCCCGATCGACAGCGACTTGGCGATGGTGGACGGCTTCACCGGCCGGATGGCGTCGGTCCCCTCGGCGAAGGCCGTGGCCACCGGGGAGCACCCGGCGGCCTGGGCCCCCGAGACCCGCACGTGCGGGGGCGTCGTCGAGCAGGCCGACCGACCAGAGCTCACCGAAGCCCTTGGCCACCTTGGTCAGTTGGCTGCCCGAGGCGATGGGCACGACGACGTGGTCGGGGGCCACCCAACCGAGCTGCTCGGCCACCTCGAAGGCCAGCGTCTTGGACCCCTCGGCGTAGTAGGTCCGCACGTTGACGTTCACGAAGGCCCAGGAGGGGTGCTCGCTGGTCAGCTCGGCGCACAGGCGGTTCACGTCGTCGTAGGTGCCCTGGACCGACACCACCGTGCCGCCGTAGACGGCGGTCATGGTGACCTTGGCCGCCTCGAGGTCGTGGGGGATCAGGACCACCGACGCCATCCCGGCCCGTGCCGCGTGCGCCGCCACCGAGTTGGCCAGGTTCCCGGTCGAGGCGCAGGCCGCCACCTTGAAGCCCAGCTGGCGGGCCTTGGTCAGGGCCACCGAGACGACGCGGTCCTTGAACGAGCCCGTCGGGTTGGCCGTGTCGTCCTTGATCCACAGTTCGCCCAAGCCCAGCTCGGCGGCCAGCCGGTCGGCCCGGACCAACGGGGTGAAGCCGGCGCCGAGGTCCACCGGGGCGTCGTCGTCGACCGGCAGCAGGTCGCGGTAGCGCCAGATGGTCCGGGGACCCTCGGCGATGCGGTCGCGGCTGATGACGTCGGCGATCCGCTCGTAGTCGTAGGCGACCTCGAGGGGGCCGAAGCAGTAGTCGCACACGTGGAGCGCTTCGGCGGGGAAGGCGCGCCCACATTCCCGACAGCGCAGCCCTATGACGTGATCCATGTCCATCTCCTCATCGATCGGGCATTGGCACCTGGTGCAGCCCCTGCCCGCCCGCACGATGCGAACTGGTGGTGGTGCACTGGTTGCCGCGGCGTCACGGGGCCCGTCCCTCAACCGCTCTGGATGATCCGTCTATGTTCGCCCAACCCGGGGCGCCCGTCAATGGCGGGCCCACCCGGGCCTCGCTCGCCGTGCGATGCCGGGACGGTCGGCGGGTAGAACGACGACGTGGCACCGCTCCCCTCCCCATCGGCGATGATCCAGGTATGACCGACGGCGTGCGGACCTTCGACCACGGCCTGGCCCCGGCGGACCGGCTGGTGGCGGCCAAGGGCGGGCGCACGGTCACCGTGTGCATCCCGTCGAGGAACGAGGAGGCGACGGTCGGCCGACGTCGTCCGGGCCGTGGTGGCGCCGCACGTGACGGCGGGCGGGGGCAGCGGGCTGGTCGACGAGGTGCTGGTGGTCGACGACGGGTCGAGCGACCGGACGGCCGAGGCGGCCGAGGCGGCGGGGGGCCGGGTCCTGCGGCTGCGGGGCGGGGGCGGGAAGGGTCAGGCCATGGCGGCGGGCTTCGAGGCCTCCTCGGGCGACCTCGTGGTCTTCTTGGACGCCGACGTCCAGAACACCACCGACACCTTCGTCTCGGGCCTGCTCGCACCGTTGCTCCTCTTCGACGACGTCACCCTGGTCAAGGGGTTCTACGAGCGGCCCCTGCACGGCGAGCCGACCGGCGGGGGGCGGGTGACCGAGCTGGTGGCCAAGCCGGCCATCGAGCTCCTCTTCCCCGACCTCGGGCTCGACGACGTCCGCCAGCCCCTGGCCGGGGAGACCGCCGCCCACCGCTGGGTCCTGGAGAAGGTCGGCTTCGCCGAGGGGTACGGCGTGGAGCTCGGACTCCTGATCGACGTGGCCCGGCGCTTCGGGGCGCGGTCCATCGCCCAGGTCGACCTGGGCACCCGGATCCACCGCAACCGGCCGCTGTCCCAGCTGCGGCCCCAGGCGGTCGACGTCCTACGGGCGGCCCTCGAGCGGGTCGGGCGACCGGGCGACGGGGTCTGAGGCTCACCGGCCGGGATGCACATCGTCCGGCCGACGACGACCCATTAGCGTCGTGTCCATGGGTGAGTTGGTCGTCGTGTCGAACCGCGGGCCGCTGTCGTTCCAACTCGACGACGGCGGTCGGCCCCAGGCGGTCGGCGCCGCCGGTGGCCTGGCCGGCACGCTCGGGCCCCTCCTGGCCGGCACCGGGGCGCTGTGGATCGCCGCCTCGATGAGCGAAGCCGACCACCTGGCCTCCGAGCAGGGCCTCATGGAGGGCGACGGCATCCGGATCGTGCTGGCCACGCCGTCACCCGACGTCTACCGCATGGCCTACGACGTGGTGTCCAACGGGACCCTGTGGTTCATGGTCCACCACCTCTTCGACCTGCCCCGCCGGCCCCGCTTCGACCGCTACTGGCAGGAGGCCTGGACCGGCTACCGGGCCTTCAACCGCCTGTTCGCCGACGCCGTGGCGGCGTCGGCGGCCGAGGGGGCGACGGTGCTGGTCCAGGACTACCACCTGTTCCTGACCGGCTCGATGCTGGCCGAGTCGCGACCCGACCTCACCCTGGTCCACTTCACCCACACGCCCTTCGGCGATCCGAACGCCCTGCGGGTTCTGCCCTCGGCGGCGGCCGGCGAGCTGTTGGCCGGGCTGGCCGGCTTCGGTGCCTGCGGCTTCCACACCCGTCGGTGGGCCGACGCCCTCGAGCGCTGCTTCGCCGACCCCGAGCTGGCCGAGTTCGCCGGGACCGACGTGGCCCCGGCGACCTTCGTGGCCCCGCTCGGCCCCGACGCGCCGAGCCTGATCGAGGAGGCGGCATCGGCGGCCTGCGAGGCGGCCGGGCGCGAGCTCGACGAGCTGGTCGGGGACCGGCGCCTCCTGGTCCGGGTCGACCGGATCGAATTGTCGAAGAACTTGATCCGCGGCTTCCTGGCCTACGAGGAGCTGCTCGAGTCCTCGCCGCAGTGGCGGGGTGAGGTGGTCTTCTTGGCCCTGGCCTACCCCTCGAGGGAGGGCCTGGCCGACTACCTCGCCTACCGCTCGGAGGTGGAGCACACCGTCGAACGGATCAACGCCGCCTGGGGGACGCCCGAGTGGACGCCGATCGTCCTCGACGTGGCCGACCGTCGCGAGCGGTCGATGGCCGCCCTCACCCGCTACGACGTCCTCCTGGTCAATCCGGTCCGCGACGGGCTCAACCTGGTGGCCAAGGAAGGGCCGCTGGTGAACGACAACCAGGGCGTGCTGGTCCTGTCACGGGAGGCCGGGGCCTGGGAGGAGCTCAGCTCGGTGGCCGTCGGGATCAACCCCTTCGACGTGACCGGCACCGCCGACGCCATCCGCCTGGCCCTCGAGATGGAGCCGGCCGAGCGCGGACGGCGCTCGACCGAACTTCGCCAACTGGTGCAGACCCGCTCGGCGGCCGACTGGTTGGCCGACCAGCTGGCGGCCGCCGAGACCGCCGCGTACTGACCGCCAACGGCCAGGCCCCTCAGCCGGCCAGGCGCCCGAGAAGGGCGACCGCCCCCGCCGGACCGTCCACCGTCACATCGGCCCGGGCGGCGACCTCCGGCGCCGACTCGCCGTCGACCACCGCCACCTTGGCCACGGTGACCCCGCCGGCAGCCAGCCGGTCGAGCACGTCGAACGCCGGCAGATCGCCGAGGTCGTCGCCCACGAAGGCCACCCCGGTGAACGGGGCGGCGAGCTGCTCGACCACCGACCCCTTGTCGATGGCCAGTGGGGGACGCAGTTCCAGGGACCGTCGGCCCGGATGGGCCACCAGGCCGGTGGCCGCCGCCTCCTCGGCGGCGAACCGCCGGGCCCAGGTCTCGGTGGTCGGGTTCACCCTCCAGTGCAGGGTGACGGTCAGGCCCTTGGGCTCCACGCCCAGGCCGGCCGGGGCGGACGCCGTGGCCCGGGCGGCCGTGCCGGCCACCGCCTCCCGCCAGACGCCGGCGGCGGCCGACGTCACGACCTCCCGGCGCCCGTCGACCTCCTCCATGCCGTAGAGGCCGATCAGCCGGACGCCGGGCGGTGGGCCGAGGACCTGACGCAGGAAGGCGGCCGGTCGACCCGAGACCACGGCGACCAGACCGAAGCGGGTGGCCAGACGGGCCAGCACCTCGGAGGCCCCGGCGACCGGTACGGCGGTGGCCGGGTCCTCGACGATCGGCGACAGGGTCCCGTCGTAGTCGACGAACACCGCCGACGTCGCGGGGTGGCGGGCGAGGGCCTCGAGCGGGACCGGCAGGTCGGTCAGCGACAGCGCGGTCCCCGGACTAGCCGCGGTGGTGGTGGTCGTGGTGGCGGTGCTCGGGAGGTGTCCGGCCAGGTCCGGGCCGACGACCACCAGCACCTCGACCCCGGCCGTCGTCGAGACCGGGGCCGACGTGGTCAGCGGCTGCACCGTGGTCGGCTTCAGGCCCAGGTAGCTGGCGATGGTCGCCGCCGAGGCCTGCTGGCCGGCGGCGTAGTAGACGGCCGAGGCCGTCACCGGGGCGGTGGTGTCGACCGGCGTGAGGGTGTTCCAGCCTTGCGCCTTGAGCGCCGTCGAGACGTCGGCGGCGACCCCGGCGACCGAGGTCCCGTTGGCCGACAGCACGGCCACGCTCGATCTCGGCACGGTGGTCGTGGTGGTGGTCGGCGTCTTCGGGTGGGTGGTGGTCGTCGTCGCCGGTGGCGCCGTCGAGCTGGCGTTGTCCACCGTGGGCCGGGAGGCCACATTGAGCAGCAGCGCCCCCACCACGACGGCCACCACGACGAGCACGATGGCCCGTCCCAGGTGCACGTGGTCGTGGCCGCCGTTCGTCGGTCCTGCCCCCTCGGAGGGAGGCAGTGGGGAGGTCACCGCTTCAGCCTGCCAACACCTGGGGGTCGACGCAAGCACTCTCCCGTCGGCGGCCCACCGTCGCCCGACCGCCCCGGCGGCGGCCGACCCCCACCCCGGAGAGGCCACAGAGGCCCGGTAACCTGGGGCGACGCCGGTGTGGCGCAGCTGGAAGCGCAGGCGATTTGTAATCGTCAGGTCGTGGGTTCGAGTCCCACCACCGGCTCTGTCCCCTCCCCCTCGGGCGCGCCCGACGCAGGGGCCCGGCTGGCCGCGCCCCGCGCCGTCCTCGGCGAACTGCCATTGCATTCGACCGCCCAGTTCAAGCAGACTTCCGGCATGAAACTCCACGGAATGGCATTCGGGGCCCTCACCATCGGCGCGCTGGTCCTGGCCGGCTGCTCCAGCTCGACCTCGTCGACACCGACGACGACCAGCACCACCGCGGCCTCCACCACCTCGACCACCACGGCGGCGTCCACCACGACCACCGGCGGGTCGTCCACCACGACCGGCCAGGCCACCAACCAGCCGGTGACCGACGCCCTGCGGACCCAGCTCCTGGCCGTCGGGGCGGCGCTGGCCAACGCCCCGGTGTCCCAGTACACGGGCCTCGCCCCGGGTGAGACCTACTACGCCATCGACGGCTCGACCGGGACCGCCTGGGCCGCCGCCCGCCTGGTCCCCGCCCCGGTGGCCAACGGCGCCCAGCCGAGCCAGGCCCAGATCTCCTCACAGGACGAAGGGTCCTACACCCTCTTCCGGATGGAACCGGGCCAGAGCTGGCAGGCGTTCGCCGATGGCAACGCCGGGCCGGGCACGGCCTGTCCGGTGGCCGTCCCGGCCGCCGTCGTCAGCGTGTGGGGCTGGCCGGCCGGCAGTTGCCGCCCGAGCAACGTCTAGGCCGTCACGGACCGGCGACGGCCTACGTGTTCCCGAGGATGTTGCCGAGCATGCCGGCCCGCATCGGGACCGCCATCGACTGCAGCCAGATCCGCCCGGGACCGGTGGGCGCCACGAAGGGGCGGCCGTCGTTGCCGAGGTAGCGGTTGGCCATGCCGGGCACCCGGACCACCTCGAAGGTCACCGTCGCTCGAAGGTCACCCTCGAGTCGAAGCGGCCCACGTGGCCCGGCGGCGGTCAGCCGGCCAGGCGCTGGCGGGCCACCTCGAAGCAGGCGACGGCCCCGGCCACCCCGACGTTGAGCGAGGACAGCGAACCGTGCTGGGGGATGCCCACCACCTCGTCGCAGCGCCGGCGCACCAGCGGGGCCAGTCCCTTCTCCTCGCCCCCGAGGACCAGGGCGACCGGGCCCCGCCCGAGGTCGAGGTCGTAGAGGGACCGGGTGGACTCGCCGGCCAGACCGACCACCAGGACCCCGGCCCGGGTGAGCTCCTGGAGGGCGGCCGGCACCCCGCCGACGACGGCGAAGGCCAGGTGCTCGATGGCCCCGGCCGCCGTCTTGGCCACCGTCGGCGACAGATGGGCCGACCGGTGCCGGGGCAGGACCACCCCGGTGACCCCGGCGCACTCGCCCGAGCGGAGCAGCGCCCCCAGGTTGCGGGGATCGGTCAGGCCCGCCGCCACCAGGAGGAAGGGCGCCCCGCCGCCGGGGGGCGCCAGCAGCTCCTCGACGGCCACGGCGTCGATCGGTCGGGCGACCGCCAGGACCCCCTGGGGGGCGTCCGTCTTGGCGATGGCGTCCAGCCGGGCCCGGGAGACCGTCTCCACCCGCACGTGCCGACGCCCGGCCAGCCGTTCGATCTCATCGAGCTGGGGCGACGGGTCGAGGCCGTCGGCGATCAGCAGACGCCGGACGGCCCGGCGTCCGGTGGCCAGCAGCTCGAGCACGGCCCGGCGCCCCTCGACCTGGTCACCACCGAGCTCGTGGGCCGGAGGTCGTCGACGCCAGGCCTCGCCCGGTTCGGATCGGCCGCCGGCCCCCCGGGTCGCCTGGTTGTTGGCCCCGGCCCGACGGCTGGCACCCTGACCCCGGCCCCGGCCGCCCTCGCGCCCGGGCCCGGGCCGCTTGGGTGGCGGCGTCACGACGGGCCGCCGGACTCGAGGAGCACCACGGCGAAGCAGGCGATGCCCTCGACCCGGCCGATGGCCCCCAGCCCCTCGGCCCGGGTGGCCTTGATGGAGACCGGCGCCCCGAGCACCGCACCGAGCCGTTCGGCCATGGTGTCGACGTGGGGGGCGAGCCGCGGACGCTCGGCCACCACGGTGCAGTCGGCGTTCACGGCCCGCAGGCCCTGCTGGGCGGCCAGCACCACCACGTGGCCGAGCAGGGTCAGGCTGTCGGCCCCGGCCCAGGCGGGGTCGGTGTCGGGGAAGTGCCGCCCGAGGTCGCCCAGTCCGGACGCCCCGAGCACGGCGTCGGCCAGGGCATGGGCCACGGCGTCGGCGTCGCTGTGGCCGGCCAGGCCCGGCGACTCCTCGATCTCGACACCGCCCAGCACCAGTCGGCGGGCCGGGTCCTCGGAGAAGGCGTGGACGTCGAAACCCTGTCCGATGCGCACGGTCACGCCCCGAGCACGTGCTCGGCGTAGGCCAGGTCCGACGGGGTCGTCAGCTTCAGGTTCCCCGGGTCGCCCAGCACGACCCGAACGGTAGCCCCGAGGGCCTCGACCAACGCCGCGTCGTCGGTGGCGTCGGCCGCCCCGAGGTGGGCCCGGCGCAGGGTGGCCGCCTCGAACGCCTGCGGCGTCTGGACCGACACCAGGTCCTCGCGCCCGACGGTGGCTTCCACCATCGACCACGGCGCACCGCCCTCGCCCGGGCCCGACAGCGGCCGATCGACCCGCTTCAGGGTGTCGGCGACCGGGACGGCACAGATGGCCCCGGCGGCCGTGCCGTCGGCCAGGGCGGCCAGGGCCCGGTGGAACAGGTCGGGCGTGGCCAGGGGGCGGGCCGCGTCGTGGACGACGACGACCTCGGCCGACTCGGGGACGGCGGTCAGTCCCCGACGCACCGAGGCCGAACGGGTGTCGCCGCCGGCGACCACCACGTCGGCCCCGTAGGTGGGGCACCCCGGCTCGGGCGGCATCGGCCGGGACCACCAGCACCACCGCCTCGGCGACACTGCGGCAGGCGTCGACCGCCCAGGCGACGACCGGACGACCGGCCAACGACAGGAACTGCTTGGCGTGACCGAACCGACGGCCGGAACCGCCGGCGACCACCACCGCCCAGACCGTGGGCATGGGCCGCCGACTACGGGAGGGCGTCGTTGAGGCGCTGCTCGGCCGTTTCCTCGTCGACGCCCAGGGCGAAGGTCAGCTCGGACACCAGGATCTGGCGGGCCCGGCTGAGCATGCGCTTCTCTCCGGCCGAGAGGCCCTTGTCCTTGTCGCGGATCGAGAGGTTCCGCACCACTTCGGCCACCTGGTAGATGTCGCCCGACCGGAGCTTCTCGGAGTGGTTCTTGTAGCGGCGCGACCAGTTGGTCGGCATCCGCGCTTCCTTCTTGCGGAGCACGGCGAAGACCTCTTCGACCTCTTCGTCGTTGATCACCTCGCGCAGGCCCACCCCTTCGGTGTTGTCGGCCGGGACCATCAGGGTGAGATCGCCGTAGGCCAACCGCAGCACCAGGTACTCACGCTTCTCGCCGAACGCCACCTTCGTCTCACGCCGCTCCACCACGGCCGCGCCGTGGTGGGGGTAGACGACCTTGTCACCAACCTTGAACACCGATCTCCCTCGATTGCCTGTGGCGGCGGGCGGCTGCCCGGGTCTCGCACGGCGACTCCATCGCCCACGCCAGCGTTGAGGCCGCCGGCTCACCGGTGAGTACCTCCGACGACCGCCGTGTCCGCCTCAGTTGCGGCACGCAAGTTTACCAGGGGTGGGCCATCGACCCGGTCGGGCGCCCGGCGCCCCGACGGGCCGGCTACTCGTAGCGCTCGAGGATGCTCGCCTCGACCAGCCGGGACAACCCGTTGCGCACGGCCCGGGCCCGGGCGTTGCCCACCCCGCCGACCTTCTCGAGGTCGCCCACGGTGGCCTGCATGATGGCCGGGAGGGTGCTGAAGCGCTTGACGATCCCGTCGATCACCGCATCGGAGATGCGCGGCAGGCGGTGCAGCATCCGGTAGCCACGCGCCTCGATGCCGACGTCGAGGGCCATGATCGACGAGCCCAGGCCAAGGGCGGCGCTGACCACCACCGGGTCGAGGAGATCGTCGGCCGACAGCCGGTGCAGGGCCTGGAGGGCCCCGTCGACGTGGGCGTCCCAATCGGCCCGGGCCGCCGGGCGACGCCCGTCGGCCCGCAAGGACGCCCGCCCCCGACCCTCGTCGGCCGTCGCCGGCCCCGGTTCGACGGTCGCCCGGCCATGCCGGACGGTCGGCACCACGTAGTCCCGCACCACCAACCGGAGCGTCGACTCGGCCCCCGAGGCCAGCTCCTCGAGCTGCAGGCCGATGAGCCGGCCGTCCTCGCCCAGCTCGACCAGGTAGCCGCGGATCTCCTCGTCGATGCGGACGACCATCTCCCCCGGCTGGAGCACCTCGACCAGGTCGCGCACCGAGACCGTGTCCTCGACCTCGAGCGTGGACAGCGTGGCCAGCGCCTGGTCGAACCTGGTCTTGAACCGCTGGAGGGTCGACAGGGCCTGGCCGGCCCGCTCCACCAGCCAGCTGGACGTCTGGATGGTGTGCTTGCGGTCACGCCGGTAGATGGCGATGGTCGACATGGCCTCGGACACCGTCACCACCGGCACGTCGATCGAGCGGGCCACCCGCTCGGCCGTGCGGTGCCGGGTCCCGGTCTCACTGGTCGGTATGGACGCCCGGGGGACCAGGTGGACGTTGGCCCGGGCGATCCGCGAGGCGTCTGCGGCCAGGATGATGGCGCCGTCCATCTTGGCCAGCTCCGACAGCCGCTGGGGGCTGAACTCGGCGTCGAGGAGGAAGCCACCGGTGCAGATCGAGAGCACGGCGGCATCGTCGCCCACCACCACCAGGGCCCCCCGGTTGGCCTGGAGGATCCGGTCGAGGCCCTCGCGCAACGGCGTACCCGGGGCGACGTGGGCCAGCGCCTCGATCAGCGGCTCGCTGCCATGGTCGACCACCGTTGAATCGTAGCGGCCGGGTGCGCGTCGGCCGCCCCCGGCGATGCTGCGTGGGACCGGCGGAGCACCACGTCGATGGCCTCGTCGAGCGCCCGTACCCGGTGCAGCACCAGCGACGGCGGGCCGTCGGGCGTGGACATCGGCACCACCGCCCGACGCAGACCCAGCCGGGCTGCCTCGGCCAAGCGCCGTTCGACCCCGGGGACCTGGCGCACCTCGCCGGCCAGGCCGATCTCGCCGAAGGACACCAGGTCCTCGGGCAACGGCTGGCCGGCGGCGGCCGACGCCACCGCCAGGGTCAACGGGAGGTCGGCCGCCGGTTCGGTCGCCCGGATCCCTCCGGTCGCCGACACGAAGAGATCGAGCGGGCCGAGCGGGACCTG
The DNA here is from genome assembly GCA_963730735.1 of uncultured Acidimicrobiaceae bacterium. Lineage (GTDB taxonomy): Bacteria > Actinomycetota > Acidimicrobiia > Acidimicrobiales > RAAP-2 > CAVSSX01. Next base: position 246,794 of record CAVSSX010000007.1, read on the forward strand.
GGCCCGGCACTCGAGCACGGCCACCAGGGCCGCCAACCGTGCGCCGTCAACGCCCTGGGCACTGCGTCGGGGCGACCCCGGGTTCCCGCCGACCACCAGGGCCTGGAGCTCGACCACCAGCGGTCGACGCCCCTGCAGGAGCGGGACCAGGGCGCTCCCGGCCACCTCGGCCCGCCGATCGGCCAGGAGCAACGGGCCCGGATCGGCCACGTCGACCAGCCCCCGCTCCCCCATCTCGAACAGGCCGACCTCACCGGTGGCCCCGAAGCGGTGCTTGACCGCCCGCAGCAGGCGGAGTGCATGGTGGCGGTCCCCCTCGAACGACACCACCGTGTCGACCAGGTGCTCGAGCGCCCGAGGCCCGGCCAGATCGCCGTCCTTGGTGACGTGGCCCACCAGGACCACCGCCGCCCCGAGCGACCGGGCGAGGCCGCCGAACGTGTCGACCACGGCGCGGACCTGGGACAGGCTGCCGGCCGTCGATGACCCCTCGGGGTCGGCCATGGTCTGGATCGAGTCGACGACGACCAGGCGGGCCCCGGAGGCGGCCATGGCGGCGGCCGCCTCCCCGAGATCGGTGGTGGCGGCCACCAGGACCGACGACGGCAGCGGTCCGAGCCGGTCGGCCCGCGCCCGGACCTGGGCGGCCGACTCCTCGGCCGAGACCAGCAGCACCGGCCCGGTGGCGGCCGACGAGCACAGGACCTGCAGCAGCAACGTCGACTTCCCGACGCCGGGCTCCCCGAAGACCAGGGTCACCGAGCCACCGACCAGGCCGCCACCGAGGACCCGGTCGACCTCGCCCACACCCGTCGGGCTGGGGCGGCTCGCCCCCGGATCGACACTGACCAGGGCGACTGGCGCCACTCCCTCGGTCCGGCCACTGCGGACGGGCTCGACGGCGACCAGCGTGTTCCACCCGCCGCACCCGGGGCACCGCCCGACCCAGCGTTGGGCGGGAACGCCGCAGCTCGTACAGCGGTGCGTGGGCTCGTTCCGGGACATGGCCGGCAGGCTACGGGCCGGCTGTGTCAACGCCTCCGGACGATCGCCGCTGGAGACGACGACGCCCGGGCGCAGTGCGCCCGGGCGTCGTACGTCAAGCTCCCGGCGGGCCGGGCGCCCTCGTCTACTCGGTGGCGCCGCTCCCGGCCAGCTCCATCGGCGGCGGTTGCACGCCCTCGATGGCGGTAAAGGTCAGGTGCGCACCCTCGACCCCGTCGACCGGGGTGTCGTCCACGTCCACGATGATCGTCTCGCCGACCCGGAACTCCTTCCACAGGATCCGCTCGGAGAGCGGGTCCTCGACCAGCTGCTGGATGGCCCGGCGAAGCGGTCGGGCGCCCAGTTGCGGGTCGTAGCCCTTCTCGGCCAGGTGGGCCCGGGCCGCCGGGGTGAGCTCGAGGCCCAGCCCCTGCAGCGAGAGCTGCTCGGTCGTACGGGCGATCATCAGGTCGACGATCTCGATGACCTCTTCCCGGGTCAACTCGTGGAAGACGATGATCTCGTCGATGCGGTTGAGGAACTCCGGGCGGAAGTGCGCCTTGAGGGCCTCGTTCACCTTCGACTTCATCTTCTCGTAGGTGACCGCCTCGGAGGTCTTGGCGAAGCCCAGCGACGACTTGCGCAGGTCCGCCGTACCCAGGTTCGAGGTCATGATCAGCACGGTGTTCTTGAAGTCCACCGACCGCCCCTGGGCGTCGGTCAGACGGCCGTCCTCCAGGATCTGGAGCAGGGCGTTGAACACGTCCGGGTGGGCCTTCTCGACCTCGTCGAACAGCACCACGGAGAAGGGCTTGCGACGGACCGCTTCGGTCAGCTGACCGCCCTCTTCGTAGCCGACGTACCCGGGGGGCGAGCCCACCAGGCGGCTGACCGTGTGCTTCTCCATGTACTCGCTCATGTCGAGCTGGATCAGCGAGTCCTCGTCGTCGAACAGGAATTCGGCCAGCGTCTTGGCCAGCTCCGTCTTCCCCACCCCGGTCGGGCCGAGGAAGATGAACGAACCGCTCGGACGCTTGGGGTCCTTCAACCCGGCACGGGTGCGTCGGATGGCCCGAGACAGCGCCTTGAGCGCTTCCTCCTGGCCGATGACCCGCTTGTGGAGCTCGTCCTCCATGCGGAGCAGCTTGGCCGTCTCCTCTTCGGTCAACCGGTACACCGGGATGCCGGTCCAGTTGGCCAGGACCTCGGCGATGACCTCCTCATCGACCACGTCGAAGAGGTCGACGCCCTCGGCCCGCCACTCGGCGTCCTGGGCGTCCTTCAGGTCGAGACGCTCCTTCTCCTGCTCGGCCAGCTTCTTGGCCTGCTCGAAGGCGCCCCGCTCGATCGCCGCTTCCTTGTCCGTCCGGAGCCGGTTGATCTCCTCGTCGAGCTTCTTGTAGCCCGGCGCGGTGGTCATCCGGCGGATGCGCAGACGGCTGCCGGCCTCGTCGATGAGGTCGATGGCCTTGTCCGGGAGGTACCGGTCGGCCAGGTAACGGTCGGCCAGGTTGGCCGCGGCCACCAGCGCCTGATCGGTGATGGTGACGGCGTGGTGCGACTCGTACCGGTCCCGGAGGCCCTTCAGGATGTCGATGGTGAGCGCCACCGTCGGCTGCTCCACCTTCACCGGCTGGAAGCGCCGCTCGAGGGCGGCGTCCTTCTCCAGGTGCTTGCGGTACTCGTCGAGGGTCGTCGCCCCGACGGTCTGCAGCTCGCCCCGGGCCAGCATCGGCTTCAGGATCGATGCAGCGTCGATGGCCCCCTCGGCGGCGCCCGCACCCACCAGGGTGTGGAGCTCGTCGATGAACAGGATGATGTCGCCGCGGGTCCGGATCTCCTTCAGGACCTTCTTCAAGCGCTCCTCGAAGTCACCCCGGTACCGGCTCCCGGCGACCAGGGCGCCGAGGTCCAGGGTGTAGAGCTGCTTGCCGTAGAGGGTCTCGGGGACCTCGTTGGCCACGATGCGCTGGGCCAGGCCTTCGACGATGGCCGTCTTGCCGACGCCCGGCTCGCCGATCAGCACCGGGTTGTTCTTGGTGCGCCGCGACAGCACCTGCATGACCCGCTCGATCTCTTTCTCGCGCCCGATCACCGGGTCGAGCTTCGAGTCGCGGGCCAACTGGGTCAGGTTCCGACCGAACTGGTCGAGCACCGGGGACCCGGTGGGGGTGTCCGAGGACGAGGTGCCGGCGGCGGCACCCACCGCCTCCTTGCCCTGGTAGCCCGACATGAGCTGGATGACCTGCTGGCGGACCCGACCGAGGTCGGCGCCCAGGCTCACCAGCACCTGCGCCGCCACGCCCTCGCCCTCCCGGACGAGGCCCAGCAGCATGTGCTCGGTGCCGATGTAGCTGTGGCCCAGCTGGAGGGCCTCTCGGAGCGAGAGCTCCAGGACCTTCTTCGCTCGGGGCGTGAACGGCGGGGAGCCGCTCGGCGCGCTCCCGGCCATGCCGATGGTCTCTTCGACCTTCTCGCGCACTGCCTCGAGCGAAATACCCAATGACTCCAGGGCCTTGGCCGCGACGCCCTCACCCTCGTGGATGAGGCCGAGCAGAATGTGCTCGGTCCCTATGAAGCTGTGGTTGAGCAGGCGTGCTTCTTCCTGCGCCAACACCAGCACCCGTCGCGCTCGGTCTGTGAAGCGTTCGAACACGTGATCGCCTCCGTTTCGGCTCTCTTGAATGCAGTGTACAGGGAGCGCCTCAGGGTCAAGGTCGCAGGTGCCCGGACGACCCGGAGCGAGTCCTCGCACTATGCCCCGGGCTGTCGTTCCTCATACACGTCGCCTATCGTTCTCTGATGGTGAACGCATCGGAGGCCCTGGGTCTTCCCCGACTCGAGCAAGACCTCCTGCGACTCGAGGGCCTCCTGGCCATGTCGGTCACGACCGGCGACCCGTTCCTCGACCAAGTCACCACCCATCTCATCGCCGCCGGCGGCAAGCGACTACGCCCCACCCTGGCGGTGGCGGCGGCGACCGGCGGGGCCCGGGAGGCCACCGACCGGGACCTGATGGGCGGGGTGGCGGTCGAACTGGTCCACCTGGCCTCGCTCTACCACGACGACGTCATCGACGAGGCCACGGTGCGCCGGAACGTCCCGAGCGTCAACAGCCGCTTCGGCAACCTGGTGGCCATCGTGGCCGGGGACTACCTCCTGGCCCGGTCGGCGGCCATCGCCGCCGACCTGGGGACCGAGATCGCCGGTTTGCTGGCCACGACCTTGGGGCTGTTGTGCCAGGGCCAGGTCAACGAGGTCCGGGCGGCCTTCCAGGTCAACCGGACGACCGAGGAGTACCTGGCGGCCATCGCCGGCAAGACGGCCACCCTGATGTCCACGTCCTGTCGTATCGGGGCGCTGACCGGCGGGGTCTCGCCCCGCGAGGTTGAGGCCCTGACGGCCTTCGGGCAGTGCTTCGGCATGGTCTTCCAGCTGCGCGACGACGTGCTCGACGTGGTCGCCGGCGAGGACGAGCTGGGCAAGCCGGCCGGCCAGGACCTGGCCGAGGGCATCTACACCCTGCCGGTGCTGGTGGCCCTGGCCGACCCCGACACCGGACCCGAGCTGCGCACCCTGCTCGGCTCGCCACTGGCCCAACCCGAACGGGACAAGGCCCGGGCCATCGTCACGGCGTCGTCCGGACCGGCGGCCACCGTGGTGGCCGGTCGGCGCTACGCCGACCAGGCGGCCGAGGCGGCGGCCGGGGTCGGCTCGCCCGAGCTCGCCCGAGGCCTCACCGCGCTGGCCTACGCCCTCCTCGACGGCCTGCCCGAGTAGGGACGTCGTGGCCATCTCCCGGCGCCCCTCCGGTCGCCGGATCCGGCGGGCGGTGCTCGGCGCGGCGGTGACCCTGAGCGGCGGCGGCGCACTGTGGTTGGTGCCGGCCGGCACAGCCGCCGCCGGGGCGGCGGTGGCCCCCGCCGTGTCCTCCCCGGCCGTGTCCTCCCCGGCCGTGTCGGCGCCGGCTGTCGTCACCCCGGCGCCCTCCCCGGCCTACGCCGGCGACGCCGGTGACCCCGACGTGGTCCAGACCAACGGTCAGTACGTGGCCTTCTCCACCGGCACCGCCCTCGGGAACCACCTCCAGGCCCTGGTCGACACCTCGGGTAGCCCGAGCTCGGGCTACCGGTCCTACACCGGCCTGTCGTACGGCTCGACCGCCCTGGCCACGCCCCCGGCCTGGGAGACGGCCAACACGCAGACCTCCCCGGGTGCGATCTTCCTCGGCGGGCGGTGGCTCCTCTACTACGACGCCGCCCCGTCGCCCCAGGCGAGCGACACCGGCCACGACTGCCTGTCGGTGGCCGTGGGCGGCACGACGCTGTCGACCGCCAGTCCCCAGTTCACCGACACCTCCACCGGCCCGCTGCTCTGCCAGCCCACGGGTTCCATCGACCCCAGCCCGTTCCTCGACCCGGCCACCGGCCAGGCCTACCTGTTGTGGAAGCAGAACGACGGCGGTTCGTCGGCCCCGGCCGCCCTGTGGTCCCAGCAGCTGAGCGCCAACGGCCTCAGCCTGGTCGGCCAACCCTCCCAGCTGCTCTACAACGACACCGCCGCCTACCCCTGGGAGGCGACGGTCGAGGACCCCCAGATGGTGGCCATCAACGGGGTCTACGAGCTGCTCTTCTCGGCCGGGATCTACACCTCGGCGGGGTATTCCGAGGCCATTGCCACCTGCACCGGGCCCCTCGGGCCGTGCGGGGCCCAGAGCCAGATCCTGACCAGCTACGGCTCGGCCCTCGGCCCCGGCGGCGGGTCGGCGTTCCAGAGCCCGTCGGGCGCCTGGTCGCTCGGCTACGCCGCCTGGCAGGGCGGGAGTGCGGGCTGCACGAGCTACGCCTGTGGGGCCACCCGACAGCTCTTCGTCGCCCCGATCTCGTTCGCCGCCACCAGCCTGTCCGTCCCGTGCTCGGCCCCCCGCAGCCCCTCGGGCTACGACATGGTCGGCACCGATGGCGGGGTGTTCACCTTCGGCAACCTGCCGTTCTGTGGATCGACCGGGGCCATCAGCCTCAATCAGCCGGTGGTTGGCATCGCCCTCAGCCACGACGGCGGCGGCTACTGGACCGTCGCCCGAGACGGCGGGGTGTTCGCCTTCGGTGACGCCGCCTCCCACGGCTCCCTGCCCGGCCTGTCGGTGCAGGTGAGCAACGTGGTGGGCATCGACCCGACACCGGACGGCGGCGGCTACCTGATGGTCGGCAACGACGGGGGGATGTTCGCCTTCGGTGACGCCCAGTTCCACGGCTCCCTGCCCGGTCTGGGCGTCCACGTGAGCGACATCGTGGGCATCGTGCCGTCACACGATGGCGGCGGCTACCTGATGGTCGGGGCCGACGGCGGCGTGTTCGCCTTCGGTGACGCCCCCTTCCGCGGCTCCCTGCCCGGTCTGGGCGTCCACGTGAGCGACATCGTGGGCATCGTGCCGTCACGCGATGGCGGCGGCTACCTGATGGTCGGGGCCGACGGCGGGGTGTTCGCCTTCGGTGACGCCCCGTTCGCCGGCTCGCTCCCGGGCGACGGCGTCCACGTGAGCGACATCGTGGGCATCGAGCCTTCGGCCGATGATGCGGGCTACCTGATGGTCGGGGCCGACGGCGGCGTGTTCGCCTTCGGCGACGCCCCGTTCGCCGGCTCGCTCCCGGGCGACGGCGTCCGGGTGGCCAACATCGTCGCCCTGGCCGGGACCTGACCGAACGCGGCCGGCGGCGTCCGACCTCGCCGGCGACTCAGGCGCCGGCCCGCAGGTTCCGCTCGTAGACGATGCGCAGCCCGTGGAGGGTCAGCCAGGGCTCGATGAACTGGACCGTGGTGGCGTGGGGGGCGATCAGCTCCGACAGCCCGCCGGTGGCCACCACCGTGGCCGGGCCGAGCTCCTCCATGAACCGCCGGCAGAGCCCGTCGACCTGGGCGGCGAAGCCGTAGAGGGTCCCCGACTCGATGGACTCGACCGTCGAGCGGCCGATGACGTTGCGGGGCTCCACCATCTCCACCCGGCGCAGGGCCGCCGCGTGCTGGAACAGGGCTTCGAGGCTGATGGCCACCCCGGGGGTGATGGCGCCGCCGAGGTACTGCCCCGACGCCGAGATGGCGTCGAAGGTGGTCGCCGTGCCCATGTCCACGACCACGCAGGGCCCGCCGAACAGGTCGAAGGCCCCCACGGCGTTGGCCACCCGGTCGGCCCCGACCTCCTTGGGGTTGTCGTAGAGGATCGGCATGCCGCTCTTGACGCCGGGGCCGAGGACCACCGTCGGCACGCCGGTGAACCAGCGGGCGGCCATCTGGCGGAGCTCGCCGGTCACGTGGGGCACCGACGAGCTGATGGCGATGCCGGTCACCGTGGCCCCGATGTCGAGGCCCTCGAGGTCGAGCAGCTGGGTGAGCAGCACGGCGTGCTCGTCGGGCGTCCGGGTGGGGACGGTCGACAGCCGCCAGTGGTGGGTGAAGCCGCGGGGCGACGAGTCGAGGTCGGCCCCGATGCCGAAGCCCACCCCCTCCTCGGGCTCGAGGTCCTCGGCCGGCCCCCCGGGGAGGGCCGACAGGCCGATGACCGTCTCGGTGTTGCCGACGTCGATGGCGAGCAGCATGCTCAGGCGTCCTCTCCGGCGTCGTAGAGGTCGAGGCCCAGGTCGAGCGCGGGCGCCGAGTGGGTGAGGGCGCCCACCGAGATGACGTCGACGCCGGCGGCGGCATAGGCGGCGACCGTGTCGACCCGCATGCGCCCCGACACCTCCACCATGACCGGCCCGGCCGCCGTCCGGCGGATCAGCGCCGCACAACGACCGGCCTCGTCGGGTGACATGTTGTCGAGCAGGATCCCGGTGGCGCCGGCCCGGCACGCCTCGACGACCTGGTCCTCCCGGTCGCACTCGACCTCGACCAACCGGCCCGGCCACCGGTCCCGGGCGATGGCCACGGCCTCGGTGATCGACAGGCCGCCCAGATGGTTGTCCTTGACCAGCACGGCGTCGGAGAGGCTGGCCCGGTGGTTCCGCCCGCCGCCGGCCCGGACCGCCGCCTTCTCGAGCGCCCGCAGCCCCGGCGTGGTCTTCCTCGTGTCGATGATCCGGACGCCCGGGTTGACGGCGACGACGGCATCCACGTACTGGCGGGTGAGGGTGGCCACGCCCGAGAGGTGCGAGAGGAAGTTGATGGCCGTGCGCTCGGCGGTGAGGATCGAGCGCAGCCGCCCCGAGACCACGGCCACCACGTCCCCGTCGAGCACCCGGGAGCCGTCGGGCCGGAGCCATCGGACGTCGAGATCGTCGTCCATGAGGGCGAACGCCGCCTCGCCACAGCGCTGTCCGGCGATGACGCCGGGCGACCGGGTGACGATGGCCAACGTCGAGTACACCGAGGCCGGGACCAACGACGCCGTCAGGTCACCGAGGGCCAGGACGTCCTCGTCGAACGCCCGGGTGACCGCCTCGGCCACCGCTCGCGCCGGCGGCTGGACCCCGTCGGCGTCGAACGCCCCGGCGCTGGCCAGATCCTCGGCCACCGGCCGCTCGGCCGTCGGACGCCCCACTTCGGTGGCACTCACTGGGCACCCTCTCTCGTTCGGACGGTCTGACCGCCGTGGACCAGCCGGCAGCGCCACTCCGGACGTCGCTCGGGGAACTCGACCCGGGTGTGGGCCCCTCGGCTCTCCTGGCGCTGGGAGGCCGATCGTAGGAGGGCCTGACCCAGGGTGACCAGATTGGCCAGCTCGCCGGCGGCGACGCCGGCCCGGGCGGCCGGGAGTCCGTCGATCCGGTGCCCGACGTCGACCAGCAGGGCGGCGGCCTCGGCCAGCGAGTCGGCCGACCGCACGACCCCGGCACCGGCGGTCATGGCTCGCTGGAGCCGGTCGCGCTCCTTCAGGACGTCGGGCAGGACCACCGGCCCACCCCGGCTGGCCGCCGTCCCCGCCGCACCGTCGTCGGGATCGAGCGCCACCACCGGCGACGGGTCCCGCACGGGCCGACCCCCGATGCTCTCGCCATCGCCCGGTCCCTCGATCGAGCGCAGGGCCCCCGTCGGGGTCGGGCCGTCGGTGCCGGCCAGGATCCGCTCGGCCAGTCGGGCCCCGAACACCATGCCCTCGAGCAACGAATTCGACGCCAGCCGGTTGGCCCCGTGCACGCCGCTGCAGGCCACTTCCCCGGCCGCCCACAGGCCGGGCAACTGGGTGGCCCCACACAGATCGGTCAGGACGCCACCCGAGAGGTGGTGGGCGGCCGGGGCGATGGGCAGCCAGTCGGTCGTGGGGTCGAGGCCGATGGCATCGAGCGAGGCGGCGATGGTCGGGAAGCGCTGGGCGAACCGTTCGAGCCCGGTGGCGTCGAGCCAGAGGTGATCGACACCCTCCTCGGCCATCCGGGCGGCCATCGCCCGGCTCACCACGTCGCGCGGCGCCAGCTCGTCGACGAAGCGCTGCCCGCCGGCGTCGCGCAGCTGGGCCCCGTGGCCCCGGAGGGCCTCGGACAGGAGCGGCCGGGGCATCGCCGGGTGGTGGAGCGCCGTCGGGTGGAACTGCACGAACTCGACGTCGGCCACGGCGACCCCGGCCCGCAGGGCCATGGCGATCCCGTCGCCGGTGGCCTCGGCCGGATTGGTCGTCACCGAGAACATCTGCCCGGCGCCCCCGGTGGCCAGCACCACCTGCTCGGCCCGCACCACCACCGGGTGGCCGTCGGGCGGCAGGGCCACCACGCCCCGGCACCGACCCCCCTCGACCCACAGCTCGAGGGCGAACCAGCGTTCGAGGACGGCGCTGGCCGTCTGCCAGGTGGCGGCGACCAGGGCCCGCTCGACCTCGGCCCCGGTGGCCGCCCCGCCGGCGTGGACGACCCGGGGTCTCGAGTGACCGCCCTCTCGGGCCAGGGACAGGACCCCCGAGGCCTCCCGGTCGAACTGCGCCCCGAGGGCGATCAGCTCGTTCACCCGTCCGGGACCCTCGTCCACCAGGATCCGCACTGCGTCCTCGTCGCACAGGCCGGCCCCGGCGGCCAGGGTGTCGGCCAGATGCAGGTCGGTCGAGTCCTCGTCGGCGCCGAGCACCGCCGCCACGCCGCCCTGGGCCCAGCGGGTGGCCGACTGCGAGAGGTCCCCCTTGGTGAGCACCCCGACCGACAGGGCCCGGCCGGCGACCTCGTCGGCCATCCGCACGGCCGCCGAGAGCCCGGCCACCCCGCTGCCGAGGACCAGGACGTCGAACGGGCCGGGGACGGCGTCGGACGCCGCATCGGCGCCCACCGTCATCGTCACGCCGGTCCGCGGACCGAGCAATTCGGCCTCCAGCCTGGCCGAGGCTTCGTCGATCACCCGGTTGGCCCCGTCGACGTGGACCACGATGGCCTCGTAGTCCTCGAGCTCCTGGCGCGAGTAGTCGGCGTAGGTGAGCAGGATGACCTTGTCGCCCGGCGACACCAGCCGGGCCGCCGCCCCGTTCAGCCGGATCTCCCCGGGCTCCCCCACGATGGCGTAGGTCTCGAAGCGGGCCCCGTTGTCGATATCGAGGACGGCCACCTGCTCGTTCGGCAGGATGTCGGCCAGCTCGAGCAGCGCCGGGTCGATGCTCACCGAGCCCACGTAGTGCAGGCTGGCGCCGGTCACCGTGGCCCGGTGGATCTTGGATTTCAGCATGCGTCGTTGCATGGGGTCACCTCGTCCCGTCTCGTGCGCCTGTACCGATGATCGCCGGTCAACGGGCGGCCGTCGAGGCCGTTGTCCGCCCGGCCAGGGCCGACACCCTCGCCTCGCAGTTGTCGATGAGCCGCACCGGACCGACCTGGGCGGCGATGAGCAGTCGCCACGGCTGCTCGGCCGTCACCACCTCGGGCACCGTGAGGGTCACCGGATCGACCACGGCGGCGTAGTCGAGCCGCACCGCCGGCTCGGTGTCGACGACCGACGACATCCGCTCGACCACCTGGGCGACCGAACCACCGTCGGCCACCGCCCGGCGGCCGGCGGCGAGGGCCCGGGAGAGCACGACCGCCGACCGGCGCTCGTCGACCGACAGCCGGACGTTGCGGCTGGACAGGGCCAAACCGTCGTCCTCGCGCACCGTCGGGCACGCCACCACCTCCACCGGCAGGGAGAGGTCGGCGGCCATCTGCCGGACCACGGCCAGCTGCTGGAAGTCCTTCTCGCCGAAGTAGGCGCGGCACCGACCGGCCAGGGCGAACAGCTTGGCCACGACCGTGGTCACCCCGTCGAAGTGGCCGGGCCGGGCGGCCCCCTCCCAGGCCTCGGTCCGCCCGGCGACCGAGACGGTGGTGGCCACCGGTGCCGGCCAGCCCGGATACATCTCGGGCACGCTCGGGGCGAACACCACCGTGGCCCCGGCGTCGGCGCACACGACCAGGTCGCCGGCCAGGTCCCGGGGATAGTGCTCGATGTCGCTGGCGTCGCCGAACTGCAGCGGGTTCACGAAGATGGTCACCACCGCCACGTCGCACTCCGACACGGCCCGGGCGATCAGCGAGCGGTGGCCGGCGTGGAGGGCACCCATGGTCGGGACCAGCCCCACCGTCCGGCCGGACGAGCGGGCCTCGTCGAGCAGGGTGGCCAGCTCGGCCCCGTGGACCACGGTGCGCGGGCCGGGGCGGCCGGCGGTGCTCACGCCACCTGGGCCGGCACGCCGTCGGTCCGCCGGTCCGGGGCAGCCACCTCGAGACCCGCCGGCTCGGGACGGGCCGCCTCGGCGGCGACCGCCGCGGCGCGGGTCGGTCGGGGCGTCGGGGGTTCGGCGGCCAGCCGGAGGGCCAGCGCGGCGCCGGCGTTGTAGGCCGACCGCTCCTCGGGGGCCAGGGCGTCACGGTGTCGGGCCAGGGTGGCCCAGTCGCCCCGGGCGGCCGGCCCGGTGAGGGCCTGTCTCGGGCCGAGGGCCTGGGTGTCCTCCAGGGCGGCCCGGGTCAGGCCCAGGAAGTCCTGCAGCTCGAGCCCGACCTCGGCCGCCACCCGCTCCACCTGGCCCAGGAGGGCGACGACGTGGTTGGCGGCGATGGTGGCGGCGGCGTGGTACGTCGCCCGATCGGCGTCGGCCACCTCGATCACCTGGCCACCGAGCGACTCGGCCATGGTTCGGGCCATGGCGTCACCGGCCACGGCCAGCGTCGCCCCGCCGAGCAGCCGTGTCCGGCCGATCGCGGGGTTGGGCAGGGGCACCAGCGGATGCAGGGCGGCCCGGCGGACGTGCGGGGCCAGCACGTCGAGGCCCAGGGAGCCCGACAGGTGCAGGACCACCGTGCGGCCCACCGGCTCGACGGCCCGGGCCACCTCGCCCACGACGTCGTCGGGGGTGGCGATGACCAGCACGTCGATGTCGCGGGCGGCCGCGGTCACGTCCTCGCCGCGTCCCAGGAACTCGACGACGGACCATCCCCTGGTGGCCAACGCCGCCGCCAGTGAACCCCCCGCTCGACCTGGGCCGATGATCCGCACCGTGTGCATGAGACCTCCTTCGGCGTTCCAGCCCCGCTCACGGGTGCCGGTCGCCTAGAGCGATCGGAACTTCAGACGCTCAGAGCATACCCACGAGGGTCACGTCGCCACCAGCGTCGGCCAGCCGCGTCTCGTCGACCAACTCCGGGGCCAGGTCCCGCAACGGGGCCAGGACGAACCGCCGTTCCCACATGCGGGGGTGCGGCACCACCAGGTCGGGCTCGTCGACCACCAGGTCGCCGACCAGCAGCACGTCGGCGTCGAGGGTCCGGGGCCCGTGGCGGACCGTACGGACCCGGGCGGCGTCCTGCTCCAGCGCCTGGCACCGCTCGAGCAGTCGATGGGGGCTGTCGACGGTGCGCAGCTCCACCACGAGGTTCAGGTAGGGACCCTGGCCGGCCGGGCCACCGACCGGTTCGGTCTCGTAGAGCGGGGAGACGGCGACCACGTCCCCGGCCGCCTCGAGCGTGGCCACCGCCCGGCGGAGATACCCGGCCCGGTCGCCGAGATTGGTCCCGAGCCCGAGGAACGCCCGGACGCCGGGCTGGTCGACCGCTCCGCTCACCGGCCCTCGGCCCGCCGCAGCACCCGGACGCCGGTCGAGCCCACGTCGAGCCCGATGGGTGGCCGGAGCTTGTGCAGCGTGACCTCGACCGCCCGCACCCGGGTGTCGGCGTCGAGCACCGAGGTGGCGACGGTCTGCGGCCAGGGCCTCGAGGAGCTGGAACGACCGGTCGCGCACCACGGCCGCCGCCCGCTCCACCAGGTCCCCGTAGTCGACGGTGTCGGCCAGCTCGTCGCTCGAGCCCGCCGCGGTCAGGTCGACCCAGACATCGAGGTCGAGGGCGAACGGCTGGGCCCGCTGGCGCTCCTCGGGTAGCACGCCGTGGACCCCGACCACCCGCAGGTCCCGGATCTCGATCCGGTCGCCGTCCATCGAGCGCTCCGGGCCCTAGCGCTTGGCCGTCGGCGGCATCCCGTCGACCGAGACCACGAGCTGGCGCCCGGTCGAGCCCATCTGGTGCCCGACGACCGCCTCCACCAGGGCCACCGCCTGGGGGCCGGTCTCGAGGCGGCCCGACCAGACGAGGAACCCGGCCACCACGCCCATCACCCGGTCGCCCAGCTCGTCCTGGTGCACCAGCAGACGTTGTCCCTGGCCGAGCGAGGTCTCGAGGTCCTGGTAGCACTCGAGCAGGGCCGCCCGGGGATCGGCGGCCGGGGGGATGGGGTAGTGGGCCCAGGCCATGCCCTCGTCGTCGTAGGCGTGGAGGTTGTGGGGCGAGGGCAGCAGCGAGACGACCCGGTCGAACCCCTGGACCCGGAGCCAGATGATCTCCTCCTGGCGGCGCACGCGACGGTGGTTGGGCGAGAACCCGCCCGGTCGCTCACTGACGGCCAGGCGGTCGCGGATGACCCAGGTGAAATTGCGTGGCGGGATCCCGGCCGCCCACTTGCCCTTCACGACGTCGGCGCTCCTGCCCCCACCGGGGTCCGGTGGCCGCGGGCTTCCGGCCCGACCAGGGCGGCGGCGACGACCGTCGGGGCCACGTCGTGCACCCGGACCATCCCCGCCCCCTCGTTCATGGCCCACACCGCCGTGGCCAGCGAGCCCTCGAGGCGCTCCTCGACCGGCAGCACGGCACCGCCGGCGGCCAACGTGCCGAGCGAGCTCTTGCGGCTGGTCCCCACCAGGACCCGGTGCCCGGCCTCGGTGGCTGCGCCCACCAGGTCACCCAGGTGGGACAGCAGCGACAGGTTGTGGGCCGGGGTCTTGCCGAACCCGATGCCCGGGTCCACCCAGACGTCACCCACGCCGGCCGCCGACGCCCGCCGGCCCTGCTCGGCCAGGTAGCCGAACACCTCGGCCACCACGTCGTCGTAGGCCGGGGCGCGTTGCATGTCGCCCGGCGTGCCCTGCATGTGCATGGCCACCCACCCGGTCCCGAGCTCGGCGGCCACCGGCCACAGCTCCCCGGAGATGTCGTTCAGCAGAGTGGCCCCGGCCCGCACGGCCGCTCGGGCGACCGCCGGTTTCACCGTGTCGACCGACACCCGGACCTCCCCGGCCAGGGCCTCGATCACCGGGAGGATCCGTCGCAGCTCCTCGTCGGGGTCGACCGGCGTGGCCCCGGGGCGGCTGGACTCGCCGCCCACGTCGACGACATCGGCCCCCTCGGCCACCATCTCGCGCCCTCGGGCCACGGCCGCCTCGGCCGACAGGTACCGACCGCCGTCGTAGAAGGAGTCCGGCGTGACGTTGAGCACCCCCATCACCATCGGACGGGCGTCGGGATGGCCGGGCATGGCGGTCAGCGTAGGCCACCCGGGCCGGGGCGCGACCCGAGATCGGGCCGGTCATCGGGCTCCCGACGACGCCGAGCGGCTCGTTCCGGGGCCGCCCCGACGCCCGCTCGGGGGACTCAGCGACCGTGGACGAACTGCATGGCCTCGGCCCGGGTGGCGGCGTCGGAGCGGAAGAGGCCCCGGACCGAGGAGGTCACCGTCATCGTGCCGGGCTTCTTGACGCCCCGCATCGACATGCACAGGTGCTCGGCCTCGACCACCACCAGGACACCCCGGGGATGCAGTACCTCTTCGATCGCCTCGGCGATCTGGGTGGTCATGCGCTCTTGGACCTGGAGCCGGCGGGCGTAGCCGTCGACCAGGCGGGCCAGCTTGGACAACCCGGTGATCCGCCCGTCCTCGGCCGGGATGTAGGCCACGTGGGCCCGGCCGATGAACGGGATCATGTGGTGCTCGCACAGCGAGGCGAAGGGGATGTCGCGGACCATGACCATCTCGTCGTGGTCGGCGGCGAAGGTCACCGTCAGGTGGCGGCGGGGATCCTCGTTCAGCCCCGAGAACAGCTCCTCGTACATCGCCGCCACCCGGCGGGGCGTGTCGAGGAGGCCGTCGCGCTCGGGATCCTCGCCGATGGCGGCGAGGATCTCGCTCACGGCCCTGCTCACCCGCTCGGTGTCCACACTCACGCTGTGCTCCTCATCTCCCGGTTGCGTCACCGGCGCCCGGGACGCTCGGCCCGTCGGTCGTCGCCTCGGGCTCCCCGAGGTAGACGTGGACCCCACCCAGGTTCCGGTAGCGCTCGCCGACGTCGAGGCCGTACCCAACCACAAACTCCGCCGGGATGGAAAATCCCACGTACCGCAGGTCCAGGTCGACCCGCTGTTCGCCCTCCTTCACCAGCAGCGCGCAGACCTCCACGCTCGCCGGCCGTCGGGCCTGGAGGTAGCGCCGCAGGTAGTTGAGGGTGAGCCCGCTGTCGATGATGTCCTCCACCACCAGGACGTGGCGGTCGGTCAGCTCGGCGTCGAGGTCCTTCACGATCCGCACCACCCCCGACGTCCGGGTGGCGCTGCCGTAGGACGAGACGGCCATGAAGTCGACGTCGACCGGGAGCTCGATCTTCCGGCACAGATCGCTCATGAAGATCATGGCGCCCTTCAGCACCCCGACCAGCAACGGCGGCTTCCCGGCGTAGTCGGCGGTGATCTGCGCCCCGAGCTCGGCCACCCGCTCGGCCAGCGCCTCGGCGGTCACCAGGGCCGGCCCGACCACCGGCGACGACCAGGCGGCCGGCGACGCCGTCCGGGGAGGTCACCGGCGAGACCTTACCTGGCGACCCGCCCCCGGCCGACCTGGTCGCCCCCGACCCCAGGGTCACCTCGAGGCGGCCGCCCCGCCGACCGATCCGGGTGCCGCCGGCCAGCTCGGTGGCCCGCACCGACCCGTCGGCCACGTCGAGCACCCGGTGCACCTCGGCCAGCGACGGGGGGTGCCGGTCGGCCGGGCCACCGGGGCCGCCGGTCGGCCCGGTGGCCCCGACCGATCGCAGCCAGGTCCGGACGGCCCGCCGGGCCAGGGGCGGCGGGGCGGCGGCCAGCACCCGGGCGTCGGTCGGCTCGGGGACGGCGGCGGCGGCCAGGGCGTCGAGCAGCGTCGCCTCGTCGCGGGCGACGCGCGCCTGTCGGGCGAGGATGGGGACCGGGTCGCGGCCGGCCAGGGCCGCGCAGAGCGGCAGGAGCTCGTGGCGGACCCGGTTGCGCAGGAACCGGGGGTCCTCGTTGCTCGGGTCCTCGAACCACGAGAGGCCGAGGGCGTGGCAGACCGCCCGGGTCTCGTGACGCCGCAGGTCGAGCAACGGGTGGGTCGGGCCCGGGGCCATGCCGGCCTGCCCGTCGAGGCCGGCGCCCCGCAGCACGTTCAACAGCACCGTCTCGGCCTGGTCGTCCATGGTGTGTCCGGTGGCCGTGCCCGGGCCGAGCACGGCGAACCGGGCCGACCGGGCCCGGGCCTCGAGGTTCGGGCCGGGGGCCACGACGACCCGCTCGGCCCGGAAGGCCGCCCCCAGACGTTGGGCGGCGTCGGCCACCCGCTCGGCCTCCGACGCCGACCCGGGCCGCAGTCCGTGGTCCACGTGCACGGCCGTGGCCCGACAGCCGGCCGCCACCGCCAGGACCAGCAGGGCCAGGGAGTCCGGACCGCCGGAGACGGCGCAGGTGACCTCGGACCCGGCCTGCGCAAAGGTGCACCGGTCGACCAGGGAACGCAGCGCCGGCGAGCGGAGCGCCTCGGTCGGGGTCGTCGACGGGCCGGGGCTCACCCGAGGAGGGCGGGCCCCCGCGGGGTGCCCGGGCCCCCGACGCCGATGCGCTCGACCCACAGGCTCGGCGTCCGGATCTCGGTCAGGGTCGGCAGCCACTCCGGTCCTCGCCACACCCGGTCGAGCAGGTCGGTGCCACCGGCCCGCTCGACGGCGTTGACGAACTCCTCGCCCTCGGCGTACTGGCGCAGCTTGGCTTCGAGCCCCAGCACCTGGTGCAGGAGCTTGACCGGACCGCGCACCTGTTGGCGCCGCTCGTGCAGGATCCGGCTGAAGCGGGCGGCGCCGGGGATGGCCGCCGCCCCGGCCCGGTCCATGGTGACGTCGCCGTGCCCCTCGAGCAGGCTCATGAGCGCCTGGATGCCCCGCAGGACCTCGAGCTGCTCGGGCCCGGCCACCAGGCCGAGTACCCCGGCGTCACTGAGCGGGTTCCGGCCGGCCCGCAGCTCGTCGGTCGCCCGTCGCACGGCGTCGGCCAGATGGCGGGGATCGGCCAGGTTGGGCTCGAGGCCCCGGTCGATCAACGACACGAAATGGCCCCGCAGCCAGGGCACGGCCGTGAACTGGCAACGATGCGTGACCTCGTGGATGGCCAGCCACAGGCGGAACTGGTCCGGGGGGAAGCCGTGGCGCTCCTCGAGGGCGACGATATTGGGGCCGACGAAGTACACCAGGTCCTGGTCGTCGGCGGCCTCGTCGGTGAGCAGCAGGTCGTACTGGCCGAGGACCCGGGTCGCCATGTACGCCAGCACGGCCCCGAGCTCCACCCCGCCGGCCGAGCGGCTCAACCCGGCCAGGGGTGCGCCCAGGCGGGGGGCCAATCCGGCCAGCTGGCCCCGGCGCTCGGTGGCGAACCGCTCGAGCGCCGGTCCCACCAGCCGCTGGATGGACGCCACGTTGGCCTCGACCCAGCCCTGGCGATCGGTGACCCGGGCCCGGGCCGGACCGGTGGTCGGCCGCAACCCGGTCGCCGAGATCACCAACGCTTCGGCCTTCGCCGTCAGCTCGTCGAACTGGGCCTGCAGCGCCCCGTGGTCGTAGTGGGCCGGCGGGCGCCGTCGCGACACCATCCAGGCCGAGGTGCGGCGGGCCAGGTCCCAGTCGACGGCGCCGGGCGTCGCCGGGGAGTCGGCGGGTGGACGGCCGGTGTCGTTCACCGGCTAGGAGGCGTGCGTCCGGCCGCCGCTGTCGCCGGCGTGACCTCGACGCTCCTCGTCGATGGCGGTGGCGATCCGCGAGATCAGTGACTCCGGCACGTGGTCCCGGCAGCGGTTGGCGATCACCACCCGGAGTTCGGCCTCGAACTCGACGGCGCCGTGGCACGAGCCGCAGCCGTCGAGGTGGTGGGCGATCTCCGAGCGTCGCTCCTCGGTCAGTTCGCCGTCGAGGTAGTGGTAGAGCTGATGGATCGCCTCGTCGCAATCGAGCCCGTCGGCCCCACAGCCGTCCGCTGCTACGTCGTCGCCCACGTCACCACCTCCCTTCAGTCCGCCGGGACCGGGGAGCTGCCCACCAGCCCCCGTGCCGCTCCATATTCGTGCAACGCCTTCTGGAGGGCCCTTCTTCCCCGGTGGATCCGGCTCATCACCGTGCCGATGGGCACATCGGTGATGTCGGCGATCTCCTTGTAGGAGAAACCCTCGACGTCGGCCAGGAGCACGGCCATCCGGAACGTGTCGGGCAGGGACTCGAGCGCCGACTTCACCTGGTCGTCGGTCACCGAGTCGAGGGCGACGTCCTCGGCGCTCCGTCCGAGGCCGGCGTTGGTCCCCGACGGGGTCAGCCGGTGGTAGAGGTAGAGGTCCTCCACGTCGTCCACGTCGGAGATCTCGGGCCGCCGCTTGGCCGCCCGGTAGGTGTTGATGTAGGTGTTGGTCAGGATCCGGTAGAGCCAGGCCCGCAGGTTGGTCCCTTCGGTGAAGCTCCCGAAGGCCCGGTAGGCCTTGAGGTAGGTCTCCTGCACGAGGTCCTCGGCGTCGGACGGGTTCCGGGTCATCCGCAGCGCCGCGCTGTACAGCGCCGGCATGTGCTCCATCGCCAGTTCGCTGAACGCCGCCTGATCGGCCATGGCTGCACCCTATCGGCGTGCCGGGCCGCCAACGAGCCGGGGCCCTGCGGCCACCCCCGCCATAAAGACGACTAACATGGTCAGGTATAGTGAGTTAGCAGTCAAACAGCGGCTGCACATGAGGAAGGACCGCCGTGACCATCGTCGAGCAACGGACGCCGACCACCACACTGTGGCAGCCGCCGACCCCCGTCGACCTGCGGCCGATGTTGACCTCCGAGCGCCGGTCGCCGGTCGAGTTGCTCCGCCTGGCCCAGGACCGGGCCGAGGAGGCGCTGGCCTGGCACGAGAGCTTGGCCCAGCCGCTGGCCGAGCGGGCCTACGAGCTGGTCGAATGGAACGACGACCACGAGATCTGGGTGATCCACTGGCCGGTCGGCGGCCACCTCGAGCTGCACGACCACGGCGGCTCGTGCGGGGCATTCTGGGTGGTGGCCGGGACGCTGCAGGAGACCTCGGTGAACGGGCGGGGTTCGTTGCAGCACCACGACCTCACCGCCGGCGGCGGCGCCGCCTTCGGTCCGCGCTACGTTCACGATGTGCGCAACGACGCCGGATCGATCGCCACCAGTGTCCACGCCTACTCCCCGCCACTGGCGGCCATGAACTTCTACGAGCACTCGGGGTCCACGCTCACCCGCACCCGGTCCGAGGACCGCAGCGACCCGACGTGGGCGCCCTGAGTCGGATCGGGCGACCGGGCCGGTGAGCGCCATCGAGCGCGAGCTGGCGACGGCCCGCCAGGGGCTCGAGCGCGTCGACCCCGAGCAGGCAGCGGCCCTGCACGCCCGGGGCGGTCTCCTGGTCGACATCCGACCGGCCGCCCAGCGGGCCGAGTTCGGTGGCATCCCCGAGGCCGTCGTCATCGAGCGCAACGTGCTCGAGTGGCGGCTCGACCCGACCAGCCCCGACAAGCTGCCGATCGCCCCGACGCCGGACCAGCCGGTGGTGGTCATCTGCCAAGAGGGCTACGCCTCGAGCTTGGCCGCGGCCAGCCTCCAGGCGCTCGGGCTGCGGGGGGCCACCGATCTCGACGGCGGGTTCGCCGCCTGGAAGGCCGCCGGTCTGTCGGTGACCGAGCCGGAGGACTCCGCCGGGCTGATCGGCGGGCACACCGGACCCCCTACCGATCCGACCCGGCAACTGATCGGGCTCTCACTGCTCGGCGTTCGGCCCCTGATCGAACGGCGGCCGGCCGACACCCCCGCCCGACCGGACGACACCGGGCCGGGCGGGGTGCCGTCGACTAGGACAGGCCCTCGGCCTTCAGCCAGTTCTGGGCGACCGTCGCCGGCGCTTCCTTCTGCGAGCCGGTGACCAGCAGGTTCAGCTTCGAGATCTGGTCGGTGGTCAACTTGGCCGACACGCCGTTCAGCGCCTTGGCCACGGCGGCGCTGTTCACCGAGTTCCGGATGACCGGGATGATGTGGTCGGCCGGCTCGAGGTGCTTGTTGTCGGTGAGGGCCACGAAGTTGTTGGAGACGACGTTGCCGTCACTCGAGAACAGCTCGACCACCTGGACCTGGCCGTTCTTCAGGGCGGCCACGCTCAGCGGGCCGGCCTCGTCCAGCGACTTGAAGCTGGAGAAGTTGAGGCCGTAGACCGACTTGAGACCGGGCTCACAACCGGCGAAGGTCGGGCACTCGGGCGGGCCGCCCAGCACCATCTTGCTGGCGTAGGGCTTGAGGCTGGACAGCGTCGTCAGGTGGTCCTTCTTGGCCGTGGCCTTGGTGACGGCGAAGACGTTGGTGTCGATGGCCGGCGCCGGATTGAGCACGGTGGCCCCGGACGACTTGAGCTTGGCCTTGAGGGCCGGGACCGCCGTGTCGATGTTGTTGCCGGCGGCGACGACCTTGCCGCCGTTCAGGTAGTCGAGCAGGGTGCCGGCGTAGTCGGGCTCGAGGTCGATCTGACCCTTCTCGAGGGCCGGGACCACCACCGCCCGGGTGCCCAGGGCGGGCTCGACCTTCACCGTGTAGCCGGCCTTCTGGAGGACGTCGCCGTAGAGGTTGGCCACGATGGCCTGTTCCTCGAAGTTGGTCGAGCCGATCACGATGGTCGGCTTGGCCGTGGCCGCCCCGGCCAACGAGGCGGGGACCGTGACCGCCAGCTCCCAGCGCCATGGCGGCGCCCCCGAGCAGTGCTCTCGTGATCTTCATGTCGTGCCTCCTGACCATTCGCGGCTGCTCAGGGCGATACCCATTGCGCGCGATTTCGTAAAATTGTCGTCAGCGGCCTGTAATCATGACTGAATCTGTCGGATTTGTCAAAAACTACGAGCCGTCCTGCGCCATGCGGACGTCGGCCCGGTTGGCCGGGCCGAGCAGCGACCGCCGCCCCTTCTTGCGCAACGGCAGCGGGGTCAGCGCCCGCTGGGCCAGGCCCATCAGCCCGGCCACCAGGGCCGCCAGGGCGGCCACCAGGATGGCCCCGCTGAAGGCCTCGACCGTGTCCTGGCTGTCGAGGCCCGAGATGACGTAGGTCCCGAGGTCGGTGTAGCTCACGTACGCGGCCAGCGTGGAGGTGGCCACCACCTCGATGGCCGCCGTCCGGATCCCGGCCATGACGAAGGGGAGGGCCAGCGGTGCCTCGACGCGCACCAGCACCTGGGTCCCGGTGAGGCCCATGGCCACGGCGGCGTCGCGGACGTCGGGGTCCACCTGGCGCATGCCCACGTAGGTATTGGTGAGGATGGGCGGGATGGCCAGGATCAACAGGGCCAGCCACGAGGCCAGGAAGCCGCCCCAGGTGAGCGAGATGCTGGGCTGGATGGCCAGCAGCGTGAGCAGGGCCAGGGTCGGCACGGCCCGGAAGGCATTGGCGGCGTTGACGGCGACCAGTCCCCCGCGACCGGTGTGGCCCAGGATCACCCCCAGCCCGCCGCCGATCAGCACCGCCGCCGCCACCACGGCCAGCGAGAGCCACGCCTGGCGGAGGAACAACTCGGGGATCCCGTTGGCCCCCGACCAGTTGTCCCGGAACCAGTCGACGACCTCGTTGGCGAAGTGCACGGTCAGGCACCGCCTCGGGCCCGGCGGGGTCGGCGGGCCCACGGGAGCGTCACGTACTGGACGATCACCAAGAGCAGGTCGGCGACGGCGGCCAGCGCCACCGAGAGCACCAGGCCGACGATGATCGGCGTGTAGTAGGTGGTGGAGAAGCCGTAGGTGAAGAGTTGACCGAGGCCGCCGAGGCCGAT
The DNA here is from genome assembly GCA_963730735.1 of uncultured Acidimicrobiaceae bacterium. Lineage (GTDB taxonomy): Bacteria > Actinomycetota > Acidimicrobiia > Acidimicrobiales > RAAP-2 > CAVSSX01. The sequence continues at coordinate 269,105 of CAVSSX010000007.1, forward strand.
CAGCGCCGTCACCGTCACCAGGCCGATGACCGTGGACGTGGCCACCCGCAGGCCGGCAAACATGAAGGGCAGCGCCAAGGGGAGGTCCACCTTCACCAGGGCTGCCCCGGGCGAGTAGCCCATGGCCCGGGCGGCGTCACGGGCGTCCTCGGGGACCGCGTCGAGGCCGGCCACCATGTTCCAGATGAGGATCAGCAGGGTGTAGCCGACCAGGGCGATCTCGGCCGTGGTGTACGAGGCCACGTACCCGGTGATGGGGCCGAGGATGGCGAAGAGGGCGAGCGACGGGATGATGTACAGGGCGCTGGCGATGCCGAAGACCGGGGGACGCACCAGGCGGAAGCGCCACGCCAGCAGGGCCAGCGGGAGCGAGATGACGACCCCGATCCCGACGGCGATCAGGGTGAGCTGGATGTGCTGGATCAGATCGGCGCTGATCTGGCTCCAGTTCTGCTGGACGTAGCTCCACCGGAAGAACGGCTGCGCGTCGGCCAGCACGTCACGACGATAGCGGTGGGGGCCCGGCGGCGGCCGGACGAACGTCGGTGTCTCGGGCGCGCCCCCTCACTAACGTGGCGGCACCATGATCACGCTGGACCAGGTGTCGAAGCGCTACGGCCGGGACGAGGTCGCCGTGGAGAGCCTGTCGCTCACCATCGACGACGGTGAGCTGTGCGCCTTCGTGGGGCCGTCGGGCTGCGGCAAGACCACGACGCTGCGCATGATCAACCGGCTGATCGAGCCGAGCGGTGGCCGGATCCTCATCGGCGGCGAGAACGTGCTGGCCATGGACCCGGTCAAGCTCCGGCGGGGCATCGGCTACGTGATCCAGCAGGGCGGCCTGTTCCCGCACAAACGGGTCATCGACAACGTGGGCACCGTGCCCCGGCTGCTCGGCTGGGACAAGAAGCGGGTGGCCGACCGGTCGAACGAGCTGCTCGAGCTGGTCGGTCTGGACCCGGACCGGTACGGCCAGCGGTTCCCCCACGAGCTGTCGGGGGGCGAGCGACAGCGGGTCGGGGTCGCCCGGGCGCTCGCGGCCGACCCGCCGGTGCTGTTGATGGACGAACCCTTCGCCGCCGTCGACCCGGTGACCCGGACACGGCTGCAGAACCAGTTCCTCGAGCTCCAGGCGCAGCTGGGCAAGACCATCGTCTTCGTCACCCACGACATCGACGAGGCGGCCAAGCTGGGCAACCGCATCGCCGTGCTCTCGCGCGGCGGGGTGCTCGAGCAGCTCGACACCCCGGCCGAGGTGCTCGGTCGGCCGGCCACGCCGTTCGTCGCCGACTTCGTGGGGACCGACCGGGGCGTCCGGCGGCTGGCCGTGGTCGGCGTGGAGGCGGGCGACCTCGACCACCCACCGGTGGTGACCCAGAGCATGTCCATGGCCGAGGCCCGGGCGGCCGCCGACGGGTCCGACAGCCAGTGGGCCGTCGTCGTCGACGCCCAGGGCGTGCTGGCCGGTTGGGTGCCGCTCGAGCCGGGCCTCGAGGGCACGGTGGCCGAGCGGTCGGCCCGCTTCGCCGTGGAGATCCCCCTCGGCAGCACGCTGCGGGTGGCCCTGGCCCAGATGCTCGAGCACGACGTGAGCTGGGTCCCCGTGGCCGAGGACGACCGCTACCTCGGCGTCCTGACCCCCGACGGGTTGCACGCCGCCATGCGCCGCTCGGTCGGGGGCCAGGCCGTCGAGACCTGAGCGGCGGACGGCCATGACCGTGTCCCCCTCCGTCCCGGCCTTCGCCGTCACCGACGGGCCCTTCCCCGTCCTGCGCTGGCCGGCGGTGGTCGCCGCCGGGGTCGAGGCCATCGTCACCACCCGACACGGCGGGGTGTCGACCGGCCCCTACCGCTCCCTCAACCTGGGCCTCCACGTGGGCGACGACCCGGAGGCGGTGGCCGAGAACCGCCGTCGGGCGGCCGAGGCCGTCGGGGCCCGGGTCGACGACCTGGTCTTCGCCAACCAGGTCCACGGGCGGGCGGTGGCCGTCGTCGGTCCGGCCGAACGAGGTCGGGGGCTGCGATCGGCTCGACGACGCCCTCGACGGGGTGGACGCCCTGGTGACCGCCGAGCCGGGCGTGGCCCTGGTCATCCTGGTCGCCGACTGCGCCCCCCTGGTCCTCGTCGACCCCCTGGCCCGGGTCCTGGCGGTCGTCCACGCCGGGTGGCGGGGCACCACCGCCCGGGTGGCCGAGGCCGCCCTCGAGACCATGACCCGCCTCGGGGCGGCGCCCCACCGGGTGGTGGCCGGCATCGGGCCGGCGATCGGGCCGGACCGCTACCAGGTCGGCCCCGAGGTCGCCGAGGCCGTGACCACGGCCTTTGCCCACCCCGACGGGCTCCTTCGGGCCGACGGCACCGGACGCTGGACCTTCGACCTGTGGGCGGCCAACCACCGCACCCTGGTCGAGGCGGGGGTGCCACCGGCGCAGATCCACCTGGCCGCGGTGGCCACGGGCGGCGACGGCCCGTTCTTCAGCGACCGCGACCAGCGACCCTGCGGCCGGTTCGGGATCCTGGCCCGCATCCGCCCCTGAACGGGGCGTCACGCCCGTAGCATGGGGCCCGCCCCGACGGTCCAGTGCGACCCGAGCAACCCCAGAGGACCCATGATCCACGACCCGGCCGACCGGTTCATCTACGAGGGCTACGACCTCGACCCCGACCGGGGTCGGCTGACCTGTCACTACGCCGTGGGCGGGCACCGGTTCACCGAGATGGTCACGTTCGCCCCGGGTGGCGACTGGGCCAGCCCGGCGGTGGCCGCCGCCGCCCGGCTGGTGTTCCTCCTGGCCGGCGTCTCGTACTTCAAGACCAGCGCCCCGGGCACCGTCGACCTCGGCCCACTGGCCGTCACCACCGCCGAGCGGGCGTTCCTGGCCCGCTACCTTCGGGCCGGACTGGGCGAGTTCGCCTACACCAACGACCTCGACCTCTCCGAGCTCAGGATCGTCGGGCCGGAGTTCGAGGCCCCCGAGCCGACCGTGACCCGACCCGGGCCGATGCCGGTCACCCCCTCGGCCGCGGCCCCGGTGCTCCGCCCCCTGGTGCCGTTCGGTGGGGGTATCGACTCCATCGTCACCGTCGAGGCCGTCCGGCAGCGGGCCCCGGGCGCCTCGCTCTTCGTCGTGAACCGGCCCGGCGATCGCTTCGCCGCCATCGAGGAACCGGCCGGCGTGACGGGGCTGCCGATCGTGCGGGCCGAACGCGAGATCGATCCCCAGCTGCTGCGGTCGACCGAGCTCGGGTTCTTGAACGGCCACGTGCCGGTCACCGGCATCCTCTCGGCCATCGCCGTGATGGCGGCGGCGCTCGGGGGCCACGACGCCGTCGTCATGTCCAACGAGTGGTCGGCCTCGGTGGGCAACCTGGTGGTCGACGGCGAGACCGTCAACCACCAGTGGTCCAAGAGCCTCGAATTCGAGGAGGGCTTCGCCGGGCTGCTGGCCGAAGGGTCGCTCGAGCCGCTCGCCTACTTCTCCTTTCTCCGGGCCCGCAGCGAGCTCTGGGTGGCCGAGCGGTTCGCCGCCCTCCCGCAGTACCACGCCAGTTTCCGCAGCTGTAACCGGGCCTTCCTCATCGACCCGGCCGCCCGGCTCGACCACTGGTGCGGCGTGTGCGACAAGTGCTGCTTCATCGACCTGATCCTGGCCCCGTTCCTCGGGCCCGAGGCATTGGACCGGATCTTCGCCGGTCGGGAGCCGCTGGCCCAGCCCGATCTGGCCGGTCGGTTCGCCACCCTGCTCGGCCTGGCGCCCGATGCCAAGCCGTTCGAGTGCGTCGGCGACGTCGGCGAATGCCGCACGGCGCTCACCCTGGCCGCCGCCCGACCCGACCGCCACGCCAACCGACTGCTCGGCGAGCTGGCGGCGGCGCTGGCCGCCACCGGCGACGACCTCGACGGTCCCGACCGGCTGTTGCAACCGATGGGCCCGGACTTCGTGCCCGCCGCCTATCGCACCGACGGCCCCGAGCTAGCCGGACGACCTCGTGACGCCGCGCCCCACGATCAGCTGGTCTGACCTCCGGGGCCGCTCGGTCGGGGTGTGGGGGCTCGGCGTCGAGGGTGCCGCCAACCTCCGACGCCTCGACGCCCTCGGGGTGGCGGCCGTCCTGGTCGACGACCGTCCTCCGCCCGCAGGCGTGGACGGCCGCCAGGTGGTGGCCACCGCCCACGGGGGTCTCGACCTCCTGCTGCGCTGCGACGTCGTGGTCAAGACCCCGGGCATCAGCCGGTATCGGCCCGAGGTGGCCCGACTCGAGGCGGCCGGGATCCCGGTGGTCGGCGGCCTCGGCCTGTGGCTGGAGGAGGTCGACCGGGACCGGGTCGTGCTGGTGACCGGCACCAAGGGCAAGAGCACCACGACCTCCATCGCCGGCCACCTGCTCACCGGGCTCGGCCACCGGCCCCTCCTCGGCGGGAACATCGGCCAGCCCCCCTACGACCCCCTCCTCACCGGGCCGTTCGACTACGTGGTCGTCGAGACCTCGAGCTACCAGGCGACCGATGTCGGCACGTCGCCACCGGTGGTGGCCGTGACCTCGCTCTTCCCCGACCACCTGGACTGGCACGGCGACGAGGCCACCTACTTCCGCGACAAGCTCTCGATCTGCACCCGGCCCGGGGCCCGGCTGACGGTGGCCAACGGGGACAGCGAGCTCCTGGCCGCCCGCCGGGCGTCGCTCGGGCCCGAGGTGCGCTGGGTCCCGGCGCCGGGTTCCGACGTCCCCCGGTGGATCGAGGCCCTCGGTCTGCGCGGCCGTCACAACGCCCGCAACGCGGCCATCGCCGGCGGCCGTCCTGGAGGCGCTCGGCGTCCCCGGGGCCGACGACCCCGACGCCCTGGCCGACGCCGCCCGCGGCTTCGAGGGCCTGCCCAGCCGACTGCGGTCGATCGGGCGCCGCGGCGGGGTGGAGTTCGTGGACGACAGCCTGTCGACGAACGTGCTCCCGACCCTGGCGGCGCTGGAGGGCTTCGCCGATCGACGGGTGGCCCTGCTGGTCGGCGGCTACGACCGGGGGATCGACTACGCCCCGCTGGCCGAAGCCGTGGCCGGGCGGTCGGAGGACACGCTCGTGCTCACCCTGCCCGACAGCGGGCCGAGGATCCACCGGACCATCGACGCCCACCCGGGGCCGCCGACCGAGGTCATCGACTGCGCCAGCCTGGGCGACGCCGTGGCCCTCGGCTACTCGTGGGCCGTGCCCGACGGGGTCGTGCTGCTCTCGCCGGCCGCCCCGAGCTTCGGGCAGTTCGCCGACTACCGGCAGCGGGCCGACGCCTTCGCCGACGCCATGGCGACCTGCGGCCCGGACTGAGCCACCCGTCAGGGCGCCGGGAGCAGGACCCCGGGGTTCAAGATCCCGGCTGGATCGAGGGCGGCCTTGATGGCGGCGAAGGCGGCGAGCTCCTCGGGGCTGCGATTGAGGTGCAGCCAGCGCCGCTTGGCCGTCCCGATCCCGTGCTCGGCGCTGATGCTGCCCCCGAGCCCCGCCGCGTGGACCAGCACCCGGTCGTCGACCGTGTCGTCGTCGGGCGCCAGGCCGGTGACGTTGACGTGGACGTTGCCGTCGGCGACGTGACCCCACAACCACGTGGCCGCGCCGGGTGCCACCTGGCGCACCACGCCGGGGATCGACTCGACGAAGTCGGCCAACGCCGGGGCCGGCAGGGTGACGTCCATCTTGTGGGGCTGGCCGAGGCCGTTGACCGCCTCGGAGTGTCCTTCCCGGTAGCGCCAGAGCTGGGCCCGGCGGGGGGCGTCGACGGCCACGGCCACGTCGGCCACGTCGGCCAGGCCGTCGATGGCCGCCGCCACCTCGGCGGTCGGGTCCGACATCCCGGCCACTTCGACCAGCAGGTAGGCGGGGTGGTGATCGGGGAAGGGTGGGGCCAGAGAGAGGGCCTCGCAGACGAGGGCCACCCCGGCGTCCACGAAGAACTCGACCGCCTGGAGCTCGGGCAGCGCCCGGCGGAGCTCGGCCGCGGCTTCGACCGCCGAGGCCACCTCGGCGAAGGCCAACAGGGCCACCACCGTCTCGGGTCGCGGCGGGACCAGGCGCAGCCGCACCCGGGTCACCACCCCGAGCGTGCCCTCGCTCCCGCACAGCAGGCCCGGCAGGTCGTAGCCGGTGTTGTCCTTCAGCAGCCCGCCGAGGTGGGAGATGACCGACCCGGTGCCGAGCACCGCTTCGATGCCCAGGACCTGGGCCCGCGTGGCCCCGTGGGCCAGCACGTGGAGCCCGCCGGCGTTGGTGCCCACGGTGCCGCCGACGGTGGCCGAGTCCCGACTGGCCAGGTCGACCCCGTAGACCCAGCCGGCGGCGGCGGCGGCCCGCTGCACGTCGCCGATGGTCGCCCCGGCGCCCGCGGTGAGCTGGCCCGAGAGCGGGTCGACCGGTCCCACCTCGGCCAGCCGTCGCAGACTGAGCACCACCTCGCCGCCGAGCGGCACCCCGCCACCGACCAGCCCGGTGTTGCCGCCCTGGGGCACCAACGCCACGCCCGCCGTCCGACAGCGGTCCACCACCCCCGCCACCTCGGCGGTCGTGGCCGGGCGGACCACGGCCGGGGACGTTCCCTCGAAGCGTCCGGTCCAGTCACGGGCATACGAGGCGACGACCTCGCGGTCGACCACCACGTGCTCGGGGCCGACGACCGCTCGGAGATCGTCGAGAACGCGCCGGTCCAGCGGTGCCATCCCCCGATACTGGCACGGTCGGGTCCCGAGGCTCCTCGCCGCGCCGGGGCCGGCCCCGGTCAGCCGGCCCTCGGCCGACTCAGCCGACCGTGACGGCGGGCGCCGAGGCTTCCCGGTCGTCGAGGAAGGACCACCAGGCCCGGGCGGCGGCGTCGGCGGCGTCGGCCACCTCGGCCAGGTCCTCCGGGCTGGCCACGAGCGTGGCCAGGGCGTCGATCGACCACTCGGCGTGCGACGCCTCCATCGAGGCGTGCACGTCCCAGAAGCGGGTTCCCCGGTCGTCGATCCCGTAGTGGGAACGGAGCCCGTCCGCCTTGGAGGCGGCGATGGCCTCCGACTGCAGCTCGTAGGCGGCCAGGGCGGCCAGGGCGGCGCGCGGGCTGCGGCGGGTGGCCGCCGTCTGGCAGGCCACCACGTCGGCCGTGGCCGGCGTGGCCGGCACCTCGGACCGGGCCCCGACGGCGTCGGCGAAGGACTCGAACAGCTCGGTGTGGGCCACCGGTCGGCCCAGCTCGTCGGCCAGGTTGGCCGCCACGAACTGGCGGGCCGGGCCCGGGGGCAGGTCGTCGACCACCGTGTCGAGCACGCCCGGCAGGGCTCGCTCGATGGTCCGGTACTGCTCGGCGTACGTGGCCAGCTCCGACCGGTCCAGCGTCCCGGCCTCCCACCGTCGGTAGAAGGGGTGCTCGAGGAGTCGACGCCCCTCGATCGAACGAAGCAGGGTCTCGCGCAGCTGGTCTCGGTCCATGCCCGCCACAGTAGACCGGGGGCGACCGGTCAGGCCGGGTAGGTCAGGCGGGGCGGGTCTCGGGGAACCGCACGAGCGGGATCCGCCGAGCCGTCTTGGCCTGGTAGTCGTTGTACCAGGCCCGGTCGCGGTTGAGGCCCTCCCAGGCGGCGGCGTACTCGTCACCGTCGAGGATCTCGGCCGCCGACCAGAACGAGCCGCCCTGCACCTTCACCAGCACCTCGGGGTTGGCCGAGCGGTCGGCCAGGTTGAGGTACCACGACGGGTGCTGCGGGGCCCCGGCGAAGGAGGCGGCCACGATGCGGACGCCGTCGGCGTCTCGCCAGAACGGCAGCGCCACCTTGTGCTCGTTGCCACTGCGTCGGCCCACGGTGCGCAGGAGCAGATGGTGCATCCCGGCCTGGGACCAGACGGCGTCGTCGTCGCTCGTCTCCATGGCGGCCACGTGGCCCTTGGTGATGATCGGGATCTCCTCCAGCGAGGGAGTTTCCCAGACCTGTTCGACCTTCTGGCTCTCAGTCACGTTCCGCACCGTAGTGCGGCCACCTCCGGCGTGCTCGCCCACCGAAACCCGATGCCTGACCTACCGTCCGAGCTCCCGGGTGCGCCGCCGCGTCTGGGTGTTCGAGCCCCGGGCGACCGCCCGTCGCGCCACCCGCTTCAGGTGGGCCGTCGACCCGCGCTCCGTCGCTTTGACCGTGCTCGGCCCGCCGGCCGACCGGCGGAGCTCGGCCCCCAGGGCACGGCCCCGGACCATGCCGTCGACCTCGACCGTCTCGGCCCCGGTGCGGCCCGACGAGGCCTCGGCCGGCCGACGTCGCCAGCTCGGGTCGGGCAACTGCCCGTCGTCGTCCGCCAGCTCGGGGTGCACCCCGCCGGCGGCGTGGTAGATGACCACCTCACGGGCCTGCTCGTGCGGGTAGGGGCCGCGCAGCTCCCTGATCTCCGCCTCCTGATGGTCCGGTGGGCCGTCCCTGTCGCCACACTGCGCGCAGATGACCTCCCAGAGCCCATCGTCGGTATGCAGCCAGTGCCATTCACCGTGGTCGTTCTCGAACCACGACAGACGCACCGGTCGACAGACCGCGTAGTGTCCCGCCGTTGTCATGTGGATCTCCCTCCGCCGGAGAACCCGAGCAATTTACACCCCTCTGCGCCATTCTCTTCCCGGGTCCCGAGAACGGTCGCCGTGCGCCACCCGCCGAGCGTTGCCTCGCCCTACGCGCTCCGGCGGGGTCGCTCGGACCGCCGGACGGGGCGCCACTCCTCGCGCAGTGCGTCCCACTGCCAGGTCCGGGTGCACTCCACCGTGGCCGGCATCGACCACTCCTTCGGTCGGCACCGGACCAGATCGCCGTCGAGCCTCGCCGGCAGGGGGTACCGGAGCACGCCCGGGCACTGCGGGGTGGGACAGGGGAACTCGGGTACCCCGGTGATGGCCATGCCGTGCCCTTTCGATGCCGGTGTCGACCGGTCGTGGGCCACGTCGGCGTCGACGATCCCAACCGGTGGCGGCCCGAGGACGGCCGCGTGGGGAGTGTACGGAGCGATCGCCGCCCCGGTCACCGGCCCCCGATGGGCGCTCCAGGCGTCGCCGGCCGGACTAGCTGGACGTTCGCGCCCAGGTCGGCGGAGAGACCCGCTGAATTTTCATGGCACCGCAATCTCACAGCGGCGATCGTTCGCGCCGATCACGTGATCGTCACCAAGGCGAGCGGCCGGACCGCCGTGCCGTCAGACGGCGGCGTCGAGCGTCGGGTACAGCGGGAGGATCGAGTCGACGTTGGTCACGGCGAAGACCTCGCGGATCATGGGGTCGGCGGCGACCACCCGCAACTCCCCGCCGGCCTCCCGGCACCGCTTGTGGGCGGCCAGCAGCATGGCCAGCCCGGTGGAGCCGAGGAAGGTCGTGGGGCCGAGATCGACCACGATCGTCGAGTGCTCCGGCGAGACCAGGCTGTCGACCGTCGTCCGCAGCTGCACCCCGGTGGTCAGATCGAGCTCGCCGGACACGACGACGACCGCGAGTTGGTTGCGCCAGGTCACGCTGACGTCGAGGGACGTCTCCATGATCCGGTGGTCCCTCCTCCCACTCGACCCTCGGCCGGTCAGCCGGGCGGGGGCACATCGGAACGCCCGACGATCGCAGACGAAATCGTCCGGGATCGGACCGGCCCTCGGCTCGGGGCGAGCGTACACGGCCCGGTCGGTCGGCCACCACGCCGCGATCGTCGAGCATCGGTCCCGGTGGCAGCGGTCCCGGTGGCAGCGGTCCCGGGGCAGCGGTCCCAGGGGCGGCGGTCCCAGTGGAAAGGGCCCGGATGCGGCGCAGCCCCGCGTGCATGCCGGCTTCGAGTTCGTCGTCGTGGGCCCGCTGGCCGCCGAGCAACACCCGGGTGAACCCCCGAGCGAAACGGCTGATCCCCCGAGGGGTGTCGCGCGTTTCCACGATCCGGGTGCCGGTCTCGGTCGGCTCGAGGCGGTAGGACCACACGGCCCCGTTGGTGAGGACGCGCCAGGCGATCTCCACCTCGGGCTCGTAGCGGACGATGCGCGACAGGGTGACCCAGGCCACCGCCCGCCGGTGGTTCACGCCGACCAGCCACCCACCCCGGCGCAGCGCACCCAACGGCAGCACCCGGGCGCATTCGGGCGACCACTCGCCCGTCCGGCGGAGGTCGGCCACCACCGCCCACACCCGCCCGGGTGTCGTCGCCACGTCGATCGAGGCGGCCAGCGGGCGGTCGAGACGCGGTCCCCCACCCTCGGCCCGCTCGGTGGCGTGACGAACGGCCCGGGCGGTCACGTCGGAGACCCGGTCCGCTCGGCCGCCGCCACCAGGGCCGCCACCACCTCCACGTAGGTCTGCTGCAGCCGGCGCCGCACCAACCGACCGAGCACGGTGGCGTCCCACGTGGCCCGCCAGGAAATGGTGGTCCCCTCCGAAGCGTTCTGGGTGAGGAGCACCTCGGCCCGGTAGTGCTTGACCGGGAGGCCGTGTTCGACGGTGTACACCAGCCGCCGCCGCTCCTCCACCTCCAGGATCCGCTCCGTCGTGGTCGTACGACGCCCGTAGCGGAACCATTGGACCTGGCCCTTGGTCGACGGTCCGGCGGCCGCCGGTCGGTAGCCCCCGTCGTTCCAGGGGCCCCAGACGGGATACGTGTTGGCGTCGGCCACGAGCGACCAGACGGCCGCCGGGTCGGCCCGGGTGGTGCCCTCGGCCACCACTGCCAGCTTGCTCATTGCACTGCCTCCCTCGTTGCCGCGGCTCATTCGATGACCGACGCCCGAGTGACGGCGCCCAACTTCTCGTCGTTCAGGAGCCAGAAGATGCGGGTCACCTTCCCGCCCTTCTGCTCGCCGGTGATCACGATCGGCATGACGCCGTCGATCTCCACCCAGAGACCCGCCGACCCGTTCACGTTGACCTCCCGCAGGTCGGTCAGTTCGCCCCGGCGAGAGACGTTGATGACGAACCGGGCCACCCGGTCGGCACCGACGACGGGATGACGGGCCGCCCGGTGCTCGGCCCCGCCATCGCTCACCAGCACCACGTCGGCATCGAGCAGTTCGAGCGTCTTGGTCAGGTCACCGGCGGCCACGGCCAGCATCAGCTGGGCCAGGAGCCCCGCCTCGAGCTGCTCGGGCGGCGCCGGCCGCTCCGCCCGGAGGCGCCGGCGGGCCCGGGAGGCGATCTGCCGGCAGGCCGCCTCGCTCTTGCCGGTGGCCGAGGCGATGAGGCCGAACGGTTCGCCGAACACGTCGGCCAGCAGCCACACCGCCCGCTCGGTGGGCGTGAGCCGGTCCAGCAGCAGCAAGAACCCGAGCGTCAGTGACTCGGCCATCTCGGTGTGCTCCTCGGGCCCCGGGCCGACGGCGACCGGCTCGGGAAGCCAGGGTCCGACGTACTGCTCCCGCCGCCGGGCCACGGTCCGCACCCGGTCCAGGGCCAGGCGGGTCACCACCGTGGTGAGGAAGGCGGCCGGCACCTCGATGGCGCCGTGGTCGACACCCTGCCAACGGATCCAGGCCTCCTGCACCACGTCCTCGGCGTCGCCGTAGCTGGAGAGGATGCGGTAGGCGAGGCCGAGCAGTCGGGGACGTTCGGCGACGAAGTCGTCGTCGGCGGTGCTCATCGCTCCACCATGGCACCGAGCGGGGTGCGGTCACCCCGGGACCGTTCGGCGGCCGCCTGACCGGCGACCTCGCCGCTGGCCAGGGCGGCGTCGGCCAACAGGCCCTCGGGCCCCACCCAGTCGCCGGCCAGGAACAGGCCCGGCGTGCCGGTCGCCGTCGGGCCCGGGCGCCCGGCGAGCCCGCGACCGGGGCCCGGCAGGGCCGGGCAGACCAGCATCGCGTGGAGGAACCGTCGGACGACCACCTGGTCCTCGCGCACACCGCACGCTCGGGCGAACGTCCACAGGTCGGCGCGGTCCTCGGCCGACGTCCGCGCCCCGTAGCGCATGACGTGCACGACCGCCCCGCCGTTGGGGGCCAGGTTCGCTCGCGGGCCGTGGGTGGAGAAGTACAGGGGGGCGTCGAGCCCGTACGCCACCTTGGTCGGCGGCGGGGTGCGCAGCCCTAGATCGAGGCAGGCGGCCGTGGCCGGCGGCCCGAGCTCCCAGTCGGGGGCGTCGGGCAGCAGGGCCCGGGCGGCGGCGGGACCGCCGGCGGCCACCACCACCGAGGCCGCCCGCACCTTCCTCGTCGCCGTCGTCACCTCCCATCGGCCCGGCGCACCGGCCCGGACCTCGAGTACCCGCTCTCCCTCGAGCAGCCGGACCCCGGCGGTCGAGGCGGCGGCGGCGAGCCCGTCGACCAGCGTCTGCCAGCCGCCGTCGAGGTACAGCACGTTCCCCGTGGCCGCCAGCCGCAGCTGGCCGACGGCGGCATCGGCCGAGACGAGCTCGAGGTCGCCGGCGTACGTCGCCACCCGGGCCAGGGCCGACAGCACGGCGACGCCGTCCGCCGAGAGCCCGAGCGAGGCGATCCATTCGGCCGCACTCACCGACGCCACGGCGGCCGCATCGAGCTTCGAGAGCCCGGCCAGGAGTCGACCCAGGCGTACCTTGTCGGCCAGCCCCACCAGCGGCGAGCGGAGCAACGACGAGGCCGACGTGGGCAGTCGACCGAGATCTCCCGTCGTCGCCCGGTAGCCGGCGGCGACGGGGAACGGGGTGGCGCCGTGGTAGCGCACCCCGAGCCGGGCCAGCACCTCGGCGCCCCGACCGGCCCGGTACAGGGCGTGCGGGCCCTGGTTGAGGACGAACCCGTCACGCTGGTCGCTTCGGGCCCGACCGCCGACCGAGCGGAGGTCGAGCACTGCCACCGACGAACCCCGCCGGGCGGCCACCGTGGCGGCGGTCAATCCGGCGAGGCCCGCTCCCACCACCACGATCTCGACGTCGAGGTTCGTCCCGTCACCCATGGTTGCCCTCCTTGGTGCCAACTCGAGAAGTTGACGCCGGTGCCCGGGCGGGTGTGACACCGCAGCGGCGGAGTTCCAGCATCGGTGGGGCGCGGCCGGCCGCCGGAGAGGGAACGGTGGTCGAACACCACCTCTGCGCTGGAGCCTGGGAGGAGATTCGAACTCCTGACCTGCGCATTACGAGTGCGCTGCTCTGCCGACTGAGCTACCCAGGCGATGACCACGAGAGGCTATCGGACGAGGCGAGGCCCGCCGGTCGGGAGCTAGACGCCGATCCGGGACAGGCGGATCAACAAGCCTTCGAGCAGCAGCGTCTCGTTCGGGTTCCGCTTCATGGCCACCGCCGTCTCGGTGATCACGGCCACGGCGTCGGCACAGCCGCGCGCCCGACGCCGGCCTTCGGCGTCACCGAACCGGTTGGCCTCGGCATCGGCGGCCAGCCGATCGCCGTAGGCCCGGGCCAAGACGGCGAGGCCAGCCCGCAGCTCGTCGGCCCGCCATCGACGCTCCTCCCGATGCTGGCGATCGGTGACGTCCTTGCGCCCGGGGACGCCCCGGACACCGAGCGACGCCGCGTCCTCACCGAGCAGGCGCAGCTCCTCGGCGTGGCGCGCCCGCAGCGGCTCGAGCGCCGCCTCGACAGCGGCCAGGAGCTCCCGGGCGAGCTCACCAGCGGTCGCCCCGTGGCCGTCGAGGCGACGGGGCACCGACTGCCAGAGCGTCAGACGGTCCACCAGACCGGTGTCGTCGACCAGCAGTCGGGCCCGGTCCACGTCGCCCCCGCAGGACTGGGCGGCCAACCGGGCCAGGTCGGCGGGGGCACCGTCCGCCACCAGGCGCCGCTCGATCACCGATGCCCGGACGGGTGGGAACGCCACCTCCACGCACCGGCTGGCCACGGTGACGAGCTCGGGGGGCACCTGGTCGGCCAGGAGCACGAACACCGTCGAGGGAGGTGGTTCCTCGACCGTCTTGAGGAGGGCGGGCGCCGAGCGGGTGGCCAGGTGGACGTCCGTCACCACCAGGACCTGTCGATCCCCTTCGTACGGCCGCCGCTGGGCCAAGCCCACCAGCCGCCGAGCCTCGTCGACGTCGATCGACGCGCCGGTCCGCTCGACCACGACCAGGTCGGGATGGGTGCCGGCCAACGCCCGGACGCAGTCCCGGCAGCGACCACAGCCCCCGAACTGGCAGAGCAGGGCCGCACCGAACCCTCGGGCGGCCGCCCGAGACCCGGCGCCCGGGAGGCCGGTGAGCAGGTAGGCGTGGACCGGGTTGTGGGCCGCCGCTCGCAGGGCCTCGACCGCCGCCTCCTGACCGACGACCTCGTCGAAGAGGGCCCGGACCGGACGCTCCTCCCCGGCCGGGCCGCCGTCGTCGGTCCGCCGCTCGAGGTCGTCCACGGTCACTGCCGGGGGCCGGGCTGAACGTCCGGCCAGCCGAGACGGTCCCGGACCACGGTGGCCACGTCGGCCGCCACCGAGATGGCGTCCCGGCTGCCGTCGACGACCGCCCAGTGGCGGGGGTCGGCCTCGGCCTGGGCGTGGAAACCCTGTCGGACCCGCTCGAAGAAGGCCTCGTCCAGGCCCTCCATCCGATCGCCCGACGTCGCCCCCAGCCGGCGTCGGGCGACGTCCAGGCCCACGTCGACCAGCACCGACAGGTCGGCCTCGAGACCGCCGGTGGCGAAGTCCACGATCCGCCGCAACCCCTCGATGTCGAGGCCCCGGCCCCAGCCCTGGTAGGCGAGGGTCGAGCCCGAGTACCGGTCGGTCACCACCCAACGGCCCACGGCGAGGGTCGGATCCACCACCCGGGCCACGTGCTCCGCCCGGTCGGCCGCCATCAACAGCGCCTCGGTCCGCTCGGTCGGCCCGGGCGGTCCCGGGTCGAGGAGCAGGCTCCGTAGGGCCCGACCGAGTTCGGTCGCTCCCGGCTCATGCGTCAGGACGGCGCCGAGTGCTTCGGCTAACGCGCTCGCCTGGGTCGACTTCCCACAGCCGTCGATCCCCTCCAGGGCGACCAGCCGACCCCGACCGGCCTCGGTCAAGGAGCCTTCTTGGCCGCGGACGTCTTGGCCGCCGTCTTCTTGGCGGCGGTCTTCTTGGCGGTGGTCTTCTTGGCCGCCGTCTTCTTGGCGGTGGTCTTCTTGGCCGCCGTCTTCTTGGCGGTGGTCTTCTTGGCCGCCTTCTTGGCCCCACCGGCGCGCTTGCGGGTCGACGGGCCGGCCGCCCGTCGCTCGGCCAGCAGCTCGGCCGCCCGGTCGAGGGTGATGGTCTCCACGTCGTCGCCCCGACGCAACGACGCGTTGGTGGTGCCGTCGGTGACGTAGGGGCCGAATCGCCCGTCGCGCAGCACCATGGGCAGGCCGGTGGCCGGGTCGGCCCCGAGCTCCTTCAGCGGCCCGGCCGCCGTCCGGCCTCGACGTTGCTTCGGCTGGGCAAAGATGGCCCGGGCCTCGTCGAGGTCCACGGTGAAGAGCTGCTCCTCGGTGGTCAGGCTCCGGGTGTCGGTCCCGCGCTTGAGGTACGGACCGAACTTGCCGTTGTGGGCCACCACCTCCTCGCCGGTCTCGGCGTCGGTGCCGACCACCCGGGGGATCTGCAGCAGCTGCAGCGCCTCGTCGAAGGTGAGGGTGGCCGGCGACATCGAGGCGAACAACGACGAGGTCTTCGGCTTGGGGGCCCCGTCGACCACGTCGCCCAACTGGACGTAGGGCCCGAAACGCCCGGCCCGCACCTGGACCGGCAGGCCGGTCTCGGGGTCGGTGCCGAGCACCCGGTCGTTGGACGGGGCGGCCAACAGCTCCTCGGCCCGCTCGACGGTCAGCTCGTCGGGGGCCACGTCGTCGGCGATCGAGGCTCGGTCCTCGCCCCGCTGCAGGTACGGGCCGTAGCGGCCCACCCGGACCACGATCTCCTCGCCGTTGGCGTCGGCCCCGATGGGGATCGAGTTGATCTCGCGGGCGTCAATATCACCGAGGTGTGTGGCCACCGCCGGCTTGAGGCCGAGCGCGCCCCCGTTGTCGGCGGTGTTGTCGGACCCGAAGTAGAAGCGCGACAGCCACGGCAGGGCTTCCTCGCGCCCGCTGGCGATCTCGTCGAGGTCGTCCTCCATCGAGGCGGTGAAGCTGTAGTCGACCAGGTTGCCGAAGTACCGCTCCAGCAGGCCGACCACGGCGAAGGCGGTGAAGGTCGGGACCAGCGCCGGCCCCTTCTTCCAGACATAGCCGCGGTCGAGGATGGTGGCGATCACGCTGGCGTAGGTCGAGGGACGACCGACGCCCAACTCCTCCATGGCCTTGACCAGGGAGGCCTCGGTGTAACGGGCCGGGGGCTGGGTGCTGTGCGAGCCGGGCTCGAAGGCCAGGGGGGCCACGGCGTCGCCCTCGGCCACCGGCGGCAGGACCACTTCGCGGTCGGCCAGCTCGGCGTCGGGGTCGTCCTCGCCCTCGACGTAGGCCCGCAGGAAGCCGGGGAAGGCGATGACCCGGCCCGACGCCTGGAACTCGGCCGCCACCCCGGTCAGGCCGGACGCGTCGGCTCCGGCCCCGGCGGCCACGGTCCCGACCAGGCGGACCTGCGCCGACGTCCCGGTGGCGTCGGCCATCTGGGACGCCACCGTGCGCATCCAGATCATCTCGTAGAGCCGCAGCTCGTCCCCCGACAGCGACCGGGCCGCCTCCTCGGGGGTCCGGAAGGACTCCCCGGCCGGGCGGACCGCCTCGTGGGCCTCCTGGGCGTTCTTCACCTTGCGCTCGTAGCGCCGAGGGTTGGCCGGGACGTAGTCCTTGCCGTACAGCGTAGTGGCCTGGTTCCGGGCCGCCGTGAGCGCCTGGTCCGACAGCGTCGTCGAGTCGGTCCGCATGTAGGTGATCCAACCCTGCTCGTAGAGCCGCTGGGCCACCTGCATGGCCCGCTGGGCGCTGAAGCGGAGCTTGCGCCCGGCTTCCTGCTGCAGCGTCGAGGTCATGAACGGCGGGGCCGGCGAGCGGCGGAACGGGCGCTCGGTGACCGAGCGCACCTCGAAGGGCTGGCCGTCGAGGCCGGCCACCAGCGCCTGGGCCTCCTGCTCGTTCAACACCCGGGCCCGCCCGGGCGACGTCTCTGCTCCCTCGGCCGTGAAGTCCCGGCCGGTGGCCAGCGACGTCCCGTCCAGCGACAGCAGGTTGGCCCCGAAGGTGGCCGGGGCGCCGGGCGCCGCCTGGTGGCCGCCCGGCGCGGCGAAGGTTCCCTCGACCCCCCACCAGGTGGCCGAACGGAACCGCATGCGGGCCCGCTCCCGCTCGACCACCATGCGGGTGGCCACGCTCTGGACCCGCCCGGCCGAGAGACGGGGCATGACCTTCTTCCACAGCACCGGGGAGACCTCGTAGCCGTAGAGCCGGTCGAGGATCCGGCGGGCCTCCTGGGCGTCGACCAGGCGACGATCCAGCTCCCGCCACTCCTCCACGGCCCGCTCGATGGCCGCCGGGGTGATCTCGTGGAAGACCATGCGCTTCACCGGCACCCGAGGCGACAGCACCTCGAAGAGATGCCACGCGATGGACTCGCCCTCGCGGTCTTCGTCTGTGGCCAGGTAGAGCTCGTCGGCGTCCTTCAAGAGGCGCTTCAGGTTGGCCACGACCGACTTCTTGTCGCCCGAGACGACGTACAGGGGCTTGAACCCGTTGTCGACGTCGACCCCGAGCCGGGCCCAGCCCTCGCCCTTGTAGGCGGCCGGGACCTCGTCGGCCCCACGGGGCAGGTCCCGGACGTGGCCGATGGACGACTCGACGATGAAGTCCGACCCGAGCATCCCCCCGATCGTCCGGGCTTTCGCCGGCGACTCCACGATCACCAGTGCCTTACCCATGCGACGGCCTCCATGTCTGCGACGACCGTCCCCCGGGGGACGACGCGGGTCGCCACGAGCCGACGTCGTGGATGGTCGATCGGGTACGCACGCCGACAGGCTCCCGGTCCGACCCCGTCCCTGTCAAGACGCTCTCACTCGAGGCTGCATCGAGCCGGAGGGTCCGGGACCCCTGTGCCCACCCGTGACCTGCTCTGGCGTGATCGTTCGGCAACGGCCCCCGGAGGCCCCGGCACTCAGTCGCCCGAGGCGACCGGCGCCACCGCCGGTGCTGCGGTCGCGGCCGCCGACACGGCCGGGACGTCGCCGCCGCCCACGCCCTCGGACTTGCGCTTGGAGAAGGCGATGGCGGCCAGCAGGACGACCAGGGCGGCGGCGGCGATGGCGTACCGGGCGCCCTGGTTGTTCCGCAGGGTGATCACGGCCGGGAGGATCAGCAGCGACACCAGGTTCATCACCTTGATCAGCGGGTTGAGCGCCGGGCCGGCGGTGTCCTTGAACGGGTCACCGACGGTGTCGCCGATGACCGCCGCCTTGTGGGCCTCGGACCCCTTGCCGCCCTCGTTGCCGTCCTCGATGTACTTCTTGGCGTTGTCCCACGCCCCACCGGAGTTCGACAGCGTGTTGGCCATCAGCTGGCCGGTCAGGATGGCCGCCGCCAGGAAGGCGCCGAGGGCCAGGTAGTTGATGCCGAAGCCCACGATGACCGGGGTCAGGATGGCCAGCAGGGCCGGCGTGGCCAGCTCACGCTGGGCGGCGGCGGTGCAGATCGAGATGACCCGGCCGTACTCGGGCTTCTCGGAGTAGTCCATGATCCCCGGGTGCTCGCGGAACTGGCGACGCACCTCCTGGACCACGGTGCCGGCCGACCGGCCGACGGCCCGGATGGCCAGGGCCGAGAACAAGAAGGCCACCGAACCGCCGATGAGCAGGCCGGTGAAGGTCGTCGGGTTCGACACGTTGATCTGGGTCAGCGGGTTGTGGAAGAGGTTGACCGTCGACAGATGGAGCTGCTGGCCGACCGTCTCGATGAACGAGGCGAACAGGGCCACGGCGGCGATCACCGCCGAACCGATGGCCACGCCCTTGGTGATGGCCTTGGTGGTGTTGCCCACGGCGTCGAGGCTGACCATGATCCGCTCGGCGTCGCCGGTGAACTCACCGGACATCTCGGCCACCCCGGCGGCGTTGTCCGACACCGGGCCGAAGCTGTCCTCGGAGACCACCATGCCGGTGGTCGCCAGGAGGCCGATGCCGATGAGGGCCACCAGGTAGAAGGAGTACTCGATGTTGCCGCCGCCGAGGCCGATGGCCACACCGATGGCGATGGCGATGGCGATGATGGCCCACACCGACGACTCGAGGCCGATGGCGATGCCGGCGAGCACCGTGGTCGCCGGACCGGTCCGGGCCGACTCGGCGATCTCCTTGACCGGGCCCCGCTCGGTGGAGGTGAACTGCTCGGTGATCTGGCTGGCCACCAGGGCCAGGATGACGCCGGTCAGCACGGCCCAGAAGACCTTGAGGTCGTGGACGTAGTACTGGGCGATGAAGAAGGTGGCGATCACGGTGAGGAGCGCCGAGAGCCAGAAGCCCCGGTTGATCGGGGCCATGGCGTTGCGGTCCTTGGCCCGGGCCCGTACGGCGTACACGCCGATGACCGAGGCGAAGATCCCGATGGCCGGCACGATGAGCGGGAAGATGACGGCCGGCGTCGGGTTGAGGACATGCCCGGGCAGCGTGCGGAAGGCCGAGTAGCCGAGGATCAGGGCGGCGATGATCGTGATCTCGTACGACTCGAAGAGGTCGGCGGCCATGCCGGCGCAGTCGCCCACGTTGTCGCCCACGTTGTCGGCGATGGTGGCGGCGTTGCGGGGGTCGTCCTCGGGGATCCCGGCTTCGACCTTGCCGACCAGGTCGGCGCCGACGTCGGCCGCCTTGGTGAAGATGCCGCCGCCGACCCGCATGAACAGGGCCAGCAGCGAGGCGCCGAAGGCGAAGCCGATCAGGACGGCGGTGGCCGAGTTCTGGAAGATGAGGACGATGGCCGTCGCCCCGAGCAGGCCCAGGCCCACGCAGAGCATGCCGGTGACGGCGCCGGTCCGGAAGGCCACCCGCAGGGCGCCGGCCATGCCGCCGCCCTTGGCGGCGGCGGCGGCGGTGCGCACGTTGCCCCGCACGGCGATGCTCATGCCGATGAAGCCGGTGAGGCCGGAGAACGCCGCCCCGAACAGGAAGCAGATCACCCGGTAGCCCCCGGCGGCGCCGAAGGAGAGGGCGATCGTCCCGTTGGGCCGCGTCACCTTGGTGGCGGTGAAGAAGATCAGCACGGCCAACGGCACGATGATGATGAGGATGACCTTGAATTGGCGCTTCAGGAACGCCTCGGCCCCCTCCTGGATCGCCTTGGCGATCTCCTTCATCTTGGCGGTGCCCTGGTCGGCGGCGATGACGCCCCGGGCCAGGATCAGGCCGGTGACGATGCCGACGAGCCCGGCGACCAACGCGAAGTACAGCCAGAACTTGTCGTCTCCGGCGAGATGGAAGGCCTGGTAGCCCCCCTCCGCAACAAGAACCCTCATCCCCGTGTGCACCTTTCTCCCGCAGATCTCATCGCCGGCTGCGATGACCGCGTTGCGTGACCCGGGCGAATGGCCCGGATGCCGCGCGGTAGACACTGCCCCCCTGGGCGGCGTGACGGGCGGACCATAGCGACTGGTCTGGGCGAGAGCAAGAACCGTGTCGGCGGGAGCGGCTCAGCCCCCGCCCTCGGGCCCGTCGGCATCGGCCCCGGCCACCAGCTCGTAATCGGGGTTCAAGATGGCCAGACGGCGGCCCCACGCCCCGACCATCCCCTCGGCCACCAGGCGGGCCCCCGGCTCGATGCCCGGGATTTTCGGCCGGCCCTGGAACACGAGGAGGATCCCGCCGGTGCCGTCGGACAACACGCACTCGAGGTTCTGGGTCCCGGCCCTGGGCTGGACGCGCACCGATCGGACCCGGCCGGCGACCCGCGTCCGCTGGCGAAAGGTGGCCGAGCCGATCGGCGCGGTGCCGGCGGAGCGCTGGGCCAGCGCCCGGTCGGCCGCCGAGACCTGCCCCTCGCGCTCGCGCTCGCGCGCCCGTTCCCTCGCCCGATCCCGGCGGCCGGCCCGGGTGGCGTCGACCGGTACCGCGGCGACGGCGCTCGGGCCCTCCACGTCCTCGGAGCCCGGCCCCCGGGGGGCCAGGCCGCCCTCGGCCAGCGCCTCGGCCACCACCTTCTGGTAGCGCCGGCCCCGCTCGGCCACCGAGCCCCGCAGGTTGTACGGGACGATGGTGGCGCTGGCGTGGGGGATCTGGCTGATGACGGCGGCGATCTTGTCGGCCGTCCGGTCGTGCAGGAAGCGCTGCCACCCCGAGGCAAAACCCCGTCGGGGCAACAGGACGGTGCACTCGGTCTCGCCGTCCATCACCGCGTCGGCCACGATCTCGACCGTCGCCCGCAAGAGCCGCCGGTCCGGGCACTCGACGATGTCGAGCGGCAGCCGGGCCAGGCCGACCCGTCCCCACTCCTCCTCGAGCGCCTTGGCGTACTTGTTGTCCACGTCCACGTGCACGGCCCGCAGGTCGTCGGGGTACAGCGTGCGGGCGTACTGGATGGCCCGGGCGGCGGCCATGTCGAGGCGGTCGACCATGACCACCACCACGTGGCGGCGCAGGATGGGGCGCCACCGTGGCCTCGGCTGCGCTGATCTCGAGCTCCTCGGACTCGACGGCGTACTGGTGGTGGAGCCGGATGAGCCCCAACACCCCGAGCGGCAGGATGATGACGATCGTCCAGGCCCCCTCGGTGAACTTGGTGACCACGATGATGATGTCGACCAGGAAGGACAGCACGGCCGCCGTGCCGTTGATGGTCGCCCGCCGCCGCCAGCCGGGCTCCTTCACCCGGAGGTGGTGCTTGACCATCCCCGCCCCGGCCATCGTGAACCCGGTGAACACTCCGATGGCGTAGAGCGGGATGAGGTTGTCGACCTGCGCCCGGGTCACCAGGAGCAGGACGACCGAGACGATGGTGAGGACGATGATCCCGGTCGAGAAGACCAGTCGGTGGCCCCGCTTGGTGAGCTGGCGGGGCAGGTAGGAGTCGTCGGCGGCGAAGCTGGCCAGGAAGGGGAAGCCGGTGAAGCTGGTGTTGGCCGCCAGCACCAGGATGAACACCGTGCTCGCCTGGAGGAGCACGAACAGCAGGTGGCCGAGCCAGGCGTTGCCGTAGACGAACTTGGCGATCTGGGAGACGACGGTCGGAGTGCCCCCGGTGTACGGCACCGGGTGGGTGATGGCCGCCAGGGCGCTCACCCCGAGCACCAGCGAGCCCAGGATGACGGCCATCCAGACCATGGTGATCCGGGCGTTGCGCGACTCGGGGCGCTTGAAGATGCTGACCCCGTTGGAGATGGCCTCGGTCCCGGTGAGGGCCGAGCCGCCCGAGGCGAACGAACGGAGCAGCACGAAGACCCCGGCCCCGTAGAGGACCCCCGAGCCGGGGCTGCCGATCGGCACCGAGCCCACCTGGTGGATGGAGTGGGCGTGGAGGGAGCCCCCGATGGCCCGGACCGAGCCCACCACCAGCAGCAGGGCCATGTTGGCGATGAAGAAGAAGGTCGGTATGGCGAAGACCTTCCCGGCCTCGCGCACGCCGCGCAGGTTGGCGAAGGCGATCAGGATCACCAGGCCGATCGAGATCCACACCGTCCCCGGCACGAGGGCCGGGAACACCGAGGTGAGGGCGGCCACGCCGGCGGCCACCGACACGGCGACGGTGAGGGTGTAGTCGATCAACAACGACACGGCGGCGATCTGGGCCACGTTGAGGCCGAAGTTCTCCCGGGCCACCACGTAGGCCCCGCCGGCCTTGGTGTACACCTTCACCACCTCGAGGTACGACAGGGTGACGAAGGCCAAGACGACGATGACGGCGATGGTGACCGGCATCAGTAGGGAGAAGGCCGCCACTCCGATCACCTTGATCAGGGGGATCAGGGCCTGCTCGGTGGCGTAGGCCGACGACGAGATGACGTCGGACGACAGCACGGCGAGGGCCGTCGGGCGACCCAGGCGCTCGGTGGCCAGCCGTTCGGTGGTGAGCGGTGGCCCGAGCAGCTTGTTCTTCACCCGGTAGCGCCAGGTCTCGGGGAACTCGGCGGCCGCCAACACCGACGTGGCCGCCGCCGGCCAGCGCCCGTGGGCGCCGGCGAGCCCCGGGCGAAGCGCGGCTTCGGGCTCGTCCACCAGGCCGGCGTCGCCGTCGGAGGTGGCGACCGGTGACGGATTGTCGAGCGCCTGGTCGCCGTCCACCGGCTCAGCGTAGAGGTCGCGGCCCACCCGGGAGAATTGGCTGTTCTTTACATGCGCCGCCGCTGCGTGTTGCACTGTGCGCATGCACGTGATCGTGGTGGGCTGCGGCAGGGTCGGCTCGGGCCTGGCCCTCAGCCTCTCGGCCCGGGGGCACACGGTCGCCATCATCGATCGCTCCACCCGGGCCTTCCGGCGCCTGCCGGCCGAGTGGGCCGGCGAGCGGGTCGTCGGCTCGGGCTTCGACCGCGACGACCTCGAGCGGGCCGGAGCCGAGCGGGCGGGCGCGCTGGCCGCCGTGACGAGCGGTGACAACACCAACATCCTGACCGTCCGCATCGCCCGCGAGACCTATCGGATCCCCCAGGTGGTGGCGCGTATCTACGACCCCCGCCGGGCCGAGATCTACCAGCGACTCGGGATCCCGACGGTGGCCACGGTGACGTGGACCATCGACCAGGTGCACCGTCGGCTCCTGCCCGACGAGCCGACCGGCGAGTGGTCCGACGCCAGCGGACGGCTGACCCTCATCGAGCGGTCCCTCCCCGAATCCTGGGCCGGTCGGCGGCTGGACGAGCTCGAGGTGCCCGGCCGCATCAACCTGGTCGCCGTCCTGCGGGCCGGGACGCCCCGCCTTGACGCCCGCCAGCTGGTCGGCCAGGAGGGCGACATCCTCCAGGTGGCGGTCATGAAGGACGCCATCGACGATCTCGCCGCCGTCCTGGCCGGTCAGCAGGTGACGGCCGGTGTGCCGGATGGGAACGGGCCCCGGTGAGGGTCGCCATCGCCGGGGCCGGCAGCGTCGGGACGGCCATCGCCAAGGACCTCTCGGCCAATGGGCACGATGTCCTGGTCTTCGAACAGGATCCCGAGCTGGTCGAACGGCTCCGCCACACCCTGGGCATCACCTGGGTCGCCGCCGACGCCTGCGAGGTGGCCTCGCTCGACGCCGCCGGGCTGGCCACGGTGGACGTGGTGGTGGCGGCCACCGGCGACGACGAGGACAACCTGGTGATCTCGCTGCTGGCCAAGCAGGAGTTCGCCGTCCCTCGGGTCGTGGCCCGGGTCAACCACCCGAAGAACCAGTGGTTGTTCACCGAGAGCTGGGGCGTCGACGTGTCCGTCTCCACCCCCCAGCTGTTGACCGCTCTGGTCGAAGAAGCGGTGTCGGTCGGCGCCCTGGTCCGGCTGCTCCAGTTCCAGGGGGGCGCGGCCAACCTGGTCGAGGTGACCCTGGCCGAGAACTCGCCGGCCGCCGGGATCGCCATCGCCGACCTCGGCTTCCCGCGCGACGCCACCGTCGTGGCGGTCGTCCGAGAGGACCGGCTGGTGGTCCCCCGGGGCGACACGGTCCTGCAGATCGGCGACGAGGTCCTCGTGCTGGTCACCCTCGACGCCGAGGCGGCCGTCCAGGCGCTCTTCATCAGCGCCTGATCGCGCCGGCCGGCGGCGCTCGACACCACCTCGTCACCCGACCGTCACGATGTCCCTGGGTGTCGGCATTCTCGCCGGGGCGAGCCGTAGTCTTGGCCCGTGCCCGCCGCCTTCTTCGACCTCGACAAGACGGTCATTGCCAAGGCGTCGATCGCCGCCTTCGGCCGGCCGTTCCGTCGAGGTGGCCTGATCTCGCGGCGGGTCGTCGCCCGGGCCGTCGCCTCACAGCTGATCTACCTGCACCACGGAGCGGACGAGCAACGGTTGGCCAAGGTCCGCGAGACCATGCTGGCGCTCACCAAGGGCTGGGATCGCGACCGCGTCCTCGAGATCGTGCGGGACGCCCTCTTGGAGACGGTCGAGCCGCTGATCTACGCCGAGGCGCTCGAGCTCATGGAGCAGCACCGGTCGGCCGGTGACCGGGTCTACCTGGTGTCGGCGGCCCCCGAGGAGATCGTGCTGCCCCTGGCCGAGCTGCTCGGCGTCGACGGGGCCATCGCCTCGAAGGGCGAGCTCGACGACGCCGGCTGCTTCACCGGGCGGATGGCGTTCTACGCCTACGGGCCGAACAAGGCCACGGCCATCGCCGACCTGGCCGCCCGGACCGGCCTCGACCTCGCCGACTGCACGGCCTACTCGGACTCGGCGACCGATCTGCCGATGCTCGAGATCGTCGGGCACCCGGTGGCCGTGAACGCCGACCGCCCTCTGGCCAAGGTGGCGAGGGAGCGGGGCTGGGAGCTGCGGACCTTCACCAAGCCGGTCCGACTACGCGACCGCGTGTCACGGACGACGCCCATGGTGGGTGGCAGCCTGGCGCTGGCCGGGGCCGCCGTCTTCATCTGGCGACGGGGCCTGCGGCAACGTCGCGGCGCGCCGGCGGCCCGTTCCGCCGCCTGAGGGACCGACCGGCTCGACCGGTCGGGCCGGCGGGGTCAGCTGGTGCGCAGTCGCTTGGCGGCGACGACACCAATAGCAACCAGCACGGCCAGGAGCAGCAGCTTCTTCATGCCGGGGATGCTATCGGTCGCCGATGCAGCCGTCGTCGACACCGCCGAACGGCGGTCCGGCCAGCCCTTCCGAGCCGACCCGGGCGCTCGGGGGTCAGAGGTCCAGTCCGGCGTCGCCGAGCACGGCCGCCACCGTGGCGGCGAACGCCGTCGCCCCGCTCGTGTCGGCCGCCGTCGCCAGGTCGGGGTCGGCCACCAGCGCCGCCTGCAGCGCCTCCCCCGCCTCGACCGCCGCCGCGTCGTCGTCGGCCACCAGCCGGAGTACCCGCATCGTCGGTTGCTCGGCCACGGCCACGGTCCGGCCGAGGTGCGACCGGTACTCGGTGACGAGGGCCGGCAGCACCGTCCTCGAGAGCGCCGTGAGCCGGCGGAGGTCGGTGGCCACCGAGGGATCGTCGTCCGGCGATCGCCCCCCGTCGGCCAGGGCCGTGACCAGGGCGGCCAGGACCGGGCCCGACGGCCGAGTGAGGGCCTCTCGATCGACGCCGTCGAGCATCGGGAGGCGGTCGGCCCACAGGTCGGCGTGCCAGGCGTGGGCCAGGCTCTGCTGGTCGAAGTGGACCCGCACCGCCGGCACGGCCGCCGTCGACGACCACTGGCCGGTGAGCTCGAACAGCTGGTGCTCCACCCACCGGTAGGCCCCCTGGACCTCGGCCGCCCGGAAGATCGGGAGAGCCCCGACACCGTCGAGCGGGCCCGGCCGGTCGACCTCAGTCACCGGCGACGTGCTCGACCGAGGGCGCCGAACGGTAGTGGTTGGTGATCGGCATCCGGCGGTCCTTGCCGAAGGCCTTGGTCGTGATGCGCACGCCCGGCGGCATCTGGCGGCGCTTGTACTCGGCCCCGTCCACCAGCCGGACCACCCGGTCGACGACGGCCGGGGCGAACCCGGCCGCCACCAGTTCGGCCGCCGTGCGGTCCTGCTCGACGTAGGCCTCGAGCACCGGGTCGAGCTCGTCGTAGGGCGGGAGGGACTGGTCGTCGCGCTGGTCGGGCCGGAGCTCGGCCGACGGCGCCTTCTCCAAGATGGCGTCGGGGATGGGGGGGAGGTCGCCGCTGGCCACCGCCCGGGCGTTGCGGTAGCGGCAGAGGTCGTACACCAGGGTCTTGGGCACGTCCTTGATGACGGCGAAGCCGCCGGCCGAGTCGCCGTAGAGCGTCGAGTAGCCCGTCGCCATCTCGCTCTTGTTGCCCGTCGTGAGCACGATCCACCCGCGGGCGTTCGACGCCGCCATCAACAGCACGCCCCGCAGGCGCGACTGCAGGTTCTCGTCGGTGAGCCCCTCGGGCGCGCCCCCGAGCACCGGGTCGAGCAACTCGGTGAAGGCCACGTGGGCCGACTCGATCGGCACCACCGACAGGTCGATGCCCAGCCGACCGGCGAGGGCGTCGGCGTCGGTCCGGGACCCGTCGCTCGAGTACCGCGACGGCATGGCCAGGGCGTGCACCCGGGTGGGCCCGAGGGCGTCGACCGCCACCGTGGCCACCAGGGCCGAGTCGATCCCTCCCGACAGGCCGAGCACGGCGTCGGTGAAACCGTTCTTGGCCAAGTAGTCCCGGGTACCGAGCACCAACGCCTCGTAGATCTCGGCCTCGGCCGAGAGCACCTCGGGGAGGTTCGGAGCGAAGCGGTCACCCGCACCCCGACTCGTCGTCGACACCGGCACCAGGTCGAGGTCCACGGCCCGGCGCTCGGGGAGCTCGACGTCGGCCACCACCAGCTCGGTGGTGAACTGGGCCCCGGCTGCCCGCAGGACGCCGTCACGGTCGACCACCAGGCTGGCCCCGTCGAAGACCAGCTCGTCCTGGCCACCCACCTGGTTGACGTAGGCCACGGCGCAGCCGGCCTCGGCCACCCGGTCCCGCAGCATGGCCAGGCGCTCGGCCCGACGGCCCCGGGAGTAGGGCGAGGCGTTGAGGTTCACCACCAGGTCGGCCCCACCCCGGCCGAGGGCGGCCACCGGACCGTCGGCGAACCAGACGTCCTCGCAGATCGAGATGCCGACGGGCACCCCGGCGACCTCGTAGAGGACGTAGGGCTCGGTGCCCGGCGTGAACCACCGCTGCTCGTCGAAGACGCTGTAGTTGGGGAGACGACGTTTGCGGTAGACGCCGACCACGGCGCCGTCGGCGCACAGGGCGGCGGCGTTGGCCAGCACCGTCATCCCCGGGCCGGCGGTGACGACGTCGACGAAGCCCACCACCACGGCGCACCGACCGGTGGCCGCCGCCACCTGGTCCAGGGCGGCCAGGTTCTCGGTGACGAAGCCCGGCTTGAGCAGCAGGTCCTCGGGCGGATAGCCGGTGATGGCCAACTCCGGGAACACGCAGAGGTCGGCGCCGGCGGCCTCGGCCGAGGCCAGCGAGCCGAGGATCCGGTCGACGTTGCCGACCAGGTCGCCGACGACGGTGTCGAGCTGGGCGGCGGCCAGCCGCAGGCGGGGCATGACCAGAGCCTACCGGGGGCGACTGGCCAGCTCAGAGCCTCAGCCCGCCTCCCAGACGAAGCTCCCGACCAGGTCGGCGAAGGCCGACGGTTGCTCGACGTAGGGCAGGTGCGCCGTGCCCTCCATCACCACCGTCCGCCCGGCCCCGACCGAGGCGGCCACGGCGGCCGAGCGGCGACGGATGACCGGGAGGTCGAGGTTGCCCCAGACGACGAGGGTCGGCACGACGATCTCGGCCAGCCGGGCCATCGCCGGGGGCGCCGGTCGCTCGGGCCCGGTCGGGGGTGCCCCGAGGGCCTCCCCGTTCATGTCCATGACCAGGGCCCGCACACTCCCCCCGACCCGGCCCACCGGGCCCGAGGGCCCGTCGAGCCACAGCGCCGTCTCGTGGCGGTTGACGGCCTCGAGGTCCCGCGCCGCCCGGGCGGCGGCGATGAGGTCGGTGAGCCGGGTGACCGCCGCCGTCGACTCGTCCGGATCGACCTCGCCCGAGATCGTCGGCGCCACCAGGACCAGGCCGGCGACCCGGTCCGGATGCGCCAGGGCGGCGTCGACGGCGATCCGGCCGCCCTCGGAGCTCCCGACCAACCACACCGTCGGAAGACCCAGCCCGTCGAGCACCGACACCAGGTCGGTGACATGGCTGAAGGGCTCGGGCTGCCACGTGCTCTCGCCAAAACCCCGACGGTCGTAGGCGACGGCGTCGAAGGTCCCCGACAGTGCGGTGGTGGCCCCGGTCCAGCTCCGGCGGTCGGCCATGCCGGCGTGGAGGAAGACCAGGGCCGGGCGATGCCCCGCCCCGACGCGCTCGCCGACCAGGCGGGCGCTGCCCGAGGCCGTCTCGAATCGATCCCGTACCAGGCTCACACGCCCGGTCCTTGTGCATGGTCTGCCACGTCGCGCCCTTGCTCTTGCGGTCAGACCAGGCGAGTCGCCCGCCGCACGAAGTGATCCCCCCGCTGAGTGTGATGCCGCGCCGTTTCGCCGCTGTTGCCCGTCGATGAACGGTCCGTAAATTCGGCAACCCCCCTGCTCCCCCGCCCACCGCCGGCGGCCGAATGGGCGCCCACGGTCGGGAACCTGCGACACTATGGCCGTGCAGAGCCAGCGGGACTACGTACTGCGGACGGTCGAGGAGCGGGGCATCCGGTTCGTCCAGCTGTGGTTCACCGACGTGCTCGGTACGCCCAAGGGGTTCAACATCACCCCGGCCGAGCTCGAGAACTCGCTCGACGAGGGCATGACCTTCGACGGCTCGGCCATCGACGGGTTCAGCCGGGTCCAGGAGGCCGACGTGCTGGCCCGGCCGGACCCCAAGACGTTCCAGCTCCTGCCGTGGCACCACGAGCCGGGGGACACCGTGGCCCGGGTGTTCTGCGACTTGTTCAACCTGGACGGCACGCCGTACGACGGTGATTCGCGCCACGCCCTGCGGCGCACCCTGGAGCGGGCCTACGCCTCGGGGTACACCTTCTTCGCCGCGCCCGAGATCGAGTACTTCTACTTCGCCGACGGCGACCCCTCCCACCCCCCGACGGCGCTCGACTCGGGCTCCTACTTCGACCTCACGGTGGCCGACCTGGCCAGCGTGCTCCGCCGGCGGTCGGTGCTGATGCTCGAGGAGATGGGCATCCCGGTCGAGCACGCCCAGCACGAGGACGCGGCCAGCCAGCACGAGATCGACCTGCGCTACACCGACGCCCTGACCATGGCCGACACGGTCATGACCGTCCGGATGGTGCTGAAGGAGATCGCCCGGGAGGAGGGCGTCTACGCCAGCTTCATGCCCAAGCCGCTGGCCGGGGTGCAGGGGTCGGGCATGCACACCCACGTCTCGTTGTGGCAGGGCGAGCGCAACGCCTTCGTCGACCTCGACGACCCCTACGGACTCTCGACGGTCGCCCGGAAGTTCATCGCCGGCCTGCTGTTCCACGCCCAGGAGATCACCGCCGTCACCAACCAGTGGGTCAACTCCTACAAACGCCTGGTCTCGGGCTACGAAGCGCCGGTGCACGTGGCCTGGGCCCGCAACAACCGCTCGGCCCTGGTCCGGGTGCCGGTGGTGAAGCAGGGCAAGTTCGAATCCACCCGCCTCGAGTACCGGGCCCCCGACAGCGCCTGCAACCCGTACCTGACGTTCGCCGTCGTGCTGGCCGCCGGCCTGCGGGGCATCGAGCAGGACTACGAACTGCCGCCCGAGGCCGACGCCAACCTCTTCAGCCTCAGCGCCCGCGAGCTGCAGGAGAAGGGCATCGCCTCGCTGCCCACCAGCCTGAACGACGCCGTGGACGTGATGGAGCGGTCCGAGCTGCTGCGGGAGACCCTGGGCGAGCACGTCTTCGAATGGTTCATCCGGAACAAGCGTGAGGAGTGGGCGGCCTACAAGGCCCACGTGACCCAGTTCGAGCTGGACCGCTACCTCCCGCAGTTGTGAGCCGTTCGAGGGGGGGCGCCACCCGAACCCGCTCGGGCCCCGACCCCCGCTGAGCCAAACGATCGACCATGGACCCACTGCTCTGCTACCCCGACCAGTTGCCACCCGAGGTGGGGCTCGCCCTGCGCCAGGGCGGCTACACCTGCCACTTCGTCGACCGGATCGACCAGGCGGACGCCGACGAGGCGTCGGCGACCGAAGAAGGGTGGCGGGGGGCGGTGGTCTCGGCGGTCGACGACCTCACCGGGGCGGTGGCCTTCTGCCGCCACGTGCGGCGACGCGAGGTGCCGCTCTCGCCGCTGGTCATCGTGGTGGCCCAGGACCAGATCCCCGACCTCCAGCTCCGCGACGACCTCTTCGACGACTTCTGCGTCATCCCGGTCCGGGGGCCCGAACTGCTGGCCCGCCTCGAGCACCTCTTCTGGCGGGCCGGCCTGGGCCTGCGACCCGACGTCATCGAGTACGGGCCGCTGCAGCTCAACTTGGAGACCTACCAGGCGGCGGTATCGGGCAAGGTGCTCGACCTGACCTACATGGAGTACGAGCTCCTGCGGTTCCTGGCCGCCCACCCGGCCAAGGTGTTCACCCGCGAGACCCTGCTCTCCCGGGTCTGGGGCTACGAGTACTACGGCGGGGCCCGCACGGTCGACGTCCACGTCCGGCGACTCCGGGCCAAGCTCGGCGAGGAGCATGCCCACCTCATCCAGACGGTGCGCTCGGTGGGCTACCGGTTCGGACAGGTCGGCTGGCTCCCGATGGGCGGGGCGCGGACGGCCGACGGCTGACGCCGGCCGGGAGCTCAGCTCGTTGGCTGGTCGGCCCACCACGCCAGGAGCCGGCGGGTGGCCTCCTCCTCACCCAGCGGGCCCTCGTCGAGTCGGAGCTCCAACAAGAAGCCGAGGGCCCGGCCGACCACCGGGCCGGCCGGCACCCCGAGCAACGCCATGACCTGCGTCCCGTCGAGGTCGGGCCGTAGGGCGTCGAGCGACTCGCGCTGACGCAGGTCGGCGATGCGGTGCTCGAGCTCGTCCATCCGACGACCGAGGGCCCGGGCCTTGGCGGCGTTGCGGGTGGTGCAGTCGCAGCGGGTGAGCTCGTTCAACAGGTCGAGCAGGTCGCCGGCGTCCCGCACGTACCGACGGACGGCCTTGTCGGTCCACCCCAGTCGGTAGGTGTGGAAGCGCAGATGGAGCTCGACCAGCCGAGTGACGGTGTCGACGTCCTCGTTCGGGTACTTGAGGGCCGTCATGCGCTCCCGGGTCATGCGGGCACCGACCACCTCGTGGTGGTGGAAGGTCACCCCGCCCGAGGCGAAGGCCCGGGTCCGGGGCTTGCCCACGTCGTGGAAGAGCGCCGCCAGGCGCAGCAGGCGGTTGGGTGACGTCTTGTCGACCACGGCCAGCGTGTGGGCAAGCACGTCCTTGTGCCGGTGGATGGGATCCTGCTCGAGGGCCAGGCCGGGCAGCTCGGGCAGGAACTCCTGGGCCAGGCCGGTGTCGACCACGAACCACAGCCCGATCGACGGCTGGTCGACCACGACCAGCTTGTCGAGCTCACCCCGGATGCGCTCGGCGGAGACGATGGACAGTCGACCGTGGCCGTTGCGCACCGCCTGGACCAGGTCCTCGTCCGGCGTCAGGCCGTGTTGGGCCACGAACCGGGCCGCCCGCAACATGCGCAGGGGATCGTCGTCGAAGGCCACGTCGGGATCGAGCGGCGTGCGCAGCCGACCCTCGGCCAGATCGGCCAGCCCGCCGAACGGGTCCACCAGTTGGAGGTCGGGCAGGCGCAGGGCCATGGCGTTGACCGTGAAGTCGCGCCGGGACAGGTCGACCTCGATGTCGTCGCCGAAGGTCACCTCGGGCTTGCGGGACTCGGGCCGGTAGGTCTCGGCCCGGTGGGTCGTGATCTCGTAGACGTGGTCGCCCCGGCGACAGCCGATCGTCCCGTAGTGCTTCCCCTGGGTCCACACGGCGTCGGCCCAGCCGGCCACGATGGCCTCGATGTCATCGGGACGGGCGTCGGTGGTCAGGTCGAAATCGCCCTCCCACGCCGGCCCGGCGCCGCTGCGCTCGACGAAGGCGTCCCGGACTGAGCCACCGACCAGGTAGAGCGAACGTCCGGCCTGGCCGAACCGGTCGGCCAGTTCGGCCGTGCCCGCGACCAGGGGCCGGAACCGCTCGGGGATGGTGCCGTGCTGCACCGGACCAAAGTAGTGCGCCACGGTCGCGGGGTCGTCACCGGTTAACGTTGCCCGGTGTCGATGCGGTCCCCTCGGCCCGCCGCGCCGGCGGTACTCGCCCTGTGTTGTCTGGTCCCGTGCCTCTTCGGCCTGGTCGGTCGAGCCGCACCGGCCGGCGCCGCACCCGCCGCCGCCACCACCACCACGTTGTCCCTGCTCGACCAGTCGCCCTGGGTCGAGCCGAGCGATTCGGGCCCGGGCACGTTCGACCTCAGCCTCTCGGCGGTCGGACCCGAGGCGGTCGGGGCCGACGTCTCGGTGACGGTCTACAACCGGCTGCGCTCACGCTCGACCTTCCAGGGCACGCTGAGCTGGACGCCGGCCGAGTTGGCCAGCCAAGTCAAGGTGCTCGACGCGGCGCAGACGGTGCCCTTGTCGTCCCTGGCCAGCGACGGGCCGGACCGCTACGGGCTGCCGATCACCGTGGTGCCGTCGGCCTCGACGGCGGCCAACGGCTCGGGCGCGCTGGTGGCCGATCTGCAGTGTTCTTCGGTCTCGGCCACCTGCGACGGCGTGTACCCGGTCGAGGTGTCGTTGGTGCGGCCCTCCGGCGGCGCCACCCTGGACCACTTCACCACCTACCTGACCTACACCGGCGGGACCAGTCCCGAGCGGCTCCGGTTCGCCTGGGTGGTCCCGGTGTCGACGCCGGTGGTGATCCACCCGGGCACCCACGCCCCCGGTGACGCCGTCGCCGGGCCCACCCGCTCCCAGGTCCAGGCCCTCTCGAGCCTGGTCGACTCCGTCCAACACGCCCCGAGCGTCCCGGTGACCATCGCCGCCCTGCCCCAGACGGTGGCCGGGCTGGCGGCGTCGGGCGCCACCGGCCGCCAGGCGGTGGCCCAGCTCTCGGACATGTCCAACGGCTCGGGCAGCCGGCAGTTCCTGCCCGAGACCTACGTGTCGGTCGACGCCGGGGCGATGGCCGCGGCCGGCCTGACCGGCGAGCTCACCGCCCAGATCGACAAGGGGAGCGGCGTCCTGCGCACGGCCCGCATCACCGTCCCGGTGGCCGACGAGGGCCCCAGTACGTGGGTGGCCACCGGGACGGTCGGGACGGCGCTCGGGGCCGGCCTCAGCTACGTCGGCGCCCTGACGGCGCCGGGGGCCACCACCACCGGGGGGGCCAGCCACCTGGTCCTACCCGACACGTCCCTCGCCCCGTCCAGCTCGGGCTCGGGCACCTGGTCCTCGCCGTTCCAACTGACGCTCGGCCACACCACCGTGACCGCCGCCGCCTCCGACGGTGAGCTGGCGGCCCACTTCACCGCCAAGCCCCACGACCCGGCGCTGGCGGCCAACCAGCTCCTGGCCGACCTGGCCCTGATCCACTTCGAGGCACCCAACGCCGACGATGCGCGCGGCGTCGTCGCCGTGCCGCCCACCGGCTGGGTGCCCAGCGCCGCCTTCGACAACGAGCTGCTGGACGGGCTCGAGGACAACCCGGTCGTCCAGCCGGTGACCCTCGACGGGCTCTTCACCAGCGTCGCCGTCGGGGCCAACGGCGCGGCCACCGAGCGGAAGCTGGCCAGTTCGGGCACGGGTCCGGTGGTACCCCGACCCCTGGCCCGCCAGATCGCCTCGGCCCGACTGCGCACCACCTCGTTCGACAGCGCCGTGCAGGGGGCGCCCGACCTGCTGAGCCAACTCGACAGCCTGCTGCTCGCCTCGGAGTCCAACACGCTGTCGTCGGCCGGCCAGACGCGAGGGGTCCAGGCCTTCGAACGATCCCTCGGAGGTCAGCTCGACCAGATCCGGTTGGCCACCGAGGGCGCCATCACCTTCACCTCGAACTCGGCCTCCATCCCGATCACCATCGTGTCGTCGGCCCCCTACACGGTACGGGGCGTCCTCACCCTGGCCAGCGCCAAGTTCACCTTCCCCCAGAACCACAACCGCCAGACGGTCAGCCGGGCGATGATCATCGACCGCAACACCAACCCGGTCCGGATCCCCGCCCATGCCCGGACGCCCGGCGATCTCCCGGTCGACGTGGTCCTGCACGCGCCCGAGGGCACCTTGGTGATCACCCACGGCCAGCTCACGGTGCACTCGACCACGGCGTCGATCGCCGGCGTGGTCCTCACCCTGATCGCCCTGGCCGTCCTGTTGGCATGGTGGGCCCGCACCTGGCGACGCGGCCGGGCTCAGCGGCGGGCAGGGTAGGGGGACCGTGGACGACGTCCCCTCCGTCACCGACCCGGCGACCGCCCCTGCGGCCGACCGCCCGCCCCTCCCCCCCACCGGGGCGGCCGGGTCGACCTCGACCTCGACGGTCGGCGAGGACGAGCGACGCGACGACCAGGGGGGAGGGACCAACCTCCGCTCGGCCACCGTCTGGATGGCCGCCGGCACCGGGGTCTCCCGGTTCACCGGGGTCCTGCGGGTCCTGGCCCTGGCCTACGCGCTCGGGGCCACCCCGCTGGCCGACAGCTACAACCTGGCCAACACCTCGCCGAACATGCTCTACGACATCGTGCTCGGCGGCATCCTGTCGGCCACCTTCATCCCGGTCTTCGTCGACCGCCTGACCACCCGCAGCGAGAAGGAGGCCTGGCGGGCCATCTCGGCGGTGATCACGCTGTCGGCGGTCGTGCTCGTGGTCGCCACCGTCATCTTCTGGTTCGCCGCCCCCGTCGTCATCTCGGCCTTCACGGCGCTCGACCACGCCCATGGGGCGGTGGCCAGTACCAGCCTCGACCAGGAGCGGGCCACGGCCACCAGCCTGCTCCGGTGGTTCGTCCCGCAGGTGGCCATCTACGGGTTCATCAGCCTGGCCACGGCGCTGCTCAACACCCGCCGGCGGTTCATCGCCCCGATGTGGGTCCCGATCGCCAACAACCTGGTGTGCATCGCCGTCCTGTTGTGGTTCCACCACCTCGTGCCCTCACCGGCCAAGGTCGGCGTGCACCTCCTGCCGAGCCAGATCGTCCTGCTCGGCCTCGGCACCACCCTCGGGGTGGCGGTCCAGGCCGTCTGCCTCATCCCGAGCCTCCGCCACGCCCGGCTCGGCGGGCTCCGGTGGCACTGGGCGCCGGGGCACGAGGCGGTCCACACCATCCTGCGCTTGGGCACCTGGACCTTCGGCTTCGTGATGGCCAACCAACTCGCCCTGTTCGTCGTCCTGGCGTTGGCCGTCGGGGCCGGCGGGCCGGCCCCGGTCTCCTCCTACACCTACGCCTACACGTTCCTGCAGATGCCCTACGCCGTGGTCGCCGTGTCGGTCATGAGCGCCGTGACCCCCGACCTGGCCCAGCAGTGGACCGCCCAGGACCTGCCGGCCTTCCGCCGGCGACTGTCCACCGGACTACGGGCCGTGCTCGCCATCATCATCCCGTCGTCGGTCGGGATGCTCCTCCTGGCCCGGCCGGCCGTGGCCCTCCTCATCGACCACGGCGCCTTCTCCTCGACCGGCTCGAACACCACCGGTGCCACGCTGGCGCTCTTCTCGCTCGGGCTCCCGGGCTTCTGCACCTTCTTGTACGTGGTCCGGGTCCTGCAGTCGATGCAGCGCGCCCGGGTGGCCTTCTGGCTCTACCTCGTCGAGAACGGCCTCAACGTCGCCCTTGCGGTGCTCCTGGTGCACCCACTCGGTGTGCGTGGCCTGGCGCTCTCGCTGTCCATCGCCTACTCCGTCGCCGCCGTGGTCGGCATCGTGGTCCTCCGCCGCTGGCTGGGCCCGCTCGGGACACGACGCCTGTGGTCGCCGCTGCGCCGGGTCGCCATCGCCTCGGTGGTCATGGGCGTCGCCGTCCTGGTGGTCTCCAACCTCTCGGGGGCCACCCACGGCGTCGGCCTCCTGCTGCGGGTGGTCGGCGCCGTGATCATCGGCGCCGCCGTGTACGTGGGGATGACCGCACTGCTGGCCCGGCGATCGAGTCGCCGGGGTCCCGACGAGCCCGAGGCCGACCGGGCAGGGTCCCGGCGCCCGGTGGCCTACTCGGGCCCGGCGGCATCCGGTCCCGCCCCCTACCGCCCGGTAAGTCTCCTCCCGCCGGTGGCCCCGGCACTGGGCGAGCTGGGCGACCCCGACGAAGCGCCGATCCTGCGCATCAGCTCCCGTCCGCCACCGCGCGTCGAGCCCCGCCCCGCCGGATCGAGTGCCGCCGGATCGAGTGCTGCCGGACCGGGCCACGTCGGCGCGCCCGACGTAGGGCCACGGCATGCCGGCCCCCGCGCTCCCGTGGCGCCGCTCGACCCCCCCGCTCCGGAACCTCCAGCTCCAATGCCTCCCGTTCCCCTGCCGGTCGATCGGGCGGCGTCCAGTGGCGGGCGGCCGGCGCCATCATCGGCTCCCGCCCGGCCCGTCCGGGCGCCCGAACCCGATCGGCCCGCCGGCCGTGAGGTCGACGGGCCACCGCCCCGGCCACCCGTCGTGGACGGACCGGAGGCGACCGGATCCGGGCTGGCCGACCGCCTCCGGGCCCGTTTCGGCGGCACGGGTGCCCACCGGACCGGCACCACCCGGCTGGTGGCCCGATCGGGGCCGAGCCCCGAACCACCCCGTGACCCCGCACCACCCCCACCGCCGAGCGACGAGCGGTCCGGACCGCCGGACGAGGCCTGACGCCGGTCAGGCCGCCCCGGCCGGCCGGCCATGACAGACTCCTCGTGGCAAACGGGAACCTCGGGGCCGCCTCCACGGCCCTCTGCGACGCTCGGCGCCACGTCCGCCGAGCCCACACCACCGAGGAGATCACCATGAGCGGCGTGCGAATCGTCACCGACAGCGCCTGCGACCTCTCGCCCGAGTTGGCGGCATCGCTGGACATCAGGGTCGTCCCCCTCACGATCCGGTTCGGGTCCGACGAGTTCGTCGACCGCCAGGACCTCACCCCCGAGGCGTTCTGGGCGCGCTGTGCCGCCAGTTCGGAACTCCCCGAGACCGCCGCCCCCTCACCCGGCTCCTTCCAGGCGGCGTTCGAGGAGGCAGCCGCCGCCGGGGCCGACGGCGTCGTGTGCATCACCATCTCCTCGAAGCTCTCGGCCACCTACCAGTCGGCGCTGGCCGGGGCCCAGGCCGCCTCGATTCCGGTCCGGGTCATCGACAGCGAGTCGGTGACCATGGGCCAGGGCCTCCTGGCCGTGGCCGCCGCCGAAGACGCCCAGCGGGGCGTGGGCCTCGAGGAGCTGTCCCGCCTGGTGGCCGAGCGCGTCGGGCGGGTCCGGGTGCTCGGCGCCATCGACTCGCTCGACCACCTGCAGCGGGGTGGCCGGATCGGCGGGGCGGCGGCGCTCCTCGGTTCGCTCCTGTCGATCAAGCCGGTCATCCAGGTGCGCGACGGGGTCGTCGCCGAGGAGTCCAAGCAGCGCACCCGATCGCGCTCGCTCGACTACCTGGCCAACCTCGTCCGGCAGGCGGCGCCACTCGAGCGCCTGGCCGTGATCGACGGGGCGGCCAAGGACCTCGACCAGTTCCTGGCCAAGCTCGGCGGCGTCGCCGTCGAGCACGAGCGGCTGGTCGTCTCGCTCGGCCCGGTGGTCGGCACCCACGCCGGTCCGGGCATCATCGGCGTGGCCTTCCTGGTCGCACCCTGACCCGATTGGCCGTCCCCTCGGCCGTCGCGACGCCCTGGCCTGGACCTCGTCCCGCCGGATTCCCTGGACCCTTCGACTAACCTCGTTCCGATGGTGGACCACGAGCACACTTCTGCCGCCGCCGGCGCGGCATCGGGCCTGTCGGTGTCGGACTTCGCCGAGGGGCTTCCGGCCAAGGCGGTCGACTCGGTCGACCTCGTGGTGGCATTCGTCCACAACAAGGCGGTCCGGCCACTGGTCGTCGCCACCCGGGCCATCGTCTTCGGGATCCTGATCGCCGTCCTGGCCACGGTGGTGCTGTTGCTCGTGTCCATCGCCCTGCTCCGGGTGCTCGACGTCTACGCCTTCCCGGGCCGCATCTGGGCCTCCTACGCCGTGCTCGGCGCCATCTTCACCGTGGGCGGGCTGTTCGCCTGGTCGCGGCGGCCCAAGAGCGTCAACGCCGCGGCCACCGACTAGTCGCCCGTATCGATGCCCGAGCACCGCAAGGTCGTCATCGCCGGTTCCGGCCCGGCCGGCCTCACCGCCGCCGTCTACACCGCCCGCGCCCAGCTCGAGCCGGTGGTCATCGAAGGCGAGCCGTCCTCGACCAGCGACCAGCCGGGGGGCCAGCTCATGCTGACCACCGACATCGAGAACTTCCCGGGGTTCCCCGAGGGGATCACGGGACCCGAGCTCATGATGTCGATCCGCTCCCAGGCGGCCCGGTTCGGGGCCGAGCTGGTGACGGCCAAGGTCTCCAAGCTCGACCTCTCGGCCTCGCCCTTCGGCGTCTGGGTGGGCGATCCGACGGCTCCCGAGCCCACCTACAGCGCCGAGAGCGTCATCGTGGCCACCGGGGCCCGGTCGTTGATGCTGGGCGTCCCCGGCGAGGACCGGCTGCTCGGCTACGGCGTCTCGACGTGCGCCACCTGTGACGGGTTCTTCTTCCGCGAGCAGCACATCGCGGTCATCGGCGGGGGCGACTCGGCGGTCGAGGAGGCCCTGTTCCTGACCCGGTTCGCCACCACGGTGACCCTGGTGCACCGCCGGGACGAGCTCCGGGCCTCGCGCATCATGGCCGACCGGGCCATGGCCAACCCCAAGATCGTCCCCCGGTGGAACAGCACCGTGACCGAGATCCGGGGCGAGGACAAGGTCAGCTCCCTCGCCCTGCGCGACACCGTGACCGGGGAGGAATCCGAGCTCCCGGTCACCGGGGTCTTCGTGGCCATCGGCCACGAACCCAACACCGGGGTGCTCGACGGGCAGCTCGAGCTCGAGGAGAACGGCTACGTCCGGACCTTCGGCGGGTCCCGGACCAGCGTGGAGGGCGTCTTCGTCTGCGGCGACGTCCAGGACCACATCTACCGCCAGGCCATCACGGCCGCCGGCTCGGGCTGCGCGGCAGCCATCGACGCCGAGCGGTGGCTCGAGGAACGAGGGTCGTGACCCCCGCCGCCCCCACTCGGGCGGCGGGAACAGGCAGTGGTCGTGCGGTGTTGGAATGGCCGGACCGGGCGTGACCCGGGAAAACAAGGAGACGCTATGAGCGAGAAGATCGTGACCCTGGACGACGCTACGTTTGACGAGCATGTCAAGAGCTCCGATGTCCCGGTACTGGTGGACTTCTGGGCCGAATGGTGTGGTCCATGCAAGATGATCGCCCCGGTACTCGAGGAGATCGCCGAGGAGCAGGCCGGGAAGATCCAGATCGGCAAGCTCAACATCGACGACAACCTGGACGTGACCCGTCGGTTCGACGTGATGAGCATCCCGACGCTGATCCTGTTCAAGGACGGGGAGCCCAAGGCCCGCCTGATCGGGGCCAAGCCCAAGGGCGCCCTGCTCCAGGAGCTGTCGGCGTACCTGTAGTCCACGGCGCAGGCCCGGTGGCCCCGGGCCTGCTGCCGTTGGCCGAGGGCTCGAGCGGGACCCCGGTCGTCGACGTCCAACAGCGCCTCGCCGACCTGGGCTTTCCCGCCGTCACCGACCCCGAGGGGGTGTTCGGTGCCGCCACCCGGGCGGCCGTCGAGGCGTTCCAGCACCGTCGGGGCCTGCGGGTCGACGGGATCTGCGGCCGCCAGACCTGGGGCACCCTGGTCGAAGCGGGCTACTGCCTGGGCGGTCGCGACCTGTACCGGACCACGCCCATGGCCCGCGGGGACGACGTCGCCGAGCTGCAGCAGCGACTGGGGGCCCTCGGCTTCGACACCGGTCGCGTCGACGGGATCTTCGGCGACCTGACGGCCGCCGCCGTCGGTGAGTTCCAGCGCAACGCCGGCCTGCCGGTCGACGGCATCGTCGGGGCCACCACGGTGGCCGAGCTCCTCCGGGTGCAGGCGCCGCACCGCGAGCCCGAACTGGTGGCCGCCGTCCGGGACCGAGAGCGCCTGCGGCAGTCCCCGCCCACCCTGTTCGGTCGCCGGCTGGCCATCGGCGAGGCCGGAGGCCTCGGGGCCACCGTGGCCGCGCTCCACCGACGGCTGACGGCCACCGGGGCCCGGGTGACCGAGCTCCACCACCCCGACGGGTCGCACCACGCCGAGATCGCCAACGCCGCCGGGGCCGACGTCTACGTCGGGCTCCGGCTCGACCCCGACCATCCGGGCTGCAGCACCTCCTTCTACGCCGGCTACCGGTACGAGTCCCAGGGTGGGCGGCGCCTCGCCTCGCTGGTCCAGCAGCCACGTGCCCGGGGCCTTGGGCGTCCCCGACCGCGACGTCCACGGCATGTCGGTGCCGGTGCTCCGCGAGACCCGCATGCCGGCGGTGATCGTCGAGATCGGCCCGGCGGCCACCGTGGTCGAGGGCGGACCGGCCCTGGCCCGGGCGCTGACGGCGGCCATGGTCGAGTGGGCCCAGTCCACCTGGGACTGAACGTCCCGGCTCGAGTCCGGCTCAGGCGGTTCGGGCCAGCTCGACGGTGACGACCGGCGCCGGTGACTCGGCGCCGGTGAAGACGCCCTTGAGCGGGGTCACGTCGCCGTAGTC
Organism: uncultured Acidimicrobiaceae bacterium; assembly: GCA_963730735.1. Classification (GTDB taxonomy): domain Bacteria; phylum Actinomycetota; class Acidimicrobiia; order Acidimicrobiales; family RAAP-2; genus CAVSSX01. The sequence continues at coordinate 310,256 of CAVSSX010000007.1, forward strand.
GCGGCCTCGGGCCACCATCACGTGCCGCTCCCCCACCGCCGGGTCGTCGCTGGTGGCGTCGATGGGCTCCCACGCCCCCAGCCACGCCTCGACCCAGGCATGGCTCTCGCCCTTCACCGTCTCGCCGATCTCGGCGTCGAGCATGGGGTGCACGTAGCCCGAGACATACCGGGCCGGCACGCCCATCCCCCGCAGCACGGCCAAGGTGACGTGGGCGAAGTCCTGGCAGACGCCCTGACCGCGGGCCCAGGCCTCGGGCGCGGTGGTCGACACGGTGGTCGAGCCCCCGCTCGTAGACCAACTGGGCCTGGACCTGCTCGACCGCCAGGCGGACGGCGTCCTGGGGCCCGCACCCCGACCGGCGCAGCTCGGCCCCGCGTCCGAACAGCTCGTCGTCGACGGGCACGAACGGGCTCGGGCAGGAGGAACTCGCACCACCGGTCGTTGGCGTCGTCGACGTCCAGCCAGTCGACGCCGCTCTCGGGGACCGGCGGGGCCGAGGTCTCGACCACGCTCGTCCCGACGACCACCAGCTCGGCATGGGGGGTGAGGATGTCGAAGGCGTGGACCACCGTGCCCCAGTAGTCGTAGTAGCGGGCGATGCGCGACGGCGGGGACACCTCGACCCGGGAGTCGAGCGAGACCTGCCGGCTGGTGCTCGGCGGGCTGAGGCGCACTTCGTTGTACGACGCCGTGACCTCGCGGTCGTAGCGGTAGCCGGTGGTGTGCCGGATGCGCAGACGCCAACCGGTCCGGGCCATCAGGCGCTCCAGACGACGGCACGGGTGTGCCGGAAGTAACGGGTGGCGACGGCCGCCCCGGCCACCCCGCAGCGGGCCTGGAGGGAGGCCAGACGGTCGCGGCAGGTCCTCGAGCAGGGTCGACAGCGGGGAGAACTCCAGGGAGGCCCGAGCCTCACCGAGGGTCAGGCGGGCCGGGTCCACCAGGCCGGCCCGGCCCTCCGAGGGGTCGAGCTCGGCCAGGCACCGCTCGGCGGTGGCCAGGGCGCAGAACACCGAGCGGGGAAAGAGCCGGTCGAGCAGCAGGAACTCCCCCGCCAGGGAGGCGTCGACCGCCCGCTGGTAGGTCCGCAGGTAGGCCTCGTGGGCCGAGCAGCACCGCAGGGTCGTCACCCATCCCTGGTCCCCCCACACCCCGATGGCCCGGGCGGCCAGGAGCCGGCAGGTCATGTCGACCGCGCTCCAGGCTGCGACCGAGGACCAGGAAACGCCAGCCGTCGTCGTGGCTCATGGTGGAGTCGCTCAACCCGGACAGGACGGCGCTGCGGTCCTTCACCCATTCGAAGAGCGCGTGCGGGGTCTGGGCGCCGTCCTCGTCCATGATCGTCGGCAGCGTGTTGAACATGGCGTTCAGCACCTCCCACATCTCCGAGGAGATGGCCGGGCGGGCGCTGCGGGCGTTCTCCCAGGCCGAGGTGATGGCGCCGGCGATGGTGCTGGGCGACGACCGGTCGTAGGCCAGGGCGTGCAGGGCCTGGTCGGGATCGTCGAGTCCGGCCGCCGGACCGGGCACGCCCATCACCGCCAACAGGGCCGTCGAGGCGGCGGCGGCGTCCACCGTCGCCTCTTCGAGCAGGAGGTGGTAGTGGACGTCGAGGATCCGGGCGGTGTCCTCGGCCCGCTCGATGTAGCGGCCCAGCCAGTAGAGGGCCTCGGCGATCCGGCTCAGCACGGTGGGCGCCCTCTCCGACCACCCGGTCCTCGTCGACCGGTCACTGCTGGGCCCCCGACGACTCCGCCCCGGGGCCGGGATCGGGCGGCGACATGGACTCCCCCAGCCGAGGCAGGGACACCCCGACCGGCGCCAGACCGGGACCTCGCTCCGACGTCAGGACCCAGGTGTCCTTGGAACCCCCACCCTGGGACGAGTTCACCACCAGGCTCCGTTCGGGCAGGGCGACCCGGGTGAGGCCACCCGGGGCCACCCAGACCCGTTCGCCGTCATTGACGGCGAACGGCCGCAGGTCGATGTGCCGGGGACCGAACGCCGAGCCGGTATGGGTGGGCGACGCCGACAAGCGGACCACCTCCTGGGCGATCCAGCCGCGAGGATCGGCGACCACCTTGGTCCGGAGGTCCTCGAGCTCGGCGTCGGTCGCTTGCGGCCCGATCACCAGTCCCTTGCCCCCCGACCCGTCGACCGGCTTGAGGACCAGCCGGTCGAGGCGACCGAGGACGTCGGCCAACCGCTCGGGGTCGGCCAGGTCGTAGGTCGGCACGTTCTCGAGAATGGGCTTCTCGCCCAGGTAGTACTCGATGAAGGTCGGCACGTGGGGGTAGAGGGCCTTGTCGTCGCCGACCCCGTTGCCCACCGCATTGGCGATGGCGACGTTGCCGGCCCGGGCGGCACCCAGGATCCCGGGGCAGCCGAGCAGGGACCACGGGAGGAAGTGGACGGGATCCAAGAAGTCGTCGTCGACCCGGCGGTAGACGACGTCGACCCGCGTCTCCCCCTCGGTGGTGCGCATGTAGACGACCCCGTCACGACAGAGCAGGTCCCGGCCCTCGACCAGCTCGACCCCCATCTGGCGGGCCAGGAACACGTGCTCGAAGTACGCCGAGTTGGCCACCCCGGGCGTCAGCACCACCACGACCGGGTCGGGTCGGTCCGTCGGCGCCGCCCGCCGCAGCGCCTCGAGCAGCCGCGGCCGGGATGTCCACCACCGGCCGGACCCGGTGGCTGGTGAACAGCTCGGGGAACACGTGCGTCATGGCCCGACGGTTCTCGATCACGTACGAGATGCCCGAGGGCGTCCGCAGGTTGTCCTCGAGCACCCGGTACTTGCCGGCCGGGTCCCGCACCAGGTCGACCCCGGCGACATGGATCCGCACGCCGTTGGGGGGCTCGACGCCGGCGGCGGCCCGACAGAACTGGCTCGACGTCACCACCAACCGCCGACTGATCACCTCGTCCCGCAGGATCTCGGCCCGGCCGTACACATCGGCCAGGAAGGCTTCGAGCGCCCGCACTCGCTGGGCCACCCCGGTCTCGATCACCGCCCACTCGTCCTCGGGCACGATCCGGGGCACGAGATCCAGCGGAAAGGGCCGCTCCTCGCCCGAGAGCGAGAAGGTGATCCCCTGGTCCCGGAACGCCATGTCACGCGAGCGGCAACGAGCGGCGAACTCCTCCCCCGAGAGAACTCCCAGGACGGCGTGCAGCGTCGAATAGTGGTTCCGGGGCGTTCCCGGTTCTTCGAACAGCTCGTCCCAGCAGTCGGGCAGAAGCTCGTAGTCGTCGAGAAGGTCGCCCACTTATCCGCCCACCGATTTCTGCACTGGCACAGGCTGCATCCATTCTGCGGCGTGGTCGTTTCCTGCCGATGACATCTTCGTGAACATCACGCAGGAGATGGCCTCGGTACGGCCCCGACCGGGCGATTTCGCCGCGATTCGCGTGACCGCTCGGTGACGGTCGGGTGGCGTAACCCTCAACTACCGCACCAATTCAACAATCCACAACGTCATGCACAGGTTGTGGATTAACCTTTAGAAGCCGTTGAGGTCGCTTTCCGCACGAGCCCTCATCCTACCGCTGACCGCCAACTTCTCCATTGTTCCTGGTCAGCGCCGTATCGGCCCCTCAGGCGTCGGCGTGGACCAATCCCTCGCCAACCATCGCCCTGTAGATGCGCTCCAGGTCCTCGAGCGTGGCGAACTCGACGATCAAGCGACCTTTGCGGTTCTGGAGGTCAACTCTTACTCGCGTGTTGAGATGGGCCGACAGGAGCTCCTCGAGTTCCAGCACTCCGGGCTCCGGAAGACGCCGACTCGGTACCTGTCGGCCGGTAGTACCTGAGGTAGTACTCGAGGGTTGGGGCAATGCCGCCACTGACTCGGGGACGTCGACCTCGCCCTTCACCAGCTCTTCCACCGCCCGGACGGTGAGGCCCTCGGCCGTGATCCGACCCACGAGCGCCTCCTGCAGCGAACGATCAGGCGTCCCCAAAAGGGCCCGTGCATGCCCGGCCGAGATGGCACCCTCAGCCAGAGCCCGTTGGGCGCCGGTCGGTAGTTGCAGCAGTCGGAGGGTGTTGGTGACGGTCGCCCGGCTCTTCCCGACCCGGGTCGCTACTTGTTCGTGTGTGAATCCGAACTCATCGATCAACTGCTGATAGGCCGCCGCCTCTTCCAAGGCGTTGAGATCCTCGCGGTGGAGGTTCTCCACCAGCGCCTGCTCCAAGCTATGGACATCGGTCGTGCTGCTCTGCACCAGCACCGGGATGGTCTGCAGGCCGGCCCGGCGAGCCGCCCGCCACCGTCGTTCCCCGGCGATGAGCTCGTAGCTCTCGGTCCCGTTGTCGATGTCGCGTACCAGGATCGGTTGCAGGACACCGAGCTCACGAATCGACGCGGCCAATGAGGACATCGACGCTTCGTCGAAGTGCGTCCGCGGCTGGAGGGGGTTGGCCCGGATACTCGAGATCGGCACCTCGCGCAGGACCGACGCCCTCTCCCCCACCACCTCCGTCGGTATGAGTGCTCCGAGACCCTTACCCAGCCCGCTGCGGCGCGCCATTGCTCACCTCCTTGGCCAGTTCGCGATACGCGATGGCCCCTCTCGATGTCGGATCGAACACGGTGATCGGCTGTCCGAACGAGGGCGCCTCGGAGAGACGGACCGTCCGGGGTATCACACTGCGACAGACCACGTCGGCGAAGTGGGCCCGAACCTCGTTGGCCACCTCTACCGCGAGCCGGGTCCGGGAGTCGAACATCGTGAGGACGATCGTGCTGACCTCCAGCTGGCTGTTGATGTTCGCCGCCACCAGGTGGACGTTGCGCAGCAACTGGCTCAGACCCTCGAGCGCGTAGTACTCGCACTGGATCGGGACCAATACCTCGCTCGCCGCAGCCAACCCGTTGACGGTGATCAATCCCAAGGACGGCGGGCAGTCGATGAGGACGAAGTCGAAGTCGTCGAGCACGGCGGCGATGGCCTTCTTGAGCTTGAGCTCCCTGCTGAAGGCCGGCACCAGCTCGATCTCGACGCCCGCCAGGTCGATCGTGGCCGGAGCCACGAACAGGTTCTTGACACTGGTGGGCTCGATGCAGTCCTCGATCGGCGTGTCGCGCATGATCACGTCGTACATCGAGAGCTCGAAGTTCCGGGCGTCGATCCCCAGCCCTGTGGTGGCGTTTCCCTGCGGATCGAGGTCGATGACCAGCACCCGGTACGACATCTCGGCCAAGGCGGCACCCAGATTGACGGTGGTGGTGGTCTTCCCTACCCCACCCTTCTGGTTCGCCACGGCGATGACCCGGGGCAACGCACGGGGTCCGGAGGGAACCGTCGTCGACACCACCACGGCGTCATCCGCCATGTCGTCGAAACGATCCGACGAGATCAGCGACGTGGGTTCCACCGGCGGCAGCGTGTCGACCGTCGACATCGCTTCGGGTTCCTTGACCAGGATGGCCAACTCGGACCAGACCTCCGGATCAGGTTCATCCGTGAGCTCGACCACCGCCAGATCTTCGGGCGCCGCGTGCGCCGGCACCTTGGGCAGCCCGGAGGGCGGCGTCACGTACCCCGTCGGTTCGGTGGACCCCTCGTACAGAACGTCGGAGGGTACGACTCCCCCGTCCCACGTCCCCTGCCCGGGAGATTCGGCACCGGCCGGGGAACTCTCTCCCTCATGCTGACTCGCGTCGAAGGCGGATGGGAACACAGTCTCGCCGGCTTGATCCAGCATGTCCGTCCGAGCAGGTTCAGCCGCCGGCAAGGAGTCCGCGGCCGCCACCGGTTCCCCCGCCGGCGGCGCCGGCGGCAGCGGTTCTTCCGGAGATGACCAGCCGTCATAGGGCATGGTCGAGGCTTCCGTCGGTGATCCCGGATAGCCAACCGACTCGAACTCCGGCACACGCTCGGCCGAGTCTGGAAGTCGGAGCACCCGCATCGTCGGGCGAACGTTCTGCCGGGGGAGCCGTCCGCTCGACGACGTCGACCGGGTGCACCTGCGAGCCGCCAGCCTGCGGCGCTGCGGCCGCCGGAGGTGGCTCAACCACGGGCGGGGGCTCGAAGACCGGCGGCGATCACCGCCTCCGGAGCTACCGGTTCGGGGTCGGGTTCCGCCGGAACGGGGGGTGGGGCGTTGCGCTCCTGATCACGATCTCGGCGCCGAAGGCGCATCAACCGGCCCTGCTCGACGTGATGGGCACGTCCACCATCCTTCCCTCGTGCGACCTCCAGGTCAAGGACATGTGGAGGGCCAGACCGAAAAACTTGTCAGAATCCCCCTCGGAGGGCCAGAGGGTGAAGGGAGGGTTTCACGTGAAGCATGACGGTGAAACACCCGAGAGGGTACTGGACCGGGTTCCAAGGGGACCCATGTTTCACGTGGTACCGTACGGTGAAACATCACCTTCGTGCCTGGGGGATTCCAATGGCGACAGACTTCGAGCACGGGTTGTTGGTTGGCATTCTTGTCGGTGAGGGGCATTTCGGGGGAGATGGTCGCCAACCTCAGATCACGCTTCGAATGCACGTCCGCCACGAGGCCCTCTTCCGGTGGCTCGAAGCAACGTTTCCTGGTGGGCGGCTCTACGGGCCGTACACGCACGGGGAGCGGCACTATTTCCAGTGGATGGTCAGGGGCACCTACCTACGTGATGAACTCGTTCCCCTGCTCGATCGCCACCTGACACCACTGGTGGACGGCCACGCCTACGAGCGGTACGTAGAGATGAAGCTGCGATACCGGAACCGTTTCAGTCCTCCCGCTGTCGTCATCCGGATCAGACGGTCTAGCCGAAGAACAGCTGCTCAGCGGCGGGGGAGTGCCTCTGCTGACCAGTTAACGGAAGCGTCGGATACCTACCTTCGGAACAGCCCCTCCATCCCCTGTTCTCTTTCCCTCCATCGTGGGCTGAACGGGTAGGGCGGTATCCGGACCAGCCATTGGGATCCCCACGGTTCTGACACACATCCTGCTCGAGCGAGCTGACACGGTGGCAGCTACTCGTTAACGGGTGGGCTTCGGATCTCATGATCGGTCCCAGTCGCCGCCTACCTCCAGACTTCACGACGACCAGTCACTCCGGGTCACGGCAGCCCGAAGATCCCCCTCCTGTAGAGAAGTGCGGTGTCGTCAGCCGTCACGCCGATGGGGGAGAGCCTCATCGAACGGCCCGCCTACCAGCGGTCGGGAACAGATTTGCCGACACAGGATCGCCACCGCCCCTAGGACTGGTTGTGAGAGCCTGCGCTTCGGAAATCTCTCGGGTCATCCCGGCATCCACAGCACGAGTTCCACTCAACTGTCGGGGACCCCTCGACCTGGCTGCTTGTCAGATCAACCCGGCGTGGTCGGCGCCAGGACCATGCCTCCATCGGGTCGTTGCGCCATCAGCCGGTGGTGTGCCCGACGTTGCACTCGGACGACCCCCGGATGCCGCGGAGCCCTGCTCTGCCCGAACGATCCGGTCCAAGTCCGGGCTGGTCCAGAGCCGTCGCCATATCGAGCACCAGGTACTTCCGGTGGCTGGTGCGATACGGGAGTCGTTCAGCGAGAGCCGGCCGGGGATCCGCTAGGCAAGCTCGCCGTATAGGCCCACACCGGGAGCCATTCATCTGTTCGGCGTCGTTGCGGCAACGGATTCGTTTCCCACTGCAGTGCGATTTTCGATGCCTGCCGGAGTCACGACCGACTGGCTAGGGAGACCAGCCCAGTTCCCAACGGAATTCCTGACAGACTCGCCCCAGAGGCCCACGCCTGGATGATCCACTGCTCAGCGACGGAAGGCATAATCGATTCGCCGCTCACTGCAGCCAGCGGGGTCGATGTCTGCCGGAGTCACGACCGACTGGCTAGGGAGACCCGCCCGGTTCCCGGTTCGGCGTAGTCTCGCCGATCGATTGACGACAACCATAGGGGTGCTCGGAGAGACGAGGCCGATCTCAAGGGAAACGGGCGAGGAGCGCCGGAGCAGCGTCCACGAAAGCCAGCACTCCAACCCCGCAGATGGCCAGAGGTTTAGGTGGGCGAACCGACCGCTCAGCGATCAGAACAACGGACGCTTGGCTGGCACTCCGTCGCGCCGGGAGAACTGCGCAGGACAGATACGCGCTTGCTGGGCGATTCGATAGCCGAACTCGCCTCGGATCAACCGGGACACCGAAAGTCCCAGTCGCTCCAAACCGGCGGGATCCCACCGGGCATCACTGGCCTCGTCCTCCGGTGGCTCCGAGACCACGAGGAATCCGCCTTCTCGGAGGAACGGTGCAGCGCATTCGGCGGTGATCGCCGGACGGCCGAAGGACCGGGCCACCACAACGTCGAACGCCCCCCGAAATTCCTCGAGGTGCCCAACCGCCTCCGCCCGACCTTGCACTACCGTGACTCGCTTCCCGAGGCCACACCGTTCCACAGCTTGGTGGAGGAACTCGGCTCGCCGGGTGCCGGCGTCAAGCAGGACCATCTCGGTGGCCGGCCACTCCTCGGCCAACACCAAACCGGGGAGACCGCCACCCGAACCAAGGTCGAGGACATGTTGAGGTGGCCGAGTGGCGATGTCGAGTGATGCGGGAGCGTCGCTGGGAGTCGAGAACAGCGCCTGAGCAAACCCTCGAGCGTGGGTGATGTGAGCCTCGAGCGGACCCGGTCCGAACAGCCCGAGATCCCGAGCATCGGTGAGTACCGAAAGGAGGGCGTCAGAGACGTCAGTCACGGCCTAGCACCCGGGGGAGTACGCGGAATGCCGACAGTGCCGCTCTCGGCGGGGGTGCCGTTCCGAACCCGGCTGACAACTGCAGCCGATGCCTTCTTCAGCCGGCTGGAGCGATGACGATGTGCCGAGCGGCATCCTCACCGTCACTGCGGGTGACCACACCATCGATCTCGTTGATGGTGTCGTGCACGACCTTTCGGTCGGCCGGTGACATGGGCTCCAGAGCTCGCTCCGACCCCGATGCGATGACTTCTTCGGCAACCTGTCGGCTGAACCGCTGCAGGGCCGCGGCCCGGCGTTCGCGGTAGCCAGCGACGTCGACCATGATCCGGTCCGTCTTCGACGGAAACTGTCGCTGGACGACCGTCCGGGTCACGTCCTGCAGGGCCACCAACGTCGAGCCCCTTGGACCGACCAGCATGCCCAGCTCGTCGCCGTTCGCCGCCACCTCGACCGTGTCATCGTCGATAACTCGGGAGGTCACCGAGGCGTCTACACCGAAGGTGTCTAGGAGGCCCTGGAGGAACTCCTTGGCCACCTCCGCCTGCTCCTGCAACGTCATGCCATCGGCCATCTCGATCTCCTCTTTCGACGTATTTCCCCGTCCGGACCCATTGCCGGCCGACTGCTGTGCTTCTCCGTCGGCCGCCCGCTCTCCAGACGAACCCCCACCCTCAGCCCGAGCCCGAGCGTTGCTGCGACTGCGTCGACGTCGGGCCGAGCGGCTGGTACCGGTGCGGGTGGCGCCGTCGGAGGTGGTCCGCTCCGCCGATCCGGACTCAGACCCATTGCCACCTTCGTCCGCCACCACGGCTACGGCAACAGCCTGGTCGGCTCCATCGTCCCGCTCCGGACGGGGAGCATTCCGCTGGCCTCCGTCACGGGAGCGATCCGACTTGCCGCTTCCCTCGTTACGACTCCGCTCCTTGGGCCGGCGCTGTCGCTTCTGCCTCGGCCCCGCCGGGCGCACACGTACCCGCACTCGGGCTTCACCGCGCACCCGACCGAACAGGCCGACCTTCGGCTCGGCCAGCACCACCACCTCGGCATCGGATTCCGCTACACCCAGCTGGTCGAGGGCCGATTCCGTCGCCTCCGCCAAGGTCTTACCTGAGACTTCCACCCACTCCACGCTGCTAGCGGTCCTTTCGAGGTCGTTTGTTCTTGGCCCGCGATTGGGACGCAGCCGAGGTAGTACCGTCGGTAGTACCGGCCGACCCGTTGCTCGAGCCGTTGCCATTGCCGTTGCTGCTGCCGTTGCCATTCCCGTTGGACGCCGTCGGACGTCGCTTCGGTGGCGTGCCCTTCTTCGGCGGCCGGTTACCGGCCGCACTGTTGGCCTTATCCAGGGCGGCCTGGCCAGTCGGAGATTTCTTCGGTGGCGGTTTCTCCACCGCCGCCGGTTTGGGCGTCGACTTTGCCGGGATTGCGCGTTCACTGCTCGGCAACGAGACCATCCCGGTTCGGAAGATGATGTCCTGGGTGGCGATACGGATACTCGAAGAAACAATCATGTAGATGACCACCGCCGCCGGAATAAGGAAATAGATGTAGGCGAACAAGATGGGCATGAACTTCTGCATCGTGGCCATTTGGGGGTTGGCCTGAGCGGCTTGTGGGTTGCGGCTGGACATCTGCCGCATCTGGACAAACTGCAGGACAACGGCGATGGCCACAAATACGAAGTACGGAATGGCTGCCCATACGGAGCTGTGATGGGAGAAGGGCTTGTCCGCCAGGTTCATCCCGAACGCCTTCATGACCCCAGGCGTCGCTACCAGGTGTTCGTACATCTTGGAGCTCGTAGGGATATACCGAGGTACGGCGCAAAAGCCTCGTGGCATTTTTGGCCGGCGTTCGGAGCGTTCCCGCCGGGAATACCTGATTGTTGCTGATGGTGTTCGTCAGCCCCTTGATGACGTCATAGAGGATGAACAGGAACGGCATCTGAAGGAACAAGGGCAAACAGCCCGGCGGCGGGATTGACGTTGTGCTCTTTGTAGAGCCGCATCATCTCCTGGTTGAGCTGCTCCCGGTTTTCTGCCCCCTTGTATTTCTGCTGGAGCTTCTTAAGTTCGGGCTGAACGGCCTGCATGGCCATCATGTTCTTGGTGCCCTTTACCGTCAGCGGTGTCAACGCCCCCATGATGATGATCGTCAGGATGGCGATCGCCAAGGCGTAGTTCGGGATGATCCCGTAGATGAACGCCAGGATCGTGGCGAAGAGCTTGAAGATCGGTTGGAAGATCTCGCCAATGGTGTGGAAGAGCGAGTTCTCCGCCAGGAGCACCGTGGCCAGGGTGGCGTGCATCAGTGGGTCCCCCTAGGTACGTGCGCCTCGAGCGGGACGAGATCCACACCCCGACCGCCCAACGGGTGGCAACGGGCGATCCGGCGAATGGCCAGCCAGCCACCCCGGCGAACACCGTGTCGCTCGATGGCCTCCAACCCGTACTCCGAGCACGACGGCCAGTAGCGGCAGGGGGAGGGCTGTCCGGCGCGAAGTCCCTGGTACCAGCGGATAGCACCGACCGCCGCCCGTTCGGCGGTGCCCGATGCTCCAGGACGCGACGGCATCAGCCGCCGCCCGATGGGCGGGACGTCGCCGAAGCGGCGGTCATGGCTCGCTGCACTACGTCCCCGAGTTCCCGGTAGGCGAGGGTGGTCGCCGCCGGGTCGGTCCGCAAGAGGTAGGCCCCGGGTACCAGCCCGGGCGCCAGGTCCTGGGTAATGGCCCGCAGTCTACGCCGCAGGCGATTCCGGGTGACGGCATTGCCGCAGCGTCGAGAAATTGCGTAGCCCACCTGGGGAAACTGTCACCGCGACCAGAGCCGACCGGAGTGAACGAGACGTGGACGGCGCCGCGTCGCGACCGGCCAGCCGGCCGACGAAGAGCTTCGAAGGTCGACCGCTCAGTGATTCTTCCGAGGGTCGGAGAGGTCATGCCGACCTCAGACGGTGAGCCGATGACGTCCCTTGAGCCGCCTCGCCCGAAGGATCGCTCGGCCACCCTTGGTCGCCATGCGGCTGCGGAAGCCATGCGTCTTGGCGCGCTTTCGGGTATTGGGTTGGTAGGTTCGCTTCACGTCGGCCAGCCTTTCGCCGTCCCCCCTGAACAGGGACGGCACAGAGGGTACCCCTCCCACAGATGGTCGCCGTCGGGACCTGGCATGCGGAGGTGTTTCCCCGCAATGCTAGGCGCGATCGGTGGTTTCCCACTAGTCGGATCGCCCACCGAGGTGTACGTTCATTCGACCGCGGGCCCCCTTGTGGTCCACACCTGTGGACCACGCTGTGGACGGCACCGGCCCGCGTGGGGTGGAGGAGCAGGTGGACGAGACCGACGGGCTGTGGACGCGCTGTATTACGTCGCTGCGCGCCGAAGTCTCCGATGCCACGTGGAAGATGTGGCTCTCGAACCTCGAGCCGCTCTCTTTCGATCAGAACCAGTTGGTACTCGGTGTACCCAACGGTGTCGTACGTGAGCGGGTCGAGGCTCGTTTCCTTCCGCTCATCGAAGAAACACTCCACACGGAGTACCAGCAGCCGGTGAAAGTGCAGCTCCGGGTGGTCGAGCGCACGTTGCCGGCGTCCATCGCCGACGAGCCGCACCCGGCCACCGAGGAGCCGGACGAACCCGAGACCCGGTCGTCGATGGCGCCGGGGTCGACCGGCCGGGGCCCGGGTCGACCGCCCGCTCGTTCCCGGGACACCGTCGCCGTCTCACTCGACGGCCGATTCACCTTCGAGACGTTCGTCGCCGCCTCCTCGAACCGGATGGCCCACGCCGCCGCCCAGGCGGCGGCCGAGAACCCCGGGCGCTCCTACAACCCTCTCTTCATCTACGGGGACTCCGGGTTGGGCAAGACCCACCTTCTGCATGCCATCGGCAACTACGTCCAAGAGAACTTCCCCCTCCGCAAGGTCCTCTACGTCACGACCGAGACCTTCATGAACGACTTCGTCGACTCGCTCCGGATGTCGACCACCATGGCGTTCAAACGGCGCTACCGGGAGTGCGACGTCCTCTTGATCGACGACGTCCAGTTCATGGAGAGCAAGGAGGGCCTCCAGGAGGAGTTCTTCCACACCTACAACGACCTCCAGGGCGCCTCCAAGCAGATCGTGCTCACCTCCGACCGGCCGCCCCGGTCGATCGAGACCCTCGAGGACCGGCTCCGAAGCCGGTTCCTCTCGGGCCTGATCACCGAGATCGACCCGCCCGACCTCGAGACCCGGCTGGCCATCCTGCGCTCGAAAGCCGAGATGGACCAGGAGGTGATCCCCGACGACGTCCTCGAGTTCATCGCCACCCACGTCAAGAACAACATCCGTGAGCTCGAGGGGGCCCTCATCCGGGTGACGGCGTTCGCCAGCCTCAATCGGGAGCCCATCTCGCTTCCCTTGGCCGAGCAAGTCCTCTCCGACATCGTGGCCATCGGCGAACCTCGACGGATCACTCCCGAAGATGATCATCGACGCCACCGCCGCCAGCTATGGGTTCAGCGCCGACGCCCTCTGCGGGCCCAGCCGGACCCGGCCCCTGGTCACGGCGCGACAGGTCGCCATGTACCTCGTGCGCAACCTCACCGACTTCTCGTACCCGGCCATCGCCCCGTCTTCGGCGGTCGGGACCACACGACGGTCATCCACGCCGTCGACAAGATCAGCACCCAGATGAAGGAGCGCCGGCAGATCTACGAGCAGGTCACCGAACTGACGATCAACATCAAGTCGGGCACCTAGGTTGCGGGGGGATGGCCGCCGCGCAACCTGTGCACAGCCGTTCCGGATCTTGGGGATGCCCGATCCGGTTATCCCCAGAACTCGGGCCGGCTGCATGTGGCCCTTCGGTGTCATCCACCGCCCGTCGACCGTCGGTGAATTCAGATCGGCGATCCCACCAGGGATCTCCGTTCGCTGTCCACAATCCCCAGCCCTTACTACCTCTAAACAAGATATTTTCTCCTCCCCTTCAACAGTTGGGATGTGGAAGGTGTCGAAAGGATGACCCCCGGTGAAATTCCGATCCGAGCGTGACTCCCTGGTCGAAGTCCTCGCCACCACCGGACGGGCCGTCGGTGGACGGGGGGCCTCGTCTGCTGTCCTCTCCGGCCTGCTCCTCGTGTGCGAAGGGAACCGACTGATCGCCACGGGCACGGATCTCGATCTCACGATCCGAGTCGAGCTCGAGGTCATCGGTCTCGAGGACGGTTCGTGTGTCGTGCCGGCTCGACTCACCGCCGACATCGTTCGACAGCTCGAGCCCGGCGCCGTCACCATCGACGGCAGTGAGGAGAAGGTGGAGATCTCGGCGGCCCGTTCGCGCTTCGGTTTGCGAGCGTTCCCGGTGATCGAGTTCCCGACCATCAGCCAACCCCAGGAGATCTCGGTCCGACTGCCCACGGGGATGCTGGGGGAGGGGCTTCGCCAGGTCGTCCGGGCTGCCTCGACCGACGACGCCCGGCCGCTCCTGACCGGGGTGTTGCTCACCACCGAGTCGGGCTCCATCCGGCTGGTCGCCACCGACTCCTACCGGCTGGCCCTGCGGGATCTGCACGGCACCGGGGGACTGGCCGAGACCGAGGACATCCTGGTCCCGGCCCGGGCGCTGGGTGAGTTGCAGCGGGTGTCGAGCTCGAATGCCTCGGGCGAGGACGTGGCCGAGGTCGGGGTGGCGACGGGCCCGAACGAGATCACGTTCACTCAGGGCAATGTGCGTATCAGCACCCGTCTGCTCGAGGGGACGTATCCCGACTACCGACAGCTGATCCCGGACCACTACCCGAACCGGCTGCATCTGGGCAAGGAATCCCTGTTGTCAGCGCTGCGGCGGGTGCGGCTCCTGGTGCGCGACAACACGACGCCGGTCCGCCTCTCGATGCGGTCCGGGGGCGTCGATCTGACGGTGGTTTCCCAGGAGGTGGGTGACGCCAGCGAGACGGTCGACGGTGACTTCACCGGCGAGGACCTGGTCATCGCCTTCAACCCGTCCTACCTGATCGACGGGGTGGAAGCGGTGTTGAGCGACGAGGTGGTCATCGAGACCGCCGATCCGTCCCGGCCGGCCACCGTGCGGGGGGCCGAGCACGACGACTACCGCTACCTGTTGATGCCGGTGCGCGTCTCCTGAGGTTCGTCCGCCGCATCCGTCGCCACCGGGGCTGGGAACGGCGGTGAGCCTCCGCCATCTGGATCTGACCGACTTCCGGTTGTTCGACCACGCCGAGGTGGAGCCGGACCCCGAGGGCACCACGGTGCTCACCGGGCCGAACGGGACCGGCAAGACCACGGTCCTGGAGGCGGTCGCCTACCTGGGCACGCAGCGCTCCTTCCGGGGGGCGCCGAAGGAGGTCCTCCTGCGGACCGGCTCCGACCGGGCGATCCTGCGGGCCCAGTTGGAACAGGGCGGCCGGGGGATCCTGGTCGAGGCCGAGATCGCTGCCGTGGGCCGGTCGAGGGTCCAGGTGAACCGTCAGCCGGTGCAGCAGCGGCGGGCCCTGGCCGAGGCGGTCCCGGTCACCATCTTCAGCCCGGAGGACCTCGTCGTGGTCCAAGGCGGTCCGACCCACCGCCGGGACCTCCTGGACGACGCACTGCGCCTGCTCGACCCGCGCCACGGGGGACTGGCCGACGAGGTGGAGAAGATCCTGCGGCAGCGGGCGGCCCTGCTCCGCCAGGCTGGGGGAAGGGTGACCCCCGACGTGGAGGCGACCCTCGACGTGTGGGACGAGCGACTGGTCGGAGCCGGGGAGGCACTGGCGTCGGCCCGCAGCGCGTTGGCCACCGAGCTGAATCCCCTGGTGACGGCGTCCTACCAGGCGTTGACGGGACGAGGCCCCGAAGGGGCGGAGACGGTCGAGCTGGCCTATCGGCGGTCGTGGGACGGGTCGCTGGCGTCGGCGTTGGTGAGTAGTCGCCGGGACGACCTCCGGCGGGGCGTGACGACCATCGGGCCCCACCGCGACGACCTGGCGACGCGGTTGAACGGGCGTGACGCCCGGGTCCAAGCCTCCCAGGGGGAGCAGCGGTGCCTGGCCCTGGCCCTGCGCCTGGGCGTGCACGAGCTGGTCACCGTCCGGGTCGGGTCACCGCCGATCCTCCTGCTCGACGACGTGTTCTCGGAGCTCGACCCGGTCCGCAGCCGGGCGCTGGTCCGAGAACTGCCGATCGGTCAGACCCTCCTGACCACGGCCTCGCCCTTGCCCGACGGCGTGAGCGTGGCCAAGGTGGTCGACGTGCGTACGGTGGGCGGGTCCGAGCGTGGTTGAGCCCCGCCGCCGTCGGCGGCGACGGTACGGGCCGGACCGCGGTCCGACGCCGATCGCCACCGACCTCGACGCCGTGATCGCCCGGATGGGACCGAGCCAGGCGTCCACGTTGGGCCTGGTCTTCACCCGGTGGGAGGAGATCGTCGGCCCGCGCGCTGGCCGGTCACGTCACGCCGGTCCGGGTGAGCGATGAGACCCTGGTGGTGGCGGTGGAACAACCGGCGTGGGCCACACAGGTGCGGTCCCTCGGCGCCACCGTGCTGACCAGGGTGGGCGAGGTCACCGGCACCGTACCGAAGCGCCTCGAGGTGACCGTCCGGCGGGCCTGAGCGGGGTCCTGAAGTCATCGTTCACAGGGCCTGGTCGAGTAGAATGAGTGGACTGCACCAGTCCCCGCCCACGTCGGCATCCCGGGGAGTGGCTCGCACGACGAGACCGTTCTGTCGAAAGGACGCGCCCATGAGGATGGATCCGGAGCTTCGAATTGCCTGACGACGGCTCGTACGGCGAGGAAGACATCACGATCCTGGAGGGTCTGGAGCCGGTGCGGCTCCGGCCGGGCATGTACATCGGCTCGACCGGCCCGACCGGCCTCCACCACCTGATCTGGGAGGTCGTGGACAACTCGGTCGACGAAGCCATGGCCGGACGGGCCACCCGGATCGACGTCACGCTGCTGGCCGACGGCGGCTGCCGGGTCAGCGACGACGGGGCGGGCATCCCCGTCGGCCCCCACCCCCAGTACCCCGACCGTTCGACGGCCGAGATCGTCCTCACCGTCCTGCACGCCGGCGGAAAGTTCGGCGGTGGTGGCTACAAGGTGTCGGGCGGCCTCCACGGCGTCGGTATCTCGGTGGTCAACGCCCTCTCCTCGCGCCTCGTGCTCGAAGTCGACCGGGACGGCCAGCACCACCAGCTGGAGTTCAAGAACGGCGGGGAGCCGGTGGGCAAGCTGGCCGCCACCGGCCCGGCGCCGCGGGGACGCACGGGCACCACGGTCTCGTTCTGGCCGGACAGCTCGATCTTCGAGGAAGTGGAGTTCCGGGCCCAGACGGTCATCGAGCGCCTCCAGGTGATGGCGTTCTTGAACAAGGGCCTCGAGATCCGCTTCGCCGACCAGCGCCCGGGACACGGCGAGCCAGTGACGTTCAAGTACAACGGCGGCATCATCGACTACGTCAAGCACCTGAACGCGTCGAAGGAGTCCTTGTTCCGCAAGGTCGCCTCGTACACCCAGGTGGAGCCGACCCAGGAGGTCGAGGTCGCCCTCCAGTGGAACACCGGGTTCTACGAGAGCATCCACTCGTTCGCCAACGGGATCTCGACGACCGAGGGCGGGATGCACGAGGAGGGGTTCAAGAAGGCGCTGACCAACGTGGTCAACCGCTACGCCCGAGCCCGCAACCTGGTCAAGGAGAAGGACGACAACCTGAAGGGCGAGGACATCCGCGAGGGCCTCACGGCCATCGTCTCGGTCCGCCTGCAGGATCCGCAGTTCGAAGGGCAGACCAAGGGCAAGCTCGGGAACGTCCCCATCCGCTCGCTGGTCGAGAAGGCCACCAACGAGAAGCTGGCCGAGTGGTTCGAGGAGAACCCCCGCGAGGCCAACCAGATGGTCAACAAGGCCACCGTGGCCGCCCGGGCCCGGGTGGCCTCCCAGCAGGCTCGTGACCTCACCCGCCGCAAGTCCGGCCTCGACGGCGCCGGCCTGCCCGGGAAGCTGGTCGACTGCTCGTCTCGGGATCCCCGGGAGTCGGAACTGTTCATCGTCGAGGGGAACTCGGCCGGTGGCTCGGCCAAGGACGCCCGTGACCCTCGGACCCAGGCCATCCTGCCGATCCGCGGCAAGATCCTGAACGTCGAGCGGGCCCGGATCGACAAGATGTTGAAGAACGTCGAGATCCAGGCCTTGATCGCCGCCGTGGGCGCCGGGCTGGCCGAGGAGTTCGACGTGGCCAAGATCCGGTACCACAAGGTCATCCTCCTGGCCGATGCCGACGTCGACGGGAGCCACATCCGGACCCTGCTGCTCACGTTCTTCTTCCGCCAGATGAAGCCCTTGGTGGAGGGGGGCTTCGTCTACGTGGCCCAGCCACCGCTGTACTCGACGCTGGTGGGCAAGGAGAAGCTCTACTTGAAGGACGACGCGGCCAAGGACGCCTTCTTGGCCAGCCACCCCGACCACAAGCACGACTTCCAGCGGCTGAAGGGCCTCGGGGAGATGGACTTCGGCGAGTTGCGGGAGACCACCATCGACCCGACCAAGCGCTCCCTGCTGCAGGTCAACGTGGAACAGGCGGCGCTGGCCGACGAGGTGTGCTCGGTCCTCATGGGTGAGGACGTCGAGCTTCGTCGCCAGTTCATCCAGACCAATGCAAAGGATGTCCGCTTCCTTGATATCTGAGGCGGCTTCCCTTCATGGCTGACGACACCGCCGGATCCACCAGCGCCGCGCTCGGACGGCGAGACACCGGTGCTCGGGTTCGTCGAGCCCATCGAGATCCAAGAGGAGATGGAGCGCTCGTTCCTCGAGTACTCCATGTCGGTCATCGTGTCGCGGGCCCTGCCCGACGTCCGGGACGGGCTCAAGCCGGTCCACCGCCGGATCCTGTACTCGATGTACGACCAGAACCTGCAGCCCAACCGCCCGCACGTGAAGTGCGCGGCGGTGGTGGGCGAGGTCATGGGGACCTACCACCCCCACGGCGACAGCGCCATCTACGACGCCCTGGTCCGGATGGTCCAGGACTTCTCGATGCGCCACCCGTTGATCGACGGTCACGGCAACTTCGGCGGGACCGGCCCCGACGAGGGTCCGGCCGCCATGCGCTACACCGAGTGCCGGCTGCAGCCCCTGGCCCTCGAGCTCATGTCGGGGATCGACCAGGAGACGGTCGACTACATCCCGAACTACTCCAACAGCGCCGAGGAGCCGGTCGTCCTGCCGGCCCGCTTCCCCAACCTGCTGGTCAACGGCTCCCAGGGCATCGCCGTGGGCATGGCCACCAACATCCCGCCGCACAACCTCGGCGAGGTGATCGACGCCACCGTCCACCTCATCGAGAACCCCGAGGCGACACCCGACGAGCTGATGGCGTTCGTGAAGGGCCCGGACTTCCCGACCGGCGCCCAGATCCTCGGCCGCCAGGGGATCCTCGACGCCTACCGGACCGGTCGGGGGTCGATCAGGATGCGGGCGGTCGCCGACATCGAGGAGGGTCGCAACAGCACCCGGATCGTGGTCACCGAACTGCCGTACCAGACCTCGGTCGAGGTGGTCGAGCAGAAGATCCACGACCTGGTCCGCTCGGGCGAGATCGACGGGATCGCCGACACCCAGAACGACTCGGCCGGCCGGAAGAACCGCCTGGTGATCCGGCTGAAGCGCGACGCCAACGCCAACGTCGTGCTGAACAAGCTGTACAAGCACACGCCGCTGCAGACCAGTTTCGGCGTCAACACCCTGGCCCTGGTCGACGGCGTGCCCCGCACGCTGAACCTGGCCCAGGCGCTCGGGTACTACATCGACCACCAGGTCGAGGTGGTGACCCGGCGCTCGGAGTACCTGCTGCGCAAGGCCCGGGAGCGGGCCCACATCGTCGAAGGGCTGCTCCGGGCCATCGACATGCTGGACGCGGTCATCGCCACCATCCGGGCCTCCGACGACCGTCCCTCGGCCAAGGCCGCCCTGATGCTCGACCCGTTCGCCTTCAGCGACGAACAGGCCACCCACATCCTCGACATGACCCTTGGTCGGCTCACCCGGCTCGGCCGGGCCGAGCTCGAGGAGGAGATGGCCAAGCTGCGCGAGCAGATCGCCGAGTACGAGTCGATCCTGGGTGACCCGGTCAAGCTCCGGGGAGTCATCGTCACCGAACTGGGCGAGGTCCGTGAGAAGTACGCCAACGAGCGGCGGTCGTTGATCACCCACGACCCCGGTGAGCTGGGCATGGAGGACCTGATCGACGACGAGGACCTCGTCGTGACCATGACCGCCGCCGGCTACATCAAGTCGGTCTCGGCCGCCGCCTTCCGCACCCAGGGTCGCGGCGGTCGTGGGGTGCAGGGCGCCCGCCTGAAGGAGGAGGACCTGGTCACCCACGTGGTCCACACCACCTCCCATGCGTACCTGCTGCTCTTCTCGAACCGGGGCCGTGTCTACCGACTCCGGGGTCACGAGATCCCGATGAAGGAGCGGACGGCCAAGGGGACGGCGCTGGTCAACCTGCTGCCGCTCGAGAACCTCGAGCGGGTTCAGGCCATCGTGGAGACGAGGGACTTCCCCGAGGACCACTTCCTCGTGTTCGCCACCGCCAAGGGCCAGGTCAAGAAGACGGCGTTCAACGAGTACGACAAGTCGCGCCGGGAGGGCTTCATCGCCATCAACCTGCGCGACGACGACGAGCTGGTCCGGGTGGTCGAGACCGAGGGCGACGACGACCTGTTCGAAGTGACCCAGCAGGGGATGACCATCCGGTTCAACGAGAACGACGTGCGGGCCATGGGCCGCGACGCGGCGGGGGTCCGGGGCATCCGCCTGCGCGACGACGACGAGGTGGTCTCCCTCGACGTGGCCCGCGACGAGGCGGACATCCTCATGGTCACCGACGCCGGGTTCGGGAAGCGCACCAAGCTGGAGCGGTTCAACCGGCAGGCCCGGGGCGGGCAGGGCGTCCGGGGCATCCGTCTGACCGCCAAGCGCGGCCGGGTGGTGTCGGCATTCATGGCGGCGCTCGACGACCAGATCCTCTTGGTGTCCTCGGGTGGGGTCGTGATCCGGATGCCGGTCCGGGAGATCGCCAGCCAGGGACGCGACGCCACCGGGGTCCGGGTCATGAACCTGGACGACGGGCAGGCGGTGGCGGCGGTGGCGCCGGTGGCCAACGAGGAGGCCTAGTCCGGCTCAGCTCTCCAGCTGGAACACGTAGGTGTAGGGCGCCACGTGGGGCTTGTAGGTGGCGACGGCGGCCTGGTGGACCAGCAGGCGGACCTGGCCGGACGACGAACCGACCTCGACGGTCAGGCTCGAGGTCCCGGTCACCAACTGGGACTGCCCAGGTTGGAGGACGCCCGAGAACACCGGTGACGTGTGGGCGGAGTCGGTGGCCTGCATCCAGCTGGCCCCCCCGACGGCCGCCACGTCGATGCCGTAGGACGCCGCCCGGACCTTCACCGTCTCGGTGGTGTCGGTGGTGGCCACGACCGAGACCACCGGATGGGTGGTGGTCGGCGTCGTCGTCGTGGGGGCGGACGCCGAGGCCCCGCCGGCCACGGCGTGGCCGGCGGGCAGGTGGAGCTTGGTCCACCAGGTCGGACGCCAGTGGTGGACGACCAAGCCGGCCAGGCCCACGACGATGAGCACGGCCACCAGCGCCACCAGGACCCGGAGGGCGATCACGCCGGCTCCGGCCGGCCTCCGGGACGTCGCCCCCGGTTGCGGCTGCGCCGACGTGATGGCCGGGGTGACCCCGGTCACCGGGGCGACGGCGGGGGGAGCGGGGTGTCGCGAGGGGTGGCGACCGTCATCGCCGTCGCCGGAGCGGCGGTGGGCGTCCACGAGGGGTTCAGCGCCACCTGACTCGTGCGCCCCGCCTCGGCCCCGGCCGCCGGCGGGCCGGGGAGCATGGTGGTGGCGGTGGCCACCGCCGGCACGAGCATGGTCGAGGGGCCGCCCCGTCGGGCCCGGGCGCCTCGGCCGGGGTCCGGCCCGGGTGGCCCGGGGCTCGGGGCGACCGGTGGCCGCCGGGGCGAGGTCGACCACCCCGGTTGCGTCCATCCCCGACGGCGCCGGGTCGACGCCCGTGGCATCGCCGTCGCCGGCCGTCGCGTCCTCCGTCGACCAGCAATCGAGCAGGGCCACGACGTGCTTGTCGCCGTCGAGGCCCAGGGAGTCGGCGTAGTGGCGCAGGGTCCGCAGTGCGTCGACGCGGTCGTCGAACGTAGCGAGATCACCGCTCTCCAGCGCCTGGATCTCGAGGAGCCGTCGCCCGGGCGTTGGTGGCTGCCTGATCGACGCTGAGGCCGATGCGGCCCCTGGCCGCCGTCAGGGACTGTCCGATCGAAGCCACCGTCGAGGGAGGTTCGGGCGCCGCCTTGGAACGGGAGGCGCCATCTCGACGCAGGATCACACTGCTCTCCCTTCGTCCTTCGACCAGCGTACTCCCGGTCACCCCCGGTGCCGGTAAGGCGGGCGGACCTTCCGGAGCCGTCTGGTACAGCTATCCGACAGTAAATCAACAGAAAAGGGATGGATGATGTCGGCGAGATGCAACGATGAGCCCTGAAGCCCGAGTACTGGTGGTCGACGACGAGGAGGGCATCACCGACTTGGTGTCGATGGCCCTTCGCTACGAGGGCCTCGAGGTCGAGGTGGCCCACTCGGGGCGCGACGCACTCCGCCTGGTCCACAGCTTCCGGCCGCAGCTGATGCTGCTCGACGTGATGCTGCCCGACGTCGACGGCTTCGAGGTGCTCCGGCGCATGGCCGGCGACAATCCTCGGGTGCCGGTGATCTTCCTCACCGCCCGCGGTGACCTCGACGACAAGCTGCGGGGGTTCACGCTCGGCGGCGACGACTACGTCACCAAGCCCTTCAGCGTGGAGGAGCTGATCGTCCGGACCCGCGCCATCCTGCGGCGGGTCCACGAGCTGCAACCCGAGACCAACGTCCTGATCTACGAGGACCTCGTGCTCGACGAGGAGCAGCACGAGGTCAGCCGGGACGGCGCCGTGATCGACCTCACGCCGACCGAGTTCAAGCTGCTGCACTACCTGTTGGTGAACGCCGACCGGGTGGTCTCCAAGGCCCAGATCCTCGACCGGGTCTGGCACTACGACTTCGACGGCAACGACAACGTGGTCGAGATCTTCATCAGCTCGCTGCGACGCAAGCTCGAGGCCCACGGACCGAGGATCATCCACACGGTCCGGGGCGTCGGCTACCGGCTCCGACGACCCAAGGAGTGAGCGGTGTCGCTCCGGGCCCGGCTCCAGCTGCTGCTCGTCGGTCTGGTGGCCGCCGGACTGCTCATCTCCGACGTGGTCACCTACACCTCGATCCGCTCGTTCCTGCTGAACCGGATCGATCCGCAGCTTGATGCGGCCTCCTTCCAGGTCGGACGGGAGCTACTGATCTACAACGGCCTGGCCACCGCCCGTGGGGGCGGCCCCGGCGGAACGCCCACGACCCCGGCCGGCACGGTGCCGTCGTCCACCCCGAGCACGACGGCGGCGGCGGGAACCGCCACGACCACGACCACCACGCCCTCAGGGACCAGGGCCGGCGGGTTCGCCTTCCCGGGACGCAACGGGTCCCGGGACCGTTTCGGCATCCCGCCGGTCGGCACCTTCGGGGTCCTGATACATCCCGACGGGACCCAGTACGGCAAGGCCACCCCGTCGTTCACCAATGACCCCTCCACCACCAAGGCGGTGAGCGTCCCGAAGCTGCCCCACCCCTTTCCGAAGGTGACGAACGGCGCCGGCGTGTACCTGACGGTGCCCGGGAGCGGCTCCAATCCGGTGACCTACCGGGTGCTGGCCCGGCGGGCCGGCGTCGACAACCTGGTGGTCGTGGTGGCGATCCCTCTGACCGACGTGAACCAGACCTTGGGCCGGTTGTTGGCCATCGAGCTCGTGGTCACCCTGGTCATCTTGGTGGGGCTGGGTGTCCTGGCCGGTTGGATCGTCCGCCGCGGCCTGCGGCCACTCGAGGACATGGCCGAGGCCGCCGATGAGATCGCCGCCGGCGACCTCGGCCGCCGGGTCGCCCCGGCCGAGGCGCGCACCGAGGTGGGGCGGCTCGGTCTGTCGCTCAACGCCATGCTCGAGGAGATCGAGGAGGCGTTCTCGGCCCGGGCGGCGTCCGAGGACCGGCTCCGCCGCTTCCTGGCCGACGCGTCCCACGAGCTGCGGACCCCGCTCACCTCCATCCGGGGCTACGCCGAGATCTTCGACCTCGGGGCCAGCCAGCGACCGGCCGACCTGGCCACCTCGATGCGGCACATCCGCGAGGAGTCCGACCGGATGACGGTGCTGGTGAACGACCTCCTGCTCCTGGCCCAGCTGGACCAGGAACGGCCGCTGGACCTCTCGCCCATCGACATCGTCCCGGTGGTGGCCACGGCGGTGACGGCCGCCCGGGTGGCCCACCCCGACCACCCGATCGAACTGGACTCGCCCGAGGTGCTCGAGGTGGGTTGCGACGGGGCCCGAGTCCGCCAGGTCCTCGACAACCTCCTGGCCAACGCCGTGCGGCACTCGCCGCCGGACGCGCCGGTCGAGGTGCGGGTGTCGCAAGGGGGTGGGGAGGCGACTGTCGAGGTCGCCGATGAAGGCCCGGGGGTGGCCGCCGAGGACGCCGAACGGATTTTCGAGCCCTTCTACCGGGCCGACCGGTCGCGGGCCCGGCGAACCGGGGGGGTCGGCCTGGGCCTGGCCATCGTCGACGCCATCGCCCGGGCGCACGGCGGCTCGGTGGGGGTCCGGGACAACCCGGGGGGTGGGGCGTGCTTCTGGTTCCGGCTCCCGGTGTCGCCCCACCACGGGGGACCACTGGCCGCCCCGACAGGAAGCCGACAGGTAGAGGAAAGGCCGACCACAGCTGCGGTCGATTGACTACCGGTGATGGAGCGCCGGGCACCGACGGGTCGCGCGGCCCGGACGGGGGCGCTCGGTCGCCGGGGGGACTAGTCGGTTACGCCGTGCGCGCCCCGACGTCGGGGGCGGTGTCCGGGGTGACGGTCGCGGTTCCCACCCCGCGGCTTGCACCCCGGGTGCTGCCCCGGGTCTCGGGACGTTCAGTGGCCGGTGCCGCTCGACCCGGCGGCGAAGGACTGCTCGAGTAGGGCCAGCAGGCGGTCGGGGGACTCGGCGCCGGCGATGGCCGCCCGCCGGTCGACGACGAAGCACGGGACCCCGGTGATCCCGAGCTCCCGGGCCGTGCGCTCGTCGTGGCGGACCTCGGCGTCGTAGTCGCTGCCCCCGAGCACCCCGTCCACCTCGTCGCCGGACAGTCCGACCTGCTCGGCCAGGGCCTGCAACACGCTCGTGTCGTCGATGGGCCGACCCTCGGTGAAGTACGCCGCGAACAGCCGTTCCTCCAGTTCGTCGCGCCGACCGTGCGAGCCGGCCAGGGCCAGCAGCCGGTGGGCGTCGAAGGAGTTCGCCGGCCGGGCCAGGTCGAGCCGGTAGTCGAGGTGCTCGCCGGCCGCCACCTCGGTGACGCGGGCCTGCATGGCCGCCACCTGCTCGGCGTCGGCCCCGTACTTGGCCGCCAGGACCTGGGCCATGGTCTCGGTCGATCCCTTCGGGGCGCTCGGGTCGAGCTCGAAACTGCGCAACGTCACCCGGACCTGGTCACGGTGCTCGAAGCGCTCCAGTGCGGCCTGAAAGCGGCGGCGACCGATGTAGCACCACGGGCACACCACGTCCGACCAGATCTCGACGTCCACGTTCTCTCCTCGGCAACCGGCGGCCGACGACGGCCATCTCGCTCGCGTCAACGCCCCGCCGGTGTCCGGGATTCCACCACCGGTCGGTGACCGGAACCGCCCGGCGTGGCGTGCCACTCTGGCGGCGTGTGGTCGCTGCTCGGCATCGGGTTCCTCGGTGGGTTGATCACCGCGCTCTCGCCCTGCGTGCTCCCGGTCCTGCCGGTCATCGTGGTGAGCGGGTCCACCGGGGAGAGTCGCTGGCGCCCCTACGCCATCGTCGGTGGCCTGGTCGCCAGCTTCACCGCGTTCACCCTGGCCGGTGGGGCGTTGCTGAGCGCCCTGCACCTGCCGCAGGACTTCCTGCGCGATCTCGGCATCGCCCTCCTGTTGGTGCTGGCGGTGGGACTGATCGTCCCCAAGGCGGGCGAGCTCCTGGAGCGGCCGTTCGCCCGTCTCGGCGGGCACTGGCAGTCGGGGTCGGGCAGCGGGTTCGTGGTCGGGATCTCGCTGGGCCTCCTGTTCGTGCCCTGCGCCGGACCGGTCCTGGCCGCCATCTCGGTCGTGGTGGCCAACCACCGGATCGGCTTCAGCGCGGTGCTCCTGACCCTGGCCTACAGCTTGGGGGTGGCGGTGCCGCTCCTGGTGGTGACGGTCTTCATCCGCCGGGGGGCCAGCGGATGGTCGGGCTTCCGGGCCCACGCCCCCGTACTGCGCCGGGTGGCCGGGGTGGTGCTCGGGCTGACCGCCCTAGCCGTGCTGTTCAACCTGACCCGGCCGTTCCAGACGGCGGTGCCGGGGTACGCCAGTGCGGCCGAGGACCACATCGAGAGCTCGTCGTCGGCCACCCACCAGCTGCAGTCCCTGACCGGCGAGGGGGCCAACACCTTCGCCGGCTCGTCGACCGGCTCGGCCGCCGGGTCGCTCCCGATGCTCGGGAAGGCCCCGAACTTCACCGGCATCGTGTCGTGGCTCAACACCCCCGGGGACCGACCGCTCACCTTGAGCCAGCTGCGGGGCAAGGTCGTCCTGGTGGACTTCTGGACGTACTCGTGCATCAACTGCCAGCGCTCCCTGCCCCACGTGGAGGCCTGGTACAGGGCGTACGCCAAGGACGGGCTGGTGGTCGTCGGGGTCCACACCCCCGAGTTCGACTTCGAGCACGTGGTGTCGAACGTGAAGGCGGCCGCCGGTCAGCTGGGGGTGGCCTACCCGGTGGCCATCGACAACAACTACGGGACGTGGGACGCCTACAACAACGAGTACTGGCCGGCCGAGTACCTGATCGACCAGCAGGGCGACGTCCGCCACACGGCCTTCGGCGAGGGCGACTACGCCACCATGGAACAGGACATCCGGACGCTGCTGGCCGCCGGTGGGGCCACCCACCTCCCGGCGGCCACCGAGGTGGCCAACCGGACGCCCACCGACCCGACGACCCCCGAGAGCTATCTCGGCTACAAGCAGCTCACCAACTACGTGGGCTCGGCCATCCAGGACGACACGGCCGCCCACTACACGCTGCCCTCGAGCGTGCCGGCCGACCAGCTGGCCATCGGCGGCACCTGGACGGTCCGGGCCGAGGAGATGACGGCCGGGGCCGGGGCCGAGCTGGCGCTCAATTTCCAGGCCCGCGACGTCTACCTGGTGCTGGGCGGGTCGGGGACGGTGACCGTGCGCCTGAACGGCGCCGCGCCGAAGACCGTCCACGTCACCGGTGTGCCCAACCTCTACACGCTGGAGGCCTTCGACAAGTACACCTACGGCACGGTGACCCTCGACGTCTCGCCCGGCGTCCAGGCCTACGACTTCACCTTCGGGTGATGCCGTCTCGCCGGCCCCTCGGCCGGCGACGTGAACAACCGATGAGCAACGTGTCGACGGCAAGGACCGTTGCCGTCCGAACGGCCTCGACGGGCCTGGATGCTCGTCACCTGTAACAACCTTGGCTACGCTGCCGCTGAGCTGCCGCTATGGCCGACCGAGGGGGAACCATGGGTTCGAGCGCAAGTGCCGTCACGCCGACGCCGTTGCCGCTGTATCTACGGGCCGAGGGTCCGGCGGAGCGGAACCGGGGCACCGCCCTGATCCGCATCCTGATGGTCATCCCGCAGTACATCGTGCTGTTCTTCGTCGGGATCGCCGCCTTCGTGGTCGTGGTCATCGGCTGGTTCGCCGCCCTGATCACCGGCGAGCTGCCGGCGTTCGCCCACGACTTCCTCTCCGGGGTGCTGCGGTGGGAGGCCCGGGTGCACAGCTACCTGCTCTTCCTGACCGACGAGTACCCGCCGTTCAGCCTGGGGGAGGAGCCCCAGTATCCGGTCCGGGTGGCGATCCCGCCCCGGACGCCGCTCAACCGTCTGGCCGTGCTGCTGCGCATCTTCATCGCCATCCCCGGCGCCATCGTCGGCGGTGTCATGATCACCGGGGCCTGGGTGGTCTCCATCGCCAGCTGGTTCATGATCGTGTTCACGGGGGCCATGCCCCCCTCGATCTACGAGGCGGTCCGGGTGGCCATTCGCTACTACGTCCGCTTCATCGGGTACTACACGATGCTGACCCCGGAGTACTCGTGGGGCCCGCTCGGCGACCCGGAGGAGGGTGCCCCGGGCCAGGTGGCGGCGGCCGGGGCGGGCACGGCCGTCGAGCCGGCCGCGCCCGACGCCGGCTGGCTCCTGCGGCTGTCGTCGCAGGGGCGCACGACCACCATCGTCCTGATCGTGATCGGGGCCATCGTCGAGATCATCCAGTTCGCTCGGCGCTGACGCGGCCGGTGCCGTGCCCCGGCGGGGGCCAGGTGCCAGACTCTGGGCGTTTGGGGGCGTCACCGGACGGGGAAGGTTCGGGGGCGGTGGTGAGGAAGGGGGGGCGCATGCTGTGGCCCGAATTCACGATGTGGCTGGTCGAGTGCCAGCAACGCCGGGCGGCGCAGGTGAAAGCCGAACGCCTCGTGGAGGAGGCGGAAGCCTTCTTGCGCGACCAGTGGTCGTTGCACGAGACCGGTTGAGGTAACCCGCCCGGCCGGGCGCACGGACGCCGCCGGCGGCTCGATGCGGCCATACTCCTCGGGTGACCGAGGCCGGCCCGTCGTCGCGCACCCGCGGGTTCGGGCCCTTCGTGACCCTGGTCACCACGGAGGGGCCGGGCGGGGCGCTCGAGCGTTGGGAGTCCCGCCGCCACCGCAAGCACCAGGAGGCGGCGACCGGCTCGACCTGGTGGGCGCCCGCCTCGCGGGGGTGGTGGATCGGGGCCCTGTTCGCCGTCGGCTCCCTCCTGTTCGCCCTCGGGGCGCTCCCGCCCTACGCCGCCGGCGTCGGGACCCGGGCCGACGACGTCACGTTCTTCGTCGGGTCGCTCTTCTTCACCTCGGCCGGCTTCCTGCAGTACCGCGAGGTGATCGATACCGGTCCCGGGGGCCCGCCCCGGGGCTGGCGCAAGGTGGCCACCGTCGAGTTCGGCCGGATCGACTGGTTGGCCACGGCGGTCCAGCTGCTGGGCACGCTGTTCTTCAACGTCAGCACCGGGTACGCCCTCGGCACCGCCCTGAGCGCGGCCCAGGCCGACCACCACGTCTGGCGGCCCGACGCCCTCGGGTCGGTGTGCTTCCTGGTGGCCAGCGCCCTGGCCTGGTTCGAGGTGTGCCACGGGTGGACGGCCTGGCGGCCGGGCGAGCTCTCGTGGTGGATCACCGCCCTCAACCTGGTCGGCTCGATCGCCTTCGGGGTCTCGGCCGTGGCCGCCTACATCGTGCCGACGACGGGCCAGTTGGTCAGCGTCCGGCTGACCAATCTCGGTACGTTCGTCGGTGCGCTGTGCTTCCTGGCCGGGGCAGTCCTCCTGTGGCCCGAGCGGACCGAGACGTCCGGGGCCGCTGACCCGCCTCGACCGGCGGAACCGGCGCCGTCGATGGCGTAGATTCGCGGCCGCGAGCGCTGACGGGGTGTCTTGCCGGGGCCGAGCCCCGCCGGCAACACCGAAGGAGTCCCATGCCGCTGCATGACCGAGACCTCTGGCTGCACGAGGTGCACGAGGCGAGCGAGTCGCTGTTCGCCTCGGCCGACCTGGCCCAGGCCCTGCCCAAGTACGAGTTCCCGGCCCACCGGACGATCCCCGAGTTCGCCTTCCAGGCGGTGAAGGACGAGCTGCTCTTGGACGGGAACTCGCGCCAGAACCTGGCCACGTTCTGCCAGACCTGGGAGGAGCCCCAGATCCACCAGCTCATGGACCTGTCCATCAACAAGAACCTGATGGACAAGGACGAGTATCCCCAGTCGGCCGAAGTCGAACGGCGCTGCGTGCACATGTTGGCCGACCTGTGGAACGCCCCCGACTCGGCCAACACCGTCGGCGCCTCGGCCATCGGCTCCTCGGAGGCCTGCATGCTGGCCGGCCTGGCCGCCAAGTGGCGGTGGCGCAAGAAGCGGGCGGCCGCCGGGCTGCCGACCGACAAGCCCAACATGGTGTGTGGCCCGGTGCAGGTGGTCTGGCACAAGTTCGCCCGCTACTGGGACATCGAGATGCGCGAGATCCCGATGTCGCCCGGCAAGTACTGCATGGACGTCGAGCAGATGCTCGAGCGGATCGACGAGAACACCATGCTGGTGGTGCCGACCTTCGGGGTCACCTACACCGGCGCCTACGAGCCGGTGGCCGAGCTGGCGGCGGCCCTGGACACGCTGCAGGCCGACCTGGGCATCGACGTCGACCTGCACATCGACGGGGCCAGCGGGGCCTTCCTGGCCCCGTTCTGCGCCCCCGAGGTGGTCTTCGACTTCCGGTTGCCCCGGGTCAAGTCCATCAGCACGTCGGGCCACAAGTTCGGGCTGGCCCCGCTCGGCGTCGGCTGGGTCATCTGGCGCGACACGGCCGAGCTGCCCGAGGAGCTGATCTTCCACGTCAGCTACCTGGGCGGGGACATGCCGGACTTCCAGATCAACTTCTCCCGCCCGGCCGGGCAGATCATCGCCCAGTACTACAACTTCATCCGGCTCGGCCGGGAGGGCTACCAGCAGATCCACCAGACCTCGTACGACTGCGGGGCCTACCTGGCGGCCGAGGTGGTGAAGCTGGGCCCCTTCGAGCTGCTCTGCGACAGCCAGCCCACGACCGGGATCCCGACGGTCACGTGGCGCATCAAGGAGGGTGAGGACCCGGGCTTCACGCTGTACGACCTGGCCGACCGGTTGCGGGCCCGCGGCTGGCAGGTGCCGGCCTACCCCCTCACCGGGACGGCGTCGGACATCGTGGTCCAGCGGGTCCTGGTGCGCCAGGGGGTCGATCGTGACCTCCTGAGCCTCTTGTTGATGGACATCGCCGGGGCCATCGCCCACTTCGAGAAGCATCCGGTGTCGGTGACCATGTCGTCGGAGGAGGCCGGGGGCTTCAGCCACCTGTAGGCCGTGGCCCCCGGGCCCGGCGCTCGGGTACCGTACGACGCAGGTGGGGGTGGCTGTCGCCCCGCCGGCGGGGCGAACCGGCCGCGTCACGGGCAGGTCCCGGACCCCGGTGCCCGCCACCGAGCGAATGAGGGGATCGATGACCGACTTGGCGCCCGTAGGGCGGGGGAAGCCGTCCGGCGAGCTGACGATCGACGATCTGCCGACGTTCCCGGCGACCCTCTGGGGGCTGCTCGAGCAGCGGGTGGCGGCGACCCCGGACCGGGTCCTGCTCGACGACGACACCGGCCGGACGATGACCGCCCGCCAGTGGCGCGACGCCGCCCTCGAAGTGGCGGCCGCCCTCTACGAGCGGGGGATCACGGTCGACACCGCCGTGAGCTGGCAGCTGCCGACCAACCACGAGGCGGCGGTGCTGCTCATGGCGCTGGCCCGCCTGGGGGCGGTGCAGAACCCGATCATCCCGATCCTCCGGCTGCGCGAGGTGAACTTCATCGTCGGCCAGACCGGGGCCAAGCTGCTCATCACCCCGAGCGTCTGGCGGAACTTCGACTACGCCGCCCTGGCCAAGGAGGTGGCCGACACCCACGGTTGCGAGACGCTGGTGCTCGACCGGGGGGGCCTGCCCCACGGCGACCCGGCTGTCCTGCCGCCCGCCCCGACCGGCGACGGCGACCCGGTCCGCTTCATCCTGTACTCGTCGGGCACCACCGCCGACCCCAAGGGGGCCCGGCACACCGATGCCGGTCTCATGGCCTGCGCCAACGGCCCGATCCTGAACGGCAACAGCGACGACGTGATGCCCCTGCCGTACCCGTACACCCATGTGGGCGGCGTCGCCGTGACCGTGTCGACCCTCTACACCGGCTCGCGGCTCCTCATGTTCGAGATCTTCGACCCCGTGAAGAGCCCCCTCGTGATGTCGGAGCGGGGAGCGACCCGGCTGGGCAGCTCGCTGCCGTTCTTCCTGGCCTACGCCGAGGCCCAACGGGTCCACGGGTCCGAGCCGCTGTTCCCCAACCTGGTGTCGCTCTCCTCGGGTGGGGCGCCCAAGCCGCCGGAGCTCTTCTACGAGATGAAGGAGCTGTTCGGGGTGCCGATCCTGTCGGCCTGGGGGCTGACCGAGTTCCCCATCGCCACCGGCTCGTTCATGGACGACCTCGACGAGGACCTGGCCAGCTCCGAGGGCCGGGCCCTGCCGGGCATCGACCTCAAGATCGTGGCCAGCGACGGGACGGTGCTCGGCGCGGGCGAGGAGGGCGAGGTCCTGGTCCGCGGACCCCAGGCCCTGAAGGGCTACGTCGACGCCAGCCTGGACGCGGCGGCCTTCGACGAGGAGGGCTACTTCCGGACGGGCGACCTCGGCATCCTCGGCCCTCGGGGCCACCTGCGGATCACCGGGCGGACCAAGGACATCATCATCCGCAACGCCGAGAACATCTCGGCGCTCGAGATCGAGGGTGTGGTCTACACCCATCCCAAGGTGGCCGACGTGGCCGTGATCGGCGTCCCCGACCCCCGGACCGGTGAGCGGGCCGTCGCCGTGGTGGTCCTGGCCGAGGGCGTGACGTCGCTGACCCTGCCCGAGATCGTGGAGCACTGCCGGGCCCACGAGCTGGCCAACCAGAAGATCCCCGAGCGGCTCGAGATCATCGAGGCACTGCCCCGCAACCCCATGGGCAAGATCCTGAAGCAGGAGCTCCGCAAGCAGTACTCGGCCTGACCGGCGCCGTCATGCGGGTCGGTCTCCATGCGCTGGGCATCGGGCCCGGGGCGAACCCGGCGGTGGCCGCCGCCGTGGCCACCTCGGCCGAGGCGGCGGGGTTCGCCACCTTGTGGGCGGGGGAGCACGTGGTCATGGTCGACCGCCCCGACACGCCCTACCCCTATGCGGCCGACGGTCGGATCGCCGTCGACTCGGCCGCCGACTGGCTCGACCCCCTGGTGCTGCTGGGCTTCCTGGCCGCCCACACCACCCGGATCCGGTTGGCCACCGGCATCCTGCTCCTGCCCGAGCACCAGCCGTTGCTGGCGGCCAAGCAGGCGGCCACCGTCGACGTGCTGTCGGGCGGCCGGCTCACCCTGGGCATCGGGATCGGCTGGTCGAGAGAGGAATTCGCCGCCCTGGGGGTGCCGTTCGCCGGCCGGGCGGCCCGGACCGGCGAGTACGTCGAGGCCCTCCGGTCGCTGTGGGGCGAGGACGTGTCCACGTACCACGGGTCCACCGTCGACTTCGAGCAGGTGCGCTGCTATCCGAAGCCGGTCGGCGGCCGGGTGCCGGTGGTGGTCGGCGGGAACAGCGACGGCGCCCTCGAGCGGGCGGCGGCCTACGGGGACGGCTGGTACGGCTTCGCCGTGCCCCGGGCCGAGCTGGCCGGCCGGGTGGCCACCCTGCGGGCCCGGTGTGCCGAGCTCGGACGGGACCCGGCCACCCTCGAGGTCTCGGTGAACGTGGCCGACCTCGAGCCGGCCGACGTCGCCGAGGTGGCGGCGCAGGGAGTGGACGAGCTGGTGGTCGTGGCCGGGCCGCCCGACGACCCGGCCCAGGTCGGGGCCTGGATCGGGTCCCTGGCCGAGCGCTGGGTGGGCTAGGCCGCCCCGGCGCCGACCCTCAGAGGACGACCGAGGCCTCCCCGACGGTGCACGGGGTGTCGTCGACCTCGCAGTGCACCTCGAGGCCGAGCCGGACGCCCGACCCGAGCGGCTCGGCCGACGCCACGGTGACCACCGCCGTCACCTGGGCGTCCTCGAACACCGGGCGGACGTAGCGGGTCCGGAGCGTCCCGGTGGCCAGGTAGGCGTCGCCGAAGAGCTCGACCAGCACACCCGACAGCCAGTTGGTCGAGATCATGCCGTCGGCCACCCGGGCCGGCAGCCCGTTGGCCCGGGCGAACTCGTCGTCGGTGTGGATGTTGGCCCCGGCCGCCGTGACCTCGCCGGCCAGGGCCGTCTCGAGGGCGTCGCAGTACCAGCGCATCCGTTCGGCCGTCATGGTCCGGGTGAGCCGGGCCAGCTCGGTGCCGGGCACCCACCGGGCACGCACTGCCGGGTCGCTCACTGGTCGTTCCTTGGGGTGAAATTGAGTAGCGAGGTGTCCCGGAGCCGGGTCAGGAGCGCCCCCGTGTCACGGTTGCGGACCTCGAAGACCAGCACCAGTCGTTCGCGCCCGTTGCGCTCGGAGCGCTCGACGACCTCCCCGCGCACCGTGAGCGCCGTCCCGACCTCGACCGGGGCGAAGTGCTGGGCGTCGTACTCGAGCTGCATCCGGGCCGCCGGTCCGGGGCCGCCGGGGCAGGCCCGGTCGAGGACCCGCAGCTTGTCCACGTGGACCATGGTCGGGGGGGCCAGACGGGGGTGGCCCGGCGAGGGGCCGAAGAAGCGGTCGTCGCTCAGCTCCACGCCGTGGCAGTACTCCCCGGTGACCAGGGGGGTCAGGGTGTACTCGACGCTCGGCAGGACGTCACCCACCTCGAGGTCGGACACGAAACGGCCGATCACGGTGCCTCGGCGTCCGGCTGACCGGGCCGCTCAACCACGCCGGTGGTCCTTCGTGAGCTGCCGGGCGACCTGGCGGCGGAGCATCTCGCCGGTGCCGTCGGCCACCCGGCCCGCCCGGACGTGCCACCACGCCTCGGTGAGCCCGAGCTCGTTGGTGAAGCCGGCCGCCCCGTGGAGCTGGATCGCCGTGTCGACCACGGTGCAGGCGGTCTCGGTGGCGTGCACCTTGGCCATGGCCAGCTCGGACCGGGCGGCCTCGCCCTGGTCGAGGAGCCGGGCGCAGTCGAGGGACACCAGCCGGGCCGCCCGCAATTGGATGGCGCAGTCGGCCAGGGCGAAGGCCGGGGCCTGGTGGTCGGCGATCGCCGCCCCGAAGGCCTGGCGGTCGGTGGTGTAGTCGAGTGTCCGGTCGAGGGCCCACCGGGCCAGGCCCACGGCCTTGGCGCAGTTGTAGAGGCGACCCAGGGCCACCCCCCGCATGGCCAGGTGGAACCCGGCCGTCGGGTCCCCGAGCACGTGGTCGTCGGGCACGTGGACGTCGGTCAGGTGCAGCACCGCCTCGTTCCCGCCGGGCTGGCCGAACATGGCCATGACCCCGCCCACCTCGAAACCGGGGGTGGTCGTGGGCACCACGAAGGCCCCGATGCCGCCCCGCCGGGCCCGGGTGGCCTCGGGGTCGGTCACGGCGAAGACGATGGCCAGGTCGGCGTGGGCCCCGTTGCTGATCCACTGCTTGGTGCCGTTCAGCACCCACCCGCCGTCGACCCGGGTGGCCCGGGTCTGCATCATCCAGCTGTCACTGCCGGCGTCGGGCTCGGACATGGCGAAGCACATCGAGGTGGTCCCGGCGGCGAGGCGCGGCAGGTAGGCGGCGCGCACCCCGGGGGCGAGCTCGGCCAGGAGGGGGTTCGGGCCCTTGGTCCAATGGGCCACCACGTGGTGGCCCAACCAGCGCTGGGGTCCGCAGCGCCAGAAGAGGTGCTCCCAGACGCCGAAGAGCCCGGCCCAGCCGATGTCGTCGCCGCCGACCGCCTCGGGCAGGGTCATCAGGTAGAAGCCGGCCCGGGCCGAGGCCTCCCGGACCTCGCGGATCAGCGCCCGGGCCTCGTCGCTGTAGCGCCCGTCGGGTCCGTACCGGCGTCGGGGGTCGTCGAGCACCGCCGCGTGCGCTGCATGGCGGACGTCCACCTCGGCCTGGAGGAACCGGTCGAGCCCGACGAGGAGCTCGTCGAGATCGATGCCGGCCCCCACCCGCTGGTCTGCTTGGTCGCTCGCCGGCATGCCACCCCCTCTGCCGGTCTCGGCCGGCGCCTCGACCCACACTGTCATGGGCGGGGCCCTTCCGGCTCGGTTGCCCGTGCGTCGGGACCCGACGTAGCGTCTCACCTACCAACCGTTTGACGGCCGCCCGTGGCGACCGGTCGGGCGCGTCGGCTCGGGACCCCCGCCCGAGCGACGAGGAGCACGAAAGGACCAGCCTCATGAGCGAGCCCCAGGAGATGCCGAAGATCATCTCGGTCGACGACCACGTCATCGAGCCCAAGGACCTGTGGTCGAGCCGGCTCCCGTCGAAGTACCAGGACGTGGGTCCCCGCATCGTGCGCCAGCGCCTCCGGGTCGGCGGTCACACCGGCGGCACCAGCATGTGGGAGGAGACCGAGGACGGCGACTTGACCGACGTCTGGCACTACGAGGACATCCGGCTCCCGATGATCCAGCTCTTCGCGGCGCCGGGCTTCGGCGAGCTCGAGTTGAAGGCCTGCACCTACGAGCAGTACCAGCCGGGCACCTACATCCAGCACGACCGGATCGAGGCCATGGACGCCAACCACGTCGATGCGGCCATCTGCTTCCCCAACTCGCTGCCCCGCTTCGCCGGTCAGACCTTCTCGGAAGCCAAGGACAAGGACCTGGCCCTCCTGTGCATCCAGGCCTACAACGACTGGATGATCGACGACTGGTGCGCCGGCGAGGGTGCCGGCCGGCTCATCCCCCTGACCATCGTGCCGCTGTGGGACGCCGACCTGGCCGCCGCCGAGGTCCGGCGCTGTGCGGACAAGGGCAGTCACGCCGTGGCCTTCGTCGAGAACCCTTACCCGCTGGGTTTCCCGTCGATCCACGTCAAGGGCTACTGGGACCCGTTCTTCACCGCCTGCCAGGACACCGAGTCGGTGGTCTCCATGCACATCGGGTCCTCGTCGAAGATGCCCTCGACCTCCCCGGACGCCCCGGCCATCATCAGCTCGACCCTGACCTTCCAGAACGCCATGGGCTCGATGCTCGACTACATCTTCTCGGGCACCATGGAGCGGTTCCCCGGCCTGGTGATCGCCTACTCCGAGGGCCAGGTCGGCTGGATGCCCTACATCCTCGAGCGGGCCGACAAGCTCTGGGAGGAGCGCAGCGACAACAGCTTCGGCACGTCGCTCAAGGTGCCGCCGTCGAGCTTCGTGAAGGACCGGATCTACGGCTGCATCTTCGACGACGCCGTGGGCCTGCGCGAGCGCAACTCGGTCGGGATGGGGCAGATCTGCTTCGAGACCGACTACCCCCACGCCGACTCGACCTACCCGTACTCCAAGGAGGTCCTGGCCAAGATCTGTGGCGAGGCGGGGATGAACGACGACGAGATCTACGCCCTGGCCCGGGGCAACGCCATCCGGGCCTATGGCCTCGAGCGCTTCGGCATCACCAAGTAGCGCCTCGGGCCCGTGCGCGTGACCCGAACCCGCCATGCCTGAGCGGCCCGCACGGGTGCCGGCCCCGGTCGAGTGCTGGACGGTCTGCGCGCCGCACGTCAAGGGGACGGTCCCGCTGGCCCGGACGGCCGAGGCCCAGGGTTGGGACGGCGTGACCCTCGGGGACTCGCAGAACCGGGTGGGCGACGTCTACGTCGAGATGGCCCTGGCGGTGGCGGCCACCGAGCACCTGCGCCTGGCCACCTGGGTCACCAACCCGGTCACCCGGCACCCCTCGGTGACGGCCGGCGCCATCGCCACCCTCCAGGAGGAGTCGGGCGGTCGTTGCGAGCTCGGGATCGGCCGGGGTGACTCGGCCCTGGCCTACCTCGGCCTGGCCCCGGCCTCGGTCGACTACCTGGCCCGGTACATCGAGCGCGTCCAGGGCTACCTGGCCCGCGACGCCGTCCCCTTCGCCGAGTCCGACCAGGGTCCCGGGCTCGCCGGCCTGAGCAGCATCGAGGTCGGGGCCGTGCCCACGGCGAGCCGGCTGGAGTGGCTCGACCCGGCGGTGGCCAAAGCGCCGCTCTTCGTGGCGGCCACCGGCCCCCGGGTGATCGAGCTGGCCGCCCGGTCGGCCGACGCCGTGGTGTTCTCGGTCGGTGGCGACCCGGGTCGCCTGGCCTGGGCCATCGGCGTGGCCCGGGACGCCCGCTCGGCGGCCGGGCTCGACCCCGACGACCTGGTCCTCGGGGCCCACATCCCGATCGGCGTCCACGACGACCCGGCGACCGCCCGGGCCCTCATCGCCTCCAAGGTGGCCACCCACGCCCGCATCTCGGTCATGCAGGGTCGACTCCCGGGGCCGTCGACGCCCAGCCTGGACGCCGACCTGGCCGCGCTGCGGGCCAGCTACGACATGAACCACCACGCCCACCACCAGTCGGCCCAGGCGTCGGCCGTGACCGACCAGGTGGCCAGCGTCTGGGGCATCGCCGGGCCCCCGGCCTACTGCACCGAGCGCCTGGTCGAGCTGCAGGAGCTCGGGATCACCAAGTTCCTCTTGAACAACACCTTCCCCGGCACCGAGCCGGCCGACGAGCTGGCCTCCCGGACCCGCCTGGTCGAGGAGGTGCTCCCGGCCTTCCGGGCGGCGGTCGGCCGCGCCGCACCGGCGTGACCGGGCCCGACGAGGGGTTGCTGGCCGAGCTCGGCCGGTTCGTCGCCGACCTCGGCTACTCCGACCTGCCGCCCTCGGTCGCCGACCGGGCCAAACTGACCCTCCAGCACAACCTGCTGGTGGCCCTGGCCGCCCGGTCCGACCACCTGCCGGGCCAGGACCGCGAGCGCTGGCCCGACGGCCTGACGCCGGCGCAGTCGGCGACGCGCTTCACCGACGGGCGACGGGCGCCCGGCGTGCTGGCGGTGGTGACCAACGCACTGGCCATGGGGGCGAGGGCCCAGCACGACGAGCACCCCGGGGCCATCAGTCACTTCGGGAGCGCCGTCCTCCCGGCCCTGTTGGCCGTGGCCGAACAGCGGGGCGTCAGCGGCGCCGACGTCCTGGTGGCCATGGTCGCCGGCTACGAGGTGGGGGCCCGTCTGGGGACGGCGACCGTGCTCGCCACCTCCCGCCGGGGCTTCCGCCCGACCGGCCTCTACGGACCGATCGCCGGGGCGACGGCGGCCGGACGGGCGATGGGGCTCGAGGCCCGTGCCCTGACCAGTGCCCTGGCCTTCGCCGCCAACAGCTCGGCCGGTGTCACCCAGACCTGGCTCCGGGGGACCGACGAGTGGCGCTACCAGACGGCCTTCGCCGCCCGGAACGGCTACGTGGCCGCCGGCCTGGCCGACGAAGGCGTGCGCGGCGCGGCCGACACCCTCGAGGGGGCCAACGGGTTCCTGCGGGCCTTCGGGGCGGACGAGGTCGACCCGGCGGCGATCACCGAGGGGCTCGGTGATCGCTGGGCCATCGAGGACATCTTGTTGAAGCCGTACCCGGTGTGCGCCTTCAACCAGGCGCCGGTGCAGCAGCTGCTGGCGCTCACCGACGGACAGTCGATCGACCCCGATCGGGTCCGGGCGGTCCGGGTCGTCATGCCCTCCGACGACATGGCCTATCCCGGGGTGGACGTGACCGGCGGGGTGGCCACCAAGACGGCGGCGATCATGGACCTGCGGACCGGTCTGGCGCTGGCCCTGCTCCACGGGGACGTGCCGATGGCGACGTTGGAGCGACCGCAGCTGCCCGAGGTCCTGGCCCTGGTCGACCGGATCGACCTGGTCCCCGACGATCGGCTGGTCACCCACACCACGTCGGTCGAGCTCGACCTGGTCGGCGAGGAGGGGGCGACCTCGGGCCCGGCCGCCGGCACCGTCTACGACGCCGAGGTCAGCCGGGCCCTGGTCGACCGACTGCAGCCCCTGACCGGGCTGGACGACGAGCAGGTGGCCGAGCTGGTGGCGACCGTCGGTGCGCTCGACCAGCAGCCGAACGTCGAGGGCCTGTTCGACCTGGTCCGGGCGAGCGCCCCACCCGACGACTGAACGCCCCTCACTGGTCGAGGGCCACGCCGGTCACCCCGCGGTTCCACCACTGCGGGTTGGTGACCGACTGCCGCCGGATCCAGGCGAAGTGGTGGCCGGCCGACACCCGGAGCAGGGGGAGGGAGGCCAGGCCGAGCAGGGCCCACCGCCGCTCTCCCCGGGGCACCTCCCGCAGGATCGAGAGGACCGAGGCCGCTCCCCAGGCATAGAGCAGGGCGGTGTAGGTCGGCAGCCGGGCCGGCGCCAGGCCCTCGGCTTCGGCGAGCACCGGGATCCCGACCCGGCTCCGGCGCCACGGCCACAGCCAGAAGTGCACGAGCGCACCGGCCAGCGCCGCCCCGGACCAGGCCGCCAGGAGCCGGTCGGACCTGGTGCCGCCCCGGTTCGCCACCGCCACCCAGAGCGGGAGCTGGACGGCCCAGAGGCCGGCGGACCCGGCCAGGCCGAGCTCGGGCTGGAGGACCAGGCCCACCCCGCTGGCCAGCTCGAAGCCGTGGTGGGCGGCGGTGAGTCCGGCGACGGCGGTCGTCCATGGCCGGGAGGGCCGGGTGGCCGGGTGACGCACCGTCCTCGACCGCCGGCTAGTCCGCCGCGGGCCGGGCCCCGAGCCGGAGCACGGTGACCCGGCCGTCGACCAGGGTGGCCTCGGCTCGGCCGTGGAGATCGTCGAGGCCCTCACGCCGCACCCGGACCGACCAGGTCACCCGTTCCCGGGCCACCTGCTTGTGGTTGAGGTCGAGCCGGACGTCGGCGGCCAACCGCTCGCCGACGAACCGACGGATCGCCGCCGAGCCGGTGTGCGTGCCCTGGCCGGTGAACGGGGCCTCGACCACGAGCGTCGCCTCGTCGGCGAACCGGGCCATGATGGGCTCGAGGTCGCCGGATCGCCAGGCGTCCTCGAAGGCCAGCGCGGCCAGGAACTCGTCGGCCTGCTGGCGCCCGTGGGCGATCAGGCGGCGCAGGAAACCGGGGTCACGGTTGAGCTTCGACGTGGCCCCCAGGCGGCCGGGCAGGCTCGAGGGGGACATCTCGACGACCCGCACCACGATCTGACGGTAGGTCCCCCCGGCCTGCAGCTGGCCCGACTCGAGCAGCTCGTCGATCGTCTCGATGAACGCCAGCTCCTGGTAGAGCGAGAGGTTGCCGGCCAGCTCGTTGCGGCGATCGGCGATCTCCTCCAAGGTCGACGGCTCGGCCGCCCGCTCCCGGGGGTTGATCTGGATGACCCACAGCTCGTCGGGCTCGGTGGCCAGCAGGTCGTGGACCGGCGGGTTCTGCGAGAACAACCCGTCCCAGAAGACCCCGTCGCCCACCCGCACCGAGCGGAACAGGTTCGGGATGGCCGCCGAGGCCAGCACGGACTCGGCCGTGATCCGGTCCCGCCGGCTGTTGAAGGCCCGGAAGGACCCCGACAGCACGTCGACCGCCCCGAGGAGCAGGAGCGGGTGGATGCCGTCGGTGTCGGCCTCGAGCTGCTCGAAGTCGACGTGCTGGCGCAGCAGCCGGAGGAACTGGTGGGCCCCGATGTTCGAGAGGGGTGTGTGGTAGGGACTGACCGAGGGCATCAGGCCGTAGTTCTGCAGCTCGGCCGCCCACAGGACCAGGGTGTTGAGCACCGCCCCGGCCGGGCCCTTGGCGGCGTTGTCCATCCAGAAGTCCTCGAGTCGCCGTCCGACCTCCGCCCGGTCGTGGTGGACCAGGGCGTTCCAGGCGAGGAGGGCGCAGACGGCGCCGCCCGACGTCCCGCTGATGCCGACCACGTCGACGTCGTCGAAGGTCTCGGAGTCGAAGAAGCGGTCGAGGACCCCGGCGGTGAAAGCGGTGTGACTCCCGCCGCCCTGACAGGCGAGGGCCACCCGACGCCGACCTCCGTCGGTGCGCGCGGCCACGAGGGCGAGTGTCGGTTCGTCGCCCCCGAATGTCAAATCGCCGGCGCGGTGCCCGGCGGCCCGACTAGGCCGGCGGGGCGAAGTCGGTCGAGGCGAGGTAGGTGGACTCGATCGACGTGACCAGGGGGCCGTCGACCTCGCTGGCCTCCCGCGCCGCCACCCAGTCCGGGTCCACCCGGAAGCTGGCCCAGGCGGCGTCGGCGGCCGCTCGGCTCTCGAACCCGAGCACGTAGACCAGCGTGTCGATGGGCTCGCCGGTGTCGTCGAGCGCCACCCAGAAGTTGACGACCCGCATGCCGTGCTTGGCGAACAGGTCCATGGTGTGGTCCCGGAACCTGGCCTCGAGCAGCGGTCGCTTGCCCGGCGTGGCGCGGTAGACCCGAAGTTCGAACACCGCCCCCTGGTCGGCTGCCATCGACTACCCCTTTCGCCGCCGACGCCGGGGCGCCGGGCGGTCCGTTCTCCGTCGGGGTGAGTGTCGCGCTCCGGCGACCTGGGCCGCACGTCGAGCAACGAGAGGGGGGAGATCCCGGGTGGGTCCGGCTCAGCGGGGTAGGGCGAGCAGCATCAGCGTCGACCAGCACAGATGGGTGACCGTTGAGGCCAGGACGCTGCCCGAGTTGACCCGCTGCAGTGAGAACAGCGTGCCCATGACGGCCGCCGCCACGACCAGGGCGACGTTGCCGGTGGCGGCGGTCACGGCCACGTAGACGAGGGTGCTGGTGAGCACCGGTCGGTGCTGTTCGAGGGCGGCGAACAGCGCCCCCCGGAAGAACAGCTCTTCGCCCACCGCGTTGACCAGCGCCACCACCAGGACGACCACGAGGGCGCCCTTGTCGGCCTGGGCCAGGACGCGGTGGAGGGCCCCGGCCACGAGGGGTAGGTGACGGCCGATCAGGTCGGCGAGCAGGAACCCGACGAAGGCCAGGCCGGCCAACAGGACGCCGGGCAGGAGCTCGTCCCGCGGCCGGGCCCGGGCCGGCCGCCAGGGGATCGGCCCCGAGGCGATCGATCCGACGATCCACACGGCGGCGGCGGCGAGGGCGAAGGCGAAGAAGGCCGTCGATCCGGGGGCCGCCCGCAGGGTCCCGGCCAACAGGCAGGTGCCGACGACCAGGGTGACGACGACCACCAGTTGGCGCCGCCGCAGGTAGGACGGGGGCGGTGACGGCCGCCGGCCGGACGCGGTCAGGCAGGGGCACGGGTACTCGACGCCACGGAACGTCGCACGCCGGCGTCGAGGGCGTCGGCCACCGACGTCTCGAAGGCGGCCGGCTCGTGCTGGAGCAGCGTCGACAGCCGGGTGTCGCGCACGACGACTTCGTTGGTCATCGAGTCGACGAGCGCCCGGGCCGTGGTCAGGTCGACGTCGGTGATCAGCTGGAGCCACAGCGACGAGAGGTTGGGCGACAGCAGCGGCACGGGGACGATGACCAAGCGGCGGCCGAGCAGACGGCCCACGGTCAGCATCATGCGGCGGTAGGTGAGGGGCTCGGGCCCACCGATCTCGAAGACCTCGCCGATGGTCTCGGGCCGACCGAGCACCCCGGTCAGGTAGACCAGCGCGTCCTCGAGGCCGATCGGTTGCGTTCGCGTCTCGACCCACCGGGGGGTGATCATCACCGGGAGGCGCAGCACGAGCTGCCGCAGGATTTCCCAGCTGATGCTGCCGTCGCCGATGACGATCCCGGCCCGCAGGGCGGTGGTCGGCGCCCCGTCACACAGGATGGACTCGACCTCCCGGCGGCTCCGGAGGTGGGCCGAGAGGTCGTCGTCGTCATCGCCCAGTCCGCCCAGGTAGACGACCTGGGTCAGCTGGGCCTCGCGGGCCGCCTGGGCGAAGGCGCGGGCCCCGACCCGGTCGCGGTCGGCAAAGTCGACCTCGGCCAGCGAGTGCACCAGGTAGTAGGCGGCGTCCTGCCCCTCGAGCGCCGTGGCCAGTGAGTCGGGATCGGCGATGTCGGCCTGCTGCGGCGTGCCGGCGCCCTCGTACTCGTCCGGTCGCCGGGTCAAGGCGCGCACCTGGTGACCCTGGGCCACCAGGCGGGCGGTCAGCGCCGAGCCGATGAACCCGGAGGCTCCGGCCACGGCGACCTTCACCGGGCCTGCTCTCGACGCGGCCTGCAGGTGGGGAATGCCATCGTTGCCTCCTCGGAGCCGTCCGTGGTCTTCGACGCCACGGGGTCGAGCGGATGGGTCGGTCGCCGTGTCGTCACCACCGGCGAACAGCTCGCTCTCCAGTCCTACCCACTCGCGGCCATCTCAACGGGGCTCAGTCCACCGGCTCCTCGAGTTGCCGGACGTTCCCCTCGCCCACGTCCCCGAGGTACAGGACCGCATCGCCTCCCACCATCCGCATGGTACGCCGTCCCCGGTTCGCGCAGCTCGGGTGTCTCAGGTCGGTTTCAGCCGCATCTGCCAAGCTGGCCCGACATCGGGTCGACCACGACCATCGGGCGGATGCGAGGTCAGGGAGGGCACTCATGAGCCGGGTCACCACGTACTTGAACTTCTTGGGCCAGACGGAGGAGGCGTT
Organism: uncultured Acidimicrobiaceae bacterium; assembly: GCA_963730735.1. Classification (GTDB taxonomy): domain Bacteria; phylum Actinomycetota; class Acidimicrobiia; order Acidimicrobiales; family RAAP-2; genus CAVSSX01. Next base: position 354,192 of record CAVSSX010000007.1, read on the forward strand.
CGCCTACTACGCCTCGGTGTTCCACACCGAGCCCGAGGGTGAGCTCACCCGGATGAGCGACATGGGCAGCGGGCCGGACGGACCGGCGATCACCGAGGCCGAGCAGGGACTGGTGGCCCACATGGCGCTCCCGATCCTGGCCGGCCACGTACTGATGGGCAGTGACCTGCTCGAGTCGATGGGCCACGAGCTGCGGATCGGGAACAACACCACCATCAACCTCGAGCCCGACACCCGCAGCGAGACCGACCGCCTGTACGCCGCGCTGAGCGAGGGCGGCAGCGAGTCGACGGGCATGCAGCAGATGCCGTGGGCCTACTGGGGCTCCAGTCTCGATCGCTTCGGCATCCGCTGGATGTTCAACTGCTACCAGGACGCCTGACGTCGGCGCCCAGGTGGCGGCGAACGTCCTGGTCACCGTGGCGCCGGCTACGCAACGACGTGTGACCCGGTCGGAGTGAGGGAAGGCTGACGACGTGGCGGCGAAGCTGTCCGACTACCGGTCCAAGCGTGACCCGGCGAAGACGCCCGAGCCCATGGGCGCCGCCGCGCCCCGCCGGCGATCGGACGCCCCGAGCTTCGTCATCCAGGAGCACCACGCCCGGGCCCTGCATTGGGACTTCCGGCTGGAGCGCGACGGGGTGCTCGTCTCCTGGGCGCTCCCCAAGGGGCTCCCGCTGTCACCGGCCACCAATCATCTGGCCGTCCACACCGAGGACCACCCGCTCGACTACGGCGGCTTCGAGGGCGACATCCCCGAGGGCGAGTACGGCGGTGGCCACGTCACCATCTGGGACCACGGCACCTACGAGTGCGAGAAGTGGCGCGACAACGAGGTCATGGTGGTGCTCCACGGGGAGCGCAGCTCGGGTCGCTACGTGTTGTTCCCGACCAAGGGGAAGAATTGGATGATCCACCGCATGGACCCGCCGCCGGAGGGCTACGAGGCCATGCCCGAGCGGATCCGACCGATGCTGGCCAAGCCGGGGGAACTGCCGACGTCGGACGAGGGGTGGGCCTACGAGTTCAAGTGGGACGGCGTGCGCGCCGTCGTGTACGTGGACGGGGGGCGGGTGCGGGCCCTCACCCGCAACGACAAGGACCTGGTGACGTCCTTCCCCGAGCTCCGGCAGCTGGGGGAGTTCCTGGGCTCGCGCTCGGCCGTCCTCGACGGCGAGATCGTGGCCTTCGACGACGAGGGTCGGCCCAGTTTCGGCACGCTGCAGCACCGCCTCCACCTCGAGGCCACCGCCACCATCAACCGTCTGGCCAAGGAGGCGCCGGCCACCTTCCTCGCCTTCGACCTCCTCTACCTGGAAGGTCGCTCCCTGCTGGCCCGGCCCTACGACGAGCGCCGGGAGTTGCTCGAGGGCCTGGCCCTCCAGGGCGCCGCCTTCGCCACGCCACCGTCGGCCCGCGACGCCACCGGGGCCGACATCCTGGCCATCGCCCGCGAGCGCGGTCTCGAAGGCGTGGTGGTCAAGCGCCGCAACTCGGCCTACGCGCCGGGGCGCCGGGACGGCCAGTGGATCAAGGTGAAGAACTTCCACACCCAGGAGGTGGTGATCGGCGGCTGGACCGAGGGGAAAGGGGGTCGGGCGGGCAGCCTCGGCGCCCTCCTCCTCGGTCTGCCGAGCGGGGACGGGCTGGCGTACGCCGGCAAGGTGGGCACCGGCTTCTCCGAGGAGGCCCGGGCCCAGCTCCTGGAGGCGTTGGGCCCGCTCGCCCAGGAGGAGAGCCCGTTCGTCGAGCGTCTCAGCCGGGCCGAGACGGCGCTGGCCCACTTCGTGCGGCCCGAGATCGTGGGCGAGGTCCAGTACGGGGAGTGGACGAGGGACGGCCACCTCCGCCATCCGTCCTGGCGGGGGCTGCGGCCCGACAAGTCGGTCGACGAGGTGGTCCGTGAGCCCTGAGCGCATCGAGGCCGACGTCGACGGTCGCCAGGTGTCGCTCTCGAACCTGGAGAAAGTGCTGTACCCCGAGTCCGGCTTCACCAAGGGCCAGGTCATCGACTACTACGCCCGCATCGCCGAGGTGATGCTGCCCCACCTGCGTGACCGGCCGGTCACCCTGAAGCGCTACCCGAACGGGGTCGAGGGCCAGTCCTTCTTCGAGAAGCACGCGCCGTCGCACCTGCCCGACTGGATCCCGACCGCCGAGGTGCCGTCGCGCACCGGCACCCACGAGCCGATCGAGTTCGCCGTCCTGGGCGACCGTCCGGCCCTGGTGTGGGCGGCGAACCTCGCCGCCCTGGAGCTCCATGTGCCGCTCTGGCGGGTGCACCACGACCAGGAGCCGCCGTCGGACCCCGACCACATGGTCTTCGATCTCGACCCGGGTCCCGGCACGACCATCGTCGAGTGCTGCCGGGTGGCGAGGTGGATCACCGAGCGCCTCGGGGAGGAGCAGGTGTGGGCGAAGACGAGTGGGTCCAAGGGCCTGCAGCTCTACCGGCCCCTCGACGGCGTCACCTCCGATGAGGCGGGCGACGAGGCTCACGAACTGGCCAAGGCGGTCGAGGCCGACCACCCCGACGCCGTGGTGTCGAGGATGCGCAAGGAACTGCGAGACGGGAAGGTGCTGATCGACTGGAGCCAGAACAACCCTTCCAAGACGACGGTCGCCGTCTACTCGTTGCGCGCCCGCCCGGCGCCCACGGTGTCGACCCCGGTGACCTGGGACGAGGTGGACCAGTGCGCCGCCAGCGGCCGACCCGAGCAGCTGCGCTTCGAGGCGGCCGACGTCCTGGCCCGGGTGGCGACGCTCGGTGACCTGATGGGCGGCCTCGTCACGTGGTGACGGCCCGTGGCTGTCGCTCGGTTACCGCTCGGCCGAAGCGGGTACCCGGTAAGCAGGATGCAACAGACCGTGGGCGGTGAGTAGGCCGGAGGAGCCAGCCGGGGCCGGTGGTGCGGCCGTGGTCGGGGCGCACGACTTCGACCACACGATGGTGGCCGGTCGGGAGGGCGCCGCCGAGGAGCGGGCGCTCGCCACTCCCGGCCGACCGTTCACCCACAGCCACCCCTTCTACATCGGGCTGATGGCGGCGCTCGGGGTCGGGGTGGCCGTCATCCTGTTCCGCACGCTCGCCGACCTCGGCTCGGTCCTCCAACTCATCGGCCTGTCCCTCTTCCTGGCCATCGGGCTCGACCCGGCGGTGGTCTGGCTCACCAATCGTCGACTGTCGCGTTGGGCGGCGGTGGTCATCGTCGTCGCCGTCCTCGTCGCCCTGGTGGCCGGCTTCGTGCTGGCGGCCATCGGTCCGATCAGTCGAGAGTTCCACGCCCTGCAGGTGGCCGTGCCCAAGTGGCGCGACCAGGCCGAGAACGGGCAGGGGTGGCTCGGTCATCTGGCGAAGCAGCTCCACCTGACCAGCCAGCTGAAGTCGAACAAGTTGTCGACGACGATCTCGCCGTCGGCCGTCGCCGGTGGCGTCGTGGGGGCCGGCAAGATCGTCATCTCCGCCGTGGCCTCCGTGGTCATCGTGATCGTCCTGACCCTGTACTTCCTGATCGCCCTGCCGGCGGTGCGGACCTTGTGGCTGCGGTTCATGCCGAGCAGCCGGCGGCTCCGAGCGGCGGCGATGACCGACGAGGTCCTGTCCCGGGTGGGCGGCTTCGTCCTCGGGAACCTGCTGACCTCACTCGTCTCAGGGGTGGGTACCTGGATCTGGCTGACGGCGTGGGGGGTCCCGTACCCACTGCTGCTGGCCATGCTGGTGGCGATCCTGGATCTCATCCCGATGGTCGGTTCGACCATCGCCGGCATCATCGTCTCGGCGGTGGCGCTGACCGTGAGCCTGCCGGTGGCCTTGGCCACGCTGGCCTTCTACATCGCCTACCGGTTCCTCGAGGACTACCTGTTGACGCCCCGGGTCATGCGCCACACGGTGCGGATCTCTCCCGGCCTCACCATCATCGCCACGCTGGTCGGCGGGGTGCTGCTCGGCCTGATCGGGGCGTTGATCGCCATCCCGGTGGCGGCGGGCATCCACCTCGTGCTGGAGGAGGTGACCTTCCCGAGTCTCGAGAAGCGCTGACGGTCGATGTGGGGGCCGGTCGGCGACGGGCGTTTCGTTTCCTCGCGCCGCGGTATCGACTCTTCCGTGCCCCCGCTCTTCGAACTGCAGGTCTCCCTCCGACCGGGGGTCACGGTGGTGCGGCTGTCGGGCGGGATCGACGCGCTGAACGCTCCCGAGCTCCGCCAGTCCCTGTTCGAGCTGATCGACGACGTCGGACCGCGTTGCTGGTCGATCTGACCGACGTGGCCTTCTTCGCATCGTCGGCGCTGGGCGTCCTGGTCGCCGCCAACCGGGCCTGTCGGGTCGCCGGCGGTGCGTTGGCCCTGGTCGTGGCGGAGGAGGCCGACGCCACTCTGCGTGTGCTGCGCGCCGGGCTCGGTGACGTGGTGCCCATCTTCCCCACCGTCACCGAGGCCCGAGCGACGTTCGGTGGGCGGATCGCCGTCTGAACGATCGGGCGCCGTGACGCTGCCGTTACGTTCTCATCCAGCAGTTCGTTGATCTTGCGGAGGGTGGTCGTTGCCTTGACGGCCGGACACAGGCAGCAATAATTGGGCGCACGACTCTGCGTCTTTTTTCGTTCGTTCGGTGGGAACGGACCGAGGACGGGAGGAGAAGGGGCACATGTCGACGATGGCTTCCCAGGAGTTCGGCGCCGCGTCGTTCGTGGTGAGTGTCACGGCGGACGGGAGCACCACCACCCTCACGCTCGAAGGCGAGCTGGACGCGTTCACGGCGGCGTCCCTCGAAGGCATCGCCGACACGGTCCGGATGAGCCGGCCCGATCTCGTGGTGCTCGACGTGCTCGACCTCGAGTTCATGAACGCCGTGGGCTTGTCGGCCCTGGTCGAGATCGTCCAGCCCATCCTCGACGGCGGCGGCCGGGCCGTGGCCAAGGGCGCCTCACGGCTGCAGCAGATGATGTTCGAGATGTCGCCGATCGAGGTGGGCCGCTTCTAGCTTCGCCGGGGCGGCGGGCCGACGGCGGGCTGGCGCGGCCGCCGGTCACCCTAGGGTGACCCCATGAGCCACTCGCTGCGTGCCCTGGGTCAGTCCGTCGAGCTGCTGCGCCAGCTCCAGCAGGAGCTACCGGCGGACAAGGTCGAGGCCCAGGCGTATCCGACCGAGTGGACGGTGGCCGACGTCTTCTCGCACCTGGGCTCGGGCGCCGTCATCCTCCGCCGGCGGTTCGAGGATGTGCGCAGCGGATCCGAGCCCGATCCGGGGTTCAACCAGTCGGTGTGGGACGAGTGGAACGCCAAGGCGCCCGAGGCCCAGGTGCGCGACGCCCCGCTGGTCGACCTCGCCCTGCTGCAGGCCCTCGAGGGCACCGACGAGGCGGCGCGAGCATCCTTCCAGTTGTCGTTCGGGCCCTTCGACCTCGACTTCGACGGGTTCTGTGCCCTCCGGCTGGGCGAGCACGCCCTCCACACCTGGGACGTGGCCGTCGCCCTCGACCCGGCCGCCACGCTCCCGCCATCGTCGACCGACGTCCTGATCGGTACGCTGGGCCGCATCGCCGCCTTCACCGGCAAGCCCACCGGAGCCGAGCGCACGCTGCACGTCGCCACGTCGGCTCCCGAACGCCACTTCACCGTGGCCATCGGCACCGAGGCGCTGGAGCTCACCGGGGACGCCCCGGCCGGCGCCCCGGACCTGGGCCTTCCGTCGGAAGCCTTCATCCGCCTGGTCTACGGGCGACTCGACCCGGCCCACACGCCGACGGTCATCGGGGACCCGGCCGTGCTCGACGACCTGCGCTCGGCCTTTCCCGGCTTCTGAGCGCTCAGTCGCCCCCGGCGGCGTCGAACTGCTGCACCCGGGCCTTCATCAGGGCCTTCAGGAGCTTCGTCGGCAGCTCGCGGTCGTAGGGCAGTTTCACGAAACCCTCCCCGTACTCGTAGCCGGCGGCGACGACCTCGGCCTGCTGGGTGGCGAAGAACGGCGGATCGAACCGCAGCGAGCAGTGGTGCTTGAAGTTCTGCAGCATCCACTGGTTGTGCTTGTCGCCCCGGACGTAGACCGGGAGGTTGTACTTGAGCTCCTCCCGGGCCTTCGGATCGGCCTTGCGGCTCAGCGCCGCAGCGCCTCGAGGTGGGGGCGCTGGTAATCGTCCAGCTGGGCGAAGTAGTCGTCGACACTGGTCCGCTTGGGCATCGGCATGTCCGGAGGGTACCGCCTCGGTCAGTCGGTGACGGGTGTCAGCCGGAAGGTCGGGTGCTGGCCGGCGATCCGGGCCAGGTCGGCGTCGGGACTGGTCGGGCCGACACCGTCGAAGAACATGCCCACCTCGGCCTTCCAGCGGGCGAGGTACGCCCGCAGGATGCCGACCCGATCGCTCCCGACGACCTCGGTGGCCGACCATTCCTGGCGGCGGCGACCGTGGATGAGGGTCAGGCGCCCCTGGTTGGCCTCGAGGTTCCTGACCCACTGGGTCCGGCCCCGGGCGGCGACCAGATACGCGGTGCCGTCCACGGTCAGGAGGTTCACCGGGGTGCGACGGGGGAGGCCGGAGTCCCGACCGGGGATCTCGAGGACCCGGGAGCCCCAGACGCTCACCCCGAGTCGGGTGGCCAGTGACACGGTCCGGTTGAGCACATTGCGGGTGAACCATCCCGGCGCCCGGTAGTGGGCGATGGAGTCGGTTGCAGTGGAGTCGGTGGCGTCGGTCATGAACAGTGACTCTAAACAAGAACAGTGTTCTTGTCAAGGGTCGGTGTTCCGGGTAAGGTCGAGACATGGAAGTGAACGCCAGCCGGTCCGTCCACGCTCGGGTCCGGGCGGAGTTGGCCCAGGAGATCCTCGACGCCGCCCGGGCCCACCTGGCTGTGGAGGGTCCGGCCGGGCTCAGCCTGCGGGCGGTGGCCCGCGACCTGGGCATGGCCCCCTCGGCCCTGTACCGCTACTTCGAGAGCCGAGACGCCCTGCTGACGGCCCTGATCATCGACGCCTACCGGGGGCTGGGGGCGGCGGCGGGGTCGGCCGACGCCCGGGTGGTCCCGACCGAGTTCGGTGCCCGCTGGTTCGCCACCACGGGGGCCATCCGGACCTGGGGCCTCGACCATCCCCAGGAGTGGGCCCTGATCTACGGCTCACCCGTGCCCGGCTACCAGGCGCCGGTCGACACCGTCGCCGCCGCGGCGACGGTCACCCTCTCGCTCGGCCAGGTGCTCGGCGACGCCTACCGGGCCGGCCGACTGGTCCCGCCGCCGTCCCTGGTCGTGCCGGCCGACCTGGCCGAGGACGCCGAGCGGGTGCGCACCTCGCTGGTGGGCGAGGCGCCCGACGAGGTGGCGATCGCCGCCGTGGTGGCCCTCGGCTACGTGCTCGGGGCGGTCAGCCTCGAGCTCTTCGGTCAGTACAACAACGCCATCTTCGCCCGGGACACGCTGTGGCGGACGGCCACGACGGTCATCGCCGGCGCCGTCGGCCTGGCCCTCGCCTGAGCCGTCGGATCCGGCACCGGGCGGTGGGGTGCTCGCCTAGGCCCCGCCTTCGACGTGGGCCTGTTGTCCGTCGCGATCGAAGATCATGATGAGCTCGGCCGGCTCGTCGACGGCGACGAAGGCGTGCGGCGTCATGGTGGCGAATTCGGCCGCCTGACCGGCGGCCACCAGGAGCTCCCGGTCGCCGAGCAGGAGGCGGACCCGGCCCTCGAGGACGAAGAACCAGTCCCGGCCGGGGTGGACCCGCTGCTCCGGTGGCCCCCCGTCCGGATCGAGCCGGAGCTTCATGGCGAGGGTGCTGCCCGTCGGCCGGCTCAGCAGCCAGGTCGTCCGACCTCGCAACCGGTTCGGCACCGGCCGGATGACCACGTCGTCCTCGGGATCCGTGTCCAAGAGCGCATCGAGGTCGACCTGTAGGGCCTGGGCCAGCGGCAGGAGGACGTCGAGACTGATGGTCCGATGACCGGTCTCGATGCGGCTGATGGTGGACGCACTGAGGTTGGTCCGCTCGGCCAGCTGGTCGAGCGAGAGTCCGAGCGTCCGGCGGAGGCTGCGGAGACGGGAGCGGACGGTCTGCTCGATCTCGTTGGGCTCGGTCACGACGGCTCTCCTGTTTGCGAATGTTGCAAACATGCTTGCAGAAATCGTATCCGTCCGTACGATCGAGGCATGAGCGAGCACGCCGCCCCACACCTCCCCCCAGCCCACGGACAACGGCACGGCGACGTGGCCGTGATCGGAGGGTCGGCCGCCGGGCTGGCGGCGGCCGTCCAACTCGGGCGCCAGCGGCGGTCGGTCATCGTGGTCGACGCCGGCGAACCCCGCAATGCGCCGGCGGCGCACCTCCACGGCTACCTGGGCTTCGACGGCGCCACCCCGTCGGACCTGCTGGCCGCCGGGCGTGAGGAGGTCCGCAGCTACGGCGGCGAGGTGCTGGCCGGCCGCGTGGCCAGGGTCACCCGTCACGGCGACGACCGCTTCCTCCTCGATCTCGACGGCGGTCACTCGATCGTCGCCCGCCGGGTACTGGTGGCCACCGGACTGGTGGACGAGCTGCCGGACATCGAGGGCCTGGCCGGACAGTGGGGACGGGACGTGCTGCACTGCCCGTTCTGTCACGGGTACGAGTTCCGGGACCGACGCATCGTGCAGATCGTCGACCATCCCCTGGGCCTCCCTACCGCCGGGCTGTTCCGGCAGTTGAGCCCTCGCCACACGGTGGTGCTCCACGACGGCATCGAGGTGGACGAGTCGGCCGTGGACGCTCTCCGGGCCGCCGGGACCGACGTGGTCCGCGCCCGGGTGGTGCGGATCGTCACCGGGGCGGACGGCCGCGTCGCCTCGGTCGAGTTGGCCGATCGACCGCCGATCGCCGCCGACGCGGTGGCGGTCCTGCCCCGCTTCCGGGCCCGCCTCGAGGCGCTCGGGACGCTGGGTCTGCACCCGGTCGCCCACGCCAGCGGCCTGGGCGAGGTCGTGTCGACCGACCCCACCGGTGCCACCGAGGTCCCGGGGGTCTACGCCGCCGGCAACGTCACCGATCCGAGCCACCAGCTCTCCGGGGCGGCGGCCGAGGGCGGCCGCGTCGGCGCCATGGTCAGCCTCGACCTGGCCGACGAGGACCTCCGGGTCGCGGCCCGGCCCTCGGCCAACGAGGACGACTGGGACCACCGCTACGGGGCCGACCAGCTGTGGAGCGGGAACCCGAACGGCTCCCTGGTGCAGGAGATGGCGGACGTTCGCCCGGGCGCCGCCCTCGACGTCGGTGCCGGTGAGGGGGGCGACGCACTCTGGCTGGCCGAACAGGGGTGGACGGTGACAGCGAGCGACATCTCGCAGCGGGCCCTGGACCGGATCGCCGCCGAGGCCGATCGCCGCCGTCTGCCGGTGACGTGCCATCGGGTGGATGCGAACGGGCTCGAGGCCTTCGGTCCTGACCGCTTCGACCTGGTGTCGGCGCACTATGCGTCCATCCCGCGCACCCCCGACGGACGGGCCATCGAGAACCTGCTGGGCGCGGTGGCGCCGGGGGGCACCCTGCTGGTGGTCAGCCACGACCTGGCGGCCATGCGGGCGACGGTCGAGACCGGACACCCACAGCTCTTCGACCCCGATGCCTACGTGCGGGTGGGCGACCTGGCGGCGGCGATCGCCGCGGACCCCGGGCGGTGGGCCGTCGACGTCGACGAGTTGCGACCCCGGCCGCCAGGGGCGGTGTCGTCGCACCACGTCGACGACGTGGTGCTCCGGGCCCGACGTCTGGCCGACTGAGCCCGCTGACGGGGCGGCCCCTCAGGGCTGCGGCGCCCCCGGCAGGCCCAAACGGGTGGCCAGGTCCGGCAGGAACCTGATCATGTCCTGGTTGAAGTCCGACTGGAAGGGCCAGTCCTCGCCCGTGCGGGGTGCCTGGCGGAACCGGGTGGTGTCGTCGGGGTGGTCGGTCTTCGAGACGGCCAGGGCCGAGTACGCCTGGCGCTTGTAGGTGATGTTGTCGGGCTGCAGCGCGTGGCTGGCGTTGAAATGGGCGATGACCCGTTCCGACAAGCCCTCGAGCCGCCACAGGTGCTGGGCCAGCTCGAAGTGGGCCGCCGCCTCCGAGCCGGCGCGCGAGCGGGGCTCGGACCGTCGGATCACCTCGTCGGGGCGGAGGGCGTAGGGGCTGTGCTCGCCGCGCGCCACCCAGTCACGCACGCGGGCCACGTACTCGCGGCGGTCGTCGAGGTCCCCGACCAGCTCGGTGATCCGGACGGCGTCCTCGCCCACCGGGAGGGGGCTGGCCGGTTCGGGCGGACGGACGATCGTCCCCGATTCGTCGATCCACATGGCCTGGGGGATGTTCGTCACGCCGAAGCGAGCGTCCATCTCGTGGGTCTGGTCGATCAGCGAGGGGTGGGTGGCGCCGGCGATCTCCACCCACGGTCGGGCCACCTCGGGCCCGGCCATCTCCAAACAGACGGTCACCACCTCGAGCCCCTGCGGTTTGAGCTCCTCTCGCAACGCCTGCCACCCGGGCAGGTCCCAGCGACAGCCTCAGTAGGGGGCCCAGGCGACGAGGACGACCTTCTCCCCGGCCAGTGACGAGAGGTCGAAGGGCCGGCCATCGAGGTCGGGGAGCTGGAACCCGTTGGCGTCGACCGTGGTGAGCGCCCGGCCGCCCAGCGTCTCGGGCCCGACGGCCACGAGGCCCGGCTCGGCCACGACCGCCATCCCCAGTCGATCGGCCGTGGCCGCGGCGTCGAAGTCCCCGGCCGGCAAGGGCACGCAGACGTCCCCCCGACAGGCGCCCTCCGGCTTGATCTCCCACCCGGTGCCGGCGGCGAACTGCTGGGCCGTCATCTCGAGCCGGTCCGTCAACACCGAACGAATGTACCCCGAGCGGGGGCCTCAGGGGCGAGGACCGGCCGACCCGCCGGCCCGGGGGTCGCGGACGGTGGCGTAGGTGAGGTAGGCGCCCATCTCGGCCACGAGCTCGTCGTGCCCGGGTTGGGGGCCCTCGAGCGGGAACATCAGGTCGCCGAACAGGGCCATCGACAGGCAGAGGGAGAAGGTGAACCGGACGGCCAGGGCCGGATCGAGCGAGGCGCGCAGCGACCGTCCCTGCTCGAGGGTGACGAGCTCCTCGATCTCGGCGAGCAGGGCCACCAGCGGGGAATCCGTGAGCGGGGCCGGGCTCGGGTCGTCGGTCGACGTCCGCTTGCGGACCTCCGAGGCCAAGAAGGTGAGCAGCAGGCCCCGGTTGGCCGCCAGCACGTCGTACAGGCCACTCATGTACGTGCCCGACCCAGGGGCTGGGCCCTCGTGGTGCAGGCTGGCCCGCCAGGCGGCGGTGTAGTCGGTGAAGAACTGGCGCACCGGCGTGAAGACGGCTTCGCGGAAGAGGTTCTCCTTCGAGCCGAAGTGCCGGTAGAGCAACGGCTCGGCCACCCCGGCCAGGCGGGCGATGTCGCGCATGCTGGTGCCGGCCACGCCACGTTCGGAGAAGAGGTCGGTGGCCGCCTCCAGGATGAGGCGACGGACCTCGTCGGTGCTCCGGCGGGAGGTGGTCGTCACAGATCGCGGGTGGCGTCGATCACCTCGGCACCGAACCGGGTCAGCTCGTCCCGGAGCTCGTTGCCCGAACGGGACCGCACGGCGATGGTCAGCCGGTGGACCCCCTGTTCGGCGAACCAGGCGGCCGCCTCCACCGTACGGGCACCCCCCGAGGTGATCTCGATGGTCGCCGGGTCACGACCGGCCTGCTCGGCCGCCGCCCGGAGCTCGGAGAGGACCTGCGGCAGGACCTCCCGGACGTCCTCGCCCGGCGGGACGTAGGGAAAGTAGCCGTCGCCGAGCCGCCCGGCCCGCCGGATGGCCGCCGCCGACGTGCCGCCGACGTGCAGCGGTATGGCCCGGCGCACGGGCTTGGGGTCCGACCGGATGCCGCCGAAGGAGTAGAAGTCCCCGTCGAACGAGGCGACCTCGTCGCGCCACAGGGCCCGGAGCACGCCGATCTGCTCGTCCATGCGTCGACCGCGGTCGGACATGGCGATACCGAGGGCGGCGAAGTCCTCGGCGATGCCACCCACGCCGATGCCGAGCTCGGCCCGACCGCCCGAGAGCACGTCGAGGGTGGCGGCCGTCTTGGCGAACACGAAGGGACTGTGCTGGGGGAGGACGACCACGTTCGTCCCCAGGCGGATCGTCGAGGTGCGGGCGGCGACGAAGGTGAGCCAGGTCAGTGGATCGGGTATGCCGCCCCGACGGTAGAGCCGGTCCCAGTGGTCATTCTCGTTGTAGCCGACCGTGCTGGCCGGTGACACGACGACGTGCTCGGGGGCCCAGAGCGACTCGAAGCCGGCCGCCTCCGCCGCCTGGCCCAGGGCCACCGCGCCGTCCGGGTCGGGGAACCCGGTGCTGGCGAAGAGGACCCCCCACTTCATGTGGCGGCCGGCGGGGCGTCGACGTAGGGGATGACCCGCTCGGCCACCAGTCGGAGCATCTTCCATGCCTCGTCCGGGGCGATGCCGGCCATGAGTGGGTTGAACATCATCCATCCCCACCGGCCGAGCCGGTTGCCGAGCTCGATGGCCTCCTCGGGGTCGAGGATCTGGAAGTTGCCGACCCCGCGCAGCGCGTCCGAGAGGTCGCCGATGACGTACGGGCCGGCCCCCTCGTCGCCCGCCGCCCGGGTCCACTCGCCGTACGAGTCCACCTGGTGGCGGATGTGGGGCGCCAGCCGGTCGAGGACCTTGGCCTTGTCCTCGGTCGTCACCCACAAGAACATGGGGCTGCCGGTCGGGTACTCGCCCGGGTCCCGCTTACCGTACTGGCGCCGGATCTCGCGGTAGATGTCCCAGAGCTCGCCGCCTCCGGGAGCGATCCAGCCGTCGCTGAGCCGCACGGCCCGTTCGATCGTCCGTCGGGTCCCGCCACCCATGTACACGCGCATCGGGTTCTGGAACGGGGTCGGGGTCACCCGGATGGTCCGGCCCCGGTACTCGAACGGCTGGCCGGTCCACGCCTGGCGCAGGAAAGGGATGAGCTCCTCCATCGTCTGGCCCCGGTTGGCGTAGTCCGCCCCGAACATGTCGAAGTCGTCCTCGACGTACCCGGCGGCAACCGCCGGGTCCAACCGGCCCTGGAGGCACAGGTCGGCGACGGCGATCTCTTCGGCCAGCCGCACCGGGTCGTAGAGGGGCGCCAGCAGGACCGAGATCTGGGCCCGGATCCGGCGGGTCCGACCGCCGAGAGCGGCGGCGAAGACCAGTGGCGCCGGCAGGTACCCGTCGGGCGACTGGTGGTGCTCGCCCAGCGCCACCCGGGTGAAGCCCTGCTCGTCGGCCCATTCGATGATGTCGAGGGCCGCGGCGTAGAGCTCCGGTCCCGACGTGGCGAACTGCGGCGGGTGACGCAGGTCGAATGTCATCGTGAACTGCGGCACCCAGCCCCCCTCCGTGCGGCCGGCGGGCCGCTCGCCGCTTAAGATAGCAGGTGCTATCTTGCGATCAGCAAGCACTGACCGGGGTAGGAGGGGGGCACATGGCGCTCAAGTTGGAGGCCGTCGATCCGGAGCGGACGGCGATCGTCATCAACGAGTTCCAGCGGGGGGTGGTCGGGGATCTCTCCTCCATGGCCATGATCGCCGAGTCCGCCCGGCAGCCGCTCGAGAATCTGGCGACCGTCTTGAAGGTGGCGAGGCCCCTGGGCATCCCCGTGGTGCACTGCGTGGTGGCCCGGCGGGCCGACGGGCGCGGTGGCAACTTCAACACGGCGTTCGGGGCCGCCGCCCGCAAGCGACGGCTGGCCGGTGAGCCGGTCGAGCCCGTCGACCCGGCGCCCTTCGCCGAGGTCGTCCCCGAGCTCGGGCCGGAACCCGACGACTTCGTGCTCGGTCGACTGCACGGGATGTCGCCGATGTCCGACACGGGTCTCGACCCGCTCCTGCGGAACCTCGAGGTCCAGAACGTGGTGTGCGCCGGCGCGTCGCTCAACGTCGGGATCATCGCCCTGGCCAACGACGCCATGAATCGCGGGTACAACGTCGTGGTGGTGGGCGACGCCTGCTCCGCCATCCCCACCGAGTACGGCCTCGAGATGCTCCGCTACAGCTTTCCCATTATCTCGAGGGTGACGACCGCCGAGGAACTCTGCGGCGTCTGGGCCGAGTCAGGGAGGGAGCCCAATGCGTGACATCAGAGAGCTGAAAGAGGACAAGGAAGCCTACGCGGCCGAGCTCGAGCGCCGCTGGACCGGCCTGATGAGCTATCGCTACATCGGGCGTCGGACCGGCTCGATGGACCTCGACGCCGACGGCAAGGAGGTCGAGGACAACACGGTCAAGGTCCGCCACGACTTCCGCAACACGACCGGCGGCCTCATGATCGCCCCGCTGGCCATCAGTTCCCCCGAGGGCGGCGGCCGGTCGGACCTCGAGGTCGTGCCGAACCCGGTGATCCACTACGCCGAGATCCTCGACCCCGGCTACGACGTCCAACGCATCGAGGTGGTCTCGTCGCCCCTCAAGATCGGTCGACAGATGGGCTACAGCCGTTCGTTGATCGTGGACGCCGACAACCCCGAGCGGGTCCTGGCGATGACCGAGGGCCAAGGGGTCAGCATCGGTGACGTGCCCGAAGACCTCCCCAAGATGCCGGAGAACCCGATCGACGTCGTCGACTCACCGGACCTCCCGCCGCTGTGGCAGGTCTTCGGGGCCTCCCGCCGGGCGGATGGGCACTGGCAACTGCCCACCCTGTCGGTGGACTTCGCCTCGCCCGACGCGGCGCTACACATCGGACCGCAGCACATCGTCCTCGAGACGGCGGCCATCGACCTGGCCACCGAACTCGTCGGGACCGACCGGCTGCAGGTGCGGTCCTGGCACGTGATGTTCCTGGCCCGGGGGAAGGTCGGCCCGTTCCGGGTCGACGGTGAGGCCTTCCGCACCACCGACGGCTACGTCGGCGTGCGGACCCTGATGGTCGACGAGGGCAACGAGCATCGGCCCATCACCTCCGGCTCGGTGTTGTTCAGCATCGAGTAGCCCGGGCCACCGACCACGGGCCCAAGGGGGGCGGCCTGGCGCGTGCTCGGGGGAACAGGCGTCGCTTCGTCAACCACGCGTCGAGGGGAGGGGTTCGCCCGTCTCGAGCAGCGTCTTCAGGCTCGAGAGGAAGACCGGCCAGCCGTTCCTCACCATGGTTGCCGCGGTGCTGCCCACCTCGAAGTCGTCGTGGGTGACGGTCAGCTTGACGAGCTCGCCGGACGCTTCGATGTCGAAGGCGACCCGTGACCGGCGTTCGCCCGACAGCCGGGCGAAGAGCTCGTCGCCGAACTGCAGGCGCTCGTTGAGCGCCGGCGTGAAGGTGTGCCACGTGTAGGCCAGTCGCCGGTAGGGGTCGGATTCCAGGACGACCTGGTCCGGGTCGGCGATCACGACGCCGTGGTTGTCCCACGTCATCGGCGACCCCACCGCCCAGTCCGTGTCGAACGTGGTCTGCCACCAGCGACGGGTGAACGACGGGTCGGTCAATGCCGACCAGAGCCGCTCGGGCGTGGTCCTGATGTACGTCGTGTAGATGAACTCCGGTCCCTCCATGGGGGGGTCCTCCAGTGCGTGTTTGAGGTCGGACAGGGCTTCGACCCGCGCTCGGTCGTAGCGGTGGATCCACCGCTCGGCGATCTCGTTGATCGGCACCGCATTGAGGTAGTGGAACTTCTCCCGCCCCCGGCGGACGGTGGTGACGAGATTGGCCGCCTCCAGGATGCTCAGGTGCTTGCTGACGGACTGGCGGGCCATGTCCAAGCCCTCGGAGAGCTGCCGGAGGCTCTGCCCGTTGCGGGCGTTCAGGCGATCCAGCAGGAGGCGACGGCTCGGATCGGCCAATGCCTTGAAGACGTCGACCACGGTGACGGGTGCGGGCTCGTTCAGAACTTGAGGTCCCGGGGGAACGGGGTGCCCGTCCCGGTCTCGGCGAGTTGCTTGAGGCTCAGCAGGAAGTAGGCCCACCGGGCGCTGCAGTGGGCCATGAAGTCGCTCGGGGACCGCCAGTCGGCGTGCGTGAAGAGCACTACGGTTCCGTCGTCGCCATCAGCCAGGTCGAAGGTGAGCGTGGTGCCGATCCACTCGTCGGCCCCACCGACACAGCGCCACCGCACCTGGGTGCCCGGGTCCAGGCGGGCGACCTCCATGACGGCGGCCGGAGCCGGTTGACCGAAGAAGAACTCGAGACACGACCCCTCGGACGGCGTCCCCCGTACACCGTCACGGGTCCACCAGTCCGAGAGCCCTTCGGTGGTGGCGATGGCCTGATAGACGCGCTCGGGCGAGGCAGTGATGGCCACGCGATGTCGGATGTCGGGCATCCGTCCTCCTCCAATAGGCAACCTTTTGGCTGCCTACTTTAGGCAGCCATACAGGTGCATGTCAACCACGTGCGGGGTCCTCCACTGCCGCCCCGAACAGCAGCGAACCCTGCGACCGGAGGGCCGCAGGGTTCGCTGTGCGCTGCTCTTCAACTGCCGGTCGGACCCGCCTCGATCGACGGTCCGGGTACTGCTCGGATCAGGAACCCGAGCCGGTGAACTCCTTGATCTGGGCCTGGGTGAGCACCGGCGTCTTGATCGTGGCGAGAAGGGTCGGGCTGCTCGGCCCGTTCTTCACGTTGATGATCTGGACCGTGTGCACCATCTCGTGGTTCACGTCCGACTTGTAGGTGCCGCACACGCCGTTGTAGCTGATGGAACCCAGCGCCTTGGCGATGGCCGACGAGCTGAGGTTGCCGCCGTCCTTCTTGATGGCTGCGGCGAGGAGCATCACCGAGTCGTAGGCGTAGGGCGTGGCCGTCCGGATGCTGACGCCCGGGTAGGCCGCCTTGTAGGCCGCCACGTAGGCCTCGGCCTGCGGGGTCTTGATGACGTCGGCGGCGCAGTACGGGAAGTAGAAGTAGTTGTTCAACACGTCCTGCTTCACCAACCCGTAGGCGGCCAGGGTGTCGCCGCTCTGGCCGTCGGCGATCGGCCCGGTGTACCCGTTCTGGCGCAGCTCGGTGTCGAACGTGGCCAGCACCGTTGGGAACCCGTCCTGGAAGACCAGGTCGTCACCCTTCAGCGACAGCGCCTGGTTGGTGGCGTCGGTCGCCGTGTCGGCCGCCGTCTGGGTGCTGACGTTCTTCACGCCCAGCTTCTTGAGCTCCTGCTGGGCCACCTGGGCGTCGGCCTTCGAGGCCGTGTCGTCGGTGACGAAGATGCCGACCGTCTTCGGGTGGTAGGTCTTCACCGCGTACTGCATCTCGGCCGTCACGCCACTGATCGTGCCGTTCATGGCCGTGGTGTAGAGGTGCGGCAGGTTGTTGACCGAGGCCAGCGAGGCCGGACCGGCGCCGAAGGAGAGCACCGGCGTTCCGGCCTGGCGCAGCACCGGGGCCGAGGCCCGGATGAAGTCGTCGACCGAGTAACCGATGATCGCCGTCGGGTGGGAGGAGAGCGCCTGCTGGGTACCGGTCAGCGCCGTGCTCGTGCTGAAGCCGGTGTCGTAGGCCTTGTAGGCGAACAGGTGGCCGTCGACCCCGCCCTTGGCGTTGATCTGCTTGATGGCCAGCTCGATGTCGTTGTGGCGGTTCGGCGTGGCGTAGGCGCCCGTCTCGAACCCCTCCCAGGCGATGTTCACCGGTGCGCCGCTGGTGGCCGCCCCCGCCGAACTCGAGGCCACGACCACGGCGGAACCGGTGGTCGCCAGGCTCAGAGCCCCCAGACCCAATGCAATACGTCGGAACTTCACTGTTTCCCCCTGCTCGACTCTTCTCGGGCACCGCGCCCACTACCAGTGAAACCTAATCGTAATCAAAAATCAACCCAATCACAAAAATTGATGTCGATTTCGACCGGGACCGTACCCTGCGGGCACGTAACTGTCACAACGAGACAAGCATTCGGTGAGGGACAGCACCGTGGGACTTCCCATCGCCCCGATGCCCAAGGCGCCACCGGGGCTCGCACCGGCCGGATTCGCCGAGCACGTCGCAACGCGGCAGCGGCGCGCGCGTCTTCCCGATCCCGGCGACCCTGCCCATCACTGGCTATCGCTAGGCGCGCGTCCGTCGGCTGGGGGACCACCCTTCAAATTTCAGGGCGGTAACTCCTCTCACGTGGTTGTTACCGCACGATTGACCGCATCGACGCTCGCGGTTGGAAGCGGTCGTAGGTCCCCGATCACGTGCGACGGGGGAAGTGGTTGCACTCGCTTAACAAAGGGGGAGGCTCACGCTCGCGAGGGGTGGGCAATGGACGAGGATCCGCAGGAAGCTCTGAAAGCTGCGCTGCATCGTTACGCAGTGGTCAGGCGCCGACGCCGTCGAGGCAGCCAAGCTCGACGTGCCAGCGGCCGAGACGTGGTGCGTTCGGGGGCGGGTGCGACTGGGCAGTCCGGCATCCCCCTGATGCTTCGTCCAACGGCCTCCACCTCGAAGCATGCGGGCGATGCCGCACCGTCGGCGTCGACCGAATGGTGAGCCCTACGTCGTGGGGGGGGGGGTCGTGTACAAAGGGTCGAAGATCGAGCAACTCCGTCACAAATACCGCCAGCAGTACGTCATTGAAGTCGGATTGGCAGACCAGCTCGCGCGGCATCCGCTTCCGAACGGGGGAATGTCTACGGGGAGGTGTACGACGAGCTGTTCCGGCAAGTTCCCGATCACCCCCAGCTCAGTATCGACCGTGCACAACGCGAGCGGACGGTCGGCGACCGTTTGAAGTTTGTTCTGAGGTTCTGTTCTCGAGATTCCACGCTCTTGGAGATTGGAGCTGGAGACTGCGCTTTCTCCATCGAGCGCGTCACGACAGGTGCGCCACGTCGTGGCAGTGGACGTCTCCACCGAGATTCTCGACTTTCGTTCGGCCCGGGCCAACCTGGACGTGCACGCGATCGACGGAACCTCCTTTCCTCTCGGCGACGGCTCCGTCGACGTCGCCTTCTCCGATCAGCTGATCGAGCACCTGCACCCCGATGACGTCGCCACGCAGCTGAAGGAGGTACGGCGGGTGCTCGCACCGAATGGGCGGTATGTCTGCAGTACGCCGAACCGCACGAGTGGGCCCCATGATGTCTCGGGGCTCTTCGAGGAGGTCGCACGCGGTTTCCATCTCCGCGAGTACGACTCCCGTGAGATCGAGGACGTCTTTCAGCTGGCCGGTTTTGATTCTTTCGAATTCTTCGTAGGAGGTCGCGGCCACTACTTCCGGGTCCCGGCGAAACTGGTGGCCGCTGCCGAGCACCTCTACCGCTACCTACCCCGGAAGGTCCGCCTTCAGCTGCGGACGTCGTCCATCGTCAATGGACTGCTCGGGCTCAATGTCGTGGCCAGCGCACGCTCCTGAGAAAGCGGCCCGCGACCAGCGCTGAACGCGGCGGGATCGACAACTCCGGTCACAGGATCCGTTGGCGGTCCTGGAGCCAACTCCGGAGGACTACCCGCTGCCCCACGGTGCGAACGCTACGGCCCTCGAGTCGTCGAGGACCGCTCCGGCCACGCGGGCCGGCCAGCAAATTAGCCATTGGGCTTTACCTGCAAGGCGGTGATGTGCCCGTCGTAGCTCAGGTAGTACTGGAGCCCCGCGTAGCCGGGCGTCACCAGGATCCCTGGTGTCATCTTCGGGAAGTCGCTGGAGGTGGCGAGGACGGCACCGGTGGCAGCGTTGCGCCAGACAACCTGTTCTGCCTGGTAGTTCTTCAACTGCTTGAAGTACTTGACCGGGATGTTGGTTCCGACGAGCACCCTCTTGTCTGCCGGGCCCACCAGCGTGGTGAACGAGAGCGTGCGTTGGTCGTTCGTCCATGCCACCGAGAGCTTTCCGTTGGTGAGGTTGAGCGCGCCGATCTTTCCGGCGCCGGCGTCCATGACGTAGATCCGGTTGTTCACCGGGTCCGCCGACACCATGGACGGGATAAAGCTCTGCTTGGCACCGCTGTTGGCGAACGGTTGGATGTCGGAAACCTGCGACGAGCTCTCTTGGGAGACGGCGAAGGTACTCATGGGCGTAGAAGTGGGACCTCCTCCATTGGTCATGCCGACGACGTAGTTGTTGACGACGGCCACCGCCGACGCCGGAGTCTGACCGGGCTTCAAATAGGAGACCGGCCCCCAGTTCGGGTCGGGGAGGAACTTCCCGTTCGCATAGATGTATCGGTACAGCTTGGTCGCCCCGGGGAGGTACACGTCGTTCTGCCCGTTGTACACGGTGGTCGTTAGGCGGCCACCGATCATCTCGGGGAGCGTGATCTGGGCTTCGACCTGGAGTGTCGTCGGGTTGATGGCCACCATGACCGACGGGGGAACCTTGCTCGGGTCGGGGCAGCTGAGGAAGGCCGAGAAGCCCTGCTCCGTGCATCCCGGCTGGCGATTGACCGTTTTGGCGATGATGGTGCCGTCGGGAAGGGCGTCATAACCGTTATAGGCCGTGTTGCCGGGCTCGGAGCCGCCGGTCGGAAGGGTCGTCTCGGCCAGGACGGCCCCCGTCGCGGGGTCGAGTTTGGCGATGTGGTAGCCGTAGATGACGACCAGGGTGCCGTCGCTGAGCGCATTGACCACCCCGGGGTAGTTCCACTCACCGGTGACGTTCGTGTTGATCAAGACCCGACGCCACACCTCGTTGAACGTGCCGGGCTGGATGCGGGCCACGAACGAACCCGATGCCGACGGGCTGTCGCCGTAGCCACCGCCGTAGAGGAAGAGTTCGTTGGGCCCGAGGTCCACCAGGTTGTACGGCGTCGGGTAGGTCGCAGTCGAGCGGTAGGCGAAGACGGTGTTGGCACTCGACGTCGTGCTGCCGAGGAAGTTGGCGCAGCCGTAGAGGTGGGTCCGGTTCGAATCGTGGACCTCGAAGGCAGCAATTGTGTTGAACCACGGCGGGTTTGGTTGCGAGGCCAGACACGACTGCTCCGAGGCGACCAGCGAGGGGTTGCCGACGAGCGGCCCGTGAGCCCGAGACACGTCGGCGGGGACCGTCGTGGTGGTTGTCGAGGAATGACGGGCGACGGTTGCCGGGCCGCACGCAGCCAAGGCCCCGGCGAGAACAATTGAGAAGGCCCCCAACAGGGCACGGCGGGTCGAACGACGCATCTCAGATGGCACCTCGGAAGTCGAGTCGGCACGGGTCACCGGACGAATGGAGTCAGTCGGTGACTCTAAATGTGTCATTCAATGCTGTCAAAGGTACCGATTCGTATACTGTCGGCGGTGGAAGACGGCTCCATTCGTGAACGCCAGCGCCTGGACACCAGGCGGCGCTTGCTTGAGTCGGCCCAGAGGCTCATAGCTGCCAACGGCTACAGCCGAACCACCGTGGCCGAGATCGCATCGGCCGCCGGAGTGACCGAGCGGACCTTCTTTCGTCACTTCGACAACAAGGCCGATCTGTTCCTCAGCCACTGGAGGGACATCGCCGGATCCATGGACGAGGTCATGCGTCAGCAGTCTGGGGTCACCCCGGTCTTCGACGTGGTGCTCGCTGGCCTGAGCCAATTTGCAGGAGACGCACAAAATTGTCATCGATCGAGCGCCCCCAGCATCGATGGTTTCGTTTGCCGACATCGCCCCCGTGCTCGGCATGCTCCAAACGGTTCTCGCCCTCGAGGAGGTGCTGGCGTCAACCGTGGCCTGGCGTCTCGGGCTCGACGCGGAACAGCTGGAGGTCCGGACGCTCGCCAATGCCTCCATCGGCGTACTGAGGGCATGCATCCGCTCCTACGCGACTGGACAGCGGACCCGATCACTCCCCGAAGCGGTCGCCACCACGATGGAGCTGCTGCGCCCTCTCTATCTCGCGGTGGCTGATGGGCAGAGACCCCCGCGTGAGATCACGTAGGGCATTCGCAGAATGCCGGAGCGGGCGAGAACGTCGAGTCGCCGTGTCCGCCGAGGGCCGGTCCCGGTGGTGGCCCGCCCCGCCCCGTACGTCGGGCGATTCTCGCCAGCTACCCGAATGGCATCTCCGTTACTCGGTCGTGACGGACTTCGAAGGAGAGAAGGAACTGCTACCTCAAAGGCCGGGCTCACGAGGACCTCGCCGACGGAGCAGGGGGGTTGCAGCCCAACGCGCCGCCGCCGCGCTACTCCTCTTTGCTGTCGACCTGGGAGAGATCGAGTCGTCCCTTGGTACGGAACTCGAACCATTCGGCCCCCTGCGGGACCAATTCTGTCGACACGATGAGCCGGCTTCTGCCGACCCCGTTGGTGGGCGAGGGGGGACTTGAACCCCCACATCCTTTCGGACACAGGAACCTGAATCCTGCGCGTCTGCCTATTCCGCCACTCGCCCGGGTGAACCTGCCAAGGTTAGTCGACCGGCGCCGCCGGGAAATCCGGAGGGCCGAACGCTCGTCACCTGGTCACTTAGTGCGAACGACCTACCGGTAGTGTTGGACCACCATGGGACTCCAGCAGTTCGAGGAGCGCCTCGAGCGTCTGGTGGAGGGAACGTTGGCAAAACCCTTCAGAAGCAATCTCCAGCCGGTCGAGATCGGCCGGAGGTTGACGCGCGAGATGGATCTACACCGCCGGGTGGCGGTGCGTGGCCTCATCGCGCCCAACGTCTTCACCGTGACCCTGGCGACCGCCGACGTCGACCGGTTCGCCAACTTCATCGACGCCCTCTCGCGAGAGTTGGCCGACGCCGCCCGGGAGCACGCCCGGATCGAGGGCTACACCTTCGTCGGCCCGGTCGAGGTGCAGATCTACGAGGGCACGAAGTTGCGGGCGGGCCGCTTCAGCATCACCACCGAGGTCCGGGAAGGCGCCGACGGGCTGGCGCTGGCCGAACTGGTCCTCTCCGACGGCAAGCGGGTGACGATCGGGGCCGACCCCGTCGTCATCGGTCGGCTGCCCGAGTGCGCCGTCGTCCTCTCCGACCCCAACGTCAGCCGCCGTCACGCCCAGATCCAGCGGGTGGGTGACCACATCGTCGTGTCGGACATGGGATCGACCAACGGCACCCGGGTGAACGGCGTGCCGGTACGGGAGCAACAGCTGGCCAGCGGGGACGAGATCACGGTCGGATCGACCACGATGATGTTCGACATGTCGTGACCTCCGGGCCACCATGCACGCTCTGATCCTCGCCACCAACTACACCCCGGTCCTCCGGCTGCTGCAGTGGTTGGTCATCGCCCTGATCTTCCTGTTCTTCCTCCGCGTGGTCCGGGCGGTGTGGGTCGAGATCCGTCCCGCCGGCCCTCGCCCGACCCGGGCCGAGCGGCGCCGGGCGGCCCAGCCGAAGCCGGCTCCGGCCCGACGGAAGAAGTCGCTCCACCTCGAGGTGGTGGAGCCGGCCGAGCATCAGGGCGAGGTCTTCGACCTCGACGACGAGCTGACCATCGGGCGCTCGCCCGGGTGCGGCGTGCCCACCAGCTACGACGCCTATACCTCGACGCTGCACGCCCGACTCTTCCGGCGCGGTGACCAGCTCTGGGTGGAGGACCTCGGCTCGACCAATGGGACCTTCGTGAACTCCGAGCAGATCAGCCAGGCCATGCGGCTGGGCCGGGGGGACCTCCTCCAGGTCGGCGGCACGGTCTTCGAGGTCACGAGATGACGGTGCTGCGCTCGGGCTCGGCCTCCGACGTCGGCCAGGTCCGCACCGTGAACCAGGACCTCTCGCTCGAATCGACGAACCTCTACGCCGTGGCCGACGGCATGGGCGGCCACGTGGGCGGCGAGGTGGCGGCCCGGGTGGCCATCGACGCGCTCCGCGCCTCGTTCCAGCGGCAGTCGACCCTGGAAGGGCTGCAGCAGGCGGTCGGTGACGCCAACCAGTCGGTCTGGCAGCAGAGCCAGGTCCAGAGCGATCTCCGGGGCATGGGGACCACGCTGACGGCGGTGGCCCTGGTCGCCGGGGAGGACGGTGGCGACGTCCTGGCGGTGGCCAACGTCGGCGACTCGCGTGCCTACCTCTACTCGGGCGGCACACTCACCCAGGTGACGGTGGACCACAGCCTGGCCGAGGAGAAGGTCCGCCAGGGCGAGCTGACCGAAGAGGAAGCAGCGGTCCATCCGCACCGTCACATCCTGACCCGGGCCCTCGGGATCGCCACCGGGGTCGACGTGGATCTGTGGGAGGTCCAGGTCCGCACGGGCGACCGGCTGCTGCTCTGTAGCGACGGGCTCACCAATGAGGTCGGCGACGAGGCCATCGCTGACGTGTTGGCGTCGACCACCGACGCCCATGCGGCGGCGGCGGCGCTGGTCGACCTGGCCAACGCGAACGGCGGCAACGACAACGTCACCGCCCTGGTGATCGACGTGCTGGTCGGCGAAGAGGGGGGCTCGGCGGCGGTGATCGCACCGGTGGCCGGCGCCGCGGCCGCCGGCGCCGTGGCCGGGACGGCCGTCGGGGCCGGGCTGGCCGACCACTCCGAGGCGGCGACCGCCGCGCCCTTATCCCGGCCGCCGGGCACCGAGCGTTTCACCGGTACGCCTTCGGGTCGGGTGGTCGCCGTTCCGCCCAACACCGAGACGGGACCGTTGGCCCCGGGGACCCAGGTGGGCTTCGGCGACACCGGTCCGGCCACCGTGGCCACCGCCGCCTCGGCCACGACGAGTGTCCCGGCCGCAACCGGCCGCCGAGCCGATGGTGGCGCCCGCCCCGGCGCCGGCACCGGTCCGGGACAACCGTCGGCGCCCGGGCGAGTCCCGACGGGACCACCGCCGGCGTCTCGGCAACCCGAGGGTCCTGACCTTCCGGGTGGTGCTGTTCTTCATCCTGTTCGTGGCCATCCTGGTCGGCGGCTACTTCGTGGTCCGCTGGTACGCCAACGACAACTGGTACGTCGCCCTCGACGGGAAGCAGCTGGTCATCTACCAGGGCCGTCCCGGTGGGTTCTGGTGGTTCCACCCCAAGGTGGTGGACCGGACCGGGGTCACCACGTCGCAGGTGCTGAAGAGCCGGGTGCCCGAGCTGCGGGCCGAGGTGCAGGAGGGATCACTGGCCGACGCCAAGCGCTTCGTCCGCAACCTGCGGGCCGAGTACCTCTCCGAGCAGCCGGTGGTGATACCGACCACGACGACAACCACCACCACGCGTGCCCGGCGGCTCGACCACCACCACCGTGCCCGGCGGCTCGACGTCGACCATCGTGCCGACCACCACCACCACGCCGGTCGGATGATCGGTCGTCCCACCCACGGCGCCTGCGGGCGCGGCGGCCGCTGATGGGTCGTCGTGTCCGCTGGGTCGGTGTCGTCCTGATCCTGTGCTTCGGGCTGGTCATCGCCCAGCTGGTGAACATCCAGTTCCACCGGGCCGGGGCGCTCAACGCCATGGCCACCAATCCCCGCAATATCGCCACGCACCTCGACAACCAGCGGGGCCAGATCCTGGCGGCCGACGGCACGGTGCTGGCCAAGTCGGTGCCGACCAATGCCGGCACCGGGCAGTACAAGTACCAGCGGGTGTACCCGACGGCGACGGCGAACCTGTTCGCCTCGGTGGTCGGCTACGACTCCTTCACCTACGGCACGTCCGGTGTCGAGTACCAGTACGACCAGTACCTGACGGCGCACACCCAGACGGCCCAGTCCCTCTCCCAGGCCCTCGGTCTCGATCCTCTGCCGAAGACCACCGACACGGTGTCGCTCACGCTCCAGCCCAAACTCCAAGCGGTGGCGGCCCAGGCGCTGGCGTCGGTCCCGACGGCCAACAAGGACGGGGCGGTGGTGGCCATCCAGCCGTCGACCGGGGCCATCGAGGCCATGTACTCGAACCCGACCTTCGACCCCAACCAGTTCGCCTCGCTGTCAGCGAGCACCCAGCAGGCGGCCTGGACGGCCTACAACACCAAGGACAGCGAGAACTTCGAAGCAGCCCTGCCGCTGGCCACGGCCGAGCGCTTCCAGCCGGGCTCGACCTCCAAGGTCGTCACCTCGCTGGCCGCCTACAACCTCGAGCCCAAGCTTTCCAACTACTCGGCGCCGGTCCAGCTGTGCCTCAACCTGCCGGGATCGGACAAGCCCCTCTGCAATGACGACGGCCCCTGCGGCGGCACCATGATCGAGATGCTGCCGCCGTCCTGTGACCCGGGCTACGCCAGCCTGGCCTACGCGCTGACCCCGGGGCTGCTGTCGCAGCAGGGGGCGCTGTTCGGGTACAACACCGTCCCGCCCATCGACCTGCCCAACGTCATCGCCTCGACGTTCCCGACGGCGCAACAGCTGACCACGTCCGGGCAGTACGGCGAACCGGGCGTCGGCTACGCGGCCATCGGCCAGCAGTCGGTCTTCGCCACGCCGCTGCAGAACGCCCTGGTGGCGGCGGCCGTGGCCAACGGTGGCCTCGAGATGGTGCCCCACGTGATGTCCCAGATCCGTGACAGCCAGGGCAACCTGGTCCGGTCCTACCAGCCGACCGTCTGGCACCGGGCGGTGTCCCAGACCGCCGCCCAGCAGGTGACCACGCTGATGCAGGCGGTGACCCAGCCGGGCGGGACGGCGGCCGGTATCTTCCCGGCCTCGTGGAACGTGGCGGCCAAGACCGGGACGGCCCAGATCGGCAACAACCAGAACGAGGACTGGATGATCGCCTTCGCCCCGGCCGTCAACCCGGTCATCGCCGTGGCCGTCGTCCTGCCGTACCAGGCCAAGGAGTCCGACGGCGCCGGCATCGCCGGCCCGGTCATGCGGGACGTCCTGGCCGAGGCCCTGAGCCTCAGCGCCTCGACCGCCGGCACGACGACGAGCACGTCCACCACCACGACCACCACGTTCCACACCACGACCGGCGCCCGAGCGGCGACCACCACGACGGCCCCAGCGGCGACCACCACGACGGCCCCGGCCACGACCACCACGACGGCCCCAGCGGCGACCACCACGACGGCCCCGGCCACGACCACCACGGCGGCGCCGCCGGCGACCACGACCCCGACCGGCTAGTGAGGACCATCACCATGCAACGACGGATTCCGCACCCTTCGAGTCGCCGGTCGGCGCCCCGCAGGTCACCTGGCGCCCGCAGGGTCACGGCGTAGGCTCTGGCCCGGATGGAACCCGTCGACACGCCGCGCACGTTCTCCGGCCGCTACGAGCTGACGCACCTCATCGCCCGGGGGGGCATGGCCCAGGTGTACCGGGCCCACGACCGTCTGCTCGACCGGCCGGTGGCCCTCAAGGTCCTGTTCCCCGAGCTCTCCATCGACCGGACCTTCGTCGAGCGGTTCCGGCGGGAGGCCCAGGCGGCGGCCAACCTCTCGCACCCCAACATCGTCCAGGTCTTCGACTGGGGCGAGGACGGGGGCACGTACTTCATCGTCATGGAATTGGTCGACGGCCACCCGTTGTCGGCCCTCCTGCGGTCCTCGGGCACGCTGCCACCGCACCGGGCGGCCGACATCGGCGCCCACGTCGCCGCCGCCCTCTCCTACGCCCACCGCCACGGGGTCGTCCACCGCGACGTGAAGCCCGGCAACGTCCTCATCACCGACGACGGCCAGGTCAAGGTGACCGACTTCGGGATCGCCCGGGCGGTCAACACCGAGGAGAGCCTGACCCAGACCGGCGCCGTGATGGGTACGGCCGCCTACTTCTCGCCGGAGCAGGCCGAGGGGATCGGCGTCGACGGCCGCAGCGACATCTACTCGCTCGGCGTCGTGCTCTTCGAGATGGTGACCGGTCGGGCGCCGTTCCTCGGCGACTCGCCGGTGGCCGTGGCCTCCAAGCACGTACGCGACCTGCCGCCGCTGCCGAGGGAGCTCAATCCCCTCGTCCCGGCGGCCCTCGAGTCCGTGATCATGAAGGCGATGGCCAAGTCGCCGGACCAGCGCTACCAGACGGCGGACGACCTGCGGGCCGATCTGTTGCGCTTCGCCGACGGCCGGCCGGTGATCGCCGACGATCCGGTGGCCACCTCGATGATGGCGGCGACGGCCGGGACGACCCAGGCCGTGGCCATGCCCAATCCCACTGCCGCCGTGCCGGCGGTGGGGCGCACCGGTCCGGGCGGGGCGGGCGAGGGCGAGAGCGGCGACAACCGCACCAAACGACTGTTGCTCATCCTCGGGGCGCTGGTGGTGGTCCTCCTGGTCGTGGCCTTCTTCCTCCTCCGATCGCTCGGCTACCTGGGGGGCTCCAACGGCCTGACCGTCCCCGACCTGGTCGGCAAGACCAGCGCCCAGGCGACGGCGGCCCTCCAGGCCGATGGGCTGACCGTCGGGGGCACGTCGACCAGGACCAGCTCCCAGGCGGCCAACACCGTGTTGGCCACCGACCCGACCGCCGGCACCAGCATCAAGAAGGGGGCGGCGGTGAAACTCGTCCTCAGCTCGGGGCCGACGGTCGCCGCCGTGCCCAACATCGTCGGGCAGAGCCTGAACGACGCCCTCACCGCGCTGCAGTCGGCCGGCTTCAACAACTACACCCGGGTGCTCCAGAACAGCACCGAACCCGGGGGCACGGTGCTCAAGGTGGACCCCGGTGTCGGGACCAAGGTGAGCACCACCACGAGGCTCAAGCTGACGGTGTCCAACCAGAACTCGGTGACCGTCCCCAGTGTCGCCGGGCTCTCCACCGCCGCCGCCGGGGCGGCGCTCTCCAAGGCCAACCTGACGGTCGGCTCGACGAGCAACCAGTGTTCGAACAGCCAGGCCGCCGGATTGGTGATCGCCACGTCGCCGGCGGCCGGGGCCACGGCCACCCCCAACGAGACGGTCAACCTGGTGGTGTCCACGGGGACCTGCAGCCTGGTGCTGCAGGACACGACCGGTCAGTCCCAGGCGGCGGCCACGTCGGCGCTGCAGGGCCAGAGCACCTCACAGATCACGATCACCGTGTCGGCGGCGACCACCAACAACTGCCCGGCCGGCTCCAACGGCAACGTGGTCAGTCAGAACCCGGGCGGCGGGACCCAGGTGACGTCGTCGACGACGGTCACCCTGACCATCTGCGCCAACACCACGACCACCACCGCCCCGACCACCACCACCGCACCGACGACCACCACCGTCCCGGCCACCACGACGACGCCGTAGCGCACCCGCTCGGGCGGGTGGTCAGCCGACGACGGTCAGGGCGCCGAGGAAGTTGTCGAGCAGGCTCGGGCCCGAGGGGGTCAGGATCGACTCGGGGTGGAACTGGACCCCCTCCACGCCGAGGCTGCGGTGGCGGAGGCCCATGATCACGCCGTCGGCCGTGGTGGCCGAGACCTCGAGTTCGTCGGGCACGGCGTCGGGGGCGACCACCAGCGAGTGATAGCGGGTGGCCACGAACGGGTTGGGCAGTCCGGCGAACACGCCCCGTCCGTCGTGGTGGATCTCGGAGGTCTTGCCGTGCATGAGGCTCGGGGCCTGGACGACCGAGCCGCCATAGACCTGCCCGATGCACTGGTGACCCAAGCAGACGCCGAGGA
Organism: uncultured Acidimicrobiaceae bacterium; assembly: GCA_963730735.1. Lineage (GTDB taxonomy): Bacteria > Actinomycetota > Acidimicrobiia > Acidimicrobiales > RAAP-2 > CAVSSX01. Next base: position 383,526 of record CAVSSX010000007.1, read on the forward strand.
TGGGGATCTCCCCGGCCAGGTCGGCGACCACCTGCTGGCTGACCCCGGCGCCCTCGGGACGACCCGGGCCGGGGGAGATGAGCACGGCGTCGGGTGCCGCCGCCCGGATGCCGTCGGTGTCGATGGCGTCGTTGCGGAAGACCACCGGGTCGGCCCCGAGCTCACCCAGCTCCTGGACGAGGTTGTAGACGAAGGAGTCGTAGTTGTCGATGACGAGCACCCGGGCGGCCACCGGGCGATGGTACCAACTGGCTCCGGCCGGCCGGCCGCTGGGAACGGCTACCGGTGCGCCGGTAGAGTCCATCCCCGTGGGCACCAAGGCCAGCACCGGACCGGGACGCTCGGGGCGCAAGGGCCGGTCGGCCTCGGGGCGGACCACGGCCAAGGGGAGCCCCGGCGCCAAGATCGGCCGGTACTCGACGGCCGAGGAGAGCGGTCGCTACACGGCGCCCATCCCGACCAGCGTCAAGCGGAGCCCCCGTTGGTTCGGCATCGCCACCCTGGTCGCCCTGATCTTGGGCGTCCTGATCATCCTGCTCAACTACCTGACGGTGCTGCCCGGCGCGGTGTCGGTCTGGTACCTGGTGGCCGGGCTGGTGGTCATCTTCATCGGCTTCCTGATGGCCACCCGCTACCGCTGAGGTCGAGGGCCCGACACCTCGAGCCCGGGCTCAGCCCAGGCGCTCGATGATGGTGGCGTTGGCCATGCCGCCGCCCTCGCACATGGTCAGCAGGCCGTAGCGGCCGCCGGTGCGCTCGAGCTCGTTCAGCAGCGTGGCCGTCAGCTTTCCGCCGGAGGCGCCCAGCGGGTGACCGAGGGCGATGGCCCCGCCGTTCACGTTGACCTTGGCCAGGTCGGTGTGCAGCTCCTTCTCCCAGGCCAGCACGACCGAGGCGAAGGCCTCGTTGATCTCGATGAGGTCGATGTCGTCGAGGGTCATCTTGGCCCGCTCCAGGATCTTCTGGGTCGCCGGGATCGGGCCGGTGAGCATGGTGATGGGGTCCACGCCGGCCAGGGCGAAGGCGTGGAACCGGGCCCGGGGCCGGAGCCCGAGGGCGTTGGCCCGCTCCTCGCTCATGACCAGGACGGCCGATGCCCCGTCGGTGATCTGGGAGGAGTTGCCGGCGGTGATCTTGCCGTCGGGCTTGAACGCCGGCTTCAGGGTGGCCAGGGTCTCGACCGAGGTCGTCGGCCGGATGCCCTCGTCGGAGGTCAACAGCTCGTCGGTCGGCTGGCCCTCGTCGTCGCGCACGTGGACCGGGATGATCTCGTTCTCGAAGCGCCCCTCGGCGGTCGCCTGGGCGGCCAGGTGCTGGCTGCGGGTGGCGAAGGTGTCGAGGTCCTCACGCGAGAGCCCCCAACGGTCGGCGATCATCTCGGCCCCGATGCCCTGGCTGGTGAGACCGCCCGCCGCCTCGTAGCGGGCCCGCATCTCGGGCCCGAACGGGAAGCCCAGCTCCCGTACGACCGAGGAGCCCATCGGCACCCGGGTCATGGACTCGATCCCGGCGGCGACCACGATGTCGTAGGCCCCGGCGATGACCCCCTGGGCGGCGAAGTGCAGCGCCTGCTGGGACGAACCGCACTGTCGGTCGATGCTGGTGGCCGGGACCGACTCGGGCCAGCCGGCCGAGAGCACGGCGTTGCGGCCGATGTTGAGGGACTGCTCGCCCACCTGCATCACGCAGCCCATGATCACGTCGTCGACCGAGGCCGGATCGAGGTCGTTGCGGGCGGCCAGGGCCTTGAGGGTCTCGGCGGCCAGCTCGGCGGCGTGCCAGTTGCGCAGCTTGCCGTTGCGCTTCCCACCGGCGGTCCGGACGGCGTCGACGATGACGGCGGTGGTCATGGTGCACTCCCTTCGTCCGGGCGGCGATCCCCCCGTGAACTCTCGCCTCATGTTACCCACCGGTCATTCCTCTCGGCCCGGCCACCGGACCCTGGTCGGCGGTAGCGTGACGGCCGGTGGACGCCCCGACGAAGGACATGGGCCGATGGCTGGGCGACGGGGGCATGCCGCTCATCGCCGCCGTCGGCGGGGCGTTCACCGCCTACGGCGTCGATGGTGAGGACCTCGGCTGGGTCGAGGGGACGTTCCATCCCGAGGCGCTGGCCTGCAACCCGCACGGGGTGGTTCAGGCCGGGGTGCACGCCCTGCTGCTCGATGCCGCCATGAACTTCGCCATCAACGCCGCCTTGCGGGGGCGGGACCGGACCCGGGCGACGCTCGAGCTCAAGACCGAGACCATGCGGCCGGCGGTGGTGGGCACGGCCTACCGACTGCGGGGCGACGTGGTGCGCATGGCCCGCCAGGTGGCCTACGCCGAGGCCCAGGTCCGCTCGCTCGATGACGAGCTGGTCAGCCGGGCCACCGGGACGTTCCTCTTGGAGCGACCGCCGGCCGAGGGAGAGCGCCGGTAGCGACAGGCGGTCAGGCGGCGACCGCCGGGGAACCGAAGTCGTAGTGGACGCCGGTCAGCTCCTCGGAGACGTCCCACAGCCGGACGGCATCCTCGGCCCGACGGGATCGACGGTTGCCGGTCACCAGCGTGGGGGCACCGAAGAGCTCGAGCGGGCCACGAGGTCCCACGAACTGGCCGCCGACCAGTCCGGGGGCGGTGGCGGCGTAGAGGGTGGGGCGGGCGCCGGAGGCGGCCGACTGGCCGAGGAACCGCCCGGCGGCCCGACCGACCTTGGCCCGGACCCCGGTGGCCAACAGGACCGGCCCGTTGGCGGTCAGATTGGTGCGGGACCATCCCGGGTGGGCGGCGAGGGCCACGACCCGGTCGCCGGCCGACTCGAGACGGCGGGCCAGCTCGGAGGTGAAGAGCAGGTTGGCCAGCTTCGAGGCGCCGTAGGCGTCCCACCGGTTGTACGAGCGCTCGTGGTCGAGGTCGTCGAAGTCGATCCCGGCCAGGCGGTGGAGGTTCGAGCTGACGGTCACCACCCGGGCGCCGGGCGTGGTGAGCAGGGAGTCGAGCAGCAACCCGGTCAGGGCGAAATGCCCCAGATGGTTGGTGCCGAACTGGAGCTCGAAGCCGTCGGCCGTGAGCAGGTAGGGCGGCGCCATGATGCCGGCGTTGTTGATGAGGACGTCGAGCCGGTCGTGGCGGGACCGGAACGTCTCGGCCGCCGCCCGGACCGACCGCAGGTCGGACAAGTCGAGGGCCAGCAACTCGAGGGAGAGGGCGTCCTCGGCCTCACGGGCCAGCCGGTCGGCGGCCGCCCGGGCCTTCACCTGGTCCCGGCAGGCCAGCACCACGTGGGCCCCGTGGGCGGCCAGCGCCCGGGCCGTCTCGAGGCCGATCCCCGAGTTGGCCCCGGTGACCACCGCGGTCCGGCCGACGAGCGACCCGATGCGCGACTCGTCCCAGCCGGGATCGCCGACCACGTCGTCAGTCGCCGATGTGGTCGGCCGGGATCGTCCCGAGCTTGCCGGCGTGGAAGTCCTCGAACGCCTGGGCCAACTCGTCCCGGGTGTTCATGACGAAGGGCCCGTAGTGGGCCACCGGCTCCCGGATGGGTCGCCCGCCCAAGATGAGCAGGTCGAGGTTGGGCGAGTGGCTGTCCTGCTGGGCGTCGGCCGTGGCGACGAGCGCGTCGCCCGGGCCGTGGGTCGCCAGTTGGCCCCGCGCCACCGGTCGCCCGTCGGCTCCGACCGTGCCTCGGCCGGCCAGCACGTAGACCAGGGCGTTGAAGTCGGCCGGCCACGGCAGGGCCAGTCGGGCCCCGGGGCTCAGGGTGGCGTGCACCAGCGAGATCGGCGTGTGGGTCAGGCCCGGGCCCTCGTGGCCGGCCACCGAGCCGGCGATCACCCGGACCAGGGCGCCGCCGTCGGGCGACGAGAGCAGCACCGCCGCGTCGGGCTGGATGTCCTGGTAGCGGGGCGGCACCCACTTGTCGGCGGCCGGGAGGTTGACCCAGAGCTGGATCCCGTGGAAGAGGCCGCCGGAGGCGATCAGGCTTTCCGGGGGTCGCTCGATGTGCAGGATGCCGGCGCCGGCCGTCATCCATTGGGTGGCGCCGTTGGCGATCAGGCCGCCCCCGCCGATCGAGTCTTGGTGCTGGAACGTCCCGTCGATCATGTAGGTGACCGTCTCGAAGCCCCGGTGCGGATGCCAGGGCGTCCCCTTGGGCTCACCGGGCCCGTAGTCCACCTCGCCCATCTGGTCCATGTGGACGAACGGGTCGAGGTCGGCCAGTGACACGCCGGCGAACGCCCGACGGACGGGGAACCCCTCGCCTTCGAGGCCCGAGGGGGCCGTGGTCACGCCGCTCACCGGGCGGACGGTCGCCGAGGCCGCGTCGGCGTCGACCTTCGGCAGGGTCAGGGGGTTCTCGACGGTCACCGCAGGCATCGCACCACCTCTTTCTCCGTCGCCCCGGAGGATCGGAACGTACGGCGCTTCCAACGTCGCCGGTGCGGCCGACATTCCGCCGGGTCACGCCGCGACGACCCTGTCGAGTGTAGGAGCTGGCTGGTGGCCCGGGGTCGGGGAGCGGAGCGGGCGAGGGCGATCAGGCGGGGTGGCGGCGCAGGAAGTCGAGGGCGACGTGGGCCACCTCGGGCCAGCCGCTGTCGATGACCAGGGAGTGGCCCCGCCCGGCCAGTTCCTGGACTTCGGTCACGCCCGCGTTGCGGCGCTGCCGCTTGTAGGCCGCGTTGGCCAGCGCCCACGGGACGGTGTGGTCCCGCTCCCCGGAGAGGATCTTCATCGGGCCGCGATGGGCGGCGGTGCAGTCGACCCGCAGCTCGGTCTTCGGGTTGAGATTGGCCGTCGCCGCCTGGAAGAGCGGTACCGCCGAACCGGGCACGGCCAGGGTCTCGTAGAGGCGAACGGCTTCGGGGACGTCGAGGGCGTTGGTGAAGGCGTAGCGGAACTGCGCCTCGGTGAGCATCACCGAGGCATGGAGGTTGCTCGGCCGCCCGATGACCGGCCAGGCCGCCTTGAGGGCCGAACGGGGCAGCGGCAGGACGCCGCGGAACGGCGCCGGGTCGATGGCCACCGAGGCGGTGGCCAGCCCCCGCCCGGCGAGCATCTGGGTCAGGAGGCCACCGAAGGAGTGACCGACGATGGCCGGCTTCCGCTCGAGGCGTTCGGCGGCCAGGGTGAAGTGGTTGGCGATGCCGCCGACGCTCTTGCCGGCGAAGCGCCCGGGGTCGGCCCGGCCCTCGGCGACCGTGTCGGGGTCGTCCGGCCAACCCGGGGCGAGGGTGGTGTAGCCCTCGGACTCGAACAACTCGCGCCAGGGGTCCCAGCTGCTGGCCAGCAGCCAGAGGCCGTGGATGAAGAGCACCGGTTGGCGTCCCGAGGCGTTGGCCCGGTCGATCTCCACGAGCTCACTGTCGGTGAGGGGCGGAACCGGCGGTGGTGGCATGGGGGCTCCTTCGCGCTGCCAGCCCCCAGGGCAGTCCGTCGCGCGGCGTCGAGGCGGGCTGGCCTGGAAGGTAGCACCCGATGGACATCGGCCACCCGTTGCCGACGGCGGGCCACAGCGGACCCCTGCGACGGCGTCGGCCGCCCGGGTCCGCCGGAGTCACTGGCTCAGGCGGCCCACCAGTCGGTCCTTCATGGCCACGACCTTCTCGGCCGCGTTCACCACCAAGTCGTGCGTATCGGCCGGTGGGCTGGACGGCGCCCGAGGGTGCGGCGACGTGGGGGCGACCAGTTTGGCCGCCGCCAGCTGCTCGCCCAGTTCGTTGAGCTGGTCCGTCTTCATGGCCTTGCGGACGGCGGGGAACACGTCCTTCTCCTCTTCCTCCACGTGGTGGCGGACCAGCTCGGTCAGGACCGCCACTTTGGCGGCATAGTTCTCCGCCGAGGGTTCGAGGTTGTCGAGCTCGGACAGCGTCCACTTCACGATGTGGTGCTCCTCGATCGCCTCGAGGACGTGGTTGGACAGGTTGGGCGCCGCCTTGCGGATGGCGGGATAGAAGACCTGTTCCTCGATCACCGCATGGACGGACAGTTCCTCGATCATCGACGCCGCCAGCTTCTCCCGGGTTTTGAAGGCCCGGTTGCCGGTCCCCTCGAACTTGGAGAAGAGGGCCTCGACCCTGCGGTGGTCGTCCTTCAACAGCGTGAGTGCGTCCATACATCTGGACTACCCGGGCCCGGAGGGCGGAAAACGTTTCGCGAGCTCGCCAGCGGGAACGTTGGTCAGTTTGAGCGCAGCTCGAGCTCCTCCACCTCCATGCCAGGCGAAAGAAGCGGCCCGACCCCGACGACGTGAGATCGTGTCGGTCGTGAACGAGCCACCGGTCGGTCGAATCGCCACGGGTCAAGCTCCGCCGATGGTCGCCCCGTCGCCCCGGCGGCTACCGCTCAACTTCTTCGCCATCGCCTTTGGCCTCTGCGGCCTGGCCGAGTGCTGGGTCATCGCCGGGCGACTCCACCTCGCACCGGTGGCGGTGGCCAACGTCCTCATCGTTCTGGCGGCGGCGGTGTGGGTGGCGACCGTCGCCCTCTACGCCCGGTTCGTCCTCGCCACGCCCGGCGCCCTCTCCCGGGACCTGTGTGACGGGATCGCCGGGCCCTTCGCCTCCCTGGCCGTGATCTCCCCGATGCTGCTGGCGGCCAACGGCCTCTACCCGTACGCGCCGACGGCCGGCAGGATCGTGGTCGACGTGTTCCTGGTCCTGACGGTGGCGCTGGGCGCCTGGTTCACCGGACAGTGGATCTACGGCCCGCTCGAGTTCGACCAGTTGCACCCGGGCTACTTCCTGCCCACCGTGGCCGGGGGCTTCATTGCCTCCGGATCCGCCGCCCTGGTCGGCCAGCACCTGCTGGCCGAGGTGCTGTTCGGCTTCGGGCTCATCTGCTGGCTGGTCGTCGGGTCGATGATCCTCACCCGGCTCCTGGTCCGACCCCCGTTGCCGCCGCCGCTCATGCCGACGCTGGCCATCGAGGTGGCACCGGCCGCCGTAGGGACGCTGGCGTACCTGGCCATCAACGGCGGCCACATCGACGCCTTCGCCGCCGCCCTGGGTGGCTACGGCCTGCTGATGGTCCTCGCCCAGATCCGCCTGGTGCCGGCCTACGCCCGGCTCCCCTTCATGCCGAGCTTCTGGGCGTTCACCTTCGCCTGGGCCTCGGTGGCCTCGTGCGGTCTCGAGTGGCTGCACGACACGTCGGTGGTGGCACCCCGGGCCTATAGCTACGTGCTCCTGGCGCTGATCACCGGCTTCATCGGGGCGATCGCCGTCCGTACGGTCCTGTCGATCGCCCGTGGGGAGTTCCTGCCCCGCTTGGCCAGCGTCTCGATCGACCCCGCCGGCTCGCCGGCCTCGGAACCGGATGGGGCCGCCACCGCTGGCTAGCGTCGAGTCGGATGGTCGACCACAAGGACGTCGTACTGGCCCTTCTGGGGGCGTCGGCCAGCCTCGCCGGCCTCCTGCTGGTGTTCCTGGGCTTCGTGGTGAGCGTCTACAGCGGCCTCAGCGACGACCACGTCCGACGCATCCGAGACGAGCTGGGACGGGCGGCGTTGGCCCTACTCGGCGCCTTCGTGGTCGGGCTGTCGTGCGTCGGCTGTGCCGCCGGCTGGCTGGTCGGACTGGGGGATGACCAGAGCCTGTACGTGGCGGCCGTCGTCCTCTTCTTCACCCAGCTGGTGGGCCTGGTGGCGGCCACGGCCTGGACCCTTCGCCAGCTGATGGGGGCCAAGCGGCGGCGGACCACCTGACCGGTGCGGCTCAGCCGGCATCGGTCGCCAGTTGGGTCCGGGCCCGGGCGGCACCCGAGGCGATCCTGCGTCGCTGGGTCGTCCACGAGGCCGCGGCGGTGGCGACATCCGAGCGTCCGGTGGCGAAGGTCCAGACGGCCAGGATGAGCGGTCGGACGGCCATCGCCGCCTCGAGCGAGGCCAACTCGATCGGCTCGAGGGCGATGGTGGATCGGTAGCCGCGCACGGCGGCGTCGATGGAGCGGCGCTGACCGGCGGCCGACCAGAGCAGGCAGCCGAGCGAGACGACCCGTGGGCCTCGACCGGCGCCGGCCCAGTCGAGGACGGTGAGGCGGCCGTCGGGGGACCGCAGGACGTTGCGGGCCACGAAGTCGGGGTGCACGAAGGCGGCCGGGAGGTCGGCCGGGAGGTCGAGGGCGGCCAGGGCGTCGTCGAGGATCTCGTAGTCGGCGCCCTGGTCGGGAGCGACCCGGTGCCGGGCGTGCCGGAGAAGCCGGCGAGCGGCCGGCAGCTCCTCGTAGGGGGAGGCGTCGGGCAGCAGATGATGCCAGGCACCTCCCGGCCGGTTGGCCGGCGCCTCGTCGGCGGGCAGGCGGTGGATCCGGGCGAGGAGCTGGCCGAGCTGTTCGAAGAGCGCCGCATCGGCCGCCGGGCGGCGTCCCGGGACGAACGTGGTGACCAGCACCGGCTGCCCCGCGTGGGTCGAGACCGGGTGCTCGGCGGCGGTCCGCTCGGCCGGGATGGAGGCACGGGCGAGCCGTTCGAGCAGCTCGGCGTCACCGACAGCCGCCTCCGTCGGCCGACCGGCCGGGAACACCCGGGCCACCCAGGTCGAGCCGTCGGCCCGCTCGACCCGGTGGACGCCGACGTCCAGCTCCCGACGGCGGGTCACCGGGACCCCGTACGTGTGCCCCAGGTGTTCGGCCAGCCCGTCGTCCCCCTCCCGGTGCAGCATGGCCTCGAGGAAGCGCCCGATGTGGCCGACCGTTGGTCGTGTCCCGGGCGGCGCCGGCGAGAAGACCGGGGCGGCCATGACGAAACCCGAGGCTCGGGATCGCTCGCTGAGGTCGACCAGGCGCCATCGGGTCTCGGCGAAAGTGGCCGCCGCCCCCTCGGCGGTCACGGACCCGACGGCCGGCTCGCCCAGTGCTGCGACGCCGGCCTCGAAGCGCTCCCGTTCGGTGGGGTCGGCGGCCGACCGGGGCAACGAGAGGGCGAACCGGTCACCGACCGTGGACAGCGCCCGGAGCTCGGTGAGCACGTCCGCGAGGGTCTCGGGCTCGAGGTAGGTCACGACCCCCTCGGCCAGGAAGAGGGCCGAGCCGTCGGCCTCGAACTGGGCATCGAGGAGCGCCGTCGACAGGCCACCCCCGTCCAGGTCGAGTGGGACGTACGTCACGTCGTCGTGGGTGATGTGGAGACGGGTCAGCCGGGCGACCTTGTCGGCCTGGGTGGCCGGTCGGTCGACCTCGAACCACCGCACGCCCGGGGTCCGATAGCGCAGGGCCCGCCCGTCGTAGCCGGCGCCGACGAGGACGACCTGCCGTGTCCCGCGATCGAGGGCGTTCACCACGACCCGGTCGAAGAAGGCCGTCCGCTGCCGGAGGTAGCGACCCATGGGGCCGGACCGGTCGACGTCCGCCCCGGCCGCCACGTCGGCGGCCAGACGGTCGTCGCCCCCGGGGTCGCCGGTCCCGGCGTCGAGCACCAGTCGTTCGAACCCCACCCGGTAGGCGGCGACGCGTCGGGCGGTGGGCGACGGTCCCGGGTCAGGCATCGTCACCCACCGCCGTGGCCAGCCAACCGAGCGTCCGATAGGTCGCTGCGACGTCGGCGGGACCCACCGCGGCGGTGAGACGATCCTCGAGGGCGGCGGCCGCCTGCCGGGTCACCTCGGCGGCGGCCGTTCCCCGCTCGGTCAACGCCACGACCAGTCGGCGACGGTCCTGCGGGTCGATTCGGCGGTCGAGGTAGCCGCGCAGGACGAGGAGGTCGACCAGGTGGCCGGCGGCCTGTTTGGACAGGCCCAGCCGCTCGATGATCACGGCCAGCTGGACCTCGCCGAGGGCGGTGGCGCTCAGGACGTAGGGCCCGTTCGCCGGGAGGTCCTCGAAGCCGGCTCCCTCCAGCGCCGAGCGGACGGCGGTGCCGAGCGCCGACCGGGCCGACCGCAGCAGCGCCGCCAACGGGAGCCGGTCGGGCTGCTCGAGGGTCATAGAAGAACTATACCAGTACTGTATGTCATCAGTACTAACGAGCGCCCAGGTGACGGGGACGTGAAAACAAGTTGCTTGTTAGCAAGCATGTAGCGCCTACACTGGCGCCATGCCCGCCCCGGTGACCGATGTCGACGCACCCGCCAGGATCCGTTCGGTCATCGGTCGTCTCGGTCGGCGGCTCCGCCAGACCCGGGCGGGCGCCGACCTGTCGCCGAGCCAGGCGGAGGTCCTGGTCACCGTCGTGCAGCGGGGCCCGTTGCGCCTCTCCGAGGTGGCGACGATCGAGGGCCTGAACCCCACCATGGTCTCCCGGATCGCCGGCAAGCTGGAGGCCGCCGGCCTGATCGGCCGGGCCCAGGACCCGAGCGACCGCCGGGCCGCGTTCGTCACGTCGACCGTGCAGGGCCGGGAGCTGGTCGTCCGCATTCGCCGGGAGCGGACCGACGCCCTCACGGTGGCCCTGGAAGGCCTGAACGCCGGCGATCGCCAGGCGTTGGAGGCGGCGCTGCCCGTACTCGAAAACCTGGCGGAAGCCCTGAAGGACCGGCGGCCATGAGCCCGCGATCGTCGTTGCGCCGGACCTTCTCCTCGCTCTCGGTCCCCAACTACCGGCGCTACTTCACCGGTCAGGCCATCTCGCTCATCGGCACGTGGATGCAGACCACCGCCCAGTCGTGGCTCGTGCTGGTGCTGACCGGGTCGGCCACGGACCTGGGCATCGTGGTGGCCCTCCAGACCCTGCCCATGCTGCTGCTCGGTCCCTATGGCGGGGTGATCGCCGACCGGGTGGACAAGCGCCGGCTGATGATCGTGCTGCAGTCGATGATGGGCGTCCAGGCGCTGATCCTGGGCCTGCTCACGCTGACCCACCACGTCACGTACACCGACGTCTGCATCCTGGCGGTGGTCCTCGGCCTCAACAACTGCTTCGAGAACCCCTCCCGCCAGGCGTTCGTCCTCGAGATGGTGGGCCCGAAGGACCTCCGCAACGCCGTCAGCCTGAACTCGACGCTGGTGAACGCGGCCCGGGCGGTGGGGCCGGCCGTGGCCGGCGTGCTGATCGCCACCGTCGGCGAGGGCTGGTGTTTCATGCTGAACGCCGTCAGCTTCGTCGCCGTGGTCGGTTCGCTGCTCAGCATGGACCGCTCGACGCTGAAGCCCACCCCGCCGACGGCCCGGTCGAAGGGCCAGCTCAGGGAGGGCTTCCGCTACGTCGCCCGCACCCCCGACCTCGGGGTCCCACTGCTGATGATGGCCTTGGTGGGTTGCCTGGCCTACGAGTTCCAGGTGACGTTGCCGGTGTTCGCCAAGACGGTGTTCCACGGGAGCGCCGTGACCTACGGGGTGATGACGGCGGCCATGGGTATCGGGGCGGTCGTCGGAGGACTCGTGACGGCGACCCGGGGCAAGACCGGGCTCCGAGCCATGGTCCTGGCAGCGACGGTGTTCGGCGTGGTGATCTGCTTCGCCGCCGTGGCGCCCGACCTGGCCGTGGCGTTGGTGGCCCTGGCCCTGGTCGGGTACGCCAGCGTCTCGTTCCTGGCCATGGGTAACTCCACCTTGCAGCTGGGCACCGAGCCTCAGATGCGGGGTCGGGTCATGGCCATGTGGTCGGTGGCATTCCAGGGGTCCACGCCGATCGGTGGCCCGGTCATCGGCTGGATCACGGCGGCCGCCGGGGCCCGGATCGGCCTCGGGACCGGCGGCCTGGCCTGCTTCGCCGCCGCCCTCATCGGTCTGTGGGCCCTCCGCCATCTCGCTCGTCGGCGGGCTGGTCTGGTCGAGTCCGAGCCCGTTCCGGTCGACGCCGAGTCGGGCACCGAGCTGCCGCTGAGCCCCCGCGCCTGACGGCGACGTCGCCCACCCGGGGGTCAGCTCGGACCGACGGGGTATGACCCAGGTACGGCGGATGTGGCTGGACCGGGCGAGCAAGCGCCTGGCCCACCGGTTGGGGGGCGGAGATGCGCACGAAGGCGGCGACGACCCGGTGGCTGATGGCGGCCAGCATCGTGCTGGCGGGCGTGGTGACCTCGGTGGCGGCGACGCCGGTGGGCGCCGCCCAGAGGCTCAAGCTCCCACCGACCTCGGGGGGGTGTCAGGTGGCCACGCCGGCCCCGGGGCAGGCAGTGTCCGTGCCCCTGGCCGTGAACCGCTCGAAGGGTCAGGTGATCGCCCTGGTGTCCCTCTGCGTCGACGGAAAGGGCCCGTTCCCCCTGGTGCTCGACACCGGCTCCACCGAATCCTCACTCGACAGCCAAGTGGTGAAGACGCTGCACCTTCCGGGGGCGGGCAAGAAGGCCACCGTGGCCGGCGCCTCGTGCACGGCCAAGGAGCAGCCGGTGAAGGTGTCGAGCTGGTCCCTGGGCACCGTCCCGCTGGCCGGTCAGACGGTGGAGACCAGTGCCATCCCCGACTTCGGTCTGCACAAGGCGCCGGCCGGACTGCTCGGCGCCGACGTGCTGAGCAGGTTCGGCGCCGTGCGCATCGATTACCAGCACAGTCGACTCATCCTGCCGGGCCCCGAAGGGCCGGTCGTCACCGGCAAGCAGGTGGTCACGCCCAACGGAGCGACGCCGACCCCGCCGGACCTGTTGGTTGGCTACCCGGCACCGACGACCATTCCCATGGGCGTCGTGCACGTGGCCGACCAGGTGCTGGCGGTCGTGCCGGTGACCTTCGCCGGGCCCATGAAGTTCGCGTTCTTGTTGGACACCGGCTCATCGGGCTCGACCGTCTCCACCGGGGCGGCGGCGAACTTGAAGCTCACGACGCTCGGCAAACGCGCCCCGGTGACCGGGGTCGCCTGCACGACGAGCGCCGCTCGGGTGAAGAGCGGGACGTGGGCGCTCTCGGGGACACCGCTGCCGGCCCAGACGCTCGTCGCCATCAAGCTTCCCGGCACGACGGGCATCGCCGGCACCATCGGCTCCGACGTGCTCAGCCGGTTCGACTCGGTGGTCATCGACTTCGCCGGCGGGCGTCTGCTGGTCTGAGCCCCGGCGGTCGGGCCATATGGTCAAAGGTGCGGCAGGGAGCCCCTGCGGCCGACCCGAGAGAGACGAGGACTCGTATGACGACGGCACTTCCCGGAGGGACGTTCACGCTGGCCGAGGACCTGACGGTCACCCGTCTCGGCTACGGGGCGATGCAGCTGGCCGGTCCCGGCGTCTTCGGGCCGCCGGCCGACCGCGACGAGGCCGTGGCCGTCCTCCGGGAGGTGGTCGAACTGGGCATCAACCACATCGACACCAGCGACTTCTACGGGCCGTACGTCACCAACGAGATCATCCGGGAGGCCCTGTCCCCCTACCCCGACGACCTGCACCTGGTGACCAAGGTCGGCGCTCGCCGGGACGCCGAAGGGGGCTGGCCCCACGCCCGTTCACCCGAGGAATTGCGCCACGCCGTTCGGGAGAACCTGGACCACCTCGGGCTCGAGGCGCTGGACGTGGTGAACCTGCGGGTCGGCGCGGTCGAGGGTCCCGAGCCGGGCTCGATCGCCGAGGGCTTCGAGGCGCTCGTCGAGCTGCAGGCGGCCGGGCTGATCCGCCACCTCGGTCTGAGCAACGTGAACGCCGAGCAGATCGCCGAGGCCCAGGCCATCGGACCGGTCGTGTGCGTACAGAACTTCTACAACCTGGCCCACCGGGAGGACGACGAATTGCTCGATGCCCTCGAGAGCCAGGGCATCGCGTACGTGCCGTTCTTCCCACTCGGCGGCTTCTCACCCTTGCAGTCCGAGACCCTGACCCAGGTCGCCGGCCGCCTGGATTCGGCGCCCATGGCCGTGGCCCTGGCGTGGTTGTTGCAGCGCTCGTCGAACATCCTGCTCATCCCGGGCACGTCGTCGCGTGCCCACCTGCGGGAGAACGTCACCGGGGCGTCGCTTGTGCTCTCCGACGCCGACGTCGCCGAGCTCGACGGGATCGCCGGGTAGCCCGTAGCCGGGAAGGGACCTAGCGGTCCGGGCCGGGAGCCCGGCGGGCTCGAGATCCCTCGAGCACCTCGGCCAACGCTCGCCGGGCGGCGGCCAGGGTGTCGTCGTCGAGGCGGCGTTCGTATTCCCGATTGAGCGCACCGATGACGTCGACCACCGACCGGGCGTACGCCTCGCCGGCTGGCGTCAGCGCGACCGTCACCCGACGACTGTCCCGCGGGTCACGACCCGTGACCACGAACTGTCGCTGTTCGAGCCCCGACACGATCTTGCGGGCGGCCTGGCGGGTGACGCCCAGTGCCACGCCGAGCTGACCGACCGCCGTCGGGCCGCGCAGGAGGCGACGGGCGACGACGGCGTCGCTTCGCCGGTAGTCGGCATAGCCCAGCTGTTCGAGCCGCTCGGTCATCTGACGGACCCAGCTCTGGCGGGCCAGGGCCAGGAGGTCGCCGAAGAGGACCGGCGTGTCGTGGACATCGTCGTGACTCGGGGCGGCAGCGATACGCCAGCGTATTGCCCGGCCCGGGGAAATAGGCAACAATGTTGCCTATTCCTGGTTTCGGGAGGGCTGATGGGCTGTGACCGACGCACCGCCGGCGTAGCAGTTGCCGCGCTCCTCGTGGCGGCGTCGACGTTGGTCGTGACCGTCCCCCACGAAGCCGTCGCCACGGCTGCGCCTCGCTCGCTCGTGGGCACCACGCCTCGGACGGACGCCGCCGGGACGGTCTGGCTCTGTCGGCCGGGTCTCGTCCGTGATCCCTGCCAGCACAATCTGGCCACGACGTCGGTTCCGGCCGTCGGTCCCCGGGCGACGACGTCAGCGACGCCGGCGGCCGACCCGGCGTTCGACTGCTTCTACGTGTACCCAACGGTGAGCACCCAGTCGACCGAGAACGCCAATCTCGACGTCCAGGCGAGCGAGGTAGGTGTGGCGATCGCTCAGGCGGCGCCCTTCTCGCAGGTCTGTCGAGTTTGGGCGCCCATGTACCGTCAGCGGACCGCCGCGTCCCTCCGTCGGGGTCTGGGCGGCGATCCGATAGCCGACGAGGTCGCCTATCGGAGCCTCCTGGCCGGGTGGAAGGACTACCTCCACCACTTCAACGACGGTCGCCCGGTCATCTTCATCGGCCACTCGCAAGGCGCCGCCATGTTGATCCGACTGCTCTCGAGCCAGGTCGACCCGAACCCCGGCCTCCGATCGCGGACCGTGTCGGCGATCCTCGCCGGCGGGAACGTCGCCGTCCCGACCGGCCGAGCGGTCGGTGCGACGTTCACCCACCTCCCGCTTTGTGCGTCGACCAGCGACACCGGGTGCGTGATCGCCTACTCGAGCTTTCCCCGGCGGCCGCCGGCCGACAGCGACTTCGGCCGACCGGGCCAAGGGGTGAGCCTGCAGTCGGGACAGACGGCCACGGCCGGCGTCCAGGTGGCCTGCGTCAATCCGGCCGACCTCGGCGGCGGGAGTGCGCCCTTGGATCCCCTGTTCCTCACGGCGACGCAGCGGGGGGTGTCGCCCGCCGTGGCCACGCCGTGGGTCACCTTCCCGAACCTCTACACGGCCGGTTGTCGGAGTGCCGACGGTGCCAGTTGGCTCCAGGTGACGACCACCGCAGGCCCCGGCGACGTCCGGCCGACGGTGACCGAGACGCTCGGTCCCGCCTGGGGGTACCACTCCGACGACATCAACCTGGCGCTCGGGAACCTGGTGAACGACGTGCGTCTCCAAGAGGCGGCCTTCGTGGCTCACCGGTAGACGTCAGTGGTCCCGTCGAGCGTGACGGCGAGGGACCCGTTCCTCTGGACTGGTGGGGCTAACAGGATTTGAACCTGTGACCTCAGCATTATCAGTGCTGCGCTCTAACCAACTGAGCTATAGCCCCCGGCGAACTCGCCACGCTACACCACGGTCGTCGGACCTCCCATCGGGGGCCCGGGCTCGGGATCAGACCTTGCTGGCCACCAGGGCGGCCAGGGCGTGGGCGCCAGTTCCGTCGATCGGCAGATGGGTGCCGTCGGAGTAGAGCCAGCCCGGGTTCTGACTGGCCAGGGTGGCCCAGTCGGCCAGGACGTCGGTCGAGGAGTAGCGACTGACCCCCGCCGCCAGGACGGCGTTCACCGAGTCCTGCCACGGCTGACCGACTTTGGTGTTGACGATGACGACCCGGGAAGCGCCCGAGAGCACGCTCATGAGACTGTCGAACTGAGCATCGGTGATCGGCCCGTTCGTCCCCAGGCCCACGATCACGATGGCGCCGAGCTGCCCGGCCGATTTCAGGCTCTGGAGCTGGGCCACGCCGGTCGTGAACTGCTCGCTCACCGCGGCGTCGACCGTGATGTTCGGGATGTCCTGTTCGAGGACGTCCTTGTAGTCGAGCATCACCGAGTCGCCGACCGCGGTGACGTGACCGGCCACGAACCCTGCGCCCGGAGCGGGGAGGGCCGACGAGCTGGCGCCCACCGGCGGGGCCGTGGTCGTGGTGGGCCGAGCGGTGGTCGTGGTCGTGGGTCGAGCGGTGGTGGTGGTGACCGGCGGCGCCGTAGTGGTGGTCGGCGGCGCCGTGGTGGTGGTCGTGGTCGGTGCCGCCGTGGTCGACGTGGTGCTGGCGGCGTGCGGCCGGGTGGTCGTGGTCTTGGCCGCCGATCCCGCCGAGCTGCCGCAGGCGGCGGCGAGGGCCAGGGGCACGAGGGCCACGAGGGCCCACACGCTGCGGCGTGTCGGCCGGCGGCGGGCGACCGCCGGCCTTTCGGCGGGGTCGGGGGAGGTCATCGGTGGCGTCATGGTTCGTGGGGTAACCGTCGTCGGCCGGATGGCTCGCTCGGTTCGAGCCCGTCAGTCTCGCGCATCAAGTGACATCGGCACCGGTCAGGCAGTCAGGCGGCCAGTTGTCGCTCGATCTCGGGCAGGCTCAGGTTCCTCGTCTCGGGCACGCGCTTGGCGAAGTAGACCAACGCCACCAGCGTCAGGAACGCGAACAGGTAGAAGGTCCCGGCGTTGGTGATGGCGTTGAGCAGCGTGAGGAAGGACACGGTGACCACGAAGTTCGCCGTCCAGTTGGCGATGGTGGCGACGGACATCGCTTTGCCCCGGATGGTGCCGGGATAGAGCTCGCTGATCAGCAGCCAGAAGACCGGTCCGAGGCCGATGGCGAACGACCCGGTGTAGACGGCGAGGGCAACGATGGCCACGACGGCGGCGCCGGAGTGCAGCTGGTCCCCCCCGATGGCGAAGACGGTGGCGATGACCGTCAGGGCCACGGCCATGCCGGTCGTTCCCACCAGTAGCAGGACCCGACGCCCGACCCGGTCGACCAGCCAGATGGCGACGATCGTCATGCCGACGTTCACGATCCCGTTGCCCACGTTGGCCAGCAACGAGGCCGAGGTCCCGAGGCCGGCGTCGTGGAGCAGGGTCGGTGCGTAGTAGAGGACGGTATTGATCCCGGTGATCTGCTGGAAGATGGCGAGCATGACGCCGACGCTGAGCGCCCGACGGACAGCCGGCTTGAGGAGCTCTCGGTAGCTCGACTCGCGCTGGGAGAGCTCGCGGACGTCCTCGATCTCGCCGTCGATGTCGTGCTCGGGTGCTCGCACCCGCTGGAGCACGGTACGGGCCTCGTCTTCGCGCCCCTTCATGATCAACCAGTGGGGGCTCTCGGCCTGGGTGAGCATGCCGACGAACAGCAGCACCGCCGGCACGGCGGCCAGGCCGAACATCAGGCGCCAGTTCTGCGAGTCCGAGAGGCCGTAGTCGACCAGGTACGAGACCAGGATCCCGATGGTGACCGCCAGCTGGTTGAAGCTCACCAGTGCACCACGGACGCGCGGTGGGGCCACCTCGCTGATGTAGAGGGGAACGACCATCGACGAGGACCCCACCGCCAGACCGATGACGAACCGCATGACGATCAGGAAAGCGAACGCCGGGGCGAACGCCGCGCCGAGGACCCCGGCGATGAAGACGAGCGCCGTGATCAGGATCATCGGCCGTCGACCGAGCTGGTCGGCCAGCCGCCCGGCGCCGAACGCGCCTACGGCGGCACCGACGAGCAGCATGCTGGTGACCAACTCCTCCTCGAACGAGGAGAGGTTGCCGAAGCTGGTGTGCAGGAAGAGCAGGGCGCCCGAGACGACGCCGGTGTCGTAGCCGAAGAGCAGTCCGCCGAGCGCGGTGATGGCCGACGTCCAGACGACGGCACTCCCGACGGCTTCGAGCGCCGGATCTCCGCTACCCGAGGGCGTGGTGTTCTCGCTCATGTCGCCCCCCTTGTCCTGGTCCGTGGCGGTGCCCGGACTCGGCCGGCACAGGACGATACTGCGGGCAACTGCCGATTGCGTGGGACGACCGGTCGGAGCGGGTCAGCTTGTGTGCGGTCTCCCGATGTCGGGACCACCATGCTCGGCCCACCACCGGTCGGCGAGCCGCCGGGGGGCCCGGACCAGCCACGACTCCGTCAGCACCTCGTTCAGTTCGTCGAGTCCCACGGCCTCCAGGCGAACCAGCACCGACGGATGGCCGTCGTAGTGCGGGGTGGTGAAGAACCGGTCGGGCGCGGCGGCGAGCAGGGCGGCCTTCTCGTCGAGATCGGCCCGCCAGACGACCAGGGCGCCGTCCTCGCCCCGTAGCCGGGCGAACAAACGATCGCGCACCCGGAAGCCCGGGGTGCCGTAGGAGGGCTTCTCGGTCGTGTCCGGGAGCGCCAAGGCGAGCCGTCGTACGTCGTCGTCGGTCGCCACGATCCCATCTTGGTCGCGCTCGATCGTCGATGTCGGGCCGCCCGGGCGGCGGGCGGCGGTCCCTGGGACACTGAACGGCGTGTCCCACCCCTACTGGCCGCTGTTCGACCTGTGCGTGCGCACACCGCGCCTCGAGGTGCGGTTGCCGACCGACGACGAACTGGTGCAGTTGATCGAGGTGGCCGACGCCGGGATCCACGATCCGTCGACCATGCCGTTCAGCATCCCGTGGACCGATGTGCCGGCCCCGAGGCGCCAGCGTGAGTCGCTCCAGTGGTACTGGGGACAGCGCGCCCGCTGGCGGCCCGAGGAGTGGGCCTTCACCGGTGGCGTCTTCGTCGACGGCCGGCCGGTCGGTGTCCAGGACCTCTCGGCCACAGGATTCGCCGAGCACCGACGGGTCAACACCGGTTCGTGGCTCGGCCGCCGCTCTCAGGGACAGGGTCTGGGCAAGGAGATGCGAGCCGCCGTGCTCCACCTGGCCTTCGCCGGCCTGGGCGCACTCGAGGCCCGCAGCGGTGGCTTCTTCGACAATGCCGCCTCCCTGGCCACGTCGAGGTCGCTCGGGTACACCGTCGTCGGTGAGCACCTGGAAAGCCGGCGCGGCTCGCCGGCACGCATGGTGGACCTCCGCCTCGATCGGGCGACCTGGGAGCAGGGCCGTCGGGACGATATCGAGATCGTGGGCCTGGGCCCGTGCCTCGATCTGTTCGGCGCCTCGGCGTCGGATGCCGACTGAGCCGCCGTCGGCCGGTCGTCGTGCCGCTCGGGCCTGGCCCCCAGATCCCTGCGCAGTCCCGCCGCGTGCGGCAGCGAACCTACGATGGAGCATCGAACGGACATCCCGTGGTGAGTCCACGGCGTCGGGGACGTAGCTCAGCTGGTTAGAGCACCTGCTTTGCAAGCAGGGGGTCGTGGGTTCGAATCCCATCGTCTCCACCACTCCCGCCATTCCGGGGAGCGGACACTCCCTCGACTCGGTCATTCCCTTCCTCTGGCGCGCCGTGCGGCGCATTGGATCGCCGGCCATCGGTACGCCGCTATCGGGGCATCGACGAACACCGGCCGGAATGGTCATCGCCGGAGGTGTTGGGACACGGGCCCCCGGAGCCGCTCTCCGCGTGGGCCACGCCGACGGCGACCGCACCCACTGGCAGCGGTCCCTCCCTGGTGGTGCTCTAACCCTCAGAGAAGCTGGCTGTCCCCGGCCGGACCCTCAGTCCCGCTCGACCCGCTGCCGACCCCGATCGGGCGTCCACCACTCGACCACCAACCGGCTGGCCGTGTCGTTCAGCCCGGTGATGACGACCTCGGTGATGTCGGCGAAGAACAGCTCACCGTCTGCTTCGGCGTCCTCGGCTCCGATCGCACGGGCCGGGCCCGCCCCGCCACCTTGGCCTCGCCCGGCCACTCGCCCTCCTTGCCCTCTTCGGGATGGAAGGTCGGGCCGTGCAGGGCGAAGCGGGGGTCACGCGCCAGGTCGGCGCCCTTGCGGGACCCGGCCATGGAACCGAACTGAAGATCGGCCTCGGTGAACTCGCACTCGATGCCCGAAATTCGTGGCGACCCGTCGGCCCGCAGGGTGGCGATGGTCTTGTGGCGACCGGCCTCCAACAGCCGGCGGACCCTGGCCGCGAAGTCCGGCTCGGCTCGTTCGATGTCACCCCACGACGCCACGGCCGGACAGCCTACGGGCCCCCCACCTGGGCGGCGGCTGAGCGCCGCCGGGAGCCGGCGGTCGACGATTCGCCAGGTCAGACGGCTCGAGGCCCCTGCGACCCGCGGGCGCCGCCTGGTGGAGGCGGGCTCTCACCCCGAAATTCATACAAACGACGGACGTCGCGCTGTCCGGCGTGGCGCACAGTACGCCGTGGGGTGGAGGGCCCCCGGTAGCCGGGCATCCCGACATCGGCATCCCGACACCCACTGCTGGCATGGCGTCGGTAGGAGCCGAAGTTGAAAGGCGCAGGCGGTGCGGTGTTCGTTGGTCGTCACTCGGTAGGTGCGCCGCCCCCGGGGGCCGTCCGACGGTGGTCGACGGGCCGAATGCCGCTGGCAATCGGCATTGCCTCGGGTGGATGACGCCATGAGGCGGTTGCGAAGGTTCGTCGTGCCGATGATCGGGGCGCTGGCCGGTCTCGCCCTGGCCCTTCCGGCCGGTGCCGCACCGCCGGCGTTCGCCACCGCGGCCCAGGTGGCGGCGGTGGTGAAAGCCGCACCCACCATCACGTCGATCCCGGCCACGTTGACCCCGACCCTGGCCAACGCCGTGAACGACACCGCCTACCAGCCGCAGTGCATGCTGAGCGACGCCGCAGTGACCGAAGGGACGTGCGTGTTCGGCGCCACCACGGCCAAGCGGTCCATGGTGCTGGTCGGCGACTCCGACGCCGCCATGTGGTTCGGCGCCATGAACACGATCGCCCAGGAGAAGGGCTGGCGGCTGTACTTCTTCGAGAAGGCCGGCTGCCCCATCCCCGACACCAGCTTCTGGAACTCGAACCTGAACGTCGCCTACCCCGAGTGCAGGCTCTGGCACGCCTCGGTCATCACTCGGATCAAGAAGCTCGATCCCGACCTCATTGTGCTGTCGAGCTCGGACTACCTTCAGCACGATGGGAACGACCTGCTGATGACCAACAAGGAGTGGGAGGCGGGGATGGAGAAGTCACTCCGGCTCATGGGCGCGCCCAACACCCAGGAGGCCATCCTCGGGAACATCCCCTATCTGACCCAGAGCGCGCCGACCTGCCTGGCGGCGAACCCCACCAGCGTCCAGTCCTGCTCCTCGCCCAAGCGGATGGCCGCCCCGGCGTCGGCCGCGGTGGCCGATATCACGGCGGCGGAGGCCCGCCACGTGTTGTACGTCGACGTCCTGCCCTGGATCTGCTCGGCCACCTGTTCGCCGATCATCGGCTCGGCCCTCGTGTACGAGGACCGATTCCATATCACCCAGACCTACGCCGAGTACCTGACGGGCGTGCTGGCGACCGCCTTGGCCCCCGTCATGACGGCGAAGTGACTCGACGGCGGTGGGTCACGTGTCAGTGGGCCGCCGCTGCGGGAGTGGGACACGACCGTCCATGCTGAGGCGACGGACGGCGGTCGCCCTGGCGACCGCCGTCGTGGTCGGCCTGGCCTTCATCGGGGTGCCGGCGACCACCGGCGGTTCGACGACGTTCGATCCGGGGGCTGCGGCGGCCACGTCGACGCCCAGCGTCCCCGCGGCCTGCGCGCCGCGGCCGAGGCTGGCGTCGGTGTTCAACCGGGCGGCCGCGGCCGCGGCGAAACGCCGTCAGCCGACCACGCCGCTGAAGGACCTCGCCGTCGAGCCCCAGCTGCTCTCGGTGGCGCCAGTACACGTCGCTGCTGAACCTGGCCAAGTCGGCCAAGACGAACGTCATCACCGCCGGGGTCGCCTGGTCGAGCTTGGAGCCGAACGGGCCGGCGCCGGCGAACGAGTGGGCGAACCTCGACGCCTTCGTCGCCGCCGTGCGAGCCCGCGGGATGCAGGTCCGAGTCCAGGTCTACGGCTTCCCCGACTGGGCCCGAGACTCGGGTGACCCGGACATGTCTTCGGAGCTCTGGCTGGCCCCGGCCAGTCGTGCCGAGCTGACCCGGTGGGCGGCCTTCGTCTCCCGGTTGGTCAAGCACTTTGGCACCAAGATCGCCTACTACGAGATCTGGAACGAGCCGAACCTGGATGTCTTCTGGAACCAGGGCGCCAACCCGACCGAGTTCGCCAGCCTCCTCGAGTGCGGCTACGTCGCCGCCAAGGTGGCGAACCCGAGGGTCACCGTCGTGTCGGGTGGCTTGTCCACCAACGACGTGGGGTACCTCACCCAGCTCTACACGGCGCTCGACCGGTTCCGCTACGCCGCCACCGACAACCACTTCTTCGACGTCCTCGGTGTCCACCCCTACAGCAGCTCGCGTGCACCCGGGGAGGACTCGGTGGCCAACGTCGAGAAGGGTCCGTTCGGGCCGAAGGACACGAACTTCCTCGGCTTCACGAGCCTGCACGACGTCATGGCGGAGCACGGGGAAGCCAGGAAGAAGATCTACATCGGGGAGTTCGGATACCCGGTGTCGAGCTACCCGGCCACCCAGTACCCCGGGTCCGGGGCGGTCACCGAAGCCCAACGGGCCGCCTGGCTGCCGCAGGCCTACCGCCTGGCCGGACGGACGGGTGAGGTGGTGTCCATGTCGTGGTACTGCTTCTACTCTGACCAGTACGACGACCCGGCGTGGGCGCTCGTCACCAATCCCAACGGCTCGGTGGCGCCCACCACGACCTGGACCCAGACCCCGTCGTTCCAGGCGTTCGCCAAAGTGCCGTGACCCGGCGCCCGCCGGGCGGACCGGATCCGAGCTCCCTCCGGACCCGACAAGTCGAGCAACTGGGTGGGCACGCCGGTGCGGAGCTCGCCGGCAGGTTGCCGGGTCGGGCCCTCCTACCTACGGTGTAGTGGTGGGCGCGAACGAGCGGATCAACGACCTGATTCAGCGGGCCGACGCCGATGGATCGAAAGCGACCAACCGGATGGAGGAGACCGCCGGTCTGGCCGTCTACGCGCTGGGTGGGCTCAGGATCCTGGCCGAGGAGATCGACGCCCTGGGGGATCGGCTGCGTGGGCTCGAAGAGCGGAGTGCCGGGTCGCGGGCGACGGATGACTCGGAACTCAAGGCACTCCGCAAGGAACTCGCCCGCCTGCGCAAGGCCGTCGGCACCAAGAAGTAGCACCGGAGGGATCTCGAGGCCCTCGAGCGGGCACCGAGGATTCTCAGACCCTTGACGGGCCCCACGACGAGGTCCGCCAACGGCTGGCGAGTCTCCGGCGCCCCCAATGAGCACTCCGAACCCGGTCGTGTCGAAACCGGCGACTGAGGGCGCCGAGGAGGACTCCGCAGACGAGCGCCACCAGGTGCTCGGGCCCGTCCAGGCCGGGGCCGAGGCAGGCGGCGAGCACGAGCGCCGCCGCCAGGAGGGCGGTGAGCTGGTGACACCGGGACGCCATCAGGGCGCAAGCCCCCACGGCGACCGTCACTCCCGACGGGCCGGTATCAAGGGCATGGGCCAGGAAGTGGGGGAGGCCGACGAAGCGCCCGGCACCGACGTCGAGAAGGAGGCGGGCGGCAAAGGTGGCCGAGACCTGTCCCACGCCGGCGGCCAGCAGGGTGATCCAACGCCCGAGGACCAGCTCGCCGAGCCCGATGACGACGAGGAGTTGGGCCGCGGCGCCCCACAGCGGGAGCAGCGGCGTCGGAAGGAAGAGCGACATGGGCAGCCGGTACAACTCGACGGTCAGTGGAATCGAGGCCGTGACGTCCCCGGCATGCCAGACCGTGTGGCCCACGGTTCGTTCGTGCAGGACCAGGACGGTGGCGACGCTGGTGAGCGCAGCCGCCGCACCGAGCCAGGGCCGGCGACCCCGGGCCCAACCGGCCATGGCCACCTGGTGCAGGCGGCGGAGTTCACGCCACGGGGTGGAGCCCCTCCGCTCCGCCACCGACCGCCCGGGTGCGTCGTCGAGAGGCGGCCGTCGACGCCACGGTCCCGATTCCCCCCTCGACGATTCGTCGCCGGCCATCGATCTCCAGTATCGCCACTGAGGGGGGCGATCACACGGCTGTCGTCCGCCGGACGGTGACCATGACTACGACGAGTGGCCGAGGCCTCTCCCGGTCGACGGGTGGGGAGTGCTCCCCGGGGCCTTCGAAGTGGTCACCGACGGGCTGGCGCCGGCGGTCGATGTTGTCGAGTGCGTCCGGCCGGAGGTCCGGGTCGACCCCACTGACGGCACGGTAACCGAGCCCCTGGGCGGCGTGGCGCCGGGGGAGGTGGTCGCCGGAGGACTCCCGGTGGTGCCGCCGGGAGGGGTCGGAGAGGTCGCTTTGGTGCTCGGGACGGTCGTCGTCGTGGTGGTCGGGGCCGTCGTGGTCGTGGTCGTGGTCGTGGTCGTGGTCGTTGTCGTTGTCGTTGTCGTCGTGGGATCGCCGTTCTTCGAGCCGACGGCCGCGCCGGGTCCCGGTCGATTCGCTCCCGGTCGCACCGGCGACGGTCTGAGCGGGCCCCATCGTGGTCGCCCCGGACCCGCTGACGTTGGTGGTGGGGGTCGACCCGACGATCTCGGTGTGTCGGGTCCCGCCCGACGCACCCTCGGCGGTCCGCTGGCCCGTGCCCCCGGTGGCCGCGCTGCCCCCGTTCGACCCGGTGACGGGCCCGCTCCCGCCCGGGGTGGAGGTGTGGCCGCTCCCTTCGTGGCCACGGTCGGTGGTTGCCGGCGCCGAGGAACCCGCGGCCAGAGTGCTCGACGGCCGGACCGGCCCGACGTGGTGGTCGTGGTCGAACCGGGCGAGACCCGGGCTCGGTCCGGCGGGAGGGTCGGCACGGTGTGCCGTGTCGGGCCCGGAGTAATCGCCGGGGCGCCGGCAGTTGCCTGCGAGGGGGCCTCGGGCTGTCGGTCGTGTCGGTCGTGCGGGGAGCGGGAACGACCACCGGCGGACTGACCGAGCTGGCCATACTCCGGAACGGAGCGTGGAGCCCGAAGGCGTAGGAGATGCCACCGCCGGCGAGGAACGTTCCGACGACGACCCCGGTCACGGCCGCTGGGCGTCGCCACCCCCACGACGGTAGCCATCGGCGCCACCGGCTCGAGGCGTTGAGCTTGGCCACGTCGGCGGCCAAGCGGCGCAGCCCGCTCTCGGTCGGGGCCAGCTCCTCCACCGGGAAGGCCTTCGACAACAGATCGAGGAGATCGTCGTCGGTGAGATGGGGGCTAGGCATCTGCCCGCTCCACCAGCTCCCGAAGATGGGCCAGCGCCCGGCATTGCGCGGTCCGGACCGCGCCGGCCGACCGGCCCAGGGCTTCGCCGGCCTCCTCGGCCGAGAGCCCGGCGATGACCCGCAGTTCGAGCACCTCTCGTTCGGTATCGGTCAACTCGGCGAAATGCGAGCGGATCGCCGCATGGTCGTCTTCGACGACCAGGTCGTGGTCGACCGGGGTCGCACCTACGACCTCGTCGGCCGACAGCAGCCGTCCGTGATGGAGGTGCCGACGGATGCGGTCATGGCGTCGGTGGTGGTCGACCGAGACGTGCCGGGCAATGCCGAAAACCCAGGCGTCGAACCCGCCCTCGGCGAGGTCGAGGCGGTCGATGGAGGCGACGGCCCTGGTCATCGTCTCGCTCACCCCGTCCTCGGCGTGCTCCCGACCGACTCGACGGACGAAGAACGCCCGCAGCCGGGGGTAGATCGAGCGGTAGAGCGCCTCCCAGGCGGCACCGTCTCCGTTGCGGGCGGCACGAGCCAACTCGTGCGTGCCGCCCGCGGCACTTTTGGGGCTTGCCGACGTATCACCAGGCATTACTTCGGTCGAGCTCCCGGATCGTTACATGAAAGTTGCCACCGGGCGCCGGCCTTCTCGCCAGGGGTGACGAGCCGCCTCTCGGAGCGAAGAACCCGGTGGGGCCCACACCCCTCCGGGCCGCTGATTCTTCGCTGATTCTTCAGCTGCTCACACGCCCTTTTCAGGGAGCACGGGCAGGGTAGGACGTATGGCGTCACTACCCGACCAACTGCCTCGGACGAAGGTCACCCGGCATCGTCGCCACCCGTCGCCGGTCGGGCCGGCGGTGCCCGGCCGGTCGTGCGCCGACCACACCTCGGTGCCAGGGCTGTCCGACGGCAGCGCACCGGGCGTGGCGGCGGTGTTGTTTCCGGCTACGCCGACGGAATGCGGGGCTCTGGCCGATGCGCTGGGCCAGGGCTGGGAGGTCCGAGACGGTCGCCGTGTCGACCGGGCGGCCGTCGTGTTCCTGCGGGCGTGCAGCACGCAGACGATCGCCGGTGTCCGGACACGGTTCCCCGACGCCCACCTGGTGGTGGTCGAGGCCCCCCTGGGTGGCTCGACCTATGTCTCGGGCCGGGTGCGGCGGGCCCTCGAGGGCCGGCGTGGACCAGTACCTGGGCCTGAACGAGGACGGCACGATGCCTCGCACGACCGGGATGCAGCCGACGGCGACGCCGGACCTCGGGCGCCGGCCCCCCCGCTGGACCGCCTCGTTGACCTAGGCGTACCGAACGACGCCGTCTCGACGGCGGGGTCCCACGCCCGCCGTTCACGGGCGCTCAACGGTCCTGTGGTCGTGGCGATGCCACCAGTTGCTGGTTCACGGTCCCACCTCGGTGAAGGTTCTCGATGCGGACGGCGACCCCCGCCGGGGTCGTTCGGGGTATCGGGTTCCCCGCCTGTCGCAGTGGTTCGGGGTAGCTAACCAGTCTCGCCGGCCAGGGGGGTTGCGGTCATGTTGAGATGCGGCAACGCAATCTGCGCCAGGCGTCGCACGATTGTCACGTAGTGAAGGTATGCGGACATTCCATTTCAAGTCGCCGCGGGAGGACGTCCGACCGTAACCCACGGACCCGGTCGGATCCGCCGCCAGCCCCCGCTCCGGGGGGTCGCGGGACGCCGCCGGGTGCGCCCGGGTCTGGAGACGCCGACCTACACTCCGGGGCAAGGGCCGCCGCCCGTGTTGTTCCGGTCACCGGGACCCGGCGGCCGGCCGTCTGCTCGAGCTGGGGGTCCCCGCATGAACATCGTGGTCAGCAACGTGAAGGGCGGCGTCGGCAAGACGACGACCTCGGTGTACCTGGCCGCCGTCGGGGTGGAGAAGGGCTGGGAGTCGGTGACCCTGGTCGATGCCGACCGACAGGCCTCCTCGGCCGAGTGGTTGGAGCAGTCGCCGGTCGAGGGCGTGGACCTGATCGAGGCGCCCTCCGAACGGACGGTGAGCCGGGCGATGACCCCGGGCACAGGGCCTGATCGTGGTCGACA
Organism: uncultured Acidimicrobiaceae bacterium; assembly: GCA_963730735.1. Classification (GTDB taxonomy): domain Bacteria; phylum Actinomycetota; class Acidimicrobiia; order Acidimicrobiales; family RAAP-2; genus CAVSSX01. The sequence continues at coordinate 410,940 of CAVSSX010000007.1, forward strand.
CGCCGCCGGGCGACGAGCGGATCGTCCGGGCCGCCCTCGACCGGGCCGACGCCGTCGTCATCCCTACTCGTGCCGGTGGGGTGGAGTACTCCCGGGTGGCGGCGACGGTCGAGATGGTCGGGAAGAAGGTCCCCTACGGCGTGGTCGTCTGCGCCGCCCGCCTGGGGACCAACGACCTGGACGGCGCCCTCGAGTGGTGGAAGGAGACGAAGGTCCCGGTCTGGGCCGTCGTCCCCGAGCGGGTCGGCATCGCCTCGGGACCCGAATCCCGCCTGCTCCGAGAGGGCCTGGAGGTCTACGGGACGGTACTGAAGAAGGCGCTGCGCAAAGCGGCCCGCTGACCCGTCGTCGTCCCGTCGGCGCTGGCTAGCCTGAGCACGTCGTCGGACGGGGGTGGGCCATGGGAACCGCGCAGGATGCCGAGCAGCTGGTCCGGGACTTCTGCGACCGCTTCGACGGGACCGATGCCGAGGCGCTCCGGCCCTTCTTCACCGACGACGTGGTGTACCACAACATCCCGCTGGAGCCGGCAGTCGGCATCGACGCCACCATCGGCTTCATCGAGGGGTTCTTCGCCATGTGCGACCGGATGACCATCGAGAACCTCCACGTGGCGGTCCGGGGCGACATCGTGCTGACCGAACGGGTCGACACCTTCTATCTCGGTGACGTCGTGGCCCCGCTGCCGGTGATGGGTACCTTCGAGGTCCGCGACGGCCGCATCCGGGCCTGGCGCGACTACTTCGACCTGGGCCAGGTCACGGCCATGCTCACCCCCGAGGCCTGACGGGACGCGGATCGACGGGGTCAGTCGGCCAGGCGACCGGCGAAGCGGTGAAAGGTCGCCGAGATGTCGGCCAACGCCGGCACCGATGGGGCCAGGCGCCCGGCCACCTGGCCGGCCCCCCGCAACCGCTCGGCGTACAAGAACCACGCTGCCCGATGATGGGGGAGCAGGTAGTCGGGTTGGTAGAACAGTTCGAAGGTCGGTGCGGCCAGGAGGCCCGGTGCCTCGGGGCCGATGGGCAGCGTGCTGAGGGCGCCGGCGATCGGCGACATGACGTCGCGCATGATGCCGATGGCCACCTCGGCCAGGAGCAGCACCTCCTCGTCGGTCTCGTCGATCCGGGCCAGCAGACGGTAGAGGACCAGGAGCAGCACCTCGTAGGCCACGTTGAACAGGTCGGCGACCGAGGCCGTCGACCGGGTCGGTGATTCTCGGCCGCTCCTCGTCACGGTGCAGGCCGGCGGCGGCCACCGGCCGGGCCGGGTCGAAGTCCGGGTCGGCCCGCCGGGCCTCGAGGAATTCGTCGAGGACCGCCTTGAACCGGCCGAAGTGGCCGGTCCGCCAATCCCCGACCGTGCCCTCACCCTGGGCGACGATGGTGTCGATGGCCGAGCGGGCGCTGTCGAGGTCGGTGATGGCGACCATCTGCGGCCAGGCGAAGGTGGACGAGGTGATCTGGCCCCCGGGGGGACCGATGAAGAGATGCTGCTCGCCCATGGTGCCGACCAGCCGGGCCAGACCGGCCTCGATCGACCGGTAGAGGTGGCCGACGGTGGCGAAGTTCTGGAGGCGTGGGACCAGGTCGTCGGCGGCCAGCACGGGTACCGCCTCGTCGAGCACCGCCAGGCCCTCGGCGTCGTCGAGCGCCATGCCCTCGGGGCGCTCGAGGTAGAGGAAGTGCCGGAGCGACTGCTCGCCGAACGGGAAGGAGGGCGATGGTCACGCCGGGCGGGTACTGATGGGCCGGCTGGGGCAGGTTGGGCCTCGAGAGGTGGGGGGAGGCGCCGAGGGCCGAGAGCAGGTTGGCCGTGATGGCCAGGTGGAGCATCTCCTCGGCCGCCACCCCGATGATCGCCGCCTCGCCACCGCGCCACCATCGCCGCCTGCGGCTGGCTCAGGCCGTCGGCCACGCCGTCCTTCAGGCTGAAGGCGGCGAAGAGGTACTCGCACATGAGCGAGTGCTCGAGCTCGGCCGCCTCGCAGAGCATGAAGACCAGCTCTTCGCGGTTCTCGATGACGATCTCGGCCTCGGGTGACGCCGCCGCCCCGAAGGACCGGGTCTCGATGACGTGGCGCAGCGATCGGGTCACGGCCGGACTCCGCACCGTGGGTCGACCGATGAGGCGGTGGCCACCGTCGCTGACCCGGCGGACCGGGTGGTTGGCGATCCTTGCACGGAGCCGCACGCTACCGCCCGGTGCGCTCGAGGCGGGCGACGGAGTTCTCTGGGTCGGGCTGCCCGGATTTGAACCGGGGACCTCTGCGTCCCGAACGCAGCGCGCTAACCAAACTGCGCCACAGCCCGCTGCCGGAGCCTGGGCCCCGACCGACTGGTGAGCCTAGTCGAGGCGACGACCGGTCTCCGAGGCCGTCGGGCGTCGGGCCGCTCCGGTCCCGTCGTCGGGCGTCGGCGGTTCGGACGCCTCGCTGTCCGATCGGCCGCCCGGGGCCGTCTCGGTCGACGACCCGGTCCGCCGGGCCACCACCTTGGCCACCCGCCGTTTGTCCATCGCCACCACCTGGAGCTCCCAGTCGCCGACGGTGAGGCTCTCGCCCTCCTCGGGGATGTGGCCGAACCCGTCGAAGAGGAAGCCACCGAGTGTCACGTACTCGCCGTCGGGCAGGTCGATCCCCAAGAGGTCGTTGACCTCGTCCACGTTGGTCTGGCCCTCGACGAGCCACCGGCTTCCGTCGACCCGGACCACGTCGGGCTCCTCGTCCGGGTCGAACTCGTCGGAGAGGTCGCCGACCAGGGGCTCGAGGAGGTCCTTGATGGTGACGACACCGGCCACCCCGCCGTACTCGTCGACCACGACCCCGAATCCCCGCCGCTCCTTGCGCATCTCGGCCAGGGCGTCCAGCACCCGGCGGGACTCGGGCACCAGGTAGGGCTGGCGCAGCCGACGGGAGATGTCGAGCAGCCCGGGCTCGGGGAGCTCCTCCTGGCTACCGCGCCGACCCGGGCGGAACAGGTCCTTCACGTAGAGCACCCCGACGAGGTCGTCGAGGTCGTCGTGGACGACCGGGAAGCAGGTGAACCCGGACGCCCGGACCGCCCGGGCCACGTCCTCGGCGGCGATCGGGATGGTCAGGGCCACGACGTCGACCCGGGGGGTCATGACCTCCCGGACGTCCATGTCGCGCAGGTCGGCGAGCGCCTCGGTGATGAGCCGTTCCTGCTCGCTCGGCTCCTCCCGGGCCGCTGCCTCAGCCCGGCTCTCGTCGGTCGGGCCGCGTGACACGAGGCGGTGGAAGAACCCGGGTTTCTCTGGTGGGGGCTGCGGTTCCTTGCGGGCGGCCATGTTCAGACGCCGGGGGTGAGGGTGGCGGGCTCGGCGACCAGCACCGGAACCGGCTGGTAGGCGTCGTCGTGGTAGACGCCCCCGTCGAGCAGGGCGGCAACGGCCCGGCGCAGGCGGAGCGGGTCGAGCGGCTTGACCAGCCAGCCCTCGGCCCCCGACCGTCGGGCCAAGAAGACGTCCGGTCGACGGTCGAGCAGCATGAGCACCGGCACGTGGTCCATGTCGGTGTACGACTCCTCCAACCGGAGCTCGAGGCAGACGGCCATCCCGCCCATGTTCCCCATCTGCAGGTCGACGATGACGAGGTCCGGCGTCTCGTCCTGGATCATCTTGACCAGCTCGGGGCCCGAGGTGATCTCGACGATCTCGCGCTCGGGGCTCTGGGTCACGGCGATGACTTCACGCCGAACGGTCGGCGCGTCACTCGCGACCAGGATGGTCTGCACGTTGGGCAGATTATCCGACCGTGCCGGCACCCGGTACCCCGAAGAGTTGATCGGCCACCAGCGACAGGCCGCCCACGTCGTGGACGTCGGCGTCGAGCATCGGGATGCGGCCCACCGGGGCCGGGGACACCGCCGCCACCAGGCCGGCGACCGACGCCGACTCCTGCTCGACGACGGTGCGCAGGCGGGCCAGGTTCTCTTCCAGGGCGGCCAGGTCGCTGCCGTCGGGTGCCCCGGGGAGCCCCCCGTCCGTGGTCCCGGGATCCGGGGTGGAGGCGGTTCACCACCAGCCCGGCCGTGGCCACGCCGGACTCGGTGAGCTTGCCGATGAAGAAGGTCGACTCGTCGACGGCGTCGGGCCGGGGCGAGGTCACGACGACGTAGGCCGTCGCCGGGTCGGCCAGCAGCTCCCTCACGGCCGATGGCCCGTTCCCGGAACCCCTCCTCCATGCCCTCGAAGGCCTGGAAGAACGTGACCGCGTCCTGGACGATCTCGGCCCCGGCCACCTTCGAGATCGTCCGCAGGAGGGCCTGGGTGGCGATCGTCACCGCCCGGAAGTACGCCCGGGTCGGCACCAGGAGCGCCCGGAACAGGCGGTTCTCGAGGAAGTGGGTCAGCCGTCTCGGGGCGTCGAGCAGGTCGAGGGCGTTGCGGGTCGGCGGGGTGTCCACGACCACCAGGTCGTAGTGACCGTCGGCGGTCAGCTCGTAGAGCTTCTCCATGGCCATGTACTCCTGGGTCCCCGAGAGGGCCCCGGCGAGGTTCTGGTAGAGGCGGTTGGACCGGATCGACGCCGCCTGCTCGACGTCGCGGGCGTAGCGCTCGATCAGGTCGTCGAAGGTGCCCTTGGTGTCGAGCATGAGGGCGTCGAGCTGGCCCGGCCAGTCCCCGTCGACGGTGGTCGGGGTGTTCGGGAGCGAGTCGACGCCCAGGGCGTCGGCCAGCCGGCGGGCCGGGTCCACGGTGACGACACAGGCCCGGCGCCCCAGCCGGGCGGCCTCCAGGGCGAAGGTGGCCGAGACCGTGGTCTTGCCCACCCCGCCCGACCCGCAGCAGACCACCACCCGGCGTTCGGCGGCCAGGGACCGCATCCCCCCCGTGGGGAGCCCCGCGTTGGCGCCCTCTGCCCCCGGGACCCCTGCTCCTGGCCCCTCGTTCCCGGGAACCTCTGCCCCGGTCACGTGGCCGCCGATCCGTGGAGCCCGGCGATGCCCTGGCCGATGGCCGCTGCCAGCTGATCGAGCTCGGCCGGTCCGATGGCGGCCGAGGACAGCTCCGGGGTCCGGATCTGGGGGAGGGGCAGCTCGTGCGCCAGCCGGGCCACCTGGGCCGCCTGTTGTTCGTGACGATGGAGCCGGAACCGGCGGGCCTGCTCGAGCGCCGTCAATTGGTCGGGCCCGAGCGGGACGCCGGCCTGGTCGGCCGCCACGTCGGCGGGGGTCGAGAGCCCGGCCGGGACCTCGTCGAAGCCGTTCACGATCAGGGGCCCGAGCTGGACGCCGGCCCGGTCCTCCAGCTGGTAGGCGGCCTCCACCGTCTCGCTCACCGGCATGTCCTCGGGCAGCGTGACCAGGATGACCCGGCACCGGGCGGGATCGCCCAGGAGTTCGGCGACCTCGGTGGCCTGGACCCGGAGCGGGCCCCCCCGAGCCGCGTCGGCCAGACCGGCGGCCGAGGTCAGGAAGGTCATGGCGTGCCCGGTGGCCGGGGCGTCGACCACGATGAGGTCGGCCACCCGCTCCTTCTCGAGCTGCTTGACCTTGCCCAGCACCAGCACGTCCCGGATGCCCGGAATGGCCGTCGCCACCACGTCGATCACGCCCGAGGACACCAACCGTTTGGAGACCCGGCGGAGCCCGTGGTCGGCCAGGTACTCGAGCAGGGCGTCGTCGGGGGTGATCCGACGGGCCCGGACGGACCCCCGCCCGACCCTCGCCCGCCTGGAGCGTCGCCTCCTCGTAGTCGAGTGGCTCGGGGGCGCCGAAGGACGCTCCGAGGCCGACCTTGCCCTCGAGCTCGATGACCAGGGCCGACAGCCCGGCCTCGGCCGCCGTGCGGGCCAGCGCGGCGGCGATGGTCGTCTTGCCCACCCCGCCCTTCCCGGCGACGACCAGCACCCGAGACTCGGCAAAGAAGGCGGCGACGTCCATCCGGCGGTCAGCGTAGTGCCCGGGCTCGCACCGGACGGCCGGGATGTTGCGAACTTCCTGGCCAGACCCCTTGTCTGCGTCGAGAGTGCGCGGGTACCGTTGAAATGCACTGGGGGAGGGGGACGGGGGGACGTCATGGCGATTCAAGAAGCGGTAGAGACGTGGCAGGTCAAGGCGGCGTGTCGGGGGCCGCAGGCAACGGCCTTCTTCCCCCCGTCACACGCCGAGCGCAAGGACGAGAAGGCGGCCCGGGAACTGCGGGCCAAGTCGATCTGCGCCGGCTGTCATGTGTGTCAGGACTGCCTGGACTACGCCGTGCGGATCCGTGAGCCCCACGGGATCTGGGGCGGGATGAGCGAGGCCGAGCGCAAGCTGCTGCTGGAGCGCCGGGCCGGCTGACGCCGCGGGGTCGGCTAGGCGCCCTGGGCGACGGGTCCGGTGCCCCAGCCGAGCATCCGGGGCACCGTGGTGAGGATCACCACGAAGAGCAGGAACGTCACCAGGTGCACGGCGGTGCACCAGAGGCAGATGTTGCCGATGATCAGCAGCTCGGCCGAGACCAGGTAGAGGGCGAAGGCCACGCCCACGACGGCCAGCACCAACCGGACCACGTGGACGCGACGGTCGTCGGAGCGCCAGGCCACCGGCAGGTCGATGGCCACCATCACCAGGTAGTACGCCAGGCCGAGGACGGCCACCGGCATGCCGAGGAAGTGCGACTGGGCACTCGTCGTCACCTTGGCGCAGTTGATCACCCCGCCGCCGCCCGGGCAGCTCAGGGCCTGGGTGCCGATGAAGTGGACGACGGTCAGGTAGATCGAGATGGCCAGACCGGCCAGGGCGAGTACCAGCGAGAGGGCGACCCGCCAGGTGGGGGCGTCCTCCACGATCCCGCCGTCACGCCCCCGTGCCACGGCTCAGGACGTCAGCTTGAGTTTCTTGGCCGCCGCCATCACGCCCTTGGAGGTGCAGACCGAGGACGGCTGGTTGTCCGTGGCCACGCACATGGTCGCCGTCAGGTAGTTGGCCGAGGTGATGATGGCCTGGGTCACCGGGTTCGTCGGATCGGACAGGTTGCTGGCGATCTCGGCCCGGGTGAGGCCGGCCAGGATGGACGGCGAGAAGCTGGCCCCGGTGACCAGGGCGTTGTTGCCGATGTCGATGAACGGGATCGAGACCCCGCCCGAGGTCGAGGCGTTCGCTCCGAGGTACTTGGTCGTGTAGTACGTCGAGATCAGCTTGTTGTCGGCCGCCGTCAGGGGCTGGAGGATCGCCCAGTTGTTGGTCGAGGAGTCGATCACGTTGGAGTAGTGCTCGACGGCGTGGAACCCGAGATAGTCGCTGGCGAAGGTGGCCTTGTAGAAGGTCATCGTCTGGGTGCTCGGGAAGACGTCGGTCGAGCTCGAGGACATCGCCCCGAGGTTGGTGAACTTCCCGAAGCGCGAGAGGGCGGCCGTGAGCGACCACCGCTCGGCGGCGCAGTAGGGGCAGTACTCCCCACCCAGGTAGAAGACGCCGGGCTTCCCGGCCACGGTCAGCTGGTTCTTCCCGTCGATCACCGTCGGCGGGGTGACGGTGGCCGCCGGCGAGTTCACGCCCACGGTGTCGTAGACCGAAGCCGGGATGTTGGTGACGTCCTGGGCGACGCTGGCCGGCAGGGGGGTGAAGGCCGTCGGGCTGCCGCCGGACGAGGTCGTGGACGACCCGGTGATCTTCACGACGACCAGCACGATGACGATGATCAGCACGAGCGCCACCCCGCCCCAGGTCAGCAGCGTGGTCGGCGACCGGCGCGGTGCGCCGCCCGAGGGCCCGCGCGGTCGGGCGGGCGCCCGAGCCGCTGCGACCGCCCTTGGCCGGGGCCTTCTTCGAACTGTTCGGCGCGCCCTTGGCGCCGCCGGAGCCCTGGGGCCGCTTCGCCGACTTGGCGGCGGTGGCCGACCCCGAGGACGTGGCGCCGGTGGACTTGGAGGTGCTGACGGAGCGGCTCTGCTGCCGGCTCCGCTCCTTGTCGGCCTGCGACCTCGCCTGCGGCTTGGCCTCGTTGTCGTCTGCCATGACCCTCTTGTCCGATTGTCGCGGGGCGACACGCAAGGATGCGGCCCGGTCGCTCTCCTGGTGAACTGAGGCCCGAGCGTAGACCAGGGCGGCTGGTGGGGGACATCGTCGGGTTGCGCTGTGGCCGGCCACCGGCCGGATGGAAACCCCGGTGCCGAGAGGGTCGCCGGGGCGTCGGCACCGACCGACCGGTAGCCTCGGTCGATGACCGCGGCGCCCCCGACGAGCTGGGCTCCGGAGGACGTGCCGATCCGACCGGCGGCCACGGTGATGGTCGTGCGGGACGGGCCGGCGACGGCCCACGGCACCCTCGAGGTGCTGATGGTCCGGCGGAACCTGCGCTCGGAGTTCGTCGGTGGCGCCTACGTGTTCCCCGGGGGGGGACTGGACCCGGCCGACGGCGGCGACGAGGCGGCCTCGAGTTGCCGGGGGCGCGACGACGTGGCGGCCAGCGCAGTGTTGGGCATCGCCTCGGGCGGCCTCGCCTACTGGGTGGCCGCCCTGCGGGAGTGCTTCGAGGAGTCCGGCCTGCTCCTCGCGTACCGCTCCGGCCAGGACCGCCCACTGTCGTTCGCCGACCCCGCCGAGGCGGCGGACTTCGGCCGTGCCCGGGCGGAGGTGAACGCCGGGACCCGGACCTTCCTCGACGTCTGCCGGGCGGCGTCGGTCCAACTGGCCGTCGACCGGGTGCACTACTTCGCCCACTGGATCACCCCGGTGGGCTCGCCCCGGCGCTACGACACCCGGTTCTTCGTCGCCGCCGCCCCCGAGGGCCAGGTGGCGACCAACGACGCCCGAGAGGTCGTCGACGAGGTGTGGGTGTCCCCCCACGAGGCCCTGCGCCGGCACCGGGAAGGCTCGTTCGAGATCATCTTCCCGACCATCTGCAATCTCCAGGCGATCAGCCGGTTCGCCACCAGCGCCGACCTCCTGGCCGCTGCCGAAGCGGCGTCGGACCACGTCCCGGTGGTCGAGCCCCGGGTGATCGCCGAGGGCCGTGGGCTGCGGATCGTGCTGCCCGGCGACCCCGGCTACGACGCCGGCGGACCGGCGCCCGACCCGGTCGCCGACCAGGCGAGCTTCAACGAGGCCATCCGCCGGCTGTCCCTTTCGGCCAACCGGGCACCCGAGGGTGATGACGGACCCCGCTGAGCCGGCCGCCGGCCCGCCCCCGGTCCCCGATGCCGGCGAGGGTCCGGCACCGGTCCCGGGTCGCCCCGACCAGCTGCGACCGCGGCTGGCCCGACTCACCGCACCGAACCCCGGGATGATGACCGGCCCCGGGACCAACACCTACCTGGTCGGCTCGGATGACCTGGCGGTCATCGACCCCGGCCCCGACGACGAGACCCACCTGGCGGCGATCGTCGACCTGGCGGCGTCGCTCGGCGGGGTGATCCGGTGGGTGCTGGTCACCCACACCCATCTCGACCACGCGCCGCTGGCCAACCGGTTGGCCACCTCGGTCGGGGCCGAGGTCCTCGGGTTCGAGCCCCGCGAGGGCTTCGTCCCCGACCGCACGGTGGCCGACGGCGTCACCCTCGAGGCCCCGGGGTTCCTGCTGCGGGCCGTCCACACCCCGGGCCACGCCAGCGACCACGTGTGCTGGTACTGGCCCGAGCACGGGCTCTTGTTCACCGGGGATCACGTCATGCACGGATCGACGGTGGTGATCCGACCGCCCGACGCCGACATGTCCACCTATCTGGCCAGTCTCCAGCGGCTGTTGGACTTCGACGCGCCGATCGACGTCATCGCTCCGGGTCACGGCCGGCTGATCGCCGACCCCTCGGGGACCGTGGAGCGGATCATCGAGCACCGACTGGCTCGCGAGGCCCTGGTGGCGGCGGCGCTGGCCGACCGCGGGTCGGGCACCATCGACGAGCTGGTCCCGACGGTCTACGCCGACGTCGACCAGGAGCGCTTCAAAGTGGCCCGGATGTCGCTCTGGGCCCACCTGCGACGACTGGCCGAGCTGGACCGGGCCCGCCCCGGCCCGGGCGACGACCAGCTCGAGGTGGTCTGGTCGTCCACGCCGACGACCTGAGCAGGACGAGGCGCTCAGGTCCCGGCGGTCGCCGTCTCGGGCCGGTCGAGGCCCAGGGCCACCGCTGCCTCCACCGCGTCGAGCAGCCGGGCGCTGCAGCCCGAGGTCTCGAGCACCGGGGCGACGTCCTCGGCCACCGTCCGGGCGAGCTCGGCGAACACCGCCGCCAGCTCGCCCTCGCCGAGCGCCACCGGCTCGCCCAGGTCACCCCCAGCCGAGAGGTCGGGATGCAAGGGGATGCGGCCGACGAAGGGGACCCCCAGCTCGGTGGCCAGGCGTTCACCGCCACCGGAGCCGAACAGGGCGTAGGTCGTCCCGTGCTCGCAGGTGAAGTCGGACATGTTCTCGATCACGCCGGCCACCCGCAGGTAGCCCTTCCGGGCCATGTCGGCGGCGCGGGCGGCCACCTTCTGGGCGGCCAGGGGCGGGGTGGTGACGACCAGCATCTCGGTGCGCGGCAACATCCGGGCCAGCCCCATCTGGACGTCGCCGGTGCCGGGGGGGAGGTCGATCAGCAGGTAGTCGAGATCGCCCCAGTGGGCGTCCTGGAGGAACTGCTCGACGGCCCGGTTCAACATGAGGCCCCGCCACATGATCGCCTGGTCCTCGTCGGCCAGGAACCCCATCGACAGCACCTTGAGCAGGCCATCGCCGACCGGCAGCTCCAGCGGCACCATCTTCCCCTGTCTCGCCTCGACCGGGCCGTCCATCCCGAGCAGGCGGGGGGTGGAGAACCCCCAGATGTCGGCGTCGAGCACGCCGACCGTTCGCCCTTGCCGGGCCAGGGCCACGGCCAGGTTCACCGTCACCGAGGACTTCCCGACCCCGCCCTTGCCCGAGGCGATGGCCAGCACCCGGGTGGTGGCGGCGACCGCCGTCTCGGGGGCCTTCTCCCGGGCGTGCCAACGGGCCCGGGCCATGACCCGGGCCTTCTGCTCGGCGTCCATCTCCGAGATGACGAGCTCCACCGAGGACACCCCGGGCACGCTGCCGACCCGACCGGTGACGTCCCGTTCGATCTGGGCCCGCAGCGGGCAGCCGGCGATGGTCAGCGCCACCTCGACGAGCACCGAGCCGTCGGGCTGCACCTCGATCCGGCCGACCATGCCCAGGTCGACGATGTCGGACCCGAGCTCGGGGTCCATGACACTGGCGAGGGCCGTGCGGACGGCGTCGACCTCGGGCGGATCGACGGAACGGTCGTCGGCGGTCGCGGACGGCCGCCCCTGATCGCCGGCGGATGGAGTCACCCCCCAATTGTACCTGGATGCAGCCAATTTCCGGTTCGACGAGGGCGTGTGTCCCTCGACGACCCGGGCAGATAGCATGAAGGGGACAGCAACGCCGTGCGGTGTCGGCTCCCGGGTGATCGCCTGGGCGCCGGTGGGGCGGCAGGCCAGGGTCGGTCGAATACCGGACCCGACGAGGAGGTAGACGTGACGACCATGGCGACGGCAGTCAACATCGGCAAGAAGCCCGACCCGGTGACCCTCACCGACGTCGCGGCGTCCAAGGTGGCCGAGCTCTTGGCCCAAGAGGACGGCGACACGCTGGCGCTGCGGGTGGCGGTCAAGCCCGGCGGCTGCTCGGGCTACAGCTACGAGATGTTCTTCGACTCGGAGTTCGAGGCCGACGACGTGATCCGCGAGTTCTCGGGCGTGAAGGTCGTGGTCGACCCGGCCAGCGCCGAGCTCCTGACCGGTGCGACGCTCGACTTCTCCGACGGCCTGCAGGGTGCGGGGTTCCACATCACGAACCCGAACGCCACCCGCACCTGCGGCTGCGGCTCCTCCTTCAGCTGAGCCGCCCCTCCCGCCGCCGGGCCGTCACGGCTCCGGGGTGGGGGTCGTGATCGAATTCCAGCTCGACGGGGCCCCGGTGGGCGCCATCGACCACGGGGCCACCACGCTGCTCGATGCGTTGCGTGAGCAGCTCGCCTGCCGCACGCCGAAGGACGGGTGCAGCCCACAGGGGCAATGCGGGTGTTGCACCGTCTGGGTGGATGGCCATGCCCGGGTGGCCTGTGTGACGCCGCTGCGCCGGGTGGCCGGTCGCCGGGTCACCACCGTCGAGGGGTTGGCGCCCGAGGTCGCCGATCGGTTCGCCGCCGCCTTCGCCGCGGTCGGGGCCAGCCAGTGTGGCTTCTGCACCCCGGGCATCGTGCTCCGCCTGGCGGCGTTGGCCGACCGCCCGGTCCCGGCCGACGAGGCCCAGATCCGCACGGCGCTGCTCGCCCACCTCTGTCGTTGCACCGGCTGGCAGTCGATCGTCGACGCCGCCCTCACCGCCCTCGGAACCGGACCGGTGGGCGACCCGGTCCGGGATCCGGCGGCCAGTGCGGCCCGGGCGGCGATCGAGGGGGGCACCCCGCAGGTCTCGGGTCCCGACGTCGTGCTCGGTGGTGGCGGGTTCGCCGACGACACCGCGCCCCGCGACGCCCTGGTGGCGGTGCCCGACGGCGAGGGCGACGTGGCCCCGGACCTGGCCGCCGCCCGCCATCGTTCGGGCAAGGTGCAGGGCCGGCGCAGCACGGTGCCGCTGGTGTACCCGGTGGCGGTGCCCGACGGCGACTGGGCCCTCACGCTCCAGACGACCTGGACCGAGCCCGCCTACCTCGAGCCCGACGCCAGCTGGAGCGGGCCGGGCGGCCCGGCGGCGTCACCGCTGGCCAACGGTGGCGCCTTCGGGGGCAAGCGCCGGTCGCCGGTCGACGGGACGGCCCGTCGGCTGGCCGACCGTCACGGTCGGCCCGTGCGAGTGGTCTGGTCGCGCGAGGACGTGGTCCGGTGGGGACCCAAGCGACCGCCGGTCGCCGCCGGGGTCGGCCAGGACGGGACCGGGGTGCTGCGGTTCGCCCGGACGGTGGGCGGCCACGACCTGGGCCCGGCCGTGGCCGCCGCCCGACAGTCCGACGCCGGGCTGGTGGTCGAAGAGGTCGAGGTGCCCGGCCCCCCGACCTCGCCCGACGGGCGGGGCGTCGGGTGGGTGGAAGCGGCCGTGCTCGGTGCCGGGTTGACGGCGCGGCGCCAGGGCGACGTCGGGCCGGGGCACCCGGTCGAGGTGACCGGACCGTCCGGCGGGCGGGCCCGGGTCACGGTGGCCGCCGACGACCGGGTGACGGTCGAGGTCTGGGCCGGCGAGCTCCTCGACCCGGTGACGCTGCGCTCCTACTGCCTCGGGGCGGTGCACCAGGCGCTCGGGTGGGTGTGGCAGGAGGGGATCGCCGTCGACGGTGACGGCCAGGTGCAGGACCTGACGATCCGCTCCTTCGGCATCCTGTCGGCCCGGGATATGCCGCCGGTCGAGGTCGAGCTCCACCCGACGGCGGGCCCGGCCTGCAATGGGTCCGACGCCGTCTTCGCCGCTACCGCCGCCGCCGCCTGGATCGCCGAGGGCCTGCCGGCGCGCTGGCCCACCCGCCGGGGCCGCCGGCCGGGCTGATCGATCGCCGCCGATCGATCCGGCTGGCTAGGTTGGTCGCATGCCGCCGCCGATCGGACCCTACGCACCGGTGCGCCGGGCCGGTCCCTGGGTGGTCACCTCGGGCCAGCTCGGGGTACGCCCGGGACCCGACGGGGCGCCGGCGCTGGTGGACGGGGGCACCGTGGCCCAGCTCCGTCAAGCCCTGGTCAACCTGGCCGAGGTGCTGGCCACCGAGGGGGCCGAGCTCGCCGACGTGGTCAAGACCACGTTGTTCCTGGTCGACATGGACGAGTTCGCCGCCGTCAACGAGGTGTGGGTGGAGGTGTTCGCCCACCACCGTCCGGCCCGCTCGGCCGTGGCCGTGGCCGAGCTGCCGCTCGGGGCGCGGGCCGAGGTCGAGGCCTGGGCGTTCGTCGCCGACTGACCCGCCGCCCCGGCCGGTCCGACGTGTTCGTTCAGTCGGCCGGCCAGACCGGGTTGTCCCCGCCCTCGCCGAACTCGTCCACCATCTGCTGGGCCACGTCGTCGTGGTACTGCACCGGCGGCGACTTCATGAAGTAGGCCGAGGGGCCGAGCAGGGGGCCACCGATGCCCCGGTCGAGGGCCAGCTTGGCGCAGCGGACGGCGTCGATGATCACCCCGGCGGAGTTGGGCGAGTCCCAGACCTCCAGCTTGAGCTCGAGGTTCAACGGCACGTCGCCGAAGTTCCGTCCCTCCATGCGGATGTAGGCCCACTTGCGGTCGGCCAGCCACGGCACGTGGTCCGACGGACCGATGTGGACGTCGTCGGCCGGCAGCGGGGCATGCTCGATCTGGCTGGTCACGGCCTGGGTCTTGGAGATCTTCTTGGACTCCAGCCGCTCGCGCTCGAGCATGTTCTTGAAGTCCATGTTGCCGCCCACGTTCAGCTGGTAGGTGTGGTCGAGGGCCAGGCCCCGGTCCTCGAAGAGGCGGGTGAGCACCCGGTGGACGATGGTCGAGCCCACCTGGCTCTTGATGTCGTCGCCGACGATCGGGACGCCGGCCTCACGGAACCGCCGGGCCCACTCGGGGTCCGAGGCGATGAAGACCGGGATGGCGTTGACGAAGGCCACCTTGGCGTCGAGGCAGGCCTGGGCGTAGTGGCGCTGGGCCTGCTCGGACCCGACCGGCAGGTAGGCGACCAGCACGTCGGCCTTGGCGTCGCGCAGGGCCTGGGCCACGTCCACCGGCTCGGCCGGGGACTCCTCGACCACGCCCCGGTAGTACTTGCCCAGGCCGTCGAAGGTCGGGCCCCGCTGGACGGTCACCCCGAGCTCGCCCACCTCGGCGAAGCGGATGGTGTTGTTCTGGCCGCTGAAGATGGCCTTGCCGAGGTCGGTGCCGACCTTGGCCGCGTCGACGTCGAACGCCGCCACCGGGGTCAGGTCACTGATGTGGTAGCCGCCGAGCAGGACGTGCATCAGGCCGGGCACGGTGTCCTCGGGCCGGGCATCGCGGTAGTACGAGATGCCCTGGATGAGCGAGCTGGCGCAGTTCCCCACGCCGGCGATGGCCACCCGGATGCTGTTCATTGGATGTCTCCTTTAGGTAGAGGTGCAGCTGATGGGCGCCGGGACGTGGTCCCGGGTACGGCAGTACGTCGGGGGCTCATCGCCGCCCCTGGGGGATGACCGGCGCCGGGACGTCGTCGGCGACGGTCGCCAACCGGTCCACGGTGCCGGTCCGCTCGGCCTCGATGAGCCGGTCGAGCCACGTGATGTCCTGGCGGACCGAGTCGGCGGTGTGCTCCACCACCGACCGGGCGTAGACGTCGAGACCGACGTCGCCGCGGGCGCCGTCCACCTCGTCCAGCCGCTGGAGCAGTTGGGCCCGGCGACGCTCGAGCAGCCCCAGGCGGGCCTGGGGAGCCAGATGCCGGGCGAAGGCCAGTCGCAGGCCGAAGCTCCGGGCGTCGTCACCGGTGCTCCCGGCGAGCAGCTCGGTGAACAGCTGCCGGCCCTTGTCGGTGATCCGGTACACCTTCTTCGACCGTCGTCCCCGGGGGTTGGTGTGACGGCGTGACCGCAGCACGGCCAGCTCCCCGCTCAGCGAGCCGGTCGGCGGGGCCGGCGCCGGCGCGCTGGCCGTCCCGGGCTCGGTGGCCTCGACGGCCCCGGCCGACTCCAGCCGGGCCAGGGCCGGGTAGAGCGACCCGAACGAGACGTTGGCCAGCAACCCCAGGTGGTCCCGGAGCTGGCGCCGGATCTCGTAACCGTGCAGCTCCTGTTCTTCGAGGAGCCCGAGGATCGCCATGTCCAACATCGCGCTTCACTATATCGCTTCGATATAGCGGCGGGGACGATTGTCGCGAGAATTATGGCGCCCGTTCACCCCCGTCGCCGGGGCGACACGACCCGTACGCGACGGTGTCGCCCTCGTGCCTGAAGGACGTTGCACGGTGGTGAATGGGACCCGCGGCCGGGGGGTAGCCTGCGAGACGTGACAGCGACCTCCGGGGGCGGCTCGTCGACGAAGACGGCACCGGCGGGGGACGCGCGGGTCGAGTACCGCCTCATCCGCAACGGCATCGTCCGCGACGTGAAGCGGGGGAAGCTCGACCGCACCGACGTCTGCGACGCCCACCCCGAGCTGCTCCGGGCCGCCCGCAACGTGGGCAAGCGGACCGACGAGGAGTGCCCCATCTGCGAGGCCACCCGCACGGTCGAGGTGACGTTCGTCTTCGGGGCCCGCCTACCACCCGGGGGCCGGTGCCCGGCCACCGCCACCGAGCTCAACCGGCTGTGCCGCCGGGAGGAGCCGGTGATCTGTTACGCCGTCGAGGTCTGCCCCGAGTGCGCGTGGCACCACCTCATCCGCAAGTACTCCGGCGGCGGTCGTCGGCCGTCGACCCGGGCGCGCGACCGGGCCTGAACCAGGTCACCCGGCCCGGGCGGCCGGGGTCGGTCGGCTCGGCTAACATGACTGCCCGGTCGGCGCCGCTCGGCGACGGCCCACACATCGAACACCCTGCTCCGCACCGGCGGAGCCCTGGCAGAACCGCCAGGTCCGGAGGGAGGTACGCCGCCAATGCGGCCTTACGAAGTCATGGTCATTTTCGACGCCGGCACCGAGCCGCCGGCCATCCAGGCGGTGGTCGACCGCACGCTCGAGTCCATTCGGACCAACGACGGCAACCCCGGGGCCATCGACCGGTGGGGACGACGCCCCTTCGCCTACGAGGTCAATCACAAGCGTGAGGGCTACTACATCCTGATCGAGTTCACCGGTGAGCCGAACACGGTGGCCGAGCTGGACCGCCTGCTCGGACTGGCCGACGAGGTCATGCGGCACAAGGTCATCCGTCTGCCCGAGAAGCACGCCGGTCGTTCGGCCGGCGCCGCCGCGGCTCCGGCCGCAGGTTGAGAGGAGCTCGCCCATGGCGACCGACAACAGCATCACCCTGGTCGGCAACATCACCCGTGACCCGGAGCTGCGGTTCACCAACAACGGCCAGCCCACGGCCAGTTTCGGCCTGGCCGTGAACCGCCGGTGGCAGAACCGCCAGACCCAGGAGTGGGAAGAGGCGACCAGCTTCTTCGACGTGGTCTGCTGGCGTGAGATGGCCGAGAACGTGAGCGAGAGCCTCAGCCGGGGCTCCCGGGTCGTCGTGGCCGGCCGGCTGGAGCAGCGCAGCTGGGAGACGGCCGACGGCGACAAGCGGTCGAAGGTCGAAGTGGTGGCCGACGAGATCGGCCCCTCGCTGCGCTGGGCGACCGCCCAGGTGACCAAGAACGAGCGACGGGGACCGTCGGACGGTGGCCGGGGCGGTAACCGCCCCGCACCGGCGGCAGCCCCCGCACCCCGATCGGGCGACCAGTCCGGCGGGTATGGATTCGATGAGGAGCCCTTCTGATGGCCCGAAGCAACTACCGCGGCGGCACGGCCCGTCGTGCCCCCAAGGACCTCGGACGCCGGGTCAAGAAGAAGCCCTGCGCCATGTGCCGCGACCAGGTCGAATGGGTCGACTACAAGGACGTGAGCTCGCTGCGCAAGTACATGAGCGACCGGGGCAAGATCCGCTCGCGTCGGGTCACCGGCAACTGTGCCCAGCACCAGCGGGACATCGCCCTGGCCATCAAGACCGCCCGTGAGCTGGTCCTGTTGCCGTACACCCAGCGGACGGTGACCGAGCGGCCGGGAGGCCGGGGAGGTCGTGGCGACCGGGGCGACCGGGGCGACCGGGGTGACCGCGGCGACCGGGGCCCGCGCGAGGGCCGGCCGCCGGCCGGTGACCGTGCGGCCGACGGGGCGACCGCCGACGAGGGTGGCTCGACCGACCTGCCGTCGGGCGTGACCGTCGACGCCGGGCCCGCCGTCTCGTCCGAAGGGGATGCCGAATGAGGGTCGTCCTGCGCAGCGACGTGACCGGGGTCGGTCGTCGCGGTGACATCGTCACCGTGGCCGGCGGGTTCGCCCGCAACTTCCTTCTGCCCGAAGGCCGGGCCATCGTGGCGACCGACGGTGTCGAGTCCCAGGCGACGTCGATGCGCCGGGCGCGCGACCTGCGTGAGGCCCGGGATCACGACGCCGCCGAGGCGCAGGCCCAGGTACTGGCGGGTGCGGTGGTCACCGTGGCCGCTCGGGCCGGTCGGGGCGGGAAGCTCTTCGGCTCGGTCGGGATCACCGAGGTCCTCGAGGCGGTCCGGGAGCAGAAGGGCGTGCAGCTCGCCCGGCACCAACTGGTCCTCGACGAGCCGATCAAGACGGTCGGGGCCCACGACGTGCCGTTGCAGCTGTTCCACGACGTCGCCACCGTGTTGACGGTCGAGGTGTCGGCCACCGACTGAGTGACGGTCGCGGCCGTCCGCGACGGTTCGAGGGTGTCCATACCGCCCGGCACCAGCCGGACCTGGGCGAGCCGAGCACGACGGTCGGAGCCCACGACGTGCCGTTGCCGCTGTTCTGCGACGTCGCCACCGTGCCGACGTTCGACGCCTTCGCCCCCGACAGGGAAGGTCGCGGCCGTCCGCGACCGATGTCACAGGCCCCTGGCATGGTGGGCCCGTGGTCGTCCCCAGCCCTCGCTCTCGTCCCCAGTCCCGTGGATGGCCATCCACGGGTTATCCCCACCGACGACCAGGGATGATGCACCCTGAATCCCCAAGTTCCCCTCTTACGCCCCACAGCCCGGGTCGGTCAGGGTAGAGGGACCATGGTTCAGGCCTTCGACGACAATCGACCACGGATTCTGCGCCCGGCTCCGGCCGGACCTCGCATCCCCCCGAACAACCTCGAGGCCGAGGAATCGCTCCTCGGCGCCATGCTGCTGTCGAGCGACGCGACGTCGGCGGCGATCGAGATCTGCGGGCCGTCGGACTTCTACAAGCCGGCGTACGGGCACATCTTCGGGGCCATCGTCGCCCTCTTCGAGCGGGGGGAGCCGGTCGACGTCGTCACGGTGACCGACGAGCTCCGCCGCTCGGGCCTGCTCGAGGCCATCGGTGACCCGGCGATGCTGGTGTCGCTCCAGGCGAACACGCCCTCGGTGGCCAACGCCATCCACTACGCCCACATCGTCGAGGAGCACGCCCTGCTGCGGCGGCTGGTGGGCGTGGCCGGTGAGATCTCCGACATCGCCTACAGCGTGCCCGAGAACGTCGACGGGGCCATCGACCAGGCCGAACAGATGATCTTCGACGTGGCCGAGCGGCGAACCGCCGACAGCATGGAGTCGCTCGGGAACCTGCTCGGACCGAGCCTCGACCGGATCGAGGAACTGGCCCACCGCGGGGACAGCATCACCGGGATGGCGACCGGCTTCTACGACCTCGACAAGATCCTGGCCGGCCTGCAGTCGACCAGCCTGACCATCGTCGG
Source organism: uncultured Acidimicrobiaceae bacterium (assembly GCA_963730735.1). GTDB lineage: Bacteria > Actinomycetota > Acidimicrobiia > Acidimicrobiales > RAAP-2 > CAVSSX01. Next base: position 430,212 of record CAVSSX010000007.1, read on the forward strand.
CGCCCGACCGGGCATGGGGAAGACCAGCTTCGCCCTCGGGGTCCTGGCCCACGTGGGGATCACGCTGCAGCAGCCGGCGCTGCTCTTCTCCTTGGAGATGGCCCACCTCGAGCTCACCGAGCGTTTGCTCGCCTCCGAGGCCCGGGTCGACGCCCAGCACCTCCGGACCGGCCAGGTGCGCGAGTCGGACTGGCCCAAGATCGGCAACGCCGTGAGCCGGCTGAGCGCTTCCAAGGTCTTCATCGACGACAACCCCAATCTGACCATCATGGACATCCGGGCCCGGGCCCGGCGTCTGAAGAAGGCCGAGGGCAGCCTGGGCGTCGTGGTCATCGACTACCTCCAACTGATGACCGGTCGGGCCAAAGCCGAGAACCGCCAGGTCGAGGTGTCAGAGATCAGCCGTGGGCTCAAGATCCTGGCCCGTGAGCTCGAGGTCCCGGTCATCGCCCTCTCGCAGCTCTCCCGGAGCCTCGAGTCACGCCAGGACAAGCGGCCCCAGCTCTCCGACCTGCGGGAATCGGGCTCGTTGGAGCAGGACGCCGACGTGGTCCTGTTCTTGTACCGCGAGTCGGAGTACGACCCCGAGACGCCGGCCGACCGTCGGGACGACGCCCTAGTCATCGTGGCCAAGCACCGCAACGGGCCGACGGGATCGGCGCACCTGCTCTTCCTCAGTCAGTACGCCCGCTTCGACAACGTCAAGCAGGTCTGAGCGCCCCTGCGGGCGACGGCCCGGCCCCGGCCCGGCCCCGGCCCGATGGTACGTTCGGCCGATGGCCCGCCCCCTCGCCACCGACACCCCGGTCGACCGGTCCGAGTTGTTGGCCTTTATCCGGCCGCGCCACCACGGCATCCTGGCCACGGTGCGGGCCGACGGGTCACCCCAACTTTCGCCGGTGACCATGGGGGTCGATCCGGAGGGATCGATCGTGGTCGCCAGCTACCCCGGGCGGATAAAAGTCCGCAACCTGCGCCGACGGCCGACCGCCTCGGTCTGCGTGCTCTCCGACGACTTCGGTGGCGAGTGGGTGCAGGTGTCGGGACCGGCCGAGGTCGTCGACCTGCCCGAGGCGGTCGAGGGCCTGGTGACCTACTTCCGGTCCATCAGCGGCGAGCATCCGGACTGGGACGAGTACCGCCAGGCCATGGTCGACCAGGGCAAGGTCCTGATCCGGATCGTCCCGGAGCGCTGGGGTCCGGTCAGCCGGGGCGGCTTCCCGCCGGGCTAACCGGCGAGGGCCTCGTCGAGGGTGGCGAACATCGAGAAGACACCGACGAGCCCGGTGGCCCGGAAGATCCGCAGGGTGGTGGCGTTGGGGTCGACCACCCGGAGGCGTCCACCGGCGTCGTGACACAGCTTGTGCGCCCTGACCAGGGTGGCGATTCCGGTCGAGTCGAAGAAGGTCGTCTCGGTGAGGTCGACGACCACCGTCGGTGACGCCGGCGTGATCAGCCGTTCGAGCTCGTCACGCAGCGTCGGGGCCGACGTGATGTCGATCTCGCCGGTGACGGTGACCACCGGCAGTTGACCGACCACCTCGGTGGCGACCTCGAGCGGCGTAGTCACTTGGTGGGGGCCGCAAAAAAGGCGTTGAACACGTGGGACCTCGGTCGTTGGCGTCGTCCGGCGGGTCGCCGGGTGGGCTCGGGACTGTCGGGAGAATGTATCCCGTGAGGCCCGCCACCACCATCGAGCCAGCGCTGGACCGGTGCCCACGAGCAGGGCGTCGTCGGTCCCGGTCGGGAGCCGTCCGGCGAATGCCATGGTGGTAACTCCGACAAGAATCGCTGCATTAGATGGAGTTCTTGTCCAGAAATGATGGATATATGACCGGCATAGCCCTACGCATTATTGAGAATGTTGGCGAGCACGGCCGAAATTCGTCAGCGGCGGGTCTACGTAATTTGGTGGATAACAATTTCCCGCTCTCTACGAAAAACGGTGGATAAGCAACGGGAGCCGCAGGTCACGGGCCTAATTGCTACTCGATCAGCCGCATTATCCGCCGTGGTACCGGCCTGAGTGACAGTTGCCCCCGCCGGCTCGGGGCCGACGGGCTCGAAGGGGGCTCGATGGTGGGCCAACGGAAACTCCCTTGCAGAGGGGGGTGTGACGACCGTTCTCGATCGTCGAACGGCCTCGGACGGGCTCGGTCGCCATGGCGGCGCCCCGGAATTCGTCGCCCGGCAGAATTCCCTAATGACCGGCCAGAATTGCCGCCGTGTCGTCGTGGCAGACCAAGTGTTACCGATCAAGATAATAAAGTTGTGGGTGCATCCGACACGAAAGTTTCATCGTTAAAACTTGGGTATTGACGCGGGCTTCGGCTAACTTCTCCCCATCGGAACGCAGACCACCTTCGGCAAGGTCACGTCCGTCCCCCCGAAAACCAGGGTCGGGACGTCGACGTTGGGAGAGCACCATGCAGATCGCTAATCGGATGCGCTTTTTGCGCGGACGCTGGCTGGGCATCGCCGCCGGCATCACGGTGCTGTGCTGTGCGGCCGTGGTCCTGACCAATGTCTTCGCCACCCCGGGGCCGACGACGTCCTCGTCGGTCTCCGGGACCAAGGCCCAGACCGAGGTGGAAGGCGGCGGCGCCGTCGGCCAGTCGGTGGCGGACACGACGGCCGGCGGGGCCCCGGAGATCACCACCTCGGCCGAGTCCATCGCCATCCTCCCCTTCGGAAAGTCGGCCTACGACATCGTCACCGCCGACGGCGGGGTCTTCTCCTTCGGCGGCGCACCCTTCTACGGTTCGGCCAGCACGCTGCATCTGGCCGAGCCCATCGTGGCGGCCGCCGAGACCCCCGACGGCGGTGGCTACTGGCTGGTGGGCGCCGACGGCGGGATCTTCTCCTACGGCGACGCCAAGTTCTACGGCTCGCTGGGTGGTCACCCGCTCACCGCGCCGGTGACCGGGATCGCCGCTGCCCCCGGTGGCCAGGGTTACTGGCTGGTGGCTCGGGACGGCGGGGTGTTCGCCTTCGGCAGCGCCGGCTACTTCGGGTCGATGGGAGGCAAGAGCCTGGATGCCCCGGTGGTCGCCATGGCCGCCACCCCGAGTGGCAACGGCTACTGGATGGTCGGCACCGACGGCGGCGTGTTCGCCTTCGGTGGGGCGTCGTACCAGGGCTCCATGGGTGGCCAGCACCTCAACTCGCCGGTCATCAACATCACCTCCAGCCACAGCGGCAACGGCTACATGATGGTCGGCTACGACGGCGGGACCTTCGCCTTCGGCGACGCGGCCTTCTACGGTTCGATGGCCCTCAGCAAGCTCAGTGCCCCGGTGCTCGACACCGCGGTCACCAGCGACGGTGGCGGCTACTGGATGATGGGGGCCGACGGCGCCATCTACTCGTTCGGTGACGCCGTCTTCGCCGGCCGGACGCTCTCGCCCTTCCTGCCGCCGCTGGCCCCCGCCGTCGTCTACCCGTCGAAGGTGGCCGCCACCCCGACCCCGGTGTCGACCGGGAGCTCAGCGTCGAGCGCGGCCAACGGCCCGGTCGGTGGTCCCGGTGGCACCTGGCACTTGACCTTCGACTCCGAGTTCACCGGGTCGACGATCAACTCCGCCCAGTGGAACCAGTGCCTGGCCTGGGGCTGCACCAACGCCGGCCCGGCCGGGAGCCCCGAACTCGAGACCTACGTGCCGGCCAACTGCCAGATGGGCTCGGGCTACCTGTCAATGGTGGCGGCCGTCGGCGGCGGCGGCGCCCGTCCCTACTCGTCCTGCGCCCTGAACACGCTCGGGAAGTACAACTTCACCTACGGCTACGCCGAGTCCCGGGAATGGCTCCCGGCGGGATCGGGGTTCTGGCCGGCCTTCTGGCTGCTCGATGCCGGCGGGTCGATCGACGAGATCGACGCCATGGAGGCCGACGGGGCTACGCCGTCCCAGGCCATCCTGACCTATCACTACGGCTCGGGTCAGGCCAGTGGCTCCACGATCAACGGCCCCAACTACACCGCCGGCTGGCACACCTTCGCCGTCGACTGGGAGCCCGGTTCGATCACGTGGTACGTCGACGGAGTGGCCGAGAAGACGTTCACCGGTAGCGAGGTCGACGCCAACCCGATGTACCTGATCTTGAATCTGGCCGTGTCGGGGCAGAGCAGCTGGCACAGCACCGTGACGCCGCAGACCCCCTTCCCGTCGGACCAGAAGGTGGCCTACGTGAGGGTCTGGCAGCGCTAGCCCCGTCGGCCGGGGCCCTCCCGGCCCACCGACGGCGAGCGACGTCGTCCTGGTCGGGCGGCGCCGGTCGGGTGCGGTCCTGACCGGACCGTGGCCCGGCGGACCGTAGGAGCCAGCCGCCGGTGCAGGCGAACCAGCCGCAGACCGATGTCGGCGGGGCCGACGGCCGGGTCCGGTTCGGCACGCCCAACCGGCGGTCCCTATGCTCTCCGAGGCAGCTCGAACGGGGTGCCCTGGCGGGCCGACGGCTCGGCCGAGCGACGGGAGGGAACCAGATGAGCCAGACCGGTCACGACAGCCTGAGTCCGAGTGACCTCGGGATCCTGCGGACCTCGTGGAAGGTCACGTTGTTCGTGGGCTTCGTCACCCTGGTCCTCGGGATCGTGATCACCCTGCACCCCAGCACGTCGATCAACGTGATCGCCGTGCTCCTCGGGATCCTCCTGCTCGTCGGCGGCATCTTCCACCTCATCCGGGCGCTCGACCACAACTCGCCGAGCCGGGGTTGGTCGGCCATCGTCGGCCTGGCCTTCGTCGTGCTCGGCGTGATCCTGATCCGCCACCTCCACGTGACCCGGGCCCTGATCGCCCTGTTCATCGGCATCGTCTGGATCATCCAGGGGCTGGCCGAGCTGCTGTCGGCGGCCGATCCCGACCGCCCGGCCCGCCTCTGGTCGGCCATCTTCGGCGTGATCAGCCTGGCCGCCGGCATCGTGGTCATCTGCATCCCGACCGGCTCGCTGAACGCCCTGGCCACGCTGCTCGGTATCTGGTTCATCATCATCGGCCTGCTGCAGATCATCGGGTCGTTCTTCCTCCGCCACGTGGTGCATACCGCCGGCTAGCCGCGGCGGCCGGGAGCCGGGCACGCGGCCGCACTAGGGTCCGGGGACATGGCGCTCGAGGTCCTGGCCGACTTCGATCGACGCCGGTTCACCAGCGGCGGCGAGTCCCGCGACGTCTACCGCAAGGGGACCGGGCCGGCCGTGGTGGTCATCGAAGAGCTTCCGGGGATCACCCCCGGGGTGGCCGACTTCGCTCGCCGGGTCGCCGACCTCGGGTGCACGGTGGCCATCCCCCAGTTGTTCGGGGACCCCGGTCGGGCCGCCAGCCCGACCTACGTGCTGTCGTCGTTCGCCCGGGCCTGCGTGTCACGGGAGTTCCACGTGCTGGCCACCGGGGCGGCCTCGCCGATCATGGAATGGCTGAAGGCCCTGGCCCGATCGCTGCACGAGGAGTGCGGGGGGCCCGGGGTGGGGGTGGTCGGCATGTGCTTCACCGGTGGGTTCGCCCTGGCCATGATGGCCGACGCCCCGGTGCTCGCCCCGGTGCTCGCCCAGCCGTCGCTGCCCCTCCCGCTCGGGGCCCGGCGCAGCCAGGACCTCGGACTGTCGACGGCGGACCTCGACCGGGTCCGGGCCCGCTGTGCCGTCGAGGACCTGACGGTGCTCGGGCTGCGCTTCACCGGCGACCGGGCGGTGCCGCCGGCCCGCTTCGAACGCCTGCGCCAGGAGCTCGGTGACCGGTTCGTGGCGGTGGAGATCGACTCGTCGCCCGGGAACCCGTTCGGCCATCCGACGGCGGCCCACTCGGTCCTGACCGAGCACCTGGTGGACGAGCCGGGGACCCCGACCCGGGCGGCCCTCGACCAGGTGCTCGACCTGCTCTCGACCCGGCTACTCGCCTGAGCCTGAACTAGAGCCTGAGGTTCCCGGCCCGGCCCCGCCCGGGTCGTCGAGCTCGCTGCTCTGCGTTTCGGGGCCACCGGACTCGGCTCCGGTGTCGTAGCGCCGGAAGGCCGGGAGGAGCCGGGCCAGGACGACGGCGCCGATGATGCAGGCGATCCCGCCGGACACGATCGAGAACTCGGTGCTCACCAGGGCGGCCACCGTGCCCGACTCCATGTCCCCGAGCCGGGGCCCGCCCTGGACCACGGCCATCTGGATGGACGAGAGGCGGCTGCGGAACTGGTCGGGGATGGAGGTCTGCAGGATGGTGTTGCGGAGCACGGCCGAGATCACGTCGGCCCACCCGGCGATGGCCAAGAGCACCAGGGCCACCCAGAGGGTGTGGACGAACCCGAACACGGCGATGGCCGCCCCCCAGGCCAGGACGGCGATGATGACCGCCCAGCCCTGCCGCCGGATGCGGGCCACCCAGCCGGTGGTGAGCGCCCCGAGGAGGGCCCCGACCCCCGGCGCGGCGTACAGGTACCCGAGGGTGGTGGCCCCGCCGTGGAACACGTTCTCCGACAGGGCCGGGAAGAGGGCCCGGGGCATCCCGAAGACCATGGCGTTGATGTCGATCAGGAAGACCCCTTGGAGGGCCGGCCGCCCCCGCATGTACCGCAGCCCCTCCACGATCGAGGCGAAACCGGGCCGGGCGGCCCCGGCCGCCGGGGGGAGGGCCGTCATCCGGGCGATGGTGAGCACCGACAGGAGGAAGCTGATGGCGTCGATGCCGTAGACCCAGGCCAGTCCGATCCCGTCGATCAGGAGGCCCGAGATGGCCGGGCCGACGATCGATCCCACCTGGTAGACGACCTGGGTGAAGGCGTAGGCGGCCACCAGGTGGGCCGGGGAGACCAGCGAGGGGATCACGGCGTTGCGGGCCGGGTTGATGAAGCCGGTGAGGGCGGCGGCGACCATGCTGATCAGGTAGAGGGCGAGCAGCGACGGGTGGGCGACGGCGGCGTTGACGGCCAGGGCACCGCTGGCCAGGGTGAGCAGGCCGCTCGTGTAGAGGATCAGCTTGCGTCGGTCGACGGCGTCGCCCACCGAGCCCCCGATCAGCGACCCGATGACCATCGGCACCAGCTGGACCAGGCTGATCGCCCCGACCTGCAACGACGAGTGGGTCTGCGAGTACACCTGGTAGGGGATGGCGACGATCGTCAGGTTGCTGCCGAGGGTGGTGACCAGTTGCCCGCTGAACAGCAAGCGGAATTGTCGACTGTCGCGCAGTGGCGCGATGTCGACGAAGATGCGCCCGGGCACGGGACGAGAGCCTAGGGACCCCGGTGGGTCCCGCCGCCCACCCGGATGGTGGCGCGGCCGGCCCGGGGGCGGCCGCCGTTGACCAGGCCCTGGGTGGTCAGGAGCGGACTGCGGGGTCAGGACTGCGCGGTCAGGACTGCGGGGTCAGGCGGCGGAGCGGGCCCGCAGGACCTCGAGCGCCCGGTCGCCGTGGGCGCCGAAGTTGATCTCGGAGTGGATGACCTCGAGTATCCGTCGGTCCTGGTCGATGACGAAGGTCGACCGCTTGACCGGAAGGAACCCGAGGGAGCGCTTCACCCCGAACGCCCGGGCCACCGCGCCACCCTCGTCGGAGAGCAGCGGATAGTCGAACCGGTGCTTGTCGGAGAACTGCTTCTGCTTCTCGACCGGGTCGGCGCTGATGCCCACCCGCTGGGCCCCCACCGCCTCGAACTCGGCCTGCAGGTCGCGGAAGTGGCAGCTCTCCTTGGTGCACCCGTAGGTCATGGCCCCGGGGTAGAAGAACAGCACCACCGGTCCGGCCTCGAGCAGGTCACTCAGCTTGCGCGGTGTCCCGGTCTCGTCGGGGAGCTCGAAATCCGGTGCGACGTCGCCCTTGCGCATGCGGGCAGCGTACCAACGACCCGTTCGGCCGGCCCGGGGTGCCCTCAGGGCTCGAAGCGGAACCCCACGCCCCGGACGGTCACCAGGTGGCGGGGGTGGGCGGCGTCGGGCTCGATCTTCCGGCGGAGCCGCTTCACGTGGGTGTCGAGGGTCCGGGTGTCGGAGAGATCCTGATCCCACCACAGCCGGTCGATACACCACTCACGGGTGACCACCTGGCCGGCATGGGCCATGAACAGCGCCAGGAGGTCGAACTCCTTGCGGGAGAGGTCGACCGAGTTGCCGTCGACCGTCACCTCGCGCCGGCCCGTGTCGAGGGTCACCGGCCCGGCGTGGACCACCTCGTCCCGGGGGGTGGGCGACGTGGACCCGCGACGCAGGACGGCCCGCATGCGGGCCACCAGCTCGCGCAGCCGGAAGGGCTTGGCCACGTAGTCCGAGGCACCCAGTTCCAGCCCCAGCACCACGTCGACCTCGGAGTCCCGGGCGGTCACCATGATGATCGGCACCGGGGCGAGCGCCCGCATGCGTTGGCACAGCTCCACCCCGGACTGGTCCGGGAGCATCACGTCGAGGAGTACCAGGTCCGGGTGCACCCGGTGGAAGAGGCGCAGGGCCTCGTGGCCGTCGGCGGCCAACTCGACGTTGAAGCCCTCCCGGGCCAGGCCCGAGGCCAGCGCCTGACGGTAGGACTCCTCGTCGTCGACCACCAGCACCAAGGGGCGACTGTCGCGTGCCGGCTTGCCGGTGGGCTCGCGGACCTGGGTGGTCGTCATGCCGCGTCGTCGGGGGACCCGGTGGGTCCGGCCGTGCCCGGAAGGTACGCCAGGGTGGCGCCGGCGGAGGGGTGGGCGCGGCGAGCGTCGGCCAGCGAGGTGGGGGGGGACGGGAGGAGGCGCGGCCGCCAGCGTCGGGGAGCCCGAGGCGTCCACCGGGCTCGGCGCCGTGGTCGTCGCGGACGGCTCGTGCCGCAGGACCGCTAGTCGAGGTCGTCGCAGGGGGTGCACCATCGCCAGCGACGCTACGGAAGCCAGATGAACGGTCCGCGACCCGCCCGCAACACCGAGATGAAGGGCAAGTGAACTCTTGGGTGCAGCGGGCGACGCTCCGGGCGCCGTTCCGTGGGCTCCGGCTGGGGTGGGGGTTACGCTGAGGAGCCGCCGACCCGGTCACCGGGGCCGTGGCCGACGTCCGTCGGCGCCTCGTGCCGACGGTCGTCGAGGGTCGGGTCACGACGAACAACCAGGTCGGGAGGGTCGATGAGCAGCAGCGAGGGTCAGGCGACCGGGGGTGTGAAGCAGCGTGCTCTGGTCCAGATGACCCCGGCCGAGGTCGAGGCGTTCCTGCAAGAGCAGCGGACGATGACCATGTGCACCCTCAACCATGACGGCACGATCCACGCCGTGGCCATGTGGTACGGGTTCCTCGACGGTCGCCTCGCCATCGAGACCAAGGCCAAGTCCCAGAAGGCCCGGAACGTCGCCCGTGACCCCCGGCTCACCTGCATGATCGAGGCCGGCGACACCTACGAGGAGTTGCGGGGCGTCGAGCTCGTCGGCCGGGGCCGGATCGTCGAGGACCCCGACCAGATGTGGTCGCTCGGGGTCGACGTGTTCGAGCGGTACTACGGCCCCTACAACGAGGAGCTCCGCCCGGCGGTCGAGCTCATGCTGCGCAAGCGGGTGGCGGTGGTCCTCGACGTCGACCGGGTCGTGAGCTGGGACCACCGCAAGCTCGCCGGCCCGGCCGGCTGAGCGGCACCCGTGCACTTCGAGATCGAACAGCTGGTGGGGGCATCGCCCGACGTGGTCCTGGCCACCTACGCCGACCCGGAGTTCTACGCGTCCATGGCGGCCGTCCCCGAGCTCGGGCTGCGCCAGGTACTCGAGCACACGGGGCCCGATGACGAGGGGCAGGTGGAGGTGGCGGTGCGGCTGGCCTTCACCGGGAACGTGTCGGGCGCCGCCCGCAAGTTCGTCGACCCCGACAAGCTGACCTGGGTCACCCGGACCACCGTGCGGCCGGCCCAGCACGACATGCCGTTCGTGATGGAACCCGATCACTACGAGGACCGGCTCACGTGCTCGGGGACGTACCGGTTCGAGGCGGACGGCGAGGGGACCAAGATGGTGGTCAGCGGTGACCTGGAGGTCCACCTGGCCTTCGTCGGCAAGAAGGCCGAGCGGGCCATCGCCGACGGCTTCCGCCGCCACGTGGCCGACGAGGCGGCGCTGGTGGTCGAGTGGGCCGTGCCGCCGGCACCGATCGCCCCGTCCGACCGGGAGCCGGGCCGAACATGAGCGGGCCGCTCGAGGGGCTGACGGTCGTCGAGCTGGCCGGGATCGGACCGGGTCCGTTCGCCGCCATGATGCTGGCCGACATGGGGGCCGAGGTCATCCGGGTCGAACGGACCCAGGCCTACGTGCCCGACGGCGATCCCGCCCAGGCCGCCCTCGACGTGCTGAACCGCAGCCGGCGGTGTATCGCCGTCGACCTCAAGCACCCCGACGGCGTGGCCACGGTGCTCCGTCTCCTGGAGGGGGCCGACGCCCTCATCGAGGGCTTTCGCCCCGGGGTCGCCGAACGGCTCGGGGTGGGCCCGGACATCGCCCTCGAGCGCAACCCGGCGCTGGTCTACGGCCGGATCACCGGGTGGGGCCAGGACGGTCCGTACGCCGAGGCGGCCGGTCACGACATCAACTACATCGCCCTGGCCGGGGCGCTCGACCCCATCGGTCCGGCCGGTGGCGCCCCGGTCCCCCCGCTCAACCTGGTGGGGGACTTCGGCGGGGGTGGCATGCTGCTGGCCTACGGCGTGGTGTGCGGGATACTCGAGGCCCGTCGGTCGGGCCGTGGCCAGGTCATCGACGCGGCCATGGTCGACGGCGCCGCCCTCCTCATGTCCATGCTGCACGGGTTCCGCGCGGCCGGGGTGTGGCGAGAGGAGCGGGGGACGAACCTGCTCGACGGGGGCGCCCCCTTCTACGACACCTACGAGACGGCCGACGGCCGGTACGTGGCCTTCGGGGCCATCGAGCCCAAGTTCTTCGCCGAGCTGCTGGAGCGGACGGGCGCCGACCTCGGTGACGCCCGGCAGATGGACCGGGCCCGCTGGCCCGAGCAGCGGGCGGCCCTAGCCGAGGTGGTCCGGGGCCGGACCCAGGCCGAGTGGTGCGAGCTCCTCGAGGGCACCGACGCCTGCTTCGCCCCGGTGCTCACCATGACCGGGGCCGCCGACCATCCCCACAACCGGCACCGGGGCACCTTCGTCGAGGTGGCCGGGGTGGCCCAACCGGGCCCGGCCCCGCGCTTCAGTCGCACGCCGCCCACGGTGTCGCGCCCGCCGGCCACCGTCGGTCAGCACACCGACGAGGTCCTCGCCGAGCACGGGTTCAGCGAGGCCGAGCGGGCGGCGCTCCGGGCCACCGGCGCCATCGCCTGATGGAACCGGTCACCGTCCAGCCGTCGAGGGCCACCGCCCGACGGACCACGATCGTAAGGAGGCCACGTGCCGATTGACCCGGGCGCCGTCGGCGCCGCCACCGAACCGTCCGAGTACGCCTGGGGGTCCACGGACTGCCTGCTCTACGCCCTGGGCGTCGGGGCCGGGGCCAGCGACCCGACCGGCTTCGAACTCGAGTTCACCACCGAGAACAGCCAGGACGTGACCCAGCGGGTCCTCCCGACCTTCGCCGTCATCGCCGGGTCGGCCCTGGGCTCGACCGCCCTCTTCGGGACGTTCGACTGGACCGGGCTGGTGCACGGGGGTCAGTCGTTCACCCTGCACCGGGAGCTCCCGCCCGAAGGTCGGGTGCGCACCGTGACCCGGGTGGCGGCGATCTACGACAAGGGCTCGGCGGCGGTGGTGGTGATGGACAGCGATTCGGTCGACGCCGGGAGCGGCGACCCCATGTTCTCCACGCAGATGTCCCTGTTCATCCGGGGCGAGGGTGGCTTCGGCGGCGACCGGGGGCCGTCGGGCCCGAAGAACGCCCCACCCGACCGGGAGCCCGACCACGTGGTCACGTACGCCACCCGGGAGGACCAGGCCCTCTTGTACCGGCTCTCGGGGGACCGCAATCCGCTGCACTCGGACCCGGCGTTCGCCGCCCGGGCCGGCTTCGAGCGGCCGATCCTCCACGGGCTCTGCACCTACGGCACCACCGGCCGGGCCCTCCTGCACACCCTGTGCGGCTCGGATCCGGCCCGCTTCGTCGGGATGGACGGGCGCTTCTCGAAGCCCGTCTACCCGGGGGAGAGCCTGACCGTCTCGACCTGGGAGACCGCACCGGGCACGTCGGTGTTCGTGACCGAGTCGTCATCGGGGGCCACGGTCATCGACCAGGGGATCGTGACCTACCGCTGAGCGCTCAGATCGTGGTCAGGATGCGGTGCATCAGCGCCTCGACCTTGCCGAGCGGGACCGACGCACTGATCAGGACGTTGGTCGATCCCTTGAGGGCCGAGAGGCTGTTCACAGCGTAGGTGCCGCCGCCGATGGTCGAGGTGAAGGCCTTCGAGCCGAAGCCCGCGACCGGCGTCACCGGTTCGTTGTGCGAGGTGAAGCCGGTCTCGGTGGCGAGGAACGACGCGGCGTTCATCCCCGTCTCGTAGCGGACGGTGACCTTGTCGGTCAGCGCGCCCTGGGGGTAGGTGCAGACGGTCACCGAGCCGTTGTGCAGCTCCTTGGGGGCGGCCAGCTTGACGCCCAGGGTGGCGTTGATCTTGGCCGTGGCCATCTGCGAGCAGGTCAGCCGGTGCGCCTTGCCGGCGGCGCCGGCCGGGGCGGCGACCACCAGCCCGCCGACGACCGCCAGTCCGGCGCCCATCAGCGCCCCGGCCGCCCGCCGTCCGGCGATCACTCTTCCTCTGGTCATCGACACTCCCGTCCTCCGCTGCCGCCCGCAGCGCCCACCGTCGGAAAATGGTAGCCGGGGGGCCGGCGACGACGGCGGCCGGCGGGCCCCGACCGACGGCCCGGGCCAACGGTAGCCAATGCCCATTGCACACTGGTCGGTGCCGCACGGGCTAGCTTCGAAGCCGTGGGGGGTCGCTCGAACGATGCCGGAGGGACGGCCCGTCCCCGAACCTGGACAACTGCGGTAGAACGGTCCGCAACTCGCTCTCGATGTGACGCTGTTCCGGGTGGCCCCCGCCGGGTCGACCCACCGATGCCCATCGCCACCGCCGCCAAGGAGCTCGAGTGATTGAAGCCAAGAACCTGGTCAAGCGCTACGGCACCACCGTCGCCGTCGACGACCTGACGTTCTCCATCCGACCCGGGATGGTCACCGGGTTCCTCGGCCCGAACGGGGCCGGCAAGACCACCACGATGCGGATGATCCTCGGCCTCGACGCGCCGACCCAGGGGTCGGTGACGGTCGACGGGCGCAGCTACCGCGACCTGCCGGCGCCGATGCGTGAGGTGGGGGCGCTGCTCGATGCCAAGGCCCTCCACGGTGGCCGCCGGGCCTACGACCACCTCCTGTGCCTGGCCCAGAGCAACGGCATCGGGAAGCGCCGGGTCACCGAGGTGCTGCAGCTGGTCGGGCTCGAGCAGGTGGCCAAGCGACGGGCCAAGGGGTTCTCCCTCGGGATGGGCCAGCGGTTGGGCATCGCCGCCGCCCTGCTCGGGGACCCGGCCGTCCTCATCTTCGACGAGCCGGTCAACGGGCTGGACCCCGAGGGCATCGTCTGGGTGCGCAACCTCATGCGCACGCTGGCCGGCGAAGGGCGCACGGTCATGGTGTCGAGCCACCTGATGAGCGAGATGGCGCTCACCGCCGACCACATCCTGGTCATCGGCCGGGGTCGGCTCATCTCCGACATGAGCGTGGACGAGTTCATCCGCACCAACTCCGAGCAGGCGGTGCACGTCCGGAGCCCGCAGGCGGCCGAGCTGGCCGACCTGTGCCGGGGGGCCGGGGCCACCGTCCGAGCCGGGAGCCGCGTGGCCACCGGCGGCAACGCCGCCCTCGGCGCCGGGGCCGCCGCCGGGGCCTACCCGCACGACCTGCCGGACCCCGACGCACCGCTGCTCGGCGCCGCCCCGAGCCCGATCGACGGCGCATCCCTGGCCGACCCCTACGCCACCCCGGCGCCGGCCGCGCCGGCCGCCGAGGCGCCGGCCGAACGCCCACCGGACCCGGTCGCGCCGCCGCCGCCGGAACCCACCGGCGCCACCGACCCCGACGTCATCGAGGTGTCGGGAATGGAGAGCGAGGACGTGGGCAAGCTGGCGGCGGCTCACGGCGTGGTGCTCTACGAGCTCACGCCGATCCGGGCGTCGCTCGAGGAGGCCTTCATGGAGCTGACCCGTGAGAGCGTCGAGTTCCAGGCGACGGGGGCGGCCCGATGACCACGACCACCGTCAACCCGACCCCGACCATTGCCCCCGCCACCTTCGTCGACGTCCTCCACTCGGAGTGGACGAAGCTGCGCTCGGTCCAGTCGACCTTCTGGGCCCTCGTCATCGCCGCCGTCCTCGGCGTCGGTCTGGGTGCGGCCATCAGCGCCGCTGCCGCCCACGGCTACTCGACGGCCAGTATCTCGGACAAGCTGACCTGGGACCCGACCTCGATCAGCACCGCCGGCCTCGGGATCGCCCAGTTGGCCTTCGCCGTCCTCGGCGTGCTCTACATCAGCTCGGAGTACTCGACCGGCATGATCCGCTCCAGCCTCACCGCCGTGCCCAAGCGGGGCCGGGTCCTGCTGGCCAAGTCGCTGACCTACCTGGTGGTGGCGCTGGTGGCCGGCGAGATCATCAGCTTCGTGGCCTTCTTCCTCGGACAGTCGCTCATCAAGGGTCACGCGCCCTACGCCACGCTGAGCGATCCCGGGGTCGCCCGGGCGGTCGTCGGCTCGGGGCTGTATCTGGCGGCGCTGGCCGTGCTCAGCGTGGCCGTCGGTGCGCTGCTCCGGCACTCGGCGGCGGCCATCGCCAGCATGGTGGCCCTGCTGTTCGTCCTGCCGGGCATCGTCCAGGCCCTGCCGGACTCCTGGCGCCACCCGGTCTCGGAGTACTGGCCCACCCTGGCCGGCAGTCAGATCACCAACGTGTACCACTCGGCGCACACCCTGCAGCCGTGGCCCGGATTTGGCGTCATGTGCGCCTTCGTGGTGGTCGTCTACGTCATCGCCCTGCTCCTGCTGGAGCGTCGAGACGCCTGAGCGAACCCGCCGGACCGCCCTCGGGGTCAGCGAACGGAGGCGACCGTCGTCCGGCGACCTCCGGCCTCGTGCCCGGTTCGTCGTGCCGAGCTCCGGCCGGTAGCCGTGGGGTCTGGATCCGGTATCCCCTCCATCGGGGTCATCTGGAGGACCAACCAGGAGGTGATCCACCACCTGGCCGAACCGCCCTCCTGCGAGACCTGTGGCGGGCGGGGCGAGCGCCCGGCGGCGAGGGCGGCGGAACCGCCGCTGCGTGACCGGTCCGGGGGCGGCACCGGCGGGTGCCCGGCCAGGTTGGCCAGGAGGGACGATCTCGTCAGGGACAGGCGTCCTGACCTGGAGCGGGCGACGGGAATCGAACCCGCGTTCTCAGCTTGGGAAGCTGATGTTCTGCCTCTGAACTACGCCCGCGAGCGCCCGCCACACTATCGTCAAGCCGCCATGGTGCTCTCCGACCACACGATCCGACAGGAGCTCGAGTCCGGTCGCATCGTCATCGACCCGCTCGGCGACGACTGCATCCAGCCCTCGTCGGTCGATCTGCACGTCGACCAGTACTTCCGGGTGTTCCGCAACCACACCCAGCGGGTGATCGACGTGCGGGAGGACCAGGAGGACCTGACCGAGCTGATCGACGTGGGTCCCGACGACCCGTTGATCCTGCACCCGGGCGAGTTCGTCCTCGGCTCGACCTCGGAGCGGGTGCGGATCCCCGACGACCTGGTGGCCCGGCTGGAGGGCAAGTCCTCCCTCGGGCGCCTGGGGCTGCTGATCCACTCGACGGCCGGTTTCGTCGACGCCGGTTGGGACGGCCACCTGACCCTCGAGCTGTCCAACGTGGCCAACCTGCCGATCACCGTCTACCCGGGCATGAAGATCGGGCAGATCAGCTTTCTCAAGATGACCACGCCCGCCGACCGCCCGTACGGGTCGTCGGGCCTCGGGTCGAAGTACCAGGGCCAATGGGGCCCGACGCCCAGCCGCTACGCCGACAACTTCCGCAAGCCATGAGCCACGGGGGACGCCGCCCGTCGCCCGGCTCGCCCGGACGGCCCCGGCGAGCAACGAACTAAGGACAACAGGGGAGGAATCAGTGCCGGTCAGGATCATCATCGGGCTCGCGGTCACCGTGGTGGCGTTCGCCATCGCCGGTCGCCGCTTCTACTGGCTGTCCCGCCTCATCCGGTCGGGGGCGCCGGCGCCCGACCGCACCCGGGGCAGCATCTTCCCGCGGGCCGAGGCCGAGCTCACCGAAGTCGCCGGTCAACGCAAGCTGCTCCAGTGGACGATCCCGGGTACCGCCCACTTCTTCACCATGTGGGGCTTCACGGTCCTGCTGTTCACCATCGTCGAGGCCTACGGCGCGCTGTTCGACCGGAACTTCGCCTTCTGGGGCATCGGCCACACGGCGGTGCTGGGCTTCATCGAGGACTTCTTCGCCGTGGCCGTGCTGGTGGCCCTGGTGGTCTTCGCCGTCATCCGCCTGAAGAACGCCCCGAGCCGCAAGGAGCGCAGCTCGCGGTTCTACGGCTCGCACACCGGCGCCGCCTGGCTGGTGCTCCTGATGATCGCCCTGGTCATCATCACCCTGCTGCTCTACCGGGCGGCCCAGGTCAACACGGGCCACTTCCCCTACGGCTGGTGGGCCTTCGCCTCACACGGCATCGCCAAGGCCCTGGCCCCGTTGGGCACCGGGGTGAACAGCGTGCTCGAGACGGTGTTCCTCCTCCTCAACATCGCCGTCATCACCGGCTTCTTGGTGTTCGTCTCGTACTCCAAGCACCTCCACATCTTCATGGCCCCGATCAACGTGGCCTTCTCGCGGCGGCCCCGGGCCCTGGGCGCCCTCGACAAGACGCCCGACATGGACATGGAGAACGTCACCGAGGACACCGTCTTCGGGGTCGGGCTGGTCGAGCAGTTCACCTGGAAGCAGATGCTCGACTTCGCCACCTGCACCGAGTGCGGGCGCTGCCAGTCGGCCTGCCCGGCCTGGAACACCGGCAAGCCGCTCTCGCCGAAGCTGGTCATCATGGGGCTGCGGGACAACATGTTCTCCTCGTCGGCCCGCCTGCTGGCCAAGCCGGCGGCCGAGGGCGAGGAGGGGGCGGTGGCCGTGGCCGAGCCCGAGACCCTGGTCCCCTTCACCATCGACCCCGACGTCCTGTGGTCGTGCACCACCTGCGGGGCCTGCGTGCAGGAGTGCCCGGTCGACATCGAGCACGTCGACGCCATCGTCGACATGCGCCGGTACCAGGTCCTCATGGAGTCCGAGTTCCCGACCGAGGCCGGTCTGATGCTGCGCAACATCGAGAACCAGGGCGACCCCTGGGGGCTCGGACAGGCCAAGCGCACCGAGTGGATCGACAGCCTGGACTTCGAGGTGCCGGTGGTGACCGGGACCATCCCCGACGACGTCGAGTACCTCTACTGGGTGGGCTGCGCCGGGGCCCTCGACGAGCGGGCCCGCAAGGGTGTGCAGGCCACCGCCCGCATGCTGCACCGGGCCGGCGTGACCTTCGCCATCCTGGGCCCGAAGGAGTCCTGCACCGGTGACCCGGCCCGGCGCCTCGGCAACGAGTACCTCTACCAGGAGCAGGGCAAGGCCAACGTGGCCACGCTCACCGAGGTCGGCGCCAAGAAGATCGTGGCCAGCTGCCCGCACTGCTTCAATTCGATCAAGAACGAGTACCCGGCCCTCGGGGGCGACTTCGAGGTCATCCACCACTCCGAGCTGCTGGAGCACCTGGTGTCGACCGGCCGCCTGACCCCGGGTGCGGGCTACAAGGGCAAGGTGACCTACCACGACCCCTGCTACCTCGGTCGGCACAACCGGGTGTTCGAGGAGCCGCGCACGGTGATCGACGCCATCCCGGGGGCCACCCAGGTCGAGATGCGGCGCTGCAAGGAGAAGGGCTTCTGCTGCGGGGCCGGCGGGGCCCGCATGTGGATGGAGGAGAACATCGGCAAGCGGGTCAACATGGAGCGGACCGAGGAGGCCCTCGGCACCGGGGCCGACGTCGTCTCGACCGCCTGCCCCTACTGCATGATCATGCTGGACGACGCCGTCCGGGCCCACGCCAAGGAGGACGAGGTGCGGGTGCTCGACTTGTCCCAGCTGGTCGAGGAGTCCCTCCTCGCCGGGGTGGCGGCCGGCCCGGCGCCGACCGAGGTCGCCGACAGCCCGCCCGAGGCGGCCACCGACTGAGCTCGGGAATCAGACCTCCGGCGTCGGACCTCCGGCGTCAGTGGGCCAGGCCGTAGGCGTGGTCGAAGCGCAGCCGGATGACCAGGCGATGGTCGGCCACCATGGCCCGGCCGTAGTCGTCCCAGTCGGGGTGCTCGCCGCTGATCGACCGGTAGAGGTCGCGGAGCTCGGCCACGGTGTCGTCGGCCGGGTCGGCGGCCACCGGCAGTAGCTCGGCGGTCCCGTCGAGCACGACGAAGGACCAGATGTCGTCGCCCGGGACGTACAGCGAGGCCCGGGGGTCGCGCCGCAAGTTCCTCGTCTTGGCCCGGTCGTCGGTGACCGAGATGCGGGCCACCCGGTCGTCGCCCAGCGTGTAGGCGATGTTGGACAGCTGGGGCCGGCCGTCGGATCGGAGCGTGGTCAGGACCGCGTGGTGGCGGTCGGCGATCAGGGCGAGGGCGTCGTCGAGGTCCATGCGACCAGCGTAGGACCGGTCACCGGCGACGGAACCGCTCGCCCGGGGCGCCGCCGGCGGCCTCGGATCCTGGGGATCGGCTGGGGGAAACGTTCATCGTGCGGAAACCTTCCTGGCCCGTGCCTCCCGTACCGTTGTGATGGCGACGCGACCGTCGGTCGACCGAAGTGGCGCGACGCACGGAACGAGAGACTCCAAGGAGCAACAGATGAGCGGAAGCAAGGCCCGGCGGGACGCGATCCACGCAGTCAAGAGCTACGAGGCGCCGCCGGCGATCTTCCCGGCGTCCGAGCAGCCCGGTGAGATCTTCGGATCGAACGTGTTCACCAAGGCCGTCATGCAGCAGCGCCTGCCCAAGTCGGTCTTCAAGTCCGTCATGTCGACCATCGAGCACTCCAAGGTCCTGGACCCGACGGTGGCCGACGTCGTGGCCTCGGCCATGAAGGACTGGGCCATGGAGAAGGGGGCTACCCACTACGCCCACGTCTTCTACCCCCTCACCCACCTCACGGCGGAGAAGCACGACAGCTTCTTCGAGCCCGGCCCCGACGGCCAGGCCATCGCCGAGTTCGCCGGCAAGACGCTGACCCAGGGCGAGCCCGACGCCTCGAGCTTCCCCAACGGCGGCCTGCGCGGCACCTCGTACGCCCGGGGCTACACCGGCTGGGACGCCACCAGCCCGGCCTACATCCTGGAGAACCCCAACGGGAACACGCTGTGCATCCCGACGGTCTTCATCTCCATGACCGGCGAGTCGCTCGACAACAAGACCCCGCTCCTGCGCTCGCAGCAGGCCATGGCCAAGCAGGCGGCGCGCATCCTCCACCTGTTCGGCCACGAGAACCCCGACGCCGTGGTGTCGTTCGCCGGCGCCGAGCAGGAGTACTTCCTGATCGACCGGAGCTTCTTCCTCTCCCGGCCGGACCTGCTGAACGCCGGCCGCACCCTCTTCGGGGCCAAGCCTCCGAAGGGCCAGGAGTTCGACGACCACTACTTCGGGGCCATCCCCGAGCGGGTCCTGGCGTTCATGATGGATGCCGAGCGTGAGCTGTTCAAGCTGGGCATCCCGGCCAAGACCCGGCACAACGAGGTGGCCCCGGGACAGTTCGAGCTGGCCCCGATGTTCGAGCGCTCCAACGTGGCCGCCGACCACCAGCAGCTGCTGATGACCACGCTCAAGCGGGTGGCGGTCAAGCACGGCATGGAGGTCCTGTTCCACGAGAAGCCCTTCGAGGGGATCAACGGCTCGGGCAAGCACGTCAACTTCTCGGTCGGCAACGGCACCGAGGGCAACCTGTTGCTCCCGGGCGACACGCCGCACGAGAACGCCCAGTTCCTGGTGTTCTGCGCCGCCGTCATCCGGGCCGTGCACAAGTACGGCGGCCTGCTCCGGGCCTCGGTGGCCTCGGCCACCAACGACCACCGGTTGGGGGCCAACGAGGCGCCGCCGGCCATCATCTCGATCTTCCTCGGCGAGCAGCTGGCCGACGTGTTCGACCAGATCGCCAAGGGCGGCGCCACGACGTCCAAGGAGAAGGGCTTCATCGAGATCGGGGTCGACACGCTGCCGGTGCTCCCGACCGACCCCGGCGACCGCAACCGGACCAGCCCGTTCGCCTTCACCGGCAACCGCTTCGAGTTCCGGGCGCCGGGCGCACTGCAGTCGATCGCCGGCCCGATGATCACCATCAACACGATCCTGGCCGAGGCGTTCGACCACATCGCCACCGAGATCGAGTCGCAGATCTCCGACGGGGCCGAGTTCAACGCCGCCGTCCAGTCGGTGCTCCAGACCATCATCACCGACCACGGTGCGGTGGTCTTCAACGAGGACGGCTACGCCGACGAGTGGCAGGTCGAGGCGGCTGAGCGAGGTCTGCCGAACCTGCGGACGACCCTCGACGCTCTCCCGGTCCTGATCACCGACGAGTCGATGGAGCTCTACGACCACTACGGCGTCTACAACCACCGAGAGCTCCACAGCCGCTACGAGATCGCCCTGGAGCAGTACATCCTGGCCATCGACGTCGAGGCCAGCCTGACCCTGGAGATGGCCACGACGGTGATCCTGCCGGCGGCCTTGCGCTACCAGACCGAGCTGGCCGCCAACGCGGCCGCCCTCCAGGCCATCGGGGTCGAGGCGGACACCGGCGCCCTGACCGAGCTCTCGTCGTACATCGCCGCCCTGCGCTCGGGCATCGCCTCGTTGCGCAGCGAGATCGCCCACGACGACATCGAGTCGACGGAGAAGCACGCCGAGCACTGCCAGAAGGGCCTGCTGCCGGCGATGGACGCCATCCGCTCGGCGTCGGACGCGCTCGAGGGTCTGGTCGCCGACGACCTGTGGCCGCTCCCGACGTACCAGGAGATGCTCTACATCCTCTAGAGCGGTCGAGCTCGAGGTCGGTCGGACTGCCCTTTCGACAGGGGCCCGACCCGGCCTCGGCCGGTGCGCTCACTCCAGCAGTTGCGCGATGCCCGCTCGTTCGAGCGGGCATCGTCGCGCTCGTCGGTGGTGGCCGCTCGCCAGCTGGGACGGCCAGCGCACGCCGGCCCCCGGTCGCGGCGACCCGCGCCCACCGGGGCTCGCCGGCTGAGCAGGGCGTGGGCGGCGGCTGCGGCGTAGGGCCTGGGGACACCCCGGCGGTCGACCGGAGGACCTCCTGGCGCCCCGGGGGCCGGAGCGGGCCGGTGACCGGCCGCTCGGGACTAGTGGAAGGCCCGGGTGTCGGCCTCGCGCAGGCGGGCGGCCATGGCCGCCAGGAGCTTGCGCGACAGGGCCGGCACGGCGTCGAGGACGCCGTTGAATTCGCGCTGGCCGAGGACGAGCAGTTCCATCTCGGTGTCGGCCGTGACGGTCGCCGAGCGGGGCCCCCGGTCGAGCAGCGAGAGCTCGCCGAAGTACGACTCGGGTCCGAGGGTGGCTATCTTGCGCCCGTTGCGTCGCACGGATGCTTGGCCGCTCACGATGATGAAGAACTCTCGGCCGATCGTGCCCTCTTCGGTGAGGACCTTGCCGGCCGGCACGGTGACTTCTTCGAGGGCGCGGTGGAGGGTGCGTAGGTCCTTCCCCGAGCACGTCGAGAACAGCCAAATCTTGGTCAGGTCTAGTTCTTTTGCTCGGTTCGCCATGGCCCAATCGTAGTGTCGGCCGAGTTCACGTGCTGGTAACACGGGCGTATTGAGGAGGAAACTCGGCCCTCCCATACTGACGGCGGCAATGCGAGCCTGACCGTCCCCGGGCGTCCGCGACCTGCGAAAAGCAGGGATTCGGGCAACCGGAATGGCAGGTCTCGCGATCCCCGTGAGAGGAGCTCCGAGCGTGCTAGCAGCAGCAAGCTATATCCCGTATCCAGCGTGGCTGAATTCAGGTGACAACACCTGGCAGCTGACGGCGGCGACCTTGGTGGGCTTGATGAGCCTCCCCGGTATCGCCGTCCTCTATGGCGGCCTGGTCCAACGCAAATGGGTGGTCAACACCATGCTCATGGCCTTCAGCGGCTTCAGCATCGTGTTGATCGTCTGGGTGCTGTGGGCCTACAACATGGGCTTCTCCAGCGTGACACTGGGGTTGTTCGGCACCCATGGCGACCAGTTCTTCAACAACTTCGTTGGGAAGCCCTGGCCGATCGTGAGTCACTTCGCCGAACAGAACCAGGCGTCGTCGTTAGCCCAGACCGACGTGCCATGGCACTTCCCGAACTCGACCCTGGCGTACTTCCAGGTCGTCTTCGCCGCCATCACGCCGCTGCTGTTCCTGGGCAGCATCCTCGGCCGCATGAAGTTCAAGGCCTGGCTGCTGTTCGTGCCGCTGTGGATCACCTTCGTCTACACGGTCAACGCCAAGCTCCTCTGGGGTGGTGGCTACTTCGCCCTCAAGGGTGCGGTGGACTACTCCGGTGGGTACGTCATCCACCTGGCCGCCGGTGTCACGGGCTTCACGCTCGCCTGGATCATCGGCCCCCGACTCCGGCGTGACCGGCTGCACGGTGTGCCGAACAACCTGCTGCTGGTGGCCGTCGGAGCCGGCATCCTGTGGTTGGGTTGGAACGGCTTCAACGGCGGTGACCCGTTCTACGCCGGTGCCGACGCCGCCTCGGCGGTGCTCAACACCAACCTGGCCACGGCGGCGGGTCTGATGACGTGGCTGTTCATGGACATGCTGTTCACCCATGAGCACAAGCCGACGTTCCTCGGAGCGATCAACGGCATGATCTGCGGCCTGGTGGGCATCACCCCCGGCGCCGGTTGGGTGGACGGCTACGGCGCCCTCCTGGTCGGGCTGATCTGCTCGACGATCGTGTGGGTCGCCTGGAACTACGTGTCCAAGCTGAAGCCCTTCTCCCAGGTCGACGACGCCTTGGGGGTGGTCTACACCCACGGCTTCGCCGGGTTCACGGGAGGCATCCTGGTCGGCTTCCTCGCCGACCCGGGGATGATCGAGTACATCGGGGTCGGCAAGACCTCCTCGTTCTCGGTCAGCGGGCTCTTCTACACCGGGTCCTGGCACCAGGTGTGGGAACAGTTCCTGGCGGCGGTGTGGATCATCGTCTTCACCTCCATCGCCACGGTTATCCTGGCCTACATCACCAAGTTCATCTGCCGAGGTCTACGGGAGAAGGACGAGGTGCTCGAGATCGGTGACGTCGCCATCCACGGCGAGGAGGTCTACCCACAGGAGACCTTCTCCGAGCGGGTGTCGGCCATGTCCAGCGCCGCCTCCACGGAGTAGCCGTCGGTTGTCGACCTTGACCACATCCGATCCCATCCGCCCGGCGTGGCGGGAACAAGTGAAGGGAGTGCAAGCGTGAAGCTTGTCGTCGCCGTCCTCAAACCATTCAAGTTGGACGACGTGAAGGAAGTCCTGAAGAACGTCGGGGTGCAAGGCATGACCCTGACCGAGTCGCAGGGCTTCGGCCGTCAACGTGGGCACACCGAGGTCTACCGGGGTGCCGAGTACGAGGTGGACTTCGTCCCGAAGATCCGCATCGAGGTGCTGGTGGACGACACCCAGGCTGACGAGGTGGTCGACGCCATCGTCAGCTCGGCGGCCACCGGCAAGATCGGCGACGGGAAGGTCTGGGTCATCCCGGTCGAGACCGTCGTCCGGGTGCGCACCGGTGAGCGGGGGTCTGACGCCCTCTAGCCAGTAGGTGCGTTCCCGAGTGCGGGAGCGAAGCGGCGGGCCGGGGCGCGGCGAGGCGCCCCGGCCCTGCCGCGTCCCGGGGCGCGGCGACCCGGGGTGGACGACCGATCGCCGTCGGCAGCTTCGATCCGGCTGGTTGCGGGGATCCGACCGACGGCGGGACCGCCGGCGGGAGTTCAGTCGCCCGGTTGGGCCAGGTACCCGGCGTCGACGACCGAGAGGTCGTCGGCCAGGCGGTAACGGAAGGGAGCGCCGGTCGGGATCTCGAGGTCCACGATCTCCTCGTCGGCGATGCCCTCGATGTGCTTGCGCAGGGCCCGCAGGCTGTTGCCGTGGGCCACGACCAGCACGGCGCCCCCGTCGCGTCCCGTCTCGAGGAGGTCGGGGACGATGGCGTCGTCCCAGTAGGGGAGGGCCCGCACCAGCACGTCGGCCAGGCACTCCGTCGCCGGCACCTGGTCGGGGGCCACGTCGCGGTAGCGGGGGTCGCCGAGGGCGCTGCGGGGATCGCCGGGGGGCAACGGCGGTGGCGGCACGTCGTAGCTGCGGCGCCACAGCTTGACCTGGTCGGCGCCGTGCAGCTCGGCCGTCTCCTCCTTGTTGCGGCCCTGGAGGTCCCCGTAGTGGCGTTCGTTCAGGCGCCAGTGCCGCCGCACCGGCAACCAGCTGCGGCCGGCGGCGTGCAGGGCGATGTTGGCCGTGCGGATGGCCCGGGTGAGCAGCGAGGTGTGCAGGACCCGCAGGTCGAGGCCGGTCTCGGTGCCGAGCACCCGCCCGGCGGCGGCCGCCTCGGCTGCCCCGGCCTCGGTCAGGTCGACGTCCTCCCAACCGGTGAAGAGGTTGCGGGCGTTCCACTCGGACTGGCCGTGACGGAGGAGGACGAGCTCGGGCATCGACGCGATCGTAGTGGTCGCTGTCGGGACACCAAAGTTGGGACGGGCTAGGTTTCTTGTGCCCTCACACAAATCTTCTAGAAAACTTACCAATGGGGCACTCAACTTTGCTACACTCATAACCATCACACAGAGGTGTGGTGTGCGGACACGACAGATTCGAGAGAGAGACAGGAAGCAAAATGGCCAAAGCGGTAGGTATCGACCTGGGGACCACGAACTCGGTGGTGAGCGCCCTCGAAGCGGGTGAGCCCGTCGTCATCCCCAATGCCGAGGGTGGACGCACCACCCCGTCGGTGGTGGGCTTCTCGAAGACCGGCGAGATCCTCGTGGGCGAGGTGGCCAAGCGCCAGGCGATCACCAACCCCGACCGGACCATCCGCTCGGTGAAGCGGCACATGGGGACGTCGTGGACCATCGACATCGACGGCAAGGCGTACACCCCTCAGGAGATCTCGGCCCGGATCCTGGGCAAGCTGAAGCGGGACGCCGAGGCCTACCTCGGTGACACCGTCACCCAGGCGGTCATCACCGTCCCGGCGTACTTCGACGACGCCCAGCGCACGGCGACCAAGGAGGCGGGCCAGATCGCCGGCCTCGAGGTCCTGCGCATCATCAACGAGCCGACCTCGGCCGCCCTGGCCTACGGCCTCGACAAGGAGGACAAGGACCGCACCGTGCTGGTCTTCGACCTCGGCGGCGGGACCTTCGACGTGTCCGTCCTCGAGATCGGGGAGGGCGTGTTCGAGGTCAAGTCGACGTCGGGCAACACCAAGCTCGGTGGGGACGACTGGGACGACAAGGTCATGGAGTGGTTGGTCAAGACGTTCAAGGACACCGAGGGCGTCGACCTGTCGAACGACAAGATGGCCACCCAGCGCCTGAAGGAGGCCGCCGAGAAGGCCAAGATCGAGCTCTCCTCGGTCCAAGAGACCCAGATCAACCTGCCCTTCATCACGGCCACGTCGGACGGCCCGAAGCACCTCGACGTCAAGCTGACCCGGTCCAAGTTCAACGAGCTGACGGCCGACCTGGTGGACGACTGCCGCGGCCCGTTCGAGTCGGCCATCAAGGACGCCGGTCTCCAGACCTCCGACATCGACCACGTGGTGCTGGTCGGCGGGTCGACCCGGATCCCGGCGGTCCAGGAGCTGGTCCAGTCGCTGACCGGCAAGGAGCCCCACAAGGGGGTCAACCCCGACGAGGTCGTGGCCATCGGTGCCGCCGTCCAGGCCGGGGTGCTGAAGGGTGAGGTGAAGGACGTCCTCCTGCTGGACGTGACGCCGCTCAGCCTCGGCATCGAGACCAAGGGCTCGGTCATGCACCGGCTCATCGAGCGCAACACGACCATCCCGACCAAGCGGTCCGAGGTGTTCACCACGGCCGAGGACAACCAGCCGTCGGTCGAGATCCACGTCCTCCAGGGCGAGCGCGAGATGGCCATGTACAACAAGACCCTGGGCAAGTTCCAGCTGGTCGACCTGCCGCCGGCCCCCCGGGGGATCCCGCAGATCGAAGTCACCTTCGACATCGACGCCAACGGGATCGTCCACGTCTCGGCCCAGGACAAGGCGACGGGCAAGACCCAGTCGATGACCATCACCGGCCAGTCGTCACTGGCCAAGGACGACATCGACCGGATGGTCCGTGACGCCGAGTCCCACGCCGAGGACGACCGCAAGCGGCGCGAGGAGGCCGAGGTGCGCAACACCGCCGACACCCTCGTGTACCAGACCGAGAAGCTGCTCGCCGACCAGGGTGAGAAGTTCGAGGGCGACGAGAAGGAGCACGTCACCACGGCCCTCCAGGGCGTGAAGACGGCGCTGTCGGGCACCGACGTGGAGGCCATCAAGACGGCCACCGAGTCGTTGGTGACCGCCAGCCAGAGCTTCTCGCAGCGGCTCTACGAGCAGGCGTCGCAGTCGGCAGCCTCCGCCGAGGGCGGCCCGACGGCCGAGGGCGCTGCCGCCGAGGAGACGTCGGACGACGAGGTCGTCGACGCCGAGATCGTCGACGAGCAGTGAGCCGTATCCCTGACCCCTGGACCGACGGGGGCGACCCCGCCGGCCCGGGGACCGGGGCCGGGAGTGAGCCGGTGGACGTCGACGACGTCGTCGGTCATCCCGCCCCGGGCGTGAACGACGGGGTGCGGGCCGAGGACGGCCCGGTCGGCGATCCGCGGGCCGAGGCCGGCGACGTGCTGCTGGACGACGTGGCGGGACTGGTCGCCGAGCGCGACGAGTACCTGGGTGCGCTCCAGCGCATGCAGGCCGACTTCGAGAACTACCGCAAGCGGGTCCTGCGTCAGCAGGAGGACCAGTCGGCCCGGGCCGCCCTCGACCTGGTGGGCAAGCTCCTCCCGGTGCTCGACACCCTCGACCTGGCCCAGGCCCACCTCGACACCACCGCCGGTGAGGGCTCGCCCTCGTCCGAGGCGCTGGCGTTGACCCAGTCGCGGTCACTGCTCATCGAGGCCCTGGCCAAGGAGGGGCTCGAGCGGGTCGACGCGGCCAACGCGCCGTTCGACCCGGTGGTCCACGACGCCGTGGCGCATGCGCCCGACGATGGCGGGGCCGACGGCGGCGGCCAGGTGGTCGACGAGGTCCTTCGTGCCGGGTACCGCTGGCGGGGCCAGGTGCTCCGTCCGGCGATGGTCCGCGTCCGGGGGTGAGATGGCGCCGCAGCGAGAATGGTTCGAGAAGGACTACTACCAGGTCCTAGGGGTCGCCTCCACGGCCACCGACAAGGAGATCACCCGGGCGTACCGGAAGTTGGCCAAGCAGTACCACCCGGACACCAACCCCGGCTCCGAGGACCGGTTCAAGGAGATCTCGGCCGCCTACGACGTGCTGGGGGACTCCGGCCGGCGTAAGGAGTACGACGAGGTCCGACGGGTCGGCCCGATGGCCGGCGGCTTCGGCTCGCCGGGACCCCAGGGGGCGGGCAACGGCACGTTCCGGGTGGACGACATGGGCGACCTCGGTGACCTGTTCGGCGGCATCTTCGGCGGCCGGAGCACCCGGCGGCGCGGGCGCGCTCCCCAGCGGGGCGCCGACGTCGAGACCGAGCTCCACCTGGCCTTCGAGGACGCCGTGCGCGGCGTGACGGCCTCGGTCAACGTGGCCGAGGACTCGCGCTGTCGGACGTGCAACGGGTCGGGAGCGGCGCCGGGGACCGAGAGCCACGTCTGCGACCGCTGCGGCGGTCGGGGCACGCTCGACGACAACCAGGGGCTGTTCTCGCTCAGCACGATCTGCCCGAAGTGCAACGGTCGGGGCACGGTCGTCGACACCCCCTGCCCCACCTGTCACGGAACGGGCACCGAGCGTCGGGCCCGCCAGGTGAAGGTCCGGATCCCGCCGGGGGTCGAGGACGGCCAGCGGATCCGGGTGAAGGGTCGGGGCGCCGCCGGCCAGGCCAACGGGCCGGCGGGGGACCTCTACGTCGTCGTGCGGGTCGGGAGCCACTCGGTGTTCGGCCGGCGCGGCCGCAACCTCACCGTCCAGGTGCCCGTGACCTACCCCGAGGCGGTCCTCGGGACCACGGTGACCGTGCCCACGCTGGACGAGCCGGTGACCCTGCGCATCCCGCCGGGCACCGGTCCGGGGACGACGCTCCGGGTGCGCGGGCGTGGGGTGCCGGCCGGGGCCGGCAAGAACGGGACCAAGCCCGGCGACCTGATGGTGAAGGTCGACGTGGTGGTGCCGAAGGAATTGAGCGACGAGCAGCGGGCCGCCGTCGAGTCCCTGGCCGAGGTGACCGACGCCGCGCCCCGCGAGCACCTAGGGGTGTGAGGCGATGATGGCGAACGGAGGAGCTGGTCCGACCGGCGACCGGTCGGCGCGGGCGGTCTACGTGATCTCGGTGGCGGCCGAACTGGCCGGGGTGCATCCCCAGACCCTGCGGATCTACGAGCGCAAGGGTCTGCTCGACCCGTCGCGCACCACCGGCGGCAGCCGGCGGTTCTCCGAGCACGACCTCGACCGGCTCCGCCGGATCCAGGACCTGACCACCGCCGGGCTGAACCTCGAGGGCGTCCGCCGGGTGCTCGAACTCGAGGCCGAGGTCGAGCGGCTCGAGTCCGAGCTGGCCCGGGCGCGCGACGACGCCCGTCAGGCGGTCGAGGACACGCATCGCAAGTACCGGCGCGACCTCGTGCCGGTCCGTCAGACCCCGGCCCCCTTCACGGGTGGCCGCACATCGAGAGTGGGGAGGTAGCCGCATGCCCATCGATCCCGAGCGCTGGACGGTCAAGACCCGTGAGGCCTTCCAGGCAGCCACCGAACAGGCCCGGGCGGCCCACCACGCCGAGGTCACCCCGACCCACCTGCTGGCGGCGGTCCTGTCCCAGCCCGAGGGCATCGCCGAGCCGCTGCTGGCCAAGGTCGGCCGCGACCCGGCCGCCGTGCGCCAGCAGCTGGGCGAGCAGCTGTCGAGGTTGGCCCGGGCGGTCGGGGGCTCCGAGCCCACCCTCGGCCGGGCCGCCCGCGACGGCCTGGAGGCCGCCGACGAGCTGCGGCGGGACATGGGCGACGACTACCTGTCCACCGAGCACCTGCTGCTGGCCTTCGCCGACGACCTCGGGGTCGGCCGCGAGGCGCTGCTCGAGGCCCTCCGGAGCGTCCGGGGCAGCCACCGGGTGACGTCACCGACCCCCGAGGACACCTTCCAGGCGCTCGAGAAGTACGGACGGGACCTCACCGAGGCCGCCCGTCAGGGCAAGCTGGACCCGGTCATCGGGCGCGACGAGGAGATCCGCCGGGTCATCCAGGTGCTGTCGCGCCGGACCAAGAACAACCCGGTCCTCATCGGGGAGCCCGGCGTCGGCAAGACGGCCATCGTCGAGGGCCTGGCCAACCGCATCGTCGAAGGCGACGTCCCCGAGGGCCTCCGGGACCGCACGGTCATCGCCCTCGACCTCGGGTCGCTGGTGGCCGGGGCCAAGTACCGGGGCGAGTTCGAGGAGCGGCTGAAGGCCGTCTTGAAGGAGATCACCGACTCGGACGGTCAGGTCATCACCTTCATCGACGAGCTCCACACGATCGTGGGCGCCGGCGCGGCCGAGGGGGCCATGGACGCCGGCAACATGATCAAGCCGATGCTGGCCCGGGGCGAGCTCCGCCTGATCGGGGCCACCACCCTCGACGAGTACCGCACCTCGATCGAGAAGGACGCCGCTCTCGAGCGACGCTTCCAGCAGGTCTTCGTGGGTGAGCCGTCGGTCGAGGACACGGTGGCCATCCTGCGGGGCCTGAAGGAGCGCTACGAGGTCCACCACGGGGTGCGCATCCAGGACGCCGCCCTGGTGGCGGCGGCGCTCCTGTCGGACCGCTACGTCACCGGACGATTCCTGCCCGACAAGGCCATCGACCTGATCGACGAGGCGGCGAGCCGCCTGCGCATCGAGATCGACTCGATGCCGACCGAGCTCGACGTGGTCACCCGACGGCTGCGCCAGCTCGAGATCGAGAAGGTGGCGCTCGAGGGCGAGTCGGACCCGGCCTCGGCCGAGCGGCTGGGCAAGCTCGAGGCCGAGCTGGCCGAGCTGCGCGAGAAGAGCAACGCCATGACCGCCCACTGGCAGGCCGAGAAGGGGGCGATCGCCACCATCCGGGCCCTCATGGGCGAGCTGGAGGAGAAGCGGGCCCTGGCCGACCGCCAGGAGCGCGACGGCGACCTCTCGGCGGCGGCCGCCATCCGCTACGGCGAGCTGCCCGAGCTGGCCCGCCGGGTCGACGAGGCCACCGAGGAGCTGGCCAAGCTGCAGGCCGACCGACGCTTCTTGAAGGAGGAGGTCGACGCCGAGGACGTGGCCGAGGTGGTGTCGAAGGCGACGGGCATCCCGGTCACCCGGCTGATGGAGGGCGAGGTCGAGAAGCTGGTCCGCATGGAGGACAGCCTCCACGCCCGGGTGGTCGGGCAGGACGAGGCGGTGGTGGCGGTGTCCAACGCCATCCGCCGCAGCCGGGCCGGGCTTGTCGGACCCGAACCGGCCGATCGGCTCGTTCCTGTTCCTCGGGCCGACCGGCGTGGGCAAGACCGAGCTGGCCCGGGCGCTCGCCGGCTACCTGTTCGACGACCCGCGGGCCATGGTCCGCATCGACATGAGCGAGTACATGGAGAAGCACACCGTGTCCCGGCTCGTCGGCGCCCCTCCGGGCTACGTGGGCTACGAGGAGGGCGGCCAGCTGACCGAGGTGGTCCGCCGTCGGCCCTACGCCGTCGTCCTGCTCGACGAGATCGAGAAGGCCCACCCGGACGTGTTCAACGTGCTGCTCCAGGTGCTCGAGGACGGTCGGCTGACCGACGGCCAGGGCCGGACGGTCGACTTCACCAACACCGTGCTGATCATGACGTCGAACCTCCCCGGCGACCCGGCCGACTTCTTCAAGCCCGAGTTCGTGAACCGGATCGACGAGATCGTGCGCTTCCGGCCGCTCACCCAGGCCGACCTGGCCATCATCGTGGGCATCCAGCTGGGCCGCCTGCGCACCCGGTTGGCCGAGCGCCGGCTCAACCTCTCGGTGACCGAGGCGGCCGAGCAGCACCTGGCCCACGCCGGCTACGACCCCGACTTCGGGGCCCGCCCGCTCCGCCGGGTCATCCAGCACCAGGTCGAGGACCCCCTGGCCCTGGCGCTGCTGGACGGCCGCTACCCCGAGGGCTCGACGGTGGTGGTCGACCTCGAGGGCGACGCGGTGGTGCTGCGCTGACGCCCGCCCGTCCCGGCCGACGGGCCGGGGCACGGCCACGGCCTCAGTGGGGCGGATCGATGGTGGCCACTCCGTCGTCGGAGACGTAGTCGGTCCAGGTGGCGCCGGACCAGTAGCGGTGCTGGTGGCGGCCCGACGGGTCGGGCTGCCAGCCCGGGAGGGCGACGACCGGGAGCGTGGCCGACTCGGGCGGGGCCGGCACGACCAGCGCCGAGGGCACGTCGGTTGGCCCGGTCCGGCCAGCGCCGCCGTCCCCGCCACCACCGGAGCCGGTCGTTCGTTGCGCCCGGTGCTTCGATGTCAGCACGGCGATCAGGCACAGCAGCGAGCCGAGCAGGCCGAAGAGCAGCCCGATGACCAACCACACCACGGGGTGGATGCCCCAGGGGTTCCGCCCGGTGGCCCGACGGAAGGCGACGGCCCGTCCGAAGGCCAGCCCGGCCGCCACCACCAGGATCACCACGATCACCGGATTGACGACGAAAGTGCTGGCCACCACGGGCGAGATGGTAGGCCACGGCCACCGGGCGACCGGGCCCTCCAGGGCGGGGGCGGCCTCGGCGCCGGGGTACACTGCTGCGTAATCCGTGGCGCGAGACGGAGGAATGACGTGCCGGCAACCGTTGTCGTCGGAACCCAATGGGGCGACGAGGGGAAGGGCAAGCTCACCGACCTGCTGGCCGGGGAGATGGACCTGGTGGTCCGCTACCAGGGCGGCCACAACGCCGGGCACCGCATCGTGGTGGACGGCGAGGCCTTCGCCCTGCAGCTCGTGCCGTCGGGGATCCTGTACCCCCACATCACCCCGCTGATCGGCAACGGCGTGGTCGTCGACCCGGCGGTCCTGTTGGCCGAGCTCGACACGCTGGGCGCCAAGGGCGTCGACACGACCCGCCTGGTGGTGAGCGGCAACGCCCACCTGATCATGCCCTACCACCAGGAGCTCGACCGGGTCACCGAGCGCTACCTCGGCAAGAACGCCCTGGGCACGACCAAGCGGGGCATCGGCCCGGCCTACGCCGACAAGGCCACCCGGGTCGGGCTGCGGGTGCAGGACCTCCTGGACGCCAAGATCTTCCGGCAGAAGCTCGAGGTGGTCCTGAAGGAGAAGAACGCCGTCCTGGCCAAGGTCTACAACCGGCTCCCGCTGTCGGCCGACGAGATCTGCGAGCGCTACCTGGACGAGTACGCCCCCCGCATCGCCCCGATGGTCGGCGACGCCGTCGGCCTGGTCCACGACGCCCTCGACGCCGGCCGCAACGTCCTGATGGAGGGGGCCCAGGCCACGTTCTTGGACCTCGACCACGGCACCTATCCCTTCGTCACCTCGTCGAACCCGGTGGCCGGCGGGGCGTGCACCGGGACCGGGCTCGGGCCCCGCGACATCGACCAGGTCATCGGGATCGCCAAGGCCTACATCACCCGGGTCGGCGCCGGGCCCTTCCCGACCGAGCTCGACAACGAGATCGGCGACCTCCTGGTCGAGCGGGGCCACGAGTTCGGCACCAACACCGGCCGCCGGCGCCGCTGCGGCTGGTTCGACGCCGTCATGGCTCGCCAGGCGGTGCGGCTCAACTCGCTCTCGGAGATCGCCCTGACCAAGCTCGACGTGCTCGACACCTTCGAGACGGTCAAGGTGTGCGTGGCCTACGAGGCCGACGGGGAGCGGTTCGAGTACCCGCCGTACCACCAGTCGACCCTGCACCAGGTGACCCCGGTCTACGAGGAGCTGCCCGGTTGGCTCACCGACCTGACCGGGGCGACCTCGCTGGCCGACGTGCCCGACGCCGCCCGGACCTACGTCGACTTCCTGGCCGAGCAGATCGGGGTGCCGGTGCGACTGGTGGGCGTCGGCCCCGGCCGCGAGCAGTTCGTGTCGTTCGCCACCACGTGACCGGGGGATCCCGCCCATGACGGTCTGCGTGGTCGGCACCGGGGGCCGGGAGCACGCCCTGGCCCGGGTGCTCGGTCGGGTGACCGACGTCGTGGTCACCCCGGGGAACCCCGGGATGCCGGGCGTCACCCCCGAGGGGCACACCATCACGACCAGCCCGGCGCCGGCGGTCGAGATCCCGGCCGACCTGGTGGTCGTCGGTCCCGAGGTCCCCCTGGTCGACGGCCTGGCCGATCAGCTGCGGGCGGCCGGCCGGCGCGTCGTCGGCCCCGGCGCCGACGGGGCCCGGCTCGAGGGCTCCAAGGCCTTCATGAAAGAGGTGTTGGCCGCCTCGGGCGTGCCGACGGCCCGCTACGGGGTCTTCGAGGACGTCGAGTCGGCCGGGGCGTTCCTGCGCAGCCTGCCCGGGCCCTGGGTGGTGAAGACCGACGGGCTGGCGGCGGGCAAGGGCGTGCTGGTGGCGTCGACCCTGGCCGAGGCCGAGGCCGACGTGGCCGACAAGCTGTCGGGGCAGGCCTTCGGGGCGGCCGGCCGACGGGTGGTGATCGAGGAGGGCCTGGTCGGCCCGGAGTGCTCGCTGCTGGCCCTGTGCGACGGCCGGCGGGTGGTGCCCCTGGCGCCGGCGCAGGACTTCAAGCGGGTGGGCGACGGGGACGCCGGGCCCAACACCGGGGGCATGGGGGCCTACTCGCCGGTGCCCGACGTGGACGACGCCCTCACCGACCGGCTGATGGACGAGGCCGTCGAACCACTGGTGGCGGCCCTGCGGGCCCGGGGGATCGACTACCGGGGCGTGCTGTACGCCGGCATCATGCTGACCGCCGAGGGACCCAAGGTGCTCGAGTACAACGTCCGCTTCGGCGATCCCGAGACCCAGGTCGTCCTGCCCCGCCTGGCCGACGACCCGGTGGCCCTACTCATGTCGGTGGCCGAGGGTCACCTGGGCGACCGGCCCCGGTTCGTGGCCGACCCGGCGGTGTGCGTGGTCCAGGCGGTCGAGGGCTACCCGGCGACCACCCGGACCGGCGATCCCATCGACGGACTCGACCAGGACGGCCAGCTGGCCCGACCGGTCGACGGGACGACGGTGTTCCACGCCGGGGTGGCCCGCCCGGTGCCCGGGGGCCCGTTCCACACCGCCGGGGGCCGGGTCCTCGGGATCACCGCCCTCGGCCCCACCCTGGCCGACGCCCGGGACCGGGCCTACCGGGCCGTGGCCGGCGTCTCGTGGCCCGGGATGCAGTGCCGTCGTGACATCGCCGAACGAGCCGCCGCCGTCGTGGCGTCGGGGACAGGAGCCCCAGCGTGATCCCCCGCTATTCGCCGCCGGACATGGCCGCCCTCTTCAGTGACGAGGCCCGCTTCGCCATGTGGCTCGAGGTCGAGCTGCTGGCCGTGGAGGGCCTGGCCCGGGCCGGGGTGGTCCCGGCGGCCGACGCCGTCGCCGTGCGGGCCCGGGCGCCCAAGGTCGACGCCGAGCTGGTGGCGGCGATCAACGAGCGCGAGCGGGTCACCGACCACGACGTGGCCGCCTTCGTGGACGTCGTCCAGGGGCGCATCGGGGGACCCGAGGGCTCCTGGATCCACTACGGGCTGACGTCGTCGGACGTGGTCGACACGGCCCTCTGCGCCACCCTGGCCCAGGCCGGCGATCTGCTGATCGCCGCGGCCGACGAGCTGGTGTCGGCGCTGCGGGCCCGGGCGGTCGAGCTGATCGACGTACCGGTGACCGGGCGGACCCACGGCATGCACGCCGAGCCCACGACCTTCGGGGCCAAGTTCGCCCTGTGGGCCCTGCAGGCCGATCGCGACCGCCAACGGCTCCGAGCGGCCCGGGCCCGGGTGGCGGTGGGCAAGCTGTCGGGGGCCGTCGGCACCTACTCCAACATCGAGCCCGAGGTCGAGGCGTTCGTCTGCCGGTCGCTCGGCCTCCAACCGGTGCCGGCGACCCAGGTCATCGCCCGCGACCGGCACGCCGAGTACCTCTGGGCCTGCGCCTCGGTCGGGGCGACGATCGAGCTGATCGCCACCGAGGTCCGCCACCTGGCCCGGAGCGAGCTGGGCGAGGTGGAGGAGCCCTTCGGCGCCGGGCAGAAGGGCAGCTCGGCCATGCCCCACAAGCGCAACCCGATCCTCTCGGAGCGCCTCACCGGTATGGCCCGGGTCCTGCGGGGCTATCTCGGGGCCGGCCTCGAGGACGTGGCCCTGTGGCACGAGCGGGACATCTCGCACAGCTCGGTCGAGCGGGTGGTGCTCCCGGACGCCTCGCTGCTGGCCGTCTACGCCCTGCGGCGGGCCACCGGCCTGGTGTCGGGTCTGGTGGTCCACCCCGAGCGGGCCCTGGCCAACCTGACCGAGGGGTCGTTCGGCCTGGTGTTCAGCCAGTCGGTGCTGCTCGCCCTGGTGGCCGGGGGCCTGACCCGCGACGAGGCCTACCGGATCGTCCAGCGCGACGCCCGGGCGGCCTGGGCCGACCGGCGGCCGTTGCGCCAGGTGCTCGAGGAGGATCCCGAGGTCACCCTGGACGCCGGGCAGCTGGACCGGGCGTTCGACCTCGGTCGCTACCTCCGCCACGTCGAGCGGTTCGTCGAGGCCCTGGACGCCCTCGACCGGGACGACGCCGGATGAGCGGGCCGCGCTGGCCCGGGTGCACTCGGGCAAGGTGCGCGACCTCTACGACGCCGGGGACGACCGCCTCTTGATGGTGGCGTCGGACCGGATCTCGGCCTACGACGTGATCATGGCCGAGCCCATCCCGGACAAGGGCCGGGTGCTGACGGCCATGACCGACTTCTGGTGCGCCGAGGTGGCCGACCTGGTGCCCGGGACCCTGCTGGCCACGGACCCCGAGGCCATCCTCGAGGCGGTGCCCGGCGCGGCGTCGATCCCGGGGTTCGCCGGCCGGTCGATGCTGGTCCGCCGGGCCGAGATGGTGCCCATCGAGTGCATCGTGCGGGGGTACCTGGCCGGCCAGGCCTACCAGGAGTACGAGGCCCGGGGCACGGTCCACGGCACCCGGCTGGCGCCCGGGCTCCGACTGGCCGACCGCCTGCCCGAGCCCATGTTCACCCCGTCGACCAAGGCCACCGAGGGCCACGACGAGAACATCGACTTCGCCCGGGCCGTGGCGCTGGTCGGGGCCGAGCTCGCCGAGCAGGCCCGCGAGCTGTGCCTGGCCGTCTACGCCCGGGCGGCCGCCCTGGCCGAGGCGGCCGGCTTCATCCTGGCCGACACCAAATTCGAGCTCGGCCTGGTCGACGGGCGGCTGTCGCTGTGCGACGAGGTGGTCACGCCCGACTCCTCGCGTCTGTGGCCGTCGGGCGAGGTCGTCCCGGGCACCACGCCGCCGGCGTTCGACAAGCAGCCCCTGCGGGACTGGCTCGATGCCCAGGACTGGGACCGCCGGCCGCCCCCGCCCCGGCTGCCCGAGGACGTGGTGGCGGCGACCACGCAGCGCTACACCGCCGCCTACGAGCGGGTCACCGGGCGCTCCCTGGCCGACTGGTACGGTGCCGAAATGGGTCAGCGGCGATGAGATTCCGGGCGACGGTGGACGTCCAGCTGCGACCGGGGATCGCCGATCCCGAGGGGGCCACGATCGAGCGGGCGCTGCCCGCCCTCGGCTTCACCGAGGTCGAGCGGGTCCGCTCCGGACGCTCGTTCCAGTTCGACCTGGAGGCCGAGGACGAGGCCGGGGCCCGGACCCGGGCCGAGGAGGTGGCCCACCGGCTGCTGGCCAACCCGGTCATCGAGGAGAGCCGGCTCGACCTGGTGGCCCTCGACCCCGAGGGTCGCTGATGGCGGCCCGGGTCGGGGTGGTGGTCTTCCCCGGCACCAACTGCGAGTACGACGTGATGACGGCGGTCGAGTGGCTGGGCGGTTCGGCCCGACCGGTCTGGCACGGTGACACCGGCCTGGGTGACATCGACGCCGTCGTCATTCCCGGGGGCTTCGCCCACGGCGACTACCTGCGCCCGGGCGCCCTGGCCCGGTTCTCGCCGGTCATGGCGGCGGTGTCGTCCTTCGCCCGCGACGGCGGGCCGGTGGTCGGCATCTGCAACGGCTTCCAGGTCCTGACCGAGGCCGGGCTCCTGCCCGGGGCACTCATCAAGAACCGCCGGCTGCGCTTCCTGTGCACCCCGGCCGACCTGGTGGTCGGCTCGTCGGGCTCGGTCCTCACCCGTGGCGTGCCCGTGGGCACGCGCCTGCGGCTGCCGATCAACCACTTCTCGGGGAGCTACACCTGCTCGGAGGACACCCTGCGTCAGCTGCGGGAGACCGACCGGATCGTCCTGCGCTACGCCGAGAACCCCAACGGGTCGGTGGGCGACATCGCCGGGATCGCCAACGAGGGTGGCAACGTGGTCGGGCTCATGCCCCACCCCGAACGGGCCAGCCACGAGCTGCTCGGATCGGTCGACGGTGCCGTGCTGCTCGGGGCCCTGTTGGGCGTCCCGGCGGCCAGCGCCGCCTAGCGGCCCCGCCCGCTCGGGCGACGCCGCCCGGGCGCCTCAGCCCCGGGCCCTCGAGACACCGGCCTTCTGGAGCACGCTGGCGCTCACCCCGGCCGTGCGCCAGGTGCCGTAGCTGATGCCCTTGCGCTCGCCGTAGTCCTTGGCCACCTTCACGAACTGCTTCTCGAGGTCCGACAGGTCCTGCACGTCGCCGGTCTTGGTCCGCTCGTCCTGCAGGTCCTTCTTCTGCTGGAGGAGGTGGAGCCGGGTCAGCGGGTCGGCCGTCTCCAGCTGCGCCTCGATCGCCGCCAGCTTGCGGTCGATGGAGGCCGGCGTGCGCTTGCGTCCCCGCTTGGGCCGCGACGACTCCAATGCCTCGAGGTAGCGGCGGACCGACAGACCTTCTTCGCGGCCCTTGGCCAGCGCGGCCTTGTGCTCGCTGCTCATCGATCGACGGGCCGGCCGGGCTTTGGTGTTCGCCATAACGCTTTCTCCTTCTGTGTGCTGCGGCTCGTAACTATAGACACGAATTGGGTCGTTGGTCATTTCGGGGTTTTTGCATTCGACGCGTGATTTTCGAACTCCCGTCACAGGCTATCGGGGGCCGGCGCTGGGGATTGCATATCGCCAAAAGTGCTCCGCCGGGCCCTCCCGGCCTCGGCCGATCGTCCCCGGGATCCCCTGTCGGCGGGCAATTCCCGGTATCCGGGCTCGGTGTTCCAGGCAAATGCGTCCGCAGTTGCCCAGAGCCCTTCGACGGGGGTCCCCCCGGTCCCGGGTGGGCCCTCTGGGTCGGAAGCCGCAGGTCAGACCGGAGCCCCAGCCGCTCTGTGGGTCAGGGATTGACGCCGGAGAGGCGACAATGCGATGGCCTCGGGTTTCCCCTACCCATCCGGCCCACAGTTGGGCGGAAATTGGGAAGAGAGGACGGCACCCACCGATGGCAAAGGCCACAAGGACCGGGCGTGGGTTGGGTGACATGCCGACCTGGTCGAACGCCATCACCGACCACCACGTTGCCGGTCCCACCGGTCGCCGAGCAGGTCCCGGGCGCCATGCCGTCGCCACTACGGTGTCGACCATGGTCGCCGTGCCCGGTCAGGAGCCGCTCCACCGAGCCCTGGGCCTCACCGACGGCGAGCTGGCCGACGTGGTCGCCGTCCTCGGGCGGGAGCCCAACCATCTCGAGCTGGCCCTGTACGCCGTCATGTGGAGCGAGCACTGCTCGTACAAGTCGTCACGGCTGCACCTGCGCCGCCTGCCGACCACCGGCGACCGGGTGCTCGTCGGCCCGGGGGAGAACGCCGGCGTGGTCGACGCCGGTGACGGCATCGCCGTGGCCATCCGGATCGAGAGCCACAACCATCCGTCGGCCATCGAGCCCTACCAGGGGGCGGCGACCGGGGTCGGCGGGATCCTGCGGGACATCTTCACCATGGGGGCCCGACCGCTGGCGGTGATGGACCCGCTGTTCTTCGGCCCGCTCGACGAGCCCCGCCACCGGTGGCTGTTCGAGGGCGTGGTGGCGGGGATCTCGGGCTACGGCAACTCGGTCGGGGTGCCGACCATCGGCGGCGAGCTGACCTTCGATCCCTGCTACGCCCAGAACCCGCTGGTGAACGTCCTGTGCGTCGGGGCGCTCCCGGTCGAGCGCCTGGTGCTCAGCGCCGCCTCGGGGGTCGGCAACCTGGCCGTCCTGCTCGGCTCGGCCACCGGGCGTGACGGCATCGGCGGGGTGAGCGTGCTGGCCTCGGCGGGGTTCGAGACCGCCGAGGGCGCCTCGGCGCTCGACGACGCCAAGCGGCCGAGCGTCCAGGTCGGCGACCCGTTCGAGGAGAAGCGGCTCATCGAGGCGTGCCTGGCCCTGCTCGACGCCGGCCTGGTGGTCGGCATCCAGGACCTCGGCGGCGCCGGGCTGGCCTGCGCCACCAGCGAGACGGCGGCCCGGGGTCGGGTCGGGATGGACGTGGACGTCTCGGCCGTGCCTCGCCGGGAGCCCGGCATGGAGCCGTGGGAGGTGATGACCAGCGAGAGCCAGGAGCGCATGCTGGCCATCGTCACCCCGGCGGCGTGGCCCGAGGTCGCCGAGGTGTGCCGGCGCTGGGAGATCCGGGCCACCGTCGTCGGCCGGGTCACCGAGCCCGACCAGATCGGCGGGGTCGACGTCGGCCGCCTCCGCATCCGCGACGGCTTCGACGGGCCGGTGCTGGCCGACGTGCCGGCCGGCTCGCTGGCCGACGACGCCCCGCTCTACGAGCGACCGCTGGCCCCGCCCGCCGACCTCGAGCAGCGGAGGGCCGACGACCCGGGGCGCCTGGCCGCACCGGCCGACTGCGGCGGCGACCTCCTGGCCCTGCTGGCCGACCCCAGCTGGGTGTACTCCCAGTACGACCACCAGCTGTTCTTGAACACCGTGGTCGGACCGGGAGGCGACGCCGCCCTGCTGCGGCTGGCCGGCCCGGGCCTGCCCCGGAGCGAGCGGGGCATCGCCCTCACCACCGACGCCAGCCCACGGTGGTGCGCCCTCGACCCCCGGGCCGGGACGGCCCTGGTCCTGGCCGAGGGCGTGGCCAACTTGGCCTGCGTGGGCGCCCGACCGGTGGCCGTCGTCAACTGCCTGAACTTCGGCAACCCCGAGCACCCCGAGGTGATGTGGCAGCTGTCGGAGTCGATCGACGGGATGTCCGACGCCTGCCGGGCCCTCGACCTGCCGGTCATCGGGGGCAACGTGAGCTTCTACAACGAGAGCGGTGGCGCCGACATCGACCCCACGCCGGTACTGGGCGTGCTCGGCCTGGTCGACGTCCTGCGGTCGCGACCGCCGGGCATCGGGTGGTCGCCGGACGCATCGGTCGTCCTGTTGGGTGCCCGCACCGCCCGGGGCGACGGCTCGGTGCACCCGCTCGGGGGCAGCCGGTGGGCGGTCGAGGTGCGCGACCACCGGTCGGGAGCCCTGCCGCCGCTCGACCTGGTGGCCCACCGCCGGGTCTCGTCCCTGGTGGCCGGCCTCGTGGCCGAGCACCTGGGCGGAGGTGACGGGCTGGTGGACGGGGTCCACGACGTCTCGGGGGGCGGACTGGCGGTGGCCCTGGCCGAGATGGTGACCCACAGCGGGGTGGGGGCGACCCTCGGCCCGGTCGACGGGCACGCCGAGCTCTTCAGCGAGCTCCCGTCGCGCTTCGTCGTGGCCACCGCCCGGCCGGCCGACGTGGTGGCCCGGGCCGCCCAGGCCGGTGTCCCGGCGACCGTGCTCGGCCGGGCCGGCGGGGACCGCCTGCGGATCGACGGCCCGGATGGCCCGCTGGTCGACCTGGCCGTGGACGAGATCCGGACCCGTTGGTCCGGTGCCGTGCCCGAGGCCTTGGGCGACGCCGGCTGAGCCGGCGTCGCTCGGAGGGTCAGCCCGGGCGACGCTGCGCCAGGCGGTCCAGCAGCTGGTCGGCGACCTTGAGGTCGCCTCGACCCGTGCCCACCGTGAGGTCGGGCTTCACCGTCCCGTGGTGGTCCGAACCGCCGGTCGGCACCAGGTCGAAGCGCTTGGCCAACTCGGCCAGTCCCACCCGCTCGTCGTGCGAGTAGCGGCCGTAGTAGCACTCGAGTCCCTGCAGGCCGGCGTCGGCCAGCTCGCCGACCGCCGCCGCCAGGTCGGGACGGTCGAGGTCCAGCGTGAGCGGATGGGCCAGCACGGCCACCCCGCCCGAGGCGGAGGCCAGGGCGGCGATCTCGGCCGGGTTGACCCGGGCCTTCTCCACGTAGCCGGGGCGACCGTCGGCCAGGAACCGGTCGAAGGCCTCGGGCACCGACTCGACCGCCCCGTGCCGGACGAGCACGGCGGCGAAGTGGGGCCGGCCGGCGCTGTCCTCGCCGGCGGCCTCGGCGACCACCTCGTCGTAGGTCAGCGGCAGGCCCAGGGCCTCGAGTCGGGCCGCCATGGTGCGGTTGCGGGCCACCCGGTCCTGGCGCAGCCGCACCAGCTCGTCCTGGAGCGGTCCCTCCCCGTCGTCGACGAAGTAGACCAGGACGTGGATGCTCCGGCCGGCGTAGGCGCAGGACACTTCGCAGCCGGCCACCAGCTCGACCCCGAGCTCGCCCGCCCGGCGCCGGGCGGCGGCCAGGCCGCCCAGGGTGTCGTGGTCGGTGAGGGCGAACGCCCGGCACCCGGCCCGGGCGGCCAGCTCGGCCACGCGCTCGGGCG
This sequence comes from uncultured Acidimicrobiaceae bacterium, assembly GCA_963730735.1. Taxonomy (GTDB): domain Bacteria; phylum Actinomycetota; class Acidimicrobiia; order Acidimicrobiales; family RAAP-2; genus CAVSSX01. Next base: position 472,146 of record CAVSSX010000007.1, read on the forward strand.
CGTCGGTGCCATCGGAGGCCGTGGAGTGGGTGTGCAGGTCGATCACCGGAGCCGACGTTACCGTTCGGCTCCCGGGGGGCGGCCCTAGGATGGACAGCGGATCGGGGCGCCGTCGGCCGAATTGCGGTCGTCGACGCCTGTGCGAGACTGGGTCCGACAGGGCGTTGCCGGCCGGGAGCAGCCGGTGACGGGCCGATCGTGCCGACGTGCCACGGACGGGAGAGCAGTGGGGCAGAGGGCCGGAGTGTGAAGGAAGCCTGCGGGGTCTTCGGGATCTACGCACCGGGTCGGGGCGCAGCCCAGCTCACGTTCGACGGGATCTACGCACTCCAGCACCGGGGCCAGGAGTCGGCCGGCATGGCCGTCAGCGACGGGGAGAGCATCACCGTCGTGAAGGACATGGGCCTGGTCACGGCGGTCTTCGACGAGCGCACCCTCTCGGGACTCCCCGGTCACCTGGCCATCGGCCACACCCGGTACTCCACGCACGGGTCCTCGGACTGGATCAACGCCCAACCCGTCTACCGCCCGGTCGGGCGGGACGGCTTCGCCCTCGGGCACAACGGCAACCTGACCAACACCGACGTGCTGGCCAAGGAGGCCGGGATGCTCCCGGGCATGGTCACCTCCGACAGCGACCTGGTGGCCGAGCTCCTCTCCCAGGCCTATCCGGCCAGCTCGGATCCCTGGCGGACGCCGGGCACGCCGGGTGGCCGCGACGACCGGGCGGGCACGTCCGGCGACGACCTCCGCCGGGCCCTCCGCGAGGTGCTGCCGATGGTCGAGGGGGCGTTCTCCTTCGTCGTGCTCGACGCCGAGCACCTCTTCGGAGTGCGGGACCGGCACGGGTTCCGGCCGCTCTGCCTGGGCCGACTGGGACCAGCCGACGACCCCTCCGGCTGGGTGCTGGCCTCGGAGTCCCCGGCCCTCGACGTGATCGGGGCCACGTTCGTCCGGGAGCTCGAGCCGGGCGAGATGGTGATCATCGACGCCGACGGGGTGCGGTCCGAGCAGGTCTACCCGCCCGAGCAGGTCGAGTCGCACCTGTGCATCTTCGAGTTCGTCTACTTCGCCCGGCCCGACACCCGCCTCTACGGCAAGGAGGTGCACGGCACCCGCCGTCGCATGGGCGAGCTGCTGGCCGAGCAGGCACCGGTCGACGCCGACCTGGTGATGGGGGTGCCCGACTCGGGCGTGCCGGCGGCCGAGGGCTACGCCCGCCACAGCGGCATCCCCTACGGCCAGGGCCTGGTGAAGAACCGCTACATCGGCCGGACGTTCATCAATCCCGACCAGCAGGCCCGGGCCAACGGGGTGCGGCGCAAGCTCAACCCGCTGCGCGAGAACATCGCCGGCAAGCGCCTGATCGTGGTCGACGACTCCATCGTGCGGGGGACCACCACCCGGGCCCTGGTCGGCATGCTGCGCGACGCCGGGGCGCTCGAGATCCACCTGCGCATCTCGTCGCCGCCGTTCCGCTGGTCCTGCTTCTACGGCATCGACACGCCGAACCGCGACGAGCTGCTGGCGGCCACGATGACCCTGCCGCAGATGGAGCAGTACCTGAACGTCGACTCGTTGGCCTACATCAGCCTCGACAACCTGAAGCGGGCCATCGACGCGCCGGGGGCCGGGTTCTGCGACGCCTGCCTGACCGGCAACTACCCCGTTGCCGTCTCGGTCGAGCTGCGGTCGGGCCCGGGGCAGGTCCACGACGACCTCGGGGCGCCGGTGGCCCTCCAGGCCGCCCTGCCCGGGGTGTGAACCGGGGCATGGGCCGACCCGACCGGCGGCGACCGTGAGCGGCCCCGGGGGTGCCACCTACGCCGGCGCCGGCGTCGACATCGCCGCCGGCGACGCGGCGGTCGAGCGGATCAAGGGCGTCGTGGCCTCGACCGCCCGCGACGGCGTGCTCGGGGGCATCGGCGGCTTCGGCGGCCTCTTCGCCCTCGACACCGAGCGGCACCGGTCGACCGGTGCTGGTCTCGTCGACCGACGGCGTGGGCACCAAGCTCCTGGTGGCCCGGATGACCGGCCGCTACGACACCGTCGGCATCGACCTGGTGGCCATGTGCGTGGACGACCTCGTGTGCTGCGGGGCCGAGCCCCTCTTCCTCCTCGACTACCTGGCCGTGGGTCGCCTCGACCCGGTCCAGGTCGAGGCGGTGGTCGGCGGGGTGGCCGCCGGCTGCCGGCTGGCCGGGTGCGCCCTGCTCGGCGGGGAGACGGCCGAGCATCCCGGGGCCATGGCCGACGACGACCTCGACATCGCCGGCTTCGCCGTGGGCGTGGTCGACCGCCAGGCGCTGCTCGGCCCCGAGCGGGTGGGCGGTGACGACGTGCTGCTCGGGCTGCCCTCGCCGGGGCTCCGGTCCAACGGCTACACCCTGGCCCGCCACGTCCTGCTGGAGCGGGCCGGGCGGTCGCTCGACGAGCCGGCGTGGCCCGGGAGCGACGCCACCCTGGCCGACGAGCTGCTCCGGCCCTCGGTGATCTACGCCCCGGCGGTGCTGGCGGCGCTCGAGGCGGCTCCCGGCGCCGTCCACGCCTGCGCCCACATCACCGGTGGGGGCGTGCCCGGGAACCTGTCCCGGTCCCTGCCGCCGACCCACGACGCGGTGCTCGACCGGACGGCCTGGCCCGTGCCCCGGATCTTCGACGAGATCCGGCGCCTCGGGGATGTGGCGCCGGCCGAGATGGACCGGGTCTTCAACCTCGGTCTGGGCATGGTGCTGGTGGTCGACCCCGCCGGCCTCGATGCCGTCCGCTCGGCGCTGGCCGAGCACGGCCACGAGAGCCGGCTCGTCGGCCACCTCGAGCCGGGGTCGGGGGAGGTGCGCTACCGATGAGCGACGGCGCCGACCTGCCGGCCACCGACCACGAGGCCCTCCGGCACCACCTGCTCGAGCACTCGGTGCGCCGGGGCGACTTCGTGCTCAAGTCGGGCCGGCGGAGCTCGTGGTTCATCGACTCCAAGCAGACGGTGTGTCGACCCGAGGCCATGCTCCTGGTGGCCGACGCCGTGCTGTCGCTGGTGCCGCCCGAGGCCACGGCGATCGGCGGCCTCACCATGGGAGCCGACCCGGTGGCCTTCATCACCGCCGGGGTGGCGGCCCTCCGGGGCCGGCCGCTCAAGGCCTTCAGCGTTCGCAAGGAGGCCAAGGACCACGGCGGCGGCGGGCGCATCGCCGGGGCCCTCGACCCGGGTGATCTGGTGGTGGTCACCGAGGACACCGTGACCCGGGGCACCTCGCTCCTCGAGGCGGCCAGGGCGGTGCGCGACGCCGGTGCCCAGCCGATCCTCCTGGTGGCGGTGGTCGACCGGGGTGGAACGGCGGCGGCCATGGCCGAGGCCGAGGGGCTCGAGTTCCGGGCGGTCCTCACCGCACCGGACCTCGGGTTCGACTACGAGGGCGGCTGACCCTCGTCGAGGAGGGTCTGGAGGTCGACCACGTGGTGGTGCACCTCGTGGGCCAACAGACGACGGCAGTCGAGCGGATCGAGGCGGCCCCGCTCGTCGCTCGACAGCGCCAGGCCGGGTCGGTCGCCGACCACGGCCAGGGCGGCGAACCAGTCACCGGTGGCCCGTTCGAGCGACCAGAGGGCGGCCAGCGGCGCCACGGCGTCGTAGTGGCGGACCCGGGCCAGCTCGTCCTGGTCGTAGGGGGTGAACCCGCCGTCGCCGCCGGCCAGGCCGACCAGCCGCTCGGCCCAGATCCGCAGGTTGTCGGCCGTGTGGAGGAGGTAGCCGACGCTCGACCAGCGGGCGGGGTCCCCTTCCGGCTGGCCGGCCGCCGGCGCCGGGAGGCCGCGCTGGCTGAAGAGGGCGGCCACCCGGTCGGGCGCGCCCCGCACCAGGGCGTCGGCCCCGTCGCCGTTGATGTCCCAGGCGAAGCTGCAGCCCCGACAGGGGTCGCCGTAGGTGTCGGCGCCCCAGGTATTGGCGCCGACCGGTGCCGACCGCCCGTCGTCGGCATCCCGCCCGCCACCGTCCCGCCCGCCACCGTCCCGCCCGCCCCCGTCCCGCTCGACGGGGCTCACGCGAAGGCCTCGATCACCGCCGCCCGCCAGCGGGCGAGGTCGGGTGAGTGCTCGGTCGGCGTCCGGCCGAGCCGGACCACCACGAGGTCGAGCGCCGGACAGACGTCGATGGACTGCCCCTCGTGGCCCGAAGCCCAGAACGTGCCGAACCGGTCGCCGGTCACCCACCAGTGCGAGCCGTAGAGGTCCCCGTCGTCGGGATCGACCGACCGGGCCCGACGGGCGTGGTCGACCCAGCCCGGCGGCAGGAGGCGTCGGCCCTCCCAGCAGCCGTCGCGCAGGTACCACAGGCCGAAACGGGCGTAGTCCCGGGCCGAGGCGTGGACGTACGACGCCGCCACCCAGGTCCCGGCGTCGTCGAAGGTCGGGGTGGCCGTGGTCATCCCGAGCGGCCCGAAGAGGCGGGTCTCGAGGAACTCCCGGTAGGGGTCGCCCGGGCCGAGCTCCCGGGCCACGATGCCCGAGACGATGTTGCTGGTGCCACTCGAATAGGAGAACCGCTCGCCGGGGGCGGCGGCCAGGGGTCGGTCGGCGGCGAAGGTCGCCATGTCGTCCTGGCCGGTGCCGAACAGCATCTGCAGGACGTCGGACGTCTCGGGGTCCACGTAGTCCTCGACGAAGGCCAGCCCGTCGCGCATGTCCAGCAGCTGCTGGAGGGTGATCGCCCGGCGGGGGTCACCCGGCGCCTGCCACTCGGGGACCGGTGCCGGGGCCTCCAGGTGGAGGCGGCCCTCGGCGACCAGCATGCCCACCACGGCGTGGAGCATGGACTTGGCCATCGACCACGACAGCACCGGGGTGTCGCGTACCACCGGGAGCCCGGGCCGGTCCCACTGGGGGAGCAGGCCGTCGTAGCGCTCGAACACCAGGACGCCGTGGTGGACGACGACCACGGCGTAGGTCTCGGCCAGGTCGCCCTCGGGGTCGAAGGCCCGGGCGACGAGGTCGTCGAGGTCGACGCCGTCGGCCAGCCCGCCGAGGGGCCAGTCCCGGGTCGGCCAGCTGGTCCCGTCGGGCTGGGCCGGCAGCGGCACCAACGGGGCGTCGGGCGGGGGGAGCAGGGGCGTCGAGGGCTCGGTCAAGGACCCGAGCATCGCGCGACGTCCCGGGCCGTCTTCATCGGGCGGAAATCTTGGACCCGTACCATGGGTCCACGAATCCGTCTGGCCGCTACGAGAGGAGACGCCCGTGGCCATCGACGCCGAGGACGCCGGGCCGCCGTTCGCCGTACCGGTGGTCGACATCTCGCCGTATGTCGAGGATGGCTCGGCCGGCGCCCGGGCCCGGGTCGCCCGCGCCGTCGACATCGCCTGCTGCGAGGTCGGCTTCGTCCAGGTGCTCGGCCACGGCATCGCCGAGCCGGTGATCGACGCCATGACCGACGCCATGGACTCGTTCTTCGAACTCCCGTTGGCCACCAAGAACGCCTACCGGGTCCCGCACAACCGCGGCTACAACCCACCGGCGTCCGAGTCCCTCTCCAACAGCATTGGCGTCCCGGCCTACGCCGGCGACTACTTCGAAGGCTTCAACATCGGTCGGTCGGCCGCCGCCTGGCCCGAACTCGACCTGCCGGACGAGTCCTACGCCGAGAACACCTGGCCGACCGAGCTCGACGGGTTCGAGGCACCGGTCACGGCCTACTTCGAGGAGGCCGGCCGGGTGGCCCGCACCATGGTCCGGATCTTCGCCGACGCCCTCGGCTTGCCGGCGGGGTTCTTCGACCCCTTCACTGACCACGCCATCGAGGTGTTGCGCATGAACCACTACGACGCGGCCCGAGGGCTCCGAGGCCCCCGAGCCCTCGGCCGTCGGCATGGGGGCCCACACCGACTTCGGCATCGTCACCGTGCTGTGGGCCGACCAGGCTCCCGGCCTCCAGGTGCTCGACCACGACGGGGTGTGGCACGACGTGCGTCCGGTCCCGGGGGCGCTCCTCGTCAATCTGGGTGACCTCACCGCCCGTTGGACCAACGAGCGGTGGCTGTCGACCATGCACCGGGTGGTCCCGCCGGTGGTCGACGGCCGGGTCGCCCGTCGCCGTTCGGTGGCCTTCTTCCACGACGGCAACGTCGAGGCGGTCGTCGAGACGTTGCCGAGCTGCGTCCCGCCGGGGACGGCGCCGCTCTACCGGCCGATCACCATCGGCGACAACCTGGCGGCCAAGCTGGCCGGCAGCCGGGCCGGCGTCGTCAACACCACCGCGCCAACGCGAGGCCGAGCGCATCCGGGCGGCCGGCGGGATCTGAGCCTCGTCAGCCGCCGCCGGCGGGGTGCGCGGGACGTCGTTCCCGGCGGCGGGGAAGTCCCGCAGGCGGGTGTAGACGGTCAGCAGCCAACCGACCACCGGCGCCCGCTCGTACCACTTGGGGCCGGTCGGACTGAGCGACGTGGGCGCGTGGGTGGCGACCCGGTGGGCCCCGTGCAGCGCCAGGTCGTCGCCCTCGTCCAGATGGCGGCGGACCATCGGGATGGCCTCGTCGAGCTCCCAGGCGATCTCGGGGCGCAGCACGTCGATCAGCGCCTGGAGCTCACCCTCGAAGTCCTGGCCGGCATTGAGGTTGATGCCCTGGATGCCCCGCGACATGTGCTCGACGCGGTCGATGTGTTGGCGCCGCTCGGTCATCCCCGAGGCGATGCGCTCGGCCAGTGGTCGCAGGTCGGTGTCCGAGAGTGCCCGGGCGACGTCGTCGAGCGCCGCCTCGCGCGTGGCGACATGCCGAATGAGTTGCTTGGCCAGAATTCCGTGGTCCGCCCGATCGTCGACCGACGGCCCCCGGGTGGCCTGGAGCTGGTCGAACAGGTCCCGGACCTCCATGTCCTCGGTCTCCAAGAGGTCGAGGGCGCTGTCGCCCGGCCCCGGGTCGGTGTCGCCGCGGGTCATAGGTCGGCTCCTTGGGGACCCGAACGGTCCCTCGCGTCGTTCACTGGCTACCTACCCCGCTGCTGTCTCGCCCATGCGTCGGACCCGTCCTCTGGATGTAGGGCGGGCGGCCCCCGGGAGGTGGGTAAGAGTGGAGGTGACCACCTCGTCGGAGTGGTGAGGCCGACCCACAGAGGAGGAGCCCCAGATGACCACGACACCCGGTGACGACGTCCCCGTCCTCGAGCCGACCGACCCGTTGGAGCCGATCGACGAAGCCGAGATCGCCCCGCTCGACAGCGAGATCGACTTCGACGACGAGCAGGAGGAGGACCAGGTGCCCCTCGACGAGACCGAGGCGGCCGAGGCCGGCGTGCTCCTCGACGATCCCGAGGCGCTCTCCGAGCGCGACGAGTAGCCCGCCGACGGCGCCGGAGCGATCCTCAGCACGTGGGCGCTCGGGCGGGGACCGACCCGGTTCGTCCTCCGTTCCCGCCAGAGCGAGCGCCCTGGGGGTCGCCGGCCTCGGCCACCCATCGTCCCGACCAGGGAACGAAACAAACCTGACACACAAATGTCACGGAGCACCCGGGAACGTGTCACGATTGACGGAACGGCGAGCTCCGGAGGTGGGCGTGATGGGGATGGTGCGACGGAAGTGCGTTCCGATGGTCCTCCTGGGCGCCAGCACGGCGCTCGTGGTGATGGGGATCGAGATGGGGGTGGCCGGCGCCGCTTCCACCGAGACCATCCCGACGGTGGCCGCCGTGCCGAGCCTGGCCAGCGCCGTGCCGGCGGCCATCAAGTCCAAGGGGTCGCTCGTGGTGGCCATGGATGCCTCGTACGCCCCCGACGAGTTCGTCGCCTCGGACGGCTCGACCATCATCGGCATGGACGCCGACCTGGCCAACGCCATCGGTCAGGTGCTGGGTTTGAAGGTGACCCTCGAGAACGCCACCTTCGACACCATCATCCCGGCGCTGCAGTCGGGAAAGTTCGACCTGGGCATGTCGTCGTTCACCGACACCAAGGCCCGCCAGAAGGTCGTGAACTTCGTCACCTACTTCGTCGCCGGTGAGGGGTACTACGTGAACGCCTCGTCGTCGTACCACCCCAACGGGTTGAAGGCGCTGTGTGGCCACTCGGTAGCCGTCGAGAGCGGTACCACCGAGCAGACGGACGCCCAGAGTGAGGCCAAGGCCTGCAAGACGGCGAAGAAGGGCGCCGTGAAGGTGCTGAGCTTCTCGGACCAGAACGCCGCCAACCTGGCCGTCTCGAGTGGCCGGGCGAACGTCGGCTTCGCCGACTCCCAGGTGGCCCAGTACATCGTGGCCCAGTCCAACGGGCAGTTCCACTCCAGTGGCACGGCCTTCGAGACGGCCCCGTACGGCATCGCCGTGCCGAAGGGCACGGCGCTGGACACCTCGGTCCAGGGGGCGCTCAAGGCCTTGATCGCCGACGGCACCTACACCAAGATCCTCAAGAAGTGGGGCATCGAGGCCGGGGCGATCACCCACCCGGTCATCAACGGCGCCACCAGCTAACGGCAGAGTGCTCGCTCCGACCGACGGCGAGCCAGCAAGATAGGGACCGGTGGACCAACCCGACCGGGAAGCGACGCTGCCGTCCCCTTCGGCCGAGGTCCCACCGATAGAGGCCGTGCCCGTCCGGCATCCGGGCCGCTGGGTGATGGGTGTCGTGGTCCTGGTGCTGTTGGCCATGTTGGTCAACACCCTGGCCTTCTCGCACACCACCCGGGGTGGGGTCGTCGAACCCCGGTTCCAGTGGAGCATCGTCGGCCAGTACTTCACCTCGGCGCCGGTGCTGCGCGGCCTGGTCGTGACCATCGAGTTGACGGCCATCTCGATGGCCATCGGGATCGTGCTCGGGATCGTCCTGGCCGTCATGCGGCTCTCGCCCAACCCGTTGCTCGCCACCGCCAGCTGGATCTACATCTGGTTCTTCCGGGGCACGCCGGTGTTGGTCCAGCTGCTCTTCTGGTACGCGTTGAGCTACGTCTACCCCCAGCTCACCCTGGGCATCCCGTTCGGGCCAGCCTTCGTCCACTTCAACGCCAACGTGCTCATCACTCCGTTCGTGGCGGCCGCCCTGGGTCTGTCCCTGAACGAAGCGGCCTACATGGCCGAGATCGTGCGGGCCGGTATCCAGTCGGTCGATCCCGGGCAGACCGAGGCGGCGCAATCGATCGGGATGTCGCGGCTGATGACGTTGCGGCGGATCGTCCTGCCGCAGGCCATGCGACTGATCATCCCGCCGACCGGCAACGAGACGATCTCCATGCTCAAGACCTCGTCGCTGGCCAGCGTGGTCACGGTGACCGAACTCCTCCTGTCGGTCCAGAACATCTACTCCCGCACCTACCAGACGGTGCCGCTGCTCATCGTGGCCAGCCTGTGGTACCTGATCGTCACCTCGGTGCTGACCGTCGGCCAGTACTACGTCGAACGGCGCTACGCCCGGGGCTCGACCCGCGAGTTGCCGCCCACGCCGTGGCAGCGCGTCCGCCGCCGACTGTTCACCGTGCACGTTGCCCCACCGGGGCCGGGCGAGCTCGTCCGCTCGCCCGGGAGCTGACGCCATGAGTCCGCCGATGGTGGTGGCCGAGGGGGTCCGCAAGTCGTTCGGCCGGATGCAGGTGCTGTCCGGCATCGACCTCGAGGTGGACGCCGGGCAGGTGCTCTGCATCCTCGGTCCCTCGGGTTCGGGCAAGAGCACCTTCCTGCGGTGCATCAACCACCTCGAGAAGATCGACGGTGGGCGGCTGTCGGTCGACGGCGAGCTGGTCGGCTACCGCCAGCGGGGCACCAAGCTCTACGAGCTGAACGACCGCGATATCTGTGCCAAGCGGGCCGAGATCGGCATGGTCTTCCAGCGCTTCAATCTCTTCCCCCACATGACGGTGCTGGACAACGTGACGTTGGGCCCGGAGAAGGTCAAGCGGGTGCCGCCGGCCGAGGCCGAGGACCAGGGGCGTCGACTGCTCGAGCGGGTCGGGCTCTCGGACAAGGTGGCGTCGTACCCCAACCAGCTCTCGGGTGGCCAGCAACAGCGGGTGGCCATCGCCCGGGCGCTGGCCATGCGGCCGAAGCTGATGCTCTTCGACGAACCGACATCGGCCCTCGACCCCGAGCTCGTCGGCGATGTGCTCGACGTGATGCGGGGGTTGGCGCAGGACGGCATGACGATGATCGTGGTGACCCACGAGATCGGCTTCGCCCGGGAGGTGGCCGACGCGCTGGTCTTCATGGACGGCGGGGTGGTCGTCGAGTCCGGATCGCCGGGCCAGGTGCTGGCCGCACCGGCGCACGAACGAACCCGGACGTTCCTCTCGAAGGTCTTGTGAGCACCGGCGACGGCCGGGACGTCGGGGGTCGGCCCCCGGATCGAGGCGACGCGGCCGGGTCCGGGGCGATGCTGGTCGTCGACGCCGCCAACGTGGTGGGCTCGCGTCCGACCGGGTGGTGGCGGGACCGCCCGGCCGCCGCCCGGGCGTTCGTGGACCGCGTGCGCCAGGCCGTCGAGGCCGGACGGCTCGCCGGCCCGGTCGTCATCGTCCTCGAAGGTACGGCCCGCCAGGGCGTGCCGGCAGGATCGGCCCACGGCATCACGGTGACCCACGCCGAGGGCAGTGGCGACGACACGTTGGTGGAGGTCGTCGCCGGTGCCGGCGGTGCGGCCGTCGTCCTGGTCACGGCCGACCGGGAGTTACGGGATCGGGCCGAGTCGCTGGGGGCCCAGGTCGTCGGCCCGTCGTGGCTCCTCGAGCAGCTCGAACGGGTTTGAGCGTGGGTCAGTACGATCGTTCGGTGGCCAACGAACAATTGAAGGTGCAGGCGCCCCGGACCGGGTCCGAGCTGCCCTTCGACGACGACTGGAGGTTGAGCGACGAGGGGATGCTCGACGGGTCGGGGTTGCGAGGCGACTTCTCCGGCCAGTCCGGCGTTGGCTCGGAGATCCGGCAGTCCCGCGTCTCGAACGCCCGGTTCACCGCGGCGGTGCTGGTCCGCAGCCACCTCACCGACGTGGCGTTCCACAACTGCGACCTCTCGGCGGTCGACCTGGACGAGGCCGTCCTCACCCGGGTGTCGTTCCGGGACTGCCGATTGTCGGGTGTCACGCTCTCTCGGACCTCACTCCGGGACGTCTCGTTCTCGGACTGCCGCATGGACGAGGCGAACTTCCGGATGACCGACGCCCGGCAGGTGGCCTTCGACGACGTCGACCTGCGGGACGCCGACTTCTACTCGGCCTCGTTCGCCCAGGCGGCCTTCTCGAACTGCGATCTCTCCCGGGCCGAGTTCTCGAAGGCCAGCGTCCCCGGCGTCCGGTTCGCCAGCTCGACGCTGGTCGACCTGAAGGGCGCCCAACACCTGACCGGAGCCGTGCTGGGGTCGGACCAGGTGCTCCCGGTGGCCCTGGGCCTGCTGGCCGCGCTCGGCATCACGGTCGACGACGACAGGGTGAGCCGCGGGGACCGCCCGAAATTTCGGGCGGGGCCTTCTCGGTGGTCGGGACCGGCGTCGATCCGGTGACCTCGCGCTTTTCAGGCGCGCGCTCTACCAACTGAGCTACCCGACCAAGGGGCGCCAGACTAGCCGGGTCGGAACCCGGACTCCTGGTGGCGGACCTGACGGGATTTGAACCCGCGACCTCCGCCTTGACAGGGCGGCGTGCACTCCGAACTGCACCACAGGTCCTCGAGAAACTGCCACAACGCACCGCCGGACCCTGGAAACCCATCGCGTCCGAACGGCGAAGGGTCAGCATACTTCAGGCCGCCAGCCCCTCCCACGGCGACCCGGTCGCCGGTCCCGGACGGGCTCGCCACCTTGACATGTGACTAAATGGTCACGTATAGTCGAGGTGTGGCCGACGATCCTGTGTTCAAGGCACTGGCGGATCCCACCCGCCGGTTCCTGCTCGATGCGCTGTTCGTCCGGGACGGCCGGACGCTCACCGAGCTCGAGTCGGAGGTGGAGATGACCCGCTTCGGGGTCATGAAGCACCTGCGGGTCCTCGAGGAGGCGGGGTTGGTGGTCACCCGGCGGTCGGGCCGGGAGAAGTTGCACTACTTGAACCCGATGCCCATCCGCCTGCTGCACGACCGCTGGATCGACAAGTACACCGAACCGATAAGCGCCGCCCTGAGCGGCCTCAAGCAACGACTGGAGCGACCCATGGAAAAGATCTACGAGCTCTACATCAAGACCACCCCGGAACGGCTGTGGGAGGCGATCACCGATCCCGCCACCCGGGCCAAGTACACCTTCGGCGCCGAGGTCCACTCGGGCTGGGCGCCCGGTGACCGGCTGGACATGGGGGTCCCCTCGACGGAGATGCTGCTCGGCGAGGGGACGATCCTCGAGTCCGACCCGCCCCGCCGGCTGGTCCACACCATGGTGGCCCTGTGGAGCGATGACGTGAAGGCCGAGGGCGAGAGCCGGGTGACCTGGGAGATCGAGCCGGTAGGCGATTCGTGCCACCTGACGCTGACCCACGACCAGCTCCGCGAGGGGGCGAACGCCGAGCTCTACGGGGGCTGGCCGATGATCCTGTCGGGCCTCAAGACCTGGCTGGAGTCGGGTGAGCTGCTGACCACCCCCGGGTCCATGCTCTACACCTGACGGCGGCCGCCAGGACGTGATCCGGTGCTGGCGTCCGTCAGGGCGTCGGCACCGGGAAGTACTGCTCGATCGCCGTGGCGATGCCGCCGGCGATCACCGCCTGGTCGGCCGGGTTGGCGGCGATGCTGCCCTCGAAGGGGTCGGTCAAGAGGAGCGGCTCGATCACGGCCCGGGCATCTCGCGACGGCGGTCGCCCTTGGTGGGTGCCACGGCACGTGCCGGGGCGAAGGCCGAAGCGTCCACTGGCGTGCCGGCGACCGCCGCACCGGCCGTGCCCGATCCGGCCGACGGTGACGAGGGACGGGCAGGATCGGAGCGAGCCGGGACCCGGTAGGTTCACCAGGATGAGTGATGCGGTCCGACTCTTCCTCGTCTACCTGGGGGGCGACTTACCGCCCGGTCGGCTCGGTGAGGACCACGAGGTCGTCGTCGTGGCGGCGACCGACCTCACGTCCGCTCGGGCTGCCGGTCGGGCCAAGTGGCGTGGCACCACCCGGGCCCACGTCGACGCGGTCCGGCAACTGGACGTCATCGACGGGTACGAGATCCGTCTCGAACCAACGGACCGCCCGGAGACCGATGGGCTCGACCAGACCTACGAGCCGGGACCTGGCGCCGTCGAGAGCTGAGCTGGCCGACTACCTGGCGGCGAAGGCCGTCAACGACAGGGTGTTGTCGTCGGGATCGGCGAACCAGGCCACCCGGTCGCCGCTGGGCGAGGGCCAGATGCCCCGCTCGTCCTGGCCCATGCCCTCGTAGTGCCGGAAGGTCACGCCCGCCGAAGTGAGGGCGTCGACGGTGGCGTCGATGTCTTCGACCGACCAACCGAGGATGGTGAAGGGCTGGGGCTCGAGGTCGGTCACCGGCGTGAGCCGCACCGTCGTGCCGTTGGCCTCCACGACGAGGGCGAAGGGCGACTCCTCGACCGGGCGCAGCCCCAGGGTCCCGACGTAGAAGGCGCGGGCCTGGTCGAGCGAGCGCACCGGCACGAAGCCGATCAAGTGGGCGCGGTCGAGCACGGAGGCGAGCGTAGCGTCGGGTCGGTCGACCCACCCGGGGCGCCGCCCGGCCGCCGGTCAGCCGGCGAGACGGCTCGGGGGCCCGGCGATGATGAAGTGCAGCCGGTCGGGATCCAGGAAGTAGGCGATGTCCTCCGACACGACCTCGGGGTGGGAGCGCACCTGGAGTGAGGTGGCCCACGCGTCGACCGAGGCGAACCACTGCTGGGTCACCCCGTCGTAGGTGGCCCCGGGGATGTCGAGGCCGTGGTTCTGCTCGTAGCCGAGGAGCGGATCCCGCAGCTCGGGGATGTCCTGGAAGAGGCCACCGTGGTGCTCCAGCCAGTGCGGGTGGAAGGTCGACAGCTCCATGCCCGGGGCGCGATGCAGGATGCAGATCAGCGAGCAGCCGCTTTCGGGAGCACCGCCCGGAGGGCCGACGATGAGGTCGGGCGCTCCGGTGAGGACCGACGCCACCTCGGGGCCACGGAACCGCCCGTCGAGCGCCGCCAGCTCTGACGCCGCCGGGTCCGCTCGCCACGCCTCGACATCGGCCAGCGAGTCGAACCACTGCACGGAGACGGCGGCGAAGCCCGTGTCGGGCATGAGCATGTCGGAGCCGTCGTCCACCACGCCGACCGGCACCCGGCGGTAGAGGTCGTGACGTTGCAGCCGTCGACCGAGCGAGGGATGGTCGGCGAGCCATGCCGTCCGTTCGTCGGCCCAGGCACCGAACGGATCGGCCGTGGGCGGGTCGCCCGGGAGCTGTAGGAACTCGAACAGCTTGACCGGTCCGGACTCCTCGGACATCTGCGCCTCCCCCCGGCGTCCCCGGCGTGGTGACACCACGTCCGGCTCTGCGCGTCGATCCGGTGGTCACGCTAGCCAGACGCGGGGTGCCGGTGCCGTGGGCCCCGCGCCGACCCGGTTGGTGGGCGGCGCAGCCCCGGAACCCGGTGCGAGAGGATGGACACGTGAGCGGGGGGCCGTCCAGGCACAGAGTGGGACCCGGCTGGACCGAACCTCGTGTACCTCGCCGACAACGCCGACGTGCTGCCGAACCTGCCCGATGCCTCGTTCCGGATGATCTACATCGACCCACCGTTCAACACCGGACGCCCGCAGCGTCGCGCCAGACGCTGCGCACCACCCGGCGGCGACGGCGACCGGATCGGCTTCAAGGGCCAGGCCTACGCCACGGTCCGCGCAGGGTGCATCGGCTACGACGACATGTTCGGCGACTACTGGGCGTTCATCGAGCCGCGGCTGGAACGAGGCGTGGCGGCTGCTGCGCCCGACGGCACGCTGTACCTGCACCTCGACTACCGCGAGGTCCACTACGCCAAGGTGCTGCTCGACGCCCTGTTCGGCCGCGAGTGCTTCCTCAACGAGATCATCTGGGCCTACGACTACGGCGCCCGGTCGAAGAAGCGGTGGCCGACCAAGCACGACAACGATCCTGGTCTACGTGAAGGATCCCGACTCGCTACTACTTCGACGCCGCCGAGGTCGACCGGAACCGTACATGGCGCCCGGTCTGGTCACGCCCGAGAAGGCGGCCCGGGGCAAGCTGCCGACCGACGTGTGGTGGCACACGATCGTCTCGCCGACCGGCCGGGAGAAGACGGGGTATCCGACCCAGAAACCCGAGGGCGTGCTGCGCCGGATGGTCGCAGGCCAGCTCGGCGCCGGCGACTGGGTGCTCGGACTTCTTCGCCGGCAGCGGCACACTCGGGGCGGTCGCCCTCGGCCAGGGCCGTAGGTTCGTGCTCATCGACTCGAGCGCCGAGGCCCGGGCGGTCGTGGCCCAGCGCCTCGGCGCGGGGACGTCCGACGCCTCTGTCCGGTACCTGGATCCGGCCGGGGTGGCCCTTCCCGAGTGAGCGGGCGACCGCAGGCGGGAGAGGGGCCCGAGTCGGGGGCGCCTCTCGGGCCGGAACAACTTCGGACCTCGGCACCCCCAACGGGATTCGAACCCGTGTTACCGCCTTGAAAGGGCGGCGTCCTGGGCCGCTAGACGATGGGGGCCGGTGGGGCGGGGGCGAACCTATCAGCCGCCGATCGTGGCGCTTTCGGATGGCGGACCGGCCGACGCGGCGGGGGCGGCCGTCTCGAGTGGCGCCTCGGCCCGGTGATGGGTGAGCGACAGGCAGAACTGGACCGTGCCGATCACGAGTGACGTGGCCCCCAACACGTGCACCTCGACCAGCACCGCCGGGAGGTGGGTGAAGTACTGCGTGTAGCCCACGGCGGCCTGGGCCACCATCGCCAGGAGCAGTATCCGGCTCGAGCGGCGGACTCGTCGGGGACTCGAGCGCGTGGACCACCACCACCAGGCCGATGGTCACCCCGACCAGGAGGAGGGCCAGGCTCGAGTGCAGCTCGGCCATGTCCCGTAGGGACACGGGGATTCGCTTGGCCACCTGCTGGCCTGCGGCCACCGGCATGGGGGCCGGCGCCGGTGATCGCCGTGCCGGCGGCCAGCACCAGCGCGAGCGGGCCGAGGACGCCGCGAGGAGCCGGACAGGGGCCGGGGCACGAGGAGGGTACCGGTCCCCGGACCGTAGTCCCGGGTGGAGCGGTGCAGGAGGACCACCGCATCGACGATCAGCGGCATGGACGGCCAGGAAGTGCGTCATCACCAGGTACGGGTTGAGCTTGGTGTAGACGACGATCCCGCCCAGCACCGCCTGGGCCAGGACGCCCGCCACCAGGCCGGCCGACAGCCCGACGAGATCCCGCCGGAACGGGATTCGGCGGAAGCGCCGCCAGCAGGGTCCCGATGACCACGATGGTGACACCACCGTCACCAGGCGGTTCCCGAACTCGATCGCCGGGTGGTACGGGAGAGCTGGGCCGTGAGCCGGCGTTGGTAGCACGAAGGCCAGTCGGGACACCCGAGGCCCGAGCCGGTCAGCCGGACCGCTGCGCCGGTGGCCACGATCAGGATGGACATGACCATCGACGCGAGGGCACAGCGTCGGAAGGCCGCGCCGAGACCGTGGGGACCCGGGACCACCGGCCGCCGCGTCGGGAGGGGACCGGGGCGATCACGCGCCCATCGTACCGGCGGGCCCGGCCGGCCCGACGATCGTGCCCTGGTGCCGGCAATTCCCCAGGTGGGGCCGGGGTCTGGGGGCGCGCCCGTCTGGTCCCCGCAACCCCTGCGGCCGTAGGCTCACCCCGATGGCCACGCCAGCTCCCGCCCTCCGGGGCGTGCCGGGAGTCGTCCGGATGAGCCGGACGTGCGTGCCTACGTGGCCCTGACCAAGCCTCGCATCATCGAGCTGCTGCTCGTGACCACGGTGCCCACGATGATCGTCGCCAAGCGCGGGCTGCCGTCGATCTGGCCTGATGGTGGCCACGGTGGTGGGTGGCACGCTGGCCGCCGGCGGGGCCAACGCCATCAACATGGTGCGTCGACCGCGACATCGACGAGCTGATGCACCGCACCAAGAAGCGGCCCCTGGTCACCGGGGCGATGTGACGCCGCACGCGGCCCTGGCCTTCGCCGTGGCGCTCGAGGCGGTGGCGTTCGCCGAGCTCTGGTGGCTGGTCAACCTGCTGTCGGCCGTGCTCGCCGTCTCGGCCACCGCGTTCTACGTCTTCGTCTACACGCTGTGGTTGAAGCGGCGCTCGACCCAGAACATCGTGATCGGCGGGGCGGCCGGCGCCGTGCCGGTGCTGGTCGGCTGGGCGGCGGTGACCAACAGCCTGGCTTGGCCGCCGGTGGTGCTGTTCGCCATCATCTTCGTCTGGACCCCGCCGCACTTCTGGGCCTTGGCCGTGCGCTACCGGGAGGACTACCAGGCGGCCGACGTGCCCATGCTGCCGGCCGTGGCCTCGCTGCAGTCCGGACCACGCGCGAGATCGTGCTCTACACCGTGGTCCTCGTCGGCGGTCACGATCGTGTTCGGCGCGGTCGGCCCACCTGGGCTGATCTGCGTCGTCACCGCCGGCGTGCTCGGCGCCATCTTCATCGCCATGGCCGTCCGGCTGTGGCGGCTTGGCGCTCCGCGATCGGGCACCGGCAAGGACGCCATGCGGCTGTTCGGCTACTCGATCACCTACGTGACGGTGCTGTTCGTCGCGATGGCCGGTGACATGCTCATCCGGTACCACTGAGGGACGGGCCGGATCCGGCCGTGAGCTGGACGAGCCCGCCGGTCCCCCCCGAACGCCGACCAGACCGAAAGAACAGCCGGATCCCAAACCCCGGCCCGTCGTCGAGCACGACGACCGCCCGCCGGACGGCACGCCACGGCCACGGTCACGGCGACGCCCCGGAAGCCGCGCAAGATCTTTCTGGTCGTCGGGCTGGTCGCGGCGGGGCGCACTGGCCATCGGGTTGTTCACCGGCGTCGGGACGTGCAGGTCGGCGGCGCGACGTGCGCCAGGTGGGCCGGCCGCCCCGACTTTCACGGTGCCCGCATTGAGCGGGTCGGGCCCGGTGGGCATCCCCGGTCAACGGTGGGGGCAACGGCCGGGCCGGCCGTGCTGTTGTTCTTCGGGAACTGGTGCGGCCAGTGCCACGCCGAGACTCCCGGCGATCGCCGCCACGATACGAGGCCCAGCAGCCCCAGGGGGGCGCCATGTCCAAGGTGGCCGCTGTCTCGGGGTCGATGACGGACTGGACACGGCCAACGGCCCGGGCGTTCGCCCGTCCGTTGGAGCGTCACCTTCCCGGTCGCCGCCGACCGGTCGGCGCGAGGGTGACCAAGGGCCACTACTACTTCCCCGGCGATCCCGGAGGCCGTCTTCATCGACGGCAAGGGCACGATCGCCGCGATCCGGTACGGCCCCATCACCTCGGCGGCCCTGGTCGCTGGCGAGCGGCAGCCTGATCCACGCCGGCTGGCGCTACTCCCAGCGGAAGGTGAGCGCGGCGGCCGCCGGTGCCACGACGGCCCAGATGGCGAGCACCACCCACGACCGGACGGGCACGCGGTCGCCCGAGCCGAGCACGGCGTGCAGTCCGTGGACAGGGCGGCCGGGGGAAGGACCTGGGCGATGGCGGCGACGCCGGCCGGCAGCTTGCCCAGGGGCACGATCATGCCGCCGAGCAGCAGCAGCACCAGGTAGAGACCGTTGGCCGCGGCCAGGTTGACCTCGGCCCGCAGCGAGGCCGGCCAGGAGGAGCCCGAGGCCCCCGAAGCCGACCGTGGCCAGCAGGACGACCGCCAACGGCGCCGCGGCGCCGGTGCCGCGTCGCCGTGCGGCCGGGTGCCAACCCAGGCCGAGTGCCGACCGGCACCAGCACGGCCGCCTGGAGGATCTCGACCACCAGGATGGCGGCGATCTTGGCCCCGAGGAGCGGGGCCGGCCCAGCGGGGTCGAGCCCAGCCGTTTGAGGACCCCGTAGCCCCGTTCGAAGCCGGTGGCGATGCCGAGGGACACCATGGCGGTCGACATGACGGCCAGGGCCAGGATGCCCGGGGCGTAGAAGGTGACCGACTGGCCGGGCCCCGTCGATGACCACGTGGACCGAGGAGAAGAAGACCAAGAAGATGACCGGGATCCCGACGGTCAGCAGGAGGGTCTCGCCCCGCCGCAGGGTCATCTCGACCTCGGCCCGGGCCTGGGCCACGCAGCGCCCTCACGTCGCCCGTCCCGCGCGCCGCCGCCGACGTCGGCCGGCTGCCGCCGGCTGTTCGCGCCGGGCCGAGGGGCGTCGGTGTCCTGCTCCCGACCACGGCCAGGTAGGCCTCCTCGAGCGAGCGCATCGATCGCAGGTCGGTCAGGGTCGCCGTCGCGCTCGGCCAGCCAGGCGGCCAGCGCGGCCGTGAGCGCCGGTGACGCCGGGGCGGCGACCGGTAGCGGCCCGGCGCGGTCCTCGGGACCTCTGCCGCCCAGCGTCGCGCCGACAGGGACGACGTCGAGGCCCGGCGGGGCCCCGAATCGTGACCCCGGCGTCGCCCCCGGCCGGCCAGTCCGCCGGGCGTGCCCTCGGCCACGACGGCCTCCCGGGCCAGCGATCGACGACCCGGTCGGCCAGCCGCTCGGCTTCGGGCAGCTCGTGGGTGGTCAGCAGGACGCAGACGCCCCCCGGTCCCGCAGCTCGGCGATCACCGCGCGGATGGCCAGACGGCCCTCGGGGTCGACGCCGGCGGTGGGCTCGTCGAGGAACACCACCTCGGGCCGGCCGACCAGGGCCAGGGCCAGCGACAGCCGCTGCTGCTCGCCCCCGGACAGGTGCCGCCAGGGGTGCGGGCCACCGGACCGAGCGCGACCAGGTCGAGCAGCGTCGTCGGGGTCCTCGGGTCGTCGTAGTAGGAGGCGAAGAGGTCGAGGGCCCGGCGGGGGCCGAGCACCGGGTAGATCCCGCCGCGCTGGAGCATCGACCCCCATCCGGGCGGACCAGCGCGGCGTGGTCGGCCGACGGGTCGAGGCCGAGGACCCGGACCGCGCCCGCCGTCGGTCGGCGGTAGCCCTCAGGGTCTCGACGGTGGACGTCTTGCCGGCGCCGTTCGGACCGAGCAGGGCCAGGACCTCGCCGGCCCCGGCCTCGAGGGACAGGCCGTCGACCGCGGTGGTCGTCCCGTAGCGGACGACCAGGTCGGTGCACTCGAGGGCCGGTCGGTCGGGGCGACCGCCGGTGCGCGGTCGACGGGACGCCCGGCACGGGCTGCACGCTACCGTTGCCACGGCATGATCGACATCCGCTGGCTCCGCGAACGACCCGACGCCGTCAAGGCGGCGCTGGGCCGCCGCGGCGTCGACGCCGGCCGAGGTGGACCGGTCTGGTCGAGCTCGACGCCGCGCACCGCGAGCCGGCTGGCCGACCGCGAGCCTTCCGGGCCGAAGGTGAAGGCCCTGTCCCGCGAGGTCGGATCAGGCCAAGACGGTCGGGCGACGAGGCCCGGGCGGCCGAGCTGGCCGACGAGAGCCGGCCCTGGGTGAGCGAGGAGCGGGCGGCGGGGCCGAGGCCGAGGCGGCGCAGGAGGTGCGGGCCGCGCTGCTCTAGCTGCCGAACCTGCCGGCCGACGAGGCCCCCGACGGCGGCGGGCCCGACGACAACGTCGAGATCCGGCGTGGTGGCCCGGCATGCGACGCGGGCGAGCCCGAGCCGGTGCCGGCCGAGCACCAGCGGGTGCCGCACTGGGAGATCGGCGAGCCGCTGGGCATGCTGGACATGGAACGGGGGGCCAAGCTGTCCGGCTCGATGTTCCCCCTCTACCGGGGCGCCGGGGCCCGGCTGCTCCGGGCCCTGACCGCCTTCGCCCTCGACCGCCACGCCGACGCCTACGAGGAGATCCGGCCGCCGACCCTGGTGCTGACCGAGACCATGACGTCGACCGGCCACCTGCCGAAGTTCGCCGACGAGGCGTACCACGTCGAGCGCGACGACCTGTGGGCCATCCCGACGGCCGAGGTGCCGCTCACCTCCATGCACCGCGACGAGATCCTGGACGAGGCGGCGCTGCCGCTGCGCTACACCGCCGCCACCCCGTGCTTCCGGCGCGAGGCCGGCGCGGCCGGGCGCGACACCCGGGCCTGCTCCGCGTCCACGAGTTCGACAAGGTCGAGCTCTTCGCCTACACCACGCCCGACCAGGCGACCGAGGTCCACGCCGACATCCTGGCCGGGCCGAGGGCTGCTGCGGGCCCTCGGGCTGCGCTACCGGGTGCTCGACCTGTGCACCGGGGACCTCGGCGGGTCCTCGGCCCGGACCTTCGACCTCGAGGTCTACGCGCCCGGCGTCGACCGCTGGCTCGAGGTGTCCTCGGTCAGCTGGTTCCGCGACTACCAGGCCCGCCGGGCCAACGTCCGCTACCGACCGGCCGAGGGCGGGCCCCCGGTCTTCGTGCACACGGTCAACGGCTCGGCCCTGGCCTGGGCCCGGATCTGGGCGGCCCTGGTCGAGAACGGCCGCCAGCCGGACGGCACGGTGGTGCTCCCCGAGTGCTGGCCCCGTACCTGGGCGGGTCGGTGGTCCTCGCCGGGCCGCCAGCCGACGGCCGGCGACCCGAGGCCCGGCGGTCGGCTCAGCGCCGGGGACGTCGAAGCGGTAGCCGACGCCCCGGACGGTGGTGATGAGGACGGGGTCGAGGGTCGGCCTCGATGCGGGACCGGAGCCGCTTCACGTGGACGTCGAGCGTCTTGGTGTCGCCGATGTAGTCGGACCCCCAGACCCGGTCGATCAGGACGTCGCGGGTGAGGACCCGGCCGGCGTTCTCGATCAGCAGGCGCAGCAGCTCGAATTCCTTGCGGCGCAGGTGGACCTCCTCGCCGCGGACGAAGACCCGGCGGCGGTCGGAGTCGACGCGGACCTGGCCGGCCTCAACGGGCCCACGCTCCTGGCGCTCCTCGCACCAGTCGGCGGGTCGGCCGACGGCCGTCGGCGGCCGGCGGCACCGGCGCGGCGCCCGGCGCAGCACGGCGCGGATCCGGGCCACCAGCTCGCGCAGCCGGTAGGGCTTGGTCACGTAGTCGTCGGCGCCCACCTCCAGGGCCGACCACGGTGTCGATCTCGGTCCCCTTGGCCGTGACCATGATGATCGGCACCGACGAGCGGGCCCGGATGGACCGGCAGACGTCGATGCCCGACAACTTGGGCAGCATGAGGTCGAGCAGGACGAGGTCGGGCTCGATCTCCTCGAAGAGCTGGAGGGCCTCGGCGCCGTCGCGGGCGACGGTCGACCCGGAAGCCCTCGCGGCCCAGGCCGACGACCAGGGCGTCGATGAAGGACTCCTCGTCCTCGGCCAGCAGGACGCTTGAGCGGCCGCGTCGAGTTCCGGCCGCACGTCCTTCGGCTCCGTACGGTGCGCTGCATCGCTCATGCCACGCGTCGGGCTGGAGCGGGAGGACGAGGGTGAAGTCGACCCCTCGCCCTCGCGGGACTCCACGTCGACCCAGCCCTGATGGTTGTTGGCCACGTGGCGGACGATAGACAGGCCGAGACCGGTGCCGCCGGTGTCTCGGCTGCGGCCGTGGTCGACCCGGTAGAAGCGCTCGAAGATCCGCTCGAGGTCGCGGGCCGGGATGCCGATGCCGTGGTCCGACACCGACAGCCGCACCAGCGGCCGATCGTTGTGGAGGGATGGGCCGTCGCCCGTCGCCGAGGCGGACTCCTCGCCGGGGCCGGTGGTGGCGGTGATGGCCGAACCCGGCGCCGCCCACCGCGTTCGGGATGCCGACGATGCCGGTGGTGCCGTCGTCGATCTGCCGTTGGACGGTGTCTTGGTCACCCCGCTGACGGTGACGGTGCTGCGTCGTAGGAGTAGGTCACGGCGTTCTCGAGCAGGGCGTGCATGGCCGAGACCAGCTGGCGGCGGTCGCCGAGGACGGCGACTGGCGGGCGGCTCTCGAGCACGATCTCGATGCCCGCTGGTCGGCGGTGGCCCGGACCCGCTCGACCGCCTCGGCCATCACCAGGTTGACCAGCACCGGCTCGCGCGGCGGGCGCCTCCTCGGACTCGATCCGGCTGAGGTCAGCAGGTCGTCGATGATCCGGCTGACCCGGAAGGCCTCGGTGTGGATGCGGCTGGCCAGCCGCTTGCGCGACCTCGGCGTCGGGCTCGGGACCAGCGTCTCGGCCAGCAGGCCGAGGGCGCCCATCGGGGTCTTGAGCTCGTGGCTGACGTTGGCCACGAAGTCGCGGCGGATCTCCTCGAGCCGCCGGCGTTCGGAGACGTCCTCGATCATGGCGATGACGCCCAGCGGCCGCCGGCCGTCGTCGATCAGGCGGGCCCGGACGGTCAGGGTGCGCCGGGGCGGGCCGTAGAGGTCGAGCGTGCGCTCGGCCGAGCCCTCGTGCCAGGCGTCCTCCACCAGCTCGGTGACCGCCTGGGCGGCCAGGGCGTCGCCGTGCCGGCTGGTCATGAGGGCGTTGGCCCGGGCGTTGCGGTAGACGACGGTGCCGTTCTCGTCGCAGAGCACCACGCCCTGGGGCAGGGTGTCGAGCGAGCGCCGCAGGCGGATGGCGTCGGAGCTCGACTCGGCGACCGCCTCCGAGGCCGCGCCGGTCACCTGCTCGAGGTAGGAGAGGGCGGTCTCGATGCTGCCGTCGTCGTTCGGCGGGTCCAGGCCGAGCCGGTGCCGAGGGCGGTGAGGCGCTGCGAGAGGCCCCGACGGCCGGACCGCCGCCCGATGTGGGTGGCGACGATGGCCACCAGGACCAGCAGCGCCACGACGATGGCCCCGACCGCCGTCGCCCGCAGTGCGAGGTGCTGGCGAGAACGACGTGAGCCGGCTGGCGCACACCTCCAATATGGCAGGGCGGGGAGGCCCGGCGAACGGCCCCTGCCCACCCCCGCCGAGCCGGTTGGCACATGGAACCACTGAAAATGACTGAAATAAGGTGCAATGACACCCGAGTCGCCCACGCCGCCCGGCCGGCGGACCGATGGTAGGCGAACAAAGGAGTGGTCCAGGCGCCGGGGGTACCGACGGTGGCGACGGTCGGAGCTGGTCGGCTGGCCGACGTCAATCTGGCGCCGGACATGTCGCGCTGCCGGGCGGAGGGACGCTCCAAGAACTGGCCAATGGAGTGGCCGGTTGGGCACTCGTGCTGGCGCTGGTCGCCCTGGTGATCGGGGCGGCGGCCTGGGCCCTCGGGGCCCATGCGCAGAACTACCAGCAGTCGATGGTGGGCGGCGGGCGGTCCTCGTCTCGGGCTGGCCGCCCTCCTCTCGGGGCGGCCCCGGCCCTCATCAATTTCTTCTTCCACGCCGGCACCGGCCTCCACTGACCGTCGCCCGGACCGATGACGCCAGCCCTGGCCCCGGACGCCCGGATCGACGCGCTGAACCCGCTCTGCCAAGCGGTCAGCGCCGGGTCGTCGGGGGCCGACGCGGGGCGAGCGCCATCCTCACGGCGATGGCGTCGTGGGTGGTCTCGGGCGCCGCCTGGCTCCTCGACCAGCTCGGCGGGGCGCCGGCCAGTTCGACGATGATCGACGTGTCGGCGTCGTGGTCGACCACCCACTACCAGGTGATGGCGGTCATCGCCGGGGCCGCCGCCGCTCCGCTCCTCCTCGGAGCGATGCTCCAGGCGATCTATCGCCAGAGCACCGAGCACCTGGTGCGGGCCGCCCTCGCGCATCTTCCGCTGGCGTTCCTTCTGTCCGGCGACGCGTCGTACTGGTCCGCCTGTCACTGGCCGCCACCGACGCCCTCTGCGCCACGGTGTCGCCGGCAACGGCGCCGACCTGGAGATGGCCCGGTCCGGTCTGGCGACCACGCTCCGTGGGGCAGGTCGCACCGGGGACGAGGGCGCGCCGTCCTTCGTCGTCCTGCTGACCGGCCTGCTGGTGGCGGTCGGCGTGGTCCCGTGGGGATCGAGTCGGTCGTCCGGCGGCGCGGTCGACGTCACGGTCCTCTTCCTGCCGTTGGCCTCCGGAGCCTGGGCTGCCCGGCGATCGCCGACTGGTGCCGGCGCCGGGTCGACACGCTGGCGGCGCTGGTGCTCTCCAAGTTCGTGATCGTGGCCATCCTGTCCCTGGCGACTGGGGCCATCGACTCGTCCGGTGGCTTTGCGACGGTGCTCTCTGGGGTGGCGCTGCTCATCGTGGCGGCGTCCACCCCTTCACCCTGCTCCGCCTGATCCGATGATCGAGGGCGGAGCGGTGCAGCAGTCGGAGGGGGCCCGGCACCGGGTCCAGCAGTCGTTCGGGTCCTGCCGCGCTGGCGGCGAGCGCCGCCCTCCTGCACCGAACGGCACCGCTGCCGTCCACGGTCGGCACGGGATGCCGATGCGTTCGAGGGACCCGGAGCGGAGGTCCCGCCGGCGCTCGGCGGAGCCGAGGGGCGACCCGGCGGGGGATCCTCGCACCAGTCGGGCGCATCGTCGTCCGCCAGCGGCGAGGCGCCGGCGGCCACGCCCGGGGCCATCCCGGAGCGGCGGGACCACCGGCGAGCAACGCCGCCTTCGAACGGGCGATGGCGGAGGGCCGACCGCGTCGGTGGACGTGGTCCTCGACCGGCGTCCGGCGAGCCGTCAGGTGATCCGGCCCGTCCGGAGACGAACCGTCACCGGCCTTCCTGCCGACGAGCGGCGGCCTCTCCCTGGGTCACCACGTCCTGGCTCGGGACTCGGCCGGGCCGGTGCTGCGATGGGCGCCGGGTCCGACGATCGGCCCGCAGCGCACGGCGGCGATCCGGACGAGAGTGACGGTGCGGGCCATGGATGGCATCGCGCGACCGGTCGGGCCACTTGAGCGGCGTGGGTGCGCCCCGGATGGCGCGGCGGCCAGATCGCCTCAGCGACGGCGGGCGTCCTGGTGGCCGTGTCCGCGTGGCGTTCTTGGCCGACCATCCCGGGCGTCGTCCTCTCGGTGGTCGCCGACGCCGCCGCCCGGCGTTCGCCGTGTGGCGAGTGGCCGCAGCGGCGAGGAGCGGCCCCGACCGTCGGCCGGTGGGCGGTCGTGGCGGACGTCGGACCCGCCGTCCGCCCAACCGGGGCTCGGGGTATCGGCCCGACCTCCCGTGCGGCGGCCCCGGCCCCCGGGCCGCTCGCCGGCGTTCGACTCTCGGCGGTGACCGGCATCGATGACCGCCGTCGGTCTCGTGCACGAGACGGCGTGCCCGGACCTACTCGGCGGTGTTGCGGGTCGGCGGCCACAGTTTCGCCCTGCCGGCGGGTGACGAGAAGGAACGCCGGGCGTCGGGTGGGCGGCGCGCTGTCGTCTGCCCGCCAGGGATCGGTGGTGCATCGTCTCCATGGGTCTTCATCTCCGTGCCGGACGATGGCCGGGCCGTGGCGGCTACGCCGCTGACCGGGCCGTGCCCCCGCCGACTCGCCGGTCCGGCGCTCCGACGTGGCGTTGCTCGCCGAGTCGGGGGCGGCGACCTCTCGTCATCAGGCCGGTGGTCTTGCAGGTCCGGGTGGGCGGCGCCGCCGCCCGGTCGATCCGGGCGGCCGGCGGCGGCGATCGGGGGGCGGTGCCGTCCTCCTGCGGGAAGTAGCCCTGCTCCTCCAACGCCTGGGCGAGCGACATGTTCGTCGAGGAGGTCCTGGGACCTCGGTCGTGGCGGCCGAGCTCGGGGCCGACGAACCGTCGCCCACCGGCGGGGAAGGCGGGGGGGCCTCGCCGCTGGCCACGAGCGAGGAGTGGGGCCGGGTGCGGACCGACGGGACCTGGCACGCCACCTACTGGGTGGCGGAGTGGCCCCGGGTCCACGTCGGGCCGGAGTTCCTCGGCCCCCTCCTGCTCGGTCCCGTCCGTCGCTCGGTCAGCCTGGTGATGGCACCGATCCCTCCGGCCGAGGCCACCCGGTCCGGTGGAGCAGGCCCTGCACGGCCGACCTGGCTGATGCCGAGCTGCGTCGGCGTGGGGGGCTTCTTGGCCACGGCCCGACGCGGCTCGCGAGGCCGAGACCGTCGTGCGGCGGGAGTCCGAGCTGGCGGACGGTCACGCCACCTACCGCTACTCGGGCTACGTCACGGTGACGGCGGCCACCCCGGACCTGCTCGACGACGCCTGTGCCGCCACCGAGCAGGCCGCCGGTCAGTGCCGGCTGGAGTTGCGCCGGCTCTACGGGGACCAGCTCCGTGCGCTCACCTGCACGTTGCCGCTCGGGCGGGGGCTGACCTGACCGTGACCCGATCGACGGCCACGCCGAGGTTGCCCGCCCACGAGGTGACTACCCGGCATCTCTGCGCCGCGTACCCGCTCCTCACTGAAGCGGGCCTGGGCCCCGCGGCGTGCTGGTGGGTCAGGACCTCCTGGGTGGGACTTCGTGCACGATCCATTCGAGCTGTACGCCGCCGGCGTGGTCTCCAATCCCAACATGGTGGTGATCGGCCAGATCGGTCGGGGAAAGAGCGCCTTCGTCAAGACGTACCTGTGGCGCCAATCGGTACTGGGACGCCGAGCATGGGTGGTCGATCCGAAGGGGGAGTACTCGCTCTGGCGGCGGCGTGGGGCGGCCGTCCGGTAGCGCTGCGCCCCGGCGGACCCGTCCGGCTCAACCCGCTGGATCCGGGACCGGACGCGCCAGGACCATGGCCTGGCACGCTGTCCCGGGCCCACCGGCCTGTGCTCGCCCTCTGCCAGCCGGCGCCAGAGCTCCTGGCGTCCTTGGCCATGGCGTGTCTCGGCCCCGCTGCTGCCACGTGAGCGGGCGGCGCTCGATCTGGCCCTCGGCGACGCCTGTGTCCGCTCGCCGGTTCCCACGCTGCCGCTGGTGGTCGACGCACTGCTGGGCCCGTCCGACGAGAGTGCCCGGGCGATCCGGACCGATCGTCACACCCTCCTCGAGGACGGCCGCGATGTGGCGCTCGATTCGCCGTCTCGTGACGGCGACCTTCGAGGGATGTTCGACGGGCCGACGACCGGGACTCGACCTCACGGGCCCGTTCGTCGTGCTCGACCTCTCCGCCCTCTACAACTCGCCGGCGCTCGGCGTGCTCATGGTCTGTGCCACCGCCTGGCTCCAGGCCGCTCTGGCCCGGACGCGGCGGCGGGGCGCCGGCGGTCGGGTCCTGGTGGTGGTGGACGAGGCGTGGGCGGTCCTGGCCAACCTGGCCGTGGCCCGGTGGCTGCAGTCGTCGTGGAAGCTGTCTCGCGCCTACGGGGTGGCGAACATGGCGGTGCTCCATCGTTTGTCGGATCTGGCGGCCGGTGGGCGGCCGGTCCGAGCAGGTCGGTCTGGCCAGCGGCCTTCTGGCCGACTCCGAGACGCGGGTGGTCTACGCCCAGGCGCCCGGTGAGGTGAAGGCCGCCGGCCCACTCCTCGGATTTCCGAGACCGAGGCCGAGTTGGTTCCCGTCCTGCGGCGTGGTGTCGCCCTGTGGAAGGTAGGGCGCCGGTCGTTTCTGGTCCAGCACGTGTTGAGCCCCGAGCGCCAGCTCGTCGATACCGACGCGGCGATGACGGGTCGAAGGTGCTACCTCCGGGGCTCGGCCTGGACGGCGACTGCTGGCAACGGTCCTGGAGGCCCTCGCCTGGGTCGGCGGGCGAAGGGGCCGTGGTCGGGCCCTCGCCGGGCGCCAGGGACCGGCGGGTGGAGCGCCCCCTCGCATCGCCAGCCGGGGGGGGCCCGTGGGCCGACCGTCTGATCTCCGGCCCCTGGTGGTGACGGGTCGGGCGCCCGGACGGCTGTTCCTGGGGGTCACCGCCGGACCCGGGCGCCGCTCCCGGCGGCTGCCGTAGGCCGCCGAGCCGGCGCAGTCGCTGGCCGTCGTCGGGCCCACCCAGAGCGGCAAGACCGCGGCTGGCCATGCCGGCGATCCTGGGATGGAACGGGCCGTGCTGGCCGCCAGTGTGAAGGGGGATCTCGCTCAGCACCTTGGGGTGGCGCAAGCGGTGCGGCCGGGTGTGGTGCGTCGACCCTGCCGGGACGACGGGGTTGGCGGCCAGCCGGTGGTCACCGCTTCCCGCCGCCCGGACGTGGGCCGGTGCCCGCAGGGCAGCCGCGGATCTCACGGCCACGAGTCGAGCCGACACCACCACCGCCGACGGGGAGTTCTGGACTCACGGCGGCCAAGCTGCTGGCCCCCCTTCTCTTCGCCGCCGCGCTCGGGGCGCACCATGGCCGACGTGGTCCGGTGGGTGGACACGCAGGAGATCGACGAGGTGGCGGACGCTCTCGACCGTGCGGGCTCACCGGAGGCGCTGCAGGCGGCGAGGGCAACGTGGCTGCGCGAGGAGCGGCAACGGGAGCGGTGTACACGACCGCCGAGTCCGTCCTCGAGCCGTTCTCTGATGGCACCGGGGGCACTCCGCGGGACCCCCAGTCGACGTCGAGGCGTTTCTCGACGGCCCCAACACCCTCTACCTCTGCGCGCCGGCACATGACCAGCGCCGCCTGCGGGCGCTGTTCACGCGGCCGTCAAGGCGATGATGCCGCGTTCGCCCGTTCGGCTCTCGGGGGGCCGCTCGTCGGCGCTCCTGGTCGTCCTGGACGAGGCGGCGAATATCGCACCGCTGCCCGAGTTGGACGGCCTGGCGGCGACCTGCGCCGGGCACGGCGTCCAGTTGGTCACGGTCTGGCAGGACCTGGCCCAGGTGCGGGCCCGTTACGGAGAGCGGGCGGCGACGGTCGTCAACAACCATCGGGCCAAGCTGTTCCTCCCCGGGATTGCCGACCCGGCGACCCTCGAACTGGCCAGCCAGCTGGCGGGGGAGGAGGAGCTCGTGCTGCGGTCGGTCACCACCGGGCCTTCCGGCGAGCGGAGTATATCACCCTTTTTACGCCCCTGTGCGTCGTTTGCTCTGCTGCCACCAGACGCTCTCCGGCGGATGGCACCGGGCACCGGAGTCCTCCTCTACGGGGCGCTCCCTCCGGTCCTGGTCTGGCAATGCAGCCGTGGTGGGGCGATCCAGCGCTGGCAGCCCGGGGGGGGGACGGGTCTGGTGGGGGGTGTGGGTCGGGGCGCCTGGGTTCGGTGGGTCTCCAGCCTGGGTCGCTGAACCCCGGGCCTTCCTTGTCTCACTGGTCGCAACCGTCCAATCTGGGCTGCCGCCGGATATTCCCCTTGCGGAATTACCATCGTGCTCCCGGGGCGTGTCTGGGACCGGGCCGCCCCGGTCCACGCTCGGCCGGTTTCGGGCGACGAGCGAGGAGATCCGATGAGCGCCGATACAGCGGCAGGTCCGGCTGAAGTCCCGGGTGAGGGAGCGGCGAACGGTGCTCCGGCGCGGCCGGCAGCCAAGAAGGCGACGTCGACCAACGGAAACGCACCGGACTCGGCGCACTGCGACCTCCAGCACGCCCCGGGCTCGGAAGGCGGCGGCGCCCCGTGCCACCTCCGCCGGCCCCCGTCGACGACCCGGCCCGCACACCCTGGCCATCGATATCGGCGGGACGGGCCTCAAGGCGAACGTCCTGGACCCGAAGGGGGTGGTGGTCGGTGACCGTGTCCGGGTCCCCACCGTGTATCCCCTGCCGCCGACGGGGGAGGAGCGGCTTGATCCGGTGCCTCTTGACCCGCATGGTGGCCTCACTGCCCGAGGCCGACCGGGTGTCGGCCGGTTTCCCGGAATGGTCCGCCAGGGCCGGGTCATGAGCGCGCCCCACTTCGTGACCACGAAGGGCCCGGGCTCCAAGGTGGACCCGAAGCTCGTGGCCTGGTACAACTTCGACCTGGCCACCGCCCTGTCCGACGCGCTGGGCAAGCCCACCAAAGTGGCGAACGACGCCGACGTCCAGGGTTCGGCCGTCGTCGGAGGCCACGGGTTCGAGCTGGTCTTCACGCTGGGCACGGGGATCGGCAGCGCCGTCTTCTGGAGGCCAGCTGCTGCCCCACCAGGAGCTCGCCCATCAGCCTTTCCGCAAGGGCGAGACCTACAACGAGCAACTGGGTGAGCGGCCCGCAAAAAGATCGGTAATAACCGGTGGAACAAGCGGGTGCGGGAGCCATCGCCAATGATGGGCCTGTTCTTCTACGACCACATCTACATCGGTGGGGGCGACGCCGCCCGGGTGAAACGCGAAGGTGGGTAACCTCGTCGACAACACCACGGTGGTGGACAACCCGCCGGGATCCTCGGTGGCATCAAGCTGTGGGACGCCCCCCAGCTCGGCGGCTAGGTCCGCCGACCCGGCCGGGCGGGTGCGGCGCTGGGGGTAGCCTCAGCGTCGCCGCAAGGTCGTGGAACGAAGGTGGGACTCGTGGACGCAGGGACCGGTCGAGCGGCGCTACGCCCTCTGGTCGTGCTGGTCAGCGCGGTGGTCCTGGTCGACACCTTGTTCTTCGAGGCGCTGACCCCGCTCCTCCCGCACTACGAGCACACCCTCGGGCTCTCCAAGACCCAGGTCGGCCTGCTGGTGGCGGCGTACCCGGCGGGGACGCTGATCGGGGCGCTGCCCGGTGGCGTGCTGGCGGCGAGGATCGGGGTGCGCAAGGTCATGCTCCTGGGCCTCGGGCTCATGAGCGTCTCGACGCTGGTCTTCGGCTTCTCCCACGCCATCGTCACCCTCGACACGGCCCGGTTCGTCCAGGGTCTCGCCGGGTCGTGCACGTGGGCCGGCGGCTTCGCCTGGCTGGCCGCCGTCGCCCCGTCGGACCGTCGGGGGGCGGTGTTCGGTTCGGCCTTCGCCGCCGCCGTGGGTGGGGCGCTGCTCGGGCCGGTGATGGGCACGCTGGCCACCGAGGTCGGGACGGGCCCGGTGTTCACCGCCCGCCGCGGGAGCCGGCCTCGTCCTACATGGCCCTCAGCTTCCTGCTGCCGGCCCCGCCTGGGGGGAGGGACAGGGTCTGCGAGAGGCCTTCCCTGTGGTCCGGGACCGCTGGGTCGCCGGCGGTCTATGGCTCACGTTGTTGGCCGGGCTGGCCCTCGGCGCCTTCGACGTGCTGGCGCCACTCCGCTGAACCGGCTGGGGGCGACCCCGGTGGTCATCGGGGCGGCGTTCGTCGGGGCGGCCGCCGTGGAGACGGTGCTCTCGCCCCTCATCGGCCGGCTGTCGGACCATCACGGCCGTCTGTTCACGGTCGAGCTCTCGTTGACGGCGGCGGTGGTCGTGGTCGTGCTGGCGCCGTGGGTGCAACCGGCGTGGGTCTTCGTGGTGGTGATCATCCTCGGCGCCCCGTCCTTCGGTACGCTGTTCGTGCCGGCGCTCGCCCTGACCAGCGACGGGGCCGAACGCCGGGGCCTCCACCAGGGGCTGGCCTTCGGCATCGGCAACCTCGTCTGGGCGGCCGGCCAAGCCATCGCCGCCGCCGGCAGCGGGGCCCTGGCCCAGGCCACGGCCGACGTCGTGCCCTATGCCCTCCTGGCGCTGGTGCTGGCCGTGACCCTGGTGGCGCTGCGGCCGGCCGGCCGGTCCCGGTTGAGCGGCCTCCCCCTCTGGCTGCCCGGCTGAGGTCCGACGAGCAAGTCCCAGGAGCGGACGTCGTTGGGGCTGTCGGCGACGGGCCGGGTAGAGTGGAGCGCCCGGAAGTTGTCGGCCACCCACGTCGGCGGCCGAGTTCGCCGGGCGAAAGCCACACCAGCGCTCGTAGCTCAACGGACTAGAGCATCTGACTACGGATCAGAAGGTTGCGAGTGGATTCCCTCCGGCCGCGCTCGAGACGAGGAACAAGGCGGGGGAGGTTCCGACTGGCCCTCACGGAGCCGTGATCGGTCAGCGGTGACCCAGGCCGGCAGCCGTCAACGGTAGAGGTCGGCCACGGCGATGATGTCCCGGTCGCCGAAGCCGCGCTCGATCGCCGCCTCGTCGAGATCGCGTACCGCCGGGCCAACCGGAGCTCGTGCCCCCCGGCCAAAGCCGTAACGATGGCCAGTCGAGCATCCTTGGCCGCCAGGACCGTCGTCCACCAGGTCGGGCCGGAACCGGCGACCAACGCATCAATCGGTTCATCAGTCCCGGGGCGACCATCGGGGAATCGCGAGCAGCTCGGAGAGCTGTTCGTCGCTGAGCCCGCCGGCCCGGGCCACGGTCAGGGATTCGGCCAGGGTGGCCAGGCCCGACAAGAGCAACAGGTTGACGGCGAGCTTCGCCGTCGACGCCTTCTCCGGGCGGTCGTAGCGCTTGACCGGTCCGCCCAGACTGTCGAGCAACGGCCGCAACCGGTCGACGGCCTC
Source organism: uncultured Acidimicrobiaceae bacterium (assembly GCA_963730735.1). GTDB lineage: Bacteria > Actinomycetota > Acidimicrobiia > Acidimicrobiales > RAAP-2 > CAVSSX01. Next base: position 505,162 of record CAVSSX010000007.1, read on the forward strand.
GGCGTCGCCTCCGGCCAGATAGGTGGCCTTGCCCGCCGCCACCGCCTGCGGGGCACCGAGGATGGGCAACGCGACGAAGCGGGCCGATCGGTGGGCGAGCTCGGCGCTCAATTTCGGTGAGATGGTCGGCGCGTAGGCGTAGACGCCCGACCCGATGTTCGCCAGGACGCCGTCGGTGCCGAGTGCCAGCTCCCGCACCGCGTCGTCATTGGCCAGGCAGCTGATGACGACGGGGGCGGTGGCGGCCGCCATCGCCGGGCTGTCCGCCTCTGTGGCCCCCGCCGCCACCAGTTCGCCCGCTCGGCCACCGGTCCGGTTCCCCACCGTCACGGCGTGCCCAGCCCTCTTGCAGACGAAGGGCGACGGCGTCTCCCATCCGTCCCAGTCCGAGTACGGCGATCCTCATGGACGGTACCTCCGGTTCATGGCCGTCCGAGTCGGCGGCATGCCGTCAGTGCGTCGGCCGGTTCTTGGGCGGCAACGTGCGGGCGAACCCGACCCCACGGCGGACCCACGGCTCCAATTGGCGCTTGGTTCGGACGTCGTCGGCACCGACTCGCAGCCATCCGTGCATGGTCCGTGCCCCCATGACGGCCGGTTCGGCCTTGGTCGATGCCGACGACCCGGCGGCATCTGGGGTGCCCACCCGGACCAGCACGCCTCCCTGGCCGCTGGCGGCGATGGCCAAGTGTGCCGTCGACGAGAAAGGACGGCCTCCGAACATCGCCTGTTCGCGAATGCCGGCTTCCTGGGCGGTCAGCTCCCGGATCCGGTTGACGAGGTCGTCGTCGTAGGGCACCGGCCCCACTGTACGGCCCGAGGGCGAGGTTGCCTTCGTCGGAACGTAGTGCGCCGACGGCAGCTAGCTGGAGGCCGGTTGCCGCTCGACGATGACGAGAGGAGCGACGGCTGGAGGGGCCTCGAGGTGTCCCGGTTCGATCGATGGATCGCCGTGTGAACGCTCGGTCCCGACGCCAGTCGCAGCCGCGTCACTGAGGTCCTCAAGCGTCCGTTGCGCCGGCTCCGGGAGCACTCTCGTCAGTGCGAAGCCCAGGACAGCCGCCGCCCGCCACGGTCAGCATCCCGCGGAGGCCGAAGCGGTTCTCCAGCTGTGGCACGACGAAGACGCCGATGAACGCGCCCAGCTTCCCGACGCCCGCCGCAATCCCGTGCCCGGTAGTGCGCATGCTGGTCGGGAACACCTCGGAGGGAAGGACGAACGTCGTGATGTTCGGACCGAACTCGACGAAGAAGTAGCTGAACCCGAAGATGGCGAGGAAGGGCGACGACGGTCGACGTGAGCCGCTTGAACGCAGCCAGGGTCAAAAAGGCGACGGCCATCACGCCGAATCCCACGAACTGCAGCCGGCGGTGGCCGATTCGGTCCATGAACAGGACGGCCATGACGTACCCCGGGACGGCGAACACCACGAAGATGCCGAGGGTCCAGAGAAGCTTGGCTTCCAGCGAAGCGGTCGAGTCGACCGCCTTCAGGATGGCCGGCAGCGAGAGGGTGTTGCCGTAGTAGGCGTAGTCGAAGAGGAACCAGGAGCCGGCGGTTCCCAGCAGCGGGACGCACCATCCGCCGATTGCGGAGGAACTGGCAACAGCCCGAGCCGTTCGGCTCGGCGGCGCCGCGACGGTCCGGCCGCGATCACGCCGCCGGAGTACCGCGCCATATCGCGGCCGGCCTTGTCGGCGTTGCCCTGCACCTGGGCGATGTAACGGGGGGACTCGGGCATTTTGGATCGAAGGTAGATGACGCCGGCGGCCGGCAGCGCCCCCAAGCCCAACATGAGTCGCCAGGTGAGGTTGTCGCCGATCCCCGAGCTAGGAGGGCCAGCCCGACCAGTGGCCCCACGACCAGGCCCAGAGCCTGCATGGAGAAGACCATGCCCGACCAGGCGACCCCGGTCCTGGCGGTTGGAGTACTCGCTCATCAGGACGGCCGAGACCGGGTAGTCGCCGCCGATGCCGAGCCCGAGAACGAAACGGGCCGACCACCAGCCAGAGGAAGCCCGGGGCGAACGGCCGAGGCGAGGGCGCCGACGATCATGATGGCGGCGACGATCGTGTAGACCTTCTTGCGTCCGAAGACGTCGGCGAGCCGCCCGAAGACGAGGGCCCCGAAGAAGGCCCCCAGGATCGCCGAGCCCGGTGACCCAGCTGGTCTGCGGTCGTGCTCAGGCCCCACTGGGCTGGCCACGAGCGTCGCCACCGTGCTGATGACGAAGAGGTCGTAGGCGTCGGTGAAAAACCCGACCCCGGAGACGAGCACCGCCCGGCGATGGAATTGCTTCGCGGAGCCTCGTTCAGGAGGTCGGCAACTGACGGAGGGGCGTGGCGGGCGTCGCCGATCCCGACTCGTGCCCCGTCACCACATGCACTCCCTCACGCCCAGGCGACCGGGCTCAGCTTGGCGGCCGAAGGTAGACGGGAGGTATCCCCAAGGTGAACGACACGCGAACAAAGCGCGAACTTTAGGTGTTCTGTCGGAGTATGTCTCGATGGCTGTGACAGCCCCCGAATCGAACGTAACGATCGAGCGCAGCGTGATCCAGCTGTTCGCCCTGGTCTCCGAGGCAATAGCCCGGTCCACCGAGGCGCTCCTGGGGGGTCAGCGAGGCTCGGACAAGCGGTGGTCGACGGGGATCAGGAGGTCGACGATCTTGACCGCAGAGTGGAGATGCTGGTGTGGGATCAGCTGAACCCGCGGTCGGTCCAGGGTGCCGAGCTCCGCTACCTGGTGGCCCTCCTCCTCATCCTCCCCGAACTGGAGCGGAGCGCCGATCTGGCCGAGCACATCGCCCAGCGGGCGGTGACCGGGCTGGGGTCGAGCTGAACCGCGAGAGCCGGGGCATCATCCAGCTGATGACCGAGGTGGCGTCGAGATGTGGAAGGAGGTCGCCGACGCCTACGTCGATCGCCCGAACGTGGCGGACCGGTTGGACGAGAACGACGAGGAGATGGACATCCTCCACGAGCGGCTCACCGCGGAGATCGAGGCAGAGGCGATGCCGGTATCGATCACGGCACAGGTGACCTTGCTGGCCCGGTTCTACGAGCGCCTGGGGGACCATGCGGTCAACCTGGGTCGCCGGGTCGAGCAGCTCCACGACGCACCCCCGGCCGATCTGGGGGGATGACGTCAGCCGGTCACCGGCCGCCAGTCGGACGGCGAGACCCACGGATCCTCGGTCCTCTCGGCGGCGCCGGCCCACTCCGTCCCTGGTGTTTACTGGTGGGCATGCCTCTCACCGGTGAGTACGAGCCCAGTCCGTCGAGCTGGGCGGCCGACCAGGTCGCCCTCTACGAGAGCTCCGGCGGGACCGAGGGCACCACGCTGTACGACCTGCCGGTCATCATCCTGACCACCACCGGGGCGAAGTCCAAGAAGCTCCGCAAGACCCCCCTGATGCGGGTGGAGCACGACGGCCGCTACGCCGTGGTGGCCTCCATGGGTGGGGCGCCCACGCACCCGGTCTGGTACTTCAATCTGCTGGCCGACCCCCACGTCGAGCTCCAGGACGGTCCGGCCAAGGCCGACTACGTGGCCCGTGAGGTCACCGGCGACGAGAAGGCCACCTGGTGGGGCTACGCCGTCGCCGCCTACCCGCCCTACGACGAGTACCAGGCGAAGACCGACCGGGAGATCCCGGTGTTCGTGCTGGAGCCCACCGACACCTGAGTCGCACCGGCCGAGCGCCGCGGCGCGCCGTCCCGAGGCCCGCACCCCCGCCGGTCCCACCGTCCTCCCGACCGCTGTCCACCCCGGATGCCGCCGTTCGGCGGGTCGGCATGGTTTGATGCCCGGTGGACCGCGGGTGTCCGGGGTCGGCTGACGAGAGAATCGAGCGTGATGTGAGGACCAGGACGTCGGCCGCCGGCCGTCAGGGGACCGGACGACGGTCCCGCAGGACCTTGGGCACCGGACTGGCGGTGTTCGTCGTCACCGTGGCGCTGAGCGGTTCGGTGGCCGGCGCGGCCGACACGACCACGACGGACTCGACCACCACCGCCCCGACCACCACGTCGACCACCACCGCCCCGACCACGACCACGACGACGACGGCGCCGACCACCACCACGACGACGACGACGGCGCCGACCACCACGACGACCACCGAGCCGCCGACCACCACGACGACGGCGGCCTCGTCGACGTCCAGCTCGGCCCCGGTCGGCTGGATCATCGCCGGCGTGGTCCTGTTGCTGCTGATCATCCTGACCATCGTGTTGTTGGTCCGGGCCCGCTCCCGGCAACGGCTGGGTGTCGCCTGGCGCCAGGAGGTCGAGCCCGTCGTGGCCCAGGCCACCATGGTCCGGGACCGACTGATGAGCGGCCAGGCGACCGACCCGGCCGGTCGCGCCGCCACCGGCCAGCAGCTCGAGAGCGTCACCTCGAGCTTGAACCGGATCGCCGGGGATGCTCCGGACGAGGAGGCCACGGCGGCGGCCAACGCCGTCGCCGAGAACCTGCGCGCCCTGTCATTCGCCCAGGAGGCGGCCGGCCTGCTGCGCAGCGGAACGGTGCCGCCGACGGGCGAGCAGCTGGCCCAGGCCGATCAGACGTCCCGGACCCAGCTGGCCCGGCTCGATGCGTCGATCGCCCAGCTGCGGGCCCAGGCCGGATCGCCCGGCGGCCCGCCGAGGCGCTGAGGCTGGCACGTTCGAGATCGATGCGTCAGCCGGTGGTCCGTCGGCGGTAGAGGACAGCGGCCAGCGGGACGAAGATGGCCAAGAGCACGACCGACCAGGCGAGAGCGGCCTCGACCGGATGCTGCATCGGCCAGGCCTGGATCGAGGCCGACGGGTTGGGGTTGCCGAACAGGTGCCGGACAGCGGCGGTCACGGCGCTCACCGGGTTCCAGGTGGCGATGGCCTGCAGCCAGCCGGGCATGTTGTTCGTCGGCACCAGGGCGTTCGACACGATGGCCAGGGGGAACAGGATGATGAGCCCGATCCCCTGGGCCGACTCGGGGCCCTTGGAGACGATCCCGAGGCAGGCGCAGCCCCACGACAGGGCGTAGGCGAACAGCAGGGCGATGGCGTAGCCCCCGATGATCGAGGGGGCGCTGGCGCCGAACCGCCACCCGATGGCCAGGCCGGTCAGGGTCACGATGGCCACGCAGAGGGCGGCCGACAGCACGTCGGCCACCGATCGACCGACCAGGACGGCGGACCGCCACATGGGCAGGGTCCGGAAGCGGTCGATGGCGCCCGACGACAGGTCGGTGCTCAAGCCGACGGCGGTGCCCATGGCCGAGGTCGTGAGGTTCAGCAGCATCAGCCCGGCCAGGGCGAACTCCTTGTAGCTCCCGCCGCTGATCGGCACGCCGGAACCGAAGACGTAGATGAAGAGCAGGGTGAACAGCACCGGTTGGACGGTGACGTCGGAGAGCTGCAGCGGCTCCCGGGCGATGTGCACGAGGTTGCGTCGGGTGAGCACCACGACGTCGTGGAACTTGGCGCCGAGCCAGCTGCGCGGCTGGCCCAGCGTCGACGGGGAGAGTGGCGGCGAGGGTCATGCCCGGGCTCCTTCGAGTTGGCGGTGGTCGTCGGGGCTGGCGTCGACGGTCGGCGTCGCTGTCGGCCGGGTTGCCGGTCAGGGCGAAGAAGACGTCGTCGAGTGAGGGCTGGTGCACCTCGACGTCGTCGACCAGGACGCCCGCCTGGTCGAGGGTCCGCACGACCGCCGTGGCCAGGCCCGAGCCGGTGCGGACCGGCGCCCGGAGCCGACGGCCGTCCTGGCTCTCGTGGATGGCCCCGTCGACCAGTGGTTGGAGGGCGGCGACGGCGCCGGCGTTGGGCGTCGTCAGGGTGACCTCCAGCCGGGCGCCGCCGGTCTGGGCCTTGAGCTCGGCCGAGCGTGCCCTCGGCGATGACCCGACCGTGGTCGATGACCACGATCCGGTCGGCCAGGTTGTCGGCCTCCTCGAGGTACTGCGTGGTGAGCAGGACGGTGACCCCGTCGCCCACCAGTTCCTGGATGGCCTCCCACACCCGGAGTCGGCTGCTCGGGTCGAGGCCGGTCGTCGGCTCGTCGAGGAACAGCACCGGCGGCCGGGTGACCATGCTGGCGGCCAGGTCGAGGCGCCGGCGCATCCCGCCCGAGTAGCCCTTCATGACCCGGTCGGCGGCGTCGGTCAGCTCGAAGTGGGCCAGCAGGTCGGTGGCCCGGCTGCGGGCGGCCCGCCGGCGCAGCCCGCTCAGTTCGCCGATCATGACCAGGTTCTGGCGCCCGGTGAGGGCCTCGTCGAGGGTGGCGTCCTGGGCCGTCACGCCGATCTGACGGCGGACCGACGCGGCCTCGGTGACCACGTCGAACCCGGCCACCCGGGCGTGCCCGCCGTCGGGCACGGCCAGGGTGGTGAGGATGCGCACGGCGGTGGTCTTGCCGGCTCCGTTGGGCCCGAGCACTCCGAGGATGGCGCCGGCCGGCACGGACAGGTCCACCCCGGCCAGGGCCACGGTGTCCCCGTAGCGCTTCTGCAGGCCTTCGGCCTCGATCATCGTCTGCTCACCCATGCTGCCCCTGTCGGTCGTGGGTTTCCCTACTTGCCGCATGGTAAGCACGAACTTGCCGGTCGTCAAGTAGAATCTTGTCATGGCTACACGCATGTCCCGCGCCACACCCGTCGCCGAGACGGAGGGCGACCCGACCGACGGGCCCGCCTCCACTCGGGAGCGGATCCTCGACATCGCCCTCGACCTGTTCACCGAGAAGGGCTACGACAAGACCTCGCTGCGGGAGATCGCCGCCGAGTTGGGGTTCTCGAAGGCGGCCGTCTACTACCACTTCGCCAGCAAGGACGACATCCTGCTCGCCCTGCACCAGCGCTTCCACGACGTCACCAAGGAGTCCCTGGAGCGACTCGACGGCAAGTCGATGGACCTGCGGCGGTGGGCCGAGGTGCTCGACGAGTTCATCGACAAGATGCTGGCCAACCGCCGGCTGTTCGTGATGCACGAGCGGAACCGGGCGGCGTTCGAGCAGCTGCACCAGAGCAAGGAGCACGAGCAGAACCACGACGACATCGAGGAGCGCTTGCGTCGACTGCTGACCGACTCGAAGGTGGCGCTGCGCGACCGCGTCCGGATCGCCACCTCGATCGGGGCCGTCATGGGAGGCCTGCTCCTGTCGGGGGAGGCCTTCCAGGACGTGCCGACGGCCACGCTCGGCAGCCTCCTGCGCGAGTCGGTGCACGACCTCCTCGCCGTGACCAAGGCCGCCCGTCGTGGCCCCTCGGCCACCGGCCGGGCGCCGGTGGCGGCCGACCCCGACCCCACCTAGTTCTGCCGCGCCGGCGGGCGCTCGAGGTCAGTCCAGGATCTCCACCGCCGACAGCCCGGCCGCCGTCAACGCCTGCAGCACCGTCTCGGTGTGGTGCCGGTCCCGGCACTCGATGTCGAGCTCGACCAGGACCCGTCGCGAGGTGATGGGTGGGAAGTGGCGACTGTGGGCGACCTCGACGATGTTGGCCCCCGCCGCACCGAGGAGCGTGGCCAGCCGGGCCAGCTCGCCGGGGACGTCGGACACCTCCACCCGGATCCGGGCCAGCCGGCCCGATCGCACCAGGCTCCGCATGATGACCGAGGCCAGCACCCGGGGGTCGATGTTGCCGCCGGTGAGGATGAGGCCCACCCGTCGTCCGGCGAACCGGGGCGGGTCGTCGAGCACCGCCGCCAGGGCGGCCGCCCCGGCGCCCTCGGCCACCGTCTTCTCGATCTCGACCAACAGACCCACCGCCTGCTCGATGCGGTCCTCGGACACCGCCACCACGTCGTCGACCAGCGCCTCGATGAGCGGCGTGGTGAGCCGGCCGGGTGTGGTCACGGCGATGCCCTCGGCGATCGTGCTGGGCGAGCCCGGGGCCCCACCGTGACCGAAGCGGGCGGCCAGGGGGGCGTAGCCGTCGGCCTGGACCCCGAGCACCTCGGTCGAGGGAGCGCGGTCCTTGACCACCACGGCGGTGCCGGCCAGGAGGCCGCCGCCACCGGTGGGCACCACCACGACGTCGAAGCCCGGTCCGTCCTGGAGCATCTCGAGGGCCACCGTCCCCTGTCCGGCGATGACCAGCGGGTCGTCGAACGGGGGAATGAGCACCTTGCTCCCGGCGGCACAGAGCTCGAGGGCGAAGGCCGACGCCTCGTCGAACCCCTCCCCGGCCAACACGACCTCGGCCCCGAGGGCCTCGGTCCGGGCCACCTTCACGTTGGGTGTCGTGCGGGGCATGACCACGGTCACCGGGATGCCCAGCCGCACGGCCTGATGGGCCACCCCCTGGGCGTGGTTCCCGGCGGACATGGCCACGACGCCCCGGCTGCGTTCGCCGGGGGTCAATGCCTGCAGGCGGTTGAGGGCGCCGCGCTCCTTGTAGGAGGCGGTGAACTGCAGGTTCTCGAACTTGACCCAGACCTCGGCCCCGGTGACGGCGGAGAGGGTCTCGGAGCGGGCCAGCGGGGTCCGCACGACGTGGCCGTCGAGCACCGACGCCGCCCGGTCGACGTCGGCCGGCGTCACCGCCGGGGAGCCGGGGGTCGAGGGGCCCGCACCGGCCCCGACCGGGCTCAGCGTCCCAGGAGATCGCGGGCGATGTGGGTCACCTGGATCTCGTCGGTCCCGGCGTAGATCTGGAACACCTTGGCGTCCCGGGCCAGCTGCTCGACCCGGAACTCGGCCATGTACCCGTTGCCCCCGAAGAGCTGCACCGCCTCGTTGGCCACCTCCGACGCCGCCTGGGCGGCGTAGAGCTTCATGGCCGACGCTTCGGCCAGGGTCAGGGACTTGCCCGCCTCGGAGAGCTCGATGTGCCGGAAGACCAGGTTCTGGACGTTCAGCCGGGCCACCTCCATGCGGGCCAGCTTGAGCTGGATGAGCTGGAAGTCGCCGATGGGCTTGTCCCACAGCGTCCGGGACTTGGCGTACTCGACGGACAGGTCGAGGCATTCCTCGATCACCCCGAGGGCCATCGCCGCCAGGCCGGCCCGCTCGGTGACGAAGTTCGACCGGGCGCTGTCCCGGCCGCCCCCGCCGTCACTCTGACCGAGCAGCCGGTCGGCCCCCACCCGCACATCGGTCAGGAAGAGCTGGCCGGTGGGCGAGGAGTGCAGGCCCATCTTGCGCAGCGGCGGCGACTGCTCGAGGCCGTCCATCCCCGAGTCGAGCACGAAGGTGAGCACCGGTCGGCTGCGGGGCTCCTGTCCCGAGCCGTCGTCGAGCTTGGCGTAGAGCACGATGGTGTCGGCGTAGGGCCCGTTGGTGATGAAGGTCTTCGAGCCGTTGAGCACCCACTCGTCGCCGTCCCGTCGGGCGCTGGTGCGCATGCCGCCCAGGGCGTCGGAACCCGAGTCGGGCTCGGTGATGGCCCACGAGCCGACCTTCTCGGCGGTCAGGAGCTCGAGCGCCCAGCGCTCCATCTGCGCCGGTGTCCCGCGCTGCATGATCGTCCCGGCGGTGAGCCCGGTCGATACACCGAGGGCGGTGACGATGCCCGGGCAGCACCGGCACAGCTCGATGATCGGCAGCAGCGTGAGGGCGGCCCGGCTGGCCCGCTCGGGTCGGGGGTCGGTCGTCGCCTCGGCCTTGCGGTCGAGCGCCCGCCGGAAGGACGCCCGGGCCATCTCGTCCAACCCGAAGGTGGCGAAGAGCTTGCGGATGATGTCGTAGGGGGGCAGGTCCCCGTGCTCGAGCTCCTCGACGTGGGGCCGCACCTCGGTGTCGACGAAGCGCCGCACGGCGTCGCGAATGGCCAGCTGCTCCTCGGACCACTCGTGCACGACAACCCTCCTTGCGGCGTCGCCGCCACCGCCGGCGTTCGGCGGCCGGGCCCTAGTCCTGCGACGGCGTGGAGACCTCGCCGGGCTGGCCGGTGCCCACCTCGTCGATGCGGTGCAGCGTGTTGCGGTCGGTGTGCAGCAGCAGCTCGTCCCACCGACCGTGCTCGATGCTGGTGGTCTCGGCGTAGGAGAAGACGCCGTCACCGATGTCGACCGTCACCTCGTAGCGGATGCACCGGGCCGCCTCGGCCAGGAACTTGTTCGAGAGGATGCCGTAGCTCTCCGAGCCGATCTCGGCCTTCATGACCAGTGTCCGGTCGTCGGCGCGTCGCCGGGCCACCGGCCAGGATCGTCGAGCCCCGGGGGACCATGAAGCAGCGCATGACCTGGCCGTCGGCGGCATCCCACAGCCAGTAGCCGACCTCGGTGTGGAAGGGGTTCTCCTCGTCGCCCCGCCAGGCGGCGGTCCGGTAGTCGAGGCCGAAGAGGGTCTGGGGGCCGTTCTCGACCGGGCCGAAGGAGGTGAAGGTGGTCCGCTCCCGGTAGGGGGTCTCGATGACCTCGCCCCGCACGTTGTTGAACCCCTCGTCGAGGCCCTCGTCGCCTTCCCAGGTCCCGACGAGACCCTCGAGCGGTCCGAGCTCCTTGCCCAGCGTCATCCCTCTTCTCCTTCGCGTCCAGGTGGGTACCGGTGGTGTCGACGCCTACCCTAGGCAGCTTTCCGGCCGGGCCGGTCGAATTGCGGGCACCTCGGGCGAAGATGGGGCGGTGACCGCCGACGTGGAGCCGAGACATCGCCGGACGACGACGTGGGGCGGGGTGACGGGCCGGCCGTGGTCACCGTGTTCCGCTCGAGGCTCCGCAAGGGTGTGACGGCGGCCTACGACCCGGTCGCCGAGGCCATGGAGGCCCGGGCCCGGGCCATGGAGGGGTTCGTCGACTTCGCCACCTTCGTCGCCGCCGACGGGGAGCGGGTGGCCATCACCGTCTTCGCCGACCGGACGAGCCACGAGCGCTGGCGGGACGATCCCGAGCACCGACGGGCGCAGGCCCTCGGCCGGGACGAGTTCTACGAGGAGTACTCGATCCTGGTGTGCGACCAGCGGGCGGCCCGACGCTTCGTGCGGCCGGCCGACTGAGTCCACCGGTCGGGTCGTCGCGCCGGGGCCGGTGTGGCCCCGCTACGGTCGGGTCGATGCGCCTCCGAGTCTTCGTCGAACCCCAGCAGGGTGCCTCCTACGACCAGCAGCTGGCCGTGGCCCAGCGTCGCCGAGGAGGGCGGCTTCGACGGGTTCTTCCGGTCGGACCACTTCCTGGCCATGGGCGGTCGTGGTCTTCCCGGGCCGACCGACGCCTGGGTGACGCTCGGCGGGCTGGCCCGGGAGACGGAGCGCCTGCGGCTGGGCACCCTGGTCACCTCGGCCACGTTCCGGCTGCCCGGGCCCTTGGCCGTCTCGGTGGCCCAGGTCGACGCCATGAGCGGCGGCCGGGTCGAACTCGGCCTGGGGGCGGGCTGGTTCGAGGAGGAGCACCGGGCCTACGGGATCCCGTTCCCCGAGGTCGCCGAGCGGTTCGACCGGCTGGAGGAGCAGCTCGAGATCATCACCGGCCTGTGGGACACGCCGGTCGGGGAGCGCTACAGCTTCGCCGGACGGCACTACCAACTTGACGGACAGCCCGGCCCTGCCGGCGCCCGTCCAGTCGCCCCACCCCCCGGTGATCATCGGGGGTCTGGGCACCACCCGCACGCCGGCGCTGGCCGCCCGGTTCGCCAGCGAGTTCAACTCGGCCTTCTCCTCGGTGGCCGACGCCACCACCCAGTTCGAACGGGTGCGCCGGGCCTGCTCGGCCATCGGCCGTTCGCCCGAGAGCCTGGGCCTGTCGGTCGCCCTGGTGGTGTGCTGCGCCACCGACCAGGCCGGCCTGGCTCGACGGGCCAAGGCCATCGGCCGTGAGATCGACGAGCTCCGGCAGCACGGGGCCGCCGGCACGCCCGACGAGGTTGCCGAACGACTGCGTCAGTACGCCGCCGTCGGCGCCACCACCGCCTACCTGCAGGTACTCGACCTCGGCGATCTCGACCACCTGCGACTCCTGGCCGACGAGGTGCTCCCGGCGCTCGCCTGACCGCCCGGGCGTCAGTCGCCGGAGACCGGAGCTGCCGGGGCCGGTGGTCCGGGCCGAGGTCTGGCCGTTGTGGTCCGATCCGGTGGTGCGTGGGGGAGTGGGCAGGGCCATCCGGGCGAGCACGTCGTCGCCCACGGCCACACACGAGGTCGTGGTGGCACAGGCGACGTCGACCAGATGGGTGGGCACGTACTGGAGCGGCGGGTAGGTCCAGGTCGCCCCGGCGTTCACCGTGGTGGCCACGCCGCCGATGGGGGTGGAGGGCTCGCCGACCGTCCAGATCGTCCCGACGGTGGCGCAGGACGCCCCGGCACAGGCGAGGCCGAAGGCGTCGTCGACGGACCGCCGGGGCGTGCGGTTGGCCCAGGTCGTCCCGGCGTCGGTGCTGACCAGGACGATGCCGGTGGCCTTCACCACGTCGCTGGTGGTGGTCGAGGTCGTCCCGACGGCCAGGCAGATGCTGCCGCCGGTACACGACACGTCGTGCAGCAGGCCGACTCCGGTCGGCACCGAGGCGGCGGCCCAGGTCGCCCCGCCGTCGGTGCTCCGGGCCACCGTCCCGGTGCCGTGGCCCGGCGACGCGGCCGTGTAGCCGGCCGCCAGGCACTCGGCGGACGAGCAGTAGAGGGACGACAGGCCGGCGATGCCCGACGGCAGCGTGCCGCCGCGCTGCCAGACCTGGCCGCCGTCGGTGGTCGTGGTCGCCCAGTAGGTGGCGCCGTCGGTAGCCAGGGCGGTGCACTGTTGACCGGTCGTGCACTGGACGCCGACGACGTCGACCGCCCCCTGGGGCGCGTCCATGGGTCGCCAGTCGGCGCCCCCGTCCGACGTCACCAGCACCGCGCCCTGGAGCACCGTCGGTTGGGCGGCCGACGGCATGGTCTCGCCCACCGCCATGCACGAGCGGATGGTGGCGCAGTCGATGGCCGAGAGGATCGAGGCCCCCGGCAGGGCGGCCGACTGACGGTGCCAGGAGACCCCGCCGTCGTCGGTGGCCACGATGCCCGCCGGCGTCCCGCCGGCCGCCGGGGTGGTCGTCGTGGTCGTGGCGCCGGCGGCCGTCGTGGTCGTGGCGGCGGCGGCGGTACTGGTCGTGGCGGCGGTCGTCGGGGTGGCGGCATCGGTGGCCGACCCGACGGCCCAGCAGTCCAGGGCACTGGGGCACGTCACGCCCACGAGGCCGGTGACGCCGGCCGGCACGGGCTGGCCGTACACCGTGGTGGCCGGGAGTGCTTTGGCCGTGCTGGAGGTGGTGGCCTTCTGGGCGGTGGCCGTGTTGCAACCGGCCGCCAGGAGGGCCACGCCGGCGGCCACGGCGATCGACCAGACCCTCGCACGGTTCCGAGGCACGGCGCCCGGACCGGTTCCCGCCTGGGCGGGCCAACGGCGCCTCATCTGTGCTCCACGGCCCCGCAAGACTAACCGGAACCACTAATCGGGCAGGTGGAAGGGGGTCGGCCCGAAGCCGTCGCGTCGCGAGGTGGCGACCAAGGTGTGCCGCACTACCCTCGCCGGGAGTGGACATCGCCGATCTCGTGTTGGTTCTGGTGATCGTGGCGGCGGCGATCCACGGCCTCCGGCTCGGGGCGTTGGTCCAGGTCCTCAGCTTCGTCGGCTTCGTCCTCGGCCTGACCATCGGTGCCCTGATCGTGGGCGAGGTGGCGCCCTCCATCCGCTCGACCATCGTCCGGGCGTCGGTGACGTTGTCGCTGGTCATCGGGCTGGCCGTCCTGTGCGGCATCGCCGGTCGGGTGCTCGGCACGTGGAGCAACGTGGCCATCCGGCGTCACCACCTCGGGGTGATCGACTCCGTGGCCGGGGTCGCCGTCGCCTCCGTGGCCGTGCTGCTGTCGGCCTGGCTGGTGGCCAGCCTGGTCACCAGCACCCGGTACACGTGGCTGAGCAAGGACATCGAGCGCTCCGACATCCTGCGGACGGTCGACGAGGTGCTGCCCCCCGTGCCCTCGGTGTTCTCGAGGGTCCAGAGCTTCCTCAGCTCGGCGGCCTTCCCTCCGGTGTTCGCCGACCTGGCGCCCCCGATCGCCTCGCCGGTCCCGGTGCCCACGTCCGCCGGCGCGGCGCGCCTGGCCTTCGGCCCGGTGGCCTCGACGGTCAAGATCGAGGGGGTGGCCTGCGGTGAGGAGGTCGAGGGGTCGGGCTTCGTGGTGGGCCCGGGCCTGGTGGTGACCAACGCCCACGTGGTGGCCGGCGAGTCGGTGGCCAACGTGGTGGTGGGGGACGTGCCGTACCCGTCGACCACGGTGCTGTTCAACCCCGACCTCGACCTCGCCGTGCTCCGGACCTCGGCGCCCCTCGGGCCGGTGCTGCAGCTCGACGCCTCGACCGTGGGCCGGGGGACGCAGGGTGTGGTCATCGGCTACCCGGGCGGCGGCCCGCTCGAGTACGGCCCGGCCGGGGTCACGGCGGCCATCACGGCGCAGGGCCGGGACATCTACAACGAGGGCCTGGTGGTGCGCTCGATCTACGAGCTCGACGCCACGGTGCGGCCCGGCAACTCCGGCGGTCCGCTGGTCGGCGCCGACGGCCAGGTGATCGGGGTGGTCTTCTCACGTTCGACCGTCAACCCCAAGGTGGGCTACGCCCTGGCCTCGCCACCGGTGGCGGCGGCCGTGGCCACCGTGGGCGACCGGACGGCGGGCGTGTCCACCGGCGCCTGCACCACCGGTTGACGTCGACCGGCGGCGGGCCGGTGCGAGCCCGACCACCGGACGCCGGGGTAAGAATGTCCGCCATGACGCTGCCGATTGAGGACTACGCCATGATCGGCGACCTGCACACCTCGGCCATCGTCGGTCGAGACGGCTCGATCGACTGGCTCTGCCTGCCGAGGTTCGACTCGGGGGCGTGCTTCTCCCGGATCCTCGGGAACGAGGAGCACGGCTACTGGAAGATCGCCCCGGCCGGGGGGCCCGAGGCCGTGGTGGCCACCCGCCGCCGCTACGTCGGCGACACCCTGGTGCTCGAGACCGAGTTCGACACGGCCACCGGGACGGTCCGGTTGACCGACTGCATGCCCATCCGAGAGCAGAACCCGCAGGTGGTCCGGCTGGTCGAGGGGATCAAGGGCGAGGTCGTGGTCCGCATGGAGCTGGCCGTGCGCTACGGCTACGGCGAGATCGTGCCGTGGGTGACCCAGCACGAGGGACTGCTCACGGCCACCGCCGGTCCCGACTCGGTCGCCCTGTGGACCCGGGCCCCGACCCATGGTGAGGGCATGCTCACGGTGGCCGAGCTCACGATCAAAGAGGGCCAGGAGCTGCCCTTCGTGCTGACCTACTACCAGTCCCACGAGACGGCCCCCCGGCCGCTCGACCCGGTCTACGCCGTGCGGACCACGGCGGCCTGGTGGGAGTCCTGGTCGACGGCCTGCACCTACAAGGGCCCCTACGCCGAGGCCGTCCGCCGGTCCCTGATCACCCTGAAGGGCCTCACCTATGAGCCGACCGGCGGCATCGTGGCCGCCGCCACCACGTCGCTCCCCGAGGCGATCGGCGGAAACCGGAACTGGGACTACCGGTACTGCTGGCTGCGCGACGCCACCTTGACCCTCGAGTCGCTGATGCTCGGCGGCTACCACGAGGAGGCGATGGCCTGGCGCGACTGGCTGCTGCGGGCGAGCGCCGGTGACGTGGCCCGGCTCCAGATCATGTACGGGGCCTCGGGCGAGCGGCGGCTGGAGGAGTGGGAGGCCGAGTGGCTGCCGGGCTACGAGGGCTCGACGCCGGTGCGGATCGGCAACGCCGCCGCCGGGCAGTACCAGCTCGACGTCTACGGCGAGGTGATGTCGGCGCTGTACACGGCGACCCGGGTCGGTGGGGCCACCAGCCGGGCCGTGTGGGACTTCCAGCGCAAGCTCATCGAGTTCCTCGAGGACGGCTGGAAGCTGCCCGACGACGGGATCTGGGAGGTGCGGGGTCCCCGCCGGCACTTCACCCACTCCAAGGTCATGGCCTGGGTGGCCGTCGACCGGGCGGTGCGGACGCTCGAGGAGTGGCCCGAGCTCGAGGGCCCGATCGACAAGTGGCGCACGCTGCGCGACGAGATCCACGACGAAGTGTGCGAGAAGGGCTACAACGCCGACGTCGGGGCCTTCACCCAGTACTACGGCTGCTCGCAACTCGACGCCAGCATCCTGATGATGCCCCTGGTCGGGTTCCTCCCGGCCACCGACCCCCGGGTGGTGAGCACCGTCGAGGCGGTGCAACGCGACCTGGTCGAGGGCGGGTTCGTGCTCCGGTACCGCACGGCCGACGACGGGGAGGTCGACGGCCTGGTCGGCCGGGAGGGTGCCTTCCTGGCCTGCTCGTTCTGGTTGGTCGACTGCCTGCACATGATCGGCCGGGTGGACGAGGCCACCGAGATGTTCGAGCGCCTGCTCGGCCTGCGCAACGACCTCGGCCTGCTCTCCGAGGAGTACGACGCCGTGGCCAACCGCATGATCGGCAACTTCCCCCAGGCCTTCTCGCACGTCTCGCTGGTGAACTCGGCCTTCCGGCTCACCGCCGAGCAGCCGACGAGGGCGACCGAGGAGACGGCGTCGCGCATGCGCCAGCGGCTGACCGAGATGCTCGGGAGCTCCCTCGTCTCGATGGGCAAGGCCCGGCGCCAGCCCCAGTGGGAGGCCGGCGACCTGCTCCGGCGGGCCCGGGGCGCGGTGGCCATCACCCCGTCCATCTCGACCGGCGGCACCACCGACGAGGGCACCCCGGACGAAGATGTGCCGGAGGACAGCGGTGCCCAGCCGAACGGCGCCCTCCCCGGCGACGCCCTTCCCGACGACGACGGCGGCGAGCACGAGGTCGTGGCCAGCGGTGCCGGCCCGACGACGTCCCCGAGCGACACCGCCACCTGACCTGCGCCACCGCTGACGGCACCCGTCGATGGCGGGGCGCCCATCCCGAGAAGGAGTCACCATGAAGGCACTGACCGTCGTCCCGTTGCAGAAGGACAGCGCCGAGCTCTCCGACATCGACGAGCCACCGCTCGAGGACGGTCCCGTCCTGGTCGAGACGTTGGCCGTCGGGATCTGCGGCACCGACATCGAGATCCTGTCGGGTGAGTACGGCTGGGCGCCGCCGGGCCGGCCGCGCCTGGTGCTCGGGCACGAGTCGCTGGGCCGGGTGCTCGAGGCGCCGGCCGGTGGCCCGGTGGCCCCGGGCGACCTGGTGGTCGGGATCGTCCGGCGCCCCGACCCGGTGCCGTGTGCCAACTGCGCCGTGGGCGAGTGGGACTTCTGCCGCAACGGCCAGTACACCGAGCGCGGCATCAAGGAGCACGACGGCTACCTGTCCGAGCGCTACCGGATCACGCCCGACTTCACGGTGAAGGTCGACCCCAAGCTGGGGCTGCTCGGGGTCCTGCTCGAGCCGACCAGCGTGGTCGCCAAGGCCTGGGAGGAGGTCGACCGCATCGGCGGCCGGGCCCACTGGGCCCCCGAGACGGCGGTGGTCACCGGGGCCGGCCCCATCGGGCTGTTGGCGGCGCTGCTCGGCGTCCAGCGCGGGCTCAAGGTGACGGTCATCGACCAGATGGAAGAAGGGGTGAAGCCCGACCTCGTCCGCGACCTCGGGGCCGAGTACCGCACCGGGCCCATCAACGAGGCCTGCCCGAACCCCGACGTGGTCATCGAGTGCACCGGTGTCTCGTCCCTGGTGCTCGACGCCATGGAGCACGTGGGGACGGGCGGCGTGGTCTGCCTGACCGGTGTCTCCTCCGGCGGCCACACGGTGTCGGTCGACGAGGGGGCGCTCAACCGGCAGATGGTCCTGACCAACGAGGCCGTGGTGGGCTCGGTGAACGCCAACCGCCGGCACTACGAGGACGGCGCGGCGGCGCTGGCGGCGGCCGACCCGGCCTGGCTGGCCCGCCTGGTGTCGCGTCGGGTCCCGCTCGAGCACTGGGCCGACGCCCTGGTCCGCCAGCCCGACGACGTGAAGGTCGTGGTCGAGGTCGCGCCGGTCTGACCCCGGACACACGAACGCCCCCCGGCCCTGCGGACCGGGGGGCGTCACGTCGTGTTCAGTCGACCTGCAGGCGCTCTCGGAGTTCCTCCTGGCGGACTTCGAAGTCCTCGAGGGAGATCCGGCCGTCCGCCAGGTCCTCGTGGAGCTGGGCGAACTGTTCCAGCAGGCCGGCCTGGTCCTCAGTGGACTGGGTCACCGGCTGGTCCGACTCCTCCGCCCGATCCTCGCGCCGGGCCAGTCGGTCCTCCTGCTTGGCCTTCGCCTTGGCCCGCTTCGCCTGGTCGCGCTGGAGCTTCCCGAACGTTGAACGGGGACGTGCCATACACCACTCCTTTCGACCTCCCCTCCGGCCCGGTGGGCGAGAGGGGCTCAGACACGGGAAGCCGTGCCGCTCAGATGACCTTCACGTTGCGGGCCTCGTCGCCCTTGCGACCGGGAGCGATCTCGAACTCGACCTGCTGGCCGGCCTCGAGCGTGCGGAACCCGGTGCCCTGCACGTTGGTGTAGTGGACGAAGACGTCCTCGCCATCGGGCTGCGAGACGAACCCGTAGCCCTTCTCGGTGTTGAAGAACTTCACGGTGCCGATCGGCATAGTTGCTTGCCTTCTTTCTTTCTTTGCTAACTGACGTTGCTGGTTGAGGATGGTTCCGGGCGGGCGGTCACCGACCGGCGGCCCGCCGGCTCCGGGCGTGGGGTGGGCGGGCGGTCCGGCGCACGGCGTTCGAGCCGCCGGACCCGGGTCGCCCACCGGTGCGGGCCCCGGAGCGATTGCGGCTCCGGGTGTTGCCCGACCCGTGGGTGCGGGGACGTTCGTGGTCGGGCTCGGCCCGGGTCAGCGAGGTGGCC
The DNA here is from genome assembly GCA_963730735.1 of uncultured Acidimicrobiaceae bacterium. GTDB lineage: Bacteria > Actinomycetota > Acidimicrobiia > Acidimicrobiales > RAAP-2 > CAVSSX01. The sequence goes on from CAVSSX010000007.1 coordinate 523,900, forward strand.
ACGGTGGCCGTCGACGGACCGTCGGGGGTGTCCAGGATCTGGGCCAGGCCGAGCGAACGCTGCAGGCCGCGCACGGCCGAGTTGTTCTCCTCGATGACCAGCGAGACGACGGTGCCGGTGTTGCCGGCCCGCCCGGTGCGGCCCGACCGGTGCAGGTAGTCGGTGGCGTCGGCCGGCGGGTCGAAGTGCACGACGCAGGGCAGGTCGTCGATGTGGATGCCCCGGGCGGCCACGTCGGTGGCCACCAGTGCCCGGGCCTTGCCGGCCGAGAAGGCACCGAGGGCCCGCTCGCGCTGGCCCTGGGTGCGGTCCCCGTGGATGGCCACGGCCGAGACGCCGGCCACGCCGAGCTGCTTGGCCACCCGGTCGGCGCCCCGCTTGGTCCGGCAGAACACCACCGCCTGACCGTGCTCGCTCACCAGCTGCGCCGTCAGGCGGACCCGGTTCTCCCGGTCGGCCCGCCAGAACATGTGCCGGACCTCGCCCGAGCTCGACTCGTCGCCGGCCACGTCGTGGCGGGCCGGGTCGTGCTGGTACTGGCGGACGATGGACTCGACCTCCGGCCCGATGGTGGCCGAGAAGAGCAGCACCTGACGGTCGGCGGCGGTGAGGTCCAGGATGCGCCGGACGCAGGGCAGGAACCCCATGTCGGCCATCCGGTCGGCCTCGTCGAGCACGACGGTGTGGACGTCGTCGAGCCGGATGGCCCGCTGGGCGATCAGGTCCTCCAGGCGTCCGGGGCAGGCGACGACGGTGTCCACGCCCCGCTCGAGTGCCTTGCGGGTCGGGCCGTAGCCGGTGCCGCCGTAGATGGCGATGGTGCGTCGGCCGTTGTCGCCGGCCAGCATCGAGAGCTCGCCCTGGACCTGGCTGGCCAGCTCACGGGTCGGGACGAGGACGAGGGCCCGGGGCCGTTTGGGGGCGGCGCCGGCGGCCTTCTCGACCACGGCGATGCCGAAGGCCAGGGTCTTGCCCGAGCCGGTCGGGGCCTTGCCGCAGATGTCGCGGCCGGCCAAGGCGTCGGGGATCGTCGCCGTCTGGATCGGGAAGGGGCTGTCGATGCCCTTGGCCGACAGACGTGCCACTAGGCGGGCAGGGACGCCCAGGTCGGAAAATGAGGAACTCACGGAACTCCAGTCGAGTTGAGAACAGGCCAACTCGAACTGGAAACTCGAATCAGGCCCCACCGGCGAAAGGTGCCGGCAGCCGGTCGAGCGAGCCGACCGGGTATCCGGACCACGATAGCAGGTCCGGGTCCGAAAGCGACCGAGGGGTGGGCCGCCGACGGTCGGCGACCGGCCGTCCGATCAGGCGCGTTGGCACTCCGGGCACTCGCCGAACAGGTCGAGACGGTGCTCGCTGATCCGGTACCCGTGGTCCTCGGCGACGCCGCGCGCCGCCTCGCCGAGGGCCCGTTCGAGCCGCGGGGAGGGGTGCACGTCCTCGACCTTGCCGCAGTTCGTGCAGACCAGATGGTGGTGGTGGCCCGAGAGCTCCTCGGCCAGCTCGAAGCGCCCGTGGTCATCGGTCCCGGCGACCCGGCGGACGATGCCCACGTCGATCAGGGCGGTGATGTTGCGATAGGCGCTCGACTGGGGGAGGTCGGGGGCCGACTCGAGGATCTCGGGGATCGACAGTGGCCGGCCGGCGGTGGCCAGCGTCTCGACCAGGGCCCGGCGCAACGGCGTGTAGCGCTGGTCGAGCCCGGCCAGGCGAAGCCCGACCGCGTCGTGCACCGAGGGAGCGAGGACCACGCGCCAGAGGATAGATGGCCCGGCCCGCCCGACGATCGTCACGGCGGGGCCGAGGTCGTCCTAGACCGGACCCCGGTGCAGGTCGAGGGTCCGGGCCATGCCCCCGTCGGCGGCGATGGTCTCGCCGGTGACGAACCGGGCGGCGTCGGAGGCGAGGAACACGATCACGTCGGCCACGTCCTCGGGCACGGCCCACCGGCCGAGCGGCGTCTGCTGCTCGACCCGCTCGATGACCCCGGGGATGGCCTTGTTCTTGGCCCACAGCTGGGTGTCGACCACCCCCGGCGCCACCGAGTTGACCCGGATGCCGTCGGCCCCGAGTTCCATGGCCAGGGACCGGGTGGCGGCGTCGAGCGCGCCCTTGGTGGCCCCGTAGGCGGCGCGCCCCGGCGTCCCGACCAGGCCGGACACCGACGAGAGGTTGACGACCGACCCGCCGCCCCGGGCCCGGAACTGGGGGATGAGGGCGCTGACCAGGAGGAGGGGCGCCCGGACGTTGACCGCGTAGAGGTCGTCGATCAGCTCGGCCGTCAGCTCGTGGGTCGGCAGCCGGGCGGCGATGGCGGCGTTGTTGACCAGGATGTCGACGCCCCCGAGACCGTCGAGCGCCGCCTGGGCCAGGCGTCCCGGTGCCGCCGGGTCGGCCAGGTCGGCCGGGAGGACGACCGGCTCGGTCAGCCCGCCGGCCACCTCCTCGAGCAGGCCCTCGTCACGGCCCGAGATCGCCACCCGGGCGCCGGCGCCGTCGAGGGCCCGGGCCACGGCGGCCCCGATGCCCCGGCTGGCTCCGGTGACCAGAGCCAGCCGGCCCTCGAGCAGACGGGCACCCGGCGACGGTCGGTCGGTGGCAGGGGCAGCGGTCATGCGGTGACGCTAGCCGGGGGCCCGATCGGCCGAGGGGGGCCGGTCGGTAGGCTCGGCCGGACGGGACCGATCCCGACGGGAACCGGATCGGCGCCGTGCCCGGGCCGTTCGACGGCCACCGCCGCCGAGGAAGGACGCGTGCCCCCATGCCCCAGCTCACCATCGTCATCGCCTCGACCCGGCCGGCTCGCAGCGGACTGGCCATCGGGCAGTGGTTCGTGGAGCGGGCGCGCGCCCACGGGGCCTTCGACGTGGAGGTGGCCGACCTGGCCGAGCTGGCGCTGCCCATGTTCGACGAGCCCCACCACCCGCGGCTCCGGCGCTACACGCACGACCACACCCGCCGGTGGAGCGAAGTGGTCCGCCGGGCCGACGCCTTCGCCTTCGTCACCCCCGAGTACAACTTCGGCTACCCGGCCTCCCTCAAGAACGCCATCGACTACCTCCACGAGGAGTGGAAGTACAAGCCGGTGGGCTTCGTCTCCTACGGCGGGATCGCCGCCGGGACGCGGGCGGTCCAGCAGCTCAAGCAGGTCGTCACGGCGCTACGGATGCTGCCGGTCGGCGAGGCGGTGAGCATCCCGTTCCACACCCAGTTCATCGACGAGCAGGGCCACGTCCAGGCCAACGAGGTCATGGAGCAGGCCGCCGACGCCATGTTGGACGAGCTGGTCCGCACCGAGGCGGCGCTCCGGCCCCTGCGCCCGGAGGTCGGGCCGGCCGACTGAGCCCGCCCGCCCGGCTGGTCCTACCGGTCGGGGGAGTGGACGGGGTAAATGAGAACGATTATCATTCTAGTTGACGTTGGGCGTAGGCCCTCCGACTGGGAACCGAAGGATGCACGGTGCAGCGACAATGGGGTAACGGCTTTCGGACGATGGTGATTGGAGTGGTTACCATTGGCGTGGCGGCCACCGCCCTGGTGGCGTCACCGCCGGCCGGCGCCGCCACCAGCTCCCGCATCGTGGCCGTGGGGGCCGAGAACGAGTACGCCGACGTGATCAGCCAGATCGGGGGGAAGTACGTGACGACGACGGCCGTGCTGAGCAACCCGAACACCGATCCCCACTCCTTCGAGTCGAGCCCCAAGGTGGCCTCGGCGGTGAGCTCGGCCGCCCTCATCGTCCAGAACGGGGTGGGCTACGACGACTTCATGAACAAGATCGAGTCGGCGTCGCCCAACTCGCGACGCAAGGTGATCGACGTGCAGCACCTGCTCGGTCTGCCCGACCGCACCCCCAATCCGCACCTCTGGTACAAGCCGACGACGATGCCGGCCGTGGCCAAGGCCATCGGCGCCGACCTGTCGGCCCTGGCCCCGGCGCATGCCGCCTACTTCCAGGCCAACGTGACCACGTTCATATCCTCGCTCGGCCCGTGGCGGCAGGCCATCGCCGCCCTGAAGCAGGCCCACCCGGGGGCGACGGTGGCCACCACCGAGCCGGTGGCCGACTACCTGCTCCAGGCGGCCGGCGCCCGCAACCTGACCCCGTTCACCTTCCAGGCCGACGTGATGAACGGCGTCGACCCGTCGCCCCAGGACGTGGCCATCCAGAACGCCCTCTTCACCGGGCGCAAGGTCAAGGTGTTCGTCTACAACGAACAGGTCACCGACTCGCTCACGGCGTCGCTGGTGACCCTGGCCCACCAGCACCACATCCCGGTGGTGGGCGTCTACGAGACCATGCCCACGCCGGGGTACGACTACCAGAGCTGGATGCTGGCCGAGGTGCACGCCCTCGACAACGCCCTGGCCAACGGCACCTCCTCCCCGAAGCTGTGATGCAGCACTCGGCCGGCCCTCCCGACGACGTCCTCGCCCTGGACGACGTCAGTGTCTGGCTGGCCGGTCGACGGATCCTCGACGACGTCGCCTTCTCGGTGCGGCCCGGCCAGTTCGTCGGGCTGATCGGCTCGAACGGGGCCGGCAAGACCACCCTGTTCCGGGTCATCCTCGGGTTGCTCGAGCCCCAACGGGGCACCGTCGCCTTCGCTGGCGCGTCGGGCGGCGGCCACCGATCGATCGGGTACGTGCCGCAGAAGGTGGTCATGGACCCCGACGTCCCGCTGCGAGCCCGCGACCTGGTCGGCCTCGGGCTCGACGGCGGCCGGTTCGGCGTCACCCGGCCGAACCGGGGCCGCCGCCAGGCGGTCGACGAGCTGCTGGCGGCGGTGGACGCCACGCGGTTCGCCGACGCCCGGGTGGGGAGCCTGTCGGGCGGGGAGCTGCAGCGGGTCCTCATCGCCCACGCCCTCATCAGCCGGCCCCGGCTCCTGATCCTCGACGAGCCCTTGGCCAACCTCGACCTGCGCAGCGAGCAGGAGGTGGTGGCCCTCCTCGGCCGGGTGGCCCGGGAGCAGCAGGTGGCCGTGCTGCTGTCGGCCCACGACATGAACCCGCTGCTGCCGGTGATGGACCGGGTGGTGTACCTGGCCAACGGCCGGGCCGTCAGCGGGTCGACCGACGAGGTCATCCGCACCGAGGTGTTGAGCGAGCTGTACGGGCACCCGGTCGCCGTGCTGCACGTGCACGACCGGATCATCGTGGTGGCCGGACCGACGCCGGTCCCCGACCTGGGGCCGCCGCTCTCGGCCGCCGAGGGGTGAGCGCCGAGGTGCCCCGCACCCTGGCCTCGGCCGTGTTCGAGGCGGGGTTCTTCCAGAGCGCCCAGGTCCACACGGCGCTGGTCATCGGCCTGGTGGTGGCGCTGGTCTCGGGCTGCGTCGGCGTGTTCACCGTGATCCGGGGCCAGGCGTTCGCCGGTGAGGCGCTCTCGGACATGGGCACGCTCGGCGGCTCGGCGGCCAGCCTGGTCGGGGTCAACCCGCTGTGGGGCTTCGTCGGCGTCGGCGTGGTGGCCTCGGGGACCATGGAGCTGCTCGGCGTCCAGCGGCGCCGGGGCCGCGACGTGGCCACCGGCATCGTCCTCGGGGCCATGCTCGGCCTGTCGGCCCTGTTCTTGTACCTCGACACCACGGAGCACTCGACGACCGGGACGACCGTCACCATCCTGTTCGGCTCGCTGTTCACGGTGAGCGCCAGCACCGTCCCGGCCCTGGTGCATCCTCGGGGTGCTCGGGCTGGCGGTCGTCCTGGTGCTCTACCGCCCGCTCCTGTTGTCCTCGCTCAGCACCGACCTGGCGGCCGCCCGGGGGGTGCCGGTCCGGGCCGTCGGCCTGGTCTTCCTGGTCCTGGTCGGGGTCACGGTGTCGCTCACGGCGGTGGCCGTCGGCACCATCCTGGGCACGGCCCTGTTGATCGGCCCGGCCGCCGCCGCCCTCAAGCTCACCCGCCGTCCCTGGGCGGCCATGCTGACGGCGGCCGGCCTGGGGGTCGTCGCCACCTGGCTGGGCATCCTGCTCGCCTACGACAGCTACGACTGGCCGCCGGCCGGGAAGGGCTGGCCGGTGAGCTTCTTCGTGGTGGCCCTGGTGTTCGTGCTCTACCTGCTGGCCGACCTGCGGTCCTGGTGGCGGGACCGGGAGGGGCGTCGGCCGGTCCGGGCCGCCGCCGTCGCGCCGTCCGAGGCGGGCTGACGTGTTCTCCGGGTTCATGACGGCGACGTGGGAGGTGGCCACGATCGTGGCCGTGGTGGCCGGCGTCGTCGGGTTCTTCGTGGTCCTGCGCGGCTCGTCGTTCGTCGCCCACGCCGTGCCCCAGTCGGCGTTCGCCGGGGCCGCCGGGGCCAGCCTCATCGGCGTGAACACCCTCTGGGGCCTCGGGGCCTTCGCCCTCCTGGCGGCGCTCGGGATCGGCTGGCTCGGTCGCCGGGGCCGGCACGACGTGGTCACGGCGCTGGCCGTGGTGCTGCTGCTCGGGCTGGGCGCCCTGTTCCTCAGCTGGAGCACCGAGTACGCCCCGGCCATCTACTCGCTGCTCTTCGGCGAGGTGCTGGGCGTGAGCAGCAACGAGGTCGGCCTCACCGCCCTCCTCGGCCTCGCCTCGCTGGCCGCCGTCGCCCTGCTGTACCGGCCGCTCCTCCTCAGCTCGGTCGCCCCGGACCTGGCCGAGGCCCAGGGGGTCCGCACCTTCCGGATCGAGCTGCTCTTCCTGGTCCTGGTGGCCCTCACCGCCACGCTGTCGGTGCCGGTGGTCGGCGCCCTCTTGATGTTCACCCTGATGGTCGGGCCGCCGGCCGCCGCCCGGTCCGTCGTCGACCGACCGGTCACGGCGATCGCCCTGGCGGTGGCGATCGCCCTGGTGATCGTCTGGGTGTCGATCGCCGTCTCGTACGAGACCAACTGGCCGATCGGCTTCTTCGTCGGGATGCTCTCGGCCGCCGCCTACGTGGCCGGGCGGACGGTGGCCTGGCGGCGACAGCTGCGGGTCGCCGGTCGGGGCGACCGGCCGACCCTCGTCCCGGTCCCCGAACCGGCCGGGTGAGCCGGGCGGCGCGCCCCGGGTGCCGAGGGCGACGGCAGGCACGGAAATTGAAGATCACCTGAGGATGGCGCGACCCGACTACCCAAACCGACCCGCCGCCGACTAATTTTCGGCGTGGCCGAGAACGACCCGGGTGGACCGACGTCACCGCGACATGCACGCGGCAGCGTCAATTCGCCGGTGGCCAACGAGAGCGGCCTGCGCCGCCTCGGCGCCCAGATCGACCGGCAGTCGCCGCCCCGTCGACCTCGCCATCGCCTCCGGCGGACCCTGCTCATCTGCGCCGTGGTCATCGTGGTGGTGGCCGGCTCGGTGGCCGGGTACGGGTACTACCTGACCCACGGCCTGCACCGGGAGGAGGTCCACGGCCTGAGCGCCGCCGCCCAGACCGGCCTCGACGCCGGGGCCGAGAACATCCTCATGGTCGGCTCCACGTCACGCTGCGCCCTGACCGTGCAGAACCCGGCCTACGGGCTCTGCTCCCAGGGGGTCAACGGCGTGAACAGCGACGTCATCATGATCCTGCACGCCGACCCGACCCACCACAAGCTGGCCCTGCTGTCCATCCCCCGCGACCTGTTCATCCCGAACGCCCGGAGCACCGGGGCCAACAAGATCGACGCCGGCCTGTTCGAGGGCCTCAGCCAGGTGGTGTCGGCGGTCGAGCAGGACTTCGCCATCCCGATCCAGCACGCCGTGTCGCTCAACTTCGACCAGTTCGCCAACATCGTCGACGCCCTCGGCGGGATCAACATGGCCTTCCCGGTCTCGGTCTTCGACGCCGAGTCGGGCCTCAACGTGAAGGCGGCCAGCCTGCGTGCACCTGAACGGCACGCAGGCGCTCCAGGTCGTGCGGGCCCGCCACCTGCAGTACGACCTGAACACGTCCAGCCCCTACGCCGAGAACTGGCCGCAGGAGACCCAGAGCGACCTGGCCCGCATCCGCCGGGACCACGAGTTCCTCCGGGTGCTGGCCAGCGCGGTGGCCAAGGAGGGGCTGTCCAACCCGATCAAGGACCTGGACCTGATCAACTCGGTCAAGAGCGACCTCACCTTCGACCAGTCGTGGTCGGTGAGCGACATGGTGAGCCTGGTGCTGGCCTTCCACTCCATCGACATCAACTCGGTGCCCCAGCTGACCCTGCCGGTCTCGGTGGTCACCGACCCCAACGGGTCCGGGGGGAGCTACCAGTACCAGGGGGACAGCTACGGCGACGTGGAGTTCCCGGCCCAGTCGGTGGACCAGGAGGCCGTCGACACGTTGCTCGGGATCTCGGCCACCACCAACTCGATGACCGGGCAGCCCCTGCCGGCGCCGTCGTCGGTGTCGGTGTCGGTGACCAACGCCACCGGGGCCACCAACCAGGCCGCCGACACCTCGGCGGCGCTGGGCGCCCTCGGGTTCAAGATGGTCGGCGTGGGCGACAGCGCCCCGGTGGGGGACCTGGCCGAGACGGTGGTGGCCTACGGCTCGCAGTCGCCCAGCACCGTGGCCGCCGCCCAGGCGGTCGCCCGCTCGATGACCGGGTCGGTGATCTTGGGCTACGACCCGAGCCTGGTGACCGACGGGGCCCAGGTGACCGTGGTCACCGGCACCCAGTTCGCCGTGAACGCCCCCACCACCACCCCGACGACCACCCCCGGGGCCGACGGCAGCTCGACCACCACGGCACCGGCGACCACCTCGACCACCGCACCGTCGTCGAACATCCTGGCGCCGTCGCCGGCCACGTCGACCCTCGAGCAGTGGGACCCGAGGGCCTGTCCGGCCGGGGCCCAGCCGACGGCCCCGGTGCCCAACTCCATCTAGCGCCCGCCCGGACCCGTCCGCCTGGGGCGTCGGGTCAGCGACGGCGGGCCGTACCGGGTTCCTGGGTCGGGAGCTGCTGCTCGGTCGGCAGGTTGAGGGGCTCGGGCGGGGTCAGGAAGGGGATCAGGTTGGTCGAGGTGGGGCAGCCGGTCCCGAGGTCGAGGCTGGTCGCCGGCAGCTTCGGCCGGGCGTCGTTGGGCTTGGCGAAGCCCAGGGTCGAGGTGAGGTCACCGACGGCCTGGCGCCGCCAGGCGGTCAGGTTGGGGACCTTCACGTCGAAGCGGGCCTCGAGGAACCGCAGCAGCGAGGTGTGGTCGTAGGTGGCCGAGTCCACGTAGCCGCCCCGGCTCCACGGTGAGACCACGGTCATCGGGACCCGGAAGCCCAGGCCGATCGGGCCGGCCACCCCGCCGCCCTCGGCCGTGGCGGCCGAGGCGGTGACCTCCTCGCCGGGGGTGCCGGCCGGCGGCGTCGGCGGGACGACGTGGTCGAAGAACCCGCCGTTCTCGTCGTAGGTGAGGAAGACCACCGTCTTGGCCCAGAGCTTCGGGTTGGACGTCAGGGTGTCGAGCACCTGGGCGGTGAACCACTCGCCGGCCGCCGGCGAGCCGTTCGGGTGCTCGGAGTAGGCGATCGGCGGCATGATCCACGACACGCTCGGGAGGGTCCCCTTCTTCACGTCGGACTCGAAGTCGTTCGGCCAGGAGGGGACGAAGGCGTTCTTGTAGAGCGTGGAGTTGGGCTTCGAGACGAACTGCTTGAAGTACAAGAGGGCGTTGAACCCGAGGGCCAGGGCGCTGTCCTGGGCCGGACCGGCCGAGCTGCCCGGCGGCTGGTACACCTTCCAGGACACCCCCTTGTCGGTGAGCACCTCGGGCATGGTGTCCCAGCTGACCGAGCCGACGGCGTCCTTGGCCGTGGTGAGGCCGGGGGTCTCGAGCACCGGCCCTCCGTGGGTGCCCTCCGGGTCGAGGAACGCCGAGAACTTGTAGAGCCGGTTGGGCATGGTCGGCCCGAGGACCGAGCAGTGGTAGTTGTCGCAGATGGTGAAGGCGTCGGCCAGGGCGTAGTAGTAGCCCAGCTGCTGGCGGGTGAAGTAGCCCATGACCATCGGGCCCTGGGCCGCGCCGTCCTCGGCGGTGTGCACGGTCACGAATTGCTCGTTGGTGCCCCCGTCCCAGCTCTGGTGCTGCGGCGCCCAGTCGTGGATCGGGATCGAGGCGTTGCCCGAGCAGATCTGAGCGGTGGCCGAGGCCAGGTTGAAGGGCAGGAGGGTGGTGGCCCCGTTGGCCCCGTTCGGCCACGGCTGGTGGAAGCGGGACAGGGCGTCGTCGGAGCGGTCGTCGAAGCCCCGCACTCCGGGGTAGGTCCCGAAGTAGTGGTCGAACGAGCGGTTCTCCTGCATGAGGAACACCACGTGCTCGACGGCACCGAGATCGCTGCCCGGGGTGGTCCCGCTGCTGGTCGAGTCGCTGCAGGCGGCCAGCAGGCCGGCCCCGAGTGCCCCGAGCCCCCCGCCGAGGAATGCGCGTCGGCTGATCTCCATTCGGGCCTCCTGTACGTCTCCGGTCACCCGCTGCCGCGGGTGCCGGTCGGCGCCGAGGAATCTAACCGGGATCCGGACCGTTCCGTCCCCGGCGACCGCACCGGCGACGTCGACCGACCCCTCGATCGCCGGGATCCGTCGTGCCGGGGCGTCCCCGGCGCGCCGCCGCCGTCCCGAGGGAGGGGGCGGCTCCGGCGTCGAGCCGGTCAGCGGAGCGGGTGGGATTTGAACCCACGGTGGCTTGCACCACACAACTTTTCGAGAGTTGCACCTTCGGCCGCTCGGACACCGCTCCGCCGGAGAGGCTAGCAGTGGGTCCCGAGGGTCCTCTGGCGCCGGTGACCGGCGGGGCTCAGGCGGTCGGTCGGGCGATCCGCCGGGCGGGGTCCGCCGATCGGCGAAGAACGAGCGCAGGAGGGCGGCCGATTCGGAGCGACGGACCCCGGTGACCACCGGCAGCCGGTGGTTGAGCCGGGGGTCGTCGCAGAGGTTGTAGAGCGAGCCGCAGGCGCCGGCGGCCAGGTCCTCGGCCCCGAACACCAACCGGCCCACTCGGGCGTTCACCAGGGCCCCGGCACACATGAGGCACGGTTCGAGCGTGACCACCAGGGTGACCTCGCCGAGCCGCCAGGTCCCGAGCGCCCTGGCCGCCCCGGCCAGCGCCAGGATCTCGGCATGGGCCGTGGGGTCGCCCCGCAGCTCCCGCTCGTTGTGGGCCGAGGCCACCACGACCCCGTCCACCAGGGCGAGCGCCCCGACCGGGACGTCGCCGTGGCCCGGGGCCCGCGCCGCCTCGGCCAGGGCGAGCGCCATCGCCTGGTCGTCGGTGAGGGGCGGGCCGTCGTGGGGGCGCGGGTCGGGAGCCATGGGCGGAGGAGGTGGGATTTGAACCCACGGTGGGTTGCCCCACACACGATTTCCAATCGTGCCGATTCGGCCGCTCTCGCACTCCTCCCGGGGTACAGCCCGGACAGGCTACCCAATCGCCATGACCGCTCCCTCGGCGGTCCCGGCCGCCCGGGGCGTCCCGAGGGCCGAGGTCGGGGGTATCGTGGCCGGATCACGCCGACGTTGGGTGCGGCGGCTGGGTCCTGCGCAACGGTCGCTCGTGAACCGAGTCAGGGTCGGAAGGCAGCAGCTCTCAGCGGGTCAGACCGTGTGCCGTAGCCAACCTGGCCGTCGCACCGAGCGCCGGCGTGATCGGTCCGGGGCGCCGTGCGGCGGGTCCGCCGGTGCCGGTGGCCCCCGTCTCGGTGACAGCCCCCGCCGGTAGGCTCCCGGGCCATGGCCGAACAAGAGGACGAGGTGGCCGCACCCGCCGCCACCAACCTGCCCGAGTCCTCGGTCGACGGCTCGCCGTTCGTGTCCCTCTACCGGCGGTTCCGCCCGGGTCGGTTCGGGGACCTCCGGGGCCAGCCCCACGTCGTGCTGGGCCTGCAGGGGGCCGTGCGCGACGGGCACGTGTCCCACGCCTACCTCTTCAGCGGTCCCCGGGGCACCGGCAAGACCTCGACCGCCCGCATCCTGGCCCGGGCCCTCAACTGCGCCGATCCCCACGACGGGGAGCCCTGCGGGGTCTGCACGTCGTGCGTGGAGATCGCCCGGGGCACCTCGCTCGACGTCCACGAGCTCGACGCGGCCTCGAACAACGGGGTCGACGCCATGCGCGACCTGGTCTCCCATGCCGCCCTGGGCACGCCCGGACGCTGGAAGGTCTACATCGTCGACGAGGTCCACATGCTGTCCAACGCGGCGGCCAACGCGCTGTTGAAGACGCTCGAGGAGCCGCCGGCCCACGTGGTGTTCGTCCTGGCCACGACGGACCCCCAGAAGGTGCCGGCGACCATCCGCAGCCGGACCCAGCACTTCGAGTTCCGTCTCATCGGGGCCGACACGCTCCACGAGCTGCTCGACGACGTCCGGGCCCAGGCCGGCCTGGCCCTGGACGACGACGCCCTGGCGGTCGCCGTGCGGCGGGGTCGAGGTTCGGCCCGTGACGCCCTGTCGGCCCTCGACCAGGTGGCCGCCTCGGGCACGGCCGACGACCCCCGGCCGGCGCTCGACGAGGCCATCGACGCCCTGTGCGAGCTCGAGGCCCACCGGTTGCTGGTGGTCGTCGCCCAACTGCACGAGGCGGGGTGGGCGTCGGCCCAGTTGGCGTCGGAGCTGGTCGACGAGCTGCGCCAGGTGTTCCTGGCCGCGCTGGCCCCGGACCTGGCCGACGCCAGTGGCGCCGAGCGCCAGGAGCTGAGCCGACGGGCCGACCGGCTCGGGCTGGCCCGGCTGGTCCGGGCCATCGAGGTGCTCGGTCGGGCCCAGGTCGACATGCGCGAGGCCCCCGATCCCCGGGTGGTGCTCGAGGTGGCCCTGGTCCGCATCGCCCGGCCCGAGCTGGACGACACGCCGGCGGGGATCGTGGAGCGGCTCGAGCGTCTGGAGCGCTCGGCCGTCGTCGCCCACCCGTCGGCCCGGGTCGCCCCGGCCACTCCCGCCCCCGCCCCTCGAGCCGTCGGGGGGCGCCGAGGGACGGGCCCTGGGCGCCATCCGACGGCAGCGCCAGGCCCCGCCGACACCCGCCGCCCCGCCGACACCGCCGGCCACCGTGCCCGACCCCGCCTCCGTGCCCGACCCCGCCCCGGCGACCGACGCCGAGGTCGTGGCGTCCCCGCCGGCCAGCCCACCCCCGCCACCGCCGGTCGCCGAGCCCGCCCCGGTGGCCGCAGCGCCGCCGGCCGAAACGCCGCCGGCCGCCGCCCCGATGGACGGAGCCGCCCCCCCGGCCGACGTCCCGAGCCGCGACGCCCTGGTCGAGGCGTGGGGCGACCAGATCCTCCGCACCCTGCCGGCCAAGGCCAAGGCGCTCTTCAGCGCCGGGCGGTTCGTGGGGGTCGAACAGGGCACCGCCCTGTTCGCCCTGCCCAACGCCGCCCATCGTGACCGCTGCCGCGAGGTCAAGGGCGTCGTCGAGTCGGCCATCGACGCCCACTTCGGACGGACGGTGCCGCTCGAGCTGGTGATCGACGGCGGCCCGGGGAGCGCCTCGCGTCCGGCCTCGGGCGACGATCGGGGCCCCGCGCCGTCGGCGGCTCCGGCCGACGAGTTCGGGTTGGCCGCCGACGACGACTTCGATCCCGACGACCCGACCACCCAGGCGGTCGTCGAGTCGGTGGCCGAGGCCCGGCTGCTCGAAGCCTTCCCGGGCGCCCAGCCGGTGGAGGACTAGGTGTACACCGGGCCCCTGCGGGCGCTGATCGACGAGCTCGGCCGCCTACCCGGCGTGGGTCCGAAGTCGGCCCAGCGCATCGCCTTCCACGTCCTGAAGGTCCCGACGGAGGATGCGCTGCGGCTCTCGGACGCCATCGTGGCGGTCAAGGAGCGCACCACCCTGTGCTCGGTGTGCTTCAACGTGGCCGAGGGCGGCGCCCTCTGCGACATCTGTGCCGACGCCCGCCGGGAAGCGGCGGTGGTGTGCGTGGTCGAGGACCCGAGGGACATCGTGGCGCTCGAGCGGACCCAGCAGTTCCGCGGTCGCTACCACGTGCTGGGCGGGGCGCTGAACCCCCTCGAGGGGGTCGGGCCCGACCAGCTCAAGGTGGCCGAGCTGCTGGCCCGGGTGGACGCCGACGGCATCACCGAGGTCATCTTGTGCACCAACCCGAATCTCGAGGGGGAGGCCACGACGATGTACCTGGCCCGCCTGCTCAAGCCCCTGGGCCTGCGGGTCAGCCGGCTGGCCAGCGGCCTGCCGGTCGGCGGCGACCTCGAGTACGCCGACGAGCTCACCCTCGGTCGGGCGCTCGAGGGGCGCCGGGAGCTCGACGGCTGAGCGGCCCCCGGGGGGTCCTGGCCGACACCGGTGCGGGCGGGCCACACTGGCGACATGAGCGATCGATTGGTGTGGATCCTTCGCCACGCCAAGACCCAGGTGCCGCCGCCGCCCGGCGGCCAGGACTACGACCGTCGGCTGACGGCCCGCGGCAAGCGGGACGCCGACGCCCTGGGCCAACGCCTGGCGGCCACCGGCGACCGCCTCGGCCTGGCCGCGTCGCAGCTCCCGGGTCGGGTGCTGTGCTCGAGTGCCGCCCGGACCACCCAGACGGCCGAGCGGGTGTGGGGCCCCTCGGGGGCCGAGGCGCCGCCGATCGACTACCTCCGCTCGCTCTACCACGCCTCGTCCGAGGGGGTGCTGGGCCAGCTGCGCCTGCTCGACGAGGCGGTGCGCTCGGTCATGGTGGTGGGCCACAACCCGACGGTGCACCACCTGGTCGGCGACCTGTGCTCGCCCGACGACGAGCGCGGTCGGGCCCTCCTCGAGCTCGAGGGCTTCCCGACGTGTGCCCTGGCCGTGCTGTCGATGCCGGCCGGGACGTGGCTCGACCTGGCCGAGGCCAGCGGGCAGCTGCTCGACCTGGTCGTCCCGCCCTACTGAGCCCGGGACCCGGCCCGGGGTCCGCTCAGCTCAGCGAGCGCAGGATGGCGGCGTCGCCCTGCCCACCGCCACCGCACAGGGCGACGGCGGCGTACTGGCCACCCCGGCGACGCAGCTCGAGCAGGGCGGTGAGGGCCACCCGGGTCCCCGACATGCCCACCGGGTGGCCGAGGGCGATGGCCCCGCCGTTCACGTTGAGCTTCGACTCGTCGAGGCCCAGCTCGTCGGCCGAGGCCAGGCCGACGGCGGCGAAGGCCTCGTTGATCTCGAACAGGTCGATGTCGGCGATCGCCCTGCCCGCCCGGCCGAGGGCCTTCTGGATGGCCCGGGACGGCTGGGTGAGCAGCGACGTGTCGGGCCCGGCCACCTGGCCGTAGCCGACGAGCTCGCCGAGCGGGGTCAGGCCGAGCTCGGCCGCCTTGGCCGCCGACATGACGATGACGGCCGCCCCACCGTCGGAGATCTGCGAGGCGTTGCCGGCGGTGATCGTGCCCTCCTTGTCGAAGGCCGGACGGAGGGCGCCGAGCGAGCCGGCCGTGGTCTCGGGCCGCACGCCCTCGTCGGTGTCGATCAGGACCGGGTCGCCCTTGCGCTGGGGGACGGGCACCGGGACGATCTCCTCGGCCAGCCGGCCGTCCTTGATGGCCGCCGCCGCCTTCTCGTGGCTGCCGGCGGCGAAGGCGTCCTGACGCTCGCGGCTCACCCCGGCCACCTGGTTGTAGCGCTCGGTGGCCAGGCCCATGGCGCAGTGGTCGAAGGCACAGGTGAGGCCGTCGGACATCATCGAGTCGTAGAGGGTGGCGTCACCGATCCGGAAGCCCGCCCGGGCCCCGGGCAGCAGGTAGGGCGCCTGGGTCATCGACTCCATGCCGCCGGCGACCACGATCTCGGCGTCGCCGGCGTTGATCATCTGGTCGGCCAGGTAGATGGCGTTCAGGCCGGACAGGCAGACCTTGTTGACCGTCGTCGCCGGCACCGAGAGGGGGATGCCCGCCTTGGCCGCCGCCTGGCGGGCCGGGATCTGGCCCGTCCCGGCCAGGATGACCTGGCCCATGAAGACGTAGTCGACCTGCTCGGGCGAGAGGCCGGCCCGCTCCAGGGCGGCGGCGATGGCGATGCCGCCGAGGTCCATGGCCGTCAACGAGGCGAACGCCCCCGACAGCTTTCCGATCGGGGTTCTCGCTCCGGCGACGATGACCGATCCGGGCATGTGTGTCCTCCACTCCTCTGCCCGTCGCTCGGCGCCGGGCGGCCTCCGGTCGGCGCCGAGCCCCCTGTGGCCCCACCGGGCGCAGCGCCCGGGTGGACCGGTGCCCGGCCGACCCCGGCCGACGTGGTGTCGACCAGGGGCCCATACTACGGCGTCCACTATTCTCCCAGCACATGGATGAGATTTTCCGTGCCGCGCTCGATGGTGCAACGGGGGACGAGCTTGCCGCGCTGCCCCTCCCCACCACCTACCGGGCCGCCTTCGTGCGCCGTCAGGACGTGGCGATGTTCGAGGGGCTCGAGTCGGCCGACAAGGACCCCCGCCAGTCGCTGCACGTCGGCGAGGTCCCGGTGCCCGAGCTGGCCCCCGACGAGGCCTACGTGGCCGTCATGGCCTCCTCGATCAACTTCAACACCGTGTGGACGTCCATCTTCGAGCCCCTGCCCACCTTCGGCTTCCTCGACCGGCTGGGCAAGGAGAGCACCTGGGGCGCCCGGCACGCCCTCGACTACCACGTGGTCGGGTCCGACGCCGCCGGCGTCGTGCTGCGCACCGGGTCCTCGGTCCGGAACTGGTCGCCCGGCGACAAGGTGACGGTCCACTGCAACTACGTCGACGACCAGGACCCGTCGTCCCACGACGACTCGATGTTGGGCTCCAACCAGCGGATCTGGGGCTTCGAGTCCAACTTCGGGGGCCTGGCCGACCTCTGCGTGGTGAAGGCCAACCAGCTCATGCCCAAGCCCCGGCACCTCTCCTGGGAGGAGGCGGCGGTCAACGCCCTGTGCAACTCGACGGCCTACCGCATGCTGGTCTCGCACAACGGGGCCCCGGTCACCCAGGGCGACCGGGTGCTCGTGTGGGGGGCGAGCGGCGGCCTCGGGCAGCTTCGCCGTGCAGTACGTGCTGAACGGGGGCGGGACGCCGGTCGGCGTGGTCTCCTCGCCCGAGAAGGTGGCCCTGCTCCACGACCTCGGGGTGGAGGCGGTCATCGACCGCCGGGCCGCCGACTACCGGTTCTGGAAGGACGAGCACACCCAGGACGAGACCGAGTGGCGCCGGTTGGGCAAGGACATCCGCGGCCTGGTCGGGGCCGACCCCGACATCGTCTTCGAGCACCCCGGCCGACAGACCATGGGGGCGTCGGTCTTCGCCTGCACGCGTGGCGGGACCATCGTCACCTGCGCCGCCACCTCGGGCTACATGATCGAGTACGACAACCGACACCTGTGGATGCGGCTCAAGACCATCAAGGGCTCGCACTTCGCCAACTACCGGGAGGCCTGGGACGCCAACCAGCTCATCTGCGAGGGCAAGATCCTGCCCCCGCTCTCGGCCGTCTTCCCCCTCGAGGAGGTGGGCGAGGCCACCCTCCAGGTGCATCAGAACCGGCACGAGGGAAAGATCGGCGTACGGTGCCTGGCGCCGGCCGAGGGGCTCGGGATCGACGATCCGGAGTTCCGCCAGCAGGTCGGCGAGGACCGCATCACCCTATTTCGGAGGCATGGCGCATGACCACGACAACCGACGGACTGCTGACCGAGATCGACCACGTGGCGATCGCCGTCCGCGACCTCGAGGCCGCCGTGGCCTGGTACGCGGCGACCTTCGGGGCCACGGTGGCCCACCGCGAGCGGGTGGAGCGCGACGGGGTCGAGGAGGTCCTCCTGGCCGTGGCCGACTCCTACGTCCAGCTGCTCACGCCCATCCGTGACGACTCGACGGTGGCCAAGTACCTCGACACCAAGGGCGAGGGGCTGCACCACGTGGGCTACCGGGTGAAGGACTGCGCCGCCGCCCTCCAGGCGGTGAAGGACGAGGGGGGCCGGGTCATCGACGAGGCCCCTCGGCCGGGGTCCCGGGGGACCACGGTGGCCTTCATCCACCCCAAGACCTCGTTCGGCACCCTGATCGAGCTGGTCCAGGAGTAGGCCCGGGGACCACCCCGGCCGGTCGACGGGCCGGTGGGCGCCCAATTCGGGCCATCGCGGCGAAGCCGGTAGCCTCGGGCCTCATGGAGCACACCATGTCCCAGCGCCTCGACGACCTGGCCGCCCGCAAGGAAGAGGCCCTGCACGCCGGGAGCCCGGCCTCGATCGAGCGACACCACGCCAAGGGCAAGATGACCGCCCGCGAGCGCATCGAGTACCTGGTCGACGAAGGTTCCTTCCAGGAGCTCGACATGCTGGCCCGGCACCGGGCCCACGGCATGGGCCTCGAGGACACCCGTCCCTACACCGACGGCGTGATCACCGGCTTCGCCACCATCGACGGGCGCCGGGTGTGCGTGTTCAGCCAGGACTTCACCGTCTTCGGCGGCGCCCTGGGCGAGGTGTTCGCCGAGAAGATCCACAAGGTCATGGACCTGGCCGCCTCGATCGGCGTCCCCATGATCGGGCTCAACGACGGGGCCGGGGCCCGGATCCAAGAGGGCGTCGTCTCCCTCCACTCCTACGGGGGGATCTTCCACCGCAACGTGGCCGCCTCGGGCGTCATCCCCCAGATCAGCGTGATCCTCGGACCGTGCGCCGGCGGGGCCGTGTACTCGCCGGCCATGACCGACTTCATCTTCATGGTCCAGGGCACCTCGCACATGTTCATCACCGGTCCCGACGTGGTGAAGACGGTCACCGGTGAGGACGTCACCCTCGAGGAGCTCGGCGGGGCGATGAGCCACGCCACCAAGTCCGGGGTGGCCACCTTCGTGTCGCCCGACGAGAAGGCCTGCCTCGACGACGTGCGCTACCTGCTGTCGTTCCTCCCCTCGAACAACCTCGAGGAGGCGCCGGTGGTGCGGACCGGGCGACGACCCCGAGCGGTCCACCCCCGAGCTCGTCGACCTGATGCCGGCCTCGCCCAACCAGCCCTACGACATGAAGAAGATCATCAGCGCCGTCGTCGACGACGGGGACTACTTCGAGATCCACGCCCACTGGGCGATGTCGATCACGTGCGGCTACGCCCGGATCGACGGCCGGGTGGTGGGCATCGTCGGCAACCAGCCGGCCGTGCTGGCCGGGGTCCTCGACATCGACTCGGCCGAGAAGGCGGCCCGGTTCGTGCGCACCTGCGACGCCTTCAACATCCCGCTGGTGACCTTCGTCGACGTGCCCGGGTTCATGCCGGGCACCGACCAGGAGTACGGGGGCATCATCCGCCACGGGGCCAAGCTGCTCTACGCCTACTGCGAGGCCACCGTGCCCCGGATCCAGGTCATCACCCGCAAGGCCTACGGCGGGGCCTACGTGGTCATGAACTCGAAGTCCATCGGGGCCGACCTGGCCTACGCCTGGCCCTCGGCCGAGCTGGCGGTCATGGGCCCGAACGGGGCGGTCGAGATCGTCTACCGCCGGGAGCTGGCCGAGGCCGGTGACCCGGTCGCCCGACGGGCCGAGCTGGTCGAGGAGTACACCGAGCGCTACGCCAACCCGTACGTGGCCGCCGAGCGGGGCTACGTCGACGACGTCATCTCGCCCGAGGACACCCGCCGGATCCTGGTGCGGAGCCTCGACATCCTGGCCTCCAAGCGCGAGGAGCTGCCGCGGCGCAAGCACGGGAACGTGCCGCTGTGAGCGCCGGTCCGACCGAGGACCTGGGCCTGGCGCCCCGGCCCGAGCCCTCGCCCGAGGTGCTGGCCATCCTGGCCTCGGCGGTGGACCAGGCGTGGCCGCGCCCGGTGGTCGTGGTCGATGAGCCGGCGACGACCGGTGGCCAGACGTGGCGCTTCAGCGGCCGCTGGTGGGCCCAACCGATGGCGCTGCGGCGCAACCGCCCGAGTTCCCGGCGCTGAGCCGTTGCGAGCGGGGCCGCTCCACGTAGGGGCGCTCCGGTCCCGGTCGTCCGGTGACGTGGGTCAGCGATCGGTCGGCGGGTGCGTCAGCGGGTGGCCGCTCGTCGGCGCTCGGCCAGGCCGACCATGTCGTCCATGATCTGGTCGAAGTTGAAGTCCTTCGGGGTGTAGATCGACGCCACCCCCTTGTCCAGGAGGACGCGGGCGTCGTCGTCGGGGATGATGCCGCCCACCACCACGGCGGCGTCCGACCCGGCCGCCCGCAGGCGGTCGAGGATCTCGGGCACCAGCTCCAAGTGGGAGCCCGAGAGGATGGACAGCCCGACCACGTCGACGTCCTCGTCGACGGCCGCCGCCACGATCTGCTGCGGGCTCAGCCGGATGCCCTGGTAGACGACCTCGAACCCGGCGTCCCGGGCGGCCACGGCGATCTGCTCGGCGCCGTTGGAGTGGCCGTCGAGACCGGGCTTGGCCACCAGCAGTCGGGGCGGGGCGCCGGTGGTCTCGGCCAGCGCCCGGGAGCGGGCCTGGGCGTCGGACAACTCGCTGCCGCGGTGCCCCACACCGCCGGCGACGCCGGTCGGGCCCCGGTACTCGCCGAAGACCTGGCGCAGGACGCCGGCCCACTCGCCGGTCGTGCCCCCGGCGTGGGCCAGGGCGATGGTGGCCAGCATGATGTTGGCGTCGGGGCCGTCGTCCTCGGCCACCCGCCGCAGCTCGTCGAGGGCGGCGGCCACCCGTTGCTCGTCCCGTCCGGCCCGCCAGGCCAAGAGGTCGGCCTGCAGGTCGGCCTCCACGGTGGCGTCGACCTTCAGGATGTTCTCGGCCCCGTGGTCCTCGGTGAGGGGTGACGGCGCGGTCTCGGTGAACTCGTTCACCCCGACCACCACCTGCTCGCCCGTCTCGATCCGCCGCACCCGCTCGGCCTGGCTGGCCACCAGCCGCCGCTTCAGCTCGTCGATGGCCCCGAACGCCCCGCCCATGGCCAGCACGTCGTCGAGCTCGGCCGTGGCCTGCTCGACCAGCTCGGCCGTCCTCGCCTCGATGACCACCGAGCCCTCGAAGATGTCCTCGTACTCCAACAGGTCGGACTCGAAGGCCAGGATCTGCTGGATCCGCAGCGACC
Source organism: uncultured Acidimicrobiaceae bacterium (assembly GCA_963730735.1). Classification (GTDB taxonomy): domain Bacteria; phylum Actinomycetota; class Acidimicrobiia; order Acidimicrobiales; family RAAP-2; genus CAVSSX01. The sequence continues at coordinate 544,813 of CAVSSX010000007.1, forward strand.
ACTGCTGGTCCCAGGGCCGGGGCAGCCCGAGGGCCTCGTTCCAGGCCGGCAGCTGCAGGGCCCGGGCCCGGGCGTCCTTGGAGAGCGTCACCCCCAGGCTCTCGAGGACGATCCGGGTCACGTTGTTCTCCGGCTGCTGCTCGGTCAGGCCGAGCGAGTTGACCTGCACGCCGTAGCGGAAGCGGCGCAGCTTCTCGTCCTCGACCCCGTAGCGCTCGGCGCAGATCCGGTCCCACATGCCGGTGAAGGCCCGCATCTTGCAGACCTCCTCGACGAAGCGGACGCCGGCGTTGACGAAGAAGCTGATGCGCCCGACCACCTGGGGCAGCTCCTCGGGCCGGACCTTGCCCGAGGCGAGCACGCCGTCGAGCACCCCGATGGCCGTGGCCAGGGCGTAGGCGATCTCCTGGACCGGCGTGGCCCCGGCTTCCTGGAGGTGGTAGCTGCACACGTTGATCGGGTTCCACCGGGGGGCGTGGTGGACGGTGTAGGCGATCATGTCGACGGTGAGCCGGAGGCTCGGTCCCGGCGGGAAGATGTACGTGCCCCGGCTGAGGTACTCCTTCACGATGTCGTTCTGGGTCGTGCCCCGCAGCTCGGACGGGTCGACGCCCTGGTCCTCGGCGTTGGCCACGTAGAGCCCGAGGAGCCACGCCGCCGTGGCGTTGATGGTCATCGACGTGTTCATCTCCGAGACCGGGATCTGGTCGAGCAGCTGGCGCATGTGGCCGAGGTGGGCCACCGGGACCCCGACCTTGCCCACTTCGCCGGCCGCCTCGGGGGCGTCGGGGTCGTAGCCGATCTGGGTGGGGAGGTCGAAGGCGATCGACAGCCCGGTCTGGCCCTTGGCCAGGTTGGTCCGGTACAGCTCGTTGGAGGCCTGGGCCGAGGAGTGGCCGGAGTAGGTCCGCATCATCCACGGGGTGTCGCGATGCCGCTCCGGCGGTGCCACGTCTGCCATGTCCCTCACCTCCTCTGCCGCCTGGCGACCCCCACCAGTGTCGTCGACGGATCCTTCCCCGGGCCGGCCGCCCGCATGCCTACCTCCGGGTGTACTCGTAGAACCCCTGGCCGGATTTCCGGCCGAGTTGCTGGGCGGCCACCATGCGCCGCAGGAGCGGGACGGCGGCGTAGTTGGGGTCACGGAACTCGTCGTACAGCGCGTCGAGGATGGCCAGCGAGGTGTCCAGGCCGACCAGGTCCAAGAGGGCGAAGGGGCCCATCGGGAAGCCGCAGCCGCCCTTCATGGCGGCGTCGATCCCGTCCCGGTCGGCCACACCCTGCTCCAGTAGGCGGGCGGCGTTGTTGAGGTAGGGGAACAGGAGGGCGTTCACGATGAAGCCCGCCTGGTCCTTCACCACCACCGCCTCCTTGCCGCAGGCCTGGACGAAGTCGAGGGCCGCCGAGACGGTGGCGTCGGTGGCGGTGATCGGCCGGACCAGCTCGACCAGCGACATCGCCGGGGCCGGGTTGAAGAAGTGGATCCCGCAGACCTGTCCCGGTCGGCCGGTGGCCATGGCCAGCTCCACCACCGGCAGGGTCGAGGTGTTGGTGGCCAGGATGGTATCGGCGCCGCACACGCCGTCGAGCTCGGCGAACAGCGCCCGCTTGACCTCGAGGTCCTCGACCACCGACTCCAGCACCAGGTCGCAGTCGGCCAGGTGGGCCAAGTCGGTGGTGGCCGTCACCCGGGCCAGGATCTCGTCGCGCTCGGCCTCGGTCCGCTTGCCCTTCTCGACCTGGCGGCCGAGCGAGGCACCCAGGGCCGACAGCATGGCGCCGGCCGCCTCGGCCGAACGGCTCCGCAGGACCACCTCGTGGCCGGCCGCCGCCGCCACCTCGGCGATGCCCGAACCCATGATCCCCGACCCGACGACCCCGACGGACTTGATGGTCATACCGCAGATGTTACCGGCGGGTCAGGGACCGGGCGGAGCCGGGGCCTGCGACGACGCCCGCCGGCCGGTGTCGCCCCCGGCCGGCCGAGGGGTTCAGGCGCGCTCGCGCCGCCGGGCCGCCCCGGCCACCGCCTGGTCGGCCAGCTGGCCGACGAACGCCTCGGGGTCCGAGCGGTAGGCGTCCCAGGCGGCGCGCCCGGTCTCGGGGGCCACGATGAAGGCCCGGTTCTCGGCCACCCCGTCGAGGATGTCGGCGGCCAGCGACGCCGCCGGGTACGGGGTGCCGAGGGCATTGGTGAGGAGCTTGCGGACGTTGACGCCGCCGCCGCTGTCGAGGAGCGGGGTCTCGACCGGGCCCGGGCACACCACGCTGACCCGTACACCGTGGGGGGCCGCCTCGGCCCGCAGGCTCATCGACAGGCCGACGACGGCGTGCTTGACGGCGGCGTACGGGGTGAGCAAGGGCGAGGGGACCAGCCCGGCCAGCGACGCCGTGTTGACCAGGTGGCCGTGGCCCTGGGCCACCATCACCGGGTAGGCGGCGGCCACCCCGTAGACCACGCTGCGGTAGTCGACGTCGAGCACCCGGTCCCAGTCGGCGATCGTCAGGTGCTCGACGGGACCGCCGGCCCCGATCCCGGCGTTGTTGAACAGGAGGTCGAGCCGCCCCTCGGCCGCCACGACGTCGGCCACCAGCGCCGCCACGTCGTCGCCCCGGGTGACGTCGAGGGCCGCGCCCCGGGACGGGCCGCCGAGGGCTGCCGCGGCGGCCACCGCCGCCGGCCCGTCGAGGTCGGCCAGCACGACCGTGGCCCCCTCGGCGGCCAGCGCCGTACTGACCGCCCGACCGATGCCCGATGCGGCGCCGGTGACGACGGCCACCTTGTCCTCGAACCGCCGGTCGGCCATGGGCCGAGCCTACGGCGGGCGGTGGTGTGGCGCCGGGGTGCAGCCGATGTGGGACACTGGAGGCCCGCCGCCTGCTCTCCCCGTCGCCGGCGTGCGTGTCCCGTCCCACTTCCCTGGCGTAGGTCTCCCATGATTGCCGGCTCCTCACTGACCATCGAGATCGGCGATCGCGTGCTGCTCCGCGACGCCTCGTTCCTGGTCGGCGACGGCGAGAAGGTCGGGTTGGTGGGCCGCAACGGCGCCGGCAAGTCCTCGCTGGTGTCGGTCATCGTCGACGAGCCGGCGCCGCAGGTCCGCTTCACCGGGGCCGTCCGGTTCACCGGCTCCTACGCCTACCTGCCCCAGGTGCCGGTGGCCCGGGGGCTCGGGCTCGAGCCGAGCGGGTTCTCCCACGTCCTGTCGGGGCGGGGCCTCGACGTGCTCGACGACGCCCTCGAGAAGGCCCGGACCCAGATGGCCAAGGACCCGACCGAGGAGAACATCACCCGGTTCTCCGAGCTCGAGGAGCAGTTCGGCGAGCGGGGGGGCTACGAGGCCGAGGGGGTCATGGCCCGCCTGGCCGACGGGCTGGGCCTGCGCCAGGAGCTCCTGCTCGACGACATCGAGGGACTCTCGGGTGGCCAGCGGCGGCGGGTCGACCTGGTCCGGATCCTGTTCCAGGCGCCCGACATCATGATCCTCGACGAGCCCACCAACCACCTGGACCTCCCGGCGAAGCGCTGGCTGATGGAGGAGCTCGAGCGGTTCCCGGGCAGCCTGCTCGTGATCAGCCACGACCTGAAGCTGCTGGACCGGGCGATCGACAAGGTCCTGCACCTGGCCGAGGGCCGCTTGCTCGAGTTCAAGGGGACCTACTCGAGCTACCGCACCCAGCTCGAGGCCGACCAGACCCAGCGCGAGCGGGCGGCCGACCTCGAGGGCCGGGAGATCAAGCGGCTGAACACCCTGGCCGACTCCATGCGGGGCAGCACCAACCGGCGGGCCAGGATCGCCAAGTCGCTCGACAAGCGGGTGGAGCGGCTCGAGGGCAACCGGACCGAGGTCCACAAGCGGGAGAAGGCCAGCACCTTCAAGCTGCCGGCGCCCCGCCGGTCGGGCGAGGTGCCGTTGGCCGTCGAGGGCCTGGCCGTCAGCTACGGCCAGAAGCCGGTGCTCCGCTCGGTGGACCTGCGCGCTCGCCGGGGCGACCGCATCGCCGTCGTCGGTCGCAACGGCGCCGGCAAGTCGAGCCTGCTCCGCTGCCTGGCCGGGGTGCAGGTGCCGTCGGCCGGAGAGATCCGCCTCGGGGCCAACGTGACCCTCGGGTACTTCGCCCAGGAACACGAGCAGGTCGACCTGGACAAGACCGTGCTCGAGAACCTCGACGACTCGGCCCTGCCCACCGAGCCCGAGCGCCGGGCCCTCCTGGGCTCGTTCGGGCTGGCCGGTAAGAAGGCCCACCAGATGCCCGACACGTTGTCGGGTGGCGAGCGGGCGAAGCTGGGCCTGGCCATGCTGGCCGCCGGCGCCGCCAACGTCCTGATCCTGGACGAGCCGACCAACAACCTCGACCCGTCGTCGATCCAGGCCGTCGGCCGGATGCTGTCGCAGTGGACCGGCACCATCGTGGTGGTGAGCCACGACCGTTCCTTCGTCGAGGTGCTCGAGCCCAACTACTGCCTGCTGCTGCCCGACGAGAAGTTCACCCACTGGCGCGAGGAGTACCTCGACCAGGTGGAGATGCGCTGAGCGCATGGCCGTCCGGCGCCCGAGGCCCGGCGCACGTGCCAAAGTGACCCGATGAGCACGAAGGGTCTGTTGGCGTTGGTGGGTGGCAGCGAGTGGCAGGAGGGGTGCACCTTCGACGCCGAGCTGCTGGCGGCCTCGGGCGGCACCAAGGTCCTGGTCCTGCCGACCGCCGCCGCCTACGAGCACCCCGAGCGGCGGGTGATGCGGGCCGCCGAGTGGTTCGGCGAGCTCGGGGCCGAGGTCGAGGGCCTGATGGTGCTCAGCCGGGCCGACGCCGAGGACCAGGGGGCGGCCGACCTGGTGGCCGGGGCGGCCTTCGTCTACCTGTCGGGCGGCTCACCCCTCCACCTGCGGTCGGTGCTGAAGGGCTCGAAGGTCTTCGAGGCGCTGCGAGCGGCGTGGGAGGGCGGCGCCGTGGTCGCCGGCTCGGGGGCCGGCGCCATGGTCCTCACCGACCCCATGGTCGATCCGAGGGGCGGGGCCCTGACCGTGGGTCTCGGGCTGGTCGACCAGCTGGCCGTCGTGGGCCACCTGGGCGACGGGCACGACGACGCCCACGGCGAGAAGCTCCACCGCTCGGTGGCGCTGGCCCCGAAGGACCTGCCGGTGGTGGGGATCCCCCCCCGCACCGCCCTCCTGCGGGCGGCCGACGGGACGTGGCGCTCGTCGGGCCAGGGCGAGGTGGCGGTCTTCGTCAACCAGGCGCCGGCCGCCGACGGCCTGGCCGTCCTGTCCGCCTAAGAGCGGCCCAGGGCCCCGAGGGGCGGTCGACCCCTCGGCGACCGTTCGTTCAGTCGGCCTCGGCGATGGTCACCGACTCGATGACCACCCGCTCCGACGGCGTCCCCGACCGCGAGCCCACGCCCTCGATGGCGGCGACGACCTCGCCCCCCGAGACCACCGCGCCGAACAGCGAGTACTGCGGCGGCAGCGCCGCCCCGTCGGGGCCGCTGATGACGAAGAACTGGCTGCCGTTGGTGTTCGGCCCGGCGTTGGCCATGGCCAGCGAGCCGATCTGGTAGCGACCGGGCTGGGGGAGCTCGTCGGCGAACCGGTAGCCCGGACCGCCCCGGCCGGTGCCCTCGGGGTCGCCGCCCTGGAGGACGAAGCCCGGGATGATCCGGTGGAAGGTGACGTCGTCGTAGTAGTGGTAGCGGGCGAGGAAGACGAAGTTGTTGACCGTCTTGGGGGCGCCGACGGCGTCGAGGGCGATGACCATCGTGCCCTTGGAGGTGACCATGGTCGCCGTGTAGCGCTTGGCGGGGTCGATGACCATGGGCGGCTCGCTGTCGAAGCGCTGGGTCTTCGGACTCGAACCGTCGACTGCCGGGGGCTCGGGGGTGGGCATGGTGGACCTCTTTCCTCGTTGGCTGGAGCCGTCCGGCGGACGGTGCGGGTGGGGTCTAGGTGGTGGCGATGGTGACCGACAGGATGCGTTGGGTCACCTTGGGCGGCACGCCGTTGTTGGCCGTGGAGCCCTGCGAGTTGATCTTCTCGATCACGCTCATGCCCGAGGTCACCTGGCCGAAGAGCGTGTACTGCGGCTGCAGGCTCTCGCCCTCGCTGCCGGCGACGACGAACCACTGGCTGCCGCCGGTGTGGGGCTGGCCGGTGTTGGCCATGGCCACCGAGCCCAGCGGGTACTGCTGGGAGGGGTCGGCGGCCGTCGCCGGGTACTCGTCGGGAATGGTGTAGCCCGGGCCGCCCTCGCCGGTGCCGGTCGGGTCGCCGGTCTGGTCCATGAAGGTCGGGATGACCCGGTGGAAGATCACGCAGTGGTAGTAGCCCTTGTCGGCCAGGAACACGAAGTTGTTCACCGTCTGGGGCGTCGCGGCGGCGTCGAGGGTGATCACGAACGTCCCGACGGTGGTCTTGACCGTGGCCGTGTAGGTCTTGGAGGTGTCGATCGTCATGGCCGGCGCGCTCGACCACTGGAGGGTGTTCACCCGGGCCGAGGTGCTCTCCGGGCACCCGGCGGCCACGGCGGCGGCGTTGGCCGCCGTCTGGGCGGCGCTGTTCGCACTCGACGAGGTGGTGGTGGTCGTGGACGACCCCGACCCCGAGTGGCGGGTGATCAGGAAGACCGAGCCCACCACGATGGCCGCCACCAGGAGGCTGACCGAGCCGTTGCGGATGAGACGACGGCGCTTGGCCTTCTTGCGCTCGGCTTCCAGTCGGGCCTGGCGACCGGCTTTCTGGCGGGCTCGTTTCTCGCTGGGCACGGGTCGACACCCTATCGGAGGCGTCCGGACCCGTCGGGTCGGCGCGCCGGCCCGGTTGACGCCCTCGGATCGGGAGCCGGTAGCGTCACCGGCGTGTCCCTGCTCGTGCAGAAGTTCGGCGGTACCTCGGTCGGCGACGCCGACCGCATCCGGGCGGTGGCCGACCACATCGCCCGGTCCCGCCGGGCCGGCGACGACGTGCTGGCGGTCGTCAGCGCCATGGGCAAGACCACCGACGACCTGATCCGGCTGGCCACCGAGGTCAGCGCCACCCCGACGCCCCGCGAATTCGACATGCTGGTGAGCTCGGGGGAGCGGATCTCGATGTCGCTGTTGTGCATGGCCCTGGCCGACCTCGGCGTGCCGGCGGCCTCGTTCACCGGCAGCCAGGCCGGGATCCTCACCGACACCGACCACACCCGGGCCCGGATCCTCGAGATCAAGCCCGACCGTCTCCGGCAGGCGCTCGACGAGGGGAAGGTCCCGGTGGTGGCCGGGTTCCAGGGGGTGTCCACGGATCGGGACGTGACGACGCTCGGACGCGGCGGCTCGGACACCACGGCGGTGGCGTTGGCGGCCGTGCTCGACGCCGACGCCTGCGAGATCTACACCGACGTCACCGGGGTCTTCAGCGCCGACCCCCGGGTGGTCCCGAGCGCCCGCCGGCTGTCCCGGGTCAGCTTCGAGGAGATGCTGGAGGTGGCGGCCACGGGCGGCCGGGTCCTCCAGCTGCGGTCGGTCGAGTTCGCCCGGAACCACCACGTGCCCCTCCACGTGCGCAGCAGCTTCACGTGGGAACCGGGTACCTGGGTGGTCGAAGAGGAGGAAGGCATGGAACAGGCGGTGGTCACCGCGGTGACCCACGACGAGTCCGAGGCCAAGGTGACGGTGACCGGGGTGCCGGACCGCCCGGGCCTGGCCGCCCGGCTGTTCCGGGCCCTGGCCGATCGCTCGGTCAACGTCGACATGATCGTCCAGAACACGTCGGTGATCGACACGACCGACATCTCGTTCTCGGTGCCGATGCTGGACCTGTCGGCGGCGGTGGCCGTCTGCGAGGAGCTGCGCGACGAGCTCGGCGCCACCGGGGTGCTCTCCGACGACACCGTGGCCCGGGTCTCGCTTGTCGGCGCCGGCATGAAGTCGCATCCCGGCGTGACGGCCACCATGTTCGAGACCCTGGCGGCGAAGGACATCAACATCGAGATGATCTCCACCTCGACCATCCGGATCTCCTGCCTGGTGCGGGCGGACGCCGTCGAGGACGCCGTCCGGGCCCTGCACGCGGCGTTCGGACTGGAGTAGGCCAGCCGGCCCCGGGGCCTCCGGGCCGTCGGCCGACCAGCCCTACACTGTGGGCATGCGCGTCGGGATCGTCGGAGCCACCGGTCAAGTGGGATCGGTGCTGCGCGCCCTCCTGGCCGAGCGGGCCTTCCCGGCCGACGAGATCCGCCTCTTCGCCTCGGCCCGATCGGCCGGTCGGCGGCTGACCGTCGGCGACGTCGAGATCGAGGTGGAGGACGCCGGGACGGCCGACTACGCCGGGCTCGACCTCGTGCTGAGCTCGGCCGGCGCCACGTCGTCGCGTGAGCTCAGCCCGAGGATCGCCGCCGCCGGGGCCATCGTCATCGACAACTCCTCCGCCTGGCGCATGGACCCCCAGGTCCCGCTGGTCGTCCCCGAGGTCAACGCCGATGCCCTGGCCGACCTGCCCAAGGGCATCGTCGCGAATCCCAACTGCACGACCATGGTGGCCATGCCCGTCCTCAAGCCGCTCCACGACGAGGCCGGCCTCCGCCGGCTGATCGTGGCCACCTACCAGGCGGTCTCCGGGGCCGGGCTGGCCGGGGTGGACGAGCTGTCGGAGCAGCTGGCCAAGAGCGTCGACCGGGCGGCCGCCCTCACCTTCGACGGGTCGGCCATCGACTTCCCGGCCGCCCAGAAGTTCCCGACCACCATCGCCCACAACGTGGTGCCGGTGGCCGGACGGGTGGTGGATGACGGGTCGCTCGAGACCGACGAGGAGCAGAAGTACCGCAACGAGGCCCGCAAGATCCTCGACCTGCCCGGGCTCCCGGTGGCCTGCACCTGTGTGCGGGTCCCGGTGTTCACCGGGCACTCGGCGGCCATCGTGGCCGAGTTCGACCGGGACCTCTCGCCCGAGCGGGCCACCGAGATCCTGGCCCGGTCGCCCGGGGTGGTGGTCACCGACCTGCCGACGCCGCTCGGCGTGGCCGGGCGCGATCCGAGCGCCGTCGGCCGGATCCGTCGCTCGCCCGGTGGCGACCACGCGCTGTCGCTGTTCGTGGTGGGGGACAACCTGCGCAAGGGTGCCGCCCTGAACGCCCTGCAGATCGCCGAAGCGCTGCTCGAACGCTTCTGAGCCGAGGCTCGCCGGACCTCCGGGTCAGTCGGCGCCCGAGCTGAAGGGCTCGGGCCCGCCGCCCACCAGTGCGGTCATCCGTCGGGCCAGGTTCACGGCGTGGTCGCCGAAGCGCTCGTAGAAGCGGGCCACCATGGCCAGCTCGATGGCCACCGGCAGCGACATCGTCCCGGCCACCAGTTCGGCCGTCAGCGTGACGTGGAGGTCGTCGAGCTCGTCGTCGAGGTCGTCGATGTAGGTGGCGCCGAGGACCGACCGCTCGGCGAAGGCGTCGGCCGTGCTGCGCCAGATGGTCGCCGCCACCTCGCCCATCCGCTCGACCAGGCCGCGGCTGCGGGCCGACATCTCCGCCCCCAGCCCCCGGGCCGCCCGCCGGGCGATGTGCTCGGCCAGGTCGCCGTTGCGCTCGAGGTCGGGCAGCATCCGGAGCACGGCCACGAGCTCGCGGCGTTCCTCGGGGGTGGTCTCACCGTTGACCAGCTCCCCCTGGGCCAGGTCGGCGATCTGGTGGATGAGGGCGTCGATCGTCTCGTCCCGCTGCACCAGCTGCTTGGCCGCTTCCCGGTCCCCGGCCAACAGGGCGTGGGTGGCCCCGGCGATCGCTTCGCCGACCAGCGCGAACACCTGGACGAAGACCCGGTCGATCTCGGCCAGGGTCGTGCCCCCGGGGGCCAGCCACGTCCGGGCGGTGAACGGCAGCTCGACCTCGCCCGGGCCGGCCATCGCCTCGACGGTCGTGTCGCCGACCGTCGACGTGGCGGCGTTGCCGCCGACGGCCCGCCGCACCCCGTTGCCGATCCCGAAAGGCATGCGTCCACGGTACCGGCTGGCGCCGGCCCCGGCGGTGTCGAGGCGCCCGCCGCCCGGCCCGATCCGACCCGGACCGTCCACGTCCGGTGACACACCCCACCGTTACGCTCGCTTGGCAGGTCGCCGGACGCGACCGCAGGGAGGCTGCACGATGACGCGATCGATGAACCCAGTGCCGACGACGGCGGCCGGCCGGTGACGGCCGGCCTGGTCATCGGCCTGCTCGTCGGTCTGGCCGCCGGCGTCCTGGCCGGCATCGTGCTGCGCTCCGGGCACCTGGCCCGCTCGGCCAGCGAGGCCCGCACCGCCGAGGCCCGGCTCCTCGACGCCCAGGGGTCGCTCACCCGTCTGACCACCGAACTCGAGGCCGCCCAGGCGGCAGCGGCGGCGTCCCGGGCCGAGCAGGCCCGGCTGGCGGCCGAGGTCGAGTACCAACGGTCGGCCGCCGCCGAGCGGGCCGCCGCCGCCGAGCAGGACCGTCAGCAGCTCGTTGGGGCGTTCGCCGAGCTCTCCTCCCAGGCGCTCCAGCGCAACACCGAGCAGTTCCTGACCTTGGCCGACACCCGGTTGAAGGAGGCCCAGGAGTCGGCCCGGGGCGACCTGGCCCAACGCCAGCAGGCGATCTCCCAGCTGCTCCAACCGCTGCAGGAGACCCTGGGCAAGTACGAGTCGGGCCTGCGGCAACTCGAGCTCGAGCGCAAGGGTGCCTACGTCGGCCTCACCGAGCAGGTCAAGCAGCTGAGCTCCTCCCACGGTGAGCTGCAGCGCGAGACCCGCAACCTGGTGACGGCGCTCCGGGCGCCCCAGACCCGCGGTCGGTGGGGCGAGGTGCAGCTGCGGCGGGTGGTCGAGGTCGCCGGGATGCTGGAGCACTGCGACTTCGAGGAGCAGGTGTCCACCGACTCGGACCAGGGCCGGCTGCGACCGGACCTGTTGGTCCACCTGCCGGGCGGGGCCCACGTGGTGGTGGACGCCAAGGTGCCGCTGGACGCCTTCCTGCGCGCCGCCGAGGCGGAGGACGAGGCCGACCGCAAGGTCCACCTGGTGGCCCACGCCCGCCAACTGCGCACCCACGTCGACCAACTGGCCAAGAAGGAGTACTGGAACCAGTTCGACCCCTCGCCGGACTTCGTGGTGGCCTTCGTCCCCGGCGACCCGCTGCTCTCGGCGGCGTTCGAGCACGACCCGGGGCTCGTCGAGCACGCCATGGCCAGCCGGGTCCTCCTGGCCACGCCGACCACCCTCATCGCCCTGCTGCGGACGGTGGCCTTCGGCTGGCAGCAGGAGAAGCTGGCCGAGAACGCCCGGGACGTCCAGCGCCTCGGCGCCGAGCTGTACGAACGGCTCCAGGTGCTGGGTGGGCATCTCGGCAAGCTGCACCGCAACCTCTCGGGCACGGTGGACGCCTTCAACGCCGTCGTCGGCTCGCTCGAGTCCCGGGTCCTGGTGACGGCGCGGCGCTTCCCCGAGCTCGGCGTGGTGGCCGCCGGCGCCAAGGACCTCCCCGACACCGGTCCCGTGCTGGCCACCCCGCGCTCGCCGCAGGCGGCCGAGCTGTTGGCCTCGTTCGAGGCCGAGCGTGACGCCGCCGAGCTCCCGGCGCGCGGCGGTCTCCGGGCCCTGGCCTCGAACCCCGACGCCGACGACGCGCTGGCGGTCGGGGGCCTCGACTGAGGGCCACGATGCGCGGGCGGGTGGCGCGCTTCGGTCCCGAGGCGCTGGCCGTCCTCGGCCAGGAGATCGCCGCCGCCAAGGCCGATGACCCCCTGGCGCCGGTCACCGTGGTCGTCGACCGGCGGGCGGTGGGGCTGGCCATCCGGCGGGCCCTGGCCGGCGGGGGGACGGCACTCGGGTCGCCCGATACCGGTGGCGGGTTGCCCCGGCGGGGGATCGTCAACGTTCGCTTCGTCACCTTGGCCGACCTGGCCGCGCTCCTCGGTGGCGGGGCGGTGGCCGCTTCGGGCCGGCGCCCGGTCGATCGGACGGTGATCCTGGCGGCGGCCCGACGGGTGCTCGCCGACGCCCCCGGCCCCTTGTTCGCCGGCGTCCCCGACCACCCGGCCACGGTCCGGGCCCTGGCGTCGACCTACGAGGAGCTGCGGCTGGTCACCCCATCGGCCCAGGCCCGCCTCGGTGAGCAGAGCCCGCAGGCCGGCGAGGTGGTGGCCCTGGTCGAGGCCATGGGGGAGCGCCTGGCCGGGTGGTACGACGAGGTCGACCTGATCGACAGCGCCGTGGCCGCCCTGGCCCCGGGGGCCGACGCCGTGCTCGAGCCGACCGGCCCGGTGCTCCTCTACCTGCCCCGGGCGTTCCCGCCCCATCACGAGCGGCTGGTGCGGGCCCTGGCCCGGCGGGTCACGGTGACCGCCGTGCTCGGTGTCACCGGGGTCGCCGAGGCCGATCGGTCGGCCGCCGAGCTGCTCGAGCGCCTGGGCGGCGGTCCCGTCGAGGGGGTACTCCCGGTCGGTGGTCCGTCGGGGACGGCGGTGGTCAGCGCGCCGGCCGCCGATACCGAGGTGCTGGTGGCCGTGCGGTCGCTGCTGGCCCGGCACCGGGCCGGCGTGCCGCTCGACCGGATGGCCATCGTCCACGGCGCCGGCCCCTACCCTCGACTGGTGCAGGAGTCCCTCCGCCGGGCCGGCATCCCGTTCAACGGCAACGGGCTCCGGGCGTTGTCGTCGACGGTGCCCGGCCGGGTCCTCCTCGGCCTCTTCGAGCTGGTCGACCACGACTGGCGTCGAGAGGAAGTGATGGCCTGGCTGGCGTCGGGCCCGCTGCTGCACGCCGGCCGTCCGGTGCCGGCATCGGCGTGGGACCTCGCCTCCCGGCGGGCCGGGGTCCTCGGCGGGCTCGACGGCTGGTCGACCGGGCTCAGTGACCTGGCCGACCGCCTCGACGACATCGCCAGTGCTGCTGCCGATGGGGCAGATGCGGCACGCCGTGAGGCCCGGACGGCCCGGCGGCTGGCCGAGATGGTGACCGACCTGGCCGGCCGGTTCGAGCGCACCCCGGCGTCGTGGTCCGGCTGGCGGCACTGGGCCACCTCGCTGGTGGCCGACCTTCTCGGCGGGCCGACCCGCCGGACCGGGTGGCCGGCCGACGAGGAGCAGGCCCTGACCGAGATCGAGGAGATCCTTCGCCGCCTGCCCGAGCTGGAGGCCGTGGCGCCGCGTCCCGACCTGTCCACGTTCCGGGCGGTCGTCACGGCGGCCCTCGAGTCCGCCGCACCGCAGGTCACCCGCTTCGGGGTGGGTGTCCTGGTGGGCGGCGTGCACCAGGTGATCGGTCTCGACCTCGACGTCGTCTTCTTCGTCGGCATGGCCGAAGGCCAGTTCCCGGTCCGGGTGGGCGACGACGTGCTGCTGCCCGACCGCGAGCGCGAGGGCACCGACGGCCAGGTACCGCTGCGGTCCCCGAGTCCCGGTGACGTCGAGCGGGACTACCTCGCCGCCCTCTCGGCCGCGCCCGAGCGGATCCTGTCGTTCGCCCGGGGCGACCAGCGCAACGGGCGCGAGCAGCGACCCGCACGAGGGGTGCTCGACACGCTGGGGCGCCTCGAGGGGGCCGGCCGGACGCTCTACCCCCGTGACGTCGACCGCCTCGGCCCGCTCGCCGGCTTCGACGTCGTGCCCTCGGACCTCGCCGCGGTGGCGTCGGGCGGGGAGCCGACCTCACTCGCCGATCGTGACCGCCGGGCGCTCGTGCGGTGGTGGGCAGCCGGGCAACCGCTCGAGCGCCACTACCTGGCCTCGCTCGACCCGGTCCTCGGGCGGGGACTGCGGACCCGGGCCGGCCGCCGACGCCCCGGGTTCTCCCGGTTCGACGGGCGCGTCGGAGCCGGCGTGATCCCCACCCCGGCGTCCGGTGACCCCCGCTCGCCGACCGGGCTCGAGCGCTACGCCACCTGCCCCCGGCGGTACCTCTTGCACACCGTGCTCGGGGTGCGGGTGCGAGAGCGGCCCGAGGACATCCTGCGCCTGAGCCCCCTCGACCGGGGGACGGCGATGCACCGCATCCTCGAGGAGTTCTTCGCCGCCGAGGTCGACCTGCCGTCGGCGGAGCGGATCCGGCCCGACGCCGGGTGGGAGCCCGAGGACGAGAAGCGGTTGTTGGCGTCGGCCGACGAGGTCTTCGACGACCTCGAAGCCCGGGGCCTCACCGGGCGACGGTTGTTCTGGAGGATCGACCGGGCGGCCATCGTGCGGGACCTGCGGGCGTTCCTGCGCGACGATGCCGACTACCGGGCCAGCCGCCGAGCCGTCCCCGAGGCGGTCGAGCTGGTCTTCGGCAGCGACGGCCGGCCCCCGGTGGTGGTCGAGCTCGACGACGGCCGACGGGTGGCCTTCCGGGGCCAGGCCGACCGGGTCGACCGCTCGACCGACGGGGCGCTCACCGTCCTCGACTACAAGACGGGGAGCGGGCACGGCTTCGCCGACATCGCCGTCGACCCGGTGGTGCGCGGGACCAAGCTGCAGTTGCCGGTCTACGCGTTGGCCGCCCAGCAGCAGTTCGGTCCGGGCGCCGTCCGGGCGGCCTACTGGTTCGTCAGCGGGCGCCACGAGGACCCGCGGATCGAATACCCGCTCGACGCCGAGCGCACCGAGCGGTTCCGGACGGCGGTCGAGGTCATCGTGGACGGCATCGAGGCCGGCGCCTTCCCGGCCAACCCCGGGCCGGGGTCGACCAACTGCACCTACTGCGAGTTCGCCGCCGTCTGCCCGACCAACCGGGTCGACGAGTGGGACCGCGTGCGCCGGGATCCGGCGCTGGCCGGCTACCAGGCCCTGGCCGAGCCCGGCGACACACCGCCCGGGTCCGGCGTCGACGGGGCCGGGGTCGACGGGGCCGGAGTCGACCGGTCCGGAGTCGACAGGTTGGGCCTCGACGGGGCAGCGGCGTGAGCGCGGTGGTCGACGATCAGCCGGCCCGCGACGCCGTCGCCGGCGAGCTGGACGCCACCTTGTTCGTCGAGGCCGGCGCCGGGACCGGCAAGACGACGGCCATGGTCGGCCGCATCGTCGCCCTGGTGACGACGGGCCGGGCGCGCCTGTCGGAGATCGCCGCCATCACCTTCACCGAGGCGGCGGCGGCCGAGCTCCGGGACCGGGTGACCGAGGCGCTCGAACGGGCGGCGGCGCTCGAAGTCGATGGGTCCTCGTCTGGCCCGGCCCATGCCGCGGCGGCGCTGGCCGAGGTGGACGGGGCGGCCATCCTCACCCTCCACGCCTTCGCCCGCCGGGTGCTCTCCGAGCACCCCTTCGACGCCGGCCTGCCGCCGGTGATCGAGGTGTTCGACGAGCTGCGCTCGACGGTGGCCTTCGACGAGCGGTGGGACGGGTTCGTCGACCGGCTCCTCGAGACGCCGTCGCTCGAGCAGCCCGTGCTGCGGGCCCTGGCCTGTGGCGTGACCCTCGGGCACCTGCGGCTCCTCGCCCGACAGTTCGACGCCAACTGGGACCTGGTCCTCGACGCCGAGCTGGGCCGCCCGGACCTCTCGCCGGTCGAGCGGGCCGGGGTGCTCGGTCCGCTGCGGGCGGCCCGGGCCCTGGCCCACTGGTGCCACGACCCCACCGACAAGATGGCCGAGCGCCTGGCCGGGCTGGGCGACTTCGTCGAGGACCTGGCGGCGGCCGACGGCGAGGACGAGGTGCTCCGCCTGTTGGTCCGTGCGCCGTCGCTGGCCGCCCGGGTCGGGCGCCAGGAGCGCTGGCACGGCCATCTTTCCGAGGTCCGAGCGCAGTTGGCGGCGGCCCAGGCGGCCCGGGTCGAGCTCATCGCCCGGATCGCCAACGAGGCGATGGGCCAGCTGCTGGTCGAGCTCCGGGCCCTCACCCTGGCGGCGGCCGCCGAGCGACGGCGGGACGGGCGCCTCGAGTACCACGACCTGCTGGTCCAGGCCCGCCAACTGGTGCGGGACCATCCGGCGGTGGGCGCGGCCCTCGGGTCCCGGTACCGGTACCTGTTGATCGACGAGTTCCAGGACACCGATCCCATCCAGGCCGAGCTGGCATTGCGGATCGCCAGCGCCGACCCCGACGCCGCCGGCACACCGTGGACCGAGCTCACCTTCGAGCCGGGACGGGTCTTCTTCGTGGGCGATCCCAAGCAGTCGATCTACCGGTTCCGCCGGGCCGACGTGGGCCTGTTCCTGTGGGCCGGGGAACGGGAGGGGTCCCGCGCCGTCACCCTGTCGCGCAATTTCCGCTCGGTCCCCGGGGTCCTCGACTGGGTGAACGCCGTCTTCTCCGACCTGATCGGCGATGGGGAGCCCGGTCTCCAGCCGGCCTTCGAGCCCCTGGCGCCGGTCCGTCCCCCGCTCGGCGGGCCGGGCGCCGGTCCGCCGGTGGTGGTGCTCGGGGGGCCGGTCGACGACGAGGCGAGCCTGGCCGCCATCCGGGCGCAGGAGGCCGCCGAGATCGCCTCGGCCATCCGGGCGGCCCGTGACGAGGGGTGGCGGGTCGGGGAGGAAGGCCGTCCGGCGAGGCTGTCGGACGTCACCGTGCTGGTCCCGACCCGGACCGGTGTGCCGGACTTGCAGCGGGCCCTCGACGCCGCCGACGTGCCCTACCGGCTCGAGGTCAGCTCGCTCGTCTACGGCTCGCCCGAGGTCCGGGACCTCCTCACCGTCCTGCGGGCGGTCGACGACCCGACCGACGAGGTGTCGGTGGTGGCTGCGCTGCGCTCGGCCCTGTTCGGCTGCGGCGACGACGACCTGGTCGACTTCCGCCTGGCCGGCGGCCGGTGGGACTACCGACAGCCGCCCCCCGGGTCCCTCGGGACCGACCACCCGGTCGTCCTGGGCCAGGCGGCCCTCGCCCGGCTGCACGGGGGCCGGTGGTGGTCCGACGTCAGCGCCCTGGTCGAGGAAGTCCTGGCCGACCGGCGGCAGTGGGAGCTGGCCCTCGACGGGCCCCGGCCGCGGGAGGCCTGGCGGCGGCTCCGGTTCGTGGCCGACCAGGCCCGGCAGTTCGCCGACGCCGTCGGCGGCGACCTCCGCCGCTACCTGGCCTGGACCGATCTCCAGGCGGCCGAGGACGCCCGGGTCACCGAGGTCGTGCTGCCCGAGCACGACGACGACGCCGTCCGGATCATGACGATCCACGCCGCCAAGGGGCTGGAGTTCCCGATCGTGGTGCTGGCCGGCCTCAACGTGCCGTGGTCACGACGGGGCGGCCCCGAGGTGCTCTGGGGGCCCGACGGGCCCGAGGTCCACCTCAACCAGGACATCGAGTCGCCGGGGTTCGCCGCCCTCTCGTCCTTCGAACGCCGGGCCGAGCTGAGCGAGCGCCGCCGTCTGCTCTACGTGGCGGCCACCCGGGCTCGGGACCACCTGATCGTGAGCCTGGCCCACAAGGCGCAGGGAGCGTCGAACAGCCACGCGGCGCTGCTCGATGCGGCCTGCCGGGCCCACCCGTCGCTCTGGCGGCGGCTCGACCCTCCGGTGACGCCGCTCGGGCCGGTCGCCGCCGTGACGCCGCCGGCCGCCGACCACGTCGACGACCCGGCGACGCGGTCGGCGTGGGGCGACGAGCACGCCGAACGCCTGGCCGCCGCCCTGGCCCGACCCCGCGTCCTGGCGGCGACGGCGGTGGCCAAGCTCGGACGGTCCGACGAGCGCGGCGACGTCGGGTCGGGGACACCGGACGACCCGGGTCTCGAGAAGGGGGAACCTGGCGGTGAGCTCCCGGCGTGGCGTCGGGGCCGGGCCGGCACGTCGGTCGGACGGGCGGTGCACGCCGTCCTCCAGGCCGTCGACCTGGCCACCGGGAGCGGGCTCGAGGCCTTGGCCGTCGCCCACGCCACGGCCGAGGGCGTGGCCGACGAGGCGGGCGAGGTGGCTCGCCTGGTGCGCGCCGCCCTCGAGTCGCCGACCCTGCGCTCGCTGTCGACCCGGCGCTACTGGAAGGAGCTGTACGTGGGCGCGCCGGTCGAGGGCCGGGTCCTCGAGGGGTTCCTCGACCTGCTGATCGAGGGGCCCGACGGGCTCCAGATCGTCGACTACAAGACGGACCGGGCGGCGACCGAGGGCGACCTCGACCAGGCGCTCGACCGCTACCGGCTGCAGGGTGCGGCCTACGCCGTGGCCGTCGAGGCGGCCGTCGGCTCGCCGGTGGCCGCCTGCACCTTCTTGTTCCTCCGCCGTGACGGCGCGGTGGCCCGGGAGATCGAGGACCTGCCGGCGGCCATGGCCGAGGTCCGGTCCCGCCTGGCCGCGGCCTGAGCGGTCCTGCGCAGCGCCGGATGCCGACGTCACGATGGTCACCGGGCGCCCCAGGGTTCACACAGCCCTCACATTTGTTCAGTCAGTTCCCCGAGGAATCTCAGCTGACTCTCAGGATGCTGCGGCAAGGTTTCAGGGGCCTGGGTCAGATGACCAGGAACAACGCCTTTTGAATGACGCCGCAGCGCGCAGAAAGGCCGAAAGGAGACGGCATGAGGGTTCTGGTACTGGGTGGGGACGGCTACCTCGGGTGGCCCACTGCACTGCACCTCTCTCGCCGTGGCCACGACGTCGGCATCGTCGACAACTTCGCCCGTCGGCAGTACGACTTCGAGATGGGCGTCGACAGCCTCGTGCCCATCAGCCAGCTCCAGCACCGGGTCCGGGTGTGGGAGGAAGTGTCGGGTCTGAAGGTCGAGCCGTACGTCGGTGACCTGACCGACGCCGACTTCGTCACCGGGCTCATCAAGGACTTCCGGCCCGACTCGATCGTCCACTTCGCCGAGCAGCGGTCCGCCCCCTACTCGATGATCGACCAGAAGCACGCCGTCTACACGCAGGTGAACAACGTGGTCGGCACGCTCAACCTCCTCTACGCCATCGCCCAGATCGACCCCAACATCCACCTGGTGAAGCTGGGGACGATGGGGGAGTACGGCACGCCCAACATCGACATCGAAGAGGGCTACATCGAGATCAACCACCGGGGTCGTACCGACGTCGTCCCCTACCCGAAGCAGCCGGGCAGCTTCTACCACCTGTCCAAGGTGCACGACAGCCACAACATCATGTTCGCCTGCCGGATCTGGGGCCTGCGGGCCACCGACCTCAACCAGGGCATCGTCTACGGGCAGGAGACCCCCGAGACGGGGCTGCACGCCGATCTGGCCACCCGCTTCGACTACGACGGCGTGTTCGGCACGGTGCTCAACCGCTTCTGCGTCCAGGCCGTGGTCGGCCACCCGCTGACCGTGCACGGGACGGGCGGGCAGACCCGGGGGATGCTCGACATCCGTGACACCCTGGCCTGCGTCGAGCTGGCCGTGAACCACCCGGCCGACGCCGGCGAGTTCCGGGTGTTCAACCAGTTCACCGAGTCCTTCTCGGTGCTCGAGCTGGCCGAGATGGTCGTCGCCGCCTTCCCCGGCCCGGTCGAGATCGCCAACGTCGACGACCCCCGGGTGCAGAAGAGCGAGCACTACTACCGGGCCGCCCACACCAAGCTGCTCGACCTCGGACTGGTCCCGCACCTGCTCAGCCAGCAGACGGTCTCGTCGATCCTCTCGGTGGCCGACCGCCACCGCGACCGGGTGGACCCGGCGGCGATCCAGACCACCGTCGCCTGGCGCCAGACGGCCAGCGAGCTGCCCACGTCGGGCCGCGCCCCGTCGGAGCGGTCCGCCATCTGATCCCGTCCCGGCCCACCGGCCGGCAGGGGTCCAGGTAGCGTCGGGCGGCAATGCCGCCGCTCGACCGACGTCGCCGCAACCGTCGGCAGGTCCGCAACCTGGTGCTGTACGCCGTCGGGGCGGCGGTGGTGCTCTTCTTGGTCATCGGCGGGATCCTCAAGATCGGCTCGGCGTCGGCGCCGTACCACCGATCGGTGAACCGCTCCTTCGCCCAGCAGGCCGGGGTGGTGGTCCAGCAGTCGAACCAATCGGGCGCCCAGCTGCGCCAGCTGGTGGCCAGTCTCGACACCCTGGCCCGGCCGAAGCTGCAGACCTCGCTCGACTCGCTGGTGATGGCGACCGCACGCCAAGCGGCCAGCGCCGCCGCCCTCTCCCCACCGCCGCCCGACGCCGGCGCGGCGGCCGGGGTGGCCGGCGTCATGGCCAGCCGGGCCTCGGCCACGGCGCAGATCCGATCGGCCATCGACGGTCTCCTCGGGATGGCGCCCTACCCGGTCGTCGGGGCGGCCGGGACGACGGTGGCCACCTCGAACGGGAGCACGGCCGAGCTGACGTCGGCGGCCGCCGGCGCCCGCCTCACGGCGGCCGGGGCGTCCCTCGTCGCCGCCGACCGGCGGTACGCCACCGTCCGCCGGCAGCTCCGGGCGGCGCCGGGCCGGGCCACCCTGCCGGTGTCGGTCTGGGTGCGCGACGCCCAGACCTGGCAGGCGGGACCGGTGGCGTCCCTGGTCGACGACGCCACCACGTCGCCGACGCTCGAGCCCACGCACCAGCTGTGCGTGGTCGCCGTCCGCTACACCCCGGCGGTGGTGCCCACCGGTCCGGCGCCGACCCCGCAGGGCACCTCGGCCTGCGGCCAACCGGTCCTGGTCCAGCACGGCCAGGCGGTGCTGCCGCCGACCCGCTCGCTGCAGGTCACCCCGGTCCTGCTCAACGACGGCAACGTGACGGAACGCGACGTCTCGGTCCAGGTCACCCTCCAGTCGGTGGCCGATGGCTCGACCCGCACGTCGGCGGCCAAGGTCAACGTGTCGCCCGGCCTGGCCCTGGTCGTCCACCTGGCGGCGCTCCGGGTGTCGCCCGGTGTCAGCTACAACCTCACCCTCACGGTGGCGCCGCCCGAGGGTCAGGCCAACGGAAATGGACTGACCCAGACGGTGGCCGTGCTGGTGTCGCCGGCGACCGCCCCCACCACCACCACCACGACGACGACCACCACCACCACGACCAGCACCTCCACGACCCGGTCGACGTCCTGAGCGGACTTGGGCCGGGGGCCGTCTCGACCGGTCGAGGTGGCGCGCCGTAGGATCGAGTGAACGCATCGTGCCGGACGACGCACCTTATAGAGGAGGGCCTCCCTCTCGTGGCTGACAGCATCACGATCACTGACAACCGCAACGGGGACTCGCTCGAGATCCCCATTACCAACGGCGGCGTCGCCGCCTCCGAGTGGGCCAAGGTCCTGCCGGGCGTGTGGTTCTACGACCCGGCCTTCATGTCCACGGCGGCGTGTGAGAGCTCCATCACCTATCTCGACGGCGAGGCCGGCATCCTCCGGTACCGCGGCTACCCGATCGAGCAGCTGGCCGAGAAGTCGACCTACCTCGAGGTGGCCTACCTCCTCCTCCACGGCGAGCTCCCGACCACCGAGCAGTTCGAGGTGTGGCGCCACGAGATCACGTACCACACGTTCATCCACGAGAACGTACGCAAGCGCTTCCTCGACGGCTTCCACTACGACGCCCACCCCATGGGGATGCTGGTCTCGGCGGTCGCCGCCCTGTCCACCTTCTACGCCGACGCCAAGGACATCTTCAACCCCGACGCCCGGGCCAAGCAGATCATCCGGCTCATCGCCAAGATGCCGACCCTGGCCGCGGCCGCCCACCGCTTCAGCGTGGGCATGCCGTTCGTCTACCCCGACAACTCCCTCGACTTCGCCGGGAACTTCCTCTCCATGATGTGGAAGGTCGCCGAGCCCCGCTTCGAGGCCGACCCGATCCTCACCCGGGCCCTCGACGTGCTGTTCATCCTGCACGCCGACCACGAGCAGAACTGCTCGACCACGGCGATGCGGGTGGTCGGCTCGGCCCACGCCGACCCCTACGTGGCCACGTCGGCCGCCGCCGCCGCCCTCTACGGCCCCCGCCACGGCGGGGCCAACGAGGCCGTCATCCGGATGCTGACCGAGATCGGGAGCGTCGAGAACGTGCCGGCCTTCGTCGAGGGCGTGAAGCAGGGCAAGGGCCTCCTGCAGGGCTTCGGCCACCGGGTCTACAAGAGCTACGACCCCCGGGCCACCATCATCAAGAAGACGGCCGACGACGTGTTCTCGGTCACCGGCAAGAACCCGCTCCTCGACATCGCCCTCAAGCTCGAGGAGATCGCCCTCTCGGACGACTACTTCATCTCCCGGAAGCTCTACCCGAACGTCGACTTCTACTCCGGCCTCATCTACCAGGCCATGGGCTTCCCGATGGAGATGTTCCCGGTCCTGTTCGCCATCCCCCGCACGTCGGGCTGGCTGGCCCACTGGCAGGAGATGCTCGACCAGGACTCCAAGATCGCCCGGCCCCGCCAGCTCTACATCGGCGACGAGCCCCGGGACTACCTCCCCGTCGCCGAGCGCTGAACCCGGGTCGGGCGGGCCAGTCCCTCCTGGACCATCGAGACCACCAGCCGGCCCGATCGGTCGAAGAAGAAGCCCCGGGCCAGGCCGCGGGCCCCGGCGGCCACCGGTGAGTCCATGTCGAACAGCAGCCACTCGTCGGCCCGGAACGGCCGGTGGAACCACATGCAGTGGTCGATGCTGGCCCCCATGAAGTCCGGGTCGTCCCAACGCACGGGGTGGGGCTGCAGGATGGTGTCGAACAGCGCCATGTCCGAGGCGTAGGTGGCCACGCAGGCGTGGAGGAGCGGGTAGTCGGGCAGGACGCCGTCGGCCCGCAGCCACAGCTGCTGGTAGGGGTCGCGCCCGACCCCGATCTTCCAGGGCAGGTCGCCGATGAAGCGCTGGTCGATCGGATGCGGCCGCTCGAAGAACTCCTCGAGCTCGTCGCGTCGCGAGGCCAGCCGCTCGGGCAGGCTCGGCAGGTCCTCGGGACCCGGGACGTCGGGCATGGGGAACTGGTGCTCGAGCCCGTCCTCGTCCTCGTGGAACGAGGCCTCCATGTTGAAGATGGCCGCACCGTGCTGGATGGCGACCACCCGCCGGGTGGTGAACGAGCTGCCGTCGCGGATGCGGTCGACCTCGTAGAGGATCGGGATCGCCGGGTCGCCGGGCCGCAGGAAGTACGAGTGCAGCGAGTGGACCCGACCGTGGTCGACCGTGCGACCGGCGGCCATCAGCGCCTGGCTGGCCACCTGGCCGCCGAAGACCCGCTGCTGCTCCTCGATGGGCTGGGTCCCGCGAAAGATGTTGACCTCGATCTGCTCGAGTTCCAACAGGTCCACCAGCACATCGAGCGACTCGGTCATCCGCCAATGTTGGCAGCCCGGTGGCGGAGGGGCGAACCGCCGGGGCCGACGGGGGCGGTGCTCACGGGCCCCTGCAGCAATGCCAGTAGGATGGCGAGCCGTGGCCGAGCACAGCTCACGCACCCACCCGCCCATCCGTCACATCTGGGGGTCGGACGATCGGCTCGGCGACCGAGTCACCCAGATCATCCTGCACCCCTCGAGCGTGAAGCTCATCAAGTACGCCGCCGTGTCGGTGATCTCGACGGTCATCGCCCAGGTGGTCCTGCTCTTCACGTTCGGTGTCTTCCGACTGATGAGCGAGGTCCCGGCCAACATCGTGGCCAACCTGGCGGCGACCGTCCCCTCCTACTACCTGAACCGCTCGTGGGTGTGGGGCAAGAACGGCAAGTCCCACCTGTGGCGCGAGGTCATGCCGTTCTGGATCATGAGCTTCATCGGCCTCGGGTTCTCCACCCTGGCCGTGTGGGCCGCCGGCTCGTTCGCCCGTGACCACCACCTCTCCCATGGCGCCACGACGCTGCTGGTCAACTTCGCCAACCTGGCCAGCTTCGGCATCCTGTGGGTCGGCAAGTACCTCGTGTACCAGAAGCTCTTCCACGTGGCCCCGGTGGAGTACGTGGAGCACCACGAGCACAACCACGACCTCGAGCTCGAGGGCGACCACGAGGCCGTCTAGCCGACGGCGGTACGGCGCCGGGCGGTAGGGCGGCGGGCCGAGCAGCCGCCCGGCCTGGTCAGTCCCGGAAGTTGATGAACTGCAGCGGGATGCCGAAGTCCTCGGCCTTGGCCCCGGCGATGACCGCCTGCAGGTCGTCGCGCTTCTTGCCGGTCACCCGGAGCTGTTCGCCCTGGGTCTGCGAGCTCAGTCCCTTGAGACCCAGGTCCTTGATGAACTTGTTGAGCTTCTTGGCGTGCTCCTGGGAGATCCCGGCCACGATGACCAGGCGCTGGCGGGCGGTGCCCTTGGTGGCTTCCTCGATCTTCTGGGCGTCGAAGGACTTGAGCGAGACCTGGCGCTTCACCAGCTTCTCCTGGAGCACCTGGTAGAGGGCCCGCAGCCGGTCCTCGGTGGAGGAGTGGAGGGTCAGCTCCTTCTCCCCGATCTCCACGGTCGAGTCGGTGCCCTTGAAGTCGAAGCGGGTGGCGGCTTCGCGGTTGGTCTGGTCGACCGCGTTGCGGACCTCCTGCATGTCGACCTCGGAGACGATGTCAAAGCTCGGCATGGCCACAGCGTACCGGCCACGTTCGGCCGAGGTCCGTCCGACCGGTGGCCGCCGCACGACCGGCCGGTGGCGGACGGGTATCCTCTGTCGCCTCGGGGTCGGTGTCCGAGTGGCCAAAGGAAGCAGACTGTAAATCTGCCGGCTCAGCCTACGGAGGTTCGAATCCTTCCCGGCCCACGCAGTGACGCCCCGGACGGCCCGCCGTTCGGGGCGTCGTCGTTCCGTCGACGACCTTCGCCGTCGACGCTCGAGGAGGGGTGCATGGTCGAGCGCAGCCACCGACACGGCCATCGGGACGACCCCGACGATGACCGTGGCCGACCTCCTGGCGCTGTTCGAGGCGGGGGGCGACGCCACGTACGGCGAGGACGTCACGCTGGCCTCCCACTCGCTCCAGAGCGCCGCGCTGGCCCGGGCCGACGGTGCCGCCGACGAGCTGGTGGCGTCGGCCCTCCTCCACGACGTGGGCCATCTGTTGGGCGACGTCCCGGGCGGTCCGGGCGACGGCGCCGACGACCGCCACGAGGCGGTGGGCGGCCGGTTGCTCGGCCAGGTCTTCGGGCCGGCCGTGGCCCGACCGGTGAGCCTGCACGTGACGGCCAAACGCTGGCGGTGTGCCGTCGATCCCGGGTACCTCGAGGCGCTGTCGCCCACGTCGGTGGCGTCGTTGGCCCTTCAGGGCGGCCCGCTCGACGCCGCCGGCTGCCGGCGGTTCGAGGCCCACCCGGGCTTCGAGGCGGCGATCGAGCTCCGCCGTTGGGACGACCTGGCCAAGGTGGTCGACGCCGACGTGGCGCCGCTGTCGGCCTATGTCGCGCTGCTCGACCGCCTGTCGCGGGTAGGACGAACCCAGAGGGGAGGGAGGTCCCACGATGAGCGAGCAGCGACGGCGACTACGCCGACCGGCGGATCGAGTGCACCTCCGAGGGGATCGGGATCCACGGGTACTACTTCCCGTGGGGGACCAAGCACGTGTCCTACGAGCAGGTCCGCGCCCTGCAGCGTTTCGAGCTGTCGGCCTTCCGGGGCCGGGGGCGCATCTGGGGCAGCGGCGACCTGCGGCACTGGGCCAACTTCGACCCGGGCCGAACGAAGAAGTCGGTCGGCTTCTTCCTCGACGTCGGGACGCCGCATCCAGCCCTTCGTCACCCCCGACGACCCGGACCGGTTCGAGCGGACCCTGCGCCGGCACTGCCAGCTCGACGCCGCCTGAGTCGCCGTCCCGGGCACCGCTCGAATGCCGAATCGGCCCATGACCTGGGCCATGGACGATCACTTGCACCACCGATGGTGCCCATTACAATGGGGTTACGAATCGGGGGTCTCCCTCGTCCGTTCCCGTCCGGGGCCCCCTCCGACGGCGACCGCCGCAGGTGCCGGTCACAGGACGAGCTGCGACCCTGCTGGCATCCGAATTTCCGAGCGCCGCCCTGGTGACACCGGTGGCCCCGAGGCGAGGTCGAGGTAGCGGTGGCAGACAACCCGAGCACCCCAGCCGGGCCGGAGGCCCAGGAGGGCGCGCTCGGGCGCCTGGACGGTCTGCGGGACGGCCGGGCGGTGACGGCGGTCGCCGACCTGGGCGACGCCGCCCGACGCCTGGCCGGCCGGCTCTCGGTCCGGGCCGAGGTCGTGAAGGTCCGGGTGCTGCCCACCGGGATGCTGGCCGATCGGGTCCAGTCGGACCTCGACGACCCCCACGACTGGCGCTTCCTGCGCTGGCCGGCCTTCCTCGGGTTCCTGGCCCTGGCCATGATCGCCGCCGGGGCCTCCATGCCGAGCCTCGCCGTTCATCGAGGTGCCCTCGACCTGGTTCTTCGGTTCCCGCACGGCCACCGCGTCCTCGCAGTCCGACCTGGTGCTGCTGATCGGGCTGGTCGCCGTCTACGGCGGTCTGGTGCTGTTCATGCGGGTGTGGTTCGGGCTGACCCGGGCGCTGTCCCGTCGCCCCGGGGTGCCCATCCGCTACCTCGGCTGGATCCTGGTGCTGTGGATCATCCCGATGCTGGTGGTGGCGCCGATCTTCAGCAAGGACGTGTACAGCTACGCCGCCCAGGGCGAGATGATGAGCCGGCACATCAACCCCTACAACTACGGGCCGTTCACCCTCGGCTCGGGCCCCTACGTCAGCCCGGTCGACCCGCTCTGGGGCAACACGCCCGCCCCCTACGGCCCCATCTTCTTGGTGATGGACGGGTTCTTCGCCAGCATCAGCTTCCACAACCAGCTGGTCACGGTGATCCTGCTGCGGCTCTCGGCCGTGGCCGGGGTGGCCCTGATCGCCTGGTGCATCCCCAAGCTGGCCCGGGCCTACGGCCGGGACCCGGGCGACATCTTCATGCTGGCCGTGCTCAACCCCCTGGTCATCCTGATGCTGGTCGGTGGGGCCCACAACGACGCCCTCATGCTCGGCCTGCTGGTCGCCGGCATCACGGCGGCCAAGCTCCGCCACCCGGCGTGGGGGGTGGTGCTGTGCACCCTGGCGGCGGCGATCAAGATCCCGGCCGCCCTCGGGATCGTCTACATCGCCTGGGACTGGATGGGCACCGGTCTGCCGTGGCGCCAGCGCGTCCGCCCGTTGGTCAGCGCCGGGCTGATCGCCATCAGCATCATGGGCTTGCTGTCCATCGTGAGCGGACTCGGGATCGGCTGGATCGCCAACCTCGAGACCCCGGGCACGGTCCGCAGCTGGCTGGCCCCGTCCACCGGCATCGGGATGGGCCTCTCGGGCTTCGCCCACCTGGTCGGGCTCAACGTCTCGCTGGGAGGCGTCCTGTCGGTCACCCGGGTGCTCGGCCTGGCCTCGGCGGCGGTCCTGGCCGTCTACCTGCTGAAGGAGAGCGACCGGATCGGCTCGCTCAAGGCCCTCGGGCTGACCCTGCTGCTGTTCGTGGCCCTCGGCCCGGTCGTCCAGCCGTGGTACCTCACCTGGGGCCTGGTCCTGCTGGCCCCGGTGGCCTCGACCCGGCTGCGCAACCTGATCATCGTGCTGTCGATCATCTCGCCGTTCTTCCAGCTGACGGGGGGTCGGGTGCTGCTCAACGAGCTCATCCACGCCAACCCGCTGGCCGTCGCCGCCGCCTGGCTGGCCCTGTTGGGGGCGTTGCTCATCCCCCTGGGCCGGTGGTCGACGGCGTGGCGGTGGGAGCCCGACCCGTTCGAGTCGACCGACCGGTCACTCCCGCTGGCCATCGCCGACTCCTGAGCCGTCCTCTCCTGACCGCCGACGCTGACGCCGCTCCTGACCGCCGCCCCTCACGCGAGGCCGCCCGGCGGTGACCGACCGGGCCCGGCCGGACGGCGAGCTCAGAGCAGCCGTTGGAGCTCGACCACGTCGAGCCAGCGGCCGTGCTTGCGGCCGACCTCGCGCTCGATCCCCACCACGTCGAAGCCGCAGGCCTGGTGGAGGCGGATGGAGCCCTGGTTCTCGCCCACGATGCGGGCGATCACGGTGTGGAACCCGTGGTCGGCCGCCAGCACCAGCAGCTCGTCGAGCACCACCCGTCCGACCCCGGCCTGGCGATGGGCCCGGTCGACGTAGACCGAGTCCTCGACGGTGGTGGCGTAGGCCGGGCGCTCCCGGTAGGGGGAGAGCGACCCGAAGCCGAGCACGATCTCGCCCCCGTCGCCGGCCCGGCCCTCGGCCTCGCCGGGATCGGCCACGGCCACCACCACCGGGTGGGCCCCGGCGTGGTCGGCCAGCCAGGCCAGCTGCTCGGCCGAGCTGCGGGGCAGGATGTCGAAGGTGACCGTGGTCGTCTCGACCTCGACGTTGTAGATGGCCCGGAGGGCCTCGGCGTCACCGGTGGTCGCCAGGCGGGTCCGCATCCGGGCGATCGTACCGACCGGGCCCGGCGTCGGGCCCGATGGTCGGGCGGGGGAGCCGGGGCGGCCACGGCCGAGGGGCGACCCCGTCGCCAGGGTGGCTACACTGTCTCGGCGGCCGAGGGCCGTGGTGCCCCCTTAGCTCAGTCGGCAGAGCACAGCCATGGTAAGGCTGGTGTCGTCGGTTCGATTCCGACAGGGGGCTCGCCCCTGGCGGCGTAGCTCAGTTGGTTAGAGCACACGGCTCATAATCGTGTTGTCGCGGGTTCGAGTCCCGCCGCCGCTACCACCCTCGGGGATGCCCGGGGGCACGTGCAAGAAGCGAACGAAGCAGAGGGATCGACGTGGCCAAGAACGAGAAGCGGGTGCAGGTGACCCTGGCGTGCGAGGAGTGCAAGCGCCGGAACTACATCACCACCAAGAACAAGCTGAACGACCGCGAGCGCATCGAGATGCAGAAGTTCTGCCGCTTCGACCGTCGTCACACCCTGCACAAGGAGACTCGCTGAGCCTCGGGTGACCGGCCGGTGCTATCCTCGCGCACCGATCCCCAGGTCAGTCGGTGACTCACGCTCGCCGAGGGCGACCGAGGGCCGCCCACCGAGGGCAGTAGCTCAACTGGTAGAGCACCGGTCTCCAAAACCGGCGGTTGGGGGTTCGAGTCCCTCCTGCCCTGCTCAGACGTTGTCCACATGCCCAGCAGTCCCCGAATCCCTACCTCACCCGGAGCACCACCCGTGAACCGCGCACCCCATCGCTCGAGACGTCGGCAGGAGGCCCGCTGATGGCGATCACCGACGTCCCGGCCCGGTCGGAGCCGGACGAGGGTCGCCGCCGAGCCGGGCGGCGCCGGACCTCCCCGGCCACCTTCGTCCGGGAGATCCGCGACGAGATGCGCCAGGTGGCGTGGCCGAGCCGGGCCGAGATGCTGAACTACACCGCCGTCGTGCTCACCACGCTGGTGTTCATGATCTCGCTGATATTTCTGCTCAACTATGCCTACGGAAAATTCATCCTCTTCCTGTTCCACAAGTGATCTGCAACAACCTCCCTACGTGAACCGATCGGTGTACCAGTGACCCTCGACGACGACCAGACCATCTCCGACGACGGCGCCGTGGCGACCGAGGAGCCGGCCGCGCCCCCGGTCGCCGAGGCGGCCGAGGGTGAGGCCACCGACGGCGAGCCGGTCGTCGTCGACGCCACCGAGGGCGAGGCCCGGGTGGCCGAGGACGAGTACGACGAGGACGACGAGGAGCCGGAGTACGTCCCGAGCCCCTACGACCGCCCCGGCCGCTGGTACGTCGTGCACACCTACTCGGGCTACGAGAACAAGGTGCGGTCCAACCTGGCCAACGTGGTGGCCTCCCGGGGCATGGAGGACCGCGTCTTCGAGGTCGTGATCCCGATGGAGGACGTCGTCGAGTTCAAGGCCGGCAAGAAGGTGACCGTCCAGAAGAAGGTGTTCCCGGGCTACCTGCTGGTCCGCTGCGACCTCGACGACGACAGCTGGGGAGCCATCCGCAACACCCCCGGTGTCACCGGGTTCGTCGGCCCAGGGACCAAGCCCACGCCGCTGTCGCGCCGAGAGGTCGAGAACATCCTCCAGGTCAAGGCGGAGGGCGCCGAGACACCGACCAAGAGGACCCGACCCCGGCTCGAGTACGAAGTCGACGAGACGGTCCGGGTCAAGGAAGGCCCGTTCGCCGACTTCTCGGGCCAGATCGCCGAGATCAACGAGGACCAGCTGAAGTTGAAGGTGCTGGTCAACATCTTCGGCCGGGAGACCCCGGTCGAGCTCGAGTTCAGTCAGGTCGCCAAGCTGTAGGTCCCGGGCCCGCCGTGCCGGCGGGACCCGGGCAACGATGAAGGAGTAGTCCATGCCACCGAAGAAGCGTGTGCTGGCCGTGGTGAAGATCCAGCTGGAGGCCGGTGCGGCAACGCCCGCGCCCCCGGTCGGGACGGCCCTCGGGCCGCACGGCGTCCAGACCATGGAGTTCTGCAAGCAGTACAACGCGGCGACCGAGTCCCAGCGGGGCACGGTGGTCCCGGTCGACATCACCATCTACGAGGACCGGAGCTTCAGCTTCGTCCTCAAGACCCCGCCGACCCCGGTCCTGCTGCGCCAGGCCTCCGGGCTGGCCAAGGGATCGACCACCGCCGGCCGGGAGCAGGTGGGCACCATCACCGACGCCCAGCTGGCCGACATCGCCAAGATCAAGCTGCAGGACCTGAACACCGATGACGTCGAGGCGGCCAAGCGCCAGATCGCCGGCACCGCCCGATCGATGGGGATCGCCGTCGCCGGCTGACGGCCCCGAGACCACGCCCGGCGGTCGCCGCCGGACACGAGGGAGTACACACGACATGGCACACCACGGAAAGAAGTACCAGGACGCCCTGAAGACGTTCGACCGGGAGTCGCTCTACAGCGTCGCCGAGGCCGTCGACCTGGTGAAGGCGATGCCGCGCTCGGCCTTCGACGAGACGGTCGAGCTGGCCCTGCGCCTGGGCGTCGACCCCCGCAAGGCCGACCAGATCGTCCGGGGCACGCTGTCGCTGCCCGCCGGGACCGGCCGCTCCGAGCGGGTGGCCGTCTTCGCCGCCGGTGAGCAGGCCAACGAGGCCCGGGCGGCCGGCGCCGACGTCGTCGGGGCCGACGACCTGGTGGCCCGGGTGGCCAACGAGGGCTTCTTGGAGTTCGACGTGGCCATCGCCACCCCGGACCTGATGGGCCAGGTCGGCACGCTCGGCCGGGTGCTCGGCCCCCGTGGCCTGATGCCCAACCCGAAGACCGGCACGGTGACCACCGACGTGGCCCGGGCCGTCATCGAGTTCAAGGGCGGCCGGGTCGAGTACCGGACCGACAAGGTGGGCAACGTGCACCTGCGGGTGGGCAAGACCTCGTTCACCAAGGAGCAGCTGCTCGACAACGTGCACGCGGTGATCGACGAGATCCACCGGGTCAAGCCGGCGGCGGCCAAGGGTCGCTACGTGCTGGCCCTGGCCCTGTCGAGCACCATGAGCCCGGGTGTCCGGATCGACCCGGCCCGGACCCGTCGGGCCGAGGACGAAGAGGAGCTGGTGGCCGCCACGGCCTGAGCCCCTCGGCCGTTCGCCGGCCCGGCGACGGCCGTACTACGATGCACCCCACAGCCCGCCGCAAGGCCGGGCACTGAATCTGTACGCCAGAGACCTCCGGTGCACCCTTCCAGGTGCCGAAAGGGCCCCGCAGGGCCCGCCCGACGAGGCGACACCACTGAACTGCCGGCCATCGCCGGTCGCTTCGGTCCGTCGCACACCGGGGGAATCGGCCCCGAACCGGGTGGGAGATCCCGGCCAGGGCTCCGGCCCGGTGGAGGAACGATGGACAACCCGAGAGCGGAAAAGGTAGCGGTCGTCGAGCAGGTGCGCGAGCGCCTCGGACAGTCGTCGGCGACGGTCGTCACCGAGTACCGAGGCCTCACCGTGGCCGAGCTGGCCGACCTGCGACGCCAGCTGTCGGCGGCCGGCGGCGACTACAAGATCTACAAGAACACCCTGGTCCGCCTGGCCATCGCCGAGGGGCCGCACGAGCCGCTGGGGGAGTTCCTGACCGGCCCGACGGCCATCGCCTTCGTCGAGGGGGACGTCACCGCCGTCGCCAAGGCCCTGCGGGACTTCGCCCGGACCAACCCCAACCTGATCGTGAAGGGCGGCCTCCTCGAGAGCGGCCCGGTGACGACCGAGGACCTCTCGGCCCTGGCCGACCTGCCGCCCCGCGACGTGCTCCTGGCCCAGTTGGCCGGCGCCATCGCCGCCCCGCTGCGCCAGTTCGGTGGGCTGCTCGAGGCGCTGCCCCGGAACCTGGCCTACGGCCTGTCGGCACTGCTCGACCAGCGTGAGGCCGAGGCCCCCGCCGCCGCACCGGCGGCCGCCGTGCCCGACGAGGCCGAGTCGGCTGTGGCCGACGACGAGCCGGCCGCCGCTGCCGCCGAGGCCGCCGCGCCGGCCGCCGCCTCCGAGGAGCCCGTCGCCGCCGAGGCCGCGCGCCGACGAGAGTCGCCGCCGAGGCAGTCGCCGACGAGGCGCCGGCGGCCGAGTCCGACGACGCCCCGGCCAGCTGACGTACCCGATCACCCCACGACCGCAGACACGAACGACCGGAATTCCGGGAAGTAAGAAAGGAAGGCCATCACCATGGCAGGAACCCTCACCAAGGACCAGATCCTCGACGGCATCGCCGAGCTGTCGGTGCTCGAGCTCAGCGAGCTGCTGAAGGACTTCGAGGAGCGCTTCGGCGTGACCGCGGCCGCCCCGGCGGCAGTGGCGGTTGCCGCGCCGGCCGGTGGCGGCGGCGACGCCGGCGGCGGCGACGCCGAGGAGCAGACCGAGTTCGACGTCGTCCTCACGGCGGCGGGCGACAAGAAGATCCAGGTCATCAAGGAGGTGCGTTCGCTGACCAGCCTGGGCCTGAAGGAGGCCAAGGACCTGGTGGACAGCGCGCCCAAGCCGGTGCTCGAGAAGGTCAACAAGGACGACGCCGAGAAGGCCAAGGCGGCCCTCGAGGGCGCCGGGGCGACCGTCGAAGTCAAGTAGTCCGGGCGGGGCGCACCCCTCGGGGACCGCTCGGTCCCGAGGGGTGCAGCGCCGACCCACCGCCGGATCCTTGACGGGAGACGGCCGACACCCCTAGCCTGTCGCCAGCCCACGGGCGCTTCGGCGCTCCCGGAGCTGCCGCGTCCGGCAGGGGTTGTGTTCCACCCCGCCTCCGGTTAGGATGCAGGGTTGCCGTGCGTCTTTCTGTTGCTTCTGCCCTTCACTCCAGTTGAATGGCGCGCGCCACCGCATCGTCTCGAACCCTGTCGGGGTCGTTTGTCGACCCCCAACTGCAGTCCCTGAGTGCCCGCTTGATCCACCAGCATCCCAACTGTGAGGAGTAGGCCGTTGCCCGTACGGTCCCAGAGTCCCCAACGCGTGACCTTCGCCAACATCGACGAGGCACTTCCACTGCCGGATCTCATCTCGATCCAGCGCGACTCCTTCCAGTGGTTCCTGGACAAGGGACTGGCCGAGGCCTTCAACGACATCAGTCCGATCGAGGACTTCACCGGGCAGCTGAGCCTCGAGCTCGAGTTCGACCCGACCGACCCCGACCTGCGCCCGCCGCCGAAGTTCTCGGTGGAGGAGTGCAAGGAAAAGGACATGACGTACGCCGCCCCGGTCTTCGTCCGGGCGCGCTTCTTGAACGCCACCACCGGTGAGATCAAGGAGCAGACCGTCTTCATGGGGGACTTCCCGATGATGACGGACCGCGGCACGTTCATCGTGAACGGCACCGAGCGGGTCGTGGTGAGCCAGCTCGTCCGCTCGCCCGGGGTCATCTTCCAGCCCGGCCGGGACGCCAAGACCATCTTCACCGGCACCATCCACCCCTACCGGGGCGAGTGGATCGAGCTCGACATCGAGGCCAAGCCGTCGCGCGACGTCACCGCCGGCGCCCGGGTGGCCCGCAAGCGCCGCCTGTCGCTGTTCGTCCTGCTGCGGGCGCTCGGCTACGGCGACGAGGCCTTCTTGGAGCGCTTCGTCCGGCACTTCGACTTCCTCGAGGGCCAGTGGGAGAAGGAGCGGGGGCTGGCGCCGACCCGCGAAGAGGCGCTGCTCGAGATCTACAAGCGGGCCCGTCCCGGCGAGCCGCTGTCGGTCGAGGCCGCCCGGCAGTACTTCGAGAACGCCTTCTTCCACCCCAAGCGCTACGACCTGACCCGGGTCGGCCGCTACAAGCTGAACCGCAAGCTCGGCCCGGAGATCGAGCGCATCTCGGAGCTCTTCGGCATCGAGCTCGAGCGTCCCGAGCCCGGGCAGGGCGTGCTCAGCCCCTCGGAGATCCTGGCCTCGGCCACGTACATGCTGCACCTGGCCCTGCACATGGCCGACGGGGACTCCACCTACCGGATCGACGACCAGGACCACTTCGCCAACCGGCGTATCCGCTCGGTCGGCGAGCTGATCCAGAACCAGGTCCGGGTGGGCCTGTCACGCATGGAGCGGGTGGTGCGCGAGCGCATGACCACCCAGGACGTCGAGGCCATCACCCCCCAGACGCTGATCAACATCCGCCCGGTGGTCGCCGCCGTGAAGGAGTTCTTCGGCACCAGCCAGCTCAGCCAGTTCATGGACCAGAACAACCCGCTGTCGGGCCTGGCCCACAAGCGGCGCCTCTCGGCCCTCGGGCCAGGCGGCCTGTCCCGTGAGCGGGCGGGCTTCGAGGTCCGTGACGTCCACACCTCCCACTACGGGCGCATGTGCCCGATCGAGACCCCCGAGGGCCCGAACATCGGCCTGATCGGCTCCCTGGCCACCTACGCCCGGGTGAACGAGTACGGGTTCATCGAGACTCCCTACCGCAAGGTGGTCGACGGTCGGGTGACCGACGAGGTGGTGTACTTCGCCGCCGACGAGGAGGAGGAGCACGTCATCGCCCAGGCCAGCGCGGTCCTGGACGAGCAGGGCAACTTCACCGAGGACCGGGTCCTGGTGCGACGGGGCCCCCAAGGCACCGGCGTGCGGGTGGGCATGGCCACGACCTCCTACGGCACGACCAGCGAGATCGACTTCGTGCCCCCGTCCGACGTCGACCTCATGGACGTCTCGCCGAAGCAGATCGTCTCGGTGTCGACCGCCCTCATCCCCTTCGTCGAGCACGACGACGCCAACCGGGCCCTGATGGGCGCCAACATGCAGAAGCAGGCGGTGCCCCTGGTGGTCCCCGAGGCCCCCTACATCGGGACCGGGGTCGAGGCCCGCGCCGCCCGCGACGCCGGCGACGTCATCCTCTCGGAGGGCGAGGGCGTGGTGACCGAGGCCACCGGCGACCAGATCGTGGTGGAGTACAAGTCGGGCCAGAAGGACCGGCTCGGCCACCCGCTCGGCCGCAAGATCTACCGCCTGGCCAAGTTCCGCCGTTCCAACCAGAACACCTCGATCAACCAGAAGGTCCTGGTCGACGAAGGCCAGAAGGTGCTGGCCGGCGACCTGCTGGCCGACGGTCCCTCGACCCACAACGGCGAGCTGGCCCTGGGCAAGAACCTGCTCGTGGCCTTCATGCCGTGGGAGGGCTACAACTACGAGGACGCCATCATCCTGTCCGAGCGCCTGGTGCGTGACGACGTGCTGACCTCGATCCACATCGAGGAGCACGAGGTCGACGCCCGGGACACCAAGCTCGGCGCCGAGGAGATCACCCGGGACATCCCGAACCTCTCCGAGGAGATCCTGGCCGACCTGGACGAGCGAGGCATCATCCGGGTGGGCGCCGAGGTCGAGGCGGGCGACGTGCTCGTCGGCAAGGTGACCCCGAAGGGCGAGACCGAGCAGACCCCCGAGGAGCGGCTGCTCCGGGCGATCTTCGGTGAGAAGGCCCGGGAGGTCCGCGACACCAGCCTGAAGGTCCCCCACGGCGAGTCCGGCAAGGTCATCGACGTCCGGGTGTTCTCCCGGGACGACGCCCACGAGCTGCCGCCCGGCGTGAACCAGCTGGTCCGGGTGTACGTGGCCCAGAAGCGCAAGATCTCCGAGGGCGACAAGCTCGCCGGCCGCCACGGCAACAAGGGCGTCATCTCGAAGATCCTGCCGGTCCAGGACATGCCGTTCCTGGCCGACGGCACGCCGGTCGACATCATCTTGAACCCCCTCGGCGTGCCGAGCCGGATGAACGTCGGCCAGGTGCTCGAGTCGCACCTCGGCTACGCCGCCCGGCACGGCTGGGCGGGCGAGGAGGTCCGCGAGGGCGTCGGCACCTCGGCCCGGGGCGACGGCGCACTGCGCAAGACCCGCCCCCGGACCGAGCCGGCCCACTGGGTGGCCACCCCGGTCTTCGACGGTGCTCACTGGGACGAGGTCGAGGATGCCGGACGGCACCCGACCATCCAGCAGATCTTCGAGAGCCTGAACTCGGACTCGGCCAACGGCGACGTCCAGATCAAGCCGACCGGCAAGGCCCAGCTGTACAACGGCCGGACCGGCGAGGCCTACGACAACCCCATCTCGGTGGGCTACGTCTACATCCTCAAGCTGGCCCACCTGGTCGACGACAAGATCCACGCCCGGTCGACCGGCCCGTACTCGATGATCACCCAGCAGCCGCTGGGTGGAAAGGCCCAGTTCGGTGGGCAGCGCTTCGGGGAGATGGAGGTGTGGGCCCTCGAGGCCTACGGCGCCGCCTACGCCCTGCAGGAGCTGCTCACCATCAAGTCCGACGACGTGCTCGGACGGGTCAAGGTCTACGAGGCCATCGTGAAGGGCGAGAACATCCCCGAGCCCGGCATCCCCGAGAGCTTCAAGGTGCTCATCAAGGAGATGCAGTCGCTGTGCCTGGACGTCGAGGTCCTGGCGCTCGACGGTTCGGAGATCGAGATGCACGAGCTCGACGAGGACGTGTTCCGCACGGCCGAAGAGCTGGGAATTGACATCAGCCGACCTGAGCGCGGGTCGGATGAGGAAGATGAGCGGCGCGCTGCAGAGAGGAGCTTCTCATGACGGTCCTGGACGTCAACACGTTCGACCAGCTTCGTATCGGGCTGGCCACCGGGGACTCCATCCGCGGCTGGTCCAACGGCGAGGTGAAGAAGCCGGAGACGATCAACTACCGGACGCTGCGTCCCGAGAAGGACGGACTGTTCTGCGAGAAGATCTTCGGTCCCACCAAGGACTGGGAGTGCTACTGCGGTAAGTACAAGCGCGTCCGGTTCAAGGGCATCATCTGCGAGCGCTGCGGCGTCGAGGTCACCCGGTCCAAGGTCCGCCGCGAGCGGATGGGCCACATCGAGCTGGCCGCCCCGGTGGTCCACATCTGGTACCTGCGGGGCACGCGGAGCTGGCTGGCCTACCTGCTGATGGGCACCGAGGCCCGCGAGGAGCTCAAGGCCAAGCAGCTGGAGAAGGTCATCTACTTCGCCGCCAACCTCGTGACCTGGGTCGACGAGGAGAAGCGCCACGAGGACCTGGCCACGCTCGAGGCCGAGCTGGTCGACGAGATCGCCGACATCGAGCGGCGCCGCGACCTCGACATCGACCGTCGCTTCAAGGCGCTCGAGGAGGAGCTGGCCGCCCTCGAGAAGGAGGGTGCCCGCGACGCCGAGGTGAAGGCCCGGCAGAAGGCGGTGGAGAAGGAGATCACCGGGATGCGCGAGCGCTCCCAGGACGAGATCGAGCTGGCCCAGCGCGCCATCGACGAGTTCCGGAACCTCCACGCCCGCAAGATCATCGAGGACGAGCTGCTGTGGCGTGAGCTCCGCCTGCGCTACGAGGACTACTTCGAGGGCGGCATGGGGGCCGAGGCCATCCAGCGCCTGATCGACCGGATCGACCTCGACGCCGAGGAGATCAAGCTCCGCGAGATGATCGACGCCACCGACGGTCGGCGCCCGCTGTCGGCCCAGCGCCGTCAGAAGGTCATCAAGCGGCTCAAGATCGTCACCGCCTTCAACCGCCGTGACGAGAACGGCCGCCGGGTCAACGACCCCCGGGCCATGATCCTCGAGGCCGTCCCGGTCATCCCGCCCGACCTGCGCCCGATGGTGCAGCTCGACGGTGGCCGCTTCGCCACCTCGGACCTGAACGACCTCTACCGCCGGGTCATCAACCGGAACAACCGCCTGAAGCGGCTGCTCGACCTGGGCGCGCCCGAGATCATCATCAACAACGAGAAGCGCATGCTGCAGGAGGCCGTCGACGCGCTGTTCGACAACGGCCGCCGCGGCCGCCCGGTCACCGGGCCGGGCAACCGCCCGCTCAAGAGCCTCTCGGACATGCTGAAGGGCAAGCAGGGGCGGTTCCGCCAGAACCTGCTGGGCAAGCGGGTCGACTACTCGGGCCGTTCGGTCATCGTGATCGGCCCGACCCTCCAGCTCCACCAGTGCGGGCTGCCCAAGCTGATGGCGCTCGAGCTGTTCAAGCCCTTCGTCATGAAGCGGCTGGTCGACACGGAGCTGGCCCAGAACATCAAGTCGGCCAAGCGCATGGTCGAGCGCCGGCGGCCCCAGGTCTGGGACGTGCTCGAAGGGGTCATCCGCGAGCACCCGGTCCTGTTGAACCGGGCCCCCACGCTCCACCGCCTCGGCATCCAGGCCTTCGAGCCGGTGCTGGTCGAGGGCAAGGCCATCCAGGT
Source organism: uncultured Acidimicrobiaceae bacterium (assembly GCA_963730735.1). Lineage (GTDB taxonomy): Bacteria > Actinomycetota > Acidimicrobiia > Acidimicrobiales > RAAP-2 > CAVSSX01. The sequence goes on from CAVSSX010000007.1 coordinate 583,068, forward strand.
CCACCCGCTCGTCTGCACGGCGTTCAACGCCGACTTCGACGGTGACCAGATGGCCGTCCACCTGCCCCTGTCGACCGAGGCCCAGGCCGAGGCCCGGGTGCTGATGCTCTCGGCCAACAACATCCTGTCGCCGGCGACCGGTCGACCGATCACCGTGCCCACCCAGGACATGGTCTTCGGGGCGTACTACCTGACCCTGGCCGTCGACGACGCCAAGGGCGCCGGGCGGGCCTTCCGCCACTCCCACGAGCTGCAGTCGGCCTTCGAGGCCGGTGACGTGGACCTGCACGCCAAGATCGTGCTGCGGCCGCTGGCCGGGTCCCCCCTGTCCGACCGCCTGCTGGCGGCCGGCGTGGAGCCCGAGGGCGAGGCCGAGCGGCTCTCGTTCGAGACGACCCCCGGTCGGGTGTTCTTCAACGAGGCCCTGCCGGGCGGGTTCCGCTACGTGAACGACGTGGTGGGCAAGCGCAACGTGCCGATCGGCGTGATCGTCGAGGAGCTGGCGGCCGACTACCCCAAGCACGTGGTGGGGGCCAGCCTGGACCGCATCAAGTCCCTGGGCTTCCGCTTCGCCGCCCAGTCGGGCCTGACCATCTCGATCGACGACGTGCGGACGCCGCCGGAGAAGCAGGCCATCCTCGACCGCTACGAGAAGGAAGCCGAGAAGGCCGAGAACCAGTTCAAGCGGGGCATCATCACCGACGACGAGCGGCGCCAGAAGGAGATCGAGATCTGGACGTCGGCCAACTCCGAGGTCGGACGGGCCATGGAGCAGGCGCTGTCGACCCTGTCGTTCAACCCGCTCGACATGATGGTCGACTCGGGGGCCCGAGGGAACGCCCAGCAGATCCGGCAGATCGCCGGCATGAAGGGCCTGGTCTCGAACCCTCGGGGTGAGATGATCCCCCGGCCGATCAAGTCCTCCTTCCGTGAGGGCCTCTCGGTGCTCGAGTACTTCATCTCGACCCACGGCGCCCGCAAGGGCCTCGCCGACACCGCCCTGCGGACGGCCGACTCGGGCTACCTGACCCGACGGCTGGTCGACGTGGCCCAGGAGCTGATCATCCGCGAGGACGACTGCGGCTCGGTCCGGGGCATCTGGATCGAGGACGTCGAGCCGGACAGCCCCGGCAAGCGCAGCTACCTCGAGACCCGGGCCTACGGCCGCCTGCTCGTCGAGCCGGTGACGCTGTCGGACAAGTCCAAGCTGCCCGTGGGGACCCTGCTCACCGACGAGGTCATCGCCCAGGTGCGCGACGACCCGGCGGTGGACCGGCTCCGCACCCGCTCCGTGCTGACCTGCGAGGCGGCGCACGGCGTGTGCGCCGCCTGCTACGGCGTCTCGCTGGCCACCGGCAAGATGATCGAGCTCGGCGAGGCGGTCGGCGTGATCGCCGCCCAGTCCATCGGCGAGCCCGGGACCCAGCTGACCATGCGGACCTTCCACACCGGTGGTGTGGTGGGTGAGGACATCACCCACGGCCTGCCCCGGGTGGTGGAGCTGTTCGAGGCCCGCACGCCCAAGGGTGCCGCCGTCCTGGCCCGCCACGCCGGCGTGGTCCGGATCGAGGACGAGGAGGCCGGTCGCCGCATCACCGTGGTGGCCGACGACGGGGCCGAGGAGTCGGCGCTGGTGGCCATCCGGGCCCACCTCGAGGTGACCGACGGCCAGGAGGTCGGGGCGGGCGACGCCCTGGTCGAGGGGCCGAAGGACCCGAAGGAGCTGCTCGAGGTCAAGGGCATCCGGGAGACCCAGCAGTACCTGGTCGAAGAGGTCCAGAAGGTCTACCGGGACCAGGGTGTGTCCATCCACGACAAGCACATCGAGCTGATCGTGCGCCAGATGCTGCGGCGGGTCCTGGTGGCCGAGCCGGGCGAGGCGCCGTTCCTGCCCGGCGAGCGCGTCGACAACCAGATCTACGCCGAGGTCAACCGGCAGCTGGTCGAGGAGGGCAAGCGGGCGGCCGAGGGTCGTCCCGAGCTCATGGGCATCACCAAGGCGTCGCTGGCCACCGAGAGCTGGCTGTCGGCGGCCTCCTTCCAGGAGACCACCCGGGTGCTGACCGAGGCGGCCATCGAGGGCAAGTCGGACCAGCTCTACGGCCTGAAGGAGAACATCATCATCGGCAAGCTGATCCCGGCCGGCTCGGGGATGGAGCGCTACCGCGACATCCGCCTCGAGATGCCCGACGCCGAGGCCATGCCCTTCTGGGCGCTGGGCGCCGGGGAGAGCGGCGACACCGAGGACCTGGCGGCCTGGCTGCGGGACGTCACGGGCGACGGGATCAGCAATGACCCCTTCGACCCGAGCATCGACGCCAGCTGGCTGGGTGCCGCCCCGGTGGCCGACGGTGAGGGCGACGGCGAGAGCACCACGCTGGGCGGGGACGTGTCCCACGGCCCGCTCGAAGCCGGGGCGTGAGCGGGGTGCGCCGGGGCTGGTCCCCGGCGCCCCGCCCCGCCGGGCCGGGCCCCCTTGCCCGCCGGGAGCCCATGCCGTAGCATTGATCCGCTGCGTGGCCGCGCGTTCTGACGCCGGCTCCGCTCTTTCCGTTGTCCACTCTGCAGTTCACAATCCCGAGGTAGCGCGTGCCCACAATCGCCCAGCTCGTCCGCAAGGGACGGGAGGCAAAAGAGACCAAGACCAAGACGCCGGCCCTCAAGGGCGCGCCCCAGCGACGGGGCGTGTGCACCCGCGTCTACACGACGACCCCGAAGAAGCCCAACTCGGCCCTGCGCAAGGTGGCCCGAGTGCGCCTCACCAGCGGGGTCGAGGTCACGGCCTACATCCCCGGTGTCGGGCACAACCTCCAGGAGCACTCGATCGTGCTCGTGCGTGGCGGCCGTGTGAAGGACCTGCCGGGTGTCCGCTACAAGGTCATCCGGGGCGCCCTCGACACCTCGGGCGTCCGTGAGCGCAGCCAGGCCCGCAGCCGCTACGGCGCCAAGAAGGAGTCCTAATGCCCCGCAACGGACCGGCGACCCGCCGTGAGCTCCAGCCCGACCCGGTCTACCGGTCGGTGCTGGTCACCCAAGTGGTGAACAAGGTGCTGTCGCGCGGCAAGCGGACGCTGGCCGAGCGCATCGTCTACAGCGCCCTGGACCTGGTCCAGGAGCGGGCCGGCACGGACCCGGTGGGCATCTTGAAGAAGGCCGTCGAGAACACCCGGCCCGAGCTCGAGGTCCGCAGCCGCCGGGTCGGTGGCGCCACCTACCAGGTGCCCGTCGAGGTCCGGCCCCGCCGGGCCACCACGCTGGCCATCCGGTGGCTGGCCAGCTACTCCCGGCAGCGCCGGGAGAAGACCATGGCCGAGCGCCTGGCCGGCGAGATCCTGGACGCCTCCAACGGCATCGGCGCTGCCGTGAAGCGCCGTGAAGACCTGCACAAGATGGCCGAATCCAACAAGGCCTTCGCCCACTACCGCTGGTAGTCGGCGCTCCCGAGGTATCGCACGATGGCTGATCAACTTCCCCCCCGCAACACCCCCCTCGCCCGGACCCGGAACATCGGGATCATGGCCCACATCGACGCGGGCAAGACCACGACGACGGAGCGGATCCTCTACTACACCGGCAAGAGCTACAAGATCGGTGAGGTCCACGAGGGTGCCGCCGTCATGGACTGGATGGTCCAGGAGCAGGAGCGGGGCATCACCATCACCTCGGCCGCCACGACCTGCTCGTGGCGCGACCACACCATCAACATCATCGACACCCCGGGCCACGTCGACTTCACCGTCGAGGTGGAGCGGTCCCTCCGGGTGCTCGACGGGGCGGTCGCCGTCTTCGACGCCGTCGCCGGCGTGGAGCCCCAGACCGAGACGGTCTGGCGGCAGGCCAACAAGTACCACGTGCCCCGGATCTGCTTCGTGAACAAGATGGACCGGATCGGCGCCGACTTCTACCGGACCGTCGAGATGATCGTGGACCGGCTCGACGCCACCCCGGCGGTCGTCCAGTTCCCCATCGGGGCCGAGAGCGACTTCAAGGGGGTCATCGACCTCCTGGAGGAGCGGGCACTCGTCTGGGAGGACGGGATGGGCGAGGAGTGGGAGGAGCGCGAGGTCCCGGCCGAGTTCGCCCAGGAGGTCATCGACGGCCGCCACCAGCTGGTCGACGTGCTCTCCAACTACGACGACGGGATCATGGAGAAGTACCTCGGTGACGAGGCCATCACCGCCGCCGACCTGCGCCGGGCGTTGCGGACCGCCACCCTGGCCAGCGAGGTCGTGCCGGTGCTCTGCGGCTCGGCCTTCAAGAACAAGGGCGTCCAGCCCATGCTCGACGCCGTGGTGGACTACCTGCCCAGCCCGCTCGACCTGCCCCCGACCAAGGGGACCAAGCCGGGCCGGGACGAGGAGGAGGTCGAGCGGCCGGCGGCCGACGACGCCCCCTTCGCCGCCCTGGCCTTCAAGATCATGACCGACCCCTTCGTGGGCAAGCTGACCTACCTGCGGGTGTACTCGGGCAGCCTGGCCAAGGGCGGGACGGTGACCAACACCACCAAGGACCGCAAGGAGCGGGTCGGACGGCTGCTGCAGATGCACGCCAACCACCGCGAGGACATGGACGCCGTCTACACCGGCGACATCGTGGCGGCGGTGGGCCTCAAGCAGACGACCACCGGCGACACCCTCTCGGACCCGTCCAACCCGATCATCCTCGAGGAGCTGACGTTCCCCGAGCCGGTGATCCACGTGGCCGTGGAGCCGAAGACCAAGGTCGACCAGGACAAGCTGTCCAAGGCCCTGTTCTCGCTGTCCGAGGAGGACCCCACGTTCCGGGTCCGCTCGGATGAGGAGACCGGCCAGACGGTCATCTCGGGCATGGGCGAACTGCACCTCGAGGTCCTGGTGGACCGGATGTTGCGGGAGTTCAACGTCGACGCCAACGTGGGCAAGCCCCAGGTGGCCTACCGCGAGACCGTCCGCAAGTCGGTCGAGAAGATCGAGGAGCGCTACATCCGCCAGACCGGTGGCCGGGGCCAGTACGGCCACGTGGTCATCACCCTGGAGCCCACCGGCCCCGGCGGCGGCTACGAGTTCGTCGACAAGATCACCGGTGGGGTGATCCCCAAGGAGTACATCTCCTCGGTCGACGCCGGCATCCAAGAGGCGCTGACCTCGGGCGTGCTGGCCGGGTACCCGACGGTCGACGTCCGGGTCGAGCTGACCTACGGCTCCTACCACGACGTGGACTCCTCGGAGATGGCGTTCAAGATCGCCGGCTCGATGGCCGTGAAGAAGGCCGCCCGGGCCGCCAGCCCGGTGCTGCTCGAGCCGGTCATGGACGTCGAAGTGGTCACCCCCGAGGACTACATGGGCGACGTGATCGGCGACCTGTCCTCCCGGCGGGGCCGGGTCGAGGGCATGGAGCAGCGGGGCAACAGCCACGTCGTCCGGGCGCAGGTACCGTTGTCCGACATGTTCGGCTACGCTACTGACCTGCGTTCGCGTACCCAGGGCCGCGCCACGTACACGATGCAGTTCCACGCCTACAACGAAGTGCCCGAGTCGATCTCCAAGGAGATCATCGCCCGGGCCCACGGCGAGTAGGCCAGACCAGCACCGGCCGCTCGTCGGCCACACAGACCGCCACCGGGCAGTTCAGTCGCCGGGGGCAACAGCGGCACACACCGAGGAAACGCCGGGCTACCGGCATCGCGGGCCCGACGGGTTCCGCCTGAGATCAGGGAGTAGTTGGGGATGGCCAAGCAGAAGTTCGAGCGCTCGAAGCCGCACGTCAATGTCGGGACGATGGGACACATCGACCACGGCAAGACCACGCTGACCGCGGCCATCACCAAGGTCCTGTCGGACGCCAACCCGAACACCTCGTTCACGCCGTTCGACCAGATCGACAAGGCCCCCGAGGAGAAGCAGCGGGGCATCACGATCTCGATCGCCCACGTGGAGTACGAGACCGAGAACCGGCACTACGCCCACGTCGACATGCCGGGCCACGCCGACTACATCAAGAACATGATCACCGGCGCCGCCCAGGTGGACGGGGCCATCCTCGTGGTCTCGGCCGCCGACGGCCCGATGCCCCAGACCCGTGAGCACGTCCTGCTGGCCCGCCAGGTCGGCGTGCCCTACATCGTGGTGGCCCTGAACAAGGCCGACACGGTGGACGACGAGGAGCTGCTCGACTTGGTCGAGCTGGAGGTCCGCGAGCTCCTGAACGACAACGAGTTCCCCGGCGACGACACCCCGGTGGTCCGGGTGAGCGCCCTCAAGGCGCTCGAGGGCGACCCCGAGTGGACGCCCAAGATCCTCGAGCTCATGGCGGCGGTGGACTCCTACATCCCCGAGCCCGAGCGTGAGGTCGACAAGCCCTTCCTGATGCCGGTCGAGGACGTCATGTCGATCACCGGCCGGGGCACCGTGGTGACCGGCAAGGTCGAGCAGGGCGTCGTCAAGGTCGGCGAGGAGGTCGAGATCGTCGGCCTGCGCGAGAACCAGCGCACGACCGTCACCGGCATCGAGATGTTCCGCAAGCTGCTCGACGAGGGCCGGGCCGGCGACAACATCGGCGCCCTGCTGCGGGGCACCAAGAAGGAGGACGTCGAGCGGGGCCAGGTGCTCTGCAAGCCGGGCTCCATCACGCCGCACACCCAGTTCGAGGCGAACGTCTACGTGCTGAACAAGGAGGAGGGTGGCCGTCACAAGCCGTTCTTCACCAACTACCGGCCGCAGTTCTACTTCCGGACGACGGACGTCACCGGGACCATCACCCTGCCCGAGGGCACCGAGATGGTCATGCCCGGCGACAACACCGAGATGACCGTGGAGCTGGGCAAGCCGATCGCCATGGTCGAGGGGCTCCGGTTCGCCATCCGTGAGGGTGGCCGGACCGTGGCGTCGGGCCGGGTCACCAAGATCCTCAAGTAGCTCGACCCGGCGCCGGCAGACGGCCGGCGCCGACCAACCACACCAGGCAACGGAAGGAACACCATGGCCGACGGGCCCCGCCAGAAGATCAGGATCCGCCTCAAGGCCTACGACCACGAGATCCTCGACCAGTCGACCGAGAAGATCGTCCAGACGGTGCTGCGCACCCAGGCCAAGGTCCAGGGTCCCGTGCCGTTGCCGACCGACAAGCACCGCTACACGGTCATCCGGTCGCCCCACAAGTACAAGGACAGCCGGGAGCACTTCGAGATGCGGGTGCACAAGCGGTTGGTCGACATCGTCGAGCACACCCCCAAGACCGTCGATTCGCTCCAGCGGCTCGACCTTCCGGCCGGGGTGGACATCGAGATCAAGATCCAGAACGCCTGAGCCCCTGGCGGGGCTCACCGTGATGGTGTAGTTTCTCTCCTTGGGCCGATTTCGGGCCCGATCGGCGGGTTCGGCCCGCCACCATCCAGTACGACGTGCTCGAGCGCCTGTCTCCGACAGGGACCTCGGGCCGCAACATTCGAGCGCTCCGCTCGGGGATCCCGAGCGGAGCGTTGGCGTGCACACGGGAAGTCGTGGGCACCCCTAAGGGAGTCGCAAACACGTGGCAACGAAGGCGATCGTCGGCGAGAAGGTCGGCATGACCCAGGTCTGGGATGACCAGCACCGGGCGATCCCGGTGACGGTGTTGAAGGTCGCGCCCGTGCGGGTGGTCCAGATCAAGACACCCGAGCACGAGGGTTACTCGGCGCTGCAGGTGACCTGGGGTTTCCGACGGACCAGCACCCTGACCAAGCCCGAGCAGGGGCACTACGACTCGGCCGGGGTCGACCCGGGCCGCCGCCTGGTCGAGCTCCGGCTGGACGACGTGGCCGACTACGAGGTCGGCCAAGAGCTCACGGCCGACCTGTGGGCGGCCGGCGACCGGGTGGACGCCATCGCCGTCAGCAAGGGCAAGGGCTTCGCCGGTGGCATGAAGCGCCACAACTTCAAGGGTCAGGGCGCCTCGCACGGCAACCACAAGGCCCACCGGGTCCCCGGCTCGATCGGCGCCTGCGCCACCCCGGGCCGGGTGTTCAAGGGCACCCGGATGGCCGGTCGGATGGGCGGCACCCAGGTGACGACGCTCAACCTCGAGGTGGTCTCGGCCGACCCCGAGCGTGAGATCGTCCTGGTGAAGGGGGCCGTCCCCGGCTCCCGGGGCTCCATGGTCGTGCTGCGCAACACCGTCAAGGCACCCACGGCCAAGTCCGGGGGCGTGCGATGAGCGTCGTCGAGCACACCGTCACCGCCGAGGGCCTGCGTCGCGGCCCTCGCAAGAAGGAGCGCCCGGCGCTGGCCAACCGCACCGTGGACCGTCGCCAGGTCGACGGGACCGTGCTGGCCCAGGTCGACCTGGAGCCGACGATCTTCGGCATCGTGCCCAACGAGGCCGTGCTGCACCAGGTGGTGACGGCCCAGCTGGCCGCCGGCCGCTCGGGCACCCAGTCGACCAAGACCCGCTCGGAGGTCCGGGGCGGCGGCGCCAAGCCGTTCCGCCAGAAGGGCACCGGCCGGGCCCGGGCCGGCAGCTCGCGCTCGCCGATCTGGTCGGGCGGTGGGGTGGCCCTCGGCCCCAAGCCCCGCAGCTACCGCCAGCGCACGCCCAAGAAGATGGTCCGCCTGGCCCTGTACTCGGCCCTGTCGGACCGGGCCGCCTCCGAGCGCATCGCCCTGGTCGACAGCTGGGGCTGGGCAGCGCCCAAGACCAAGGACGCCGTGGCCGCCCTGTCGGCCCTGGGGCTGTCGGGGCGCATCCTGGTGGTGCTGGACCGTGACGAGGAGGTGGCCGCCCGCTCCTTCTCGAACCTCCCCGAGGTCCAGCTGGTGCTGCCGGGCGAGCTCTCCCCCTACGACATCCTGCGCAGCGACTGGGTGGTCTTCTCCGACCGGACCCTGCCCGGCCCGGACCGTCTGGCCATCCTCGAAGAGATCATCGAGGTGGTCGACGAGTCGACCGGCGAGGTCGTCGTGGAGGACGTGGTCGACATCATCGACCTCGACACCGGCGACGAGATCGTCGTGGTGACCGAGCTGTCGGACGACGACGACGCCAGCCCCGAGAACGAGGAGGCCAACTGATGCGCGACGCCATGTCGGTGCTCATCCGCCCGGTGGTCTCCGAGAAGACCTACTCGCTGATGGACCGCAACGTCTACGTGTTCATCGTCGACCCCCGGGCCACCAAGATCGACGTCCGCCACGCCGTGGAGCAGGCCTTCGGGGTGCGGGTGGACAAGGTCAACACCCTCAACCGCAAGGGCAAGGCCACCCGGAACCGCCGCACCAACACCCCCGGCCACCGGCCCGACACCAAGCGGGCCATGGTGACGCTGCACGCCGGCGACACGATCGACCTCTTCGAGAGCTGAGCCCAGGAACCCCATCGCCATGCCGCTTCGTTCACGCAAGCCCACCAGCCCGGGCCGTCGATTCCAGACGGTCTCGGACTTCGCCGAGATCACCCGCGACCGGCCCGAGAAGTCGCTGCTCGCCCCGAGCCCGTCCTCGGGTGGCCGCAACAACCTCGGCCGCAAGACGGCCCGCCACCGTGGGGGCGGCCACAAGCGCCAGTACCGGGTGGTCGACTTCCGCCGGGACAAGGACGGCGTGCCGGCCAAGGTGGCGTCGATCGAGTACGACCCGAACCGCAACGCCCGCATCGCCCTGTTGCACTACCTCGACGGGGAGAAGCGCTACATCCTGGCCCCGGCCAACGTGAAGGTCGGCGACCTGCTGCAGAGCGGCCAGGGGGCGGAGATCCGCCCGGGCAACGCCCTGCCGCTGCGCTACATCCCGGTCGGCTCGGTCATCCACAACGTCGAGCTGCGGCCCGGCGGTGGCGGCAAGATGGCCCGGGGGGCGGGCATGAGCATCCAGCTGGTGGCCAAGGAGGGCGTCTTCGCCACCCTGCGGCTGCCCTCCACCGAGATGCGCCGGGTCTCCATCGACTGCCGGGGCACCCTCGGGGTCGTGGGCAACGCCGAGGCCGAGCTCATCAAGGTGGGCAAGGCCGGCCGGAACCGCTGGAAGGGCGTCCGGCCCCAGACCCGAGGCGTGGCCATGAACCCGGTCGATCACCCCCTCGGTGGTGGTGAGGGCAAGTCCTCGGGTGGCCGGCACCCGGTGTCCCCGTGGGGCCAGCCGGAGGGTCGTACCAGGGCCCGTCAGAAAGATTCCGACAAGATGATCGTCCGCCGACGCCGCACCCGCGGCGCCCGGCGGTAGCGGGAGAGTGTGGCACCATGCCGCGTAGCCTGAAGAAGGGCCCCTTCGTCGACGACCACCTCCTGAAGAAGGTGGACGTCCTGAACGCCAGCGGTGAGAAGAGGGTCATCAAGACCTGGTCCCGCCGTTCCACCATCATCCCCGACATGGTCGGGCACACCATCGCCGTCCACGACGGCCGTCGCCACGTGCCGGTGTACATCACCGAGTCCATGGTCGGCCACAAGCTGGGCGAGTTCGCCCTGACTCGCACCTTCCGGTACCACGCCGGCCAGGAGCGGGGAGCGAGGCGCTGACATGCCGGGCGTGAAGACCAACGAGCGGCCCGGGACCCGGGCGGTGCTGCGGCACTTCCACATGTCGGCCAGCAAGGCCCGACAGGTCCTGGACCTGATCCGGGGCGAGGACGTGCAGCTGGCGTCCGAGATCCTGGCCCACACCGAGCGCGAGGCGGGCGAGGTCATCGGCAAGGTCCTGGCCTCGGCGGTGGCCAACGCCGCCCACAACGACCGCCTCGACCCCGAGGACCTCTACGTCTCGGCCTGCTACGCCGACGAGGGCGCCACCATGAAGCGCTGGCGTCCCCGGGCCCGGGGCCGGGCCACCCGCATCCGCAAGCGCACCTGCCACATCACGGTCATCGTGAGCCCGCTGCCCGAGGAGCGGCTGGCCCGCCGCCGGGCCGAGCGCGCCGCCGCCGGTGGCCAGCGTTCCCGCCGGGTGTCCGAGTCCCGGCGCCGGGCCGACCAGACCGGTCGTCTCGCGCGCCGCCGGGTGGCGGCTGAGGAGGCGGCAGCCGAGGAAGCGGCGGCCGCCGAGGCCGAAGCGCTCGAAGCCGAGGCGCTCGAAGCCGAGGGCACCGAGACGTGTGACGTCGGTCGAGGCCGAGGGCACCGAGGCCGTCGAGACGGACGAGACCGAGGACGTGACCGAGGAGAACGAGACGGACGACGTGACCTCTACGGCCGACGCCGACGAGGAAGAGAAGGGCAAGTAGATGGGCCAGAAGGTAAACCCCTACGGGTTCCGCCTCGGCGTGACCACCGACTGGAAGTCGCGGTGGTTCGAGGAGCGCAACTACAAAGAGTTCGTCGTCGAGGACTGGAAGATCCGCGACTACCTGATGACCCAGCTGGAGACGGCCGCCGTCAGCCGGATCGAGGTCGAGCGGACGCGTGACCGCCTCCGGGTGGACATCCACACCGCCCGCCCGGGCATCGTCATCGGCCGTCGGGGCGCCGAGGCCGACCGGCTGAAGAAGAAGCTCGAGGAGATCACCGGGCTGCCCAACCGGATCCAGCTCAACATCCAAGAGATCAAGCAGCCCGAGCTCGACGCGGCGCTGATCGCCCAGGGCATCTGTGACCAGCTGGTGCGCCGGGTGGCGTTCCGCCGGGCCATGAAGCGGGCCATCCAGACGGTGCAGAAGGCCGGCGCCCTGGGCATCAAGGTCCAGTGCTCGGGCCGCCTCGGTGGCTCGGAGATGTCCCGCAAGGAGTCCTACCGCGAGGGTCGGGTCCCGCTGCACACGCTGCGGGCCGACATCGACTACGGGTTCCGCGAGGCCAAGACGACCTCGGGCCGGGTCGGCGTCAAGGTCTGGATCTACAAGGGCGACATCCTGCCCTACAAGGTGTCGATCGACGACAAGATCACCCGCGAAGCGGCCATGGCCGTGGGCGAGACGTCGGGGCAGAGCGGGCCCAAGCGCCTGATCACCGCCGGTGGCGGTCGCCGCCGGCTCGACCAGGCCATCCCCGGGGTGGACGGCGAGGCCGAGGCCGAGATCGAGATCGACGAGGCGCCGGTGACCAACGGCGCCGTCGCAACCGAGGCCGCACCGGCCCCGGCGCCCGCCGAGGCGCCCGTCGCCGAGGCCCCGGCCGCCCCCGAGGAGGCCGTCGAGGCCCCCGCCGAGGCGCCGGTGGCCGACCTGATCGCCCCGCCGGCCGTGCCCGACGAGCTCGAGAAGCGACTGGCCGAGGACGAGGAGATCGAGCGCCGGAACCGCCACGAGCACCACGAGACGCCGCACTTCCGGCGGGAGGCGGACTGACCATGTTGATGCCTCGCAAGGTCAAGCACCGCAAGCAGCAGCGGGGTCGCCTGAACGGCGCCGCCAAGGGCGGCACGACCGTCACCTTCGGCGACTTCGGCATCCAGGCACTCGAGCCCGGTTGGCTGACCGCCCGCCAGATCGAAGCAGCCCGTATCGCCATGACCCGCCACGTGAAGCGTGGTGGCAAGGTCTGGATCCGGGTCTTCCCCGACAAGCCGATCACCGAGAAGCCGGCCGAGACCCGCATGGGTTCGGGCAAGGGCAACCCCGAGCACTGGGTGGCGGTCGTGCGCCCGGGCCGGATCCTGTTCGAGCTGGCCGGCGTCGAGCCGGTCCTGGCCGAGGCGGCCATGGACCGGGCGATCCAGAAGCTCCCGTTCAAAGCCCGTTTCGTGGTGCGACCCGGCACCCACGGCACAGCCGAGGTGCAGGTCTGATGACGGCAGCGACAGAATTGGTGATCCTGGACGAGGACGAGCTCGCCGGCCGGCTGAGCGAGGCCCGACGCGAGCTCTTCAACCTGCGGTTCCAGCTGGCCACCGGCCAGCTGGACAACTCGGCCCGGGTCCGCCAGGTGAAGCAGGAGATCGCCCGGCTGCTGACCGTGCTGCGGGCCAGGGAGATCGCCGTGGCCGAGGGTAGCTACGAGGCCCCGGCCCCGGCGGCCCGGGCCGCCCGCGACGCCGCCGCGGCCAGCAAGAAGGCGCCCGCCGCCACGGCGGTGGCCGACGACAAGAACGACGATGGTGATGACGTGGAGGACGAGGCCTGATGGCTGAGCAGACTGCAGACGCCGAGGCCCGGGCGAACCCGCGCAAGGTGCGTGAGGGCATCGTGGTGTCCGACGCCATGGACGCCACCGTGGTGGTGGCCATCGTCGAGCGCGTCCGGCACCCCCGGTACGGCAAGACCGTCCAGCGGACCAAGCGCCTCTACGTGCACGACGCCGAGGGGTCGGCCAAGGTCGGCGACCGGGTCCGGGTGGCCGAGACCCGCCCCCTCTCCAAGCTGAAGCGCTGGCGGCTGACCGAGATCATGGAGCGTGCCCGATGATCCAGCAGGAATCGAGACTCCGGGTGGCCGACAACTCGGGGGCCAAGGAAGTCCTGTGCATCCGGGTCCTCGGTGGCTCGCGCCGTCGCTACGCCAGCATCGGCGACGTCTTCATCGCCACGGTGAAGGACGCCATCCCCGGTGCCGCCGTGAAGAAGGGCGACGTCGTGCGCTGCGTGGTCGTGCGCACCAAGAAGGAGAAGCGCCGTCCCGACGGCAGCTACATCCGCTTCGACGAGAACGCCGCCGTGCTCATCAACGACCAGCAGCAGCCGCGTGGCACCCGCATCTTCGGCCCCGTCGGCCGCGAGCTGCGGGACAAGCGGTTCATGCGCATCGTCTCGCTGGCTCCGGAGGTGCTGTGATGCGGATTCGCAAGGGCGACAAGGTCATCGTGCGGACGGGCAAGTACGCCGGTCACCGCACCGAGGTCATCCGGGCGCTGCCGTCGGAGGGCCGGGTCGTGCTCCAGGGCGTGAACGTGGCCAAGCGCCACACCAAGCCCACCCGGACCGTGACCCAGGGCGGGATCATCGACAAGTACCTCCCGATGCCGGTCTCGTCGGTCTCGCTGCTCTGCGGCAGCTGCCACGAGCCCACCCGCATCGGCATCAAGATCGACGAGGACGGCCACAAGGTGCGCGTCTGCAAGAAGTGCGGGGCCGAGCAATGAGTACCACCGCCACCGCCCCGGCCATCCCCCGGCTGAAGGAGCGCTACAACACCGTGCTGCGGGCCCAGCTCCAGCAGGAGCTCGAGCTGGGCAACGTGATGCAGGTGCCGCGGCTCGAGAAGATCGTGGTGAACATGGGCGTGGGCAAGGCCGCCCAGCAGCAGTCCCTCATCGAGGGCGCCCAGCGGGACCTGCAGATCATCACCGGCCAGAAGCCGATGGTGACGAGGGCCCGCAAGTCCATCGCCGCCTTCAAGCTCCGAGAGGGCCAGCCCATCGGCGTCAAGGTGACGCTGCGCGGCGACCGGGCGTGGGAGTTCTTCGACCGCCTGGTCAGCCTGGCCATCCCGCGTATCCGGGACTTCCGGGGCCTGCCCTCGAAGTCCTTCGACGGCAAGGGGAACTACACGTTCGGGGTGACCGAGCAGCTGATCTTCCCCGAGATCGACTACGACAAGATCGACAGCGTCCGAGGCATGGACATCACGATCGTCACGACCGCACGAACCAACGACGAGGGTCGGGCGCTGCTCAGGGCGTTCGGCTTCCCGTTCCGACAAGAGACTCGATAGGCACGATGGCAAAGAAGGCATTGATCCAGAAGCAGCAGCGCACCCCGAAGTTCAAGGTGCGCGCCTACACCCGGTGCCAGCGGTGCGGACGACCCAAGGCCGTCTACCGCAAGTTCGGCCTGTGCCGTATCTGCCTGCGGGTGATGGTGCACGCCGGCGAGGTGCCCGGCGTGACCAAGGCCAGCTGGTGAGGGGGGCGCGCTCATGACCATGACCGACCCGATCGCCGACATGCTGACCCGCATCCGCAACGCCAACTCGGCCCAGTTCGAGACGGTGTCGATGCCGGGGTCCAAGCTCAAGGAAGCCCTGGCCTCGATCCTCGAGCGCGAGGGCTTCATCGCCGGCTACACGGTGGGCAAGAACCCCACCCGGCCCGGCTCGATCCTCGAGATCACCATGAAGTACGCCTCGGACCGGACCCGGACCATCGCCGGCATCAAGCGGGTGTCCAAGCCGGGCCTCCGGATCTACGCCCGGGCCGACGGGATCCCCCGCGTGCTGGGCGGCATGGGCGTGGCCGTGGTCTCGACCAGCCACGGCCTGATGACCGACCGGGAGGCCCGCAAGCGCCACCTGGGTGGCGAGGTGCTCTGCCATGTCTGGTAACCGACCCCTGAAGGGAGGCTGCTGATGTCGCGCATCGGCCGTGCCCCCATCCCCGTGCCCTCCGGTGTCACGGTGGCCCTGGCCGACCAGTCGGTCACGGTGACCGGTCCCCAGGGGAGCCTCGAGCGCCAGATGCCCGGGAGCATCTCGATCCGCCAGGACGGTGACGTCCTGGTGGTGGAGCGCCCGAACGACGAGCGTCAGCAGCGGGCCCTCCACGGCCTGTCGCGCTCGCTGGTCGCCAACATGGTGCTCGGGGTGACCGAGGGCTTCACCAAGGAGCTCGAGATCGTCGGCGTCGGCTACCGGGCCGTGGCCCAGGGGCCCAACGCCCTGGAGCTGGCCCTGGGCTTCTCGCACCCGGTCCGGGTGACGGCCCCCGAGGGCATCACCTTCGAGGTCCCGACGCCCACCCGGATCATCGTGAAGGGCATCGACAAGGAACGCGTCGGCCAGATGGCGGCCGACATCCGCAAGATCCGCAAGCCCGAGCCCTACAAGGGCAAGGGCGTCCGCTACGCCGGTGAGCGGGTCCTGCGCAAGGCTGGAAAGGCGGCCAAGTAATGGCGTCCAAGACCGTTCCCACCCGGGCCCTGAGGATCCGGCGCCATGCCCGGGTGCGGGGCAAGGTCAGCGGCAGCACCGAGCGGCCCCGTCTGGCCGTGCACCGTTCCAACCGGCACATCGCCGCACAAGTCATCGACGACACCACGGGTCGCACCCTGGCCGCCGCCTCCTCGGTGGAGCCGGAGCTGCGGGCGTCCCTCGGGGCCGCCGGCGGTGGCAACCTGACCGGGGCCGAGGCGGTCGGCCGGCTGGTCGCCCAACGAGCCAAGGCCGCCGACGTCGACCAGGTGGTGTTCGACCGGGGCGGGTTCGCCTACCACGGCCGCATCGCCGTGCTGGCCGACGCCGCCCGCAGTGAAGGACTGGAGTTCTAAGCCATGACCGACGTGCAGTACGAAGAGCGGACCATCCGGGTGAACCGGGTGGCCAAGGTGGTCAAGGGTGGTCGGCGGTTCTCCTTCGCCGCCCTCATGGTGGTCGGCGACGGCAACGGCCACGTCGGCCTGGGCTACGGCAAGGCCAAGGAAGCCGGCCTGGCCGTGCAGAAGGGCATCGAGGAAGCGCGCAAGAACGTCTTCGAGGTGGCCCTGGCCGGCTCGACCATCACCCACCCCATCATCGGGGAGAGCGGTGCCGGTCGGGTCATGCTGAAGCCGGCCGCCCCCGGGACCGGCGTGATCGCCGGCGGCGCGGCGCGGGCCATCTTGGAGATGGCCGGCATCCGCGACATCCTGGCCAAGTCGCTCGGTTCGTCCAACGGCATCAACGTGGCCCACGCCACCATCGCCGGCCTCAAGGCCCTGCGCCGACCCGACGAGGTGGCGGCCCTGCGGGGCAAGCAGCCCGACGAGGTGTCCCCGGCCGGCGTCCTGCGGGCCTACCGCGAGCGCAAGCGTGAGGTCGACCTGTTCACGGAGGTCAAGTAGCCATGGCCCCGGCCACACCGGCCGCCGACGAGTCCCGGATCAAGGTGACCCAGGTCCGCTCGTCGATCGGCTCCAAGCCCAAGCACCGTGGGACCCTCCGGGCCCTCGGCCTGCGGGGGATCGGACAGTCCAACGAGCTGCCCGACCGCCCGGAGATCCGAGGCATGCTGGCCCGCGTCCCGCACCTGATCAGCGTTGAGGAAGTGACGTCATGAAGCTCCACGAGCTGACCCCGGCCAAGGGGTCGACCAAGGCCAAGCGCCGGGTCGCCCGCGGCATCGGGGGCAAGGGCGGCAAGACCGCCGGCCGGGGCACCAAGGGCCAGAAGGCCCGCAACACCGTGCCCGTAGGCTTCGAGGGCGGCCAGCTCCCGATCATGCAGCGGATCCCCAAGCTGCGGGGGTTCAAGAACCCGTTCCGGGTCGAGTACACGCCGGTCAACCTGGACGCCCTGGCGGCGCTGGGCGCCGACCGGGTCGACGTCGACCTCATGGTGGCCTCGGGCCTCGTCCGGCCGAACGCCCTGGTGAAGGTGCTCGGGCGGGGCGACATCGGCGGACCGGTCCACGTGACGGCCCACGCCTTCTCGGCCAGCGCCGAGACGGCAATCACCGCGGCGGGAGGTAGTGTCGAGCGCCTGCCGCTCCCGTTCGGGGGTGGCCGGCCGCCGGCGCAGGGCAACGCCCTCATGAACCGGTAGTGAGCCGCGGCGGCTCACGCCCCTAGACGAGGACGCGATGCTTTCCAGGTTGGGCAACATCTTCAGGGTCCCCGACCTGCGCAACAAGGTCATCTTCACCCTGACGATCGTCGCCCTCTACCAGCTCGGGGCGAACATCCCCGTGCCCGGGGTCAGTTACGCCAAGGTCCAGCAGCTCCAGAGCGCGGCCGGTTCCTCGGGCGTCTTCGGCTTCCTCAACCTCTTCAGCGGCGGCGCCCTGACGCGCCTGGCCATCTTCGGGCTCGGGGTGATGCCCTACATCACCAGCTCGATCATCATCCAGCTGCTGTCCACGGTCATCCCCAAGCTCGAGGAGTGGCGCGAGCAGGGGGCGGTGGGCCAGAAGAAGACCACCCAGACGACCCGGTACCTGACGATCGCCCTGGCCCTGATGCAGTCGACCGGGCTGGTGTACGTCTTCCACGGCAACGACGCCAGCCTGCTCGGGATCACCCAGAGCATCGACCTGATCCCCAACTTCAGCGTGGCCAAGGGCGCCTTCATGGTCCTGTGCCTCACCGCCGGGACGGCCTTCGTCATGTGGTTGGCCGAGCTCATCACCCAGCGCGGCATCGGCCAGGGCATGTCGATCCTGATCTTCGCCAACGTGGTGGCGGCCATCCCCTCGGGGGGCAAGGCCATCTACGAGGAGGGTGGCTCGGTCAAGTTCGTGGTCATCCTGGTGCTCTCGATCGCCCTGTTGGTGCTGATCGTCTTCATGGAGCAGGGACAACGACGAATACCCGTCACCTTCGCCAAACGGGTGGTGGGGCGGCGGACCGAGGGCGGGTCGAGCACCTACATCCCGCTGAAGGTGAACCAGTCGGGCGTCATCCCGATCATCTTCGCCTCGTCGGTCCTGTACATCCCGGTCCTCTTGTCGAACATCATCCCGTCGACGGCCTTCCGGAACTTCGTCAACCAGAACATCTCGCCCACGTCGTTCTTCTACATCTCGGTGTACTTCGTGCTGATCCTGGTCTTCACGTTCTTCTACGTGTACGTGGCCTTCGATCCCCACCAGCAGGCCGACATCATCCGAAAACAGGGCGGGTTCATCCCCGGGATCCGGCCCGGGCCGCCGACCGAGCGCTACCTGGCGCATATCCTGAACCGGATCACGGTGGTGGGGGCGATTTTCCTCGGGCTCGTCGCCGTGTCACCCTCATTGCTCATGGCACTCTGGCACCTGAACCGCTTCCCGTTCTACGGTACGACGCTGCTGATTTCCGTGGGGGTGGCGCTCGAGACGATGAAACAGATCGACAGTCAGCTGATGATGCGCAACTACGAGGGCTTCCTCAAGTAGGGCTTGGGTGGTACCCGGGGTAAGACTCGTGGTCCTCGGCAAACAGGGGGCCGGTAAGGGGACGCAGTGCGTGCGTCTCTCGCACCACTATGTCGTGCCGCACGTCTCCACCGGCGACGAGCTGCGGGCGGCGGTGAAGCTCCGGACCCCGCTCGGGCTGCGGGCCAAGGAGGTCATGGACCGCGGCGAGCTGCTCTCCGACGACATGGTCATGGAGATGGTGGGCGAGCGCCTGAACGAGGGCGACACCCGGGCCCGGGGCTTCATCCTCGACGGCTGCCCCCGGACCATCGCTCAGGCCGAGACGCTGGCCGAGCTGCTGACGCCCACCCGGGTCGACCTGGTCCTCGACCTCGAGGTGCCGACCGAGCTGGTCCTCGAGCGGCTGGCCTCGAGGCGGGTCTGCGTCGACTGCGGCACCAACTACTCGACCTCGGCCCCGCCGGTGATCAACTGGACCTGCGACACCTGCGGCGGCGAGGTCGTCCAGCGTGAGGACGACACCGAGGAGGCCATCTCGCGCCGGCTGCAGCTCTACGAAGCGTCGACGGCGCCCCTGATCGACTGGTACACCGAACGGGGCCTGCTGGTGGCCGTCGACGGCACCGGCTCGCCCGACCAGGTGACCGAGCGCCTGGTCGACGCCATCGACCAGCACCGGGCCTCGCGGTGAACGGGCCAGGCCCGACGAGCTGGTAGACGGGAGGGGCGATGCGACGGAACAAAGAAGAGCTGGACAAGATGCGGCGGGCCGGCAAGGTCGTGGCCGAGATGCACGAGGCCACCCGGGCCGCCGCCAAGCCCGGCGTCACCACCCTCGAGGTCGACGCCGTGGCCCGGGACGTGCTGGCCCGGCGGGGCGCCACCTCGAACTTCCTCAACTACCACGGCTTCCCGGCCGTGATCTGCACCTCGCCCAACGACATGATCGTGCACGGCATCCCCGGTGGCTACGTGCTCGAGGAGGGCGACATCCTGTCGATCGACTGCGGGGCGATCATCGAGGGCTACCACGGGGACGCCGCCTTCACCATGGGCATCGGCTCGATCTCCAAGGAGGCCCAGCGGCTGATCGACGTCACCGAGCGGAGCCTGTGGGCCGGGATCGAGCAGCTGCGGGACGGGAACCGCCTGAACGAGGTGGGTCGGGCCGTCCAGAAGGTGGCCGAGGCGGCCGGGTACACGGTGGTGCGCGAGTACGTGGGCCATGCCATCGGCACGGCGATGCACGAGCAGCCCCAGGTGCCGAACTACTGGCCCGGGTCGCCCGGCCCCACCCTCAAGACCGGCATGGTCTTCGCCATCGAGCCCATGGTCAACGCCGGGACGGCGGACACCGAGGTGCTCGACGACCAGTGGAGCGTGATGACCGCCGACGGCAAGCTCTCGGCCCACTTCGAGCACACCATCGCCGTCACCGAGGACGGCCCGGAGGTCTTCACCCTGCCCTGAGCGGCCGTCCCGGGGTCGGGCTGGCATTGCGCTGGGTTTCCGCTAGAATCATCCTTCGGCCTGCTCCCCGCGCCCGCACGGGGACGGGCGAGCGCCGGATCCCGTGTTGTCCGCAGGGTCGTGGTCCGCGCCGTCGACGGTCGAACGAGAAGTCAAAAGAGTTGAGGAGAGTCACCTGCCCAAGCCCAAGGAAGACGCCATCGTGCTCGAGGGGACGGTCGTCGAGCCGCTACCCAACGCGATGTTCCGCGTGGAGCTCGAGAACGGGCACAAGGTGCTGGCGCACTCCTCGGGCAAGATGCGGATGCACCGTATTCGGATCCTGCCCGGCGACAAGGTGCAGGTGGAGATCACGCCGTACGACCTGAACCGGGGACGGATCACCTACCGCTACAAGTAGGCGGTCGGCCGCCGGGGCCGGGTGGGCGGCGCCGGCAGGTACGAGGACTGAAGGAAGAAGAGGACATCGTGAAGGTTCGACCGAGCGTCAAGCCGATCTGTGAGAAGTGCAAGGTGGTCCGCCGGCACGGTCGCGTCGTCGTGATCTGCGACAACCCCCGGCACAAGCAGCGCCAGGGCTAAGAGAGGACATCGGGTATGGCTCGAATCGCCGGAGTGGACATCCCCCGTGAGAAGCGGCTGGAGATCTCCCTCACCTACATCTACGGCATTGGCCAGACGGTGGCCCGCGAGATCTGCTCGCGTTCCGACGTCGACCCCAACACCCGTGTCCGGGAGCTCACCGACGAAGAGGTGACCCGGCTCCGCAACGACATCGACGCCAACCTGCGGGTCGAGGGTGACCTGCGCCGGGACGTGTCCCAGGACATCAAGCGCAAGATGGAGATCAACTGCTACGAGGGCATCCGGCACCGCAAGGGCCTGCCGGTCCACGGGCAGCGCACCCACACCAACGCCCGCACCCGAAAGGGCCCGAAGAAGACCGTGGCCGGGAAGAAGAAGGTTCGCAAGTAGATGGCTAAGCCCACCAAGCAGCAGGCCCGGCGGCCCCGGCGCCGCGAGCGCAAGAACATCAGCTACGGCGTCGCCCACATCAAGAGCTCGTTCAACAACACGATCGTCTCGATCGCCGACCCCGAGGGCAACGTGCTCGCCTGGGCCTCGGCCGGGAACGTGGGCTTCAAGGGTTCCCGCAAGTCGACCCCCTTCGCCGCCCAGCTGGCCGCCGAGGCGTGTGCCCGCCGGGCGATGGAGCACGGCGTCCGCAAGGTCGACGTGCTGGTCCGTGGCCCGGGCTCGGGCCGCGAGACGGCCATCCGGTCGCTGGCCGCCGCCGGCATCGAGGTCGTCGGCATCAAAGACGTCACCCCCATCCCGCACAACGGCTGCCGCCCCAAGAAGCGGCGCCGGGTGTAGGGCCGGGACCACCAGACAGCACGAGAGAAGCGAAGGACCGAGCATGGCTCGATACACCGGACCCGTCTGCCGGCTCTGCCGGCGGGAGCGGACGAAATTGTTCTTGAAGGGCGAGCGCTGCTACTCGCTCAAGTGCCCGGTCTCCGAGGCGGTGACCGACCGGCACAGCCGCGCCTACCCGCCGGGTGAGCACGGCCGCGACCGCATGCGCCAGGGCTCGGAGTACCTGGCCCAGCTGCGTGAGAAGCAGAAGGCCCGCCGGATCTACGGCCTGCTCGAGAAGCAGTTCCGCAACCTCTACGAGGAGGCCAACCGTCAGGAGGGCATCACCGGCGAGAACCTGCTCCGCAACCTGGAGCTGCGGCTCGACAACGTGGCCTTCCGGGCCGGCTGGGGCGCCAGTCGTCGCCAGGCCCGTCAGTTCGTCCGCCACGGCCACGTGCTGGTCAACGGCAAGCGGGTGACGATCCCGAGCTACCGGGTCCGCAAGGGCGAGACCATCACGCTCAAGCAGGGCTCGCGGGAGATCTTCCCCGTGCGTCGGAACATGGACACCCTCGACCGTCAGACCCCGCCCTGGCTGCAGTCGGCCGACGCCGGCTTCTCGGTGGAGGTCCTCAACCCGCCGTTGCGGGAGCACATCGACGAGCCGGTGCAAGAGCAGCTCATCGTGGAGCTCTACTCGAAGTAGCGGCCGCCGCCGGGCCACCCCGCCCCGCCCCGCCGACCCCCCGCCCGCCGACCCATCCAGGACATTCAGGAGCCCGCACCCATGCTCATCATCCAGCGACCCACCGTCGAGGCCGTCGACGAACTCTCCGACAACCGCCAGCGCTTCGCCGTCGGCCCGCTCGACCCCGGTTTCGGCCACACGCTCGGCAACAGCCTGCGGCGGACCCTCCTGTCGTCGATCCCCGGCGGGGCCGTCACCCAGGTGCGCTTCGACGAGGCCCTGCACGAGTTCACGACCCTGCCCGGCGTGAAAGAGGACGTCACCGACATCATCTTGAACCTGAAGGACCTGCTGGTCCGGGTGGACACCGACGAGCCGGTGACCCTGCGCTTCGACAAGCGGGGCCCCGGCGACGCCACGGCGGCCGACCTGCAGACCACCCCCGACGTCGAGGTGCTCAACCCCGACCTGCGGATCGCCACCCTGAACGCCAAGGGCCGCCTGGCCCTCGACATCACGGTCGAGCGGGGCCGGGGCTACGTCTCGGCCGACAAGAACAAGCGCTCCTCGACCATCGGGGTCATCCCGGTCGACTCGATCTTCTCGCCGGTGCGCCGGGTGACGTTCGCCGTCGAGCCGGTCCGGGTCGAGCAGTCGACCGACTTCGACCGCCTGGTGCTCGACATCGAGACCGACGGCTCCCTCACCCCCCAGGAGGCGCTGGCCTCGGCCGGTGACACCCTGCGCACCCTGGTCGGCCTGGTGGCCGACCTCGAGGACTCGCCCCAGGGCCTCGAGCTCGGGGAGACCGGGACCACCTCGAGCGGCTCGCCCGACCTCGACCTGCGGATCGAGGAGCTGGACCTCTCCGAGCGGCCCCGCAACTGCCTCAAGCGGGCCCAGATCAACACCATCGGCGAGCTGGTCGAGAAGACCCTCGACGACCTGCTGGCCATCACCAACTTCGGGCAGAAGTCGGCCGACGAGGTCATCGAGCGCCTCGACGAGCGCGGCCTGTCACTGCGGACCAAGGACTGAACATGCAGGGAACCCCCAAACGAGGCCGCCGGCTCGGCGGCAGTGCCGCCCACCAGAAGGCCATGCTCGGGAACCTGGTGGCCTCGCTGATCGCCGCCGAGTCCCTGGTGACCACCGAGGCCAAGGCCAAGCAGCTGCGCCCGGTGGCCGAGAAGTGCATCACCGCCGCCCGCAAGGGCGGCGTGCACCAGCAGCGCCAGGTGGTGGCCCTGATCCGGGACAAGGACATGGCCCACAAGCTGTTCGCCGACATCGGCCCCCGTTACGCCGAGCGCCCGGGTGGCTACACCCGGATCCTGAAGCTCGGTCCCCGTCCGGGCGACAACGCCCAGATGGCCCGGATCGAGCTGGTCTAGTCCGTCCAACCGGCCGCCATCGGCGGCCGGTGCCGGGGGCGACCTATGCCTGACGACCCGCCGGCCGAGGACCTCCAGCGCTGGCGGCTGACGCTGGCCTACGACGGTTCGGCCTTCCGGGGCTTCGCCGCCCAACCCGGGCAGCCCACCGTGGCCGGGGCCCTCTCGACGGCGCTGGCCCGGGTGGCCCGTGCCGGTGAGGTGGCGCTGGTCTGTGCCGGGCGCACCGACGCCGGGGTCCACGCCCGGGGCCAGGTGGTCCACGTCGACCTGCCGGCCTCCCTGCCCGTCGTCCGCCGGCGCGGCGGTCCCGGCGAGATGGGGCCCGACGACCTCCGTCACGCCCTCAACCGCCAGCTGGCCCCGGCCGTGGTGGTCCGCACGGCCGAACGGGTCGGGACGGACTTCGACGCCCGGCGTTCGGCCCGGTCGCGCCACTACCGCTACCTGGTGTGGAACGCCCCGGTGCCCGAGCCGCTCCTGGCCCGGGTGGCCTGGCACGTGGCCGAGCCGCTCGACCTGCGGGCCCTGCACCTGGCCACCGACCCGGTGCTCGGGGAGCACGACTTCCGGGCGTTCTGCCGTCGGGCGCCGGGCCGGACGGCGGACGAGCCGATCGTGCGCCGGGTCACCGGCGCCGCCTGGTCGATCGCCGGGGCCCTCGGCCCGGACCTCGAGGCGATGGTGGCCGACCGGGGCAGCGCCGACGGGTGGGTCGCCGACGGCCCGGAGGGCCGTCTCCTGCGCTTCGACATCACCGCCGGCTCGTTCTGCCACCAGATGGTCCGGTCGCTGGTCGGGGCGCTGGTCGGGGCGGGCCGGGGCCGGGGGAGCGCCGCCACCATGATGGCCCTGCTGGCCTCGAGCGACCGGTCCGGGGCCCCGGACCCCGCCCCGGCCCACGGCCTCAGCCTGGAGTCGGTGGCCTACTGACCGGTCGCCAGGGGCCGGCCCCCGCCCCGGCCGGCCAGCGGCTTGCCCGGGGCGGCCACAGGCCGTATCCTGGTCCGTCGGCCCTCGGTCCCCGAGGGCGCATGCCGCAGTTCCCTCCGGGGTCCGTCGCGGTGCCGTTCTCACACCAGCAAGGAATTCCGTGCGTACCTTCTCACCCAACGTCAACGAGATCGATCGGGCCTGGCACCTGGTCGACGCCGACGGTCTCGTCCTCGGCCGGTTGGCCAGCGAGGTCGCCCGGATCCTGCGGGGCAAGCACCAGCCGTTCTACGCCCCCCACGTCGACACCGGCGACCACGTCGTGGTGATCAACGCGGCCAAGGTCATCATGACCTCGAACGCCGAGGACAAGTTCGCCTACCGCCACAGCGGCTACCCGGGCGGTCTGAAGCAGCGCAGCTACGCCGACATCATGCTCAACGAGCCCGACGAGATCATCCGGCGTGCCGTGCGCGGCATGCTGCCCAAGAACACCCTCGGCCGCCAGCAGCTGGCCAAGCTCCGGGTGTACCCGGGCGCCGAGCACCCCCACGCCGCCCAGGACCCCCAGCCGCTCGACCTCCCGACGGCCCGTCGGGTCTCCTGAGCCCGAGAAGGAGCCTCTCCATGCCCGCACCCCTCTCCCAGACGACCGGCCGGCGCAAGCAGGCCGTGGCCCGGGTCCGCTTCCGTGACGGCGACGGCACCATCACCATCAACAAGCGCACGTTCGAGGACTACTTCCCCTCGGCCACCCACCGGATGCTGGTGACCGAGCCCCTGCGGGTGACCAACCTCGGCGAGTCCTACTCGATCGACGCCACCATCGACGGCGGCGGCATGTCGGGCCAGGCCGGCGCCCTGCGCCTGGGCATTGCCCGGGCCCTGATCGGCCTCGACCCCGAGCTGCGCACCGCCCTCAAGCGGGCCGGCCTGCTCACCCGGGACGCCCGTGAGAAGGAAAGCAAGAAGTACGGCCTGAAGAAGGCCCGCAAGGCGCCGCAGTACTCGAAGCGCTAAGCCGGTGGCGCCCGCCCGTTTCGGTACCGACGGGATCCGCGGGCACGCCAACGCCGACCTCACCCCGGAGCTGGCGCTCGCCCTCGGCCGGGCCGTGGCCCGGGTCCTCAGCCCGACAGCCGTCCTGATCGGTCGCGACACCCGACGCTCGGGCCCGCTCCTCCAGGCCGCCCTCTCGGCCGGCCTGGCCACCGAGGGGGTCGACGCCATCGACGTCGGCGTCCTGCCGACCCCGGGCGTCGCCTACCTGGCCGCCGAGCGGCACCTGCCCGGGGCCGTGGTCTCGGCCTCGCACAACCCGTTCGCCGACAACGGGATCAAGATCTTCGGGGTCGGCGGGCGCAAGCT
Source organism: uncultured Acidimicrobiaceae bacterium (assembly GCA_963730735.1). Taxonomy (GTDB): domain Bacteria; phylum Actinomycetota; class Acidimicrobiia; order Acidimicrobiales; family RAAP-2; genus CAVSSX01. Next base: position 608,923 of record CAVSSX010000007.1, read on the forward strand.
CGACCTCGAGGTCGAGGCGGCGGTGGAGGCCGAGCTGGTGGCCCTCCTGGCCGACGCCGACCGACCCCCGGCCCGGCCGGTAGGTCGCCACGTCGGCGACCTACGGTCCGAGCCGTCGGCCGAGACCGCCTACCGGGACCACCTGGTGGGCTCGGTGGGCCCGACCGCCCTGGCCGGTCTGACCATCGTCATCGACGCCGCCCACGGGGCGGCCAGTGCCCTGGCCGCCGACGTCGTCGGGGCGTGCGGGGCCACGGTCGTGGCCATGGGGGTCAAGCCCGACGGGACGAACATCAACCAGGGCGGTGGTTCCACGCACCCCGAGCAGCTGGCCGCCCGGGTGGTGGCCGAGCGGGCCGACCTGGGTCTGGCCCTCGACGGCGACGCCGACCGGCTGGTGGCCGTCGACGGCACCGGCACCGTCGTCGACGGCGACGTGCTCCTGGCCCTCTTCGCCCTGGAACTGGCGGACCGGGGGGCCCTGGCCCACGACACCGTCGTGGTGACCGTCATGACCAACCTCGGCTTCACGGCCGCCATGGCCGAACGGGGCATCTCGGTGGTGTCGACGCCGGTGGGCGACCGCCACGTGCTGGCCGCCCTCGAGGCCGGTGGCTACTCGTTCGGCGGCGAGGCCTCGGGCCACCTGGTGCTGGCCGACCGGGCGACGACCGGGGACGGCCTGCTGGCCGGGCTGGTGCTGGCCGAGCTGGTGGCCCGTCGGGCCACGCCGCTGGCCACCCTCACCGCCGGGCTGGTCGAGCGGGTGCCCCAGGTCCTGGTGAACGTGCCGGCGGTCGACCCGGCCCGGGTGGTCGAGGCCCCGGCGGTCGAGGCCGCCGTGGCCGACGCCGAGGCGGCGCTCGGGACGACCGGTCGGGTGCTCTTGCGGCCGAGCGGCACCGAGCCCCTGGTCCGGGTGCTGGTGGAGGCGCCCGAGGAGCCGATGGCGGCCGAGATCGCCGGCCGGCTCTCGACCGTGGTCGCCGACGCCCTCGGCCCCTCGGCCGGCTGACCACGGAGCCGTTGCGCCCGGCGGTGCCGGTAGCGTGACCCCCATGGATGGCCTGATCACCGGCGCCGGCCCGGCCCCGGCCGCGGCAATGGCGGTCCTCGGGGTGGGGGTGGACGCCGTCGAGGTCGACCGCTTCCGGCGGGTGCTGGCCCGCCGCCCCACCTTGCTCGACCGGCTCTTCACCGAGGCCGAGCGGGCCGACGCCTCGGCCATGGCCGATCCGACGCAACGGCTGGCCGCCCGATTCGCGGCCAAGGAAGCCACCATGAAGGCCCTCGGGACCGGCATCGGGGGGTTCGCCCTGCGCGACGTCGAGGTCGTGCGGGCCCCCGGCACCGGCGCCACCTCGGGTGCACCGTCGCTGCGGCTGTCGGCCGGGGCGGCCCGCCTGGCCGAGCGGCGGGGCGTCGCCCGCTGGCACGTCTCGCTCACCCATACGCACCAGACGGCCATCGCCATGGTGGTGGCCGAGGGTGTGCCGGCGCCCCCGACCGAGGGCTGAGGTCGATGCAGCCGGTCGCCACCGTGGCCGAGATGACGGCGGCCGACGCCGCCGCCCTGACCTCGGTCACCGAGGCGACGCTCGTCCGCCGGGCCGGGACGGCGGCCGGGCTCCAGGCCCTCGACCTGCTCGGCGGCTCCTACGGGCGTCGGGTGGTGGTCGTGGCCGGCAAGGGCAACAACGGGGCCGACGGCCGGGTGGTGGCCCGCCTCCTGGCCGCCCGTGGCTGTCGGGTGACCGTGTTCGAGGCCGCCGAGGCCCCCGCCGTCCTGCCCCCGTGCGACCTGGTGGTCGACGCCGCCTACGGCACCGGCTTCCGGGGGACCTACGAAGCGCCGCAGGTCGCCCCGGGGACCCCGGTGCTGGCCGTCGACATCCCCTCGGGGGTCGACGGCGACACCGGCCGGGCGGGTGGTCGTCCCCTCCCGGCCACCCGCACGGCGACCTTCGCCGCCCTCAAGCGCGGCCTGGTCCAGGGCGACGGGGCGGTGCTGGCCGGCGAGGTGCGGGTGCTCGACATCGGGGTGGGCGTCCTCGAGCCCACGGTGGGCCTGGTCGAGGACGACGACCTCTCGGCCGACCTCCCGGCCCGGGCGGCCCAGTCACACAAGTGGTCGGCCGCCGTCGGGGTGGTGGCCGGCTCGCCGGGGATGGAGGGGGCGGCCGCCCTCAGCGCGTCGGGGGCGTCGCACGCCGGCGCCGGCATGGTCCGCCTGGCCGTCCCGGGCACCGAGGGCCGGGAGCACCCCGCCGCCTGGCCCCGTGAGGCGGTGCGCCGGGCCCTGCCGGCCGAATGGTGGGCCACCGGAGCGATCGAGGCCATCGACCGCTGCCGGGCGGTGGTGGTCGGTCCGGGCCTCGGTCGCGACGACTCGACCGTGGCGGAGATCCGCCGGGTCCTGGTGGCGGCGACGGCCCCGGTGGTCATCGACGCCGACGCCCTGTTCGCCCTGGGCGACACGGCCGCCGCCCGAGCCCTGGTGGCCGAGATGGGGGTGCCGGCCGTGCTCACCCCGCACGACGGCGAGTACCGGGGGCTGGTGGGCGAGGCCCCGGGCCCCGACCGCATCGCCGCCGCCCAGCGGCTGGCCGACGCCGTGGGCGCCGTCGTCCTCTTGAAGGGCTCGCTCACCGCGGTGGCCGTCCCGGCGGCCGGCGACGGCCGGGGGAGCTCCCTGACGCTCCCCGGCCAGCCCGGGGTCCTGCTGGCCGACGCCGGGTCGACCCGGCTGGCCACGGCGGGGACCGGCGACGTGCTGTCGGGGATCATCGGGGCGTTCATCGCCCGCGGACTGCCGGTGGCCACGGCGGCGGCGTTCGGCGCCCACGTCCACGGCCGGGCGGCCGCCGAGGGGCCGGCCGAGGGCTTGGTCGCCCCGGACCTCCCCGGGCTGGTAGCCAGGTGGTTGAGCGGACGGCGCGAGCACGCGAACGGGAGACGAGGCGTAGATGGGCTGGCTGGACCAGATCAAGGCGGGCATGAACGGCCCGACCATGTTGGGCTCCCCCGACCCCAATTCGGCGCCGATCCCGCAGTACCGGGAGGCCTGGGCCGAGGTGGACCTGGCCGCCGTCCGCCACAACGTGCGCACCCTGCGCGCCCTGGTCGCCCCGGCGTCCGGCGTGTGCGCCGTGGTGAAGGCCGACGGCTACGGCCACGGCGCCGTGGACGTCGCCCGGGCGGCCATCGCCGCCCAGGCCATCGGGCTGGCCGTGGCCCTGGTCGAGGAGGCCGTGGAGCTGCGCCAGGCCGGGATCAGCGCCCCGATCCTCCTGCTCTCGGAGCCACCGCCCGACGCCATGGAGGCGGCGGTGGCCGCCGGCATCCACCCGACCATCTACAGCCCGGGCGGGGTCGAGCAGGCGGCGCGGGCGGCCCGCAAGCTCGGGGTCCGGCTCAACCTGCACATGAAGGTCGACACCGGCATGCACCGGGTGGGGGCCGACCCCTCCCAAGCCCTGCCGCTGATGGCGTCGATCAACGACGACCCGGCCCTCCACCTCGAGGGCCTGTGGACCCACCTGGCGGTGGCCGACGGCACCACGGCCGAGGACCGGTCCTACACGACCGAGCAGCTGGACCGGTTCGACCGGGTGGTGGCCGAGGCCGGCGCCGAGGGCAACCGTCCGGCGGTCCTCCATGCGGCCAACTCGGCCGGGGCCATCGCCTGGCCCGAGGCTCGCTACAACATGGTGCGCACCGGCCTCAGCATCTATGGGCTGTCGCCCGACCCGCTGCGGTCGGACCCGGCGGCCGTGGCCGCCCTGGCCGCCGCCGGCGGGCTGCACCCGGTGCTGTCGCTCAAGGCCCGGGTGGCGTCGGTCCGCGAGCTCGACGCCGGCGAGCGCCCCTCCTACGGCCGGCTCCGGGCCCTGCCCGCCCGCTCGATGGTGGCCACCATCCCGCTCGGGTACGCCGACGGCGTGCCGCGGGGGCTCTTCCACGGGGGGTTCGAGGTCCTGATCCGGGGCCGACGACGGCCATTGGCCGGGATGGTGACGATGGACCAGATCGTGGTGGACTGCGGCCCCGAGTCGACGGTGGCCGCCGGCGACGAGGTGGTGCTGCTCGGCCGCCAGGGGGACGACGAGATCACGGCCCACGAGTGGGCCCACTGCCTGGGCACCATCAGCTACGAGGTGCTCTGCGGCATCGGGTCGCGTGTCCCTCGGATCACCTCGGGGGACAACACCAAGGCGACGGAGGTGCCGTACTCGCCGCCCAACGTGACGTGAGCCGTCGGGTGCCCGCCGGATGAGCCGGCGGGGAGTGGTCCTGGCATCGGCCACGGCGACCATCGGTGCGGCCGTCGGCGTGGGCTACGCCCTCCAGCGTCGGGCGGCCAACGGCTGGCGGGCCGATGCCGAGGACCTGGTCTCGGCGGGCTTCGACCTGCCGTCGGACCTGGTCCACCACGAGGTGCCGGTGAGCGACGGCGGGGCCATCCACGCCGTCGAGCGCGGCAGCGGTCCGGCGATCGTCCTCCTGCACGGCGTGACGCTCGGGGTCGGCGTCTGGGTGCACCAGCTGGCCGCCCTGGGGGCCACCCACCGGGTGGTGGCCATCGACCAACGGGGGCACGGGTCGTCGGTGGCCGGCACCGACGGCTACTCGTTCGAGCGGATGGGCGAGGACGTCGTCGAGGTGCTGGCGGCGCTCGAGGTGACCGACGCCGTCCTGGTCGGGCACTCGATGGGCGGCATGATCGCCCTGACGCTGGCCGTGGCGGGGCACCCGGGCCTCGGGCGTCACGTCGGCGCCCTGGTGCTGTTGGCCACGGCCGCCGGCCCCCTCCTGCCGTCGCCCCTCGTCCGCCTGGCCGCCGTCGGCGTGCTCGGGGGCGCCGGCCGGGGCCTGCGGTTCTCCGAGCGCCGGGGGAGGGGGTTGATCCCCCAGCGGGACGTGGCCACCTGGATGTCCCGTTCCAACTTCGGGCTGCGCCCGGACCCGGCCGCCGTGGAGTACGCCCGCCGTCTGATCACGGCCATGTCGCCCACCGCCATGGCCGGCCTGCTCGGCCCGCTCTTCTCCTACGACGTGCACGACGACCTCTCGACGGTCGACGTCCCGACCCGCGTGGTGGTGGGGGACCGCGACCTGCTCACGCCGCCGCGGATGGCGGCGGTGCTGGCCGACGGCATCCCCGGGGCCAGCCTCACCGTCCTCGAGGGCTGCGGCCACCTGCTGATGCTCGAGCAGCCGACGGCCGTCGACGAGGTGCTCGTCGCCGCCTCGTCCTCGGCCGCCACGCCGGCGGCGGCCGACGGCTGAGCCGGGCGGGCCCCAGGCCGGCGACCGCCCTCCGGCGGGTACCATGCCCGCGTGGCCGACCCCGCCGCACCCCGCACCCTGGCCGAACTGCGCGACGTGGCCCTCGGCTGCACCCGCTGCCCGCTGGCCGAGGGTCGCACCCAGGTGGTGTTCGGCGTGGGCGACCCGAATGCCGACCTGATGTTCGTGGGCGAGGGGCCCGGTCGTGAGGAAGACCTGCGCGGTGAGCCCTTCGTCGGCCGCTCCGGCCGCCTCCTCGACCAGCTGCTGGTCGAGGAGCTCGGCTTCGACCGTTCGCAGTGCTACATCGCCAACGTCGTGAAGTGCCGGCCGCCGGGCAACCGGGACCCCCTCCCGCTCGAGATCGAGACGTGCCGCCCGTACCTGGTGGCGCAGATCGAACTGATCGCCCCGGCGGTGATCGTCACCCTCGGCAACTTCGCCGCCCGGCTGCTGCTCGACACCACCGAGGGGATCCGCCGGCTCCGGGGTCGTGTCCATCCCTACGGCGCCGTCTCGCTGGTGCCCACCTACCACCCGGCCTTCGCCCTACGCTCGGGCGGCACGGTGGTGGCCGAGATGCGGGCCGACCTCGTCCGGGCCAAGCGCCTGCTGCCCGCCCGATGACCGAGACCGACCCCACCGCCCCCGCCCCGCTCTGGTCGTGGTCGACCACCTCGGACTCGGCGGCGGCCACCCGGTCGCTGGCCGAGGCCCTGGCCGTCCGCAGCCGGCCGGGCGACCTGGTGCTGCTCACCGGCGGCCTCGGCGCCGGCAAGACTACGTTCGCCCAGGGGTTCGCCCGGGGCCTCGGCGTGGTGGGCCCGGTGACCTCGCCGACGTTCACCCTCGTCCGCCAGTACGCCTCGCCGGGGGTGGTCGAAGGGGTCCAGTACCTGCTGCACGCCGACGTCTACCGCCTCGACTCCCTGGCCGAGGTGGTCGACCTCGGGCTGCCCGAACAACTCGAGGACGGCGCCGTGGCCCTCATCGAGTGGGGCGACGTGGCCGAGCCGGTGCTCGGTCCTTCGGCGCTGACCGTGCGGCTGGAGCCGCTGGACGACGACGACCGCCGGCGGCTCACCGTCTCGGGCCGGGGCCCCGGCTGGGTGGGACGCGGCAGCCGCTCGAGGCCACGTCGTGAAGCTGCTCGGGATCGAGACGGCCACCGAGCTGGTCGGGGTGGCCGCGGCCGACACCGAGGCCGGGCCGGGCGCCGTGGCCTCGGTCTGGGTGACCGGCCGCCGCCGACACACCGAGTCCCTGACCCCGGCCATCGACCACCTGCTGCACCAGCTCGGCTGGACGTTGCCCGACATCGACGGCCTCGCCGTCGATATCGGGCCGGGTCTGTTCACCGGACTGCGGGTCGGGGTGGCGACGGCCAAGGGCCTGGCGCTCGGCCTCGGCGTCGGCCTGCTCGGGGTCACCAGCCTCGACGTGCTGGCCGAGGCGGCGCTCGAGGGCGGCTGGCCCGGCGAGGTGCTCGCCGTCGTGGACGCCCGGCGCAGCGAGGTGTTCGCCGCCCGCTACCGGCCGGGCGGACCGGCCGGGCCCGAGCAGCTGGCCCCACCGACCCTGTTCACGCCGGCCGACCTGGTGGCGGCGCTCGCCGAGGACTGGGCGCCAGAGGTCGCGAGGCCGCTGCTGGCCGTCGGTGACGGGGCCCTGCGGTACCGGGGCGAGCTGGCTGCGGTCGCCGGCCTCACGCTGGCCGGTCCCTCGCTGGGCCCGCCCCCGCCGCCGGCGCTCGTGTCGGTGGCCGCCCGACGACTGGCGGCCGGGGCCGAGCTGTCGGCGCCGGCTGGGGTCGAGCCGCTGTACCTGCGCGACGCCGACGCCAAGATCAACTGGGTCCAGCGCCACCCGCCGGCGGGCGAGGCGGCCTCGTGACGCCGTCGCTCAGCCTCGGCAACATGCACCGCCGCGACCTGAAGGCGGTCATGGTCATCGAGCACGAGGTGTACCCCGAGCCGTGGAGCCAGGCGATCTTCAACTCCGAGCTGGCCCTGCGCAAGGGGCGGGCCTACCGGGTGGCCAAGGTGGGCCGGACGATCGCCGGCTACTTCGGCCTGATGCTGGTGGAGGACGAGGCCCACGTCACCACGATCGCCGTGTCGCCGGAGTTCCAACGTCAAGGGGTGGCCACCGAGCTGCTCCTCGACGGGGCCCGGATCGCCCTGGACGCCGGCTGCCGGCACCTGTCGCTCGAGGTGGCGGCGAGCAACGAGCGGGCCCAAGCCCTCTACCGGCGCTTCGGCTTCGCCCCGGTGGGCGTGCGCAAGGGCTACTACCCGATCACCGGGGAGGACGCCTACGTGATGTGGGCCTACGACATCAACACCCCGGCCTACGCCGAGCGGCTGGCCAACATCGAGGCCGCACTACGCTCCCGGACGTGAGCGCCCGACCCCGCACCGTCCTCGGGATCGAGACCTCCTGCGACGAGACGGCCGCCGCCGTGGTCACCGACGGGACCACCGTCGTCTCCTCGGTCGTGTCCAGCCAGATCGATCTCCACGCCGCCTACGGCGGCGTCGTCCCCGAGTTGGCCGGTCGGGCCCACGTGGCCCTTCTCGGCCCGGTGGTCGAGCAGGCCCTGGCCGAGGCCGGGCTCGAGGGGACTCGGCCCCCGGTCGACGCCGTGGCGGCGACCTGCGGCCCGGGGCTGATCGGCTCGCTCCTGGTCGGGCTCTCGGGCGCCAAGGCCCTGGCCATGGCCTGGGACGTGCCGTTCGTGGGCGTCAACCACCTCGAGGGCCACCTCTTCGCCTCACTGATCGAGTCGCCCGAGCTCGGGTTCCCGCTGGTGGTGCTGCTGGTCTCCGGCGGCCACACCCTCCTGGTCGAGATGTCGGCCCCGGGGCGCTACCGCCTGCTCGGCCAGACAGTGGACGACGCCGCCGGGGAGGCCTTCGACAAGGTCGCCCGGTACTTGGGCCTCGGCTACCCCGGGGGACCGGCCATCGACCGGGTGGCCCGGGAGGGCGACCCGACGGCCTTCAGCTTCCCGAGGGCCGTGGTCGGCCAGGGGTACGACTTCTCGTTCTCGGGACTCAAGACCTCGGTGGTGCGCACGGTCGACCGGCACCCGGGGGCACCGACGGCCGACCTGGCCGCCTCGTTCCAAGAGGCGGTGGTCGACGTCCTGATCGACAAGGCCCGGCGGGCCGTCCGTGACGTGTCGGCCCGCGGCCTGTGCCTGGCCGGCGGCGTGGCGGCCAACTCACTGCTGCGGGCCCGGGCGACCGAGGCCGGCGAGGCCGAGGGGGTGCCCGTCTACTTGCCGACGCTGGCCATGTGCACCGACAACGCGGCCATGGTGGCCGCCGCCGGGGCGTGGCGCCTCGACCACGACGGGCCGAGCCCGTTCGAGCTCGGCGCCGACCCCAACCTCTTCCTCCCGCTGGTCGGCTGAGGGCCCGGCGGTGCTGCCGCTGCTCGAGCGACACGAGGCGGCCGCCCGGCAGCGGCTCGACCCGGCGGTGGCCGGGTTCATCGCCGCCGGCTCCTTCGACGAGGTGACGGTGGGGGAGGCCCGGGCGGCCTGGGAGCGACGACGGTTCCGGCCCCGGGTGCTCGTCGACGTGGCGTCGGTCGACGTGGCCACGACCGTCCTCGGGACCCCGGTCGCCTCGCCGGTATTGGTGGCGCCAACCGCCTGGCACCGCCTGGTCGACCCCGAGGGGGAGCTGGCCACCCGGCGGGCCACGGCGGCGGCAGGGAGCCTCCTGGTCCTCTCCACCCGGACGTCGACCCCGATCGCCGCGGTGGCCGAGGCGGCCTGCGGGCCCTGGTGGTTCCAGTCGTACGTGATGGCCGACCGGGACCTCACGGCGGCGATGGTGGCGCACGCGGCCGGTGCCGGGGCCTCGGCGATCGTGGTGACCGGTGACACGCCGTACGTGACCGACAAACGCCGGGTCGACGCCCGGCTGCCGTTGGCCGACGCCGAGCGGTACGCCAACCTGGCCGGTCTGGCCGGCGTCGAGGGCCGCCACGACCTCGAGGCCGCCACCACCCAGGACCCCAGCATGACCCGGGCGGCCATCGGCTGGCTGGCCGAGTGCTCGGGCCTGCCGGTGGTGGTCAAGGGCGTGCTGCGGGGCGACGACGCCCGAGCGTGCCTCGACGCCGGCGCCTCGGCGGTCATCGTGTCCAACCACGGCGGCCGCCAGTTGGACCGGGCCCGGCCGACGGCCGAGGCCCTGACCGAGGTGGTCGATGCCGTCGGCGGCGACGGCGAGGTCTACGTCGACGGGGGTCTGCGTGACGGCCTGTCGGTGCTGGCCGCGCTGGCCCTCGGGGCCCGGGCGGTCCTGCTCGGCCGGCCGGTGCTGTGGGCCCTCGGCGCCGGGGGTGCCGAGGCCGTCGAGGCCCTCCTGCGGACCGTGACCGAGGACCTGTCGGCGGCGATGGCCCTCGCCGGGGCGGCCCACCTGGCCGACCTCGACCGGTCGTTGCTGGCCTGACCCGACCGCCGAGCGAGCGGAATCGCCGCTCGCTAGCGGTTGCCACTGCTCGCTCGGCCCGCTATCGTTGGCACTCGCAAGGTTCGAGTGCTAATCAGTGCCAAGGAGGCCGTTCCGATGAGTTTGCATCCCCTCGATGACCGGATTGTTGTCCGGCCGGGCGAGTCCGAGGAGACCACGGCGTCTGGTCTGGTGATCCCCGACACGGCCAAGGAGAAGCCCCAGCAGGGTGAGGTTCTGGCCACCGGTCCCGGCCGTCGGGCCGAGAACACCGGCGACCTCATCCCCCTCGACGTGGCGGTGGGCGACATCGTCGTCTACTCCAAGTACGGGGGCACCGAGATCACCGTCGACGGTGAGGACCTGCTGATCCTTTCGGGTCGTGACGTCCTGGCCAAGGTGGACAAGAAGAAGTAGCCATCGCAACGACAGCGTTGGTCGGGCCGGGCGACGACGCCCGGCCCGACCGCTGTCTGCCGGTGCACATCACTACGCATGGGCCCGCGCCGCGGGACCCGAGAGGAGTCGGTCAACGATGACCAAGATGTTGAAGTTCGACGAGCAAGCCCGACGCGGCCTGGAGGCCGGCGTCGACAAGCTGGCCAACACCGTCAAGGTCACCCTGGGCCCGAAGGGCCGCAACGTGGTGATCGAGAAGAAGTTCGGCGCCCCGACCATCACCAACGACGGCGTCTCGATCGCCCGTGAGGTGGAGCTGGAGGACCCCTTCGAGAACATGGGGGCCCAGCTGGTCAAGGAGGTCGCCACCAAGACCAACGACGTGGCCGGCGACGGCACCACGACGGCCACGGTGCTGGCCCAGGCGCTGATCAGCGAGGGGCTGCGCAACGTCGCCGCCGGCGCCAGCCCGACCGGTCTCAAGCGGGGCATCGACCAGGCCGTGAAGGCGGCCATCGGCTCGATCGCCGACCAGGCCAAGGAGGTCGACTCGAAGCAGGAGATCGCCCAGGTCGCCTCGATCTCGGCCGCCGACGTCACCATCGGTGAGGTGCTGGCCGACGCCATCGACAAGGTGGGCAAGGACGGCACGGTGACGGTCGAGGAGTCGAACACGTTCGGCATCGAGCTCGAGCTGACCGAGGGCATGCAGTTCGACAAGGGCTACCTCTCGCCGTACTTCGTCACCGACCCCGAGCGCCAGGAAGCGGTGCTCGAGGACGCCCTGATCCTCTTCTACAACCAGAAGGTCTCGGCCGTGCACGACCTGGTGCCGGTGCTCGAAAAGGTCATGCAGACCGGCAAGCCGCTGGTGATCATCGCCGAGGACGTGGAGGGCGAGGCCCTGGCCACGCTGGTGGTGAACAAGATCCGGGGCACGTTCACCTCGGTGGCCGTGAAGGCCCCCGGCTTCGGCGAGCGCCGCAAGGCGATGCTCCAGGACATGGCGGTGCTGACCGGTGGTGAGGTCATCTCCGAGGAGATCGGCCTCAAGCTCGAGAACGCCACGCTGGACCTGCTGGGCTCGGCCCGCCGGGTGATCATCACCAAGGACGACACCACCCTGGTCGAGGGCGGCGGCAAGGACGGCGACGTCGCCGGCCGGGTCGCCCAGATCAAGCGCGAGATCGAGGAGACCGACTCGGACTGGGACCGCGAGAAGCTGCAGGAGCGGCTGGCCAAGCTGGCCGGCGGCGTGGCCGTGGTCAAGGTCGGGGCGGCGACCGAGGTCGAGCTCAAGGAGAAGAAGCACCGCATCGAGGACGCCCTCTCGGCCACCCGGGCCGCGGTGGAGGAGGGGATCGTCGCCGGTGGTGGGACGGCGCTGGTCCGGAGCCGGGCCGCCGTCGACGCCCTGGCCGCCACCCTCCAGGGCGACGAGGCCACCGGCGCCCGGCTGGTCTCCAAGGCCCTCTCGGAGCCGCTGCGCTGCATCGCCTCCAACGCCGGCCTCGAGGGCGCGGTGCTCGTCCGCCAGGTCGAGGAGGCCAAGGGCTCGATCGGCCTGAACGCCCTCACCGGCGAGCTCGAGGACCTGGTGAAGAAGGGGATCATCGACCCGGCCAAGGTGACGCGCTCGGCGCTCCAGAACGCCGCCTCGATCGCCTCGCTGCTCCTCACCACCGAGGCGCTCGTGGCCGACAAGCCCGAGAAGGGCGGCGGTGCCGACGCCGCCGCCGCGGCCGCGGCGATGGGCGGCATGGGCGGTATGGGGGGCATGGGCGGGATGATGTAACGATCCCGCCACCGTCCCTCGTGACGATGGTTGACCTCGGCCGGGCCCCCGTGGCCCGGCCGAGGCGCGTCCGCCGGGGCCCGGGTCACCGACCGACCGCCGTCGCTAGGGTCACGCCCGTGTCCGGCCCCGACTGACCCGCCGCGGTTCCCGCCCCAGGTCATCCCCCGGCCCGCCGGGGCCCGACCGGGGGACGTCGCGCCGTGGGCCACCCTCGATCCGGCGGCCCGGCGGGGCCTCACGCTGGACGTGGTGGTCGGGCGCTTGGCCGCCGCCGGCCGCACCGGCCCGCCGCCCTGGGACGACCCGGCCGGGGGGCTCGACGGGGACATGGTCCTCGACACGGCCGACCCCCGGCTGGCGGCCTCGCCCTCGGCCGTGCTGGTCATCCTGTTCGAAGAGGAGGGGGAGGCCCGGGTGGTCCTCACCCGTCGGTCGTCGCGGCTGCGCTCCCACACCAGCCAGATCAGCTTCCCCGGTGGCCGGCTCGACCCGGGGGAGGACGTGGCCACCGCCGCCCGCCGGGAGGCCGAGGAGGAGGTCGGGCTGACCGGGCCGATGACCACGGTGGGTTGGCTCCGTCCGGTCCACACGCTGTCGTCGGGCTCGATGATCGCCCCGGTGGTGGTGGCCCTCCCGGCCCGTCCGCAGCTGGTGGCCAGTCCCGACGAGGTCGACCGGGTCTTCGACGTTGCCCTGGCCGACCTGGCGGCCGACGGGGTCTTCCACGAGGAGCGGTGGGCCCGGCCGGACCTGCTCGACCCGACGTCAGCCGATGGCAGTTTCCCGGTCTGGTTCTTCGAAGTCGCCGGCGAGACGGTGTGGGGTGCGACCGCCCGGCTCCTGACCGAGCTGGTCTCGGTGGCCGTGGGCGTCGCCCACCGACCGTGACGACCTCGGCCGGGAAATCGGCCGACCGGCGCCCGAAAGGGCACGGAGGGCACCTCCGCAGCCGATAACCTTGGGGGACGTCGGAGTGTCGGCCCGGCGGAAATCGAGGACGGGCTGGACGAGGGCCGGAGGGCGCACTGGTGGCTGAGATCGAGATCGGCATTTTCAAGTCCGGGCGTCAGGCCTACGGGTTCGACGACATCGCCATCGTGCCCAGTCGGCGCACCCGGGACCCCGAGGACGTCGACATCTCCTGGGAGATCGACGCCTACAGCTTCGAGTTGCCCCTGCTCGGCTCGGCCATGGACGGCGTGGTCAGCCCCCACACGGCCATCGAGATCGGCCGCCTGGGTGGCCTGGGCGTCCTCAACCTGGAGGGTCTGTGGACCCGCTACGAGGACCCCACCGCCTTGTTCGACGAGATCCGTGAGCTCGACGACGAGAAGGCCACCTCCCGGATGCAGCAGATGTACGCCGAGCCGGTCAAGCTCGAGCTGGTCACCGAGCGCATCCGCCAGGTGAAGGAGGCCGGGGTCACCGTGGCCGCCTCGGTCACCCCGCAGCGGACCGAGGCCCTCGCCCCGGCCATCCTCGCCGCCGAGCTGGACCTGCTCGTGATCCAGGGCACGGTGGTCTCGGCCGAGCACGTGTCGAAGACCTCCGAGCCCCTCAACCTGAAGCGGTTCATTCGCGAGTTCGACATCCCGGTGATCGTCGGCGGTTGCGCCTCCTACCAAGCCGGCCTGCACCTCATGCGGACCGGCGCCGTCGGTGTCCTGGTCGGCGTGGGCCCGGGCAACGCCTGCACCACCCGGGGCGTGCTCGGCATCGGCGTGCCCCAGGCCACGGCGATCGCCGACGTGGCCGGTGCCCGGATGCGCCACCTCGACGAGACCGGCGTCTACGTCCATGTCATCGCCGACGGCGGCATGTCCAAGGGCGGCGACGTGGCCAAGGCCATCGCCTGTGGCGCCGACGCCGTCATGCTCGGCTCGCCGCTGTCGTCGGCCCAGGAGGCCCCGGCCCGCGGCTTCCACTGGGGCATGGCCACCTTCCACCCGACGCTGCCACGCGGCGCCCGGGTGCGCACCGGTGTCCGGGGCAGCCTGAAGGAGATCCTCCTCGGCCCAGCCCACGAGAACGACGGCCGCATGAACCTCTTCGGCGCCCTGCGCACCTCCATGGCCACCTGCGGCTACGAGACGGTCAAGGAGTTCCAGAAGGCCGAGGTCATGTTGGCCCCCTCCCTGCAGACCGAGGGCAAGCAGCTCCAGCGGTCCCAGGGCGTAGGCATGGGCCATTGACACCAGTCGACGACGTCGTCCTCGTCGTCGACTTCGGTGCGCAGTACGCCCGGCTGATCGCCCGTCGGGTCCGGGAGGCCCACGTCTACTCCGAGATCGTCGCCCCGACCATGTCGGTGGCCGAGATCGTGGCCCGCCGACCCAAGGGCATCATCCTGTCGGGCGGCCCGAAGTCGGTCTACGAGGTCCCGGCCCCGAGCATCGACCCGGCCATCTACGACGCCGGTATCCCGATCCTCGGGATCTGCTACGGCGCCCAGCTCTTGGTCCAGCAGCTGGGCGGCACGGTGGCCCACACCGGCCGGGGTGAGTACGGCCGGACGCAGCTGAGCGTGTCGGGGCCGCCCTCGCCCCTGTTCGTCGACTGGCCGGCCGACCCCCAGGTCTGGATGAGCCACGGCGACGCCATCACCGAGGTGCCGGAGGGCTTCGTCGCCTGCGCGTCCAGCCCCGAGGCCCCGGTCGCCGCCCTCTACGACCCTGAGCGCCGGATCCACGGGGTGCAGTTCCACCCCGAGGTGGTCCACACCGACCGGGGCAAGGAGCTCATCGAGCGGTTCTGCCAGGAGGTCTGCGGGATCCCGCCCACGTGGACCCACGTCTCGATCATCGAGAGCCAGGTCGAGGCGGTGCGGGCCCAGGTCGGCCCGGACCGGGTGCTGTGCGCCCTGTCGGGCGGGGTGGACTCGGCGGTGGCCGCCGCTCTGGTCCACAAGGCCATCGGGGACCAGCTGACCTGTGTCTTCGTCGACACCGGCCTGATGCGGGCCGGCGAGGCCGACCAGGTCGAAGAGACCTTCCGCCGCCAGTTCCACGTGGACCTCATCCACGTGAAGGCGGCCGACCGGTTCTTCGAGCAGCTGGCCGGGGTGACCGACCCCGAGCGCAAGCGCAAGATCATCGGCGAGCTCTTCATCCGGATCTTCGAGGAGGTGGCCCGGGACCTCGGGGCCGGTGCCGACGCGGCCGCCCACACCGCGGCGCCGCGCTTCTTGGTCCAGGGGACGCTGTACCCCGACGTGATCGAGTCGGGGAGCGGCAGCGCCGCCAACATCAAGTCCCACCACAACGTGGGGGGGCTGCCCGAGGACCTGGCCTTCGACCTGATCGAGCCGCTCCGCCTGCTCTTCAAGGACGAGGTGCGGGCGGTCGGCGAGGAGCTGGGCCTGCCCCACGAGATCGTCTGGCGCCAGCCGTTCCCGGGCCCGGGGCTGGCCGTGCGGATCGTCGGCGAGGTCACCCCGGAGCGGGCCGACGATCCTGCGGGCGGCCGACGCCGTGGTGATCGAGGAGATCCGCAAGGCCGGCCTCTACGGCGAGCTGTGGCAGAGCTTCGCCGTGCTGCCGGCCGTGCGCACCGTGGGCGTGATGGGCGACGGCCGGACCTACGCCTACCCGATCGTGATCCGGGCGGTGACGAGCGACGACGCCATGACCGCCGACTGGGCCCGCCTGCCCTACGACCTGGTCGAGCGGATGGCCTCGCGCATCATCAACGAGGTCGACGGGGTGAACCGGGTGGCGCTCGACGTGACCTCGAAGCCCCCGGGCACCATCGAGTGGGAGTGAGCGCCCGACGATGAGTGACACCCAGGCCACCATGGCATGGGAGGAGCCGCTCTCCGACGACGAGGACGACGGGCCGGCCCCCGACGACCTCGCCGTCTGGCCGGGCCACGAGCAGCCGCCCTCCCCGCCCCACCTCCCCTTCGACGACACCGACGAGGGCCGCGGCCCGGTCGTGGCCACGGCGGTCGGCGACCGGTGGGCCGAGCTGCGCTCGCCCGGGCTGATCGACCCGGCGGCCCTGGTCGAGGGCCTGACCGAGCCCCAGCGCCAGGCGGCCGAGCACCGGGGCGGGCCGCTCTTGGTGGTGGCCGGCGCCGGCTCGGGCAAGACCCGGGTCCTGACCCGGCGCATCGCCCACCTGCTGGCCACCGGCGACGCCACCACGCGCCAGATCCTGGCCATCACCTTCACCAACAAAGCGGCCGACGAGATGCGGCGCCGGGTGGTGGACCTGGTGGGGCCGCGGGCCGAGCGCATGTGGGTGTCGACCTTCCACTCGGCCTGCCTGCGCATCCTGCGCTCCCACGCCCATCGTCTCGGGTACCAGCCGACGTTCACCGTCTACGACGACACCGACTCGCGCCGGATGATCGAGCTGGTGATGGCCGAGCTGGGCCTCGACACCAAGCGACTGCCGCCGCGCTCGGTGGCCGCCGTGATCGGCCAGGCCAAGGCGGAGCTGATCGACTTCGAGTCCTTCCGGGCGGGGGCCCAGTCCGAGGGCGACCCCTTCCGCCGGCGGATCGGCGACGTCTACGCCGAGTACCAGCGCCGGCTGCTGGCGGCCAACGCCATGGACTTCGACGACCTCCTGATGCTGGCGGTCAACGTGCTGCAGTCCTGCGACGACGTGCTGGACGCCTACCAGGAGCGCTTCAAGCACATCCTGGTCGACGAGTACCAGGACACCAACCGGGCCCAGAACGAGCTGGTCCTGCTGCTCGGGCGCAAGCACGGCAACGTCACGGTGGTCGGCGACTCCGACCAGTCGGTCTACAAGTGGCGGGGCGCCGACATCTCCAACATCTTGGACTTCGAGTCGACGTTCCCCAACGCCTCGGTGGTCCTGCTCGAGCAGAACTTCCGCTCGACCCAGGTCATCCTGGACGCCGCCAACGCCGTCATCGCCAACAACCTGGGCCGCCGGCCCAAGCGCCTGTTCACCGAGGACGAGGCCGGCCCGCCGATCCTGCGCTACCGGGCCGAGGACGAGCGCGACGAGGCGGCCTGGGTGGCCTCGGAGATCCTGCGCCTCCACCACGCCGAGGGGCTGGCCTTCGGCGACGCGGCCATCTTCTACCGGACCAACGCCCAGTCCCGGGTGCTCGAGGACGCCCTGATCTTCTCGGGCGTGCCCTACAAGGTGGTGGGCGGCTCCCGCTTCTACGACCGTCGGGAGATCAAGGACCTCCTGGCCTACGTGCGGTTGCTGGCCAACCCGGCCGACGAGGTCTCGGCCCGTCGGATCGTCAACGTGCCCAAGCGGGGGATCGGCACCACCTCGGTGGCCAAGCTCGGGGCGTGGGCGGCCAGGAACGGGACCTCCTTCGACGCCGCCATCGCCTCGGCCGCCGACGCCGGCCTCTCGGGCAAGGCGTTGAAGGGGGCCGAGGAGCTGGCGGCGACGCTGGCCGAGCTGCGGGGGATGCTGGGGTCGGTCGGCCCGGGGACGCTGGTCCAGGCCACGGCCGAGCGGACGGGCTACCTGAAGGAGCTGGTGGCCGAACGGTCCCACGAGGCCGACGGTCGCATCGAGAACATCGCCGAGCTGGTCGGCGTGGCCGGCGAGTTCGAGGAGGTCCCCGAGTTCCTCGAGACGGTGGCCCTGGTGGCCGACTCCGACGAGATCGACGGCGACGGCACGCGGGTGTCGATGATGACCCTGCACACGGCCAAGGGCCTCGAGTTCCCGGCGGTGTTCCTGGTCGGCCTGGAGGACGGGATCTTCCCCCACTTCCGGTCGCTCGGCGAGCCCCTGGAGCTCGAGGAGGAGCGGCGGCTCTGCTACGTGGGCATCACCCGGGCCCGCCGGCACCTGGCCGTCACCCACGCCTGGGTGCGCTCGCTGTGGGGTCAGACCCAGCACAACATCCCGAGCCGGTTCCTGGCCGAGCTCCCGGCCGAGCTGGTGAAGGACGTGGGCCTGGTGGCCCCCCGGCCCCGCATCGGGGTGGGCTCGTCCAGCGGTGCCGCCCGGGTCCCCGGCGGTGCGGCAGCCTTCGGGGGCACCCTGCCGAGCGGGGTGGCGCCGGTCCGGCGGACCGAGCGCACGACCACCGGGGCCGAGAAGCTCGAGCTGGTGCCGGGCGAGACGGTGGTCCACGACCACTGGGGCGAGGGGGTGGTGGTGGCCACCAAGGGCCAGGGCGACAAGGCCCAGGCGACGGTGCGTTTCGGCAAGGTCGGGCAGAAGCACCTGCTGCTCTCGGCCACGCCGCTGCGCCGTCCCTGACCTTTTCCGGGCCCGTCTGGCGCCCCGGGGGGCAGTCGGGCCTATCATCGGGGATCGATGAAACGTCCATACCGGGTGGTGGTGGCCAAGCCGGGTCTTGACGGCCACGACCGAGGCGCCAAGGTCATTGCTCGAGCACTCCGTGACGACGGCTTCGAGGTCGTCTACACCGGGCTCCACCAGACCCCCGAGCAGGTGGTGGCGGCGGTGATCCAAGAGGACGCCGACGCCGTCGGGCTGTCGCTGCTCTCCGGGGCCCACCTCACGCTGGTGCCCCGGGTGATGGAAGGCCTGAAGGAACAGGGTCGCGAGGACGTGCTGGTGCTGGTCGGGGGGATCATCCCGACCGCCGACATCCCCACCCTCAAGGCCCAGGGCGTGGCCGAGGTGTTCACGCCCGGGGCCCCGCTCCCGTCCATCGGCCGCTGGCTGGCCGACGCCCTCGACGCCCGGGAGGAGACCATCGGGGTCTGAGGCCCCGGGGTACCGGCCGGGCGGCGCTGCCCCTGCGGCCGGGCTCCGACGGTCGTCCACGTCACCACGCCGTAGAGGTCGACGCCGTCGGCAGCGGGACGGCCGGCCCGCAGGATCGAACACCGCAGCACCCAGAACCGCAGCACCCAGAACCGCAGTTCCGGCAATACGAGGAGAGGACAGCAGTGGATCTCTACGAGTACCAGGGCAAGCAGTACTTCGCCCGCTTCGGCATCCCGACGTCACCCGGTGGCGTCGCCGACACGCCCGACGAGGCGGTCGCCGTGGCCGACGAGGCCGGCTACCCGGTGGTCGTCAAGGCCCAGGTCAAGGTGGGTGGCCGGGGCAAGGCCGGCGGCATCAAGATCGCCGACAACGCCGAGGAGGCCCGGACCTATGCCGAGGCCATCCTCGGCATGGACATCAAGGGCCACACGGTGCACCGCATCTGGCTCGAGCACTCCTCGGACATCGCCAAGGAGTACTACGCCAGCTTCACCCTGGACCGTCAGGCCAAGCTGCACTTCGGCATGCTGTCGGCCGAGGGCGGGGTGGAGATCGAGGAGGTCGCCCAGACCAACCCCGACGCCATCGCCAAGATCCACATCAACCCGCTGCTCGGGCTGGACGCCGCCACCGCCCGCCGCTGGGTCGACGAGGCCAACCTGGACGAGGAGGCCCGTGACCAGGCCGCCGAGGTCCTCGTGCGGCTGTACCGCTGCTACGTCGAGGGCGACTGCGACCTGGCCGAGATCAACCCGCTGATCCTCACGACCGAGGGCAAGGTCCACGCCCTCGACGCCAAGGTCACGCTGGACGAGAACGCCGCCTTCCGGCACCCCGAGTGGGAGGAGTTCGAGGACTCGTCCAACGAGGACGAGCGGGAGACCCTGGCCAAGTCCCGGGGCCTCAACTACATCGGCCTCTCGGGCTCGGTCGGCATCATCGCCAACGGCGCCGGGCTGGCCATGAGCACCCTCGACGTGGTCACCCAGGCCGGCGGGACGGCGGCCAACTTCCTCGACATCGGCGGCGGCGCCAACGCCGACGTGATGACCGCCGCCCTCGAGGTCATCAACTCGGACCCGGCCGTGCGGTCGATCTTCGTCAACATCTTCGGCGGCATCACCCGGGTCGACGAGGTGGCCAAGGGCATCATCGAGGCCCTGAGCCGGGTCGAGATCCGCTCGCCGATCGTGCTCCGGCTCGACGGCACCAACGTCGACCAGGGCCGGGCACTCCTGGCCGACCACCTGAACGACCGGCTCATCGCCGAGCCGACCATGCTGGACGCCGCCCGCCGGGCCGTGGCCCTCGCCGGCTGACCCGCCGCACGAGCGCAGGACCGACCTCTCCCCCGGGCAGCGCGTCCCGGACCGACCCAGGAGCAAGCAATGAGCATCTTCGTAGACGAGAACACCACCGTCATCATCCAGGGCATCAGCCCGACCAGCCAGGGCCTGTACCACGGCCTGCGCAACCGGGCCTACGGCACCAAGGTGGTGGCCGGGACCAACCCGAAGCGGGGTGGTGAGGACATCGAGGGCATCCCGGTGTACGCCACGGTGGCCGAGGCCGTCGAGGCCACCGGGGCCACGGCGTCGTTCATCTCGGTGCCGCCGCGCGGCGCCGCCGACGCCATCGTGGAGGCCGCCGCGGCCGGCGTCGCCTTCATCGTGTGCATCACCGAGGGCATCCCGGCCCAGGACGAGGCGGTGGCCTACAACCGGCTGCTCGAGGACTACCCCGACACCCGGCTGCTCGGCCCCAACTGCCCGGGGATCATCTCGCCCGGGAAGTGCAACATCGGCATCACGTCGGGTGACATCGCCCTGCCCGGCGGCCCCGTCGGCATCGTGAGCCGCTCGGGCACCTTGACCTACCAGGCGCTGCACGAGCTGTCCCAGCAGGGCATCGGCCAGACGACCTGCGTCGGCATCGGTGGCGACCCGGTCCCGGGGACCAACTTCATCGACTGCCTGGCGGCGTTCGAGGCCGACCCCGAGACCAAGGCCATCATGATGATCGGGGAGATCGGCGGGTCGGCCGAGGAGGACGCCGCCGCCTTCATCGCCGACAACGTCACCAAGCCCATCGCCGCCTACATCGCCGGCGTCACCGCCCCTCCGGGGCGCAAGATGGGCCACGCCGGAGCCATCATCTCGGGTTCCCAGGGCACGGCCCAGGCCAAGATGGACGCCCTGTCGGCGGCCGGGGTCACCGTGGCCCAGAACCCGACGGAGTGCGGCGAGCGGATGGTCGAGATCGTCCGGGGCCTGTCCTGACCGAGCGGTCGCGTCGTGCCGGGGCACGGTCCCGGTCATTGGTAGGTTGGCCAGGTGCGCGTCGCGGTCTTGGTCTCGGGCAGTGGGACGATCCTCCAGGCCATGCTGGACGCCGACGTCCCGGTCAGCCTGGTCGTGTCGGACCGGCCGTGCGCCGGCCTCGAGGTGGCCGAGCGGGGCGGGGTCCCGGCCGTCCTGGTGGACCGCAAGGACTGGGGCGGCTTCTCGAAGGCGTTCGACCGTGAGGGCTACACCCGGGCGGTGACCGACGTCCTGACCCGGGATGCGACCGGCCTCGTGGCCATGGCCGGCTTCGGCACGGTGCTCGACCAGCCCATCCACGACGCCTTCGCCGGCCGGATCCTGAACACCCACCCGGCACTCTGCCGGCCTTCCCGGGCTGGCACGGCGTGGAGGACGCCCTGGCCGCCGGGGTCAAGGTCACCGGCTGCACGGTCCACCTGGCCGGGCTCGAGATGGACACGGGGCCGATCCTGGCCCAAGAGGCGGTGGCCGTCCGGCCCGACGACACCGTCGAGTCACTGCACGAACGGATCAAGGAGGTCGAGCGGCGGCTGTACCCGTCGACCATCCACCAGGTGCTCGCCGAGCTGGCGGCGGGCCGGACGGCGGACGGCATGCCCCGTCCCGAGGAGGTACGAGCATGAGAGCCCTGCTCTCGGTGTACGACAAGACCGGACTGGTCGAGCTGGCCCAGGGCCTGGACGGTCTGGGCTGGGACCTGGTGGCCAGCGGCAACACCTCGGCGGCCCTGACCGAGGCCGGCATCGCCCACCGCCAGGTGGCCGAGATCACCGAGTCGCCCGAGATGCTGGGCGGGCCGGGTGAAGACCCTCCACCCTCGGATCCACGGCGGGATCCTGGCCGACCGGAGCAAGCCCGAACACCTGGCCGACCTCGAGTCGCAGCGCATCGAGCCGATCGACCTGGTGGTGTGCAACCTCTACCCCTTCAGCTCGGACCCCTCGATCGAGCTGATCGACGTGGGCGGCCCGACCATGGTCCGGGCGGCGGCCAAGAACTTCGCCCACGTGGGCGTGGTCGTCCGGCCGGCCGACTACCCGCGACTGCTCGACGAGCTGCGGGCCGACGGGGCCCTGTCGGCGGCGACCCGGCTCGACCTGGCCCGGGCGGCCTTCGCCCACACGGCGGCCTACGACGCGGCCATCGTGGCCTGGTTCGACGAGGGGAACGGGGAAGTGGCGGCGCCCGCCGGGGCGCCCGCCCTCGACGAGGCCGAGGCCCGCCTGCCGGCCACCGTGCACGTCACCCTGGAGCGGGCCGAGATCCTGCGCTACGGCGAGAACCCCCACCAGGTCGGCGCCCGCTACCGGGTGGCCGGCGCCCCCTCGTGGTGGGACTCGGCCGTCCAGCACGGCGGCAAGGCCCTCTCCTACCTCAACATCTTCGACGGCGACGCCGCCTGGCGGCTGGTGCACGAGCTCTCGGCCGACGTGGGCGGCACCCCGGCGGTGGCCATCATCAAGCACGCCAACCCCTGCGGGGCGGCCGTCGCCGAGGACCTCGTCACGGCCTACGAGCGGGCGCTCGAGTGCGACCCGCAGTCGGCGTTCGGCGGCATCGTGGCCATCGGGGGACAGGTCACGGCGGAGGTGGCGGCGGCGATCGCCGCCGGCCCCCAGGCCGACGTCATCATGGCGGCCGGCTACGACCCCGAGGCCCTCGAGCAGCTCACCTCGCGGCGCAAGGCCACCCGGCTCCTGTCGGCGCCGTCCCCCGAGCCGATCGTCCGCCAGATCCGCACGCTCGGCAACAGCGTGCTGGTCCAGGACGCCGACCGCTTCCTGGCCGACCGCTCGACGTGGACCGTCATGACCAAGGCGGCCCCGACCGAGGACCAGTGGCGGGATCTGCAGCTCAGCTGGCGGGTCTGTGGCCGGACCACCTCCAACGCCATCGCCATCGTCACCGACGGCCAGGCCGTGGGGGTCGGGGCCGGCCAGCAGTCCCGGGTGGTGGCGGCCGAGATCGCCGTCAGCAAGGCCGGCGAGCGGGCCCGGGGCGGGGCCGGGGCGAGCGACGCCTTCTTCCCGTTCCCCGACGGCCTCGAGGTGCTGGCCCGGGCCGGGGTCACGGCGGTGGTCCAGCCGGGCGGCTCGGTGCGCGACGGCGAGGTCATCGAGGCGGCCGACGCCGCCGGGATCGCCATGGTGGCCACGGGTGAGCGGCACTTCCGGCACTAGGGGCCCACGAGTGCCGTCGATCGGCCCGGCGACGTCGGGTGAAGGGGGACGGGGAATGAGAGGGACGAGATGACCAGCACGGCGCCGACCGCCACGTTGATGGACGGGGAGTCCCTGGCCGCCAAGATCCGGGCCGAGGTGGCCGACCGGGTGGCCCGCCTGCGGGGCGAGGGCATCCACGTGGGCCTCGGGACCATCCTGGTGGGCGACGACGGCCCGTCGGCCCGCTACGTGGCCATGAAGCACGAGGACTGCGCCCAGGTCGGCATGGCCTCGTTCGACGAGCGGCTCCCGGCGACGGCCACCCAGTTCGAGCTGGAGGCGGCCATCGCCCGCTTCAACGATGACCCGGCGGTCCATGCCTACCTGGTCCAGCTGCCGCTGCCGGACGGCCTCGACGAGGAGCGGGCGCTGCTGGCCGTCAATCCGGACAAGGACGTCGACGGGCTGCACCCGGTGAACCTGGGTCGGCTGGTGATGGGGGCGCCCGGTCCGCTGCCCTGCACCCCGGCCGGCATCGTCGAGATGCTGCACGCCTACGACGTGCCGGTCGAAGGCCGCCACGTCGTGGTGATCGGGCGGGGCCTGACCATCGGCCGTCCCCTGGCCCTTCTCCTGGCACTCAAGCGTCCCGGGTGCAACGCCGCCGTCACGGTGGTCCACACCGGGGTCGACGACATGGCCGCCCTCGTCCGCCAAGCCGACGTGGTCGTGGCCGCCGCCGGCCGGGCCGGGCTGGTCACCCCCGACATGGTGAAACCCGGGGCGGCGGTGGTCGGTGCCGGCACCAGCTGGGAGGGCCGCAAACTCCTGTCGGACGTGGAGGAGTCGGTGGCCGAGGTGGCCGGCTGGATCACCCCCCGGCTGGGCGGGGTCGGGCCGATGACCCGGGCGATGCTGCTGCGCAACGCCGTGCGGGCGGCGGAGCGCTCGGCGTGAGCGACGACCCCAGAGGCCGCGAGCACGACGTCCGCCCGTGGGGTGAGTACACGGTGCTCGACGACGACGCCCCCGACCACAAGATCAAGCGGATCGTCGTCCGTCCGGGCAAGCGGCTGAGCTACCAGCGCCACGCCCGCCGGGCCGAGCACTGGTTCACCGTGTCGGGCTCGGCCCAGGTGACCCTGGACGGAGCCCTCGTCCGCCTCGGGCCGGGTGACGCCATCGACATCCCCCGGGGGGCCGCCCACCGCATCGAGAACGTGGGGGAGGACGACCTGACCTTCATCGAGGTCCAGCACGGCGACTACTTCGGCGAGGACGACATCGTCCGGCTGGAGGACGACTTCGGCCGGGCCCCCGCCGGCTGAGCAGTACGCTGGCTGCCCGTGCAGCGCCCTGAACTGGACCACGAGGTGACCTGGCCGCTCTCGGCGGCTCGGACCGATCTCGCCCGGGGGGCCGTCCGGTGACCCGTATCGCCGACCTGCTGGCGGCCGGGCGGACGTTCTCCTTCGAGTTCTTCCCACCCAAGAGCGACGTCGAGCTGGCCGGCCTGGCCACCACGCTCCGCGAGCTCGAGCCGCTGGCCCCGGCCTTCGTGTCGGTGACCTACCGGGGCGGCCAGGAATCCCGCCAGCGGACCTTCGAGCTGGTCCGCGGCATGCTGCACACCACGTCGCTCGTCCCCATGGCCCACCTGATCTGCGTGGCCCACACCCGGCTCGAGCTGGCCGAGACCCTGGTGGCCTACCGCAAGGCGGGCATCGACAACCTGATGGCCCTGGGCGGTGACCACCCGACCGACCCCGATGCCCCCCGGGGCGAGCTGGCCCACGCCATCGAGCTGGTCGAGTTGGCCCGAGCCATCGGTGGCTTCTCGATCGGCGTCGCCGCCCACCCGGCCGGCCACCCCACCTCGAGCGATCTCGGCGCCGACCGGGACTTCCTGGCGGCGAAGCTGCGGCTGGCCGACTTCGGCGTCACCCAGTTCTTCTTCGAGCTGGACGAGTACCTGGGCCTGGTGGCCGACCTGGCCGAGCGCGACGTGCACAAGCCCGTCCTGCCGGGCCTCATGCCGGTGACCTCGCTGGCCTCGATCCCGAGGATGGCCCGGATGGGTGCGGCGGTGCCCGAGTGGCAGGTGGCCCGATTGGCGGCGGCCGACGAGCAGGGCGGGGCCGAGGCGGTCTGGCGCGAGGGCGTGGCGATCACCACCGACCTCGGCCGGGCGTTGCTCGACGCCGGGGCGCCGGGCCTGCACTTCTACACACTGAACAAGTCGAGCGCCACCCGTGACATCTACCGCTCGCTCGGCCTCGAACCGGAGGACGAGTCGCTCGCCCTCTGAGTCACGTCGCCTCGCCGGGCCGCTGACCTGGTCGATTGGGGACCAGTGGAGCGTGGCCCGTATCCTGCCCGCATGGCAGGACGAATCACCGTGGCCGCGGACGGCACCCTGGTGGTCCCCGAGGAGCCGATCATCCCCTTCATCGAGGGGGACGGGATCGGTGTGGACATCTGGCCGGCGGCCAAGCTGGTGCTCGACACCGCCGCCGCCCGGTACGGCCACCGGGTGGCCTGGACCGAGGTGCTGGCCGGGCAGAAGGCCTTCGACGAGACCGGGGAGTGGCTGCCCGAGGCCACGATCGACGCCTTCCGGGAGTACCTGATCGGCATCAAGGGGCCCTTGACCACCCCGGTCGGCGGGGGCATCCGCTCGCTCAACGTCGCCCTGCGGAGCCTGCTCGACCTCTACGTCTGCCTCCGCCCGGTCCGCTGGTTCCGGGGCGTCCCGTCGCCGGTCACCCACCCCGAGCTGGTGGACGTGGTCATCTTCCGGGAGAACACCGAGGACGTCTACGCCGGCTACGAGACCGAGGCCGGGACGCCCGAGGGCGACCGGCTGACCGCCTTCTTCCGCGACGAGATGGGCTGGCCCATCCGCGACGGCTCGGGCATCGGCATCAAGCCGATCTCCGAGACCGGCTCCAAGCGCCTCATCCGGGCGGCCATCACCTACGCCCTCGAGCAGGGCCGGCGCTCGGTGACCATGGTCCACAAGGGCAACATCCAGAAGTACACCGAGGGGGCGTTCAGGACCTGGGGCTACGAGGTCGTGCGGGACGAGTTCGCCGACGTGGCCGTGGCCTACGACGACTGCGGCGGGGAGCCCGGCGACCGCCTCCTGGTCGAGGACCTCATCGCCGACAACGCCCTGCAGCAGTTCCTGCTGCGCCCGACCGAGTTCGACGTGGTCGCCAGCACCAACCTGAACGGCGACTACATGTCCGACGCCCTGGCGGCCCAGGTCGGCGGTATCGGGATCGCCCCCGGCGGGAACATCAACTACATCACCGGCCACAGCATCTTCGAAGCCACCCACGGGACGGCCCCCAAGTACGCCGGCCAGGACCGGGCCAACCCCGGCTCGGTGCTGTTGTCGGGGGTCATGCTGTTCCAGCGCATCGGGTGGGACGCCGCCGCCGCCGACATCATCCGGGCCCTCGAGGACACCATCGGCTCGGGCATCGTCACCTTCGACTTCGCCCGACTCGACGACTCGACGACCGAGGTCAAGTGCTCCGAGTTCGCCCAGGCGGTGGCCGACCGGCTCTAGCGGCGGCCGGTCGGGTATCGCCCCAGCATTCGGGCGGTATCGCTCCTGCCGATCACCGCCGAAGCGATCTCGACCCGGGCGCCGGACGGGCATAACGTGCTCGGTATGGCAACCACCCCCATCAACGTCACCGTCACCGGCGCCGCCGGACAGATCGGCTACTCGCTCCTCTTCCGCATCGCGTCGGGTCAGCTGCTCGGCCCCGACCAGCCGGTCACCCTGCGCCTGCTCGAGATCGAGCCGGCCCTCAAGACCCTCGAGGGCGTCGTCATGGAGCTCGACGACTGCGCCTTCCCGCTGGTCCACGACATCGTGGCCACCTCGGACCTCAAGACGGCCTTCGACGGCACGTCCTGGGCCCTCCTGGTCGGCTCCATCCCCCGCAAGGCGGGCATGGAGCGGGGCGACCTGCTGAGCGTCAACGGGGGCATCTTCAAGCCCCAGGGCCGGGCCATCGCCGAGAACGCCGCCGACGACGTCCGGGTCCTGGTCGTCGGGCAACCCCTGCAACACCAACTGTCTCATCGCCCGGTCCAACGCCCCCGAGGTCCCGGCGGACCGGTGGTTCGCCATGACCCGCCTGGACGAGAACCGGGCCAAGGGCCAGCTGGCCCAGAAGGCCGGCGTCCCGGTGGCCTCGGTGACCAACGTGGCCATCTGGGGCAACCACTCGGCCACCCAGTTCCCGGACTTCGCCAACGCCAAGATCGACGGCAAGCCGGTCCCCGAGGTCATCACCGACCACGAGTGGCTGCAGGGCGACTTCCTCTCCACCGTGCAGAAGCGCGGGGCGGCCATCATCGAGGCCCGCGGCGCCTCCTCGGCCGCCTCGGCCGCCTCGGCGGCCATCGACACCGTGGTGGGCCTGCGCACCAAGACGGCCCCCGGTGACTCGGTCTCGGTCGCCGTGGCCAGCTCGGGCCAGTACGGCACCCCCGAGGGGCTGCAGTTCGGCTTCCCGGTGATCGCCGACGGCCTCGGTGGCTGGACCGTGGCCGAGGGCGTCGAGCACGACGACTTCGCCACCGACCGCATCCGGATCACGACCGAGGAGCTCGAGGGCGAGCGCGCCGACGTCCAGGGCCTGGGCCTGCTCGGCTGAGTCGACGGGCCGCCCCTCTCGTCGCCGGTGGGCGGCGAGAGGGGACGGGCCCCGATCAGAGGGTCGGGAGGGCCACCTCGATGCCCGCCGAGTGCAGGAACGCCAGCTTCTTCGAGAGCGCGTCCTGCCAGACGGTCATGTCGAGATCGAACTCGGGACGGTTGCCGTCCTCGCACGCATGCTCGAGCTCGTCGAAGGCGCCGTCCTCGGCGTCCAGGAGGGCTCGGTAGGACTGCAGGAAATGATCGTCGATCGGCACGGGCACGTGGCCGCTCCTCTCCACGGCCCGCCCAGTACGGGCCGACGGGTCGATGGTATCCCCGTCGCTCGGGCTCGTCCCAGCGACCCCGACCCGTCGGCCGCAGGGCCGCGCGGACGGCCGTCAGTAGGTGGTGGTGGCGTGGAGCCCGTCGAGCTGGTGGGCCGCCTGGGCCAGTGCCGCTTGGCCGGCGACCAGGACCGACAGGTCGCCCCGCACCCGCACCCGGCCGGTGCCGAGCAGCTCGGCCGCCTCGAGCTCGCCGCGCGACAGCGCGACGGCGTCGGCGTAGTCGAGCGAGATGGTGACGCTGGGCGGGCCCGGGGGAGGGGACGTGGCATCGAACCGCGAGAGCACCAGCCCGCCGCCCGCCACGGTCAGGATCGTGCCGACGTCGCCCGCCGGCTCGCCGTCGGCACCGGGGACGTCACGCACCAGTTGGGCAACCGAGAAGGTGCCGCTCGACGCGCTGATCGACGCCGTGTCGGCCGGCGGTGTCACCGCGGTATCGGCGACCGCCCGATTGAACTCGGTGACCCAGTCCTCGGAGAGGAACCTCGGCATGCTCGATCGACCGACGGTGCCGGCTACTGGCCGCCGGAGGCGGCCTCCTCGGCGGTGAACTTCTTGCGCCGCAGGATCTTGCGACCGAGCCAGGCCACCGGGTCGTAGGAGGCGTCGACGACCCGCTCCTTCATGGGGATGATGGCGTTGTCGGTGATCTTGATGTGCTCGGGGCACACCTCGGTGCAGCACTTGGTGATGTTGCACATGCCGAGGCCGGCCTGCTGACGGACCAGCTCACGCCGGTCGTTGGTGTCGAGCGGGTGCATGTCGAGCTCGGCGTAGCGGATGAAGAAGCGAGGCCCGGCGTAGCGGGTCTTGTTCTCCTCGTGGTCACGGATCACGTGGCAGACGTCCTGGCACATGAAGCACTCGATGCACTTGCGGAACTCCTGGCCCCGCTCGATGTCGACCTGCTGCATGCGGTAGCCCTCGGGCGGCGGGGGCGCCGGGTGGAAGGCCGGGACCTGCTTGGCCTTCTCGTAGTTGAAGCTGACGTCGGTCACCAGGTCGCGGATGATCGGGAAGGCCTTCATCGGGGCCACGGTCACCGGCTCGCCCTCGGGCAGCTGGTCCATCCGGGTCATGCACATCAGCCGGGGCTTGCCGTTGATCTCGGCCGAGCACGACCCGCACTTGCCGGCCTTGCAGTTCCACCGGCAGGCCAGGTCGGGGGCGTCGGTGGCCTGGACCCGGTGGATGACGTCGAGCACCACTTCGCCGTCCTGGGCCGGCAGGGTGTAGTCCTGGAACTCTCCGCCGGAGGGGTCACCCCGCCAGACGTGCAACGTGACGTTGTCGGCCATCAGTGTGCCTCCTCAAACAGTGCCTGCAGCTCGGCCGGCATGACCGGCAGCGGCTCGGGGTTGACGGTGATCTCGCCGAGCATGCCCCGCTCGCCGGGCTGGCGTTGGACCAGGTTGATCTTGCCGAACTCGGGGTCGGCGGCCGGGAAGTCCTCCCGGGTGTGGCCGCCCCGGCTCTCCCGGCGGGCCAGGGCCCCCTGGGCCACGGCGGTCGACACGGTGAGCATCGAGGGCAGGTCGGTGACCAGGTTCCAGCCGGGGTTGTAGGCCCGGCCGCCGCCGATCGACACCTTCGACGCCCGCTCCTTCAGGCCCACCAGCTTCTCGAGGGCCTCCTCGAGCTCGGGGCCGTTGCGGATGATCCCGACCAGGGCCTGCATGGTCTCCTGCAGGTCGTGCTGGATGGCGTAGGGGTTCTCGCCGGCCTCCCGGGAGAACGGGGCCAGGGCGGCCTGCATGGCCTCGTCGATCTGGCCCTGGTCGACCACGACGTCGCCGGTCCGGCCCTCGGCGAAGTCCGAGGCCCCGAGGCCGGCCCGCCGGCCGAAGACCAAGAGGTCCGACAGCGAGTTCCCGCCCAGCCGGTTGGCCCCGTGCATGCCGCCGGCGACCTCGCCGGCGGCGAAGAGCCCCGGGACGGTGGCCGCCTCGGTCTCGGCGTCGACCCGGACCCCGCCCATCATGTAGTGGCAGGTCGGGCCGACTTCCATGGGCGTGGTGGTGATGTCGACGCCGGCCAGCTCCATGAACTGGTGGTACATCGAGGGCAGGCGGCGCCGGATGTACTCGGCCGAGCGCCGGGTGGCGATGTCGAGGAACACCCCGCCGTGCGGGCTGCCCCGGCCGGCCTTGACCTCGGAGTTGATGGCCCGGGCCACCTCGTCGCGGGGCAGGAGGTCGGGCGTACGGCGGTTGTTGATGTGGTCGTCGTACCAGCGGTCGGCCTCTTCCTCGGTCTCGGCCGTCTCGGCCCGGAACATCGGGGCCACGTAGTCGAACATGAAGCGCTTGCCGTCGCTGTTGCGCAGCGCGCCACCGTCGCCCCGGACGCCCTCGGTGACGAGGAGGCCGCGGACCGAGAGGGGCCAGACCATGCCGGTCGGGTGGAACTGCACGCACTCCATCTCGATGACGTCGGCCCCGGCCCAGATGGCCATGGCGTGACCGTCCCCGGTCGACTCCCACGAGTTCGAGGTGTACATCCAGCTCTTGCCGATCGAGCCGGTGGCCAGCACCACCGCCTTGGCCGTGAAGGCGACGAACTCGCCGGTCGGGCGCCAGTAGCCGATGGCCCCGGAGATCCGGCCGTCGGCGTCGGACAGGAGGCGCAGGACCTTGCACTCCATGAAGACGTCGACGCCCATCGACACGACCTTCTGCTGCATCGTGCGGATCAGCTCGAGGCCGGTGCGGTCACCCACGTGGGCCAGGCGGGCGTAGCGGTGGCCACCGAAGTCCCGCTGGGTGATCCGGCCGTCCTTGGTCCGGTCGAACAGGGCCCCCCAGGCCTCGAGCTCGCGCACCCGGTCCGGGGCCTCCTGGGCGTGGAGCTGGGCCATGCGCCAGTTGTTGAGCATCTTGCCGCCGCGCATGGTGTCGCGGAAGTGCACCTGCCAGTTGTCCTCGGTGTAGACGTTGCCCATGGCCGCCGCCACGCCGCCCTCGGCCATGACCGTGTGGGCCTTGCCCAGCAGCGACTTGCAGACGAGCGCCACCCGCAGGCCTCGCTCCTTGGCCTCGACGGCGGCCCGCAACCCGGCGCCACCGGCGCCGATCACGATCACGTCGTAATTGTGGGTCTCTAGTTCGGCCATCTGGGTCGTCGTGCTCCTGGTCGGTGCCGGTGCCGGCTTCTGCGGGTCGGCGGTCGGCGCGGTTCGTTCGTCGTTGGTCGGTGGCCCGGGCTCAGAACAGCTTGGGGTCATGGAACGCCCCACTGGCCACGAGTCGGACGTAGAGGTCGGTGAAGGCCACGAAGAGCAGGCTGCACCACGCGAACACCATGTGCTTGGAGTTGAGCGGGGTGACGAACTTCCAGAAGCGGAAGCGGAGCGGATGCTCGGAGAACCGGTTCACCCCGCCACCGCACAGGTGTCGGCAGGCATGGCAGGAGAGGCTGTACAGCCAGAGCAGCACGGCGTTGACGCACAGCACGATGGTGCCCCCGGTCACGCCGATGCCCAGCCCGGGCTGTCGGAAGGATTCGACGGCGTCGATGGTCAAGATGACGTTGAACACCAGCCCGGCGTAGAAGAAGTAGCGGTGGATGTTCTGGAGGACCAGCGGGAGCTTGGCCTCACCCGAGTAGCTGCCGTGGGCGTCGGACACGGCGCACGCCGGCGGCGACCACCAGAAGGACCGGTAGTAGGCCTTGCGGTAGTAGTAGCAGGTGAGGCGGAAGCCGAGCGGGAAGATCAGGATCAACAGGGCCGGCGAGATCTGCCACCAGGTGATGACCGTGCCCGGGTGCGATCCCGGGACGCAGCTCCCGGTGATGCAGGGGGAGTAGAAGGGCGAGATCAGGTTGCGGTGCAGGGTGCCGGGACCGTTGACCCCGACGTAGTAGTCCTTGTTGGCGAAGGCGGCATAGGTGGAGTACGCCACGAAGGCGGCCAGCACGGAGACCGTGACCACCGGCTGGATCCACCAGCGGTCCTTCCGCAGGGTCGGGGTATCAGGCCCTCCACGGGTCCCGCCCAGGGCAACCGGGGTCACCGTCGCGTTCTCGACCGTCGTCACACCAACCTCCTCCCCCGCGCCCGTAGGTGCGGGCGGTCCTCGTCATCGTTCCCGGGCCACCTCGGGGCACCCGACGGGGCGCCCCGGAACCAAACGGTGGCCATCTTTCCATCCCCGGCGCCGATACACACAACTCACGGGCATAGGCTCGCGATATGGCTGATGAATCCCTGCGCCCCCCTGTTCCTGGCGACCTCCCCCGGTCCCTCGGTGCCCTCCGGACCTCGGGCTGGCAGTCGGTTCCCGTCAGCCAGGAGCTGCGGACCAACGCCAGCGCCAAGATCGCCGCCGGGGAGCCCCTGGTGACCGGGGTGCTCGGGTTCGAGACCACGGTGATCCCGCAGATGGAGAACGCCCTGTTGGCCGGGCACGACGTGATCCTGCTGGGCGAGCGGGGCCAGGCCAAGACCCGCCTGATCCGGTCGCTGGTGAGCCTGCTCGACGAGTGGATCCCCATCGTCGCCGGCTCGGAGATCAACGACGACCCGTACCACCCGACCTCCCGCTACGCCCGTCTCGAGGTGGCCGAGCACGGCGACGAGACCCCGATCGACTGGCTGCACCGGTCCGACCGCTACGGCGAGAAGCTGGCCACCCCCGACACCTCGATCGCCGACCTGATCGGCGAGGTCGACCCCATCAAGGTGGCCGAGGGCCGGTACCTGTCCGACGAGCTGGCCCTGCACTACGGCTTGGTGCCCCGGGTCAACCGGGGCATCTTCGCCATCAACGAGCTCCCCGACCTGGCCGAACGTATCCAGGTCGGCCTGTTGAACGTGCTCGAGGAGCGCGACGTCCAGATCCGCGGCCACCGGATCCGGTTGCCGCTCGACATCGTGCTGGTGGCGACGGCCAACCCCGAGGACTACACGAACCGGGGTCGGATCATCACGCCGCTGAAGGACCGGTTCGGGGCCCAGATCCGCACCCACTACCCGCTGGACACGGCCACCGAGGTCACCATCATGCGCTCGGAGTCCGAGCTGCCCGAGGGCGGGGTCCCGGTCGTCGTCCCCGACTTCTTGGAGGAGGTGGTGGCCGAGATGAGCCAGCTGGCCCGGCGCAGCCCCCACCTCAACCAGCGCAGCGGCGTCTCGGTGCGCCTCACCATCGCCAACTACGAGACGCTGGTGGCCAACGCCACCCGGCGGGCCCTGCGCACCGGCGACCCGGTGGCCGTGCCCCGGGTCAGCGACCTGTCGGCCATGGTCGCCTCGACCCAGGGCAAGGTGGAGGTCGAGGCGCTGGAGGAGGGCCGGGAGGACGAGGTCGTCGCCCACCTGGTGGCGGCGGCCGTGCTGGCGGTCTTCCGCCGGCGGGTGACCCTCGACGACCCCTCGGGGGTCGTCGGCTCCTTCGACGCCGAGGTGGTGGTGCACGCCGGGGACGACCTGCCGTCGGAGGACTACCTGGGCGTCCTGGCCAACATGCCGGCCCTCGAGCCCCCGACCCGGGAGCTGGCCGGCGAGGGCGACCCGTCGGCGGCCGAGCTGGCCAGCGCCCTCGAGTTCCTGCTCGAGGGGCTCCACCTGACCAAACGACTCAACAAGGACGCCTCGGGCCCCCGGGCCCTCTACCGCAGTCGGAGGTGACCCGATGACCGCCCGCTACGACTACCGGCAGTGGGACGGGAGCCAGCAGACCCCCGATCTCGACGCCGACGACCTGCTGGCCGGCCTCACCGACGACCTGCTGGCCGGGGGCGACCTGAACGACGCCCTCCGACGACTGCTCCGGGGCGGCATGCGCACGCCCGACGGCGAGCAGGTGCCGGGACTGCGCGAGATGCTCGAGCGGCTGCGCCGCCGCCGGGCCGAGATGCTGGCCCAGGGCGACCCCGACGGCCGGTTGCAGGCCATCTCCGAGCGGCTCGACGAGATCGTCGACGAGGAGCGGGCGGCCATCGACGAGCTCGAGGAGGAGGCCCGGTCGGCCGGTGACGAACGCCGCCAGGAGGTCACCGAGGACGTGGCGGCCGAGCGGCGCATGGCCCTCGACCTGCTGCCGGGTGACGTGGCCGGGCGGGTCCGCGATCTCCAGAGCCACCAGTTCGTCTCGACCGAGGCCCGGGAGGCCTTCGAGGCCCTGGTCGAGGAGCTCCGCCAGGAGGTCGTCGACACCTATTTCCAGGGAGCGTCGGACGCCCTCAGCTCCATGGACCCCGAGCAGATCGAGCGGACCCGCCAGGCGTTCGACGCCCTGAACCGGATGCTCGAGCAGCGCGAGCGCGGCGACGAGCTCGACCCGACCTTCGAGGACTTCATGTCCCAGTTCGGGGACCTGTTCCCCGGCGACCCGCAGAACCTCGACGAGCTGCTCCAGCAGCTGGCGGAGCGGATGGCGGCGGCCGAGGCCATGTGGCGGTCCCTCTCGCCCGAGCAGCGCTCCCAGCTGCGCCAGCTGGCCGAGAACCTCATGGAGGACATGGACCTGCGCTGGCAGATGGAGCGGTTGTCCGGCAACCTCCAGCGGGCCTTCCCCGATGCCGGCTGGGAGCAGTCCCGGCAGTTCACCGGGGAGGGCCAGATGGGGTTGGGCGAGGCCACCGACCTCATGTCGGACCTGAACGACCTCGACCGCATGGAGGAGATCCTGCAGTCGGCCACCTCGCCGGCGGCCCTCTCGGAGATCGACCTCGACCGGGTGAAGGACCACCTGGGGGAGGACAGCGCCCGGGCCCTCGACCGCCTGGCCCGCCTGGCCCGGACCCTCGAGGAGGCCGGGCTGATCGAGAACAAGGGCGGCCGGACCGAGCTCACCCCCCAAGGCGTGCGTCGACTGGGCCAGAAGGCCCTCAACGACGTGTTCTCGCAGATGAACAAGGGTGGGATCGGCGACCACAAGGCGACCTGGTCGGGGTCGGGTCACGACCGCGAGGAGACCACCAAGCCCTACGAGTACGGCGATCCCTTCAACCTGCACCT
Organism: uncultured Acidimicrobiaceae bacterium; assembly: GCA_963730735.1. Classification (GTDB taxonomy): domain Bacteria; phylum Actinomycetota; class Acidimicrobiia; order Acidimicrobiales; family RAAP-2; genus CAVSSX01. Next base: position 644,031 of record CAVSSX010000007.1, read on the forward strand.
GACCCAGACGGTCCACAACGCCGTCCGGCGCTCGGGGGCCGGGATCCCGGTCCGGCTGTCGCCCGACGACTTCGAGGTGGTCGAGACCGAGGCCCTGGCCCGCTCGGCGACGGTCCTGTTGGTCGACCTGTCGATGTCGATGCCCATGCGGGACAACTTCGTCCCGGCCAAGAAGATGGCCATGGCCCTCCAGACCCTCATCACCAGCCGGTTCCCACGGGACTTCCTCGGGATCGTCGGCTTCTCCGAGGTGGCCCGGGAGATCAAGCCCGAGGACCTGCCCACGGCCATGTGGGACTACGTCTACGGGACCAACCTCCAGCACGCCTTGCTGCTGGCCCGTCGGATGCTGGCCCACGAGCACGGGACCAAGCAGATCATCGTGGTCACCGACGGCGAGCCGACGGCGCACATCGACCCGAGCGGCGAGCCGATCTTCAGCTACCCGCCGCTGCCCGAGACCCTGCACCGCACGATGGCCGAGGTGGTGCGCTGCACCCGGGCCCGGATCACCATCAACGTCTTCGCCCTGGACCTCGAACGGACGCAGTTCCCCTTCGTCGAGCAGATCTCGCGGCTGAACGGCGGTCGGACCTTCTACACCACCCCCGACGCCCTGGGCGGCTACGTGCTGGTCGACTTCCTCCAGCACCGTCGGGTCCTGCGCCCGGCTGGCTGACCGGCGGTCCCGCTCGGGCGGGCCACCGGACGTCTACCTGGCCCTCCGGGCCGACGACCCGCAGCCCGGGCGGTCCCGCTGGCGCGTTCAGGCCTGCAACACGGCCCTTCTCCCCGGTCCTCCCCTTGCGTTCCCGCCGGGGATGAAGGAAGATAACAACACTGTAGTTACAACCGTGGAAGAGCAACCGTAGAGGGGAGGCGATCCGATGGACCTTGTGTCGCTATTACAGGGGCGCCAAGAACGAGGCTGGCAAACCCAGGCCAACTGCATGGGAGTCGACCCGGACCTCTTCTTCCCCGAGCGCGGCGCCTCCACCCGGGAGGCCAAAGAGGTCTGCCGCGGTTGCGTGGTCCGCGAGGACTGCCTGGAGTACGCCCTGGCCAACGGTGAGAAGTTCGGCATCTGGGGCGGTATGAGCGAGCGGGAGCGCCGTCGGCTCCGCCGGGCCCGGGCCATGCAGCGCCGGGCCGCCATGGTCAGCGCCTCCTGAGCGAGGCATCCTCCAGCCGGGCCTCGATGGTCGATCCTTCGGCCAGGTCCAACTGGGCCCACCGTCCTTCGGGCACCGCCCGGAGCACGGCCGCCGGCAGCAGACCCACCAGTTCGGCCCCGATCACCTCGTCCCCGAGCTCGGCCGCCCGGGCGGCGACCCGGTCGTAGACGACCGACGGCCCGAGGGTGAACGGGTCGACCAGGTTGCACGACACCTGGACCCTGGTCCCGACCAGCAGCCCGAGCGCCCGGAGGCCCGGTTCCCGGATCGCCGAGGCGATCGCCCGGGCCGACGCCACCCGGCCAGCCCCGAGCCACAGGTTGTAGGCCACCAACGCACCGCGGGCGCCGACGGCGATGGCACCGGCGCTCGGATGCGGTGTCGAGGGTCCCCAGTCCGGCCGCAGCGCCTGGAAGGCGCCCCGACGGACCTCGGGCAGGGTGCGGGCAGCACCGGCGCCAGTGCCGACCGAGGGCCCGTAGGCGAACGCCGGGAGGGCCAGCTCCTGGCCGGCCCAGGCGCCGAAGCGGTCCCGGGCCCCGGTGACCTCGGGGTGGTCGGCGGCCAGTGGCCGCAACGGGCCGCCCGGTGCCCCGGGTTGGTCGAAGCCGACGAAGGGCACCACGTCGACCACGCCGAAGCGGGGGTGGGCACCCCGGTGGTGGCGCAGGTCCACTCGATCGACGGCCGACCGGGTCAGGTCACGGGCGGCACGCTCGGTGGCCGCCGGCGGGCCGGCCAGCGTGAAGACGCTGCGGTGGTGGTCGGGGTCGGTGTGCCGATCGAGCAACGACGGCCCACACACGCCGTCCAACTCGGCCAGGAGGTGCTCGTTGCGGCCCTCACTGACGTTCACCACGCACTCGAGCAGCATCAACGGGGATCTTGGTCCAGATCACCCCGAGGAGGTGGTGAGGCCCGTCAGGGAGCCTCCGGCACGACTCAGGTGGCGACGGCGACCTTGCCGGCCCGACGGCGACGCAGGATCCGGCGACGCTCGCGCTCGGAGCGACCGCCCCAGACGCCGTGGTCGATGCGGTTCACAAGGGCATACTCTAGGCATGTCTCCGCCACTGGGCAGTCGCTGCAGATGCGCTGTGCCTCTTGCACACCCAGCCCGTCGCTCGGGAAGAAGCGAGCCGGCGGGATGTCCCGGCACTTACCCTCGGCCATCCATTCGGTCGTCATTGGAGACCCCTTTCTTGTCGCTAAGTGTACTCCCGGTGTCCCAAAACGTCTCGAAGAGTTTCGTAAGAATGTGGGAGATTCTGCCCACCACCGGTGGGATCGAACTGCGTTGAGCCAGGTCCCGACCCCTTTTTCCTCCAACGGCCCTCCGATCCCCGACGGCGGCGACGGCTCGGGGAGCGGCCGCAGCGTTCCGGGCACCGGAACCCCCGTGACGGCCCGTGACCTATCGGTACCACCCGAGGTCATACCTCCGGCTGTAACAGCGCAACCCGGGGGGTACCTGGTGCCGCACCGCTCCGGGCCGCCCGCTGGGCCGCCACCGGGGTCCGGCGGCACCCCGGGGACGGCCATCGTGCCGGTCGCCGCCCCGCTCGTCCCCGATCCGGTCCTCCCCGTGGCACCGGCGGTGGTGCGCCACAGCCTGAAGAAGAAGGACTGGGTCTGGGCGGTCGTCATCACCGCCCTGGTGGCGACGCTGCTCGGCGGGATCATCGGGGCGTTCGTGGCCATCGGGCGCCAGCGAACGGTCGTCGAGGACTTCTCGACGAACGGCAGCGTGCTGGCCAAGCCGGGCGACATCCAGCAGGTCCTGGCCCGGGTGGAGCCGGCGGTCGTCTCGATCGACACCACCGGGATCTCCGCCTCGAGCTCGGGGAGCTTCGCCGGCGGCGTCGTGGAGGGCGCCGGGACCGGCATGATCCTGACCCCCGACGGTGAGGTGCTGACCAACGACCACGTGGTGGCCGGCGCCACCTCGGTGACGGTGACCCTGTTCGGCCAGACCGACCCCCTGCCGGCCCACGTGCTCGGGACCGATCCGTCGCTCGACCTGGCCCTGGTCCAGATCGACAACCAGCACGGCCTCCCGACGGTGAGCCTCGGCGATTCGGCCGCCACCCGGGTGGGCGACAGCGTGCTGGCCATCGGCAACGCCCTGGCCCTGGCGGGTGGACCGTCGGTCACCGAGGGCATCGTCTCGGCGACCGACCGGTCGCTCCAGGCGGTGACCGACGTCACGAAGTCGACCGAGACGCTGAAGGGCCTGCTGCAGACCGACGCCGCCATCAACCCGGGCAACTCGGGCGGCCCGCTGGTGGACTCACGGGCCCGCGTGATCGGGATGAACACGGCGGTGGCCACCTCGAGCACGGGCAACGCCCCGGCTCAGAACATCGGCTTCGCCATCGCCATCGACTCGATCAAGCCCCAGCTGGCGGCCCTCGGCCAGGGCGGGACGGGCGGTCCGACCAGCGGCGTCACCACGACCACGCCGACCACGCCCACGACGTCGACCGCCTACCTCGGGGTGGTGGCGGTGACCGTCACCCCCTCGCTGGCCGTCAAGGACAAGCTGGCGACGACGACGGGGGCCCTCGTCCAGGCCCTGACGTCGGGCGGACCGGCGGCGACGGCCGGCCTGCAGACCGGCGACGTGATCGTGTCGGTCGGCGGGACACCGGTCACCAGCGCCACCGGGCTGGCGGCGGCGGTCAAGACCCACCGACCCGGCGACCTGGTGACGCTGGTCTTCTACCGCGGCCCCGATCGGGTGACGTTGTCGGCCACCCTCACGGCGGCACCGACCTCCTGAGCCCGGTGCGGGTCGGCCCGCCCGGCCCCGGCCGGTGCGGCGGGGCCGGTGCCAGCCGGTACGCTGCGGACCGTTCGCCCACGCCGTCCAGGAGATGCCATGCCCCCCGAGATCGAAGAGACCGATGTCGAGCCGTTGCCGCCGGTGGGCCACGTGCGCGTCGTCTACCTCGGCCCGGTGGCGCCGCACTGGGACGTGCAGTCGGACTTCGGCGAGCCCGAGGTCATCGACGCCTTCCGGGAGCGGGCGCTGGCCCGCCTGGTGTTGCTGCCGCCGCACGACCCCCAGTTCCGGCGCAACCGGGAGCGGGTCGTGCGTGACGCCGAACGAGAGAACCTGACCCTCGACTGGGACCTGGGCTTCCCCGAAGAGACGCCCGAGGCCCCGGCGGCGCCGGTACCGGCCTGATCCTCCGGGCCTGGGCGCCCGAGCCGTCACCCGCCGACGGGTGACCGGTCCCTAGCTGGCCGGGGCCTCGTCGTCGTCATCGGGCAGGTCGATGCGCTCGAGCCAGAGGCCCGGTGCGTCGACTTCGGCCGGCGTGGGCAGGGTCCGAGCGGAGGTCCACAGCCGGGCAAGTCCCTCTTCACCGGCCCGGTCGACGACACCCTTGACGAAGGACGCCCCCCGGTCGACCTGCGCCCGCCCGAGCTCCAGGCCGAACAGGGCGCCGGCGGCGGTCTCGCCCTTGTCCTCCTCCACCTGGTAGCGGTACCAGGCCTCGGTGGTCGCCGCCGAGGACCCGGTCAACGAGGCGGCGATGCGGGCCGTGGTGTGGTCGACGTAGGCCACGAGGGCCGTGGTCACCGCCGTCAGCTGGGCCGAGACGTAGCGTTGGCCCGGGGTGAGCAGGTCGGCCAGGAGCGACTCGGGGTCCGACAGCAGGCTCTGGAGCTGCTCGGGATCGCCCGGATCGGCGCCCAGCCGCTCGGTGAGGCTCTGCTGGACGGCCGCCGCCTGGCCGATGTTGGCCTCGAGGAGCTGCTGGATCCGGTCGGCTACGTGGGGCAGGCCCAGGACGGCGTGGGCCGTGAGCTCGTGGACGCACACCCACAGCTGGGTCTCCTCGGCCGGCAGGCTCCAGTCCTCGGCGAACTGGGCGATGTTGTCGGGGACCACGGTCAGCTCGCTGCTCGCCGGCCAAGGGAGGGGGAGGGCGTAGGTGCCAAGGGCACGCTGGGCGAGGTGACCGGCCGCCGAACCGAACTGCATGCCGACCAGGACGGGGCCCATGGTGAGGGCGAACTTGCCGAGGATGTCCTGGATGCCACCGCCGATGGCGTCGGCGTTCAGGTCGCCGAGACCGAGTGACGAGAGGTCGGGCCCGCCGGACGAGGGACGGGATTCCTGGGCCGCCACCAGCTTGGTCAAGAGGGGTCGCCAGGCGTCGAGGGCCCGGAGCGCCCACTCGCCGCGGGCCAGGGGCACGAAGGTGACCGGCTGGGCGCCGTTGCCGACCGCCAGGCCGGTGGCGTCGGCCACGTGGAGCTCGGCCACCCGGGTCAGCTCCTCCAGCTTGATGCGCTGCAGGGGGTCGACGTTGGCCTCGCTGGTCCCGTCGACGGCCACCCCGTGGGCCAGCGACCGGGCGGCCTCCCACCACGGGGTCGAGCCACCCGGGGACCCGCCGATGATCTTGAGCAGGTCGCCGAGGAGACCTTGCAGCGGGTTTCCGGCGTCGCCGGGCTCGTTCATGCTCACCTGCTCATGCTAGGGCGCGCCTCACGAGCGTGAGGACAGGTCGATGGTCACGGTGGTCCGTTGGCCGCCCCGGAGCACGGTGAGGTGCACCGGGGTCCCGGGGGGCAGGACGTACAGGAGCGACCGGAGCTCGGCCATCGACCGGACCGGGCTGCCGTCCATCGCCACCACGACGTCCCCCGACTTCAGCGCGCCGGCCGAGACCCCCGAGGGCTCGACGTCGACGACCAGCGCCCCGACCGAGGTCGAGCCGGACCCCGCCGGGTCGGCCCCGCTGGTCGTGGTGGTGCTGCTGGTCGCACTGGTGCCGCTATTGGCGGTGGTGGAGCTGGTGCCGACCGACGTGGCGACGGCGTCGTGCCCCTCCATGTCCAGCCAGCCGTGACTGACGTGACCGGCCGAGGCCAGCTCGCCCGAGACGCCGACGACGAGCCCGGTCGGCAGGTAGACGGCGCCGCTGGCACCGGTCGTCGCCGACCCGTCGAGGATGCCGACGACGGCCCCGGTCCGGTCGAGCAGCAGGGCCCCGTCGGACGGGCGGAGCGAGGGGGTCGAGGCCTCGATGCCGGCCACACCGTTGCTCCCCCCGCCCGGCACCGCCTGCCCCACCGACTGGATGACCGCACCGGACCAACGGTTGACGGCCCCGGCCGACGTGGCGACGGGGGTCGCCTCGAGGACCATGGCGGCGCTGTTCGGCGTGAGCCCGCTGTCGCCGGCCATGGTGGCGGTCGGGAGGTCCTCGGGCACCTTCAAGAGGGCGAGGTCCGAGGTCGGGTCGGTGGCGACCACCGTCGCCGACTCGGTCCGGCCATCGGCGGCCATGGCCGTCACCTTGGCGGCGCCGGCGACGGCGTCGGCGGTGGTCACGACGAGGCCGCCGGCCTGGACGACGAGTCCGCAGGCGTAGCTGACGCCGTGGGCGCCGGTCACGGCGAGCGACACCATGGCCCGCCGGGCGTCGGCCGCCACCGCGGGCACGTCGGTGCCCGAGCCGGAGGTCTGCGAGCCGGCCAGTGTCAGCGTCGTGGTGCTGGTGGTGGCGGCCAGGTTCGAGGCGTTCTTCGGCGTGCCGGCCTGCTCCATCAACACGATCCCAACGACGATGGCGGCGGCGGCGCCGGTCCCGACGATGGCCATGGTCAGGTGCCGCCGTCCGAACCGGGTCGGCACCCCGACACGGCCGGCCCCGTCCTCGCGCTGCTCGCCGTCCCGGGCCGTGTCGGCTCGGGACGCCAGCTCCGATGGGTGCCGCCAGAGCCGGTCCTCGGGGTCCACCCACCCGCGAGGCTCCACGTCCTCGAAGAGCTCGCGCTCGTCGATGTGCTCCGACGCGCCCCCGGTGTCGTCGTCGGGCCCACCCTCTTCAGGATCGAGCCCTCGTGGGGTCACCCGCTTGAGGTTACCGATCGACCCCCTCAGGGTGGGGTCGCCCGCCGGGCCGTACCATGTGCCGGATGTCCCGGGACCTCGCGATCGATCTGGGCACCGCCAACACCCTCGTCTACGCCAAGGGACAGGGCATCGTCTTGAACGAGCCCACGGTCGTGGCCCTCGACACGCGCAGTCGGGAGGTCCTGGCCATCGGCGAGGAGGCCTGGCAGATGATCGGCCGGACCCCGGGCTACATCGTGGCCGTCCGGCCGCTGCGCCAAGGGGCGATCACCGACTTCGACATCACCGAGCGGATGCTGCAGGTGCTCTTGAAGCGGGTGGGCGTCGGCCGGCTCAACCGACCCAAGGTCCTCATCTGCGTCCCGTCGGCCATCACCAGCGTCGAGCGTCGGGCGGTGAAGGAAGCGGCTCGCCGGGCCGGTGCCGCCTCGAGCTACCTCCTGGAGCAGCCGATGGCGGCGGCGATCGGTGCCGGCCTGGCCATCCACGAGCCGGTGGGTTCCATGGTGGTGGACGTCGGCGGGGGCACGGCCGAGATGGCGGTGATCTCCCTCGGCGGGGTAGTGGCCCTCCGGGCGATCCGCTGCGGCGGGTTCGACTTCGACGCCTCGGTGCAGTCCTACGTGCGGACGGCCTACGGGATGGCCATCGGCGAGCGGACCGCCGAGGCGGTCAAGGTGGCCATCGGATCTGCCCACACCTACGAGGGCGAACAGCACGCCGAGATCCGTGGGCGCGAGATCACCACCGGTCGGCCCAAGACCGTGGTGCTGTCGCCGGGCGAGATACGCGAGGCGTTGGAGGACAACGTCGCCCAGATCGTCCAGGCGGCCGTGACCTGTCTCGGTGACGCACCGCCCGAGCTGGCCCAGGACATCATCTTCCAGGGCATCCACCTGGTCGGCGGCGGGGCGCTCCTGCGGGGGATGACCCAACGGCTGGCCGACGGCACGGCGGTGCCGGTCCACCTGGTGGACGCGCCGCTCGAGACGGTGGCCATGGGGGCCGGACGTTGTCTCGAGTCCTTCGACCGCCTCAAGAGCCTCTTCACCGCCGACGACCGCTGAGGGCCGGCCGGCGTGGGTCGGCCGGCTCGGGAGGTCACTCCCGCAACAGGGCCTCGGTCGCTTGGCGCACCTGCCAGTCCCGGTCCTGGCGAGCCCGTTCGAGGGCCGCGTCGACGTCGGGGCCGGTGAAGGCGGCCAGGGCGGCGACCGCCCGGCGACGGACGGTCGGCTTGTCCTCGAGGGCGCCCAGGACGGCGGCCCGGCCGGCCGGGTCGCCGATCGCCCCGAGGGCGGCCACCGCCGACTCCCGGCACCGGGTGTCGGGGTGCTCGGCTGCTAGCCGGGCCAGGGCCTCGACCGCCGGGCGCACCCGCCGCTCACCCAGGGCGAAGCAGGCGGCGTCGGCCACCAGGGGATCGGGGTCGTCGAGAGCGCCCAGGAGCAACTGCGGGAGGCGCGAGCGGGTGCCTCGGCCGGCGAGGCCGGGCGCCGTCTCGAGCGCCCGGCGACGGACCGCCGGCGAGGGGTCCTCCAGGGCGACGGCGACGTCGTCCACCGTGAGGGTCCCGATGCGGGCCACGGCCCCGAGGGCCGCCGCCCGGACCGAGGGGTTGGGATCGGTGAGGCCACGACGGGCGACGGCGATCTCGCCGCGGTGGCCGGCCACCACGACCGCCCGTCGCCGGTCGGCGGCCGACGGGCCGTCGAGCACCGACGGCGGCGCGACAGGGCCAGCGGGATTGTGCGTGGCAGGATCGTCGGGCACCACCCACGAGTATGACTGAGGCCCCGCTCCCGACCGCCCCCCGCCGACGACGCCGGTGGCCCTTCGTGCTCGCCGCGCTCGTGGTCGTGGTGGCCGTCCTGCTCGGCGTGGCCAGCCAGATCACGCTGCACTACTACGCCATCAGCCCGGGCTACGCCCAGCCCGTCGGCCCGCTGATCCACGTACCGCCCGGCAAGGCCCACCGGGGCCGCGGCAAGGTCCTGTTGACCGACGTCTATCTCTCGTCGGTCACCCTGCTGCGCTGGCTGCCCGACTGGTTGTCGTCGAACACCGACATCGTCTCGTCCGACGAGATCCTCGGGCCCACCACCCCGGCCGACCAGCTGGTCACGCAGGGCTACCTCGACATGGCCCAGTCCCAGTCCTTCGCCAAGGCGGCGGCCTTCCGGACGCTCGGGTACACGGTGCCCGCCCAGGACAAGGGCGGCCTCGTCTACGGCGTGGCGCCGGGCTCCCCGGCGTCGTCGGTGCTGAAGGTGGCCCAGATCATCACGGCGGTCAACGGGACGGCCACCAACTCGACGTGCGACGTGATCGCGGCCCTCCACCCCTACAAGGCCGGGGACACCGTGCACCTCTCGGTCGAGCAGTCGACGGTCACCACCAACGCCGTCGTGGTCCCGGGCAAGACGGTGGTGGAGCCGGTGACGCTGGGGAAGCCGCCGAAGGGGACGCCGGACTCGGGCTGTCCCGGGGTGAGCGGGCCGCTCCAGGGGTACCTCGGTGTCTCGCTCGAGACCTTCCAGTCGTTCACCTACCCGTTCCCGGTCACCATCGACACCACCGAGATCGGCGGCCCGTCGGCCGGTCTGGCCATGACGCTGGGCATCCTCGACAAGCTCACCAACGGGAGCCTGACCGGCGGCAAGACCATCGCCGCCACCGGGACCATCGACGAGGCCGGTGACGTCGGGGACGTCGGCGGGGTGCCCCAGAAGACCATCGCCGTCGAGCAGGGTGGGGCGACGATCTTCCTGGTGCCGCCCCAGGAGGTGGCGGCGGCGAAGTCGAAGGCCTCGGCATCGCTCCAGGTGGACGGGGTGTCGTCGTTGTCCCAGGCCCTGGCGGTGCTCAAGCGGGCCGGGGGGACCCTTCCCACCACGCCCCGCCCGACCACGGCCGCCGCAGCGGCGGCGGCCGGCTGACCACGCCGAAAATCCCTCCGGGGCAACCACGAGTCGGGGCTGTCCAAGTCGTAGTCTCTATTTCCATGCCCGAGGACCGTCCCACGATCTCCTCCTCCCGCCTGACGGCCGTCGACGTGGCCCGCCACACCTTCGCCACCAGCCGACGGGGGTTCGATCCCGCCGACGTCCGGTCCTACCTCGAGTTGGTGGCCCGCGAGCTGGGGGCGGCCGAGCAGCGCGAGCAGGAACTCCGGGAAGCGCTGGCCGACGCCGAGCAGCGCTCGCTCAACCCGGTGATCGACGAGTCGAAGCTGTCGGCCGCCCTCGGCCAGCAGAGCGCCCAGGTGCTGCGCCACGCCTACGAGGAGGCGGCCCGCATCACCCAGGCGGCCGAGGAGTCGTCGGCCGCCCGGCTGCACGAGGCCCAACAGCAGGCCGGCGAGATCCAGGCGCAGGCCGAAGGGGCGGCGGCCGAGCGGATCGCCGATGCCGAGCTCGGCATCACGACGGTCCAGCACCAGGCCCGAGTGGAGGCGGAGGAGAAGTTGGCCAGCGCCCTGGCCCAGAGCGAGGAGCTGGCCGCCGAGGCCCGGGCGGAGGCCGACCGCCTGGTGGCCCAGGCCCGGTCGCGCGGCCTGCGGATGCTCGAGCAGGCCAAGGAGGAACGGCGTCGGGTCCTCACCGATCTCAGCCATCGCCGTCGGGCGGTGATGGTGCAGATCGAGCAGTTCCGGGCGGCCCGCGACGAGCTGGCGACGGCCGTGCTGGGTGTCCGGGACACCTTCGACACCATCGTCGACAACCTGGAGCGAGCCGACGAGGACGCCCGGGCGGCCGCCGCCCAGGTGGCTCGAGAGGCTCGCTACGTGGCCGCCGAGACCGAGATTCCCGACGTCGACATCACCGACCTCGACGAGTCCGAGCTCGACCACGGGCAGGAGGCCCCGCCGACCGGCGAGGTCGTGCTCGATCCCGACGCCGAGCCGGTCACGGCCGACCCGGCGGCGCTCGAAGAGGCCTCCGGCCTCCCGGCCGAGGACGTGGACGTGGCCGCTCCCGATGCGGCCGCCCCCGACGTGAGCGCCCCCGAGGCAGCCGTCCCGGCGGACGGGGTGCTCGACGCCGTCGCACCGCACGTCGAGGAAGCGGGGGCCGAGGCCGACACCCAGTCGGTCGAGGCGCTGTTCGCCCGGATCCGGGCCAGCGGCACCACTGCGACGTCGCCGCCCGAGGTGGCCGACCCGCCGCCGGCCCCGGCGGCCGCGCCGACCGCGGGCGCGCCGGTCGTCGAGGTGCTCGACGAGGCCGACGAGGCCGAGGTCGATGAGGTGGCCGAGGTGGTCGAGATCGAGGTCGACGAGGTGGTCGAGGTGCCGGAAGGAGACGCCCTCCTGCTCCTCCAGCGGGCCGACCTTCTCGACCCGGTGGTGGGCCGGCTGGCCCGCAAGCTGAAGCGCACCCTGCAGGACGACCAGAACCGCCTCCTCGACCGGATCCGCAGCGGCAAGGGCCCCTGGGTGGACCTGCTGCCCGACGCCGCCGAGCACCAGGAGCTGTTCGTCGCCGCCAGTCGACCGATCCTGAAGGAGGCGGCGGTAGCCGGTTCGGCCTTCGTCGCCGAGGTGGCGCCCTCGACGACGTCGACGGCCAACGTGGACAAGATCGCGGCGGCGATCGCCGAGCAGCTCGGGGCCACGGTTGCCGGCGCCCTCCGGCGACGCCTGATCGGCTCGAGCGACGAGCCCGAGGTCGCCGAAGGCGACGAAGCCGAACGGGTGGGCGCGGCCTACCGGGAGTGGCGGGGGGAGCGGGTCGAGACCCTGGTCGGCGACGCCGCACTGGGGGCCTTCTCTGCCGGGGTGCTCGGGAGCACCGACCCCGGCGGCCAGGTCCGGTGGGTCCTGGCCACGCCCGGCGAAGGGTGTGCCGACTGCGACGACAACGCCTTGGCCGAGGGCTCGACGCCCGGGGACGAGTTCCCGACCGGCCACCGGCACCCGCCGGCCCACGCCGGCTGCCGTTGCCTGCTGGCCCCGAACCTCGGCTGACCGCTCGGGCCACGTAGGCTCCTCGGCGTGCGGACCCCCCAGGATCTCCCGGCCAAGCCGCCGCGGGCGCGCAACCGTGCGCGTTGGTGGATCTTGGGCGCGGTGGTCGTCCTCGTCATCCTGCTGGCGTCGCTCAAGTCGCTCGCCACCATCTACACCGACAGCCTCTGGTTCTCGTCGGTCCACCTGCACTCGGTGTGGACCACGTTGCTGGCGGTGAAGCTCGGGCTCTTCTTCTCCTTCGGCGCCGTGTTCTTCGTCGTGCTGTGGGTGAACCTGATCGTCTGTGACCGGCTCGGCGGGAGTGCCGAGTCGTTCGAGCCCGAGGACGAGCTGGTGAAGCGCTACCAGCACGCCGTGCGGCCCCACGCCGGGTGGGTGTACGCGGTCATCGCCCTGGTGCTGGCCCTGATCGCCGCCTCGGGGAGCATCGGTGAATGGCAGAACTGGATCCTGTTCACCCACGGGAAGTCCTTCGGGGTGGTCGACCCCCAGTTCCACTGGGACGTCGGGTTCTTCGTCTTCAAGCTGCCGTTCTTGAACTTCGTCGTGAACTGGGCGCTCGTGTCGTTGGTCGTCATCCTGGTGGTGACCACGATCTTCCACTACCTGAACGGCGGCATCCGGGCCCAGCGGGTGGCGCCCCGGGTGCGGCCGGCCGTGAAGGCCCACATCTCGGTCCTCCTGGCGCTGATCGCCCTGGTCAAGGCGGCCGGCTACGTGCTGGCCCGATTCCAGCTCGACACCTCGACGAACGGCTACACCGAGGGAGCGGGCTACACCGACGTCCACGCCCGGCTGCCCGCCCTGTCCCTGCTGGTCCTGATCTCCCTGGCCGCCGCCGTCGTCCTCTTGTGGAACATCCGGCGACAGGGCTGGACGCTGCCGGTGCTGGCCGTCGGCGTCTGGGCCTTCGTGGCGCTGGTGGTCGGGGTCATCTACCCGGCGGTCCTCCAGGCCCTCAAGGTCAACCCGGCCCAGAGCACCCTCGAGAAGCCCTACATCCAGCGCAACATCACCGCCACCCGCGCCGCCTACGGCATCAACGGCGTCAAGCAGAAGGACTTCCAGGGCAGCACCAGCATCTCGAGCGCCCAGGTGGCCGACAACACCGGGACCCTGGACAACATCCGGCTGTGGGACCCCGATCCCCAGATCGCCCTGCAGACCTTCCAGAAGCTCCAGGGCGTCCGGTCCTACTACCAATTCCAGAGCCTGAGCGTCGACCGCTACAACATCGGAGGACAGACCACGCCGGTGCTGGTCGGGGTGCGGCAGATCAACTCGAGCAACCTGCCCTCGTCGTCGTGGGTGAACACCCACCTGCAGTACACGCACGGCATCGGCCTGGCCCTGGCCGAAGCCAACCAGACGACCAGCAGCGGGAACCCGGTCTTCGGGATCGGCAACGTCCCGCCGACCTCGAGCAACGGGCTGCCCCGCATCACCCAGCCCGACGTCTACTTCGGCGAGAACGACCCGGGCTACGTGGTGGCCAACACCAACCAGGAGGAGCTCAACTACCAGCTGGCCAACGGCACCAACGACGAGACCCACTACACCGGCACCGGTGGGGTGCAGATGAGCTCGTTCTTGACCAAGGCGGCCTTCGCCATCCGGCTGGGCGACTTCAACCTCCTCATCTCGAACCTGGTCACCCCGCAGTCGAGGATCATGTTCGTCCGGGACATCCAGACGATGGCCAAGAAGGCGGCCCCGTTCCTCAACTTCGACGCCGACCCCTACGCCGTGGTCGTCGACGGCCACATCGACTGGGTCCAGGACGCCTACACGACGTCGAGTCAGTACCCGTACTCCCAGAACATCAGCTCGATCCAGACACCGGACGGCAGCGGGCTGCCCGGGAGCTACAACTACGTGCGCAACTCGGTGAAGGTGGTCATCGACGCCTACTCGGGTCAGATCTCGTACTACGACATGACCACCAAGTCGACTCCCGACCCGATGCTCGAGGCCTACGAGTCGGCCTTCCCCGGGATGTTCAAGGCGGCGTCGACGATGCCCACCACCTTGAAAGCCCACCTGCGGTACCCCGAGGACATCTTCTCGGCCCAGGCCGCCGTCTACGGCCGCTACCACCTGACCAACCCGACCGCCTTCTACAACGCCGCCGACGCCTGGAACCTGTCGCCGACCGCGGGGGCCGGGTCGCCCACCAACTCGTTGGCGGTGACGCTCACCACCAACGCCCAGGGGGAGATCGTGTCGGGGACGCTCCAACGCATGGCGCCGCTGCTCCAGGTGCTCCAGGAGCCGGGCCAGTCCCAGACGTCGTTCAACATCTCCGACGCCTACGTGCCGGCGTCGACCGGCCAGGGAGGGAACCAGAGCCTGACGGCATTCATGATGGCGGGCCCACCGACACCGGGACACCCAGGTCAACTCACGGCCTACGTCACGCCGAGCGGCAAGAGCGTCATCGGGCCGGTGCAGGCCGACTCGGAGATCCAGGCCAACGCGGCGGTGTCCCAACAGATCACCTACTTGGACCAACACGGCTCCCAGGTGCTGCTGGGCAACACCCTCATGATCCCGCTCAGCCAGTCGATGCTCTACGTGCGACCCCTCTACGTGACGTCGGCCACGAACTCGTTGCCCCAGCTCAAGTACGTCATCGCCGTGTTCGGCTCGAGGGTCGAGCTCGAGACCTCGCTCGACGTGGCGCTGTCCAAGGCCCTCGGGACCTCGGTGGCCGGGGTGTCGAGCAACAGCACGGCACCGAGCACGGGGGGGTCGGGCAACCTGAGCCCGACCATCGCCTCGCAGATCCAGTCGGACCTGAAGGCGGCGGCGAACGACTACGCCGCGGCCGAGTCGGCCCTCAAGGCCGGTGACCTCGGCTCCTACCAGAACGCGGTCAACGCCATGAACCAGGACCTCCAGGCGGCGCAGCAACTGATCAACAGCAGTGCGGGGACGGCGCCCACCACCACGACCACGACGGCGCCGAGCTCGACCACGACGACCAAACCCAAGACATCGGCCCCGACCAAGAAGGTGTCGACCACCACGAACGGCAGTGAGGCGTCGGCGTCCGAGCCGCCCCGGTCACCACCCACCGGCTGATCGGATTGGCGCTGCGGTCGTCCGGCGACCGGGACCGTGGGAAACTGGGGAGGCGCCGGCAACGAGGCGCCTCCCGACGCAGAGAGGTGGGGCAACATGGGGTTTCTCGACAAGGTGAAGGAGCAGGCATCGGTCGCCAGCGCCGCCGCCAAGGAGGTCGCCCAGAAGGGCCAGGCCAAGGTCGACAGCATCCAGGCCAAGCGGGCGGCCGACGCCCTGTTGCGGGACCTCGGCCTGGCGGCCTACCTGGAGCAGGAGGGCCGGGGGACGGCCACCACGCCGTCGGACATTGAACGGCTGGTCGCCGCCCTCAAGGCCCACGAGACGTTGAACGGCCAGGTGCCGGCGGTCTACGAGTCGCCGGTCGGGCTCGGCACCGCCTGAGCCGCCCTGGCCCGGTGCACGCCGGACCGGTATGATGGCCATTCCGCCGCGGGGTGGAGCAGTCTGGTAGCTCGTCGGGCTCATAACCCGAAGGTCGTAGGTTCAAATCCTACCCCCGCCACTAAAGAAGTCGCAGGTCAGGGCCGGTTCTTCGGGGCCGGCCTTTCTGCTACCCGCGGGGATTACAGCGGATTACCAGCGCGATCGAACTGGACCTTTTCTAACAGCGCCTCGACATGCTTCGCCTCGACCTGATCGACGAGGGCCGCTTCCTCGGCTGTGAGGGGTTGTGGCCCTCAGCCCAGTGCCGATAATCGCCACCCTCCTGGTTGCCTCGGTGGGCGTGACCCCCATCACGTCGGTCTGTTAGGCGGTGGACGAGACGAACGAGGTGTACACGACGATGTTGGACAGGTAGTGGCCGGTGCTGCTGTCGAACGCCCCGCCGCACGTGACGAGCTGCAAGGCTGTCCCACCGTCCGGGCCGTAGACCTGCCGGTCGGGGAACTGGCTTTTCGAATACATCGCTACGGATGTGACGGCGAAGGTGACACTGACGCCGTCCGCCAGGGTGACGGTCACCTGGTCGCCGGTTTGCAGGGTCCGTAGCCCGAAGAACACGGCCGGGCCCTGCGTGTTGTCCACGTGGCCGAGGATCACTGCCGAACCCGCCTGCCCGGGCGAAGGACCCGGCTGGAACCACCCAGGTTCCTGAAAGTTCGTCGGCACCTGGACGGTCCCGTCGACATTGAGACCGAGCGCCGACACTGGCACCGCCATCCCAAGGGCCGGGATTCGGAGCTCGACGGGAGCCGAGCGAGCGACGATTGGCAGTGTCGACGTGGTACTCGAGGAGACGGCCGCCGACCTGGCCGGAACGCCTGTCGGACTCGCGGTGGGACCGGCGAGGCCTTCCTCGTGCCCATGGACCCCCATGAGGAGGCTGAGAATTCCACAGATGATCAAGAAGCCACCAATGGCTGTGAGCCACAACCTCCGGTTACGTAAGTGAAGAGATCCCCGTTGCTCGGAGGTCATTTGCCATCTTGGTTAGATCGCCGAGCCGCCTGGCTCACGCTGCGGCGGCGCAACGCCACGATCGAGGCCAGGCCGGCACCGATGAGAACGAGTCCACCCACGATGAGAACATCGTTGTCGTGTGGCTGCGTTGCGCCTCCGGCCCCGGTGGCTGGGGCACCAACGGGGATGACGGACGCCCCGAGCCTCGCAGCGCCGGTGCCTGTTCCACCCCCGGCTCCGCTCCCCGTCCCGGTGCCTGTGGCTCCCGTGGACGAACTCCCGCTCGTGGTTGTCGGCACCGTGGTGGCCGTCGAAGTCGGTGCTGTGGTCGCTGTGGTCGTCGGCGTGGCCGTTGCCGACGACGTCGGTGTCACCACCGCACATCCAGGGTTCGTAATCGTGTTGGTGTCGAGCGTCACGGCGCCATTACGTGCGAGCACCTGTCCCATCACGGTCGCTCCAGTGACCAACGAAATCGACGTCAGTGCGAGGATGCTGCCCACGAACGTGGTGCTGGCTCCCAACGTGGCCGAACTGCCGACCTGCCAGAAGACGTTGCAGGCATTTGCACCGTTAATCAGCAGCACGGTGCTGCTCGATGCCGTGATGAGGGTCGATCCCGCCTGAAAGATGAAGACGGCATTCGGATTGCCCTGGGCATCAAGGGTGACGGTTCCGGTCAGACTCATGGCCGAGGCGGCCTGGTACACGCCGGCGTCCAGAGTTTGGCCACCGAGATCGGCCGACTCTACGGTGACCGGCGTCCGTCCGGCGGCGTCGTTGTACGCCGTGGTGAGGTCAGTCTGGGCTTGCAAGGCTTGGGCATCAGCGGCGTACTGGGTTCCGTTGATCACCGTGCCGGGGGGAAAGCCCGTTGTCGCCGTGCCCGGATCGACGCCCACGTTCCCCGAGATGACCGACGGACCGGTGTTGGTAACTGTCGAGCCAGCGAGCACGGCGTACGGCGTGGCGGTCCCGAGCCCGACTGTCGGCTGAGCTGCCGAGGCCACCGGGACCCAGATCATGGTGCCCAGGACGGCGAGCGAACCGGCGAGTCCGACGCCAACGGCCCTCGTCCTCAGGCTGTGGCTCTGCCGAACAATCTCTGGTGACGACATCTGGCGTGTTCCTCTCTGTGGACGCACCGAGTGCGTCTACGAGGAACATTTCGCTCTCATCCGAAGATGTGGAGCGAAAGCCTCCGGCGACGATGGCCGGGCACTTCGTCCGGCCGACCCGTTCGATTACCTCGGGAGTTGTCCCCGAGGCTGCAATTGGGATTGTACACTGGAATTCAGATACTTACAATCGTTTGCATGAATAGCGGCAGGCGCCATTTGGACCTGAGCTACGGCGAGAATCGTGCAACATGAAGGAACACCGGGAGGGGCTAATCGGCCAAGACGGCCGGTGACCCCTGCAGAAGAGGGACCTTCCGACCACCTAAGGGGATCTGCGGCGGAGAACCGTGATGGCTTCTCGTAACCCGTAGACCAGGATCACGTACCCGGCGAGTGGATCAGCCCACCACCAGCCGAGAGCGGCGCTGAGGACGAGGCCGACCAGCACGGCGGTGGCCAGCACGGCGTCGACCAGCGTGATCCGCCCCTCGGTGCGGAGCACGGGGTTTTCGAGCTGTCTTCCGGTGCGGGCCTTCCCCGCCGCCAGGGTGAACATCACCGCCGCCGTTGCCGCAGTCCACCAGATCCCAAGGGGGCTGTGATCGGCGTGGTGTCCGGAAACCAGGACCACGGTGCTCTGCACCGCCAAATAGATGGCGAGGACCACGAAGGCCCATCCGATAGCTCGAAGTGCGATCTCCTGCCTATCTCCTTGCGCTCCTGACAGCTCCCAGATCACTAGGACACTGGCGCCGATCTCGATCAGCGAGTCCAGGCCGAACCCTCCGAGAGCGACTGAACGAGCGGACAGGGCAGCCATGGCCAAGACCGCCACACCCACTACGTTCCAGCCGAGGGTTATCCCTTCAAGGATGAAACCCCGCCGCAGTAGCCGGTGGCGAGTGGGCAGCATGTGGCCAGTCTCGCCTGCGAGTTCAAGCCCGATCGCTCTGCTTCCGCACCAGCCCGGCAACGGCGGTGCCCCAAACGAGCACGAGGATGCCGTACAGCCCGAGGGGTGCAGCGGCAGCCGGGCCGAAGGCCGTGGTTGCCAGGCCCGCTGCGATGGCGAAATCACGCATGGACATTGTGAGCAGCACAGCGACAGCTGTGGGCGGCCCTGCACCGATCCCGAGCAGACGGCCGACGATGGCCGAACCGACCAAGAACAGCACCAGGGCGGCAACGACGGCGAAGTAGCGGCCCGAGAGATGGACCTCGGCGGCGATGAGGGCAACCAGGGCAGCGACCGAGACCGTGGCAGTCGTGGTGGCGACTCGGTCGAACCGGGTGCCGATCGGGGTGAACGTCCGCAGCAAGATGCCCACGGCCAGCGGAAGCGCCACGACCAGCACCAGATTCACGATGATGCCGCCGGTATGAACGTGGGCGTGGCCTACCTCAATCGACAGAAGGGGACCGGCTACGGCGACGGCTGCAACGGTCGAGCCGATAAGCACCCCAGCGGAAAGCGCAGCCTCTCCACCGGCCATCCCAGTCGTGGCCACCGAGGCGATCTCGCATGGGGCCACCCCGACCGCCAGGACGCCGTCTCGCAAAGATCCCGCAGCCACCAGACGAGACGCCGCCCAGGCCAGAGCTGGCAGGACGGTGATCCCGGCGACCAAGACGGCAAGCAGCCGCCGCCAGCTTTGCGTCATGCGCCGGAGGGCGGCCGGTTCGATAGTGAGCGCCGTGGCGAAGACCAGGATCGCCAAGAGGACGTTGATCCCCTGGTGCGAGGCGAGCCACGCCAGGGGCCTCTGTACGCCCAGGCCGATGATCGCTGCGACCACCACCAGGAGTAGTTCGGGGTAAGCCGAGTAGAAGCGTCGCAAGGCGGCACGCATGGGCACCAGTCTTCGTTGGCGGCTGTGTCGGGACGGAGGAGTCAAACCCGCCGGAGGTCGATCAGGTGGTCGAGGATCGAGATCGCCTCACCGGGAACCTCGATCACCAGCCAAACGGCGGCGGGTAGCAGCGCCAGGTGGAACTCGAAGAACGGGCAGCACGCCTTTTCTCGACGAGCAAGGTCCGCGGCGTCTACAAGGGCGTCATCCCCTCCCGTCAATCGCAGACGAGCTTCCCTCGAGGTGCGGGTGACCTCGACAACTTGGTTGTTCAGGAAGGTGCGCCACTCCTCGATCCGGGTGTCGAAGTCATCGACAACAAGCGAGCAAGCAATGGGCACACGGGCCATGCCAACAGCGTAGGTTCGCTGACTAGCTGCGCCGGATGGACGGTCCGACATCCTGGGTCGGCGCCGGGGCCTGCGCTTGTGGAGAGATGGGCCGGCCGACGAAGGCCCCAGCGATCTTTGCCGGCCGGAAGCTGCTCCCGGCGGTCAGTCGACCCCCGGTTCATGGAGAAGTCAACGTGGCTGCAACCGGCCGGCGGACAGCGGGCCAGGTTGGCCATGGTCGGCGTGGATCTCAGCGACGTTCGCCCGGTACAGAGGTAGTTGGACGTCATCGGCTGACCGCTGGCCCATCGTCTCCCCACCGGTCATCGTCGGGCCGGATAATGGGTGGTCCTACACTCGGGAGAGTGGCTGACGTCGTGGTCGAAGAGATCGGCCCGGCTGATGGACCACTGGTGGTCCTAGTGCATGGCTCGCCGGACCGGCGTGGTGCCTTCCGTCGGATCATTCGGCACCTCCCTGATCTCCGCATCGTCACCTATGACCGCCGAGGGTACGGAGAGTCGGCGGACCTGGCTCCGGCCCGGTCGCTGGACGACCACGCCCATGACCTCCTCGACGTGCTGAATGGCCGCTCCGCGACCGTCGTCGGCCACAGCTTCGGGGCCAATGTGACGATGCTGGCGTCGACGATTGCGCCGGATCGGTTCGCCTCGATCGGCGTCTACGAGCCCTCCATGTGCTGGCTCCCTGGGTGGGACCCGGATCACATCGACCAGGTTCGGGCCATGGCATGCACCGACGACCACGAGGCGTTGGGCGAGCAGATGGGGCGCCTCTTCCTCGACTCTCGTTGGGACGAGCTGGGTCCGAAGGAGCAGAGAATCTGGCGCCGGGAGGGCCTAGCGCTATCGCTCGATATGAGCTTCATTCTTCATGAGCCCTACGACGTGTCCAAGGTCTCCTCGCCAGCCATCGCAGGCATAGGGGAGCTGACGACCGGCCCTCATTTCTCGGGCGGGTACATGCTCGCCGACGCTCTCGGTGTGGAGGCCACACTTGTGCCGGAAGCGTCGCACCTCGCTCACCTTCAGGCACCCGCAGCCTGGGCAGGGTTCGTGCGTGAGGCAGTGGCAAAGGCGCACTAGGCCAGGACGCTCGACCGGCTGAAAATGTGGGCGACCGACGTTCCCAGCCTCGGCCACTCGACCGGTGTCCCGGCTCCCGACGTCGGTCCGGCGCCCGAACCGATAGGCCTGGCAGACGAGCCAGATCCGGCGACCCAAGCACATGCGAGTGTTAGAAGACTTCGGACTCGGCGCACCCGCCACGCCGAGGCTGATGCCTACTCCGGACGCCACCAGGAGTACGCCGAGTAGCAGCCACGGAGCCAGTCGGCGCATCCAGCGAGTGTGACACAACTGGAGTTGCAGAATGCGGTGGTTGCTGCGAGACCGCCCGATCCGAAGGGATGGTCGTGGTCAGAAGAACGCTCGGTGCTCGTTAACTCCGGCTGAGGGCCGTGGCGCACGCGACCAGGTCGGCATGGAGCCGTCGTCGTTGTTCGACATCGAACGAGACGAGCATCCGTTCCTCGACGGCGGCGACTGCGGCCGACGCTCCGACCAGGCGACGGGTGCCGCCGTCGGTCAGGGCGAAGCGTTCGTGGCGCCCACCGCCGTCGCCCTCGAGCAGGTGCCGGCGCTTCAGGGTCCCGAGCAGGCGGTGCATCGCCTGGCGGGAGACGAAGGTGCCGCGAGCCAGCTCAGCGTTGGTGAGCCCGGGCCGGTGGGCGAGCTGTTCCAGGCAGGAGTACTGCGGGACGGTGAGCTCGTGCTCGAGCAGGGCGGCATCCATCGCCGTGCGGAGGGCGACGGTGGCCCGTTTGAGGACGTAGCCGACGGCGGTGTCCAGATCCACTTGACTCATGTCAACATCTTTACATACAGTAGATGTCAACATATTGACAACCAGAGGAGTGCTCGCATGCCGGTTGGTCCTTCCTTCATCTCCCTGCAGGTGCGAGATCTGGCCGCCGCCGCCGAGTTCTACGAGCGGCGCCTCGGGCTGTCCCGCGCCCCGGTCTCGCCGCCCGGCGCGGTGGTCTTCACCACCGAGCCGATCGCCTTCGCCGTCCGTGACCGGTTGGCGGCGACGGACCTCGACGCCGGACCGCCCGGCCTCGGGATCGCACTCTGGTTCGAGGTCGACGGCGTCCAGGCGCTGCACGACCAACTCACCGGCTACGGGGTCCCGATCGTGACCGCACCGTTCGATGGCCCGTTCGGCCGTACCTTCGCCATCGAGGACCCCGACGGCTACGTCGTCACCCTCCACGAGGGCGCCTAGATGAGGATCCCCCTGCAGCCCCGGGGCCCGTTCTCGCTGACCGCCGCCGCGACCTTCGTCGAGGGCTTCCCCGGCACCCGGGCCGACCGGCCGCCCGAGGCGCTGCACTATGCCTGGGCGGTCGACGGGGATTGGCGCACCGTGCAGGTCACCCTGTGCCAGGACGACGAAGCGGTCCAGGCCGAGATCAGCGGGCGACCCGACACTTCGTTGGTGGAGAGGGCCACCCGGGATCTCGAACAGATGCTCTGCCTGGACATCGACGGGAGTGGCTTCGCCGCCCTCGGAGCGTCGGACCCTGTCGTCGGCACGCTGCAGCGACGGTTTCCCGGTTTGCGGCCGGTGCTGTTCTACACGCCCTACGAGGCGGCGGCCTGGACGATCATCAGCCAACGCATCCGGATGACCCAGGCGGCCACCGTCAAAGCCCGGATCGCTGACGAGATGGGGGAGCACGGGGCCTTCCCCGCCCCGACCCGTCTGGCCGAGCTGGCGGCGCCCCAACGAGGGCTCACCGATCGGAAGATCGGCCAACTACGAGCGCTGGCCTTCGCCACCCAGGACGGGGCGCTCGATCGGCAACGGCTCCGGGCGATGAGCTACCAGGAAGGGCTCGCCCACCTGCAGCAGCTCCCGGGCATCGGGCCCTTCTCGGCCGAGCTCATCCTCATCCGTGGCGTCGGGCATCCCGACGTGCTGCCCGACCACGACGTCCGACTCGCGCAGGCGATTGGTGCGGCCTACGGCACTTCCGACGCCGAGGCCATCCGCTCGATCACCGACGGATGGCGCCCCTACCGGGCATGGGTGGCGCTGTTGCTCAGGGCATGGCGCGAGTCGGAGACCAACGAGATCGCTCTCGGCTGACGTAGTCGCGCCCCCCTGGGGCCGATCGAGGCGGAGTAACGGCACGGCGCCCTGAGGGGTGCATCCCCGAGAGGTGACACCGTCCCGGATCCGGCCGGCCCGAGCACGCTGCCCACCGGGTCGGGAGAGAACGTTACGGGCTGTTCTTCCGGGGCGTGCGGGGATGGAGCGACTCGCCGCGGGCGAGCATGTCGACATACTCGGCCAGCTTGCGCTCCCGGGTCGCCGGCCGCTTGACGGCGTTGAGCCGGTAGACGATGGCGTAGCGGTTGGCCGCGTCCAGCTGGTCGAACGTGGTCGCCGCCGCCGGTGCGGCCGACAGCGCCGTGGCCAGATCGGGCGGGACCTCCATGTCGGCCTGTCCGCGGTAGGCGACCTGCCACGTTCCCTGTGCCTTGGCCGCCTCGACGGCCGCGGTTCCCGCCGGCCGCATCCGGCCGGCCTCGGTGAGCCGGGTGACGTGCTCGACGTTGCGCGCCGACCACGGGCTGCCCGGTCGCCGGGGGGTGAAGCGACGGCGATAGCTCTGGTCGTCCCGGCGAGCGAGCTGCCCGTCGATCCAACCGAAACAGAGCGCGTCGTCGAGCGCCTGGGCGTAGGTCAGGGTCGTCGTGTGGCCACCCTCCTTGTGCAGGACCAGCCACACCCCGGGGTGGTCGGCGTGGTGGCTGGCCAACCAGTCCTGCCATGCCGCCGCGTCGTCGACGAGAAGCTCTTCGAGATCGGCCACTGCGGGCGGCTACGCAGTGGCTGCGGGCCGTGGGACCAGGCAGAACGGGTGGCCGTCGGGGTCGAGCAACACCCGCCAGCGACCGTCGCCGGGCTGGAAGTCGGGCTGACTGGCCCCGAGCGCACACAGGCGCTCGGTGGCGTCATCGAGGTCGTCCACCTGCAGGTCGAGATGGAAGCGCTTGGCCGAGGCCTCGTCCGGCCACGGCGCGGGCCGGAAGTGGTCGACCTTGCCGAAGCCGATCTTGGTGCCGTCGCCCTCGACCATCCCGTAGTTGTCGTCGCTGTAGGTGACCTCCCAACCGAGTGCCGCCGCGTAGAACTTCGCCTGTCCGGCCGGATCGGCGCTGTCGATGTTCACCATCGCCAGGGCGGCCGTCGGCTTGGGCGTTTGTGTATGAGTCATGCATATAATGTAGGACTGTGCCGCACCCTCGGTCAACCCGTCAGCACGTGGGCAACCTCCTGGGAGCGCTGAGCCTGGTGGTCGCCGACCGGATGCACGCCGCCGTCGGTTCGGTGGCGGCGCTCGGCCCGTCGGCCCCGGTGGCGCTGGCCGCCTTGCACGAGTTCCTCGACGGTGGGACGGTGACCCAACTGAGCTCCGTCCTCGGCCTCACCCATTCGGGCACCGTCCGGCTCGTCGACCGTCTGGCGGCCGAAGGCCTCGTCGAACGGGCCGGAGCTCCCGACGGTCGGACGGTGTCGGTCGTCCTGACCCGCACTGGCCGGGTCACCGCCGGTCGGGTGCTCGCCGCTCGCCAGGCCGCACTGGCGGCCACGATGTCATCGCTGTCGGCGGACGACGTCGACCACCTGTCCGCCCTGCTGGACACGATGCTGACCACACTGACCCTGGCCCGAGCGGAGGAACGGGCTGTCGGGACCGACGGTGCCCAACCTTGGCTGTGTCGGCTCTGCGACCTGGTGGCCTGCGGGCGTAGCGGGGGCCACTGCCCGGTCGACAACGCGGTGTCGGCCGACGTCGGGACCTGATCCCGTCGCCGCAAGCCGCCGGGAAGGGCAGTGGGTCCAATTGTGGCCGGAGCTAGCATCCGGTCGGACCCGGGTGTGCCATGGAGCGGTTCACGACGCTGGACCAGGTACAGCAGCTCGAGCTGATGGCGCAATTCATGCGGGTCCGGGACGAGACGAAGAAGTCATAGGGGCCCTGGCCTCGGAACGGGGTCTCAGAACCCCCCGTAGGGGCGGGTGATGATCTCCATGCCGTGGCCGGACGGATCCCGGAAGTAGAGGCCGCGGCCTCCGTCGTGGTGATTGATCTCCCCGGGATGCGAGAAGTGCGGGCCCGGGTAGTAGGTGACGCCGAGCGCCTGGATCGTGGCGAAGGCGGCGTCGAACTCGTCTTCGGAGATCAAGAAGGCGTAGTGCTGCGTGGTGATCTCGCCGGTCGACGTGGCGAAGTCGAGCGTCACGCCGTTGGCCGTGGTGACCGGCAGGAACGGACCGGTCGGCGGGCCGACCTCCAAGCCGAGGATCCGGGCGAGGAATTCGGCCGAGGCTCGGCGATCCTCTGCATAGACGATGGTGTGGTTGAGCTGGACGGACATCGTTCGCTTGTCTCCTCGACCTAGACGGGGCGATAGTCGCCGTTCGGTCCGGGAGTGACGTTGAGCAGCGTCCCGGGTTCGTCCACGTAGATCTGGTGCCAGGTGTTACGGGGCACGACGGTCGCCTGTCCCGGCACCATTTCGACGTCGCGATCGCCATCGGGCAACTCGAGCCGAACCCGGATCCGTCCCGACAGGAGCACGAGGAGTTCGTCGGCGTCGGGGTGCAGCTCGCCGTTGTGGGGCGGTGGCCCGTCATCGAGCGCCGAGGACTGGACGGTGTACCCGGGGATCCGGTTGGGGGGACGACCGGGCGTCCGGTGGACGAAGACGGCGTTCCCGGAATCCCGGTCGAGCCCGACGGTCTGATCGGTCAGGTCGAACACGACGCCCACCGGGATATCGCTGATGGTTCCCATGGCACCTCCTGGGTGGTCGGGCCTCCTCGGTCGACTGTACCGGTGGCCACCTGGCCCCGTCGGCCGGCTGGCGGCACGGGCCGCCGTCCACGTCGGCCATGCTGGGCGGCGTGGAAGCAGCGGAGGCGCCGAGGGGACCATTCGCCCTGCTCCTCGGAGCGGGAACGACCCCGCCCCGGGTGGCCGTTCGGTGAGCACCGTGTGGTTGGTCCTGGGCATCGTGGTGGTGGTGCTCACGGTGGCCAACGTGCTGTTCACCATGGTGTTGCCGCGCCGGCCCCGGGGCATCGAGCGCACGACGCTGGCCATCAACCGCACCGTCCGCCTGGTCTTCATCGGGCTCTCCCGCTTGGCCCGCACCTACGAGACCAAGGACATGCTGCTGTCGCCGATGGCCCCGGTGGCCCTGGTGCTCCAGCTGCTGTTCTGGGCAGCGAGCCTCATCGTCGGCTTCGCCCTGATCCTCCAACCGACCGTCCACAACTTCGGCGACGGACTCCTGCAGTCGTTGACGGCGCTCTTCACCGTCGGGGCGGTGCACATCGGGGGGGCCGAGGACACGGCGGTCGACATCAGCGTCGGCGCCATCTGGGTGGTGGTCGTCGCCCTCCAGATCGCCTATCTCCCGGCCCTCTATGCCGCCTTCAGCCAGCGCGAGGCCCTGGTCTCGATGCTCGAGAGCCGGGCGGGCGTGCCCGCCTGGGGCCCCGAGCTCCTGGCTCGCCACGAGCTTGTGGGCATCACGGACACCTTGCCCGACCTCTTCGGCGACTGGGAGCTGTGGGCGGCGGCGGTGGCCGAGAGTCACACGACCTATCCGGTGCTCCTGCTCTTCCGCTCGCCCGAGCCCTGGTACTCGTGGGTGATCGGCCTCTTGGCCGTGCTGGACGGGGCGGCGCTGCAATTGGCGCTGGCGCCCAGCAGCGCCTCCTCCCAGGCTCGACTCTGCCTTCGCATGGGCTTCACGGCATTCCAACGGGTGGCCACGACGCTCGGCATCCCGGTGGACCCCGACCCCGACCCCGACGGCTCGGTGCAGCTGCCGTTCGAGGACTTCGCCGAGGCCGTGGCCATGTTGGAACAGGCCGGGTTCGCCATGGAGCGCACGGCCGAGGAGGCCTGGGCCGACTTCAAGGGCTGGCGGGTCAACTACGAGAGCGTGGTCTACGAATTGGCCGACCACCTCATGGCACCGCCCGCCCCCTGGTCGGGCACGCGACTCTCGCTCCGCTCGGGCCCCGTCGCACCCAAGCGGCCCCCGCAGCGCCGACCGAGGGGCAGCGCCCGGGACCACCGGCGGCCGTCGCGCCGGGAGCGTCGGGCGAGCGAGCGGGACGACGCCGAGAGCGGCGAGGCCACGGACACCACGGACCCCACGCCGTAGGGACGAGCGCCGATCGCCCGAGGGGCCTGCGTCAGTTGCCGGTCGGGTTGCGGGGCCCCCTCGCCAGGACGCCGTCCAGCACCGTGTCGATGGCAAAGCGGCTGCGTTCGTCGACGTCCCTGGCGACGAGCTCGGACATGTGGGCGGTGATGAGGGGGAACTTCCCGACGGGTAGGCCGGCGAGTAGGTGCGCCCGGAGAGCCGTGGCGACCATCCCTTCCAGGGTCGTGCCCCGCACCGGGCGAGGTTCTCCCACTGCGATTTGCGCAATTCCCCCACTATCGGCGATGGGGGGTGCACGACATTCTTGCTGGTGTGGACACCCGGCTGCCCTCTGGACCACTCCGTCCTGCGCCATGGGGAGAAAGCGCGTCGCCGGCCGTCGGGACGTCCGCGCCGCCCACCGGCTACCGCCACGGTGAGCAGAGGCGTCCGGGACGGGAGCGACCGTGAGGGGACGGCCGCTCCGCCGTGGAGGGCACCCCATGGTCGGCACGCTGCTGGCCGCCGTGGTGACGAGCGTCTCGGCGCTCGGGTCTCTTGTCGCCGGCGACCTCGGCCGGAGCGTCGCCACCTTCACTGGCGACGCCAGCCGAGTCATGTGCCCGGCAGGCGACCGATGCACCGAGCGCGGCCTTCGCACTGGCCTTCTGCTCTGACCTGACGCAGGACCTCATCGACCTCGGTCAGCGGCTCGGCATGCCGACCATCCGCCCGACCGACAACGTCTACACGACCCCGGTGAAGGTGATCTTCTCCAAGACGGCCGGGCCGCCCAACGTGCTCTTCGACACGGCGCCGTTCTATCCGGGCCACCGTCCCATCCCTACTCCCTTAGGCAACGCCGCCCCGTTCGAGCCGTGCGAGGTCACCGCCTTTCCCTCGGCCTACATCAACGAGTCGGCGCAGGACGGCGGCGTCTCGCCCCGACTGCACGTCCTGATCGCCCACGAGGCCGTCCACTGCTACCAGAACGTGGTCGCCAACGACTACCAGAGGGGACTGACCAGTCACGATGCGTTTCCGAAGTGGATCTCGGAGGGTTCGGCGACGTACCTGGCGACCCTGTACGCCGGCCACGGCGAGGACGGTACCGAGTCCTACTGGTACGGGTGGATCGAGAACGAGAACAAGACCCTGACCGATCGGACCTACGACGCCGTGGGCTGGTACTCGCTGGTGGCGCGGGCGAACGGCGACCCGCTGTGGTCCAAGATGGCGGCGGCCTGGCGGGCCTATCTCACCGGCGGCACGAAGGCCTACATCGCCGCGCTGGGAGGGGACTCGGTGGCGGTGGCCAAGGCGTGGGCGCCGTCGATCCTCAACCTGCCCCCCTGGGGGGACGTCTGGACCGTCCACGGCATCGACGTTGCAGCGGAGGCCCAGCCGCAAATCTTCGTCGGTCTGCCGAACGGGGTCGACGACGACACGGAGCAGATCGCACCGCTCTCGGCGATCGTGGACAACGAAACCGACGTCGACGACGCGACCATCGAAATCAGCGTGACCGACGGCTTCGCCGCCGTGCACGACCTCACCGGCTACAGCGACGTGGGTTTCACCGACGAGGTGTTCTGTCTCGGAACCGCGTGCAAGGTCCCGGCGCAGTGTCCGGGGGCAACGGCACCACAGAAGCCGATCGAGCTGACCAAGCCCTTCACCGTGGCGGCCGGTGGAGGGGCAACGAAGGCCACCTACGTGATCACCGAGCTCCCGACGTCCACGACGCCCGGCACACCCACCGCCCTGCCGGACACCGCAGCTTCGTGCACGAAACCGGTGGCGGTGCCGCCGAAGCCGTCGTCGCCGGGAACCGACCTTGGCGACCCGCATCTGCAGACGCTCGACGGCGGCACCTATGACTTCCAGGGGGCGGGGGAGTACACCCTGGTGCGCTCAGACAGCGGCGATGTCGACGTGCAGGTCCGGGCGGCGCCGGCGACCGGGGCCGCAAAGGCCCCGTCGCGCTACGCCGCCTGGAACACCGCCGTCGCCATGCGCGTGGTGAGGACCGACGTCGAGATCGATGTGGGCGCACCGGTGACCGTGCGGATCGACAAGAAGCCTGTTGCTCTGACGACGCTCGCCCAGCGGTCGCTCGCCGGCGGCGGGCACCTCGCCTACCGGAGCGACGGCCCGGGCGGTGACCTCGTGGTGTCCTGGCCCGATGGCAGCTCGCTCGATGTCTTCGCCGACACGTACGGCGCCAACGCCACCTTCACCCCACCCGACGTCGGCGTCGACCACCTCACCGGCCTGCTCTCGGCCTGGTGGCAGCCGGCCCTCGGCACGGCGCCGGCGAGTGCCACCGCCAAGACGCTGCTCGGCGGTAATGGGCACCGCTACATCATCGACCCGACGACGACCGCCGGCTTCCACACCCTCTACGGACCGTTCGCCGCCTCGTGGCACGTGACCCCGGCGACATCGCTCTTCACCTACCCGAAGGGCAAGACCACGGCCTCGTACGACGTGAAGGGGTTCCCCGAGTTCGGGGTTCCCGCTGATCTCTCGGCCCAGGCGAAGGCCACGGCGGAGGCGAAGTGCACCGCCGACGGCATCACGGACCCGACACTGCTCGCCGACTGCGAGTTCGATGTCGCCCAGACCGGGAAAACCAACCTGGGGTCGGCGACCGCCGCGCCCGTGCCGACGACCGGCGGCAACGGTTCGCAGCATCCGGCGTCCTACTTCTTCACCCACCCCTGCGAGGCGGTGACCGCAGCGGGCATCCAACAGGCGCTCGGCGTGTCGGATCCAGGGGACAGCAGCAACGGTTCGGACTGCGACATCCTGGGCACCGGCGCCGCCGTCGATTTCTCGACCCTTTCGGTCGCCAGCTTCGAGTCGCAGAACCCCGGCACGGCGGGCAGCGGCCCCGTGCCGTCGCTCGGGCAGGACGCCGACTGCGTCGTCAGCCCGGGCGGGATCGCATCGGAGTCAGTGGTCGTGGTGAGCCTCGGCGCAGCCGGCAGCCTGGAGGTGCTGGCCGACGACTGCACGAGGGCTACCGCCCTGGCCAAGGACGCGCTGTCGCAGATTGGCGGCCTCTAGGGCTTCACGATGCCCCGACGGTGAGCCGTCGGCGTCGAGGGCCCTAGGCATGCGCCCGGAGGGCGGCGGCGTACCACTCCCAAGCGTCGACGATGTCGGCGGGTGCCGTGGAGGGCGCCCAGCCGTTGACGATGCCGACGAGCGTCCAGTACCGGCCGACGCGCCGGTCGGCGAACGTCTCGATGCGCGTCGCCCTCGTGGAGCGGCGCTCGGCCGTCGGAGGGGCGACACCTTCCAGGCGTTCGACGATCTCGAGCGCCTCGGGTGAGGCTGGGTCGAGGCCGGCTCGGGCAGCGGGTCCAGCCAGGGTGCCCACGGCCCTGCCGACCTCGATCTGGGCGACGTCGGGTTCGGGCCCTTCCGCCTTGGCCCATTGGGCCATCCGGCGGCTGGAGGCGATGAACCCGGGGTCGCGCAACAGGCCGGCGAGTTCCACCCAGGCCGTGATCTGCTCGGGGGTGGGATCGTCGGGCATCTCCAGTGCGCCCATGGCCATCGCGTCACCAACGGCGTCCGGGTCGTCGCCGAAGACGGCGTCGAGGTAGTCCTCGACGATCTGACGGCGTTCGGTGTTGGTCAGCTTGGTGAGATCGGTCATCTGTTCCAACTCCTCTGCGTTGGTGGTTACGGCCACGGTTCCGAGCACGGCCCGCCGCAATCGGAGCGTCCGGATCTGGGCGTCGAGCGCGTCGACATGGCGTCGTGCCACCTCTCCGAGCGAGACCTCGGCGTCGAGTACCCGTCGGACCTCGTCCAAGCCGATCCCGAGCTCCCGAAGCGTCCTCAGGAGCCTGGCCCGGGCCACCGCCTCGGGGGCGAACAGCCGGTAACCGGCCCGGGTGCGCCCCGCTTCGGGCAGCACGCCCGCGTCGGCGTAGAAGCGCAGCGTGCGGACCGGTAGGCCGGATCGCTTCGCC
The DNA here is from genome assembly GCA_963730735.1 of uncultured Acidimicrobiaceae bacterium. Classification (GTDB taxonomy): domain Bacteria; phylum Actinomycetota; class Acidimicrobiia; order Acidimicrobiales; family RAAP-2; genus CAVSSX01. The sequence continues at coordinate 675,095 of CAVSSX010000007.1, forward strand.
AACTCCCCGATGGTCATGTCGGACACGATGACGCCTCCACCAACTGGAGAGTCAAGCGTGCCACCGGAGCGAACCGGGAACCCACCCGATGGAGCGGTGGTCATCCCGGAACCCGGCCCATCGCCCGATGATCGGCCGATGGGTGTCGGCCGGCGTCAGACCGTCGACGGGGTGAGGTCCTCGAAGACGACGGGCGCTTCGAACCTCGCCCGACGGGCCGCTCGACGGAAGGTCGCCAGCATGGCCGGCCCGACGAGCAGGATGGCCAGCACGTCGGTCACCGCCCTTCCGGTGTCCCAGCCGAGGGACGTCGTGGCGTCGTAGACGAGGTAGCGGTGGATGTTGGTGGCGAACGACGCACCGGGCAGGTAGGCGACCGTGCTGCCGGGGTCGAGGGCGAAGGGCCAGAACGACAGGTTCACCATGAACCCGAAGAAGTACCCGGCCAGGGCGCCGTAGGCGGCCAGCATGAACAGCTCCCGGCGACCGGTGGCCGGGGGGAGGAGCCCGGCGAACAGCCCTACCCAGGCGCAGCCGAACATCTGGTACGGCAGCCAGGGTCCGACGCCGCTGGTGAGCAGGGCCGAGGCGAACAGGGTGGTGCAGCCGAGGGTGAAGCCGAACCCGGGGCCGAAGACCCGTCCGGCGATGACCAGGGTGAAGAACACCGTCTCGACTCCCGCCGTGCCGGCCCCGAGCGGCCGCAAGGCGGCACCCAGCGCCGACAGCACCCCCAGCATGGCGATGGCCTTGGCGTCGATGCCCCCGTCGGCCAGCTCGGAGAACACGATGGCCAGTACCAGCGCCAGCAGGGCGGCGAACATGAGCGGGGCCATCGCCGTGTCGCCGAAGGTGTGGGGCGAGACCACGAACGGCCAGAAGAAGGCGACGAACCCGAGCACCGACGCCAGGACGATGACCAGGCGCGAGCGCAGCGCCGATCCGGATGGCCACCATCCCCCGGGGGGCCGGTCGGAGGGAGGGGCGGGCGAGGGCCATCAGCCCGGACCCTCGGTCACGCCAGCTCGGCCAGGGCGTCGCGTACCTGCTCGATGGTCAGGTACTCGAGGGGGGCCAGGATCTTGGCCACCTGCGGGGCGAACGCCGGGGAGGCCACCACCACGTCGGCCGTGGGGCCGTCGGCCACCACGTCGCCCTCGGCCATGACGACGACGCGATCGGCGGCGGCGGCCACGAACTCGACGTCGTGGGTGGCCACCACGACCGAGTGGCCCTCGGCGGCCAGGAAGTCCACGATCTCGATCAGCGACCGCTTGGCCGAGTAGTCGAGCCCTCGGGTCGGCTCGTCGAGCAGCACGACGTCGGGCGCCGCCGCCAGTTGCACGGCCAGCACCAGGGCGAGCCGCTGCCCCTCGGAGAGGTCCCGGGGGTGCACGTCGTCGGGGATGCCCGGGGCCAGGCGGTCGAGCAGGACCCGGGCGCCGACCGACGGCGCCTCGGCCGCCTCCCGGTCGGCCTGGGCCAGCTCGTCGGCCACCGTCTCGAGGTACAGCAGGTCGGCCGGGGTCTGGGGCACCAGTCCGACGAGGCTGCGGGCCTTGGCCGGGGACAGCGCCTTGGGGTCGTTCCCGGCCACCGCCACCACGCCCCCCTGACGGGGTCCCGAGCCCTGGAGGGCCCACAGGAGGGACGATTTGCCCGACCCGTTGCGGCCCATGACGGCCGTGATCTCGCCCGCCCGGAGGTCGAGGTCCACACCCCGGACGGCGACCACGGCCCCGTAGCGGACCACCACGTTGCGGGCCCGCAGCGCCACGGCGCCGGCCGCCCGCCCGGGCGTGCGTCGGGTGGCCGGGACCACCCGGTCCTTCATCTGCTCACGGAGCGGCCCGACCAACCGCCGGGCATCGCGGACGGAGAGGGCCAGGGGCTGCCAGTGGGCCAGGCGGCCGAGTTCGACCACCGGCGGTGCCACCTTGGTCGTGGCCAGCATCGCCGCCGGGTCGCCGATGTCGACCCGGCCGTCGGCCCGCACCTCGATCACCCGGTCGGCGTACTGCACCACCCGCTCCAGTCGGTGCTCGGCCAGCACCACCGTGACCCCCAGGTCGTGGACCAGGCGGGTGATGGCCGCCAGGACCTCCTCGGCCGCCGTCGGGTCGAGGGCCGAGGTCGGCTCGTCGAGCACCAGGACGCGTGGTTGGGCGGTCAGGACCGAGCCGATGGCCACCCGCTGCTGCTGGCCGCCGGACAGCTCGCGCAACGACCGGTTCCGCAGGTCGGCGATGCCCAGGAGGTCCAGGGTCTCCTCGACCCGCTTGCGCATGACGCCGGGCGGCACGGCCAGCTGCTCCATCACGTAGGCCAGCTCTTCCTCCACCGTGTCGGCGACGAAACCCGACAGGGGGTCCTGGCCGACCACGCCCACGACGTCGGCCAGCTCCCGGGGCTTGTGGGTGCGGGTCTCGCGGCCCCCGACCAGGACCCGACCGGCCAGCGTGCCCCCCGAGAAGTGGGGCACCAGCCCGCTCAGCGCCCCGAGGAAGGTGGACTTGCCGACGCCGGTCCGCCCGACCACCAGGGCGAGCTCGCCCTCGTCGATGTGGAGGCTCACGTCCCGGAGCACCGGGGCGTCGGCCTCGGCGTAGGTGATGGTCACGTGTTCGAGGTCGATCACGCCGGCACCTCCACCGTGGTGGGGGCCGAGACTCCGCCGATCGGCACCGACGGGGTCCGGCTGCCGGACGGTCGTGGTCGAGGGCCCGGGTGTGGAGCGGAGCGGCGGCGGGGCGGCGACGGCGGCGATGGCCGCCACCAGGATGGCCAGGGCCGGCACGATCGGCAGGGTGGGCCAGACCAGCGGATCGGTCGACGGGTTGAGGCTGGCGGCCGAGAACCCGGCGCCGGCGATGAGCACCGCCGCCGGCACGATCCCCGAGACGGTGACGACCCACTCGGGAAACCGCCAGGGGTCCGGCCGGTACTGGGACCGCCGCACCTGGCGGCTCCCGAGGCTCAGGCCCACGACGCACAGCACGGCGCCGACGGCGAAGGCCGGCAGGCCGAGGGCGCCGGGCGCCGAGTCGTCCAGGAGTCCGTAGGCCCCGGCGCACAGGGCGCACATGCCGCCGAGCATGAAGACGCCCGTCGCCCGGCGGGTCCGGCGATCGGCGTTCCCCGTGCGGCCGTAGCCCCGGGAGTCCATCGCCGCCGCCAGGCGCAGGGACCGCTCCAAGGCGTCCTCGAGCACCGGGATGGCGATGGTCCGCAGGGCGTGGCGGCCGCTGGTGGCCCCACCCCGGAGCTTGCGGGCCTTGCGCACCCGCTGGACGCTCTCGACCAGCTGGGGGGCCACGGTGAGGGCGACGACGGCGGCCACGCCCAGCTCGTACAGGGCCCCCGGCAGGACCCGGAGGGCCCGCTTCGGGTTGGCCAGCACGTTCGCCGCCCCGAGGCAGCACAGCATCGTCCCGAGCCGGAGCCCGTCGTAGAGGGCCGACAGGGTGCCCTCCAGGGTGACCGGGCCGCCCAGCTGGACGCCGTCCATCCAGGAGGGGAGCGGCACGTGGGGCAGGGTGAAGAGGACGTGCTGGGTGGCGGCGTCGATGTCGCCGCCGAAGACGACCCGGAAGGCCACCCGGATGGCGATGCCGACGAGGGCCAGGTAGATGTAGTACTTGAAGGCCCGGGCCCACGGGGCGTCCCCCCGGCGGCTGGCCACCACCACGCCCAGGACGGCCAGCACCAGCAAGAGGAGCAGCGGGTTGGTGGTGCGGCTGACCGCCGTGGCCAGGCCGATGGCCCAGAGCCACCAGGCGATCGGGTGCAGGGCCCGAGGGACGCGACGGTGGCGCTGACGAGGCTGGCGACCGGTGGCCGTCATTCGTCACCCACGCCGCGCAGCCGTCGACGCCGCCAGGCGATGATCCCGCCGGCCGCCGCCAGCGCCAGCACGATCACGCCACCGATGACGAAGGGGAGGGGCGATCCGGCCGACGGCTGCTTGGCCAGCGCCGGCGAGGCATCGACGATCTTGGGTCCCGACCGCGTGCCCGAGGTCGGATCGGTCACGCCGCCGTTCCCCGGCACGGTGGTCGACGTGGGCGGTGCGGTCGTCGAGGTGGTCGTGGTGGCGGTGCCGGCGGCTGGAACGGTCGTCCCGGCGTGCGACGTCCCGGTACCACCGGACCCGCTCGGCCCCGAGGTCGCCGAACCGGCGCGCCGGCGTCACCGCCGCCGGCGGGCTGGCCGACGCGGCGGTGGTCGGAGGCGCGGTGGGCGGCGCGGTGGTCGTGGTGGCCCCGCTGCCCACGGGGTCGATGTTCGTGGCCCGGACCTGGGCCGGCGTGAACGTCGGCTGCCCGTTCGTCCCGGCGACGTTGGTGCCACCGAAGACCCAGGCGTCGACGCTGCCCGGCTGCGGTTCGTAGCTCATGGGACCCTGCGTGCTGTACGACCAGGTGTTCGAGCCGGCGGCGGCGTGCCAGTCCGACCAGTAGGCGGAGGCCGGCGGCGTATTGACGCACGCGTCCTGCGACGGCGGGGGGTCGTCGTCGATACGGCAGATCAGGGCCGGCCCGTCGTGGTCGTCGCCGGCGGTGGTGAAGCCGGCCGATTGGAGGCCGGCGTACCCGGTGCTGAGGGTGGCGGCACACCCCCGCACGATGTTCCCTCCCCAGGGGCTGAAGTCGACGACGACGATCTCGCCCTGCGTGGTGCTGCAGTCGGCGATCGGATCGGCCCCGGCCGGCATCGCACGCGTGTCCCAAGGTGCTCAGGCCGACGAAGGTCGCCACGATGACCACGAGGGCCATGCTGACGCGCACCAGGGCCCGGTGCGTCCGCCCCGGGCCCTGGTGCCGATCAGATGATGACCACGGTCGAGGCTGACGCCCCTCCCGAGGTCGCGGGGGCCCGGTCATCGTCCGCACCGACGACGCCACACGAGCTCCGGCCCCTCGCGCCCGCTACGCCGGACGAGCCGGGCTGGCCGCGATGCCGACGATGTTCTTGACGCCGGTGCCCGACGCCGACCCGGCGAAGACGGCATCGCCGAAGGCGAACACCCCACCGGTGCTGCTGGCCAGCGTGTAGCCGAGGGCGTCGGCCGTGGGCGCGATCCCGACGACGTTGGAGACCTTGACCCCGAGGGAGGGCAGCGAGCCGATGAAGCCGGCGTCACCGAAGGCGAACACGCCGCCGTCGGCGCCCACCAGCCAGTAGCCCTTGTTGTCGGCCGTCGGCGTGATGCCCACGATGTCGCTGACGTGGACGTTCAGGGCCGGCAGGGAACCGATGTAGCCGGCGTCACCGAAGGCGAACACGCCGCCGTCGGCCCCGACCAGCCAGTAGCCGCCACCGTCGGCCGTCGGGACGATGCCCACGATGTCGCTGACGTGGACGTTCAGGGCCGGCAGGGAGCCGATGTACCCGGCGTCGCCGAAGGCGAACACGCCGCCGTCGGCCCCGACCATCCAGTAGCCGGCACCGTCCGAGGTCGGCGCCTGGCCGACGACGTCACTGACGTGGACGTTGAGGGCGGGCAGCGAGCCGTAGAAGTGGGCATCACCGAAGCCGAAGATGCCGCCGTCAGTGGCCCCCAGCCAGTAGCCCTTGCCGTCGCCGGTCGAGACGATGGTCTTGACGTCGCTCACGTTGACACCCAGGGCCGGCAGGGAGCCGTAGTTGACGGCGTGGCCGTAGGCGAAGACCCCGCCGTCGGCACCGGCCAACCAGTACGAGCCACCCGAGGGGCCCCAGGGGAACGACAGGCCGGCCAGCGCCGGGACCGCCTGGTAGGTGGCGATGGAGCTGGCCGGGGACGGCGCCGGCGGGAAGTAGAACGCTCCGGCGTCCGTGCCCGACGTCAACTGGAAGGACAGGAGGGCCGAGACCGGGTTGGCCGAACCCTTGGTGAAGGTCGACCCGGTGGGCGAGACGCCGAGTGCCAGCAGGCCCTGGATCACGAGGGCGGTCGAGTCGGGGTCGGTCGCGCCCGGCGTGGCGGTGCTGTTCGGGTAGTAGGACCAACCGCCGTCGGCGTCCTGGCCGGCCGTGAGGAACCCGAGCGCACCGGCGGCGACCGACGAGCTGAGGGCACCCTGGGCGGCGAGACCCTGCACGGCCAGGGCCGTCGAGTTCGTATCGGGACCGGCGAAGGCCGCCGGAAGCCCGGTGCAGGCGTTGTTGGCGTTGTCCGGGCTCGTCCAGCCGCCGCCGGGCACTGCTCGGCGACCAGCCACGAGACGGCCGCCGTCACCTGGCTGGTGCCTTTGACGCCGGCGGCGGCCAGGGCGGTCAGGGCGAGACCCTGCTGGTAACCACCGGCGGCGAAGTTGGTGGCCTGGTTCTCGGTCCCGAACAGTCCGTTGTCAGGACCGCTGGTCTGCTGGGTGGCCAGCAGCCGGGCGACCAGGTTCGTCCCACCGAAGTTGGTGGGGTTCGACCCCAGCGCCTCGGCGTCGAGGATCAGGAGCGACAGCTGGGCCGGTCCGTCCGCGCCGGCGTCGGTCACGTACTGGTTGACGTTGGCCGCCAGGTAGGCCAGCGCCGTGCGGGCGCCGGACAGGTCGACGTTCGCCGCCGAGAGGGCCAGGATGCTCTGCGCCGTCGTGGAGAGGTCGGGCGTCCCCGACGTGGCGATGTAGCCCTGAGGCGTGATCTGGTTGGCCAGCCACTGGGCCGCCTGGCGGGCGGCCGGCGTCTGCGGGAGTTGCGGCGCCGTCGCAGCCGCCTGTGGGGTTGCCGCCCCGGCTGCGGTCGGCGCCAGGCCGATGCCGACGGCCAAGGCTCCGGCCATCGAGGCGATGATCAAACTGCGGGCACGACGCATGGTTCTCTTTTCCCGGCCGAAGCTCGGGAGCCCCAGCCCCAAGGGAGCGGAGAACCTCCGAGTCCCAGACCGTGTGTCTCGACAATGGGAACTCATTCCACTGCGCAGGTATCCCGGCTTGCGGGGGCCTCCATGGCCTCCGCCTACGGTTGCGGACCAGCGCCGGCATTCGACCGGCTTCCCCTACCCAGCGGTATCAGGTGTTGCTCCGGCGACGGTAGCACGGCGCTCGGTCGGCCTACCCGGACGGCGGCCCCGGCTGCGCCGAGCCAGCACTGCGGGGCTGACGCCGCCCGTCGGCGCGTCAGCGTGTGGTGCACGTCCGATTCGGTCGACCGCAATGGACATTGTCGGCCCCCCCATTTCATCTTCGAGTTTTTTCGCATGAAAATGCTTGACGACCGGTAGGTCGGGCGAGTTCGAGCGCCTCGAGGTCGCCGTAGTTGGCCTCGGGAATGTGATCGGGCGCACGATCGGCCACCAAAGGTTGTGGCACTGACCTGGGGAGTTCTGTGGTCATCGGCGGAAGAGGGTGTCCTTCGACCGACCTTGAGCCCATTGGGATCGGACCAGTCGATGGTCGGGATCTGTCGTCTATGGAACGGTCGACAATCTTCCCTGCAGCCGGAGTTGGAATTGGCATAACGTGCGAGCGACACGAACAGCGACATCGGTCCGTCCTCGCAGCAGCTGGTCGACAGCTCGGCACTGCGGAGGCGATCGAGGCGAGGGGGACGCCGGTATGAGCTGGACTGGTCAGAGCTGGGGACCCGAGCAGCCTCGTTTCGCAGCCGATCTCACCGGGGACGGGCGGGCGGACATCGTCGGCTTCGGTCTCGACGGCGTCTGGTCCTCGATCAACGGTGGTGGCGGCGCCTTCCAGCCGCCGAACCTGGCCCTCTTCGGCTTCAGTTTCCACAGCGGCTGGAAGGTTGAGCGGCATCCCCGCTTCGTGGTGGACCTGACCGGCGACGGCTGCGCGGACCTGCTCGGTTTCGGTGACGCCGGCATCTGGACCGCCCGCAACAACGGGGACGGCACCTTCCAACCCATGAAGTTCGTCGTGGATGATCTGGGTTACGAGCAGGGGTGGCGGGTCGACCGGCATCCGCGCTTCGTGGTGGATCTCACGGGCGACGGCACGCCCGATGTGGTCGGCTTCGGGGACGACGGCGTCTGGACGGCCCTCGGCAATGGCGACGGCACGTTCCAGCCGCCCCGCTTTGTCGTCGAGAACTTGGGCTACAACCAGGGCTGGCGGGTCGTGCAGAATCCGCGTTTCGTGGTGGACGTGACCGGTGACGGGCGGGCCGACCTGGTCGGCTTCGGGAACGACGGGGTCTGGGTGGCGCTCGGTAAGGGCGACGGCACGTTCCAACCGCCCCAGTTGGTGCTCGGCGACTTCGACCCGGCGAAGGGTTGGGACGGGTCCAAGCACCTCCGCATCTTGGGCGACCTCACCGGCGACCATTGCGCCGACATCATCGGCTTCGGCGACGCCGGCGTGTACTCGGCCACGAGCCATGGCGACGGGACCTTCGCCGCGCCGTCGTTCATCCTCGCCGCCATGGGCTACGACGACGGCTGGCGCATCGACCGCCACCCTCGCTTCGCCGCCGATGTGACCGGTGACGGCACGGCCGACCTGGTCGGCTTCGGTGACGACGGCGTGTGGACGTCGGTCACCGGTGGCAGCGGTGCGAACCTCGTCCTCGACGGGCTCTGTTACAACCAGGGCTGGCGGGTGCCGCTGCATCCCCGGGCCTTGGCCGATCTGAACGGGGACGGCCGGGCCGACATCGTCGGCTTCGGCGACGCCGGCGTGTGGATCGCCCTGAGCAACGGCGACGGCACCTTCCAGCCGGCGGCATTCGTCCTGGCCGACTTCGGCTACCACGCCGGCCCGGTGGTGTCCTCGATCACCATCGACTTCCACACGCTCGACGACGACCTGAACGACGACTCGGTGGTGCACGTCTTCGTCAAGAACCGTCGCGCCGACTCGATGGATTCGGCCGGTGCCGGCACCTACGTCGCCAACCTGCAGGCCTACCAGGCGGCCGACGCCAACTGGTTCGACAAGAACCCCTACCTCGGCTGTGCCATCGACGCCAGCCACGGGCAGGGTTTCGGCAACGACTCCACCCACACCGTCACCATCGAACTGCGTTCCAAGCCGATCCCGCTGGAGGAGCTGCTCCTCCTCGCCGTGAACGTGCACATCCTGGCCAAGGACGAGGACCGGTGGCGGTTCAACTACACCCTCAACGTCACCCTGGACGACGGGACGGTGCTGCCGCCGTTCAGCTCCGACGTCGACGGCGTCACCGGGATCATCCTCGACCAGGACAACCGCAACTACTACGGCATCTGCACCGAAGTGAACCCGACGCCCCGGGTTCCGCCGGTCACCGACGCCCTCCTGACCGGGGTGACGATCGAGTTCAACACCCACAATGACGACAAGAACTCGGACACCAAACTCGGCATCCACATCTCCAACCGCGTGAGCGCCACCGAGAGCCACGACATCTCGGTGGCCAACGACCTCGCCCCGGGGGTGACGTTCCACGATTCCGGCGACACCTACAACCGCCTCGATCTGCCGCTCGCCTCCAACGAGATCTACCTGCGCGACATGGTCCTGCCCATCGTCACCATCAACATCGCCGCCGGGACGGACCAGTGGATCTTCGACTACCGCGTGACGTTCTTCTTCGGCCAGGACCAGCCCTACTCGTGGACCATCTCCGGTGTCGTGCTCGACCAGGATCGCCACAAGCACGTGGGGGCCTACAACGGGCGGCCCTTCCCCAGTCTCTACTACCCGTACCCGCCGCTCGCCTCGGCGCCGGCGCCGCGCAACAAGACGATCTCGCTCGACTTCGTCGGGCAGAAGCTCGAGGAACTGCTCAACAGCCGGCAAGTGGCCGGGAGCCCCGACCCGATCATCAAGCTGAAGCTCGACAGCGCCCGGCAATTCGGGGACGCCATCCCGCCCTCGCTCATGGACCTGCAGTTCATCGTGAACGACGCCCCTTCACCGGATGCGCCCTTGCTCGGTCCGACCCAGCAGATGGGCACCACCTACGCCCACAACGTCTCCGAACTGGGCCAGTTCACCACGTGGTTCGGCCTGGGGGTCCGCCTGAACGACATCAACAGCGCATCGCTCTCGCTCACCCTCAACTCTGGTGACGACCAGACGCCGTTCACGGCCGAGCTGGCGTTCGAGACCGGCGGCCCGACGGAGATCACCGGGTCGTACTCCCTCAACGTGAACGAGCTGGACGTCCGGATCCGCTGCACATTGCGGTTCCACCAGGCGACGGGTGCCGTCGACCTCATGGGTTGGGTGGACGACATCAACGGGTTCACCTACACCCAGGTAGCAACGAACCCACCGCTGTTCGACTACGCCGGAACCTTCCTCGGGCAAGCCATGAGTGGCTCCACCAACGACCCGGACCGTTTCCGGACGGATCTCATCGGTCAAGTGCTCCACGTCAACTTTTCGGCATCGTCGGTGTTCGATGGGCCAATCCAGAAGAGGATCCGGGAGGGCATCTTCAACCACCTCAGCTCGGCCGACTCGATCACCAAAGTGACCCTCCGGGACTCGATCAACGCCATGGTGAGCTCGTGGCTGATGGGCAGCGTCATCGCCAGCGGCAACACCGAGCTGCAGCCCTATCCCAGCCCCTGCACCCTGGTCGGCGTCTCGGTGGCCGACGACGTGTTGAGCCTCGACTACATCACGCCGGAGAAGACCTTCGTCTACGAGGCCCCCGACGATTGGCCGGCGGAGCTCCCGCCGGGTCGGCTGGCCAACATCGAACACATCGTGGTCCTGATGCAGGAGAACCGCTCGTTCGACCACATGCTCGGGTACCTGAGCCTGCCGGTCGACCAAGGTGGCATGGGCCGGTCGGACGTCGACGGGCTCAGCGGGGACAACGCCAACCTCTACGACGGGAGGAAGGTCCCCTCGTTCCGCTTTCCTGCCGGGGACACGATCTTCGCCCCCGGTCCCCCCAACAGCGCCCAGCGGGTGGTGACCCAGGTCGACGGCGGGAGCATGGGGGGCTTTGTCCAGGCCCAGGCGGACGAGTGCGGCCCCGAGACCGCCCACCGGGTCATGGGCTACCACGGGGCGGACAACGTCCCCACCTACGACTCGCTGGCCCGTGACTTCGCCATCGGGAACCGGTGGTTCTGCTCGCACCCGGGCTCCACGTTTCCCAACCGCTTCTACACGCTCACTGGGCGACCGAACATCGATCCCTGGGGGGCGTGGGAGTACACCAACTCGAGCCCGATGCATCCAGTATTCACCGACACGATCTTCGAGCACCTGAGCCGACGTGAGGTGTCCTGGACCTACTTCGAGCACGCCTACTCCTTCCTGCGGTTCTTCGAGCGGCACACGTTCGACTCGCAGAATCTGGTCGACTACGACGACCCGAAGAACGGCTTCCTCGAGCGGGCGAGGTCGGGGAACCTGCCGTCGGTGTCCTTCGTCGACCCCCATTTCGTGGACTATCCGCCCGGGGCGTTCTGCGACGAGCCCCCCTCGGACATCCGTAACAGCCAGCCGTTCATCCGAGAGCTGGTCGAGGCGGTGGTCGCCGGCCCGAAGTGGGAGCAGACGCTGCTCCTCATCACCTACGACGAGCACGGCGGCTTCTACGACCACGTGGCGCCGCCCCCGGCGGTCAAGGTCTCGCCCGAGATGCTTCCGACGACCGGGGTGCGCGTCCCGTGCTTCGTGGTGTCGCCGTGGGTGAAGGGAGCGAGCGTCTTCGGCTCGGACAAGGTGCACTTCGACCACACCTCGATCGCCAAGACGATCGTCCGCCGGTTCCTGAGCGAGGACCCTCCGTACATGGGCCCGCGCTACGCGGCGGCCCACGACCTGTCCGAGGTGTTGGACGAGGAGTTGCGCCCCGAGCAGTTCCGTCCGTTCATCCCCTACACGCTGACGTACGCCGCCTCCCGGATGAACCTGGACGTGGAAGGGGCCGGCACCAGCGCTGGAACGCCCCTGTGGCAGTACTCGCCGAACGGCACGGACGCCCAGAGCTTCCGCTTCGAGGACGCCGGCGACGGCTTCGTCTACCTCCGCACGCTGGCCGGCCTGTACGTCACGGCCGAGCCGCCTTCCCGCCACACGACCGAGCCGCCGGCACCCCGAGGCGTCATGCAGGACGTGAAGTACGTCCCGCACGCGGGGGGATCGCGCCATCCGAATCTCCAGCGCTGGAAGCTCTCGCCCGGGGCCGTCAGTGTGCTGGAGGCCAACGAGTTCACCATCGAGTGCGAGGCGGTTCCCGGGAAGGTGCTCCAGCCGCTGGACGGCGGCACGGCATCGGGTGTCGTCGTCGTGCTGGCCGACCCGACCGAGCATGCGCCGTCGGTCCCGGCCAACCCCTGGGTCGTCACGTCGCCGCTGCTGCCCACCACGGTGACCGAGCACCCCTGAGCCCCGGCGCCGGCGGTCGGCGGCGGCAATGACTGCCAGCTCTCGAGGATGGCCGCCATCGAGCCGGTCGGTCCCGAAGGGCCATTCCGCTCGGTGGAGACGGGGACCTCTGACGGCCGGGTGAACGGGTGCGGGGCTCGATCAGGAGGGCCTGGAGCATCCGTCGATCGATGGCGTTCAGTTCGGTGGTTGCCGCTTGTTCGTTGGCCGTCCGTGGCGCAATCGGGCGGAACTGCGCGAAGCGGTGGTGGCCGGGGTGATGACCGGCCACGCTGCAGTTCGGTGGCCCGAACTTCAGTGGCGGGTTGTGGACGGCGTTCGCCAAGAATCCTCCAGGGCAGACCCGCGACGAAAGGCAGGGAACGATGACAACGACAGGGCTGACGGCCGACGACCGGCGGTTCATCGGCGACCATCCGCACGCCGCGATGGTCACGGTCGGGTCCGACGGCCGAGGCAAGGCGGTGAAGATGGAGGCGGCCGTGGTCGACGGGGTCCTGGAGAGCGCCGGCCACGCCGACAAGGTCCGGACCCGGCGGCTGCGTCGTACGCCGGAGTGCACCCTGTACTTCGCCGACGACGAGCACCGCTGGCTGACCCTTGAGACCGAGGTGGAGATCGTCGATGGGCCGGCGGCCCCGGCGCTCCTCCTCCGCTACTTCCGGGTGCGCGACGACAACGCCGACGGCCTGCTCGACTACCACAGCGACCGGAGCCACCACACCGGTCTCGACGACGAGACGTTCCAGGGGGTGATGAAGGACGAGGACGCCGTCCTCTATCGGTTCATCGTCACCAAGGCCTATGGCAACCGTTGACCGTCAGGGGGCGGGCCGAACATCGGGCACCGCCCCCGGGTGTCGTAGCTCAGGAGCGTCGGTGATGATGGTGGCCGAGGGCCAGCACCCGGTCGAAGGCCGCCCGGGTCTCGTCGGCCAGCCGGCGGGGGCCACCGCCGAGCCGCCGAGCGGTCTGGTAGCACGCCAGGGCGATCTGTCCGGCGAGGACGGCGACCTGCTCGTCCGTCCCGCGCCGGACGAGCAGGTCGCTGAGCCGGTCGGCCATCATCTGCAACTTGATGGCGTCACGGGCCCGCAGCTCGTGGTGCCCCTCGACGAGCTCGACGTGGCGGACGTAGGCCTCGGGGTCGGCCGTCGCCTGGTGGCAGAGGGCCAGGACGACCGAGCGGAGTTGTTCGACCGCTTCGGCGGCCGTTCGTGGCCCGGTCACGTGGGACTGGTCGGCGGCGTCGATCGTCTCGAGCAGCTCCTGCTCCTTGGAGAACACCACTTCCTGCTTGTCGCCGAACAGGCGGAAGAAGGTGGTGCGGCCCACCTCGGCCATGGTGGCGATGTCGCCGACCGAGACGTCGTCGAAGCCCCGCTCGGCGAAGAGCACGTCGGCGGCGTGGACGATGCGCTGCCGGGCCTGGCGCTGTTTGCGCTCGACCAGGGAAAGGGGGGAGGGCACGAGGGAAGTGTAGCGATTGCAGTCCCAAAGAGAACTCGATATGATTCGGTACTCAGTACCATATTGAAGGATCACCCCCCGGTGTTCCAGAGGGACGGTGGAGCGATGACCGAGAGCGACAAGGCACTGGCCACGAAACGGCGTGCCGCCCAGCACCCCGACCGACCTGGCGAGCGGTGCAACGCTCCGGCCGGTACCTGGATCCCCGTGGTCGACCACGGTCGCTGCGAAGCGAAGAACGACTGCGTGGTGGTCTGCCCCCATGACGTGTTCGAGGTCCGGCGGATCGAGGACGACGACTACGCCCAACTGCGGCCGATGGCCAAACTCCGGGTCATCGCCCATCGACGCCAGACGGCGTACACCGTCCACGCCGACGCCTGCCGAGCCTGCGGCCTCTGCGTCGTGGCCTGTCCGGAAGGGGCGATCACGCTGGCGCCCCCCTCTCGGTGCCGGGTCTCGTCACCTAGGGGTAACCCGATGGTCCCAGTTCCAGGGCGACGAGGGCCTGCACGACGTCCTCGAGGTGGGCGAGCGCGGCTTCCTTTCACCAGCACCGCAGCACCCCGATCCAGGGTGCGCAAGCACCTCACTGCATCGGGAACACTCGTGAGGCAAGAGCCGCCGTAGAGGTCGGTCTCGTAGCCGACCAGGTCGATCCCGAGCACCCGGGCCAGGCGATCGATCCGGCGGTGCTCGGCTCCGCCGTGACTCCCGAGCTCGGCCATCACGCCGAGGAGGGCCAGCTTGTGTCGTGGGGGCAGTGTGGCCAACGAGCGAAGGGCGGCCTCGGCCGATGCCGGGTTGGCGTTGTAACAGTCGACGACCAGGAGTGGGCCGCCGGGCAGCTCGTGGAGCTCCATGCGCAGCGGCGAGCCGCCGGTCATCGCCAACGACGATGCCACGGCCTCGATCGGGACGCCACACCACAGCGCCGCCGATGCGGCGGCCAGGGCATTCGACACGTGATGGACGCCGTGCAGCAGCAGTCGGACGTCGGCGTGCCCCCACGGTGTCGACAGGCGGAACCGGGCCCGCAGGCGCTGGTCGACGACCACGTCGTCGGCCCGGACGTCGGCCTCGGCGGTCAGCCCGTACCGAGACCGGGCAGGGGCTGGTCGAGGCCATGGCCCGGACCCGGGGGTCGTCGACGTTGAGGACCGCCACACCCGAGGTCGGCAGGGCGGCAACGAGCTCGCCCTTGGCCTGGGCCACACCGTCGAGATCGCCGAAGGAGGCCACGTGGGCCTTGGCCACCCGGGTCACGATGCCGACGTCGGGGCGGGCGATCTCGGTGAGCCGATGGATGTGACCGGCGGCCCGGGCCCCATCTCGAGTACCACCCACTCCGCGCCCTCGGGGGCGTTGAACAGGGTCAGCGGGAGGCCGAGCTCGTTGTTGAAGGAACCCTGGTTGGCGGCCGAGCGGAACGTCGAGGCCAGACAGCCGGCGAGGAGGTCCTTGGTCGTGGTCTTGCCCACCGAACCGGTGACCCCGACCCACACGCTCGACCCGCTGGCGGGGACGCCGCCGAGCCGTGTCAACGCGGCGGCGGTGTCGTCGACCCGGATCGCCGAACCGCCCATCGGTTCCTGGGCCGTGAGGTACGCCGGCGCACCCGCTTCGGCGCGCCGCGCCGATGAAACCGTGGCCGTCGCGCTCGGCCACGATGGGCACGTAGAGCTGACCCGGCTCGAGGGTCCGCGAGTCGATGGCTGGCCCCCTCGACGACGACATCGGGCCCGGTCAACGCGCCGCCCAGCCGGGCGGCCACCTCAGAGGCTCGGAAGCGCATGCGTCGCCTCGCCAGCGTCACCGGTCGGGGGGTCCTTAGCCTCGGTCGTCGGCCGGTCCTAGGCAACGGGGAAGTCGAAGTAGGTGGTCGGGTGCGGCTCGTCACAGAGGGTGTAGTGCCACCACTCGCACTCGGGACGATCAAAACCGTGCTCCTCCATGATCGAGGCGAGGACCCGTCGGTTGCTGGCCTCGAGCGGGTGATCCCCTCGGCCCCGTGGTGGGAGACCGGGTCCATCAGATCGTGGCCGGCCGCCCATCAGGGCGATGGCGTCGGTGTCCAGGTGGAACAGCGTCAGGTCGACGGCGGCGCCACGGCTGTGCCCCGAGCGGGCCGCCACGTACCCCTCGTTGACCATCTCGGTCCGCTCGAGGTTCGGATAGAAGCGCCCCTTCGTGCGGCCGTCGTCCGGGTCCCTCGACCAGCGCAGGAAGCAGTCCACGGCCCGCTGCGGGCGGTAGCCGTCCCACAGCAGCAGGCCGAAGCCGAGCGAGCGGCGGCTCGACGGGCCCGCTCCAGGGCGAGGGCACAACGCCCGGGAGCCGACGATGCGGTTGACCAGATAGCCGTCCACCGGCCGTCCGGTGAAGTTGTCCCAGGTGGCGTACTCGGCATCCCACCGCACACCGGCGACGAGCTCGTCGACGAAGAAGAAGTCGTCGTGCACCTCAGTGCCCCTCCGTGGCCAGCCCCACGAGACGGTCGATCACCTCGGTGAGCGGGAAACCGGCGGCGGCCATCATCCGCGGGTACCGGCTGTAGGACGTCAGCCCGGGGAGGGAATTGACCTCGTTGAGCACGACCGTGCCGTCCTCCTTCACGAACAGGTCCACCCGAGACAGCCCCCGGCAGCCCAGGGCCCGGTAGAGCGTGGTGGCGGCGGTCAGGACCGACTGGCGCTCCCCGGGCGAGATGTCGGCCGGGACGACGAAGCTGGCGTTCTCGGAGCCCTCCTCGGGGGCACGTTCCTGGTGGATCCGGAAGAAGCCGTG
Organism: uncultured Acidimicrobiaceae bacterium; assembly: GCA_963730735.1. GTDB lineage: Bacteria > Actinomycetota > Acidimicrobiia > Acidimicrobiales > RAAP-2 > CAVSSX01. The sequence continues at coordinate 691,627 of CAVSSX010000007.1, forward strand.
GGTGAGGGCCACGCGATTGGGCTCGCCGGTGAGCAGCGGCCCATGAGTTCCCGAGGATCGCGCAGCCGACCTCCGCCCGTCGACCGGCTCCTCGATCAGGACCTTCGAGTCGAACTGGCGGGCCGTGGCCACGGCCCCAGGGAGCGCCGGGCGGTGGTCCACCCGGGTCACACCAAAGGAGGAACCGGAACGAGCGGGCTTCACGAACACGGGAGCGGGGTAGCGGTCGGGATCGACCTGCTCGCCGGCCGCCACGATCCAGTGACGGGGGGTGGCGACCCCCACGCGGCTGGCCGTGGCGTAGGCCAGGGCCTTGTCCATGCACAGGACGGAGGCTCTGCAGGTCGCAGCCGACGTAGGGGATGCCCGAGAGCTCGAGGAGGCCCTGCAGCGCCCCGCCCTCGCCCGTGCCGGCCGTGGAGCACGGGGAGCACCACGTCCAACCGAACGGCCTGGTACCGCCCGCCGTCGGCGACCAGGAGGCCGTGCACGTCGGCGTCCGGTGAGAGCACGGCCGGGCGGCAGGACGCCTGCTCCCACCCCGCGGTGCGGCCCGGCGCAGAGCCGCCAGGCGCCCTCCCGGGGTGATGCCGACGTAGACCGGCTCGTACTTGCTCGAGGTCGAGGTGCCGCTCGACCTCCTGCGCCGACTTGACCGAGACGGCGTGCTCCTCGGACCGCCCCCCGAAGAGGATCGCCCACCTTCAGCCGGCCCACGGCACCGCCCTCTCGAAGCGCAGGCAGCGGGACAGCGTGCTCGTCGACGAGGTCGGCCAGCGCGTGCTCGGTGAAGTAGGCGGTGTGCGGGGTGACCAGCACGTTCGGCAGCTGTTGGAGCCGGGCCACCAACGGTGGGGGCGCCGTCCCGCCGGGCCCGTCGGCGGCGACAGCCGCCTCTTCGCCCTCGACGACGTCCAGGGCCGCCCCGCCGAGGTGCCCCCGTTCCAACGCCGAGAGCAGCGCCTCGGTCTCGACCAGGGCGCCCCGCCCGGTGTTGACGACGATGGCGCCGGCTGGGAGCAGGGCGAGACGCCGGCGATCGAGCAGGTGCCGGGTCTCGCCGGTGAGCGGGGTGTGCAGGGTGACGACGTCGCTCTGGGTCAACAGCTCGTCCAGGGTCACGTACGGCCCCGCCCGGGTGGGGCGGCGGTCGTTGGCCAGGATCCGGCACCCGAACCCGCCGAGTCGGTCGATCACCGCCCCGCCGATCCGGCCGGTCCCGACGACGCCGACCGTCAGGTCCCGGAGCTCCCTCCCCGGAGCGTGACCCGAGCGGTCGTCGTGCGGGCGTGCCCCGAGGAGGGTCGCCTTGGCATGGCGCACGGCCATGAGGATGAGCAGCACCGTGTAGTCGGCGACGCTGTCGGGGGAGTAGGGGACCGTCTCGACCGAGATGCCGAGGCGTCGGGCGCAGGGTTCGTCGATGTGGTCCTGTCCCACGCTCCGGGTGGAGAGGTGTCGGACGCCGACCCGACGGAGCGACTGGAGGACGGACCGCCCGACCACGGCCCGGTGACTGACGCTGACGCACCGGGTTCCCCGTGCCAGCTCGCTGGCCGCTTCCGACACCTCGGCCCGGGTCAGGGTGGCCGTGACGCCGAGGCGGGGCGCCATCTCCTGGAACCGTGCCGTCTCCTCCGGACCGCAGCCGAACACCGTGATGCCGGCTGCGGGCATGGCCCCGCCCGACCACTGGTCGGGCGGGGCCGAACGGCGCGTCAGGCCGAGAACGAGGCCGATCCGGCCACGTCGACGGATGGTGCGTCGGGCGAGCGGTAGGTCACGCGGCCCAGTCAACGCACCACGGTGTTGCCGAGCGCGTATGGGATTCCCGATACGTCGACGATAGGTAGCCGGCGCGTACGATGCCCTGAAAGTGCGTGTGCTGATCGTCGAGGACGAGCCCCTCATGGCCGAGGCGATCCGCGACGGTCTTCGTCTCGAAGCGATCGCCGCCGACGTCGCCGCCTGACGGCCGACGCCGCGCTCGAGCTGCTGCACCTGATCCGTGTACGACATCACCCGTGCTGCATGGCGTTATATCCCGGGGCGGCCGGCCGACCCATCAGGACCGACCATCGCGCCCGAAGTCCACCGTGGGGGCCATCCAGGGGCTTCCACCGCCGCTGATCCTGGTCCTACGACAAGGCGTCGGGGTTCGAGCTCGGGGCCGACTACTACCTCACCAAGCCGTTCGAGCTCCGGGAGCTGGCGCTGCGCCTACGGGCGCTCGATCGCCGACGCGGGCACCACCGCCCACCGGTGCGGGAGATCGCCGGCCTACGCCTGGACACGTTCCGTCGCGAGGTCTATCGGGAGGGGCGTTACGTGGCTCTCACCCGCAAGCAGTTCGCCGTGCTCGAGGTTCTGGTCGAGGCCGACGGCGGCGTGGTGAGTGCCGAAGAGCTCCTGGCCCTGGGCGTGGGACGAGCACGCCGACCCCTTCACCAACGCCGTGCGCATCACCGTCTCGGCGCTGCGCAAGCGGCTCGGCGAGCCGTGGGTCATCTCGACCGTCGCCGGTGTCGGGTACCGCATCGACGCCCCGGCGGGCGCCGTAGAGGGGAGAGGTGGCGCATGAACCGAGCACCCGGTCTGAGCGTCCGGCTCAAGCTGACCCTCAGTTACGCCGGCTTCCTGGTCGATCCCGCGGGGGCCCTGCTGCTGGTGGCCGTGGGGTTCTTCCTCCTGCGCTACATCCCCCTGCACGAGTTCGTCTACCTGCACCCCGGTGCGACGCCCGAACGGAGGACCCAGCCGCCGCGGCCTGTTGGTCGACCTGCTCCCGACGGCGGCCGTGGCGCTGGCCGTGCTCCTGGTCGTCGGGTTGCTCGGGGGCTGGCTCCTGGCCGGGCGCATGCTGGCCCCGCTGAGCCGCATCACCGATGCTACCCGGATCGCCGCCACCGGCATGCTCTCCTACCGGATACGGCTGCCGGGCCGGCGGGACGAGTTCCGTGACCTGGCCGACGACTTCGACACCATGCTCGGCCGTCTCGAGGCCCACGTGGCCGAGCAGCAGCGATTCGCCGCCAACGCCTCCCACGAGTTGCGCACCCCGCTGGCCATCACCCAGACCTTGCTCGAGGTGGCCCGCAACGACCCGAACCGGGACACCGACGCGTTGCTCGAACGCCTGTACTCGGTGAACGCCCGGGCCATCGACCTCACCGAGGCGTTGCTGCTCCTGAGCCGGGCCGACCAACGATCGTTCACTCCCGGACCCGTCGACCTGTCCCTCCTCGTCGAAGCAGCGGCGGAAACGCTCCTTCCGCTGGCCGAGCGGCGAGGCGTCACCATCGAGACCAGCGGCGGCCCGGCCCCGACCCGGGGCTCGGAGGCCCTCCTGCTGCAGATGACGACGAACCTGGTCCACAACGCCATCGTCCACAACGTGCCCGAGCGGGGCGCGATCTGGGCCGCCACCCGGGCGCTCCCCGACACCGTGGTGCTCACGGTCGAGAACACCGGCGACGACCTGCGGCCGGAACTGATCGCCACCCTGGTCGAGCCGTTCCAGCGCGGATCCGAACGGGTCCATACCGACCACGCCGGCGTGGGCCTCGGGCTGGCCATCGTGCAGCGCATCGCCCAGGCCCACGACGGCGCCCTCCAGCTGGCCCCGCGGCCGGGCGGCGGGCTCCGGGCCACGGTGGAGCTCCCGGCGGCGCCCAACCAGGAGCTCGGTCGGGCGGCCCGCACCCGGCCCCCCGAGCATGGCGCCGGCCGGCCCGCCCGGGGAGGTCGACGCCTAGAAGCGCTCCCGGCGCACGGTCGCCCGCCGGCCCCTGATCTTGGTACCGCGCAGCGCCCCGATGACCTCGTCGGCGGCGCCTTCGGGCACGTCGACCAGGGAGAAGCGTCCGGAGATCTCGATGGCGCCGATGTCCCGACCGCTCAGGCTGGTCTCGCCGGTGATCGCCCCGACCAGGTCCTGGGGTCGCAGCCCGGACTCGCGTCCGAGCGAGACGTAGAGCCGGGTGGCGCCCGGGCGCGATCCCGAGGCGGCCCGCTGGCCCCGACCGCCGCCGGTCTCACGGCCGCCGCTGGTCTCGCGGCCGCCGCTGGTCTCGCGGCCGCGCCCCTTGGGCGGCGTCGAGACGACCACGTCGGGGATGTCCTCCTCGTCGTCGGGACCGCCGATGGCGGCGTGGGCCAGCTTGACCGCCGCCAGGGCCACCTCCATGAGGTCGAACTCGTCGGTCAACGACTCGACGACCACCCGGAAGGCGTCGAGGTCGTCCTCGAGGAGGCTCTCGCGCAGGGCGGCCCGAGTGAGGTCGAGGCGTCGTTCCCGCAGGTCGGCGACCGTCGGGATCTTCTCGACGGTGATCTTGTGCTTGGTCGTCCGCTCGATCGTCTTGAGCATCCGGTGCTCGCGGGGTTCGGCCAGCGTGATGGCGACGCCCTCCCGCCCGGCCCGGCCCACCCGGCCCATGCGGTGGACGTAGGTGTCCACCGAGGAGGGCACGTCGTAGTTGATGACGTGGCTGAGCTGCTCGATGTCGAGGCCGCGGGCGGCCACGTCGGTGGCGATGAGCAGGTCGGCGGTCCCGCTCCGCAGGCGGCCCATCACCCGGTCCCGCTGCTCCTGGCTCATGCCGCCGTGCAGGGCCTCGGAGCGGTAGCCGCGTCCGTTGAGCGTCTCGGTGAGGCCGTCGACCGCCTCCCGGGTGCGGCAGAACACCAGGGCGGCGGTCGGCGACTCCACGTCGAGGATCCGGCCGAGGGCCGCCGCCTTGTGCGACCGCTGCACGAGGTAGGCGGAGTGCCGCACCCGGGGCGACTCCTCGCTGCTGCGGACCTCGTCGGCGATGCGGATACGGGCCGGGTCGGTGAGGTGGGTGCGGGCGATGGCGTCGATGCGCTTGGGGAGCGTGGCCGAGAAGAGCACCGTCTGTCGGGCCGACGGCGTCTCGGCGAAGATCGCCTCGAGGTCCTCGGCGAAGCCCATGTCGAGCATCTCGTCGGCCTCGTCGAGCACCATCACCTGCAACGAGGCGAGCCGCAGGGTGCGGCGTCGCAGGTGGTCGAGGGCCCGGCCGGGCGTGGCCACGACCACGTCGACCCCGGCATCGAGCGACCGGAGCTGCCGCCCGATCGGTTGGCCGCCGTAGACGGGGACGACGCGGACCTTGAGCTGCCGGCCGTAGTGGTGCAGGGCTTCGGAGACCTGCATGGCGAGCTCCCGGGTAGGCACCAGGATGAGGGCGACCGGATCTCGGCCGCGATCGCCGGCGGGCAGCCGCTGGAGGATTGGCAGGGCGAAGGCCGCCGTCTTGCCGGTGCCGGTAGCCGCCTGGCCGAGCATGTCGCGCCCCTCGAGCAGGACCGGGATGGCCGCCGCCTGGATCGGGGTCGGCTCCTCGTAGCCGAGCGTGCTCAGGGCGTCGAGCAGCTCGGTACGCAGGCCGAGATCGGCGAAGGTGATCGGTTGTTCCGTGGTCGACTCAGCCACCGCAGTCCTTCTTCTCGCGGGTGGTACGGGACGCACCATCGGGCAGGGTCACTTTACGGCCCGGGCGACGGCGACTCCGACGGGCGATCCCGTGTCGAGCCAAGGTGGACCGGTCGATGCCCGGGCGTGGGTGACCACGTCGTGCCGCCCCGGGAGGATCGCCGACCTACCGCCCGGAGGGGCCGATCGGGATCGGTGTGGTCAGGCGCCCCACCCCCCGTCAGCGGAGAATTCCGAGCCGGTGCAGTAGCTGCTGTCGTCGGAGGCCAAGAAGACCACCAGTTGGGCCACCTCGTCGGGCGACCCGAGCCGGCCCATGGGCAGCGAGGCGGCCACGGCGGTCATGGGGTCGGTCAGCGACGTGGCGGCCGGGGCCATCGGGGTGTCGATGACGCCGGGCAGGACGGCGTTCACGCGGATGTTCATCGGGGCCAGGTCCAGGGCGGCGCTCTTGGTCATGCCGACGATGGCCCATTTGGTGGCGGCGTAGGCGATAGAGCCGGGCCGGCCCCGGGTGCCGGCCATGGCCGATGACGTGTTGACGATCGACCCGCCCCCGGTGGCCGCCATCACCGGTGCCGCCGTGCGCATGCCGAGAAAGGTGCCCAGCTGGTTCACCCGGACCACCGACAGGTAGTCGTCACTGGTCATCTGATCGACCCGCCCGCCGACCCTGATCCCGGCGTTGTTGACCAGGACATCGAGCCGACCCTCGTGGGCCACGATCTCGGCCACCACACGTTGCCAGGCGGACTCGTCGGCGACGTCGAGTTCGACCGGGCGAGCCGTCGGCCCGACGGCCGCAGCCGTTTCCACCACCTCGTCGACCAGTACGTCGGCCACCACCACCCGGGCCCCGGCGTCGGCCAGGGCTCGGGCTTCGGCCGCCCCCATACCCCGGGCCGCCCCCGTGACCAGGGCGACCCGCCCGTCGAGTCGAGGCACTCAGGTGGGCCGGTCGCCGCGCACGGTGGCCCGCACCATGGTCCGGGGCTCGAGGTAGTCGCCCACGGCGTAGTGCTGGACGGCCCGATTGTCCCAGAACACCAGGGTGTCGGGCGTCCAACGGACCCGACATTGATATTCGGGCACGGTGGCCTGGGCGCACAGGTGCAGGAGGAGGGCTTCGCTGTCGGCCGGCGAGAGGCCGACCACGGCTTGCGTCCACATGGCGTTGACGAACAGCGTCCGTCGGCCGGTCTCGGGGTGGGTGCGGACCACCGGGTGTTCCACGGGTGGGAATCGTGCGGTGATCTCGTCGAGCCGAGCCCGATAGTGCGGCGAGTCGGCGGCGTACGGGGCACAGTCGTGCACGGCCCGCAGGTCGTCGAGGTGCGCTCTGAGGTCGGGGTCGAGGTTGTCGTAGGCCACGGCCATGTCCGAGAAGACGGTGTCGCCGCCGAGGGGCGGCAGCTCGGTGATGCGCAGGGCGGTGCCCAGCCCGGGGGCCGCCATGTACGTGTCGTCGGCATGCCAGTAGTTCTGGTTGGCGGTGGCCGGCGCCTGCACGACGAAGGGCACCACGTAGGCGTCGGGCGTGGCCAGCAACGAGTCGTCGAACAGCTCACCCCAGTGGGCCACGAACGCGGCCTGCTCGGCCGGCGAGATGTCCTGGTGCCGGAACACCAGGACCTTCCATTCGAGCAGTGCCCGGTTCACCTCGTCGATGAGGGTGGCGGTGAGCGGGGCCGAGAGGTCGATGCCCGCCACCTCGGCGCCGATGGTCCGGCCCAGTGGGCGCAGCTGCAGGTGTGCGAAGGGCCGGGCCACCCAGCCCTCGGGGAGTCGGTCCATTCGACGCGGGCCGCGCTGGGGGTAGATCTCCAAGAGTCGCCGGCTGCTCGGAACTGCCAGGCTGACCATGCAGCACGCTCCTCCCCTGGGCGGGCGAGGCCCGGTTGGGTCAGTATGCCAGAGGGGTCCGGCGCCGTCCGGGCCATGGCAAGGGGGGTGCACGTGCCGCAGGGAGTGCCGCAGCTCGACTGGTCCGAGGACGCCTTGGCCGTCCGGGCCTTCACCTTCGACTTCTGGTTCAACGAAGCCCGACCACCGTCGCTCATGGACGTCCACCGAGAGCTCGGCTTGGAGCGGCAGGCCATAGTCCAGGCCTACAAACAGCTCGAGCTCGGCCTGGTGGTGACCATCGACCAGTCCACCCAGAACGCCAACCTCCTGAAGGCGCCGCCGTTCGCCAGCTTCCCGACCAACTACCAGATGTTCGTCGACGACGTCTTCCACAGCTTCATCGGCTGTGCCCACGAAGTGTTCGGGGCTTCCAACTCGCCGCAGGTCCGGGGTCAGACGCTGCGGTTCGAGTCGGCATGCGCCTGCTGCCTGCAGCCCCTCACGCTCACCCTGCGGGACTACGAGGTTCTGGCCACCGAGCCGGTCGAACCGCTCATCCACGTCTCGGAGCCCCCGTGGTCGTGGCTGAACCGAGACATGATCTCGATGTGCGACGTCACGAACTTCGTGCTCGACCGGGAGCACGGCGAACGCTACGAGCGCCTGCAAGGGCGCCGTGGCATCTACTTCACCCTGGAGCAGGCTCGTGAGTACGTGCGCTTCGTGGCCGAGGCGCGCATCTGGGACTACCACTGGCCGGCGATGAGCCTCGACCCGCTGGCCATCATGGAGCGGATGGCCTCGCTGGGCATCGACCTCTCGCCGTGGACGCCGTGAAGAGCAGGTCGACCACCGCCGCCGTGACGGGCGAACGACCCGCACGCCTGGCTGGTCGAACAGGGCGACTGGGTGGCGCTGGGTGCCGCCGACGAGAAGAAGCCGGCCGCACTCGACACCGTCGAGGCCTGGGGACGGTCCCCCGAGAACCCGGTCGCCGGCTTCTACGGCCTGCGCAAGGGTTACCGAGGGCCGGTTCGGGAGGTACCTCCCGCCGGTCCTGGAGCTCCTTGGCCCGGCCGAGGTGACCCACGAGGCCCGCAACAAATCGATGCGGGCGCGCTGAGCCCTCAGCCGGCCCGGGTGGACGGGTGGGTCACTCGGCGGGCAGCAGCCGCCGCTCGACCAGTGCATCCACGCTGAAGCGCCCGGCCCCGGTGACGGCGATGAGCAGGGCCAGCACGCCGAGCGCCAAGTTGAGCTGGTACCCGGGGGGTGGGGAGGCCGAGTTGAGGCCGGTCGCCCAGGTGACGGTGGCCATGGCCATGACCATGTCCCCGAACAGCGCCACCCCGCCGAGACGGGTGGCCAGTCCGAGCCCGAGCGAGATCCCCCCGCCGAACTCGACCAGCCCGCCGAGGACGGCGAAGAGGCCGCCCGGGTGGAGGTGGGCGGTGTTCGAGAAGTAGATCGAGGTCCCGTGGATCCCGGGGCCGTTGAAGGCGCCGAAGAGCTTGCCGGCGCCGTAGTAGATGAAGACCCAGGCGAGCACGATGCGCCCGGCGACGAGGGCCAGGTCCACCGGGAGCGTGGCGGCCCGGGTGCCCACCACCAGGGTCAGGAGCGAGCGGAGGCGGCCACCGGTGGGCCGACTGGTGCGGTGGGCGGGGAGCGAGGTGGTCACCATGTCGCCAGCTCCCGCTCCCGGTTGGCCGGTCCCGTGGGGGCGGCCGGTTCCTCGGGTGGCCGGCCGGCCGGACCGTCGGGGTAGCTGGGCCGCACCGCTTCGATGCGCACGCTCGGCGGCAGGTCGGTGCGGACGTTCATGGGGCGGAACGGGGCCACGAGCTGGGTGGCGAAGACCGAGAAGTGGTGCGGCCGCTCGCCGGCCTGCTCGACGGTCAACGGCCGCCCCGGGAGCCCGGTGTCGATCCGGATGTCCTCGGCCGTCGGGAACACCGCCCGGTGGAAGAGCTGGTCCCAGATGGTGAGGGCGAAGCCCAGGTTCACGTCCTGTGGCCCGTCCAGCTGGTGGTGGATGCGGTGGAAGTTGGGGCTGACGAAGACCCGACCCAGCGGGCCGAAGCCCAGGTTGGTGTTCGAGTGGGCGAACGCCACGATGGCCCCGTAGACGACCAGCAGCGTGGTCGAGAGCTCCCCGTTGGCCAGCAGCACGATGCCCGGGACGAGGGCGATCAGGTACGAGACATGGATCAGCGGGTGGGTGCGGAAGACCGTCAGCACGTTCATGTCCTCCTGCGAGTGGTGCAGCTCGTGGAAGCGCCAGAGCATGCGGACGCGGTGGTTGGCGTAGTGGGCGAACCAGTTGCACGCATCCATGGCCACGAAGAGCAGGGCGATGGCGCCCCACCGGGGCAACACCCCTATCCGGGGGAGGACGATCCAGGGCATGGCTCGCTGCACCAGTTCGGAGAACGTGAGGGTGAGCGCCGTCACCAGGGGCACGATCAGGAGCACGTTGAACACGGTGAACAGGACGTCCTGGCGATGGCCGCGGGCGACCAGGGGCCGTCGTTGGGCTGGTCGCACCCGCTCGACGACGAGGAAGACCCCGAGGATGGCCAGCGCCAGTGGCCCGACCAGGACGACCCGGAGGCTGGTGACCGCCCCGGCGAAGTCCTGGTCGGCGAAATGGTTCGACCATCCGATCCCGACCAGGACAACGGCCAGGACGGCGACGGACACCGCGGGGAGGTACACCCGCGACGACACTGCCCGCCACCGCCTGGCCATCGCCCGGCGGGCGGCCCGCTCTGGCCCCTGGACGACCGAGCGGGCCGGACTTGTGATCACTGTCATGAGGACCTCCTGGCCCTGGGGCCCGGCGCTAGAAGGACGCGCCGCCGGAGCTGGGGCTGGTCGTGGGCGTGGTGGAGCCGGTCGCTTTGGCCGTGACGATCGAGGACCACTTGCCCCACGTGTCGGTCACGTTCCCGTTGACCTGACCTTTGGCCTTGTCCCCGCTGAACCAGTAGAGGGGCTTGCCGGCGTAGGTCACCTGCAGGACGCCGCCCGAGCGCTTCACCGTGCCCAGCTTGGCCGCGTTGACACCTTTGCCGGCGGTGGCCGACGTCACCCCCTTGGGGAGCGTCACCGCCGGCCAGACCATCAGGCACTTGGCCGTGCAGGGGTTCTTGCTGGCCTTGAGCGTGTAGACGGTGTTGCCGCTGACCAGGACCGTGCCCCCTTGGGGGCTCTTGGCCGTCGAAATGGTGATGCCGGTGGCGGCGTCGGCGGCCCCGACGGCCAGGATCGACCCGGACAGTCCGCCGAGGGCCACGGCGGCGATGGCCAGTCGGCCGCCTCGGCGCCGTTGGCCGGTGTGGCTCTGCAGGTTCGTCGTGGTCATGGTGTTCCTCTCCTCGTCGATCGGCGATCCGACCCCCGGGGTGGCAGCCCACGGCGGTCGTGCTCGGTACCAAGGTGTACGGGGTCGGCGGGCGGAGGGATCGCCCGGGCGCCCGATGTCGTCGAGTTCTCCCGACGTCCGTCGAGCTCGAGGTCGTCCGTTGGACACGTCGTTTTCCGATGAACCATTTGTGCGAGTGCCCCGTACACCCGGTACCGATCGGAAAAGGGGACTGCGACATGGACCAGACACAACGACGTAGTGATGCTGTCCGCCGGATCTCGGCTCGTAGCGCGCTGGTGACGCTCGCCGTCGGCGGGCTGGGCACCGTCGTCGCCGTGGGCACCCCCGCCGGGGCCGGGGCGGCGCAGAAGCCGAAGAAGGTCGTCATCGCTGCGATGAAGAACGCCCAGCTCGGGACGATCCTGGTCAGCGGCAAGACCGTCTACACCCTGAAGGCCGGCTCGACGGCATGTGGCGCACAGTGCCGGAAGGTCTGGCCGGCGGTCGTGGTGCCCAAGGGGGTGAAAGGGCCGACGGCGGGCACCGGGGTGGCCCAGAAGAAGCTTGGGATGGTGCAGCGGGCCGGTGGCGTCCGCCAGGTGACCTACGGCGGTCGGCCCCTCTACCGCTTCGTGGGCGACCGGACCGTCGGTCAGGCCAACGGGAACGTGACCGACAAGTGGGGCACCTGGGCGGTCGTGGTGACGGCGGGATTGCTGGCGACGGCCGGAGCGCCGGCGGCGGCACCTTCGGCGACGACCACCCCCCCGGCGGCCGCGCCGCCGGCCACCACCACGCCGCCGGTCACCACGCCACCGCCCGCCACCTCGACCCCGGCCACGACACCGCCCGCCACGACACCGCCCGCCACGACACCCCGGCCGACCACGCCGCCGACCACCTCGCCACCGCCGACCACCACGACGACGGCTCCGAGCTCAGGCGGCGTCTCGTTCTGAGGGTGTCTCGTTCTGGGTCAGCCGTGTGCCGCTGCCCTCGTTCGGGTAGAACGGGAGCATGGACCCACAAGACAAGAAAGTCGCCCTGCGAGCCATCACCTACGGCCTGTACGTGCTCACCGCCCGGGACGGCGACACTTACGCCGCCGCCGGGATCAACTGGGTGACGCAGACGTCGTTCGACCCGCCGTTGGTGGCAGTGGGTGTGAAGACCGACAACGACAGCCACGGTCTCATCCAGTCGACCGGCAAGTTCGCCGTCAACGTCCTGGCCGACGACCAGATCGACGTGGCCAAGGCGTTCTTCCGGACGACCAAGGTGGAGGACGGCAAGCTCAACGGCTACGCCTTCGAGGACGGCCCCGAGACTGGCAGCCCGCTCCTGGTGGACCTCCCGTACTGGTGGGAGTGTCGGGTGAGCGACACGGTGCTGGGTGGCGACCACACGATCTTCGTGGGCGAGGTCGTGAATGCCGGTGTCCGCAACGCCGAGGCCCTGCCGCTCAACTTGCGGGCCACCGGCATGAACTACGGGGGCTGAAGCCCCCACTCCGCTGATCTAGCGCCCGCCGCTCGCGGTCGCTCCGGATGGCTCGCCGAAAATCTTTCGTCCGCCCTTGACTTCAAGCGCTTGAGGTCTGCTTGGCTGACGTCATGACGGCGTTCACCATCCAAGAAGTGTCACGGCGCAGCGGGCTCTCCGAGCCGACGCTGCGCTACTACGAGGACATCGGCCTGGTCGGCCCGGTCGATCGCGACGCCCGTAGCGGTCATCGCCGCTACTGCGATGAGGATCTCGACACCCTCCAGATCCTGGCGTGCCTGCGCGGCATGGGCATGGGGATCGACGACATGCGCACCTATCAGGGGAACCGGCTGCGGGGGCGGGCCGCCGCCGGGGAGCAGCGAGAGCTGCTGTTGCGCCATGCCGACCGGGTCGAGGCCCAGATCGAGGCCCTCAAGTCCCACATCGTGTACCTCCACGAGAAGGCCGCCCTGTGGGACGCTCGGGACCGCGGTGATGCGGCCGGGGAGGCCGAGGCGTGGGAGCGGGTGCGGGCCGCCGCCGGCCAACTGGCAGTCAGTCGATGAGCCCGGTCCTGGTGACCGGAGGCGCGGGATACCTGGGCACGCAGCTCGTGGCCCAGTTGCTCCGGGAGGGTCACTCGGTACGTACCACCGTCCGGTCCCTCGATCGCGAGGCCGAGGTGCGCCAGGCGGTCCGCCGTGGCGGCGCCGACGATGCCGGCTTGGAGGTCGTCGCCGCCGAACTGACCGAGGACCGGGGTTGGCCCGAGGCGGCCGCCGGGTGCGACGAGATCCACCACGTGGCCTCACCGATGATCCATTCGGACGACCCCGACGAGGTGATCCCGCCGGCCCGTGAGGGGACGATCCGCGCCCTCCGGGCCGCCTGCGACGCCGGCGCCCGGCGCGTCGTCCTGACCTCCTCGTTCGCCGCCGTCGGCTATACCCCGAAGCCGGGGGCCGACTACACCGAGGCGGACTGGACCGATCCCGACACCCCGGGGCTCCCGCCCTATCCCCGCTCGAAAGCGATCGCCGAACGGACTGCCTGGGAGTTCATCGTGCGCGACGGGCGGGGGACCGAGCTGGTGGTGGTGAACCCGACCTTCATACTGGGTCCGACGCTGACCGCCGGCGCCCGCTCGTCCCTGGGGATCATCACGGCCATGCTCGGCGGGCTGATGCCCGTGGCGCCGCGACAGCGCTTCGGCGTCGCCGACGTCCGGGACGTCGCCGACCTGCACCTCCGGGCGATGGCGGCCCCCGACGCGGCGGGGAAGCGGTTCCTGGCCCTGGCCGACGGCCCGACGATCAGCTGGCTGCAGCTGGCCCAGACCCTGCGCGAGCGGTTTGGCCCCTTGGCCGAAAGGGTGCCGACCGAGGAAGCGCCGGGGGACGAGTTGCCCCGAACTGGTCATCCACAACGACCGGGCCCGAAACGAGCTCGGCTGGCGACCACGGCCCGTCACCGACACGATCGTGGACACCGTCCAGAGCCTGCAGGACCTGGGCCTGCTCGAGCGCTGACGGACCCCTACGTGGTGGCGCCCAGGCGCCGGTACCAGAGCCGCCACGGCGTCGTGTGGCGCTGCCAGACGTCGGGTCCCTTCGAATAGGGGGGTCCGACGTGGCGGCGGTTGGCCGCCGACGCCTCGTCCACCTCGTAGACGGCGAGGAATTTGGGTGCACCCTGGTACGGCGGGCGCACCTCGTCGAGCAGCTCGTAGCGCACAGCCCGCAGCGCATGACGCCGCTCCGCCACCTCGACCAGGTGGACGCGAGCTGTAGAAGTCGTTGAAGACCTCGAGGTCGGCGTCACTGGCGTCGTCCGGCGGGTTGACGCCGAGCAGGTAGATGGCGTGGGGCGGCGTCACCAGCGGTCCGGTGGCCATGAGGCGCCGGTACAGGAGGGACCAGGTCGGTCGGAGGCCCGGATACTCGTCGGCGGTGGCCGCCGACGCCCGGTCCTCTTCGGCGAGGTCCCGGGCGACCAGGAACTGCGGGGGCCGGAACCCCCTCGCCGCCACGGCCAGCAGCTCGAAGCGGGTCTCGTCGCTCGGGGGGGCGGGCGCCGAGCGTTCGAACGTCTCGGCGGTGTCCGGCGCCCGCTGCGACTTACCCCGCAGGTCCCAGCCGGTCCAGGAGGTGAGGGTGGCCGCCGGCTCGTCGGCGGGGTCATGCGCCGTTGGCCTCGAAGACCTGGGACAGCTCGATCGGGACCGGGGACTCCAGCTGCCCGTAGGTGCAGGAGCGACGCCGTGCGGTCGGGACGCCACCGTCGGAACGTGGTGGCGTGGCGGAAGCGTTCCTCTTGCAGATGGTCGTAGCTGACCTCGGCGACGAGCTCGGGCCGCAGCGGCTCCCAGGTCATGTCCTTGCCGGCGCTCCAACGACTGAGGCCACCCGGGATCCGGCTGGTTGGTCCGGCGGCCGCCAGCCAAGGGTGATCGTCGGCCGCGACCTCGCGATAGGGGGCCAGTTCGTCCACCAGCTCCCGGCGGCGGTCCGCCGAGAAAGCTCGAGGCGACACCGACGTGGTGGAGGACGCCCTCGTCATCGAAGAGACCGAGCAGGAGCGAGCCGACGACGCCCCCGTCCTTGTGCCACCGGAAGCCCGCCACCACGCAGTCGGCGGTGCGTTCGTGTTTGACCTTCAGCATCACCCGCTTGCCCGGTTGGTAGCGCAGGTCGCCCGGCTTGGCCACGACGCCGTCGAGGCCGGCGCCCTCGAACCGGGCGAACCAGTCGGCGGCGACCTCGGGGTCGTCGGTGACGGGGGTGACGTGCACCGGAGGCCTCGACGACCGCAGCGTCGCCTCCAGCAGCGACCGTCGCTCGGCATACGGGGCGTCGCAGAGGTTGCGATCGTCCACCGCCAGGAGGTCGAAGGCCACGAACGACGCCGGGGTGGTCGTCGACAGCAGGGTGATCCGGGACGTCGGCCGGGTGGATCCGCTGGGACAGGGCGTCGAAATCGAGGCCCTGATGGTCCGGCGATGACGATCTCGCCGTCGAGCACGCACCGTTCGGGCAGCTCTCGGTCGAGGGCGTCGACCAGCTCGGGGAAGTAGCGGGTCAGGGGCTTCTCGTTCCGGCTCCCGAGCTCGATGTCGGGACCGTCCCGGAAGACGATGCAGCGAAAGCCGTCCCATTTGGGCTCGTAGAACATGCCGTCGGCCCGGGGGAGCTCCCGGGCCAGCTTGGCCAGCATCGGGGACACCGGCGCCTGCAGCGGGAGGGCCATGGCGCCGATGGTAGCTAGGGGGTGCCGGCGTCGTCGGGCCGTGGTCGCCGGTCGAGCCCGACTCAGGCCTTCTTCGCTCGGCTCGGGGCCACCCGGGTGGGTTCGTCGGCGCCCTTCGGGTACTCGGGCGGCCACGGGGCGTCGTGGAGCCCCGCCGCCTGATCACGATCGGCCAGGTCCAGCAAGGGCTGGAGCGACTGGGGTGCCGAGGCGATCTCCGCCCACGGATCGCCGTGGGCCGCCAGGCGGTCGGGGACCGTCCGGATGGTCAGCTCGTCGGGGACGACGTCGGCGACCTGGTCCCACGACAGGGGGGTCGACACCTGGCCACCGGTGCGCGGCCGGGCGAACCAGGCGGCGAACACCGTCTTGTGCGGGGCGTTCTGGTTGAAGTCGACGAACACCCGCTTCCCGCGCTCTTCCTTCCACCAGTTGGCGGTGACGAGGGTGGGGTGTCGACGTTCGAGCTCCCGGGCCAGGGCCACCGCCGCCCGCCGCACCTCGGTGGCGTCCCACCGCTCCTCCAGACGGAGGTAGAGGTGCAGGCCCCGGTTGCCGGTGGTCTTGGGGAAGGCGGTCAGGCCCAGCTCGGTCAGCAGGTCGCGGCAGAGGAACGCCGCCGTCCGCACGTCGTCGAACCCCATGCCCGGCTGGGGGTCGAGGTCGATCCGCAGCTCGTCGGCCACGGCGGGGTTGGTCACCCGGTAGGCCCACAGGTGCAGCCCGAGGCAGCCGAGGTTCACGGCCCAGGCGATGTGGGCGATGTCGGCCACCACCAGGGCGTTGGAGGTGGTCCCGTTCGGGGTGGTCACGGTCGTGGTCTCGAGCCAGTCGGGGGCGCCGTGGTGGGGACGCGCTTCTGGAAGAACGACTTGCCGGTGGCCCCGTCGGGGAAGCGTTGCAGCAACGCCGGACGGTCCTGTGCCGTGTTCAGCAGGGCCCCGGCGACCTCCACGTAGTACGAGACGAGGTCGAACTTCGTCGCGTCCAGCTCAGGGAAGTAGATCTTGTCCGGGTTCGAGATGCGGACCTCTCGCCCGTCGATCGCGACCAGGCGCTCGGAACCGGCGGGCACGCCCTCAATCTACCGGTTGCCCTGGTCGGCGCCCGTGGGTCTCGACGTCACCCTCATGCGGACTGAAGTTGGACTAGCGTCTAACTAACGTTGATCGGCGGAACACGAGGCGGTGGTCGGTGGCGACGAGCGACAGTGGGAACGGCGGGCGACGGTGGCACCCGATCGTCGAGACGGAAGGTGGCTCCGGTGAGCCGCTCGGATCTCTGGGTCGTGGTGTGGCTCCTCGCCGGTCTCGGCATCGCCTCGCTCCTTGGCCGCCCTGTTGGTCGTCGTAACGGTCAAGGGAGGTGACGGCACCGACACTTCTGAAGTGCACGAAGAACCAACGAACTGAGAAGGAGTGACGCAACCATGGGTAACAACGGAGCAACACCGACGAGTCTGCATCTTTCGGCGGCAGACGAAGAAGCGCAAGACGGCCATCGTCGGTTCGCTGGCGGCCGCCGGGCTGCTGTTCGGGGGAGGTGCGGCGGTGGCGGCATGGATCATCAACACCGGGACGGGCTACGCAACGACGGCGCAGGGAGGGACCTGGGCGGTCAGTGTCAGTCCGCCGACCAATGGTCCGCTCGCCCCGGCCGGCAGCACGGTCGGGACCCCGACCGAGCAGGTACCGGTGTCGGTGACCAACAGCACGGCCACCAGTCAGACCCTCGCCACCGGTATCGCTGTCACATTCAACTCCGATGCCGGCGGCGGCGTGTTCGACGAGCTCACGAATGCCTACGTCGACGCCTGTCCGGCCGCCGACTTCAGCGCCGATGCCACCGCCTTCAACACGGCGAACGGGGGCAGCAGCGTGGCGGCGGGGGCGAGCGCCTCGGGGGCCATCACCGTGACCATCTCCGAGTGCCGCGCCGATCGGCATGCGAAGGTCTCGAGCCCGAGTTCACCGTCGTCGCCTCGTAGCCCTGCCGACGTACCGAGCGTCCCCGTTGCCGTGGGGCGGCACGGCAGCGGGGACGCTCGTGTCGACGCGTCGCTGCTCCGCACTGTGGCCTACAGCTCGGCCAGGGGCTGTGGCTGCGACGATCCCGGCCGGACGTTGATCAGGATGGCGCTCAGGATCGCCGCCAGCACGAAGATGCCGGCCGCCCAGCCACTGGCCGTGGCGTAGCCGTGGACGGTGGCCCGGGCCACGTCCGCGGCGCTCTGGCGGTGCGTGGCCAGGTAGGCCGCCGTCGCCGAGGCGGCGATGGTGTTCAAGAGCGCCGTGCCGACCGACGCGCCGATCTGCTGCGACGTGTTGGTCATGGCCGAGGTCACGCCGACGTCGGCCGGCTCGGCATTGAAGGTGGCCGTGCTGATGCAGGGCACGATGGCGATGCCCAGGCCGAGTGCCGAGCAGGATCTCCGAGGGCAGCACGTGGGTCACGTAGTCGGCTGTCGGGGTGAGCGTCGTGAGGAGGGCGACGCCGACCGCCGCCAGCAGCAGTCCGGGCACGATCAGGTACCGGACCGGAACCCTGGTCATCAGGCGGCTCGCCACCTGGGTGGCGGCCAGACCGTTCAGCACCAGCAAGGGGAGGAAGGCGACGCCGGTCTTGAGCGGTGAGTAGTGGTCGATCGTCTGGAGCAGGTAGGTGAGGAAGAGGAAGGTGCCGAACATCCCGACGATGGCCAGCATGATGGTCAGGAACGACTCCGGCGCGATTGCGGTTCTTCAGCACCCGGAGCGGGAGCAGGGGGTTCGGTCCCTTGCTCTGCCAGAAGATGAAGGCGGCCAGGAGGATGCCGGCACCGATCAGGGGATAGACGACGCTGGGCGCGCTCCACCCGTCGGCGCCGGCCTGGCCGAGGCCGTAGACGAGGGCGACGAGACCCCCGCAGCCGAGGATCACGCCGAGCACGTCGAGTCGGACCCCGGCCGCCCGGACGCCGTCGGGGATGTTGGTGACGGTACCGAGGATCACCAGGCCGGCGATGGGGAGGTTGACGTAGAGGCACCAGCGCCAGTCGACGTACTGCGTGAGGAAGCCGCCGAGGATCAACCCGAACGCCGACCCGGCGATGGCGATGGTGGCGTAGATGCCGAACGCCCGCCCCCGTTCGTGGGGGTCGGCGAAGGTGGAGGTGAGCAGGGCGAGGACCGAGGGGGCCAGGAGGGCGCCGAACAAGCCCTGGAGGCCACGGGCGGCGATCAGCATGAGGGTCGTCTGGGCGGCACCGCCGATGGCCGATGCGGTGGCGAAGCCGATGACGCCGACGAGCAGGGTGCGCTTCGGTCCGAACATGTCCCCGATGCGTCCACCCAGCAGGAGGAACCCGCCGAAGGCCAGCGTGTAGGCGGTGACGACCCACTGCCGGTCGGTGTTGGAGAAGCCCAGGGCGTGCTGGGCCGACGGCAGGGCGATGATCATGATGGTCGAGTCCAGGACCACCATCAGCTGGGCGCCGGCGATCACGACCAGGATCCACCAGTGGCCCCGGGTGGCCCGTTCGGGGGCGACGGGGGGCGCCGCCACCTGGGGCGTGGTCATCGGCCCCCCTCGCCGAGTGGGACGGTGGTGGCCATCCCGACCGGCCCGCCAAGGGGCGGTCGAGCGTTCGGAATCGGGAACAAAGAGGCATTGCCTGCCATAATGGCATAAAGTGTCATATCCGGCCAACCGGGCCGGTGAGGAGCACGTCAGGGGGAGCATGCGCGGCGGCCTGGCGGAACGGAACCGGCAACGCACCCGGCGGGAGATCGCCGAGTGGGCTGGGCGCCTCTTCATCGAGCGCGGCTACGACGCCACCACGGTGCAGACCATCGCCGACGCCGCCGGGGTCTCGCCGAGGACGTTCTTCCGGTACTTCCCGTCCAAAGAGGACGTCATCACGGCCATCGCCAGTGCGAGCATGGACGACACCCTCGACCACCTCGTCGGCCATCAGACCGACGAGCCACTCCGGTCGGTGCTCCGAGGCGGTCCTGGCGGCGTCCCTGGCCCGGGTGGACGACGACCCCGTCGCCGCCCGGACCTTCCAGATGATGTTGCGGGAGAACCCGGTGCTCCGGGGGCGGTGGCTGGAGGAGCAGCGTCGCAACCGGGACCGCCTGGCGCAGGCCCTCCGGCCCTGGTTCGCCACCAACGCCAACCCCTTGGCCCCCCACCTGGCGGCCGGTGCGGCGTTGCTGGCCATCGACGAGGTGATGTCGCTGTGGGCGGACGGGGTCTCGACGTCCAGCCCGATCAGCCTCCTCGACCAGGCCCTCGACATCCTGGCCGGACCCGGCCTCTTCCTCGACCGGGCCTGAGGGCCGTTCCCGGCGGCCGCCGGGTACCCGACACCGCGGTGCCCCCGGGGTGCCTTCCCGCTCGCGCCCTTGCTCCTGCGTACTGATAGGAGTACTCTAATCAGAGTACCCGACTACGGAGGCCTGGATGGCGCCACGACACCGGAGCAACGCGCTGGCCCTGGCCGTGCTGATCAGCCTGTACGAGCGGCCGATGCATCCCTACGAGGTGGCCACCACGCTCCGGCAGCGCAACAAGCACGAGAGCGTCAAGCTCAACTACGGCTCCCTCTACGCCGTGGTCGCCTCGCTGGAGAAGCGAGGCCTCGTTGCCCCCCAGGAGCCCGAGCGGGCCGGTCGGCTGCCCGAGCGCACCGTCTACGCCCTGACCGACGCCGGCCGGATCGAGGTCCACGACTGGCTGACCGAGCTGCTCTCGACGCCGCAGAAGGAGTACCCGAGCTTCGAGGCGGCCCTGTCCTTCCTACCGGCGCTGCCGCCCGACGACGTGGCCGCCCTCCTGGCCGAGCGGGCCCGGCGGCTCGAGTTCGAGATCGCCGGGGCCGAGGCGGCGCGGGAGCTGGTGGAGAAGCAGGGCCTGCCCCGCCTGTTCTGGGTCGAGAGCGAGTTCCGCGACCGGCTCCGCGAGACCGAGCTCGAGTTCGTCCGCCGGCTGTCCGATCAGATCGCCAACGGCACGTTGGAGGGTCTCGACTGGTGGCGCTCGATCCACGCCCGGGCGGGGGCGCCGGACTGGGCCTCGCACCCGCCGCTCGGCGAGTGGCCCGCTCCCGACGACCAGAACCCTTCCTGACCCGACCGCATGCGTCCAGAGAGAAGAGGACCGATGGAACCGATCATCCAGACCACCAACCTGCGCAAGACCTTCGCCAGTCCGCGCGGGGCGGTCGACGCCGTGCGTGGCGTGACCATCTCGGTCGCCCCCGGGGAGATCTTCGGGTTCCTCGGACCCAACGGCGCCGGGAAGACCACCACCCTGCGCATGCTGACCACCCTGCTGCCGATCGACGCCGGATCGGCGTCGGTGGCCGGCTTCGACGTCGCCCGCCAGCCCCAGGAGGTGCGCCGGCGCATCGGCTACGTCAGCCAGCTCGGTGGGGCCGACGACCTGGCGACCGGGCGGGAGAACCTCCTCCTGCAGGGACGCCTCTACGGCGGGTTCGCTGGAGGCCGTCGGGCGCCGGACCGAGCTGCTGATGGGCATCTTGGACCTGTCGGAGTTCGCCGACCGCCGGGTGAAGACCTACTCGGGGGGCCAGCGCCGGCGCCTCGACATCGCCCTGGGCATCGTGCACGCGCCCGAGGTCCTCTTCCTGGACGAGCCCAGCACCGGTCTCGACCCCCAGAACCGGGCCAACCTCTGGGAGCACGTGGCGGCCCTCCGGGAGCAGGGGACGACCATCTTCTTGACCACCCACTACCTGGACGAGGCCGACGCGCTCTGTGACCGGCTGGTCATCATGGACCACGGCGAGATCGTCATCGAAGGCACGCCGCGCGACCTCAAGCGCCAGGTGGCCGGCGAATCGGTGGTGCTGGCCCTTCGGGACGGTGACGGTGCGGTGGACCGGGCGCTCTCCCTTCTCCGGGAGCAGCCGTTCGTGCGCGAGAGCGCCATCGAGGACGATCACCTGCGGCTCTACGTGGACGACGGGAGCGTGTCGTTGCCGTCCATCCTCCGGCTGCTCGACGGCGCCGACATCGGCATCAAGTCGATGAGCCTGTCCGAGCCGACGCTCGACGACGTCTTCCTGCGCCAGACCGGCCGGTCGCTGCGCGACGGCGACCGCAAGGTGGGCGCGGCGGTGCCGGCATGAAGGCCGTCCGAGACACCGGTCTCCTCTTCCACCGCTACACCGTCCAGATGCTCCGGAACCCGGTGTGGCTGGTCGTCGGGTTCTCCACGCCGATCCTGTACCTGATCCTGTTCACGCCGCTGCTCAAGCACGCCCTGGGTGGGCCGGGCTTCACGACCGCCGCCGTGCTCGACATCTTCCTGCCGGGCATCCTGGCGCTCCTGGCCTTCGCCAGCGGAGCCAGCGCCGGGTTCGGGACGATCTTCGAGCTCCAGTCCGGGCTCCTCGAGCGCTTCCGGGTCACACCGGCGAGCCGTTTCGCCATCCTGTTCGGGCCGATCCTGAGCGGGTTGGTCTCGATGCTGGTCTTCGACGCCGTCGTGGTGGCCGTGGGCTTCGGCTTCGGTTTCCACATCCACTGGCTCGGCCTGTTGGTGCTCGTCGTCCTGCTCTGGCTCCTGGCGACGATGATGGCGGCCTTCTCGACGGCCACCGCCCTGGTGACGAAGGAGATCAGCAGCTTCGCCGCCGTCATCAACGGCATCAACCTCCCGATCCTGCTCCTGGCCGGCGTGCTCATCCCGATCTCCCTCGGACCGCTGTGGATGCGGGTGATCGCCCACTTCAACCCGCTCTACTACGTGGTCGCCGCCTCGCGGTTCCTGGCGGCGGGGACGTTCGGCGCACCGGCCGTCTGGCAGGCCTTCGCCGTCATGGTTCCCCTCTGCGGCCTCGTCCTGTTCTGGGCCACGCGGGTCTTTCGGCGGGCGGTCTCCTGAGCACGTGCTCGGCGTCGAGGTCCTCGGCGGCCCTGGTACCGTCGGGCATGCGGCGATTCCACCTGGCGCTGGCGGTCTCGGACCTCGAGGCGACCATCGAGGACTACACCCGACGCCTGGGCTCGGCGCCGGTGGCCGTGGTGCCCGGCAAGTACGCACTGTGGCGGACACCGGAGATCAACCTCTCGATCAACAGCGACGCCTCCCTGGAGCAGCGACTCCGTCATGTCGGTTTCGAGGACGACGACATCATCGAGAAAGAGCAGGGCACCGACGTGAACGGGCTCATGTGGGAGGCGTTCAACGCCGCCGATCAGGACGCCGAGATCGTCCGCGCCTACGGCCAGCCACGCTGACGTCGACGCCCGGCAGTGCCGGTTGCCCGTCGATCCGCGGGGTCGTGACCCCGAGAGGGTGGCGCCGTCCCGGGGTCACGACGCCGAGCACCGAAAAGGAGCCGTCACCCCAGTTCACGCGTCGGGTCGGTGTAAGTGAGGTCGGCCCAGGGCCCCCCACGAATCGTTCGTGGCAACGTGGCAGTTGTCACTTTCGGAGGGGCCTGCTGTCCTCCCGGTCCCGCCCCCCGCTGCCCATTGTAGATGCCAGATACGGAAATGGACGTAAGTTGAACTTTAGAGGGTCTCTGCACGCGGGCGCAAGGTACATTTGGAGAGAACGTGGCCTCAAGCTGGGACAATCGCCCTCAGGATTTCGCTAGCTTAGCGCTCGCGAAGGTCGGCAATAGCTACCGAGCAACAACGCTGCGACGGTAGACTCCCGGCCAGAATGGATCAGGCGTCCAAACCGGCGGAGTCTGAGAGCGGGCTGCGCAGAACGTCGACGTCGCCCGTCGCTCTCCGTTGGTGACGTGTGCTAGTGAGGTCGACGAGGCGGGTGAGCGATAGGTGCGATCGCATGCGACAGATCGATGACAGGTCGCTCAGGTGACGAGGCGCCGGGCCAGGACGAGATAACGCAAGGGCATGGAGGCCGGGTATCAGCGATGCCACGGGATAAGGCGCAGAATGACCGCCGGGCGTCCGCTGCAAGAGGACCGCGAACGGCTCCCTCGGATCGACGCACTCGACACCGTCTCGGAGCGCTTGGACCGCGGTCTACGACGCGGCCATCGAAGCTCTTCATCGAGAAGGGCTACGACGCCACGACGATGGAGGAAATCGCCGAGCGGGCAGACGTGGCTCGGGCCTCCGTCTTCAACTACTTCGACCGGAAGACGGCGCTCCTCGACGAGTGGACGCGCCCGCCGCCGCCGGCGGATCGCTGAGATTCTTGCCGCCGAGCACCGCGAGGCGGATTCGATCGAACTGACGTTGACCCGATGGTTCGCTGTCATCTCGGCCGAGAACGAGAACCGGCGGGCCGAATCGGTGGCGCTCATGACGGGATGCGTGAACAATCTGAACCTGATCGCCGACCATCCTCTGGGCCGACTCCTCGGTAGCTACTTGACGGCAGCGAAACGGAAGGGCGAAATCCGCAGGAACGTCGATCCCGAACGGGCCGGGCATGCTCCTCGCCGTCGGATACTTCAACGTCTTCGACAGCTGGATCAAGGCGGATCCACCGTTCGATATGTACAAGGAACTCATGAAATTGCTGGATCTCATCTTCGACGGGATCTTGACCTCCGACGCTAAGAGCGCCGGATCTCGAACTCGCCGAGTCCGAGCACCTCGTCGAGCTACGGCGGAGGGCTGAGGTAAACACCGGAGCCGGTCGCCGAGCGAGCAAGCAGTCCGGAAGGTTCAGCCCACGCCTCGGAAGATGCAGCGAGTACCCGCTGGCGCCAGGAAGTGGCCAACTACCTTCCACGAACTCGGGTTCGCCCGGTCGACCGGGACTTTCGTAGAACCGGTGGCAATGACTGTGTTGGCGGCGGTGGTGAAGAACACGGTGACCGTGTAGCTCGTGTGCCCGTGGACACCCTTGGCGCTTCCCGAGGCTCGCCACCCTCCCGTCACACGTGAACAGGAGGCCAGCTGGACCTGCTTCCGAAGCGTCACCGAGTTGGCGACGGCCATAGGAACCTTGGTGTCGGCGACCACACCCGCCGGTAGCCCGGCCGCTTTGGGCTTCTTCTTGAGACCGTGGACCGTCGTCGTGGTCGTGGTGTGGTGTGTGGTCGTGGCGGCCAGCGCCGGACCACTGTCGACCACCGCCGGGATGACCGAGAGGCCAAGCAACGCCACGCCCGTCGAGGCCACTATCCCAAGACGCCGGAGCCACCGCCGTCGTGCCGAGGCACGGCGGCTACTTCCACTGGGAACGTTGAGTCCACTGCGCCACCCACCTTCGATCAGTTTCGCTCCGGTTCCCGCCTAACGACCGACGATAAATTTAGATGAAAGTCTAAGTCAAGAAGAACGTCGCACAATCGTCCCGTGCCGGCGGAGATGCGCGGGAAGTGAACTGGGCCTTTGTCGAGGGCTTCTCCCGGGCGGTCGGCCGCCGCCCGGTCGTTGGCGACTCGGTGGTCACGCAAAATCTGGCGTGCGGTCTTGACTTAGACGTGAGTCCAGATTTACCGTGAGATCACGAAGCATGGAAAGCATCGTTGGGCTCGGGTGGCGCAATCGAGAGCGGTGTCGGAACTTCCGGAGTACCCGGGGACCTTCGTCGGTCGTAGCGTCACCTCCTCCAAATGCGATCCGACAGTGGCGTCGGAGTGTCTCGACGTACGACGCGTCAGGGAGATGAGGAATGAACCAGACAGCTGCTCGAGAGGGCGTGAGGAACGACCGCTGGCATCGGCCTGCCGCGGCCGCTCGGCCACCTGCTCATCGCGGCTGGTACTGGTAGCCGGGATCGTGACGGTCGGGGTCGCGTAGCTCCGCCCAGAAGGGGGCGAGTGCAGCCACACCGCGGGGACCTGCAACTACTCGCGGGGCTCCGGCAGTGGCGGGGGTCGCAAGCGAACTACCAGACACTGTGTTGGATCGACATGAGCGGGTACGACGACACGCTGGCATCGGCTCCGGGCGGCCAAGCGATGGCGATCTCGATCGGGGGCGGTTACACGGCGACGTTCACTCTGACCGATCAGGCGGCGGACGGCCGGACGGCCCGCGTGGTCGAACCGGCCACGATGTCCGGGAAATACGGCGACGGGGACGGCCACCAACGAGGAGTACACCGGTGCCTACGGCTATCTCGAACACCGCTGGCGAGCCTCGCCTCTACACCGAGTCCGGGCATCGGCGGCCGACCCCTTAGGCGGCAACCTGCTGACGATGAGCAACTTCGAGATCACGGACGCTGCGGGAACGCAGGTGCACGGCTACGCCCTGGTCGGGATGGACGCGGAGACCACCGACTCCACGACCCACTCGCCACTCGGGGAGAGCCTGCGATTGGCAGTCGGACCAGCCCATCACCGAGCTGGCCTCCGTGCCCGAGGGCCCGGGAACCGGCTGTCCCGACCCGCCTCCGGGCATCGGTACGGACTCGGTGACGTGTCAAGGGTCGGTAGCTGGTGGGTCGGCGTTGGTGCTGCAGTCGATCAACGCCACGACGTTCTCGCAGACGCTCGAAGAAGGAGGGCCCAATGAGCGTGAAGCGGTGGCCTTCGCCATCGAGACGGCGAAGATCACGCTGAACAAGACCGTGGCGTCCCGATCGGGCGCTAGTGACTCGTTCGACCTCTCGGTGACAACGCCCGAAGGGACGAGCGCCGGCACGGCAACGACGGGTGCGTCGAGCACGGCCACGACCGGCCAGCTGACTGTCCTGCCGGCGCTGACGGGCAACGACACCTACACCCTCGCCGAAGCTGCAACGCCTGGCTCCGGGACCAACCTGGCCAACTACCAGCAGACGTGGGCCTGTACCAACACCTCCGACGCCGATACTCCTTCCGCCACCGTCCTGCCGTCCGGTTCGGGTACCTCAAAGACAGTCCAGCCTCAACCCGGTGACAACATCACCTGCAGCATCACCAACTCGGACCAGATAGATCTCACCGTGACGAAGACGGCCAGCGCTCCCACCTACGTCGCCGGCCAACCGCTGACCTACCGGATCGTGGTCGGCAACAACGGACCGGGAACGGCAGTCGGGGCAGCCGTTCGGGACACACTGCCGGCGACCTTCGGCTCGGCGGACACCTGGACCTGCACGGCCTCCGCCGGCTCGAGCTGCACGGTGAGCGGTAGCGGCAACATCAACGACACTGTCACCCTCGTTTCCGGCGGCACCGTGACGTACACCGTCACGGTCACGGCGCCCTCGTCGGCCGCCGGCAGTCAGACCAACACCGCCACGGTCACCCCGCCCCCGGGCACGGTCGACGGCAATTGCACGCCCAATTGCTCGAGCTCGGCGACCACGTCGCCCGCACCCGTGGTGGACCTCAGCGTCCAGAAGACGGGGACACCCAATCCCTACGGGCCGGGAGTGGACGCTCACCTACACGGTCACGGTCCGGAACAACGGACCCTCCGACGCCACGGGGACAACCATCGCCGATCCGTTGCCGACGGCGCTCCAAGGGGCCGGATTCACTTGGACGTGTGCGGCAACCAGCGGTTCCAGCTGCACGGCGAGCGGTAGCGGCAACATCAACGACACGGTCGACGTCGCCGCGGGTGGTGTGCTGACCTACACGATCACGGGCACGGTGCCCACGGCGGCCAGCTGGCACATTGATCAACACGGCGACCGTGACACCGCCCCCGGCTCGACGGATACCAACTGCAGCGCAGAGCTGCTCCAGCACCAACGCCGACCCCGAAGTTGCACCCGGCCTCACGGTGGCCAAGTCCTCGACCTCGCCGTCGTACTCGGCGGTCGGCAACGTCATCAGTTACAACTTCCTGGTCACCAACACCGGCAACGTCGCCCTGACCAACGTGACGGTGACCGACGTCGGCACGGCGCCCGCCGGTGCTCTCACCACCGGGCCAATCTGCCCGGCGACCACGGCGGCCAGCCCGCTGGCGCCCAGGCGCCAGTCGAGACGTGCACCGGCACCTACACGGTGACCCAGGCCGACCTCGACAACGGCTCGGTCGACCGACACGGCCACGGCGACCGGCACCCTGCCACCGGGCACCCCGGGATCCAACCCGGTCAGCCCGCCGTCCACGGCCACGGTTCCAGCCGCCCAGACGCCCGGGATCACGGTGGTCGAAGTCCTCGACCACGCCGTCGTACTCGGCGGTCGGTAACGTCATCAGTTACCACTTCCTGGTCACCAACACCGGCAACGTCTCGCTGACGAACGTGACGGTGGCCGACGTCGGAACGACGCCGGCCGGCGCTCTCACCACCGGACCGACATGCCCAGCTACTCCGGCGGCCAGCCCGCTGGCCCCAGGCGCCAGTCGAGACGTGCACCGGCACCTACACGGTGACCCAGGCCGACCTCGACAACGGATCGGTGACCGACATCGGCCACGGCGACCGGGACGCCGCCACCGGGCACCCCGGGATCGAACCCGGTCGAGCCCACCGTCCACAGCCACGGTTCCGGCCGCCCAGACGCCCGGGACTCACGGTGGTGAAGTCCTCGACGACGCCGTCGTACTCGGCGGTCGGAAACGTCATCAGTTACCACTTCCTGGTCACCAACACCGGCAACGTCTCCCTGACCAACGTGACGGTGACCGATGTCCCGGCGGCCCCGGCCGGCGCCCTCACCACGGGGCCGAGCTGCCCGGCGACGCCGGCGACCAGCCCGCTCGCCCCGGGAGCCTCCGAAACCTGCACCGGCACCTACACGATCACCCAGGCCGACCTCGACAACGGCTCGGTCACCGACTCGGCGACGGCGACCGGCACGCCGCCACCGGGCACACCGGGATCGAACCCGGTGAGCCCGCCGTCGACGGCCTCGGTCCCGGCGGTGGTGACGCCCGGGCTCGACGGTGGTCAAGTCCTCGACGACGCCCTCGTACTCGGCGGTCGGCGCCGTCATCAATTACAGCTTCCTGGTCACCAACACCGGCAACGTCTCCCTGACCAACGTGACGGTGACCGACGTCCAGGCGGCACCGGCCGGCACCCTCACCACGGGGCCGAGCTGCCCGGCGACGCCGGCGACCAGCCCGCTCGCCCCGGGCGCAAGTGAGACGTGCACCGGCACCTACACCGTGACCCAGGCCGACCTCGACAACGGCTCGGTCACCGACACGGCGACGGCGACCGGCACCCCGCCGCCGGGCACGCCGGGCTCGAACCCGGTGAGCCCGCCATCGACGGCCTCGGTCCCGGCCGCCCAGTCGCCCGGGCTGACGGTGGTCAAGTCCTCGACCACGCCCGTCGTACTCGGCGGTCGGCGCCGTCATCGACTACAGCTTCCTGGTCACCAACTCCGGCAACGTCGATCTGACCAACGTGACGGTGAACGACGTCCCGGCGGCCCCGGCCGGCCCCCTCACCACTGGCCCCAGCTGTCCGCCGACCCCGGCGACCAGCCCACTCCGGCCGGGAGCCACCGAAACCTGTACCGGCACCTACACGATCACCCAGGCGGACCTCGACAACGGTTCGGTCACTGACTCGGCGACCGTCACCGCCGACCCGCCGGCCGGGCCACATCCGGTCAGTGCGCCGTCATCGGTCACCATCGGCGCGGCGAAGCCCATTCCGACGGCGACGCCGAGCCCGGTTGTGTACAAAGCGGTGCCGGTGACCGGATGAGGGTGCTCGGCGATCGCGTGGAAGCGCCGTCGGGTCACCCACGTGCGCCGATCCCCTTGTCGGCGAGTGGCGGCCCTTCTCGGTCCTGGTGGCCTCGATTGCCCCTGCTGCGTACGTCTCGGGCATGGCCGGTGGGCGGACCTTTCGGCGGAGCTAGAGGCAGGCGTGTCCCGCGCGATGCATTCGAAGCACGCACGAACGTCCCGCGCCAGGTTCAGGCGTGTCGGCACCCTCACCGTGCTCGGCGTGGTGTCGTTCAGCGTGGCCTTGGGGGCGGTCGTCCTACTCCTCTTCGTCGTGGGCAATCCCCGCCGGTTGCCACAGGGTGGCACCACCGGATCAGCGCCGGGAGGCCCGACGGTGGGTGCCCCGGAGAACTCGATGTCGCAAGCCGGGACGGTGGCCGTGCCCGGCCCAGGGTGGACGCTCCTCGCCACCGCCAGTGGGGCGATCGCGACCTACACACGTCCCGGCCCGAGTGCGAACGGCACCATCCCGGCCACGTGGAACGGGGCGCCCTCGGTCATGCCGGTCATTGCGCAACGGCCGGGATGGCTCGACGTGCGGCTGGTCACCCGTCCCAACGGTTCGACCGCCTGGGTGCGGCGTTCCGACGTCTCGATCAGTGCCACGCCGTTCCACATCGAGATCGATCTGGCGACCAAGCACCTGGAGCTCCTGCGACTCGGCCAGACGGTGGTCGACGCTCCGGCGGGCATCGGTACGGCCGACGACCCCACGCCCACCGGTCAGTACTTCGTGGCCATGCTGGCCGCACCGCCCTCGGCCGGGTACGGGCCGTTCGTCCTCGTCACGTCGGCCCATTCGAACGTCATCAGTGACTGGGACGGCACCGGGGACGCGTTGATCGGTATCCACGGACCGCTGGGCGACAACAGTGAGATCGGAACGACGGGGGCCGCGATCTCCCATGGCTGCATCCGGCTCCATCTCGATGACCTGGCCGAGTTGCGCCAGGTCCCTCCCGGGACACCCATCACCATCGCCTCGTCCTAGTCAGACCGGACGACCAGCGGAACCTGTACGAGCGCCGTCGTCGTGATCCAACGATCAGCGGAGCGGCAGGCTGAGGTCGCAGACGAGCGTGGTGGGGTCGGCTGACCGCTGGTCGGCGATGAGCACCTGGCGGAAGGGAGCCCGGGGAAGACGGCCGTGGTCGCGGGCCCATCGTTCTACGACGTCGAGGAACGGCAGCATGGCCGGCCATCGCATCTCGCCGAGGCTGAGCCGGACGTACGCCTCGTCGTGGGCCGGTTCGGTACGGGTCTGGATGTCGGACCCGACCGCCGGCGAGTCCGGGAGGCCCTCGGACAGCACGGGACGGCACAGCTCGATCGGCCCGTCGTTGTCGTCGCTGACCTCGCCGTAGAAGACCAGGAACGGGGCGCCGCCGATGCCCCCGACACCGGTCCCGGCGGCGCGAAGCCGTCGGAAGGCGTCGTCGAAGAAGGCGTCGGTCGTCGCCGTCGTGACGTGTCGGGTGATCGAGAGCACCGTGCGCTCGGGGATCGTGCGCAGTTCGACGTCTCGCATGGGTAGCTCGTCTCCTTTGAGTTGGGACCGGAGGTAGGCGACGAGCTCCCGACGGGCTCCGGCGGTGAGCTCGACCCCGCCCCACCAATCGTCCAAGCGTTGCAGCGGCGGCGTCGCCGTCCAGCGTCAACAGGTCGGCGATCGTGGCCAATGGCATGTCGAGCCGACGGAGGTGTCCGACCAGTCGGGCTTGACCTACCTGTGACTCGTCGTAGAGCCGGTAGCCCGACGCCGGGTCCACCTGGACGGGTACGAGCAGGCCCAGCTGGTCGTAGATCCGTAGCGCCTTGGGCGACAGGCGGCTCCGTTCGGCGAACTCTCCGATGGTCAGGAGTGGCACAGCTCATCCTCCAACGCCGGGCAGGGCACCCGATGGACCAGATCTTGGGCCTTCCCCCTGGGGCAAGGTCAAGCGTCGAGTTCGCCCCGCCGGAGGGGTGGGGACCGTGTCCACCCGCCGATCCACCCTGGGGTTGACGACCGTTGGCCAGAGATTCCGGACACTGGGGTCATGACCTTCTCCGACTACCTCATCGACATCACCCTCATCGGTCTCGTCCTCCTGCAGATCAGGGGGCGGCGGTTGACGACCCGTGCCCTGCTCATGCCGGTCCTGATCGTCGGCTACGTCGCCTACAGCTATCTCCGAGGGGTGCCGACCGCCGGGAACGACCTCCTGCTGGTCGGGGGGTGCGCCGCCGTGGGGATCGCCCTGGGCAGCTTGTCGGGGAAGTTCACGTCGGTCTATGCCGACGTCGACGGCGTGCCCATCGCCAAAGCCGGCCTGGTCGCCGCTGGCCTGTGGATCCTGGGCACGGGGACCCGACTGGCCTTCCAGCTCTACGCCTCCCACGGCGGGGGAGGGGCCATCGACCGCTTCAGCCGTGCGCACGACATCACCAGCGCCAGCGCCTGGACGGCGGCGTTGATCCTGATGGCGCTGGGCGAGGTGCTCAGCCGCACCGGCATCCTGGCCTGGCGCTCGGCGGCGGCCCGCCGCCACGATCCGGTCGGCCCTGCGGGGGCCGGTGTGGCGCCCCGCGGGGTCACCGTCGGTGCCTCCCGGGTCCATGATGGGGGCCGGTGAGCGACCGTCCCGATCTCGAGCTGGTGCCCGCCCGGTGGTCCGGGCTGTCCAACGTCGTCAGCCTGCTCGGCCTGGGCCTGCTGGTGTGGGGTGTCTCGGCCGAGCTGTTCCGCCGGGGCAGCCACGCCAACCAGCCGGTGGCCGTCGTCCTGTTGACGGTCGCCTCGGTGGCCTGGCTCGTCGCCCTCGTACTCCGGCGGGACGACTCCCGGTTGTCGGCCGCCGCCGTCGGGACCATGGCCCTGACCGGCGGGGCACTGGCGGCGTTCGCCTCGTCCGCACTGGTCTTCCCGGCCGTAGCGGTCTTCGTCGCCGCCGTCCGTTGGCGACTCGAAGTGGCGGCGGTGGTGGGGTTGGGGGGCTGGGCGGCCACGGTCATCGCCGAGGTCGCCGTGGGTGCCTCGATCGGGGTCATCCTCGGCGGCTTGGCCGGCATCCTCGGCGGGGCGTTGGTGGGTATCTCCCGACGTCAGGCGGTCGACCGGACCGAGCAATTGGCTCGGACCGAGGTGGCGACGGCCCGGGCCGAGGTCGAGCGTGAGCGGGCCCAGCTGCTCGCCGAGCGCAACCACCTGGCCCGTGAGATCCACGACGTCCTGGCCCACACCCTCTCGGCGTTGTCGGTCCAGCTCGAGGCCTTCGGCACCGTCGTCGATGCCGAGCCCGGCACGAGCCCGGCCGTGCGGACCCAACTCGACCGGACCCGTGAGCTGGTCCACGAGGGCCTGGACGAGGCCCGTCGGGCGGTCGGCGCCCTCCGGGACGACGTCGTGCCGCTCGACCTACAGCTGGCCCGGCTCTGCCAACGGCACGGCGCGCATCTCGACGTCGAGGGAGTTCCACCGTCCTTGCCGGCCCCGGTGGTCGTCGCGCTCTACCGGGTGGTGCAGGAAGGGTTGACCAACGCACTGAAGCACGCGGCCGGGGGGCCGACCTCGGTCCGGCTGGCGTGCGCGCCCGACCGAGTGTCGGTGGCCATCGAGAACCTCACCGGGACCGGAAGCCCCGACCTCTCGGCGACCGGCGCCGGCTACGGGCTGCAGGGGATCGGCGAACGGCTGGCACTGCTCGGCGGTCGGATGGAGGCCGGTCCGACGCCCGGTGGGTGGCAGGTTTCGGCAACCGTGCCGCTGCCGATGGCGGCGATGGCCGAGACGGGCGGCGACGGGTCGTGAGGGTGGTGATTGCCGACGACCAGCGTGTCGTGCGGGAGGGGCTGGCGACCATCGTCGGCGGTTTCGCCGAGAGCGAGGTGGTGGGACTGGCCGTCGACGGCGCCCAGGCGGTGGCACTCGTGGCCGAGCTGGTACCCGACGTGGTCCTCATGGACCTGCGCATGCCCCGGCTGGACGGGGTCGAGGCCACCCGGCGACTGCGGGCCGACTATCCGGCCGTCCCCGTCGTGGTCCTCACCACCTACGCCGACGACCAGTCGGTGGTGGCCGCGCTGTCGGCCGGGGCGGTCGGCTACCTGACCAAGGACGCATCCCGCGACGACATCCGACGGGCCCTGGAGGCAGCGGTCGCCGGCCAAGGGGTCCTCGACCCGGCGGTGCAGGAGGTGTTGGTGCGGGCGGCCCGGCAGGTGCCCACGAGACCGGACACGCTGCCCGACGGCCTCACCGATCGGGAGGCCGAGGTGTTGGCGCTCATCGCCGGCGGCCTGTCCAACGCCGAGATCGCCGAACGGCTGTACGTGGCCGAGACGACGGTGAAGACGCACGTGAACCGGATCTTCGCCAAGACGGCCAGCCGGGACCGGACGCAGGCGGCCGCCTACGCCCACCGCCACGGTCTGGCGGCCGTCGACGACGGGGCGACCCCCTGAGCCAGGGCGGCCGTTCTCGTCCGCCGCGGCGGGTCTCAGAACTGTCGGTAGAGGGGGATCTGCTCGGGATCCATGCCCCACAGCTCCCGGGTGGTGGCCCCGCCGTCGACGACGATCGTCTGGCCGGTGATCCGGGCGGCGAGCTCCGAGCACAAAAAGAGGACGGCGTTGGCGATGTCGTGGCCCCGCGGCGGGGCCAGCGGGTTGACGGCGTCCTTGCGCCATGTCCCTTCGGGCCAATCCTCGTTGCCGCTGCCCACGGCCCCCGGGGCCACCGCGTTGACCCGGATGCCGTAACGGCCGAGCTCGTTGCCGAAGGTCTTGGCCAGCGAGATGACGCCGGCCTTGGCCGCCCCATAGGCGACGTGGTAGGCGGCGGCGGCGATGCCGTCCACCGAGGCGAGGGCCACGATCGAGCCGCCGGTGCCCTGGGCGATCATGCGGCGGCCGGCCTCTTGGAACAAGAAGTACACCTGCGTGAGGTTGTTCTGGATGGTCCAGGCCCACTCGGCGTCGTCGAAGTCCTCGACCTTGTTCCACGTCCCCTTGCCGATGATGTCGACGCAGACGTCGATGCCGCCCATCTCCGAGATGGCCTCGTCGAGGGCCCGTGTCACCTGGCTGCGGTCGTTCATGTCGGCGATGACCGGGAAGGCCCGGCCGCCGGCCGCCTTGATCTCGTCGACGATGGCGTGGGCCCGGCCCTCGTCGATGTCGATGCAGGCCACGGTGGCGCCGGCTTCGGCAAGGTTGAGGGCGCTGTGCCGACCGTGTCCGGCCCGTGTCTCGATGTAGCCGGCGCCCGACACCACCGCCCGCTTGTTGGTCAGACCGAGGTCGATCATCTGTTCCCCCTGTTCGTTGGCTCTGTGGAGATTCTTGCCGACCTTCGAGGGCGGCGCACCGGCCACCGCCCGGTCAGTGGGCGGCGGGTGTGACGACGCCGAGCTTGTCGAGCTCGGGGATCACCTTGGTCCCGAGGAGCTCGATGCTGTGGAGGATGGCTTCGTGGGGCAGGTAGCCGAACTGCATGTAGCAGATGACCGAGTCGACCCCGATCTCGTTGTACTTGGCCAGTTTCTCCAGGCACTGTTCGGGTGAGCCGACGATGATCATGTCGGCGTCGTTGAAGTCCCGGGGCTCGAATTCGCCCGAGTCCCGCTGGTTGAGCAGCGGGAACATCGCCGCCTGCTCGGCCTCGGAGTAGTGGGGGAACTCCCACTCCAGCATGAAGTGGGCCAGGTTCTGGTACCACCACCACACCGAGTCCCATATCCCGTTGGCTTCGGCGTCGGCCATCGTGTCGGCGCAGTGGACGAGGGTGTAGGCCGCCACCTTGTTGGTGGTGACCCGGGTGAGGGGGGTGGGGCTGAGCGCGGCCTTGCGGTACTGGGCCACCTGCTGGGCCAGCTGGTCGAGCGGCTTCATGATGGAGAGCGACAGCATGCCGAGCCCGAGGGAGCCGGCTACCTCGGCGCTGCCGTCGGTGGTGGCCGCCATCCAGCAGGGCGGGTGGGGGTCCTGGACGGGCTTCGGGGTCACCATGCGCCGGGGGAACTCGAGGTACTTGCCGTGGTACTCGAAGTACTCGGACTCCCACATCTTGACGACGGCGTCGATGGCCTCCTCCCACATGGCCCGGCTCTCCTCCTTGGGCACGCCGAAGGCGGTCTGCTCCATGGGCGTCGAACGGCCGGTGCCCCACTCGACCCGGCCACCGGAGAGGATGTCCACGGTCGCCACCTTCTCGGCCACCCGCATCGGCGGGGTGAACGGGTGGG
Organism: uncultured Acidimicrobiaceae bacterium; assembly: GCA_963730735.1. GTDB lineage: Bacteria > Actinomycetota > Acidimicrobiia > Acidimicrobiales > RAAP-2 > CAVSSX01. The sequence continues at coordinate 726,835 of CAVSSX010000007.1, forward strand.
GCATCAACGTCACGCCGAAGCCGAGCCGGAGGTTCTCGGTCGCCTCGGCCAGCGCACCCAGGATGACCTCGGGGGCGGGCGAGTGCGACCGACCTTCCCGGAAGTGGTGCTCGACGTGCCACGTCGTCTGGAACCCGAATTTGTCGGCCAGCTTGATCTGTTCCATGGCCTCTTTGTACGAGCGCTGCTCGGCGGCCCGCTGGCCGTAGGGGTGCTCGCCCTCCCACGGCTTCGGGACGTCGATCTCGTAGAGCAGGTCGAGCTTCACCGGATCCTCCGTTCCTATATACGAACTGGCGTTCCGTATATGATCTGCTGATGTTGTTCGCCCGGTACAGGGCTGTCAAGCGGGCCAGGGACCGGGGGTAGCCATGGCCCGTCCCGCCCCGGCGACCGACCGGACGATCACCATCCTCAATTTCCTGGCCGAGCGGCCCGAAGAGTCGTTCACGTTGTCGGAGCTCTCCCGACGCCTGGGCATCGCCAAGGGGACCGCCCACCCCCAGGTGGCGGCGCTCTGCGCCGCCGGCTACCTCCTGCGGCACCCGGTCACCAAGACGATCCGGCTCGGGCCGGCGTTGATCGGGCTCGGCAATGCGGCGGCCAGCGGGCGGTCGGAGCTGGTCGAGTACGCCCGGGACGAGATGGGTCGCCTGGCCAGCGATCTCGCCCTGCAGTGCGTGGCCAGCACCACGATGGGTGAGGAGATGGTCCTGCTGGCCCGGGTGGGCCACATCGGCGCACTCGGTCTGCACTTGGGCCTGGGTCGGGTCCCCCTCGTCCCGCCGTTCGGCACGGTCTTCCTCGCCTGGGACACCCCCGACGCCATCGACGCCTGGCTCCACCGCCTGGACCGGGGGCTCTCCGACGGGGAACTCAGCCGCTACCGCCAAGCGATCGCCACCGTTCGTCGCCGCGGCTACTCGGTGAGCACGAGATCGCTCGACGACGTGGGCGACCACGGGGAAGCGGCGCTCCTCGAGCTCGGCGGGGCCACCCGTTCCGATCTCAGCATGATCGCTGCGCCGGTCTTCGGCGCCGATGGCGCCGTGGTGCTCGCCCTGACCCTGGTCGGGATGTCGGCCGAGCTGGACGACGCGGCCATTCCGGGGATCGGCAGCCGCCTGGTGGCCGCAACCGGGCGGCTCACGACCGCCTTCCACGGGAACGCTCCGGCGTTGGAGCCGAACGCCCGGACGTAGCGGTGACGTGGTCTGCAACGGGGATTGACATCTGCCGAAAACTGCCTAGTATGAGTAGCAATCGGCGACCGCAGGGTGGCGACTTCGACAGTCGATCTGTGCACACGAGCATGACGACACCAGGCGGGGAGGAATTCCGTGCATCACTCGATCGTGCGGGTTGCCACATCGGTGGCCCTGGCGGGCGGCGGCCTCTTCGGCATGGCTGCTGTCAGCGCAGCGGCCGGAGCCTCCACCGTCGGACCAGGGGTTGCCGCCGGGAGCTACGGGAAATACCTCGCCATCGTGGAGGCGCAACGGGGAGGCACGATCATCTCCGTCACCGGGCCGCCGTCGGCGGCCGGACTCGGAGCACAAGCGCCGGCACCGTCGCCGTCCCCCGGGGCGGTGAACGGGACGGGAAGCCTGTCGGTGGTCGACAGCAAGGGGTCGTATTTCTTGCAGGTGAAAGGTCTCGGCTCGGTGCCGGGCCTCAGCACCAACGGCGAGTCGACGCTGTCGGAGTTCGACAAGAATGCGATGACCCTCACCACCTGGGTGGTGGGGTCCGATGGGTTCGTGAGCTCTCCGATCGTCCAACCGATCAGTGGGGGCGTCCCGATCCCGGTGAATTCGGCGGGGGCTTCCGACACGGGTGCCGTGTCCATGAGGGGAGCGACGGCTCGAGTGCGGCTCGCGAGTCGCCGACTGCCCAAAGCCTTGACGACGGCAGAGATCAATAACATCTGCAGTCTCTATGCCGTCGGGCCGGCGGTCGACTACACCGAATTCGGCCGAATGATCGAAAGCAGTGGGCTGGTCTATTGCACCTATCCCAGCACCATCACGTTGTCGGTCGAGCTGCAACAGTTCGTCGACTGGAGCTGGTACACGTTGGATCGAGTCTCCGGGACCGGCGAGCTGACGGAGTTCTATACCGACACCGCCGATTTCGTTTGCAACGGCTGGGGTGTGAACGTCTGGGCCTTCAACACCAATGCCCAGGCGACGGCGACCCTCGGCAACACGGCGACGGCGACCGACCAGGCCGACGGCGAGGTGCCCTGCGATCCGATTTACTAGCTAGTCACTATGACCGATCCGTTCTTCCGGGCGGTCCCGCCCGACCAGCCACGGCGAGCGCCGTATGAATCGCCGCGCGGGACCGTGCCCCACATCTTGACCTCCCGGGAACCCTGGCCGTCGACGCGCGGGTGAGCTCGGGCGATCGAGCCGGCCGTGGATCGAGAGCCTGAGCGTCGATCGCACCGGGTTCCACGTCAACGTAGTGCTGTACCGGAATCCGCACTTCGGACCGTCCCGGCGCGTCGGCCGGGGGACCTCGGTCCCCGCGGCTGGGCGTCCGCTTCGGTGACGGTCGAGAGGCGGGTCGGGTGCGCTCCGGGATCGCCGCGAAGATTCTGAAGGGCGCCGATGGGTATCCCAGTGAGACCTCCATCGGTGACGGCGGCAGCCACGGCAGGACGTCCTCGACGAGAACGGCACCGGGTCCACCCCTTGGCCTGACGGGCCGATGGCGTTGTTCGTTCGTCGGAGGCCGACGGCGTCCAGGAATCGGTCGACCACCTGGACGGCGCCTCGGTCCGCGCCGCTTCTCCGAGCAGAGTCTGACCATCTGGCCCGACTCGGGCTCTGGCTCGACGTAGTCGGTAGAGGCCGAGGTCGAGCACCGGACATCGTGCGCCCGCCCCCGTCCGGCCGATCGGGTAGGCGTCGGTGGTGGTCCAATCGTCGAGCGGTCGGGCCGGCCGTCGATCGGGTCAGTTCGATGGGAGCCCGCCCGACCGTCCGGTCGACACGTGCCGCAACCCTTCGGTGTAGCCGGTGAAGCACTGCACTTCGAGCGGTCGGGGGTCGGCGGGTCGAGCCCGGCGGCGGTCATGGCCAGGAAGCCGCCCATGGCCACCCGCCAGGCGGCCGCGAAGGCCGAGGCGATGATCTGAGGCTCGAGGGCGCCCATGGGAAACCCCAGACGGCGCTCGAAGAGCACGACGAGCGCCTGCTCGGTCTCCGCCGTGAGTTGGTACGCCCGGTAGGTCACGTCCTCGGAGCTGTCGCCAAACATGAGGGTCATGATCGACATCGGGTTCGGCTGCTCGGTGCCGTCGGGCGACCGCTCGGCGGTGGCGAAGGTCGCGGCGCCCAGGTCGGCGAGCGCGGCCGCCAGCATCTGGTCCGGAGTCCCCCGCCTCGGTCGGACCTCGAGCGCCTCGACGAAATCGCACAACCAGATCTTCCAGTTCTCGAGCGTGACGCTCTGCTTCTGCCTGGAGAAGTGTCGGTAGAAGGTTCCGACGGCCACGTCGGCCGCCTCGGCGATCTCGGCCACCGTGGTCGTCCTCACTCCCTGGGTGGCGAACAGGTGGAAGGCGGCGTCGAGGATCCGCCGCCGCACGAGGGCTTTCTGTTGTTCTCGAAGATTCCGATGCGCTGGAGCCTGCTTGGGGTCCCCGGGCCGCCCTGCTCTCCTGGTCGGCAGCCCGGACGGCGGGGAAAAACGACAGGGTGTCGGTCACCTTCCCAAGTCTTGCCCTGGCGATGGACGTCTGCCAACAGGGTCCATCACCACCAGGAGGGGTGACCCGGCCCCACTGCCGATGGTGCGTGTGTCGGCTCGGCCGCACCCGAAGATCAGCCACGGGCCACCGGAAGCGATCGTGCAACGGCCCCGGCCATCGGCATAAACTTGGACTAGCGCGTCCGCCGACGAGGTCAGTGGCGTGGCTCGCCGTCACACCGGCCAGTCCGAGAATCGAATGGAGGTCGGGCGTGGGAAGGGTCGGGCACGGGGTCGGGCGACGAACTCGATGCTTAGTCTCAGGGAGTTCATGGCCCACGTGGCTGATCTACTGCAGCTGCCCACGACGACACAGCTCCTACCGGACAGCAGTCTCGAGGGTCTCGGCCTGGATTCGCTCGACCAGGTGTTGCTGCAGTCGATGGTGGAGGACCTCGCCGATACGCCGCCCGGCGTGGCCGGCTGGATCTTGTTCTCCACCGCCGGCCATGCCTTCTCGGCGTGATCCGGCAACTTGGCTGCGGTTGCCGGGCGAGTCGGCGTCCGGGAGGTGCTCCCCGGCGAGGGCTCGGCCAGATCCGAGCTGTGGCCGACGTCGCCCCCTTTCGAAGCGTGAAGGGCGTACCGGAGGCGCCGAGCGGTACCCGAGCCCGACGCTCGAGCGAGGCGCAACCGTCGTGGTCGTACGGCGGTTGCATACGCTACAATGGGGGTTGGAGCTGGACGATTGGGAGAGGGTTCCGTCACTTTCCTTCTCGGGTGGTGGTGGGCGGACCGTCCAACCGGTCCGCCCGCACCGGCTCCCCCTCCCCGACGGCGGACGGGCCGAGGATGGGTCCCGGAGGGCGGCGAGGACGCAATGGCAGAGGGCGTCTCGGGGGCCGCTAGTACTTCGACGGGACACGCTCGAACGTTCCGGGCGCTGGCCATTTGCACGAGGGGGCCGAACCAAGTCGAGTGACCGATCACTTGTCCTTGGACCGCCCGCTCCGTGCAGCGGGCTAGGAAACGGAGGCGCTCGAGGCGCCTCCGGTCGAGCCCGGCGCTGGCGTCCGGGAACGCCAGAAGGCGGGAAATTCCCACGCGGATCGTCGACGCCGGCTTCGAGGTGTTCTGGGTCGAAGGGCTACGAACGGGCCTCGGTCGTCGACATCGCCCAGCAGGCCGGGATCGGCCGGCCACGTTCTACCGCCACTTCCACAGCAAGGCCGAGGTGGCCCTCGAGCACAACAAGCTCTGGCTGTCCGATTTCGTGGAGGCGATGGAGGCCCGGCCCGAACGTGAGACACCGGACCAGATGGTGCCGGCCGCCTTGGTCGAGCTGGCCGAGCAGGGGTACGCCAGCAGCCGGCCGATGCTCGACGAGACCGGCCGGCCGATCCCGACCATCCTGGCCGGGCTGCTCCTGGGTGGCGCCTCGGCGGAGATCGCCGGGCGGATCGCTCAGCTCATGGTCGAGACCGAGTGGGCGCTGGCGGCGCTGTTCGCCCGCCGCCTCGGCTACCCCGAGGGTGCGCTGGAGCCGCTCATGATCGGCGTGGCGATCATGGCTGGCTACCGGGTCAGCACGTCCGGCTACCTCAACATGCTCGCCGCCGGCGTCGATCCGCCCCCGTCCGACGAGATCGGCCTGGCGGTGCGGCGTCGCCTTCACCGAGGGGTTGCGGACGCTGTGGTCGGAGCGGCCGCCGCCGAGCTGATCGGCCCGGCAGTCGCCCGCCTAGATTGCAGGCAGGACCGACGAGCGAGGAATGACGTGCGCCAGCCAAGGGACATGCCGAATGGAAGGGTGACGTGCCCACGGGCACCGGGACGTTCACCGCCGGGGACACCATCAGCGGGGGCTACACGTTCAAGTCCCGGTCGAGGACGGCCCGGGATCGAACCCCGAGCAGCTGATCGCCGCCGCCCACGCGGCGTGCTTCTCCATGGCCCTCTCGAACCTCCTGGCCCAGGCCGGGAGCCCACCCGAGTCGGTGCAGACCGACGCCACGGTGACCCTCCGACGGGTCGACGACGCACCGACCATCACCAAGATCGAGCTGGTCACCGTCGGACGGGTCCCGGGCATCAGCGAGGCCGACTTCGTCGAGAAGGCCCAGGCGGCCAAAGCTGGCTGTCCGGTCGGCCGGGCCCTGGCCGGCGTGGGCGAGATCACCCTCCAGGCGTCGCTGGCCTCGTGAGCGGCCCCACGGCCCGGGCGGTGCGGTTCGACCGCTACGGCGGCCCCGACGTCTTGGTCGTGGCCGAGATCCCGATGCCCACGCCCGGACCGGGCGAAGTGGTCGTCGAGGTGCGGGCCGCCGCCATCAACCCCGGGGAGAGCTCCATCCGAGAGGGCCGCCTCCACGACCGGTTCCCGGCGACGTTCCCGTCCGGCGAGGGCAGCGACCTGGCCGGGGTGGTGACGGCCGTCGCCGCCGATGTGGAGGAATTCGCCGTCGGTGACGAGGTCCTCGGGTTCTCCTGGGCGCGTTCAGCCATGCCTCCCACACTGCCGTCCCGGCGGGCCAGCTGATCGCCAAGCCGGCCGGCCTGAGCTGGGAGGTCGCCGGGTCCCTCTACGTGGTCGGCTGCACGGCCTTCGCGGCGGTCCGGGCCGTCGACCCGGCGGCGGGGGAGACCGTGGCCGTGTCGGCGGCCGCCGGTGGCGTCGGGTCGATCGTGGTGCAGCTGCTGGCCGCCCGGGGCGCCCGGACGCTGGGTATCGCCTCGCCGGCCAATGCCGAGTGGTTGACCGCCCACGCGCGATCCCCGTGGCCTATGGCGACGGACTGGCCGAGCGGCTCCAGGCGGCGGCGCCCGACGGCATCGATGCCTTCATCGACCTGTTCGGGCCCGAGTACCTCCAGCTGGCGGTGGACCTCGGGATCGCCCGAGACCGGATCGAGACCATCATCTCGTTCGAGCTGGCGGCCACCCTCGGCACCAAGGCCGAGGGGAGCGGCGACGCCTCCACCCGGGAGGTGCTCACCGAGATGGCCGGCCTGGTGGCCGACGGCACCATCGAGATCCCCATCGCCGCCACCTACCCGCTCGACCAGGTGCGCCAGGCCTTCGCCCAGCTCGAGCAACGGCACACCCGGGGAAAGATCGTCCTCATCCCCTGACCGGGTCGCCAGGTGCCGGTCGGCGACGGTCGCTCAGAACTGGACGTAGCCGTAGATCGGCGAGCCGATGTACGACGAGGCCTGGCTGGGCAGGAACGGCCGTTCATGACCACGGCGTTCTTGCCCAGGGGCTCGGGCCCGGCGTCGCCCTCGATGGTGAAGATGGCCCCGTCCGGCCAGACCTGGGCGACGATCCCCATATGGACCGAGGTGGCCGTCGACGAGGGCCCGGTGCCGAAGAGCACGGCGTCACCGGGGAGCGGCGTGGTCGCCGCCGAGAGGCCAGGCCCCGGGCGGCGCCCCACGAGAAGACGCTGCCGGTGAACGGATACGCCGGGATACCGATGCCGGCCTGCTGCCGACCCAGGTGGCGAACAGGGCGCACCACTCCTCGCACGGCCCGTACGGGTTGCAGTAGGCGCCCTGGCTCACGCGGGGGTCGGGGCCGATCTGGGAGGCGGCGATGGCCACGACGCCCGCCCCGGCCCCCGACGCCGGGTTGGTGAAGCCGGTGGCGATCTCGTCGGGCTCGAGCAACCTAGCCGCCTCCGTCGGGGGTGGGGGTGATGGCCACCGTGGGCGAGAAACGGTGGGAGGTTGGGGGTGGGGCCGTAGAAGGTGGCGTCGCCGTAGGGGAGGACCCCGGCGGTGGCCGCCACCAGCCAGTACCCCTTGCCGTCGTGCGTCGGGGCGATGCCGGTGACCGAGGTCCCGATGTTCAGGTTGGCCGCCGAGCCGTAGAACTGGGCGTCGCCGAAGGCGAAGATGCCCCCGTCGGCGGCCACCATCCAGTACCCGGCCCCATCGGCGGTGGCCGCCATCCCGACGATGGGCTGGTTCAGGTGGATGGACCCGGTCGAGCCGTAGAACTGGGCGTCGCCGAAGGCGAAGATCCCGCCGTCCGCCGCCACCAGCCAGTAGCCCTTGCCGTCGGGGGTGGCGGCCATCCCGACGATCGGCTGGTTCAGGTGCATCGCCCCGGTCGAGCCGTAGAAGGCGGCGTCGCCGTAGGCGAAGACCCCGCCGTCCAGGGCCACCAGCCAGTACCCGGCCCCGTCGTGGGTGGCGGCCATGCCCACCACCGGGGCCTGCAAATGGATGCTGCCGGTGGAGCCGAAGTACCGGGCGTCACCGAACGAGAACACCCCGCCGTCGGCCGCCGACACCCAGTAGCCCTTGCCCGAGGGGGTCGAGGCCATGGCCACGGCCGGGGCCGACAGGGTCACCCCGGCGAACGACCCGTACTCGGCGGCGTCCCCGTAGGCGTTCACCCCGTCGCCAGCGAAGGGTGCCGCCGGCGTCACGGCGACCGCAGGGGCCCCCCCAACCGGCGGCCAGGGCCGCACCGGCGAGGGCCACCGAGGCCGCGAGGAGTCGGAGCGAGGTTCGCAGGCCGGGGAGCACCGTGGCCAGAGTACAAGCCGGGTGGCCGGGCCCGGGGACGCCGCCGGCGACGGTTGCGGCGGCCCGGCGGTGACCCCCGCAGCCGAGCTCGGGCGAGACAGTGGGCACCGGTTGGCGCCGAGGGGGGATTACCAGTTATTTTGAGCCGGACATTGCAAGCACGAGTCGAGAAGAAGCGGAGCTCCGGTGACCGAATCGACCATCATCTACACCCACACCGACGAGGCGCCGGCGCTGGCGACGTACTCGTTCCTGCCGGTCATCCAGGCGTACGCCTCGACCGCCGGCGTTCGGGTGGAGACCCGCGACATCTCCCTGGCCGGCCGCATCATCGCCAGCTTCCCCGAGTACCTCGAGGAGGACCAGCGGATCGACGACGCGCTGGCCGAGCTCGGCGCAGCTGGCCAAGACCCCGAGGCCAACATCATCAAGCTGCCGAACATCTCGGCCTCGGTGCCCCAGCTCAAGGCCGCGATCGCCGAGCTGCAGGACCAGGGCTACGCGCTGCCGGACTACCCCGACGAGCCGAAGACCGACGAGGAGCGCGACGTGCGGGCCCGTTACGACAAGGTCATGGGCAGCGCCGTCAACCCGGTGCTGCGCGAGGGCAACTCCGACCGGCGGGCCCCGGCGTCGGTGAAGAACTACGCCCGGAAGCACCCGCAGCGATGGGCGCGTGGACAGCGGACTCGAAGACCAACGTCGCCCACATGGACGCCGACGACTTCCGCTCCACCGAGCAGTCCGTGGTCATCGCCGCCGCCGGCTCGCTGCGCATCGAGCTGGTGGCCGACGATGGCACCACGACGGTCCTGCGCGAGTCGGTGCCGGTGCTGGCCGGCGAGGTCGTCGATGCATCCGTCATGCACGTCGCGGCGCTGCGCGCCTTCCTCGCCGCCCAGGTGGCCCGGGCCAAGGCCGAGGGGGTGCTGTTCTCCGTCCACCTCAAGGCCACGATGATGAAGGTCTCCGACCCGATCATCTTCGGCCACGTCGTGCGGGCCTTCTTCCCGGAGACCTTCGCCCGGTACGGCGACGTGCTCGCCGCGGCCGGACCTGAGCCCGAACGACGGGATCGGCGCCATCTTCGCCGGGCTGGACGCGCTGCCCGAGGGCGCCGAGATCAGGGCGTCCTTCGACGCCGAGCTGGCCGAGGGGCCGGCCCTGGCCATGGTCGACTCCGACCGCGGCATCACCAACCTGCACGTTCCGAGCGACGTCATCGTCGACGCCTCGATGCCGGCCATGATCCGCACCTCGGGCCACATGTGGGGCCCGGACGGCAAGGAGGCCGACACCCTCGCCGTCATCCCCGACAGCAGCTACGCCGGCGTCTACCAGGTCGTCATCGACGACTGCCGGGCCAACGGCGCCTTCGACCCGGCCACCATGGGCTCGGTGCCGAACGTCGGGCTGATGGCCCAGGCGGCCGAGGAGTACGGCAGCCACGACAAGACGTTCGAGATCCCGTCCGACGGCACGGTCCGGGTGGTCGACGACGCCGGGCACGTGGTCCTCGAGCAGCCGGTGGCCGTCGGCGACGTGTTCCGGATGTGCCAGACCAAGGACGTGCCCGATCCGGGACTGGGTGAAGCTCGCCGTCACGCCGGGCCCGGGCCACCGGCGACCCGGCCGTGTTCTGGCTCGACGAGGGCCGGGCCCACGACGCCAAGCTCATCGCCAAGGTCGGGCGAGTACCTGCCCGAGCACGACACCGACGGCCTGCAGATCGAGATCATGTCGCCGGAGGAGGCCACCGCCTTCTCCCTCGAGCGCATCCGCCGGGGCGAGAACACCATCTCGGTCACCGGCAACGTGCTGCGCGACTATCTCACCGACCTCTTCCCGATCCTCGAGCTCGGCACCAGCGCCAAGATGCTCTCGGTCGTGCCGCTGATCAACGGGGGCGGCCTGTTCGAGACGGGCGCCGGGGGGTCGGCCCCCAAGCACGTCCAGCAGCTGGTCAAGGAGAACTACCTCCGCTGGGACAGCCTGGGCGAGTTCCTGGCCCTGGCGGTGAGCTTCGAGCACCTGGCCCAGACCACCGGCAACGCCCGGGCCCAGATCCTGGCCGACACCCTCGACCGGGCCACCGGCACCTTCCTCGACGAGGACAAGTCGCCCACCCGGCGGCTCGGGGGGCATCGACAACCGGGGCAGCCACTTCTACCTGGCGCTGTACTGGGCGGAGGAGCTGGCCAGCCAGACCGAGGACGCCGAGCTGGCCGCGGCGTTCGCCGAGCTGGCTGCGACGCTGTCCGAACAGGAGCGGACCATCGTCGACGAGCTGATCGGCGGTCCAGGGATCGCCGGCCGACATCGGCGGCTACTACCAGCCCGACCCGGCCATGGCCGGCGCCGTCATGCGGCCGTCGACGACCTTCAACGAGGCGCTGGCCACCCTCGGCTGACCGGAAGCGGGGCCCAACCGGGTCCCGCTCCGACGGAGCGACCGACCAGTTGCACCCCCTCACCAGCCGTAGACCGTTCGGCGCCCGAAGCAGTAAGGCAGCCTGATAAGGCTAAACTTAGGGAATGGCCACCGTCCGACCGTCGGTTCCCCCCACGCCGAGACCCCCGACGTTGGGCGAGGTCGCCGAGGCACTCCGGCTGGCGGTCGGCCTGCTCACGCGCCGGCTCCGGCAGGCACCATCGACGGCGAGCTCACCTTGCCCGAGAGCTCGGCCCTGGCCCGACTGGACCGGGACGGGCCGACGACGTCGGGCGCACTGGCCAGGCTCGAGCAGATCAGCCCGCAGTCGATGGGGGCGACGCTGGCTGCGCTCGAGGCGCGGGGCCTGGTGGAGCGTCGGCCCGACCCCGCGGACGGTCGGCGGGTCGTCCTGTCGGTGACCGCGGCCGGTCTGCAGCGCTGCGGCACCGCGCAGCGGCCGGACCGAACAGCTGGCCGCGCGCCCTCTCGGCCGGCTTCACGCCGAGGAGCTCGCCGCTCCTGGTGGCGGCGGCGCCGCTGATCGAGCGACTGGCCGCAGAGCCTCTGATGCCGACGCGCGGCCACGGCCGATGCGGCGCCGACGGCGCGGCGCCGCGGCCGCGCGCCGGACGACCGCTACAAGTGGGTGGCGTTGGCCAACACGACCGCCGCCGTCGTTCATGTCCGCACTCGACGGCTCGATCGTCATCATCGCCCTGCCGGCCATCTTCCGGGGCATCCACCTCGATCCGCTGGCGCCGGGCAACATCGGCTACCTGCTGTGGATGATCATGGGCTACCGGCTGGTCCAGGCCGTCTTGGTGGTGACGCTTCGGCCGCCTCGGCGACATGTTCGGCCGGGTCCGGATCTACAACGCCGGCTTCGTGGTGTTCACCGTCGCCTCGGTCCTGCTGTCCTTCGATCCGTTCGAGGGCGGCCACGGGCGCGCTGTGGCTGATCGGCTGGCGGATGCTCCAGGCGTCGGCGGCTCCATGCTGACGGCCAACTCGGCGGCCATCCTGACCGACGCCTTCCCCGCCGACCAGCGGGGCTTCGCCCTCGGCATCAACCAGGTGGCGGCTCTGGCCGGCCAGTTCATCGGCCTGGTGGCCGGTGGGCTGCTGGCCGCGTGGACTGGCGGGCCGTGTTCTGGGTCAACGTGCCGGTCGGCGTCTTCGGGACGTTGTGGGCCTACCGCAAGCTCCGTGAGACCGGCGAGCAGACAAGGCGGTCGCATCGACTGGTGGGGCAACATCACCTTCGCCGTCGGGCTGGGCGCGATCCTGATCGCCATCACCTACGGCATCCAGCCCTACGGCCACCACGCCATGGGCTGGACCGAACCCGATGGTCGTTCGGGCTGCTGCTCGGCGGCGGCGCTGTTGCTGGCGGCCTTCGTGGTGATCGAGACCAGGGTGGCCGAGCCGATGTTCCAGCTCAGCCTGTTCCGTATCCGGGCCTTCACCGCCGGCAACATCGCCGCCTTCGCCGTCGCCATCGCCCGAGGCGGCCTGCAGTTCATGCTGATCATCTGGCTGCAGGGGATCTGGCTGCCCGCTGCACGGCTACGACTACAGCGAGACGCCGCTGTGGGCCGGCATCTTCCTGCTGCCCCTGACCGCCGGCTTCCTCATCTCGGGTCCGTGTCGGGGGCACTGTCCGACCGCTTCGGGGCCCGGGGTTTGGCCACGGCCGGCATGGTCGTGTTCGGCGCCAGCTTCATCGGCCTGATGCTGCTGCCGGTCGACTTCTCCTACTGGGCCTTCGCCCTGCTCATCGCCGCCAACGGCATCGGGAGCGGGATGTTCGCCGCCCCCAACACCTCCTCGATCATGAGCAGCGTCCCGGCCGGGCAGCGGGGCGTGGCCTCGGGCATGCGCTCGACCTTCCAGAACTCGGGCACGGCGCTGTCGATCGGGGTCTTCTTCTCGCTCATGATCGCCGGGCTGGCCAGCAGCCTCCCGAAGACGCTTGACCAGCGGCCTTGCAGCACCAGGGCGTGCCGCCACGCCATCGCCCAGCAGGTCGGCCTCTGCCGCCGGTGTCGTCGCTGTTCGCCGCGGTCCTCGGCGTGAACCCGATCCAGCACCTGCTGGCGCCGAGCCACGTCCTGACCACGCTGCCGGCGTCGGCCCAACGAACCCTCACCGGTCGGGCGTTCTTCCCGAACCTGATCTCGGCCCCGTTCCACCACGGCCTCGGCTCGTGTTCGCCGTCTCCGCCGGCCTGGCCGTGGTCGCCGGCTGGCCTCGCTGCTGCGGGGCGGCCACCCCGCCCACCCGACGCGCGACGCCGCGGCCACCGGTTCGTCGTCTTCTGCTCCTCGGCTCGTCCTCAGCGCCGCCGGGCCGGGCAGCGAGGCCACCCCGGACCCGGGTGGCCGTCGGCTCGGTCGGGCCGCCGCCGCCCGGCGCCGACCGACGCGACAGGGACCGGAAAGCCGGACGGAATGATTTTTTTTTTTTTTTTTTTTTTTTTTTTTTTTTTTTTTTTTTTTTTTTTTTTTTTTTTTTTTTTTTTTTTTTTTTTTTTTTTTTTTTTTTTTTTTTTTTTTTTTTTTTTTTTTTTTTTTTTTTTTTTTTTTTTTTTTTTTTTTTTTTTTTTTTTTTTTTTTTTTTTTTTTTTTTTTTTTTTTTTTTTTTTTTTTTTTTTTTTTTTTTTTTTTTTTTTTTTTTTTTTTTTTTTTTTTTTTTTTTTTTTTTTTTTTTTTTTTTTTTTTTTTTTTTTTTTTTTTTTTTTTTTTTTTTTTTTTTTTTTTTTTTTTTTTTTTTTTTTTTTTTTTTTTTTTTTTTTTTTTTTTTTTTTTTTTTTTTTTTTTTTTTTTTTTTTTTTTTTTTTTTTTTTTTTTTTTTTTTTTTTTTTTTTTTTTTTTTTTTTTTTTTTTTTTTTTTTTTTTTTTTTTTTTTTTTTTTTTTTTTTTTTTTTTTTTTTTTTTTTTTTTTTTTTTTTTTTTTTTTTTTTTTTTTTTTTTTTTTTTTTTTTTTTTTTTTTTTTTTTTTTTTTTTTTTTTTTTTTTTTTTTTTTTTTTTTTTTTTTTTTTTTTTTTTTTTTTTTTTTTTTTTTTTTTTTTTTTTTTTTTTTTTTTTTTTTTTTTTTTTTTTTTTTTTTTTTTTTTTTTTTTTTTTTTTTTTTTTTTTTTTTTTTTTTTTTTTTTTTTTTTTTTTTTTTTTTTTTTTTTTTTTTTTTTTTTTTTTTTTTTTTTTTTTTTTTTTTTTTTTTTTTTTTTTTTTTTTTTTTTTTTTTTTTTTTTTTTTTTTTTTTTTTTTTTTTTTTTTTTTTTTTTTTTTTTTTTTTTTTTTTTTTTTTTTTTTTTTTTTTTTTTTTTTTTTTTTTTTTTTTTTTTTTTTTTTTTTTTTTTTTTTTTTTTTTTTTTTTTTTTTTTTTTTTTTTTTTTTTTTTTTTTTTTTTTTTTTTTTTTTTTTTTTTTTTTTTTTTTTTTTTTTTTTTTTTTTTTTTTTTTTTTTTTTTTTTTTTTTTTTTTTTTTTTTTTTTTTTTTTTTTTTTTTTTTTTTTTTTTTTTTTTTTTTTTTTTTTTTTTTTTTTTTTTTTTTTTTTTTTTTTTTTTTTTTTTTTTTTTTTTTTTTTTTTTTTTTTTTTTTTTTTTTTTTTTTTTTTTTTTTTTTTTTTTTTTTTTTTTTTTTTTTTTTTTTTTTTTTTTTTTTTTTTTTTTTTTTTTTTTTTTTTTTTTTTTTTTTTTTTTTTTTTTTTTTTTTTTTTTTTTTTTTTTTTTTTTTTTTTTTTTTTTTTTTTTTTTTTTTTTTTTTTTTTTTTTTTTTTTTTTTTTTTTTTTTTTTTTTTTTTTTTTTTTTTTTTTTTTTTTTTTTTTTTTTTTTTTTTTTTTTTTTTTTTTTTTTTTTTTTTTTTTTTTTTTTTTTTTTTTTTTTTTTTTTTTTTTTTTTTTTTTTTTTTTTTTTTTTTTTTTTTTTTTTAAAAAAAAAAAAAAAAAAAAAAAAAAAAAAAAAAAAAAAAAAAAAAAAAAAAAAAAAAAAAAAAAAAAAAAAATTTTTTTTTTTTTTTTTTTTTTTTTTTTTAAAAAAAATTACCCGGTCGCCTACCCAGCGCTGGTCGTCACCACCGCCAGCCTGCCCACCGGCACGGTCGGCACCGCCGCACCGGGCCAACCTGGTCGGCCTCCGGAGGTCTCGGCCCCTACACCTGGAGCATCGACCCGACCACCCCGGCTGCTGTCCGGGCTGCGCTTTCGCAACGACACCCTCACGGGCACGCCGACGGCGTCTGGGACCACGACGGCTACGGTCGAAAAGGGCTATATCCAGTCGAGGCCCTTCACCGCGCATGGGTCGTCGCCGACTTGTCGTCGAGCGCGCCCGGCGACCAAAACAATGCACCAGCTCAACAGGCTGGTTGTTGGGATGGCGGCGACCTCAACTATGGCCGGGGCTACCGGACTGCGGCCACCGACGGGGGAATCCTTCGCTTCGGCGACGTCGCAGTTCCACGGTTCGATGCGCGGCCATCCTCCTGAACGCACTCGATCGTCGGGATGGTGCCCACCCCGGACCACCAGGGGTACTGGCTGGTCGCCGCCGACGGCGGCGTCTTCGCCTTCGGCGACGTCACGGCTACTACGGTTCGAGTGGCAGGCCGGTTGCTCAACGCACCCGGTGGTCGGCATGGCCGCCACCGTCGATGGCCAGGGGTACTGGATGGCCGCCGCCGACGGGGGCGTCTTCGCCTTCGGCGACGCCCCCTACCTCGGTTCCCTGGCCGGCTGGTTGCTCAATGCTGCCCGATGGTCGGCATGGCGGCCAGGACCCCGAGCGGCCCGGGGTACTGGATGGCGGCGGCCGACGGGGGCGTCTTCGCCTTTGGCGATGCCTCGTTCGAAGGTTCGATGGTCGGCCGGACGCTCAACCTGCTGGTGGTCGGCATGGCGGCCTCCCCCGACGGGCACGGGTACTGGTTGGTGGCGGAGCGACGGTGGCGTCTTCGCCTTCGGCGACGCCCCCTTCGATGAACTCGCTGCCCGGCCTCGGCATCCACGCTGAACAACATTGTGCGGCATCGTCCCGACCGCCAATGACCTGGTCGGCTACTACCTGGTCGGCCGCGACGGTGGCGTCTTCGCCTTCGGCGCCCCCTTCCTCGAACGGCCTGAGTTCCATGGCCTCGATCTCTGGCCAGGGGATCCGGACCACCACTACCCGCCCCCCCAAGGGGGGATCTCCACTACGAGCACCTGACTACGCGGCAAGCAATCGCATTAAGAATCACTCTTCCTACTGCAACCCTCGCCGCCCTGGCGGGCCACGACACGGCCCCGGTCGACGTTGCAGCCGACCAGGGCCGGTACCACGGAGCGGCAAGGCGAGAAGCCGACTGTCCGTGTGCGCATTGTCGATGTGGCGTCTCGACCTCTTCTGGTTGCACGGTTACGAGAGCATCTCCGTCGACGACATCGCCAACAAAGCGGGTATTCTGGTTGAGCAGGTTCTACCGGCACTTCGCGTGCAAGGCGGATATGGCACTGGAGCAGAAGAAGCTCTGGCTCGCCGACTTCGTCGAAGCGATGTCGGCGCGGCCTGACCGGGAGACCTCGGATCAGATGGTCCCTGCCGTGCTGGTGGACCTGGCCGGAGAAGGGAACAGCGGCCGGCTGGCCGATCCGGGACGGTGCTGATCGGGCTCCTCTTGGGCGGCTCCTCCGAGGAGATGGCCGGACGGATCTTTCAGAACATGGCCGACACCGAGTGGGCGCTGGCCGCTCTGTTCGCCCGTCGCCTCGGCTACGCCGCCGGTGAGGTGGAGCCCCTCATCATCGCGGCGGCGATCATGGCTGGTTACCGGGTGAGCATCTACGGCTATCTCAGGATGCTGGCTGCCGCAATGCGCCCGCTGTCCTGCGGTCGAGATCGGCCGTCGGTGCGGCGCCACCTTGGCGGAGGGGCTGACGACACTGTGGGCCGAGCCGGCGCCGACACGACGCTCGCCGGTGCTGTGGGCGCGCTGCGAGCCGAGTCGGGGGCAGCGAAACGAGCTGAGGCACCGGGTGCGGCGGCGGGCGGGGGCGGTAACCCATGTGGCGTCTCCACGCACTGCAGCCGCGATGCGCCCGCTCCGATGTCGGCCACACCCGCTGCTCGCACCGGCCGGCCGCCGGCCCGGCGCCGACGAGCTCGTCCAAATGAGGGAAGAGTATCGTGGACCGCAGTGCGGTACCGCGACGCCTTCGCTGAGGTCCGATGCACCTCGCCGACGCGCATCGCCTGATAAGGGGGCACCATCTCGATGAACGGATTACTTGTCCTTTTATGGCCCGGTCCGCCACCCGGACCACGAGGCGGGGCAATTCCAGCAGGCGCCCAGCCGAACCCCGTGCTGGCTTGCGTAAATGCCAGAAGGGCGGCGAGTGCGGGTTGGTATCGTCGATGCCGCCTTCGAGGTGTTCTGGGCCAAGGGCTACACGGATGCCTCCGTCCTCGACATCGCCAACCAGGCCGTCATCTCGATCTGCAGCGTTCTATCGGCATCTTCCGCTCGAAGGCCGACGTCGCCCTCGAGCACAACCAGCTCTGGCTCTTGGACTTCGTCGAAGCGATGGAGGCTCGACCCGAGAGGGAGACGCCGGACCAGATGGTGCCGGCAGCGCTGGCCGAGCTGGCCGAGCAGGGGTATGCCAGCGGCCGGCCGCTGCGCGACGAGGCTGGACGGCAGATCCCGACGATCCTGGTCGGGCTCTTATTGTCCGGCATCTCCGAGGAGATCGCCGGACGAATCCACCTGCTGATGATGCCAACCGAGCTAGCGCTGACGGCGCTCTTTGCTCGACGGCTCGGCTGACCCAGAGGAAGCGGCGGGGCTTCTGTTCGATTGCCGTGGCGATGATGGCCGGCTACCGGGTGAGCACCGACGGCGACCTCGACCTGCTCGCCGCCGGCACCGACCTGGCCTTCCCCGGATGATGTCCGGACTGCGGTGGCGGTGTCGCCTTCACGGAGGGGCTCAAGACCCTCTGGGGTCGATCGGCCGACGCCGCCGCCGGCCTCCGAGAGGGCCCACCAGCCGGCCCATCCGGAGGCCACGACCTGCGGCCATGGCGCAATGGGCGGGGTGCATGTCGAGGGGCAGGCACTTACGGGGAGGGCGGAGGTCGCTCCAGGGCCCGGAGCCGGAGCACAGCAACGGGGCGCTCAACAGACCCCTGGCCCCGCAGTCGAACCTCGCCGGTCTCGCCGGACCGTCCGCCCACGACGATCGAATGGCGGTTGGCCGTCGGCAGGGGATCGCCACGTCGGCCTCCGATGCGGCTCATGGCTCGGAGAGCACCTTCGGCCACGAGGCGGCGAAGGTGGCCAAGACGTCGGGGGTTCAGCAGGGTGCACAAGCACTCGAGCAGGTCGGCGACCGCGGCTCGCCCGAACCCCGTGCTGACCATCTGGGCCATCTCCATCGGATTGAGGGTGGCCAACTCGGCGAGCAGGGACGTGAGGTTCTCCGCCTCCGAGCGGCATTCCCTGAAGGGGACCAGGATGCCCAGCAACTCGTCGTCCGTGAAGCCGTCCCAGAGCGTCGGCAGCGCCATCGGCCTCTTCGAAGGCGACGTGCTCGAGGTACGTGGCGGTGAACGTGGCCAAGGCGCGGGACAGGAAGATGCGGATCCTCGGGCGATGCCGGAGTAGCTCCAGGCCACCTGCCGGAGCCGGCCAAGGTCGGCGTCGAGCTGTCCATGATCCGCACGTAGGGTGTCGGCCAAATCTGGGTCCTTCCGGCGAAGGAAGGGGTGGGATGAATTGTTCTTCGTGCTGGGCGTGTGCAGCAGCTCGGCCGCCAGCGCATCCACGGCGGCGGCGAGGCCAACTCTGGCCGCCGCGCCGACCGGGCCCGGTCGTGCTGGCCTCGACTGTCAGGTTGAAGAGTCGAGCCCGCTGCGATCTCTGGCGGACAGCGGCGTAGAGGTGTCGAGGCGGGCCTCACGAGTACCTCCTCACCGGTCGTGCCGTAGGTGGAGGTGGTGGCGGCCGGGTCGAAGGGGACGTCCCGAGGGTGTCGTTGCTACGCACGCCGGCGCCGCCCGCGCCGCTGGTCCTACGGAAGAAGTTGGAGTGCAGTCCAACGAACTATAGGGCAACTCGACCGAGCGGTGGCCGTCACGGGCACCGCTCGGCTGGTTTCTCCGACCGATCGATTCGCAGGGTGTTGGTGTCGGCACGCGGCCACGACATGGTCGTCGACGGCGATCCTGTCGGGTACGGCCAGACGGGCCCGGGGCCGGCCGGGCCCCTCTCGATAACGCTGACCCCGATGGCTTGGGCCCACCACGGCGACGTCACCATCTACTTCGAGCGGTCGGGGAGTGGGCCACGCCTGGCTCTACTCAACGGGTCGGCATCGACCCTGGCCCAGTCCCGACCGCTCATCGACCTCTTCGGTGGGTCGTTCGACCTGGTGGCGTTCGACCACCGAGGCATGGGCCACTCCTCGCCGTCGGGCCCTTACGCCATGGCCGACTGCGCCGCCGACGCGGTCGGCGGTGCTCGACGCGGTGGGATGGGACACCGCCCGGGTCCTCGGGGTCAGCTTCGGCGGCATGGTGGCCCAGGAGGTGGCGGCCACCGCCCCGAACGGGTGGAGCGCCTGGCCCTGCTCTGCACCTCGGCCGGCGGCGCCGGCCGGTCGTCGTACCCGCTGCAGGACCTGGCGGGCCTGCCCCCAGAAGAACGGATGGCCGTCGGACGGACGCTCCTCGACACCCGCTTCGACGCCAGCTGGTTGTCGTCGCATCCCGCCGACCGGGCACTGGCGGCGGCCATGGACGGTCGAGCGCCCACGGACGACCCGGCGCGCCAGGTGGCCGAAGCCGAGGCAGCTCGAGGCCCGACGCCACCACGACGTCTGGGACCGCCTCGGGCGCATCACCTGCCCGACGTTCGTGGGCAGCGGGCGCTACGACGGGATCGCACCACCGGCCAACGGGGCGGCCCTGGCCTCGAGGTCGCCGGGGGCCGTGTTCCGGACGTACGAGGGCGGTCATGCCTTCTTCGCCCAGGATCCGGCGAGCATCCCCGAGATCACGGCGTTCCTACTCGGCGACGGCCGACTCGAGCAGGACGTCGCCGACCCCTCGGGCCGTCACGGGCGATGAGGCGCAGGATCCTCGGCGCCACCGGGATCTCGGTGAGCGAGTTGGGCCTCGGCACGATGATGCTGGGGGCCCGCGGCAACGCCGACCACAACGAGTCCGTCCGGATGATCCACACGGCGCTCGACGCCGGCGTCAACCTGATCGACACCGCCGACGTCTACTCGGGGGGTGAAGCCGAGGAGATCGTCGGCCGGGCCCTGAAAGGGCGCCGGGACGACGTGGTGCTGGCGACCAAGTTCGGCCTCCCGATGGGCGCCGACGCCAACCAGCGAGGCGCCTCGCCCCGCTGGATCGCCCGGGCGGTGGAGGACAGCCTGCGCCGGCTGGCCACCGACCACCTCGACCTCTACCAGCTGCACCGTCCCGACCACGACACCGCCGTCGAGGAGACCCTCGCGGCGCTGTCCGACCTGGTGGCGCCGGCAAGGTGCGGGCGATCGGATCCTCGACCTTCCCGGCCGAGTTGATCGTCGAGGCCCAGTGGGCCGCCGAGCGAGGCGGGCACCACCGGTTCCGACCGAACAGCTGCGCTACTCGCTCCTGTCCCGGACCGCCGAAGCGGCCATCCTCCCGACGGCGCAGCGGCACGGCATGGGCGTCCTGACCTTCGGCCCGCTCTCCAGCGGGCTGGTTGTCGGGCCGGGCCGACCCGACGGTTCGGCCACCGACCTCAGGCCTCGGCCCAAGGATTTCGACCTCTCGGTGCCCGGCAACCAGGCCAAACAGGCGGCCGTGCAGGCCCTCGGCGAGCTGGCGGGCGAGGCCGGTCTCCCGCTCACCCACCTGGCGCTGGCGTTCTGTCGCGCCCACCCGGCGGTGACCAGCGTGCTGATCGGGCCCCGTCGTCCCGAGCCAGCTCGACGACCTGCTGGCCGGCGCCGAGGTGGAGCTCGGCGGCGACGTCCTCGATCGGATCGACGAGATCGTGACGCCGGGCACCGAGTGCAATCCGGCCGACCACTACTTCGCCACCCCGCCGTCGATCGAGGACGCCTGGCGTCGTCGTCGATAGGGGGCCAGGCCCCGCCGGGGGCATCGACCCCCGTCGTAGTGTCGGGGGATGCGCGTAGACCTGACCAACGACGAGCTCCTCTCGACCACGCGAGCCGTGCGCAAGCGTCTCGATTTCGACCGTCCGGTCGAGCGGTCGGTGCTCCTCGAGTGCCTGTCCTTGGCGGTCCAGGCGCCCACGGCGTCGAACCGGCAGGAGTGGCACTGGGTGTTCGTCACCGACCCCGCGACCAAGGCCGGACTGGCCGATCTGTACCGTTCGGACGAGGGGGAGTACGTCCGTCTGCCGTTCCCCGAGGTCACCGGGGACGACGTCCGGGCCCAGCGGGCCGACGCGGTGGGCTCCTCCGCCGGCTACCTGCGCGAGCACATGCAGGATGCGCCCGTCCTGCTGGTGCCCTGCCACCTGGGTCGGGTCGACGGCGCGCCCATCGCCACCCAGGCCGCGCTGTGGGGCTCGTTGCTGCCCGCCGTCTGGAGCCTGTTCCTGGCGCTGCGGACCCGGGGCCTGGGCGCCGCCTGGACCAGCGTGCACCTGCGCCAGGAGCGGGCGGTGGCCGAGCTGCTCGGCATCCCCTACGACGACTACACCCAGGGCGGGCTCTTCCCGATCGCCTACACCAAGGGGACCGACTTCCGTCCGGCGGCCCGGCGCCCGCTGGACGAGATCGTCCACTGGGACCGCTGGTAGGCGCAGGCGCCTCGAGCCTCAGCCCAGGAGGTCGGAGTAGGTCCGCCGGAGCTGGGCCAGCTCGTCGGCCGGGGTCCGGTGGCGGCCGCCGATCACGAGGGGCGAGGGGGCGGTCAGGACCGGGAGCGGGGTGCGCCGGATGACCTGCTCGCGGATGCCCCGACCCCGTCGCCGGTAGCGCAGGCGGCGTCGGGTCGAGCCGAGCACGACGGCGTCGGCCGTCCACCCGTGGGCGACGTCGACGATCCGCTTGGCCACGCTGAACCGAGAGCCCACGGCGACGCTGCCGGTGGCCTCGACGCCGGCGTCCCGGAGCTGCGCCACCGTCCGCTCGACCATCCGCCGGGCGTCGTTGGGGGCCAGGCAGCGTCAGGCCGCGGCTCCCGACGAGGATCTCGT
Organism: uncultured Acidimicrobiaceae bacterium; assembly: GCA_963730735.1. Lineage (GTDB taxonomy): Bacteria > Actinomycetota > Acidimicrobiia > Acidimicrobiales > RAAP-2 > CAVSSX01. Next base: position 748,708 of record CAVSSX010000007.1, read on the forward strand.
TCACGTGGAACACGTGCACCGGCGTCGAATGCTCGAGGGCAAGGGCGGTGATGAAGCTGGCGGCCACCTCGGCCGAGGGGGTCTCGTCGATGGCCAGGAGCACCCGTTGGAACATTGCGCACCTCTATTCGCGCCGAGCCCGGCGACGCTCCGGCCTGGCCGGCCTCGGCGTCCGGCTCGCCTCTCGGTCGAATGTAACACCACCCCGCGTCGGCGCGGGCGGGGCCGGTCGGCGCGGAGCGCCCGGCCGGGGCCCGTCCTGTCCTGTTTGCCCATCCGACCTCCCGGGTACGCCGTCTGGTGGAGAATGCCGATCTCCGCAGGCGGTCGAAGTCGGGCCGCCGGGGGAGCAGGGAGGTTCATTATGAAGCCATCCGTCACTCAACTCACCACCCGGGCCGGACGACGCTCCGCCCGGTGGGCGTCCGCCGGAGTCGGCTACGCCGTCGCCTACTACCTCGATGCCGAGCACGGTGCCGCCCGCCGACAGCAGACGGTCGCCCTGGTGCGTCGACTCACCGACGAGCGCCGCCGTCGCCGGGCCACCGTCCGGCCCGCCGAACCGCCCACACTCGTGCGATCGGAGGGTAGGGCGGCGTAGCGCGGACGAGGGGGAGGACACGTGACCGACGTCATCGATCGCCAGCAAGGGTCCGACGCAGCGGACGACGCAGTAACGAGCCTCATCCCGGCCCGTCTGGACCGGTTGGGCTGGTCGAAGTTCCACACCCGCATCGTCGTGGCCCTGGGCGTGGCCTGGATCCTCGACGGCCTCGAGGTCACGATCGCCAGCAACGTCACCAGCATCCTGACCGGCAAGGACTCGCTCCACCTCTCCTCGGGGTCGGTGAGCTTCTCGGTCGGCACGATCTACCTGCTCGGCGAGGTGGTCGGGGCACTGTTCTTCGGCCGCCTCTCGGACAAGTTCGGCCGCAAGCGGCTGTTCATGATCACCCTCGGCGTGTACCTGTTCGGTGGCTTCCTCACCGCCTGCACGGCCGGGCATACCGAGGCCTGGGTCTACTGGCTCGACATGAGCCGGTTCATCGCCGGTATGGGTATCGGTGGGGAGTACGCGGCGATCAACTCGGCCATCGACGAGCTGATCCCCGCCCGCTACCGGGGCCGGGTGGACATCGCCGTCAACGGGACCTACTGGGCCGGGTCGCTGCTGGCCACGGTGCTGGTGCTGCTGGTGGTCAACCACCTCGACCCGCTGTACTCGTGGCGGGTGGCCTTCCTGTTCGGTCCGGCGCTCGGGTTCGTCATCCTCTTCGTCCGCAAGAACCTGCCGGAGAGCCCCCGATGGCTCCTGATGCACGGCCGGGTCGACGAGGCCGAGGCGGCCGTGAAGAAGATCGAGGAGGCGACCGAGTCATCGGGCGGGACGCTCGGGGAGATCGACGAGTCCAAGGCCATCGAGGTCCGCGACGCCGGCAACATCGGCTTCGTCGACGCTGGCGTGGACGTTGTTCGCCCGCTATCCCAAGCGGGCCGTGCTGGGCGCCTCGCTGATGATCACGCAGTCCTTCTTGTACAACGCCATCTTCTTCACCTACGCCCTGGTGCTGACCAAGATCTACGGCGTCGCCCAGGCTGATGTGCCGTACTACTTCATCTTCTTCGCCCTCGGGAACCTGATCGGGCCGCTGGCCCTCGGGCACCTCTTCGACACCATCGGCCGACGGAAGATGATCGCCGGCACGTACCTGATCTCGGGGACGCTCCTGGCCATCAGCGCCTTCCTCTTCAACGCCGGGGCGCTGAACGCCGTGTCCCAGACGGTGTGCTGGTGCGTCATCTTCTTCTTCGCCTCGGCCGGGGCCAGCGCCGCCTATCTCACCGTGAGCGAGATCTTCCCGGTGGAGGTGCGGGCCAAGGCCATCGCCGTCTTCTTCGCCATCGCCCAGTCCTTCGGTGCCTTCGGCCCGTGGCTCTACGGCGAGCTGATCGGCACCGGCCAGGACCACTTCCGGCTGTTCATCGGGTACCTCATCGGTGCCGTCGTGATGCTGCTCGGGGCGCTGGCCGAGGTGCTGCTCGGCGTGGACGCCGAGAACAAGTCCCTGGAGGACATCTCGACGCCGCTCAGCCTCGATCGGCGGCGCACCGGGGCCAAGGACCGGCCCCGCTCCTCCCCGTCGCCGACGGCCCGGCCGGCCGGGCCGTGACCGCTGGGTGGCGGCCGGACCCCGGCCGTCGGGCGACCGGGACGGGGCTCAGAGGCGCAGGGGCCGGCTCGGGGCGGCGATCAGGGTCGGGTTCGACGCCCAGTCCACGCCGGGGACGTCGACGTACAGCTCGATCTCGTTCCCGTCGGGGTCGGTGATGTACAGGCTGTGGGTCACGGTGTGGTCCGAGGCGCCGACCACGTTGCCGCCGGCGTCGACGACCGCTTTCCAGGCGGCGCGCAGCTCGTCGTCGGTGTCGCCGACCTTGAGCCCGAAGTGGTACATCCCGACCCGTCGCCCGGCCGGGATGGCCGTGGCGTCCTCGCCGACCTCGATCAGGAGCAACTCGTGGTGGGTCCGGCCACCGGAGAAGGCCGCCGCCCCCTGGGCCGGCTCGCCCGGCGCAGGCAGAATCTGCCGCCAGCCCAGCACGTCCCGGTAGAAGTCGGCCGAACGTTGGACGTCCCGCACGTAGAGCACCAGATGCCCGAGTTCCTTCACGCCCATGACGTCACCTTCCATCCATGTCGTCGCCCACGACGACCAACCATGCGGTGCAACACCTTCGGGCCGCCGTCCATGCCCGACGGGGCTCGGCCGCCGGAGGCTCAGTCCTCGCTGAGGGCGATCTCGACCCGGCGAGGGTCGCCCGGGGTGAGGACGAGGTCGTCGATCCCGCCGGCGTCCACCAGGTCGGTGCGGGCCGAGGCCACGGCATCGAGCACCGCCTGCCCGTCGACGACTTCCAGCCGGGCGACCCGCGAGCGCATCGAGCGCTTGGCGGTGGTCTTGGCCCGGCGGACGTCGCCCAGCACCTCGGCGACCACCCCGAGCACCGGGGCATCGACGGGGGTGCGGTCGAGCTCGTCGGCCGTCGGCCACGGGGCACGGTGGATGGAGCCCGCCTGCCACCACGACCACACTTCCTCGGTGACGTACGGGAGGAACGGCGCCAGCAGGCGGAGCTGGACCGAGAGGGCGAGGGCCAGGGCGGCGCGGGCCGAGCGGGTGGACGGCGTGGGCCCCTCCCCGGGCGCGCCGTAGGCCCGGGACTTGACCAGCTCGAGGTAGTCGTCGCAGAACGACCAGAAGAAGGCCTCGGTGCGCTCGAGCGCCCGGGCATAGTCGTAGTGCTCGAAGGCGGTCGAGGCTTCGGCCACCACCGACCGCAGTTGGGTCACCATGTCGACGTCGATCGGCTCGACGATCTCCTCGAGGCCGGGCACCTCGGCGCCGTCGAGCCGGCCGAGGGCGAAGCGGGAGGCGTTGAGGACCTTGATGGCCAGACGGCGCCCGACCTTCATCTGTCCCTCGTCGACCGCCGTGTCGGTGCCCGGTCGGCCGCTGGCCGCCCAGTAGCGCACGGCGTCGGCCCCATGGGTCTCGAGCAGCGGTCGTGGCGTGACGACGTTGCCTTGGGACTTGGACATCTTCTTTCGGTCCGGGTCGAGGACCCAGCCCGAGATGGCGGCGTGGCGCCACGGGAGGCTGTGGTGTTCGAGCTCGGACCGCACGACGGTGGCGAAGAGCCACGTGCGGATGATGTCGTGCGCCTGGGGCCGCAGGTCCATCGGGAACACCCGGGCGAAGAGATCGGGGTCGTCCTCCCAGCCCCCGGCGATCTGGGGGGTGAGCGACGACGTCGCCCAGGTGTCGAGCACGTCGGGTTCGCCGACGAAACCGCCCGGCCGACCCCGCTGGTCCTCGGTGTAGCCCTCCGGGACGTCGGTCGACGGGTCGACCGGCAGTCGTGACTCGTCGGGCACGAGGGGCGCGCCGTGGTCGACCACCCCGTCGGCCCCCACTCGGTACCAGAGGGGGAAGGGCACGCCGAAGAACCGCTGGCGGCTGATGTTCCAGTCGGTGTTGAGGCCCTCGACCCACGAGGTGAACCGTTGGGCCATGTACGGCGGGTGCCACTCGAGCTCGGCCCCCCGGGCGAGGAGGCGCTCCCGCAGGTCCAAGGTCCGGACGAACCACTGACGGGAGGTCACGATCTCGAGCGGCTGCTGCCCCTTCTCGTAGAACTTGACCGGGTGGGTGATGGGTCGGGGCTCGCCGATCAGCGCACCGTCGGCGGCCAGCAGGTCGACGATCCGGGTCCGGGCCTGGCGCACCGAGCGGCCGCGAAGCTCGTCATAGGCGACCCGGGCCGCCTCGACGTCGAGCGACGCCCAGCCGGGCTCGCCCCATGGCACCGGTTGCAGCCGGCCGTCGTGGCCGACGATCGGTCGGGTGGGCAGATCGAGCTCGCGCCACCACTGGACGTCGGTCGTGTCACCGAAGGTGCACACCATGGCGATGCCGGACCCCTTCTCGGGGTCGGCGAGGCCGTGCGGCAGGACCGGGACTTCGACCCCGAACAGGGGTGTGACCACCGTCGAGCCGAACAACGGCTGGTAGCGGGCATCGTCGGGGTGGGCGACCAGCGCCACGCAGGCGGCCAGCAGCTCGGGGCGGGTGGTCTCGATGTCGACGCCGTCCGGCCCGCCGTCCTTGGCCTGAGCCACCGGGAAACGGAGCCGGTGGTAGGCGCCGGGCTTCTCGCGGTCCTCGAGCTCGGCCTGGGACACCGCCGTGCGGAATTCCACGTCCCAGAGTGTCGGCGCCGTCTGCTGGTACGCGTGGCCGGCCGCCAGGAGGCGGAGGAAGCCGCGTTGGGATGCCCGGCGGGCCCGTTCCCCGACGGTGGCGTAGGTGCGGGTCCAGTCGACCGACAGGCCGAGGGTCCGCCAAAGTTCCTCGAAGACCTGCTCGTCCTCGGTGGTGAGCACGAGGCACAGCTCGACGAAGTTCGGTCGCGAGATGTCGACCGGAGGGTCAGCGGGCTCGGTGGGCGGCTCGAACGACGGGTCGTAGGGCAATGAGGGGTCGCAGCGCACGCCGAAGTAGTTCTGGACCCGGCGCTCGGTGGCCAGCCCGTTGTCGTCCCACCCCATGGGGTAGAAGACCTCGTTGCCCCGCATCCGCTGGAAGCGGGCCACGGCATCGGTGTGGGTGTAGGAGAACACGTGCCCGATGTGCAGCGACCCCGACACGGTGGGCGGTGGGGTGTCGATGGCGTAGACCCGGTCCCGCGGGGCGCTGGCGTCGAACCGGTAGGTGCCGTCGGCCTCCCAGACCGCACCCCATTTGGTCTCGAGGCCGTCGAGGGAGGGCCGCTCGGGTATGGCCGAACCGCTCGAGGGCGCCGTCGGCGAGGTGGGCGCTGGCGTGGACATGATCGGGTTACCGTACCCGGGTGCTGCGTCTCCACGACACCGCAACGGCCTCCGTGCGGCCGCTCGAACTGCGAGAGCCGGGGCACGTCTCGATGTACGTCTGCGGGCCGACCGTCTACGACCTCCCACACCTCGGCCACGGCCGGTACTCGTTGGTGTTCGACGTGCTGCGGCGTTACTTGCTCTTCTCGGGCCTGGACGTGCGGTTCGTGTCCAACGTCACCGACGTCGACGACAACATCATCAAACGGGCAGCCCGGGACGGTCGGACCGAGCCCGAGGTGGCATCGGAGTTCGAGGCCGAGTGGTGGTCGGCCATGGACGCCCTGGGGGTGCTCCGGCCGACCGAGGCGCCCCACGCCACGGCGTACGTGGCGGGCATGGTCGAGCTGATCGGCGAGCTGGTCGACCGGGGGGTGGCCTACGCCATCTCCGACGGCGTCTATCTCGACACCGGCCTGGTCGACGGCTACGGCCTGCTGGCCCTGCAACCGCTCGACTCGCTCCGGGCCGGCGACCGGGTCGAGGCGAACGACGAAAAGCGCTCGCCGCTCGACTTCGTCCTGTGGAAGCGGGCCAAGCCGGGTGAGCCCACGTGGCCGTCGCCGTGGGGCCCGGGCCGACCCGGTTGGCACACCGAGTGCGTCGTCATGTCCCTCGACCTGCTCGGGGACGGCTTCGACCTCCACGGCGGAGGCCGGGACCTGGCATTCCCTCACCACGAGAACGAGCGGGCCCAGGCGGTGGCGCTCGGCCGGCCCTTCGCCCGGCACTGGGCCCACAACGGCTGGGTCGAGGTCGAGGGCGAGAAGATGTCGAAGTCCCTCGGCAACTTCACCTCGCTGACCGACCTGCTCGACCGCAGCGACGCCCGCGCCTACCGGCTGCTGGTCCTGCGGTCGCACTACCGGTCGCCGATCGAGGTGACGGCCGGGACGATCGCCGACGCCGAGAAGGGCCTGGCCCGCCTGGACAACCTGGCCCGGCGCTTCGGCCTCGACGACCGGCTCGCCGGGTCCCCGGGGTACGTCGTGGCCGGCCAGGGGCCGGCCACCATGGCCGATGCCGACGAGGTGAGGCGGTTCTGCGAGCGCATGGACGACGACCTCGACACACCCGGCGCCGTCGCCGGGATCTTCGACGCGGTCAGCCGGGCGAACGCCGCCCAGGACGCGGGTGACGGCGAACGAGGGCGACAGCTGGCCGAGACGGTCGCCGTGCTCTGTGCCGCCCTCGGGCTGCCGTTGCGGGCCGGCGTCGACGAGGCGCAGGATGCCGGCACCCGGCAGCTCGTGGCCGAGCGCGATGCCGCCCGGGCGGGGCGCGACTGGGCCCGGGCCGACGCGCTGCGCGACGAGCTCACGAGCCTCGGCTGGACGGTCGAGGACGGCCCCGAGGGCACCGTCATCCGTCGCTGAGCCGACACCCGACAGGGCTTGGGCGACCACCGTCGGGAGGGCCGGAATTCGACGCAGCGCGCCGTGCCCATCGGGCCCGTCATCGCCAGCAATGCCCTGCTAGCGTCCCTCGGAACAAAAGTGCGGGGCGCCGGAGAACCCGCAGGATGTATGGGGTGAGCCGGCATGAAGAAGGGGGATTGCCACCGTGGCATCCGGGACAGTGAAGTGGTTCAACTCTGAGAAGGGCTACGGCTTCATCTCACAGCCGGGCGGCGGGGCCGACGTGTTCGTGCACCACACCGCCATCCAGATGAACGGGTACCGCGTCCTCGAAGAAGGCCAGGCGGTCGAGTTCGAGGTCGAAGAGGGACCCAAGGGTCTCATGGCCAAGGACGTTCGGCCCGCCGGCTGAAGCATCCCGGCGCCGGTTGCCCGGTGCCGGTCGTGGTCCTTACGGGGATCGCCGGGCGCGTCCGCCGATCAGAACTTGGGTTCTCGGCCGATCACACGCGCCGTCATGCCGCCTCACTGCGGCCCGCACCGCACCGGGGGGTGGTTTCTCGGCCGGACCTAGGTTACTATGTAGTAACTAGGGGCGAGCGGAAAGTGCCGTGGTGGCGCGTCCCGTCGTCTCCGAGGGCCCCACGGGGTCGACGGCCACGAAGGGAGACGGCATGTCGGACTTTTCGCTTGAGCTCAACGAGGACCAGCTCCAGATTCAGAAGTGGGTCCACGACTTCGCCGAGACGGTGGTGCGACCGGCGGCCCATGAGTGGGACGAACGGGAAGAGACGCCCTGGCCGATCATCCAGGAAGCGGCCAAGATCGGGCTCTATTCGTTCGACTTCGTGGCCAACTGCTTCGCCGATCCGACCGGCCTGCAGATGGCGCTGGTCAACGAGGAGATGGCCTGGGGCGACGCCGGCATCAACCTGGCCATCTTCGGCTCGACGCTGGCCGTCGCCGGCATCTTCGCCAACGGCACCCCCGAGCAACAGGGCGAGTGGATCCCCCAGTGCTTCGGGACCCCCGACGACATCAAGTTGGCCGCCTTCGGCGTCTCTGAGCCCGACGCCGGCTCGGACGTGTCGTCGCTCAAGACCCGAGCGGTCTACGACGAGGCCACCGACGAATGGGTGCTGAACGGGACCAAGACCTGGATCACCAACGGTGGGCTGGCCAACATCCACGTACTGGTGGCGTCGGTCGACCCCGAGCTGGGCAGTCGGGGCCAGGCCAGCTTCGTCATCCCCGAGGGCACCCCCGGTCTGAGCCAGGGCCAGAAGTTCCAGAAGATGGGCATCCGGGCCTCCCACACCGCCGAGGTCGTCCTCGACGACTGCCGGGTGCCGGGACGCTGCCTGCTCGGTGGCAAGGAGAAGTTGGACGAGCGGCTGGCCCGGGCCCGGGAGGGCAAGCGCACGTCGGTGCAGGCGGCCATGGCCACCTTCGAGGCGTCCCGCCCACTGGTCGGCGCCCAGGCGGTCGGGATCGCCCGGGCGGCCTACGAGTACTCGCTCGACTACGCCAAGGAGCGCAAGCAGTTCAAGAAGGCGATCATCGAGAACCAGGCGATCGCCTTCAAGCTGGCCGACATGAAGACCCGCATCGACGCCGCCCGGCTGCTCGTGTGGCGGGCATCGTGGATGGCCCGGACCGGCAAGACGTTCGTCGCCGGTGAGGGGAGCCAGTCGAAGCTCTTCGCCGGCGAGACGGCGGTCCACGTGACCGACGAGGCCATCCAGATCCTCGGTGGCTACGGCTACGTCCGGGAGAACCCGGTCGAGCGTTGGCACCGGGACTCGAAGATCTACACGATCTTCGAGGGCACGTCGGAGATCCAGCGCCTGGTGATCTCCCGGGCGATCTCGGGGGTCCACATCAACTGAGGGGGCCCCGGCCGGGAGGGTCCACGACCGGCCTGGCCGGTGTCATGAGGTCGATGGTGGGTCGTCGCCGAGCAGCGTCGGTCCGACGCCGTCGGCCATGTGATCGATCAACTGTCGCGTTGCCGTCTCGAGCACCCGAACCGCCGCCGCCATCTCGGTGGGATCCGCGCCCTCGAACGCGATGTCCCGGATGACGGCCACCAGATCGGGCAATTTCTCCCAGAGTGTCGCCCCGGCCTCGGTCATCCGGAGCACCCGCTGGCGCTGATCCTCGGCACCGGGCGTCTGGTCGACCAGCCCCTTTCGCACGAGGACGGCCACGACCCGGCTGAGCGTCGCCCGCTCGACGTGGAGCATCCGGGCCAGATCGCGTTGCATGGTCGGACCCCCGCTCGCCAGTTGGTGGAGGACGTACCACTGCGTGGTCCCGAGGCCGTAGGGACGTAAGACCACATCCATCGCCGCCCGGACGGCAAGCGAGAACCGCTTGGCCCACGCGCCGACCGAGTTGGCTACCTCGTCCGCTGTTTCCTCAGCCACCAGGCACTGTTAGCTGGATGCCGGTCGGCCCGTCAAGGTGGTCCGGTTGCCACCTGGGGCCGAGGAACGAGTTCGTGCCTGGCCCACGGTCGGTCACCACGGGATCGTTTGGTTCTCCCATCGGGTGAACGTCCCGGTCGGCCCGTCGGGGCCGAGGAGGCAGACCCGGACGACCTCGCGGGACCCGTCTTCGATCGACTCGGTGCCGGCGAAGTGATTGAGGTTCGTACTGGTGAACGCCGGAGAGACCAGGTTGACCTTGATGTCGGTCGATTCCAACTCGATCATCATGGCGAGGGTCATGGCGTTCTCCGCCGTCTTGGACGCGGGATACACCGGGCCGAACCTGGCGTGGTAGGGGTGATTGGGGTCGGCGTTCGACGTCAGCGAACCAACGCCGCTCGACACATTGACGATGCGGGGATCCGACCCATCACGCAAGAGCGGCAGCATGGCCTGGTACACCGCCAGGACGCCGAAGACGTTGGTCTCCCAAACGGCGCGTACCTCGTCGAGGGAGGCGGTGCTTGCCTTCGAACGAGCGATGATCTCTTCGAGCGTCAGGCCCTCCGGTGCGGTGTTCGAGATCCCGGCGTTGTTGACCAACAGGTCGAGGCGGCCGAACTCCTGGCGAATGCGGGCGGCGGCGGCGGCGATCGAGGCCGAATCCGTCACGTCGAGCTGGATCGCCACGGCGCCCGGCCCGATCTCGCCCGCTGCCGCCGCCCCGCGTCCGGCGTCGCGCGATCCCACCAGGACCGTGACGCCGTTCGCCACGAGCTCTCGTGCGACCTGGAGGCCGACGCCTTGATTGGCGCCGGTTATCAGAGCGATGCGTTGATGCTGCATGAGCGGGGTCCTTTCGTGGGTTCGCCGTCGGGCCGCTCGAGTCGCCGCACGTGGTGTGCCGACGCCCACACGGCCGTCCGACGGAATGTTTGTTAGCTACCTTACATATTACGTAAGGTAGCTAACAAATCTGTCCGACGTCGGGGATCGGGTCGGTGCGGGCCGCCGCCGGTTCCTTGGTCGGATGCGGACAAGCGAGTGAGCCCAGCCCGTGCCCGCCCCGTTCGTGGGCACCGTTCTCGCAACCTGAAGTGGCCACCCGTAGTGTCACGGGGCGATGACGACCGATACGGCGGCGATCTCGGCCCCCGCGCCTCGAGTGCGGCGCGCCCGCCCCTGGCGTGCGATCGTCTTCGCACCCGAGGGCGACGGGCAGACCCGACGGCGGGGCTCGGACGCCGTTCGGATCGTGCTCGCCGTGCTGGCCGTCCTCTGCGCCTGGCTGGTGGTGAGCGCCGGCCCCCACCCCGAGGAGGCCTTGGTCAACGTCGTCACGCCGCCGCCGAGCGGGGTCAAGTGGCTGGTGAACCTGGTCTGGATCCTCGGGTCGTTGGGCGTGGTCATCGGGCTGGTCGGGCTCTCCCTCCTGGCCCGCCGCTGGCGGCTCGCTCGGGATCTAGCTTCGGCCGCCGTGGCGGCCGAGCTGCTGTCGTTGCTGCTGCAGTGGTTGACCGGGTCGAGCGGTGGTCGGCCCCCGGACCCGGCCCTGGACGGCATCTACCTCGGGTTCCCGGTGGCCCGGACGGCGGTGGCGGTGGCGGTGGCCTGGGCGGCCCTGCCCTACCTGTCGCGAGCCCTCCAGCGGCTGGTACTCATCCTGGTCGTCGTGGCGGCCGTCGCCGTCGTGGTGCACGGGTCGGGTATGCCGGTGAACGTGCTGGCCAGCGTGGCCCTCGGCTGGGGGGTGGCGGCGGCCCTGCACCTGATCCTCGGGTCACCGCTCGGTCTGCCCTCGGCCGAGGAAGTGGCCGTGCTGCTGAGCGAGCTCGGGGTCGGAGCGGACCGCATCGCCCCGGCGGCGCGTCAGGAGTGGGGGGTCGCCCGGTTCACCGGACGCGACGACCGGGGACGACTCGACGTCTCGGTCTACGGGCGCGACGCCCACGACGCCCAGCTCCTGGCCAAGGTCTTCCGGTTCGTCTTCTACCGCGACTCGGGCCCGACCCTGGCCCTGACCCGGGTGCAGCAGGTCGAGCATGAGGCCTACTTGACCTTGGCCGCCGAGCGGTCGGGGGCGCGGGTCCCGTCGGTGGTGGCCGCCGGCTCGACCGGACCTAGCCACGACGCCGTCCTGGTCACGCGACCTCCGGCCGGCTCCCGGCTGAGCGACCTCCGGCCCCTCGACGAGGGACCGACCGACGCCGGGGCGGCCGACCTGCTGGCTCAGGTCGACCGGCTGCAGGTGGCCCGGATCGCCCACGGGGCCATCAACGAGGACACCGTGGTGATCGGCGAGCACGGGGCCAGCGGCCTGGTCGACTTCCGCGCCGCCGTGGCGGCCGCTCCCGCCGAACGGCTCGACCGCGACCTGGCCGGCGCCCTGGCCACCCTGGCGTTGGCCATCGGTCCCGAGCGGGCGGTGGCCGCCGCCAGCGTCCTGTCGGCCGGTGACCTGGTCCGGGCCCTGCCCTATATCCAGCGGGCGGCCCTCGATCCGGTGGCGGCGCGCTCGCTGCGGGGGCAGAAGGCCATGTTGGCCGACCTGCGCCAGCGGGCGGCCAAGCGGGCCGGGATCGAGGTGCCCAAGCTGGTCGAGCCCCGCCGGCTGAGCTGGGTCAACCTGGTCATGGTGGTCGGCACCCTGATCGGGGGGTGGGCCCTCATCGGGGTGCTGCTCGACGTGTCCCAGTCATTCAGCACCATTCGGGGCGCCGAATGGGGCTGGGTCGTCGCCACCTTCATCTTCAGCCAGCTGGCCTATCCGGCCGAGGCGCTGACGGTGGTGAACTCCATCGTGGACCCCATTCCGTTCGGTCGCACGGTGGCCCTCGAGGTGTCCAACAGCTTCGTGGCCCTGGCCGGCGGGAGCATGGCCGTGCTGGCCGCCCGGGTGCGGTTCTTCCAGCAGGAGGGCTACGACGCCACCTTGGCCGTGAGCTCGGGCGTGCTGATCAGCACGGTGAGCTGGATCGTGAAGGGTGCGCTGTTCCTCATCGCGCTGCCCATCGCCATCTCCAACTTCCATTTCCAGGACGACCCCACCGGCAGTGGCAGTCACGGCCACCTGGTCCAGCTCATCGTCCTGGCCGTCGTGGCCGTCGGCGTGGTCCTCGGCCTGGTGTTCGCCGTCCCGCGTTTTCGGCGCCTGGCCGCGGCCAAGCTCCGCCCGAAGGTCTCCGAGATGTGGTCGCACCTCAAGATCCTCGCCCGCCGCCCGCGCAATCTGGTGGCGATCCTGATCGGGTCGATCACGGCCCAGCTGGTCATCGCCCTGGCCCTCGGCACCGCCCTCCACGCCTTCAACCAGCACCTGAGCTTGGCCGAGCTGCTGATCGTGCTGACGCTGGCGTCCATGCTGGGCGGGGTGTCCCCGGTGCCCGGCGGGATGGGCATCGTCGAGGCTGGCATGATCCTTGGCTTGACCGCCGCCGGCATCCCCCAGACCGACGCCGTCGCGGCGACGTTCGTCCAGCGACTGTTCACCTCGTACCTGCCGCCGATCTGGGGATGGTTCATCCTGGTCTGGATGCGGCGAAAGGAGTACCTGTGAGCGGCGACGGGGCGACCCCCTCGATCCTGACCCTGTGCACGGGCAACGCCGCCCGTTCGGTCATGGCCGGCTTCATGCTCGAGGAGCTGGCGGCGGCCGACCATCGGACGGTGCCGATCGTCACGGCCGGGACCCACACCGTCGACGGGCAACCCATGAGCATGCGCACTCGGGCCGCCCTGGTCGACATCCCCGAGCTGGCCGACGTCCAGGTCGCACGGCACAAGAGCCACCAGCTGGCCGATGCCGACCTCGTCGGGGCCACCGTAGTCATCGCCATGGAGGCCGACCACGTCCGCTATGTCCGCCGACGCCACCCCGAGGCCGCCGGCCGCACGGCCACCATCCGCCGGCTGGTCCGGGACCTCCCCGATGCGCCTGGATCTCTCGCCGACCGGGTGGCCCAGCTCGGCCTGGCCACGGTGGAGCTCGAGGCCGACGAGGACGTCCTCGATCCGGCTGGGGGCGACGACGTCACGTACCACGACTGTGCCCGCCAGCTCTGGGAGCTCTGTCAGTCGCTGGCGCCGCGGCTCTTCTGAACCGACGCGCCGTCGACGGACGTCGGTGGTGGCCGGCGGGTCAGTCGGCGTGGACCGAGCGCAGGCCGGCCCACGACAGGTCGGCGAGGCGGCGTCCGAGCCGCTGGGCCTCCGCTTCGGCTTCGACGCCGGTGATATCGGTCGACCCTTCCTCGGCCCGGCGGGCGACCCAGTGGCGGCTCGCTCCCTCGGCCATCCCCACCACGGCGTAGGCCAGCAGGCGCCGGTGCTCGTGGTCGAGCTCGGCGTCCATCAGTGGGTAGATGGCCTCGGCGATAGCGTCCTCGACCCGGCGCAGGGCGTCGCCCAACTCTTCGTCGCCGGCGTGGTCGCGGCCGTAGAGGAGGCGGAACGCCGCCTCCTGATGGATGACCAGGGAGAAGTAGGCGGCGAAACCCAGCTCCACCTGCTGGCGGGGACCGACGGCCGATCGGGTGGCGGCGCCGATGGCCGCCGTGACCTCGAGCGCCACCGAGTCGACCAGCTCCAGGTACAGGGCCCGCTTGGAAGAGAAGTGCTGGTAGACGAGGGGTTTTGTGACCCCGGCGGCTTCGGCCACGTCGTCCATCGTCGTCGCCCGGTAGCCCCGCTCGGCGAAGAGCTCGAGCGCCACGGCGAAGAGCTGCTGGCGTCGTTCGGTCGCCGAGAGACGACGGACGGGCCGGGTGTCGGGGGCGATCGACCCGGCCGACCCCTGGTCGGTGGGGGACGCTGGGCGAGCGGCGGTCACGGGTCGTCCAGGGTACCGTGCCCGGCCAGATCCAGGTCGGCCACCACGTCGGCCAGGCGCCCGGGCAGCGTGCGCGAGAGAGAAGTGGCGGTCGGCGACGGCCAGGTTGTGCTCGACCAGCGCCGGATCGGGGCTCGTCAGCCAGGCGTCGAGTGCGCCGGTGTCGTCCAGGTGGAACCACTCGAAGCCGAAGCGCTCGAGTTCGGCCGCCACCGGGTAGGGCCCGATGACCAGGGGGCGGCGGTGCACCGCCGACTCGATGGCCGGGTTGCCGAAGCCCTCCCAGGTGGACGGCAACACGACGACGTCGGAGGCGGCGTAGGCGTCGACGACGTCGAGGCCGACACCACCGGGGCCCGGCCCGAGCAGCACCGGGCAGCGCGCCGTGGCCACCAGGCGCTCGAGCTCGGGCCCGAACCCGTCCTCGGCCGGCCCGAGCAACCAGTACCGGGCCCCGAGGTCCTCGGCCACGGCGATGCCCCCGGCGACGTTCTTGCGGGGGATGGCCCGGGTGGGCTGGAGCGCCAGTCGGGCGCCCTCGAAGAGATCGAGGCGGTCCCGGGTCACCGTCCGGTCGCCGGTCGGCGCCGAGGTGTCGAAGGCGTTGTAGACGGTGTGGGCGGTGATGCCCCGTTCGGCCAGTTCCCGTCGGCTGAGGTCGTTGATGGTGACGTGGCGCCACCGGCGGTCGTCGGGCGGCGGGGGGAGGTGGGCGAGATGGGGCCGCTGCCAGGGCAGGTCGTGGTGGTGCAGGATCGTCGGTCGCCCGGCGCACACCTCGGCCACGACCGCCGCCGCCGGCGGGTTGAGGGGAAGCGAGCAGAGGTTCTCGACCACCACCAGGTCGGCGCCGTCGAGCGCGGCCGCCACTGCATCGTGGCCCGGCGGCTCGGGGGCGTCGATGGCCAGGCCCGGGAGGCGATGGTCCACCGGACCCTCGCCGGCCACCGTGACCACCTCGAAGCCCAGGTGGGACAAGCGCGCCGGCCCACTTGGCGGCCTCGATCGAGACCCCGTCGGTGCCGCCGAGCCGGAACGAGAGCAGGGCGACCCGGGGCATCGGGCGAACTGTAGGCCGGGCCCCGCGAGCCGGCGCCACCCGGCGACGCCTGGCCCGGGGTTCGGGTGTTCGTGAGATACCGTGGCGCCTGTAGTTGGCCGGCGGGCCACGGCCGCCAGCGTCCGATCGGCCCGGTGCTCCGGTGTCGGCGACGCACCCGACCAGCCCACCCGACGGGTCCGCCGGCGGTCCTCGATGGCGACACCGGACGACCAGGGAGTACGACAGCACATGGCCAAGCGAGCGCTTATCACCGGAGTGACCGGGCAGGACGGTTCCTACCTGGCCGAGTTCCTCCTGGATATGGGCTACGAGGTCATCGGGATGGTGCGCCGTTCGAGCACCGTCAATTTCGAGCGCATCGACCGGATCCAGGACCGCATCGAACTGGTGGCCGGTGACCTCCTCGACGAGTCGTCGCTGATCGCCGTGCTGCGGGACCACCGTCCCGAAGAGGTCTACAACCTGGCGGCGCAGTCGTTCGTCCAGACCAGCTGGAGCCAGCCGGTCCTGACCGGCGAGACGACGGCCCTCGGCGTGACCCGCCTGCTCGACGCCATCCGCACCGTCGACCCCGACGTGCGCTTCTACCAGGCCAGCTCGTCGGAGATGTTCGGCAAGGTCCTCGAGGTGCCCCAGACCGAGACGACGCCGTTCTACCCTCGCAGCCCCTACGGGGTGGCCAAGGTCTACGGCCACTGGATCACCGTCAACTATCGCGAGAGCTACGACCTGCACGCCTCCTCGGGCATGCTGTTCAACCACGAGTCGCCCCGCCGAGGCCTCGAGTTCGTCACCCGCAAGGTCACCAACGGCGTCGCCCGGATCAAGCTCGGGCTCCAGGACAAGCTGATGCTCGGCAACCTCGACTCCCAGCGTGACTGGGGGTACGCCGCCGACTACGTCCGGGCGATGTGGGCCATGCTCCAGCAGGACACGCCGGGCGACTACGTCGTGGCCACCGGCGAGACCCACTCGGTCCGCGAGCTCTGCGAGGTGGCCTTCGCCGTGGCCGACCTCGACTGGGAGAGCCACGTGGTCATCGACGAGCGCTTCCTGCGTCCGGCCGAGGTCGACCTGCTGGTCGGCGACCCGACCAAGGCCGAGCAGGAGCTCGGCTGGCACCGCGACGTGGACTTCCCCGGGCTCGTGACGATGATGGTCGAGGCGGACCTCGAGTCCGTCGGCTCGCCAGCAGCGTTAGTCCAGCCAGGAGGACCGGCGGTGTCGGCCACGTCCGCCGCCCTCTCGATGGGCACCCCGGGGCTGGCCACCATCGCCGCCGACCCGGTCGGCGTGCTGGTGGCCTTCGGTGCCGGCATCCTCTCGTTCCTCTCGCCCTGCGTGCTGCCCCTGGTGCCCGGCTACGTGTCGATGGTCACCGGCATGTCGGCGGCCGAGCTCGAGGCGTCGCCCGACCCCGAGGCCGGACGACAGCTCGGCCCGCTCCTGCGGGGCATCGGGCTGTTCGTGGGCGGGTTCACCCTGGTGTTCGTGGCCCTCGGGGCGGCGGCCTCGGGCCTCGGGCACGTGCTCGGCACCCACAAGCAGGAGCTGACCACGGTCTCGGGGGTGGTGGTGATCGTGCTCGGGGCCGTCCTCCTGCTGGGGGCGCTGCCCTCGGCGGCCTGGTCCCGGCTCGGGACCGGCACGACGTCGGGCCTCACCCGGGTGGTGGCCGAGCGCCGGTTCCAGGTGCGGCCCTCGGCCCTCGGGGCCTGGGCGGCCCCGGTCATGGGCATGGCCTTCGCCTTCGCCTGGACGCCGTGCATCGGCCCGGTGCTGGCCGGCGTCACCGCCCTGGCGGCCACCAAATCGACCCTGGCCGGCGGGGTGCTGCTGCTGTTCGCCTACTCGCTCGGGCTCGGCGTCCCCTTCCTGATCACCGGGCTGGCCTTCGGCCGCCTGACCTCCCTCTACGCCCGGGCCCGGCGGGGCCTGTGGATCGTCCACCTGGTCGGCGGGGCCATCCTGGTGGCCTTCGGCATCCTGTTGGTCACCGGCCAGCTGGGCTGGCTGGCCACCGAGATGCAGGCCGCCATGCGCCACATCGGGCTCGGTCGCCTCACCACCAGCTGAGCGGGCCGGGCCGGGTGGGCCCGGTGAACCCGTGCCCAGGAAAGGGCTGCTTGGATCGGAGGGACCTCCCGCCCGTAGCATGTTGGCCGAAGGCCATGGCCCCTGCAGTCCACTTCCGCACCGCCGTCGCGCTTGCCGGTCGGTTTCCCGCCCTCTCCGGAGTCGACCTGACCGTCGCCGCCGGCGAGGTGGTCGTCGTGGTCGGGCCGAACGGGGCCGGCAAGACCAGCCTGCTGCGGGCCTGCGCCGGCTTGCTCCCGGTGACCTCGGGCGAGGCCTTCGTGCTCGGCTCGGACCTGACCGACGACCGCACCGACGTCCGGCGCCGGGTCGGGCTCCTGGGCCACGCCGCACCCCTCTACGACGAGCTGAACGCCGTCGAGAACGTCCGCTTCGCCGTCAAGGCGGCCGGCCTGCCGACCTCGCGGGTCGATCCGGCCCTCGAGCGCCTGGGCCTGGTGGGCCGCTTGCGTCGGACCACGGTGGGTCGCCTGTCGGCCGGCCAGCGCCGCCGGGTGGCCCTGGCCGCCCTGGTGGCCCGCTCGCCCGAGCTGTGGCTGCTCGACGAGCCCCACGCCGGCCTCGACGCCGGCGCCCGGCGACTCCTGGCCGAGCTGGTGGCCGAAGTGGCGGCCGACGGGGCGGCCGTGCTCCTGTCGTCGCACGAGCCGGAGCTCGCCGTGCCGCTGGCCGACCGGGTCGTGACCATGGGCGGGGGCCGGGTGACCGACGAGGTGCGCGGTGGCCGACGGGCGCCCTTGACCGCCGTCCCCGACCCTCGGGCCGGCGGGGCGATGGGCGGTGGCCATGTGGCGTGACGCCCTGCTGGTCGCCGGCAAGGACCTGCGCATCGAGGCCCGTTCACGGGTGGCCCTGTGGCAGGTGCTGCCGTTCGCCCTGCTGTCCCTGGTGCTGTTCGCCTTCGCCCTCGGGCCCGGGCCGGCCGGGCTCCGCCAGGCGGCGCCGGGGTCTGTTCTGGCTGGCCGTGCTCTTCTCGACGGTGCTGGCCACCCAGCGCAGCTACGCCATCGAGTCGGGCGAGGGCACCCGCGACGGGCTGCGCCTGTCGGGGATCGACCCGGCCGGCGTCTTCCTCGGCAAGGCCGCCGCCGTCGGCGTGCAGCTGCTCGTCCTCCAGATCGCCCTGGCCGTCGGGGTCGTCCTGTTGTTCGGCGTGCGGATCCACGTCCTTTGGTTGGCCGTGGTGGCCTCGCTGTTGGCCACCATCGGCCTGGCGTCGGCCGGGGTCATCTACGGGGCGCTGTCCGCTGGCCTACGGGTCCGTGAGACGCTGCTGCCCTTGCTGGTGCTCCCGATCCTCGCCCCCGTGCTGTTGGCCGGCTCCCGAGCCTGGGCCGCCGCCCTCAGCGGTTCGGCGTCGGCCGGCGTCGGGTGGCTGCGGATCCTGGTGGCGTTCGCCGCCGTCTACCTGGTCGTGGGCATCGTGCTCTACGGCCCCCTGCAGGAGGCCGGATGACCGCCACCGTCCACGACGTCCGACCGACCCCGCCGGCCGGCGACCCCCCGGCAGCCGGTCGTGGCCTGCGCCCGTCGGTGCTCCGGGCCCTCGGCATCGCCTCGGCCGTGCTGGTGGCCCTGACGGTCTGGTTGGGCCTCTGGGTGACCCCGCCCGACAAGGTCCAGGGCAACCTGGTGCGGCTGGTCTACCTGCACCCGCCGATCGCCTGGGTGGCCCTCTACCTGGCCTTCGGGCTGGCCGCCCTCTCGAGCCTCCTGTACCTGTGGCGTCGGACCCGCTCGCTGTTCTGGGACCGCCTGGCCGCCTCGTCGGTCGAGGTCGGGGTGGTCTTCAACGCCCTGACCCTGGTCACCGGCTCGATCTGGGGCCGGCCGACGTGGGGCGTCTGGTGGACCTGGGACGCCCGCCTCACCAGCACCGCCCTGCTCCTGATCCTGTTCCTCGGCTACCTGGCCCTGCGCCGGGTCCCGGCCGACCCCGACGTGCGGGCCAAGCGCTGTGCCGTGGCCGCACTGGTGGCCTTCGTCGACGTGCCGATCGTCCACTTCTCGGTGGTGTGGTGGCAGACCCTGCACCAGGGGGCCACCGTCCTGAACGCCAACCTGTCGCCGACCATCCACGGCTCGATGGCCTGGACCCTCCTGCTCGGCTTCGTGGCCTTCACCCTGCTGTTCGTGTGGATGGTGGCCGTCCGATACCGGATCGAGGTCCTGCGGGACCAGCTGGGCGACGAGGAGCTCGAGGTCTCGCTGTCGGAGCGCTGGGCCGAGGGGGCACCGGTGGCCCTCGAGACGACGGAGGCCGACCGGTGAGCTACGTCGACGCCGGCTACGGCATCGCCCTCGGGGTCCTCTTCGTCTACGCCGTCGGGCTCATCGTGCGCCGCCGACGGCTCGAACGGGCGGCGGCGGTGGCCGCCCGAGACGTCGGCGCCACCCCCCCGGACGGCCCGAACGGGTGACCGACACCACCGATACCCTGCCCCCGCCCGCCGGGAGTGACGGCGCCGACGGCGGCCCCGGGCGCCCGGGCGCCGTCGGTCCCGGCCCGCCGCCCGGCCCGACCCCGTCGCCGCCGGACCCGTCTCCGCCTCCTGGTGGTGGCGGCGGTGCTGGTGGCCGCCCTGGTGTTCTTGTTGGTGGAGGGCCTCGGCAGCTCGCTCAACTACTTCGACACCGTGGACCAGGCGACCGCCCACCGGGCGTCCCTCGGCACCACCACCTTCCGCCTGGAGGGCGTGGTCGACCCCGACAGCATCACGGCCACCAAGGACGGCACGAACTTCACGATCTCGGAAGGCTCGAACCGGGTCACGGTGCACAACGTGGGCAGCCCGCCCCAGCTGTTCCAGCCGAACATCCCGGTGGTGGTGGTCGGACACTTCGCCCCGGGGGCGGCGCCGCTGTTCCTATCGGACCAGATCCTGGTGAAGCACTCGGCCAGCTACATCGCCGCCCACCCCAACCGGGTGACGGCGAAGAACGGAACGGTCCACTGAACGCCCGGCTCGGCGACATCGGCGTCTGGCTGGGCTTCCTCGCCGCCGTAGCCGGCGTCGTGGTCCTCGCCGTCTCGCTCCGACGCAGCGCCACCGGGAAGGCCGTCGACCCCCGGCTCGACGGCCGCCTCCTGGCGCCGGTGGTCCTCGTCGGGGCCCTCCTGGCCACGGTGGCCATGGAGCGGGCGCTCGTCACCCACGACTTCACCGTGGCCTTCGTGGCCGAGAACAACAGCCGGGCCACCCCGCTGCTGTACTCGATCACCGGGCTGTGGTCGGCCCTGGCCGGCTCGATCCTCCTGTGGGGCCTGGTGCTGTCGATCTTCACCTCGGTTCTGGTGTGGCGCTACCGCCACATCGCCTCGGACCCGGTCATCCGCTGGGCGACCCTCGTCATGTACGCCGTGACGACCTTCTTCTTCTTCCTGATGCTCGGCCCGGCCAACCCGTTCGACACCACACACGGCGTGTCGAACGGCCTCGGGCCCAACGCCCTGCTGCAGGACAACCCGCTGGTGGCCATCCACCCGCCCCTCTTGTACCTGGGCTTCGTGGGCTTCACGGTGCCCTTCGCCTTCGCCGTCGGCATGCTGGCCACCGGCCGGGTGTCGGACCGCTGGCAGATCGAGACCCGCCGGTGGACCCTGGCCAGCTGGACGTTCCTCTCGGTCGGGCTCGTGCTCGGGGCCTGGTGGTCCTACCAGGTGCTCGGCTGGGGCGGCTTCTGGGGCTGGGACCCGGTGGAGAACGCCGCCCTGATGCCGTGGCTGTGCGGGACGGCCTACCTACACTCGGTGCTCGTCCAGGAGCGCCGGGGCCTGCTGCGGGTCTGGAACCTGTCGCTGTCGGTGGCCACCTTCGCCCTCACCATCCTGGGCACGTTCCTCACCCGCTCGGGGGTGATCGAGTCGGTCCACTCCTTCTCCAAGTCGTCCCTCGGCCCGCTCCTGATCGGGTTCTTCATCGTGGTGGTGGTGGTCGGGTTCGGCCTCATCGCCTGGCGGGGCGACCGGATGCGCTCACCCGGCGGGATCGACGCCCCGCTCGGCCGCGAGGGCGCCTTCCTGGTCAACAACCTCCTGTTCGTCGGCTTCGCCTTCGTCGTCCTGTTGGGCACGGTGTTCCCGCTGCTCTACGAGGCGATCAAGAACCAACAGGTCACCGTGGGTGCGCCGTACTTCAACACCATCGCCATCCCGGTCGGGCTGGCCCTCCTGCTCCTGATGGCCATCGCCCCCGCCCTCAGCTGGCGCAAGGTCGACGCCGGCGTGCTGTGGCACCGACTGATCATCCCGGCCTGGATCGGGGCCCTGGTCATCGTGGCCTGCGTCATCGGCGGGGTGCGGGGGGTGGCGCCGCTGGTGGCCTTCGGCCTGGGCGCCTTCGCCGCCTCCTCGGCCGTCCGCTCGCTGGTGCTGTCGGTCCGGACGGCCCGGCGCCACGGCATCGGGGCGTGGCACGGCCTGGTCGGCCGGGCCAACGGCGGGATGATCGTCCACCTGGGCGTGGTGGTGCTGGCCGTCGGCATCACCGCCGCCACCTCGTTCGCCCAGCGCACCGAGCTGGCGCTGGCCAAGGGCGACACGGTCCACTTCGACGGCCACTCGTTCACCTACGAGGGGCTCCGTCAGATCCGGACCCCGGCCCGCTCGGCCACCGAGGCGGTGATCCGGGTGGACGGCGGGGGACCGTTCCTGCCGGCGGTCAGCCAGTACGGCGGGGCCAACTCCCAGACCGTCGGCACCCCGGCCATCGACTCGGGGCTCTTCGGTGACGTGTACCTGACCTTCGACGCCCTCGGGGGCACCGGTGGCTCGTCCGGCCAGGCGGCCATCAGCGGCCTGGCCACGGGCTCGGTCGGGGTGGGCGTGGTCATCGAGCCGCTGCTCGCCTGGCTGTGGGCCGGCGGCCTGTTGATCGGCGTGGGCGGCCTGCTGGCCCTCCTGCCCGGCAGCCGCCGTCGCCCGACCGATCCGGTGTCGGGTCGATCGGTCGACCGGGACGCCGCCGACGGCGGGGCGTCCTCGGCCGACGCCGCTCGGACGGACGGGGCGACGCCCGCCGTCGTGGCCCACGGCGACGGCCCGTCCCTCGAGCCGGCGGCCGCGCCGGACGGCCCTCGGGGAGTCCCCGAGGAGGTCCCGGTGGGGGTGGAGTCGCCATGAGCGCCACCACGACCGCCCCGCCGGCGGGCGGGACCGGAGCCGGGAAGCGACGGCCCCGGCACCGAGCCCGGTGGATCGGCGGTGCCCTCATCGTCGTACTGATCGTGGTGTCCATCGTGCTGGCCACCCGGCCGTCGGTCGAAGCGACGCAAGTCGCCAGCCCGCTCGACGGCCGCCCGGCGCCGTCGATCTCGGCCACCTCGTTCAACGGCGACCACGTCACCCTGTCGCAGTACCGGGGGCGCTACGTCTTCGTGGACTTCTTCGCCAGCTGGTGCGGGCCGTGCCAGGCGCAGGCCCCGGACCTGGTGGCCTTCAACTTCCAGCAGTCCCGGCACGCCGACGGCGCCGCCCTGCTCAGCGTGGACTACAGCGACACCTACGCCGGGGCCGAGCACTTCATCTCCACCTACGGCACCACCTGGCCGTCCTTGAAGGACCCCGGCGGCACCATCGCCTACAACTTCGGGGTGACCTCGCCCCCCGAGACCTTCCTGATCACCCCGGCCGGCCGGGTCCAGGGCGAGTACGCCGGCCCGCTGACGGCGGCCCAGATGAGCACGTGGCTGGCCCAGGCCCGGGCCGGCTCGACCGCCGGTGGGGGCTGAGGTCCCGGTGGCGGTCGTCGACGCCTCCCCGCCGTCACCCTCGACCGGTGAGGCGACCCGGGCCCGGCCCACGGGCCGGTCACGGCATCCCTGGCCCCGCTGGACCGGACCGGTCCTCCTGGCCGTGGTGGTGGTCGTGGCCCTGATCATCGGGAGCGGGGTCGGGCGGAGCCACCAGACCCCGACCCAGCGGGCCCAGGCCATCGAGGCCCAGATCCGCTGCCCGAGCTGTGAGGACCTGTCGGTCCTCGATTCCTCGGCCTCGACCGCCGTCACCGTGCGCCACCAGATCGCCCAGATGGTCGACGAGGGTCAGAGCACAGCGGCCATCGAGCACCAGTTGGTGCTGCGCTACGGCCCGACGATCCTCCTGCGGCCGCCGACGTCGGGCCTCACGGCCCTGGTCTGGATCATCCCGGTGATCGCCGGCGTGGCCGCCATCACCTGCCTCATCGTGCTGTTCTGGCGTCGGGCGAGGGCCATGGACGCCCTCCGCCGGGACGGCCCGGCATGAGTGCCGAGTCCCGCACGGCGGTGACCGAGGAGGAGCGGTGGCACCTCAACGACGAGCGCGAGTTCCTGCTGCGCTCGCTGGACGACGCCGAGGTCGAACACGACGCCGGCGACCTGGGCGACGACGACTACGAGCTCCTCCGACGTCGGGACACGGCCCGGCTGGCCGAGGTCGAAGCGGTGCTGGCCACCCTCGGGCCCGACACCGGGATCCTCGAGGCCGGTGACGGCGCCGGCGCCGCCGAGGTCACGCCGCTCGAGGACCCGGTGGCCCAGGACGCCGTCGACGGCGTTCCGGGCGAGGAGGGCAGCGGCCCGGTGGTCGGCCGTCGGGGCCGACGGCGCCGCCGGCGGTGGATGGCCCTGGTCGGCGCGGCGGCGGTGGTCGCCGGCGTCGTCCTGCTGGTGGTCGACATCACCTCCCCTCGGCTCCCCGGGCAGGACTCCTCGGGCTCGACCGAACTGGGTCCGACCGCCCAGCTGCAGGAGAACCTGGCCCAGGCGGCCGACCTGGTGAACGAGAACACCCCGACCTCGATCGCCGAGGCCCTCGGGCTGTACGAGGCCATCTTGAAGAAGTACCCGAAGCAGCCCCAGGCCCTGGCCGAGACCGGGTGGCTCGAGTGGCAGGCGGGGGCGAAGAACGACAGTGCGAGCCTGGTCAACGCCGGGATGACCCTGGAGGAACAGTCGCTCAAGCTGCAGCCCGACGACTACGACGCCCACCTCTTCTACGGGACCATGCTCTTCGAGCAGAACCAGGCCAGCTCCACCGCCGCCGCCCTGACCGAGTTCAGGGCGTTCGTGGCCGAGCACCCACCGGCCAGCGCGCTGGCCAGCGCCGCCCCGCTGCTCCGCAAGGCGTTCGCCCAGGGCGGCCAGCCGCTCCCGGCCGGGGTCCCGACCTCCTAGACGACGCCCGGCCGGACCGCCGCAAGGGTGCTCAGCGGCGGAGCGAGCGCAGCGACCCGACGACGGTGGCGAACGCCTGGACGAACGCGTCGACGTCGGCGTCGTCGGTCGACCAGCCGACCGAGACCCGCAACGAGCGGCTCGGGTCCACGCCCATGGCCTCGAGGACGGGCGACGGTTCGAGCATCTCCGAGGAGCAGGCCGAGCCGGAGTGCGCGGCGACACCGGCCCGGTCGAGTCCCAGCAGCACCGGCTCGGCCTCGACCCCTTCGATGCCCAGGCACACCAGGTGGGGGAGCCGGTGGGCCGGGTCGGGGTCGCCCACCAGGTCGACCCCGGGGACGGCGGCGGCGCCGGCCACGATGCGACCGATCCGGGCCTCGGCCTCGGCCGCCTCGGCCAGGAGCAGCGCGCCCTCGGCGGCACCGAGGGCCGATGCGACGGCGCCGAAGCCGGCCACGGCCCAGGGGTTCTCCATCCCCGCCCGGCGGGCCCGTTCCTGCTGGCCCCCCACGAGGAGGGGTTCGAGCCGCAGGCCCCGCCGGACGACCAGGGCGCCGACCCCGGGTGGGCCGCCGAACTTGTGGGCACTCAACGAGACCAGATCGGCGTCGAGCTCCCCGAGGTCGGCCGGCACGTGGCCGACGGCCGCGGCGGCGTCGACGTGGACCAGGACACCGGCCGAGCGGCACAGGGCCACGATCTCGTGGACCGGCTGGAGGGTGCCGACCTCGTGGTTGGCCCACTGGCAGTGGACCAGGGCCGGTGGCCGCTCGGCGTGGCGCTCGAGCGCCTCGGCCACCGCCGCCACTTCGATCCGGCCATGGCCGTCGACGGCGAGCAGCTCGACCGGGGCGGCGCGCTCGGAGGCGTCGCGGACGGCCGAGTGCTCGACCGCGGCACACAGGACGACCGAGCCGGGACGGGCCCGGGTGGCGCCCCACACGGCGGCGTTGGCCGCCTCGGTGCCGCCCGAGGTGAACACGACCTGGCGGGGGGCCACCGAGACGAGCGTCGCCACGGCGTCACGAGCCGCTTCGACCAGGGCCCGGACCGCCTGCGCCTCCTCGTGGAGCCGCCCGGGATCGGCGGCCGGCACCCCCATGGCGGCCACGACGGCGTCGGCCACCAGCGGCCGGGGGGGTGAGGTCGAGGCGTGGTCCAGGTAGTGGCGGACCACCGGCGGGCTCAGGCCGAGGCGGCGCAGGCGGCGTCGCCGCGGGCCCGCGACGACATGACCACGGCGGTCGGGCCGCCGGCGTGGTCGCCGCAGAGACCCGACAGGAGACCGTTGACCATGCCCCGGTCGACGGCGCAGAGCACCGGGTGCACCGAGGCGGCGTCGCCGAATGGGCACTGCTCGGCCACCACCGCCGTCGACGCGCCGTGGTCCTCGGCGTGGGCGGCGAAGCCGTGGGCGGTGAGCGTGTCGGCGATGGCGTGCATGGCGGCGCGCACCGATCGCTGGCTGTCGGCCGGGGCCATGTTGGCGGCCAGGGTGCGGCCGTACTCCTCGCCGACCTCGGCCGCCATGCGCTCGGCCTCGTCGGGCCCGAGGAGCTCGAGGGAGCGCCGGAGCAGCAGGACGAGCAGGTCGTCGCGTCGGGTCAGCAGGTCGAGCGTCGGGTCGTCGGCCGCCGGGAAGAACTGCTTGGACGGCCGGCCGGCCCCGCCGCCCCGCTGCCCGGCGGCCACCTGGAGGTAGCCCCCGGCGACGAGCCGGTCCAGGTGGTGGCGGGCCACGTTGGGGTGCAGGGAGAAGCTGGCGGCCACGGCCGAGACGGTGGCGCCGGGGTTGGACCGGACGTAGAAGAAGATGTCGCGCCGCGTGGGGTCGCCGAAGGCCGAGGTGACGGCGATGACGGCGGCGGCGAACTGGGCGGCCTCGTCGGACGTGGCGGTGGCCTTCTCGGCGCTCGCTTGGGGGTCGGGGCCCGGCTCGTCGCCCGGCGTCGGCCCACTGCGCAACGTGACGGCGGCGTCCTGCCCTGAGCGCACGATCGGTATCCTAGCCAGCGGGTTTCGTGGCAGCCGCCGGCAGGCGGCGCCGGCGACGGGTCGCCGATCGGCGACCGCGCCCCGCAGATCGCACTCGGAGAAGACGTCATGGGTTCGGACCAGGCAGCGTTGGAGCAGGCCGTGGGGGCGGTGGTCGACCCTCAGCTCGACGTGGCCCTTCAGGGGCTCGGCATCGTGCGGTCGGTCAAGAGCCGGCGACACCGGGCCACGGTCGTCCTGGCCATGCCGGTGGCCGCGTGGCCGTCGCGCGACGACCTCGTCGAACGGGTCCGGCGGGCGGCGGTGGCGGTGCCGGGGATCGACGAGGTCGAGGTCGAGGTGGGCGTCATGGACGACGCCACCCGGGCCGTGCTCCGGGCCCGACTGCGACAGGACATGGAGGGGACGGCCGGCGCCGAGGATGCGCCCGGTCACGAGGGGCACGGCCATGCCGGCCACGACCACGGGGAGGCCCCGACCCCGGCGTTCCTCCAGCCCGAGTCCAAGACCCGGGTGATCGGCATCGGGTCGGGCAAGGGCGGGGTGGGCAAGTCCTCGGTGACCGTCAACCTGGCCATCGCCCTGGCCGCCGCCGGCCATCGGGTCGGCATCCTGGACGCCGACGTCTACGGCTTCTCGATCCCCAAGATGCTCGGGGCCGACAACGACCCGGTGGTGCTGGGCGATCTGGTCGTGCCGACGTCGGTCCACGGGGTCCGGGCCCTCTCGATGGGGTACTTCGTGCCCGACGACCAGCCGGTGATCTGGCGCGGCCCGATGCTCCACAAGGCCATCGCCCAGTTCCTCTCCGACGCCTACTGGGGCGAGCCGGACTTCCTCCTGGTCGACATGCCGCCGGGAACCGGCGACGTGACCCTGTCGTTGGCCGAGGTCATGCCCCGGGCCGAGGTCGTGGTGGTCACCACGCCGCAGCCGGCGGCCCAACGGGTGGCCCAGCGCTCGGCCTTCGCGGCGCGCAAGCTGAAGCTGTCGGTGCGGGGTGTCATCGAGAACATGAGCTGGTTCACCGGCGACGACGGTGTCCGCTACGAGCTGTTCGGGGCCGGTGGGGGCGAGGCCCTGGCCCACGATCTCGGCGTCCCGCTGCTCGGCCGCGTCCCCCTGGTCTCGGCCCTGCGCCAGGGCGGCGACGACGGGCTGCCGATCACCGTCGCCGACCCCGGGAGCGAGGCGGCCACGGTGTTCGCCGCGCTGGCCGAGAAGTTGGCGTCGCTCGGACCGGCCCGCGTCTACCGCCGGGAGCTCACCCTGCGCTGAGCGTCGCGGCGGCTCAGCCGTCGATGCCCGCCGGGAGCTTGTCGGGGTCCCACCCGAGGACGTCGCGGGCCTGGTCGAAGGCGAAGCGGTCGGTCATGCCGGCGACGTAGGTGACGGCGGCCCGCAGGGCGGCGGGCTCCGACGCCGTCAGCCCGCCGGCCTGGCGGACGGTCGGGATGTCGTTGGGCCGGTCGGCGTAGTGCTCGACCAGCGCTCGGAGCACGCTGACCACCGCCGCCCCCTGGGCCACCGACGCCTCGCGCAGGTAGATGCGCTCGTAGTTGAGGGCCCGGAAGGCGGCGAGCGCCTCGGCCATGTCCTCCCGCATGCCGACGGTGCCGGTGGCCAGCACCGTGGCCACCAGGGCCTCGATGAAGGCGTCCAGCTGCCGGCCCCGCCGCTCGCCGCACCGCTCCCGGACGACGTCGGGCAGCATGTCCGGCGTGACGATGCCGGCGAGCACGGCGTCCTCCCAGTCGTGGCAGACGTAGGCGATCCGGTCGGCCCAGCTCACCACCTCGCCCTCGGGGGTCGAGGGTGCGGGCCGCGACCAGCTGTGGTTGCGGATGCCGTCCAGCGTCTCGGTGCACAGGTTGAGGGGCTGGAGCGAGACGTCGGCCCCCCAGGGGGCGTGGTCGAACCCCCCGTCGACGTAGGGGTCCAGGGCGTCCTCGCTGGCATGGCCGCCGGGGCCGTGGCCGCAGTCGTGGCCGAGGGCGATGGCGTCGGTCAGGGCGACGTTGAGCCGGCACGCCCGGGCCACGCTGGTGGCGACCTGGGCCACCTCGAGGGCGTGGGTCAGGCGGGTGCGCTGGTGGTCGTCGGGGAACACGAAGACCTGGGTCTTGCCGGCCAGCCGGCGGAAGGCGCTGGCGTGCAGGATCCGGTCCCGGTCCCGCTCGAAGCAGGTGCGCCAGGGGTCGGGCTCCTCGGGTCGTTGGCGCTCGCCGGCCACGGCGGAGCGGGTGGCCCAGGGGGCGAGCTCGGCCAGCTCCAGCTCCTCCCGCTCGACCCGGGAGAAGCCCAGGTCGTGGCCCTGACCGGCATCGACGTCGCTCCCGCCCCAGACGGCCCGGGAGTCGGCGTGGGCCATCCGGACCGCCGCTCGACCTCCGCCCTCGCCGAAGCCACCCATGGTCGACGCCCAGCGCCGGCTCCGTTCGGAGCTCCCCGGCGGTGGCAGCGGTCCCATGGCGGCAAGTCTGCCAGGGCCAAGTATCGTCGAGAGGGTCGAGCAGGCCGATCGTCGGCCAGCAGAAGGAGCGTTGTCAGGTGGACGTGCGCATCGGGATCACCCAGACCCCGAAGGAACTCGAGGTTGACCTGGGGGACGACGCCGACCGGGATGCCGTGCTCGCCGACATCGAGAAGGCCCTCGGCGACAAGGAACGCATGCTGTGGCTGACCGACCGCCGGGGCCGCAAGGTCGGTGTCCCGTCGGCCAAGGTGGCCTACATCGAGGTCGACGCGCCGTCCAACGAGCGCAGGGTGGGCTTCGGCGCGCCTTGAGGCCGCCGAGCCTGGGCGCCGCGTGACCCCCGACGCCGCCGCCGCCCCCGGGGTGCCGGGGCTCCTCGACCTCCGTCTCATCTTCGTCACCGGCAAGGGCGGCACCGGCAAGACCACCGTGGCGGCGGCCCTGGCCCAGCTGGCGGCGGCCCACGGCAAGCGGGTGCTGGCCTGCGAGGTCGACGCCAAGGGCGACCTGGCGTCGATGTTCGAGACCGGCCCCACCTCCTTCGTCGAGCGGGAGGTGGCCCCGGGTGTCTACGCCATGTCGATGGACACCGAGGCGTCGCTCCGCGAGTACCTGAAGCTGCACCTGCGGATCCCGGTGGTCGGCCGCATCGGCCCGCTGGCCAAGGCCTTCGACTTCGTGGCCACCGCCGCCCCGGGGGTCAAAGAGATCCTGACCGTGGGCAAGCTCTGCTACGAGGTCCGTGAGGCCCACTACGACCTGGTGGTGGTGGACGCCCCGGCCACCGGGCACGTCATCGGCCAGCTGGCCGCCCCCCAGGCCATCAACGACCTGGTCAAGGTGGGGCTGATCCGGTCGCAGACCGACTGGATGCTCGAGATCCTGTCGGACCCGGCCCGGACCGGGCTGCTGGCCGTGACGACGCCCGAGGAGATGCCGGTCGCCGAGACCCTGGATCTGGCGGCCCGGGTGGCCAACGAGACCACGGTGCGCCTCTCGGGCGTGGTGGTGAACCGGGTGCTGCCCGAGCTGTTCAGCCGGCGCGAGGAGGAGGTGTTCGAGCAGCTGCGGGTGCCCGAGGTGGAGCAGCAGCTGGCCGACGCCGTGGAGCGGCGACGTGGACGCCGTGTTCGAGGGGGCCCGCCTGGCCGTCACCATGCGCCGGACCCGGTCCGAGCACCTCGAGCACCTCCGGCGGGACCTCGACCCGTCCGTGCCGGTCCTCCTGCTGCCCTACCTGTTCACCCGGCTGCACGGGCTGCGCACCACCCGCCAGGTGGCGGCGTCGCTGGGCGAGGAGCTGGGGTTCTGATGGCCGAGGAACCCCGGAAGGGCTCGCTCGACGGGCTGCTCTCGGCCAAGGAGATCGTCATCGCCTGCGGCCCGGGCGGGGTGGGCAAGACGACGACTGCGGCGGCCGCCGGCCGCCATGGCGGCCTACCGTCACGGCGGCCGGGTCCTGGTGCTGACCATCGACCCGGCCAAGCGGCTGGCCGACGCCCTCGGCCTCTCGGGCATCGGGAACGCCGAGGTCCGGGTGGACCCGTCGGTCTTCGCCGAGGCCGGGGTGACGCCACGGGGTGAGCTGTGGGCGGCGATGCTCGACACCAAGGAGAGCTGGGACGACCTGGTCCGCCGGCACGCCCCCGACGCCGCCACCCGGGAGCAGATCCTGGCCAACCCGCTCTACCGCGACATCTCGTCGCGCTTCGTCCAGAGCCACGACTACATCGCCATGGAGCGGCTGTACGAGATCCACGCCGAGGGCAAGTACGACCTGATCGTCGTGGACACCCCGCCGACCCGCAACGCCCTCGACTTCCTCGACGCCCCCCAGCGCATGGCCGACTTCTTCTCGTCCCGGCTCCTGCGCTGGCTGATCGTGCCCTACCGGTCGCGCCTGGTGAACTTCGCCTCGAAGCCCTTCTACCAAATCGCCGACCGGATCCTCGGCACGCAATTCCTGGCCGACATCTCGGAGTTCTTCATCCTCTTCCAGTCGATGTACGACGGTTTCGTCGAGCGGGCCCAGTCGGTGAGCCGGCTGCTCTCGGACCGCCGGTCGACCTTCCTGGTGGTCTCCACGTTGGAGGAGACCCCGTTGCGCGAGGCCGAGTTCTTCGCCCACGAGCTGGTCGACCGGGACCTCCACCTCGGGGCGATCGTGCTCAACAAGGTCCTCCCGGACTCGATGCGCTCGCCGGCGCTGGCTCGGGTGGCCGAGCGGCTGGGCCGGGAGTCGACGACGTTGGCGGCGGGGCTGCCCGCCGACCCCGTGCTCGGCGCCCGGGTCCTCGACGAGGTGGCCGAGAGCTTCCTCAACTTCTCGGTGGTCGCCCGGCGCGAGGCCGAGCAGCAGGCCGAGCTGGCCACCTCGCCCGAGGTCCTGGTCTCGGTGCCGTTCTTCGACGTGGACATCAGCGACCTGCGGGGCCTGCTGGCCCTCGGCGAGCGGATCTGGGACTAGCGCCGGCGCCGGGCACCCGGCCCCTGCCGTACGATGGCGCCGGTGGCCGAGCCCGTCGATCCCGCCGCCGCCGCCTACGCCGAGGAGCACTCGACGGCGCCGCCCCCGTACCTGGCGGCGGTGGACGAGGCCACCCGTCGGGACTTCCCCAACTGGGGGATGATGGTCGGCCGCCAGGAGGGCCGTTTCCTGGAGCTGATGGTCTATGCCACCGGCGCCACCCGGGTGCTCGAGATCGGGGCGTTCACCGGGTACTCGTCGATCGCCATGGCCGCCGGCCTGCCGCCGGGCGGCCACATCACCACCCTCGACATCAACCCCGAGCACGCGGCGGTGGCCCAGGCCAACATCGACGCCAGCCCCCACGCCGAGCAGATCACGCTGCTGCTCGGACCGGCGCTCGAGTCGATCGCCACCCTCGCCGGCCCGTTCGACCTGGTGTTCATCGACGCCGACAAGTCCGGCTACGACGCCTACTTCGAGGCCGTGCTGCCCAAGCTGGCCGACCGGGGCGTGATCCTGTGCGACAACACCCTCTTCCACGGCGCGGTGCTGCCCGGCGCCGAGGCCTCGGTCGACGGAACGGCCCTGCGGGCGTTCAACGACAAGCTGGCCAACGACCCCCGGGTGGTCGTCGCCCTGACCACCATCCGCGACGGGGTCACCATCGTCCGCCGGGCCGACGGCTGAGCCCGACCCGACACCGCGCCCGACCCACTCGACCCGTCAGCCCCCCGTGCTCGACTACCACCTGCACCTCTGGCCCCACGACGACCGCCGGGCCCCCCTCGACCTCGACCAGATCGCCGAGTACTGCCAGCGGGCCCAGGCCCAGGGGGTCACCGAGATCGCCCTGACCGAGCACCTGTTCCGGTTCCGCCAGGCCCGCCCCCTGATCGAAGGGCTGTGGGCCGACGAGCAGCCGGCCCTGCAGGCCTCGATGGCCGAGTACTGGGACTTCCACGCCCAGGCCGACCTCGACGAGTACGTCGAGTGTGCCCTGGCCGCCCGGGCGGCCGGCCTGCCGGTGGTCCTCGGGCTCGAGGTCGACCACTACCGCGGCCGCATGGACCAGGTGGCCGGGCTGCTGGCCGGCTACCCCTTCGACGTCCTGCTGGGCTCGGTGCACTGGCTCGGGGCGTGGCGCTTCGACGACATCGACGACCCGATCTCGATGGCCGAATGGTCGGCCCGCCGGGTCGACGCCTGTTGGGAGGGCTACACCGACGCCATCGAGGAGCTGGCGGCCAGCGGCGCCTGCGACGTCCTGGCCCACCCCGACCTCATCAAGGTGGCCGGCTACCGGCCCGACAGCCCCGGGGAGTGGTGGGACCGCCTGGCCGAGGCGGCGGCCAGCTCGAAGATGGCCGCCGAGGTGTCCTCGGCCGGCTGGCGCAAGCCGGTCGGTGAGCAGTACCCGGCCCGGCCCCTGCTCGAGCGGTTCGTGGCCCACGGGGTGCCCCTGACCACGGCCTCCGACGCCCACCACCTGCACCACGTGGCCGACCGGGCGGGGGAGCTGCGGGACCTGCTCGGCTCGGTCGGAGTGGGGTCGCTCCAGGGCTACCGGGCCCGCATTCCCTATCGCGTCCCGGTGACCCCGGCGGCGGGCGGCTAGCCGGTGGCCACGCTGGCCGAGCTGGCCGAGGCCCACGCCGACGTCTCGGCCGAGGCCCTGGGTCACCTCCAGCGCCTGCTCGGCTCCTGGAGCGTGCTGGCCGACCTGTCGTTCTCCGACCTGCTCTTGTTGGTCGACGACGCCTCCGACGCCGCCCACGACGGCGACACCGGTCCGGAGCTGGTGGTGCTCGGGCAGATCCGGCCCTCCAACCGCCCCACCTTGCTCGAGCAGGACCTGGTCGGCCAGACGGTCAGCGAGTCGAACTGGTCGCTCACCGCCTCGGCCCTCCACGACGGGACGGTCCAGCGGGGCCAGGTCCACCACGAGGGCCTCGGCGAGGCCGTGCTGGTCGAGAGCGTGCCGGTGCGCTTCGAGGGCTCGGTGGTGGCCGTCCTGGCCCGGCTCTCGTCGGTCCCCGTCCGGGGGCCGACGAGCCTGTACGAGCGGACCTACCTCGAGGTCTACGAGCGACTGGCGGCCATGGTGGCCGAGTCGGCCTTCCCGTTCTCGGGCGAGGACGTGGCCGCCGAGGAGGCGCCCCGGGTCAGCGACGGGGTGGTGGTGGTCGATGCCGAGGGCCGGGTGGAGTTCGCCTCACCCAACGCCATGAACGCCTTCCACCGGATGGGGGTGTACTCCACCCCCGAGGGCCGCCGCTTCACCGATCTGGGCATCGAGGAATCGGCCGTCGAGTGGGCCCTGGCCACCGGTCGGCCGGTGGTCGAGGAGGTCGAGCGGCGTCCTGACGTGAGCGTCCTCGTCCACTGCGTCCCGCTGCTCTCCCACGGCTCGGTCACCGGGGCCATGATCCTGCTCCGCGACGTGACCGACGTCCGGCGGTTGGACCGGCTGCTCCTGTCGAAGGACGCCGCCATCCGCGAGGTCCACCACCGGGTGAAGAACAACCTCCAGACCATCTCGTCGCTGCTCAGCCTGCAGGCTCGGCGGGCCGAGCTGGGGGCCGGCCGGGAAGCCCTGCGGGAGGCCGAGCGCCGGGTCCGCTCGATCGCCCTGGTCCACGAGATCCTGTCCCGTGACCCGGGTGACCAGGTGCCCTTCAACGACATCGTGACCTCGCTGGTCCAGATGGCCGAGGACTCGGTGGTCTCGGCCCGGCCGGTCGAGATCGTCGTCTCGGGCGACCTCGGGGACGTCTCGGCCGGGATCGCCACGCCGCTGGCCGTGGTCCTGGCCGAGCTGCTGCAGAACGCCGTGGAGCACGCCTTCGACCCCGAGGCCGATGGCGGGGAGGGTGGGGACGACGGGGCCGACGAGCACATCGGGCACGTGCGGGTCACCCTGCTGCCCCGGGGGGCCGAGTTGCGGGTGGAGGTCCGCGACGACGGCCGCGGCCTGCCCGAGGACTTCGACATCGGGCGGACGACCAGCCTCGGGCTCTCGATCGTCCGCGACCTGGTGATGAGCCAGCTCGGCGGGGTCATCACCATGACCCGGGGCGAGGGGGGCGTGGGCGCCCGAGCGGTCATCGACGTGCCCACCAAGGTGCCGGGGAGCCACTGAGGCGACCGGCCCGCCGCCGGACAGACCACCGCCCCGCCGGGGTGGCGGGGCGGTTCAAGAACTGCGGGAAGGTGGGCTGGTCAGGAGGCCCGGCGGCGGGCGGCCAGCCATGCCTTGCGGAGCTTTCGGCGTTCCTCCTCCGAGGTGCCGCCCCAGACGCCCGACTCCTGGTTGGTCGCCAGGGCGAAGTCGAGGCACGGTTCCTGGGCCTCGCACGAGAGACAGACCCGCTTGGCTGCGTCGATCTGGTCGATTGCTGGTCCGGTCGTACCGACTGGGAAGAAGAGGTCGGGTTCTGTTTTGCGGCAGGCGGCGACTCGTCGCCAATCGTCCGCGTCCCAGTCGACCGTCCGGTTCCACATGAGCGCCATCTCTGGTCCTCCACCCACGAGGTTGTGATCCAATTCACAAGATGCGCCCCCAAAAGGTAGCGGTCCCTGAAAAGGAATTTGACTTCTGCAGGTTAACGGTGCCGACACACGATTGCAAGGGGTCGGCCAGCCTCGTCGCCACGCCGTCGGAGTTGCCACGGGCCGGTGGCGTGCGATCTGATGGGCGCTCCGGACCCGGGCGACCGACCCAGGCGTCGACCACGAGAGGCGAGACCCCGATGCCGTCCGCGACCGCCGTGCGCCGCCGCCGGTGACGGCCGTCCTCGCCCATCGGGGGTACACCGACGGCGTGGCCGAGAACACCCTCGAGGCCTTCGCCGAGGCCCGCCGGCTCGGGGCCGACGGGGTGGAGCTCGACGTCCGTCGGAGTGCCGACGGCGCCCTGGTGGTCCACCACGACCCGGTGATCCCCGGCGTGGGCCCGGTGGCCGAGGCCCGGGTACGGGACCTGCCCAAGCACGTCCCGCTGCTGGCCGAAGCGCTGGACGCCTGCCCCGGGCTGCTGGTCAACGTCGAGATAAAGAACGACCCCGAGGAGCCGGGCTACGACCCCGAGCAGTGGATCGCCCGGGCCGTGGCCGATCTGGCCGCCCGGCCGGACTGGGCCGACCGCATCCTCGTGTCGTCGTTCACCAGCGCCACCCTCGATGCCGTGCTGGAGGCCAACGGCGGCCTCGACGTCGGCTGGCTGCTGACGGTGGCCACCGACGTGGCCGGCGCCGTCGACCGGGCCGCCGACGCCGGCTACCGGGCCGTCCACCCCTTCGTGGCCCGCACGGACGCCCAGGTGGTCGACCGGGCCCACGCTGCCGGGCTCAGGGTCAACGTCTGGACGGTCAACCACCCCGACGACCTGCGCAAAATGGTGGCCATCGGGGCGGACGCGGTCATCACCGACCGGCTGGAGGACGCCCTGGCCATCGCCCGGCCCCGCTGATCCGACCCGGCGCCGTCCGGGGTGGTGCGGTCCGCTGAGCTGGGGGCACGGCGGTAGCGATACAGTCGGAATGGCGTAACACCGTCCGGTCGTCAACAATCAGGACCATGAACGTTGTCGTCTGTGTGAAGCAGATCCCCGATCCCGCCGCGCCGGGATCGCTCGATCCCACCACCCATACCCTGAATCGCTCCGGCAAGCTGATCCTCGATGATTCCGACGCCTACGGCGTGGAAATGGCGTTGCAGCTGGCCCCGACCGACGCCGGGAACGTGGTCACCCTGGTCTCGATGGCCCCCAACGGTGAGACCTCGGGTCTCCGGACGGCGCTGGCCATGGGGGCCTCGCAGGCCATCTTGGTCAGCGACCCGGTCCTGGCCGGGAGCGACGCCCTCGGCACGGCCAAGGTCCTGGCGGCGGCGATCAAGCGGGCCGAGCCCGACCTGGTCATCGCGGCCACCGAGTCGACCGACGGCTACACCGGCACGCTGCCGGTGCAGGTGGCCGAGCTCCTGGGCTTCCCCTCGGTGACCTTCGCCAAGAAGGTCGAGATCGACGGCTCGTCGGTCAAGGTCGAGCGGCAGACCGAGGCCGGGTTCGACGAGGTGGAGAGCCCGCTGCCGGCCGTCGTCACGGTGACCGCCGGGGTGGTCGAGCCCCGGTACCCGTCGTTCAAGGGGATCATGGCGGCCAAGTCCAAGCCGGTCGACAACGTGACCGTCGCCGACCTGGGCATCGACGCATCGCAGGTGGGGCCGGACGGCGCCCGCCAGACCATCACCAGCGTGGTGGAGTCCGAGGCCCGCAAGGCCGGAGAAATCGTGGTCGACGAAGGTGACGGCGCCGAGCGCGTCGTGGCCTTCTTCGAGCAGATCAAGGTCATCTGAGGAGCGTTTGTCCACCATGTCGACTGACAAGATCTGGGTACTGGCCGAGGCGGGAGAGTCCGGCCCGACCCCCATCACCCTCGAGCTGCTGACCGAGGCCCGTGCCCTGGGCACGACGGTCGAGGCGGTCACCTGGGGTTCCGACACGGCGTCGTTGGCCGCCGCCCTCGGTGAGTACGGTGCCACCACCGTCCACGACGTGGGCGATCTCGGCGGCGTGCTGCCCGGCGTGCCGGTGGCGGCGGCCATCGCCGCCGCCGTCCAGGCCGGCTCGGGCCCCGACGCCCTGCTCATCCCGGCCACCTACGACGGCCGTGACGTCGCCGGTCGCCTGTCGGTCCGGCTCGACCGGCCGGTGCTCACCAACATCGTCGGCATGACGGCGGACGGTGGGACCATCTCGACCGAGCACGCCATCTTCGGCGGCAGCCAGGTCCTGACGGCCAGCTTCTCGGGCGAGGGACTCGGGATCTACGTGATCCGGGCCAAGTCGTTCGTGGCCGAGCCGAGTGGCGGGGCCCCGGCCGCCGTCAGCCCGTTGGCCGTGCCCGACGTGGCCGCGACCAACACGGCCAAGGTCCTGGCCCGGCACGCCGAGGAGCGCACCGGTCCGAAGCTCGACGAGGCCAGCGTGGTCGTCTCGGGTGGCCGAGGGCTCGGCGGTGCCGAGAACTACGCACTGATCGAGCAACTGGCCTCGTTGCTGCACGGCGCCGCCGGGGCCAGCCGGGCCATCGTCGACGCCGGGTGGGTGCCCTACTCGCACCAGGTCGGTCAGACCGGCAAGACGGTGAAGCCCACCGTCTACGTGGCCTGCGGCATCTCCGGGGCGACCCAGCACCTGGTGGGCATGAAGGGCTCGAAGAACATCGTGGCCATCAACAAGGACCAGGATGCGCCGATCTTCTCGGTGGCCGACCTCGGCATCGTGGGCGACGTCCACAAGGTGCTCCCGGCCCTGATCGAGGCCCTCAAAGCCAAGAGCTGAGCACTCGCCGTCGGCCCGGCCGACGGCGAACCGGCGACGGACGACGAAGGCGACCGTTGGGTCGCGCCCAGGGTTTCGTCGTTGGCCCGACTACGGCGCCGGGACGGTGTCGTCGGTCGCCGACGCCGGCGGCACCACGTCGGTCACGTCGAGTGACTCCGTGCGGGCCAGGTCGGGGTTGACGGCCAGGTCGGCCAACTCCATGCTGGCCGGCCGTCGCCCCTTGGTCAGGAAGGCCACGCCGAACCCGACCGCCAGCCAGATGACGGCGAACCACGGGGCCAGGATCGTCGGGCTGGTCACTTTGTCGAACGAAGCGAAGATGGCGCCGGCCGTCATGACGATGGCCACCACGGCCGAGACCACCAGCCAGAAGCGTCCGGTCGTGCGCCCGAACGACCGCAGCGAGCCCACCGACACGAAGAGATAGACGACGACCAAGGCGAACCCGCCGAACGTCGAACCCCACGAGAACATGGCGAAGTAGTGGGGCGTGGACGGCAGGGCGAAGAGCCCGGTCCAGAACTGGTTGAGCAGCAGGGCGACGAGGGCGGCGCCGATGACCAGCAGGGTGGCCCCGAGGGGGGTGCCGTGGCGCTTGGAGACGGTGGCCAGGGGCGCCGGGAGCCGCCGGTCTCGGCCCATGGCGAAGATCCCGCGTGAGGCGGCGACGGCCGACCCGATGGCCACCGCCAGCATGTCGAAGAGCACCACCAGCTCGAGCAGTCGGTCGATCCAGGTCCCGCCGTACCCACCGGTCTTGGAGGACCCGCCCAGGGCGAAGAGCGGCGCCGAGGCGGCGCTGGTGATGGCCTTGAGGCTGTAGTGGAAGCCGGCCACCTCCACGTAGGCGGCCAGGA
The DNA here is from genome assembly GCA_963730735.1 of uncultured Acidimicrobiaceae bacterium. Lineage (GTDB taxonomy): Bacteria > Actinomycetota > Acidimicrobiia > Acidimicrobiales > RAAP-2 > CAVSSX01. The sequence goes on from CAVSSX010000007.1 coordinate 787,222, forward strand.
CGAAGAACACGGCGGCGATGCCGGCGGTCAGCATCACGGCGATGGGCACGGACCGACGGGGGTTCGGTGTCTCCTCGGCCAGGTTGGCCGCCGTCTCGAAGCCGACGAAGAGCAGCACCCCGTAGAGGACCCCGAAGAAGATCCCCGACCACCCGTCGGCGGCCGAGGAGGGCTTGAACGGCGCCACGCTGTTGCCGTGGCCCAGTTTCACGATGACGGTGAGGAAGAAGGCCAGGACCACCAGGATGGAGATCAGGGCCAGCACGAACTGGGCCCGGGTGGAGATCCGGACACCGAAGTACATGACCGCCAGGAGCCCGGCGATGACGAACAACGTCCAGGTCCACGAAGGCAGCGGGTTCACCTTGAACTCCGAGGCGATGGTGCTCTGGATGTACCCCCCGATGAGCAGGATGATGCCCACGCAGAGGATGAGGATGCCCGAGTTCTACGGCTCGATGGGCGGCAAGCCCCTGAACCAGCCCGAAGTGGGCATGGCCGCCACGCCCGACGGCCGGGGCTATTGGTTGGTGGCCGCCGACGGGGGCGTCTTCGCCTTCGGCGACGCCCCGTTCTACGGCTCGATGGGGTCGCGCTCGTTGCACCGTCCCATGGTGGGCATGGCCCCCACGCCCGACGGCCGGGGCTATTGGTTGGTGGCCGCCGACGGCGGGATCTTCGCCTTCGGCGATGCCCCCTTCTACGGCTCGATGGGCGGCAAGCGCTCGTTGCACCGTCCCATGGTGGGCATGGCCCCCACCCCCGACGGCCGGGGCTATTGGTTGGTGGCCGCCGACGGGGGCGTCTTCTCTTTCGGCGACGCCGCGTTCTACGGTTCGATGGTCGGTCGGACGCTGAACCAGCCGGTCGTCGGCATGGCGGCCAGCGCCGATGGCCGCGGCTACTGGTTGACGGCCGCCGACGGCGGCGTCTTCGCGTTCGGCGACGCCCCGTTCCAGGGCTCGATGGGGGGCCGACCGCTCTACCGGCCGGCGGTGGGCATGGCCGCCGATCCGGCCGGTGGCTACTGGTTGACGGCCGCCGACGGCGGGGTCTTCGCCTTCGACGCCCCGTTCCTCGGGAGGTCGTGACAGGTGATGACCGGGTTCCGAATTCGACGTAGCTGGTCGGCCGTGATGACCGCAGCCGCGGCGGCCGGCACGTGGTGGGTCCTGCGGACGCCCCGACGGGCGGGGGACGAGCCGGGGAACGGGCCCGGCCGAACCGCGTCGAGGTCCGCGTGGCCCCCCGACCACGGGCCACCCCTCGCTGCCGCCACGGCAGGCGGGAGCCGGGGGCCGCGCCGCCACCGGCGCCGACGACCGGTCGTCATCGCACTCGGCGGCCCCGGCACGGCGGAAACCAGTCGTTCCCCGGCCACGCCGGCTAGGCGACGCACCGCCGCCGGGCGACCCGGCGATCGCCCCGTCCGTCGGCCGGCCGACTCGGGGGTCAGCGTCACGACCGGGCGTCGGGGTTCGGGCCGCCCGAGTGGACCGCCGGTGGGGCGGGGCGACCGGGCCCGATCGGGTAGGGGAGGGACCCACCCTCCCTGGTAGCCGAAGGGCCGCGCTGGGCGCGTCGGGCAGCGGTACAGTCGGCCAGCCGTCCCCCACCCAAGGCCCGATGCTCTTTCCGACAATCGACTTCGCCATCTTCTTCGCCATCGCCTTCACGGTGAATTGGCTGCTCAACCCGTACCCCGGGCCGTGGAAGCTGTCGATGGTCGTCCTCAGTTACTTCTTCTACGGCTGGGCGGACTGGCGCTTCATCTTCCTCCTGCTCGCCGCCACGGCCATCGCCCATTTCGGCGCGGTGGCGGTTGCCCGGTCCCGCAGCCCCGGCACCCAGCGGGCGGCCATGATCGTGGCCGTCGGCGCCCTGTTGGGCCTGCTCGGGTGGTTCAAGTACTACGGCTTCGTCTCGGTCAACGTGGACAACGTCCTCCACGACGTGGGGGCCGGCCGCCTCCTGCCGCTGATCCAGGTGACGTTGCCCATCGCCATCTCGTTCTTCACGTTCATGGCCATCAGTTACGTGGTCGACGTCTACCGAGGTCAGCTCGAGGTCGCCCGGCCCCTCGACCTGGCCGTCTACCTCTCGTTCTTCCCCCACCTGGTGGCCGGGCCGATCGTCCGGGGGGCGAACTGCTGCCGCAGATCCGGCGCCGCCGGGACCCGGCGGAGATCGACTACTCGCGGGCCATGTGGATGATCATGGCCGGGCTGTTCAAGAAGGTCGTGGTGTCGTCGTACGTCTCTTCGGCCATCGTCGACCCGGTGTTCGCCGCCCCGGGCCAACACTCGGGCCCCGAGGCCATCTTCGCCGCCTGGGGGTACGGCATCCAGATCTACTGCGACTTCAGTGGCTACACCGACATCGCCATCGGGCTGGCCCTGCTGCTCGGCTTCCGTTTCCCGGTCAACTTCGACGCCCCCTACACCGCCCGCAACCTGCAGGACTTCTGGCGCCGCTGGCACATCACCCTGTCGCGCTGGCTGCGCGACTACCTCTACATCCCCCTCGGCGGCAGTCGGGGCTCGGAGGCCAAGGGCGCCCGCAACATCATGATCACCATGGTGCTCGGCGGCCTCTGGCACGGTGCCGCCTGGACCTTCATCATCTGGGGCGCCCTCCACGGCGTCGGCCAGGTCGTCGGCCACCACCGTCGGATCACGCGGACCGCCCGGGGCCTGCCGGCCGTGGCCGAAGGTCGGGGGCGGGCCTTCTGGGAGCGGTTCTGGACATTCCAGTTCGTCTGCTTCGCCTGGGTCTTCTTCCGGGCCACCTCCTTCTCCAACGCCATGGCCGTCATCGGGCGCGTCTTCTCGGGCTGGGGCCACTCACCTCTGATCACGCCGCTGCTGGTGTTCACCATCGTTGGCATCCTCGCCGCCCAGTTCGTCCCCGAGGACTGGGTGGAGCGGGCCCAGCGGCTGTTCTCCGACCAGCGGGCGACGGTCCAGGTGGTGGCTCTGGCCCTGATCCTGCTGGTGATCACCACCCTCGGGCCGACCGGGGTGGCCCCGTTCATCTACTACCGCTTCTAGTGCCGACCACCCCGCCGGCTTTGCCGGCCAGGGTGACCCACCTGACCGGTCGCACGCTCCTACCATCGTGGGCCGTGCTGCCTCGTCCTGGTCCGATCCGCCGGCCGTCGCCGGCTCCGGCAGCGCGCCATGCCTGACGACCGGCTGCCTGACGACCGGCTGCCGGTCGCCGGGGACCGGCCGCCGGTGCGCCAGGCACCCCCTCGACCGGGCGGCCGCAGGCGGGTGACCTGGACCTATGCCCTCGCCGTCTCCCTGGTGGCGTTCGCCGTCTGGCTGGTCCTCGACGCCCCGACCCTCCAGCACAATGCCCAGGTGTCCCCGGTCGGGACCCGCCGGACCGTGTCCCTCGACCTCCTCGGGCCGATCGCCGCCCTGTCGCGGGGCATCGGCGTGTCCCACCTGGTCTCGGCCAGCAACGGCGCCCTCGGGCGGAACGGGAACCAGCCCGGCAACGGCTCGGGGGTGAGTGCCCTCGGCCCCCCGGCCCACCACCCGTCCACCACCACCACAACGGCGCCCGGCGTCTCCACCACGACCACCACCGGTATCCGGCCGACGGCCGCCGACCCGCTCCGGGTCCTCATCATCGGCGACTCGCTCGGCCTCGACCTCGGGGGACCGCTGCAGAACGACCTGGCCAATACCGGTGTGGTCTCGGCGGTGCTCGACGGCAAGGTGAGCACCGGGCTGACCCGGCCCGACTACTACAACTGGCCGGCCGAGCTGCAGGCCGACCTGACCAAGTACAACCCGCAGGTGGTGGTGATCATGGTCGGGGCCAACGACCCGCAGGACTTCCCCGGGCCGCCCGACATCCCCTACGGCACGGACGCCTGGAACGCCACCTACGCCCAACGGGTGCTCTCGTTCATGCAGGAGGCGACGAGCACGGGGGCCAAGGTCGTCTGGGTCGGGATGCCCTCGATGCAGAACCCCACCCTCTCGGCCAAGATGGCCAACATCGACAGCATCTTCCAGGCCCAGGCGGCCAAGGTGCCCGCCGTCACCTACCTCGACAGCGGCACGGTGCTCGGCACCCCCCAGGGTGGCTTCGCCCCCTACATCCAGTACAACGGCCAGGAGGTCAACGTCCGCGAGCCCGACGGCACCCACATCACCCCGGGCGGCGGCGAGGTGCTGTCGCAGGCGGTCATGACCACCATGCGCAACCAGCTCCACGTGGCCCTGCCGGGCTAGGCCCCGCACCCGGCCATCCCGGCGGCGCCCCCGCGCCTCGGGGGGGTCCGCTCAGACCAGCGGCCACGGGTAGGGGGGCCACCCGTCGTCCTCGCGGAGCGCCGGCAGCACGCCCTCGTCCAGCAGCAGGGCCACCCGGTCCTCGAGGGCGGCCGCCTCGTCGGGGTCCAGCAGGGCCGCCAGCTCGTCGGGCACGCCGTCGTGGAGCAGACGCCCCAGGTCGTCCACCACGCCCGGCGGCAGCGGGCTGCCCCCGAAGTCCCACACCACGGTGCGCAGCTTGGGCTCGACGTGGAAGCACAGGCCGTTGTCGATGGCCCACAACCGTTCCTCGGCCAACAGCACGTGGCCGCTCTTGCGGTCGGCGTTGTTGGCCACCACGTCGAAGGCGGCCAGGGTGACCAGGGTGTCGGTCCAGGCCGGGTCGTCGCGCAGGGTGAAGTAGTGGGATTCGCCGTCCTCGGGCACGTAGCGCTGCACCGAACCTTCGCCGTAGGGGCCCTCCAGACGTTCGACCGTGTCGGGCACGAGGCCCCAGCCCAGCCACTCCGACAGGACGTACGCGCCGACCTCACGGCGATGGAGCCCGGAGGGGAAGTCCCACAGCGGCCGTTCGCCCTGCGCCGGCTTGTAGACGGCCAGGAGCTCGCAGCCCCGGTGGACGCACGTCACCAGCAGGGTGGCGTTGGAGCTCCCGGGAATCCGCCCGTGGACCGTCATCTCGCCCTCGAGCAGGATGTCGGCCGTCGTGGGCCCCGCTCCGCCGGCCGGCGCGTCGGGCAGGTCGTCGGCGGGCCCGGGCGTGGTCACGCCACCGGTGGGCGGTGCCCGTTCGTCCGGGGGCAGTCGTGGCCGGCGGGGTCGAGCGGTAGCCCGCAGAGGGGGCAGGGCGGCCGGCCCGCCTCGACCAGCTGGGTGGCCCGGATGGCGAAGGCCGCCGCCTGCTCGCGGGTGAGCGAGATCCGGGCGATCTGGCCGTCCTCGTCCTCGTCGACCAGCTCCTCGATGACCACCACCAGGCGATCGGCCTCCTCGTCGTAGGAGACGCCCATGGTGCCGACGACCCAGTCCGGTTCCTCGTCGCCGTCGAAGTCCAGGTCGTCGGGCAGGTGACCCGGACGGCCGAGCTCGCGCACGATGCGGGCCAGGTAGCTGGCCAGCACCGCCACCTGCTGCTTCTCCATCTTGACGGTGAGCACGAAGGTCCCTTGCCGGGCCTCCAGCAGGAACAGCCGTTCGCCGACCGGTCCCACCGTCCCGACGGTGAACCGGTCGGGGGCCTCCAGCTCGAGTTCGTCGCTCATCGTGCCGCCTCTCGGTCCGCGGCCCTCACGAGAGGGCCAGTTCGGCCAGGGACCCGGTGGAGTTCATGCAGAGCACGTAGGGGCCGCTCGACCCGTAGAGCACGGCCGACACCGAGCACGGCCCGACGACCAGCCGCTGGACCAGGTCGAGCGGCGTGCCGGCCGCCGTGGCCAGCACCGCCTTGATCGGGTCGGCATGGGACACGGCGACGATGGTCGAGCCCGGATGTGCGGCCACCAGGCGCAGCACGGCGTCGTTGGCCCGGGTGGTCATCTCGGAGAACGACTCGCCGCCCGGGAACCGGAAGCCGGCCGGCCACCGCTGGACGGCCGCCCACTCGGGCTTCTTGGCCAAGGACTTGAGGGTGGCGCCGGTCCAGGTGCCCACGTCCGCTTCGAGCAGGCCCCGCTCGGTGACGACCGGCAGACCGAGCGCCCGGGCGATCGGCGCGGCCGTCTCCTTGGTGCGCTCGAGCGGTGAGGCGTACACGGCCACCGGGCCGTTCGTCAGCTGGCCGATCCGCTCGGCCGCCCGTTCGGCCTGGGCTCGACCCTCCTCGGACAGGTGGAGGCCCCGGGCCCGGCCGGGCAGCAGCTTGCCGGTGGTCGGCGTCCGGCCGTGGCGGACGAACAGCACCACCGTCGGCGCCGGCGTGGTCGCCTTGGTCGCCGACCGGGATCGGGGGGCGGCAGGGGTGGAGGTTCTCCGAGCAGCAGGCACAACGACGCATCGTAGGCTCTGCTCGGTGACCGTTCCGACGCCGCTCGACCGCCTGGGCGCCGAGATCGAGCAGTGCCGGTTGTGCCCCCGCCTGGTCGAGTGGACCGCCGCCGTGGCGGCAACCCCCCGGGCATCGTTCGCCGGTGCGTCCTACTGGGGCCGCCCGGTGCCGGGCTTCGGGGACCCCGGGGCCCGCCTGGTGCTGGTGGGCCTGGCCCCGGCCGCCCACGGCGCCAACCGGACCGGCCGGATGTTCACCGGCGATCGTTCGGGGGACTGGCTGTTCCGGGCCCTGTGGCGGGCCGGCTACGCCAACCAGCCCGAGAGCCGCGCCCGCGACGACGGGCTCGAGCTCGCCGGTGCCTGGATCACCGCCGCCGTGCACTGTGCGCCGCCGGCCAACGTCCCCACGCCCGAGGAACGTCGGACCTGTCTCGGCCACCTTCGCCGGGAGCTCGACCTGCTCGAGCACGCCCGGGTGGTGGTGGCCCTCGGCCAGATCGCGGCCCAGGCGGTGGCCCGGAGCTACGACCTGCGGCCCCGGCCGACCTTCGGCCACCTGGCCGAGCACGACCTCCCGGACGGACGGGTGTTGCTGTGCTCGTACCACCCGAGCCAGCAGAACACCTTCACCGGGACCCTGACCGAGCCCATGTTCGACGCCGTGTTCACCCGGGCCCGGGCGCTCGGGGCCTGAGCGCGTCCACGACCGGTCAGTGGCCGGTCGGCCGGGCCCCGTCGTTGCCGGCTGCCAGCCGGAGCTCGGTGAACAGCTCGATGAGCTCGGGCAGCTGGTAGCGGGCCTGGAGCCCGCTCGGGTTGGGCAGCAGCCAGAGGGCGGCGCCGCCGAGCGACTCGGGCTGGCGACCGATCGGGGCGCCCGGGCGCCCGAAGGCGGTCCGGTAGGCGCCCAGCCCGAGGAAGGCGACAACCGTCGGCCGGTACCGGGCCACCTTCTCGGCCAGCCGGGTCGCCCCGGCCCGCAGCTCGGCCGCCGTGAGCTCGGCGGCGCCGGCCGTGGCCCGGTCGACCAGGTTGGTGATGCCCAGGCCGTAGCCCACCAGCTCCCACTGCTCGGCCGGGGCCAACAGGCGGTCGGTCAGCCGGGCGCCGTAGAGGGCCGGCCAGAAGCGGTTGCCCGGCCGGGCGAAGTGCTGTCCGGACAGGGCCGAGGCGAGCCCGGGGTTGATGCCGCAGAAGAGCACCGAGAGCCCGGGCCCGACGATGTCGGGCAGGGTGCGTCCAGCCGCCGACTCGAGGTCGGCCCGCCGGGCGGCGGCGGTGCCGGCGGGCTGGCGGTCAGGCAGTGGGGGCGGCGGGAGCGGGGAGCCGGCCGGGCATGGGCACGGCGGTGGCCGGCCAACGCTTGCGGCTGACCCGGCTGAGCCGGCGCAGGAGCACGATGGCGCCCGGGTCCTCGTCCACCGGCCGGGTCTCGATGGCCCCGGCCTCCAACATCGAGTTGAAGACCTCCCGCCCACGCTCGGTGCGGATCATGGTGAGGGTCCAGTCGTTGAAGGCCCCGATGCCGCCGGTCGAGATGTCGGCGTGCTCGGCGGCGAAGTCCGGGCATGACTTGCAGCCCTCGCGGGTCCAGGCGTGCGATTCCTTCAGGGGCACCTCGTGGTAGGAGCCGTCCTTCATCCAGACCTGGAAGACGCCCTTGATGTTCATCTTGACGATCTCCTCCCGCTTCAGCCCGTAGCGGGCCTCGAACAACTCGGGGAAGATGGCGTCGTCGAAGGTCTTCGAGCAGAGGAGGCCGATGTTCAAGGTGAAGCGCCGGGCCACCTTGCCGGCCCGACGGGCGGCCATCACCGGAGGGGCCGAGGTCTGGCAGCCCATGCCGACCAGGGCGATCCGCTCGGCCCCGCCCTCGGTGGCTTCGGCGTAGGCCATGGTGTTGGCCGAGTAGGTGTACCGGGACCCGGCCGTGGCCAGGACGTCCTCCCGGTTCCGGGCGACGGCCGGGATGGCCTTCCAGCTCGTCCCGTCGCCCTCGAGGGCCGAGACCAGCGCGGCGTCGATCATGTCGTGCTCGAGGGCCCAGATCAGGAGGGCCGACACCAGGCCACCGTCCTGGCCCTTGCCGTGGACCTCGGGGTCGGTGGCCCGGGCGAGCACGATGTCCATGCTCACGCCGGCGATCTCGTCGTCCGTCCGCTCCCGGCCGAACAGGTGGGTGTCGATCTCGGGCTCCCAGGTGCGGAAACGGGGGCAGGCCCGGGTGCACAGGGTGCAGCCCTTGATCCCGTGGGTGCAGTTGTCGGGTCCACCGTCGGCGTCGACGTGGAAGGGTTTGTAGCGGCCGTTGCTGTCGTCGTACTCGAGGACGTCGTAGGGACAGACCACGACGCAGGCGGCGCAGCCGGTGCACAACCCCGACGTCACGACCTCGGTGAACAGCTCGGCCCATTGCGGCTTCTCTGGCGGCACGCCGTCACGATAGCGAGTTGCTCGCCGCTCGGCTCGTCCCACGCGACCGGGCCCCCGGGTACCGTGCCGGCATGCCGGAGGGGTTGGAGGTCGAGTACTACCGGCGGTTGGCCGAAGGGGCGCTCGGGCGTCGGATCGTCGGCATCGAGGTCCCGGACCCCCACTGCCTCTCGGCCGGCACCACGGCGGCCGGACTCGAGGCGGCGGTCACCGGCACGGTGCTCGAGGCCGCAGAGCGTCGCGGAAAGGTGCTCGTGCTCTCGGGCACCGGGCCGCCGCTCGGGATCCGTTTCGGCATGACCGGCAGCCTGCTCCTCGACGACACGGCGGCCATCGAGCAGCTCCTGTACGCGCCGTCGGCCGAGGACGACCGGTGGATCCGTTTCGGGTTGCGCTTCGACGACGGCGGGGCGCTGCGGCTGCACGATCCCCGCCGGCTGGCCCGGGTGGGGCTCGACCCGGACCTCTCGGTCCTCGGTCCCGATGCCCTGGCGGTGACGCTGGGCCAGCTCCGCGCGGCGCTGGCCGGCCGCACGCCCGGCGGTGGCCCGCCCCTCAAGGCCCGCCTGCTCGACCAGGCCCACCTGGCCGGGGTCGGGAACCTGCTCGGCGACGAGATCCTGTGGCGGGCCGGGCTCTCGCCGCTGCGGCCCTCGGGCTCGCTCGACCCGGCCGAGCTGCGCCGGCTCCACCGCCACCTGCGCTCGACCATGGCCCAGCTGCTCGAGCGCGGCGGCTCGCACACCGGCGACCTCATGGCCGAGCGCCGACCCGGCGGCCATTGCCCGAAGGACGGGTCGCCGTTGGTGCGGGCCACGGTGGGCGGCCGCACCACCTTCTGGTGCCCGGCCCACCAGCACTGAGCCGGCGAGGCCGACCCCGGGGGTTCTAGCGGTCGAGCTCCTCGAGGACCTTGGCCGCGTGGCCGTCGGCCTTCACGTTGTACCAGGCCCGGGCGACCTTGCCCGAGCCGTCGATCAGGAACGTCGAACGGATGACGCCCACGGTCTTCTTGCCGTACAGCGTCTTCTCGCCGTAGGCCCCGAACGCCTCCATCACCGAGTGGTCGGCGTCGGTCAGGAGGGGGAACTTCAGCCCGTACTTCTCACGGAACTTGACGTGCTTGGCGGCCGGGTCGGCCGAGATGCCGAGCACCGCCCCGCCGGCCTTGTTGAAGGCCTGGAGGTTGTCGTTGAACTGACACGCCTCCTTGGTGCAGCCCGGCGTGTCGTCGCGTGGGTAGAAGTAGACGACCACCGACTTGCCGGCGAAGTCGGCCAGCGAGACGTCCTTGCCGTCCTGGTCGGGCAACGTGAATTTCGGCGCCGCATCGCCCGCTTCGAGTCGTGCCATGGAGACCTCCCTCCGTCGTGGTGACGGCCCCACCTTGGCACACCGCCGGCCGCATGCGTTTGGCCCCGGAAGGCTGCTGGTAGTGTGCAAGGGCGACAGCATCCGAGTTTCGGGCTGTCGGGGCCTGCTGTTCTCCCCTTGCCGGCGTTGGGCCCCGCCGCATCACGAGAGAGCAGAATATGAGCGCCGATTCCGCGTCTGGCCCCGAAGCCTCCCTGTCCGACGGGGCTGCGGCCCCGGCCGGCGACACCTACGAGACGGCTCGCACGTTCGAGTCCCTCGGCGTCGCCGAGCCCCTGGTGAAATCCCTGGCCGACCAAGGCATCACGACCGCCTTCCCGATCCAGGCCCTGACCATCGCCGACGCCCTGGCCGGCCGGGACGTCTGCGGCAAGGCCAAGACCGGGTCGGGCAAGACACTGGCCTTCGGCCTGCCGCTCCTGCAGCGGACGGTCGCCGCCCTGAGCGACGGGGGCGACGGAACGTTGGCCCTGACGGCCGGCTCGCCGGCCCGGCCCCGGGCGCTGGTCCTCCTGCCGACCCGGGAGCTGGCGGTGCAGGTGCACGACGTGATGGCGCCGCTGGCCGAGGCGGTGGGCCTGCGCATCGTGGCCGTCTACGGCGGCGCCGACATCGACCGGCAGGTCAACAAGCTGCGCAAGGGCGTGGAGATCATCATCGCCACGCCCGGTCGGCTGATCGACCTGGGCGACCGGGGCGAGCTGTCGGTGGCCGACGTGGAGACACTGGTGCTCGACGAGGCCGACCGCATGGCCGACATGGGCTTCATGCCCCAGGTCGAGTGGGTCCTGCGCCGCCTGGAGCGCCCGCACCAGACCCTCCTGTTCTCGGCCACCCTCGACGGCGCCGTCGACCGGCTGGTCACCCGCTACCTGACCGACCCGGTCCTCCACGAGGTGGCCTCGAGCACCCAGACCGTGGCCGCCATGGAGCACCGGTTCCTCCAGGTCCACCAGATGGACAAGGTCAAGGTGGCGGTGGCCATCTGCCGGGCCCAGGAGAAGTCCCTCATCTTCGTGCGCACCAAGCGCGGCGCCGACCGTCTGGTCGAGCAGCTGGAGAAGGAGGGCCTACGGGCGGCGGCCATCCACGGCGACCTCCGCCAGGCCAACCGCGAGCGGGCGCTGGCCGACTTCGGGTCGGGCAAGCTGCCGGTGCTGGTGGCCACCGACGTCGCCGCCCGGGGCCTGCACATCGACGGGGTCGACGTGGTCATCCACTACGACCCGCCGGAGGACCACAAGGCGTACCTGCACCGCTCGGGCCGGACGGCCCGCGCCGGACGCGTCGGCCTGGTGGTCACCCTGGCCCTGTGGAACCAGGTCGTCGAGACCGAGGTGATCCAGCGCCGGCTCGGCCTGCGGATCCCGATCGTCGAGATGTTCTCCAACGACCCCCGGTTGGCCGACCTGGCCAGCTGGGAGCCGGCCCCGGGCGAAGGCGTGCTCTGAGCACTCTGGTTCTGGGCATACGGGCGCCGAACACCGTGAGGGCCCAACGGCGGCGACCGACGTGAGCGAACGACCCCTCGACCGCTGGGCGCCCGACGACGGCATCGACCGCGTCCTCGTCATCACGGCCCATCCCGACGACGTCGACTTCGGGGCCGCCGGCACCGTCGCCGTCTTCGGCGACCACGGCATCGAGGTCGCCTACTGCATCGTGACCGACGGCGACGCCGGTGGTTCGGACCGCTCGATGAGCCGCCCCGACATGGCGACGCTCCGACGCCGCGAGCAGACAGCGGCGGCGGCTGAGGTCGGGGTGACCGATCTCACCTTCCTCGGGTACCCCGACGGCCTCGTCACACCCTCGTTCGAGCTGCGTCGTGACCTGAGCCGGGTGATCCGGCAGTTCCGGCCGGGACGGGTCCTGACCTCGTCGCCCGAGCGGGACTGGCGCCGCCTGGGTGCCAGCCACCCCGACCACCTGGCGGTCGGCGAAGCGGCCACCTGCGCCGTCTATCCCGACGCCCGCAATCCCTTCGCCCACCCCGAGCTGCTGGCCGAGGGACTCGAGCCGCACACCGTCCCCGAGCTCTGGCTGTTCGCCGGGCCCCGGTCCGACGTCGTGGTGGACACGACCGCGGCCTTCGATCGCAAGGTGGCGGCGCTGCTCAGCCACCGATCCCAGATCGCCGACCCCGACGCGGTCACCGACCGGGTCCGGGAGTGGGGGACCGGCACGGCGACCGAGGCCGGGATGGACCCGGGGGCCGTGGCCGAGACTTTCCAGCGGGTGCTGGATCGGCTGACCGCGGTCGGGGTCCGTGCGGGTCCCCTGACCGGTGCCCTACCGTCTGAGCGAGACCGGCTGGCCGACGCCGGTCCCCGAAGTGGGGAGACATCGTGTTCAGACGGCTCGGTGCCGCGGTCATCGCCCATCCCTGGAGGGTCATCGGGCTCTGGGTGGTCGGCACGGCGTTGGTGCTCGGCCTCTCAGCCAACCTCGCCACCTACACCTCCAACAACAACTCGTCGTTCCTGCCGGCCTCCTACCAGTCGGTCCAGGCCGCCCACGTGGCCAGCACCTACTTCCCCTCGTCGTCGGGTGCCTCGGGCGTGCTGGCGGTCTCGAGGTCCGACGGCGGCGTCTTGTCGGCCGCCGACCAGGCCAAGGTGGCCGGGCTGGCCACCGCGCTCACCAAGGACGAGGTCCCTTCGGTGTCCTCCGCGCTGACCAGCCAGAGCCTGCTGTCGGCCAACAAGAAGGTGCAGCTGGTCCAGTTGACCTTCGACGGCCAGGTCGGCGACCGCGGGCCCGAATGCCGCCGTGCCGGCGGTCCGTCAGGCCACGACCGCCTTCCTGTCGGGGACGGGGCTGCGGGGCCAGCTGACCGGGAACGAAGCGATCAGCGTGGACTCGACCACCGCCTTCGCCCGGGCCGAGGCGGTGATCGGCGTCGCCACCGTCCTGCTGATCCTGCTGTTGCTGGGCCTGGGCTTCCGCCGCGTGATCATCGCCGTGCTGCCGATCATCGTCATCGGGATCGTCCACCAGGTGGCCCAGGCGCTCACCGCCGATCTGGCCGAGCAGTTCCACTTCGTCGTCGGGCCCGAACTGGCCCCGCTGCTGGTGGTGGTCATGTTCGGAGTCGGGACCGACTACATGGTGTTCCTCCTGTTCCGCTATCGCGAGCAGCTGCAGCGCGGGGCCGAGCCGAAGGAGGGGCTCCGGTTCGCCGTGACCAAGGTGGGCGAGGTGATCACGTCGGCCGCCGCCACCGTGGTGGCCGCCTTCGCCGCCCTGTTGATCGCCAGCCTCGAGTCCCTCCGCACATTGGCCCCGGGCCTGATTGTGGGCGTGGTCCTCATGCTCGTGGCCGCCCTGACCCTGGTCCCGGCGATCTTCAGCTTGCTGGGCGTCCGCCTCTTCTGGCCGACGGTGCCCCAGCCGGTCGACCACCGGCGGCGGACCCGCTCGGAGCGGATCGGCGATGGTCGTCCACGACCACCCGCTGCGGATGCTCACCGTCTGGGTCGTCGTGCTGGCCGCTCTGGCCCTCTGCGCCCTCGGCTTCAAGGTCACCTACAACCAGCTGGCCGAGTTGCCGAGCTCGACGCTGTCGCAGCAGGCCTACGACACCATGGCCTCGGCCTTCCCGGCCGGCGCCCTCGGCCCGACCCAGGTGTTCGTCACCTCGGACACCGAGGGCCCCGCTGGACCAGGCGTCGGTCACCGCCCTCGGGACCCGCCTGGCCTCGACCACGGGGGTGTCGGCCGTCTTCCCGGCCCGCTACACCGCCGACCAAGGGCCAGGCGCTGCTCGAGGTGCTGCTCGATCAGGATCCGTACGGCATCGCCGGCCATCAACGACGTGGCCGGGCCCCTCCGGTCGGCCGGCCAACGGCTCGGTGCCCGGCGCCTCGGTGGTCGTCGGGGGGACCACCTCCCAGCTGGTGGACGTCCGGGCCGCCCTCCGCCACGACATGGAGCGGGTCTTCCCGCTGGCCTTGGCCATCGTGGCCGTGATCCTGGCCCTCCTGCTCCGGGCGCTCATCGCCCCGCTCTACCTACTGGCCGGCGTGGTGCTCACCTACGTGGCCACCCTCGGCGCCATCACCCTGGTGTTCCTCAACGGGTTCGGCGTTCGTCGGGTTTGGACTTCTCCATCCCGATCGTCGTCTACCTCTTCGTCATGGCCATCGGGACGGACTACAACATCCTGATCGCCTCGCGGCTGCGAGAGGAGTTCGCCGCCGGCGGAGCCGCCACGCGAGGCGGCCCGGCTTGGCCGTCAACCTCGGGGGCCCGGCGGTCGGTGCTGCCTCGCTCATCCTGGCCGGGACGTTCGCCTCGCTGATCCTCACCGGCATCCAGGTGCTCCAGGAGATCGGGTTGGCTGTCGCCCTCGGCGTCCTGTTGGCGGCCAACGTGCTGTCGAACCGCATCGTCCCGACCTTGGCCGCCCTCCGTGGGTGGCACTTCTGGTGGCCCAGCGGGCGCACGGCCAGACGGCGCCGACCAGGGCCGAGCTCACCGGCCGGTCGCCCGACACCGTGGGCGCTTCGGGGTCCGGCTAGACGGCCACAGGGGACGCAGGGTTCCTGTCGACCCAGGGCCCCTGTCGACCCAGGCCTGTCGGCCCGGGCCTGGGCCGGCCGTCAGCCGGCCAGCTGGCGCAGGACGTAGGGCAGGATGCCGCCGTTGCGGTAGTACTCGGCCTCCATGGGCGTGTCGATGCGGACGCGGGCGGTGATGTCCACCGTCGTGCCGTCGTCGCGCGTGGCCCGCACCGCCACTTCCTTGGGCAGGGCGCCCTCGTTGAGGCTCAGTAGGCCGGTGATGGAGATGGTCTCGTGACCGGTCAGGCCGTAGGTGGCGACGGACTCGCCCGGGGCGAACTGGAGGGGCAGCACGCCCATGCCCACCAGGTTCGACCGGTGGATCCGCTCGTAGCTCTCGGCGAGCACGGCCCGCACCCCGAGCAGGAGCGTGCCCTTGGCCGCCCAGTCCCGGCTCGACCCGGAGCCGTACTCCTTGCCGGCCAGGATGACCAGCGGCACGCCGTCGGCCTGGTAGCGCATCGAGGCGTCGAAGATCGTGGTCTCCTCCCCGTCGGGGAGGTGCAGCGTGACCCCGCCCTCGGTCCCGGGCGCCAGCTGGTTGCGCAGCCGCACGTTGGCGAACGTCCCGCGCATCATGACCTCGTGGTTGCCCCGCCGGGCACCGTAGGAGTTGAAGTCGTGGCGCTCGACCCCGTGCTCGGCCAGGTAGCGGCCGGCGGGGGTGGTGGGCCCGATGTTGCCGGCCGGCGAGATGTGGTCGGTGGTCACCGAGTCGCCCAGCACGGCCAGGACCCGGGCGTCGGTGATCTCGGTCACCGGGCTGGGCGAGGACGCCATGTTCTCGAAGAAGGGGGGCTTGAGCACGTAGGTGGAGTCCGAGTCCCAGGCGAAGGTCTCGCCCTCGGCGATCGAGACGCCCTGCCAGTACTCGTCGCCGTCGAACACCGAGGCGTAGCGGCGGCGGAACTCCTCGGAGCTGAGCGAGGCCCGGATGGTTTCGGCCACCTCGACCTCGCTCGGCCACAGGTCGGCCAGGCGCACCTCGTTGCCGTCGGCGTCGGTCCCGAGCGGGTCGGTGGTGAGGTCGATGTCCATCGTCCCGGCCAGGGCGTAGGCCACCACCAGCGGCGGCGAAGCCAGGTAGTTCATCCGCACGTCGGGGTGGATGCGGCCCTCGAAGTTGCGGTTGCCCGAGAGGACCGAGGCCACCGACAGGTCGTGCTCCTTCACCAGGTCCGAGAGCCCCTCGAGGAGCGGTCCGGAGTTCCCGATGCAGGTGGTGCAGCCGAAGCCCACCAGGTAGAAGCCCAGCTGCTCGAGCGGCCCGACCAGGTCGGCCCGCTCGAGGTAGTCCATGACCACCCGGGACCCGGGGGCCAGGGTGGTCTTGACCCAGGGCTTGGAGGCGAGCCCCCGCTCGACCGCCCGCTTGGCCAGGAGGCCGGCGGCCACCATGACCTGGGGGTTCGACGTGTTGGTGCAGCTGGTGATGGCGGCGACGACCACGTCGCCGTCGGCCAGCTGGTGCTCACCCTGCTCGTTGGTCGGCGCCGAGCGACGCTCGCGCCCGAGGGCCGACTCGAAGGCGACGCCGGCGCCGGCCAGCGACACCCGGTCCTGCGGCCGGGCCGGGCCGGCCAGGCTCGGGACGACGGTCGACAGGTCCAGCTCGACGATCTCGGAGTAGACCGGCTCGACCGTCCCGGCCTCGTGCCACAGGCCCTGCTCCCGGGCGTAGGCCTCGACCAGGGCCAGGTGGTCCTCGTCGCGGCCGGTGAAGCGGAGGTACTCGATCGTGGCCTGGTCGATCGGGAACATGGTGCAGGTGGCGCCGTACTCGGGCGACATGTTGCCGATGGTCGCCCGGTTCTCGACCGGCACGGCGGCGATGCCCGGTCCGAAGGCCTCGACGAACTTGCCCACGACGCCGTGGCGGCGCAGGAGCTCGGTGATGGTGAGCACCAGGTCGGTGGCCGTGGTGCCCTGGGGCATCTCGCCGAACAGGCGGAGCCCGACCACCGGGGGCAGCAGCATGGAGAGCGGCTGGCCGAGCATGGCCGCCTCGGCCTCGATGCCGCCGACGCCCCAACCGAGCACGCCCAGGCCGTTGACCATGGTGGTGTGCGAGTCCGTCCCGACCAGGGTGTCGCAGTAGGCCTGGCCGTCGTCGGTGGCGAACACCACCCGGGAGAGGTACTCCAGGTTGACCTGGTGGCAGATGCCGGTGCCGGGGGGCACGGCCCGGAAGCCGTCGAAGCTGCCCTGGGCCCATCGCAGGAGCTGGTAGCGCTCGATGTTCCGCTGGTACTCGATCTCGACGTTGCGGGTGAACGACCCGGGGGTGCCGGACTCCTCGGCGATGACCGAGTGGTCGATCACCAGCTCGACCGGCACCAGGGGGTTGATCCGCTCGGCGTCGCCGCCCAGCTCGGCCAAGGCGTCGCGCATGGCCGCCAGGTCGACCACCGCCGGCACGCCGGTGAAGTCCTGCATCAGGACCCGCTCGGGGGACAGGGCGATCTCCTGGGCGTCGTCGCCGGCGTTGGCCCCGTGGGCCTCGGGGTGGCGGCCCCAGGCGGCGACGGCCTCGACGTCCGAGGCGCTGACCCGCAGGCCGTCCTCGTGGCGCAGCAGGTTCTCGAGCACCACCTTGATGCTGTAGGGCAGCCGGGCGATGTCGTGGTTCGCCGTCAGGCCGTCGGCGTTCAGCCGGAAGATCTCGTAGTCCCGTCCGCCGACCGACAGGGTCGAGCGGGCGTGGAAGCTGTCGGGGTGGGGGCGGGAGTCAGGTGCCATGCCGCCATTCTGCCGTGCCCCACCGCCGTCCTGCCCATCGACGTCAGGATCCGACGGTCACCGCTGGCCGGAGGGCGACCCCGGCCGGCGTCCAGGCGGGCTACCAGAGCTCGTCGGCGTACTTGTCCGTCCCGACCACGGTGGGCAGGAACGGGGCGCCGAAGGTGACCTTGCCACGCCCGCCGGCGTCGACCACCTCGGCGAACCGGCGGAACTGGTCCCAGACGGCGATGGGCTCGGTGTCGAGGAAGCACAGTTGCACGACGCGGTCCTCGTCCCCACCCTTGGTGCCGAGCGACATGGGCGACTCACGGGTCTTGGGCCCCCGGAACTGGTCGCTCAGCGTCCACGAGGCGATCGAGTCGGCGCCGGGGGTGGTGAGCAGCAGGGGGTCGGCCTCCTGCTCGAGCCAGGTGGTGAGCTCGGCGCTGGTCACGCCCTCGGCCGGCTCGACGACCAGGACCCCGAGGCCGTCGTACTGGTGGTTGAGGGCCAGCTCGATCGGCACGCTGTTCTCGTCGTCGCGGTAGACGACCGAGTCGAAGTTGTAGTTGGCCGTGTGGGCGTGGGTCCGCTCGTTGAAGCCCCGGCCGTTCTCGTAGAGCCAGAACACGCTCGGGCCGTCCCAGCTGAGCCCGGCCTCTTCGAGGCCCTTGTGGCGCCAGTAGATGGAGAGGTAGGACCCGGCGTCGAGCGGCTCGGCGAACGGCGTCTCGGCCGGGAATCGCAGGTCCTTCAAGTAGCGGGGCGCCACCCACCGCCGGCCGGCGAACAGGCCGGGGAAGATGAGGCAGCCGGCGAAGAAGTGGTCCCGCTCGTACCAGCGGTGGTAGGCGACCTCGTAGCCCTTGTGCGGGTCCACCATGGTGAACAGCATGTTGCCGATCTTGACCGGGTACTCGTCCATGTCCCCCCCTTTGTGCTGACCGGCCGAGGATAGACCGGCGCTGGTCGACCTGCCCGGGGACCGGCGGACGGGCATGACCGCCCGGGTGAGCCAACCCGTCCCACCCGGCCTCCTGTCGCGGCGACCCGTCTGGCAGAATCGGGCCAGTGATCCCGACGGCGTCTCTCGCACCTCGGCTGGTGCCTCGTGGCGGCCGGGGCGGCCCTGCTGCCGGCGACCGCCGCTGCTGCCGCCGCACCCCCGACGCCGGCCGGGACCGTGGCCCACGCCGTCGGACCGCTCGTCTATCCGGGCGGGGGAGTGCTCGCCTACGGCGGGGCGGTGAGCCTGCCGGCCTCGTCGGTCCCGGCCAGCCTCGACGCACCGGTGGTGGCCATGGCCGCCACCCACGACGGCAAGGGCTACTGGCTGGCCACCGTGTCGGGCGGCGTCTCTCCCGTCGGTGACGCCGCCGACGAGGGCAACGTCGACCAGCTGGCCCTCCAGGCGCCCATCGTCGGCATGGCCGCCACCCCCGACGGCAAGGGCTACTGGCTGGTCGGCCTCGACGGCGGCATCTTCGCCTTCGGGGACGCGGCGTTCGACGGGTCCATGGGCGGTCAGCCGCTCAACCAACCGATCGTCGGCATGGCCGCCACCCCCGACGGCAAGGGCTACTGGCTGGTGGCCGCCGACGGCGGGATGTTCGCCTTCGGCGACGCCCGGTTCTTCGGGTCGACCGGGTCGATGGCCTTGCGGGCGCCCATCGTCGGCATGGCCGCCACGCCCGACGGTGGTGGCTACTGGCTGGTGGCGTCCGACGGCGGGGTGTTCACCTTCGGCGACGCCACCTTCGACGGTTCGATGGGGGGCAGCACCCTGGCGGCGTCGGTCGCCGGCATGGCCGCCGACCCCGACGGCAAGGGCTACTGGCTGGTCGGGGCGGACGGCGGCATCTTCACCTTCGGTGACGCCACCTTCGACGGCTCCCTCGGCGGCACCCCGGCGGCCACGCCGATCTCGTCCGTCGTGGCCTCGCCCTCGGGCGGGTACTGGCTCCTCGAGCCGGCCGGGTTCGCCACGGCGTTCACCAATCCCGGGGCGTCGGGGTCGTTCCCGGGGGCGTCGGCCATCGTGGCGGCGGCGGCCTCGCAGATCCAACCGGACCCCGACACCGGGTACTACTGCAACCCCTACGGTCCGTGCGAGCAGTGGTGCGCCCTCTTCGCCACCTGGGCCTGGCAGCAGGGCGGCGTGCCCGTCCCGTCGTATCCCTTCACCGGGTCGATCTACACCTGGGGGCTGGCCCACGGTCGGGTGCTCCCGGCCTCGGCCCGGCCGCTCCCCGGTGACGCCGTCCTCTACGGCACCGGGCCGTCGAGCACGGCGTCGTCGGTCCACGTGGGCATCGTGGCCCAGGTCTGGCCGGACGGGGCCATCGTCACCATCGAGGGCGATGCCGGCCCCGGCCAGAACGGCAGCCTGGCCGTCATCGTGAACGGTCCGTTCCTCCCGGCCGACTCGCTCGCCTACAACACCTACGGCATCTACGCCTTCGTCCAGCCGTAGCGCCGAGGTCGTCGCCGGCGGCTGCTCGGCAAAACCCCAGCGTGCAGCGGCCATTGGTACCCGCTCTCCCGTCACCGGACCGCTGAGAAGGTTCATCTCGGGGACACCTTGCGTTTCCGCTGTTGGTCGACCGGCGTTCAAGTTGCCTCCTTACTAATGGCGTGACCGCGCCGTGCGGTCAGGTCATGTGTGCGCGACGGGCGCCGACGAGAGGAGCAGTTCGTGTCAAACGGAGTCACCCGAGAGACGGCGGAGTCGAAGGGGGTCCGCTCGACGCGTCGCACGGCGAGATGGTGGCAGCTCGGCGCCGTCCTGCTGGCTGGTGGACTGGTCGCCGCGGCGTGCGGTTCGAGCAGCACGGCCGACAAGAAGTCCACGACCACCACCAAGCCCAAGACCAAGAGCACGACCACGACCACGGCCGCGCCGACCACGACCACGGCGCCGGTAGTGACCACCACCACGGCCAAGCCGGCCAGTGGCGCTGCCGTCGTGGTGCCCACCACGCCCCGGACGGTGACGCCCACCACGGCGGCACCGGCGACCGGTGGGGCCCCGGGCGGTTCGCTCTCGGCCAACACCTCGACCCCGGCGGCGGCCCTGACCGGGGCCGGGTCGACGTTCGACCAGCCCTTGTTCGCCCGGCAGTTCTACTACTACAACCAGGCCAACCGGGGCGTCACGGTGAACTACGCCGCCGTCGGTAGCGGCACCGGTGAGTCCGACATCCTGGCCGGTTCGGTCAACTTCGGCGCCTCCGACGTCCCCGAGCCCCCCGGGACCACGGGAACGGGCGGGGCCATCCTCCAGGTGCCGGTGGTGCTCGGTGGCGTGGCCATCGCCTACAACCTCCCGGGCACTGGGTCAGGCCTGCAGCTGACCGGGGCGCAGATCGCCAAGATCTATGCCGGCACGATCACCAGCTGGAGCCAGATCCCCGGTAGCGGGTCGACGGCCAACATCATCACGGTGCACCGCTCGGACTCCTCGGGGACGTCCAACGCCTTCACCAGCTTCCTCAACTCGGTCGACCCCGGCGACTGGCCGACGTCGCTGGTCGGCAAGTCGCCGGCCTGGCCGGGCAGCGGGTCGCTCGGTGGCAACGGCAACGCCGGCGTGGCCGGTGACGTCCAGAGCACCCCGAACTCGATCGGCTACGTCGAGCTGGCCTACGTCCTGCAGTCGGGCCTGACCTACGCCAGCGTGCAGAACGCCGCCGGTGGCTACATCGCCCCGAACCTGAACTCGGTGGCGGCGGCGGCGGCGGCCTTCCCGAACGTGAGCGCCGGCACCCCGCTGATCGTGAACCCGCCGGCCTCGGCGGCCAGCGCCTACCCGATCTCGACCTACAGCTGGGCCATCGTGTTCCAAAAGCAGGCGAACACCAACAACGGGATCGCCCTGGGCAAGCTGCTGGACTGGATGGTCACCACCGGCCAGGGGCAGGCGTCGGCCATCGGCTACGCCCCGCTCCCGGGCAACGTGGTGAGCCTGGCCGAGTCGACCATCAAGCAGATGCAGACATCTGCTGGTCAACCGCTCTTCAGCTAGTACGACGAGCGTGGCAACCGAGCAGCTCTCGCTGCTCCGCACGACGCAGCAGCGGCGTAGATCCCGGCCCACCAGCTGGATCTACGCCGCGCTGCTGTGGGTCGGGGTGGTCGTCTTCGCCCTGATCCTGGCGGGGATCATCCAGGGCATCATCTCCCAGTCCACCCAGGCCTGGTCCCACTTCGGCATCTCGTTCCTCTGGTCGACCCAGTTCAATCAAGCCACCAACCAATTCGGCGCCGGCGTCTTCATCGTGGGCACGCTGGTCACGGTGGGCCTGGCCCTGCTCATCGCCATCCCGTTCGGACTGGCCACGGCCTCGTACCTGACCGAGATGGCGCCGAAGCGGCTGGCGTCGGCCCTCGGGGTGATGGTCGACCTCATCGCCGCCGTGCCCAGCATCGTGGTCGGGCTCTGGGGCCTGCGGGTCCTCCAGCCGGTGTTCCTCCGCGACGTCGAGCCGTTCATGCAGAAGATCCCGGTGATCAAGTACGCCTTCCGGGGGACGCCCGAAGGGCCGAGCATCTTCCTGGCCGGCGTGGTGCTGGCCATCATGATCGTCCCGACCATGGTCGCCCTGACCCGGACGGCGCTCGGCGGCGTCGGCGACGCCGACCGGGAGGCGGCCCTGGCCCTCGGGGCGACCAGGTGGCAGATCGTCCGAAAGATCATCGTCCCCGGGGCCAACTCGGGCATCCTGGCCGCCGTCACCCTGGCCCTCGGGCGGGCCATCGGTGAGACCATCGCCGTGGCGCTGGTCATCGGGAACAACAACAACGTCCCGCACCCGTTCTCGTTGCTCAGCCCCTCGTCGACCCTCGGCGCGGTGATCATCAACCAGTTCGGCGAGTCCCAACAGGGGTCGTTGCTGCGGAGCTCGCTCATGGCCCTGGCCGTGATCCTGCTGGCCATGACCCTGATCGTGAACATCGCCGGGCGTCTCATGGTCCGCAACAAGTTCACCGGACGGCGGGCGTGACCATCGAGGCCGTGCAGCCGTTCCGGACCGGACTGAGCGAGAGCGACCTGGCCCGTCGCCGCCTCATCCAGGCGTCGGCCAACAAGACCCTGGCCCGCCGACGGGTGGCCGCCCTGGTGATCAAGATCCTCTTCGCCCTGGCGACGGTGATCGTGCTCATCCCGCTGTTCCTGCTGGTCGGCTACGTGATCGCCAAGGGTGGCGCCGCTCTGTCGGTCGACTTCTTCACCAAGCTGCCCACTCCGGCCGGCATCCCGGGCGGCGGCATCTCGAACGCCATCGTGGGCAGCCTGATCATCCTGGGCATCGCCCTGGTGATCGCCGTGCCGATGGGCCTGTTGGTGTCGCTGTACCTCATCGAGCACCGCAACCCGGTGGCCAACGTGATCCGGTTCGGGGCCGACATCCTGGCCGGGTTGCCCTCCATCCTGATCGGCCTGTTCGCCTACGCCCAGATCGTGGTGCGGACCGGTCACTTCTCCGGCTACTCGGCCGGCGTGGCCCTCGCCGTGCTCATGATGCCGATCATGATCCGCGGCGACGAGGAGGCCATGCGGACTGTGCCCGAGGATCTGTGGGAGGCGGGCCTCGCCCTCGGGGGGCGCCAGTCCCGGGTCGTGCGCTCGGTGGTCGTGCGCACCTCCATCCCGGGCCTGGTCACGGCCAACCTCCTCGGCCTGGCCCGGGCGGTCGGCGAGACGGCACCACTCCTGTTCACGGCCATCGGCAGCCAGCTGTTCACCCTGTCGCCCAGCCAGCCGATGAACGCCATGCCGCTCGTCATCTATCAGGACGGCACCACGGCCTACCCCGACCTCCAGCAGACCGCCTGGGGCACGGCCCTGGTGCTGCTGGCGGCGGTGCTCCTCCTCAGCATCGTCGGCCGGGTGTTCGCCGGAATGATGACTCGGCGGGCCAGATAATGTTCGACGCACCCAATCGGAGGATCCAATGAGCGACACGACTTCGGCGGTGGCGGCGCGTATCGCCGATGAGCTCAAGGCGCACCAGGCCGGCGCCGTGGCCCTCGAGGACAGCCCGGCCGCCGTCACCCTCACCGACGTGGCCGTGGACTTCGGGCCGGTGCACGCCGTGCGCAACGTGAGCTTCCCCCTGGCCGCCAACCGGGTCACCGCCCTGGTGGGTCCATCGGGGTGCGGCAAGACGACGGTCCTGCGGGCGATCAACCGGATGCACGACCGGTCCGGCGGCAAGGTCATGGGCTCGATCCGCCTCGGCGACATGGAGATCTACGGCAAGGACGCCCAGCCCGAGCTGATCCGCAGCCGGATCGGCATGGTGTTCCAACGCCCCAATCCCTTCCCGACCATGAGCATCTTCGACAACGTGGTCTCGGGACTCCGTTTCAATGGGATCCGCAACAAGACGGTGCTCCGTGAGGCGGCCGAGTCGGCCCTCACCTCGGCGGCCCTCTGGGACACGGTGAAGGACCGGCTGAACCAGCCCGCCGTCCGCCTGTCGGGTGGCCAGCAGCAGCGCCTGTGCATCGCCCGGGCGCTGGCCGTCGAGCCCGAGGTGCTCTTGATGGACGAGCCGTGTTCGGCCCTCGACCCCATCTCGACGTCGGCCATCGAGGAGCTCATCACCCAGCTGGCCTCGGAGGTGACGATCGCCTTGGTGACCCACAACATGTTCCAGGCCACCCGATGCTCGGACCTGACGGCCGTGCTGCTGCTCGACGACGGCCGGGTCGGCGAGCTGGTGGAGTTCGGGCCCACGCCCCAGATCTTCTCGGCGCCCTCGGACCCCCGCACCGAGGCGTACGTCACCGGCCAGGTCGGCTGACGCCGGCCCGGGCGACCCGGGCGGCGGTGGTCTGCTACCAGGCTCGCCGGCCGCGACGCGTGCATCTCCCGTGGCGTCGCTGGTTTGCGCCTTGCCGCTCGCACTTCTAAAGTTGATTGAGTTAGTCAGGAATGAACGCCGGGGTACCTGATCAGGGAAATCGTGGTTCGAACGTTCATCCGAACGACACCCGAAGTTTCCCGTTTGGTCGGCCATTGTTCAGGTTGGCCAGTTAGGAATACCCCGAAAGTTGGCAGGCGAGCTGGGGCGAACCGCTCCAGATACCGACGAGAGGAGCAGTTCGTGTCCACAGAGGTCAAAGCGAAGGCGGACGAGATGACCGAGACCCGGACACGACGTCCGCGTCGACGCCTGGCCGGAGCGGCGCTGGCGGTCAGCGCCCTCGGCGCCGTGGCCGCCCCGGTCGGACTGCTCGCCAGCTCGGCCAGTGCCGCCGTCCCGACCGGCTACTCGGTGTCGGGGGCCGACGGCTCGGTCTTCGTGTCGGGCACGATGGCCTCCTTCGGTTCGGCGCTCGGCGTCTCGACGGCGGCGGTCGTCGGCATCGCCTCCACGCCCGACGGCAAGGGCTACTGGCAGGTGGCGGCCGACGGCGGCGTCTTCGCCTACGGCGACGCCGGCTTCTACGGCTCGGCCGGTGCCCTCAAGCTCAACTCGCCCATCGTGGGCATCGCCGCCACCCTCACCGGCAAGGGCTACTACCTGGTCGCCGCCGACGGTGGCGTGTTCGCCTACGGTGACGCCGCCTTCCATGGCTCGATGGCCGGCCAGGTCATCAACGCCCCGATCTCGGGCATCGCCGTCTCGCCGAACGGCGCCGGCTACTGGCTGGTCGGCGCGGACGGTGGCGTCTACACCTTCGGCGGGATCAACTTCGGCGGCTCGTACTACGCCACCTACGGCGTGAAGGCTCCGAGCAACATCGTGGGCATCAGCGCCAGCCCGACCGGCGGCTACGCCATCGTCTCGCAGGCCGGCGCGGTCTACGCCTTCGGCGGCGCCAAGTTCTACTCCTCGCCGCTCCTGGTGGGGGCGACCGGCGTGGGCTCGGCCATCAGTTACACGACGGACGGCCTGGGCTACTGGGTGCTCCAGTCCGACGGCGGGGTCTACGCCTTCGGTGACGCCACCGGCTTGTCGACGGCGGTGACCTACGCCATCGGTGGGGCGACCAACCTGGCCTCGACGACGGCCATCGGCTTCGCCCCGCAGCTCTAGTACTGAGCGGCCCCTCGGGGCCGTTGCACCTCGGCCCCCCGGGGTCTCGCACTCGGCTCCCCGGTCACCCGGGGAGCCGAGTCGCGTCGGTGCGCCCCCTCCGGGGCGGGGCGCCACCTCGAGGCAACGGTCCGACGACCGCTGCCGGCTGCGAGCTCGGGGCCGGTGGCCGCCCCCGACGCTTGCCCAGCTCGCTCCCAGCTTCGGGGGTGGCACCCCCCAACACCCCCTTCGGCCTGGGGATTTGTCGAAGGGCCACAAGCCGCTTGTCAGTTTCTATCCCCGTTGCAAGACTGACCCGGTGACCGACGTACTGTCGTTCTACGAGCCGCTGCTCACCCCGGGTGGTGATCCCCACCACCGTGACGCACCGGCCTCGACCCGCCATCACGCGTCCCGCCAGCAGCGCCAGAAGGCGGCCCGACGACAGCGGATCGTCGAGGCCGCCGCCTCGTTGTTCTCCGCCAAGGGGTACAACGCATCCTCGTTACACGACATCGCCGAGCAGGCCGACGTCAGCGTGAGCACCCTGCGCCGACACTTCCCGGCCAAGGTCGACCTTGCCCTCGAGCAGGTCAGGCAGTGGACGGCCGACTTCGTCGAAACGATGGAGGCACGGCCGGAGCGAGAGACCCCGGATCAGATGCTGGCGGCCACGCTGCGATGGCTCGACGACGAGGACTACCGGGGCGTCCCCTCCGGAGTCATGGCCGTCATCTCGGCCGAGCAGTCCGTGGCGATCGCCGGCCAGATCCACCTCGTCATGATCGAAAAGGAGCGGGCCCTGAGCACGCTCTTCACCCGGCGACTCGAGTACCCGCCGGGATCCATCGAGCCCCGGATCATCGCCGCCGCCTTCATCGCCGCATGGCGAGTGGCCGTGTACGCGTCCGCCGAGCTCTCCGCCGCCGGCCACGAGGTCTCCGCGCCCGACGAGCTCGGGCTGGCGTGTTTCGCCGCGTTCACCCAGGGTCTCGATCAGTTCTGGACGAAGGGCGACGAACCGGATCTCGATCCGTCGATGGCGGGTCCTGCCGCCGGGTCCTCGTCGGCCTGACGACATCCGTCGTGGCGAGTCACCTTCGCCGGCGGGCCCGCTCGGTGGAGCCACGCCATCCTCGAGCGGGTGGCCGGCCCGGCGGAGAGGGAGCGATCGGTGCTCGTGGCTGACACGTGCCCGAGCGGCGTCCGAGCCCGGCAGGACCGAACCGAAGCTCCGGTTCCCGGCACGGCCTCGGGCACGACCGGCGACGTCAATTCTGCGTCAGTCCAGAAAACCTTGACGTTTCGGTTCGTGCATGTGACCGTCACTATACGGGAGTCCAACGTGCCGACACATCGGCCGTCGCGACGCACGACGAGACTCCTTCTCGGCATCCTCGGACTGGGTCACGTGGGTGGCAGAAGTAGTTGGACGCGAGTATACTTTTCCATGGCGCAACCCACTCCCAGGGCTGCTCGGCGGAGGGTTGCTGGCACAGTGCGTGAGGACGGGAACAGCAGGCGACGGTGGTTCAGCGCCGCTCCGCCGGATCGGCGTCGCCACGGCGGTGATGGTGCTGGTGGCGACCGGTCTGGCGTATGGCTTCTGGACCGTCCTCGGCACCGGACAAGGCTCCGACAAGGCGACGAGCTCACTGTCGCTGACCATCACCGCCGCCCTGTCGCCGACCGCCGACCTGTTTCCCGGCGGGTCCGGCGCCCTGCAGTTCACCGTGACCAACCCCAATCCGTTCGGGGTCTCGTTGACCTCGCTGTCGACCACCACCGTGACGTCGTCAGACCCCACCGAACTGCCCGGCCACGAACGTGACGGCGACGGCCGGTCCGACCGCCATCACTGCAATCAGCGTGGCGGCCAATGCCACGTCGCCGGTCCAGTCGATACCCGGGGTGGTCGCCATGGCGACCACGGCCCCCAACGGTTGCCAGGGGGTCACGTTCACGGTGTCGGCCACCCTCAGTGGTAGTTCGACCTGAGCGTTGGCGTCCTCGTTGTCCGTATCTCCTCCTGGCCGTCGGCCTGATCTCCCTAGCGGTTGCCAGCCCGGCGTCGGCCCGGTATGTCGCGCATGCGTCGGGTCCCGGTAGCGACCGGGCGGGCGCGCTGACCGCCCCCGCCGCGCCCACCCTCTCGTCGCTGACCGGTCACTCCCCCAACTGCGTGGCGTTGGTCGCCTATCCCGCACCGCCGACGGGCGAAGTGACGTACCTGTACCGTCGGCTCGGCACGACCGGCACACTGACGCAGCTCGTCGGCCCCTTCACCGCCGCTGGCAGTGTGACGGATGCCATCAACCCGACGGCGCAGAGCGGTGGCGTTCGTTACTACGTCGTCGTCGCCCTCACCGCCGACACCCTCTGGACGTCGCACTCCGTCGCCCTCGTCGTGGCTACCTCGTGCTAACCGAGTTCATTCGCACACGACAGACGAGGATCCCGGGTCGTGCCGACGTAGGGTGGAAGCAGCAACAGCCGGGGGCTGGGCGAGCCGAGCCGGTAGCCGACCGAGGGGGGCCTCATGTCACTGTCGTCGTTCGACGACTATCCGATACACCAGGCGGCCGAATTCGTCGCCCACCCGGCCACCAGCGATCGCAATTTCTACGATCGCTACTACTTCAACCTGCACCCGTGCTCGGGGGAGTGGTTCGCCGTCTTCGGGTTCGGCCAGTACCCGAACCTCGGCGTGGTCGACGCCTTCGTCGACGTCCGCCGGGGCGACGGCCAGCACATCGTCCGGGCGTCGGCCCCGCTGACCGACCGGGGTGACCTCCGCGTCGGGCCGTTCCGGGTCGAGGTACTCGAGCCGCTCCGCTCGCTCCGCTTCGTCGTCGAGCCGACCGAGCATCCGGTGGCCATGGACGTCGTGTGGCAGGGGGCGATCCCGGCCATCGAGGAGCCCCGTCAGTATGCGAGGAGCCAGGGCCGGGTGGTCTTCGACACCCAGCGCCTGGCCCAGACCGGCACCTGGACGGGCAGCCTGTCGGTCTCGGGAGAAGAGCTGGCCGTGGAGCCCGGGGCCTGTTGGGGGACCCGTGACCGCTCCTGGGGCATCCGACCGGTGGGTGAGCCGGAGGCCGACGGCATCCGGCGGGGCCACATGCTCATGGGTGGGATGTGGAACTACTTCCCGATGCAGTTCGACGACCACTCGATCTTCTACATCTGCCACGAGCAGGACGACGGTCGCCGACCCCTGGTCCAGGCCGAGCGGGTCTGGGCCGATCCCGACCGGCCGATCGAGGACCTCGGTCCCACCGAGCACGAGCACCGCTTCGAGCCCGGGACCCGGGTGTTGACCGGGTCCACGATCCGCTTCCCGGCGGTGGGCCTCGAGGTCGAGTGCACGTCGCTCCTGGCCAACTTCGTCTCGATCGGGACCGGCTACGGGATCGACAAGGACTGGCGACACGGCATGTACCAGGGCCCCGAGACCGTGGTCCAGGGCATGGTCCTCGACGTGGCGGCGGTCCGGGGCGTGGCCCAGTACGGCATCGTGGACCACGTGGGCCGCTTCGAGTACGACGGTCTCGTCGGCTACGGCCTCTACGAGCACGCCTTCTTCGGCCCCTATCGCCGGGCCGGCCTCGACGACGCCTTTTCGGGGGCACCCGCCTCCTGACGGCCGGTCGCCGGCCCCGAATCGGCCGTCAGGGCCACCGGGGGACCCGGCGGGGGATGCGAGAATGGGCCATGCCCGACGCAACGTCCATCGTCCTGGAGCGACTCCAGGCGGCCTTCGACACCTTCGAAGCAGGCGCCGACCCGGTGCTGCGTCCCTCGGATCGGGCCGATTTCCAGGCCAACGGCGCCCTCGGGCTGGCCAAGCGCCTGGGCCGCAACCCACGGGAGCTGGCCGAGCAGATCGTGGCGGCGGCGAAGCTCGACGACCTGTGCCGAGAGGTCGAGGTGAGTGGGCCGGGTTTCGTGAACCTGACGCTGACCGAGGGCTTCGTGGCCGACCAGGTGGCCCGGATGACCGTCGACGACCGGCTCGGGGTGGCCCGGGCCCCGGAGCCGGCCAAGGTGGTGGTCGACTACTCCCACCCCAACGTGGCCAAGGAGATGCACGTCGGGCATCTGCGAACGACGGTGATCGGCGACGCCCTGTGCCGGCTGCTCGACTTCCTCGGCCACGAGGTCGTCCGGGAGAACCACATCGGGGACTGGGGCACCCCCTTCGGCATGCTGATCGAGCACCTGCTCGACGTGGGGGAGACGGCGGCGGCCCACGAGCTGTCGGTGGGCGACCTCGACGGCTTCTATCGCCAGGCCCGTGCCTCCTTCGACGCCGACCCGACGTTCGGTGACCGCAGCCGACGGCGGGTGGTGCTGCTCCAGACGGGCGATCCCGAGACCCTCCGCCTCTGGCACCTCCTGGTGGCCGAGAGCGTGGCCTACTTCGACGAGGTCTACGCCAAGCTCAACGTGCTGCTGACCGACGACGACATCGTGGGCGAGAGCTTCTACAACCCCATGCTGCCGGCGGTGGTCGACGACCTGGCCGCCCTCGGGCTGTTGGTCGACTCCGACGGGGCGTCGTGCGTGTTCCCCGACGGGTTCGTCAACCGGGACAAGGAGCCACTCCCGCTCATCGTGCAGAAGTCCGACGAGGGCTACGGCTATGCGGCCACCGACCTGGCGGCCATCCGCGACCGCGTCGGCCGCCTCGGGGCGGACCGGATCCTCTACGTCGTCGACGCCCGGCAGTCCCAGCACCTGGCCATGTGCTTCGCCGTGGCCACCATGGCCGGGTGGCTGCCCGAGTCGGTCTCGGCCGAGCACGTCATGTTCGGTTCGGTCCTCGGGCCCGACCACAAGCCGCTCAAGAGCCGCTCGGGGGAGACGGTGAAGCTGGTGGGCCTGCTGGACGAGGCGGTGGAGCGGGCGGCGGCGGCCATGGCGCAACGGCCGTCGGACATGGGCGAGGAGCAGCAGGGCCGGACGGCCCGGGCGCTCGGCATCGGCGCGGTCAAGTACGCCGACCTGTCGACCGACCGCTCCCGCGACTACGTGTTCGACTGGGACCGGATGCTGGCCTTCGAGGGGAACACCGGCCCGTACCTGCAGTACGCGCACGCCCGTATCCGCTCGATCTTCCGCCGGGGCGAGATCGAGCCACCCGATCCGAGCCGCCCTCCGACCTTGGTCGACCCCCACGAGCGGGCCCTGGCCATGGCGGTCCTCGAGTTCCCCGGGGCCGTGGCCAGCTCGGTCGAGACCACGAGCCCCAGCCGGCTGTGTACCTACCTCTTCGACCTGGCCCAGGTGTTCACCGCCTTCTACGAGCAGTGCCCCATCCTGAAGGCCCCCGACGAGGAGAGCCGCCGGTCGCGGCTCCTGTTGGCCGACCTCACCGCCCGGGTGCTGGCCCTGGGTCTCGGGCTGCTCGGGATCGAGGCACCCGAGCGGATGTGACTCAGGCGTCGCGGCGGACCAGCAGCACCGCCCCGATGACCAGAGCCAGGGCGGTGTAGGCGCAGAGTAGGAGGAAGCCCGACCAGGGGGTGAACACCGGGGCCCCTCGGAACCCCCGCTGGACGCTGGTCATGGTGGCCCCGATGGTGGCCGGCAGGTAGCGGCTGATGGCGTTCGACAGGAAGGTCGGCAGGGCCGTCACGATGAGCGGGAGGATCAGCAGGACGCCCACGAAGGCGGTGATGGCCCCGGCCGTGTGGCGGAAGATGGTGGCCAGGCCCAGCGAGAACAGGCCGAGGAGGGCCAGGTAGAGCCCGCCGCCGAGCACCGCCCGGGTCACGCCGGGCTGGCCGAACGTGGCGTGGGGCGCCGACCCGGTGAGGATGGCCTGGCCGATGAGGAAGGCGGCCACCGACACGATCTCGCTGATCACCAGGACGACGACGGTGAACACGGTCGCCTTGGCCAGCAGCACCGACAGGCGACGGGGCGCCGCGGCCAGGGTCGAACGGATCGTCCCGGTGCCGTACTCGGCGCTCATGACCAACACGCCGAGCACCCCGATGGCCAGTTGGCCGAAGAGCAGGCCGGTGAGCGAGAGGCTGGTCGGGTCGAACGTCAGCTGGTCCAGGAACGACGCGTGGGACCACCGGCTGGCCTCGGTCGCCGTGGCCAGGACGCCGATGCCGATGGACAGGACCACGGTCACCAGCAGGGTCCAGATGGTCGACCGGACGCTCCGGAGCTTGGTCCACTCGGCCCGCAGCAGCCCCGACAGGTGGTAGCGGCCGGGGGGCACCGGCGGCCGGGTGGTGACGGCGGCGGTGGTCATCGTGGGCCGTCCCCGGCCCCGGCCAGCTGGTCGACCGGTGTCCCGGCGACGTCGTCGGGGCCACCGGTCTCGCCCCGATACTCGACGCTGTCGTGGGTCAGCTCCATGAACGCCTCCTCGAGCGAGCCGGTCTGGGGCGACAGTTCGTGCAGCGGGGCCCGGATCTCGAGCGCCAGCTCCCCGATGCGGGCGGCGGTCGTCCCCGACACCGCGAGGCTGCCGTCCTCCTCGAGCTCGACGTCGGCGCCGGCCTCGGCGAGCCGGCGAGCCAGTTCGTCGGCCCGGGGCGAGCGGACCCGGACGAACTGCCGGGCGCTCCCGGCGATGAAGTCGGCCACCGGGGTGTCGGCGATCAGGCGCCCCCGGCCGATCACGATGAGGTGGTCGGCGGTGAGGGCCATCTCGCTCATGAGGTGGCTCGAGACGAAGACCGTCCGGCCCTCGGCGGCCAGGCGCTTCAGGAGGTTGCGGACCCAGCGGATGCCTTCGGGGTCGAGGCCGTTGATGGGCTCGTCGAAGAGCAGGACCCCGGGGTCACCCAGGAGGGCGGCGGCGATGCCCAGCCGCTGCCCCATGCCGAGCGAGAACTTGCCGACCCGGCGACGGGCGACGGCGGTCAGGCCGACCAGTTCGAGCACCTCGCCCACCCGGGCCTTGGGGATGTCGTTGGTCTGGGCCAGGGCCCACAGGTGGTTGCGGGCGCTGCGTCCCGGGTGGATGGCCTTGGCCTCGAGCAGGGCCCCTACCTCCCGGAGCGGCCAGTGCAGATCGTGGTAGGCGGTGCCGTTGATGCGCACCCGACCCGAGGTCGGGGCGTCGAGGCCCATGATCATCCGCATGGCCGTCGACTTGCCCGAGCCGTTCGGCCCGAGGAACCCCGTCACCCGCCCCGGGACCACGTCGAAGCTCAGGTCGTCGACGGCCAGGGTCGGGCCGTAGCGCTTGGTCAGCCCGACGGCCTCGATCACCGGCGCGCCCCGTTCACGACCTCACCTCGCACGCACCCACGGTGATCAATGATGGACCACCCGGCCAGCCCATCCCGGTCGCCCGGGGGGCCGGGATGGCTCAGGCGGGCGGGACGGCGGCCGCCTGCGGCCTGGGCGCTGCGGGCCAGGGCCAGCTCCTGGAGCACCTCTTGGGTGGCCACGCCGCGCTCGTTCGGGACCCGCCGCCAGCTGCCGTCGGCCGACAACGACCAGGCCTGGGTGTCGTCGGCCAGGTTGACCCCCAGCGTCTCTTCGAGCTGGGCGCAGGCCACCGGGCTGTCGATGGGGATCATGGCCTCGACTCGGCGGTCGAGGTTGCGGCGGCGGAGGTCGGCCGAGCCGATGTAGTAGTGGACGGGGCGGCCGTCGGTGCCGCCGAACCGCAGGATCCGGGAGTGCTCGAGGAAGCGGTCCGACGATCGAGCGGACCCGGATGTGCTCGGAGAGCCCCGGCACGCCGGGCCGCAGGCAGCAGATGCCGCGAATGATGAGGTCGATCTCGACCCCGGCGGCCGAGGCGTCGTAGAGGGCGTCGATGATCCGCTGATCGTCGAGGCCGTTGACCTTGAGGACGATCCGCCCCTGGTCTCCGGCGGCCGTCTCTTCGGCGATACAGCGCAGGACGGTGTCGCGGATCCCACCGGGCGACGTCGACAGCTCGTGGTAGGGAGGCGGGGTGAAGAGCCCGGTGATGAAGTTGAAGAACCCGGTCAGGTCGCTGCCGAGGGTCTCGCGCGAGCTGAGCAGCCCGAAGTCCTCGTACATCCGGGCGGTCTTCGAGTTGTAGTTGCCGGTGCCCACGTGGCAGTACCGGCGCACCTTGCCGTGGACCTCGCGCACGATGAGGGTGGTCTTCGAGTGGGTCTTCAGCCCCATGACGCCGTAGACCACGTGGGCCCCGACCTCCTCGAGGGCGCGGGCCCAACCGATGTTGGCCTCCTCGTCGAAGCGGGCGGTCACCTCGATGAGCACCACGACCTGCTTGCCCCGCTCGGCCGCCCGCACCAGGGAGGCGACGATC
The DNA here is from genome assembly GCA_963730735.1 of uncultured Acidimicrobiaceae bacterium. Classification (GTDB taxonomy): domain Bacteria; phylum Actinomycetota; class Acidimicrobiia; order Acidimicrobiales; family RAAP-2; genus CAVSSX01. Next base: position 820,904 of record CAVSSX010000007.1, read on the forward strand.
GGGCTGTCGCCCGACGTCCGGTAGAGGCACTGCTTGATCGCCAGCACCTGGGGGTCCTCGGCGGCCTGGCGGACGAGGGCCTCGACCGAGCTGGCGAAGGAGTCGTAGGGGTGGTGCACCAGGAGGTCGCCCCGGTCGAGCACGCTGAACAGGTCGGTCGAGTCCTCGCCGTCGAGGTCGAGCACCGGCGGGACCACCGGCGACCAGGACGGGTCGAGGAGATCGGGCCGCTCGATGCCGTGGAGCGCCCACAGGCTGGACAGGTCGAGCGGTCCCCGGGTCTCGTAGACGTCGATGTCCTCGAGCCCGAGCTCCTGGGTCAGGCGCTTGGTCATGGCGTCCGAGCCCCGGCCGTCGATCTCCAGGCGGACGACCGGCAGGAACCGCCGCCGCTGGAGCTCCTCTTGGAGGGCCTTCAGGAGGTCGTTGGGGTCGTCGTCCTCGAGGGAGATGTCGGCGTCCCGGGTGACCCGGAAGACGACCGGCTCGCTCACGTCCATGCCCGGGAACAGGTCGGCCAGGCGGGCGGCGATCACGTCCTCGAGGGCCACGTAGCGCTCGCCGCCGGGCAGGAGGAGCAGCCGGGGGACGTTCGGCGGGACCTTGACCCGGGTGAACCGGGTCTCGTCGGCCGACGGCCCCCGGACCTCGACGGCGACGTTGAGCGACAGGTTCGAGATGTAGGGGAACGGGTGGCTGGCGTCGACGGTGAGCGGGGTGAGCACCGGGAGGATCAGCTCGTCGAACTGGCGGGCGAGGTGCGTCCGGTCCTCGTCACCGAGCTCGTCCCACTCGAGCAGCTCGATGCCCTCGCGCTGGAGGGCGGGGAGCAGGTCGTCGTGCAGCAGGGAGCACTGCCGGTCCACCATGCGGCCGAGCACCTCGTGGGAGGCCTCCAGCAGCTCGCGGGGCGAGCTCCCGTCGATGCCGGCGGCCCGGTCGCCCGCCTCCAGCTGCCGCTTCAGACCGGCCACCTGGACCTGGAAGAACTCGTCGATCCGCTCGCTGAACAGGGCCAGGAACTTGACCCGCTCCAGGAGCGGCTGGGCGGGGTCGGCGGCCAGATCGAGGAGCCGGTCGTTGAAACTCAGGTCGGACAGCTGGCGGGCGATGTAGCGCTCCGCCGCCTCGGTCGGGGCCGTGGGTTGCACCGGCCCGTTCCCCGGTGGCCGCCTCCGCGGGACGCACGGCGGACTCGTTCGGTTCGATCGGAAGGTTGGCCACCCCCAGAGCATAAGAAGGTGCGGTGTCCCCCGTTGAACCGAACGCCGAACGTGGGGCATCCGTCGGGTGACAACTCGGTGAAATCGCGTCCCCACCAGCCCGGGAAGGGGGCAGTTCCGGCGGCGGGGCCGACGAGCGGGCCACCACCGTCGCCCGATGGGCCAGGGCGAGCGCCCGTCGGGCGACCGCCAGCGCCCGTCGTCGCGAGGCCACCGACTGGCGTCCGATCCCCGTCGCCGATCGGGCGAGGGCGGCCGCCCGATGGGCCACGGACCAACGCCCGCCCGGCGACGTCGACGGCGAGTCGGTCTCCGGCGCCGGGTCGGCGGCCCCTCGGTGGGTCGCCCGGTCATCCTCGGCCTCCCGTGGGCTGGGGCACCCGTCGTCGCCGCGACGTGGCTCGTCGCACGTCCTCGGCCCGGCGCCACGAGATGGCCACCGTCGCCGGCGTGGGCGCGCTCGGGTCCGTACGCCGATGTCTCGACGAGACGGGCCAACTCGATCAGGTCGGCAGCGGGCGGGTCGACGGGGCCGGCGGACAACCGGTCGGCGTACTCGGCCACCGTCTCGGAGGGGTGCCGTTCCAGGCCGTGGCGACGGGCCGACTGCTGGGCCCGCTCCCAGGCGGCGAGGACCTGGGCCCTCGGTGCCAGGTCGCGCTCGGCCCGGCGCCGTCGGCGGCGGAGCGCCGAGATCACGAGGAGGGTGGCGCCGAGGGCCGCCAGGACCGCCACGACGAGCGCCAGCCACCCACCCCCACGGGTCGAGCTGGGGTGGCCGGCCGACGACCGGGTGGCGTGGCGGGCCGGGGCGGTGGTCGTCGTGGTCGGGGCGGCGGCCCCCGGCGTCGTCACCGCCGTCCCCTGGGTCGGTGCGCCGGCCGTGCCGCCCGACGTCGCTTGGGCCGTCGGCTCCAGCACGCCGACCGGGGTGGGCTCGGCGTGTAGGGCCGGCGGGGTGGGTTCGACGGCGACCCATCCGGCGCGGGGGCCCAGGTAGACCTGCGGCCACATGTGGGCGTCCGCCCCGACCACGTGGTAGCGGCCGTTCTCCAAGGCGCCGGTGGCGAACCCGACGACTAACCGGGTGGGGAGACCGGCCTCCCGGGCGAGGAGGGCGTAGGCGCCGGCGAACTGCTGGCAGTACCCGGCCTTGGTCACGGTCAGGAACTGGACGAGCGGATCGGGTCCGGGGGTCGGCGGTGGGTCGAGGGTGTAGCGGAACCGGCCCGAGCGGAACCAGTTCACCAGGGCCTGCGCCTTGGCCAGGGGCGTCGAGGCGTCGCCCACGGCGTCGGCGGCCAACTGGGCCACCACCGCCGGTTGGGCGGGCAGGGCCAGGTACGGCGCCAGTTCGGACGCCGCGCACTCCCGAGGACGTGCCGCTGCCCGAGGGTACCGAGGCCACGGCGGCGGTCACCGAGTACACGGTGGTCGGCCCGCTGGTGGTCGGCGACACGATCCCTTCCTCGGGGACGACCCGGGCGCCGGGCAGGCCGGTCACCGAACGGGCGGCCGAGGGGGCCGGGATCAGACGGCTGGCGAAGCTGTCGATGGCAATGTCCGACCGGAAGGTCGCCCCGCCGGCCGGGACGGGGAGGGTACCGGCCTCGATGCCGGCGGACGAGGCCCCCGACAGCGCCTGGTCGACGGCGGCGCTGGTCACCCAGCCCGAGCCGTCGAAGGTGGAGAGCGTGGCGACCTGCCAGTACGTGGGGATGGACGTGGTGGCGGTCAGGATCGGGACCCGGGGATGGTTGACCTCGGTGTCGAGCAGTGCGTTCACCAGCACCGTGCCCGGCAGCAGGCCGCCGGTCGTTGATCCGGTGGTGGCCGGTTCGACCGGGCCGACCCTCAAGATGCTGAGCCGCATACCGCTCAGGCCCAGCCCGGCGACCAGGACCACGGCCAGCGCCACCAGGCCGACGACCAGGCCGCCGAGCGGTCGAGGGCCGACGTGACGCCGGGGCCGTACCGACCGGGCGGCGTCGGCGACGGGCACGAACACGAGCACCGCCGCCAGGTAGGCGAGCACGGTGGCGGTGCGGCCGCCGTCGGCGCTGACCAACGAGGTGTAGGCCACCAGGCCGGCCGAGGGCACCAACGCCTCCATGGTGCGCCAGGCCGGCCGATCGCCCTCGCCTCGGCGACACCAGAGCACCCGGGTGACCACGGCGACGGCGCCGGCGATGCCCGCCATGCACAGCACGACCCCGGGGCTCGAGGGCAACGGCGTGCCGTCGCGACCCAGCTCCCCGAGCCCGGACCGGACCTGCTGACCGACCGTGCTCAGGTGCAAGAACACGTCGGCACCCGGTCGAAAGAGACTCGGGTCGACGGTCACGATGGCGATGAGCGCGGCGGCCGCCAACCCGGCGAGCAGGGCCAGCCAACGGGGCCGGGTCCTTCCGGCGACCAGCCCGGCGACCAGATGGCCGACCACGATGGCCAGGAGCACCGGGACGACGACCCGGCGACTGGCCCCGTCGACCAGGAGCCGGGCGACGGCCACGGTGGTCGCCACCGAGACCAGCAGGAGGGCGGCGGCCGCCCGGGTCTCGCCCGATCGGCGGGGGGCCGCCCGCGTCGGTCGTGGACCGCCCGGCACCCGGGCGCCAGCCGGTGGTCCGGGCGCCGGCGGGGCGGCGGTCGTCACGACACGACCACCCGTGCGGCGTGGCCGAGCGAGACCGGCAGGCTGGCCGTCCCGTCGGCGCAGGTGATGACGAGGGCGACGTCAGCCCAGCTGGCGCCGGCCGCCCCGGTGGGGGCGTCGGGAGGGCGGTGCGACGGGTCGGCCCCGCCCCGGCGGCGACGGCCCCAGGGTCCTCGCGGGTCCGACCATCCCGGCCGGTCCCCGGTGGGCAAGGCCGCCAGGCCGCCGAGGAGGACGGCGGCGGCACCGGCGCCCGGCGCCACGACGAGGTGGTGGCCGTCGATGGTCCACAGGTCCAACTGGGCCCCCCGGCCCAGGATCTCGAGGCCGACGCCGGCCGCCGCGGCGACGGATCGCTCGACGGCGAGGTCGCCGAGACCGACCCGGGTGTCGACCACCACCGTGACCTGACGGGGTCCGGCGGCCTCGAAATCACGGACCATGAGCTCGCCGGTGCGGGCCATGGCCGGCCAGTGCAGCAGCCGGAGCCGGTCGCCCGCCTGGTACGGGCGGACGCCGGCCAGCTCCCCCCCGCCGTCACGAGGACCGCGCGCCGACGGTGTCGTCGTCTCCTCGCTGCCCGGGTGACCGATGAGGAGCGAAGGGTCGACCGGGACGACGAGCGGCACCGGGTGGACGGTCAGGCTGGCCGAGGGCCCATGGCCGAGCGGGCAGGCCACCAGACGGTAGGAATCCATGACGAAGGCTCGGGGGCCGCGCACGGTGTGGATGCCCCGGCGGGTCGTCGGGGCGGACCGGACGAGGGACCACGGTGGGTCCGAGGAAGGCGCCGGGACGTCGAGCGACTCGGCGGCCGATCGACCCGTGCGGGGGACGGCCCCGTCGGCCCAGCAGCGGTCGGGGTCCTCGACACGCACCGGTCCGACGGCTCCGGCCACCACGACGGTGACGTCGACCGGCACGCCGACCGGGACGATCGATCGGCCCAGGGTGACGGTGACCGAGAGCCCGGCCGAGCGCCGGTGGCGCGCCGTGGCCTGGACCGCCCCACCGACCAGCAGCACCGCCAGGGCCAGGGCGGCCAGCACGAACTCCTCGGTGCCGGTGAGCCCACCCACGACGGCCAGGACCACGGCGGCCGCCAGGGCGCCGATCCCCCGAGGTGTGAGGGCCATCGACGTCGCCGAGCCCGAGGGGATCAGCCGGCCGCCGTCGGGCTGGTCGCCCGCACCGGCACCGGCACCGTGGTCAGGAGCTCCGACACCAGCTGGGACGGCGAGAAGCCGCTCAGCTCGGCCGCCGAGGTCGCCGCCAGGCGGTGGCCGAGGACCGGTCCGGCGACGGCCTTCACGTCGTCGGGGAGCACGTAGGACCGACCGGCGGTCACGGCGAAGCCGGTCGACGCCCGCAGCAGGGCCAGCGAGGCCCGGGGTGAGGCGCCGACGGTGAGGCTGGGGTGCGCACGGGTGGCGGCGACGAGGTCGAGGATGTACGCCCGGATCTCCGGCGACACGTGGGTCGTGGCGGCAGCGCGCTCGAGGCGGGCCAGCAACGCCGGACCGCCCACCACCGGCAGCTCCTCGGGCCGCGGCCGGGCGCCGGCCGTGGCCAACAGCCGGTCCTCGGCCTGGCGACCGGGGTAGCCGACGCTGAGCCGGAGCAGGAAGCGATCCCGCTGGCCGAAGGGCAGCGGGTAGGTGCCGGCGGCGTCGAACGGGTTCTGCGTGGCGATGACCATGAAGGGTCGGGGCAACGGGTAGGTCGAGCCGTCCACGCTGACCTGCCCCTCCTCCATCGCCTCGAGCAGCGCCGACTGGGCCTTGGGCGAGGCCCGGTTCAACTCGTCGGCCAGCAGGATGTTGGTGAAGAGCGGGCCCGGACGGAACACCGGCGCGGTTCGTTCACGGTCGAGGACCATGGCGCCGGTGAGGTCGGAGGGCAGGAGATCCGCCGTGAATTGCACGCGCCGAGCGTCGAGCCCGAGCGAATGGGCCAGGGCCTTGGCCAGGGTGGTCTTGCCCACACCCGGCAGGTCCTCGACCAAGAGGTGCCCGCCGACGGTCAGGCTGGTCAAGGCCAGCCGGACGATGTCCTGCTTGCCGTAGAGGACCGAGCCAATGTTGGCCGCCACGGCCTGGAGTTGTCGGGCCAGTTCGTCGGGGGCGTCGGCCGTCAGGTCGTTCCCGGCGCTCATCCTGGGCGATCCTAGGCGTCGTCCGCCCGGCCAGGGCATCTCGTGACGGGCCGGTGAACGCCGGGTGACGCACCGGTGGACGGTGGTTCGGCGGCTCGTCGGGGCGGTGGTCTCGCTAGCGTGCGGGAACGTGGCGTCACGAGCGCCGCCAACGGTGCGCCGCCCGGGTCGCCGGGGTGCGGCGACCGCCCGACAGGACGCGAGAGGGGATCGACGTGGACTACGCACGGCTCGGGAACACCGGGATCAAGGTGTCGAGGGTGTGCCTCGGGATGATGAGCTACGGCAACGACAGCGACCGGGCATGGGTGCTCGACGAGGACGCCGCCGAGCCGATCGTTCGGGCGGCCATCGAGGGCGGGATCACCTTCTTCGACACGGCCGACGTGTACTCGGCCGGGGCCAGCGAGGTGGCGACGGGACGGCTGCTCCCCAAGTACCTCACCCGGGACGAGATGGTGGTGGCCACCAAGGTGCACGGCCAGATGACCCCGGGGGAGAACGGGCGGGGGCTGTCGAGGAAGCACATCCTGTCCGGCATCGATGCGTCGCTCACCCGGCTGGGCATGGACCACGTGGACCTCTACCAGATCCACCGGTGGGACCCCCGCACCCCGATCGAGGAGACCATGGAGGCGCTGCACGACGTCGTGCGGTCGGGCAAGGCCCGCTACATCGGCGCCTCCTCCATGCACGCCTGGCAGTTCGCCAAGGCCCAGCACGCGGCCGAGCGCAACGGCTGGACCCGGTTCATCTCGATGCAGAACCACTACAACCTGCTCTACCGGGAGGAGGAGCGCGAGATGATCCCCCAGTGCGTCGACCTCGGGGTGGGCGTCATCCCGTGGAGCCCGCTGGCCCGGGGGGTCCTGGCCGGCAACCGGTCGCGGGAGGGCGAACGACGGACGACGCGATCGGGGTCCGATCCCTTCGCCGACACGCTCTACGGCCAGGCGGACTTCGACGTGGTCGACCGGGTGGTCGAGGTGGCGACCGAGCGCCAGGTGCCGGCGGCCCAGGTGGCCCTGGCGTGGCTGCTGCAGCGTCCCGGGGTCACGGCGCCCATCATCGGGGCGACGAAGCTCGGCCACCTCGAGGACGCCCTGGCCGCCGAGCAGTTGACGCTCAGCAGCGAGGAGATGGCCCGGCTCGAGGAGCCCTACGTGCCCCACCCGGTGCTCGGCCACAGCTGAGCCTCGGACACTGGGCCTCCGGGCTCAGTGCTTGATGGCCTCCTCGAAGGCCTCCATCGAGCCGCAGCCGTTCCAGGTCCACTCGATGACCTGTCGGACGGCGCCGTCGAACTGCGCCCGGGCGTCGTCGTCGAGCACGCTGAACATCTCGGCCTGCAGCCGTTCGGCCGCCGTGTCGGCCAGCGCCAACGCCTGCTCGCCCTTGGCCGTGAGGACCACCTCGGTGCGTCGTCGGTCCTCGGTGCTGCGGCGCCGTTCCACCAGGCCCTTGGCCTCGAGCTCGTCGGTCAGGGTGACGACCACGGGACCGGCCAGATTGCAGAACTGACCGAGCTCCTGCTGTGAGCGGGGGTGGTCGTCGTGCAGGACGGCCAGGGCCATGTACTCCCGGCTGGTGAGCCCGAGCTCGTCGAGCACCGGCCCGGCCCGGTCGAAGAGCGTCGCCCCCAACTTGACCAGCAGCAGCGCCGATCGAGCCATCACGGCGGCCGGGATCGGGTGGAGCTCAGGCGCCGTGGCGGCGTCCCCAGGAGTCATGGGTCCAGCGTAGTTGGCAGATCCGTTCATTCGCCTACCTATCAGTTGACTTATTCATTATGTCTAAATATAGTTCAAAATCATAATGATTTGTCCACTGATGAGGAAGGTGCACGCATGACGGCTCCGGTGACTGTTCCAGATCCCCGACGGTGGCGGGCCCTGGCCGTGCTGGCCGTGGCCCAGTTCATGGTGGTGCTCGACGCCACCATCGTGAACGTCGCCCTGCCGTCGATCCACACCGACCTGCACTTCTCGCCGACCAGCCTCCAGTGGGTGCTCAACGGCTACACCCTGGCGTTCGGGGGCCTGCTCCTGTTCGGCGGCCGCCTGGCCGACCTCCTCGGTCGACGGCGCCTCTTCCTTGTCGGCCTCGGCGTGTTCACGGGAGCCTCGCTGGTGGCCGGCTTCGCCACCAGCGAGGCGATGCTGATCGCCGCCCGGGTGGTCCAGGGCGTCGGGGCGGCGGCCCTCTCACCGGCGGCCCTGTCGATCGTCACCACGCTGTTCCCGGCCGGGCGCGAGCGCAACACCGCCCTCGGCATCTGGGGCGCATTGGCCGGCCTGGGCGGGACCTTCGGCGTGGTCATGGGCGGACTCCTGGTCCACGCCTTCGGTTGGGGGTCGGTGTTCTTCGTGAACGTCCCGATCGGGGTGCTCGGCGGCCTGGCCGCCTACCGCTTCGTGGCCGAGAGCCGGGCGGAGCGACGGGGCGGTCTCGACGTGGCCGGGGCCCTGGCCGTGACCCTGGCCGCCACCGGGCTGGTCTACGCCATCATCGGCACGACGCAGTACGGATGGACGTCGCTGCGCACCGTGGTCCTGCTCGCCCTCTCGGCGGGTCTCGGGGCGGCGTTCGTGGCCATCGAGCGGCGCAGCCAGGACCCGCTGGTGCCCCTCCGCCTGTTCCGGTCGCGCTCGCTGTCCACGGCCAACGTCGGCCAACTGCTCACCGGGGCCACGTTCGTCAGCATGTTCTACCTCCTCACCCTGACCATGCAGAACCTCCACGGGTACTCGGCGCTCGAGACGGGCTTCGCCTTCCTGCCGATGGGCGTCGCCGCCATCGTGTCGTCGGGCGTGGCCGCCCAGTTGGTGTCACGCATGGGTGGGAAGCCGGTGCTGGTGGCCGGCGGCCTGATCAGCGCCGTCGGTCTGTGGCTGCTGTCGGGGGTGTCGGTCGGTGGGTCGTACACGACCCAGATCCTCCCGGGCCTCATCGTCTTCGGGCTGGGCCTGCCGATGTGCTTCGTGCCCAACACCATCGCCAGCCAGGCCGATGTCAGCGGCGACGACAACGGGGTCTCCTCGGGCCTGGTGAACGCCTCCTCCCAGATCGGGGGCTCGATCGGCCTGGCCGTCGTCGTGACCGTGGCCACGTCCCGGGGGACGCAGCTGGTCCACCAGGGGGCCTCCTCGCTGACCGCCCTGGCCGGGGGATTCCACGCCGGCTACCTGCTGGCGGCGGGGATCGCCGTCCTCGGTGCGGTCGTCGGCCTGGTGGCGGCGCCCAACGTCCGTCCCACCCCACCCGAGCTGCTCGAGGCGCTCGAGGTCGAGCCCATCGCCGTCCCCGGCTGAGGGGGTCACCCGGGCTCGACGACCACCTTGACCACCCCGGCCCGGCGGTCGCCGGCCAGCCGGAAGGCCTCGGCGGCAGCGTCGAGCGGGAGCCGATGGGTGATGAGGGCGTCGGCGACCTCGGGATGGCCGGCGAGCAGCGCCGCCGCCTCGTCGACCTCCCGGGTCCCGTCGTGGCGGCCGTAGGCCATGGCGGCGGTGTAGGTCAGCTCCTTCACCAGCGAGGCCGTGCCGGCCAGGGGCGCCGTGTCGTAGTAGACGCCGAGGAGGACCACCGTGGCCCCGGGTCGGGCCAGGTCGGCGCACCGGGCCAGGCCCGACTGGCTGCCGGCGGCGTCGATCACCACGTCGTACTCCCCGTCGGGCCGGCCCGCCCCGAGCCGTTCGGCCCGCTCGGCCTGGTGGTCGTGCCGGGCCGCCACGTCCACGTCGGCCCCGAGACTGCGGGCCCAGGCGGCGGCCAGGAGCCCGATGGACCCGCCACCGACCACGGCCACCCGCTGCCCCGGCTCGAGGGCGGCCAGCCGCACGCCGTGCCAGGCTACGGCCGCCGGCTCGACCAGGCAGGCGCTGGCCAGCGGCAGGCCCTCGGGCAGCGGCACCAGGCAGCCCTCGGGCACCCGGACACGGTCCGAGAGCCCGCCGTCGACGAAGATGCCGAGGTTGACCCGGCCGCCGGTGCACCGGTTGGTGGCCCCGGCGGCGCACTGGGCGCACTGCCCGCAGGCGATCAGGGGCTCCACGGCGTAGGCCACCCCGTCGACGGTGCCGGCGAACTCGTGGCCGTACGTGAAGCCCTCGGCGCCCATGGCCATGAGCGCCAGGTCGGTGCCGCAGATGCTCGATGCCGCCACCTCGAGCAGGACGCCGTCGCCACCGGGCTCGTCGACCTCGACCACCGCCGGCCCCGACCCGTCGTTGCGCACCGCCCGCATGGCGCCCCCTCCCGGGCGGCCCGGGCCGCCCACCGGCCGGCGGCTGCGTGCCGTCCGGCCCGGCCCACAGTAGGTTCTGGGCGACGTCGCCGCCGGGTGCTCCCGGGGCGCCACCGGGGGGGAGGGTCATGGGCATCACCATCGATCTGTCGGGCAAAGGGGCGTTGGTCACCGGGGCGGGCGCCGGCATCGGGGCCGAGATCGCCCGGTGGTTGGCCCGGGCCGGGGCGTCGGTGTCGGTGGCCGACGTCCGTCCGGAACACGCCGCCGCCACCACGGCGGCGATCGAGTCCGAAGGGGGCCGGGCGCAGACGATCGTGGCCGACTGCCGTCAGGACGAGGAGATCGGACGGATGGTGGGGGAGGCAGCGGCCTGGTCCGATGGACTCGACATCGCCGTCAACAACATCGGCATGATGGCCGGGCGCGGCGGCGGTCCCTCGACCAGCTTCGACGGCGAGTACTGGCGGGACATCCTCGACCAGAACCTCGTGCTCACGGCGCTCTGCGCCCGGGCCGAGTCCGAGGTGCTGCTCGAGCAGGGACGGGGCGGGGTCATCATCAACGTGAGCTCGGGCGAAACCACCCGACCGTCGCCCTACATGGCGGCGTACGCCGCCGCCAAGGCGGGGATCAACCACCTGACCCAGAGCCTGGCGGTCGAGCTCGGTCCCTCCGGCATCCGGGTGGTGGCGGTGGCGCCCGGCACCACCCTCACCGAGACCGTCCGCGCCGGGCTGAGCGACGAGATCGTCGCCGCCACCGTGGCGTCGACGCCGCTACGGCGCATGACCGAGCCCGACGAGCTGGCCCGGCTCACGGTCTTCTTGGCCTCGGACCTGGCCCGCTGCATCACCGGACAGCTCATCCTGGCCGACGCCGGCGCCCACCTCTCGAGGACCCGGCCCTCGGGCATCGGGTCCTCGTCGCCCGACCCCGGGAACGGCTGAGCGGCCGACGGCGGTGGCGGCCCCCGGCGACGACGGTCCCCTCGACACCCACATCCACGTTGCCAGCGACGACGAGACGCGGTTCCCGAAGTCGCCGACCGGCATCGGGAGCGACTGGTTCGTGCGGGGCGGCTTCGATGCCGAGGCCGTGCTCGAGGCGCTCGGGCGCCACGGTGTCCAGCAACTGGTGGCGGTCCAAGCCGCCGGGGTCTACGGGGACGACAACCGCTACGTGCTCGACGTGGCGGCCCGCCACCCCGTGGCCACCCGGGCGGTGATCGCCGTCGACCTCGACCGTCCCGGAGCCGGCGAGGCGATCGGCACGCTGGCCCGACGACCCGGGGTGGCCGGCGTCCGTTGCATGGCGGTGCGCCCGGGATCGGCCTGGGTCGGGACGCCGCGAGCCGAGGCGGCCTTCGTCGCCGCCCGATCGGCCGGCCTGGTCGTCGTCCTCACGGTCTTCTCGTCGCAGCTGCCGGCGCTGCGGGGACTCCTCGAGCGCTTCGGCGACGTCCCGGTGGTGCTCGACCACTGCGGCTTCTGTCAGATGGAAGGAGGGCGTCCGGCAGGGACCGATCCGCTGGCCTCGCTGGCCGACCTGGACCAGGTGCACGTGAAGGTGACGTCGCACAATCTGGTGCACCTGGCCTCGGCCGACGAGCGCCGGGTGTTCGGGTCGTGGCTGGCGGCCACCTTCGGGACGAACCGCCTGGTCTGGGGGTCGGACTTCCCCCAGACCGCCCCCGAGCACTACGAGGAGCTGCTGGCCCTGGCCGACGAGGCGACGCCCGAGCTGGGTCCGGCCGAGCGTCGGGCGGTCATGGGCGGCAACGGTCGGCGGGTGTTCGGTTTCGGGCCGGCCCGATCGGCGCAAGATTGACTGCGGACATTCGGTGGGTGTCTGATACTCCCTCGGGTGGGCCGGGTGCCCACGTCCGGGGGGGCCAGCGAGCAAGACTCGCGAACACCCCGGTACCGGAACGGGACTGGGCGCACCGCCGAGACAGGGAGCCATCCATGACCGTGAGGACCGACCCGACTCGCCGCTCGACCCGTGCCGAGCGGCACGACCGACCCCTCGACCAGGTCTGATCGTGGCCGCCCGAGTTGGACTCGACAAGACCGACGTCCTAGACGCCGCCGCCCGCATCGTCGACGAGCAGGGCATCGAGGAGCTGACCCTCTCGCTGCTGGCCGACCGGCTGGGGGTGCGCAGCCAGTCGCTGTACGCCCACGTGGACGGCTTGGCCGGCCTGCGGCGGGACCTCGAGCTCATGGCCTTCGGCATGCTCACGGTCCAGCTGCGCCGGGCGGCCATGGCCAAGGCGGGCAAGGACGCCCTCCTGGCCCTGATGGAGGCCTCGGCCGTGTTCACCGAGGACCACCCCGGGTTGGCCCGGCTGGTCTCGTGGAACCGCCACGACCCGACCGACGAGGAGATGTTCGACGCCCTCACCATGGTCGGGGAGCCCTTCCTGGCCCTGCTGGCCAGCTACGGGTTGGTCGGTGACGAGCTGGCCCACTGGTACCGGATCATGTGGGCGTCGTTGCAGGGGTTCCTCTCGCTGCAGGCCGCCGGCCTGCTGACGGCCACCATCGACCAGGGCGAGAGCCTGCACCTGCTCATGGAGCTCTTCGCCGACGGTCTGGAGCGGGTGCGGACCACGCCGGTCCCCGAAGGGCGGACCGGCAGCTGACGAGCGGCCGGTCAACCGGCCGACATCCGAGAACCGTCCCCGAGGCTGCAGCCCGGGCCACGGTCGAGACCCGCCGCCCGGGTGCCCCGCTTGACGGCGCCGCCGCATGGGCTCATGATCAACTAATCAGTTGATAAACCGAACGGCTGAGTACGAGACCAGGAGGGGGCACTGACCATGACCATCGTCGCCGACGACGAGCTGACGGCTACCTTCACGGCCCTGGCCGACCCGACCCGGCGAGCCATCCTCGGGCGGTTGGCCACGGCCGACGCCACGGTGAACGAGCTGGCGGCGCCGTTCGACATGAGCCTCCAGGCGGTCTCCAAGCACATCAAGGTCCTCGAGCGGGCGGGACTGGTGACCCGGGGCCGGTCGGCCCAGTTCCGTCCCTGTCATCTCGAGCCGGTGCCGCTCGAGCGGGTGGCCGGCTGGGTCGAGGAGCACCGTCGCCTCTGGACGGGCCGCTTCGACCGACTCGAACAACATCTCATCGACCTACAACGAGCCACGAAGGAGCGATCCACATGACCGACCCGACGACCAACCTCGGTGACCTGACCCTGACCCGGGACTACCCGGCACCGAGGGAGCTGGTGTTCCGCTGCATGATCACCCCGGAACACCTCACCCACTTCTGGGGCCCCACCGGCATGAGCACGCCGATCGAGAGCATCACGGTCGACGCCCGGCCCGGCGGGGTGTTCGAGACGACCATGGTCAGCGACGCCGACGGGGCCGAGTACCCGATGAAGGCCGTCTTCGTCGAGGTCGTGGAGCCCGAGCGGCTGGTGTTCACCGAGCCCGACGTGGAAGGCGGGATGACCACGGCGATCACCTTCACCGACCTCGGCGACGGGACCACCCGCACGGTGACCCACCAGACGAACGTGCCCGAGATGTTCCGTTCGGCCGAGGCCCAGGCCGGCCTCCAGACGAGCTTCGACAAGTTCGAGGCGTACCTCCGCACGCTGTAGTCGAGCGGTCGCCGGCGGGCGGGTTGGTCCCGCCGGCCGGTGGCACGCTCCCTGGTGGGCCCCCGGCCGGCGCGGCCGACGACGGCTGTTCCTCGTGGACCCCGAGTCGCGCCGCGTCGACCGACCGCTTGGTGATCGGGCGTCCCCGGCGGCGACGCGTGCTGACCGATATCCTGGCCGACCGGCCACCAGGCGACCACCGGCGCCGTCGCGCCACCGACCAACGTCGGCCGGACCTGCGCCCTGTCGGCCGCCGGCACGGCGGCAGCACACGTCAAAGTGCCCCCGGCAGGACTCGAACCTGCGCCACCGGCTCCGGAGGCCGGTGCTCTATCCGCTGAGCTACGGGGGCCCAAGCAGTGGTCGAGCGTAGCCGTCGGTGGACGACCCGCTCGATGCCGTCCCGTAACCTGCTGGCCGTGGCCGCTGCGAACGACGTCGTCGAGCCGTCGGGCGATCCCTCGGCGCCGCCCGAGCGCCAGCTGCTGCCCCTGACCGCCTCGATCGGATCGAACGGCCATCTGTGGGTGGGTGGGGTCGACCTGATCGAGTTGGCCCGCCAGTTCGGCACGCCGCTGTTCGTCTACGACGAGGCCCACCTCCGGGCCAGCTGCCGTGAGGCCGTGGCCGCATGGGGTGACGGCGTGGCCTACGCCACCAAGGCCTTCCTGTGTCGGGCCATGGCCCGGTTGGCCCACGACGAGGGCATGTGGCTGGACGTGTCGACCGGCGGCGAGTTGGCGGTGGCGCTGGCCGCCGGTGTCCCAGCCGGACGCCTCGTCCTCCACGGGAACAACAAGTCCGAGGCCGAGCTCCGCACGGCGCTCGAGGCCGGGGTCGGCCGGATCGTCGTCGACTCCTTCGACGAGATCGCCCGACTGGGCCGGCTCACCGACGGGCCGACCGGCGAGCCGGGTGGCCCCCGGCCCCAGGTGTTGGCCCGGATCACCCCGGGCGTCGAAGCCCACACCCACCTCTTCGTCCGCACCGGTCAGGAGGACACCAAGTTCGGGTTCTCGGTGGCCTCGGGGGCGGCGGCCGAGGCCGTGGCCGCCCTCGAGTTCCTACCCGGGGTTGAGCTGGTTGGGGTGCACGCCCACATCGGGAGTCAGGTCTTCGACGTCTCGTCCTTCGAGCAGGCGGCCCGGGTGGTGGCCACCTTCTTCGCCCCGCTCGGGTTGCCCGAGCTCTGCGTCGGGGGTGGCCTCGGGGTGGCCTACCTGAACGGTGAGCAGGCGCCGACGATGGCCGAGTGGGCCGACGCCACCCGGGCCGCCTGCACCGCGTCGGGCGTCGATCCGGCGACCCGGCTCACGGCCGAGCCCGGTCGGTCGATCGCCGCCACCGCCGGGCTGACCCTGTACACCGTCGGGACGATCAAGGACCTCCCCGACATCCGGACCTACGTGGCCGTCGACGGCGGCATGAGCGACAATCCCCGCCCCGTGCTCTACGGCAGCGGTTACGAGGCCTTCTTGCCGCGTGAACCCGGCGCCCGGCGGCCGGCGGCGGCCCGGGTGGTCGGCAAGCACTGCGAGAGCGGCGACGTCGTGGTCGGCGAGGCCCGGCTCCCGGCCGACGTGGCCGTCGGCGACGTGCTGGCCACGCCGGTGACCGGGGCCTACGGGTACTCGATGGCCTCCAACTACAACAAGGTGCCACGGCCTCCGGTGGTCTTCGTGGCCGACGGGGCGGCCCGCGTCGTCGTGCGCGGCGAGACCGTCGACGACCTGCTGCGACTGGACGCCTGACCCGGCTGGCCCGGAAGGGGGCGCCCCGACCGGGTTGGTAGCGTGAGCGGATGCCCGGTGCCCCGCTCGACCCCACGCCGCTGCGGGTGGCCGTCCTCGGGTGCGGCAACGTCGGCAGCGCCCTGGTCGGGCTGCTCACCTCGGGGGGCGACGAGATCGAGGCCCGCACCGGGGTCCGGTTCGAGCTGGCCGGCATCGCCGTCGCCGACCTCGACCGGCCGCGCCAGCCGGGCATACCGACCGAGCTGTTGACCGACGACGCCAAGGGGTTGGTCGCCCGGGACGACGTGGATCTGGTGGTCGAGTTGATCGGCGGCCTCGATCCGGCCCGGGCCCTGGTCGAGTCGGCGCTGCGGAACGGCCGGCCCGTCGTCACCGGGAACAAAGCCCTCCTGGCGGCGGCCGGCGCCGAACTGGCCGAGCTGGCGGCGGCCAACGGGGTCGACCTGCTCTACGAGGCGGCGGTGGCCGGCGCCATCCCGGTCATCCGGCCCCTGCGCGAGTCCCTGGTGGGCGAGCGCCTCGTCCGGGTGATGGGCATCGTGAACGGCACCACCAACTTCATCCTCTCGAAGATGTCCGAGGAGGGCAGCGACTACGCCGACGCCCTGGCCGAGGCGCAGGCCCTCGGGCTGGCCGAGCGGGACCCCTCGGCCGACGTCGGCGGCGGGGACGCGGCGGCCAAGGCGGCCATCCTGGCCGGCCTGGCCTTCGGGGTCGACGTGGTGGTCGACGACGTCTACCACGAGGGCATCACCGCCGTCCGGGCCACCGACGTGGCCTTCGCCGACCGCCTGGGGTACGTGGTCAAGCTGCTGGCGGTGGCCGAGCGGGTGGGGGGGACCGACGTCTCGGTGCGCGTCCACCCGGCCATGGTGCCCCGCTCCCACCCGCTGGCCTCGGTGCGCGGCGCCTTCAACGCCGTGTTCGTCGAGGGCGAGGCGGCCGGGGAGCTCATGCTCTACGGCCAGGGGGCCGGTGGCCGGCCGACGGCCAGCGCCGTCCTCGGTGACCTGGTCGACGCGGCCCGGGACCTGCGGTCGTCGGCGCCGGCGCCGGCGCCCCGGCGCACCCGGGTGGCCCTGGTGCCCATCGCCGAGCTCCGATCGGCCTTCTACCTGAGCATCGACGTGGCTGACCGTCCCGGGGTCCTGGCCGCCGTGGCCACGGTGTTCGGTGACCACGGCGTCTCCATCCGCTCGATGGAGCAGGTCGGCCTGGGCGAGGAGGCCCGGCTGATCTTCCTCACCCACGAGGCCCGGGAGGGTGACGTGCAGGCAACCTTGGAGGACCTCGGGCGGCTCGGCGCCGTCGACCGGATCGGCGGCGTCCTGCGGGTCGTCGGCGCGCCCGAACCCGACGCCCCGGTGGCGGTGGGGGGATGACGGCCACCGGCTGGCGCGGCGTCATCGAGGAGTACCGCGCCTTCCTTCCCGTGGACGACGCGACCCCGGTGGTGAGCCTGCTCGAGGGGGACACGCCCCTGGTCCCGGCGCCCCGGCTCTCCGAGCGGCTCGACGCCCAGGTGTGGCTCAAGTTCGAAGGGGCCAACCCGACCGGCTCGTTCAAGGACCGGGGCATGACCATGGCCATCTCCAAGGCGGTCGAGGAGGGCGCCAAGGCGGTGGTGTGCGCGTCCACCGGCAACACCTCGGCGTCGGCCGCCGCCTACGCCGCCCGGGCCGGGCTGACCTGCGCCGTCCTGATCCCCGAGGGGCACATCGCCCTCGGGAAGCTGGCCCAGGCGCTGGTGCACGGGGCCCGGGTGCTCCAGGTGCGGGGGAACTTCGACCAGGCGCTGACCATCGTGCGCGAGCTGCCGTCGAAGGCCCCGGTGACCGTGGTCAACTCGGTGAACCCCTACCGCATCGAGGGGCAGAAGACGGGGGCCTTCGAGGTCGTCGACGTGCTGGGCGACGCCCCCGACGTCCACTGCATCCCGGTGGGCAACGCCGGCAACATCACGGCCTACTGGCGGGGCTACTGCGAATACAAGGCGGCGGGGCACGCCACCCGGCTGCCGCGGATGCTCGGCTTCCAGGCCGCCGGGGCGGCCCCGATCGTGCTGGGTCACCCGGTCGAGCACCCCGAGACGATCGCCACGGCCATCCGGATCGGCAACCCGGCCAGCTGGTACTCGGCCACCGCCGCCGCCAGCGAGTCGGGCGGCGCCATCGCCGCCGTCACCGACGAGGAGATCCTGGCCGCCTACCGGTTCCTCGCCGAGCAGGAATCGGTGTTCTGCGAGGCGGCGTCGGCGGCCTCGGTGGCCGGCCTGCTCCAGACCGGGGTGCCGTCGGGCAGCACGGTGGTCTGCGTGCTCACCGGGCACGGCCTGAAGGACCCTGACCTGGCCATCAGCCAGATCTCGGTGCCGATGGTGGTGGAGCCGGACCTCGACACCATCCTGGGCGAACTCGACGTCTGAGGTCCCTCGGGGAGCCAAAAACCCCTGGCGGGAACCGATGTTGCCCCTTTGTCACCGGGACCGCTACACTGCAGATATCCCACTAGCGCCTCGGAGCGTTCGTCGCGGACCACTTCTGGGTCCCGACTCGGTGCCGTAGCCGGTGGTGACGGGGGCAGGTCGGAACATCGACCGTCCGGTCCTCAACTTCCTGTTTCCCGCAGCATGTGGCCAGGCCACACGACTGCGTACCTCTACGAGATGAGGAGGCCGATGACTGCCGAACAGCAGCTCGAACGGTCCGTACTCGAAAACAAAGAGCGCGATGAGCTCCACGCCATCGCCCACGCCATGTCGCTGAAGACGACGACTCGGACCAAGAAGTCCGACATCATCGACCAGATCCTGCAGGCCACGGGCGTCGGTCCGGCCGACAGTGGGCCGACGAACGGCAACGGTGACGCCGCCGAGGCCGAGGGGGCAGGCAACGGCGCCAAGGCGCCGGCCCGGCGGAGCCGAGCCTCGACCCGGGCCGTGGCCGCCGAGGACGCCGACGTCCCGGTGACGGCCGACGTACCGGCCGCCGAGGCGACGTCGCCCACCGTGACCGACGGGGCGGCCAACGGCTCGGCCCCGGCCGAGGCGGCCGTGGTCGCCCTGGCCACGGCGCCCGAATTCGAGCCGGGCGGCGACGCCGGCGACACCGTGGTGGCGACGCTCGAGGTCGAGGTGGAGCCGGTCACCCCGCCCACGTCCAACGGCGGCGGCCGGACGGCCAACGGCGGTCAGGCCGGCAACCAGCGCCAGAACGGGCGCAACGGCAACCCCGGCCCGGGCAACGCCGGCAATGCCGGGAACCACGCCACCCAGCAGAACGGCGGCGATCTCGGCAACCGACGGGGACGTCGGCGTCGCGGCCGCGAGCGCAGCGGACCGGGCCAGGGCGGCGGCGGTGGTGGCGAGCTCCAGGGCGGCAACAACCAGGAGTCCACCTACCAGGGCGAGCTGGTCGAGGTCCGTGGCCTCCTGGACCTGCGCGACGAGGGGTACGGGTTCCTCCGCTGCGACGGCTACCTGCCGTCGGGCAAGGACGTCTACGTCTCGATCAGCCAGGCCCGTCGGTTCGCCCTCCGACGGGGCGACTACATCGAGGGGGCCTGCCGGCCGGCCTCGAACAACGAGAAGTACCCGGCCCTGCTCCGGATCGACACCGTCTCGGGGCTCGACCCCGAGGCCGCCCGGGCCCGTCCCCGGTTCGAGGACCTCACCCCGCTGTTCCCCGACTCGAAGCTGGCGCTCGAGATGCCCGGGGCCAAGGAGAACGTCACCGCCCGGATCGTCGACCTGCTCGCCCCGATCGGCAAGGGCCAGCGCGGCCTGATCGTCTCGCCGCCCAAGGCCGGCAAGACGACGGTGATGAAGCAGATCGCCCACTCGATCGAGGCCAACAACCCCGACGTCCACCTGATGGTCCTCCTGGTGGACGAGCGTCCCGAAGAAGTGACCGACATGCGGCGCTCGGTGCGCGGCGAGGTGGTGGCGTCGACCTTCGACCGTCCCTCCGACGAGCACACGGCGGTCTCGGAGCTGGCCCTCGAGCGGGCCAAGCGTCTGGTCGAGAAGGGCCAGGACGTGGTCATCATCCTGGACGGCATCACCCGGCTGGCCCGGGCCTACAACCTGGCCGCCCCGGCGACCGGCCGGATCATGTCCGGTGGTGTCGACTCGGGCGCGCTCTACCCCCCGAAGCGGTTCTTCGGCGCCGCCCGCAACATCGAGGAGGGGGGCTCGCTCACCATCCTGGCCACCGCCCTGGTGGAGACCGGCTCGAAGATGGACGAGGTGATCTTCGAGGAGTTCAAGGGCACCGGCAACATGGAGCTCCGGCTCGACCGCCGGTTGGCCGAGCGTCGGCTCTACCCGTCGATCGACGTCAACGCCAGCTCGACCCGCCACGAGGAGCTGCTGTTCGAGCGGGGGGAGCTCCAGCAGGTGTGGAAGCTCCGCCGGGTGCTGAACGCCCTGGCCAGCGACGGCAACGCCGCTTCGGGGCTCGAGCTCCTGATGGACAAGATCCGGACGACCAGCAGCAACGAGGAGTTCCTGTCCGAGATCGCCAAGGGCCCCACGCCCAACGGGTGAGGCGGGAGGGGTCGGGAATCGACCGGCCCCCCTGGTCGTTGAGGTACCTAGACTTGATCGATACGAAGCGCATTGGAGCTGCATCATGAAGACCGACATCCACCCCGACTACGTGGACGCCACCGTGCGGTGCTCGTGCGGGAACACGTTCGTGACCCACTCGACGAAGTCCGACCTGCACGTCGAGCTGTGCAACGAGTGCCACCCCTTCTTCACCGGCAAGCAGAAGCTGGTGGACTCCGGTGGTCGCGTGGAGCGCTTCCAGCGCCGCTACGGCGAGCGCGGGGGCAAGGGCAAGGCCAAGGCGAAGGCCTGAGCCTCGCTCCGACGGGACGGCCGGTGCTCCCGGCCGCTCCCCACCAGGCGCAGAGCATGCAGCGGTGATCGACGACCGACTCGCCGCGCTCGAAGCGGAATTCGAGGCCGTCGAGGCCTCGCTCGCCGATCCGGCCACCAGCTCGGACCCGACCAAGATCCGCGACCTCTCGCGCCGGCACAAGGAGCTGGCCGAGATCGTCGGCACCTACCGCGACCTGCAACAGGCGCGCGAGGACCTGGCCACGGCCCGCGAGCTCTTGGAGGAGGTGACCGGGGACGACCGTGAGGTGCTGCGGGCGGAGATCGACGGCGCCGAGTCGGCCATCGACGAGCACAGCGCCCGACTGACCACCCTGCTGCTGCCGAAGGACCCCAACGACGGGCGCAACGTCATCATCGAGATCCGGGGCGCCGAGGGTGGGGAAGAGGCCAACCTCTTCGCCCGGGACCTCTACACCATGTACCTGCGCTACGCCGCCACCCGGAATTGGAAGGTGGAGGTGTTGGCCGAGGACGCCTCCGAGCGCGACGGGCTGAACGAAGTCGTGTTCCTGGTCAAGGGCGAGGACGCCTGGCGCCGGCTCGAGCACGAGGCCGGACCCCACCGGGTGCAGCGAGTGCCGGTCACCGAGTCCAAGGGCCGCATCCACACCTCGGCGGCGACCGTCACCGTCCTGCCCGAGGCCGAGGAGGTCGACGTGGCCATCGACGCCGGCGATCTCAAGATCGACGTCTACCGGTCGACCGGCCCCGGGGGCCAGTCGGTGAACACCACCGACTCGGCGGTGCGCATCACCCACCTGCCGTCGGGCATCGTGGTCGCCATGCAGGACGAGAAGAGCCAGATCCAGAACCGGGCCAAGGCCATGGTCGTCCTGCGGGCCCGCCTGCTCAAGGCCGAGCAGGACCGCGTAGCCGCCGAGCTGGCCGTGCAACGCAAGAGCCAGGTGGGCGGCGGCGGCCGCTCCGAGAAGATCCGGACCTACAACTACAAGGAGAACCGGGTCACCGACCACCGCCTCGGCCTGACCCTGCACAAGCTCGACCAGGTGCTGGCGGGCGACCTCGACGAGCTGACCGATGCCCTGATGGCCGACAAGCGGTCCCGACAGCTGGCCGGCGACGATGTTCCCGTCGGCTGAGGCGCCCGTCCTCGACGAGCCGGGGGCCGGGGCCGACCGGCCGGCGCTCACCGGCTGGGTCGTCGCCCGGTTGGGGTCGGTCAACGAGGCCCGCTGGATGCTCGACGAGGTGCTCGGGCGACCGGGCCCGTCGGGCGGGCGCGGGGTGGCCGTCGACGAGGCCCACCGGGAGCGGTTGCGGCAGCTGGTGGCCCGGCGCACGGCGGGCGAGCCGCTGCAGTACGTCCTGGGGCGATGGGCCTTCCGGTACCTCGAGCTGGAGGTGGACCCCCGGGTCCTGATCCCTCGGCCCGAGACCGAGCAGATCGTGGAGCTGGCCCTGGCCGAACTGGCCCAGCTGGCCCCGGTGGCCGGTGGCCCCCGGGTGGTCGACCTCGGGACGGGGTCGGGGGCCATCGCCCTGTCGCTGGCCAGCGAAGCCGGACGTCGTTACGGCGGGCTCGAGGTGTGGGCGGTCGACGCCGACCCGGCGGCGCTGGCCGTGGCCCGGAGCAACCTCGAGCGGGTGGCGGCGATCGACCCGGCGGCGGCCGGGCGCGTCCACCTGGCCGAGGGCTCGTGGTGGGACGCGCTGCCCGAGCGGCTCCGGGGCCGCATCGACCTGGTGGTGTCGAACCCGCCCTACGTGGCCGTCGAGGAATGGCCCGACCTGCCCGCCGACGTGCGGCGCGAGCCCCGAGGGGCGCTGGTGTCGGCGGCGGCCAGCGACGGGACGCCGGGCCTGGCCGACGTGGAGGCCGTGCTGACCGGGGCGGTGGCGTGGCTACGGCGGCCCGGGGCGGCCGTGGTGGAGCTCGCCCCCCACCAGGCGTCGGCCTCGGTCGAGATGGCGAGGGCGCTCGGCTTCGTCGACGCCTCGGTGTTGCCGGACCTGACCGGTCGACCACGCGGACTGGTGGCTCGCTGGTGAGCGACGTGGCGACCGGCGACGGCCCCGAGATCGTCGGACCCCGGGACCTGAACCGGCTCTTCGCCGCGCTCGAACGGGGTCAGGTGGTCGGGCTGCCGACGGACACCGTGTACGGCCTGGCCGCCCGGATCGATCGGCCGGAGGGGCTGGCCCGCATCTTCGAAGCGAAGGGACGCCCGGCCGACCTGGCCCTGCCGGTGCTCATCGGGCGAACGGCCCAGGTGCACGACGTGGCATCGTCGTGGCCGGTCATGGCCAAGACCCTGGCCGACCGGATGTGGCCCGGCCCGCTGACCCTGGTGGTGCCGGCCGGTGCCCTCGGTCCCCAGCTCGGCGGGGACGGCACCACGGTCGGGCTGCGCGAGCCCAAGGACCGCTGGCTGCGGTCCCTGCTGCGAAAGATCGGGCCCCTCGCCGTCACCAGCGCCAACGCCCACGGCCGCCCACCGGCGACGACGGCGTCCGACGCCGCTGCCGCCTTCGACCGGGGGTCGGTGGCCATGATCATGGAGGGCGGCACGTGCGACGGCGTGCCGTCCACGGTCGTGGACTGCACCGGCGACGAGCCCCGCTGCCTGCGCGAGGGTGGCGTGGCGTGGGAGCGGATCGAGGCGGCCGTCGCCATGCGGGGGCTCCAGCGTCGTTGGTTCGCCCGGCGCAGCTCGCCGGAGTAGGTCCGGGCCCCAGCCACTGGGCGCCCGCCGTCAGGCGAGGTGGAACTTCCCCTCGTCGTCGACCACGCCCGGTCGCCCGCAGCCCTCGGTGGCCACCAACTCGGCCAGGTCGCCCGGGTCGTGGGCGTCGGCCCACACCCGGGTGCCGTTCGGGGTCCGGCAGGCCACGATGCCGTGTCCCGGCGTGCCGTCCCGCTCGTAGCGCACGGTGTAGGTCTCGATGGTCACCGGCCCCCGGGCCTCCGGGTCGGTCACGCAGCGGGGGAGCACGTCGACCTCGGCCTGGACGTCGGCCCAGCGGAACCCGTCCCGTCCCTCGTGCTCGGGTGGCCGGGTGCCGTAGAGGCCGACGGCGTGCTTGGTGGCGTACCAGCCGAGACCGGTGACCAGTCCCACCTCGCCCGGCCCCTCCCGCAGCCGCTGCACCGTGGTGGCGATGCTGTGGGTGACGAAGTTGTTGCCCGGCCCGCCGAAGAAGGTGAGCCCGCCGGTCACGGTGAGCGGCCGCCCCGGGTCGTCCACCGCCAGCCCGAGCTCGCGGGCGGCGATCTGGACGACCGACGGGAAGCACGAGTACAGGTCGACCAGGTCGACGTCGTCGAGGCCGACGCCGGCCAGCGACAGGGCCCGGGCGCCGGCCAGGCGGATCGGGGGCGAGCGGTACAGCTCGGGCCGTTCGGAGAGGAACCAGTGGTCGGTGGCCTCGGCCCCCGACAGCGGGAAGATCCAACGGTCCTCGGGGACGCCGGCCGACCGGGCGGCCTCGACACTGCACAGGAGGAACCCGGCCGCCATGTCGACCGCCATGTTGGCCGTGCAGAGCTTCGGATACGGGAACGAGATCATCCGGTTGTCGGGGCGGGCGGTCATGATGTCGTCGGCCGTGCGGGCCTGGCGGAACCAGGCGGCGGGATGGGCCGCCGCCACCTCCGAGAACCCCGACCACAGGGCGCCGATGCGCCGGCGGTGCTCCTCGGGCGACCACCCCTGGGCGTGACGGTGGGCCACGTCGAGGATCGGGTAGACCTGGATCGGCAGGTAGAGACCGTGGGCCAGCTCGTGGTCGGTGTTGGGCATCCGGTCGGGGCTGAAGATCTCCGGTAGGGGGGTCGTCGCCGGCTGGGTCGGCCAATCGAGGGGCGCCTGCTCGGGATCCCGACGTTGCAGGGCGCGGGTGTAGCCGCACTCGGCCCCCACGATGGCGACGGTGTCGAGGTCCCCCCGGGCGATGGCCAGGGCGCTGTCGTGCACCAGCGACTGCGGCGTGTTGCCGCCCGTCCCGGTGAGCACCGTGGCCGCCGGCTCGATGGCCAGCCGGGCAGCGACCAGCAGGGCCGGGTTGACCAGCGGGCTGCCGTAGGAACCGAGGGTCCGCAGGCTCGAGAGGCCCTCGAGGAGCCGCCGGCCGGCGCCGGCCGGCGCCCCGGCCGACGTGCCGGTGCAGTCCTCGGCCGCCGCTTCGAGGGCCCGGGCCATGAGCTCGATGGGGTCGGGCCGGTCGACGGCGGCGACGGCCGGGTCGGGGCGGTTGGTCACCTGCCCCACGCCGACGATCACCGGAGTTCGAGGGTTGAGGGCCATCGGGCGACCAACGCTATCGGCCTTCGGCGCCCGACGCCGGTAGGTACAATCGGCGGATGCCTACCCTCCCCGCCCGCCCCGGGCATCGGACGCCGGCCGCATGAGCGCCTACTCCTCGCCGCCGCCGTTCGCCGGGTGGCTGTCGGACGATCCCCAGGTCGCCGGCCTGCTGGCCGACGAGCTCGGGCGCCAGTCCACCACCCTGCAGCTGATCGCCTCGGAGAACTTCACCTCGCCGGCCGTGCTGGCCGCCTCGGGCTCGGTGCTCACCAACAAGTACGCCGAGGGCTACCCGGGCCGGCGCTACTACGGCGGGAACCAGGTGATCGACGAAGTCGAGGACCTGGCCCGTGAGCGGGCCAAGGCGCTCTTCGGCGCCGAGCACGCCAACGTCCAGCCGCATGCCGGGGCCAACGCCAACCTGGCCGCCTACCAGGCGCTGCTCGAGCCCGGCGACACCATCCTGGCCATGCGCCTCGACCACGGGGGCCACCTGACCCACGGCTCGCCGGCCTCGATCACCTCCAAGATCTGGCGGTTCGTGGCCTACGGGGTCACGCCGGCCGGTCCCGCCGAGGGGGCCGAGGTCATCGACTTCGACCAGGTGGCCGACCTGGCCAAGTCCGAGCAGCCCAAGCTGATCGTGGCCGGCTCGACCGCCTACTCCCGGGTCATCGACCCGATCCCGTTCCGCGAGATCGCCGACGCCGTCGGTGCCCTGTTCATGTTCGACGCCGCCCACCCGGCGGGCCTCATCGCCGGCGGCGCCCACCCCTCGCCGGTCGGGATCGCCGACGTCGTCACCTTCACCACCCACAAGACGCTGCGGGGCCCCCGGGGCGGCGCCATCGTGTGCCGGGCCGACCTGGCCAAGAAGATCGACGGGGCGGTCTTCCCCGGCCTCCAGGGCGGCCCCCTGGAGCACGCCATCGCCGCCAAGGCGGTGGCCTTCGCCGAGGCCCAGCGACCCGAGTTCGCCGACTACGCCCGGGCCGTCGTGACCAACGCCCGGGCCTTCGCCGCGGCGCTGGCCGACCAGGGACTTCGCCTGGTGTCGGGGGGTACCGACAACCACATGGTCCTGCTCGACCTGCGGACCTTCGACGAGGAGCTCACCGGGAAGGAAGCCCAGGAGGTGCTCGACCGGGCCGGGATCACCTGCAACCGCAACACCATCCCCGACGACCCCCGCTCGCCGTTCGTCACCTCGGGCCTGCGGCTCGGCACGGCGGCCGAGACGACCGCCGGGATGGGCCCGGCGGAGTTCCAGGCCATCGCCGGCCTGATCGGACGGACCCTCCGCCAGCGCCAGGACGAGTCGGCCGTGGCCGCCGTGCGGGCCGACGTGGCCGCCCTGTGCGCCGGGTTCGCGCCCTACCCGACGCTGGGCTGAGCGGCCGGAACACCGACCCACATGCCGCCGCTCGGGTGGTACGCCGTGATCCTGGTGGTGGCGGCGGTGGTCACCGCCGCCCTCTGCCTCCCGGCCCGGCGGCTCTCCCAGAAGGTCGGCTACGTCGCCCTGCCCGACGAGCGCAAGGTCCACCAGCAGGCCACCCCGTACGGCGGGGGGGCGGCGATGTTCATGGGCTTCCTGGTGGCCATGATGGTGGCCGTCGGCATCGGGACCTTCGTCCCCGGTATCCACCTGGTGTTCGCCGGGTCGTCGGAGCCGCTCGGCGTGGTGCTGGCGGCGGCGGCGATCTTCGCCGTCGGCCTGATCGACGACGTCCGGGACATGTCGGCTCCGGCCAAGATGGCCGGCCAGGTGCTGGCGGCCAGCATCCTGTACTTCCTCGGCGTCACGATGTACCAGTTCAAGGTGCCGTTCGGGGCGCACTTCGGCGTGGGCTTCCTCGTGCTCACGCCGGGGTTCATCCCCCTCATCACGGCGCTGTGGGTGATCGCCCTCTCCAACGCCATCAACCTGATCGACGGCCTCGACGGCCTGGCGGCAGGGGTGGTGGCCATCGGCGGCGGGGCCCTCGCCATCTACGGGCTGCGGCTGATGGACCTGGGCGTGCTGCCCCCGGGCAACGTGGGCCCCCTGGTGGCCGTCCTGGCCTGCGGCGTCTGTCTGGGCTTCCTGCCCTTCAACTTCCATCCGGCCCGCATGTTCATGGGCGACGCCGGCGCCCTGTTCCTCGGGCTGTTGATGTCGGCCTCGACCATGGTCATCGGCGGTCGCACCCCGCCGGCGGCCGGGGTCACCTACTTCTTCTTCGCACCGCTGTTCATTCCGTTCTTCATCCTCGGCGTGCCCCTGCTCGACATGGGCTTCGCCTTCATCCGCCGGACGGCCCGGGGCACCGGGTTCCACACGCCGGACAAGGACCACATCCACCACCGCCTGCTGCGGCTGGGCCACGGCCACCGCCGGAGCGTGCTCATCCTGTGGGCCTGGACGGCGCTGTTGTCGGGCTTCGTGCTGTTCCCGCTCTTCGTCCACCGGGTGAACGTGATCATCCCGTTCGGGGTGCTCGCCCTCGGGATCGCCCTCTACACCTTCTTCCACCCGGGCGTCCGCCAGCGCGACGCCGAGGACGGGGGACCACCCGACGACGAGCCGACCGAGACCGGCCCGCCCGACCGCCCGGCCGCCGACAGCCCCATCACCAGCACTTTTGCCGTACCGGTGGCCCCCGGCGACGCAGGTCAACGCCTCGGGCCGGATGGTTTTGCCCTGGGGCCAGGCCGGATGCGATGATTACCGCCGTGTTAACTCACTTCCCTCGCGGTTCGGGACGCGGCGTGCGTCCCGGTGGGCCGCGCCGGTCGGCCGACCGACGCGTGAACCTGGGAACTCCGATTGCAGTCTTTCCCTCACCTCCCTGTTGACGCGGCACGAACAGACCATGGCCGACCGTCCTCCGCACGACCCGGATGGTGCGCCGGCGCCGTCGCGCCGCGAGCCCAGCTTGGGCGACTTCTTCTGGATGGGCACGGCCGTCGCCATCAGTGTGATCGCCGGCGGCGCGATCGGGTACGGGCTCGACGCCTGGCTGGGGACGCAGCCCTGGCTGACCTTCGTGGGCCTGGTCTTCGGCATCGTGAGTGCCGTGATGCTCTCGTTGGCCCAGGTCCGCAAGTTCCGATGAGCCGCCCTTCGGCCGTCGCCGGGGGAGTCCGCTGATGTTCGCCCGCTTCTCCCTCCCCGACGTCGCCACCGTCTCGCGACGGACGGTGTTCAGCGCCCTCACCGTCGGCGTCCTCGGCCTGATCCTGTGCCTGGTGCTCAACTTCGCCCTCGTCGGCCTGGGCCTGTGCATCGGCCTCGGCCTCGGGCTCTTCAACTTCCGCATGGTCCAGCGTTCGGTGGTCAAGGTCGGCGCCCGGGGCGACGAGAACAAGCGGCGCCCCCTGGCCCTGAACACGGTGGCCCGCCTCGCCCTCATCTCGGTGGTGGCCCTGGGGCTGCTCTTCCTCTCGTTCGACCTGGGCTTCGGGGTGCTGGCCGGGCTGGCCGTCTTCCAGCTCATGCTGCTGATCAACGTGGCCCGGTCCATGGCCAAGATGGGCACCGGCGGCTTCGACGGGGTCATTGACGTGGACGCCCTCGACGGCGGGGTCGACGACCGGGCGCTCGACGCGGTGCCGGTACCCGATGAACTGCCGGGAGGCGAGGACTGATGGCCGGTGTGGTGGGACTGATGCAGCCGGTGCTGGCCGACGTGAGCGTCGGCGACCACGTCCAGAGGACCATCGGCGGCCTGACCTTCAACATGGACACCATCTGGCAGACGGCGGTGGCCGTGGCCATCACCATCTTCATCTGCGTCAAGCTTCGCCGTCAGGTCACCTCGGGTGTCCCGGGCCGCCTCCAGGCGGCATGGGAGCTCGGCTACGAGGCGGTCAGCAAGCAGGTCGAGGGATCGATCGGGGAGAAGGGGGCCAGTGTCATCCCGCTGGCCATGACCCTGTTCGTCTTCATCTTCATCTGCAACCTGCTCGAGGTGCTCGGGCTCGGCAGCCGCTACGAGTGGCTGACCTCGCCCAACGGGGACATCAACCTGCCACTGGCCATGGCCCTCTTCGTGATCGTGCTGGTGCACATCTCGTCGGTCCGGGCCCGTGGGGCGGCGGGGTACTTCAAGCACTACATGACCCAGCCGTTCCCGATCTACCTGCTGCCGTTCAACTTCTTCATCAACCTGGTCGAGGAGATCGCCAAGCCGATCACCCTGGCCCTCCGACTCTTCGGCAACCTGCTGTCGGGCACCCTGATGCTGTCCCTGATCGCCTACCTCGGGGTGTGGAAGATCGGGGCCATCCCGGTGGGTAACGTGCTCGTCCTGATCGTCAACCCGATCTGGAAGCTGTTCGACCTGGCCATCGGCGTGATCCAGGCGTTCATCTTCGCCCTCCTCACCATCTTGTACTTCGACGTGGCCATGAGCACCGACCACGAGGACAGCGCCGACCCCGGCGAGCACCTGATCCACGAGAACAACGACCTTCCCGACCCGAACGCCATCCCGGCAGGTTCGCTCCAGACTGCGGGCTCCCCGCTGTCGACGAGCGACCACTAACACCGAGACAAAGGAGACAAAGAAAAATGGCAGACACTACGGCACAGGCGATCCAGCTGGCTGGCGCCATGGTCGGCGGTGGCCTGGCCCTCGGCGGCGGCGCCGTCGGGGCAGCCATCGGCGACGGCCTGGCGGGTAGTCAGACGATCGCCGGTGTGGCTCGCCAGCCCGAGGCGCAGGGTCGACTCTTCACGATCATGTTCCTGACCGTCGGTCTGGTGGAGGCCATGTACTTCATCAACCTGGCGTTCACGGCCCTGTTCGTGTTCTCGCTGTACAAGAAGTAGGCCGCACCTCCGTGCGCCGGACCCACCCTGGCGGTGTGGCCGGCGTCGGCCGTGCGCTAGGCCGGCGAACCCGAACGAACGACTGAACGAGGCTGACAGGAATGCCCATCGCAACCAGCAACTTCTTGATCCCCAACGCGACGTTCTTCGTCGAGCTGGTGGCCTTCCTCATCGTGTTGGCCGTGGTCGGCAAGTACGTTTTGCCGTTCCTCAAGGTCGCCCTCGACGAGCGCATCGGCAAGATCAAGTCGGAGCTCGAGGCGGCCGACGAGGCCAAGGCCGACGCCGAGGCGGCCGACGACGAGCGCCGCTCGACGCTGGAGGAGGCCCGCCAGAACGCCCGGGAGATCGTGGCCCAGGCCGCCCGGACGGCCGAGCAGGTGACCGCCGACGGTCAGTCCCGGGGCCAGGAGGAGTACGAACGCCTGGTCTCGAGCGCCGAGGGTGAGATCCGCCTGGCCCGCCAGCGGGCGGTCGACGAGGCCGCTGCCCGACTGGGCGAGCTGGTCATGGACGTGGTCGAGCAGGTCATCGGCCGCGAGGTCGACGCCGAGGCCCACCGGGCCCTGATCGACGAGGCCGTCGACGCCCTCCGGGCCGACACCGACGCCGGTGGCGCGGCGGCGGCCGGGGCCGGGACCCGGGCGTGAACCCTTCGCTCCAGGGCTACGCCGCCGCCGTCATCGAGACGGTGCACGGCGAGGAGCTGGCTCGACTGGCCGAGGACCTGACCTCGGTCGACCTCTTGTTCGCCGCCAACCCGACCCTGCGGTCGGCCCTCACCGACACGTCGGTGGCGGCGCCGACCCGGCGGGTGGTGCTCCAGGAGCTGCTGGACGGCAAGGTCTCGGACCCGGCCCGTCGGGCGGCCGGCTACGCCGCCGCCGCCGTGCCCGCCCCCGAGGTGCCCTCGGCCGAGAGCTGGCTGGCCGCCCGGGCCCGCCACGCGGCCAACGGGACGGACGACGAGGAACCGGCCCTCAGTCTGCTCGACGCTCGCAAACGGGTCGGTGGCTATGCCACCGCCGTCTTCGAGGACCTGCCGACGGCCGAGCTCGAAGAGGTCGAGGACGAGTTGTTCCGCTTCGCCCGGACGGTGGCGTCGACGCCGGCCCTCCGGGCCGCCCTGACCGACCGGGACCTGCCGGTGTCGGCCCGCCGGGGCCTGGTGGTCCAGCTGCTCGAGGGCAAGGTGCGTCCGGCGACCCTGCGGTTGGTCACCTTCACCGTGGTGGGTGGCCGGGCCCGGGACGTCGTCGGCACGCTCGACTGGCTGGTCGAGCAGGTGGCCAAGGCCCGCGGTTGGCGGGTGGCCCGGGTCACCGCCGGCGCCGAGGTCGACGCCGAGGAGCGGCAGCGCCTGACCGACTCGCTGAGCGCCCTGGCCCAGTCGCCGGTCGAGCTGCAGGTGACCGTCGACCCCAAGCTGTTGGCCGGCGTGCGGGTCGAGGTGGGCGACCTCCAGGTCGACGCCACCGCCCGGGGCCGTCTGGACAACCTCCGTGAACACCTCCTGCCCGGCGGCTGGGACGACGCAGCCATCACCGGACTGCGACCCGGCACCGCCACACCGAACGACACGACGACTCACCCAGAGGGAGCGAACTGATGGCAGAGCTGACGATTGACGCCTCGGAGATCACCGAGGCGCTTCGGCGCAACGTCGCCGAGTACACACCGGTGGTCGGCGCCGAGCAGATCGGCCGGATCGTGGAAGTGGGCGACGGCATCGCCCGGGTCTCGGGCCTCCCGAGCGCGGCGGTCAACGAGCTGCTCGAGTTCGAGGACGGCACCGTCGGCCTGGCCCTGAACCTCGACGAGGACACCATCGGCGCCGTGGTGCTCGGTTCGGTCGACGCCCTGGAGGAGGAGCAGGTGGTCAAGGCCACCGGCCGGATCCTCTCGGTGCCGGTCGGCGACGCCATGCTCGGCCGGGTGGTGAACGCCCTGGGCGAGCCGATCGACGGCAAGGGCCCGATCGCCACCACCGAGACCCGTCGGCTCGAGGTCCAGGCGCCGGGCATCGTCGGCCGCCAGCCGGTGGAGGAGCCCCTCCAGACCGGGATCAAGGCCATCGACGCCATGACCCCCATCGGCCGCGGCCAGCGGGAGCTGATCATCGGCGACCGCAAGACGGGCAAGACCACCGTGGCCATCGACACGATCCTGAACCAGCGGGGCCAGGGCGTGAAGTGCATCTACGTGGCCATCGGCCAGAAGAACTCGTCGGTCGCCCAGACGGTCGGCACCCTGGCCGCCCACGACGCCCTCGACTACACCGTGGTCGTCGTGGCCTCGGCGGGCGACCCGGCACCGTTCAAGTACCTGGCGCCGTACACCGGCTGCGCCATGGGCCAGCACTGGATGGAGAACGGCGAGCACGCCCTCATCGTCTACGACGACCTGTCCAAGCAGGCCGAGGCGTACCGCCAGGTCTCCCTGCTGCTCCGGCGCCCGCCGGGCCGCGAGGCGTACCCCGGCGACGTCTTCTACCTCCACTCCCGCCTGCTCGAGCGGGCGGCCAAGCTCTCCGACGCCCTGGGCGGCGGCTCGCTGACGGCGCTGCCGATCATCGAGACCAAGGCCGGCGACATCTCGGCCTACATCCCGACCAACGTCATCTCCATCACCGACGGCCAGGTCTTCTTGGAGGCCGACCTCTTCTACGCCGGCACGCGGCCGGCCATCAACGTCGGCAACTCGGTCTCCCGGGTGGGCGGCGCCGCCCAGATCAAGGCCATGAAGGCGGTGGCCGGGACGTTGAAGTTGGACCTGGCCCAGTTCCGCGAGCTCGAGGCCTTCGCCACGTTCGGGTCCGAGCTCGACAAGGTGTCCCAGGCCCAGCTGGACCGGGGCTACCGCCTGACCGAACTGCTCAAGCAGCCCCAGAACGCCCCGGTCCCGGTCGAGGAGCAGGTGCTGGTGATCTACGCCGGCACCAAGGGCTGGACCGACGAGATCCCGGTGAGCGAGGTCCGACGCTTCGAGGTCGAGGTGCGCGAGTTCTTCCGCGGCAACCACGCCGACCTGCTCGAGCACATCCGTTCGACCAAGACCCTGCCCGACACCGACGCCCTCGACAAGGCGTTCGAGCAGTTCCTCGGCAGCTTCGATACCGGCGAGGTCAGCTGATCGATGGCCGGCGGGCAGGAACGCGTACTGCGGCGTCGGATCCGCAGTGTGCAGGCGACGAAGAAGATCACCAAGGCGATGGAGCTCATCGCCGCCTCGCAGATCGTCCGGGCCCAGAACCGGATGGTGGCCAACCGCCCCTACCGGGCGGGCATGGCCCGCATCGTGGTCGAGGTGGTCATCGGTGACCCGTCGGCGGGGGAGAAGCTCCTGGGCACGCCCGAGTCGCCCGAGCGCGTCGGGATCCTCGTGCTGGTGGCCGACCGCGGCCTGTCCGGGGCCTACAACTCCTCCGTCCTGCGGGCGGCCGAGCGCCTGGCCAACGAGGTCCGCGCCTCGGGGGCCACGGTGACGATGTACACGGTGGGCAAGAAGGCCCAGTCCTACTTCCGCTACCGGGGCCAGGAGGTCGCCCGGTCCTTCGTCGGCATCAGCGAGCGCCCGACGTTCGCCGACGCCCGGGACGTGGCCGCCGCCGTCGCCGGACCGTTCATGGCCGACGAGATCGACCAGCTGCTCTTGGTGTCGACGCACTTCGTGTCCTCGGCCACCCAGGTGGTGGAGACCCGCCAACTGCTGCCCCTCCCGGACCCGCGGGCCACCCCGGGCGAGGAGAGTGAGGCGGCGCCCGAGCCGACGGGCGGGGCCCGGGGCTACACCGAGTTCGAGCCGGACGTGGCCGACCTGTTGGCCGTGCTGGCCCCCAAGGCGGTCGAGTCGGAGATCTTCTCGGCCCTCCTCGAGGGCTCGGCGTCGTTCTTCACCGCCCAGCAGCGGGCCATGGCGGCGGCCACCGACAACGCCGACGACCTCATCACCCGGCTCAGCCGCATCATGAACCGCGCCCGGCAGGACGCCATCACCACCGAGATCATGGAGATCGTGGGTGGAGCGGAAGCGCTCCGCCAACCGAAGGGAGCCTGACGCTCATGACTACCACCGCACCGACCACCGACACGCCGGCCGCCGGCCAGCTCGAGGACGGCCGCGTCGTCTCCATCGCCGGGCCGGTGATCGACGTCGAGTTCCCGCCCCACGCCCTGCCCGAGATCAACATGGCGGTCGAGGTCGACCTGACCCTCGACGGCCAGAAGGTCACGGTGTCGGCCGAGGTGGCCCAACAGATCGGCGAGGGCCGCGTGCGCTGCGTGTGCATGCAGCCGACCGACGGCCTGGTGCGTGGCGCCCTGGTGCGCAACACCGGTCGGGGCATCAGCGTCCCGGTGGGCGACGTCGTGCTCGGGCACGTCTTCAACGTCCTCGGCCAGCCGCTCGACACCGACGACATCGGCGAGGTCAAGGAGCGTTGGGAGATCCACCGCCCGGCGCCGGCGTTCGACCAGCTCGAGCCGCGGGCCAAGATGTTCGAGACCGGCATCAAGGTCATCGACCTCCTCGAGCCCTACGTCGAGGGTGGCAAGATCGGCCTCTTCGGCGGGGCCGGGGTGGGCAAGACCGTGCTCATCCAGGAGATGATCAACCGGGTGGCCACCAACCACGGTGGTGTGTCGGTCTTCGCCGGCGTCGGCGAGCGCACCCGTGAGGGCACGGACCTGTGGATCGAGATGCAGGAGTCCGGGGTCATCGAGAAGGCCGCCCTGGTCTACGGCCAGATGGACGAGCCTCCGGGCGTCCGCCTCCGGGTGGCCCTGGCCGCCCTGACCATGGCCGAGTACTTCCGTGACGTCCAGAACCAGGACGTGCTGCTGTTCGTGGACAACATCTTCCGGTTCGTGCAGGCCGGCTCGGAGGTCTCGACGTTGCTCGGCCGCATGCCGTCGGCCGTGGGCTACCAGCCGACCCTGGCCGACGAGATGGGCGAGCTGCAGGAGCGGATCACCTCGACCCGGGGCCGGTCCATCACCTCACTGCAGGCCGTGTACGTGCCGGCGGACGACTACACCGACCCCGCGCCGTTCACCACCTTCACCCACCTCGACGCGACCACGGAGCTGTCCCGTGACATCGCCTCGCTGGGCATCTACCCGGCGGTCGACCCGCTGACCTCGACCTCGAACATCCTGGCCCCCGAAGTCGTGGGCGAGCGGCACTACAACGTCGCCCGACAGGTCCAGGGCGTCCTCCAGCGGTACAAGGAGCTGCAGGACATCATCGCCATCCTGGGTCTCGACGAGCTGTCCGAGGAGGACCGCGAGATCGTGTCCCGGGCCCGCAAGATCCAGCGGTTCCTGTCGCAGCCGTTCAACGTCGGCGAGGCCTTCACCGGCCTGAAGGGCGTCACCGTCCCGGTGGACGAGACGGTCGAGTCGTTCGAGGCCCTGGTCAAGGGCGACCTCGACCACATCCCCGAGCAGGCCTTCTTCAACGTCGGCGGCGCCGAGGCCGTCCTCGAGAAGGCCGCCCGGCTGGAGAGCGAAGGCGCCTGATGCCGTTCGCCGTAGAGGTGGTCAGCCCGGAGCAGGCGTTGCTCGACGGCGAAGCCGTCGCCCTCGTGCTGCGGACGTCCGACGGCGAGCTCACCATCTTGGACGGGCACACCCCGCTGGTGACCGACGTGGTGCCGGGCGAGGTCCGGGTCGACCGCGAGGACGGCACCTCGGTCCGCCTGGCCGTCCACAGCGGCTTCCTGTTGGTCGACAACGGCACCAGCGCCACCGCCCCGCCGGTCGACCCGGCAGCCGGTGGCCCGACGACCACGGCCACCTTGCTGGCCGGGGTGGCCGAGCTGGCCGACGAGATCGACGTGCCCCGGGCCGAGCGGGCCCGTGACGCCGCCCAGGCCCGGGTCGACGAGCTGCGCTCGGCCCTCGGTCGCAGCGCCGGGACGCCGGCTCCGGTGGTCGCCGAGGGCGAGACCGTCGAGGCCACGCCCGAGGAGGTCGAGTTGGCCGAGGCCGAAGCGGCGCTGGTGCGGGCCGAGGTCCGCCTCCGGGTGGCCGGGGCGACCGTCAGCTGAACCGGAGGCCCGGCGTCGCCTGTGGGCGACGCGTCGGGCGAGGAGGAGGATCGAACGGCGGGCGCCGCCGAGGCCGGCGCACCGAGTGCCCGGTCGGATCAGCTGAACTCGACGCTCGAGTACTCCGCCAACTTGTGCAGCGGGTGGATGGCGTCGATCTTGCGGATCGTGCCCGACTTCGACCGCATGACCAGGGACTGGGTCGTGGCCCCGTACTCGTGGAAGCGCACGCCCCGGAGCAGCTCGCCGTCGGTGATCCCGGTGGCGGCGAAGAAGCAGTTGTCCTCTTTGACCAGGTCGTCGGTGAAGAGCACGGCGTCCAGGTCGTAGCCGGCGTCGAGCGCCGCCGTCCGCTCCTCGTCGTTGCGAGGCCACAGGCGACCCTGGATCTCGCCGCCCATGCACTTGAGGGCCGCGGCGGCCAGGACGCCTTCGGGCGTCCCGCCCACGCCGAAGAGGATGTCGGCGCCCGAGTCCTGGAGCCCGGTGGCCATGGCGCCGGCCACGTCGCCGTCGGTGATGAGCCGGATGCGGGCCCCCGAGGCCCGGACCTCGTCGATGATGCCCTGGTGACGGGGCCGGTCCAGGATCACGGCCGTGAGGTCGCGGATCGGCTGGCCCACCGCCGTGGCCAGGGCGTGCAGGTTCTCGGTCGGGGTCCGGGTGATGTCGACCACACCCTTGCCCTTGGGCCCGACGGCCAGCTTCTCCATGTAGACGCAGGGCCCCGGGTCGAACATGGTGCCCCGCTCGGAGACGGCGATCACCGCCAGGGCCCCGCCACGGCCGAGCGCCGTGAGGGTCGTGCCGTCGATCGGGTCGACGGCGATGTCGGTCATGGGCGGCGTGCCGTCGCCGATCCGCTCCCCGTTGAACAGCATCGGGGCGTTGTCCTTCTCGCCTTCGCCGATGACGACCACGCCGTCCATCGCCACCTGCTGGAGCACGACGCGCATGGCGTTGACCGCCGCCCCGTCGGCCCCCTCCTTGTCGCCCCGGCCCATGAAGCGGCTGCCGGCCATGGCGGCGGCTTCGGTGACCCGCACCAGTTCGAGCGCGAGGTTCCGGTCCGGGGCCTGCCGTTGGCGTTCCACGGGCCAGACCATAGTTGGTGGGGGTCTGGGGTAGATGCGGACGGGCCGCCGGAGGCCACGTCGCACCCCCAGATGGCCCGCCGTAGGGGTGCCCGCCCGCCATACTTGGGCGATGGACCGTTTCCTGATCCAACCCAATGGACCCCTGTCGGGCACCATCCGAGCTGGTGGCGCCAAGAATTCCGCCCTGAAACTGATGGCTGCGTGCCTCTTGGCCGAGGGTCGGCACGTCCTGTCGAACGTGCCGGACATCGTCGACGTCGACATCATGACCGACGTCCTGGCGGCGCTCGGGGCGACGATCGAGCGCAACGCCGCCGGCGACCTGGTGATCGACTCGCCGGCCAACGACGCCGTCGTCCCCGTGGCCCCCTACGCGCTGGTCGAGAAGATGCGGGCCTCGGTGGTGGTGCTCGGCCCCCTCCTGGCCCGCTGCGGCTATGCCCGGGTGTCCATGCCCGGCGGCGACGACTTCGGGTCACGGCCGATCGACTTCCACGTGAACGGGCTCGGGGCCATGGGCGCCACCTTCACCACCGCCCACGGCTACGTGGAGGGTCGGGCCGATGACTCCTCGGGGGTACCCCGACTGACCGGGAGCACCATCGTCCTCGAGTACCCGAGCCACACGGCGACCGACAACCTGATGATGGCGGCCACCTTGGCCAAGGGCACCAGCGTCATCGAGAACGCCGCCCGGGAGCCCGAGGTGCGCGATCTGGCCGAGTTCCTCAACGCCATGGGCGCTCGGGTGCGGGGGGCCGGCACGTCCCGGCTCGAGATCGAGGGCGTCGAACGGCTCGAACCGGCGTCCCACCGGGTCATCCCCGACCGAGTCGTCGCCGCCACCTTCCTCGCCGCCGTGGGCCTGGCCGGTGGCGACGTGGTGATCGAGGACGCCCGGCACGACCACATGGAGATGCTGCTGCGCAAGGTGGCCGACATGGGCGTGCTCGTCACCCAGGAGCCCGACGGTCTCCGGGTGGTGGCCGAGGGCCGGCTGCGGGCGGCCGACGTCGCCACCCTGCCCTACCCCGGGGTGGCCACGGACTACAAGCCGCTGCTGGTGACGCTGCTCACGGTGGCCGACGGCGTCTCGATCGTCACCGAGAACCTCTTCGAGGGGCGGTTCCGCTACGTCGACGAACTGCGGCGCATGGGGGCCGACGTGCGCACGGAGGGTCACCACGCCGTGGTGCGGGGGGTCAACCGGCTGTCGGGGGCACCGGTCAGGGCCTCGGACATCCGGGCCGGTGCCGCCCTGGTGCTGGCCGGACTGGTGGCCGACGGCGAGACCGAGGTGGCCGAGGCGCACCACGTCGACCGGGGCTACGCCGACCTGGCCGGCGACCTGGCGTCGCTCGGGGCCCGGGTGACCCGCCGGTGACGCCCGCCATCTCGCGCGATCCCGTCGAGCTCTTCGCCGCCGCCGCCAACGGCGACCGGGCCTCGCTGGCCCGGCTCCTGTCCATGGTCGAACGCGGCGGGGCACCCAGCCGATCGGTGGCCCGGATCGCCTACCGCCAGAGCGTGCCGTACACGGTGGGGCTCACCGGCGCCCCGGGGGCTGGCAAGTCGACGCTGACCGACCGTCTGATCTCGGTCAGCCTGAAGGGGTGGCCCGCGCCGCTCGAGGCGTCGGCCGAGCCGCTCGACCAGGTGTCGGTGTTGGCCATCGACCCCTCGTCGCCCTTCACCGGGGGCGCCATCCTGGGCGACCGGGTCCGGATGCAGGACCACGCCACCAACCCGTCCGTCTACATCCGATCGGTGGCCACCCGGGGCCACCTGGGGGGCCTGGCGTTGGCCGTGCCCGACGCCGTCCGGGTCCTCGGCGCCGCCGGCCTGCCGCTGGTGCTCATCGAGACGGTGGGCGTCGGCCAGATGGAGGTCGACGTGGCGTCGGCCGCCGACACCACGGTGGTGGTGGTGACGCCGGGGTGGGGTGACTCGATGCAGGCCAACAAGGCCGGCCTGCTCGAGGTGGCCGACCTGTTCGTGATCAACAAGGCCGACCGGGCCGGGTTGGCCGAGGCCCGTCGGGACCTCGAGCAGATGCTCGACCTCTCGATGCTCGGGGACTGGCGCCCGCCGATCGTGGCGACGACGGCGTCGACCGGCGAGGGCGTCGAGGCGATGTGGGACGAGATCGCCCGGCACCGCGAGTACCTGATGTCGTCGGGCCGGCTCGAGTCGGGTCGGGCGGCCCGCCTCGAGGGCGAGCTGAAGCGGGTGCTGGCTGCCCGGTTGGGCGAGCAGGTGACCCGCCTGGCCGAGGGCGAGGCCTTCGCCGGCGCCCTCGAGCGCCTGACCGAGGGCTCGCTCGACCCCTACGAGGCCGCCGACGGCCTCCTCGGGGATCTCGGGCCCGACGCCGGCTGACCCCGTACCCGGCGGGGGAGCTGTCGGGTCAGCGACGCCGGAGATCGGCGGGACTACGGTGCGGGCGTGACTGCGGCGACCCCTGACGACGGCGTGTACGTGACCCTGGAGCGGCGGTCCGACGGGGTCGCCCTCATCCGGCTCGACCGACCCAAGGCCAACGCCCTGTCGGCCACCCTGCTCTTCCAGCTGCGGGCCATCACCGCCGAGCTGGCCGCCGACCCGCCGGGGGCGGTGGTGGTGTGGGGCGGTCCGCGGATCTTCGCCGCCGGCGCCGAGATCGGCGAGCTCGGGGGCGAGGGCTCGGACCAGGTCGGGCTGGCCTTCCACGGCGCCCTCGGGGAGCTGGCCGCCCTGCCCCGCATGGTCATCGCCGCCATCAACGGCTACGCCCTGGGCGGCGGCTGCGAGCTGGCACTCGCCTGCGACTTCCGGGTGTGCGCCGACGACGCCCGCATCGGTCAGCCCGAGATCCTCCTCGGCGTCATCCCCGGCGGCGGCGGCACCCAGCGCCTGCCCCGGCTGATCGGGTCGTCGCGGGCCAAGGAGCTGATCGTCACCGGTCGTCAGGTGCGGGCCGAGGAGGCCCTGGCCATCGGCCTGGTGAACCGGGTGGTGCCGAAGGACGAGGTCCTGTCGGCCACCCTCGAATGGGCGGCCGAGCTGGCCCGGGGGCCCCTGGTGGCCCAGAGCGCGGCCAAGGCGGCCGTCGACCGGGGCCTCGAGGTCAGCCTGGAGGAGGGGCTGGCCGTCGAACGCCAGCAGTTCCGCGTGGTCAACCGGAGCGAGGACGCCGACCGGGGTATCCGCTCGTTCCTGGAGCACGGCCCGGGCAAGGCCACCTTCCTCGGCCGGTGACCGACGCCGACGCCACTCCCGACCTGCCGGTCGAGCCCCTCGGGGCGCCGGCCGACCCGTCGAACCGGTGGTTCCAGCACGCCGTGTTCTACGAGGTCTTCATCCGGGGCTTCAACGACGCCAACGACGACGGCACCGGCGACCTGCAGGGCCTGCGGGAGAAGCTCGACTACCTCCAGTGGCTGGGCATCGACTGCCTGTGGCTGCTGCCCCTCTACCCGTCACCGCTGCGCGACGGCGGCTACGACATCAGCGACTTCTTCAACGTCCACCCCGACTACGGCACCCTCGGGGACCTGGTGGCCCTGCTGGAGGACGCCCACCGCCGGGGGATCCGGGTGATCGCCGACCTGGTCATGAACCACACCAGCGACGAACACCCGTGGTTCGTCGAGTCCCGGTCGAGCCGCGACGAACCCCAAGGCCGACTGGTACGTGTGGAACGACGACGACCTGCGCTGGCCCGAGGCCCGGGTGGTCTTCACCGACGTCGAGCGGTCCAACTGGACCTGGGACGACAACCGTCAGCAGTACTACTGGCACCGCTTCTACTCCCACCAGCCCGACCTCAACTACGACAACCCCGAGGTCGCCGACATGATGTTCGAGGTCGTGCGCTTCTGGCTGGACCTCGGCTTCGACGGGTTCCGCCTCGACGCCGTGCCCTACCTGTTCCAGCGGGACGGGACGGCCGGTGAGCACCTCCCCGAGACCCACGGCTTCATCAAGCGGCTCCGGGCCCTGATCGACGCCGACTACCCGGGTCGGATCCTCCTCGCCGAGGCCAACGGTTGGCCGGCCGACGTGGCCGACTACTTCGGCGAGGGCGACGAGTGCCACCTGTGCTTCCACTTCCCGCTCATGCCCCGGCTGTTCGTCGCCGTGCGGCGGGAGCAGCGCTACCCGATCACCGAGATCCTGAGCCAGACGCCGGACATCCCCGAGAGCAGCCAGTGGGCGATCTTCCTGCGCAACCACGACGAGCTCACACTCGAGACGGTGAGCGAGGAGGACCGCGACTACCTCTTCGCCGAGTACGCCAAGGACCCCCGGATGAAGCGGCACATGGGCATCGGCCGGCGGCTGGCGCCGCTGCTCGACGGCGACCGCCGGCTGGCCGAGCTGCTCTACTCGCTGGTCCTCTCGCTGCCCGGCAGCCCGGTCATCTACTACGGCGACGAGCTGTTGATGGGCGACAACATCTACCTCGGTGACCGGGACTCGGTCCGCACGCCCATGCAGTGGTCGCCCGACCGCAACGGTGGGTTCTCCCGGGCCGATTTCGCCCAGCTCTACCTGCCGCCGCTCATGGACTCGGTCTACGGCTTCAGCGCCATCAACGTCGAGTCCCAGCAGCGGAACCCGGGCTCCTTCCTGCACTGGCTGCGGGGCATGCTGGTCGAGCGGCGATCGCTGCCCGTGCTCGGCGTGGGGGCCATGGAGGTGCTGGCCTGTCCCAATCCCTCGGTGCTGGCCTTCGTCCGGTCGGCCGAGGTCGCCGACTTCTCGTCCGACGCGGCGGCGTGGACCGGCTGGCCGGGGACCCCCGACGACGAAGAGGGTTGGCAGTGGGGGGCGTGGACCGAGGGGGGCGTCATCCCGGTGCCCGAGGGCGAGGTGGACGTCCAGCGCCTGGCGCCCGGCGGTCCGGAGGTCCGGACGCAGGCCGTCCTGTGCCTGCACAACCTGAGCCAGTACGCCCAACCGGCGGAGCTCCAACTGGGCCGGTGGGCCGGCTACACCCCGATCGAGGTGCTCGGGCGGGTGCCCTTCCCGCCGATCGGCGAGGAGCCCTACACGGTGACCCTGGCGCCTCGTGGCTACCTGTGGTTCGAGCTGGTCGATCCGGGCGCTCGCCGGGCGTGAGACCAGTGGCGGCTCCCTGACCCACGGAGGAGTGCTCCCCGGGGACGGGTGCTCGAGCGCCGCTACTCGAAGGCGGGGGCCGCCGGGGCGTCGAGCCCCTGGCGCTCCTGGGCCCGCCGGGCCCGCCGCTTGGCCACGTACATGGCCGTGTCGGCCTGGGCGACCAACCGGTCGAGGTCCTCGGGGACCCGGGCCACGCTCGACTGGGTCCCCATACTGAGCTGGAGGGCCATCTCGGCGTCCCGGGTGGCGTTGACCACGCCGACGGCGCTGGTCACCCGGGCCACTACGGCGGCCCCGTTGTCGCGGTTGTCGGTGACCAGGGCCACGAACTCGTCACCGCCCATCCGGGCCACCAGGTCGGTGCTGCGCAGGGCGCGGCGCAGCACGGCGGCGGTGGCCCGCAGGACCTCGTCGCCGGCCTCGTGGCCGAATTGGTCGTTGACCATCTTCAGGTTGTCGAGGTCGACGAACAGCACGGTGCAGTGCGCCTCACGCTCGATGGCATGGGACCACTCGACCTTGGCCATCTCCCAGAAGCCCCGCCGGTTGAGCAGGCCGGTCAGCTCGTCGGTGAACGACAGGCGCAGGACCTCGGCGTTGGTGGACTCGAGATCGGCCGTCCGCTGGCGAACCAGCGCCTCGATCTCGCTGTTCACTCGGACGTTCTCCATGGCCACCGCCGTGCTCTCGGCCAGGGCCTGGAGGAGCTCCACCTCGAGATCGGTGGCCCGGTGGTGGGTCTCCCAGTAGGTGCCGATGGCCCCGATCGGGTGGGACCGGCGAATGGGCACGATGGCCAGGCTCTTCACGAAGGTCGGGCCGAACATGTCGAGCGGGATGCGGTCGTCCATGTCCACGTCGTCGATGACCACCGTCTGGTGGTGGGTCATGGCCCAGCCGCTGATGCACGCCTCCTCGGGGACCCGGGTGCCCTGCCAGAGCGGTTCGATGGCGTCCTCGTCGGTGAACACGCACTCGCCCTGGTCGCGCACCACGAACGTGGCCCCGTCGGCCCCGGCGATCGCCCGGGCCGCCCGGCTGACGATGGCCTGGACCTCGTCGAGGGTGCGGGCCGAGGTGAGGGCCAGGACCGCCTGGATGAGGCGGGACGCCACCGACGGCAGCATCGACTCCTCGATGGCCTCCTGGGGTTCCCAGTCGAGATTCACGCAGCCTCCCGGGTCGCCGCCGCCACACGTCGGACGGTCGGCGCGTCCGCAGTCAATACGGGTTGCACAGCGTACTTCAATCGCACCCGTTTGCAAATAGAACGCCGGAAGGGCGGCCGGTGCACGATGTTCCTTCGGTCCCGGGCGGGACGCCGGATGCGACGGTGCTGTCGGTGCGGTGGCGGGCCGCTCGGGTGACCCGGGCCCTCAGTGGGTGAAGACGGCCACCCGGAGCTCTTCGGCGGCGTACTCGGGGGCCAGCACGTTGATGGCCACGCCGGTGCCCATCTCGAAGCCGGCCCTCGTGGTGGCCTTGGGCAACACG
This sequence comes from uncultured Acidimicrobiaceae bacterium, assembly GCA_963730735.1. Classification (GTDB taxonomy): domain Bacteria; phylum Actinomycetota; class Acidimicrobiia; order Acidimicrobiales; family RAAP-2; genus CAVSSX01. The sequence continues at coordinate 864,295 of CAVSSX010000007.1, forward strand.
TGGGCGTGCCAGTGGAAGGGCTGGTTCAGACGGTAGGGGGCGGAGTGGAACACGACGTTGTAGGCGAGATCGCCGACGCGCTCCTTCAGTTGACCGAGGCAGGTCCGCAGGGCCCGCCCCACGGCGACCAGGTCGTCGGTGGGGCTGAGGTGCATGTGGCCGTGGTGGTGGCGGGGCACCACCAGCATCTCGTAGGGGACGGCGCTCCAGAACGGGCACATCACGACGACCCGCTCGTCGGCGAAGATCACCCGGTGACCGACGCTCTCCTCGGCCTCGAGGGTGGTGCACAGCAGGCAGCTGCCGGCGAAGCGGGCGAAGCGGGCCTGTTCCTCGGCCAGCTCCCTCGGGATGAACGACATGCCGAGGAGCTGGCCGTGGGGGTGGTCGAGTGACGCCCCGGCCTGGCGTCCGGAGTTGACGATGGCCTGGGTGTAGCGGAGGTTGGCGTGCTGGGAGTGCTCCTCCAGCCGGTCCCGCAGGGCCGCCATCACCAGGCCGACCTGCTCCTCGGAGAGCATGGCCCACGAGGCGTTGTGCTCGGGCGACAGGATCAGCACCTCGTGGATCCCGCCCGCCGTGGCCTGGGTGAACACCGGGCCCCGGTTGGCCACCACGAAGGGCTCGTCGCCCTCGAAGGCCGGATAGCGGTTGGGGACGACGCGCACCAGCCAGGACCCGGTCGGGCCGTAGGTCTCGAGGGCCGGCGGCGTCTCCTCCTCGTTGCCGGGGCAGAACGGGCACGGACCCAGATCGGGCGGCTCGGGCTCCGACGGGCGTTGGAAGGCCGCCGGGCGCTCGCCGCGGCCGACGCTGACGACGACCCAACGGCCGGAGAGCGGATCGAGGCGGAGCTGGTTCATCTGTGCTCACGCGTCATGCCGGGCTGCTTCCCATCCGCCGTCTCTTCCAGCCCGGTCCGGTGGCCAGGCGGTAACGCTCCTACGGTATCGCTCCCTGGCCGGGTGCGGACACCATCCTGTAATGATTTGTCGGCGGCCGGGGCGGTTCGTGCCGGCGGCGTCCGGCGGGAAGAATGGGCCGATGCCCCCGGCCGCGCTCCCGTTGGCGGTGAGCCTGGCCCGCCGACCGACCGGGCCGGCGTTCGACCTGGTCCTCCTGGCCCACGTCGTCGCCGTCGCCGTCAGTCTGGGCACGGTCGCCGTAAGCGGGGTCCAGGCCGCCCGCCTCTCGCGCCTGCCCGCCGGCACCGCCGCCGGTTCGAACTTGGCCACCTACTACGCCCCGGGGGTCAACTGGGTCGGCCGCACCCTCTACGCCGTCCCGGTCCTCGGCTTCGTCCTGGTGGGCATGTCCCACGGCTTCTTCCACCTGGGCGACGACTGGATCCTCGCCGGGATCGCCCTGTGGCTGGTGGCGGCGATGGTCGCCGAGGGCCTCTTGTGGCCGAACGAGCGTCGGCTCCAGTCCCTGGTCCACCCGGGGGCCGTCCCCGAGGCCCGGGCCGGAGGGGGAGCCGGGGGCCCGACCACGGTCACTCTGGCCGCGGCCTGCCGGACGGTGTGGCTGTCGGCGGCCGGGCTGGTGGCCCTCCTGATCCTGGCCACCGTGCTGATGGTCGCCCAGCCCTGACGGCGGGGATTCGAACGGGGCCCGGCTCAGGCGGTGTGCGTGGTCGGCACGGTGGCCGCGGCGAGCAGCGCCCGGGCCTCCTCCAGCCGACCCTGGTGCACGAGCTCGGGGAGGGGGCCGTCCAACAGGGCGTGCCAGTCGATCCCTTCGGTCGAGGCGCCCTGGTCCCGCACCCGCTGGCGGGCCTCGGCCAGCAGCTCGGCCAGCGCGCCGAGGTCGGGCCCGAGGAGCGTGGCCACCCGGTTCCGGAGCCAGGTGGCGAGGGCCGGGCTGGCGCCGGCGGTGGAGACGGCCACGCTGACCGGCCCGTCTCGGTGCACGGCCGGCAGGATGAACGAGCAACGGTCGGGGTCGTCGGCCGAGTTGACCCAGACGCCGGCGGCCTCGGCGTCGGCGGCCACCGCCCCGTCCACCTCCGGGCGCCCGGTCGCCGTGATCACCAACCGGTAGTCGGCGGCCTCGCCCGGCTCGTAGCGTCGGCGGTGCACGGCGACCGATCCCGTGGTCCCGCCCATCGGGCGCGGTGGGCCGGCGACCATGGCCACCAGGTCCGGGTGGAGGTCGGGGGCCACCACCGTGACGTGGGCGGCCGCGGCGACCAGTCCGAGGACCTTGTGGGTGGCCACCCGGCCGCCACCCACCACCAGGCACCGGCGCCCGGCCACGTCCAGCATCACCGGGTAGAGGGGCGGGCGGGCGGTCACCGGCCGACCCTCAGTCGACGTCGAGCAGTGGGCCGTCGTCGGGCCCGTCGTGCTCGGCCAGGTCGGGTGGCCCCACCATCCCGGCGGCCACGGTGGCGTTGGTGACGTCGTCCACCAGCACGAAGCTGCCGGTGATGCGGTTGTGGCGGTAGGTGTCGACGGCCAGCGGCGTGGCGGTGATGAGCCGGACCACCCCGATGTCGTTGTCGGCCAGCTCGCCGACCGGCGAGAGCCGCAGGTCGTTCACGTCGAGCCGGGACTCGACGGCGGTCACCCGGGCCGGGGTGACCCGGGTGGTGTGCTTGACCTTCAGCCGGTCGCCGGGGCGCAGCGGCCGCTCCCCGAACCAGCACACGGTGGCCTCGAGCTCGTTGGTGACGTGGGCCGGCTCGTCGGCCGTGGCCAGCAGGTCGCCCCGGGAGACGTCGAGGTCGTCGGTCAGCCGGACCGACACCGACAGGCCGATCGGCGCCTCGTCGAGGGGACCGTCGTAGGTGGCGATCTCCGAGATGGTGGTCGCCTGGCCGGCCGGTTGGACGACCACGGCGTCGCCGGGCCGCAGCGGGCCGCCGTTGACCATGCCGGCGTAGCTCCGCCCGCCGCCGCCGGGATCCCGCAGGACCCACTGGACCGGGAGCCGGGAGGCGGTGCCGGCATGGGCCCCGTGCACCGCCGCCCAGCCACCGGCCGGGGCCGATTCGAGGGCTTCGAGCACCGTCGGGCCCTGGTACCAGGGCGCCGCCTCGGACCGGTCGACCACGTTGTCGCCCAGGAGGGCCGAGATGGGGATCACGGTGCAGGACTCGATGCCCAGTCGTCGGGCCAGGCCGGCGGCCTCCTCGGCCACCTTCTCGTAGATGCCGGGGTCCCAGTCGACCAGGTCCATCTTGTTGGCGGCCACGATGATCTGGTCCACCCCGAGCAGGGCGGCGATGCAGGTGTGGCGCCGGGTCTGCTCGCGCAGCCCGATGGTCGCGTCGACCAGGACCAGCGCCAGGTCGGCGGTCGAGGCCCCGGTGGCCATGTTGCGCGTGTACTGCACGTGCCCCGGGCAGTCGGCGATCACGAACTTGCGCGTCGGGGTGGCGGCGTAACGGTAGGCGACGTCGATGGTGATGCCCTGCTCACGCTCGGCCCGGAGGCCGTCGGTGATGAACGACAGGTCGACCTCGCCCACGCCCCGCTTGTGCGATGCCGCCGCCACCGCCTCGAGCTGGTCGTCGAACAGCTCGTGGGTATCGAAGAGCAACCGGCCGATCAGCGTCGACTTCCCGTCGTCCACCGACCCGATGGTGGCGAAACGCAGGAGGTCCATGGGGCCGCCCGGCGTGGCGCCGGTCGAGTGGGCCGGCGAACCGGAGACGGCGGCCATGTCCTAGAAGTACCCCTCGCGCTTGCGGTCCTCCATCGCCGTCTCGGAGAACCGGTCGTCCCCCCGGGTGGCGCCCCGCTCGGAGAGCCGGGAGGCGGCGACCTCGGCGATGATGTCGGCGACCGTGGTCGCCTCGGACCGCACGGCCCCGGTCAGGGTGGCGTCGCCCACCGTGCGGTAGCGCACCTGGGCGTCCTCGACCACCTCGCCGTCCTTCGGCGTCACCAGGTCGCTGACCGCCAGCAGCATGCCGTCGCGCTCGACCACCGTGCGCCGGTGGGCGAAGTAGATCGACGGGAGCTCGATCTGCTCGCGCCCGATGTACTGCCAGATGTCGAGCTCGGTCCAGTCCGAGAGCGGGAAGGCCCGCAGGTGCTCGCCCGGCTGGACCCGGCCCTGGTAGAGCTGCCAGAGCTCGGGCCGCTGGCGCTTGGGGTCCCACTGCCCGAAGGCGTCGCGGAACGACAGGACGCGCTCTTTGGCCCGGGCCTTGTCCTCGTCTCGGCGGGCGCCGCCGAAGGCGGCGTCGAACCCGTGTTCGGCGATGGCGTCGAGGAGGGTCGTGGTCTGCAGACGGTTGCGAGAGGCCCCGTCACCGGGATCGGCCACCCGGCCCTGGTCGATGGAGTCCTGGACCTTGGCCACCAGCAGCGTCTCGCCGAGGCGGGCCACCTGGGCGTCGCGGTAGGCGAGGACCTCGGGGAAGTTGTGCCCGGTGTCGATGTGCAGGACCGGGAACGGGAAGCCGCCGGGGCGGAAGGCCTTGGTCGGCCAGGTGCAGCAGCACGGCCGAGTCCTTGCCCCCGCTGAACAGGAGGACCGGCCGCTCCGATTCGGCGGCCACCTCCCGCAGGATGAAGATGGCGTGGGACTCGAGCAGGTCCAGGTGCTCGACGGCGGTGGGCCGCGTGCCCTGCGGGGCGCTCGCCGGCCGGCCGGAGGTGGTGATCTCTGTGGTGCTCATCGCATGTCGTCCTGTCGAGTGGCACCCCGCAGGATCGTCGGGCCGTCCGCCCGCCGACCCGGGAAACGCAGGGAGCGCCCCAAAATGTTGACCAGTTTGGTCATGTATACTCCCCAGCTACAGCCCGGACAAGTCGGGACTGCCCGGGAGTCGCTGTCGACCCGGTGGGGCCGACCGTCCGTGTCCGACGGCGAGGCGGCAGCTGCCAGGCTAGAGGTCGCACGGGCAGAGTCGATCGGCGAGGGCCGGCGAGCGGACCGCACTGGAGGAACGAGCATGACCGAGGCGACGACGGCAGGGGCAGCGGTGGACGGTGCGCTGATCGACGAGCTCGCCGAGGCCGACGCCCGGTTCCAGACGGCACCGGCCTCCAAGGTCATCGAGTGGGCCGTCGAGCGCTTCGGGACGTCCCTGCTGCTCGCCTGCTCGTTCCAGGACATCGTGCTGGTGGACCTGGCCGTGGCCGTCGAGCCGCGGATAGAAGTGGTCTTCTTGGACACCGAGTTCCACTTCCCCGAGACCTTGGCCTTCGTCGAGGAGGTCCGGGAGCGCTACGACCTCAACCTCACCGTGACCCACCCCGGTCCCGAGGCCGACGCCTGGCCCTGCGGGACCGAGCAGTGCTGCAAGCTGCGCAAGGTGGCGCCCCTGCGCCGGGCGCTCGCCGGCCGACAGGGTTGGATGACCTCCCTCAAGCGGGTCGACGCCACCACCCGCACCGAGGCGCCGGTCGTCGCCTACGACGAGGGCTTCGCGGCGGTCAAGATCAACCCCCTGGTCACCTGGACGGACGACGACATCGACGCCTACCTGGCCGACCACGACCTCCCGGTCCACCCGCTCATCAGCCAGGGCTACCTCTCGATCGGGTGCGCGCCGACCACCCGTCCGGTGGCCCCGGGTGAGGACCCCCGGGCCGGGCGTTGGGCCGGGACCGGCAAGATCGAGTGCGGGCTCCACGGCTGATGCCCCGGGACCTGGAGAACCCCTACGGCATGCAGTTCCGGGGGCGTGAGCGCGCCCTCAAGTTCGTCCGCCCCTACCGCAACATCGGCGAGCTCAACCCGGTCGAGCAGTTCAAGCTGTCGCGTCATCCCTTCGAGGTGGCCCAGTCGGTCATCGACCGATACTCCAAGGAGGGGGCGGCGGCCATCGCCAGCGTGCCCGGCGAGCAGGAGCGGCTCAAGTGGGTGGGCCTCTACCCACAGCGCCAGGGTGGCGACGCCTTCATGCTCCGGATCAAGGTGCCGGGCGGCCTGCTCACGGCGGCCCAGTTCCGCGAGATCGGGGTCGCCGCCGAGGCCTTCGCCGAGGGCCCCGACGACAGCCCGGTGTTCGGGAACCGCTACGCCGACCTCACCACCCGCCAGGACATCCAGCTGCACTGGCTGCGGATCGAGGACATCCCCCGCATCTGGCAGCGCTTCTGGGACGTCGGGTTGACCACCGTCCAGGCGTGCGGCGACTCCTCGCGCAACGTCTGCGCCTGCCCGGTCTCGGGCATCGACGCCGACGAGGTGGTGGAGGCGCTGCCGGTGGCCCAAGCCATCTCGGCGTTCTTCACCGGCAACCGCGAGTACGCCAACCTGCCCCGCAAGTTCAAGATCGCCGTGACCGGGTGCCTCGAGGATTGCGCCCGGGTGGAGATCAACGACATCGGCCTCTGGCCGGCCCGCGGCCCCGACGACGAGGTCGGCTTCAACGTCCTCGCCGGTGGGGGCCTGTCGGACGGCGAGCGCATGGCCAGCGACCTCGACGTCTTCGTCCGGCCGGACCAGGCGGTCGAGCTGACCCGGGCCATCGCCCAGGTCTTCGGCGAGCTCGGGAACCGGGAGCACCGTGGCCTGGCCCGGATGCGCTACCTGGTCCAAGAGCTCGGGCCCGAGGGGTTCCGGGCCGAGCTGGACCGCCGCACGAAGTTCGACCTGGTGCCGGCGGGTACCGAGCTCACGACCTCGTTCCGGGGCGACCACGTCGGGGTCCATCCCCAGCGCCAGGAGGGCCTGTTCTACGTGGGCTGCTCGGTCCCGGTCGGCCGGATGCGGGGCATCGAGCTGGTCGAGGCGGCCCGGCTGGCCGAGACCTACGGCGACGGCCACGTGCGGATCGGCATCGACCAGAACTTCATCCTCCCGGGCGTGCCCGAGGACCGCCTCGAGGCATTGCTGGCCGAGCCGCTCGTCCAGCGCTACTCGCCGTTCCCCGGCCCCTTCGAGCGGGGCGTGGTGGCCTGCACCGGCTCGGAGTTCTGTCGGTTCGCCGTCGTCGAGACCAAGGAGCGGGCCGTGAAGTGGGCCCGCTGGATGGACGCCCAGCTGCCGGCGGCCGACTCGGCCGTCCCGGTGAACTGGCGGGGGCGGGACGACGCCGGGGTCGTGCGGATGCACTTCTCGGGGTGCTCGGCCTCGTGCGCCCAGCCCCAGATCGCCGACATCGGCTTCCGGGGCGACATCGCCCACGTCGGCGAGCACATCGAGGAGGCGGTCGACATCGGCCTCGGGGGCTCGCTCGGTCCGGACGCCGGTTTCATCGACTGGGTGTCCGGCGGCCTGCCGGTCACCGAGGTGCCCCAGGCGCTCCTGCGCACCGTGACCCGCTACCAGGCCGAGCGTCGCGAGGGTGAGCCCTTCCACACCTGGGCCCGCCGCACCCCGGCCGCCGAGCTGCGCCGGACCCTCGAGGTGGCGACGTGACCCACTACCGATTGCGCGACGAGATGAACGGCATCGACGAGGCGCCGGGCAAGGTCTGGTTCTGGGAGCTCGAGTCCGGGGTCATCGACGCCGACCGCTGCATCCAGTGCGGGACCTGCGTGGCGGTGTGCCCGTCCAACTCGATCGGCATCGACGAGGACACCAACTTGCCCGAGCTGGTCAAGATGTGCACCGGCTGCTCGCTCTGCTGGGACTTCTGCCCCCGGGCCGGGCTGCGCTACGAGGCCCTCTGGCCGCCCTCGACGGTGGAGGAGGACGCACCGGTCGAGGCGACCCCGGCCGTCGAGGCCCGCTCCGACGCCGCCGACACCTACTGGAAGATCACCGGCGGCCCCCCGGCCGAGGGGCTCGGGGCGGTGGTCGAGCGGTTCGCCGTGCGGGCCTCGGTCAAGACCGACGAGATGCAGGACGGCGGGGCGGTCAGCGCCCTGCTGACGGCGCTGTTGGCGGCGGGCGAGATCGACGGGGCCCTCGTGTCCAAGCCCAGCGGCGACCCCGACGAGCCGTGGAAGGGCATCGCCACCATCGCCACCAACGCCGCCGAGGTCGCCGCCGCCTCGGGCAGCTTCTACAACCAGACGATGGCCCTGGCCGAGCTCGACCTCTCGGGGTACTCGCTCCCGGCCAAGCCCCGGCTGGCCGTGGTCGGGACGCCGTGCGAGATCCAGGGCATCCGGGCCATGCAGGCCCGCCGGTGGCCGACCGGGGCCCACCGGGTCGACGCCGTGGTGCTGACCATCGCCCTCATGTGCACCAAGAGCTTCGACTACGAGTCGCTCATGCTGCGCGAGCTCCGGGACAAGCGGCAGGTCGACCTCGACCGGGTGAGCAAGGTCGACGTCATCCGGGGCCGGATGATCGTCGAGTACCGCGACGGCGAGCTGGCGGTCGACGAGCCGGTCAAGGACTTCCACGGGGCGGCCCTCAAGGGTTGCGACGAGTGCGCCGACTTCCTCGGCCGCAGCGCCGACCTCTCGGTGGGCAGCGTGGGCTCGATGGACGGCTGGACCAGCGTGCTGGTCCGGACCGAGCGGGGCCGGCTGGCGTTCCAGCAGGCCCGGAGCAAGCTCGACGTGCGGGGCCTCGACAACCCCGAGGCGTTGCTCCGGCTGGACGCCCTCGACAAGCGGATCGCCCTGCGGTCCCTCGAGCGGCCGTTCGACCCCGACGGTCCGCTGTTCATCGACTTCGCCGAGCATGTGGCCAACTACACCGGGACCGACCGCCAGCCCGTGACCATCCGCCGATGAGCGCCACCGGCGAGTCGCTGTCGCTCCACGTCCCCGACGAACCGGTGGTCGCCCGGGCCCGTTGGCTCGACGAGATCCTCGAGGGCGCGCCGCTTGACGAGGTGCTGGTGGCCGACGGCGGACTGGTGGAGTGGCTCTGGGCCCGCTGGCGGGTGCTGGACGGCGTCGGCTTCGGCGAGAAGTCGTTGGCCGCCGTGGTCCTCGACTACCGCCGTGAGATCTGGCTGTGGCTGGTGGGCGAGCGCACCTGGGCCCAGTGCTGCTCGGGGCTGCTCGGCCGGCTCGGTCGTCGCCTCGGCGCGTGACCGAGGCCGAGGACCGGGGGCCGCTGGCCGTCCGGCTCGAGCAGGTCGCCGTCGTCCGGGACGGGACCACCATCCTGGGCGACGTCGAGTGGTCGGTCGGCCCGGGCGAGCGGTGGATCGTCCTCGGGCCCAACGGCTCGGGCAAGACGACCCTGCTGCAGATCGCCGGGGCCCGTCTCTGGCCCACCCGGGGCGTGGTCGAGGTGCTGGGCCAGCGCCTCGGTCGGGTCGACGTCCGGACCCTGCGGCCTCGGGTGGCCCTGGTGAGCGGTTCGGTGGTGCGCCAGTTGCGGTCCGACCTGACCGCCCGCGAGGTGGTGGTCACCGGTCGCTACGGGGCCCTCGAACCCTGGTGGAACGAGTACTCGGCACAGGAGTGGGCCGAGGCCGACGAGCTGCTGGCCCGGGGCGGCGTCGAGGGGATCGGCGACCGGACCTTCGGGGTCATCTCGGAGGGGGAGCGCCAGCAGGTCCTGCTGGCCCGGGCCCTCATGAGCCGGCCCGAGCTCCTGCTGCTCGACGAGCCGGCCGCCGGCCTGGACCTCGGCGCCCGCGAGCGGCTGGTCATCCGGCTCGGCGCCCTGGCGTCGGACCCCGAGGTGCCGCCGATGGTCATGGTGACCCACCACCTCGAGGAGGTCCCGCCCGGGATCACCCACGCCCTGCTGGTGCGGGGCGGGGGCCTGGTGGCGTCGGGGCCGGTCGCCGACGTGCTCACGTCGGCCGCCGTCTCGGAGTGCTTCGGCCTTCCGGTGACCGTCGGTCGGGAGGCCGGCCGGTGGTGGGGTCGGGCCCAGCCGGGCTGATCCGTCGCCACCCGTGGTCGTCACCGCCTGGCCCCGGTCCCGTCGCCGCCGTCACACCCCGGTCGACCAGGGAATCTGCAGATCGTTTGCACCTAGTTTCGGGCGGCGATAGGAAGGGCGGCCGGGGCGAGCTGACGATGTCGGCGACGCGACTCTCCCACCATCCACCGATTGGAATAGGGCCCTCGTTAGGGTTTTCTTCCACGCAAGTTGGGCGAAGGGGAGTCGACGCCGTTGCTCGTGCTCATGCTCGTAGTCCTGTGGGTCGTGGTCCTGGCTCCCGGTCTGTGGAAACGACACCGGGAGCGCACCGCCGCCGGCTCGATCGACTCCTTCCATCTGCAGCTCCACCTGCTGGAGCACGCCGGGCCCAAGATCGTGGCGCCGGCCTACCGGTTGGCCAGCTCGGACTCGACCACCGGCGTGCGGCCCGGGGCCACCGGTTTCCCGGCCGTCTCGAGCATGCCCGGCCGCCCCAACCTGATGCTGGTCGAGTCGGCGGCGACCGAGGAGCACGGGCGCTACTCGGCGTCGGTCGCCTATCCCGGCGGCCCCGACCCGCTGCGCCGGCATCGGGCGCGTAAGCGTCGCCGGGACGCCCTCACCGTCGCCGTCCTGGTCATCGTGAGCACGGGACTCCTGGGCACGATCCACGGCTTGCGGGCGCTCTGGGTCCTGAGCGCCCTGGCCGTGCTGGCCCTCGGTGCCTACCTGGTCCTGTGGCTCTACGCCCGGACGCTGACGACCGGCCACCAGCAGGACCGCCGGCCTCGCCCGGCCGATGCCTCGTCGAGGGCCGCCGCCGGGTACCCCGGAGCGTGGGACGAGGCCGCCGATCCGCGGTTCGACCCGACGTACTGGGAGGACGAGGAGTACGAACCGCGGCGCGTCGCCGCCCGCTGATCCTTCCGGGCGGCCCCCCGGGCCGGGCTATCCTGAGACCCGCCTTCGGGGGTGTAGCTCAGCTGGTAGAGCGCTACGTTCGCAATGTAGAGGCCGAGGGTTCGAGTCCCTTCACCTCCACCCGTTGTCCGGCCTTCTCGCGCCCCTCTACGTAAGGGCAACCGCCGACGTGCGGTTTCGCTGGCGGCCCGACCGCCGACGAGCTTCATTGAGGGTAATCCCGAAGGTCTGGGTCCAAATCCCACCCCGCCACACGCCCAGCTTTTGGTGTCAACGCGACCGGAATTTGTCAACGCGGAGACCCCTAGAAGCGATTCGAGCCAGCGAACTGGACCGTCGTCCGCCGACCAAGACCGGCGTCGGGGTGTCGCGTCAGTTCTTCTGATGCCCATCTAGAGGACGGCGGTAAGCGCCTTCTGCAACTCGTGCGTGAACGCGGTCGCGACTGCCTGGTCGGTGTCGGCGTGCCAGATGGCGGCGAAGTGAACCGAATGACGTGAAGTCACAGCGAGCGGCTTTGCGACGGTGCCGGGGGCGCTGTGTCGTAGGTGGAGATGAGTGCTCACCATCCAACCGCTCCCTGCCGCGATGTGCTGAATAACATCGGCGATTGTTCCGGAGGTCGGTGCACGACGGGGGGCGGGGACTCCTGCATCTGCAAGCATTTCGAGCACGAGGTCGTAGACGTCTGGGATAGCTGATCTGTCCGGAAGGTGAAGGGACATCTCGGCCAGGTCCAGCGGATGAAGCCGCTCCGCCTCGGCCAGCGGGTGACGATCAGATATCAGTGCCGCTGCCAGAGGCTCGTCCCACAGCACCTGGGCTCGGAGGCGGTCGGCGTCTGGTAGCTGGTTATCGACCATCAGCGTAAAGCCAATATCCACGGTTCGGTCCAGCACCGCGTCCGAGTGGGCGAGCCATGGAAGGCCGACGACTTCTGTGGCCACAAGCTGGTCATTCGCCGCAAGTGCTTGGCACGCCATGGCGATGGCGGTGGTCACAGGAAAGACGTCGACCGAGCCGATCTTCAGTATGTGGCGAACTCGCCGTGCCTCCGCTGCGGCGCGCCCCTCCAGCGCAGCGGCGTGATCGACAAGTTCGCGACGGGTCGCAAGAGTTGGGTCCCCAGGCCGGTGAGAGCAAGGCCCTTGCTGCTTCGAAGGAAGAGTGCGCCGCCGATCTGCTGTTCAAGACGGCGGAGGGATCGACTCAGTGCGGGCTGATCGGTATGGAGGGTCTCGGCTGCCTTCAGCAGGCTCCCGTGATCTGCGGCCGTGAGAAACAGGCGCCACTGGGCCAGCTCAACAGCCATGTCGTGAAACCATAGCGGAGCTGGTAAATCGGCAGTTCCTTCTTCCGTTGCGTTGGCAGACGATGGTGTCTGACCTAGTAACGCAAACAGGAGGACACCATGAGCTACGAGTTTCCCGACGACCCGAAGGCCACCTTCGCCGAGCGCACGCCCCAGTTCGTGGGGTTGGGATTTCCCAAGGAAGAGGTCGATCGTCTCGCTGCAGCCATCACCGACATGTGGGCCAATGGCCCCGGCGGTTGGTGCTACGAGTGGAGTCAGCTTGCTGAGCGCTACATCGACTCCGGTGAGACGTGGATGGCGGCGCTCGCGTACGGAAACGCCCGCTTCCCCGTCTTGGCTGACGATGCCAAGACGGCCGCCATGGGACATCAGCTGGAGCAATACATAGCGTCCTCGAAAGACTTTCCCGTCAACTTCGAGCGTCGGGTGGTCACCACCCGTTTCCAGGGGACAGTGGTGGAGTCACCGGTTCATGTGCTGAGCGAGAAGGACGCGACGAACGACACGCCGGTCCTCCTGCTGAGTGGAGGCGTGGACACCTGGAAGATGGACCTCCACAAGATGTGGGTCCACTACGTACAGAGCGCCCATGTCCGAGTAGTGGCCTTTGATCATCCCGGCACCGGTGAGCTGACCCACATTCCGATGGCCCCGGAGTCGACGGAGATCGTTGACGGACTGATCACGTTCGCCCGCACGCTGACTACCGGCAAGGTGGGACACCTGGGAGTCAGCTTCGGCGGCTACTTCTCGGCGCACTCCTCGCTGACGTCGGCTGTCGATGCCGCCGTCGTCATCGGGGGCCCAGTGTCCACGGCCACCTTCAATCGAGAGCACCTCAAGCAATTGCTCTACGGCATGGAAGGCATCGTCGGTAACGCGTTGGGCTTTGACAGCATTCCCACCCACGACCAGATCCTGGCGGGGGTCCAGGCCCTCGCCATGGACGACCTCCTGGCCCAAGGCACCAACTGCCCGACGCTGGCCATCAACGGGGACGCCGATGTCCACGTGCCCGTCGGTGACCTGAACATCTGGCAAGGCCGACCCGATACCGAAGTGGTTTCGATTCCCGGCGGCTCGCACTGCGCAATGAACAAGCTCGATCAACTGATGCCGCCCGTCATCAACTGGCTGACCACCGCAATGCACTGAGGCTTGAGGTCGACTGCCAGCCGGCACAACGGCAGCGCTGGTGCCGGCTGGCGGCGGCTGCGTCACGGTGGTTGGAAGAGTCGATCGACGATGATCGTGACGTTGATCACCACACGATGGTGTCGGTCACCAGTTGCAGTTGCTTGGCCCGTCCGCCGCTGCAACAAACATGGAAGAGTGAATCGCTCCGCTCTGATCGTCTCGGAACACCTTCCTGGCCACTGCCATGGCCACGAATCGAGGGCTGCCTCGGACAGCACGAAGCTCTTTCCTTGGAGGGGGCTTCGTCTCAAGCTGGCTGGGTACCGACCGACCAGCGCCCGCGGCCGGCCTCAGGCGGCGTTGCTCGGGGTCGGCGTGACGATGTGCTGCGAGGCCGGGTAGACGGCCTGCCAGTTCCCCTTCGACGGTTGCGCGGTGCTCCCGGGACCCCTTCCGATCACCGAGTACAGGTTCACCATCAACCGCTGCAGCGCGGCACTGGTGGCCGGGTTCGGCTCAGGGAGGACGTTGGGCGGGATCAGCGGGCAGTTGACCAGGTTGCCGACGAAACTGGCGTTTCCCGAAGCGAACACTCCGCCGCCCTGCGGCGTCGTGTACCACGTGACGTCCGAGTAGTTGTTGCCCCGGTTGGGCACCACCGAATGGGCGACCACGTCGAGATTGGTCGGACCCGGGCTACCCGGGACGTACCGGTCGAACTCGCCCACCACCACCTGCGACAGGGTTTGGCCGGCCGTCAGCCCGGTCCCGACCAGGAGCCACGACTCGGCGTCACTGATCACCATGTCGGCCTGGGCGGCGACGTCCTGGTAGGTGCTGCCGATCAGCAGGCTCTCAGGTCTCGACACCGGGGCTTGGGGCCAGTTGACGGTGACCAGCGCGTCGTTGACCCCGTGCATCGGGTCCTCGGTGGCGTCCTTGTAGCAGATCTGCTGGCGGTTCGGCCCTACCGGGGAGTCCTGGAACCGGATCTGCCGGTAGCAGGCGTTGGCCCCGAGGAAGGCCAGATTGACGCCGCTGTTGAGTGCCGAGGCCGCGCCCTGGCGCATCGGGGTGGACCAGTACTCGTCGTGGCCCAGGCTCACCAGGGCCTTGTGCTGGGTCAACAGCTGCGGTCGGGCGTGCAGGTCCACGTCGGTCCAGTAGGTCACGTCGAGACCGAGCCGCTCGGCCTGGAAGATCACCGGCAGCTCGTTGCCCACGAAGTCGGCGGCGCCCGAGGCCCAGTCGTGGTCGTAGGGGCGGTCGAAGGAGACGATCCGGGCCCGGTGCTCGTAGTCGCCGTCGCCCGGGGCGTGCACGTAGGACAGGGTCCCGTTGTTGTTCCCGTAGTAGAGGCTGTAGCCACCCCAGCGGTTGTAGGCCTGCCAGGTGGTCACGCTGCTCTGGATGACCACGGCGGCGTCGGACGCGTCGTCCCGGATGCAGAGCGGGATGAATTGCTGTTCGGAGCTGGTGCCGACCAATTTGAGGAGGTAGGCGCCCGGGGGCCAGCCGTGACCGATGTCGACGGTAAGCGAGGGTTGCCACTGGCACTCGATCATGTTGTTGGGGCCGATGACCGGTGCGGCCTGGCGGATGCCGGTCACCTGGGGTGATTGCCAGACCAGGCGTCCGCCGGCGCCGTGGTAGTAGCCCATCCGGTAGGCCTCGACGTGGAACTGGGGCGACTTCGTGTTGACGAAGAGGACGACGTGGTCGCCGGCCACGGCACTCACCCGGTCGGCGAATCCTTCGATGTCGCCGGCATTCTGCGGCGTGGAGACCCACCAGGCGTGGCCGGGCTTGCGGTTCTCGGCGACGATGGCCGGCGACACCGGGATCGATACGCCGTCGATCTGCCGCACGGTCGCTGCCTCGGCCGGGGCGGTCGTCGAGGTGGTCGTCGAGGCCTCCGCCGCCTTGCGCGGTGCCGGATCGTTGCTCCCGGCGGCGGCGCTGTAGACGCCGTAACCGACGGCACCGGCTGCCGCCACGCCGCCCAGCACGCCCATGCGGCGCAGGAAGTACCGACGGCTCATTTCCTGGCGATGTGCGGC
This sequence comes from uncultured Acidimicrobiaceae bacterium, assembly GCA_963730735.1. Lineage (GTDB taxonomy): Bacteria > Actinomycetota > Acidimicrobiia > Acidimicrobiales > RAAP-2 > CAVSSX01. Next base: position 879,418 of record CAVSSX010000007.1, read on the forward strand.
GTTTCTCGCCTGAAGTTCCTGGCGACTCTCCGGATCCCGGCGGTCGTCGGTCACCGGTCGGGCTTCATCCGACGGGCTGACGACGTCGTCGATCGCCCGGCTGCTCGTGCGTCCGAGGCGTGTGGCGGGGTGGCTCCATGACCCGATGATCGTCGCGACAGAGCGCCGAGGCAGCCGCCTCGGGACGATGTCGACCGATGATCGATTGGGATTCCCACCTCCCCCTCCACGACTACCAAGATACCTAACCGGCGATGCCGGGTACCTCGGTTCTCACCGTCCGGGGCGACATCGGCCGCCGCCACCTCGGTCGCCGGCCGAAACGAGCGGCTGGCGGACTACCCGACCGAGAGGTGTGCCACCACCGTCGTGAGCACCTGGCCGATGGCGGCGCGGATGCTCGGATCCTGGATCAGGCCGTCGTCGCCCAGGGCCCGGCGGGGGACCGGGATCGACCGGCAGGCCCCCTCGACCACCGACGCATGGGCGTACCCGAGGACCTTGCGCAGGGATGCATGGGCGTCGGCGGCGCCGGTCGGTCCGGTCGAGGCGTTGATCCAGGCCACGGGCTTCTCGTAGATCGAGCCGGGCTGGTCGTCGCCGATGGTCCAGTCGAGGAGGTTCTTGAACGAGCCGGGGAGTGCCCCGGCGTACTCGGGTGTGCAGAAGAGGAGGGCGTCCGACGCCCGCACGGCGGCCCGCAAGTCCTCCACCTCGGCGGGCATCGGCGGTCGGTCCAGATCGGGGTCGAAGTGCGGCAGTCGCCCGAGGTCGTCGTAGAGGACGGTCGCCGTCCCCTCCGGGGCGACCAGTCGGGCCGTCCGCAACACGGCCGTGGTGGTGGCCGCCCGTCGAAGGCTCCCCGACACCAGGAGGAGCTGACACCGACCCGGCACGGGCCCACCGTACCGGCCGGTCCTCGAGCGGCGTACGGGGCGACCGCCCTCCGGAGCGGATCGTAGAGTGACCCCCCATGTCCGGCGAGACCGCTCCGAGCGTCCCTCGCACGGTCGACAACCACCTGATCCGTTGGTTCGATCTGGCGGCCACGGCCGTCTTCGCCATCGAAGGGGCGTCCATCGCCGGTCGTGCCCATCTGGACCTGTTCGGCGTGGTGGTCCTCGGGTGCGTGACGGCGATGGGCGGTGGGATCCTCCGTGACCTGCTCATCGGGGCGGCGCCCCCCGCCGCCCTCACCGACCGGTGGTACGTGCCGTTGGCGGTCGTGGCCAGTGTCGCCACCTTCGTCCTCCACGGCCCGGTCGGCCAGATCCCGACCTGGTTGCTCACCGGACTCGACGCCGCCGGGCTGGGGCTCTTCTGCGCCTCCGGGTCGGTGAAGGCCCTGCGCTACGGGTTGATCCCGGTCAGCGCAGCCTTCCTCGGCACGCTCACGGCCATCGGCGGCGGGGCGATGAGTTCCGTCCTCCTCGGCCGAATCCCGCCCGTGCTCCGCGTCGACATCTATGCGGTGGCCGCCCTCCTCGGCGCCACGGTCGTGGTCATCGGGCTCCGGCGAGGACTGCCGACCGGGCCGACCATGCTGGTCGGTGGCGCCGCCTGTTTCGGGCTGCGGGTCCTCGCCGCCTGGCAGCACTGGAACCTGCCGAACATCCACTAAGCGAGGTCGGGACGTCGCCGGCCCTGCGGGTCGAGCGGTGCCGACCTCACCGGTAGGCGGCGACCGGTCGGATCTCGATGGCCCCGCCCAGTCGGGTGGCGGGGATGCGGGCCGCATGGGCGATGGCGGCGTCAAGGTCGTCGGCCTCGCAGACCGCGGTGCCGGCGATGGCGCCGTGGGTACCCGGGAATGGGCCGGGAGCGGCGAGCACCTCACCCTGGCGCACCGGTGAGCGAGCTGGCCGGGTCGGCTGAGCGGGGCGATCAGGCCAGCGACCGGAGTCGGGCGATGCGTTCGTCGTCGGTGCCGAGGTAGCGCACCAGCACACCCAGGAGCCGGTCGATGTCGAGCGTCCCGACGGCGACCATCTCCTCGAGGTCGGCCCAGTCCTTGGTGCGGTTGAAGAAGGCCTTGAAGACGGCCAGATCGGTGCAGGAGAGGAACGGCACGTCGGCCCCGGCGAATTGCTCGACCCGGGCGCGGGCCGCCACCTGGTCGTGGAACTCGGTGGTGCTGAGGAACACGTCGACCGGGGTCCCGTCCCACCACAGCCGCACCTGACCGTCGGCCCGGGTCCGTTCGACGTCCTCGTCCGACCAGGCGACCTCGGCGGGCAGCGCCTCGAAGACCTCCTGGGTCCGCTCGACACCGGCGAAGATGTTGATGTCGATGTCGATGGTGCCCCGGGCCCGCTCGGTGCACCACGCCAGGGCCAGGGCCCCGCCGAAGGCGTGGCCGATGCCCGCCGTCCGCAGCGCGTCGTCGATGGCCAGGATCTTGTCGGCCAGACCGGTCATCGGGCGGCGAACCTCGGATACCGCAGGTCCGGCGTGTGGCGGGCCGGGAACTGGGCCGCCAGGTCCAGGACCTGGAGGAGCTCGTCGCCCCGGCCGCCCTCGAGCCGATCGACCAGGGGCACGACGTCGATGGTCAGGCCGAAACCGGCCGCCCGGGCGATCCGCTGGAGCGTGTCCACCGACGGGTGGACACGACCGGCCTCGTAGGCCGAGAGGGTGGCGTGGGAGGTGCCGGCCCGCGTCGCCAGGTGGCGGAGGGAGAGGCCCGAACGGGTCCGGGCCCGACGCAGGAGGGTGGCGGCTTCCATGTCGCTATGGTATCAGATCTGATACCACTTGCAACCGCCCGCTCCGGTGTCGACCGCCCTGCCGAGCCGAGCCGCCACCCCCGGCGACCGGACAATTCGCCGTGTGACAGAGTCTCGGGAACCGGGACGTGACGTGCGAGGGAGGCTGACATGCCCGACAGCGACCTGTTGGTGGATGCGTTCGAGCGGATCCGTGACGCCGTGCACCCGGCGATCAGCGGGCTGTCGCCCGAGGAGCTGGCGTTCCGCCCCGACAGCGCTTCGAACTCCATCGCCTGGCTGGTCTGGCATCTCACCCGGGTGCAGGACGACCACGTGGCCGCCCTGCACGACGCCGAGCAGGTCTGGACGGCCGGCGGCTGGTTGGAGCGGTTCAGCCTGCCCCTCGATCCGGCCGACATCGGCTTCGGTCACAGCCCCGAGGAGGTGGCGGTGGTGGTGGCCGACTCCCGTCTGCTGTCGGGCTACTTCGAGGACGTCCACGCGGCCACGCTCGACTACGTGCGGACGCTGTCCCGGGACGACCTCGACCGGGTGGTCGACACGCGGTGGGACCCGCCGGTGACCTGCGGCGCCCGGCTGGTCAGCGTGATCGCCGACGACCTCCAGCATGTCGGTCAGGCGGCCTACGTCCGGGGCGTCCTGCAGCGCCGCTGACGGCCCCGGGCACCTCGTCCGCCCCTCCTTAGCCCTAGCAAGGGACGTTGCCGGTCGGAGCGGCAATCCAGACGGCCGTTGGCTCCGTAGAACATCTACAGGCTCTCGTTCCGTAGAACATTTGCGGGCGTATGGAATGGGCCAACACGCGCGGTTAACCTGGGGTCTGGCTCAAGCGAACGGGACGTGACATATGTGGGTCATCGCGGGCATCCTGATCGGACTGGTGATCCTCTCGTCCCTGGCCGGGTTCCACGCCGGCCCGCACGCACACGCCGTGGCCGCCGTGGCCGGGGTGCTCGCCGCCGCCTGGTTCGTGGTGATGCTGATCGACGGTCGTTCGGCTCCGGTCGTCGGGGCGCTCCTCGGGGCCGATCTGGTGCTCGCCGCCGGCGTCGGGATCACCGCCTGGAAGGCCCTCACCGGGCGGGCCACCGCCGGGAAGTGGGTCGGTTCGCTCGAGGCCACCCATGGCGTGGCCCTCGGCGACCTGGCGCCGAACGGGGTGGTGCGGGTGGGCGGTGAGGACTGGTCGGCCGTGGCGGTCAATGGGACAGTACGAGCCGGCGAACGAGTGCAGGTGATCCGGGCCGACGGTGTCCGGCTCGAGGTGTGGGGCGAGGACGCCGAGGAGCACCGGACCGAGGTGGCCTTCCATCTCGAGGCGGTCGAGTGGGAGGAGCTCGGACGGTGATCTTCGAGGTCGTCTTCGGTGCGCTGGCCCTCGGCGGCCTCACGGTGGCCGGGATGTCCGTCAAGATCGTCCGTGAGTACCAGCGGATCGTCTTGCTGCGGCTCGGCAAGTCGACCGGGACCCGGGGTCCCGGCGTGGTCTTCATCAACCCGCTCACCGACCGGACGTCGTTGGTCGATCTGCGGGAGCGCTTCCTCGAGATCCCCGAGCAGACGGCGATCACCAAGGACAACGCCTCGATCTCGATCGACTTCATCATCTTCTACAAGGTGGTCGACCCGGCGATGTCGGTCCTCAAGGTCCAGAACTTCGCCGCCGCCGCCCAGAACGTCGCGGCCACCACCCTGCGCAGCGTGGTCGGCGACATGCCCCTCGACGACGTGCTGTCCAAACGGGAGGAGATGAACGCCTCGCTGCGCATCCGCCTCGACGATGTCACCGAGCGCTGGGGCGTGAAGGTGACCACAGTCGAGGTGCGCGAGGTCAACCCGCCGACCGGCGTGCTCGAGGCCATGACCCGCCAGATGTCGGCCGAGCGCACCCGCCGGGCGCAGATCACCGAGGCGCAGGGCCAGAAGCAGGCGGCCATCACCCTGGCCGAGGGGACCAAGGAGGCGGCCATCCTGGCCGCCGAGGGCCAGAGGGAATCGGCCATCCTGCGGGCCGAGGGCCTGGCCCAGGCCCTGGCCACCATGCAGGGGACCGGGCAGGGCCTCGACCCCAACACCATGCAGTTGCAGTACCTCGAGACCTTGAAGCAGATCGGGACCTCCGACTCCACCAAGATCGTCGTCCCCATGGAGCTGGGTGGCCTGGTGAGCGGCCTCGCCGGCCTGGCCCAGGCTGCCGCTACGCCACCGCCGGGTGAGATCGGCCCCGGTTCAACGGAGCCCGAGGCGCCGTAACTCCTGCGGGTTGGCCGGCCCCGGCTCGGGGCCCGACCATACTGACGCCGTGGGGGATGGTCAGGGCGGTCTCGGACGTGGACGTCGCACCCGACGAAGCGTCATGTCCCGACGCTGGGTCATGCGGATCTCCGCCTCGCTCGTCGCCGCGTCGCTCGTTGTGGTGGCCGTCGGGGTAGCCGGTCCCGCCGGTGCGGCGAGTGGCGGTGTCGCCGCCCCCCGGATGAGCAGCTCCCGCGGGGCCCGGCCGTCGAGCGGTTGTGCGACCGGTCCGGGCACAGAACTCACGGCGGTCCGCCAGACGGTCACCGTCGGTGGGGCCAGTCGCTGGTATCTCGTGACGACGCCGGCGTCCGGTTCGGTGGCAGTGCCCCGCCCGCTGGTGCTCGACTTCCATGGGCTGGCCGAGGGCGCCGCGCTCCATGCAGCAACGAGCCAGTTCGGCGCCCTGGCCCAGAAGGACGGCTTCATCGTGGCCTTCCCCGACGGCACCGGGAGTCCGGTCCACTGGGATACGACGACTCGTGGAGCCCAGAACCCCGATCTGGCGTACGTCACCGCCGTGCTGGATCAGCTCGAATCAACCCTGTGCATCGACACGGCCCGGGTGTACGCCGATGGGTTCTCCGATGGGGCGTTCATGGTGTCGCTGCTGGCGTGCACCATGTCGGCGCGCTTCGCCGCCATCGCCGCCGTGTCCGGCCTCCAGGTGCCACGCCCCTGCCCGATCCGGCGACGGGTCCCGATACTGGCCTTCCACGGCACGGCAGACCCGATCCTGTACTTCAACGGCGGGGTCGGCACCGGCGTGCTGCGCCAACTGCTGGGCGGAGGACCGGCCGTGACCACGACGACCCGACCCGCCCGATTGCACGGGCCCGGGTACCCGGCGGCGGTCGCCGCGTGGGCCGTGAAGGACGGCTGCGGCTCCAACGCCCGGGACGTCCGGGTGACGCCGCACGTGATCCGGCGGACGTACCCCTGCCCGAAGGGCGTCGGCGTGGTCTTCTACATCCTGCTCGGCGGGGGCCATGCGTGGCCCGGGAGTGCGTTCAGCCGCTCGATCAGCGCCATCACCGGCTTCACGACCTTCGAGATCGCCGCCACCCCGACCATCTGGCGGTTCTTCACCCGGTACCGGCTGAGCTGACCGGGGGTCCCGGCGCATCAGGCGTTGGCGATGACCTCGTCGGAGAACCGGGCGATCCAGTCGAGGAAGTCGTCCTTCGAGAGCCGGTCGTGGCCCTGGGTGGGGTCACCGAGGATGGCCCGGTTGGACCGGGGGCCCGGCGTGACCCGGGTGACCCCGAGCTCCTCGCACTGCCGCACCGACGCCAGGTCCCGGCCGAGCCCGCAGGTCACCTCGAAGGAGAGATGCTCCCGACCGGCGTCGCGCCGTGCGGCCTGGACGACGTCGAGCATCCGCTGGAGCTCCCCGACGTCCTTGGCGCCGATCTCGATCCAGCCGTCGCCCAGCTTCCCGGCTCGCCGCAGGGCCGGGCCGGAGCTCCCGCCGACCTCCATCGGGATGCCCGGCTGTTGGAACGGCTTGGGTTCGAAGGCCATCGGCTCGAAGTCGTAGTACTCGCCATGGTGCTCGACCACCGGCTCCTGCCAGAGCCGGCGCAGGATGGCCATGATCTCGTCGGTCCGAGGCCCCCGATCGGCGAAGTTCTGCCCGGCGGCCACGAACTCCTCCTCCAACCAGCCCACGCCGATGCCCAGGGTCACCCGGCCCTTCGAGATGCGGTCCAGGGTCACGACCGACCGGGCGGTGACGAAGGGGTGGCGCAGCGGCAGGATGTAGACGTTGGTGGCCAGGCGGATCGACTGGGTGGCCCCGGCCACCGAGCCGAGGACGACCCAGGGGTCGTAAAGCGGGGTGTCCGGGGTGATCGGCGGGTAGCCCGACTCGGTGTAGAGGTAGGTGGGCGGCAGGGTGGCCGGGAGGGCCAGGTGCTCGGGCATCCAGACCGACTCGAAGCCGTTGGATTCCGCCGCCTGGGCGATCTCGGGGTAGTGCCGGGGGCTGAGCCCGAACAGCGGCAGGCCGAATTTCACGAGTGTGCCTCCTTGGTCGATGCGGTCCCGGCCCGCCCGTCCGAACGGGCGGCCGCCCGCTCGGCGACGAACCGGGCGATGGTGTCGATCGCCGTCCCGGTCTCGGGGAGGTCGGGGAAGAGCGTGGGCCAGACGTGCTGCATGCCGGCCACCATGTGGGCCTCGACCGTCGTGCCGGCCCGGGCCAGGGCGGCGGCGAAGCCCAGCGCGTCGTCGAGCAGGACCTCGTCGCCGCCGGCGAAGACCAACGTCGGGGGGAAACCGCCGAGCTCGCCGAACACCGGGGACACCAGGGGGTCGGCCGGATCCCACCCCTGGAGGTAGAGCTCGGCGGCGGCGGTGGCCGAGGCCCTCGAGAACAAGGTGTCGCTGGTCGACCGGCTCTCGTAGGTGGCGGCGGTCACGGTCAGGTCGACCCACGGGGAGAGCAGGATCACGCCGTCGGCCGGCGGACGGTGGGCCAGCAGCCCGGCCAGGGCCACCGACGCGGCCAAGCCACCGCCCGCCGAGTCCCCCCCGACGAGCAGTGCGCCGTCGAAGCGCTGGTCCACCTCGTCGTAGACGGCGGCGATCTCGGTCAGAGCGGCCGGGAACGGGGCCTCGGGGGCGAGCGAGTACTCGACCACCACGACCCGGACCCGGCCGGCCTCGGCCACCCGGACTCCGAACTCGGCCGAGCGCCGGGCCGATCCCAGCCGGAAGCCGCCGCCGTGGAGGTACACGAGGGTGCCGACCGGATCGACCGGGGTGCAGGTGACGCACGTCACCCCACCGACCGGGGCCTCGACGACGGTCACCGTGTCCGACGGCGGCACCGTGGCCACCATGGCCGAGCGCATGGCCACCAGCTGGTCGGGGGCGGCGAGGGTCGAGGGCCGCGGCGTCGGGAGCCCCCAGGGGTGTCCCGCCGTCCGGCTCGTCGTCCAATCGCCCATCGTTCCCCTCCTCGTGGCCGCCACCCGGTCCACCCCGACCCGACGCAGCGAGAGTGCGATGTTAGGAGGTGCCCCGAGACGCCTCCACCCGAAGCCCCGTGACCAGGACACCGTCCGCGTCGGCCGGACTCCGGTCACGGTACATTCGGTTCGCAGGGGGTGCAGGGTGACGACGATGCCGACGGCAGCGGACACGACCACCCCGGTGGGTTCCACACGGGCCCGTCGCCGGGCGGACAAGGCACGAGGCGACTACCAGGGGCTCGGCACGCCGGCCCAGGCGGTCGCCCTGGCGACCCTGTGCGCCGTCCTCTTCCTCACCTTCCTCGACAACACCGTGGTCAGCGTGGCCCTGGCCGACGTCCAGAGCGGCCTGCACACCGGCGTCACCTCGTTGCAGTGGGTGGTGAACGGCTACGCCCTGGCGTTCGCCGGGCTGATGCTCGCCGGGGGGAACCTGGGCGACCTCTTCGGGCGCAAGAAGATCATGCTGGGCGGCGTCGGCGTCTTCTGCGCCGGGTCGGTGGTCTGCGCCATGGCCCCCAACGTCACCACCCTCATCATCGGCCGGGTGGTCATGGGCGTGGGTGCGGCGGCCTCGGAGCCCGGCACGCTCTCGATCATCCGCCATGTGTACCCCGAAGCCCGGACCCGGGCCGATGCCCTCGGCGTCTGGGCCGCCGTCTCGGGGCTGGCCCTGGCCCTCGGACCGGTGATCGGCGGCCTCCTGGTCGGTGCCGACAACTGGCGGCTGATCTTCTGGTTCAACCTGGGTCTCGGGGCCGTGGCCTTCGTCATGGCGGCCATCTTCGTGCCCGAGAGCTCCGACCGAAATCGCCGCCACGTGGACTTCCTCGGGATCTTCTTCGGCGCCCTGGCCATCGGCGCCCTGTCGTTCGCCGTCATCCAGGGCGAGCAGTACGGCTACGGCGCCGAGTGGATCATCGCCCTCTTCGCCATCGCCGCCGCCGCCGCCATCGCCTTCGTGCTGATCGAACTGCATGTGAAGGCGCCCATGCTCGAAATCCGGTTCTTCCGGCATCCGGCCTTCGCCGGCTCGACCATCGTGGCCTTCTGCGCCTACTTCGGGATCTTCTCGATCTTCTTCTTCACCGCCCTCTATCTCCAGGTGGTGGGGAACCGCTCGGCCTTCCAGATCGCCCTCGACTTCGTCCCGATGGCCGTCGGCATGGTCGTGGCCTCGATCCTGACCGGGCCGTGGGTCGCCCACTCGCGCTCTCGGGTCCCGATGACCGTGGGCTGTCTCCTGGCCGGGATCGGCATCCTGCTGGCCAGCCACTTCCTCAACCCCACGGTCGGCTTCGACACCCTCGGCTGGGTGTTGCCGATCGCCGGCATCGGCTTCGGGATCGCTTTGGTCCCGGTGACGTCGGCCGCCCTCGGCGCCGTCCCGCCCGAGCGCTCGGGCATGGCGGCGTCGGCCACCAACGCCAGCCGGGAGCTCGGGGCGGTGGTCGGGGTGGCGGTGCTCGGGTCGATCGTGAACGCCAAGCTCACCGGCCAGCTGGCCGACCGGCTGAAGGCCCTCGGGCTCCCGACCAAATTCGACAACCTGATCATCACGGCCGTGACCCACGGCAGCCTGCCCGCCGGGAGCAGCTCGCAGACCCACAGCTCCAATGCCGCCATCCAGAAGACGATCAACGAGGTGATCGACGCCGCCTACTCGGCCTTCGGCTCGGGCCTGCACGTGGCGCTGGTGCTCTCGGGCATCCTGCTCCTGTTCGGGGCCGTCGTCGCCGCCGTGACCATCCGGCCGCCCAAGCGGGAGCTCTTCAGCTAGCTCGGCTCAGAGGTTGTCGGGGTGCCGGAAGCAGTCGGTCGTGTGGTCGACCACCAGCCCCGCCGCCTGGAGATGGGCGTAGCAGACGGTGGAGCCCACGAACTTGAAGCCACGCCGCTTGAGGTCCCGGCTCACGGCGTCGGAGACCTCGGTGGTGGCCGGCAGCCCGGTCTCGTTCGTCCAGCGGTTGACCACCGGGGCGCCGCCGACGAAGGCCCAGAGGTAGTCGTCGAAGCTGCCGAACTCCTCCTGGACGGCCAGGAAGGCCTGGGCGTTGGTGACCGTCGAGGCCACCTTGAGCCGGTTGCGGATGATGCCCGGGTCGCCGAGCGCCTTCTCGAGGCGGGCCGGGGTGAAGCGGGCCACCTTGGCCGGCTCGAAGTCGGCGAAGACCCGTCGGTAGCCGTCCCGGCGCTTCAGGATGGTGAGCCAGCTCAAGCCGGCCTGGGCCCCCTCCAGCACCAGGTACTCGAAGTGCGTGCGGTCGTCGTGCACGGCCACGCCCCACTCCTCGTCGTGGTAGGGGATCATCCAGGGCCCCGTGGCCCAACGGCAGCGGGTCGGTTCGGCGTCGGTCACGGCAACGAATCTAGGTGGGCCGTCATCCCACTGGACCGTCGGCCCGGCGAACCCGGTAGAGCACGTGGGGCCGCAGTGGGTCGCCGACGGCGACCCGGGGGTGCTCGAAGTCGTCGACCGGGTCACGGCGCAAGCCGATCCGCTCCATGACCCGGCGCGACCGGACGTTGCCGGCGGCGGTGAAGGAGACGATCTCCTCGAGGCCCAGCGTCGAGAACCCGAAGGCCAGGGCGGCGGTGGCCGCCTCGGTGGCGTAGCCCCGGCCCCAGTACGCCTCGGCCAGCCGCCAGCCCACCTCGACCGCCGGGGTGAACTCGGCCGGGAAGTCGGCCAGGGACAGGCCGACGAAGCCCACGAACGGTGGGCCGTCGGGGACCTCCACCGCCCAGAGCCCGTAGCCCCGGGCCTCGAAGTGCTCCTCGATCCGCTCGGCCAGGGCGTCGCTCGCCTTGCGCTCGAGCGGCCCACCCAACCAGGCCATGACGGTGGGGCTGGCGTTCATCCGGGCGAACGGTGCCCGGTCGGTCGGACGCCACCGCCGCAGGAGGAGCCGCTCGGTGGACCGCTCGGGGCCCTGAGGGTCGGCGGCCGACATCGGACCGGCGTTCAGGAAGGCCGTGGGCGGGCACCCTCGATGGCCTGCTCCTTGGCCCACCGGTAGTCGGCCTTGCCCGAGGGCGAGCGCTGCACCCGGTCGACGAAGACGACCTCCTTGGGGAGCTTGTACCGGGCGATCGACCGACTGGCGAAGTCGTTGATCTCCTCCTCGCTCACCGACTGCCCGTCGGCCAGCTGGACCACGGCCACCACCTCGTTGCCCCAGCGCTCGCTGGGCCGGCCGGCCACGACCACGTCGACCACGGCTTCGTGCCCGGCGATGGCCGCCTCGACCTCCTCGGCGAAGATCTTCTCCCCGCCCGAGTTGATGGTCACGGCGTCCCGGCCCAGGAGCTCGACCCGGCCGTCGGCCAGGTAGCGGGCCCGGTCGCCGGGTATGGCGTAGCGCACGCCGTCGATCGTCGGGAACGTGCGGGCGGTCTTGTCGGCGTCGCCCAGGTAACCGAGGGGGATCCAGCCGGTCTGGGCCAGCCAGCCGTTCCCCTCGTGCCCTGGCTCGAGCAACGAGTCGAACTGCTCGCTGACGACCACCGTCCCCGGTCCCGGGGTGAAGCGCAGCACCCCGTCGTCCGACGAGGACGCCGACTGCATCTGGTAGCCGGTCTCCGAGGAGCCGGCGGCATCGGTGATGTACAGGTTGGGGATGTGCTGGCGGGCCCGCTCCCGGAGGGCGGCGGTGAAGGCCGCCCCGCCGTTGCCCACGGCGAAGAGGGAGCTGATGTCGTAGGTGCCCCGGTCGAGCTCGTCGAGCAAGGGCCGCAGGGTGGCGTCGCCGACGATGGTCATGATCTGGGCGCCCTCCCGCTCGACCGTCCGCCACACGTCGGCCGGCTCGACGTGCGTCGTGTCGTCGGGCAGCAGGATCGTGGCGCCGTCGGTCATCATCTGGAAGGAGGCCCACTGGGCGGCGCCGTGCATGAGGGGCGGGAGGAGCAGCAGCTTGAGGCCGCTGCCGCCGGCCGCCTTGGCGGCCAACTCCCGGTAGTTGTGGAGCTCCTCCCAGTTCCCGGTGCGTCGCCCGCCCATGGCGTTCATGAAGATGTCGTGCTGACGCCACAGCACGCACTTGGGCATCCCCGTCGTGCCCCCGGTGTAGAGGACGAACAAGTCGTCGGGCGAGGGCTCGGCGAGCGGCGGGTCGGCCGACACGGAGGCCAGGGCGGTCTCGTAGTCGACGGCCCCCTCGAGCAGGTCGTTGCCCGAGTCGTCGGCCACCTGCAGCCGGACGTCGATCCCGCCGATGTCGTCGAGCACCTCGGCCAACACCGGGGCCAGGGCGGCGTGGAAGACGATGGCCCGCGGCTTCCCGTCGGCCAGCAGGTACCGCAGTTCGTGCCCCACGTAGCGGTAGTTGACGTTGAAGGGGGCCACCCGGGACAGGTAGCCGCCGAGCATGCCCTCGAAGTACTCCGGCCCGTTGTGCAGGGCCAGCGCCAGGTGGTCCTGGCCCGACTCGTGCCCGGCGAGCGCCGACCGGTCGGTGGTGGTCCCGAGGCCCCGGGCCAGCAGGTAGTTGGCCAGGCGCCGGGAGCGCTCGGCCAGTTGGGCGTAGGTGACCCGGCGGTCGCGCCAGACGACGCACTCGCGATCGCCCAGCACCTCGGCCAGGGTGTCGAAGACCCGGGCCAGGTTGAACTCCTCCTCGGCAACAGCCACGTCGCTGGTCTCGGTCACCTGGCCGAGGCTAACCACCATCGGGGCCACAGGTCGGGTCGATCGCTCGGAGCGGTGCCCGATGCCTGGACCACCGGCGGCGGACGTACGGGCCGACCGAGGCGCCGGCGAGCCGTTCCGACGAGCTCGCCGTCGCCCTCGCCAGCCGAGCGACGACGCCTCGCCCGGCGTCGCCCGTCACCGTCGTCGCTATGGCGGTTGCAGCGCCGCCGACCGCATGCCGATGCGAGGGTCCGGCGGGGGCCGGCGAAACCGCCCACCTGGGGATGACTTGGGGACGCCCTCGGGGTGCCTGGGGACGACCCGGGGCGGTTTGGGGATGAGTCCACAAATTGTGGGGAGAACGTCGGGATTTAGGTTTTTGTGCTTGACCAGGGACTATTCAGGGCGCAGGCTGTCTCCAGTTCGGGAGTCAAAGCCCGCCACATCGCCGGAGCGGTCGCCGCAAGGGGGCAGCGATGGCGAGCCGCCGGGAGGCCGCAAGGTCGTCCGGAGGGTGCCGAAGGGGAGCCGCGAGGCGATCCGGAGGGACGGCCGGGGGCGCCGCAAGGGGTCCTCGGTCGGGGCGAGGGGAGACGCTCGACGAAGGTGGTTCGTGGAACGCGAGGGAGGGCTCCCTGGAGCTCACCGGAGCGGGCCCCGGATCGGGATTGTCCGACACGGTCCCGGTCGCAGGTGGCAGCGGATCATCGGCACGTGGCCCCGAGGAGCACGGACGACTTCGGTCGGACGGTTACTCGGGGCTGCGTCGCGCCCGGGCCCGGGGGCGGCGCCCACGATCCGGTGTGCGGCTCAGTGGTGGTGCGCAGAGCCCCCGTTGAAGGCGGCGTGGAGTTCGTCCATCCCGCACGGGTTGCCGTCGGCGTCGACGCACCGTTCGCACTCGAGCTCGAAGGTGGTGTGGGCGATCTCGAAGGGACCGGTGATCTCCGACCGGACCACGCCGCCCGTCTCCTGGGCCTGCTCGAGCGTCGGGTGGCCCTCGAGCACCAGGTGGGCCGACAGGGCCCGGTACTCGCTCGAGAGGCTCCACACGTGGAGGTCGTGGACCTCACCCACGCCGGGCACCTCGAGGATCGTCCGCCGCAGGGCGTCGAGGTCGACATCGGGCGGCGTCGACTCCAAGAGGACGTCGATGCTCTCCTTCGAGAGCTTGAACGCCTCGGTGACGATGAGGGCGGCCACCACCAGCGAGGCGGCGGGGTCGGCCCGGTCCCAGGGTCCGTTGCCGGCGATCATGATGATCACCCCGGCCACGAGGACGCAGAACGAGGCCAGCACGTCGCCCACCATGTGCAGCAGGGCGGCGCGCATGTTGAGGTCGCGGGTGCGGTCGCGCAGGGCCACGGCGGCGCCGGAGTTGGCCACCATGGCCACGGCCGCCACCACGACGACGATCCCGCCCTCCACCGCCACCGGGTGGATCAGGTGCTGGATGGCGATGACCACGATCACCACCGTGACGGCGGCCAGGGCGGCCGAGTTCACCAGGGCGGCCAGGATGGTCCCCCGGTGGTTGCCGAACGACCGCTCGGCGCTGCGGGGCCGGAGCGCCCAACGGGCGGCCAAGAGCGACAGGGCCATCGCAGCCACGTCGGTGAGGTTGTGGCCGGCGTCGGAGATGAGGCCCACCGAGTGGGCGATCAGGCCGGTGACGACCTGCAGGACGACCAGGCCGACGTTGATGCCGAGGGCCACCGCCAGACGCGTCGTCCGCGACATCAGGTTCGCCTCAGCCGGTCGTCGGCCAGAGCTGGGCCGGGCGCTCCCCGGTGGCCACCATCTGGGCCACCTGGCCCTGGACCAGCTCCAGGTCATCGGGGTGGGTGACCCCGATGCACCGCCCGGGCGCCACCAGGACCCGGTAGCGCGTGGTGGGGTCGGCCCCGGCGTCGGCGGCGGTCAGCTGGTTGCCCACCATCTCGGGCAACAGGACCTCGGCGGCGTCGGCCGGGGCGTTGGCCATGGCGGCCTCGAGGATCGGACGGGCGTGGCCCCCGAACCCCCACAGGTTCATCGAGACGGTGGCGTCGCCGGTGAGCTCGGCCGGCGACAGGCCGTCTTTCACGGCGAACCGGTCGTCGCCGATCGGGATGACCTGGCGTCGCTCGTGGAGGGCGACCAGCATGCCGTCGGGCCCGACCTCACAGACCCCCCGGGTGACCGGGGCGTCACCGATGGTGGCGTTGCGCAGGCTGAAGCCGACCAGGGCGCTGGTCGGCTCGGCCGAGGTCAGGTGGCCGACCAGGAGCTCGAACGCCGACTCGCCGTAGAGGTCGTCGGCGTTGGCCACGCCGAACGGGGCGTCGGGCAGATGGTCGCCGGCGGCCAGGACGGCGTGGACCGTGCCGAGCGGCTCACGCTGGATGGCGAAGTGCACGTCGACGTCCTTGGGCCAGTTCTGCTCGACGTGGTAGCGGATGGCCGGCCCGGTGTCGGGGTTGATCACGAGCACGATCGTGCCGATCCCGGCCCGCACGGCGTCGCTGGCCACCAGGTCGATCACCGGCTGGCCCTCGGTGCCGACCGGGGCCAGCGGCTTGCAACCGCCGAAGCGCCGGGCTCGGCCACCGGCCAGGATTACGAGGGTCGGTCGTTGTGCGGGAGTTGTCATCCCCCCCAGCGTAGAACGGCGCTGGCCCAGGTCATGCCACCCCCGAATCCGCTGAAGAGAATGGTGTCACCGCTGGTCGCCCGGCCGTTGGCCAGGGCGTCGTCGAGCGCCAGGGGGATCGACGCCGACGAGGTGTTGCCGTAGCGGTCGATCACCACGGCGGTGCGCTCCTCGGGGATGCCCAGCCGTTGACAGGCCGCCTGGATGATCCGCAGGTTGGCCTGGTGGGGGACGAACAGGTCGACGTCGCCGACCCCGAGGCCGGCATCGGCCAGCGCCTTCTCGGCCGACTCCACCACGATGCGGACGGCCTTGCGGAAGACCTCCTTGCCGTCCATGAACAGATAGCCGCCGTGGTCGCACTTGAGCAGGTGCCGGAGCGACCCGTCGGCGTTGAGGTTCCAGCTGAGCAGGTTGCCCGGCCCGTCGACCGGCTCGACGACCACCGCGCCGGCGCCGTCGCCGACCAGCACGGCGATCTTGCGATCGTCGGGATCGGTGATCCGGGTCAGGGTGTCCGAGCCGATCAACAGGACCCGCCCGGATCCGATGGCGACCAGGCCGGCCGCCACCACCAGCCCGTAGACGAAGCCCGAGCAGGCAGCGTTCACGTCGAAGGCTCCGCCGACGATGCCCAGCCCGTCCTGGACGGTCGCCGCCGTGCCCGGGACCATGGCATCGGGTGTGGTCGTGGAGAGGATCACCAGGTCGATGTCGGCCGGGGTGAGCCCGGCCCGGTCGAGGGCCTGGTGCCCGGCCTCGATGGCCAACGACGAGGTGGAGCCGCCCACCCGGCGTTCCCGGATGCCGGTCCGTTCCTGGATCCAGGCGTCGTTGGTGTCGAGCGTGACCGCCAGGTCGTCGTTGGTGACGATCTTGTCGGGGACGCCGATACCCCAGCCCGTGACCTTGACGCCGGCCACCTCAGCTGCCCGCAGCGACAGCGTGCATGGCCACGAAGGCGGCGTCGCCCTCGATGATGCCCCCGGTGTTGACGGCGACGGCCAGTCGGGCCTTCTCCACCTGTCGGGCGCCGGCTCGACCCCGCACCTGGGTGGCCAGCTCGACGACCTGGGCGATGCCGGTGGCCCCGAGCGGGTGACCCCGGGCGACGAGGCCGCCGCTCGGGTTCACGGTCAGGCCGGCGCCGCCGATGGCGGTGGTGCCGGCCAGCGTGGCCGGCCCGGCCTCGCCAGGCCCGAAGAAGCCCAGCGACTCGAGGGCGTAGAGCTCCTCGGGGCTGGTGGCGTCGTGCAGCTCGACCACGTCGACGTCCCCGGGCCCGAAGCCGAAGGACTCCCAGGCGGCGAGGGCGGTCTGCTCGAGGCGCTCGTGGTAGTCGATCTCGCCGTTGCCCGACCGGGCGACCGAGCCGATGATCCGGGGCGCCTCGGGCGGAGGCCCGGCGGCCGGTCCGGCCAGCAGGATGGCCGCCGATCCGTCGGTGAACGAGCTGCACATGTGGCGGGTCAGGACACCGGCGATCGGGGCCGAGGCCATCACCTCGTCGAAGGTCAAGGGGGTCTGCCACTGGGCGAGGGGGTTCAGGGCGCCGTTACGCCGGGACTTGACGGCGGTGGCGGCGATCTGTTCGAGCGTCGTGCCCCGCTCACGCATGTGTTGCTCGGCCCAGCGGGCATTCAGGCCCATCAGGATGCTCCCGGCCGGGTTGCCCTGCTGGCGGAGGCGCTCGTGGAGGTCGTGGCGGTAGTCCGCCGGCAGACCGTCCTCGATGCCGGCCAACGTGCCCGCCCGGTCGCCGGTCCACATCTTCTCGACCCCGATCACCAGCACCGGCCGATCGCTCGACTGGGCCGCCAGCACGCCGAGGTGCAGGCCCGAAGCGCCACCGGCGCACGAGTTGTCGACGTTGACGACGGCGACGTCACCCAGCCCCGCCTTGCGCAGCCACGCCTGGCCCCGGATGCAGCCCTGGTCGCTCAGGCGACCGCCCATGGCGTTGCTGGCGATGACCAGCGTCAGCTCGGAGGGGTCGAGCCCAGCATCGGCGAGGACCGCCGTGACGGCCTGGGCCAACATGTCGTCGGGCGTCTGGTCGCGCCGGCTCAGGTCGGTCATGGCGACCCCCAGGATCGCCACGGGCTCTGTGGTCACGCCGGAACCTCCACCAGGTCGGGCCGGCTCGGCGGCACCGGGTCACCCGGAACCGCCGGGGCCAGTGCGCCGACGAGGTCGGCAAAGTGCGAGAGGGGGTGGTCGTCGGCCACCATGACGGCCACGTGGTCGGCGCCGGCCTCCACGTAACGCTGGATCTGTTCGGCGCAGGCCGCCGGCGAGCCGGCGATCAGATGCCGGTCGAAGGACTTCGGCGGGATCCCGTAGAGCGACGAGAGCCACCGGGTGCCGCGCTGGCGGCTCTCGGCCTCCGGGCCGATGTGGACGAACGCCACCACCGACGCCGTGATCTCGTAGGGGTCCCGCCCGGCGGCCAGGGCCTCGGTGCGCAGATGGCCCAGCGCCTCGGCGTACTCGTCGGGCCGGATGAACAGGGGCACCCAACCGTCACCCACCCGGGCAGTGCGGCGTCGGGCAGCAGCGCTCGAGCCCCCCAGCCAGATCGGGGGATCGGCCGGTCGGGGCGACTGGTGGTACGCACACTCGGGGTCGTCGGACGTGGCCCAGTCCCGACGGAGCGTCCGGATGCCCTCGTCGAGCAGTTGGCCCCGACGGGTGAAGTCCACCCCGGCCATCGCGTACTCGCCGGGATGGCTGCCGATACCCAAGCCGAGCACGAAGCGACCGCCGGACAGCAGCTGCAGGCTGGCGGCCTCCTTGGCCACCGCCGAGGGCTGGCGGAGGGGAAGTTGGAGCACGCAGCTGCCGAGCGTGGCCCGACGGGTGGCGGTGGCCGCCACGGCCAGGGTGGTCAGGCACTCGAGCACCGGGCGGGGCCAGAAGAGGTGGTCGACCGCCCAGAGTGCGTCGGCGCCGATGGCCTCGGCATCCCGACAGATGTCGGCCAACGCGGTCGCCCCGGGCACCGCCATCTCCCCAGTAGTACCTTGGGTACCACCCATGTGATCAGGGAAATGATACTGGGGAGTCGTCGGGAGTAGGAACCCGAGGCGTCCGATTTTTCCGGGGGGTCGCACCACGGGCACACCACACTCTAACCGCAGGTCAGGACCGAGGTCGGCGCGATGCCCCTGGCGGTGCCCGGCCGTCCGTCCGTCTCGACAACAATGTCGCCGATGAGCCGGCTGGCGCTGTTCGACCTCGACAACACCCTGATCGACCGCCAGGCGGCGTTCGCCGCGTGGGCCGCGACCTTCGCCCGCCGCCATGACCTGGGTGAACAGGGCGTGACGTGGCTGATGGCGGCGGACGACGATGGCTTCGCGACCCGAGCGACGGTGTTCGACGGGGCCCGGGCCACCTTCGACCTGACGGCGTCGACCGACGAGCTGATCGAGGACTACCGCCGGGACTACCCCTCGTTCGTCGGGCCCGACGACGCCGTCAACCGGGCCCTCGGCGAGCTGCGGTCGGCCGGCTGGACCATCGGCATCGTGACCAACGGTCCGCCCAGCCAGCACGTCAAGATCGCCCAGGCGGGTCTGGCGGCCTTGGTCGACGTGGTGTGCGTCTCCGAAGAGGTGGGGGTGGCGAAACCCGATCGAGCGATCTTCGCCGAAGCGGCCCGCCGGGCCGGCACGACGCTCGAGGAGCTGGACGTCGGGTGGATGGTGGGCGATGCCCCCCACGCCGACGTGGCCGGCGGCCTGGCCGCCGGCCTCCGGACGGTCTGGATGCGGCGCGGGCGCCGGTGGCCCGAGCCGGCCTGGCGGCCCGAGGTGACGGTGGACGACATCCCCCAGGCCGTCGACCACCTCCTCGGGGACGGCACCGGGGGGCCCGGGGAGGGCCCCCGGTAGCATCGACGGCGTGCCCGACGTCGTCGATCTTCGGAGCGATACCGTCACCCGCCCGACGCCGGCGATGCGCCGGGCCATGGCCGAGGCCGAGGTCGGCGACGACGGTTTCGGTGAGGACCCCACCGTCCGCCGACTCGAGGAGGCCTATGCCGCCCGGGTGGGCAAGCCGGCGGCGTTGTTCGTGCCCTCCGGGGTCATGGCCAACCAGATCGCCGTCCGGGTCCTGGCACCCCCGGGGACCATGGTGGTGGCCGGACGGCGCCAACACCTCGTGGCCTACGAGTTCGGGGCGGTGGCCCTGAACGCCGCCGTCCAGATCTATCCGGTCGACGACGCCGACGGCACGTTCGGTCCCGACGTCGTGCGGTCGGCGCGGGCGGGCGCCGCCTACCACCAGCCGGCCCCGAGTCTGGTGTGCGTGGAGAACACCCACATGGCGGCCTCGGGACGCACATGGTCGTTGCCGGCACTGCACCAGGTGGCCGAGGCGGCCGGCGACGTCCCCCTGCACATGGACGGCGCCCGATTGTTCAACGCCGAAGTGGCCACCGGGGTGAAGGCCGAGGACTACGCGGCGCCGGTCACCACCGTCATGACCTGCCTGTCCAAGGGACTGTGCGCCCCGGTCGGCTCACTCCTGGCCGGCCCGATCGACGTCATCGACGAGGGCCGGCTGGCCCGCAAGCGCCTCGGCGGAGCGATGCGGCAGGCCGGCATCCTGGCCGCCGCCGGCCTGGTGGCCCTGGCCCAGATGGTGGACCGGCTGGCCGAGGATCATCGGCGGGCCCGGGTGCTCGCCGACGCCGTCGCCGAGCGTTGGAGCGGGATCGGGTTCGATCCGACGGTGGTCGAGACCAACATGGTGGTGTTCCGCCCGCCGGACCCCGACGGGCTGGTCGCCCACCTGGGGTCGGCGGGGATCCTGATCGACGCCGTGGGACCCGGTGTCCTGCGGTTGGTGACCCATCACGACGTCGACGACGCCGGCATCGAGCGGGCCCGCCGGGCCCTCGCCGACGCGCCGCACTAGAGCACACCGCACGATGCGGCAGAGGGGGAGGGATCGATGAAGGTACGGATCGGCTTCGGGACCGGGGGTGCGGCCTTGGACGCCGCCGGACTGGCGGGCTTGGCCGACGATCTGGTCGAGCTCGGCTTCGACTCGCTCTGGTTGTCCGAGGTCCTGACCCAGGCGGGCATCGACCCACTCATCGGGTTGGCCTGGGCCGCCGCCCACAACGAGCGGGTGAAGTTGGGGACGACCATGCTCCTGCCCGGACGGAACCTGGTGCGGTTGGCCAAGCAGACCGCCGTGCTCGACCACCTCTCGGCCGGGCGGCTCCTGCTCACCTTCGTCCCGGGCCTGGCCCGTGGGCCCGAGCGGGCGGCCGTCGGCGTGCCCCCGAAGGCCCGGGGGGCCCTGATCGAGGAGGCCCTCCCGGTGCTCCGGCAACTCTGGGACGGCCAGACGGTGAGCTACCACGGGGCGGCCGGTGACTTCGACGACGTCGCCATCTCGCCGCTCCCGTCGCAGCGCCCCCTCGAGGCGTGGCTCGGTGGTTCCGAGCGCCCGGCCCTGGTCCGGTGCGGAACCTACGGCGACGGCTGGCTCCCGGCGATCTGCACCCCCGAGGAGGTCGTCGCCGGGCGCGCCGTCATCGACGAGGCGGCCGAGGCGGCCGGTCGCGCCATCAGCCCTGAACACTTCGGCGTGAGCATCGGCTACTCCTGGGAGCCGTTGCCCGATGCCGTCCGGGCGGCGTTCGAGGTCCGGGCCAAGGGCCGACCGATCGAGTCCCTGATCCCGGTGGGCCTGCCGGCGCTGCGCGAGCAGCTCGAGGCGTTCATCGACGTCGGGTTCTCGAAGTTCGTCGTCCGGCCCCACGGGGCTCCGGGCAACTGGCGGGCCGAGCTCGAGCGCCTGGCCGACGGGGTGCTCGACCTCCAGACCTAGACCCCGTCCGATCGCCGGGGAGGGCGCCTACGCTCTCCTTGTGCCTCCGCTCACGATCATGGCCGTCCACGCCCATCCCGACGACGAGACCACCGGGACCGGGGGGATCCTCGCTCGTTACGCCGACGAGGGCATCCGCACGGTGCTCGTGACCTGCACCAACGGCGAACTCGGTGACGGACCGGGCGGGACGAAGCCCGGCACGCCGGAGCACGACGAGGCCGCCGTCACGGTGCTGCGGCGGGCCGAGCTCGAGGCGAGCTGCGCCATCCTCGGGGTGAGCGATCTGGAGCTGCTCGGCTACCACGACTCGGGGATGATGGGTTGGCCCCAGAACGAGGCCCCCGGTGCCTTCTGGGGGGTCGACGTGGACGAGGCGGCGGCCCGCCTGGCTGCCCTGATGGAGCGGTACCGGCCGCAGGTGGTGGTCACCTACGACGCCAACGGCTTCTACGGGCACCCCGACCACATCCAGGCCCACCGGGTGGCCATGGCGGCGTCGGCGGCGACCGGCATCCCCGACAAGCTGTACTACACGGCGGTGCCGAAGTCCGATCTGGCCACCTTCCGGGCCGTCCTGGCCGAGGCCGGGATGGCGCCACCGGGCGAGGTCGAGGAGGACCCGGACTTCGGGACGCCCGATGAGCTGGTCACCACCAGCGTCGACTGCACCGGCTACACCGACCGGCAATTCGACGCCATGGCGGCCCACGCCAGCCAGGCCGACAACATCTTCTTCCTCCGGCTCGGCACGGAACGCTTCGGCACCCTGTTCGGCCTCGAGCGTTTCGTCCGGGCCGTGGACCGGACGGCGGCGCCCACGCCCGAGGACGACCTGTTCGCCGGACTGCGTTGAGCGGTCGGCCCCGGCGATCGCCGGGGCCGACGCGAACGACTAGTAGCGGTAGGTGTCGGGCTTGTAGGGGCCCTCGACCGGCACGCCGATGTAGGCCGCCTGCTCCGGGCGCAGCTCGGTCAGCTTTACCCCGAGAGCGTCGAGGTGCAGCCGGGCGACCTTCTCGTCGAGGTGCTTGGGCAGGACGTAGACCTTGTTCTCGTACTGACCCCGGCGGGTGAACAGCTCGAGCTGCGCCATGGTCTGGTTGGTGAACGAGTTCGACATGACGAAGCTCGGGTGACCGGTGGCGTTGCCCAGGTTGAGCAGCCGACCCTCGGACAGCACGATCACGGCGTGGCCGTCGGGGAAGACCCACTTGTCGACCTGGGGCTTGATGTTGACCCGCTCGATCCCGGCGATGGCCGTCAGGCCGGCCATGTCGATCTCGTTGTCGAAGTGGCCAATGTTGCCCACGATGGCCTGGTGCTTCATCTTGGACATGTGCTCGGCCGTGATGATGTCCTTGTTCCCGGTGGTCGTCACGAAGAGGTCGGCCCGGTCCAGGGCGTCCTCGAGGGTGGTGACCTCGAAGCCCTCCATGGCCGCCTGCAGGGCGCAGATGGGGTCGATCTCGGTGACGATGACCCGGGCGCCCTGGCCGGCCAGTGACTGGGCACAGCCCTTGCCGACGTCGCCGTAGCCGCAGACCACGGCGACCTTGCCGCCGATCAGCACGTCGGTGGCCCGGTTGATGCCGTCGACCAGCGAGTGCCGGCAGCCGTACTTGTTGTCGAACTTGGACTTGGTCACCGAGTCGTTGACGTTGATGGCCGGGAACAGGAGCTCACCGTTGCGCTGCATTTCGTACAGCCGATGCACGCCGGTGGTGGTCTCCTCGGTCACCCCGAGGATGCCGTTGGCGATGGAGGTCCAGCGGTTGGCGTCCTCGGCCAGGCTCTGGGTGAGGGCGGTCAGCACCACACCCAGCTCCTCGGACTCGGCCGTCGAGGGGGCGGGCACCGAGCCGGCCTTCTCGTACTCGACGCCCTTGTGCACGAACAGGGTGGCGTCGCCGCCGTCGTCGAGGATCAGGTTCGGACCGGTCTCACCGGGCCACAGCAGCGCCTGCTCGGTGCACCACCAGTACTCCTCGAGCGTCTCGCCCTTCCAGGCGAAGACCGGGACGCCCTGGGGGTCCTCGACGGTGCCGTTCGGGCCGACGGCCACGGCCGCCGCCGCGTGGTCCTGGGTCGAGAAGATGTTGCAGCTGGCCCAGCGGACCTTGGCCCCGAGGGCCGTCAGGGTCTCGATGAGTACGGCCGTCTGGACGGTCATGTGCAGCGACCCGGTGATCCGGGCGCCGGCCAGCGGCTGACTCGAGGCGTACTCGCTGCGCATGGCCATCAGCCCGGGCATCTCGTGCTCGGCCAGGACGATCTCCTTGCGGCCGAACTCGGCCAGCGAGAGGTCGGCGACCTTGAACGGCACGGTGGTCTCGGTGTTGCTCATCTCTACGCTCCTCGATGATCGGGAGGCACCGCCGGCAACTGCCGTGGTCGTGGCACCGGGGCGCCCTTGCGCAGGCCGGTGGGCACTCGGGGCCCCGCCCAAGACTAGGGCGTCGAGGCCCCGGTCTCCGACGACCCGGGGTCGGTGCCACCTGGGCCGACGATTCCGACCGGCCCGGCCGGGGTAGAGAGGTGGGCACGGGCCGCGGAGCGCGTAGATTTGTCGCCAGCACGCCGCGTCGCCGGGAGGTGACGTTCGTTCACGCCAAAGGGAAGAGGGCACGTCATGTGCGGGATCGTCGGGTACATCGGCAGTCGGGACTCGGTGCCGATCTTGCTCGAGGGCCTCGAGCGTCTCGAGTACCGGGGCTACGACTCCGCCGGCATCGCCGTGGTGACCGCCGATGACGAGATGGCGATCCACAAGACCGCCGGGAAGGTGGCGGCCCTCGTCTCGGCGGTGCCGGCCACCCTGCACGGGTCGACCGGCATCGGCCATACCCGCTGGGCCACCCACGGGCAGCCCAACGAGCGCAACGCCCACCCCCACACCGACGCGTCCGGCCGCTTCGCCGTGGTCCACAACGGCATCGTCGAGAATGCCGCCAGCCTGCGGGCCGGGCTCGAACGTCGGGGCGTCGAGTTCCGGTCGGACACCGACTCGGAGGTCCTGGCCCACCTGGTGGCCTTCGCCGACACCGACGACCTGGGCGAGGCGGTGCGCCAGGCCCTCACGGTCGTCGAGGGCCCCTACGGCATCGCCGTGATCGATCGGGAGCACCCCGAGACCGTCGTGGTGGCCCGCAACGGCAGCCCCGTGGTGATCGGCATCGGGGAGAACGAGAACTTCGTGGCGTCCGACGTGGCCGCGCTCGTCCGGTACACCCAGCAGGTCATCTACCTCGACGACGGCGAGCTGGCCGTCGTCGGCCGGCAGGGGTTCCGGACCTTCCGGCTCGACTCGACCGAGACCTCGAAGCTGGCCGAGACGGTCGACTGGAACGTCGACACCTACGACAAGGGCGATTACGCCCACTACATGCGCAAGGAGATCCTGGAGCAGTCCGATGCCGTCGGCCGGACCCTGCTCGGGCGGCTCGACCGGCGCTCGGAGACCGCCCACCTCGGCGGCATCGATCTCGACCCCCACGAGGTGCTCCGCCTGCGTCGCATCAAGCTGTTGGGTTGCGGGTCGGCGTACTACGCCGGACTGGCCGGGGCCAACCTGATCGAGCGGGTGGCCCGGATCCCGGCCGAGGCCGAACCGGCCTCGGAGTTCCGCTACCGGAACCCGATCATCGAGCCGGACACCCTGTACCTGGCCATCAGTCAGTCCGGTGAGACCCTCGACACGTTGCGGGCCGTCCAGGAGATCCGGCGTAAGGGTGGCCGGGTGCTCGGGGTCGTGAACTCGGTGGGCAGCAGCATCGCCCGGGAGTGCGGCGCCGGCATCTACATCCACGCCGGCCCCGAGGTGTCGGTGGCGTCGACCAAGGCGTTCACCTGCACCGTGGCCGCATTGGCCTTGTTGGCCCTCCACCTCGGGCGGATCCGCGACCTCGGGCCGGGCGACGGCTCCCGATTGATCGCCGCCCTCGACGCCCTGCCCGACCAGATCGACCAGGTGATGAAGTCCGAGGACCACATCGCCGACATCGCCGCTCGCTACGCCACGGCGACCAGCGCCTTCTTCGTCGGCCGGGTCGCCGGCTACCCGGTGGCCCTCGAGGGCGCCCAGAAGCTGAAGGAAGTCTCGTACATGCACGCCGAGGCCTACCCGTCCTCGGAGTTGAAGCACGGCCCGCTGGCCCTGATCGGTCCGAGACTGCCCAGCTTCATGATCATCCCCGATGACGAGCTGTTCGAGAAGAACCTCTCCACGGCGAGCGAGATCCGGTCGCGGAGGGGCCGATCGTGGCCATCGGGCACGCCGAGCTGCTCCGAGAGATCGGCGACGACGTGGTGCTGGTGCCCAAGTCCGAGCCCGAGCTCGACCCCATGCTGCTGGTGCTCCCGCTCCAGCTGCTGGCGTACCACACCGCCCTGGCCCGGGGGGTCGACGTCGACCAGCCGCGCAACCTGGCCAAGAGCGTCACCGTCGAGTAGCCCCGACGCGTCCCGCCCGGGCCCCTGGGGGGTCGGGCGGCCGGGCGGGACGGTCGGTCAGACGGAACGGTCGTTCAGGCCGCCGGGGGAGCACCCTTGGGGGGCGAGCCGGAGCGCTTGGCGCCGGGCGGTCCACCCTTCGGGCCGCTGCCGAGGATGGTGATCTTGGTCGCCGTGAGCGTCCCGCCGGTCGAGGAGGTGGTGACGATCACCAGCTCGCCGGCCTTCACGGCCGAGGCGGTGGTGGTCGCCGTGCCCTTCAGGTACACGGTGGACGACGTGGTGGTGACGGTCTCGGTGGTGCTGTTCGCCTTCTTCAGCACGATCGTGTCGCCCGAGACCGAGGTGACCATGGCGCCCCCCGCCGGCGCAGTCCCGTTCCGGGCCGGCGGACCACCGGTGGCCCCGGTCGACGACCCGCTGGTGGCCCCGGCGACGCCGGTGCCGGCCAGGGCCAGGATGGTGGCCAGACCCCCGGTGGCCAGGGTCCAGCGGACCGGGTGGTTGCGGACCACCCCCGGGCCGGCCACGACCGAGGAGCGACCGGCGGGACGCCGGTGGGGCTCGGGCTCGGCCAGGGTGCCGGTCGGTGGGTCGATTCGTCGGCCGTCGTCGGTGCGCATGTCATGACCTCCTTCTCGCTCGGGCGACGGGGTGCCCGCCGTCCGGTCGGACGATCGCTCGTCCACGCACCACGATGGGCCCTCGGTCTCAGGGCCGGCCCTGCGCCGGCTGGCACTCCGCTGAGACCTTCTCGAAGGCCACTCCCCGGCGTCGGCGATCCTCACAGCGGGTCCACAGCTACCTCCCAGTCGGTGTGGAACCATCGCGGACACGCTGGTGGCGGGAGGTAATGACGGTGGCCGATCTGGATGGTGCCCAACGAGTGCTGGTGGTCGACGACGAACCGTCGATCACCGACGCCGTGGCGACGTCGCTGCGCTACGAGGGCTTCGAGGTGGAGGAGGCGAGCACGGGCCGGTCGGCCCTGGCCATCGCCCAGGAGCGGACGCCGGACCTGATCGTGCTGGACGTGATGCTGCCCGATCTCGACGGGTTGGAGGTCACCCGGCGCCTGCGAGCCGACGGGATCCGGGTCCCGATCCTCTTCCTGACCGCTCGCGACGCCGCTCGAGGACAAGATCGCCGGCCTCACCATCGGGGGCGACGACTACGTCACCAAGCCGTTCGCCCTGGCCGAGATCATCGCCCGGGTCCGGGTGATCATGCGCCGGGCCTACGGCGACGCCGACGACGACGGCACGTTGCGCTTCGCCGACGTCGAGATGGACGAACGGGCCCACGAGGTTCGACGGGCCGGGGAGCGCATCCAGTTGACGGCGACCGAGTTCAACCTGCTCCGGTACTTCCTGCTCAACCAGCGCCAGGTGCTGTCGAAGTCCCAGATCCTCGACCACGTGTGGCACTACGACTTCGGGGGCGAGGCCAACGTGGTGGAGACCTACGTGAGCTACTTGCGCAAGAAGCTCGAGCGCCACGGGCCGCCGCTAATCCACACGGTGCGGCTGGTCGGTTACGCCCTGCGAGAGCCCGAAGCCAGCTAGCTGGTGTCGCTCCGGACCCGCCTCCTGCTGGCCGTCGGCGTGGTGGCGTTCGTCGCCCTCGTCGTGGCCGACGTGGTCACCTACTCGTCCCTCCACAATTTCCTCTCCGGCCGGATCGACCAGACCCTTGAGCAGACCCTGCAGTCGACCTCGCCGCCCGTCGGCGACGGGGACCACGGCCCAGCGGACCAGGGCGGGGGAGCGACGCCGTCGCCGGACGACGGGACCGGGGGCACCGAGCTGCCAGCGAACCTTCCGTCCGAGGCTCCCGGGACCTTCGTCGAGATCCGGTCGGCCGACGGGACGGTCCTGCACACGGTGACGGCCCACGAAGCCGGCGACAAGCAGTACTCCCCGGCGCTGCCGACCCACATCACGGTGCCGGCCGGATCGGACGGGCACCCGGGGACGGTGCTCTTCACGACGTCCTCCACGGTCGCCGGCGGCCCGCAGTTCCGGGTGCTGGCGGCGAGTACGTCGAACGGCATGCAGGTGATCTTCGGGCTGCCGCTCGACTCCGTCGATGCCACGCTGCAGCGACTGCTGCTGGTCGAACTGGTCGTCACACTGGCCGCGCTGGCGGCGGCCATCGCCCTCGGCTGGTGGCTGGTCCGGGTGGGCCTGCGGCCGCTGGTCGACGTCGAGGTGACGGCCGAGGCCATCGCCGAAGGGGAGCTGGACCGGCGGATCCCGGGCGAGGAACATCGCACCGAGGTCGGCCGCCTGGCCCGCGTCCTCAACCTGATGCTGGCCCGCATAGAGCGGGCGTTCGCCGAACGCGACGCCACCGAAGCCGAGCTGCGGGCGTCCGAGGAGCGGTTGCGGCGCTTCGTGGCCGACGCCTCCCACGAACTGCGCACCCCGCTCGCCGCCGTGTCGGCCTACGCCGAGCTCTTCACCCGGGGCGCCAACAACCGGCCCGAGGACCTCGAGCGGGTCATGGCGGGCATCCGGGGGGAGAGCGCCCGCATGGCCCGGTTGGTCGAGGACCTCCTCCTGCTGGCCCGGCTCGACGAGGGGCAGGTGCTCGACGTGGGCCCGGTGGAGTTGGTCGGCTTGGCCGCCGAGGCCCGCGACGCCGCCCAGACCGTCGGTCCGGAGTGGCCGGTGCGACTCGTGGCCCTCGAGCCGGTGGAGGTCGCCGGCGACCGCCACCGGCTGCGCCAGGTCCTGGACAACCTGCTGACCAACGTGCGGGCCCACACCCCGTCGGGGACCGCCACCACCATCTCGGTGGGCGACGAGTCCGGTGCCGCCGTGATCGAGGTCGCCGACGACGGACCGGGGCTCGATCCCGAACAGGCGGCGAAGGCGTTCGAGCGCTTCTACCGGGTCGATCCCTCGAGGTCGCGCGATCGGGGCGGGGCCGGCCTGGGCCTCTCGATCGTGGCCGCCATCGTCGCCTCGCACGGCGGCACGGTGTCGGCCGGCCGATCGAGCTCGGGCGGTGCCGTCTTCACCGTCCGGTTGCCGAGGACGATCCCGCTCGGGTCATGACCGCTCGGGGCCCCGGCGTGCCGCCCCGACCAGCTCGCCCGGCGGCTCGGCCAGCGCCGACGCCGCCGCCGGCCGGAACAGGACCCGGTCGAGGACCACGAACTGGAGCACCCACAAGGCGCCGTAGGCGGCGACGTTGGCCCCCTCGACGGCCAGGGTGTGCCAGGTGCGGCTGAGCGATGCCGTGTGGGCCGACGCCACCCGCACGGCCAGCGTGGAGAGCACGAGGCCGGCGAAGGACAGCGTGGCGAACGGCACCACCTCCCGGGCGATCGACCGGCGGCCCGGGTAGGCCCAGACCCACCGGCGGTTCAACTCGAACGACGGCACCGTTCCGACGGCCGTGGCGACCACGTTGGCCAGCACGGCGCCGACGCCGAGGAGGCCGACCAGGATGCCCAGGACCACGAGGCTGGTGGAGGTGGCCACGCCCGAGACGGCGCCGTAGCGCACCAGGGTGGCCAGCCGACCGTGACGCCGGAGGCCGGACCACCGGGCCGACAGGGTGTGGAGCAGGTTCATGGCCCGAGCGTGCGCCACATCGTTGGGCGCCCCCTGTGCGCCACGTGGTGGGTTCCTGACGATCGGGGCGCTGACATCACAGAAGTCGGGGTGAGCGCGCAGCCGGCGCACAGGTGGCTCTGAGATCCGGGCCCCACGATCCCTGCATGACCACGACACTCCTCCCGCCCGATGCACCGATCTCGGCTTCTCGGTTGGCCGATGTCGAGGTGGTGCTGCCGGTGTACAACGAGGCGGCGGCCCTCGAGCCCTGCGTCCGACGCCTTCGGCACTTCCTTGACACGTCGTTCCCGTTCCCGGCGACGGTCACCATCGCCGACAACGCCAGCACCGACGGGACCTGGGCCATCGCCTCGCAGTTGGCGGCCACCCTGTCCGGCGTCCGGGCCGTCGCGACTCGAGCAGAAGGGTCGCGGACGGGCCCTGCGCACCGTCTGGTCCGCCAGTACGGCCGACATCGTGGCCTACATGGATGTGGATCTCTCGACCGACCTCGATGGCCTGCTGCCGCTGGTGGCCCCGTTGGTGTCGGGGCATAGCGACCTGGCCATCGGGTCCCGGCTGGCCCGGGGGGCCCGGGTCGTGCGTGGTCCGAAGCGGGAGCTGATCTCGCGTTGCTACAACCTGCTCGTCCACGCCGTCCTGCACAACGGCTTCACCGACGCCCAGTGCGGGTTCAAGGCCATGCGCCGGAGTGCCGCCGCCGAACTGCTGCCGCTGGTGGCCGACAACGAGTGGTTCTTCGACACCGAGCTACTGGTCCTGGCCGAACGCAACGGCTTGCGGATCTACGAGGTCCCGGTGGACTGGGTCGACGACCCCCACTCGAGCGTCCATCTCGCCCGGACGGCGCTCGACGACCTTCGTGGTGTATGGCGCCTGCTCCGCGGGTTCCTGGCCGGCCGAGGTCGGACCGAGGGCCCGGCGTCGAGGTCGGCCCAGGTCGAGGTGGACGAGCTGGCTCGTTTCGCTGGGGTCGGCCTGGTGTCTACGGTCGTCTATGCGGCCCTGTTCCTGCTCCTCCGACCGGTCGCCGGCCTGCTCGGCGCCAACGCCCTGGCCCTGCTCGTGTGCACGCTCGGCAACACGGTGGCCCACGGCCGGGTGACCTTCGCCGGGCGGGGCGTCGCCGGGTGGCGGGGCCAGCTGGCCGGGAGTGCCGTGGTGGTCGTCACCACCCTGGCCCTCACGACCCTCGCCCTGTGGTGCAGCGTGGCCCTGGCTCCCGGCTCGGTCGTGGCCGAAGTGCTGGCCATCGTCGCCGGCACCGCCGTGGCCGCCCTCGTCCGTTTCGTCGTCCTCAAGGCCTGGGTCTTCCGGACCCACGCCGCCGACCACCACCTGCCCGCTGCGGGCGAAGGGAGCGTCCCCCGATGACCACCGTCCTGACCCCGCCACCGGCCACCGGGCCCGACGGCGCCCACCCGATGCCGGGCGGTGCCGGGCTCGAACCGGCCGGCCCGCCGCCCTCGCGCTGGTACGTCCGCTGGTGGCGGCCCGCCGGGCGCCCCTCGTGGTCCGGGCCGGCCCGGGCGGCCATCTTCCTCCTGACGGCGGTCCTGTACACCTGGGACCTCGCCCGCATCGGCCTGGGCAACACCTTCTACGCGGCGGCGGTGAAGAGCGGCACCGAGAGTTGGAAGGCCTTCTTCTTCGGATCGCTCGACCCGGGCTCGTTCATCACCGTCGACAAGCCGCCGGCCTCGCTCTGGGTAATGGAGCTCTCCGGGCGGATCTTCGGCTTCTCCTCGCTCAGCATGTTGCTACCCGAGGCCCTGGCCGGCCTGGTGTCGGTGATGGTCCTGTACCACGTCGTCCGGCGTTGGCAGGGGGAGGTGGCGGCGGTGCTGGCGTCGTTGGCCCTGGCCCTGACCCCGGTGGCCGTCGTGATCTTCCGATACAACGACCCCGACGCCTTCCTGACCCTCCTGCTGGTGCTGGCCGGCTGGGCCCTGTGGTCGGCGCTCGAGACGGCCCGGACCAGCCGCCTGGTCCTCTCCGGGGCGCTGGTCGGCCTGGCCTTTTTGACCAAGACCCTCGACGCCTTCATCGTGCTGCCGGCCTTCGCCCTCGTCTACCTGTGGTGTGGGCAGCCCCGGCTCCGCCGACGGGTGGGCCAGTTGGCCTGGGCCGGACTGGCCGTGGTGGTCTCGAGTGGGTGGTGGGTGGCCATCGTCGAGCTGTGGCCGGCCAGCGCCCGCCCGTACATCGGCGGGAGCACCGACAACTCCGAGTGGAACCTGATCTTCGGGTACAACGGTTTCGCCCGGCTGTTCGGCTCGGGTGGGGCCGCCGGCGGCGGGGGCTCGTCGGGTTCGGCGACGACCTTCGGGGGCGGCGAGGGCATCCTTAGGATGTTCAACGACGCCCTGGGCGGACAGATCTCCTGGTTGCTGCCGATCGGCCTGGCCGGGCTGGTGGGCGGTCTGTGGCTGACCCGTCGCCAGGGCCGGGCCAGCCTGACGAGGGCCGGCTACGTCCTCTTCGGGGGCTGGCTGGTGATGTTCATGGCCGTGTACGACGACGCCAAGGGCATCTTCCACCCCTACTACACGGTGGTGCTGGCCCCGGCCGTGGCCGCCCTGGCCGGTGGGGGTGCCGTCGGGCTGTGGCGGCTCGGCCAACGGTCCCGGTGGTGGGTGCCGGTCCTCCCGGTGGCCATCGTCGGCACGGCCGTGTGGGCCGACGTGCTCCTCGGACGGAGCGCCGACTACTACCCCTGGCTCGGCACGATCGTGGTGGTCACGGCCTCGCTGGCCTCGCTGGTCCTGCTCCTGATCCAGCTCCGGGTGGTCCGACTGCGGGCCCTCGGCATCGTCGCCGGGGTCGTCGCCGCTGCGTCGTTGCTCGCCGGTCCCTCGGCCTACGCCCTGACGACCGTCAACTCGACGACCAGCGGGGTGGCCTCGGCCGGCCCCTCCACCACCAGTCAGGGCGGTGCCGGTGGGCCCGGCGGCGGGTTCGGCATGGGAGGCGCCAACGGTGGCCCTCCGGGCCCGGCCGGCACCACCGCCCGAGGTGGCGGCAGTGCCACCTCGGGTCGACCCACCGGTGCCCCGCCCTCGGGCTCGGGGCCGGCGCCGGCCACCGGTGCGGCCCGCGGCGGCCTGGCGCCGGGTGCCGGTGCGGGGGGCGGGATGGGTGGCAGTCAGTCGGTGGCCACCGGTTTGCTCCGCTACCTCGAAGAGCACCAGGGTTCGGCCAAGTACCTGGTCGCCGTGGAAGGCTCCCAGACGGCGGCGCCCTACATCCTCGAGAGCGGGAAGCCGGTCATCGCCATGGGCGGGTTCACCGGCAGCGATCCCACGCCGACGCTGGCCCAGTTCAAGGCGCTGGTGGCGGCGGGCGAGGTCCGCTACGTGTATGTGGGCGGCTCCGGAGGGGGCGGCGGCATGGGTGGCTCGGGCACCAGCGCCGTCCTGCAGTGGGTCGAGCAGCACGGCACCAAGGTGGCCGCCAGCTCCTACGGCTCGACCTCGACCGGCGGCACCCTGTACCTCGTGACGGCGAGCTCGGTCACCTCCTGAGCTGCTCGCCGAGCGGCACCTGGCCGTGGCGCGCCCGAGAGGCGACCGATCGGGGCCCACCGGCCCCGATCGGTCGCGTCGGGCGTCGTGCCTGGCCGAGACCACGCAGAAATGAGCGATTCACAGCGAACCCACAGGGGGCGACTACAGAGCTCCTATGTTCACCCGCCAACATGTGTGCATGGCCGAGTACCGAACCCCGCCCCCCACTGGGGGCGACCACCGCTTCCGGATCCGTCGTCGGGCCCGTTCTCTCACGATCCTGGTCGGCAGCGCCGGCCTGGCCCTGACCGGCCTCTTCGCCGCGCTGGCCGGTTCCTCCACCGCCGCCTCGTCGACCACGTCGTCGTCCTCGAACACCACGACCACGACCACCACCCCTTCGAGTACCTCGTCGGACGGTGCCACCTCGAGCGGGGACGGATCGACGTCGAACTCCACCAGCACCACGACCACCACCCAGGCGCCCACCAGCTCGAACAGCCGGGCCAGCGCCACCTCGGGGGCGTCATGAGCGACCCCTTCGTCGCCGACACCTTCCCCGCCCTGGGCACCACAGCGGTGGTCTGCGTCGCCGATCCGACCGCGGCCGATGCCGCCGTGACCATCGTGCGGGCGGCCGTCGACGCCATCGACCGGGCGGCGAGCCGCTTCCGGGCCGACAGCGAGCTCCTGGCCCTCCACGAGCACCCGGGGCGGCCGGTCGTCGTGTCGCCGCTCCTGTTCTCGGCCATCGAGGACGCCCTCCTGGCCGCGCGCTACACCGGCGGTGCCGTCGACCCGACGGTGGGCCAGGCGATGGAGATCCTCGGCTACGACCGGGACTTCGCCTCGGTGCCCCGGACCGGTCCCGACGTCCGGGCGACCGTGCAGCGGGTGCCGGGATGGCGGGGTGTCCGGATGAACCGATCGACCGGCGCGGTCACGCTGCCGGTCGGCGTCCAGCTCGACCTCGGGGCGACGGCCAAGGCCGGCTGCGCCGACCGGGCGGCGTCGGCGGCGTCGGCGGCGTGCGGATCGGGTGTGCTGGTCAGTCTGGGTGGCGACGTCGCCGTGGCCGGCGCACCGCCGCCCGACGGCTGGGCCATCCGGGTGGCCGACCGCCACGACGCGCCGCCGGACGCGCCCTCGGTCACCGTGGCCGTCCGCCAGGGCGGGTTGGCGACCTCGGGCACGACCGCCCGCCGGTGGTCCCGGGGCGGCCGGGAGCTGCACCATCTCCTCGACCCGACGACCGGCCAGCCAGCCGACAGCCCGTGGCGCACCGTCACCGTGGCCGCCGACAGCTGCCTGCGGGCCAACACGGCCTCGACGGCGGCCATCATCATGGGCGCCGACGCCCCGGACTGGCTGGACCGCCACGGCCTGTGTGCCCGGCTGGTCGCCCTCGACGGGAGCGTGCTCGGGGTCGGTGGTTGGCCCTGGGACGCCCTGGCGTGCACCGACGATCGGCTGGGGGTGGTGTCGTGATCGCCCTGGCCACCATGTCGAAGAGCGACTGGTACCTGCTGCGGGGGAGCGGGCTGGTGGTCCTGCTCCTGTTCTCCCTGACTGTCGTGCTCGGGGTCGTGGGCGTGCAGCGCTGGTCGTCACCCCGCTGGCCCCGGGTGCTCACGGCGAACCTGCACCGGAGCGTGGCCCTCCTCGCCGTCTGCTTCCTCGGCGTGCACATCCTGACGGCGGTGCTCGACGAGTGGATCGGGCTCGGCTGGCTCGACGTCCTGGTGCCCTTCCGGTCGCCCTACCGCCCGCTGTGGGTCGGTCTCGGCACCTTGGCGCTCGACCTCGCGGCTGGCCGTGACCATCACCAGCCTTCTCCGCCGCCACCTCAGCCACCGACTGTGGCGGGCGGTGCACTGGGGCGCCTGGCTGCTGTGGCCGCTGGCCGTGGTGCACAGCCTCGGGGCCGGGTCCGACACCCGCCATGGGTGGGGGCTGGTCGTGGTGGTGGCGTGCGTCGCCGGCGTGGGTGCCGCCGCCATCTGGCGCATCGTGTGGGCGGTGGTGCCCGCTGCAGGGGCCCGGTCCCCGGGGCCGTCCGGCGTGCCGGTGGTGGCCCAGCGGGCACTGGCGGAGCAGCACCGGGACCTGACCGGCGCCCGAGGTGCCCGATGACGGTGGTCGAGCGCTGCGATGGGCGCCGTCGCCCCGAGGACCGGCGACCTGCCGAGGCTGCTCCCGCGCACCGGCGGTCGATCCCTGGCCGACCACCTGGACCGCTGGGGATCGCTGACGGTGCCGGCCGACCTGATCGCCGAAGTCGGTCGGGCCGGCCTCCGGGGGCGAGGCGGCGCCGGCTTCCCGACCGCCGTCAAGATGGCGGCGGTCCGCAGCGCCGACGGGCCCGTCCGGGGTCGGCCGGTCGTGGTGGCCAACGGCACCGAGGGCGAGCCGGTCAGCACCAAGGACCGGGTGCTCCTGGAGCGCAACCCCCACCTGGTGCTCGACGGCGTGGTGGCGTCGGCCCGGGCCCTCGGGGCCGGCCGAGCGGTGGTGTGCCTGTCCGAGCGCAACGACGCCGCCTTGCAGTCGATGCGCGAGGCCGTGGTCGCCCGACGGGGTCGCGACCCGCTGGCCGTGGAGGTGGTCCTCACGCCGGACCGCTACCTCACCGGGGAGGAGACGGCCCTCGTCAACTGGCTGAACACCGGTCGGCCGCTGCCGACCGTGACCCCGCCGCGGCCGGCCGAGCGGGGGGTGGGTCGTCGACCCGACCCTGGTCGACAACGTCGAGACGTTGGCCAACGTCGGGCTCATCGCCCGGTTCGGCGGGTCGTGGTGGCGACGTCTCGGGCACCACCGAGGACCCGGGGTCCACGCTGCTGACGGTCGCCGGGGCGGTCGACCGTCCCGGCGTCTACGAGGTCGAGTTGGGGGCGTCACTCGGGCGGCTGCTCGACTCGGCCGGGGCCACGTCGCTGGCCGGGGTCCTGGTGGGTGGCTACTTCGGCAGCTGGCTCTCCCCGGCGACGGCCCGGACGGTGACCCTCGACCGAGCGTCGTTGGGCGCCCACGGGGCGTCGGTCGGCTGCGGGGCCGTCGTGGCCCTGCCGGCCTCCTGCTGTCCGCTGGCCGAGACCGCCCGGGTGGCCCACTGGCTGGCCGGCCAGTCGGCCGGGACAGTGCGGGCCGTGCGTGCACGGGCTCCCCTCGATCGCCGCCGCCCTCGACGCCGTGGTCGCCGGCGACCGGGGAGGCCACGCCGAGGCCCTGGTCCACCGCTGGTCGGGCATGGTCGTCGGCCGGGGCGCCTGCCGGTTGCCCGACGGGGCCGCCCGCTTCGTCACCAGCGCCCTCGGGGTGTTCGCCGAGCACGTGGTCGAGCACCGGTCGGGGCGTTGCTCGGGGTGACCGGCCGGCCGTACTGCCCACGCCGTACGCGCGGACGGGGGGCGTCGTGACCGTCCTGCGGGTCGATCCGATCGGCTGCGAGGGGCATGGGTTGTGCGCCGAGATCGTGCCCGAGCTGATCACGCTGGACGACTGGGGTTACCCCGTGGTGGCCGAGGGGGACATCCCGCCCGGCCTGCTGCCGGCCGCCCGCCACGCCGCCTCGATGTGCCCGAAGATCGCCCTCACTCTGGTGGCGTCGCCGGTCGGGCCGCCGACCCGTCGCCGACCGCCCCGTCGCTGACCGCGCCGTCGCTGACCGCGCCGTCGGGCCGCCGCTCGCCGGTTCAGGTGGCGGCGCCGCCGTTGGCCGCCGCGTACAGGTCGGGGTAGCGGTGGGCCGCCAGCTGGCGGAAGCCCTCCTGCCAGGTGGTCTCGCAGCGCCCCAGCACCTCGTGCATGTAGGTGGTGTCCATCATCCCGGCCGGGTAGGTGCCCTCGGTGTACTTGAACTTCGGCTCGATGCCGAGCAGGCCGCCGACGTAGGTGCAGTACTCCTCGATGCTGACCGCCTCGTCGCCGCAGAAGTTCACCGTCACGGCCGGCAGCCGGCCGGCCTCGAAGGCGGCGATGCCCAGGCGCACGGCGTCGCCCTGCCACATGACCGAGGCGCCCCGGGGCTCGGCCGGGTTCACCCACACCTCCTTGCCGCGGACCATCCGGTCGAGCCGGACCGCCGGCCCGGTGGCGTCGAAGCCGTAGACGGCCCCGATGCGCAGGATGATCGTCGGGATCTGCCACTGGTCGGAGATGAACTCACCAGTTGCTCGGCGGCGATCTTCGACAGGCTGTAGGCGGGGATCGGGGCGCCGTAGTCGTCGGACTCGGTGCGGGCGATGGGTGGCGTGGGCGTAGACGCCGCCGGTCGAGCAGTGCACGAAGGTCTTCACCGACTTGCAGTGGACCATGAGGCGGCCGGTGCCCTGGACGTTGACCTCGAAGGTGTAGGCCATGTCCTTCTCGGAGTCCATGGCCACCATGGCCCCGGCGTGGAAGACGTAGTCGAAGTCGTCGGGCAGGTCGTCGAAGGAGTCGGTGGCCATGTCCTTCTTGACGCAGGTCACCCCGATCGACTCGAGCTCGGTCTGCTGGTCCGGGTTGGAGAACCGGGCCAGGCCCCAGACGTCGTTGTTCGTGGCCAGCTCGCGCACCAACGGCGCCGTGAGGTGGCCGGCCGGCCCGGTCACGAGAATCTTCTGCCCTTCCATGTCCCCTCCTCAGTCGTGGCCGGTCGTCCCGCCGGCTTCTCGGTGGACCGCCGGTCGGGCCCGACGGCCCGACGGTCACGCCGTGTACAGCACCGCCCCCCCGAAGTTCGGGGTGGCCTGACAGGCCAGGCCGACGTCGGCCTTCTCGATCTGGCGGTCGCCGGCCCGTCGTGACAGCTGCAGGTAGCACTCGAGCATCTGGGGCATGCCGTGCATCCGGCCGTTGCCGATGGCCCCCCGCCCGAGACGAAGTTGCCCGCCCGGAGGCTCACCGTCCTGGACGAACCGGTGGGCCTCGCCCCGCGGGCAGTAGCCGAGCGCCTCGAGCCAGAAGTAGATGAAGGGCGAGAACCCGTCGTAGAGCTGGGGGACGTCGACGTCGGCCAAGGTCAGGCCCGAGCCCTCCCACAGGTTGGCGAGGGCCGGCTGGCCGCCCTCGATGATCTCGTCGAGCTCCCACCAGTGCCCGATGCCGTTGCGGGGCCGGGACCGGCCCTGGGCGAACCCGGCCACGTAGACCGGCTTGTTGGGCAGGTCCCGGGCCCGCTCGGCACTGGTGAGGACGAAGGCGCCGACGCCGGTCACCGGGAGGTCGCAGTCGAGGATCGAGAGGGGCTCGGCGATCATCCGGGCCTCCATGTAGTCGTCGACCGTGAGGGGCCGGTCGTGCCAGGCCGACCACGGGATCGACGAGCCGTTGCGGCGGGCCTCGACGACCACGGTGGCCATGTCCTCCCGGGTGGCCCCGTAGCGCTGCAGGTACTCCATGTAGGGCAGGGCCAGCTGGGCGATGGGCCCCCAGTAGCCCTGGGGCGCCGTCCACTGGTTGTCGCCGTCCGCCTCGAGCATGGGGTTCTCGTGGTACCGCCCGGGCGGGTTGTACATGGCCCGGTGGAGCAGCACGTAGTCGGCCGCCCCGGTGGCGATGGCCGTGGTGGCCAGGATCACGGCGCCCGGCACCTGGCCGACACCCTGGAAGCCGCACAGCCATCTCGGGTCGACCCCCAGCTGCTCGACCAGCCACTCCGAGGTGACGATGTGCTCGCCGTCGACCAGGCTGCGGCCCCCGCTCGAGGGGAAGAGGGCCCCGGTGGTGAAGCCGTCGATCTGCTCCATGGTCAGGCCGGCGTCGGCGACGGCCTCCCGGCTCACCTCCATGGTCAGGGCGCCGAGGGGCTTCTCGGTCCGACGCTCGATCTGGCTGTGGGCGTAGCCGACGATGGCCACCTGGCCACTGGCGGTGAAGCGAGGCGTGCTCATGCGTGGCCGACCAGGGCGAAGTGGGGCACCGACACGCCGTCGGCGACGTCGTCGAAGACAACCTCGGCCGGTAGGCCGATGCGGAGCTCGGCCGGATCGGCCCCGACCAACTGCATGATCATCACGAGGCCCTCCTGCTCGGCCAACTCGATCTCGGCCACCACGTAGGGCAGGTCACCCTGGAACCCCGGGAGGAAGGCGTTGTGCATGACCGTCCAGGTCCTGACGGTGCCCCGCCCGCTCACCGGCTCGTAGCGGAAGGACCGGGTGGGGGAGAGGCAGTTGTGGCAGAGCACCACGGGCGGGTAGCCGAACCACCCGCACACCGTGCAGCGCTGGATGGCCAGCTCGTGGTTGGCCGCCGCCGTCCAGAATCCTTCGGAGGACTCGTCGGGTACCGGGATGGGTTTGGGGACGGTCGTCATTGGCGCGGGCACTCTCCTCGTTGGCGTCGGGAGGGCCGCCCACCGGACGGTCCGCTCCCGTGGTCGGGTACGGCGGTGCGGCGGCGGTCCGCCGCTCGGTCAGTCGAGACCCCAGGTGGACCAGGACTCGGGCGGGCCGTCGGGCGTGATGACCAGGAGGAACCGACCCTCGGCCTCGAGCGAGGCCGCCAGCTCGGCGTCGTCGGGGACGGCGCGACCGTGCTTCTCCCGGATGGTCCGGAAGTAGGGCAGCCCCCGGTCGAGGTCCTCCCAGATCTCGGCCGTCCCGTTGATCACGACCGCCTTGAAGCCGGTCGAGTCGTCGACCAGCAGCACGGCTCTCGGATCGCGCGAGAAGACGGCGTACTTGGCCCGGTTCTTCATCGTCGAGATGTAGAACCGGGCCCCGTCGAAGTGGAACCAGTTCGGGGTCAGCTGGGGACGGCCGTCACGCCGGACTCCGGCCACGACGACGTTGCGCCGCTCGGCCAGGAAGGCCGACAGCTTCTCCGGGTCGCTCACGGGTCGGTGGCCTAGGAGGCGATCAGCTCGTAGGCGTTGTCGCGCATGATGCGCTTGATGCTGGCGTCGTCGAGGCTGGTCGAGGCACTCGACGTACTCGGCCGGCTCGTGGTTGCCCTCGGGGTGCGGCCAGTCCGAGCCCATCAGCACGTGGTCGGCCCCGATGGTCCGGGCCAGGCCGACGACGTCCTCCTCGGGGAAGGGCGAGATCCAGACCTTCTCCTTGAACACGTCCGACGGCCGCTGGTCGAGCTTCACCCCGAACGCCTCGATGTGGCGGTCCAGCATGCCGCCGGCGTGGTCCAGGGAGTGCAGGAAGTAGGGCACCCAGGTCGAGCCCATCTCGATGCTGGCCACCTTGATGTTCGGGAACCGGCCGAAGAAGTTGCCCAGGATGAGCGACATCAGGGTGTCCATGATCGGGCGCTCACCGGGGAAGAGGGCCTGGCGCAGGGTGGCCAGGTAGAGCTTGTCGTCGACCGGCGGCTGGCAGTACATGGTCTCGAAGGCGTCGTCGTAGGGGGACTGGCCGCCGATCGCGTGGTAGGTCTGCAGGATCCCCGACTCGTTGACCAGGGAGTAGAAGGGGTCGAAGTACGGGTCGGCGGGCGAGCGGCCGTAGAGCGGGCCGGGTCGGAGGCACACCGCCTTGGCGCCGCGCTCGAGCACCCACTCGAGCTCGGTCACGGCCCGGTCGACGTCGAGCAGCGGGATCACCGGGATGGCGAAGATGCGGCCCTCGAAGTTGAAGCCCCAGTCGGCGTCGAGCCAGCTGTTGAAGGCCCGGAAGACCCGGTACATCATGTCGGTGTCGTCGTACATCAGGTGCTCGACGCACTGGCCGAGCGTCGGGAACATCAGGATCTGCTCGACGTTCTGCTTGTTCATGACCGCCAGCCGGGGCTCACGCTCGCGGTAGACCGGCGTCAGGGGCTCGAGGTCGCCGTACTTGGTGACCATGGCGTTGGTCGCCGGGCGTACGCCCTTTTCGAGCTGGGCCAGGTGGTCGTGGAAGGCGCCGGGCCGGGCGATCGGGTTGAAGGTCGGGTTCGGGACGCCGGTCGACTTGCGGTCGCCGAAGAAGAGGTGGCGGCGCTTGCCGTCGCTCATCCAGCGCACGTGCCGCTTCACCTTGTCGTCGGCGAACCGGGTGAAGGCGTCGTCGGCCTCGTAGTAGTGGTTGTCGGCGTCGAAGATCTTGTAGTCCATGGTCCCCCCTTGGCGTCCGGCGGCGGATCTCGGTGTCCCCCGTCCGGCGGCGTTCCTGCCGCCGCCCAAACTACCGGTCGGCAGGTTCCCGCGCCTACCGATCTGCCCGGATGGTCGGTTCGGACCGTCGAAGGGCGGGGCCGCTCGGGCCAGCCGGCGCGTCCCGGCCGGCCGGCTCCTGTAGCTTGCAGCGGCGGGCGGAACGGTCGAGCGAGGCGAGGGATGGCGATGGAGACTCGGACGTTGGGCTCGGGCGGACCGGCGGTGTCGGTCGTGGGTCTCGGGTGCAACAACTTCGGCATGCGGATCGACGCCGAGCGGTCGACGGCGGTGGTCCACGCCGCCCTCGAGGCCGGCATCACGCACTTCGACACGGCCGAGATGTACGGCGGTGGCTCCTCGGAGGTGTTCCTGGGCCAGGCGCTCGGACGCCGGCGGGACGAGGTGACCATCGCCACCAAGTTCCTGCCCCGGGCCAAGGACGAGCCCTACGAGCCCGGTGCCCTCCGGCGACGGGTCCTCGAGGGCTGCGAGATCAGCCTGGAGCGGCTGGGCACGGACCGCATCGACGTCTACTACCAGCACTATCCCGACGCCGATGCGCCGGAGGACGAGGCCATGGAGGCCCTGACCGAGCTGGTGGCGGCGGGCAAGGTGCTCCACGCCGCCTGCTCCAACTTCTCGGCGGCCCAACTCGGGACCTCGGCCCGCCTGGCCGCCGAGCGTTCCCTGACCCCGTTCGTGGCCAGCCAGATCGAGTGGAGCCTGCTCAACCGGGCGGCGGAGGCCGACGTGATCCCGGCCTCGCGGGCGGCGGGGATCGGGATCGTGCCCTACTTCCCGCTGGCCTCGGGGCTCCTCACGGGCAAGTACACCCGGGGCCAGGCCTTCCCGGCCGGCACCCGCTTCGCCGAGCTCTCGTTCTTCGCCAATGTGGCCACCGACGAGAACTTCGCCTATGTCGACGAGCTGTCGGCGTTCGCCGAGGCGCGCGGGCACTCGATCCTGGAGCTGGCCATCGCCTGGCTGGCCGCCCAGGAGGGCGTGGGCACGGTGATCGCCGGGGCGACCACCGAGCAGCAGGTGCAGGCGAACGCCGACGCCGCCTCGTGGCGACTCAGCGCCGACGACCTGGCGTCCCTTCCTCAGCCCCCGACCTGACGTCGCTAGGAACCGAACAAAGGAGAGTGCCGGTCATGTTGATCGTGTCTGGAACCATCGACCTCAACCCCGCCTCGCGCGAGGAGTTCCTCCAACTGCGCAAGGAACAGGTGCTCGGCACGCTCAGCGAGGCCGGCTGCATCGAGTACGCCTTCAGCGCCGACCTCGTCGACCCGGGCCGCGTCCGGATCTTCGAACAGTGGGAGGACGGGCCGGCCCTGGACGCCCACCTGGCCGCCATGGCCGGCAACCAGACCCCCATCCCGCCCGAGTTCGGCGTCACGGCCGTGACCCTGCTGCGCCACGAGGTGTCGAGCACCGGCCCGCTGTCGGCCTGACGCCCGACCCCCGCCTCAGCCGCCGGTCGACGCCGGCTCGTCCGGCGTCCGGCCCGGCCCTGCGTTGCGCCGGGCCCGCCGGAGGCTGAGCGTCAACGCCGCCGCCGCCAGCAGCGGCAGGGTGACGGCGGCCACCCACCGGTAGTCCCGGAGGAGGAAGGCCGCCGCCAGCAGGACGAGGGTGGCGACGGTGAGCCCCGGCGTGTCGCCGACCAGGAAGTCCCAGGCGAAGCGACCGGCGGCCCGGGCCGAGCCTCGTCATGGCCGCCGCCCCCGTTCCTGGTCGAGCGCCCCGGCGGCCGCTCCGGCCACCGCCCCGGGATTCGTTCGGAGCCAGGCCACCGAGGCGGCAGCGAACCCGGCGAAGCACCCGATGAGCACCAGGATGGCCAGGTCGTCGCCGGGCCACCGCACACCCACGCCGTCGGCCATCCAGAAGAGCCCGAAGCTGGTCAACATGACGCCGACCACCATCTTCAGGGCGTTCTCGGGCACCTGGGACAGTTGTCGGGCCACCACCACGCCGGTGATGGCCACCACCAGCGCGGCGGCGCCGGCCGCCGCCGCGGCGACGCCGAGGCGGTGCTGGCTCGAACCCAGGCTGACCACGATCAGCACGACTTCGAGCCCTTCCAGCAGCACCCCCTTGAAGGCCACGGCGAAGCCCACCGGGTCGTGGCCCCGGCCACGCGGCCCGGCGGGCTCGTC
Source organism: uncultured Acidimicrobiaceae bacterium (assembly GCA_963730735.1). GTDB lineage: Bacteria > Actinomycetota > Acidimicrobiia > Acidimicrobiales > RAAP-2 > CAVSSX01. Next base: position 922,319 of record CAVSSX010000007.1, read on the forward strand.
ACGGAGCGCCGCCGTGGTCTCGGCGAAGATGGCGTCCTCGTCGTGGGGGGCCTTGAGCCCACTCGCCCGGAGGATGGCCTTGCGCAGCCAGGCGAGGCCGAGCACCAGGAGCAACGAGCCGACGACGGTCCGCACGGCGTCGATCGGCACGTAGCGCACCAGCGGGACGCCGAGCGCTCCGACCAGGACGGCCAGGACCACCAGGGCGGTTGCGGCGCCCTCGAGGGCCGAGCGCCAGCCGCGGGTGACACCCGCCGCCACCACCAGGGTCAGCGCCTCGACCATCTCGACCAAGCTGGCGCCGAACACCGCCGCCACCAGCACGATGGTCGAGGTCTTGTTCACCGGCGCCGTGGGCTGCGTGCGGCGGTCAACGGGGCGCCCACCTCCCCAGGCCTCGGATGTGGACGGCCACGTCGAGCGGGCGCCACGCCGTCATGCTCGCGCCACGCGGCGGTGGGCCGACGACCGTTCCTGAGCGTTTCTCAGGAACGGTCGGCCCGCCTCAGTAGGCGGTGATCTCGAGGTCGCCCGGGAACGACAGGTACGGGGCGCCCGGGAGGTACTCCTCGGGGACGTCGGCGATGCTGTCGTAGAGGGCGATCTCGAGGACGTTGGCGGTGGCGATCGCCTCTTCGTCGACCACGCCGCAGAGCTGGAGGTCGACGGCGGTCGAGAAGGAGTCGACCAACGCCGCCTCGCCGGCCCGGAGCTGCTCGAGGCGCTCCATCGAGATCCGGCCGACCAGGCAGTACTCGCAGCCACTGGGTGAGGAGCCGACCCGCCGCCCGAGCATGACGTGGCGTCGCCCGTCGTCCACGGCGTACATGGCGTCGTCCCCGGTGCCGAGCTGCTCTCGGATCTGGTCGTGCCGGTCGTGGGAGGGGAGGAGATGCCAGTGGATGTGCCGACGGTCCTTCAGTGCCCAGAGCGGGCTCGGGGGGATCGTGTGCTCCGGCTCGTCGTCCTCGAGCGGCGTCGTCTCATCGTGACCGACCAGGGGTTCGGGGGCGATGCCGAGGTCCGGGTTGATGACGATGTCGCCGGGCTCGGGTCGTTCGCCGTCACCGATGACCGCCTTCCCCCACTCGTGGCGCTCCCCGTCCTGCGCGTTGCGCTCGTCCACCGCTGCGACCTCCTGGTCCCGCCCGTTCGAACTGGTCCAGAGGACCCTAGTGGCCGATCGGCGTCGGCCCGGGGGCGTGACGCCGGCGGTCCGGCCTGCGTCCCGCCCTCTGTGGCCAACCAGGTGGCGGGGCCGAGGGCCCACCCTCGCGCCCACACCACGGGGTGGCGACCCCACCGGCGAGTTCGCTGCGGTCCCTCGTCCCGGAGGCAGCGGGCTCGATGACGTAGCTCGGGTGTTCGACGGCTCGGGTTCAGGTCCCGGTCCGCATCGTCACACGCGGCGCACCGGCCGTCGTCACCCGGGCCGGGTGATGGCCGAGGACGGCGATTCGTGTGACGATGTCCCCGAGCCAGCGGGTCGTCACAACCGGCTCGGAAAGGGCCACCCGTGAGCCAGGCCATCAGTTCGATGCTGACGTTCGCCATCGGCGTGGCCGTCAGCCCGGTGCCGATCATCGCCGTGATCCTCATGCTGTTCTCGAGCCGGGCCCGGGTGAACGGCCCGGTCTTCCTACTCGGTTGGGTGCTGGCCCTCGCCGTGGTGGCCACCGTCGTCTACCTGTTGGCCAACGCCAGCAACCCGACGACGAGCGGCGATGCGTCGACCACCATCTCGTGGGGGAAGATCGTGCTGGGCGCGCTGCTGCTGTTGGTGGCGCTGCGCAATTGGCGGGGACGACCCAAGCCGGGGGCGGAGCCACCCATGCCCAAATGGATGGCCGGCGTCGACGGCCTCACTCCAGTCAAGGCGTTCGGGCTGGCGGTGCTGCTGGCCGGCGTGAACCCGAAGAACCTCATTCTCACCGCCGGGGCGGGGGCCGGGCTCGCCCAACTCAACCCCTCGGGCGCCGAGGTGGTCGTGTCCATCGTGGTGTTCCTGGTGCTGGCCAGCGTGACCATCGCCGGGCCCGTCCTCTACTACCTGTTGGGAGGGGCCAGCGCCAAGGCCCGGCTGGACGGGCTCAAGGACTGGCTCCGCTTCCACAACGCCGCCGTCATGACCGTGCTGTTGCTGGTCTTCGGGGTCGACCTCATCGCCAAGGGCATTCCACCGCTCGGCTGAGGACCCGACGGGCAACCACCCGTCCGGGGGAAGGGCTAGGTGACCAGCAGGTAGATGCTCTTGCCGACCAGCCAGAAGCCGAGCACCAGCGAGACCACGATGATGACCTGGTCGGTGTGGGTGTCGATCCAGGTGCGGACCGACTGCAGCAGGGCTTGGGCCCGCTCGGGACGGAAGCCGGCGTAGATCTCGAGCACCAGGTACACCGCCGTGGCCAGGATGCAGAACCCGGCCAGGGCCACGTAGCTCTCCCACGAGGCCAGCTTGGCGTCGACCACCGTGGCGACACCGGCCGCCACCAGCCCCCACGGCTGGGTGAGGGGCGCCAGGGCCACCACGAACCAGGGGGACATGTTGTCGATGCCGGTTTGCCATTTGGGCGGCTTCTTCGGCTTCTTCGGCTGACCCAGCCGCCGGGAGTGACGGAAGGCGATGTAGACCAGGACCACCCCGATGAGCAGCTTCGCGGCCAGCGCCGCCAGCGACGGGCCGGTGTTCGGCGCCGGTGGCTTGTTGCCGGTGACGAGGAGGGTGACGGCCAGGACGGCGGCCAGCGAGAGCAGCCAGCCGAAAATGAAGGCTGCACCCTTGCGCACCCCGTTCCTCGACATGAGCACGAGGAGGAACGCCGTCAGCGGAATGGGCTCGAGCGTGATGACCAGCGCGATGAGCAGGAGGTCGAAGATCATGGGTGGACCACGTCGGTCACGCCGGCGGGGCGGGCGTGACCGACGGAGCGAGGAGCCAGCGCCGGCCCGGGGATGGGGCGGCTAGGCGAGGATCTTGGCTTTCTGGGCCTGGAATTCGGCATCGGTGATCACCCCTTGGTCCTTGAGCGCAGCCAGCTTGGCCAGCTGGTCGGCCGAATCGGAACCCGCAGCCTGCCTGACCTGGGCGTCGAACGCATCCTGCTGGCGCTGGGCCTGGGCCGCGGCGCGCTCGTGCATCGAGCCACCCCGAGCGATCAGGTAGATCAGGATCCCGAGGAACGGGATGATGAAGACCAGGACGACCCAGAGGCACTTGGCGCCACCGCCGAGGTCCTGACTCCGGAAGATGTCGGCGAAGATGGCGATCAGCAGCCAGATGTAGGCGACGAAGAGGAAGAACTCGAGGATCGACCAGAAGACGTCGAGCAGGGGATAGGACGATGCGAGCATCTGGACTCCTTGGTCGTGGGTCCACCTGGGCGCGGACCGGACGGGTTCTCGAGGGTGCGGGGCCAGTGGCCGTCGCACGGCGGAGCGACTGCATGAAACCACGGGGGACCGGCCCCGTCGTCACCCGGGAAGGGTGACTCGACCGACCCGTCGGTAGCTGGTCGGGGCTACCGTGGGCTCCGACCAGCGGGAATGGTCCCCTTCGGGTGACGGCACCGGTGCGGCGATCGGGCACTATGGGAACATGGCGCTACTCGAATCCACTTCCATGCCCCCTTCGACGGCTCGTCCGATCCTCACGGCCGACGAGCGAGTGGCGCTCGGCCTGGCGGCCCGGAAGCGATCGCCCCGGGAGGGCAACGGCGCCTGGGCGCCGGCGTCGGACCGTCCCGACCCGGTCGAACTGCTCCAGAGCCAGGCGGCCTCACGGCTGCCCGACCTGGTCCCCATCCGCTACGGCCGGATGTTGGTCTCGCCGTTCACCTTCTTCCGGGGGGCGGCGCTCCTCATGGCCTCCGACCTGTCGACGCTGCCCCACTCGGGCCTGCGGGTCCAGGCGTGCGGTGACGCCCACCTCTCCAACTTCGGGGTGTTCGCCTCGGCCGAGCGCTCGCTGGTCTTCGACCTGAACGACTTCGACGAGACCCTCCCGGGGCCCTGGGAGTGGGACCTGAAGCGCCTGACCACCAGCCTGGCCATCGCCGGCCGCTACCGGGGCTTCTCCGACAAGGAGCGCTCCAAGGTGGTCCGGGAGGCGACCAACGCCTACCGGACCGAGATGGCCACGTTGGCCGGCATGCGGGACCTCGACGTCTGGTACGCCCGCCTCGAGATCGACAAGGTCCTGGCCGAGCTCGGCCAGGAGTTGGGGCTCACCAAGGCCGGCGGGAAGAAGGAAAAGGATCTGTCCAGGGCCAAGGTGCAGGCGGAGAAGGCCCTGGCCAAGGCCAGGACCCAAGACTCGATGCGGGCGCTGTCCAAGCTCACCGAGACGGTCGACGGGGTGACCCGGTTCGTGAGCGACCCCCCGATCCTGGTCCCGGCCGAGGAGCTGGGCACGCCCGAGCAGGTGGCCGACATGGACAACCGGTTCGAGAAGCTGCTCCGCAGCTACGGGGCCACCCTCCAGAGCGACCGACGGCACCTGCTGCACCAGTTCCGCTTCGCCGGGCTGGCCCGCAAGGTGGTCGGCGTGGGCAGCGTCGGGACCCGGGCCTGGGTCATCCTGCTCATCGGCACCGACGGCCAGGACCCGCTCCTGCTCCAGGCCAAGGAGGCCCAGGCCTCGGTGCTCGAGCCCTATGTCGGGGCGAGCGAGTTCGACAACCACGCCGAGCGGGTGGTGGCCGGCCAGCATCTCATGCAGGCCTCGAGCGACATCTTCTTGGGCTGGGACCGGGTCGAGGGGATCGACGGGGTGACCCGGGACTTCTACGTCCGCCAACTGAAGGACTGGAAGGGCTCGGCCGACACCGAGCGCATGCTCCCGACCGGCATGACCATCTACGGCCGCCTCTGCGGCTGGACCCTGGCCCGGGCCCACGCCCGCTCGGGCGACCGCCGGGCCATCTCGGCCTACCTCGGTTCGAGCGACAAGTTCGACTACGCCATGGCCAACTTCGCCGAGGCCTACGCCGACCAGAACCAGCGCGACTACGACGCCATGGTGGCCGCCGTGGCCGACGGTCGGATCGTGGCCGAGACCGGGATCTGAACCAACGCCAGTCCGGCGGCGACCGACGCCCCCGGAGCAATCACCCGATAGGGATGACGACCGGGCAGGTGGAGTTCCGTAGCCTGCTCACATCGACCCTAGAAGGATGGATGGCGAATGACACTTGGTCCCGTCGAGTACCTCATTGTCGGCTTCCCCGGCAACAAGTTCAACGGTGAGATCGCGCCCGAATTGGTGGCGTTGGTCGAATCGGGAACCGTCCGTATCCTCGATCTGATCTTCATCGGCAAGGACGCCGACGGTTCGGTCCTGGCCTTCGAGATCGACGAGCTCGAGGCCTTCGCCAACCTCGACGGTGAGGTCGGCGGCCTGATCAGCCCCGAGGACGTGGAGCACGCCGCGGCGGCCCTCGAGCCGAACTCCTCGGCCGCCCTCCTCATCTGGGAGGACGTCTGGGCCGCACCCTTCGCCGCCGCCGTCCGGGACTCGGGCGGCGTGTTCCTCGAGGGGGCCCGGATCCCCCACGAGTTGATCGCCCCGGCCGTGGCCGATCTGCCCTCCGCAAGCTGAACGACGACAGGAGACTGACATGTTGATGCGACGACGACCGGTAGCCCGGATGGCTGTGCGGACGACGGTGGTGGCCGGCACGGCCGCCGCCGTGGGTGCCCACGCCGCCAACAAGCGCGCGGCGGCCAACAACGAGGCCCAGGCACAGCCCCAGCCTGAGCCGGCGCCGGTTGCCGCCGCCCCGGCGGCCGAGCCCGACGCCGTGGCCCAGCTCACCCAGCTGTCGGCGCTGAAGGACTCGGGGGCCCTCTCGGAGGCCGAGTTCGAGGCGGCCAAGGCCAAGATCCTCGGCTAGTGGCGGCCGAGTCCCGACCGTCGGGGTCGCCGGCGGTTACGGTGAACCCCGAGCGTCCGGCCGAGGGTCTGCTGGCCCGCTACGAACAGGGCGTCCTCGACCGGATCACCGATTTCCAGGACCCCCGTCAGGAGTGGCGACGCCTGTTCTCCGAGCTGCTGGGGACGTTCTTCCTCGTCCTGGTGGCGGCCGGTGGCGGGATGATGGGCCAGGCCTTCCCGGGCACCATCAGCCGGACGGCGGCGGTGGTGGCCCCGGCCCTGATGGTCATGGCCATCATCCTGTTCATGGGCAAGGTCTCGGGTGCCCACCTGAACCCCGCCGTGAGCATCGCCTTCGCCCTGCGACGGGACTTCCCGTGGTGGCGGGTCCCGGGCTACGTCGTGGTGCAGCTGGCCGGGGCCACCCTGGCCGCCCTGTTCCTCCGCTCGGTGGTCAAGGTATCGGCCACCTACGGGTCGAACTACCCGGCCCACGGCTACTCGTCCTGGGCGGCGTTCTGGATGGAGCTGGTCCTGACCACCGGGCTGGTCAGCGTCATCCTGGGCACGGCCTCGGGCGCCCAGAACGTCGGCCTGTTCGGCGCCCTCGGGGTCGGGTGGCTACATCGCCCTGGCCGGCCTGTGGGGGAGCCCGATCTCGGGCGCCTCGATGAACCCGGCCCGCACCTTCGGCCCCGACCTCGTCGGTCGTGATTTCTCGCACTACCTGGTGTACGTCACGGGCCCGATCGCCGGCGCGGTGATCGCCGTGGGCATCGCCTTCGTGTTGCGTGGCCGCGGTGGCGGGCGGTCCGGCTCGGGGGCGGCCCAGGGCGACCTCTTCACCGAGGTCGTCAACCAGGGCCACAGCTGACCGGTGGTGGTCGGCGGTCTGACCGCCCGACGTCCCCTGGTCGTCCGAGGATGAGGGCCGTGCCGGCTCGGCCCCCCGCCGGCCAGGGGATGGCGGCCTAGGCATGCTCGCCCTCCGGCTCCTGGCGGTGGTGCTCGGCACCGTGGTCGTCATGTCGGTGCTGATCTCGGCGTTGCGGACGGTGGTCGTCCCGGGCGACGAGTCCACGCACCTCACCCAGTTCGTCTTCGCCGTGGCCAATCGCATCCTGGTCCACCGCTGGCGCCGGAAGCGCCTGCGCCAGCGCCTGCGCGGCCTCTACGGCCCGATCGCCCTCGTCAGCCTGCCACTGGTGTGGATGCTCATCGTGACCTTCGCCTTCTCCTTCATCCTGTGGGGCGTGAGCGGTCACGACAGCGGCCAGAAGGCCTTCGAGATCAGCGGGTCCTCGCTCTTCACCCTGGGCTTCGCCGAGCCGGAGGGGACCGATCGGATCTGGCTGACCTTCGTGGAGGCGACCATCGGGCTGGGGCTGGTGGCCCTGTTGATCAGCTACCTGCCGACCATCTACTCGGCCCACAGCTCGAGGGAGACCGGCATCAGCCACCTGCGGCCGTTCGCCGGGACGCCCGCGCAGCGCCCTCGACCTGCTGGTGAACCTCGAGCACCTGAACGCGGCCGACAACCCCGAGCTCTGGCGGACCATGGTGGACTGGCTGCTCGATCTGGACCAGACCCACTCGGCCTTCCCGGCCCTGTGCTTCTTCCCCGAGTCCCTGCCCGACCAGTCGTGGGTGGCGTCGCTCGGTGCGGTGATCGACGGCGCCTCGGTGCTCTTGTCCTCGGCCCACTTCGGCAACGGCGACGCGGTCGCCGGCGACATGCGGGGACCGCTCCAGATCGTCATCTACGGGATCCCGGCCGTGGTCCGCATCGGCCGGGCGGCCGGCCTCCCGATCCAACCGGCCGCCCCGTTGGCCGAGCTGCTGCCCCGGCTGTCCGATCCGCCGCCGGCCATCTCGGTCTCGCGCCACGAGTACTTCGCCGTCTTGGACCGGCTCGAGGGGTTCCTGGTCGTGCCCGAGGCGGAGCGGGAGGCGTCGTGGCGCCGGTTCGGCTGGATCCGGTCGACCTACGACGAGGCCATCCGCGGTCTGGCGGCGATCACCGAGGCCACGCCGGCCCCGTGGGCGACCGACCGGCCGGCCCTCGTCGGCCGACCTCGCCTCCTCCTCCATCGGCCGCTCACCGTGAACTGGTCGATGGCCACGGCCGGCCGGCCCGACCCCAGTGAGCCGAGAGAGGTGGCGTGATGGTGGCACCCGGAACTGACGCAACGAGACGCCGGAGGCATCTCGCCGGCGTGAAGCGGCTGTCCAAGACCAGTGCGACGGCGGGCGTCGTGAGTTTCGCCGCCCCGTTCGTGGTCGTCGCCATCCTGACGTCCCGTCGGACGTGGCCGGTGGTGGCCCGGGCGGTGGCGCGGGTCGCCTCGCTGGTCCAGGCCGAGCTCCAGGAGTGGCGACCCTGAGCCTCCAGCTCGGGGAGGTCGTCGGAGCGTCCGGGCCATCGGATACCCTTCGCTACCTGGACTGCTGCGCCCCCGTGCGGAGCCGATCGGGCAGCCGAGAGCGCCCGTCGACCGAGAAAGGTCCAGGCCAGCCCCCGTAGCTCAGAGGATAGAGCGTCGGTTTCCTAAACCGTGCGTCGCAGGTTCGAGTCCTGCCGGGGGCGCCGCATCGGCACCGCCGGGGTTAGTGATAGGGCCGTTCCAAACGTCCGCTCAGGATCCAGTTCGGGCCCCGGCGGCGCTGAGAACCACTCTGACGATCAGCAGACTAAACCCCCATTGAATTGGGACTTTCGGCCCTAGTGGAATTCGGGTCGGGCTCGCACACTGGGGTTGCAGAGCAAAGGACCAGGAGGTCGTAACCCGCCTGCACGGCTCGCCCTCGGGTGACCGCTCCGACGTCGCGGTTCCGCTGCCCCGATTAGAGGACGACCCGGAGCATGGGGACTTCCGGTGGCCGCTTCGAGACTCCAGCTGGATCATCCCGGCGCCGCAGCGCCTAACGGGCCCCGGTGCGCGCGACCCGCTGCTCTGTCATCCACATGCACGAACGTCCGTCAATAGAAAGTTCAGGTACACAAAGATGAGACTTCACCGAAAGGGAATCGTCGCGCTTGTCGCCGTCGGGGCCGCATTGGCCATCGGCGGTGGCGCCTACGCCTTCACCGCATCGAATACCGTTCCTGCCACCACGGTCGGCGCCGGCGCCGGCGCCGTCTCGGGCTACACAGTGAGCGCTTTGCACTATGGCCTCAATCCCACGACGCCCACGAATATCGACACGCTGACATTCACTATTAGCCCGGTCGTGCCAAGCGGAGGGTCTGGAAAGGTCGTCATCTCTGCCGCCCTCTCCACGGGCGGTCCGACCACCTACGCCTGCACCACCGACTCCACTGGGGCCAACGTCACTTGTGCGACCACCAGCCCTCAGCTGACGGCGGCGCTCCTGACCGGCGTGACCGTCGTCGCCGCGGAATAGCGGCCGATAGCCAGCAGCGGTCGATCCGTGACACTGCGAACGGTCGGACCAGAGCATCCCGGCGATATTGCTGAGTTCATAGGGAGCATTCATGCGAACACGTCGGTGGAAGTTCGCCGCGTCCGTCCTCGCTGGAGCCGCGGCGCTGGGGCTGTGGCTCTTCTTTGCACCGACCAAGCTCGGCGGTTCGACGAACTACTCAGTAACGGCGGGTATCAGCATGCAGCCACTCCTCGTGAAGAACGACCTGGCTCTGGTGCGCACCCAGTCCAGCTATCACGTCGGGGACATCGTGCTCTACAACAGCGCCGTCCTTCACAAGCCTGTGCTCCACCGGATCATCCTGATCCAAAATGGGAACTACTTCTTCAAGGGCGACAACAACAACTTCGTCGACCCTGGCTATGCCACGAGAGCTGAACTGGTGGGCAAGTTGTGGTTCCACGTCCCTGACGTGGGTGCGGGCATCGGCTGGTTGGGCATCCCGTTCCACACCGCACTGCTCGGCGGGCTCGCCGCCATGATTCTCGTGCTCGTCGCTGGGAGTTCCCCCCCGCGCCGCCGACGCCGCCGACGTCACTCTCGCCTTCCTCGCTTGCTGCGTTCCAGGCCCGTCGGCACGACCTCGCGGGGGGTGAGGTAGTCATGGATCCGACCGACCCCGTGAACCCGACCAACCATGATCGGCGAGCAACCGGCCCGCTAACTCCGGAGCAGGAGCAGCGGCGCAATGCCCGGACGCCGGCCGAGGAGCGCCGGTCGAAGGTCGACATGACGCCGCACCAGCTGAAACACCGGCGAGCCCCACAGTTCCTCGAAGGCCCGACTGGCACGCTGGTGGCCCTGAGCCTCTGCCTGCTGCTCGCCGTGCTGCTGCTGGGAGTGGGATTCACCCGACCGCTCCACCGTGACGCCTCGCTGTCCGGTGCCTACGTGCAGTCTGGCCGCTTCTCCTACACCGGCGCCGTCAAGGCACCGACCCCGGTATACCCGTCGGGTTTCGTGCTCACGGGGGAGCCCATCTATCCGAACCTCGTCAACGAAGTCACCATGGCTTTCCATTACGACTTCACGTCGTCACTTCCTCACAATGTGCATGGCACGGTCGCCTTCCGGGCGCTGCTCCTGTCGTCGGACGACACCTGGAATCGACTCACGACGATCCAGGCGAGCACCAAATTTCGAGGCGATCAGGCCAACGTCACCAGCGCGCTGTCGCTGTCCAATCTCTACACCCTGATCAATAGTGTCTCGTCCGAGTCGGGCGCCACCGGGGCCAGCTATCGGGCCGACATCCAACCTGTTGTCCATCTCACGGGGACCGTCGACGGCAAGGCCATCAATACGACCTTCCTCCCGGTGCTGCCCTTCACCGTTACCGAGGGCGTCATCACCCTCGACGTCGCTGTCGCCCCCGCACCACCGGGGGCGACCTACGTCCTACCCTCGGCTGCCGTAGCGTGGGCGGCCACCATCAACCCGAAAGTCGCCGGAAGCATCCCGCACCAGGTTGCCAACAGCGTGTCGATCGCCAAATACGAGATCCAGATCCCGGTCCTCCGGGTGCTCGGCATCGTCTTCGCCCTACTGGCGCTTCTCTTGGCGCTCCTGCACGACCAGCTCCGTCGTCGCCAGACCCGGCGCAGCGACGAGGAGATCATCGCCGCCCGGCTGCGCTCGCTCATCGTGCCGGTCCGATCACTCACCGATTCCCAGGGTCGGGCTCCAATCCACCTCCTCGACTTCGCCCACCTGGCCGGTCTCGCACGGTTCCTCGAGCGGCCGATCCTCTACGAGGTAGCCGGGGACCAGCGGACCTACGCCGTGGACGATGAGGCGCTCCGGTACGTGTTCCGACCCCCGCGCGACGGGGCACCTGGCGACTTGTCGCAGGAGCCGCCAACCCGACCCACCGACGTACCGCCGATGCCCGGGGGTTCGCCATCCAATCGCCGTTCACGTATGTCGCTGATCGGCCGGGGGGCCGCCGGCGTCATCGTTCTCGCCATCGCCGCCACGCTCGTCACGAGTTTCACCGCCAGCACGAACGTGCCGGCCAGCAGCGTCGGCTCCTCACTGCAGGCCCGCCAGGTGGCCCAGTTCGCCCCGCTCGGGTGCGGCACGCTGGCCGTGACGGCACTCGTTCAGGGGTCGGGGACGTTCTCGAACAGCCAGTCCCACGCCCTTGTGCTAGGCAGCGCTGGGAACGACACCATTACCGACACCGGTGCCTCCAACTGCATCGTCGCCGGTGGAGGGACCAACGCCATCACTGGCAGCGCCACCGACGTCTGTGTGTCCGGTCTGACGTTGAACGTGGCGGCCGCCTGCCCCACCGTCGCCACCACGACCACGACGACCATCCCAACCACGACCACGACCACGACCACGACCACGACCACGACCACGACCACGACCACATTGCCATCGAACGGCGTCGCCGCGACCACGGCAAGCGACAACTACAACAATTACGGTGGCCAAGAACGCCTCACGGTGAGCAACGTCCATCCGATCACCGCTATGACCATCCTGGTCAAGGTGGCCCAGACGCCCGGGGTGACCTTCAACAGCCAGTCGAACGGTTTCCCGGGAGGTGCTCTCACCCAGAGCACGACGACCTCGGGCGGGGTGATTACGTACTCCTATGTACTAAATGCTGGACAGACAATCCCGGCCGCCTACGGCAGCGGCGTCGCCTATGCGCAGTACGGGGGCTCTGGCTCAGCGCACCTGACCAGGGGCGACACGTGGTCTGTCACGAGCACGTCGGGCGGGGCCACCTCAACAATCACTGGGACCTTTTGAGCAGCCGAAGGTTCGCCGAAGCACCAACCAGAGTCGCTGTCTACATCCCAATCATCTCGTGCCGGGGGGGGGTACCCGTTGGCGGCCTGCGGAGAAAAGCGCTCGACACGACACGCCTGCGGCACATCGCCTCGGCCGGGTCATTCAGACACCATCTGGGCCACGAGCACGAGTGGAGCTACATCACCCGTCCCACTGGGTCATTGCGCCGATCTGCCAACCCTGTGGTTTGGAGCTTTCGAAGGAGCCAGATCGAAGACGCCGGAGCTTGGCGGGTCGCTTGCCGTGTCGTCGGCCGTCTACGAGGACGATTTCCAATCCATGACGGGCGCTCGGTCTACCCAAACAGCTGATGCTTCAGCGAGGCGGAGAACGGCGAACCAGGCTCAGATCTCGGCTCAGGAGTCGTGGGAGCGAGCGCACCCTGGCGAACTCCCTGCCCCAGATTGGTATGCCCCAAAGCTCGCAGGCATCACTCTCACGCGTATCGCGATCGCGACGGGCATGTCGACATCGGCGGCCTCGAAGATTCGGGCAGGGAGGCGAGTTCCGCATCCAAGGCATTGGGAGGCACTTCTCGGCTGGTTGACGGTGACTTCGCCAGCGGTCAACCTCCCGATTAGGCCGGAGGGTCAACCTCCCGGTTCCTAGCTGCCTGCGCTTCGCCGGTCGGATGTGTAACTACCGGATAGACGTACGTGACGATGGCATCGCAGCTGACGCAGTGGAGAGCGATCGCAGGCGACTCGGAATCGTGATGGTGCGGCGCCGGTCGGAGCCGGTCGAGATTTGGAACCGATGCCTGGATAGCCCCGCACTCGGGGCACACTGGCGGTACCTGTGGCCGATCTGGCAGCTCGATGGGCACGTGGCCGGCCCTACGCCGAATGGCCGCGCTGCAGGATTGCCTCGGCTTCGTTGTAGGTACGGCGGAGATCCAGGAGTAATTGATCCAGGCCCTGTCGAACGTCGGCTAGATCGTCGGCCGTGTCGTGCCGGGCATTGGTCAGACGCGAGCGAATCGCCACATCGACGTTCCCGAGGACGTCGAGATGCATACGCAGGTCGTCGCGGAGATCCCGCGTGGCTAGATCGACCTGTTCTTTCATTTCGTCAATGAGCGCCCTCCACTCATCGAGTACCGAGTCCAGCCAGGTTTCGGTGTCGTGACTAGTCCCTCCTGTTGAGTTGTTCGTAGTGGTCTCGCTGAGTGGCATCATCAACTCCTGGTTGGGTATGTAGCAACACTGTCCTCGTTGATCTCATCTGGCCAGAGTCGAAGGGCCCAAGAAGGGGAGATATCCCAGTGCGCGGGTCTGTGGGACTCATGCACAGCAAGGCGGATATCGACGTGCGGTCACTGAAGTGTCCGGTCCCGTCACCATTGCTCAGGATGGTCGACCCAGGATTCGTCCGTGTCGACGTCCCAATCGAGTGTGAAGCGAATCGACCCAGGTCTTTGCCCTGTGGTCGCCGAAAGCTGCTCTACGACGACGTTGCTCGCAGCCTCTTTCGATGAGACTCGGACCTCGAGGCCTGGGTAGTCGGAGAACGTTAGGAAGTAACCCTGTTGGTCCCTCTCGCCTCGGACCGCGTGCTCAGGTGGATAGTGAATCGCGAGCATCAGTGTCCGCCGAGGTGCGAAAAGTGAGGAGACATCAGCGAGGTCTGGGACCGTCCGAGCGGCGCCCTAACCCCCTTCGCCGCCCACGCCATGGGCCGCAGCCACCCGCTGGGCGTTCCGACTTCGCCGGACGGCGTCGAGTCTCTTGCCGGTCACTTTGGCAACCCTGAGACGAAAGTACGTAGCGCGCTCACCTCCCGCCCAAGGTTCGACGCCAAGCCGCTCGACTTCGCGGATCTCCACGGGAGCGCGAATGGGCAGGACCGTCCCGGTGACCATCACGCTCCAGCCTTCTCGCATGGCATCGTCGATCCGGTCGATTTCGAAGCTCACCGGCTCGTCTGAGGTGATCGCACTGACCTCTCCATCGTCCGAGGATCGGAAGATGACGTCGCCGCCCGACATCTTGAAGTTGACCGGAAGGGCCACCGGTCGCCCGGCCGATCGAAAGACGACTCTTCCGACACCCCCTCCCGCCAAGTGCCCTTGGCACTCCTTCTCGTCGATACTGACCAGGTGCGGATCGAGTGCCGCTTCGGATCGACCGTGGGCGCGGCCATGTTCTCCGCCGAGGAGATCTGAGACGGACATGTCGAGTGCCCCGGCTATCCGCAGGAGCGTCGAAGGGGTCGGCTCCGCTAGGGGAGTCTGCTCTAGGTAGTCGAGGTAACCGGCGGCCACCCCAGCCCGCTCTGCGACTTGGGCGACGGTGAGGTTGAGTTCGTCTTGTCGCTCGGCGATTCGTCGGCCCACGTCGCCGGCCTCGCTGCGGTCATCTGACCTGGGTCATCATCGCTCCGCGCCATTGCGATCCGGACTCGCGACGCATGCTCGGCTCAGGGTCGAACGAGCGTGCTCAGGATGCACGGGTAAGTACCACTTTGAGAGCGCCGGTCTCCGCCGCATCGGAGAACACGTCGTAGGCCTTGATGAACTCGTCGAAGTTGAAGTGATGGGTGGCAAAACGGGCCGCCTTCAGTTGTCCGGTCGCCATGAGGCGACTGAGCGTCGGGGTTGAGTAAGTGTCGACGAGACCGGTCGTGATCGTCACGTCTCGGGTCCAGAGGGTCTCAAGGTGGAGAGTGGCGGGTTTGCCGTGGACACCGATGTTGGCCACATGGCCTCCGGGCCGGACGAGCTCGGTGGCAAGTTCGAAAGTTGCCGGCGTGCCGACGGCTTCGATGGCCACGTCGGCCCCGAGCCCATCCGTGAGTTCCTTGATGATCGAGCCGGGATCTTCCCTGCTGTTGTTGATCGTGACATCGGCCCCGAATTGCTTGGCTGCCTCGAGCCTGGAATCCGCCAGGTCGATGGCAATGATGTGGCTGGGACTGAAGAGCGACGCCCCCGTGATGGCGGAGAGACCGATGGGCCCAGCCCCGACGATGGCCACGACGTCGCCAGGAGACACGCCGCCGTTGAGGACCCCGACCTCGTAGGCCGTCGGAAGGATGTCGGCCAGCATGAGGAACTCGTCATCAGAGATACCCACAGGGACCGGGTAAGCGGACGTGTCGACAAAGGGCACTCGCACCTTCTCGGCTTGGGTCCCGTCAATGTTGTGACCGAGAATCCACCCTCCGCCGTCCAGGCATTGCCCGAATCGACCCTCACGGCAGAACCGGCATTTGCCACAGGCCGAGATGCACGACACGAGGATCCGGTCCCCAACCTTGAAGTTGCGCACTGCGCCGCCAACCTCTTCGACGGTACCGACGGCTTCATGACCGAGGATCCGACCAGGCGTCACTTCGGGGAGGTCGCCCTTGAGGATGTGCAGATCGCTCCCACAGATGGTGGTTGTGTCGACCACAACGATGGCATCGGTGGGGTCGATGACGTTGGGATCAGGCACCTGGTCCCAACTCTTCTCGTTGGGCCCGTGGTAAACGAGTGCTCTCATGGTGGGACTCCTTGTTTTGCTATGAGGTCAGTTCTGTTGGGCTCCTCCCACTGTGGGCTCAGCGACAACAGGCCGGTAGGGCCAAACGTCCCGGTCTCGGAACATGTCCAATGGCCCTGGTGCCCGGTGCCGAACGGCACCAAGGTGAGGGCATGTGGATCGATGCCAAAGGATCGACCGTGCTCGTCGGGCCCGAGTGCCAACGCCTCTTGGCCGTTGCGGCCAAGGCCGGGAAGGTAGGCCGGCTCGCCGTGTCGACGGACCAGGCCCCGATGATTGTCCCGGTGAACTTCTCCGTCCACGACGGGTTGCTCATGGTCCGGATGGGAACTGGGGCCATGGCCCGGGCAGTTGACGGTCGACTCGTGGCCTTCGAGGTCGACGACGTCGACCGTGAGCGTGGGAGCGCCTGGAGCGTGGTGGCTCGAGGCCTGGCCACGCTGCACGAGGCTCCGAACGCCGACGAGGTGGCGTGGGGACCTCTGCCCCTCGTTCCCGAGCCCGGTGCCATGGTGCTGATCGTGCGACCAGACGTGCTGACCGGTCGCCGGTTCGCTCTTCGGCCCGGTCCCGATGCTCCGGCGACCCCGGTGGCTTCAGGCTGAGCCGAGGGCGTCGAGGGCCGCGGTGCGCTCGACGCCGGCGTGGCGGACCATGTCGGCGCCGGGCCCTCCGGTGGTTGACGGCTCGGACGATGCGTCGTCGCCCATCAGCGCGCCGACGGTGGACCGGACCGAGGTCCGCAGGGCCTCGAGGTCGTAGCCACCCTCGAGGAACAGGGCCAGGCGCCCCGATCGGCCGGCGAGCCCGGCGACGACGCGGGCCAGCTCGGCGAAATCGCCATTCGAGAGGTTCAACTCGGCCAGAGGGTCGGCTCGATGGGCGTCGAAACCTGCCGACACCAGGACCCAGGTGGGGTCGAACGATTCGATGACCGGTATGGCTACCTCCTGGATCGCCTGGAGCACGACGTCGCCGGTCGCTCCCGGCGGAAGGGGAAGATTCACGGTGGCACCCCGTCCAGCGCCTCCCCCGATCTCTGAGGCTGCACCACCACCGGGGTAGAGCGGCCACTGGTGGGTCGAGACGTAGAGGACGTCGGGGTCGTTCCAGAAGATGGCCTGGGTCCCGTTGCCGTGGTGGACGTCCCAGTCGACGATGAGCACCCGCTCGCCGTTCGCCCGCAGCGTGGCCGCGGCGACCGCGATGTTGTTGAGGAGGCAGAACCCCATCGACCGGTCGGCCAGGGCGTGGTGGCCCGGGGGACGGATGGCGACAAAGGCCACGCCGTCGGCACGCCCGGCGAGGGCGTCGATCGCCGCCAGGCCTGCGCCGGCGGCCCGGCAGGCGGCCGACCAGGAGTCGTCGGTGGCGTAAGTATCCGGATCGAGGGCGCCCCCGCCCGATTGGCAGAAAGCCGCCACCTTCGCCAGGTGATCACGGTCGTGCGCCCGGCTGAGCTCGTCCACGGTGGCGAGCCGCGGTGCCAGCAGCTCGAGTTCGTCGCCCAGTGCCAGATCATCCAGGCCTGCCGCCACGGCGCCCATCCGGGCTGGCCGTTCGGGGTGGCCGGCCAATTGGTGCGCCGGTTCTGCCGCCAGCCCGCTCACTATCAGCATGGGCCGATGGAAGGGACCGTGATCGGACCGGTCCGACGGACCGGTGGCGTGTCGATGGGGAATCGGATGCTCACGACGCCGTACTCCGTCGCCCGGGTCACCGGGTAGCCCGACGTCGAGAACACGTGCAGCATGTCCCGATTCTCTATCAGCGTGATCGCCGTGAAGACCATGATCCCCTGTCGCCGAGCTGCGCCGGCGAGCCGCTGGAGCAGCTCCGGGGCGAGCCCGTAATGTTGGAAGTCATCCGCCACGACGAAGGCCACCTCGGCCTCGTCGGTGCCCGGCGTGCGGTCGTAGCGCCCGACGGCAACCAGCCGTTGACCGTCTTCGACCACCAGAGCGAGGCGGTCGATGCCGTCCACGCGAGTGAAGCGCTCGATCTCTTGGGCGGAGAGCTCGGGATGCTCCGAGAAGAACCGTCGGTACACCGAACGCGAGGAGAGGGCACGGTGGAAGGCGGCCAGCCCAGGCCCGTCGTCTGGTCGGATATGACGGATCACGAGACCACGATCGATCGCTCTCAAGGCCGCGGATGTGGGTATGGCCACCGCTCCCGAGCTAGCTACGACTCGCCCGCTCGACGCCAGCGTGGGCCCCAGGACCGATCGGTCCCGAGGCCCACCACCCGTCACACTCATTGAGCGAGGATTCGCTTAATGGACCGGTAGCGCACCGGTGGGCACCCTGGGCGCTGCGCCCCGTCGCCCCTCGGCACGGTGAAACAGCTGGCGAACCATGGGCACTGCGTACCGGTCGGCTCCGAAGTAGCCGGCGTTGCGCCATGCCAGGATCAGGAACAGAGCCACCAGGGCATAGGCCGGGTTGACGCCGGCGGAGCCCGTGAACATGTAGATCATGTTCATGCCCAGCCCGACCACCGCGGCCGCACCGGTGAAGAGTCCCAGGATCAGCAGCACGCCGACGGCTACCTCGCTCAGCGCGATGGCCTTGGCGATCCACGAGGAGTTCGGCACGACGAAGTTGTGCAGGAATCCGGCCCACCATCCGTAGGAGGCACCGCCCTTACCGGTGGCCGATCCGGTGATGCCGGCCATGGCGAACCCCTTGACGGCCGCCCCGCCGCCGTTCCAGAACGCCGCGTTCTCACTGCCCCACAGTTTCTGGTAGCCGGCGTTCAGCCACTCGTAGCCGAGCCACAGTCGGGCGACGAGCCACAACACCCCGGCCGCCTTAGATCGAAAGAGCCAATCGCTGAATTTGAGGTTGCCGCTCGGTGACTCGAAGATGCCGACCGGGTGCTCCTCGGAGCCACCGCCCAGGGCAACGTTGCCTCGCAACCATGCGATGTCCATGTCGTGTCCTCTTTTTCACACGGTCCTCGCGGTGCGATGACCTCACCCCTTCACCTTGACGCTTTCGCGGGGAGTCGGGCAGGGCCAAAGGTCCCGACCTGGGTGGGCGCTCCGTTCGCCGGGAAGACGCCGGGCGGCGCCCGGGATCGGGACGTCGCGCGGCGAAGAGTTACGCGCCGAGCGGAATCTGCCAGGTGAGCACGGTTCCGCCGCCGTGGCGGTCTTCGAGGGCCAAGGATCCGTCGAACTCCTCGGCGCGGCTGGCGAGATTGGCGAGGCCGCGTCCGGCCAACTCTCATGTGGTGCGTGATCGATGCCTTGCCCGTTGTCAGTGACCTGGAGGCGAAGGACGCCGTCGGCGACTGCGAGGACGACCCAGGCCTCGGTGGCGGCTGCATGGCGGCCCACGTTGGTCACGGCCTCGCGGACGACCGCCAGCACATGGTCGCTGGCGTTGCGCGGGACCATGGCGTCGACCGGGCCGATGAACGAGGTGTGGAGCTCGAGGCCGAAGTACGGGCTCGAGGCTCCGGGCCAGGGCCAGTACAGATGCCCGGAGGCCCCGTTGCTCGGTGGCGGCGCCGAGTTCGTAGATGGTGGCCCGGATCTGCCCGATCGTGTCGTCGACATCGGCGATCACCGACCGGAGCTCGGTCTCCGAACGGGTCGCCGCCCGGAGGTGGCGACGATGCTCTGGAGCGTGAGGCCGACGGCGTAGAGGTGCTGGATGACGGTGTCGTGGAGGTCCCGCGCCATGCGGTTCCGCTCCTCGAGGATCGCCGTCGTCTGCAGGTTGCGGTGCAGGCGAGTTGTTCTCGACGGCCATACCGGCAGCGAGGGCGAGCGCTTCCACCAACGCTTCATCCTCGTCGGTGAACTCCGTCGGCGTCGATCTTGTCCGTCAGGTAGAGGTTGCCGTAGACCTCGTTGCGCACCTTGATCGGGACGCCGAGAAATGAGGACATGGGAGGATGGTTGGCCGGGAACCCTGAACTCTTGGGGTGCTCGCTCAGTCGGCGCAGGCGCAATGGTTCGGGTCGTGCGATGAACAAACCCAGTACGCCGTTACCGGTCGGCCGGGCCCCGATCGCCGTCTCGGCGTCGGCGTCGAGCCCCACCGTGAGGAACTCCCGGAGACCGTCGCGCCGGTCGTTCAGGACCCCGAGTGCCCCGTAGCGGGCCCCGGTTAGCGAGCGGGCCTCTTCCACGACGTGGGCCAGGAGGTCCGAGAGGTCGATGTCTGCCTCGAGTAGGAGAACCGCCTCGATGACCCGGCGGAGCTTGACGGGATCGTCGATCATCCGAAAGGGCACACACGTCAGGGTACCGACCACCGGACGGGCCGTCGACGGTGGTCCCCGGCCACCGAACCGGACCATGCGCCGCTGTTGGCCTGCAAGGATGGCGATGTGACCCTGGGTGTCTTCCTCCTCGACGACCACGAGGTGGTACGAGCCGGAATCCGGTCCCTAATCGAGTCTTCCGCCGACCTCGTCGTCGTCGGGGAAGCGGCGACCATCGCCGACGCCCTCATTCGTATCCCCATCTGCCGTCCTGATGTGGCGGTCCTTGATGTGCGCCTGCCCGATGGCAGTGGCATCGAGGTCTGCCGGGAGATCCGGTCCCGACAGCCCGACGTGACCTGCGTGATGCTGACGTCGTACGCCGACGACGAGGCGCTGTACGCCGCCATCATCGCCGGCGCCGCGGGCTACATCTTGAAGCAGGTCGGGGGATCGGACCTCCTCGAGGATCTCCGTCGCGCCGCCGCCGGGCAGTCCTTGCTCGATCCGACCGTCGCCGAACGTGTGTTGCAGCGCCTGCGGGTCGGGCCCGAAGTCGACCCCCGCTTGGCCGATCTCACGCCGCAGGAGCGTCGGGTCCTCGATCTGATCGCCGAGGGCATGACCAACCGCCAGATCGCCGACGATCTCTACTTGGCGGAGAAGACCGTCAAGAACTACGTCTCCAGCCTGCTCTCCAAACTGGGGATGGAGCGCCGCACCCAGGCGGCGACCTTCGCGGCACGGCTCGAGGAACGCACGGCCCAGGAACGTCGCTCCGACGACGCCGGCACTTGACTACCCGTCTGCAGAGCCAGCGGTAGTCCCGGTCTCGTCCAGCCAGTCCGACCGAATACCCCGGGAGCGAAGTCCGTCCTCTATCGCGGCTCGCTCGTGTTGTGGTTGGCGGAAGCCCTCGAGGTCGACCTGGACTCTCAGTAACGTGGCCAATCGGACGAGGGCGACGTCGTAGGCCAATTGCTGGACGAAGGCCAGGCTCGGGTCAACGCCCGAGCCTGAAGGCGTCACCCTGTCGTAAAGGGCACTTCGGGCGGCTACGACTTCGGCCAGCGCCTGGCCCGCACTGGGAGGAGGGACGTCCAGGCTGCGTTCGGCCAGTGCCGCACCCAGAAGGCGGGCGTACATCGACACGACGGCTCAGCCGCCCAGCGCCAGGAGGCTTCTGGCTCGGGGCCGCTTCTCGGAGCCCTGACGATCATCCGGTGCACCCATGAGGCCAGACGGGTCAGAGACCATGCTGTCTATGGTGGCGGAGCAAAGCTCTGCACGGCAGAGGCGAAGGTCACGTTAGGTCGGCTCCTTCGCTCCTGTTCGCCCCCGTCCCCCCCGTTCGGGTGGGTGTCCCGGCCGGTGTAAAGGGTCGGTTGCCATTCCTCTGGCCGGACGTTCGAGGTTCGAGCCGGACAACGCCCATTCTCGCCCTTCGGGAACGAGCGAGAAGTGCGCGGAAGCGGCCCCAAAGCGGCGCTCACGAACCGCAGCGAGGGCAGCCAAGCCGGCGGTGGGAACACGACAGACAATTGCAGCTGCCCTTCGTGGCCAACTGCGACGTCACGAATCGCTAGGCCGGATCGTGCTCGGTCGTGTACGCCTCAAACGCCGAGCGACTGGCGGTGGGTGCGTGGCCGCTTTCCGCATTTCCGCCGACTCCTAAGAGGCCCGTCAGCCCGGTGACCTCGAACACGGCAGCGACATTGGGAACCGCGTGGACGATGCGGAGATCACCGCCGACCGAGCGACAACGCTTGCGGGCCCGGATCAGTGCTCCGAGGGCCGTGGAATCGAGAAAGGTGACTGCAGTCAGGTCGATCACGACGTTAGGACGCTCGGGTTTCGTTGCTTCCTTCAGCCGGGCATCGAGGACGGGAGCGGTGGTGAGATCGATCTCGCCGGTCACGCTCACCACGGAGAGGAACTCGAGGTACGCCACATCAACGGCAAAGAGGTCAGTCACAGAAGTTCCAATCCATTCGGGGCCGGCACCTGAATGGGCGGAGGAGGCGAATCGAGCGATTCGGGACCAAAGATGGTCCAAACAAGCTTGTGCGAACGACAGCTTACTCTGGTTACGAGCTAGACGTCTGGCCAGGTCGAGTCAGGCCGGAGGGTGGTCTTCTCGATTCTTGCGGGCCTGCTCCTCGCTCGGCGTCCTCCCGTCGGGATGCGATCCGGAGCCTGGAACGGGAACGTCGATGTGTCCGGGTCTCTCTTCGAGCCTTTGCGTGTCGCCCGGGTCTTCGGAGTCGCCACTCATCTCGGGCAATCCATGGAGAGTGTCATTCGGGGCTCACCGTGGCCGCCAGCTCGTCGTGGTCCATCGATGAACGTCCGGGGATCTGCTGCTCGCTCGCCTTTTCCTTGAGTTCGGAAAGCGAGAGACTCATCGTCTCGCTGAGCGGCGGCGCGCCCAAGCCGACCCGCTGGGTTTCCAGCTTTTCTCCAAGCTCGTCCCGCCACGTTGTGTCGCTCGACGACCGGGTTGCCGGAAAGAGCTCATCTTCCTCTTCGTCGACGTGGTGGGTGACGCTCTCGATGAGCACCGTCATCTTGGCCACCCACGGATCACTGCCGACGTCGAGTTCCTTGATCTCACCGATCAGGATCTTGGCGACGTGGTGTTCCTCAACGCCCTCGTCAACGTCATCGCTGAGATCCTCCGACCGGTCCTTCACCGAGGCGTAGAACACGGCCTCCTCGGCGGCCATATGGATCTCAAGCTCGTCAATGATTCGGGCTGCGAGAGTCCCCGCCGTGTCGAAGTCTTCGGCCTCTTGGACCTGGTCGTAGCGGGCGAACAGCCCTCGGACCCGGTTGTGGTCGGCGATGAGGAGATCGATGACGTCCATGTCTGCCTCCGAGGGGGGTTGGCTCAGCCCCGTCGGCTACATGAGTACCCAATCGATCCGTGCCCAATCGGCATCGCCGCTGGAGGGAGACCTCAGTCCCTGCGCTTGCCGGCCCACTACGGTTTGATTCGACGCCCGAGCAGTGACGGATGGCGGGCCCAGTTGGAGCGGAGACAGAAATGGGTGAGGGAACGACCGACGGAGCTGAGTCTGAAGCACTGCAACGCGCACTAGCAGCGGTGAGCTCGCCCCCCACGGTCGAGACCCCGCTCGGCACCTTCGACCTGGTGGACGGGGTGCCGACCGCCGACTCCGTCGGCAAGCTCTACGACGCCCTCGACTTCATGCGGGGAGTCGAAGTGTTCCTCAACGCCGTCCCCGGCGCCTCGCTCGTGGGCATGCGGAACGGATTCCGAAGCATCGGCCTGACCGAGACCCACCAGATCGGCTACACCGACCCACGGGCCAACTCGGGGAGCTACTTCCTCACTCCCAACACCGAGACCACGTACGGGTCGATGTTCCTCGATCTGAAGGCCACTGGGCCGTTCGTCATCGAACCACCCAAGCAGTCCCTCTGCG
The DNA here is from genome assembly GCA_963730735.1 of uncultured Acidimicrobiaceae bacterium. Classification (GTDB taxonomy): domain Bacteria; phylum Actinomycetota; class Acidimicrobiia; order Acidimicrobiales; family RAAP-2; genus CAVSSX01. The sequence goes on from CAVSSX010000007.1 coordinate 945,598, forward strand.
TGGTCGACGATTTCTGGTTTCGTTACGTCGCCGACATGGGCATCGCCGGTCCTGACAAGGGCGAGGGAGGGAAGTACCTGTTCCTGCCGCCGGGCTATGAGGGTGAGGTTCCCGACGGCTACTTCGTCTATCGCCCTCTCACGTTCACGAACTGGGTTGTGTTCCGGGCTCTGGGCGGCGTCCCGGCGCTGAAGGAGACGAGGGTCTACCCACTGGCGGCCGCCGCTGACCCACCGAGGATGGAGTTCATCAACATCGCAGAGCCGCACTTCAATACGGTGCACGCCAATGACTTCTCGTTCTACGAGGAGATCAATGCCATCGTCCAGGAGGAGCCGACGACATCGCTCGATCCCGAGCGTGCCGGGCAACTGGCGGCAATCGGCATCGTGCACGGCACGCCGTTTGCGCCCGACGACCGTCTGCGGTCAATTCTCGACAGTGCCGCCCGGGCCGCCGCCGCCATCAGTCGTGCACTTGTGTACTCCCCGCGTGACCCCCAAGCGCCGCTGGTCGAGGGGTCATCGTGGGCCAACGCGTTTCTCGGTGGCAGCTACGAATTTCTCCGCGATGGGGCTCGTCTGCTCGACGCTCGCACGGCATTTCACTACCTGGCAACCGTCATCACTCCCGCCATGGCCCACGCCCAAGTCGGAGCGGGGTCGGCCTACGTCTACACGGCGGTCGACAGTGAGAGGCGCATTCTCGAGGGCTCGAGGACCTACACCTTGACGCTTCCGCCGAATCCGCCGGCCAAGAACTTCTGGGCCGTTGACATCTATGACACCCAGACTCGCTCGCTCCTTCAGACCGACACCCCCTACCCGAGCGTCACCAGCCTCGGCGACACCGTGGCCGCCAACGACGACGGGTCGTACACGATCTGGTTCGGCCCCGAAGCGCCCGCCGGTCACGAAGCGAACTGGATCCAAACGGTGCCCGGCAAGGGCTGGTTTCCGATGCTCCGCCTCTACGGTCCGCTGGAACCGTGGTTCGACAAGTCATGGATCCCCTCGGAGATCGAGCTTGTCAACTAGTCCGGCCATTTCTGAGCAACGTCCGCCCCACCCAGCGCCGGAGCGCAACCGCTGGGAGCGGCCGACCGGCGGGCTCCGTGAACGGGAAGGCTGGCGACGGCGAGAAGATCAAGCCACCCCTCCAGAAACAGCTTTCCCGGGTTGTAGGGCTACCCGAAGTAACGGGATGACGATGCCCATCAACAGCCCAAGAAGAATTGCCAGTATGAGGCGCCAACCCCCCGGCCTCGCCCGACGGCCAGCTACAAATACCCAGAAACCGAGCGACGCCGCCCCGACGCAAAGGGTGATTCGAATCGATCCGCTGAGTGACACCCCGAAGGCAAACGACAAGGCAACGATGGCGAAGGGTGCACCCTAGAAGGAGAAAAAAAGGTGGGGGGTCTGGTGCTGGGCAATGGCGAGCAATCGTGATGGTCGAGGTCCTGCCTAGTTTCATCGTGACGAGCCATGGTTGCTGAGAACGTGTGGGCAAGGTGCATCGCCACGACAGGTCCGATGATCACTCCTGCAACGTCAATCAATGTCAAGTGCTGACAGCCGTCATAAATCGTGAGCACGCTCAGAACGGTGATCGTGCTATAGACGATCCGATCCAGGGGCGGCGGGTCGCGCTCGCTCCAGAAGCCCTGCTGTCAACATCGCACCTCCTGACTCGTTGGTTGATCCTCCGAGCAGGTGCCCTCCAGTTAGAGAGGTCTCGACGATGGAAGTGGGAATTCGTGCCTGAAGCATCTCGGTCTGTACTGCCCATCCCGGACCGTCCCGACGTTGGCCTCACGACCTACGACGCTCGTGATCCCGACACGCAATACCCGCCGATCGAGCCGCTGCTCCCGCCGGAGGGTGCGCCCAACGTCCTGATCGTCCTGCTGGACGACATCGGGTTCGGGGCCTCCAGTGCTTTCGGAGGTCCCTGCTACACACCGACGGCTGAGCGGTTGGCCAGCCGGGGGTTGAAGTACGACCGCTTCCACACCACGGCGCTGTGCGCCCCGACCCGCCAGGCCCTCCTCACCGGCCGGAACCACCATTCGGTCGGCATGGGGAGCATCACCGAGACGGCCACGTCGGCACCCGGGCAGAGCTCCCTCCGTTCCAACACCAAGGCCCCCCTGGCCATGACCCTGAAGCTGAACGGCTACTCGACGGCCCAGTTCGGCAAGTGCCACGAGGTCCCGGTGTGGCAGTCCTCGCCCATGGGGCCGTTCGACATGTGGCCGTCCGGTGGTGGTGGCTTCGAGTACTTCTACGGGTTCATCGGCGGGGAGAACAATCAGTGGTATCCCGCTCTCTACGAAGGCCTGACGCCGGTCGAGCCAGAGAAGACGCCCGAGGAGGGCTACCACCTGACCGAAGACCTGGCCGATCACGCCATCGACTGGGTCCGAACGCAGAAGGCCCTGGTGCCCGACAAGCCGTTCCTCATGTACTTCGCCCCTGGGGCCACCCACGCCCCGCACCACGTTCCCCAGGAGTGGGCCGACAAGTACCGGGGGAAGTTCGCCCACGGCTGGGACCGCCAGCGGGAACTGACCTTCGCCCGGCAGCAGGAACTGGGCGTGGTCGGCCCCGACGCCAAGCTGACCGCACGCCATGACGAGATTCCGGCATGGGACGACATGCCCGAGGAACTCCGCCCCGTCCTCGAACGCGAGATGGAGGTCTATGCCGGGTTCCTCGAGCACACCGACCACCATGTCGGCCGGGTGGTGGACGCCATCGAACAGCTCGGCATCCTCGACAACACGCTGATCTACTACATCATTGGCGACAACGGAGCTTCGGCCGAGGGCACGCTCAACGGTGCCTTCAACGAGATGGCCAACTTCAACGGGATGGCGGCGCTGGAGACGCCCGAGTACATGCTGTCCAAGGTGGACGAGCTCGGGACCCCCACCTCGTACAACCACTACGCGGTCGGCTGGGCCTGGGCCATGGATGCGCCCTACCAATGGACCAAGCAGGTCGCATCGCACTGGGGTGGGACCCGCAACGGCACCATCGTCCACTGGCCCGCCGGCATCAGCGAGCAGGGCGGCCATCGATCGCAGTTCTGCCACGTCATCGACGTGGCCCCCACCATCCTCGAAGCGGCGGGCATTCCCCACCCCCTCTCGGTCAACGGGGTGCAGCAGGACCCGATCGAGGGCACGTCGATGTTCTACAGCCTCAACGATGCCGAGGCCCCCGAACGCCACGATCTCCAGTACTTCGAGATGTTCGGGAACCGGGGCATCTACTACAAGGGATGGAGTGCGGTGACCAAGCACCGAATTCCGTGGGAGATGGTGAGCTCGGAGCTCATTGCGTTCGATGACGACGTGTGGGAGCTATACGACGGCACCAAGGACTGGACCCAGGCCGACGATCTCTCGGCCGAGTTTCCCGACAAGCTCCGGGAACTGCAGCGCCTGTGGCTCATCGAGGCGGTCAAGTACAACGTGCTGCCCCTCGACGATCGAGGCATCGAACGAGCGAACCCCGATATCGCCGGACGCCCACAGCTCGTCCGTGGAAACACACAGGTCTTTTTCCCGGCATGAAGCGCCTGTCGGAGAACAGCGTCATCAACATCAAAAACAAGTCCTTCGCCGTGACCGCCCAGCTCACGATCGCTGAAGAGCCGGCGCAAGGCGTCGTCATCGCCCAAGGTGGGGCATTTGGTGGGTGGGCGTTGTACGCCTCGGAAGGGCGCGCCACGTTTGTCTACAACGTGCTGGGCATCCAGCTTTTCTCCACTCGGGCCACAGAACCCATTCCGGCCGGTGACCACCAGATCCGCGTGGAGTTCACCTACGACGGCGGCGGGCTAGCCAAGGGTGGCGATGTCACCTTGTACTACGACGGCACCAAGGTCGGCGAAGGGCGGGTGGAAGCTACCCAGCCGATGGTGTTTTCCGCCGATGAGACGACCGACATCGGTGAGGACTATGGGATGCCGGTATCGCCGGACTACGCCGGTCGGAGCAAGTTCAACGGCAAGATCAACGTCGTGCAGATTGACATCGGTGACGACAACCACGACCACCTGGTCGACCCGGCCGACCTGATTCGCGTGGCCATCTCGCGCCAGTAGAACGGTCGAGGATCTAAATCGCGTGGTGCCGGCCCTTGCGACAGGTGACCTCCCCGGTCGCTGCGGGTCCTTCGGTTCCAAGGGTCCCACTCGTGGTCGTCCCGATGGCCTTCACGACCACACGACCAGCCAGCTCCTCGACGAAGTATTCGACAGGGGAACGGTCCGACCCCGGAAGGGCGCCGTCGAGAACCTTTGGGAACCGGCAATGACGGTGGCCAAGACGCAGTCCGGCGATCCGTCCCGGGAAGCGCTCGCATTGGTAGCCGAAGTTCGGCAACTGGGTTGACCGCCACCGGACTGGTACCTGGGCGCGGACGAGCGGAGGTACTCCGAGGGCTCGTCGCACCGGGGGTCCCGCCGTTACCAGCGGTAAAGCCCGGCATTGATAGTGCTATCTCTACCCGCTGGTCAGGCCCGAAGGAGCATGCGTCGTTCTGGCGCCTCGAGCACGGGCACCTGCTGGGCCTTCAGCACCGCCAGGCTTCGGAACCGCCGGACGTTGATCGCCTGGCCCCGTCCATGGCTCGGTACTCATCCGCGGCTCGATTCGTCGGCCGAAGGCAGACCCATCTCGATGCGTGCACACCTCACGGCAACTTTTGAGGCAGGGCGCCGCTTTCGGTGAGAACTCTGCAAATATCGAACAGTTTGCGATTTGTATCCTGCGAGATGGCCGAGAGTCGCTTGAAGGCAACATCGGGGGTGATCCGGTAGCGCTCCATGAGTATGCCCTTGGCCTGACCAATGACATCGCGGTTGACCAGAGCGGTGCGGAGTTGGTTGATGAGTTGCGCCGTGGCGAGGGCGAGCGCAGAGTGAGCGGCAAAGGACTCTGTCGCTTTGATATACGGGCCGAATACTGCTGGCTGGCGGCTGTACAGGCTGAGAGTGCCGAGGACGTCTTCGCAGACCCACAAAGGAATGCAGATCACACTGCCGACACCCAGTTCTCTTGCCTTGGTCGTGAACTCAGGCCAGCGAAATTCGTCGCTGATGTCGTCGATGCACATCAGCTGCTGGGACGTGGCGGCGCTCAGGCACGGCCCACTGTCCGTGTGCTGCTGGAGGATGTCCAGCTCGTAAGGTGGCGCTCCGCAGGTCGCCTGGGGCGTCAAGCACCCACCAGTGACGGTGATGATGCCGGCGTAGTGCGCCGGCTCGATGATGTGGGTAGCGCTCTCGACGATAGCGTCCAGCGTGCCTTGGAGATCCTGACTGAGGAGATGGAAATGTCGGGCGAGCTGCTCGCCGTCAGTCCAGTCCGCCTCGAGATGGCCACTGGGATCGTTGGTGGAGTCGGTTGGCAAGCGAGTAGATCTCCGAGCGAATCGTACGGCACGAGTCCAAGGGCACTGTAGCGGGACGGGTCCTCCGGTGTTAGGGTCGTCACCCAGGTGAAGCCATCGCCTCCCTCGCTCTTCGAGGAGCAACGATGGCACCTCCGCGTGTAGCGGTTCACGACACACCAACTCGGTCCGGGCGCACCGTCCAACGTCTGGGTGACAGTTTCTCTGGCCGGTGGCGACCATGCCCCGCCCCCGAATGGCCCATCGGGCCACACCTTCCCCCTGCTCGGGGCCCGCTCTCTGAATGCCTCTTCAATGCTCTACGTCGTCCACCCCGGCCGTTCGCTGCCGTGCCAGTTCCGGCCGGAGGCGACGCCATCCTCGACGAGGATCTTCAGCTCGCTCTGTACTGCTGCTACGAGCTGCACTACCGGGGCTTCGCCGCTGTCGACGAGGACTGGGAGTGGGAGCCGTCGCTGCTCGCCTTCCGCAGCTGCCTGGAACGCGAGTTCGAACGCCACCTTCGTGACGCGCTGCCGGCCTGGGGCACCGTGGCCGGCGAAGTGCCGGCTGCGCTCTGGCAGCTCAGCCGTGGTGAGGGGTTCTCACTCTCGGGTTGGCTCCTCGACCACGGCACCCGACGCCACGCCGAAGAGTTCGCCATCCAGCGGTCGGGGTACCAGCTGAAGGAGGCCGACCCTCACACGTGGGCCGTCCCGCGACTCGCCGGTCGGGCGAAGGCGGCCATGGTGACGATCCAGGCGGACGAGTACGGCGGCGGGGTCCATGCCGCCATGCACGCCACGCTGTTCGCCGACGCCATGGTTGCCCTAGGGCTCGACCCGACCTATGGGGCCTACCTCCCCCGGCTACCGGCGGTGACCCTGGCCACGACCAACCTCATCTCGATGTTCGCCTTACACCGTCGCCTCCGCGGGGCCCTGGTGGGGCACCTGGCCGCTTTCGAGATGAACTCGGTCGGACCGATGGGCCGCTACAGCCAGTGGCTGGCCAAGCTCGGCGTCCCAGGGCGCGGCCGTCGGTTCTATGACGTCCACGTCGAAGCTGACGAAGAGCACCAGTACATCGCGGTCAACGACCTGGTCGGGGGCCTGCTCGAGTCCGAGCCTGAACAGGCGGCTGCCGTGCTGTTCGGTGCCCGAGCGGTCGGACTCGTGGAGAGCGTGTTCGCCGACCACCTGGTCTCGGCGTGGAAGGCCGACCGGACCTCTCTGTGGACACCATGAGCGAACCGACTCGTGACGCCGCGTCCTACGGGGCCCGCCTGGCCGACGACTACGACGCCATCTACGGCGGCGTCTTCGACACCGACGGGGCCGTCGACCTCCTCAGCGATCTGGCCGGAGGCGGCCGAGTGCTCGAATTCGGCGTCGGCACCGGCCGGGTCGCCCTGCCCCTCGCAGGCCGGGGCCTCGACGTCTGGGGCGTCGACGGCTCGCCGGGCATGCTCGACCGCCTGCGGGAGAAGCCCGGTGGTGACCGTGTCAGCACCGTGTGCGGTGACTTCCTCAACGCCACGGCTGACGGCCACTTCCAACTCGTCCTTCTCCTGGTCAACACGATCTACGCCATGGCGAACCAAGACGACCAGGTTGCGTGCGTCGCCAACGCCGCACGGCACTTGGCGCCCGGGGGCCGGTTCGTCGTCGAGGCATGGGTTCCCGACCCGCCCCGGGGCAACGGCCTGGGTCTCCGGGCCCGTCGCCTGGGAAGCGGCTTCGCTGGGCTGGTCATCGAAGACCACGACGCCGAACGCCAAATCCTGGCAACCACCCAGGTCGTCTTCGGCGAGGGGGGCCAGGCCCGGAGCTTTCCCGTTGTCCACCGTTACGCCTGGCCGGCCGAGCTCGACCTCATGGCTCGCCTCAGCGGCATGGATCTCGAGGCCCGCTGGGCCGATTGGCACCGCCGCCCGTTCGCCGCCGACAGCACTGACCACATCTCCGTGTACCGACTTCCCAACTAGCCACCCAAAGAGGAGCACCGTCATGACCACCGCATCTTCCGGCGATACCGAACCGATCAACCTTCCCGGGGCACCGAGCAGCGTGTCCCCGGACCTCGAGGAGCGCACGTCACCTCAAGAGCCGCTGCCCCCGAAGCCGGACCAGGCGGCTCCGGCTCCCCTCAGCGCCACCGGTTGCCCGTTCAGCGCCGGCCCGGCTGCGGTCTCCCAACAGGGGGCGTTCCTGACCACGGCCACCGGCGCCCGCCTCGTCGACACCGACCATTCGCTGAAGGCCGGCCCGAGAGGACCGGTGCTGCTCCAGGACCACCACCTTCGCGAGAAGATCACCCATTTCGACCATGAACGGATCCCCGAGCGGGTGGTGCACGCCAGGGGCGTGGCCGCCCACGGCTACTTCACCTCCAACGGCGCCGCCTCCGGGGTCACGAAGGCCGCCTTTCTGGCCGAAGGGGTGGAAACGCCGGTCTTCGTCCGGTTCTCGACCGTCCTCGGCTCTCGGGGCTCGGCCGACACCGTACGGGACACGCGAGGGTTCGCCACCAAGTTCTACACAACCGAGGGCGTCTACGACCTGGTCGGGAATAACATCCCGGTCTTCTTCATCCAGGACGCCATCAAGTTTCCCGACGTCATCCACGCGGGCAAGCCCCACCCCGACCGGGAGATCCCCCAGGCGCAGTCAGCCCACGACACCTTCTGGGACTTCGTGTCACTGCACACCGAAGCCCAGGCCCACACGATGTGGAACATGTCCGATCGGGCCATTCCCAGGTCCCTCCGGACGATGGAGGGCTTCGGCATCCATACCTTCCGGCTCACCAACAGCGAAGGAGCGACCTCGCTGGTCAAGTTCCACTGGAAGCCCCGTCTCGGCGTGCATTCGCTCACCTGGGAGGAGGCGCAGATGATCTGTGGCCTCGACCCCGACTTCCACCGGCGAGACCTGGCCGACGCCATCGAGTCCGGGGCGTTCCCGGAGTGGGATTTCGGGCTCCAGGTGTTCCCCGACACCGAGGACGAGATGTTCGAGGGAATCGATCTCTTGGACCCGACCAAGTTCATCCCCGAGGAGCTGGCGCCGGTGCAGGTCGTCGGCACGTTGACCCTCAACGCCAATCCGACGAACTATTTCGCCGAGACTGAGCAGGTGGCCTTCCATCCGGGCCACCTGGTGCCGGGCATCGACGTGACCAATGACCCACTGCTGCAGGGCCGCTTGTTCTCCTACATCGACACGCAGATCAGCCGGCTCGGTGGTCCGAACTTCGACCAGATCCCGATCAACCGTCCCCATGCGCCGGTCAACGACATGCTGCGCGACGGAATGCACCAAGATGCCGTCCACGGAGGCGTCGCTCCCTACCGCCCGAATTCGCTCGATGGGGGGTGTCCCTTTGTCGCCGGTGTCGACGATGGCGCCTTCATCGAGTCGCCACAGCCGGTGTCGGGAAGAAAGGTCCGTGAGCAGCCGGCCACCTTCGACGACCACTACAGCCAGGCCCGACTCTTCTTCCGGTCCCTGGCCCCCATGGAACAGGATCACGTCATCCAGGCCTACACGTTCGAACTCGGGAAGTGCTACGAGGAGGTCATCAAGACCCGCCAACTGCAGGCCTTGGCCAACATCGACGAAGGTCTCTGTGCAACCGTGGCGAACGGTCTCGGGTTGCCCGCGCCGGGCCCCGACGAAGCGTTGACCGAGGAGGTCGCTAGCCCGGCGATCTCGCAGATCGGCGGCACGTGGCCGGTCGACGGACGCCAGGTCGGCATCATTGCCGACGAGGCGTCCGACCTTGACGCCGTGGAGGTCCTGCGCCAGGCGATCCACGCCGCCGGCATGGTGCCGTTGGTCGTCGCACCGGCGGGCGGGAAGCTGGGCGGCACCCTCGTCGTGCAGCGCACCTACCTCACCGCCGCATCGATCGAGTTCGACGCCATCGTGCTGACCAGTCCGGCAGCCCCGGCGCCCGACGCCGTCCAGAGCCTGGACGCGAAAGCGGCCACGCCTTCGGGGACACTCTCGGTCGACCCGCGGGTGGCGAAGTTCGTCGGCGAAGCATGGCGCCACGCCAAAGCCATCGGAACGGTCGGCGAGGGACGAGCCGCCCTCGACGAGCTCGGTCTCCCTTCCGAAGGCTCGGGGGTGGCCCATGGGGACGGCGGTGACCTGGTCGCGGACCTGATCCAGGCGCTCGGATCCCACCGAGCGTGGGATCGTTTTCCGTCATCCGGAGTATGAGGCGGGCCAGCACGTGGAGCCTCTGCCGGGCGCCCGGCTCCGTTCCCCCACACTGCTCGTCAGGAGTCGGCCGATTCGCACGGGGGCCGGTAACGGCTACACGGTCCGCCCTGTACCTGGGTCCGGCTGCGGGTGGGGGCGAGGAGGCTGCCGTCTCCGACGCCCCCACCCGATCACGTGGCGCAGCGGCCCACTCTCCCATCAGGGGCGCCTTCGCCGACGAAGAAGGAGTCATCGTGACCGCGACACCGTTCCACGTCGAACTCGCGTTCGAAAACTCGATACCAGTTGTATCGGCGGCCGGCGAACTCGACCTGAGCACCGTCGCCGTGCTGGATGTCGCGATCGACGGCATCGTTGGTTCGAAATTTCCCGAGGTCGTCGTTGACCTGGCGAAGGTGACGTTTCTCGACTCGACCGCTCTGGGGTGCCTCATCCGGAACCGCAACCGATGCCGATCCTTCGGAGGGGACCTGTCGGTTGTCAATCCCACCGAAGAGGTGGCTCGGGTCTTCGACGTCACCGGCCTAGCGGGGTTTTTCAAGAACGCGGAGGCCCCTCATGGTTGATCGCCGCGTGACACTCGCTGCTAGTGGCGGTCCGACAGTTGGCTGAGCGCCGCTTCGACCGATCCGAACTGGTCGAAGATCGTCTCGAGTCGGGTCGTCTCGAGCACGGTTGACAGGAACTGCGGCACGCCGGCAAGACAGAACGCTCCGCCTCGATCGCGGCAGGCTCGGCGCATAGTCACGAGGACGCCAAGCGTCGAACTGTCGGCGTACGAGAGTCCCGCCAGATCGAGGATGACCAAGATTCCTCCGCCGATCGTTCCGAGGAGCACGCCCCGAAACCGATCCGCGACGGTGTGGTCGAGTTCTCCTCGCACCGCAACGACAACGGCACCATCGACTGCCGACACCACAAGGGACGGATCGGTCACCTATCCCACCTACCCAATCGAACGGTGAACTACCGAGGGATTGCCGGTCGCTGATCGGGGTACGAGGTCACTATGGAGAACCAGCCACTGCGCCGACCACGAGCTCTACCCCCGGCGCCTCGGGCCGCAAGTGTCGCTGAGCAATGACTGGGCCGTGGATGGCATCGGACCCCTGGGAGACGTTCGGCGTTCGGCCCGAACTCATCTCAACGTGGCAGGCGCTGGGCCTCTCGGCCTTCGAGGCGGCTCTGGCCGAAGGAGACGGGTTCGCCCCCGACTTCGCCGAGGGTCATCGGTCCCAGCTCCAGGACGAGGCCGCTGCCTGGGCACAGGCCGGACTTGACACGCTCGAGGGCCTGCAGTGGCATCGCGCTGGTTTCTCGGCTGCTGAAGCGTCGGAATGGTTGCACAAGGGGCTCGGTCCGGTGGAAGCCAGACGAGAGGCCGGACCGCCGGACGAGAGTCACCAGCGCCAGGCGGGTGCCTAGGAGGCACCCTCGGCACGTGGGCCCTGCTCGATGACCCTCGCTTCCGACGCGATGGTTGGACTCTCACCCCTTCGGGTAGCGCAAGGTTATGACCGTTCCCGCGCCAAGTGACCCGCCGCCGATTGATCCGGGCGGCGAACCTCTCGACCCCGATGTGCCCGGCCGACCCCCGGACCCGGTGGATACCGGGTCGGAGACGCCAGAGCCCGAGGCCCCGACTACCCCTGCGTCGGCCGAGCAACCCGACCTGGCTGGTAAGCCGTTCGACCCTGTTGAAGACCTCGCTGAGGCCGTTGCGCCATGAGGAGGCTCCCGGTCGTGTCGCAGCGTCGGCCTCCGGGAGACGACAAGCCTGACCCCGAGGAGCACCGTACCGGGGAAGAACAGGCGGAGGAGAACCGTCGGAACGATCCGCCCGCCTAGACGATCCAAAGGAGCGTCATGCAAAACAAGAAGGATGAACAGGACCAGGAGTTCGGCAAGCAAGCGGCTGACGACCAAGAGATCGTCGACGAACTGGACGATCTGGGCGCCACGGAGGACGATCTGCCGGACGACCGGGACGACCCACCTCGGGCGGGGGGCAAGGCTCGGCCCGAGGGTGAGCCCGAAAATGGCTAGCGATCCGAAGGAGGAGGCCATGCTGGCCCCGTTGCCGGCGGAGCGGGCACCGTACGCTGTGATGGATGGCGATCGGATTGCCAACATCACCACGACCGACGATCCCGAGTTCGCTGCCTCCGAGGGCTGGATCGGGCCGATCCCCGAGAGCGACCAGGGTCCAGCTATCGGGTGGACGACGCCCGATCACGGCAAGACGTGGAGAGCACCGGACACCCCGTAGCGTCCTCCGATGATGGCGGGATCGGTCAACGTCTGCCGTCCGCGCCGCACGGCGGCAAAGACGACGTGCAGGGCGCACGTCCACCGGGGCCACGCTCCCGGTCGTTGCGTCTCTTCTGGGGGCGGTGACCACGCGTCGTCCCCGACATCCTGACTCGTTGATCAATTCGCGCCGATTTCGAGCGCCGGTGACGACCCGAAGAAAGGGCTCTCTTGCTCGTTTTTACCTGTGACAACTGTGGCCAACTGGTGTTCTTCGAGAACGACCGGTGCCTGCGCTGCGGCTCCTCGCTGGGCTATTCGACCCCGACTCGATCGTTGATCGCCCTATCGACCCTGGAGGGGGGCCGAATGATGGATCGGTTAGACCCTCCGGGTGTCTGGGTGCGGTGTTCGACGGCCCCGGTCACCGGTTGCAACTGGCTCGTCGCCGAGCGAGCCGGCGGGATGTGCCGATCGTGCGCCTTGACTCGAACTCGTCCTAGCGACACTGATTCGATAGGGATGCTCGAGTTTGTCAACGCCGAGGCGGCCAAGCGCCGTCTCATTTTTCAGCTCGATGACCTCGGGTTGCCGGTCGTTCCACGAAACGACGCTTTGGGCGCCGGCCTGGCATTCGACCTGCTCTCGTCGGTGACCCAAAAGGTCATTACTGGCCACGACGATGGTGTCATCACCTTGGACCTGGCCGAGGCCGACGACGAGCATCGAGAGCAGGTGCGGCTGCGACTCAACGAGCCCTACCGAACGCTCCTCGGACACTTCCGTCACGAGATTGGGCACTACTACTGGCCGCTACTCGTGAACGAGCCGACGACCTTGGAAGCGTGCCGAATCCTTTTCGGGGATGATCGAGCCGACTACGCCGAGGCCGTCGAGAAGCATTACGGAGAGGAGGCAGAGCCTCTGGGATGGACCGACACCTGCATTAGTGAATACGCGACGATGCACCCGTACGAGGACTGGGCCGAGACGTTCGCCCACTATCTACACATACTCGACACGCTCCAGACAGCCAGAAGCTTCGGCCTGAGTACGCCAATCAGCAATGGACTTGAGGTTCCGTCGATCGGGCCCTCAGATCCGACACGGCCCGACTTCAGCCGCACCTTCGGGGAACTGGTTGACCATTGGCTCGAGATGTCCTACGCCCTGAACCAGGTCAACCGATCCATGGGCCGAGACGACCTTTATCCGTTCGTCCTGGCGCCAACCGTTGTGCGAAAGCTGGCGTTTGTCGACCAGATGGTGCGGCGGCACTCGCTGGCGGCTCAGCTCTCGAGCTGAACGTCGATACCGACCTGCTCCCAGGTCGATCGCCCGGCACCTGGGACTGCTGTCTGAGAACGGGCGTTCCGGGGAAAGGTCCAAGGGAACCCGCCAGGGTGATCGACGGCCCGTTGCACCCGTCCAGCGAGCTCTAGTGATTCCGACAGCGGAGTCCCGTCCGAGAGAGGCAGTTCCGATGTCCCGAGCTGATGGACCGATGACCGCCGAGCGCCGTACTGAGCGGCTCACCGCCACACGCAACAAGAAGATGGCTCGGTCGGCGCACGCCTACGTGAGGGGCAACACGCTGCAATTCTACGAGTGGCTCCAGTCTCAGAGCCACGTCTCGATTCCCGACGGCCCCCCAGTATGGATCTGTGGCGACTGCCACCTCGGGAACTTGGGTCCCGTAGCCGACGCCGATGGCCGTGTGCGCATCCATCTTCGAGACTTCGATCAGACGGTCATCGGGAACCCGGCCCACGACCTGATTCGACTGGCCCTGTCGCTGGCCTCGGCCGCTCGGGGATCCAACTTGCCCGGGGCAACGACGGCTCACATGCTCGAGGCGCTGATGGACGGCTACGAAGCGGCGTTCGAGAGCGACTTTGATGCTGCCGCGGCCGAGATCGAACAGCCTGAGGCGGTGCGCGTCGTCATGAGGCGAGCGGCCAAACGCACGTGGAAGAAGTTGGCCGAGGAGCGGATCGAGGGCGTCGACCCGTCTATCCCACTTGGCAAGAAGTTCTGGCCTGTATCGGGCGAGGAGTGTGAACAGATACACGCGCTGTTCGGCAACGACGAGATGCGCCGCCTGGTCACCATGGTCGGGGCGCGTGGTGACGAAGCGAGGATTGAGGTTCTGGACGCCGCCTACTGGGTCAAGGGATGTAGTTCATTGGGGCTCCTGCGCTATGCGGTGCTCCTACGGGTGTCGAATGGAGGCGACAGTGAGCTCTGTCTCTTCGACATCAAACAGGCAACAGATTCAGTCGCCCAAGCCGTAGCTGGCCCTCAGATGCCGATCGATAACGCCCAACGCGTCGTGTCGGGTGCTCGAAGTTTGTCCCCGTTTCTCGGCGACCGTATGGGTGCGGGACGGCTCCTCGATCGTTCGGTCTTCGTCCGTGAGCTGATGCCGCAAGACCTCAAACTCGAAGTCGCCCGACTGACTCGCGACGAGACGATCAATGCGGCAACGTTTCTGGCCATGGTCGTGGGCTTTTCCCACGCCCGGCAGATGGACTCGGCGACGCGGGCCTACTGGTGGGACGTCCTGCAGGAACGACGGTCCAAGCAGCTCGATGCACCTTCGTGGCTCTGGTCGAGCGTTGTCGACCTTCTTGTCAGCCACGAGGCCACCTACCTCGACCACTGTCGTCAGTTTGCGCTTGCCTGACGTCTAAAGCCCCGGCGCCCCGGTCTCCGCCCCGCTCGGGTGGCGCCGCCGCCGGCTCGGGTGGCCCCGGCGTTCGTGCGGGGCCTGTGCCGCTCGCCTCACAAGATGCCGGGGACGCTTCGGTGGAGGTGCCGCCAGCATCCCGAGCTACGGCCGCAAACGGCGCCCCGCCGGACCCGTTAGGCCCTGTTACCCCGGGACGCGACGAGGCCCGGCCACCGGGAGCCCGCAAGGGGCGTCCGGCGGCCGGGCCGTTCGTCGTCAGTGAAGCGTCGTCAGGGAAGCGGCGGTGCGCAGTAGAACGGCGACGCCTTGGTGCCGCTGAAGTCAACCCACTTCTGGTTCTGGACCTGGACGAAGGCGAAGCACTCCGTGGCCTGGGTGTGGAACAGCGGGAAGCTCACCGGGGCGAGGATGCCGTCTCCGGTGTAGTTCTTCAGCTCGTTCGTCGCCTTGGTGAGCGAGGCACGAGTCACCGCACCGCTCCCCACCTTCTCGAGACCACCCTGGAGCAGCGCGGCCGAAGCCCAGCCGACCAGGGCGTTGAAGTTGTACTCGTTGGACGGCGAGGTCTTCTTCATGGTCGCCAGGTAGTGCTGCATCCCTGGGGTCGAGGCGGTGAAGGGGGCAGTGAAGAAGTAGAACGTGTAGTTGTTCAACGCTGCCCCGAACTGCTCGGGAAGGTTCTGTTGGTAGTCCGAACCGTCGGCCACCCAAATGTTCCCGGCACCGACCTGGGCCAGATCCGCCTGGAACTGGGCCTCGGTACCACCAGCAGCCGAGCCGACGACCTGGGCCCCGGACGCCTTGATGGCCTGGGCGACCGCCAGCAGCGACGCCGTGTTGGTCGGGTCGACGGTGTAGTTCGAGTAGACGACCTTCCCGCCGATCTTTGCCAGCGTGGCGGCCTCGGCCTTCACGTCACCCGAGTCGGCCGGGCTGGCGTCGGAGATGAGCGCCCACTTGGTCTTGCCCTTCTTGTCGATCAGGAACTTTTCCGACGCGACTGCCTTCCCGTTGGTGACGTTCCCCGAGTAGGAGAAGAAGTTGGTTTCCGTCGGCCCGTAGAACCCGGGCGTGATGCCGAAGCCGTAGACCGGGATGCCCACCGACTTCAGGTAGGGGGCCGACCCGTCGAAGAGGGGGTCGGACTGGATGATGGCGACGGCACCGCTCTCGACCGCCAGGTGGGCGTTGGCCACCTCTTGGCTGGGGCTCGAGGCGTTGTTGTAGACCGTCAGCTCGATCTTGTGGCCGTCGACCCCGCCGTGCGAATTGACATAGGACGCCCACGCCTGGGCGCCGGGAACGACGGCCCCGAACTGCGCCCCGAACTCCCCGGTGCTCTCGTTGAGCACGGCGACCTTGACCGGTGCGGCGCTCGCGGAGGCCACGCCGGTCGAGGATGCCAGGATCCCCCCGAGCGCCACCGGCAGAATGCCCACCGCCGCCAGCGAACACCGCACACGCGTGTTCTTCATCATGTTCTTTCCCCCCAAGGCCCCTCACCGGGACCACTTTTGCCTTTAGCTATGCCTCAGCAGACCGGCGGCCTGCCGAGGTCACTGTAACATAGCTGTCACATTCGTCGCACGCCGTCCTCAGGAATATCGGGTCGTCCAGCATCCGCCACGAGACGGTAGGACCGAGCCGCGGCGTCGGGCTCCAGCGAGCAAATGCGGAGAAACGGCGCCACGGCGTCGCCGGAAATGAACTACGAACACCGGCGCCCAGCGGGCATCCAGTTCAGTTGTCTCGGGGCACCGGTCGGAGGGCGAGCGTCGCCGCGATGGCCCGTGCGTAGGCCCGATAGCCCCGGTCGTTGGGGTGCAGATTCGGGCCTTCCGGCGGCTTACCGCAGATCCACGTGAGCAGACAGGCCCGGACGACGTTCTCGGGGAACGTACCCCGACCGGCCAGGTAGGTGCGACGGGTGTCGTACAGCCTGAAGGCCGTGCCCACTTCGGCGAGTGAGACCCCCGCCTGACGGTAGGCCTGGCGGAGGGTTTGGTCGAGCTTGGCGATGGCCACGCCGCTCTCGGCGGCAAAGACGGCCCCTCCGGGGCTGCGAGCCAGCGCCGCCAACCACGGGTCGTCGTGACCCAGGCCGAGGATCAGCATGCGCGACGGGCCGGCGGCTTTCAGGGTCTGGATGATCTGGACCACCTGCGCACCCACCTGGGTGAGCGTCTGGGAGACGCACGGCATGTCGAACGTCCGCTCGTCGAGCGAGTTCCCACCGAGGATGCACGGCCGAAGGTCGTCGAAGCCCACATCGACCGTCACCAGCACGGTGTTGCGATGTCCATGCAGGAAAGCGACCGCCTGGGCCAACTGCGACCCGAGCGGGTAGGGGCAGGCCCCGCCGCCGGCGACGATGTTCTGGGTGGTGTCACCGGGACAACCGATCTCGCGCAACTGGAGACCTGGCCACGCTGCCTGCTCGGCGGTCGTCAGCACGCTGGCGTAGCCGTGGTCGGTTCGTTGCCCCCCGGGAGACTGGGGCGTGGGCTGCCAGCCGACCGAGAACGATGCACCGACCGCCAGGTACCACGGCCCACGGCCGGCGGGGTGGCCCGGGGCGACCGCCGCCGTGGGCGCCAACGGGCGACCGGGCTTCAGTGCTTTGAGCGCCTGGGTGAACGTGGGCTCGGTGGGGACGTACCCGGTGTCCGGCACCGCCGCCGCCGCCGGCACCACGACGAGCAGGGACACGAGCAGGCCGCTGAGGCATGCCCCAGCGAGACGGGTCGTCGCCAGGCGGTTTCGCCGGAAGGACTTCATCGTCGCCATTCTGGCGGTTGGTCCGGAGGGGTGAGAACGTCGGCCCCAACGGAGGGCCCGTCTGAGATCGGCGGTGTCCGCGGCCGCCGCACACATCGGGGGATTCCACGTCGTTTCGGGGGCCGAAACGACGAGCCGACGGAGGGTAGGGTGTCGAAGCGAATCCGCGAGGGGGCAGAGTTGGCTACAGACAGCAGCATCCCAGAAGACGCCGATGCGTTCATGCGAGGCAGTCGCCGGTTGTTCATGGTCACGTTGCGCAAGGACGGGTCGCCGACGTGCCACCCCATGGCGGCGTTCTACGGCGGTGCCCTGTACCTGAACATGTACCGAGCCAGCGCCAAGGCCAAGAACCTCGGTCGTGACGACCGCATCTGCGCCGTGCTCACCACCCCGTTCGACGCCGAGCGGTTTCAGGGCGCGGTCTACAACGGCCATGCCCGGGAGCTCTCGGTGGAAGAGGTGTTCGCCGACGAAGTGCCCGAAGGTCTGGCCTGGGCCCGCAACCCCCGGTCGGCCGGCTCCCAGGAGCAACCCGACATTCCGCCCGAGGAGACGCGGAAGATCGGTGATACGGCGGGTCGCATCAAGCGGGGCAAGCGGATGGTCTTCGAGGTCAGCCCGGACGAAGTTGGCATGATCCACGACATGAGGGGGGTTTGAACAGTGCCTCGGGAGCACGCCACCATTACCTTGACGTCGGACGAGGTCGTTGAGTTCATCGCCGGCGAGACGATCTGCTTTCTCGGTACCCTCGATCCTGACGGCGGACCGTGGGGCGACGTGGTGTCCTGCCAGTACCGTGACGGCCGGCTCTGGTTCCGTCTCGCCGAGGGGTCCCGATCGCTGCGCAACATCCACGGCGACCCCCGAGTGTGCTGCACGCTCGAAGCCGAAGGTCCCAACTACTACGACAACGTCTCGGCGATGGTGCACGGCGAGGCGCGACCGCTCGGCGACGGCGCCCCCTTCGCCGAGCTCGACGCGCTGCCCGATCCGGTGGAGGGCACGCCGATCGACGGGCCGGTCTTCAGCGTGGACCTCGAGCACGTCGTGAGCTTCGACTTCCACAAGATCCAGCGGCGCTTCGCCCAGTCGTAACTCGCTGAGCCCTCCTCCGTGTCGTTCCTCTCGGACGTCCGCGTACTCGAGCTCACCGACGGGCCAGGCGAGTACTGCGGCCGGCTGCTCGCCGGCGCCGGCGCCGACGTCATCAAGGTCGAGCCACCCGAGGGCAGCCCCTCGCGCCGCATCGGCCCGTTCGTCGACGACGTGGAGGACCCCGAGCGCAGCCTGCACTTCTGGCATTACTGCTTCGGCAAGCGCAGCATCACCTTGGACATCACGGCGGCGTCGGGACAGGAGAACTTCAAGCGCCTGGTGGGCACGGCCGACGTGGTGCTCGAGTCGTACCCGCCGGGGACGCTCGAGGGGCTGGGTCTGGGCTACGAGGTGCTCCGGGACGGCAACCCGGGTCTGGTCATGGCGTCGATCACGCCCTTCGGGCAGTCGGGCCCGTACCGGGACTGGAAGGGGTCGGACCTCGTGCACCTCGCCATGGGCGGTGTGGTGATGACGACCGGCTACGACCCGACACCCGAGGGCGAGTACGACGTGCCACCGATCGCTCCTCAGATGTGGCACTCCAACCACATCGTGGGCTGCCACATGGTCGACGCCATCCTCGCCGCGCTGCTCCACCGCGAACGGACAGGACAGGGGCAGTTCCTCGACGGCTCCATCCACCGCGCCGTCAGCCTGCACACCGGATCCGACCTGCCGATGTGGATCTACGGTCGCCAGACGGTCAAGCGGCAGACCGGGCGCTACGGGACGCAGCAGCTGGGTCCCGAGTCGTTGGCCCCGACCAAGGACGGGCGCAACGTGCTGGCCTTCGTGTCGGCGGAGTTCCGGATCGGGCGCGAGCATCGACAGTGGGTCGAGATGCTCGACCGTCACGGTGCCGCCGACGACCTCACCGACCCGAAGTACGGCGATCTCGAGTACGTCCTGCAGCCCCCGGTCATTCGCCACGTCCACGACGTGGCCAAGCGGTGGGTCGCCGGCTACAAGTACGACCGCGACATCTGGAAGGAAGCGCAGGCCCGGCGACTCCACTGGGCACCGGTCCGCAAGCCCGAGGAGAACCTCGACGATCCGCACTGGGCCCAGCGGGCGACGTTCGCCGAGGTCCACCACGAGGAGCTCGGACGAAGCGTGCGCTATCCCGCCGCGCCCTGGCTGGCCGAGTCGTGTCCCGCCAGCACCGGCCGGCGGGCACCCCACCTGGGCGAGCACACGGACGAGGTGCTGGGCGAATCGACGGCGGCCCGTCCTCGGCGTGGCCCCCGGACGACACCCGCCTCGACGAGGCGCCTCAGCCCGGCGGCCACCGACGCTCCCTTCGCGCTGGACGGGGTGCGCATCCTCGACCTTTCCTGGGTCGTGGCCGGTGCCGCCGGCACCCGGCTCCTGGCCGGAATGGGCGCCGAGGTGTTGCGCCTGGAGTGGAAGGGACGCCACGACGCCATGCGCACCAGCGGGGGCATCCCCATGGGCGAGGAGCGCGAGCGCCTCCGGCGCGGTGAGCCCGTGGTCGCCACCCGTTCGGCGAGCGTCAATCAGAGCAGCGCCTTCGCCGACATCAATCCGGGCAAGCGAAGCTTCGGGCTCAACATGAAGACGGCGCGCGGCGTGGAGATCTTCCACGAGCTCGTGAAGATCAGCGATGTGGTGGTGGAGAACTTCACCGCCCACCGGCTGAGCAGCTTCGGTGCGACCTACGAGTCGATGCGCCAGGTGAACCCGTCGATCATCTACGTCCAGCAGCCCGGGTTCGGTAAGCGCGGCCTCTACTCGGACTACATCTCGTCGGCACCGGTGGCCGAGGCCTTCTCGGGCCTGACCGAGATGGCCGGTATGCCCTCGCCCTACCCGCCGTCGGGCTGGGGGTACTTCTTCCTCGACTGGACGGCCTCGTACTACTGCGCCATGGCGGTCATGTCGGCGCTCTACCACCGGGAGCGGACCGGAAAAGGGCAGTACATCGACGGCTCGCTCGGCGAGCCGGGGCTCTTGATGACCGGCACCGCCATGCTCGACTACCAGGTCAACGGCAGGACGTCGCAGCGCACGGGGAACTCGTCGCCCTACAAGCCGGCGCTGGTCCACGGGGTGTACCGGTGCCGGGGCACCGACCGCTGGATCGCCATCGCCGCCTACTCCACCGAGGAGTGGCAGGCACTGGCGGCGACGCTGGGCAACCCGGCGTGGATGGCCTCGCCCGACATGGAACCCCACCGGCTCGAGGAGCAGATGAACTCCGAGACGGAGCACTGGGATGCGTTCGAGCTCATGGAGCGGCTCCAGGGCGTCGGCGTGGCCGCCGGCGTGTGCCAGACGGCTGAGGACCGCATCGAGCGGGACCCCCAGCTGGCGCACGACGAGTGGCTGACCCCGGTGGAGAATACCGAAGTCGGGACGTGGCCGGCGCGGCAGTTCTCGGTGAACATGGCCGAGACCCCGTATCGCCCGGGAGGACGAATCGACCGCGGCTTCCCGTGCTACGCCGAAGACAACGACTACGTCTTCGGGACCCTGCTCGGACTCTCCGAGGCCGAGCAGCAGGAACTCGCCGCCGACGACGTGATCTGATCCCGGCCGTCGGGCGGCAACGCCGCCCACGTCGGGAGTCGGTGACCGGCCAGTGTGGGCTCGAGGCCACCAATTCCGGTTTCGTCACCGACCCGCCGCCGGCCGCGGCGCCTAGAGTGACGGCGGTCGTCGAGTGGTTTGGGGGTCGAGGCTGATGCCGCACTACGTGCCGCCGTTCGAGTGGAGCGAGCGGGCGCTGGCGCTCCGGCAGTTCAACTACGAGTACTGGTGCCGCCACGGTCACGGACCCAACCTCGGCGACGTGCACCACGAGCTCGGCTTGACTCGACTGGAGATCATCCAGACGTACAAGGAGCTGGCGCTCGGCATCGCCTGCACGATCGACCCGGATAGCCAGAACTGCCCGGTGCTGCGGTTCCAGCCGTTCGCTTCGTTCCCCACCCAGGTCAAGGCGTACGTCGACGATCGGTTCCACAGCTACGCCGGCTGCGCCATGGAGGCGGTGGCCTTCTCCAACATGCCGCCGTTCCGGGAGCACCCCGTTCGCTTCGAGAGCTACTGCATGTGCTGTCTCGAACCGGTCGGCTTCTCCGCCCTGAACGGCGAGGTCACCGAACAACCGACGTCGATCTTCGTCCACGTCAGCACGTCGCCCTACGACTGGTTCAACAAGGACCTCATGATCCAGTGCGACTCGATGAACTTCGTCATCGACGCGGAGCACGCCGAGCGGTTCGAGCGCCAGGCGTCCCGTCGGGGGGTGCTGTTCACGCTGGAACAGGCCAAGCACTTCGTCTCGGCCGCCGTCGGGGAGCGGATGTGGAACTACCACAAGCCGCCCGAACGGATGGCCCCCGAGTCGGTGATCCAAGCCATCGGCTCACTGGGCGTCGACGTCGCCCCGTGGGGCGGCTGAGACCACCC
This sequence comes from uncultured Acidimicrobiaceae bacterium, assembly GCA_963730735.1. Classification (GTDB taxonomy): domain Bacteria; phylum Actinomycetota; class Acidimicrobiia; order Acidimicrobiales; family RAAP-2; genus CAVSSX01. The sequence goes on from CAVSSX010000007.1 coordinate 967,494, forward strand.
CGCCGGCCGCTCCTCGGCCGGCTCCACCAACGTGGGTGGGCAACACATCTAGGCCGACCAGAAGGCGTCGCTCTCGGCCGGCAGGGCCTCCACCATCCGGTACTCGGTCATCTGCCCCTCGGACGACAGCCGGACGAAGATCCCGGCGAAGTTGTGGAGCGTCCGGCCCAACCGTGCCGCGTGGATCTCGATCATGAACAGGACCGTTCGATCGTCGATCTCGTGCACCTGGGTCACCGCGACGTGGAACGAGTCGGCCATGGCGGCGAAGTCGGGGAACCGCTGACCGAGAGCGTCGCTCCCGGTCACCAGATCGGTGCCCCCCGAGGCGTTGGTGATGTAGGCCCGAACGTCGGGTGCGAACGACGCCCGTACGGCGTCCATGTCGGATTCCTCCATGGCCCGGACGAAGCGACGGGCGAAGGCGGCGGGTGACGCGGGGACCATGGCCCGGTTCTACCTCCCCGGCGCCACCAGCACACGTGGTGCCTCGACCCGAAGGGCTCCCACCTCGGCGCTGCCCGATGGCCGGCGGTCGCGTATCTTGCAGGGGTTACGATGAAACGGCGGTTGAGGAGGGTGTATGAGCTCGCAGGTAGAGGTCCGTCGCCGTCGAGGTTGGTTGCCGTGGGTCCTCCTCTCGGTCGTGGCGCTGGTCGGTGGCGTGGTCGGCGCCGTCGTCACGTGGGGTGCCGGCTGGTCCCGGACCAGCACGGTCGGAAGTTGCGATGCCGAAGCAGTGGCCAGCGAGGTGCTGCCCTCGGTCGTCACCATCTCGGTCACCACCGCCCGGGGGCAGTCCGGGGGGACCGGCTCGGGGGAGATCATCGACGCCGAGGGGCACATCCTCACCAACAACCACGTGATCTCCTCCGGGGTCAACGGGGGCACGGTGACCGTCACCCTCAGCGACGGACAGAGCTCGCCGGCGACCATCGTGGGACGGGATCCCCAGACCGATCTGGCGGTCGTCAAGGCGAGCGAGATCAAGAATCCACAGGTCATCACCTTCGGCAACTCCGACGACCTGGTCGTCGGGCAGCCGGTGGTCGTCCTGGGGGCACCGCTCGGACTTTCGAGCACCGTGACCAGCGGGATCGTGAGCGCCTTGGCCCGGACGATCGAAGTGCCCGGCGAGAACAACCAGGCGGCGCTGCTCGTCGACGCCGTACAGACCGATGCGGCGATCAATCCCGGCAACAGTGGTGGTGCGCTGGTGAACTGCAGCGGTGACCTGGTCGGCATCCCGTCGGCCGGGGCCACCGTGCCCAACGCCTCGGGCCAGTCGAGCGCCGGCAACATCGGCATCGGGTTCGCCATCCCTGCCGACCTCGCCCGACTGGTCTCCGACGAGATCATCCGGACCGGGACCGTCGCCCATGCCTATCTGGGGCTGCAGGTGCTGCCCGTCCCGCCGGCGGCCGCCCAGCAGGGTGGCACCGACGAAGGGCTCTACGTCGGCCGGGTCGTCGCCGGCGGTCCGGCGGACGACGCCGGGCTGCAGGTCGGTGACGTGATCACCAAGATCGACGGCGTACCGGCCACCAGCTCGGACCAGCTGGTCGGCCTGACGCTCACGAAACGGGCCGGCGACAAGGTCTCGCTGACCTTCGAGCGAGACGGGACGTCCATGTCCACCACGCTCACGCTGGGTGAGCAGCCGAGCCACTGACCGCCGACCGCCGTTCGAGCCGGGACGCGAACGAGCCCCCGGCCGGGGCCGAGGGCTCGTTCGTGGTGTCGGATCCCCCTTGAGGGAGGGCGGGACGCCGGGATTGTGTACCGCTGCTCAGGACCCCGAGCCGGTGAACTCCTTGATCTGGCTCGAGGTGAGCACCGGGGTCTTGATGGTGGCCAGCAGGGTCGGGCTGTTCGGACCGTTCTTCACGTTGATGATCTGGATGGTGTGGGCCATCTCGTGGTTGGCGTCCGACTTGTAGGTCCCGCAGACCCCGTTGTAGCTGATGGAACCCAGCGCCTTGGAGATGGCCGACGAGCTGAGGTTGCCGCCGTCCTTCTTGATGGCCGCCGCCAGCAACATCACCGAGTCGTAGGCGTACGGGGTGGCCGTGCGGATGCTGACCCCCGGGTAGGCCGCCTTGTAGGCCGACACGTAGGCCTCGGCCTGCGGGGTCTTGATGACGTCGGCGGCGCAGTACGGGAAGTAGAAGTAGTTGTCCAGCACGTCCTGCTTCACCAACCCATAGGCCGAAAGGGTGTCACCGCTCTGACCGTCGCCGATCGGCCCCGTGTACCCGTTCTGCCGGAGCTCGGTGTCGAAGGTAGCGAGCACCGTCGGGAAACCGTTCTGGAAGACCAGGTCGTCCCCCTTCAGCGCCAGGGCCTGGTTGGTGGCGTCGGTCGCCGTGTCGGACGCCGTCTCCGTGGTGATGTTCTTCACGCCCAGCTTCTTGAGCGTTGACTGGGCGACCTGGGCGTCGGCCTTCGATGCCGTGTCGTCGGTGACGAAGATGCCGACCGACTTCGGGTGGTAGGTCTTCACCGCGTACTGCATCTCGGCCGCCACACCACTGATCGTGCCGTCGATGGCCGTGGTGTAGAGGTTCGGCAGGTGGTTGACCGAGGCCAGCGAGGCCGGACCGGCGCCGAAGGAGAGCACCGGCGTGCCGGCCTGGCGCAGCACCGGGGCCGAGGCCCGGATGAAGTCGTCGACCGGGTAGCCGATGATCGCCGTGGGCTTCGACGCCAGTGCCTGCTGCGTACCGGTCAGCGCCGTCGAGGTGCTGAAGCCGGTGTCATAGGCCTTGTAGGCGAACAGGTGGCCGTCGACCCCGCCCTTGGCGTTGATCTGCTTGATGGCCAGTTCGATGTCGTTGTGTCGGTTCGGCGTGGCGTAGGCGCCCGTCTCGAACCCCTCCCAGGCGATGTTGACCGGCGCCTTGTTGGCCGGGGCGGCGCCCGATGGGGTCGCGCTCAGCACCAGCGAACCGGTCACTGCCGTGCCGATGGCCAGCGCTCCTGACGTAAGACTGCGAAGTTTCACGGCCCCCTCCTTGTCGATGGTCACTCTTGTATCTCTGTGCACCAACGTACTGGGCCAATCCTTACTGAATACGTCAAGAACCGTAAGAAATGTCTTAAAACTGAAACAATTGTGGAGAGGCTTCCAGCCTCGAGCGGCCGGCATCCGACACATCCGAGCGACCTCCGGTGGGACCGGCTGGCGCCGTCCGTCTGCCGACTCGGCTGCGCCTCGGCGAAACTTGAGGAGGACAGGTCGGTCCCGCCCTTGGCGGAGCACGCGTTCCCGAATCGTTGCGGTCCAGAAGAGGATCCGGAGTCACTAGCTACGGTGTAGACGTGAACGTCGACCCGGGCCTCGAACAACCGACTCGACCCGACGTGGGCGCATCGGTGTCGGTTCTGTTCGCCGAGGTGTCCGAGGCCCTGTCACGAGCCACGACGGCCCTCCTCGATCAGGACGTCACGCTCGCCGATTCGGTCATCGAGCGTGACCGTGAGATCGACCGCCGCTGCGATGAGCTCTCCGCCCTGTTGAAGGGCGGACTGGCCGAGGCGGCGGGTGACCCCGAGGAACTCGAGTCCCTGGTGGACACGCTCCAGATGGTGCCCGAGCTGGAGCGAAGCGCCGACCTCGCCGAACACATCGCCCGCCGCACCTTGCAGGGCCTTGGCGGCATCATCACGCCGAAAAGTAGAGGTCTGATCCAGTCGATGAACGATCTGGCGTTGAAGATGTGGCGCCTCACGGCGCAGGCGTACGAAGAGGGCTCGCGAGATGCCGAATTTCAACTTCGGGAAGCCGATGAGCAACTCGATCGCCTGGCGGCGGCCCTGGTCAACCTGGGCGGCGCCTCGTCCGAGCCACGCATCGCGGCCGACCTGGCCCTGATCGCGCGGTTCTACGAGCGCCTGGGCGATCATGCCGTGAACCTGGCCAGTCGCATCGACCACATGGCCAAACCCCGCCGCCTCTCGTCCACCCGCTTCTTCACCTCGGCCCGGCCGGCTCCGTTGGCCGATGTACTGCAGCCACAGTCCGAACCGAAGGCCGGCGTGCTCGCCCGGCTCAAGCGATCTCGATTTCGTCCGACCGATGGCCGGTTCTTCGAGCTGTTCACCGCCGTCGCCGCCAACGTGCGGGCGTGTGCCGGCGAGTTGCAGACCCTCACCGAGTCCTTCGGTGACTTCGACACGTCGTTCGACCGCATCAGAGTCCTGGAACATCGGGGCGACCAGCTCACCACCGAGATGCTGCGCCTGCTGGACGAGAGCTTCGTCACGCCCTACGACCGAGAGGACATCCATGCCCTCACCGAGGAGCTGGACGACGTGGTCGACGGCATCTTCGAGGCGGCATCACTGATCCAGTTGGCCGATCTGGCCGAGCCGATCCCCGAACTGCTCCGCCAGGGAATCGTCCTGGTGCAGATGGCCGACGAACTGGTGGCGCTGATGGCGACGATGGACTCGGCCAAGGGGGCCCGTGGCCATCTCGAGCGCATCGACCATCTCGAACGAGAGGGCGATGCCGTCTACCGACAGGCGATCACCCGATTGTTCAGCGGACAGTTCGAGGCCCTCGAGGTCATCATGTGGAAGGACGTGATCCAGGCGCTGGAGTCGTCGATCAACACCATCGAAGACGTGGCCGACGTGGTCGAATCGATCCTCGTCAAGACTTCCTGAGGCGAACCGGTCGTCCGGGTCATCCGACGACTGCTTTGACCAGCTGCTCGGCACACCAGGCGCACAGGGCGGCGCCCGGGATCGTGAGGACCCACGCCAGTCCGATCCTCCGACCGACGCCCCAGCGGACGGCATTGGCCCGCCGGGTCGCCCCCACGCCCATGATCGAGGACGTCATGACATGGGTCGAGGAGACGGGAAGGGCGTAGGCATAGGCCGACACCAGCAGGACGCTGGAGGTCGCGGCCTGGGCGGCGAACGCCCTCGGCGGGTCGAGTGTCGTGATGCGGTTGCCCAAGGTCCTGATGATCCGCCATCCCCCGGCCATCGTGCCGAGACCCATCGATCCGGCGGCGGCCAGGATCACCCACAGCGGCACCTGGAACTCGGACAGATGTCCGGTTACGACCAGGGCGAGCGTGACCACTCCCATGGTCTTCTGGGCATCCTGGGTGCCGTGGCTGAAGGCCACGGCGGCCGCCGAGAAGGGCTGGGCGTGGCGAAAGCCCCGGTTCACCGCCACCGGGCGGCGACGGCGCCACGTCCACAGGATGGCCAGCATCAGGAGGAAGCCCAAGGCCAAGCCGATCACCGGCGACACGACCATGGGGATCACGACCTTCGTCAGCAGGCTCTTCCACTCGACCGCCGTCGCCGAGGCCAGGGCGGCGCCCACCAGGCCGCCGATCAGGGCGTGGGTCGACGACGAGGGCAGACCCAGCCGCCAGGTGATCAGGTTCCAGCCGATGGCCCCGACGAGCCCGGCGAAGACGACCCCCAGGCCGTGGGACCCCGTCGGTGTGGCGATGATGCCCTGGCCGACCGTCGCCGCCACCTTCGTGGAGATCAGCGCGCCCACCACGTTGAGGGCCGCCGCCATGCCGAGGGCGGTCAGCGGCCGGAGCGCCCGGGTGGTGACCGACACGGCGATGGCGTTGGCGGCGTCGTGGAAGCCGTTGGTGAAGTCGAATCCCAGCGCCACCAGGACGAAGACGACGAGTCCGATGCTCTGCATGGCGGGAGGCCAGGGTAGCGGAGGGGGAGGCCTCCGTCCCAGGCTTCTCTCAGGGTTCGTTCGCCTTTCCGTCACTCTTCGTTCAGCAGGAGTTCATGTTGGTCGGTTCGACTAGCGACGAGACTGTCACCTTCGCCGACCCGTCCAAGCGAGGCACCGTGCCGAACGTCATGATCTCCGGCGACGTCTCGAACGCCGAGGTCGTCGGGATCCTTCGCCATGGGCTGGGCTCCGCTACCGGGTCCGTCCGGCGACCCGCGTCCGGCTGGTGCCCCTCCTCGGCCGGCCCCAACCCAGCGTCCCCGAGGAGATCGCGGTGCAGGCCAACCGGCTGGTCCAGGCGCAGGTCACCGTCATCTCGCCGTTCGGTTTCCCGGAGAGCGGCGTGGCCGAGAATCCGGTCAGTCCTCCCGCATCGACGCCGCACCGAACACCCAGGGGCCGGTCTCGGCGATGAACGTGGTGGGAAACCCGAGGTCGATGGCTGTGGCCGCCTCGAGCCGGGCGACGGCGTCATCGGGCAGGCCGACCTCGGCGGCACCCAGGTTGTCGAGCAACTGGTCGAGGCGGCGGGCCCCGATGATCGGGTGGATGGCCGGGGACCGGGTGCGCAGCCAGGCGATGGCGACCTGGGACGGTGTGGCGCCGACATCGCCGGCTACCGAGTGCAACGTCGTGGCCACCGTGTGCTGGTGTTCGGTGATCGACGAGGGGTCGATCCGGGTGCCTCCTTCGGGACCCTGGCCGCCGGTGAACTTTCCCGACAACACCCCACCGAAGAGTGGGCTCCAGGCGGCCACGGTCATGCCCAAGTGCTCGGCCATGGGCAGCAGTTCCCGTTCGATGTCGCGCTGCAGGAGGGAGTAGGGCACCTGCAGGCCGGCGAAGGGCGTCCACTCGTGCCAGTCGGCCAGGGTGTTGGCCCGCGCCACGGCCCAGGCCGGCGCGTCCGAGACGCCCACGTAGAGGATCCGCCCGGCCCGCACCTCGTCGTCGAGGGCACGCATGGTCTCCTCGATCGGGGTGTGTCGGTCCCACATGTGGACCCAGTAAATGTCGAGGTGGTCGGTGCGCAGCCGCCGCAGGCTGGTCTCGAGCGACAGCCGGAGGTTCTTGCGGTGGTTGCCGGCACCGTTGGGGTCGTCCCGATCCCGGGACACCGTGTACTTCGTGGCCAGCACGAAGCGGTCCCGGCGGCCCTCGAGGAGTTCACCCAGGATCTCCTCGCTGGCCCCGCCCCGGTAGTTGATGGCCGTGTCGATGACGTTGCCGCCGGCGTCGGCATAGGCGTCGACGATCCGGCGGCACTCCTCGATCGGCGCGCCCACCCCGCCCTGCTCCCCGAAGGTCATGGCCCCGAGGAACAGCTCGGCCACCCGCAATCCGGTGTTCCCGAAGGTGCGGTAGCGCATCAGCCGACGGAACTGCCGCCGAACGCCACTCTGACCGGCCCTGGTGTTGCGTCGTGGGGCACGTGACCTTCTTTCGCTTCGATCACCCGTCGACCGTCGCTCGGGTCGCTCCCACACAAGTACCGGGCCTCCCGGTGGCCGTCAAGCGGCTTCGAGTGTCAAGAGGCTGACGCGAACGGACCCTCCGACCCCAGAGGGAAGGAGGGTCCGTCGTCGCACCCGCTGCTCGACTGACGGCGGCACTGCCCGTGCCGCCCACGTGGCGGTCCTCCGCTGGGTGCACGTCCCACCGGCGGGTCGGGGTCTGGTCAGGCCGGGGCGTCACCCTTCAGCGTGACCCGCTGGATGACCCGGTGCTGGTCGCCGAAGTCCCCGATCACCGAGTGCTGGGTGGTCCGGTTGTCCCAGAAGCCGAGATCGCCCGCCGTCCAGTGGTAGCGGACGACGAACTCAGGCCGGACCGAGTGGGCGTACAGGAAGGCCAACAGGGCGTCGCTCTCGGCTCGGTCGAGCTCGACGATGTGCGACGTGAAGCCCGGGTTCACAAACAGTGACTGCTTCCCGGTCTCGGGATGCACCCGCACGACGGGGTGGGTGACCGGCTCCAGGGCCGGAAGGGGATCGCCTTCCCACTTGCCTTCGCCGACCTTCTCGAGCACGCCCTTGAACTGGTCCCGGCCGTCGTGCACGGCGTGCAGCGTGCCGAGGAACGCCTGGAGGGCGGGGCTGAGGGCAGCGAAGGCGGCCTGCTGATCGGAGAACGCCGTATCGCCACCGGCCTCGGGGATGACCACCGCCCGCAGGATCGAGCCGGCCGGCGGGCGCTCGACGAACGTGACGTCGGTGTGCCAACTCACTCCTCGGGCTCGGGCGGCCACGTCGCCGTACTGCGCGTAGAGCTCTCGGGCCTTGGAGTAGTCGATCTCGAAGATGTTGGGGAAGCCCTCGACGCCGGGCACCACCGGGTGACCTTCGGTCAGCTCGCCGAAGCGTCGCCCGAACGCCTGGTGCTCGACTTCGTCCAGATGCTGGCCGGGGAAGAACACGACCTTGCGGTCCAGCCAGACGCGCCGGATGTCGGCGATGGTGGCATCGTCGGCGGTCCGTAGGTCGACGTTGCGGATCTCGGCGCCGATCGTGGCCGAGAGCGGCCGCACGTCGATGTCGGTCCGAGTCAAGGTGTTGGTCATTGATTGCTCCTATCGATGGTTGGCGGAGAGTCGGTGTTGGTGGAGGATCGGTGTTGGTGGAGGATCGGGGTTGGTGGAGGATCGGTGGTGGCCGGAGGTTCGGTAACTGGGGGAGCGACGTCGGGCAGAAGCGCTAGGTGGCGACCCCCAGCTCGAGCAGAAGGCGGGAACGGAGGTCCAGGAACGCCGGGTCGCCGCTCGACCGAGGGGAGGGGAGGCGAACGGTCTCGTCCAGCGAGATCCTGCCGTCGGTGAGCACGAGGACCCGGTCGGCCAACAGGATGGCTTCGTCGACATCGTGCGTGACCAGCAGCACGGCCGGATGGTGCCGGGCGCAGAGCTCGCCGACCAGTTGCTGCATCCGGATCCTGGTGAGGGCGTCGAGGGCGCCGAAGGGCTCATCGAGGAGGAGGAGCTCGGGCTGGCGGACCAGTGCTCGGGCGAGCGACACCCGCTGGGCCTCACCGCCCGACAGCGTCTTGGGCCAGTCCCGCTCGTGCCCGTCCAGGGCCACTTCCTTCAGTGCCCGCTGGCCGAGGACGGCCGCATCGGCCCCGTGCAGGCCGAGGATGACGTTGGCCAGGACCCGGGCCCAGGGGAGGAGGCGAGGGTCCTGGTAGACGACGGCCCGGCGCTTCGGCACGTAGAGGTCGCCCGACCCTCCCCGGTCCAGGCCGGCCAGCGCTCGCAGGATCGTGCTCTTGCCCGAACCGCTCCGGCCCAGGAGGGCCACGAACTGCCCCCGGTGGATCTCGAGGTCGATGCCTCGGAGCACCTGGCGAGAGCCGAAGGTCCGCCGGAGGCCGCGCACGACCACGGCGTCGTCGGTCGGCCAGTCGACCGAGGCTCCCTCGGGGGTGACCACGGCCGTCATCGCCCGGGAGACCACGGTAGGAGGACCCGCTCCAGCAGGCGGACCAGGACGTCGGTGAGTAGGCCGAGGACGGCGTAGCAGGCCAGGCACACCACGATCACGTTGGACTGGAAGTAGGTCTGGGCCTGGATGATCAGGTACCCGAGTCCGCTCGAGGCGTTGATCTGCTCGGCGAACACCAGCAGCAGCCAGGCCACGGCCATGGCCATCCGCAGGCCGACCAGGAAGCCGGGCAGCGTCGCCGGAAGCACGATGCGGCGGATGCGCTGCCACCGACCCAGGCCGATCACGTCGGCGAGCTCGTGGTACCGGGGTTCGATCGAGCGCACCGCGGCGAAGGTGTTGATGTAGATCGGGAACATCACCCCGAGCGTGATCATCGAGATCTTGGCGGTTTCACCCACCCCGAGCCACAGCACGAAGAGTGACTCCAGTCCGATGATCGGCACGAAGCGCATCATCTGCACGTTGGCGTCGATCAAGTTCTCGCCGGCGCGGCTCAGGCCGGCAACGAGGGCCAGGATCGCGCCCAGGGGCACGCCGACCACCAGGCCCCAGAAGACCCGTTGGAGGGAGGCCCAGAGGGCCGACTGCAGCGCGCCGGTGCTGATGAGGTGGGCGCCCGCCGAGACGACGGCGGTGGGGCCGGCCAGGTCCTGCGGCCGAAGCCAACCGACTGCCGATGCGACCTCCCAGAGCACCAACAGGGCGACAACGCCGAGGAGCCGCTGGCTTCCCCGCCCGACCCGTCGGGTGCGCGAGGGCTGCTCCGTCGCCCCGTCGAGCGGCAGCTTCACCAGGGTGGTGCCGACCGGCCGCGAGGTCCCGCTATCGACGGGGCCGTCCGGCGAGACCGTGCCGGCGCGTCGGGGCACCCACGACCGGACGTCGGAGATGGTCATGACGTCCCTTGCGCCTTGGTCACCACGGCGTTGAAGCGGGGGTCGAACTCTTTGGCCACCGCCACCGACGAGGGGATGAGCCCGGCCGCCAGGTAGAGGTCCGCCAGCTGCTTCTGCGGGGCCAGCATGGCTCCGGGAAGGGTGAAGAAGGCCGAGGGCCCCACCTGCTTCTGCACCGCCTGGGCCCGGGCCGGCGAGAGCCCGTACTGCTGCTCGTAGACCGACGTGACGGCCAGGTTCGGGTGTGTCTTGAGGTAGGCGTAGGACTTGAGCAAGCGGGTGATGTAGTCGGCGATGGCCGCCGACGTGGCCTTGCTCTCGAGGGCCGAGCCGTCGGCGACCAGGAAGTCGGCCCGAAGGGTCAGATCGGAGGGCCGGGCGATGACCTTGGCGGTCGGATTCGCCTGCACATAGGCACTGAGCAGCGGCTCGACCTCTATGCCGGCGTCGGCCGAGCCACCCTGGAGGGCGGCCGCCACCTGCGTCGACGGGACGTTGACCGGCGTGATGTCATGCAGCGTCAGCCCGGCCGAGTGCAGTCCTTCCAGCAGGGCACTCTCGAGGGCCGTCCCCTCCTGGAACGCGACCCGCTTTCCCTTCAGACCGGCCCACCCCTTGATCGAACCGGTGTTGGGCCCCGACACCAGCGCGTACGACGTTCCCTGACTGGCCCACCCGGCGATGGCCGTCACCGGTTGTCCGGCCGCCTGCGCCTGGATCAGGGGCGTGCTCTGGATGAAGCCGACGTCGAGGGACCCACCTTGGAACGCCTGCAACATCGCCGGCCCGCCGATGAACTCCGAGTACTGCACCTGGTAAGGGAAGTTCTTGTCCTCGCCGGCCAACGACAGGACCAGCGACAGGTTCTTCAGCTGCTCCCCGACGCGCAGGACCGTGCCTTTCGGAATGGACGATGCGGCGGCCGTCGCTTTCGGGGCGGCACCGGCTGGTCCGGCGACGAGGAGGCTCGTGGCGACAGCGGACAGGGCGAGGATGGATCGGGCTCGGAATCGCATTCCCGATTTAATTACCAATTATTAGTGACTTAGTCAAGAATAGCGTCGGGAGCTGGCCTGGTCCCGACCTGAGGTCGGCGCTCGGCCAGCTCTCGGCAGTCGGGGAGCCGCAGACCTGGACTCTTGGCGATGCGGCCCGAGTGATCCGGGATCCAATACCGTGGGGCATGGCCGAAGAGGGGAACCGTCGACGGATCGTCCTGGTGGCCATGATCCTGGCCAACTCGATCATCCTGGTCGACCAGACGGCCGTGCCGTTGGCGCTGCCGTCGATCATGAGCCATTTCCGGGTGGGCACGCAGGTGGGGCAGTGGGTCCTCAACCTGAGCATGCTGGCCCTGTCGGCGTTCCTCATCCTGGGCGGGCGACTGGGTGACCAGTTCGGGCGACGCCGGATCTTCCTGCTCGGTGCGCTCACCTTCGGCGCCGGGTCCGCCCTCGGCGCGCTCGCCCCGACCTTCGGCGCGCTCCTGGTGGCCCGGGTGGTCCAGGGCGTGGGCGGGGCCCTCATGCTGCCGGGCAGCGTGGCCATCGTCAGCGCCAGCTTCCCGAGGGCCGAGCGGGGCAAGGCGCTCGGGACCATGGGTGGGGTGGCCGCCATCGCCGGGGCCCTGGGCCCGACGATCGGCGGCGCGCTGACCTCGGCCGTCAGCTGGCGTCTGGTGCTCGGGATCAACGTGCCGCTGGCCCTGGCCTGTGCGATCGCCACGCTGGTTGCCGTGCCCAAGGACCACGTCCGCCGATCCGATGCCCACGTGGACGTCCTCGGCTCGGCCCTGCTCTGCGTGGCCATCGTCGGGCTCGTGTTCGGGCTCATCCAGAGTCAGACGGGGTCGTTCCTCTCGCCCATCGTCGTCGCGCCGCTCGTCCTGGCGGCGGTGGCCGCCGTCGCCTTCGTGTGGTGGGAGCGACGTCACCCCGACCCACTCATGAACCTGCGTCTGCTCCGGCGCACCCCGAACTACCTCGGGGCGACCATCAGTCAAGGGTTGGCCGGGTTCGTCGAGCTCGGCCTCGGGCTGGTGTTCCCGCTCCTGTTGATCCTCGATCTGGGCATGAGCCCGGTCGTGGCCGGTCTGGCCCTCATCCCCACCACCATCCCGATGATCTTCCTGTCGACCCTGGTCGGCAAGTGGTACGACCGCTCGGGTGGTCGGCCGCCCCTCGTCGTGGGCTTCGTCGTCCTGGCCGCCTCCGGCATCGCCCTGCTCCTGGGCGTCCATGCCGTCGGGCCGAACGCCAAGGACTACCCGTACTTGCTGCCCGGCCTCCTCCTCTTCGGGTCGGGGTTGGCCCTGATCCTCACGGCCAACGACCCGGTCAGCCTGGATTCGGTGGCCGACGAACACGCCGGCCAGGTCTCGGGCGTCTCGGCGACGGCGGAGCAGGCGGGGGGCGCGATCGGCATCGCCGCCCTCTACACCGTCTTCCACGGTGTCTACATTCGACGGCTCTCGACCCTGGTCCACTACGGCACCCCCGGGGGGTTGACCAAGGCCCAGGGGAACCAGCTCCGCAACGCCCTCCAGGCGGCGGAGCAGACCGGCCTGAAGCCGCACCACTTCGACCAGTCGCTGATCCACTACCTCATCCCGGCGTTCGAGGCCTCGAAGTTGGGCTACGGGGCCGACTTCATCGCCGTGACCATCGTGGCGGTGATCGGTGCGCTGTGCACCGCCCGCCTGGTCCGGAAACCCCAGGTCGAAACGCAGTCGCTGGAGGGCTAGCCACCCGTCCAGCCCTGCGAGGTCAACCCTCAGCACCGCTGGCCGACGCGTGCCATCGTGGGGGACGGGTACGGGACGCTGTGGCCAGCCCGACCCGGGTGCGGACGAGGGGGGACGCAACGTGCACGACATCGACCACCTGCTGAACGGGACCTGGATGATCTCGTCGGACTCCCACATCGTGGAGCCGCCCGACCTCTGGCAGGCGCGGGTCCCCGAGCCGCTCCGGGACCGCGCCCCCAAGGTCGAGCACGACGCCGACGGGGACTGGTGGTTCGTGGACGGCATGAAGACCATGTCGTTCCTCGGGATCCAGGCGGGCGACCGCTTCGAGAAGGACGCCACCGAGCTGCGGACGTCCGGCGAGTTCGGAGAGGTCCGGCCGGCCGCCTACGACCCCGCCGCCTACCTGGCCGAGAACGAGCTCGACGGCATCTGGGGCTCGGTGATCTACCCCAGCCAGGGCCTGATCATCTACCGGGTGCCGTCCGAGGAGGTCGTCGACGCGTCGGCCAGGGCCTACAACGACTGGCTGGCCGACTTCTGCAGCCACGACCCGTCCCGCCTCAAGGGCATCGCCATGCTCAACGTCGACCACCCGGACCACGCGGCGGCCGAGCTGCGACGCTGCCGCGAGCTGGACCTCTGCGGCGCCCTCATCACCGTGTTCCCACCGGCGGGCCGGCGGTACTGGTCGGAGGACTACGAGCCGCTCTGGTCGACGGCCGAGGAGCTCGACATGCCCCTCAGCCTGCACGTGGGGACCGACCGGTTCGATGCCAACGCCGCCACCGGACCGATCGACGTCAAGTCGGGGGGACGGGAGAACACCTTCGTCAACAAGGACTTCCAGGTCCGCGAGTCGTTGGCCGACATCATCTTTTCGGGCGTGTTCGAGCGGCACCCCGGGCTCAAGGTCGGCGCCGTCGAGCACGAGCTGGGCTGGATCCCGTACTTCTTGGACCAGATGGACTACACGTACACCGAACGGCCGCTCCGGGGCGCGTGGCACCGCTTCAGGCCGGGGGTGCTCCCGTCGGACTTCTTCCGGTCGAACGTGTTCGCCTCGTTCCAGGAGGATGCGATCGGCATCCGCGAACGCGAGTTCATCGGCGTCGACGCCCTCATGTGGGGGAGCGACTATCCCCACACCGAGTCCACGTTCCCCCATTCTCGCCAGACGCTGGCCAAGATCATGGGCGACGTCCCGGCCGACGACGTGCGCCGCATCGTCGCCGACAACGCCCGCCGCCTCTACGGCTTCACGCCGCCCCCGGTCGTCGGCTAGCTGTGTTGTCCAGGTTGGTGGGCGCCGTGACCATCGGAACGGAAGAGGAAGGGTGACGACGGATGGCCATCGCTGATCTGGTCGTGCGCGGGGGACTGGTCGTCGACGGCACCGGCGAGGACCCCCGCCGGGCCGACGTGGCCGTCTCGGGTGGTCGGATCGCCTCCATCGGGTCGGACCTGACCGGCCGCCGGGTGGTCGATGCCGCCGGGGCGCTGGTCGTGCCCGGCTTCATCGACATCCACACGCACTACGACCCCCAGGCCACCTGGGACCCCTGGCTCACACCCTCGAGCCACCTCGGGGTGACGAGCGTGGTCGCCGGGAACTGCGGGTTCAGCGTGGCGCCGTGCCGGCCGGCCGACCGCTCCCTCATGCTCCGGACGCTCGAGGCGGTCGAGGACATGTCGTACGACGCCATGGACACCGCCATCCCGTGGTCGTTCGAGACCTACCCCGAGTACCTGCGCCAACTCCGCGGTGACCGGCTCGGACTCAATTTCGGCGGCTACGTCGGGCACACCGCCGTCCGCATGTGGGTCATGGGCCAAGCGGCGTACGAGCGGGAGGCGACACAGGAGGAGATCGACGCGATGTGCGCCGTCGTCCGAGAAGCCGTGCTCGGAGGGGCGCTCGGGTTCTCCACCGACCGGGCCGGCTTCCTCCAGGGGGCCGATGGGCGCCCGGTGCCCTCGGTGGTCGCCAGCTGGGACGAGACCGAGCAGCTCTGCCTGGCCGTCCGCGACGCCGGGCGGGGCATCGTCCACGTGGCACCGGGGAACGACCTGGCCAACGTGGAGTGGATCTACGACTTCGCCCCCCGCTTCGGTCGGACCATCACCTGGTCGGCCATCCTCGCCTTCCCGGAGGGTTCGGGTCAGGTCGACTGGCGGGACAAGCTCGGGGTGCACCAGCGCCATCCGGGCATGGACGTCCACCCGCAGGTGACCAGTCGGGCGCTCACCTTCCACTGGGGGCTCGAGAACCCACTCACCCTCTACCGCTACCCGGCGTTCGCCGACCTCGTCGGGTTGCCCCCGAACCAGTTGCTGGACCGCTTCACGAGCGAGAGCTTTCGGAGCCAGGCCCGAGCCGAGCTGGCCGCCAACCCCCCGGACTGGACGAGGACGATGGTCGTCGAATCCGGGCAATCGACCGCGGTCGACCACTCCGTGGGCGAGCTGGCGGCCACGCACGGCGTGACGCCCATCGACGCCCTGCTGGACCTGGCCGTGGCCGACCGGCTGTCGACCCGGGTGAGCGTCGTCGCCGCCAACCTCGACGACCGGGCCGTGGCCACCCTGCTCACCGGTGAGGGTTGCATCCTCGGCCTGTCCGACGCCGGGGCCCACATCGGCCAGTTGTGCGACTCGGTGATGCCCGTCCACTTCCTCTCGGAGTGGGTGCGTGACCGTGACCTGCTGCCGCTGGCCGCCGGGGTGCGCAAGACCTCGGGCGAGATCGCCGACGTCCTCGGCATGACCGACCGGGGCTACCTCCGAGAAGGCGACTTCGCCGACCTGGCGGTCATCGAGTGGGAGCAGCTGGCCACCGGCCCGATTCGTCGGGTCGCCGACCTGCCCGGGGGCGGGGACCGGCTGGTCGCCGACGAGCCGACCGGGCTGCGCCACGTCCTGGTGAACGGCGAACCCATCCGAGTGGACCATCAGTCGATCCACGCCGAGAACCGGGCGGGACAGATGTTGCAGCCGAAGTCCTACCGCTAGCTCCCGCCCCGCCGAACGCCGCCGCGGGAGTACCCCTCGGCAACCGCAGTCGCAATGACTGCATCATTTCTCGGGGCGGCCACGGCTGACGGCGGCGCTGGCCATCTCCACCAGCCACGTCTCGGCCTCGGCCTCGGACCAACCTCGTCGCTCGGTCAGCATGCTGTAGACCTCCGGGCTGACCAGCGCCCAGATGGCATCGACGACGTGGTCGGGCGCCGGGCCGTCGAGGATCAGGGCCAGACCGGCGACCATCACGTTGCGACGGTCGTCGTCGTACTTGGCCAGGCGGGCGGCCGCCGCCGCGTCGCTCGCCGCCGCTTCCTGGAGGGCCTTCAGGATGGGGATGGACCGCTGGTACACGCCGATGGTGAACCGCACCCCGGTGCGCAGCCGCTCGATCCGGCGACCCTTGGCGAACAGGGCCAGCTCCGGTCGATCGACCATCGCCGTCGGATCGTCGTCGCCGGCGATGGCCAGATCGATGGCCGCCATGAGCAGGCCGGATTTCGAGCCGAACGCCGAGTAGACGGTGTCGACCGCCACCCCGGCCTCGGCGGCCACCATGGGCAGGGTCGTGGCCGCCCAGCCTTGGTCACGAAAGAGGGCGATGGCGGCGTTGACGATCGACTGGCGGGTCTCGGCGGCCTGACGGGCCCGCAGCGGGGAGTTGTATCGGGAGGGCGGTCGAGGGGCGTTCTTCGAAGCCACGGATTCACTCTCCTCTAGTGGGTTGGCTCAAGTAGTACCGGAACGCACCCGGGAGCGTGGAGCACCCCTGGTCTCGGGATGCCCGCTCACTCCGGACTCGGCCCCCGGTGGGCGCCGGGGACCGAGTCCGGGGATCAGTCCACACCCGATCGACCGGACTCGCCTAGAGGTACTTGTAGATGTCGGCGATCATCTGTGCCTGCTCGTTCGTGACGTCGAGGAACTCTTGCACCGAACTCAACGGCACGTTGCCCACCACGACCATGACGTCGACCTTGCGGCCGCTCTTGGTCGTCACGTAGCCGGCCAGGCTGTTCCCGAGGAGCATCAACTGGCCCGTCGGCGAACCGACGGCCCGGTTGCCGGTCTTGATGGCGGCGTGGCCGGCGACGGGGCTGCTGTCGAGCACGTTGCCCAACGTGCCATTGCGGCCCAGTACGGGCAGCGACTGGTAGATCGTCGGGCCGAGGTTGGTGCTGGCGAGACGTCGCACAAAGGTGGTCATGGCATCGACGGAGGTTCGTCCCTGGTCGTCGGACCCGGCGCCGTCCATGAGAAAGACGCTGTCGGCGGGAACGCCCAGCTTCTTGATCGTGTCCATCTCGTCGCTCAGGCCGTCCAGGCAATTGGTACTGCCGGTCTTGACGGCCGCCAGGCACGTCATGAGGTCGGCGCCCCGGTTGTAGCTCGTCTTCAGGATCACGTTGAGGAACTGGGAGAGCGGCAGTGAGGTGTACGAGCCCACGAGGTCGCTGGCCTGGTAGCTCCCCTTCGGGGGCAGGAGCGATTCGGGGTTCGATCCCGTCGGTGTGGCGTTGACGGTGACCCCCGCCTGCTGGAGCGCCTGGATGAAGGCGGTCCGGGCGAAGGCCGCCGGGTCGTCCACCTGGCGGTCGACCAGCCTCGGGGCGCTCCCGAGAGCGATCGTGCCGGTCACGACCAGGTTGCCGGGCGTCGGCTCGTTGATCTGCAACGCCGTCGATCCCTTTGCCGCCACCGTCGTGACCTGGCTCGACACTGCATAGGCGGCCGTCATCGGTCGCCAGTTGACGCTCGCCGGCGCGCCGACGGTCGCACCGGGGGACACCAGGGCGTCGATCAGGTTCTCGTTGACCCAGATCGGGGAGATCTCCCCGTCGGGGAACCCGCTGTAGGGAGTGAAGAGGCGGTCGTCCACCACCACATTGCCGTTGACCTGCGTGATGCCGGCGGCGCGCACCTTGGCGGCGATCTGGTTCAATCCGGTGAACGGGTTCCCGGGCGGCTCCACCGCTCCGGCCACGCCGACGTTGGCGTAGCTCTGGTCGAGCTGGGGCGTGCTCTCGTAGTACATGGTGCCGTTGGCCTGGTCACGCAGCCCGAGGCTCAGGTCCCCGGATCCCACGAGGACCAGGTTCCCGTTCAGGGTGGTGCCGCTCATGGTCCCCTCGCGGTAGGCGGGCGTCGTGAACCGGTAGTTGGGCCCGTAGAGGCGGAGCACGGTGGAGGTGGAGTAGAGCTTCATCGTCGAACCGGGGTCGAACATGCTCTGGCCGTTCTGGGAGGCCAGCACGTTGCCGGTCTTCTGGTCCTGCACCTCGTAGCCCCAGGTCGAGAGGTGGTACTTGGCCTCGTTCTCGATGGCCAGCAGGGCCGAGGTCAGGTTCTGTGGTCCACGGGCCTGCGATTCTCCGGACGCACCGGCCACCGACGCGCTGCCGGCGACGATGGTCGCCGCCACCGTGCCTGCCGCCAAGGCGGTGGCCACCAGGCCCCGTGCCCCGAATCGACCCGGTAGCGACAGCCGAGTGCCCGAGCGGTCCGGACGCTTCCCGATCTGTCCCGTCAGCTTGCCCATTGGTCGATTCCTCCCGCCTCGGCGGCCACCCACATGGCCTCGGATCAACGTCAGGGTAAACCCGATGCCTAGGTTCGATCAAGTAAAACTTGGGTGAATCTAGCTAACAGTGGTTGACCAGTGTCGATTCGAGCGAATGTGTCGCTGCCGTTTCTCGGCGGCCGTCGTCCCCTGTCGCAGATGGTCAGCCCGGCCAGGCCCGCGGCGGCCGGCCGGTCAGTGGCAGGCGTTCGGCAGACCGGTGCCGCATCGGGCCGCAACGACATGCCGGTCGAGATCCCCGGCTGCGCTCGGCCCTGGCGCGAGCGGCTCTTCGAGTGCCGACGCAACTGCGGTTGCGGCGGGCGGAGCCGCGCCGCGAGGACGTCACGACAGCCCTCTCGCCGGCCCCGAGCGGGGGCCGATCGCCCGGGAACCTCAGCCGCCGCCGAAGCCGCCGCTGCCCGAGATGCGGAAGCGCGCACCTCCCGCACCGCCAAAGCCGGCGCCACCGAACCCACCGAACCCGCCGAACCCGCCGGTCGTCGAGTTCGTGCTCGACGTCGGCACCGCCTCGGAGAGATCGGCCAGGACCACGGTGGTGCCCTTGGTGATGCCCGAGAGGATCTGCGTGTGGGTCCCGCCCACGACGCCCACCTTCACCCGTCGGCGCTGTTCCTGGCCGTTGGCCAGCTCGGTCACGTAGCTGCCGGCGGCCGTCGTCGTGACGGCCGACGTCGGCACGGCCAGGGTCGAAGCGATGTCGTGCAGGACCACCTCGATCTGGGCACCGGCACCGTTGGGCAGGCCGCTGGTGCCGTCGGGCAGCGAGACGACGATGGGGTAGTCGTAGGAGGAATCGCTGGTGTCGACCGGTCCGACCCGGACCACCGTGCCCTTGCGGCTCCCGGTGGTCCCGTTCACGCTCACGTAGGCCGATGTCACCCACCTTGACCTGCTGGGCCTGGGCCGTGGTCAACGTGCCCGTTGCCTGGTAGCTGCCGTTGTTGGCGATCACGATGCCCGCGCTCGAGTCCCCGGCGCTCACCGACTGGCCGACCGTCAACCCGACGGAGGCGACCGTGCCGGCGATGGGACTCGTCAACTGGGCCGAGGCCAGGTCCTGCTGCGCCTCGATCAGCGAGGCGTTGGCCGAGTCGATGGCCGCCTGGTCGGTCGCCAACTGCTCGGCGCTGTTGGTGGCCGTTCCGGTCGAGCCACTGCCACCGGCGCTGGTGCCGCTGCCACCGCTCGACGCGGTCTTGGTCGAGCCCGACGTCGTGGTGGTGGCGCCGGTCGCTCCCGCCGCGACGAGCCGCCGGTCGCCGAGCCGGACGAACCCGCACCCGAGCTACCGGAGCCGGAGCTGCCCGACGGGCTGGAGGCCGCCGAGGTGAGGAGCTGGGCCAGGGCCGTCTCGGCGGCGGCCACCGCCTTCTGGTCGGTGGTCACCTGCTGCTGGGCGGCCAACGCCGCCGCCAGGGCCGTGGTGCAGGCCGTCGTGTCACCGCTCGACGCGGTGGTGGTGGTCGTGGTGGTGGACGTCGAGCCACTGCGAGGAGGCACACGCCGTCTGGGCCGCCGCCACGGCGGCCGCGGCGGTCGAGGAGTCGGCATCGGCCGTCTGCTGGGCGGCCGTCACCGCCTGCTGGGCCTGGGTCAGGGCAGCGCCTGCGCTGTCCGAGCCGCTGCCCGATCCCGAGGCCGTCGGGCTCGACGTGGTGGTCGCCGGAGCCGTGGTGGGTGTGGTCGACCCCGAACCCGAGCCGCCGAGCCCGAGCCGGTCGAACCCGAGCCCGTCGAACCCGACGTGGAGGACTCTCCGGACTCGTCGTCGGCCAGCTTGGCCTGGGCGGCGGTGAGGTTGGCCTGGGCCGCCGTCACCGCCTGCTCGAGCGAGGTGGTGTCGAGCGATGCCAGCACCTGGCCGGCGGTGACCGTCTGACCGAGGCTCACGTTGAGGGCGCTCACGGTGCCGGCCACCTGGAAGTCGGCCGTGGCCTGGTTGACCGGGGCCACCGTGCCGGAGATGCCGAGCGTCTGGCGCACCGCAGCGGTGCCGGCGACCGCCGTGACGTAGCCCTCGGACCCCGAGGCCTCGGCCGCCCAGAGGCCGATGCCCACCCCGAGCAGGACCACGACGGCGCCCCCGCCGGCCAGCCACCGATGGCGGCGCTGGCGGGCGGCCCGATCAGCCACCGGTGGCACCGCCCGCTTCGGGCGCCGAAGCCCCCGAACCCGCTGGTGCAGCTCGAGGCACCCGGTGGAGGTGATCCGGACGTCGTGGCCGTGACGGCCCCGGTCGAGTCGCTGCTGCCGCCGGCGGTGACACAGTCACCGACGGCCAGGTCGGTTGCCGCCGCCGACTGCTCCTCGCTGTAGGTGGTCGAGGAGGCCAGCGTCACGGTCACCTTGGTCGCCTTGGGGGCGGCCGGCTTCTTCTTGGCGGTGCTCTTGGTGCTGGTCGACTTGCCCAGCGTGGCCGAGGAGGTTCCGCTCAGGGTGAGGGTGGTGCCCTTCACCGAGGTCACCTTGCCCGAGGCGAAGCCGAAGTTGGCCGCCCCGGCCGGTCGGTTGCCACCGGCTCGGCCGGCCGGCACCGCCACCGGGGAAGCCACCGCCCGCGCGGACGCGACCCCGACGGGGGCGTGCCCGAGCCGCCGCCGCTGAAGCCCCCGAAGCCGCCGCCGCCGATGCCGCCGGTGCACGTGCCCGAGACGGGCTGGCTGATCGAGACCGTGCGGGCGGTGATCTTGCCCTTGGCCGTCGACCCGACGATGGTCACGCAGTCGCCGGCGGCGACCGAGGTGCTGGTGACGGTGGCCGTCTTGGAGAACGTCGTGGTCGACGACCAGTTCACCGTGGTCTGGCTGCTCGTTCCCTGGACCTCCATGGAGGTGCCCGAGATCGAGGCCACCTGGCCCGAGGTGCCGGGGAAGCCGCCGGCCGGGCGGGTGGTGCTGGTGGCCGCCCCGGCGGGGGCGGCCAGGGCCAGTGCGGCCACGGCGAACAGTGAGGCGCCGCCGACCAACTGGGTGCGCCTGGGTCGGGGGATGCGGTGTTGCATGGGACGGTGTCTCCTTCTGGTGTGTGGCATGTCGATCGTCATTCGCTCCGCAGGGCGTCGATGGGGGCCAGGCGAGCGGCTCTCGACGCCGGGTAGACGCCGAAGACGAGGCCGATGGCCAGGGCGATGACCAGAGCGCCGGCGATGGCCACACCCGAGAGGGTGATCGGGTAGCCGAGGGCCTGGGGCAACACGGCGGCCCCGATGGCCGCCAGGGCCACCCCGAGCGCCCCGCCGGTCAGGCCGAGCACCGACGCCTCGAGCAGGAACTGGCGTCGGATCAGGGGCGGGGTGGCGCCGAGGGCCTTGCGCAGGCCGATCTCCCGGATGCGCTCGGTGACCGACACCAGCATGATGTTCATCACGCCGATCCCGCCCACCAGCAGCGAGATGGCGGCGACCCCGCCGAGCAGGATGGTGAGCGTGTGGTCGACCGAGGTGGCCGTGGTGACCAGGGAGGCCGACGAGGCGATGGTGAAGTCGGCCTCGGTGGCGTCGGTGATCTGGTGGAGGGCCAGCAGCTCCTTGTCGGCCTCCTGGTAGGCGGCGCCGAGCGTGTCGTTCGAGTTGGCCTGCAGAAGGATCGAGCTGAGCGACGAGGTGCCGAAGATCCGCTGCGTGGCCGTGCTGATCGGCACGATGACCTGGTCGTCCTGGTCCGAGCCGGTGGTCGAGGACGAGTCACCGACCGAGTTGAGGACCCCGATCACCGTCAGGGGGACACCGTTCACGTTGACCGTCTCGCCGACCGGGTCGATGCCGCCGAACAGCTCCGAGGCGGTGTCCGAGCCGAGCACGGCCACGGCGGTGTGGTCGGCCACGTCCTGGTTGTCGAGGAAGCGCCCCTGGGTGACGGTCCGACCCCGGATGGTCTGCCACGAGGGGGTGGTGCCGTTGACCGTCGAGGTCCAGTTGTTCGTGTTGGCGCTGTCGGTCAGGGTCTCCGAGGAGGAGACCACGGGGGCCACGGCGTGGATGTCGGGCGCCACGGTCTTGGACGACAGGTTGGTGGCGTCGGACTCGGTGAGCGTCGAGGCCGACCCGAAGCCGCTCCGGATCCCGCTCGAGGAGGTGGTCGACCCGGGAGAGACGGTGAGCAGGTTCGTCCCGAGGGCGTTGATCTCCGAGCTCACCTGGTTCTGGGCGCCTTGCCCCAGCCCGACGGTGAGCACTACGGCGGTGATGCCGATCATGATGCCGAGCACGGTGAGGATCGAACGCATGCGGTGGGTCCGCACGGCGTCGAGTCCGGTGCGCAGGGTGTCGAGCCAGCTCACTGGACCACCGCTTCCTCGGGGACGATGAGCCCGTCACGGATGCGCACGGTCCGCTCGGCCGCCGCCGCCACCTCGGCATCGTGGGTGATCAGCACGATCGTCCGGCCGACGTCGTTCAGCTCCTTCAGCAGTTCCAGGACGTCACGGGCCGACTGGGAGTCGAGCGCGCCGGTGGGTTCGTCGGCCAGGATCAGGTCGGGGTTGCTCACGAGGGCCCGGGCGATGGCCACCCGCTGCTGCTGGCCACCCGAGAGCTCGCCCGGTCGGTGCTCGACCCGATCGGCCAGCCCCACCCGGTCGAGGGCGTCGATGGCCCGCTGCTTGCGTTCGCCCCGGGGCACCCCGCCATAGGTCAGCGGCAACTCCACGTTGCGCCACGCGTTGAGGGATGCCAGGAGGTTGAACTGCTGGAACACGAAGCCGATCCGGCGGTTGCGCACCGAGGCCAGCGCCGATTCGTCCATGCCCCCGACGTTCTCCCCGGCCAGGGCGTAGCGGCCGCCGGTCGGGACGTCGAGGCAGCCCAGGATGTGCATCAGGGTGGACTTGCCCGATCCCGAGGGACCCATGATGGCCACGTACTCGCCACCGTCGATCGTCATCGAGATCCCACGAAGGGCGGCCACGGCGAACGCACCGGTCCGGTAGACCTTGGTCACGTGGTCGAGCTCGATGACCGGCGCCGAGACGGCGCTCGGTTGGGGCTCAGCCACCGAACCCGCCCCCACCGCCGAAGCCACCGGCGCCACCGCCGGAGAACCGGCCCGTGCCGCCGCCGGGGAAGCCACCGGCACCCCGTCCCGTCGTCCCGCTGCCTCCGAAGAGACTGCGGGCCCCGCCACCGGCCCCACTGAACGTGATCACCCGTTCCAGCACCTGATCACCGACGGCCAGGCCCTTGGTGATCTGGGTCTCGTTGTCGGCGGTCACTCCCGTCGTGACGGCCTGGGCGACGTGGCTGCCATTGACCACCTTGGTCACCGTGGCCTGCCCGTTGGTGTAGGTGATGGCCGCCGTCGGCACCTGGATGGCGTCGTTGATCTGCTCGACGACGATCGAGACGGTGGCCGACGTCCCGGCGTAGAGGCCGCTCGGCGAGCCAGTGACGGCGATGGTCACCGGGAACGAGGCCACCGTGGAGCTGCTGGAGGCAATGAGGCCCACCGACGAGACGGTGCCGTACACGTTGGTGGTGGAGCTGCTGGGCGTGATGACCGCCTGGTCACCGATCTTCACTTGGCCGACCTGGGTGTCGTCGACGGTCGTGCTCACCAGGTAGCTGCTGGTCGAGACCACGACGATCTGGGCGGTCGAGCTACTGCTCGAACTGGAGCCTGACGAGGAACTGGCGGTGGCGCTGAAGCCGCTGCTGCCCGTGGCGCCGGTCGACCCGGTCGACCCGCTCGACCCGCTCGAGCCCGAGCTGCCGGACGACCCCGAGCCCGCTACCTGCTGGCCGACGCTGAGGTCGACCGAGGCCACGGTGCCGGCGATGGTCGAGGTGAGGGTGGCGTCGCTCAGGTTCGACTGGGCCGTCGTCACGTTCGACTGGGCGGAGGTGACCGAGGCGTTGTCCGAAGCGATCTGGCTGGAGGAGGCGCCGCTGCTCTCGTCGCTGCTGAGCTTGGCCTGGGCTGCCGTCAAGCTGGCTTGCGCCGACGCCAGTTGCGCCTGGAGCGCCGTGGGGTCGACGGTGGCCAATGCCTGTCCGGCGGTGACCGTCTGTCCGACGGCGACGTTCACGGCGGTCACCTTCCCGGAGACGCCGAAGTTGAGGCTGGCCTGGCTGGCCGGCTCGATGGTGCCCGAGGCCGACACCGTCTGTTGCATCGTGCCGGAGGTCACTTTGACGGTCTGGGTCGTCACCTTCAGTCCGGCCGCGGCCGAGCCGCCACCGCTCACGCCGAGCCAGATGCCGATACCGGCTCCGACGAGCACGAGCACCACCACGGCGCCGATCAGGATCTGTCGGCGGGACCGGCGGCGAGGCGCGCCGTCGGTTGCCGGAAGTTCCTGTGTCAGGGGATCGGAGGAGTCCGACCCGTGGGGAACCGCGGGCAGTTCCGACGTGTCACTGGTCGTCATGGTGCAGATTCAAGATGGTGAACCTGTCGACCAGCCAAGAGTTCTGTAAGAACTCTTTATGAGGCGACACGGTTTCGAAACATTCGGGTCGCCCGAGAGCGGTCCCGTGCCTGTCAGGGTTGCCGAGGTTGCATCCTGATGACGATTCGTCCCGGCGAGAGGTCGATCGGTGCTGACCCGGCGACGGCGTCGATCGCAGCTGCCGTGCGCGGTGCTCGGTCGGCGGGCGCCCGGTCCGGGCCCCGGTCGTCGGGGCGAGCCGGGCCGTCGTGCAGAGCTAGCGTCCCAGGACGGAGCGCGCCAGCTCGATGTCGTGTCAGGGAGGGAACAGTGACGTACACGGTGGAGTTCCAGACGGTGTCGACCGTCGGGCTCGAGACGTCGCCGGTGGCCCCGGCGCTCGCCGGCCTGCGGGCCAACGAGGCCCGCTACTTCAAGAACAAGTACGACCACGTCTTCACGGTGGAGCCGGCGGACGAGGCCGCCGACGTCATCGAGTGGATCCACCGGATCCTGAAGGAGGAGCGGGATCTGGTGATCTCGTCGACGCCGCTCGAGGCGACGAGCTTCGAGGCCGGGGGCATCAAGTTCGCCTACGTGTTCTACGAGAGCGGGCTCTCGATCAATGTCTTGTACACCCTGGAGGAGACGGGGAAGCGGGCGGTGGGGTTCAAGCTCTCCGAGGGCATGGAGGTTCCCGAGGAGCTGGCCTCGCAGTTCAAGTTCGCTCGACAGAAGTCGAAGCTGGCGGGGACGATCCGCGGCTCCTACTTCGTCATCAAGAACGAGTACTGACGCTCCGCGGGTCGGCGTAGCAGCGGCACCCGCCTCAGGGTGCGGACGACCCCGGGCCCTCCGAGCCGGTGGCCTCGGCGAAATTGACGCCGCGGTGCTTCGCCGCCGCCCCGCCGTCGAGGACGACGACCTCTCCGGTGATGAAGCCGCTCTCCTCGGAAGCAAGGAAGGCCACCAGGGCCGCCACGTCGTCGGGCTTCCCGCTCCGGGGCACGATCCGGGCCTCCTGGAGGGCCTTCGTGAACTTCGGATTCTCGTGGAGGGCGGCGTTGCCGGGGACCGAGATGGCGCCGAGCCGGATGGTGTTGACCCGGATGTTGTCGTCGCCGTAGTCGACGGCCAGTGACCGGCCGAAGGCCTCGAGGGCCGCCTTCGCCGGACCGTACCCGCCGTTCTTGCGCACGCCTCGACTGGCCGCCCCCGACGAAATGTTGACGATGGCGCCTCCGCCGGCGGCCATCATGTGCTCCAGTCCGTACTTGGCCAGCCAGAAGGCGCCGAACAGGCAGACCCGGAAGGGCCAGTCGAACTGTTCGGTCGTGAGCTCGGCGGCGCGAGCCGGCGGACCCGTGCCGTCACCTCGCATCGGGGCGGCGTTGTTGACGATCACGTGGAGGGCCCCGAATCGGTCGACGGTCTGGGCGACCGCTCGTTCCACCTCGTCCTCGTGGGCGACGTCGGTCGGAACGAAGAGGGCGTGCCCACCCGCCGCCCCGATCGTGTCGGCGACCGCCTGGCCGGCCGCCGCCGAGCGACCGAGCCCGACCACGGTGGCGCCTTCCGCGGCCAAGCGGGTGGCGATCGTCGCCCCCATGGCCCCGGTCACACCACTGACGATGGCGACCTTGCCGTCGAAACGAGCCATGTCCTCCCCCTCGGTCTCGAGCTCAGCTGAGCCCGGCCCATGGTGGCACGGGGACGGTCGGACGGCGGCGGCTACTCCGGGGACTGCGTGGCGTCGATGAGCCCGAACTCCCGGGCCCGGACGATGGCTTCGTTGCGATTGGCCACGCCGAGCTTGCGGTAGATGCGGGCCAGGTGCGTCTTGACCGTGTTCAACGACAGGTAGCACCGCTCGGCGATCTCGGCGTTGCGCAGCCGGGTCGGGAGGTAGGCGAGGATGGCCAACTCTCGTTTGGTGAGCGGGTCGGCCAGGGGCTTGGGCGTGCTGGGTGATCGGACCGCCATGGCCCGGTCGAGCACCCGGTGGGTGAAGCCCGACTGGGCATCGGGGCGCTCGGCCAGGAGATCGACGACGGTGCCACCCGCCCGGGCGAAGACATCGACGAGGCAGTGTGGCTCGGCCAGGGCCAAGGCGTCGTCGACCAACTGGTCGGCGTCGGCGGTCCGGCCCCGGGCAGCGGCCACCCATGCGGCCATCGTCAGCCGTTCCACCGCGGCCAGCGGTGTCCGGGCCGGGTCCTCGGGCACCGGCCAGACGTCGAGCTCCTTCGCCGCTTCGTTCACGTGGCCGATCGTCAGGTAGGCGGCGACCCGTTCGAAGGCCAATGCCGGCACCCCGGGGGGTTCGACGCCCATGATGCGCAGGGCCCGTTCCGGGAAGCCGGCCGACCGCAAGGCGTTGGCCTGGAGGGCCAGCAGCCGGTTGGCCACGATGGGCGGTGGAGGCGCCCCGAGCCGGCGGCTGGTCGCCGTCAGGTGGGTGGCCACGTCGTCGGGACGCCCTTCGGAGGCCAGCAGCATCGCCGAGATGCTCCCGGCCACCCACTGCAGTTGCGTCCGCCGGTTGGCGGTCGCCCGCATCAGACCCTGTTCCAACGCGTCGACGGCCGTGGCGCGCTCACCCCGCTCGAGGGACGCCAGGCTGAGGGCCAAGAAGGCGTCGCTCGAGCCGGGGTGGGCCATGATCCCGGCGGCGAGCGCCACCCCGATGGCTTCGTTGGCGTGCGAGACGGCGCGCTCGGTCCGACCCGACCACGCTTCGATGAGGCCCAGTGTCCCGAGGAGGTGGATCCTCCAGATGGAGTAGGTCGACCCTTTGCCAAGCTTTGCCTCGCGCAGCCAGCGGCGCGCCTCGGGGAACTCGCCCATGAAGAACTTGGCCCGACCTCCGGCGGCCAGCGTGATGGCCTCCAGCGACTCAGGATTGGTCAGACCGAGCAGGTCGGGAACCGGTGCGCCCTCCAAGGAAGCGAGGGCCTCCTTGGCCAGCTCGGCCCAGCGAAGCGACTCCTCGAGTCCGGGCCGCCACTGGACCAGCGTGGCCAGGAAGGCCAGGGCACAGGCCCGCTCGCCGGCACTGGCCGTCGCCGAGAGGGCCACCGGCCGGAGCACGTCGTCGGCCTTGACGGCGTTGCCGGTGATGCCTTCGAAGATGCCACGCAGGAGTGTGACGTCCACCCGGTTGGCCCGCGCCCCCTCGGGGATCTGGTCCAGCCATGCGGTGATGGTCGCCATCTCGCCCTGCTCGAAGGCCTTGGGCCCGAAGGACATGATCGTGGCCAGCGCCCGCTCCCATTCGCTGGCTCGCAGCAGGTAGGTGATGGCCGGCGCCAGCTGGCCACGATCGATGTGCCAGGCGGCGGCGGCGGCCAGGAGCCGGCGTTTCTCGAGCGGGTCACTCGAGCGGAACCGGTAGCGCAGGAGGTCCCGGAACATCGGATGGAACCGGAACCACGTGCCCGGACCATCGACCCGCACCAGGAAGAGGGAGTCCCGCTCGAACTGGTCGAGGAGGATCTGGGCCCGGGCTTCGCCGGTCAGGTGACGCAGCAGCTCGGCCGAGATCTGGTCGGGTACGGCGGCGATGCAGAGGAGGGCACGCTGGTCGTCGGGGAGGGCCTGGAGGACCTCTTCGCCGAGGAAGTCGGCGACCAGACGGTCGTTCCCGCTGAACTGGATGATGAAGTCATCGGGATTGGGATGGCTCTTCAGGGTGATGCCGGCCAGCTGGAGGCCGGCCACCCAGCCCTCGGTCCGGGCCTGGAGGGCCTGGATCTGGTCGCTGCCCAGGCTCCGGCCGGTCAGCTGGCTCAACAACTTGGTCGAGTCCAGCTCGTCGAAGGCCAGGTCGCCTTGCCGCACCTCGACCATCTCCTGGTGGAGCCGGTAGCGGCCGAGGGCGAACGGCGGGTCGACCCGGCTGGACAGCACCACGTGGGCGCTCGGGGGCAACTCGTAGATGAGACGGCCCAGGTCGGCCAGCAGCGCCGAGTTCGACAGCCGGTGCACGTCGTCGAAGGCCAGGATCAATTCGGGCTGTTGGCCGATCATCGCCGCCAGGCCGTCGATCAGGGGCGTGCCCAATCCGCCACCGTTGGTATAGGCCAGCGATCGCAGCTCGGCGAAGGTCGCATCGACGGCGGCCAGCGCCACCAGGAGACGGCGGATAAACCGGACGGGATCGTTGTCACCGACCTCGAGATTTACTCGCACGATGGTGAGGTCGGGGTGCGAGGCGGTCCATTGGGAGAGGAGGACCGATTTTCCCGATCCCGCCTGGGCGGTGATCAGCGTCAGCGGGCTACGCAGTGATTGGTCGAGCCGGCGCAGGAGTTCTGGGCGCTCGACGTAGCTCGATACCGATTCTCCTGGTAGTGCCATTCGATTCCGCCAGACGGACCCCGTTGCATGAAGTCGAGGAAAATTACCACGTCATCCCAGATTTGCGCACCGTGTCGGCTGGTACCTGACGGGGCCACCTCGCCGCCGTGACAATCATTCTCCGAGGGTGACGGCACCCGTCTGGGAGAGGTCCATAGTGGAGGGATCGTGTCCCCGACGACAGATGAGGTTGGGTTCTGGGGTGACCGCCGAGAGGTTCGAGATCGTGATCAGGGGCGCTATGAGCCCGGCGCTCGCCGGCGCAGTGGACGGCTTCGACATCAGCCGCATCGAGCGTGGTGAGACCCATCTGGTCGGGTGGATATCGGACCAGTCGCAATTGCACTCGATTTTGATGATGTTCCGTGATCTGAATATCGAATTGCGGTCGGTGAACCCCCACCCCTCGATCGGCTGAGATCGCTGACGCCGTCTCGGTCACTCGACCGGGAGCGGCCGGTGTCGGTCGAGGGTGGATCAGACCGACAACCGGCGCGCCGCCACATGGCGCCGGTGCCGGCGCACCAGGAGCCAGGTCAGCAGGGTGCTCATGGCCAGCCCGAAGAGCAGGATCACCAGGTCCCGGCTCGAGTGGTGGCCGGTGGCCACCCGTCCGACGCCATAGGCGGTCGGGGCGACGGCCAGGGCGAACGCCGTGGCGGCGATGAAGTTCCACACCGCGAATTGCCGGTGCTGCATGTGGGCGGTACCCGAGATGATGGCCGGGGTGAAGAAGACGGCCAGCCGACCCCACTTGGCGTAGGCCTGTTCGCCCCGGTCCATCAGGCGCTGGCGTCCGGCGTGGCGCTTCCCCGGGCGGGCCAGGAGCTGGCGTCCCCAGCGGCCGCCGACCGAGTAGCCGATGAGGCCACCCACCTCCCCGGCGATCGCCGCGATGACGATCACCGCCGCCAGGTTGAGGTTGCCCTGGCTGGCGCCCACGGCGGCCGCACCGACGGCGGCGCTGCCGATGAAGGGGACGCCGGCCCACGAGGCGGTCACGGCGAGAAAGAGGGTGACGTACTCCCAGCCGTTAGCCACCACGGCCGCCACGCATCGAGAAACCCCAGGTCATGACGAGGTGGGCACTCGAAGGTCACGTCGACCCCGCATCGCCGGCATCCCATCAGGGTGCCACGATCCGGGCCGGCGTCCGTCACCCAGAACGGGCGATCTCCGACCGTCGAGTCCCTGGCCCCGACGGCAATCGGCCGACGGTGCCCGACGACGGTTCCGGTGGTCACGTCGTCGTCACCGACCGGGCGGTGGATCACCCCAAGAGGGTGACGCTCCACGGGCCGTCAAGGAAGAGGATCTGGGGGTACCCCGGTCGATCGAGCCACCGGACGACACCGTCGTCACCGAGTGGGCCCAAGGAGTGAGCATGGCAAAACCCGACGGAGTGTTCCTGTACCTCGGCACCTACCCCGACGAGCCGTCGGCCCGGGCCGACTACGAGATCGTGAAGGACCTCCACGCCCTGGGCGCCGTCGGCACCTATGACGCGGCGGTGATCACCAAGGACGCCGACGGCAAGGTCCACGTCAACAAGGACGAGATGGCGACCCGCCACGCCGGGTGGGGCGGTGCCGCCGCCGGCGCCGTCGTCGGCATCCTGTTCCCGCCCTCGATCATCGCCACGGCGGCGATCGGTGGGGCCATCGGCGGCCTGACCGGCCACATCTTCAAGGGGCTGTCCCGGGCCGACGTGAAGGAGCTGGGCGACCTCATCGACGCCGGCGAGGCCGCCCTCCTGGTCATCGGCGAGAGCACGATCGAGGAGGCCATCAACAAGGCCGAGCTGAAGGCCGAGAAGCACGTGGCCAAGGAGCTCAAGACCCAGTCGGCCGATCTCGACCAGGCAGTCCTCGAGGCGGCCAAGCAGGTCAACTAGTTCCCACCGACCTCCGGGACGTCGAGTCCAGGTCGTGGCGGGTGGCGGCCCGCCACGACCTGGCGGACGCTGACGGGTCTGCGTCCCG
This sequence comes from uncultured Acidimicrobiaceae bacterium, assembly GCA_963730735.1. Taxonomy (GTDB): domain Bacteria; phylum Actinomycetota; class Acidimicrobiia; order Acidimicrobiales; family RAAP-2; genus CAVSSX01. The sequence goes on from CAVSSX010000007.1 coordinate 998,613, forward strand.
GCCAACCGGCCAGGACGCAGGCAGTCCGATCGACGGCCCGAAGATCGGGGGTAGCCGGGGACGTCGGGGTGAGAGTGCGTCGACTAGAGAGCGTCGATCTCAGAGAGCGTCGATCTCAGAGGGCGTCGCGCCGGCGGAGCCAGGCCATGGCGCCCCATCCCCAGATCGGTGGCAGGTACGTGGTCGCCAACCGATAGAGGAGGGTGGCGGCGATCGCCGGCTCCTCGGGCACGCCGAGGAGCGTGAGACCGGCGATGTAGCTGGCCTCCATCACCCCCATGCCGCCGGGGACGGGTGCCATGCCGCCCAACAGGGCGGTGAACGTGCACACGATGACCAGGCCGCCGAACGGCGCCGTCGCGCCGACGGCCCGCAGGGCGAAGCCGAGGCCCACGGCCATCAGCAACTGCGTCAGGGCGGCGCCGCCGAAGAGCCGCAGCAGTCGTTCGGGCGCTCGGGCGATGTCCCGGACGTTTGCCCACGCCGGTCGCAGTCGGGGTCGGAGGCGACCGACGATCGCCTGGCGGATCTTCGGGACGACGAAGGCCACGCCGATGACGAAGGCCACGGCCACGATGCCGTAGAGGATCAGCTCCAGGTTCTCGGGCCCCGAACCCGAGGGTCCGGCCGCTTGGCGGTGGAACTCGTCGGCCGCGAAGACCAGGGCGAGCAGGGTCAGCACGATCTGGACCACGAAACCGCTCACGCTGTAGACGATCCCCGAGCTGACGGCCACCGCCGGTGACAGCCCCCGACGCTGGTTGAACCGGATCACGGTCGCCGTCGTGGCCACCGTGCCGCCGATCATCCCGGTGAAGCCCATGGCCAGCCGGAGCATGGTCAACGGGCCGATCGGCGGGAGCTCGGGCATCGCCCCGGACATCGAGATGGCCTCGGTGGCCGCCGTGGCCTGGGTGATCACCAGGACGGCGAGGACCCACCACCAGTTGGCCCCGGCGAGCAGGTGGCCGATGCCCCGCAGGCCGACGAGTTGCTGGACGAGGAGCCAGATCCCAAAGAAGGTCGCCGCCAGCGCGGCCAGCTTGGCCACCTGGACCCGGGCCAGCGGCTGCAGCTCGATCGGTGGGAGCCCCAGCTGCTCGGCCCCGGCCAACCGGAGGGCCTGGAGGTCGTGCTTGGTGCGCTGCCGGGTCCGCAGACCCGGGTCGGTGGGCAGGACCTGCGGTTGGATCAGCGGCAGCAGTGCCGCCAGCCGATCCCTGCCGTAGCCGTCGATCGCCGCCTCGACCGCCCGTTCCGGGCCGACGATCCCGGACGTGACGATGAGGAGCGACGCGGCGTCGGCCGCCCGGGACTCGGGTGAGGCCAGCATCTCGGCGCGGCCGAAGTCGAGGAAGCCGATCTGCTGGTCGGCCCCGACGACGATCGAGTCGGCCCGGACGGCGTGCAGGGCGATGCCGGCGTCGTCGAGGTGCCCGAAGGCCGACCACAGGCCGCCCAGCACCACGTCGTCGACCTCGGGGCCGGCGAGCTCGGCCAGCGTCGTGCCCCGTGGCGGGCGGGTGACGAGCACGGCGTCGTCGCTGGGCTCGACCATGCCGGCGGCCACGACGGCCGGGGTGGCCACGCCCTGGGACGCCGCCCAGAGCAGCATGGCGATCGAGTGCTCGAGGTGATCGGCCCGGCGCAGGCGCAGATCCAGCGTGGAGCGCCGGACCCAGACGAAGCGCCAGAGCCGGGCCAGGAACTGTCCCTCGGGCGCGTCCCGGCCGTAGACGTCGACACCGAGGGGTCGTCCGGCGGTGTCGACGCCCACGAAACGGGTGCCGCCCCACGTCGGCGACCTCGGACTGCGCTCGAGCGCCGGCGCGGCGACGCCGAGCTGACGCAGGTAGGCGGTGGCCTCGGCGACGGTGGGTGCGACGTCCTGGGTCCCGAGGCCGAACGCCAGCAGGGCGCTGAGGGCGACGCCCAGCCCGGCGGCGCCCACGGCGCCCAAGGGGACGAGGTGGGCATCGACCACCTGGCCGACGATGCCGAGCAGGACCACTACCCAGAGGGGCGAGCGGAGGGGCACCGCCAGCTTGCGGATCATGAGCACGGCGGTCGCCGACGTGGCGGCGACGAGCGGCGGCGCGTCGGCCAGGCTGTCGCCCAGGGCGTGGGCCACGCCGACGCAGGCCAGGGCGGCCACGCCGGCCGCCACCACGGCCTCCCCGAGGAGGCGCCACCGCCGGGCCACCACGCAGAGGACGACGGAGAGGCCGAGGAGGCCGCTGGTGCCGGCGATGGCCACCAGACGTGACCAGCCAGGAGATCCACAGGGGCACGCCGACGGTCACCGCCGTGCCGATCCCGGTGGACAGCGTGGCGAAGGACCCGCCGGCCACCAGCGCGCCACCGATGCCCCCGACCAGGTCCCGTGGCAGTCGGAGGCGCTGCTCGGACGTGGAGACGAACAGGCGGGCCCGCCAGGCCGTGCCCGGGGGCAGCGCCAGGGGAGCGGCGACGGCGGTCACCGGTCGACCTCGTCGAGGTTCGCCGAGCACCAGTCGACGGCGGCCGCCACCGTCGGGAAGAAGTGCTCGTCGCCGATGCGGTCGGTCAGCCGGGTGGCGTCGAACTGCTGGCGCACCGGGGTCTTCAGGCGGGCCACCACCAGGGTGATCCCGGCCGCCTCGAGCTCGCCCAGGAGCTGCTCCAGCGACTCGACCCCGCTGGCGTCCACCCCGATCAGGGCCTCGCCGTCGAAGACGACGAAGCGGGTGGCCGTCGGGGCACCGTCCACCGCCTCACGGAGCCGACCCTTCACATAGCGGCTGTTGGCGAAGATCAGCCGGTCGTCGAGTCGGTACACCACCACGCCGGCGACCACCCGGGCGCTCGGATGGACGGCGACGTCGGCCCACCGGTCGAGGCGGGCCACGTAGCCGAGCACGGCGTCGTGGGGCTTGGCCGAGCGCATGAGCACCTCGACGATGGACATGGCGACGGCGACGACGAGCGCCTGGAGGACCCCGAAGACGACCACGCCCACCAAGGTGGCGGCGGCGATGACCACCTGGGACCGGCCGGCCCGGGCCAAGGCCTTCCACGCCGCCGGCTCGATCAAGCCGATGGCCGCGGCCACGATCACCGCCCCGAGGCACGCCTTGGGCAGCTTGGCCACCGGCGCGGTCAGGAAGAGCAGCACCAGGGCGGTGACCACGGCGGCGGCGATCCCGACGAACTGGGTCCGGCCGCCGATCTGCTCGTTCACGGCCGTCCGTGAGCCGCTGGCCCCCACCGGGAACCCCTGGGTGACCCCGGCGGCCACGTTGGCGGCGCCGATCGCCAGGAGTTCCTGGTTGGCGTCGACGTGCTGCCCGTTGCGCCCGGCGAACGAGCGGGCCGTCAGGATGGCATCGGCGTAGCCGACGGCGAAGATGCCGATGGCCGAGGGGAGCAGGTCGAGCGAGGTGTGCAGCCCCACCGACGGCCACCTGAACGAGGGAAGGCCCGAGGGGATGTGACCCACGACGGCCACGCCGTGCTGGGCCAGTCCGAAGATGGCCGAGGTGGCGATGCCGAGCACCACCACCACCAGCGCACCGGGCAGCTTGGGCAACCAGCGACGCAGGGCCAGCAACGCGGCCAGGGAGACGAACCCGACGGCCACCGTGAGCCCGTGGGTGCTCCCCAGTTCGCGGGCGAACTCCCGGAGTTGTGGGAGCGGGTCGGCGGCGTCGATCGACAACCCGAAGAGCTTGCCCAGCTGACCGCACACCAGGACGATGGCGATGCCGTGCAGGTACCCCACCAGCACGGCCCGGGAGAAGTAGTCGGCGATCCACCCCAGCCGGATGATCCGGGCGACCACGGCCAGGAGGCCGACCATCACGGCCAGCATCCCGGCGATCAGGGCGTACGTCGTGGCGTCGCCCCCGGCCAGCGGGGCGACGGCGGCCACGACGAGCAGGGCGAGGGCGCCCTCGGGCCCCACGATCAGCTGGCGGGAGGAACCGAACAAGGCGTAGGCCACGGCCGGCAGCAGCAGCGCGTACAGGCCGGCCACCGGTGACAGGCCGGCCAGCTCGGCGTAGGCCATGGCCGACGGGGATGGCCAGGGCGGCCACGGTCACCCCGGCCACGAGGTCGGCTCGGGCGTACCGGGCGACGTAGCTGCGCAGATGGGTGGTGATCGGGAGCGTCCGGGCCACCAGGGGTTTGCGGGGGCGAGGCTGGAAGGGCGAGTCCTCGGCGGCGTAACGGTCGCCGGCCCCGGACCCGTCGGGCACGCTCACCGTGGTGCGTCCGACGCTCGGCGGGCCCGTCGGTCACCCGACATCGACCGGACCCGCACCGGGTGCGAGACGGGTTCCGGTCGGCCGATCACCCGATGCGGCCGACACCCGGGCGCCGTAGCGGGCGGCCAGGGGAGAGGCCGAGAACCCGTGGGCGACCACGCTGAGGGTGACCGTGACGGTGACCACCGACAGGACCCGTCCGGCGTCGGGCTGGGCCAGGGAGTCGTAGGCGATGAGGCCGAAGACCACCGACGCCAGGCCGCGGGGACCGAACCAGCCGACGAAGGCCACGGTGGCCCGGTCGAGGCCGGACCCGAGGGTGGCGACGGCCACCGGGAGCATGCGGGCCACGGTGAGGACCAGGACGGCGACGACGTAGTCCTGCCAGACGGCGTGTTGGAAGCCCGGCACCACCATCACCGCACCGAACATCAACCACACCAGACAGCGACAGCAGCTCGCCGGCGTCCTCGGTGAAGGACATGGTCGACACGGCGTCACCTCCGACCAGGCACGCCGAACGCCATGCCGGCGACGAAGGCGGCCACGAAGCCGTTGCCGCTCGCTTCGATGGCGGCGGCGTAGGAGAAGAGGGCCAAGGCCAGCGCGGCCAGCGGGCGGAAGGCGGCGCCGCTCCATCCTCGCTGCGTAGCCCGGTGCAGGAGCCAGCCGCCCACGACGCCGACGCCGACGCCGACACCCGCACCGACCAGGAGCTGGCGGGCGGCGCCGAGGGCGGTGGTCTGGTGGGCCACCTCGGTGGCCACCGCCCCGGCCAGGAACAGGTTGACGAACGGGGTGGCGATGCCGTCGTTGAGGCCGCTCTCCACGTTCAGGAGCCGGCGGATGCGGGCCGGCACCCGGTGGTCCTCCATGATGGTGGCGCCCAGGGCGGCGTCCGTCGGGGCCACGATGGCGGCGATGGTGGCGGCCACCCACAGCCCGATGCCGGGGATGATGCCGAAGGCGAGCGCCGTCCCGACGCCGATGGTCAGGGGTAGGCCGATGGCCAGGAGTCGGAGGGGCAGGCCGACGTCCCGGCGGAGCGCCCGGACGTGCACCCGTGACGCGTCGGCGAACAGCACCACGGCCAGCGCCACCTCGGCCAACGACCGCAGCGTGGTCGAATGCGGATTGAGGTGGACGAGGTGGACGAGGTGGAAGGGACCGTGGGTGACGACCAGGCCCAGGGCCACGAAGGCCATGGGCGCGGTGATGTTGATCCGTTCCAGGCGAGTGGAGACCAGGACCCACACGATGAAGCAGCCGGCCACCACGGCGAGCGCCGCCGTGTTCAGCCCGTGATCCGAGGCCAACAGTTCCATCAGTCGCTGCGTCCGCCGTCGTGCCGGCGCTGCCGCCGGTCACCAGCCACGTTGGCCTACTGCCGGGCCATCGACACCCGCCACCGCTCCTCGGGGGAGATCAGGTGGTCGGCGTCGTCCGTGCCCACGTCGATCTGTACCCAGTTGACGGTGCCGGGGAATTCGTGGTTCGTCCGGTCGTACTCGTCGCTGACCGTCGAGCCGCCGTCCGACCCGACGTCCGTCGTCTCGTCGTAGGAGTAGACGAGCGGCGTCGAGCGGTCGAGATGCCCCTCGCCCACCCGCTCGCCGTCCACGTAGAGGGCCAGCTCGGCGCTGCCCCCGAGGCCACCGCCATAGGTGAACTCCGACCGGACCTGGTGGTGCCCCGGCGCCAGGGGCTCGGTGCCCCGCACGTACTCGCGGCTGAGGCCGAAGAGGTTGTAACAGTAGGTGGGGCGACCGTCGAGCAGATAGAGGCACCAGCCGCCGAAGGCCCCGCCCTGGGCCACCAGGACCCCGGTGACGTCGCCCTCGGGCACCACCACGTCGGCGGTGACACTGTGCGAGACGTTCTTGGTGTTGATGACCGAGCTCTCACTCAGTCGGCTCATGCCTCCGAACAGGAGTTGGCTGTTCCCGGTGATCAGCTCGGGCCGGCCGGCCAGCGAGGCCAGGAACCGCTCCACCCGCCGGTCGTCGAGCGGGAGCACGTTGTACTTGACCGCTTCGATGAGGAACAGTCGCTGCAGCTCGTGGAGTTTCTCGGGGTGCACGGCCGCCAGGTCGTGGGCCTGGCTCCAGTCGGTGGTGGTGTCGTAGAGCTCCCACGTGTCGTCGTCGAAGATCGGCATCTGGGCGGACAGCCAGGGGATGCTGTGGCGGGTGACGGCCGTCCACCCCTGGTGGTAGATGCCGCGGTTGCACACGATCTCGAAGTACTGGGTTTCGTGGCGGCCCGGGGCGTCGGGGGCGTCGAAGGTGTACTCCATGGCCACGCCGTGCAGCGGCATCTGCTGGATCCCGTGGACGAACAGCGGGGCCGGGATGCCGGCCGCCTGGAGGATGGTCGGGGCGATGTCGGTGACGTGGTGGAACTGCGAGCGGAGCTCGCCCCGGGCGGCGAAGCCGTTGGGCCAGTGGGTGATCATCCCGTTGCGGGTGCCGCCGAAGTGGCTGGCCACCTGCTTGGTCCACTGGTAGGGCGTGCAGGTGGCGTGGGCCCACCCGACGGCGTAGTGGTTGTTGGCGGTGGGGGAGCCGAACTCGTCGATGTGCTCCTCGAGGAACTCGACGGTCTCGAGGTCCATGGTTTGGTTGAACACCAGGAGCTCATTGAAGGTGCCGTTGGGCGTGCCCTCGGCGCTGGCCCCGTTGTCGCCGACCAGGTAGAGGACCAGCGTGTCGTCGAGGATCTCGAGCTCCTCGAGCGTGCTGATCAGTCGTCCGATCTGGTCGTCGGTGTGCGACAGGTAGGCGGCGAACACCTCCATCTGACGGGCCAGTACCGGCTTGAGCCGGTCGGGGACGTCGGCCCAGGCGGGGATCTCGTCCGGGCGCTCGGTGAGCTCGGCGTCGGCCGGGATCACGCCCAACTCCTTCTGACGGGCGAAGGTGACCTCTCGCAGGGCGTCCCACCCGTCGTCGAACTGCCCCCGGTACCGGTCGATCCACTCCTTGGGCACGTGGTGGGGCGCATGGGTCGCCCCCGGCGCGAAGTAGAGGAAGAACGGCTTGTCGGGGACCAGGGCCTTCTGCTGGCGCATCCAGGCGACGGCGTGGTCGGTGAGGTCCTCGGTGAGGTGGTAGCCCTCCTCGGGGGTGGTGGCCGGCTCCACCGGTGTGGTGCCCTCGTAGAGACCCGGGTACCACTGGTTGGTGCCGCCGCCGATGAAGCCGTAGAAGTACTCGAACCCGCTGCCGGTCGGCCACTGGTCGAACGGACCGGTGGGGCTGGTCTCCCACATCGGCACTTCGTGGCACTTCCCGAGCTGGGCGGTGGAGTAGCCGTTCAACTTGAGCACCTCGGCGAGCGGCGCCGCCGCCTTGGGGCGGACCGAGCTGTAGCCCGGGGCCGAGGTGGCCAGGTCCGGCACCGCGCCCATGCCGACGCTGTGGTGGTTGCGCCCGGTCAACAGGGCCTGTCGGGTCGGTGCGCAGAGCGCCGTCGTGTGGAACCGGTTGAACTTCAGGCCCTGGGCGGCGAGCCGCTCGGCCACCGGCGTGGCGCAGGGCCCGCCGAAGGCGCTGGAGGCCCCGAAGCCGACGTCGTCGAGCAGGACGAGCACGATGTTGGGTGCACCGGCCGGCGGGCGGAGCGGCTCGATGGCCGGGAACGTCGTCTCGGGGTCCTTGGCGTCGTAGGTGGTCAGGCCTACGTGCTGCGCGTCGGGGATGGGTAGGTGCGTCCGGGGTGGATCGAAGGACATGGTGTGGCTCTCCCTGGCTGGCGCAGGCCGGGCCCGCACCGGTAACGACCGCCCTCGGCGGACGATCCGGCCGATGCCAGATCCTGTGGTTGCCGGCCCGTCAGCCATCCATCCTCAGTGGAGTCCCCGCCTCAGTGTCCGGAGTTGATCAGCTCAACAAGAAACTGTCAAGTACTTGATCGACTGATTAGTCTGGGTTCGTGCCTCCCAACTCCGCCCTCCCTCGAGGTAGCCGCCCCTCGGGCGATGCCACCCGCAGCCGGATCGTCGACGCGGCCAAGGACCAGTTCTCGGTGCACGGCTACGAGGGCACCTCCACCCGGGCCATCGCCACCGAGGCCGGGGTCGGCCAGCCACTCCTGAACTACCACTTCCAGAACAAGGACGGCGTCTGGCGGGCCGCCATGGACTCGCTGTTCGAGGAGATCGAGCGTTTCATCACCGACCGGGTCCACGGCCTGCGGGGCGTCGACGACGAGACGGTCCTGAAGCTGATCGTCCAGGACTTCATCGTGTTCTCGGCCCTGCACCCGCAGCTCCACCGGATCATGATCCAGGAGAACGCCATCGACGGGGAGCGGGCGGCCTGGCTCGACTCGGTCCACGTCCGGCCGATCTACGAGCTGGTCGCCGGTTACATCGAGCGACTCATCGACCGGGGGGTGCTGGCCGACATCCCGGCGCTGCACTTCTTCTACATCATCGTCGGCGCCGGCCCGACGCTCTTCGCCCTGGCCCCGGAGTGCCGTCGTTTCACCGGCGTCGATCCCATGAGCGACTCGACGATCCGGGCCCACGCCGACGCCGTCGTCGACCTGCTCTTCGCCGCACCCGGCCCGGGGGCGGCGACGAACTAGCGCTCGGCGGTCCTCACGGGGCCGGCGGCCGTTGGTGGCAGTGCTTGGCCTTCTGACCGCTCCCGCACGGGCACGGGCCGTTCCGGGGGGCGGCCGACAGGGTGGTCATGATCTCGTCGGCGAAGCGGCCGCTCGAAAGCAGTGACGCCATGAGGCGCATCGGCCCGTCGATGTGGGTGAAGAAGGACAGGTAGCCGGCGCACAGGTAGTTGAGGCCCGGCTCACCGGCGGGGGTCAGGGTGAACCGGTTCTTCGGGCACTCGCCCTGGCAGGCGAACTTCACACTGCACGTCCGGCAGTACTCGGGCAGGGTGTCCCGTTTGGCCGCCCCGAAGGCCCGCTGCTGGGCGGAGCCGAGCAGCTCGACCAGGTGGGTGTCGTGGATGTTGCCCAGGAGGTGCTCGGGTTCGACGAAGTGGTCGCAGGAGTAGAGGTCCCCGTTGTGCTCGAGCGCCACGGCGTCCCCGCAGGTCTCGCTGAAGATGCAGAGCGACGGTGGCACGCCGACCCAAGAGGCGAGGGCGGCGTCGAAGTGCGACACGAAGACCCGGCCGACGTCCCGCACGACCCACTCGTCGAAGATCGCCGAGAGGAACCGGCCCCACGCCCGGGGGTCGACCGACCGGGTCGTCACTCCCCGAACGCCGTCCGCGGTGGGTACCCCTTCGGTCTCCACGATGGGGATCAGTTGGATGTGCTGCACGCCGAGGTCGTCTCGCAGGTAGCGGTAGACCTCGAGCGGGCGATCCTGGTTGGCGGCGTTCACCGTGCAGAGCACGTTGACGTCGACCTCGTGCCGGCGCAGCCGTTCGAACCCCTCGACGACACGGTCGAAGGTGGGCCGGCCCCGCTTGTCGACCCGGTAGGTGTCGTGGAGTGGTGCCGGGCCGTCGATGCTGATGCCCACCAGGAACCGGTGCTCGGCCAGGAACGTGCACCACTCGTCGGTGAGGAGCGTGCCGTTGGTCTGGATGGTGTGCAGGACCTGCTGGCCCGGGCGTCGGAACCGCTCGACCAGCGCCATGGCCCGCCGGAAGAACTCGACCCCCATGAGGGTCGGCTCGCCGCCCTGCCAGGCGATCGTCACCTCGGGGCCGGCCTGGGACTCGAGCAGCTGTCGGAGGTACTGCTCGAGGGTGTCGTCACGCATCCGGAACCGGTCGTTCGGGTAGAGGGCCTCCTTCTCGAGGAAGTAGCAGTACTGACAGTCGAGGTTGCAGATCGGCCCCGACGGTTTGGCCAGGACGTGGAACCCCTGGGGCGCCGTCGGCGGGCGGGTGCCGGGGAGCGGTGGGCCCGAGTTGGCCTCTGGCGGTGTCGACCGGAAGGTGACCGGGACGCTCATACCGACGTCGGGCCCCGCCCGGCCTCGGTGCTCGGGAACACGGTGGCCCAGTCGGATTGCACACTGACCACCGTCCAGTCCTGGTTACCGGCCCGTTCCAGGGCGTCCTCGGAGCCGGCGACGTAGTCGAACTCCCGCTCGGGGTCGTCGTGCAGGACCAACAGCCGGAGGGCCGGGCGCTCCGGCGTCCGGGCGAACCGGAGCATGGGGATGTCGCCGTTGGAGTTGCCCCCGGCAACGAGCGGGCGCCGCCCGATCCGGCTCCAGATGCGCACCGGCTTCTCCGGGCCGTCGTCGAAGAACTCGATCTTCGACTTGTACAGGAGGTGGGTGTCGTCGGTGTCGGCCCGGAAGTCGAGACCGAGGGCGCTGCCGATCACCCGCTCGGGCGGGATGCCGTAGAGCTGTTCGGCGAACGGCCGCATGAAGTCCCGGTCGCCCCCCGAGGCGATGTAGGTGGTGAAGCCGTTGGCCTCGAGGTAGCGCAGCAGCTCGACCATCGGGACGAAGGCGCAGGAGAGGTACGGACGCTGCAGCTGCGGGTGGTCGGCCGTGTCGAGCCAGTCGAGGACCCGGTGGCTGAACTCCTCCACGCCCAGGCCGTCGAAGGCGCTCTCGACGGCGCCCATCAGCAGCCCGAGGTCGGCGTCGTCGCCGTGGTAGTGCTTGACCATCGCCTCGGCCAGCCAGTGGTAGTCGCCGGTGGACGCCGCCTGGAAGGGCTGACGTCCGGCGAGCGACGGGTCGGCGGCGGCCATCTCGGCCATGCGGTGCAGGGTGAAGTCGAGTTGGATCGGGATCGGCTTCTCGGGCCAGAGCGTCCCGTCGTTGTCGAACACGGCCACCCGGTCGGCCACCGGCACCTGCCCGGGTCCGTCGGCGGTCGCCTGGGCCACGAAGTCGACGATCCGCTGGCGGGTGGCGGTGTCCCGCCAGGACTCCAGAGCGCTTCAGCGGCCATCGGTTGCCCCTCCTCGGCCGACCCCCGTCCGGGCCGGTCCTCCCCGAGTATGCCCGGCCGCCGAAGTGTGACGGTCACGTGACCAATTACCCAGTTCAGCGGCCCTGTCGGCGCCGGCGGCAGGAGGGGGTGCGCCGGTGTAGGTTCAGCCGGTAGGCACGAACTCGGGAGGCATCATGGCGAAGCCGTTCAAGGGCGTCATCAACGTCGACATCACCGAGTCCACGCCGGACTGGGACCCCTACGTCCAGCCGATCGCCCCCGAGGGCACGCCGAGCGTGGTGTACATCGTGCTCGATGACGTGGGCTACTCGGCCATGTCGCCCTACGGCGGTCTGATCGACACGCCGAACATCCAACGCATCGCCGATCGCGGCCTGACGTACACGAACTTCCACACCACGGCGCTGTGCTCGCCCACGCGATCGTGCCTCATGACCGGTCGGAACCACACCACCAACGGCATGGGCACGATCACCGAGGCGGCCTCGGGATTCCCCGGCCTGAGCGGCCACGTGCCCTTCGAGTGCGGGACGATCGCCGAGGTGCTCGGCGAGCAGGGTTGGAACACCTACATGACCGGCAAGTGGCACCTGACGCCGGAGGACGAGATGAACATGGCGTCGAGGAAGACCCAGTGGCCGCTCGGCCGGGGCTTCGAGCGGTTCTACGGGTTCCTCGGGGCCGAGACCAACCAGTGGTATCCCGACCTCGTCCACGACAACCATCCCGAGGAACAGCCGGCGCTGCCCGAGGACGGGTACCACCTCACGACGGACCTGACCGACAAGGCCCTGTCGTTCATCCGCGACGCCAAGGCCGTGGCGCCGGACAAGCCGTTCTTCCTCTACTACTGCCCGGGGGCCTGCCACGCCCCCCACCACGCGCCCAAGGAGTGGGCCGACAAGTACAAGGGCAAGTTCGACATGGGGTACGAGGCGTACCGCCAGCTGGTGTTCGACCGTCAGAAGATGCTGGGCATCATCACCGAGGACGTCGAGCTCTCGCCCATCAACCCGTACATCGACGAGACGAGCAGCGACGGCAAGCCCTGGACCGAGCTCGACGTGGTCCGACCCTGGGACGGGCTCAGTGACCAGGAGAAGCAGCTGTTCTCCCGCATGGCCGAGGTCTACGCCGGGTTCCTCGGCCACGCCGACCACGAGATCGGCCGGCTGCTCGACTACCTGGAGGAGAGCGGCCAGATCGACAACACCCTCATCGTCCTCGTGTCGGACAACGGCGCGTCGGGCGAGGGCGGCCCGAACGGCTCGGTCAACGAGAACCGCATCTTCAACGGTCTGGCCGACGAGATCGACATCAACCTGCAGTACCTCGACGAGCTCGGGGGCCCGAAGACCTACAACCACTATCCGACCGGGTGGGCCTGGGCCTTCAACACCCCGTTCAAGATGTGGAAGCGCTACTCGAACTTCGAGGGTGGGACGGCCGACCCGCTGATCGTCAGCTGGCCGGTCCGGATCACGAACACCGGGGTCCGGCGGCAGTACACCCACGCCGTCGACATCGTGCCCACCGTCTACGAGGCCTTCGGCATCGAGGCGCCCGATGTGGTCAAGGGCGTCACCCAGTACCCGTTGGAGGGCGTCAGCTTCGCCGCCACGTTCGACGATGCCGACGCCCCGACGGCCAAGCAGACGCAGTTCTATTCGATGGGGGGCACGCGGGCGATCTGGCACCAGGGGTGGAAGGCCGACTCGATCACACCGTCGGCCCCCGGGACCTGGGCCGGGTACTCCTCGCAGCGCTGGGAGCTCTTCGACACCGAGCACGACCCCTCGGAGTGCCACGACGTGGCGGCCGAGCACCCCGAAAAGCTCCAGGACCTGATCAGCCTGTGGTGGTCGGAGGCCGGGCGCTACGGGGCCATGCCGCTCGAGAACCGCAGCGTGCTCGAGATCCTCACCAACGACCGCCCCCAGCTGACCAAGCCCCGGACGCGCTACGTCTACTACCCGGGGTCGGCCGAGGTCCCCGAGTCGGTGGCGCCCAACATCCGGAACCGGTCGTACACGGTGGCCGTGGAGGTCGACATCGAGTCAGCCGAGGCCGAGGGGGTGCTCTTCTCGCACGGCTCCCGCTTCGGCGGTCACGCCCTCTACCTGAAGGACGGGAAGCTCAAGTACGTCTACAACTGGGTGGGCGAATTCGAGCAGATCGTCGTGTCCACCCAGACCTTCCCCACCGGACACGTGGTGTTCTCGGCATCGTTCGCCCGGGAGGGCGACTCGATGCCGGCCGAGGGGACCCTCACGCTGCACTTCGGGGACACCGAGGTCGGGCAGGCCCGGATCAAGACCCAGCCGGGCAAATTCTCGATCGCCGGCGAGGGCCTCAACATCGGGAAGGAGGGCGGCGAGCCGGTGACCGACGACTACCCGGGGTCGTCGCCGTGGGCCTTCACCGGCGGCACGATCATCAAGGGCGCCGTCGACGTCAGCGGGGCCGAGTTCGTCGACCTGGCTGCCGAGGCCCGGATGGCCTTCTCCCGGGACTGAGTCACTCGACGGCTCGCCGATCGTCGGTTAGGCCAGGCAGGCCTGGGCGACCTCGGCCAACTCGACGAGCGTCGCCACCACCTCGTCGACCGTCTCGTCGGCAATGGGCACGAGTCCGTCGCCGAATTCCCCGATGCCCCGCAAGCCGGGCGGGAGCTCGATCTGCACGCCGCGGCTGGCGGGGCAGGTTCACCGGGTTGTCCCGGGCGAAGCCCAGGCGCACCCGTTCGTCGGCCACGCGGAAGTCGGCGAAGCGGTCGGCGAAAAGACCCCGGGCGGCCTCGACGAGTTGGGCGTTCAGACCGCCGATGATGACGCCCCGCAGCGGTCCGGTCTGAGCGCCGCGCAGTCGGGGGCCGTAGGGCTCCACGACGAGGCCGCGCACCGGGTCGAGGCACAGGGTGAAACCGTCGCGCCCGAACCCGTGGACCGAGATGGCGACCTCGACGTGCTCGAGGAACCCGGGCAGGAGGTCCGACTGGTCGGGATCGTGCCGTCGTGAGGTGAGATGGACCCGTAGGGTCGGCGGCTGGACGATGGCGTAGAGCGAGGCACCGGTCGCCTCGGCGGCCCGCACGGCGATCTCGTAGGTGCCCCGGTCCTGCGAGCCCCCGTGCAGGGCCAGGAAGCCGACGGAGGAACGGAGCACACACCGCTCCTCGACCCCCGGCAGCGACAGCAGTTCGGCTAAATCCACCATCATCAGGATGACACCGAACCGTCGGGGCATCGACGGGAACGGGCCGCACCTCGCCCTGCACCAGCGTTTCGGGGATGGAACGTGACCAGCGGACGCGGTCATGACAAGGAGTCGTACGGTCCCCACGCGTGCCTAACAGGCCCCCGAGGCCCACCGGGCGGGCCTGCGCCGAGGACGAGAGGGGTGGGTCCGGTGACTCGTCGGTAACTCGTCATCTCGCACCGTGTGTGACCGCCGGGGGTCCTGCGATCGGTTGCAGGGCCTATGCAAACGCCGTAGGGTCGCTTCGCCTCATCTCATGCCGTTTGTGTAGATGGGTTCGGGGACCCATCCGGCGGACCCGTACGAGGGCAGTCCATGCCATGGGCCGGAACGCAACAACAAAGGGGAACGTTTCTATGAGGCTGAGTCGAGGAATTCGCCTAGTCAGCGCAGCTGCACTGGGCACCGTGGGCCTGTCGGCCACCGGGGTGGCGGTGTCGGGCGTGCTCGCGCCGACCGTCGCCGGCGCCGTGGGCTGCACGGCGGCCGGCACGACCGGCCTCAACGCCGCACTGGTGGCCACCACGAGCGGTCAGACCATCAACGCCGCGTCGCTCGGCTCCTCGACCCTCACCGCCACTGGTTGTGACTACGGGATCTACGTGGGCCCCGGCATCACCGGGGTCACGATCACCGGCATCACCGTGACCGGGGCCAACGACACCGGCATCTTCGCCGAGCAGACCTCGGGGCTGGGCGTCAACAACACGACCGTCACCGGCAACGGCGTGAATCCCAACACCAAGCTGGCCTCCTACGGCGGCATCGTCCTGGCCGGTGTGTCGACGTCGACGGTGCAGGGCGACACCGTGACGAACAACGGCGGCGGCGGCATCTTCGTGAACGACAACGGCCCGGTGGACCCGGGTGCGCTGAACGCCGGACCGACCGCCACCGTGAACTCCCTGGCCAACTTGGTCACCGGTAACACGATCAACGGGAACTACGGTTCGTGCGCCATCGTCGAGGCCACCCACAACGCCGGGACGATGATCAACGGTGGGGGGGTCGAGAACAACACGATCACCGGCCACGTCGGCGTCTTCAAGTCGACCGGGCCCGACCTCGGGGGCATCGTGTTCGGTACGGCCTCGGCCAGCGCCACGGTGAGCAACGTCCAGGTCAGCGGCAACAACGTCAGTGGGTCCTACGAGGGGGGCATCATCCTCCACGCCCATGCGCCCAATGACGTGATCAGCGGGATGACCATCACCTCGAACATCATCGGGCCGAACAACAACTGGGGGCAGACCAACGGTCCTCCGACCACCGCCGGCATCATCATCAGCGCCGGCAACCTGCCGGCAGCGGTAGCAGCCAAGATCACGACGACCACGGTGACCGGTAACACCATCGCCGGCCAGTACTACGGCATCTGGCAGAGCAACGTGTCCGGCCCGGGCGTCATCACGACGCCCAACAGCACCACGGTGCTGACCGGCGGTTCGGCCGTCTACACGACGCCCACGCCGGGCTCGGGCTACTGGCAGGTCGCCTCCGACGGCGGGATCTTCAACTACGGGAATGCTGGCTTCTACGGCTCCTCGGGTGCGCTGAAGCTCAACAAGCCGATCGTCGGCATGACGTCCACCCAGGACCAGGGCGGCTACTGGTTGGTGGCCTCTGACGGTGGCATCTTCAGCTACGGCGATGCGACCTTCTGGGGCTCGGCCGGCAACCTGAAGCTGGTCAAGCCGGTCGTCGGCATGGCGGCGACGCCGTACGTGCCCGGTGCCGGCGGGACCCCGGCCTCGCCGGCCGGTCTCGGCTACTGGCTGGTGGCCTCCGACGGTGGCATCTTCACCTACGGTGACGCCACCTTCTACGGCTCGGCCGGTGCGCTGAAGCTCAACCAGCCGGTCGTCGGCATGACGGCGACGCCGGACGGCAAGGGCTACTGGCTGGTCGCCTCCGACGGTGGCATCTTCAACTACGGCGACGCCGGCTTCTACGGCTCGACGGGCAACATCAAGTTGAACAAGCCCATCGTGGGTATCGCCTCGACGCCGGACGGCAAGGGCTACTGGCTGGTCGCCTCCGACGGTGGGGTCTTCGCCTTCGGTGACGCCGTGTTCTACGGCTCGGCCGGCAACCTGAAGCTCAACCAGCCGGTGGTCGGCATCTCGGCCTCGCCGGACGGCAAGGGCTACTGGATCGACGCAGCCGACGGCGGCATCTTCAACTACGGCGACGCCGCCTTCTTCGGCTCCGCCGGGAACCTGAAGCTGAACCAGCCCGTGGTCGGGATCGCTTCGGTCGGGACCACGTTCTCGGGCTAGGTCCGAGAGAGGAACACCTGGCCCCGCTCAGCGGCGGCCAGCCCGGAGGGGTGTGCGGCTCACGCTGCACACCCCTCCGTCGCGTCCAGGTCCGGTGGGGCGCAGGCGCGAGGCTTGGCCGGGCGTGGCCCCGCCCGAAGGTGGGTCCGGCGTCGGTGATCTCGGTGCGATGAACCGAGGGAGGGGCGGGCGTCCGCCCCGATCTAACGGCGGAGCTCGCCCACGAAGGTCTCGAACTCGGCTTCACCGACCGCCCCCCAGGCTTCGAGGACCGGGGGCGGCATGGCGCCTTCCATGGCCGCCAGCTGGGCCTCGGTCATGTGCTCACGGATGAGTCCCAGGATGAGCCAGATGTTGTCGCCCTCGAACGTCTGCATGCCGTGACGCGGCAGCTCGGCCCACTCGTCGAGGCTGATGTGCTCGCTGGCCAACGGCAGCAGCAACGCCTCCTCCTCGTCGAGGTGGGGGAGGAGGGCGTCGGCCAGGAGCTCGAGCTTGGCCAGGGCGTCGGCCGACGAGCCGGCGTCGGCGGCGAGCCCCCAAGCGGCGATGGCCACCTCGGCCACCTCGGCCGGATGGTGGGAGGCCACGTGCTGGTCGGCGATCCGACGGGCGGTGGCCGCATCCTCGGGGCGGCACCGCTCGACCAGCAGGGGCGTCAACAGCTCGTCCTCGCCGGCATGGTGGGCCCGTAGGAGGGCCAGCACGTTGGCGTAGTAGGAGGCCACGAAGGCCGCCCGGTCCACGTCACCGTCGGCCACCCCGCCCACCAGCTGGGGTCCGTTCGCCACGGCGTCCCGGAAGACCTTGTGGAGGTTGGCCATGTCGGTGACATCCGGCCGATCCCGCGTGGTACCCATCTCTGACGTCATTCTCTACCTGCTCTCTCTGTGTCCGACGGCTCGACCGGAGCTTCCCGTGTCGCGTCGACACCCACCCCGTCCGTGGTGAGGGCGGCTGAACGGTAGCAAAAGCCGACCTCCGAGCGGCCTGGGAACTGCCTGGGTGACCGACAGCGCACCTCGGCTCGACGGGCGGCGTTCGAGCGCCGGGAGTTCGGCCCCGGGACCTGTAAGACTCGAGGCATGACGTTGTTCCGGTCCGGAGATCTCGACGAGGTCGTCGCCACCGGACCGAGCGGGATCGGTCCGGCCGAGGGCGACCAGTTCACCGACGAGGAGCTGTCGGAGCTGGCCCTGGCGGCCGACCCCGGTCAGCCCCTGGCCGAGGACGCCGTCCCCCTCTCGACCTACCTGGCCGGGCAGCCGTCGCCGCTGCCCGAGTGGTACATGCCGGCGGCCATGGCCCGGGCGGGTGCCCGCTGGCGCATCCCGGTGGTGGCGGTCGTGGTCGGGGCCTTCCTCTTCATCGAGATCCTCGGCCTGTGCAGCACCTTCGGGCAGCTCAGCCTGCCCTGACGCGCCACCGAACGCCGCACCGGCGTCAGAAATTCGAGCAGGTTGTCGATCAGGTGCTCGTGGCTGTACCTGCGGCGCACCAGCCCTCGACGCTGCAGCGCCGGCACCAGCCCTTCGGTGATGTCGTTGACGTAGCGCCGTGACGGTCCCAGCGCGCCCGCGCTGATCAAGAACCCGTCGCCGCCGACCTCGTCCATCACCTGGCCCATGTGCTCGGCCACCTCGTCGGGTGTGCCGATGAATTCGATGGAGTTGTTGATCCCGTCCTGGGCCAGCTCCCGCAGCGTCTTGTCGCTGCCGTACTGAGTAAAGGCGTCAAGCGCCGTCTGCTCGCCGTTCGTGGTGAGTCCCTTGGGCAGTGGTTCGTCGAAGGGGAAGCTGGCCAGGTCGATGTCGGTGATGGACGAGACCAGGAGCAGTGTCTCTTCGACGAACCGGTCGCTCTGCTTGATGCGCTCGGCCTTGGCGTGGGCCTCGCTCGACGTCTCGGCCACGATCGGGTTGACCACGTAGAGGATCTTCACGTCGTCGGGTGACCGACCGTGGTCCTTCGCTCGGGCCCGGACGTCGTCGCGGTAGGCGGTCATCTTCTCGATGCCCTTGGCGACGGTGATGATCGAATCGGCGTGCTTGGCGGCGAACGACCGGCCACGGGGTGACCCGCCGGCCTGTACGACCACCGGCCGGCCGCGAATCGGGGGGAGGGTGTTCAGCGGTCCCCGAGAGCGGAAGAACTCCCCCTCGAAATCGATGGCTCGCACTTTGCCGGGCGCGATGTAGGTGCCGTCCTCGGGGTCGATCACCAGGGCGTCGGGATCCCAGGACGACCAGAGCTGGGTCACCACGTCCATGAACTCGTCGGCAATCTCGTAGCGCCGGTCGTGCTCGATCATCTTGTCCAGACCGAAGTTCTGGGCGGCGGCGTCCTCGGCCGAGGTGACGACGTTCCACCCGAACCGGGCGCCGGTCAGGTGGTCGAGCGTGGCCGCCACCCGGGCCAGCATGAACGGGGGGTAGAAGGTCGTGGACATGGTGGCCACGATGCCGAGTCGGCTCGTGGCGGCCCCGAGGATCCCCGAGAGCGGGATGGGGTCGTGCTTCGGGGCCATGTTGCCGCGGCGCAGGTAGGCGTCGAAGGTGCCTCCGATGAGGTCCGGCACCATCAGCGTGTCCTCGAGGAGCAGATAGTCGAACCCGGCCCGCTCGAGCGACTGGGCCATCTCGACGTAGAAACCGCCATCGAACGGCGATGCCGTGGTCGAGAACGCCGTGTCGTACTGCACCGCCTGGAAGCACCCGAACCACCCGAGGTGGAACTTGGCGGTCATTGGTCGATGCGGCGGGCGACCGGGGGGTTCGGCCGACTCCCGTTGCGTGCCGCGTCCGTCACCGGGTTCACGGATCCATGGTGCCCACCGCAGAGTTAATCGACGGTTTCGTGCGCATTACGGTTCGGGGAACCCGCTCGTCGGGGCCTGTGCGGCGTCGTGCGTTCCGGCGGTGCCCGTGACGACCCAGGTAGCGTCGCCCCGTGGATGCTCCGGTCTCCGACGGCGACGCCCTCCCGGCCGACCGCCGGGGCGAGCCTCGCTGGCCGATGGCGGTGGCGGTGCTGGTGGCCGGGGGGCTCCGGGCGGGTCTGCCGCCCCAGCTCCGCACGGGCGATGCCCGGTGGCTGTTCCTGGTCGTCGAAGCCGTCCTGCTGGTCGTGCTGGTGGTCGGGGACCCCGGTCGCATCGACCGGGATTCGCCCTGGCTCCGGGTCATGACCATCGGCCTGATCGGTGTCATCTCGGCGGTGAACGCAGCGTCGGCCGTGCGCCTGGTGGTGGCCATCATCGACGTGCAGTCGTTCACCAACGACGCCAAGCTGCTCTTGGCCAGCGGCGGCATCATCTGGCTCACCAACGTCATCGCCTTCGGCCTCTGGTACTGGGACCTCGACCGGGGCGGGGCGGCGGCCCGACTTCGGGGCACCGGCCCCCGGGCGGCCTTCGTCTTCCCCGAGATGCACAACGAAGAGCACGTCGGGCCCGACTGGTACCCGCGGTTCATCGACTACCTGCACCTCTCCTTCGCCACCGCCACGGCGTTCAGCCCGACGGACGTGTCGGCGATCCGGCCCTGGGCCAAGCTCATGATGATGGCCGAGGAGGCCATCTCCCTGATCGTCGCCATCCTGGTCGTGGCCCGGGCCGTGAATATCCTGAAATAAAGGTCCAGAACCTAGACTGTCCATAAACAGGACGATAAGGTCCGGGCATGCCCGAACCCGAACACCACCACGATGACGGCGACCACGGCGACTGGTACGACGAGGTGTCGTTCCCGGCCCTCCTGCGGGCCGCCCGGTCGACCTACGGGGAGGCCATCCGCTCGGCCCTGGCCGAAGCCGGGTGCACCGACGTGCCGCCGAGCGGCAGCTTCGTGTTGGGGGCCATCGCCCGGGAGGGGGCGCAGCTGGGTTGGATCCTGCGGACCCTCGGCGTCTCCAAGCAGACCGGTGGCCAGCTGGTCGACACCCTGGTGATCCGGGGCTACCTGGACCGGTCACCCGACCCCGACGACCGCCGGCGGCTCCGTGTGGGGTTGACCGAGCGCGGCGCCATGGCGGCGGCGGTCGGCCGTTCGGCCGTCGAGCGGGTCGACGCCGAGCTGGCCGAGCGGGTGGGGCCGGAGGGCGTGGCCCTGACCCGCCGGACCCTCGGCGCGCTGGCCGGGCTCAGCCGCGCCGGCGGGCGGTGAGGACCACTAGACGGCGCCCGGCGGGCCGGGACCTCAGCTGGTGGCCGGGTGGCCGGGGACCATGTCCTCGGCCTGCGAGACCAGGAATTGGCCAGGGGCGGTTCCCCGCCCTCCGTCGACCGGGAGCACGACGTAGGCCACGTGGTCGCCTACGTCGGTCCGTTGGAGGACGCGACCCTCGATCCACGCCGCGCAGTGGGCCAGCAGCGGGACGCCGGTGCGACCCGGCGACCAGGCGAGGCCGGTGAATTTGTCGACCTGGTCCCCGGTCTCCTCGCCGAACCGGGTGGCCAGGTCGTGCTGGTCGGCCCCGAGGAGGTGGAGGCCGAGCCCCTCCGAGCGGGCGGCCACCGGCGCCGTGTGGTTGGCCGTCGAGACGCAGACGAGGAAGTGCGGTGGGTCGATGCTGCACTGGGTGACGAAGCCGGCCAGGCAGCCGCTGACCTCGTCGCCGCTGGCCACCGTCACCACGAAGAGCGGATAGTCGAGCGAGTCGACCAGCCCGGTGATGGCGTCGGCCGGGGACACGGGGGTGTCGGACATGCCCCCAGTCTTCCTGAGCGCAGCCTGTGGCGCCGGAACCACGTCGCACCGAGAACGTGGGAACGTGGGGTCGACGATGACCGCCGTTGCCTTCGCCCTGCTGGCCGCGCTCTGCACCGCCGTCGAGGTGGTCCTCCAGCGCATCGCCCACGGCCATGCCCCCGAGGGGGCCACCGGGGGCTGGCGGCTGGTGCGGCACCTGGCGGCCCACCCGGTGTGGCTGCTCGGGACGGCCACGATGGGGGCGGGCTTCGTCTTCCACGCCGTGGCCCTGCACTTCGGGCCACTGGGCCTGGTCCAGCCCGTGCTGGTGACCGAGTTGTTGTTCACCCTGCTGCTGCGCCGCTACTGGCTGCGCTTCCAGGTGTCGGGACGGGCCTGGGGGGCTGCCCTCTTGACCTGCCTCGGCCTGGTGGTGCTGCTGGTCGTCGCCCAGCCGTCGGGCGGTCGGGCCCAACCGAGTGCCGCCTCGTGGACCGGCGCCGTGGCGGTGATCGGCGTGCTGACCGTCGCCTTGCTCGTTGCCTCGCGATCGGGTGACCCGCGCCGCCGGGCCGGCCTGTGCGGGGCCGCCGCCGGGCTGGTGTGGGCGATCGATGCGGCGTTCGTGAAGTCGGCCACCAACGTGCTGGCGGCCGACGGCTGGTGGGGCCTGTTCACCCACTGGCCCCTCTACGCCCTGGTCGGGACGGGCGTGCTCGGCACGCTGCTCCTGCAGCTGGCCCTCCAGGTGGGCCCGCTGGCCTCGTCCCAGCCGTTGGTGGTCACGGTGGACCCCCTGGTGAGCATCGTGCTCGGCGGATGGCTCTTCCACGAGCGCTTCGCCCACGGTCCGTTGCTGGTGGTCGTCGCCGTGCTCGGCTTCGCCGTGATGACGCTCGGGGTGGCCCTCTTGTCCAAGACCGCCTTGGCGTGCGAGCTCCTGCACCCAGGGGCGCCGGTCATCACCCGCTACGAGCCCGAGCCGGCCGGGACCCCGGTGGCCGGTGCGCCGGCCCCCACCGATCGGGGCGGTTGACTTCCCTTGGTTACCGTGTAACGTTGTAATCATGAAATCCCAAGACCAAGCAGCACGGGCCGCCGGTGGCCGGGGCCGAGGCCGTCCCCGTCCGACGAGCGAGTCCCGCACCACCACCGAGCAGCGCCAGCGGATCCGGGCCTGGTTCGCCGGGCGGCTCCCCGCAGAGTGGTCCGTGTCGGCGCCGGACATCTCGGTCGACGACGAGGAGATCCTGGTGGTGGCCCACCTCGAGGCGGTGGCCCTGCCCGCCGAGGCGTCCGAGGACGAGCGGCTCACCGCCGCCGCCGCCCGCATCACGGGGTTCCGGGAGGACACCCGGGCCCAGCGCATGCGGATCGCCGAGGAGGCGCAGTCGGCCTTCGGGCGCCTCGTGTCCTGGGGCGCCGACGCCGGGGAGCACTCGGCGGTCTTCACCTCGGCCAGCGTGCCGGTGATGACCCGCCTGCGGATCGGCGAACGACAGGTACTCGACACGCTCATCGACGCCGGCATCGCCCGGAGCCGGAGCGAGGCGCTGGCCTGGTGCGTGAAGCTGGTCGGCGAGCACG
Organism: uncultured Acidimicrobiaceae bacterium; assembly: GCA_963730735.1. Classification (GTDB taxonomy): domain Bacteria; phylum Actinomycetota; class Acidimicrobiia; order Acidimicrobiales; family RAAP-2; genus CAVSSX01. The sequence continues at coordinate 1,021,571 of CAVSSX010000007.1, forward strand.
AGGAGCAGTGGATCAACGACCTGCGGGCGGCGTTCGAGCACGTGGCCGAAGTCCGGGCCCGGGGGCCCAAGTCCTCGAACGGGGGCTGAGCCGACCGCCGGCCCGAGCACGCCCTCCCCGTCTGAGCGGGCGTGCTCGGTAGCCTGGCCCGACGTTGTCGGAGCGAGGAGGGTCGGTGTCCCACCACCATGAAGTGCTCGACGAGCTGGTGGTGTCCCACCGCCGGTTGAACGAGGCCATCCCCGGCGTGTTGTCGGGCTACGCCCAACTGCACCGGGCGGCCATGGCCGACGGCGCGCTGTCCCGCAAGGACAAGGAGCTCATCGCCCTGGCCATCGCCATCTCGAAGGAGTGCGACGGCTGCGTCGCCAGCCACGCCCGGGGGCGGCCCGCCGGGGGGCCACCGAGGCCGAGGTGGCCGAGGCCATCGGGGTGGCCGTCATGATGAGCGGCGGTCCGGGCACCGTGTGGGGCCCACGGGCGCTCGAGGCCTTCCTCGAGTTCGCCGAGCCGACCGGGCAGGCCTGAGCGACCTCGTTCCGGCGACGGTCAGGCGGGCTCGAACTCGCAGTCCAGATGCTTGATGCCGTTGATGAAGCTCGACCGCAGGCGCACCGGTGGGCCGGCGGCCTCGACGCGTGGGAACCGGGTCAAGAGGGTGCGGAACATCACGGCGATCTCCCGGCGGGCCAGATGGGCCCCCAGACAGAAGTGGGGTCCGGCGGCCCCGAACCCGAAGTGCGGGTTGGGGTCCCGGCGCACGTCGAACGTGAACGGGTCGGCGAACACCCGGTCGTCGCGGTTGGCCGAGTTGTAGAAGAGCAGGACCTTGTCCCCGGGATGCAGGTCCTGGCCCGACAGGACCGTGTCCTCGGCCACGGTGCGGCGCATGAAGATCACCGGTGACGCCCAGCGGACGATCTCGTCCACGGCGGTGGTCGAGACGCCGTCGAGGTCGGCCAGCCAGACTGCCCGCTGGTCCGGATGCTCGGTGAGGGCCAGGACGCCGTGGGTGATGGCGTTGCGGGTGGTCTCGCTCCCGGCCGTCAACAGCAGGATGAAGAACGACGCCAGCTCGGACCGGGTGAGCGACTCGCCGTCGATGTTGGTGTTGATGAGGGCCGAGGTGAGGTCGTCGGTGGGTTGGGACAGGCGGCGCTCGGCCAACTGCTCCATCATCTCGGTGAGCTCGGCCCCGGCACCGAGGAACGCCGTGACCGGGTGGGTCCCCTCGGGGATGTACTCGGCGTCGCCCATGCTGAGGATCACGTTGGCGCAACGGAACACGGTGTCGTAGCCGGACTCGTCGACGCCCATCAGGTCGCAGATGATCTTGAGCGGCAGGTAGGCCGCCACCTCGGTGACGAGGTCGCACCGACCGCGCCCGGCGACCCGGTCGAGGGCCAGGTCGGCCACCGATTCGATGCGGTCCTCGATGCTGCGCACCATGCGGGGGCTGAAGGCGGCCGAGACGATCCGCCGCAGCCGGGCGTGGCGGGGGTTGTCGGTCGAGATCATGCCGGCGAAGTACTCGACCATCTCGGGCGGCAGGTCGACGATGCTCACCGCCCCCTGGCCCGAGCGGTAGATCTCGGGGTTGCGGCTGACCTCGGCGATGTCGGCGTAGCGGGTGACCGCCCGATAGCCCGGCCCGAGGGGGAAGGGGATGGGGGAGTCCGGCTCCAGCCGTTCCTCGAAGAAGGCCAGGGGACGCTCCCGTCGCAGGGTGACGAACGCCCCCTCCCGGACGGCCCACGGCAGCTCCCAGAAGTCGAGGTCGGACAAGTCGATCTCGTCGACCCCCAGGCGCTCGACCGGCTCCACGGCGCCACCTTACCGACCGGTCCCGTCCGCCCGCCGGTCCCGAACGGGCGCTCGACGTGTGGCCCCCGAGGGCAGTCACTAGGTTCGGGCCATGCGACTCGTGAGCTTCCTCGCCCCAGGTACTCCCTCCGGCCCCCGCACCGGCGTGGTCGTCGGCGACGAGGTCGCCGACCTGACCGACGACTCGATCGGGCTCCCGGGCGACATGGCCGACCTCCTGGCCCTGGGCCCGTCGGCCCTCGAGGCCGCCGGCGCCTTCTCGGCCCCTCGGCGGCCGTTGTCCGAGGTGACGCTCCTCGCCCCCGTCCCCCGACCGGCCAAGGTGCTGGCCATCGGGATGAACTACCACCGCCACGTGGCCGAGATGGGCCGCGAGGCCCCCGAGTACCAGTACTGGTTCAACAAGCAGCGGACCTGCGTGGTGGGCCCCGACGTCCCGATCGTCGTGCCCCACGTCTCCGAGCAGGTCGACTACGAGGGCGAGTTGGCCCTGGTCATCGGCACGCGGTGCAAGAACGTGCCGGCCGAACGGGCGACCGAGGTGGTGGCCGGGCTCACCATCGTGAACGACGTGAGCGTGCGGGACTGGCAGTGGCGCACCCCGACGTTCACCATGGGCAAGTCGTTCGACTCCCACGCCCCGATGGGGCCTTGGCTGGTCACCCTGGACGAGGTGGGGGATCCCGAGAACCTGCGCCTGCGGACCTGGGTCAACGACGAGCTGCGCCAGGACTCGTCCACCGCCGACATGATCTTCGGCTGGGCCGAGCAGATCGCCTACCTCACCCAGGTGTTCCCGCTCGAACCGGGCGACGTGATCGCCACCGGCACCCCGGCCGGGGTCGGGGCCGGTTTCGACCCGCCCCGCTGGCTGCGCCCCGGTGACACCTGCCGGATCGAGATCGAGGGTCTCGGCAGCCTGTCGAACCCGGTGGCCGACGAGGGCCCGATCGTCCCCGAGGGCCTCGACTGAGGCCGCCCTCGCTCAGCCGGCCCCCGCTCAGCCGGCCCCCGCTCGGCCGGCCCTGACTCAGTCGGCCGGCGCCGGGGGGCAGCTGAGCTCGAGCTGGATGTGGTCGGGGTCGCGGAGCACGATCACCGATCCCCAGTCCAGGTCGACCAGCGGCGAGTGCTCGACCTTGAGCTCCTGCAGCCGGACGGCCCAAGCCTCGAGGTCCGAGCGGTCGTCGACGGCGAAGGCCACGTGGTCGAGTCCCGTGCGGGTCTCGTCGAAGCGGGCGGTGCTCGCCCCGTGGTGCTGGCGCAGGGAGAGGGCCAACGGGGTGTCGGGGTGCCGCAGGACCACCGAGTCGAAGTGGGCCTCGTGGACCTCCTCGGCCCGCTCGAAACCGAGCACGTTGCAGTACCAGGTCTCGCTCTGACGGAGGTTCCGGACGGTGAGGGAGACGTGCGCAACTCCGGTGATGGGCATCACGGTGCAATGTACGCGACGGGCCGTCGTTAGGAGTCGCGGGACGTCAGAGAGCCCGGGCGGTCACGTTCGGCCCCGGGCACGGCAGAATGGGGGCACGCCGATCCGGCGCCGAGCCTGACGGGCAGGCGGTGGCCGGTGACGGCACCGAGCACGAGGAGACGACGATGGACGAGCAGACCGCCACACCAGGGGCCGAGGGTCCGGCCGAGGGCGGCCTCGACAACGCCACTCGGGCCGAGCGGCTGGGCAGCCTCCGCGAGCTGATCGAGCTCATGCGTCCTTCGGTGCAGTCCGACGGTGGCGACCTGGCCCTGATCGGGGCCGACGTCGAGGCCGGCATCGTCGAGGTGCAGCTCCAAGGTTCGTGCAGCTCGTGCGCCGTCAGCTCGTCCACCCTGAAGGGTGGAGTGGAGCGCATCCTGCGGGACCGGCTCCCCTGGGTGACCGAGGTCATCGGCGGGGTCGATGACTCCCTGGACGCCTACGAGAGCGCCGCCCTCGGCCAGGGCGGCTACGTCCCGCAGTACTGATCCCGGCCCCGGTCGAGCTCTCGTGCCACCCCCGGAGCGCCGTCGCTACGTGGTCACCCTGTCGTGCCCGGACCGGGTCGGCATCGTGGCCGCCGTCCACTCCCTGATCGCCGAGCACGGCGGCTGGGTGACCGAGGCGGCCCAGCACGCCGACGGCGAGAGCGGACGGTTCTTCCTGCGGACCGAGATCCTGGCCGACAGTCTCGACGTCGACCGGCCGGCGCTCACGGCCGCCTTCGGGCCGTTGGCCGAGGAGTTCGACCTCTCGCTGCGCATCGGGGACACCGACCGCCCCCAGCGCATGGTGGTCCTGGTCAGCAAAGCGACCCACTGCCTGGAGGAGCTCCTCTACCGCTGGCGGTCGGGGGAGCTGCCCTGTGAGTTCCCGCTGGTCATCTCGAACCACCCCGACGCAGCGCCGGTCCTCGAGCGCTACGGCATCGACTTCCTCCACGTCCCGATGCCCGCCGACCCTGCGGCCAAGGCGCAGGCGTTCGAGACGATCGCCCGACGCTTCGTCGAGGTCGGCGGCGACGTCATGGTGCTGGCCCGGTTCATGCAGGTGCTGCCGCCCGAGCTCTGCGCCCAGTTCGCCGGCCGGGTGATCAACATCCACCACAGTTTCCTGCCGTCGTTCGCCGGTGGCCGCCCGTACCACCAGGCCTTCGCCCGGGGGGTGAAGCTGATCGGCGCCACCTGCCACTACGCCACGGCCGAGCTCGACGCCGGCCCCATCATCGAGCAGGACGTCGTCCGGGTGGACCACGCCGACTCGGCCGACGACCTGGTGCGCATCGGCCGGGACGTCGAGCGGGCGGTGCTGGCCAAGGGCCTGCGCTGGCACCTGGAGGACCGGGTGCTGCTGAACGGCTCCCGGACGGTGGTGTTCCCCTGAGGACGGCCGCTCGCCACTGAGTGGTGGGGCGGTGGGGCGCTGGGCTCCGGGCTCAGGACCTGGCGGCCGGGGCCTTCGGCTCCTTCGGCAGGCCGAGCACCCGCTCGCCCACGATGTTGCGTTGGATCTGCGACGTCCCGCCCCAGATGGTCTCCGAGCGGGAGAAGAAGAAGGAGGCCTGCAGGTCGTCGACCGGGTAGTCCGAGCGACCCCGTCGGGCGCCCGGCAGCACGGCCGCCTCGCCGTCGGGCGTCCCGCCCCGCAGGACCTGGGCCTCCATGCCCAGGATGTCGAGGGCCAGGTCGAGCGTCTGCTGGTGCATCTCGGACCAGAACATCTTGTTGCAGGCCCCGAGCTTGGCCGCGTGGTGGGTGCCCTGCAGGGTGTCGGTCAGGGCCCGGTAGCCGTTGATCTCCATGATCTTGATCTTCGACCAGGCCCGGGCCAGTCCCTGGCGGACCAGCGGGTCGCCGTCGCGGCCGAGGCGTCGGGCCTCGGCCAGGATGGTGTCGAACTCCCGGGCGAACCGACGGTGGCCGGTGGTGGCCGACGAGCCCCGTTCGAACCCGAGGGTGGTCATGGCCACCTTCCACCCGTTGTTGACGCCGCCGACGACGTTGGCCGCCGGGCACCGGGCGTTGGTGAAGAAGACCTCGTTGAAGTCGGCCGAGCCGTCCACCTGCTCGATGGGCCGGACCTCGATGCCCTCCTGGCGCATGGGCACCAGGAGGTAGGAGATGCCGGCGTGCTTGTCGACCGTCGGGTCGGTCCGGGCCAGCAGGAAGACGTAGTCGGCGTACTGGGCCTGGGTGGTCCAGACCTTCTGGCCGTTGATGACCCACTCGTCGCCGTCGAGCACCGCCTGGGTGCCCAGGCCGGCCAGGTCGCTGCCGGCGTCGGGTTCCGAGAAGCCCTGGCACCAGGCGATGGTGCCGTTCAGGATGCCGGGGATGAACTCCCGCTTCTGCTCCTCGGTGCCCCATTGCAGGATCGTCGGACCGACCAGGGTGTCGCCGAAGAAGTCGGCCCGCAGTGGCGCGCCGACCCGGGCGAACTCCTCGTTCAGGACCACCTGCTCGAGCACGCTCAGGCCCTTGCCGCCGTACTCGGTCGGCCACCCGGCGCAGATCCAGCCACCCTCGAACAGGCGGGCCGTCCACTGCTCCACGAACTGGCGCCGCTCGGCCGGGGTCATGGTGAATCCGGGGGTGCCCCAGCCCTCGGGCAGGTTGTCGGCCAACCAGGCGGCGATGACCTTGCGGAACGCCTCGGCCTCGGGCGGATAGCTGAGGTCCATGGCCCAACGCTAGCCAACAGGATCCCTCCAGGGGTCCTCGGGCCGGCCGGCGGCGGGTAGGGTGTCGGGGTCACTTGAGCGCCCCTCGTGGCCACCGTGCGCCTGGCGCCGGCGAGCCCGGGGACCCGAACCGAAGGAGGTGTGGCCGGTGCGACGAGGCGAACCCCCCAGTAGACCCGCAGGCCCACCTCACCGTCGGCCCCTGCGCTGATCTCCGGCCGCCCTCGGGCGGCCGAGGCCGGGCAGTGCCGGGCCGATGGTGATCGACGACTCCAACCGGTGGCGTGCCGAGGCGCGCCCCGGTTCCCGTTCGCTCACGATTGGAGGCCGCCGTGGCCCGACGTGGTTCCTCGCTCATCTCCGACAACGCCGCCACCCGTGGCGCCGCCGCCCTTCGGCACCGGCGTGCCCGCACGCGGCGCATCCTGGCCTCCCAGGGGGTCTTCGACTCCATCGTCTCCTTGGCCGGCCTCATCGGCCGACCGGTGACCAACCCGACCGGTCAGGAGATCGGTCGGCTCGACGACATCGTGGCCCGTTGGGCCGACGGCCAGACCTACCCGCCGGTCAGCGGTCTGGTCGTCCGCGTCGGCCGCCGCCAGGCCTTCGTCAACGCTGCGGCCATCGACCGGCTGGACCACGCCGAGGTCGTACTGCGCTCGGCCCGGCTCGACCTGGTCGACTTCGCCCGGCGCCCGAGCGAGGTGCTCCTGGCCCACGACGTCCTCGACCACCAACTGGTCGACGTCGACGGGGTCCAGGTCATCCGGGCGGCCGACCTCTACCTGGCCGAGGTGCTGGGCCGGATCCGACTGGTCGGCGTCGACGTCTCCAACAGCACCCTGCTCCGGCGCCTCGGGCCCCGCCGGTGGCGACCGCAGCCGACGCCCGACCGGGTGATCGACTGGGCGGCCATCCAGCCGTTCGCCGAACACACCTCGGGGGCGGCCCAGGTCCGCCTGCGGGACTCGCACGAGGGCCTGCACCGGCTCCGCCCGGGTGAGCTGGCCGACCTCCTGGAGAGCCTGCGCCGCGAGGAGCGCCAGGAGCTGCTCTCGGCCCTGGAGCCCGACCAGGCGGCCGACGCCCTGGAGGAGATGGAGGCCGAGGACCTCACCTCCCTGCTGCGCGAGGCGCCGCCGGAGCAGGCGGCGGCGCTGCTCGCCTCGATGGAGCCCGACGAGGCGGCCGACGCCCTCCGTGACCTGAGCGAGGAGGAACGTCAGGCCCTGATGACGCGGATGCCGCTGGCCGCCACCACGTCGCTGCTCGAGCTGCTCGGGTACCCCGAGGACGAGGCCGGCGGGTTCATGACCACCACCCTGGTGCTGGCGAGGACCAGCGACCGGGCCGTCGAGGTGGCCGACCGTCTGGCCGAAGCCCACGAGCACGACACCGACATCGACGCCGTCGCCGTGGTCGACAAGGAAGGCCGTCTGGTGGCCGACCTGCCCCTGCTCGACCTTCTGCTCGCCCTGCGGACGAAGCCCGACGTGCGGATGCGGGCGCTGGTGGGCGACGAGGAGCCGGTCACGGTGGCGCCGGACACCCCGGCGGTCAAGGTGGCCGAGCAGCTGGTCGAGGCCCGCCGCCTCTCGCTGGTGGTGGTGGAGGACGGTCGGCCCATCGGCCGGATCCTGGCCGACGACGTCTTGGACGCCCTGGTGCCGGCCAAGGGCCGCTTTCACTTCCCGCGCCTGTTCCAATGACCTCGTCGGCCACCACCGACCTGATCGCCCCGAAGAAGCGACGGCCCCGCTTCTTCGTCTACCTCCTGGCCGCCGGGCCCGGGCTGATCGCCGCCAGTGCCGGCAACGACGCCGGCGGCGTGGTCACCTACGCCTCGGCCGGCGCCCAGTTCGGCTACGAGACCCTGTTCTTCATGGTGCTGGTGACCGTGGCCTACGTGGTGGTCCAGGAGATGGTGGCCCGGCTCTCGGTGTTCACCGGCAAGGGGCTGGCCGCCCTCATCCGCGAGGAGTTCTCGCTCCGGCTCACGGCCTTCGCCATCTTCTGCTTCGCCATCGCCAACCTCGGCCTGGCGGTGACCGAGTTCGCCGGCATCGCCACGGCCTTCAGCCTGTTCGGGGTGTCCCGCTACATCTGCGTGCCCCTGGCCGCGGTGGCCATCTGGGCCCTGGTGCTGTTCGGCTCCTACAAGTACGCCGAGCGCATCTTCCTGCTGCTGACGCTGATCTTCATCACGTACCCCATCGCCGCCATCCTGGGCCACCCCGACTGGGGCCAGGTGGGCAGCCACCTGCTGTGGCCGCACTTCACGGCGACCAAGGCCTTCATCCTGGTCGGCGTGGCCCTGATCGGCACCACCATCACCCCCTACATCCAGCTGTACGAGGCCGGGGCGGTGGTCGACAAGGGGATCGCCCCCGAGGACTTCAAGTACGCCCGGGTCGACGCGATCAGCGGGGCCATCGTCTCGGACGTGGTGTCGATCGCCATCATCGTGGCCACGGCGGCCGTCCTCGGCGGCACCGGGGCCCTCACCAGCGCCAAGGAGGCGGCCCAGGCGCTGAAGCCGGTGGCCGGGGACGCCGCCGTGACCCTCTTCGGCCTCGGCCTCCTCGGTGCCTCGGCCCTGGCCGCCGCCGTCGTCCCCCTGGCCACCTCCTACGCCGTGGCCGAGGCGGTGGGGGTGGAGCGCACGGTGTCGGCCAAGTTCCGCCAGGCCCCGCTGTTCCTCGGGCTGTTCACGGCCCAGATCATCATCGGGGCCGGGGTCGTCCTACTGCCGGGTAACCTCATCACCTTGATCATCAACACCCAGGTGCTCGAAGGCATCATCACGCCGATCACCTTGGTGTTCATCCTGGTCCTGGCCAATCGGACGAGCCTGCTCGGGACGGCGGCCAACGGCCCGGTGGCCCGCTGGGTCGGGGGGATCTCGGTCGTGGGGGTGGGCCTGTTCGCCTCGGTCCTGGTGGTCCTGACCGTCCTCGGCTGGTTCGGGATCGGGTGAGGACGGCCCCGATCCCGGTGCCCCTTGCCCCGCCCCCCGCCCTCGGGGGAGGCTGTGGCGCCATGGACCCCCGAGCTGGCCGGTGAAGACCCCCCGCCAGCGCTGGCACGAGATGCAGGCGTCGTGGGAGCGCAGTACGCACGTCGTGGTCCCACCGGCCATCCCGGCGGCCCCGGCGGCGCCCGGCGGCCTGCGCATCGCCTTCCTCATCTATCGGGGCAACCCGCGCTGTGGGGGCCAGGGCGTGTACACCCGGCACCTGACCCGCGAGCTCCGGGCCCTCGGCCACAGCGTCGAGGTGTTCGCCGGCCCACCGTGGCCCGAGCTCGACGAGGGGGTGGGGTTCACCCCGGTCCCGGGCCTCGACCTCTACCGGGACCCGGACCCCTTCCGGGTCCCGCACCCCCGGGAGTTCCGCGACGCCAACGACGCCCTCGAGTTCGGGGTCATGTGCACCGCCGGCTTCGGCGAGCCCCTGGCCTACTCGCGCCGGGCCCGCCAGCTCCTGGCCGAGCGGCGGGGCGACTTCGACCTGGTGCACGACAACCAGTGCCTCGGTACCGGCATGCTCGGCATGGTGGCCGACGGGTGGCCCCTGCTCACCACGCTGCACCACCCGATCACCGTCGACCGGCAGCTCGCCCTCGACCACGTCACCAACCCCTGGCAGCGGTTCACCACCAAGCGGTGGTTCGGCTTCCTCGGCATGCAGGTGCGGGTGGCCCGCCAGCTCCCGGCCATCGTCACCGTGTCGGAGTCCTCGCGCACCGACATCGCCGCCCAGATGGAGGTGCCACCCGAGCGGATGACCGTGGTCCCGGTCGGTGTCGACGACGCCGTGTTCCGTCCCCGGGCCGGCGCCACGCCGGTCCCCGGCCGGCTCATGGTCACCTCGTCGAGCGACGTGCCGATGAAGGGCCTGGTCCCGCTGCTCGAAGCGGTGGCCAAGCTGCGCACCGAGCGGGAGGTCGAGCTGGTGGTGATCGGCAACCCTCGCCCCGGCGGCCGGGTGGCCCGGGCCATCGAGCGGCTGGGCCTGGCCTCGATCGTCACCTGCCGGACGGGCATCAGCGACGACGAGCTGGCCCGTTGCTACGGCGAGGCCCAGGTGGCGGTGGTCCCGTCGCTCTACGAGGGCTTCTCGCTGCCGGCCATCGAGGCCATGGCGTGCGGGGTCCCGGTGGTGGCCACCACCGGCGGCGCCCTGCCCGAGGTGGTGGGGACGAGCGGCGAGACCGGCCTCTTGGTGGCGCCGAACGACCCCGAGGCCCTGGCCGACGGCATCCGCCGGCTGCTCGACGACCCCGAGCTGGCCGCCCGGATCGGGGCCGCCGGCCGCCAGCGGGTGGTCGAGCGCTTCACGTGGCAGGTGACCGCCCGGGGCACCGCCGCCTGCTACCGGGCCGTGCTCGAGGGTCGACCCCTGCCGACCACGGCCGAGGCCATCGAGGTGGTGGGCTGACGTGCTGACCGTCGACTACGACCGGCTCGGGGTGGCCCCGGGCGACCGGCTGCTCGATCTCGGCTGCGGGTTCGGCCGCCACGCCTTCGAGGCGGCCCGGCGGGGGGCCTCGGTGGTGGCCCTCGACGCCGGGCGCGACGAGGTCGAGGGCGTGCGGGCCACCTTCGGCGGCATGGTCGACGCCGGCGAGCTGGCGACCGGCACCCGGGCCGGGGCGGTCCAGGGCGACGCCCTCCACCTCCCGTTCGCCGACGGGGCGTTCGACCGGGTGATCGCCTCCGAGGTGCTCGAGCACATCCCCGACGACGTGGCGGCCATGGCCGAGCTGGCCCGGGTGCTCCGACCGGGAGGGACGATGGCCGTGACCGTGCCCCGGATGGGGCCCGAGGTCATCAACTGGACGCTGTCCGACGAGTACCACGACGTGCCCGGGGGCCACGTGCGGATCTACCGGCGCTCGGTCCTCGAGGCCCGGCTGTCCTCGACCGGCCTCGAGCCGACCGGGGCCCACCACGCCCACGGGCTGCACGCCCCCTACTGGTGGCTGCGGTGCCTGGTCGGCCCGACCAACGAGACCAACCCGGCCGTCGCCGCCTACCACCGGCTGCTGGTCTGGGACATCGTGAAGGGCCCCCGGACCACCCGGACGGCCGACCGGGTGCTCAGCCCGCTGATCGGCAAGAGCCTGGTGGTCTACCTGACCAAACCGGGTAGCGCCGCCGAGATCGAGGGGCGGGCGGCATGAGCGAGCCCCGGGCCGTGCCGGTCACGGTGCCCGAGGTGGCCGGCGTGCTCAGCGCCGACGACGTCCTGGCCACGGCGGCCTCGATCGCCCAGGTCCAGCGGCCCGACGGCATGATCCCGTGGTCCCCGGGGGGGCACTGCGACCCGTGGAACCACGTCGAGGCGGCGATGGCCCTGACCGTGTGCGGGCTGTACGAAGAGGCCGAGCGGGCCTACCGCTGGCTGGCCGACGCCCAGCTGTCCGACGGGAGCTGGTTCAACTACTACCAGGGCGACGGGGTGAAGGACGCCCGGCTCGACACCAACGTCTGTGCCTACGTCGCCGCCGGCACCTGGCACCACTACCTGGTCACCAAGGACGACGACCACCTGTCCAGGCAGTGGCCGGTGGTCGAGGCGGCGGTCGACTTCGTGCTCCGCTGGCAGCGGCCCGACGGCTCGGTGCGCTGGTCGCTCGATCCGGCCGGCCGGCCTGAGGGCTACGCCCTCTTGACGGGGTCGTCGTCGATCTACCACAGCCTCCGCTGTGCCGTGGCCGTGGCCGAGCGGCTGGGCCACGAGCGCCCGGACTGGGAGCTGGCCGCCGGCCGGCTGGGCCACGCCGTGGCCCACCACCCGGGGGCGTTCGCCCCGAAGGTGGAGTTCGCCATGGACTGGTACTACCCGATGCTCTCGGGCGCCCTCGACGGCGAGGCCGGGCGCCAGCGGATGGCCTCGGGCTGGTCGACCTTCGTGATGGAGGGCCTCGGGGTGCGCTGCGTGTCGACCGGCGACTGGGTGACGGCGGCCGAGACGGCCGAGTGCGTGCTGGCCCTCGACGCGCTGGGACTCGAGGACCAGGCCCGCCGGCTCTTCGCCGACGCCCAGGGGCTCCGACTGGAGGACGGCTCCTACTGGACGGGCATGGTCTACCCCGAGCGCCAGACCTTCCCCGCCCAGGAGCGCACGACGTACACCGCCGGGGCCATCGTCCTGGCCGCCGACGCCCTCTCGAACACCACGCCGGCCGCCGGGCTGTTCCGGGGCGAGCACCTGCCGGTGGCCCTCGACCTGGCCGAGTCGACCTGCTCGGGCGACGCCGCCCACGGCTGCACCGCCGGCCGGAGCTGACCCCGCCGGACCCCCGGCCCGCTCAGGCGGGATCCGGCGTCCGCTGCAGGATTCGCAGGCTGCCGCACTCGCCGTCCTCCACCCACCGGCCGGACTGGACCGCCGCCTGCCACAGCTCGAAGGGCGGGCGGCCACCGTCGGCCGGGTCGGGGAAGACGTCGTGGATGGCCAACCAGCCGCCGGGTGCCACGTGGGGCGTCCACCCGTGGTAGTCGGCCCAGGCCGGGGCCTCGCCGTGGCCGCCGTCGATGAAGCAGAAGGCCAGCGGAGTCCGCCAGACGGCGGCGATCAGGGGCGAGTCACCGACCAGGCCGACCACCGTGTCCTCCAGCCCGGCCGCCTCGATGGAGCGCCGCCAGTGGGGGAGGGTGTCGAGGCGGCCGGTGGCCGGGTCGACCAGGTCGGCGTCGTGGTGCTCCCACCCGGCCTGGTTCTCCTCGGAGCCCCGGTGGTGGTCCAGGCTGAACAGAACGGCCCCGGTGGCCTCGGCCGCCGCCCCGAGGTAGACGCTGGACTTGCCGCACCACGCACCGATCTCGACGAAGGTGGCCCGGGCGGCGGGGTCTCCGCCGAAGGCCCGGCCGGCCCGGAGGGCCGCCGCCAGGAGGGCCTGGCCCTCGTCGTCGGGCATGAAGCCCCGGGTGGCCCGGGCCGTCTGCACCAGCTGGTCGAGGCGGGCGTCGGTCACGACGTGATCAGGTTGTAGATGCTGTAGGCGGCGAAGCCGAGCAGGATCACCCCGCCGGCCCGCCGGATGACCGAGACCGGGATGAAGCGCAGCAGGGCCCGGCCGCCGAAGGCGCCGACGGCGGCCACGCTGACCAGGGCGGCCAGGGCGCCGATGAACACCGAGGCCGGCTCGTGGTACTTGGCCACCAGGTTGATGGTCAGCAGCTGGGTCAGGTCGCCGAACTCGCCCAGCAGGATGACCACGAAGGCCGTGCTGATCACCTTGAACGCCGTCCCGGGGACCTCGGCCTCGCCCTCCTCCTCGCCCTTCTCCTCCTCGGCCTTCTCGGGCACGAAGAGCAGGTAGATGGCCCCGCCGAGGAACAGCACGGTGACCACGGCGTCGAGCACCCGGTGGGGCAGCAGCTCGAGGAGCCGGCCGGCGATCACGGCCAGGGTGACGTGGACGAGGAAGGCCAGGGACGCCCCGATCCAGACGAACAGCGGCCGCGAGCGGCTGCCCATGACCAGCGTGGCGATCATGGTCTTGTCCGGCAGTTCGGCCACGAAGATGATGGCGAACACCGTGGCGATGACGCCGATGCTCATGGCCGGCCGCCCGGTCGGCGGGGGTGGGGACGCAGGCCGCTAGGAGGTGGCGTCGTCGGCCACCTGCGACAGCGTCGTCGCCAGCTGTCCCCGCTCGCGGCGCCCGAAGGCGACGTTGGCGGCCAACCGCTCGACGGCCTGGGTGACCGACCGCTGGCCCGAACGCAGTGGGTGCTCGGCCAGGAACCCGGTGACCCGGGCGGCGGTGGCCTCGTCGCCGCACAGCACCCGGATCCCCCCGAGCATCCGCGAATGGCTGTTGACCGGGAAGCGCTCGAGGGCCCGGTCCCACTCGGCCGTCAGGCGGTCGAAGACGGCCGGGCCGGCCACCCGGTTGGCCAGCAGCATCATCACCAGGTACGGCGCGTCCTGGGTCCGCAGCTGGTTGAGCGCCAGGTCGAAGGCCCGCTCGCTCAGGGCGACATCGGGGAACGACGCCAGCGCCCGCTGGTAGCGGATCTCCTCCTGCGGGGTCGCCGGGTGCTCGGAGCGCTCCAGGATCCGTTCGAAGTCGCCGTCCCGCAGCTGGGCGGCCACCACGTCGAGCACCGCCGGCTCGATGTCGGCATCGACCGCCGGGCCGCCGGCCAGGGCGGCGTCGAAGCGCCGGACGGCCTCGGCCCGCACCGACTCGTCCTCGCCGGTCGTGCCCAGGGCCCGCAGCAGCGCCGCCCGGAGCCCGGGGGTGCGCTCACCGTCGTCGGGCCGGGGGTCGAAGCCCAGCCGGGCGAAGCGCGGTCCGAGCAGGGCCCGGCAGGCCGCCGCCAGCTGCGGCCGGTCGTCGTCGGCGATCACCCGGTCGCACAGGTCGAGGGCGGCCAGCACCGGGGACCAGACGCTCGGGTCGCCCTCGTCGCCGAGGTGGGCGGCCAGGTTGAACAGGTCGGCCAGCGCCACCTCCCCGGACAGCACCAGGGCCCAGGTGTCCGAGAGCAGGTTGGACCGCTCGAGCGTGGTCAGCTCCGTGAGGCCCTCGGCCAGCGAGGCCAGGTGGTCGCTCGGGTAGGCCACCCGGTAGAAGCCCCACCCGCCGGCGTTGAGGACGGTGGTCGGGCCGCCGTCGGCCAGGGTGAGCGGCTCGGCGCCGAGCAGCAGCCGGTCGTCGGGTCCGGTCCCGTCGAGTTGCCGCACCAGCACCGGGATCTGCCAGTCCGAGCCGATGGCGCTCGGCGTGGCCGGGTCCGGGGGGCCGAGGGCGAAGGGCGCCTGGCCCAGGCGGTCGCCGGCCAGGGCCACCAGCGGGAAGCCTCCCTGGAGGATCCAGGTGTTCATCATCGCCCGCACCGGCTCGCCGCTCGCCGCCTCGAGGGCGTCCCACAGGTCGGCCGTCTCGGTGTTGGCGTAGCTGTGGTCCCGCAGGTAGGCCCGCACGCCGTCACGGAACACCTCGGCGCCCAGGTACTGCTCGAGCATGCGCAGGACGCCGCCGCCCTTCTCGTAGGTCAGCACGTCGAACATGCCGTCGGCCTCCTCGGGCCGGCCCACGGGGTACTCGATCGGCCGGGTCGAGTGGAGGCCGTCGACCCCCATGGCCATCTCGCGCTCGGCGCAGAAGCTCACCCAGCGCTGCCACTCGGGTCGGAAGGCGTCGCAGGCCAGCACCTCCATGAAGGTGGCGAAGGCCTCGTTCAGCCAGATGCCGTTCCACCAGCGCATGGTGACCAGGTCGCCGAACCACATGTGGGCGATCTCGTGGCAGACCACGTCGGCCACCCGCTCGAGCTCGACCCGGGCGGCGGTGGCCGGGTCGATGAGCAGCGCCGTCTCCCGGAAGGTCACCAGGCCCAGGTTCTCCATGGCCCCGAAGGCGAAGTCGGGGATGGCGGCCAGGTCGAGCTTGTCGGCCGGGTAGTCGATGCCGAAGTAGTCGGAGAAGAACCCGAGGGCGTGGGCCGCCACCTCGAGGGCGTAGGGGGCCAGGTGGGCCTTGCCCGGCACGTGCAGGACCCGGACCGGGACCCCCCGCACGTCGACCGGGTCGGTGGCCTCCAGCGGGCCGACGATGAAGGCCACCAGGTAGGTGGACATCACCATGGTCGGGGCGAAGTGGACCCGGCGACGGCCGTCGTCCTCGGTCGTCTCGGCCAGCACCTCGGAGTTGGAGAAGGCGGCCAGCTCGGGCGCCACCACCAGGGTCACCTCGAAGGTGGCCTTGCGGTCGGGCTCGTCCCAGCAGGGGAAGGCCCGGCGGGCGTCGGTCGACTCCATCTGGGTGGTGGCGATCGTCCGGGTGGCCCCGTCGGCGTCGGTGAAGGTGGAGCGGTAGAAGCCCCGCAGCTTGTCGTTGAGGGTGCCCGAGAAGCGGCAGCGCAGCGTGGCCGGACCGGTGGCCAGCGGTTCGGGCACCGAGAAGGTCACCCGTTCCTCCGCCTCGTCGTAGGCGATGGTGGCGTGCTGGGTGCCGCCGGTTCCCTCGAGGGTGGCGTCGGTGATGACCAGGTCGGCGGCGTTGGCCACCACCTCGGTGACGGCCTCGTGGACGGTGAGGTCGATGGTGACGTGGCCGACGAACGTGGCCTGGTCGAGGTCGGGCTCGAGGACCAGCCGGTAGGCGTGCGGGGCGACCGTGTACGGGAGGCGGTAGGGCTCGTCGGCGGTGTCGGGGGCAGGGGAGGCGGGCATTTCCGAGAGGCTACCCTCCGGCCTCGGGTACCCTCTCGGCGTGCCTGACGACCTTTCCCCGGCGGACCTCGACGACAGTGCGCCGCTCGACGTGGTCGGCATCGGCTCACCGCTGGTCGACGTGCTGGCCCAGGCCGTCGACGCCGACCTCGAGCGTCTGGGCCTGGTCAAGGGCACGATGGCCCTCATCGACCTGGACCGGGCCGAGTCGGTCTACGCCACCATGGGGCCGGCGGTCGAGGTCTCCGGCGGCTCGGCGGCCAACACCATCGCCGGCGTGGCCGCCCTCGGGGGCTCGGCCGGCTTCATCGGCAAGGTCGCCGACGACGAGCTGGGTCGGGTCTTCATCCACGACATCCGCTCGGCCGGGGTCCACTACCTCCCGGCGGTGCTCCGGTCGTCGGGGCCCGAGGCGGCCGTCGGCACCGGACGCTGCCTGGTGCTGGTCACCGACGAGGGCGAGCGCACCATGTCGACCTACCTCGGGGCGGCCGTCGCCCTCGAGCCGGCCGACGCCCAGGACGACCTGGTGGCCCGGGCCCAGGTGCTCTATCTCGAGGGCTACCTCTGGGAGCTGGGTCCGGCCAAGGAGGCGATGCGCCGGTCCATCGCCACCTGCCACGCCAACGACGGGTCGGTGGCCCTCTCGCTGTCGGACCCCTTCTGTGTCGAGCGGCACCAGCGTGAGTTCCTCGACCTCCTCCTCGACGACGTCGACGTGTTGTTCGGCAACGAGGAGGAGGTCCTCCGGCTCTTCGGGTCGAGCTCGTTCGACGAGGCGGTCGAGGCGGCCGAGGAGACCGGTCTCCTGGTGGTGATCACCCGTGGGGCGAAGGGGTCGGTGGTGCTGACCGCCTCCGGACCGGTCGAGGTCCCGGCGGCGCCGGTCGACCAGGTGGTCGACACCACCGGGGCCGGCGACCTGTTCGCCGCCGGCTTCCTCCACGGGCTGACCCACGGGGCGGCGCCGGTCGACTGCGCCCGCCTGGGCGCGGTGTGCGCGGCCGAGGTCATCGCCCACGTCGGTGCCCGGCCCGAGGCCGACCTGTCCTCGTTGGCCGAGGCGGCCGGACTCCGCTTCGCCTAGCGCCCACCTCTGACCGGGGTCGGACTAGCGCTTCGGCGGCCCAACGGGTCGGATGGCCCGATGCCGAACCGAACCACCGGCCAGCTCGAGCTCGCCGAAGGTGGCGACCGGCTGGCTGCGGCGCTGGGTCGGCGACCCCGGGTTGAACAGGAGTTGGCCGTCCACCCCCACCTCGTCGCACGGGACGTGGCTGTGGCCGAAGACCACCAGGTCGGCCGAGGGGAAGCGGCGGCGCAGCCGGGCTGCCCGACCGGTGCGGGCCCCCGAGTCGTGGACCAGGGCCACCTCCACCCCGCCCAGCTCGAGGACCAGGGTCTCGCCCAGGGTGCCCCGGAGCTCGTGGTCGTTGTTGCCGAGCACGGCGTGGGTCGGGGCCAAGGCCAAAAGGTCCTCCAGGGCGGCACGACGACGTCACGTCGCCGGCGTGGAGCAGGACGTCGGCGGCGGCGATCGCCGACAGCACGGCGGACGGTAGGGCGTCGGCGCCGCCCTTCAGATGGGTGTCGGCCAGCACCACGACCTTCACCGGGCACCCGCCGCATCGAGCGGGTGCCGTCGGCGCCGCCTCCGGCTCACCGACCCCGGCTCACTCGGGGAACGACTGCTCCACGAAGCCCTCCGACATGGCCCACAGCCGGACGGCGGCCTCGGGGTCGGTGGCGTAGGGCAGGGCCTCGCTCACGTGGCAGTCCTCGAGGTAGACGCCCCCGACGTCGGCCAGCTCGGGGGCGGTCGCCGCCCACAGCGAGGTGGCGGCGCCCCCCTCGGGCGTCTTGGCCGGCGGCATGTCGCGGCCCATGGCCTTCATGCGCTTGAGCATCGAGTCGAGGTCCTCGGGCGACATGTAGCGGGC
The DNA here is from genome assembly GCA_963730735.1 of uncultured Acidimicrobiaceae bacterium. Lineage (GTDB taxonomy): Bacteria > Actinomycetota > Acidimicrobiia > Acidimicrobiales > RAAP-2 > CAVSSX01. Next base: position 1,039,685 of record CAVSSX010000007.1, read on the forward strand.
CAGCTCGGTGTGGATGACGCCCGGGTGCACGGCGTAGGCGTGGACGCCGCGCTCGGCGAACCGGCGGTCGAACTCCACGCTGAAGAGGATGTTGGAGGTCTTGGACTGTCCGTAGGAGACCATCTTGTCGTAGGGGGTCCGCTCGAAGTTCGGGTCGTCCCACAGCACGTCCGAGCTGCGGTGCCCGCCCGAGGAGAGGTTGACCACCCGGCTCGGGGCGCCGGCCAGGAGGGCCGGCACGAGCAGGTTGGTGAGCAGGAAGTGGCCCAGGTGGTTGGTGCCGAACTGCAGCTCGAAGCCGTCCTGGGTGTGCTCGAACGGCGTCTGCATCACGCCGGCGTTGTTGATCAAGAGGTGCAGCGGCTGGCCGGTGGCCACGAATCCCTCGGCGAACGTCCGCACGCTCTCGAGCGAGGTCAGGTCGATGACGCCGTAGTCGATGTCGGCCCCGTCGACGGCGTCGGCGATGGCGGCCACGGTGGCCCGGCCCTTGTCCTCGTTGCGGGCGCCGGCCACCACCTTGGCCCCGGCCCGCGCCAGGAAGGTGGCGGTCACCAACCCGAGACCGGTGGTGGCACCGGTGACGATCGCCGTGCGTCCCCGGAGGTCCACACCGGCCATGATCTCCGGCGCCTCGGTGGTCGCGTCGAGTGGCATGTCCCCTCCAGTGTTCGCTCGACCGGCGGCTCCGGTCACGGTCGAAGGGTACAGTCCGCCACGTGCGGCGAGCCCGCCGACGTGACCTGGAGGGGGAGAGCGTGGACGAGTACCCGGTGAAGGTGGGCAGGATGCTGTTCACCATGGTCGACCCCCACAAGGGGTCCGAGGTCGCCTACAACCGCTGGTACGAGCGGGACCACTTCTACTGCGGCTGCATGGTCGGGTCCTGGTGGTTCGCCGGCAAGCGCTGGGTGTCGCCCCGCTCGCTGAAGGACCTCCGGTTCCCCGCAGAGAGCGAGTTCGCCGATCCGGTCGACGCCGGGTCCTTCCTCTCGATCTACTGGGTCCACCAGGACCACGAGGACGAGGCGTTCGCCTGGGCCGGCGAGCAGTTCCAGTGGATCTACCTGAACGACCGGGGCTTCCACCAGCGGACCCACGCCCACACGGCCAACTACGACTTCGCCTCGGTGCGCTACGCCGACGAGGACGGGATCCCGCTCGAGTTGGCCCTCGACCACCAGTTCGCCGGTCTGGGGGTGGTGGTCGTGGTCCCGACCGAGGGCACCGACGGCGCCGCGCTGCAGACGTGGCTGAGCGAGGAGGCGGCCCCGGCGCTGCTCGAGGGCGGCGAGGTCGAGTCGCTGTCGACCTGGACCCTCTACCAGCGGCCGGTGGACACCACCGTCGAGCTCGAGGAGGGCGTGCCCTCCCTGGCCACGCTGGGCGGGAGCCCCGACCGGCTGGTGCAGCTGGCCTTCTTGAACGTGGCCCCGACCGAGGTGTGGCCCCGGTTCCGGGCCTACGCCGATGCCGTCGAGGCCAGCGGGCTCGGGACGGTGGTCTTCGCCGCCCCCTTCCTGCCGACGGTGGTCGGCACCGACACCTACACCGACCAGCTCTGGTAGCTCCCGGCGCACCGGTCGTCCCCTGAACGCTCGGGCTGGTCGCCCGAGGGTCACCGTCTGGCGCGGCCCCACGACGTAGGGTCGACGGGCATGTTGGTGGGGCCCCGGTGGTAGCGCTCGTCGTCATCTTGACGGTGGTCGTGGCGTTGCTGGCCGTGCTGGTCGCCGGGCTCCTGCGGAGCCACGCCGACATCCTCCGGGCCCTGCACAGCGTCGGCGCCGGCGTCGGCGACCCGACGGCGACCGACGACCCGGCGTCGGCCCAGGTGCCGGTGTCGATGGGGCCGCGCCTCCCGCCCGAACGCCACTCCAGCTCCGCCCCGCCCCTCACCGGGGTCACGCCGTCGGGCGACGCCCGGGCCGTCGTCTTCGACACCGGTGAGGCGCTGACGCTGTTGGCCTTCCTCTCGTCGGGGTGCGCTTCGTGCGGCGAGTTCTGGCGGGTTCTGCGGACCTCGGACCGGCTGCCGTTCCCCGACGACGTGCGGCTGGTGGTCGTGACCAAGGGACCGGAGCTCGAGATCGCCGGGGAGGTCGCCCGCCAGGCCGGGCCGGCGCTCGACGTGGTGATGTCGACCGACGCCTGGGGGGACTACGAGGTGCCCGGGTCGCCGTTCTTCGTGCTGATCGACGAGCGTGAGGGGCGCCGGATCGGCGAAGGCGTGGCCAACCACCTCGACCAGGTGGCCGACCTGGTCCGCCGGGCCGAGGTCGACGCCCGGGGGCCCCGGCGCCCGAGGGACGCCGGCGGGGGCCTCGGCCTCGACGGGCCCGAACGCGAGTCGGCCAACGACCACGAGCTGCTGGCCGCCGGGATCCGACCCGGTGACCCCAGCCTCTACCCGAAGTCGCTCGACGACGTGTACGGCCCGGCCGGCCGTACGTCGGGCGCCGCCTGACGTGCGGTTGCTGCGGGCGCACGGCATCGAGGCGGCCCTGCCGGCCGGCTTCGAGGGACGGATCTTCCGGCGGCCGGTGCTCGGGTCCGAGGCCACCCACCCGGTCGCCCACTTCGCCACCTTCGGGTTGCCGGTCGAGGTCGGGGACTTCGGCGGCGGGGCGGTGACCCTCATGCGGGACCACGACATCTTCACCGTCCTCTTCGAGTACGGCCCCGAGAGCGTGGGGACGAAGCTGTTCGAGCGCCAGGGCATGCCGACCGAGCTCAGCCACCACCACTTCCGGCCGACCGTGCTGCGGCGGGGCCTCGGGGGGCACTCGGGCACCCAGTGGTTCTTCACCGAGGCCGGCCGGCCCTTCACCCTCTACACCGTGCTCGGCAGCCACACCCGCCGGCACGAGCTCGTGCCCCGGGTGAACGAGCTGCTGGCGGCGGTGACCGTGCACCGTCAGCCGGTCACCCCGGCCACCCGGACGGCGTCGTGGAACTGATCGGCCCCTACCTGGTGGCCTGTGGCCTGCTGGTGGTGGCCGGTTCGGCCAAGGTGGTGCGACCGGGCGACACGGCCATCGCCGTGTCCCAGTTCGTGGGTCGACCGGCGGGCCGCCTCCGGATCGCCGTGCGGGTCGGGGCCGGCCTCGAGGTCGTGCTCGGGGTGGTGGCCCTCGTCACACTGGGTCGGTTGCCGGCGGCAGTGGTGGCCGCCTCGTACCTCGGGTTCGCCGGCTACCTGGCCGTCGTCCGCCAGCGCGGCGGGGCGGTGGCCAGCTGCGGCTGCTTCGGTGAGCCCGACACCCCGGCGACGGCCCTCCACGTGGTGCTCGACCTCGGCCTGGGCGCCTCGGCGCTGGTGGTGGCGCTGGCCGGAACGAGCGGGTCGTTGTCGTCGGTACTGGCCGGCCAGCCCTGGCACGGCGTGCCGCTGGCGTTGGCCTCGGTCGTCTGCGGCTGGCTGGTCGTCCTGGCCATGTCGACCTTCGGCCGGCTCCAGCTGGCCCGGCGCCAGATCCGGACGACGGGGGGACCAGCGTGAGCGTGGCCCTGGTCGAGCGGGCCTCGGGGTTCTTGGAGTCGAAGCTGTCGCGCCGCAGCTTCATCAACCGCTCGGCCTTCGTCGGGAGCGCGGTGGCCGTCGGGTCGGGACTCGACCTGGCCCTCAAGCCCGGGACGGCCTACGGGTTCATCTGCTCGTGCGGGAACTCGGCCTGTGGCTGCGGCACCACCTGCTGCGAGGGCTTCACCGAGTTCTGCTGCTCGGTGAACGGCGGCTACAACTACTGCCCGACCAACACGATCATGGGTGGCTGGTGGAAGGCCGACAACTCGTCGTACTGCGGCGGCCCCCGGTACTACATGGACTGCAACGCCACCTGCCAGTGCGAGAACGGCTGCAGCGGCGGCTTCCCCTTCTGCGAGCCCGGCTGCGACGGCGTGAACTGCGGGTGTGGGGCCAACGGGTGCAACTCGTGGGCCACCGGGTGTTTCGCCTTTCGGTACGGCCAGTGCAACCAGGACGTGGCGTGCATGGGCCGGATCGTCTGCCGGGTGGTGGCCTGCGTGCCCCCGTGGGAGATCGACGCCTCGTGCACGACGGCCAACGCCCAGGACAACGGGACGGCCGAGCAGAACGCCGTCTGCTGGACGACGGCCTTCCCGGCGCCGCCCTGCTCCTCTCCGGCCACCAACTGCGAGGTGGTGGCCATCGCCGCCAGCACCACCGGGGGCGGCTACGGCATCGTGACGTCCTTCGGGAAGCTGTTCACCTACGGGGACTTCCCCAACGCCGGTGACGAGTCGGGGAGCGCCCTCAGCGCTCCCATGGTCGGCCTGGCCGCCCGGCCGGGCGGCGGTTACTGGCTGGTGGCCAGCGACGGCGGGATCTTCGCCTACGGCGGCGCTCCCTTCTTCGGCTCGACCGGCAACCTCACGCTGAACAAGCCGATCGTCGGCATGGCCGCCACGCCCTCGGGCGCCGGCTACTGGCTGGTGGCCAGCGACGGCGGGATCTTCGCCTACGGCGACGCCCAGTTCTACGGCTCAACCGGCAACCTCACGCTGAACCAACCCATCGTCGGCATGGCGGCCACGCCGAATGGTGCCGGCTACTGGCTGGTGGCCAGCGACGGCGGGATCTTCGCCTACGGCGACGCCCAGTTCTACGGCTCGACCGGCAACCTCACGCTGAACAAGCCCATCGTCGGCATGGCCGCCACCCCGACCGGCGCCGGCTACTGGCTGGCGGCCAGCGACGGCGGGCTGTTCGCCTACGGCGACGCCCCCTTCGACGGCTCGATGGGCGGCCAGCCACTCAACCGGCCCATCGTCGGGATGAACTCACCCCACGCCCAGTCGGGCTACTGGATGGTGGCCAGTGACGGTGGCGTGTTCGCCTTCGACGCCGCCTTCCTCGGATCGCCGGCCTGAGAAGGAGCATCGTTGACCACACTCGTCGCCGTCCTCGTCGTCGTCATGACCGTGACCAGCGCCGTGCGCTCCACCTGGTCGCCGTGCGGGCTTTCCATGTTGTCCACGATCACGCCGATCGCCGAGCACGGTCGGGGCCACCACTATTGGTCCACGGTGGCCTGGTTCGTGGCCGGCGCCACGGTGGGCGGGGCCACGCTCGGCCTGGTGATGGCGCTCGGCGCCGCTGGATTCGGTGCCCTCGGAGCCACGTCGGCCTGGACGGCCGTGCTGCTCGCCGTGGCGGGTATGGTCGCCGCCCTCTCCGACGCCCGGGTGGGGGGCCGGTCGCTCCCGATCCACCACCGCCAGGTCAACGAGCGCTGGCTCGACCAGTTCCGGCCGTGGGTCTACGCATCGGGTTTCGGTTGGCAGATCGGCACCGGCCTCGGGACCTACATCATGACGGCCGGCGTCTACCTGGTCATCGTGGCCGGGGTGCTCACCGGTCGGCCCCTCGCCGCTCTGGCCCTGGGCACCGCCTTCGGCCTGGTGCGAGGACTCTGCGTGCTGCTCGGCTGCCGGATCGCCAGCCCGTCGGCTCTGCTGGCCTTCCACCGCCGGTTCCTCGCCCTGAGCCCGGTGTCGAGGCGTCTTGCGGTGGCCGGTGAGCTCGGCGTGGCCCTGGGCGCCGTGGTGAGCCTCTCGGCCCTGGCCGGCACGGTCGGGGCGATCGCCGTGGCGGTGGTCGTGCTGGCCATCGTCGTGCGGCGCCACAGCAGTCTGGGGCCGAGAGCCCTGCGCCCTTCCGCCGTGGGCGCCCCCTAGGTCCAGCGGAACGGGTCGGCCGTCGGGACCGGTCGGGTCAGATGGTCGCCTAACCTCGCTGGCTGGCCACGGATGGCCGACTACGACTGCGGAAGGAACGACTGGTGAGCCTGTCGATCGGGATCGTCGGACTCCCCAACGTGGGGAAGTCGACGCTGTTCAACGCCCTGACCCAGAACGAGGTGCTGGCGGCGAACTACCCCTTCGCCACCATCGAGCCCAATGTGGGCGTGGTGGCGGTGCCCGACGGCCGCCTGGAGCGCCTGGCCTCGCTCTATGACAGCGAGCGGGTGGTCCCGGCGATGGTGACCTTCGTCGACATCGCCGGCATCGTGAAGGGGGCCTCGGAGGGCGAGGGCCTCGGGAACAAGTTCCTGGCTGCCATCCGGGAGAGCGACGCCATCTGCCAGGTCGTCCGGGCCTTCGAGGACCCCGACGTCATCCACGTCGACGGGGCAGTGCGGCCGGCCGACGACATCGCCACCGTGAACACCGAGCTGATCCTGGCCGACCTCCAGACCGTCGACAACCGGCTGGCCAAACTGGTGCGGGAGTCCCGGATGCGCCCCGAGCTGCGCCCGCTGCTCGACGCGGCGACTGCGGCGCGCGAGGTCCTCGACCGGGGCGAGACCATCTCGTCGGCCGCCGCCCGGGGCGAGATCGACCCCGAGCCGCTGGGCGAGCTGCAATTGCTCACGGCGAAGCCCTTCATCTACGTCTTCAACGTGGACGAGGGCGACCTCGGGAACGTCGAGCGGGCGGCCGAACTGGCTGCGCTGGTGGCTCCGGCGCCGTCCATCGTGCTGTGCGCCCAGATCGAAGCGGAGGTGGCGACGATGGAGCCGACCGACGCCGCCGAACTGCTCTCGAGCTACGGCCAGGAGGAGTCGGGCCTGGTGCAGCTGGTCCACGTAGGTTTCGCCACGCTCGGCCTCCAGACGTTCCTGACCGCCGGGCCCAAGGAGGCCAGGGCCTGGACCATCGGCATCGGCGACACGGCGCCCGAGGCGGCCGGGGTCATCCACACCGACTTCCAGAAGGGCTTCATCAAGGCCGAGATCGTGAGCTACGACGATCTGGTCGAGGCGGGGTCGGTGCCAGCCGCCCGTTCGGCCGGCCGGGCCCGTATCGAAGGCAAGGACTACGTGATGCGCGACGGGGACGTGGTCGAGTTCCGCTTCAACGTGTAGGACGGCCCCATTTGCCGAGGTAAACAAGCCTTCGGATGTCGCTCAGTCCCCAAAGAGTCCCCAAGCACCAAAAACCTCGGCCATCATCCTGCGGCCGCGGCGATCCTCGTCCGGTCCTCGGCCGTCGGCCACAGGTGGGCGTAGGTGTTGAGCGTCGTGGTGGGGGAGCGGTGTCCTAGGGCCCGCTGGACGGTGACGACGTCGCAGCCGGCGGCGATCAGGCCCGAGGCGAAGTAATGGCGTAGGTCTTGAAGGCGGAGGGTCTCGGGCACCTTGGCTGCCTTTCGAGGCTTTCGCCACCAGTAGCCGACGGTGTTTTGGTGCCAAGGCTGAAGACCGCCGTCAGTGAATATCCACCGCTCGGGATCGTCTCCGAGCGCCCGAACAGGACGCTGCCTGGGAGCTTGTGACGGCGGCGACCGGGAAGACTCGTGACCAGATCGAGGTGACGGAAGTCAGCTTCGACTACGTGAACCAGTGACTAAGTCACTCCGATCCCAGCTCTACCGAGCCGCTCGTACCTTGGCAATGTCCAGGCGGCAGAGAACGGCCCGGTCAGCTACTCGAAGCGGGTCGTGCGCCGGGAGGTCTACCGGGGCGTCAACCGGAACCAGCGGGTGTTCTTGAGGAAGCCGGGGCTGTAGGCCCGCATTCCGGCCCGCTACGAAGCAGCGATGCCGACTATCGGAGCTGCCAGATGCAGACTCGCCGGCGCACCAGCGAATACCGCATCGCCGTACGTGAATACGCCACCGTCCTTGCCCGCCAAGTAGTACCCACCCAGATCTAGCGTCATGGCGATCCCGACAATCGGCGCTCTCAAAGCGACGTTGCGAGCATCGCCGTAATACGGCTCGTGGGGTGGCTGGCGGCTGTAAACCCCGCCGTCGGCAGTGGCGATCCAGAAGCCGCGTGTCGCCACACCGACGATGTTTTCAAGGACTTGCGGGTTTGGACTAAAAGCAGTCGGAGCTGCCGGATTTGCTGGAACAAACGGAACAGCGAGGAGATCCCCGGCGGTCGCTACGGCTTGAAACGATGTATCGCTCTGAGATGTGATGCCGACAAAAGGAAGGCGGGTGTATTGGTCGGGCGACGCCGGGCCGACGTACTGCGCGTCGCCGAACGCATACATAGACCCGTCCGCACCCAGCAGCCAGTAGCCGCCGCCATCGCCCGTAGGCGCGATCGACGCGATGGGTGCGCTCGGCGTCACACCGAGCGTAGGCAGCGAACCGAAGAAGGGCACATTGCCGAACGCGAAGACGCCGCCATCCGCTCCGACCAACCAATAGCCAGTGCCATTCGAAGGGCTGGCGATGGCGACGATCGGTGCGGCGAGATGGAGGTCTGCAATCGATCCGTAGAAGGGCGCACCGCCATAGGCGAACACCCCTCCGTCGGAGGCAGCCAGCCAGTATCCCGATCCGGGGCCCGAGGATGCGGCCGCCCCAGCCGGAAGCGAAGTGAGGGTTCCGGTTACTAGAAGGCCGACTGCCACCACACCCGACCAGACCCAACGTCGCATCGGCCTGCCTCCTGTCATCGGTCGAACGCCACGGAGCTAGTTGAACTCCACCCGGGACACGATCCTGTCCCCCTTGTTGAAGATCAAGTTCAGGCGATTCCAATTCAAGTCCGCCGTGATGATGTCGTAGACGGTGCGAGGTCGGACGTTCTCGAAGCCGTTGTCAGTAGCAGCGGCCAAAGCGTCCTCGACCCGCATCCCGACATACCGCCGCGCCAGCTCGTGGTCAGGGCCCTGAGACGTCACCATCTGAGGCTATCGACAAGGCCCTGCTAAACGCTTCGATCTCCCGCCCGCGAATGAGGTGGGTAGACTTAAATCGAGGGGAATCGTCAAGATATCTGGTGAATCCCCCAGATCTGGAGGTTGAGGCCCTTCCAGTCCTTGACCCTGGCCTTCTTGGCAGCCGCCTTCATCTCGGCGTTGATCTGCTGGGCGGCGGAGTCGGAACTCTGCGAGTCAGAGTTGAGGCTAGATACGGCGGCGAACCTGACCTACGCACTTGCTCAGCTCAAGACCGACACGGGCAAACTGGCGGACGACACGCAGTGGTGCGAGAACCCGATGGGCTCTGGTCCTGACAACAAATCGGACTTGCGTCCTGCGCAACTCAGCTTGATAACGACAACTACCAAGTTCATCAGGACACCACGAACGTGTCAGGGTCGGAGGCGGACCTCACGACAACCCAGCAGCAACTGGCGACATACGAAGGGGGATGAGTGACTAAGTCCCTCCGCTCCCAGCTCTACCGGGCCGCTCGAGACCTCGGCAACGTCCAGGCGGCCGAGAAGGGCCCCGTGTCGTACTCCAAGCGTGTGGTGCGCCGGAAGGTGTACCGGACGACGAACATGCACCTGGAGCGGTTCCTACGGAAGTCCGGGTTGTAGGTCCGCAGTCCGGACCTGCTACGAAGCAGCGACCCCGACAATCGGCGCCGCCAGATGCAGAGTCGCCGGCGCACCGGCGAATACCGCATCGCCGTACGTGAAGACACCGCCGTCCTTAGCGGTCAGGTAGTACCCATGAACGTCGGGCGTCCCCGCAATGCCGACGATCGGAGCCCTCAGTGTGACGTCCCCCGCATCTCCGTAGCTAGGCAGTCCCAAGTCGAGTACTGCACCATCTGCGCTCGCCACCCAATTCCCGTTCGTGGCAATACCCACGGCGGGGCTCTGAGGGGCGGGAGGGGGACGCTCGGAGAAGGCCGAGGGTCCCTGGTTCGCGCCGTAACCGCCGTAAAACACGGAACCCATCGTCGCTACCGCGATGAAGTCCGTCTCGTCGGGGCCGAAAGCACCCTGGCCGGAAGCGCCACGGCTTGCGGCGATTCCGACGTACGGCAGGTCGGCAGCACTGTCAGGCGACGCCGCATGCGAGTACTGCGCGTCGCCGAAGGCGTAGATCGACCCGTTAGCACCGAGCAGCCAGTAGCCGGCGCCGTCACCGGTGGGAGCGATCCCCATGATCGGTGCGCTGGGCGCCACGCCAAGCGCAGGCAGTGATCCGTAGAAGGGCACGTTGCCAAAGGCGAAGACGCCGCCGTCCGCTCCGACCAACCAATAGCCCGCGCCGTTAGCAGGGCTGGCAATCGCAACGATCGGCGCTGCCAGGTGGAGGCCTGCCAATGATCCATAAAATGGAGCACCCCCGTAGGCGAACACCCCTCCGTCGGATGCGGCCAGCCAGTACCCCGATCCGGGGCCCGAGGAAGTCGCGGCCGGGGCCGGAAGCGAGGTGAGGGTTCCGGCGACCAGAAGGCTGGCCGCCATCACAACTGACTGGACCCAACGTCGCAAATGGTGCCTCCTCGCCGTCGTCCCCGGAGCTTTCCACACAGGGAGCTGGACCACTCGGCCTCGCAAAAACGCTGGTAGACGCTTCGTTTAGCCGCCCGCAAATGTCGGGGGTGGACCTAGGGTGCGGGGGTTCGCGTCGACAGTCGAGGGTCTACCGGGCCGTCAACCGGAACCTGTAGGTGTCCCTACGGAAGGGTGGGCCGTAGGCCAGCTTGGCTCGGAAATCATGGGGGCTCGGTCTACGTCGGTTCGCTACTCAAGATGCCCGATTAGGGAACTCATCGAAGGTCCATTGGCATTGGTCACGACCGATCCGTCCGAGTGCTTGTCGGCGAAGAAGATGAAGGCGAACACCTCAAGTTTCTTGCGTCTAGGGCCATCTTCGAGAGCCTGCAGATAAGGGTTGAGCGACGCTAGAGCAGCTCAACCTGGGCGGAGATCTGATCGGTCAGCAGTGGCCGAGACTGGAATCCGCCATTACGACCCAAACTGACCAGTGCGCCACGAACGAGGACCGGAGGCGGCGATCGTCGCCTCGGCCAAGGATCCCATCGAACCCAGGCAGCATTTCCATCCACGAGGTCGAGGTCCTCCCGTAGGCGTCGGCACCAAGAGGCGACGTAGCCGTTGCTGAGTTCACAAGTACCTTCTGGGCCGTGAAAGGCGACCTTGCGCGGAGCGGTACGAGCGACCGACCGGGGAGCCCTGGCAGGGCGGCTCGATGAGAAAGACAAGCGTGGCGATCGTGGTTCTAGGGCTCTCGCTGCTACTACCCGCTTCCGGCGCCTCGGCGGTCGCCGTCAGCCACAGGGCATACCAAGCGGCCCAATCGACCTGCTTCAAGGGATTGGCATCAAATGCCCCGGTGACAGCGAAGACAGTGACGGCGTGCAACGTCGTCACGGTTCCGACGCCGACCGCCTGCTCGCACGGCCCCAGCGTCTTCGAGGTCTACGTCGACGGCAACGTCGATGCCTTCATCCGTGTCGGGTATCGGCCCAGGGTCTACGCCGAACAGAAGCTGTACAAGAGTGAGGCCGTCTCCCTCTGTGGCGATCCGATCAGTCCTGGGATGACGCCGCCGGCATCGCCCATCGCACCGTCCAGGGTGCGCGCCCTGATCCACAGTCTTTCCTACGCGTCCCCCTTGTTCGTCCTTGGGACGTGCGACGCCGGTGACCGGACCAAACGCGAATGCTCGGACGCCAGGTCAGCGACGAGCCGGAGGGCGGCTCAGCCCGACGTCGGGCTTCACGGCGCGGAATCGGACGGTGTAGTCGTTGGTCACCACATCGACGTCGACGAAGCCGGCGGCGCTGAGTCGGGCTGCGAAACGGTCGGGAACGAGGGGAACGTAGCCGTCGCCCTATTGCAGGTCGCGTAACTCGTCGCTGCACTCCGAGCCTGCCTACGACCTGCCGATGGATAGAGGAGGTGGCGCACCCTGTGGCTACCGATCGGTGCGCCACCTAAGAATTGGGCGGGCCCCCAGAGGAGAGTCCGGGGGTCCGCCCGTCATGCCGATCACCGCGGCACTCCAAAGAGTCTTCCCCCATGGCCGACCACCAAACTTTCTGGCCAGCCGCAGCGCCCGCGCTACTCGTAGACCGTGTAGCCGGTTGGCCCGAACGGCTCGAGAATCTTGAAGAGCATCGGTAGTTCGGCCTCGTCGAGATGGCGGTTGACCCGCATCTCGGTCGGAGGTTGCGTGCCGTCGATGTCGGAAAAGCCGTACTCCTGAGCGATCCGACGGGTGGTCAGGGCCGACGCCGTCCAGCGCAGCACGTCGGGGTCGCCGGCCAGGGCCACGACCGCCCGGCCGCAGAAGCGAGGCGACTCGCCGAACCGGTTGGCAATGGACTCGAACGCAGTATCGACGGACGGTACGGCGACCTGGTTCGGCGTCTCGCGTTGGGTGACGAACCCGGGCCACAGCGACACCACGGCCACGCCGTGCTCACGCAGCTCAAGTCCCGCGTCGTGGCTCATCTTCTCGATGGCGGCTTTCCCGGCCCCATAGGTCAACGACAGGACGTACTCGTGCGAACCGTGTGACGAGACGTTCACGATCAAGCCCGTGCCACGGGTCAGCATCATCCGGGCGGCGTGGCCGCTGGTGAGGAAGTTGGAATACGGGCCCACCATGAGGCAGGCCGACATCGCTGCCGCCGGCAGCTCCCAGAAGCGCTTCCCGACCATCGAGGAGAAGTCCGGCGAGGCATTGTTCACCAGGACGTCGAGGCGTCCCGACGTGGCCGCGATCTGGCCGAACAGCCCAGCCACCTGGACTTCGTCGGCCTGATCGCAGCGGACGGGGATGGCCGTCCCTCCGCCTGCTTCGATGGCGGCGGCCGTGGCCCGCAGACTGCCCACTTCGTCGGCGCTCTCACCGAGGGTCCGAGCGGAGAGCCACACCGTCGCTCCCACTGCGCCCAGTTCCAGGGCGATGCCTCGCCCGATGTGCTTGCTGGCCCCAGTGACGAGTGCCACCCGGCCGCTCAAGTCCACGTCCATGGCCCCCCCTGACGACAACGCCTCACGATACCGTCCGGACCCCCTGGAGGACTTGTGGCTATCGATCGACCTGGCCCAGGCCGTCCCGCACGTCAGTGGAGACCACTGGCGGAGTCCACGACCGTCGGGAGCGCGTCAACGTGGCCCAGTAGTTCCACTGCAGCTCTGTCTGCCCAGCTCAACCGGTTCTCAGCGGACCTTGGCGAGGAACCAGGTCCCGAAACGGCGGGAACGCTGATCAGGAACTGTCAGCCCACAGCGTTGGGGGACCAAAACCGGATCCGTTCGAGGTCTCGACCCAAATCGAGCCTCCGTTGATTGCCACCACGTCGGCCTTCCCGTCCCCATTGACGTCAGCGGAAAGTGTTTCGACGTCACCGTAGAACGGACCACTGGAGGTTAGCGAAGGAGGGCCGAATCCTGATCCGTCGGCGGTCATGACCCAAATGCTCGAGTCGTTCACCGCGATCAGATCGGCCTTCCCGTCGCCGTCTACGTCGCCCGCAAGGGTCGCACTGGTCCCATAGAACGAGACGGTGGACGTCAGCTGTGGCGGCTCGAAGGGAAACTGACTGCCCTCCGGAGACGCCATCACCCAGGTGCTGTCGGTGTTGACGGCGATCAGGTCCATGTAGCCGTCCCCGGTGACGTCCCCCAGCAGCGTCGCCCGGTTCCCAAAGAACGGGACGCTGGAATCGAGTACCGGTGCTTGGCTGTGGACCACGATCCCGATCCTCCAGGTGCTTGCATCGTTGATCGCCTCGATCCGGGTGACCCCCGAGGAACCAGTTCCCGAGATGGTCCCCCGAGTTCCGTAGAAGGGCACATCGAGCAGAAGCTGCGGCGGATTGAACGACGTGCCCGTCGATGTCATGAGCCAACTGTCCGCATTGTCGATGGCCACCAGATCGGCCGTACCGTCGCCGGTGACATCCGCCGCAAGCGTCGCCTTCGTTCCATAGAACGGCTGGGTGGACCAGAGCTCAGGAGCACCGAACGAACTGCCGGTAGAGAGACGAACGTACGCCGGAGTCGGCGAAGACGTCGATCACGTCGGCCTTGCCGTCGCCGTTCACGTCGCCAAGCAACGTCGTTATCGGACTCGTAGAAGGCTCGACGTTCGCGGCCGCTACCGGCGATGCGCCAACGGCTGCAGGGCACGCGGCAACCAATCCGACGACGACGACGGATGAGGCAGCGAGAGATCTGAACTGTATCTGAGGCCTCATCCCGGCTACCTCAATCTTGTCGTTGGACCTCGGAAGCCTTAATATGGCCGGCTGCGCTCTGGCTGACCGATCATCGATCGTCCCTCACACCGCTGTCTGCTGTCGGCCCGTTCAGAGTTTTCGAAGTACCACGAGTGACTGTCCACTGGCGGGAGGCACGCCAGAGCGAACATGGTCTTCTGCGACCATGCCGAGGTGGGGTGCCCATGCATCGAAGACTGGTGCCTCAATGAAGGCGTTGAGGTGCACGGGGTCGTCCGATTCGGCATAGGCAACGAAATGCTGCCAGTGGTCGGCGACTGAAAATTCCAGGTGGGTCGCCACGATTGCACCGCCCGGCCGAAGCACCCTCGCTGCTTCTCGGAGGAGGTGGAAACTCTCATCGTGGTGGAGGTGTGCGAGGACGGAGAACAGACACACCATGTCAGCCTGCGCATCACCCATCGGAATGGTGAGGTCGTCGACCACGGCGAACTGGAACCGGGGCGACGTGCGACGTCGGGCGTAGTCGATGAGTTCGGGGACGATGTCGGTGCCGAGGTAGCTGCCTTCGAAGTCCTTGTCGAGGGCCGCCGCCAACTGCCCGCACCCACAGCCCACATCGACGAGCGTGCCGTCCCGGCCCAAGCCGGCCCACCGCACGATTGCCCGCTCAATGGGCCCGACCACGTCATCGGGATCTCCCACGGCGCGTCGTACTGCTTCGTCTTCCGGATACAGCGAGAGGAAATTGACGACGAGTCGCCGATAGTCGCTGACGAAGTGGGGATCGGGCATCCGACGGCACCCTACCGCAGCGCCTTGTCAACAATCGGCTTCGCGCTGGCCCCAACTACGTCGACGAGGCGGCCGGGAAAGTCAGTCGGCGAGGCCCCAGGGGCCGCTGCCGGCGACGTGCTCGGGCGAGATCCTCGTGACGTAGCCGGCGGGCCAGTCGTTGCCCGGTGGTGGGAACTGACCTCCGGTGATCCGCCGGAGAAGATCCACGGCCCCGCCCTCTTCCACCCGGGCAATGCCCTTGATCACGACGTAGGGGCTAAATCCCTCGACCTCGAGGTCGGACTCGACCGACAGGGTGACCCGTGGGTCGCGACGGATGTTGCGCAACTTGAGGTGGTCGGCCAGGTGGCCAGTGACGATCTCGTCCCCGTCCCAGCCGGCGTAGACACAAGTGACCTGGGGTGAGCCGTCCGGATTGAGGGTGACCAGGTGGACAAGTCGTCCTGAGGCCACCGCCGCCCGTGTGGTGTCGTCCAGTCGGATGGGGCCGTCAGCCATGTCGTCTCCATTCCTTCGCCCGACCAGAGGCCGGACAGCCGCACATCAGTCGTCGCGACGAGACGCCCATCATGCCCTGAAAGAGTGAGGTTCGAGAGGAGTCCGATGTCCGGACTGCTGTCAGCCGCCGACCGAGAAGCCGCTGGTGACCTGGGCGCCCGACGGACGGACCACGTACCACGGGCCCCCCGACTGGTCGAGGGCCTGACCGGTGACCATCCCCCGCTTCACGTCGGAGTTGAAGGTGTAGAGCGGGTGGCCGCCGTAGGTGATCTGGCGGGACCCGTCGGACCGGGTGATGGTCCCGAGCAGCGATCGCTGGAGTCCCTTGCCCAGGGTCACCGGACCGTTCTCGATCAGCGGCGGCCACAGGAAGACGCAGGACTGGGTGACGCAGGCGCTGTGGGTCGGGGTGTCGGGTGCGAAGTCGTACAGCGTGAAGCCCTTGCCGGTGGCCAGGATCTTGCCCACCGGTGAGTTCTCGAGGGAGATCGTGGCCCCGGGGGTGGTGGTCGGGGTCTCCGAGAGCACGCTCACCTCGGGCGAGCTGCCGCAGGCCGCCAGCAGGAGTGCCGTTCCGGCCCCCCCGGCCAGCCACCAGCCTCGACGCCGTCGGCCGAGGGCCGGGCGACGCTGACCGGTGGAACGGGGGAGGAGGGCCACCCACCATTGATAGGCCACCGTGTGGCCCGATACCAGTCGTCTAGCGGTCGTCGGCGGTGTCGGGAGGGAGGAAGCTGAGGGGCAGGTCGGCCAGGTGGACCAGCGTCGAGGCGATCCAACGGGTCAGGGCGTCGACGATCGGTGCGGCGGTCGACGGGTCCTCGAGATGCGCCTCGTCGAAGCGGATCGACCCCTCGTAGGTCGCCTCGACCGCCCAACGGACGGGGTCGGCGTCCTCGTCGGCCGGCCGCTCGGCTCGCACTTGCTCGATGGTGGTGGCCGAACGGACCAGGGGATCGCCGCCCAGCGACGGGCTCTCGACCGGGCAGCACGGCCAGCACGGTGTCGGCGTCGGGTGCCTCGGCCAGGCGCTGGATCCGCAGGGCGACCTCGACCACCACCTCGGGCAGCTCGTCGGGGGCCTCGCCGATCGACCAGCTCCGATAGGCGGTCTGGCTCCAGGTCGGCCAGTCGATGGAGATGTCGGCCCGGACCCGGGGCGGCTGCTCCTCACCGGGGAGGCTGTAGGAGGTCTCCCACGACACGTCGCCCAGGAAGACGTCGACCTGGAATCGTTCCTCGACCGCCTGGCGCTGGAGCAGCGCCCGCTCGAACGACGTCTGGATGCTGCGGATGAGGTCGATCAGGAGGTGGTCGAGCATGGCGGGCGAAGGCTAGTGGCATCCTCGCCACCCGGTGTGGTGGTGCTCGGCCACCGGGTGGCCACACGCACCTACGCTGTGGTCGTGCCGGCGGACAATCCCTGGTTGGAGCGACGGATGCTCGCCTATGCCCACCAGGGCGGGGCGTGGGAGTCACCGTCGTCGACCCTCTTCGCCATCCGCCGAGCGCTCGCGGCCGGGGCCACGGCCATCGAGCTCGATGTGCACGCCACCGCCGACGGCGAGCTGGTCGTGTGTCACGACGCCACCGTCGACCGCACCACCAACGCCTCCGGCCTCATCGCCGAGCTGACCCTGGCCGAGTTGCGGAGCCTCGACAACGCCTACTGGTTCATCCCCGGCGCCGACGTCACCCCCGGCCGGCCCGAGGGCGACTACCCATGGCGAGGCCGGGCGCCCGACGACCCGGCGTTCCGGATCGCCACCCTGCGCGAGGTCCTCGAGGAGTTCCCCGGCGTCATCTTGAACCTCGACATCAAGCAGACGGCGCCGAGCGTGGCCCCCTACGAAGCGACCCTGGCCGAGCTCCTGGCTGAGTACGGGCGGACGGACGACGTGATCGTGGCGTCCTTCCTCGACCTGGCCACCGAGGTCTTCGCCGGCCTGGCCCCCGACATCGCCACGTCGGCCGGTCTGCTGGCCACGGCGGAGTTCTGGCGGGCCATCCACGAGGACCGGGAACCGCCGGCCCATCGGGCGGTGGCCTTCCAGGTCCCCGAGCGTCAGGGTGACCTGGTGGTCGTGGACGAGCTGTTCGTGACGGCGGCCCACGAACGGGGCGTGGCCGTCCACGTCTGGACGGTGAACGACACCGCCTCGATGGAACGGCTGGTCGACCTCGGGGTCGACGGGATCATCTCCGACGTGCCGACCTCCTTGGTCGGCGTGCTGCAACGGCGTGGGGTGGCGTGGCACCCGGGCCCCGCCCTCGCCGAGGGACCGGCCTAGGGCCGATCCGAAGTGCTAGCCGCGGCCGCAGTTCGGCCGCTTGCCGTGGTTGGCCTTCTTCTTCGATCGGATCTTCCGCTTGACGGTGCGCTTCGACATAAGAGGAGCAGCCTAGCGGACCCGGTAGGGTCGGGAGGATGGGTGTGGTCATGGACGCGGTGCCGCTCGGGTGCTTCCCGGCCCCGGGACGGTTGCGGTAAGCGGGTTCGAGGTGGCGACGGGTTGGCTCCTCCGGGACGGCACGGTGTTGGCCGCCGCCGACACCGTGGGCAGTTTCATGGGCCGGACCCGGGGTCTGGCGGGTAACGGCGATCTCCCGGGCGCCCTCGTCCTGCCGAGGATGAAGCTGGCCCACTCCCTGTTCACCGATTTCCCGCTCGACGTCGCCTTCTGCGACGCCGAGCTCCGGGTACTCGGGACGAGGCAACTGGCCCGGTGGCGGATCGCCGCCCCCCGGCTCACGTGCCAGACGGTGGTCGAGGCCCGATCGGGGTCGTTCGAACGCTGGGGGTTGGCGGCGGGGGACCAACTCGAGTTCCGACCCGCCCAGTGAGCGATCCCCGGCCGCCGGGTGAGGGCGTCGGGCGCCTGGTGGTCGTGGCCACCCCGATCGGCAACCTGGGCGACCTGTCGGCCCGGGCGTTGGAGGTCCTGGCCTCGGCCGACACGATCTGCTGCGAGGACACCCGTCGCACGCGGGTCCTGCTGTCGGCCTCCGGCCTCCCGGCCGGCGTGGGTCGGCTCCTGTCGCTCCACGACCACAACGAGGTGGCGCGGCAGCCCCAGGTCCTGCGCCGCCTGGCCGACGGGCAGACCGTCGCCGTCGTGAGCGACGCCGGCACGCCGGGCATCTCGGACCCGGGGAGCCGACTGGTGGCGGCGGCGGTGGCCGCCGGTCTCCCGGTCACGGCCGTCCCCGGGCCGTCGGCCGTGCTCGCCGCCCTGGTGCTCAGCGGGTTGCCCACCGACCGGTTCTGCGTCGAGGGCTTCCTCCCGAGGAAGGGGGGCGAGCGGACCCGGCGGATTGCCGCCTTGGTCGACGAGGAGCGCACCACGGTGCTCCTCGAGGCACCCGGCCGGTTGGCGGCGACCCTGGCCCAGCTGACCGAGGTGCTGGGCGATCGTCCGGTGGCCGTCGCCCGTGAGCTGACCAAGGTCCATGAGGAGGTGTGGCGGGGCTCGGTGGCCGAGGCCGCCGCCGAGTTCGCCGGACGCGAGGTCCGGGGCGAGGTCGTGGTGGTGCTCGGGGGGGCTCCGGCGCCCGGGCCGATCGAGGACGAGGCCGTCGAATCGGCCGTCCGCCAGCGCCTGGCGGCCGGCGACGGGCCGCGACAGGCGGCGTCGGCGGTGGCCGAGTCGCTCGGGGTGGGTCGACGCCGGGCCTACGAGATGGCGCTCGACCTCCGGGACGGGCGGTAGGGGACCGGGGCGCCCGCCGGTACGATCCCTCCGGTGCCCCGCTACTACCAGACGACCCCGATCTACTACGTCAACGACGCCCCGCACGTCGGGCACGCCTACGCCACCGTCAACGCCGACGCCCTGGCCCGGTGGCACCGCCTGATCGGTGACGAGGTGTTCTTCCTGACGGGCACCGACGAGCACGGCCTGAAGGTGGCCCAGGCGGCCGAGGCCAACGGCATCACGCCGCAGGCCTGGACCGACCGCACGGCCCAGCGGTTCCTCGACGCCTGGGCCGGCCTCGACATCGCCAACGACGACTTCATCCGCACGACCGAGCCCCGCCACTACGAGACGGTCCAACAGTTCCTCCAGCAGATCTACGACAACGGGTACATCACCGCCGGCACCTTCAAGGGCCTCTACTGCGTGAGCTGCGAGGCGTACTACACCGAGGCCGAGCTGGTCGACGGGCTGTGCCCGATCCACCACCGAGGCGTGGTGGAGATGGAGGAGGAGAACTACTTCTTCGCCCTGAGCAAGTTCGAGGACCGGCTGATCGAGTGGTACGAGGCGAACCCGACCGCCGTGCGGCCCGAGTCCAAGCGCAACGAGGCCCTCAGCTTCATCCGGGGTGGCCTGCGGGACATCTCGATCACCCGGACCTCGATCGACTGGGGGGTCCCGGTCCCCTGGGACGAGCGCCACGTCTTCTACGTCTGGTACGACGCGCTGATCAACTACCTGACGGCCATCGGCTACGGCCGGGACCAGGAGGAATTCGAGCGGTGGTGGCCGGCGGTCCACCATCTCATCGGCAAGGAGATCCTGCGGTTCCACTGCGTGTGGTGGCCGGCCATGTGCATGGCCGCCGGCGTCGAGCCGCCGGCCAACATCTTCGTCCACGGCTGGCTGCTGGTCGGGGGCGAGAAGCTCTCCAAGACCCTGCTGGCCGAGGCGGCCCAGGCGGCCGAGCCGGGGCCGATCAAGCTCACCGACATCACCCCCGAGGCACTGACCAGCGATTTCGGGGTCGATGCCGTGCGGTACCACCTCCTGCGGAGCACGCCGCTCGGGACCGACGGGGACTTCTCCTACGAGGGGATCCTGGCCCGGTACAACTCGGATCTGGCCAACAACCTGGGCAACCTGGTGGCCCGGGTGGCCACGGTGGTGGGCTCCAAGTGCGGCGGCACGGGCCCGGCCCCCGACCCCGGTAGCCCCCTGGCGACGGCGGCGCAGACCGCCCTGGCCGACGCCACCTCGGCCTGGGACCGGACGGCGCCCCATGAGGCGCTCGAGGCCACCTGGCGGCTCATTGGGGCGGCCAACGCCGAGCTCGAGGCGACCGAGCCGTGGAAGGCCGAGCCGGGACCGGCGGTCGACGCCGTGCTGGGGAGCGCCCTCGAGACGCTGCGCATCGTGGCCCTGCTGATCACGCCGGCCATGCCGTCGACGGCCGCGGAGATCTGGCGGCGGATCGGGCTGGACGGCGCCCCCGCCGACCAGCGGCTCCCCGAGGCCGCCCGGTGGGGCGGCTACCCGGGCGGGCGGCCGGTCGAGAAGGGCGCACCGCTCTTCCCCCGACGAAAGGACTGAACCCGGTGCCGACCGGGCTCGAGCCCGTCGCCCGCTGGTTCGACTCGCACTGCCACCTCCAGGAGCGCTACCTGACGGGGGACCCGAGCGACGACGACTCGCCCGGTGAGGCCCGGGACGCCGCCGTGGACCCGCTGGTCGAGGCGCTCGGGCGGGCGGCGGGGGCCGGCGTGGAGCGCATGGTGTGCGTCGGGACCGACCGCACCACGTCCGAGCAGGCGCTGGGGCTGGCCCGGGCGGTCCGCTCGGGCGAGCTCGGCCGCGGACTCCCCGAGGTCTGGGCCACCCTCGGGCTCCATCCCCACGACGCCTCGCTCGGGGTCGGGACGGTGGCCTCGCTGCTCGAAGAGGCCTCCCGGTCGGACGAGGGACTCGTCGTCGGCGTCGGGGAATGCGGGCTCGACTACCACTACGAACACTCGCCGAGGTCCGAGCAAAGGCAGGTGTTCGCCAGCCAGATCGGCCTGGCGCAGCAGCTGGGGCTCACCCTGGTCATCCACGCCCGCGACGCGTGGGACGACCTGTTCGACGTGCTGGGCACCGAGGGGGTGCCCGAGCGGACCATCCTGCACTGCTTCACCGGCGGCGAGCCGGAGGTGGAGCGATGCCTCGAGGCGGGGATGTTCGTCTCGTTCAGCGGGATCGCCACGTTCAAGAACGCACCCGAGGTGCGGGCGGCGGCGGCCCGCTGCCCGCTCGATCGCCTGCTGGTCGAGACCGACAGCCCCTTCCTGGCGCCGGTGCCGCACCGCGGCCGGCCGAACGAGCCCAGCTTCGTGCCCATCGTCGGGGTCGCCCTGGCCGCCACCCGCCAGATGGACCCGGACGAGCTGGCTGCCACGTCATGGGACGCGGCCTCTCGTGCATTTGGCTTAAAGCAATAGGTTGCTTATATCTGCAAATAGAAATGCCCCTTGTGAACTGGTGCTTCCGCGTAATTCACGAATGCGCAAGGCGCTGACCAGGGACGATAGGACGTCGCGCCGGAAAAGCCCGCTGTGACCAGGAAGTCTGGGTGAATCCTCCGTCCGCCGTAGCGTTCGGGGTTGCGCCCCGGTCGATCCCTTTCCTAAGTTCCCCGTCAACCCCCATGGGTCGGCATGGGTGCAATGTCCCCGGAGAAGGGTGGAGCCCTGAGGACACAAAGCACCGGGGGGAGACGCGCGCTCGTCGCAGTGCTCCTAGTTGGAGCGACGTTCGTCGTGCCACTCCTCGTACTACGTGGCGGACCCGTGAGAACACCCCTGGCGTCGCGTGCCACGGGCCATGGCAGCCCAGCGCCGGTGGCGCTGCGGGTCACGACGCCGAGCTGGCAGCTCGTCACCTATCGGGGGAGCACCTCGACGACGACGCCCGCCTCCGGCTCGAGCACGACGTCGCCGTCCAGCACCACGACGACGGCGCCGGCGGCCACCGCCAGCCCGGCGTACGCACCGGCGGCCGAGGTGCGGCCGGCGCCGACCACGACGACGACCACGGCGCCGCCACCGCCACCCACGACGACGACCACGACCGCGGCGCCGGTGGCCACCTCATCGCTCACCGGGACGGCGACCTGGTACCGCTACGCCGGCCAGCCGTCGGACGAGTGCGCCAGCCCGACCCTGCCGATGGGAACGCATCTCACGGTCACCGACGTGGCGACCGGGGTGGTGGCCTACTGCGTGGTCATGGACCGGGAGGAGGCCAACCGGGCAGTGGACCTGGCCCCCGACGTCTTCGAGCAGCTGAGCGATCTGAGCACCGGGACGGTGACGGTTACCGTTTCCTGGTGACCCACTCGCCGGCCGACGTCCACCGCCTGCTGGACGAGCACGGGCTGCGGCCCAGCCGGGCCCTCGGCCAGAACTTCGTGGTCGACCCGAACACCGTCCGTCGCATCGTGCGTCTGGCCGACCTCGGTCGGGAGAGCTCGGTCGTCGAGGTCGGGGCCGGTCTCGGCTCCTTGACCCTGGCGCTGGCCGAGACCGGCGCTCGGGTCCTGGCCGTTGAGGTCGACCGGCACCTGGTGCCGGTGCTGCGCCGGGTGGTGGCCGACGCCCCGGGCACCGAGCGGGTCAGCGTGTTCGAAGCCGATGCGCTGACCGTCGACTGGAGCGCTCTCCTCGGTGGGCCGGTGGACGGGCCGTGGTCCCTGGTGGCCAACCTGCCCTACAACGTGGCCGTCCCCGTGGTACTGCGGGTGCTCGAGGAGGCGCCCACCGTCGACTCGCTCCTGGTGATGGTCCAGCGGGAAGTGGGCGAGCGGTTGGCCGCCGGCGTGGGGGACCCGGCGTACGGTGCGGTCTCGGTGCGGGTGGCCTACTGGGCGACGGCCGCCGTCGTCGGACGGGTGCCGGCGACCGTCTTCCTCCCGAGGCCCAAGGTCGAGTCGGTGCTGGTGCGGTTGGTCCGGCGACCGGTTCCCGCCGTCGACCCCGCCGTGGTCGACTACGACCGCCTCCGCACCGTCGTCCGGTCGGGTTTCGCCCATCGACGCAAGATGCTGCGGACCTCCACCCTGGGCGTGGTCGACCCGGACGCCTTCGACCGGGCCGGCGTGGCGCCGTCGCAACGGGCCGAGGAACTGGACGTGGCCGCCTGGGGGCGGCTGGCGGCCACGGGGGACCCGGGGCGGTGAGCGACGATCTCGTCCGGCTGGCCGCTCCGGCCAAGCTGACCCGCTCGTTGCGGGTGGTCGGGGTGCGTCCCGACGGCTACCACGAGCTCTCGGCCGAGATGGTCACACTGAGCGTGGCCGACCAGCTCGAGATCGACCCGGCGGGCGAGGGCCTCACGATCATCGCCGACCCGTGGACCCGGGCCGACGGGTTGTCGGTGGGCCCGGACAACCTGATCCTGCGGGCGCTCCGGGCCGTCGACCGGCGGGCCGGGGTCCGGTTGGAGAAGCACATCCCGGTCGGCGGCGGGCTCGGTGGGGGATCGGCCGATGCCGGCGCCGTGCTGCGGTGGGCCGGTTGCACGGACCCCCAGGTGGCGGCGGCCCTCGGGGCCGACGTGGCCTTCTGCGTGCGCGGCGGTCGGGCGATGGTCGAAGGGATCGGCGAGCAGCTGACGCCCCTGGAGCACGAGCAGCGCTCCCTGGTCCTGCTCCTGCCGCCGTTCGGGGTCGACACGGCCGCCGTCTACCGGGCCTGGGACGACCTGGCCGCCGAGGGCGGAGCGTCGGACGGCCCAGTGGACGGGGGAGCACCGATCAACGACCTCACGGCCGCCGCACTGCGGGTGGAGCCTCGCCTGGCTGCGTGGCGCGACGCCCTCGGGGAAGCCACCGGTGTCGAGCCGCTCCTGGCCGGCAGCGGCTCGACCTGGTTCGTCGAGGACGCTCGGCCGTCGGCGGCCCAGCTCGAACAAGGGACGTTGCAGGTGGGCGACGAGGTGGGTCGCCTGCTCGCCACCGAGACGGTGCCCGAAGGCTGGAACGGTCCGTCGTCGGCCGACTGAGCGGTCAGCCGTCGGCCCCCGGCCACGAGCTGGCCCGGAGGTCTGCCCACCGGGCCCCGAAACACGGGTACCCGCCCACCGGGCGGGTACCGCACTCGGCTGTTGGCCTACTTACCGGCCCGCCGCTGCCAGCGGGTGGCCTTCAGCATCTTCTTGTGCTTCTTCTTACGCATGCGCTTGCGGCGCTTCTTGATCAGTGATCCCATGCCGTGCGGCAGGCTAGCGGTCGAGCGCGCCGGCCGCCAGGTCAGGCACGCTGCCACGCACCATTGCCAGCGTCAGCTGGGTGCGGCAATCTGTTGCCTCGATCGCGGCGAAGGGGAATCGGGTGAGCGACCACGGCGGCGGGACGGCCCGACCGGGCCTCGATCCCTGAGCGGCACATGACCCCGTTCCCGGCGCTGGGGGCGATCCTGGCCGCGACGTCCCACTCCGGCATCACGATCACCTTCAAGAACGTCTTCTCGCTGATCCTGGCGATTCTCTTCGTGGTGGTGCTGGGTCTGGCGAGCGGCCGTCTCATCGGCATCGCCGTCGGCTGGTGGCGGACGTTCACCGCCGCCATCGTCGGCACGGTGGTCGGTGCCCTGGGCGCCGAGGCGGTCGTGAACGGGGGCAAGGACTCGACGCTCGTGGTCGACGCCCTGACCGTGTTGTTCGGCCTGCTGGCCACGATGGTCCTGCTCATCATCCCCGAGGCCGTCGGTCGGCGCCGCGCCCCGGTGCGCCATCGGACCCGATCGTGGTTGCACCCCGTCCGCTGGCTGCGCCAGACCGTGGCGCCGATCGGCCGATTCTGGGAGGTCCTCGGGGCGGCCCGTCATCGAGGGCTCCTCCGGCCCCAGTACCTCTCGTCGTCGGGCATCACCAGCGCCGAATTCGGTCGCCGGCTGTGCCTGGTGCTCGAGGACGTCGGCGGGATGTTCGTGAAGTTCGGGCAGATCGCCTCGACCCGACCCGACCTGCTGGCCGACCCGGTGGTCGAGGAGCTGTCCCACCTCCGCTCGGCCGTCCGACCCATCCCGGCCGACGACGTGCGCCCACTGGTCGAGCGCGAGCTGGGCCGCCCCGTCGAAGAGGTGTTCGCCGAGTTCTCCTTCGACCCGCTGGCGTCGGCATCGATCGGCCAGGTCCATCGGGCGATCCTGGCCAGCGGGGAGGCCGTGGTCGTAAAGATCCAGCGGCCGGGTCTCGACGAGATCCTCCGTCGGGACGCCACGGTGCTGCGCCTGGGCGCCCGGATCATCGAGCGCCGGGTCGAGGGTGCCCGGGAGTTCGGCGTCCGGGCCCTGTCCGAGGAGCTCATCACCAGCATGGACCGGGAGCTCGACTTCCTGCGGGAGGCGTCGATGAGCGACCGCCTCCGCTCAGCCATTGCCCACGACGACCCGGCCGACGACGTCATCCGGGTGCCCGAGGTGTTCCACGAGCTGACGACCGGTCGGCTGCTGGTCATGGAGGAGGCGACCGGTCGGCCGATCGACGCCCCCGGGGCGGTAGCCGGCAGCGGCGTCCCGCCGCACATGCTCGCCCAGGCCCTCCTGTCCAGCTTCCTCGACCAGGTGCTCCACGCCGCCGTCTTCCACGCCGACCCCCACCCGGGGAACCTCATGGTCGACGAGTGGGGCCGGCTCTGGCTGCTCGACTTCGGCGCCGTCGGCATCCTCGACGCCACCACCCGGCGAGCGCTCCAGGACATGGCCATCGGCATGACCGCCGACGAGCCCATGGTCGTCGCCCGAGCTGTCCGCCACCTGGCCGGCGCCGACGCCACCGCCGACCTTCAGGCGCTCGAGTCCGACATCGGCCAGCTGATGGCCGAAGCGGCCGGGGGGTTCGATCCGGCGATGATCCCGGCTGTGCTCACCGTGATGACCCGTCACGGACTCCGGGTGCCGACGTCGATGACGTCGCTCTCCAAGGCGCTGTTGACCCTGGACGGGACGCTCCGGGCGATCGACCCGACCTTCGATCTCGCCACCGAGGCGTCGAGGGCGGCCGAGGGCCTGCTGGGAGTGGAACCGGAGGCGGTCGGTGACCTCCTCGGCCAGGAACTGCGGCGCTCGTTGCCGGCGCTCCGCACCCTGCCCGAGCACGTCGACGAGCTGGCCACCCAGCTGCGGGCCGGTCGCCTGAGCGTGCGGGTGGAGCGGTTCGCCGACCGGGACGAACGGGTCGTCAGTCGGTGGATCGACCGGATACTGATGTCGGTATTCGGGTGCGTCGGGCTGTTGGCCTCGGCCGTCCTGCTGGTGGCGGCGGAGCTGGCGACGACGAGCGACGTGCGGCTCACCCTCCAGGCCATCGGGTTCATCGGCCTGGTGCTGTCCTCGGTGCTGTTCATGCGGGCGGTGGCCGGCGTACTCCGTCGGGAGCGGACGCCGGCCGACTGACGACCCGCCTGGGCCTCGTCGAGGGGTCAGACGGGTGGCAGGCCTTGTTCGCCCGGGCCGGCCGGCGATGCCGGGGTCGGCGGCAGCTCCGGCGTGGGTTCATCGGTGTCCGCATCGTCGGGAACCGCCGGCGGAGCCTCCTCGGTCGGTGCGAGCTCGAACACGGGCGGCGTGGCCACCGGCAACTGGAGCCGGAGCACGGCGCCGCCCCCCGGGGCCGTGCCGACGTCCACCGAACCGCCCTCGGCTTCGGCCACCTGGGCCACGATGGCCAGGCCCAGTCCCGAGCCGGGGAGACCCCGGGCGTTGGGTGCGCGGTAGAAGCGGTCGAAGATGTGGGGCAGGTCCTCGGCGGCGATCCCCGGGCCGTGGTCGCGCACCGAGACCGTGCCGGCGGCGCAGCTCACCTGGACCACGGCGCCGTCGGGACTCCATTTGAGGGCGTTGTCGAGCAGGTTCCCGACGGCCCGCGTGATGCGGTCGTGCTGACCGTTGACCCAGCTCGGCTGGGAGGAGAACTCGAAGTGGACGCCCCGGGAGCGCCCATGGGTGGTGGCCACGGCCACGGCGTCCTCGACCAGTTGATCGAAGCGCAGCAGCTCGGGCTCCTGGGGCCGCTGGCCACCCCGGGCCAGCTCGGCCATGTCGCCCACCGTCGTGGTCAGCTCCTCGAGCTGGGAGAGGACGTCGGCCACCAGCACCTCCCGATCGACCGGGTCGAGCTCGTCCACCCGGCGCAGCACCTCGAGGTTGGTGCGCAGGCTGGTGAGCGGGGTGCGCAGCTCGTGGGAGGCGTCGAGGACCAGGAGCCGTTGGGCCTCGCGCGAGACCTCCAGCGCCCCGAGCAGGCGGTTGAAGGCCCGTCGGAGCCGACCGAGCTCGTCGGGTCCACCGGGATCGAGCCGGCGCGAGACGTCGGTGGTGTCGGCCACTTCCTCGACGGTGGCCGTCAGGTCGTTGAGCGGCACGAGGGCGGTGCGGCCGACCAGCCAACCGAGCAGGACGGCCAGGGCGATCCCGCCCAGGGCCACCAGGATCAGGAAGACCCGCAGCTGGCGTATCTGCTCGTTGACACCGGTGAGCGGGGTGGCCAGCTGGAAGGCGTTGTCGCTCTCGAGCACCCGCACGCCGAGGTTGGTCTGGATGGCGGTGCCGGCATCGGCCACGGTGACGTACTCGCGGAGGTCGACGCCGTTCACCTCCACACTGGTGAAGAAGGGTGCGCTCTTTCCGGCGGCCACCGCCCGGACCTGGTTGGTGACTGGCAGGGTGACCCCGGAGGACTGGATGCCCGACGGCCAGAATCGGGCGTAGTCGCCGAACAGGTCGGTGGTGGCGATCACGCGGTTGGCGCTCGAGTTCAGGGCCGACTCGGCGCGGTACTGGAGCTCGTTGTCGAGCGACTTGATCAGGGCGTTGCGGGCCGGGAAGTAGGCCACGACCGCTGCCGCCACCACGGCCACGGCCACGGCCACGATCGAGGCCAGGACCAGCCGGCTGCGAAAGGTCATTGATCCTTCAGCACGTACCCCACGCCGCGGACGGTGTGGATGCAGCGCGGTTCGCCACCCTCTTCGGTCTTGCGCCGCAGGTAGCCGACGTAGACGGCGAGCGAGTTGGTGCCCGAGTCGAAGTCGTAGCCCCAGACCCGATCCAAGATGACGTCGCGGGTGAGTACCTGGCGCGGGTGGCGGAGCAGCAGCTCCAGCAGGTCGAACTCGATCCGGGTCAACGAGAACACCCGGTCACCGCGTCGGGCCTCCCGGGTCCCGAGGTCGAGGCTCAGGTCCTCGAAGCGCAGGACCTCGCCCTCGTCGTTGCTCCGCCGGCGCAGCAGGGCCCGCAGTCGGGCCAGCAGCTCGGCCAGGGCGAACGGCTTTACCAGGTAGTCGTCGGCCCCGGCGTCGAGCCCGTGGACCCGGTCATCGACGGCGTCGCGGGCGGTCAGCATGAGCACCGGGGTGTCGTCGCCGAGGGAGCGCAGCCGGCGGCAGACCTCGAGGCCGTTGATCCCCGGCAGCTGGATGTCGAGGATCACGGCGTCGGGCGGCGAGAGGGCCAGGGCTCGCAGTGCCTGGTCCCCATCGGCCGCCGTCTCGACCTCGTAGCCCTCGAGGCGCAGGGCCCGGTCGAGGGATCCGCTCACCGCCGGGTCGTCGTCGACGACGAGGATCCTCATCGGCCGCACCGCCTCCTTGCCTCGGGACCGGCACCCACGGCCGGACGGACCTCACGGGCGAGTCCCGCTCGGGTGTCGCGGAGCCTACCGGCGCCACCGGACTCGGCGAGGACAGCGAGCCGACGACCAGGCGCGACCCGCCAGGTAGCCTTCGGGCTACGGTCCACCGTCGGCGCCGGGCCCACCGGGACGGCACCCGTTCCGGGGTAGTTCAATTGGCAGAACGTCGGCCTTTGGAGCCGGATGTTGGAGGTTCGAGCCCTCCCCCCGGAGCAATCAAGCTCGAGAACGGCCCGTCTGGATAGCCTCCGCCCATGGGCCTCCGACTACGGCAGGCTGCAGCGCAGGACGCCCCCTTCCTCGCACAGATGCTGGTAGCTGCCGCGTTCTGGCGGCCCGACGGACCTCCGGGTCGGTGGAGGAGGTCTTGGACCGGCCGGAGTTGGCTCACACCTTGCCGGCTGGCCGAAGCCTGGCGACCTCGGCGTCGTCGCCGAATCGACCGTTCCCGTGGGTGCGGCGTGGCTTCGGTGTCTGCCCGAAGGTGATCCCGGCTATGGCTACGTCGATGCGACCACGCCCGAGCTGACCATCGGGGTCGTTGTCGGTTGCCGGCAGCGCGGCGTCGGTACGCAAATGCTGGAAGAGCTCATCACGCGGGCCCGTCGAGCGGGCACCGGGGCCATCAGCCTGAGCGTGGCGCGCGACAACGGCGCTCGACGCCTCTACGAGAAGTTCGGCTTCGACGTGGTGGCACCCGTCGACGATGCCGTCACCATGATGCTGCACCTCTAGCGCCACCCCGATAGGGAGGAAGCTCGAGGTTTTGCTCCGTTTCGCTCAGCGACCTTGGCGCCGGTCGTGGGCGTCGAGTTCAGCCAGATAGCGGTTGTAGGCCGCCAGCTCGTCGTCCTCGGTGGCCGCCGCTGGAACGGCCGGTGCCGACACGCCCTTCGTGGGTTCGGCGCTCGACCCGCTCTGCTCGGCGTCGACCGGTGTCCCGGGCGCCTCGTGGACCAGCTTCCACCACAGGTAGACCGCGTACAGGGCGAAGAACGGCCACTCGAAGACGTAGGCCCAACTCAGCCCGTTGCCGGCCAGGGCGCGATGGAGCTGCCAGTCGAAGAGGGCGAAGAACGTCGGCACCACGATGAGCACCGTGATGTGCAGCCCGATGGCCCGGGGCGAGAACCACATACTGCGCACCTCGCGAGGCTACCGACCATGGGGCCCGTGCCGCGAGGCGTGTCGGGCGGGGAGTGGCTCAGCCGATGAAGGCGTCGAGCAGTTGGGCCAGCTCGACCGGCTTGTCGCCCTGCACGCTGTGACCGGCGCCCTCGACCCGCTCCACCTGGGCGTCGGGTTGACGTCGCAGCAGCTCGGCCTCGTCGTCGTCGTCGACCACGGTGCCCTCGGCCATGCCCCGCACCAGTAGCAGCGGGACCCGAACCGACGAGATCCCGGCCCACAGGTCGGCGAACTCGGGTCGGACGCCGGACTCGTTCTGCCGGAATCGGGCGTAGCGCCACACCCAGCTGCCGTCGTCGAGCTGCACGGCGTTGTGCAGGATCCCCCGGCGAAGGGACGACACCGACCGGGTCGGGTTGTACTCGATGGTCCGGGCCAGGATCTCGTCGAAGTCGGCGAAGCTCGGCGGCCCGTTGATGAAGGCGGTGATGGCCGAGGCCTTCTTGTTGTTGACCCCCGGGGTGACGTCGATGAGGCCCAGCGCCCGGACCAGATCGGGGTGGCGGGCGGTCAGGGCGATGGAGGTCAGGCCGCCGAGGGACATCCCGACGACACCGCGGGCCTCGGGCGCCAGGGCCGAGATGGCGACGGCGACGTCGTCGGCCAGGTGGTCGACGGCCATCGAGCCGTGCGACCCCCCGTCGGAGTGCCCGTGGCCCGGGAGGTCGACGGCGACCAGCGGCCGCCCGAGGGCCATGGCGACCGTGTCCCAGGTGTGGGCGTTCTGCGCCCCGCCGTGGACCAGCACGAGTTCGGGGGGCCCGTCGCCCCAGACCAGGGCGCTGAGTTGGCGGCCCGGCTCGAGCTCGACCGAGGTCCGTCGCACGGTCGGCGGACCGTCGTAGGGAAGGCCGAATTCCTCGGCGTTCTCGGAGAAGAGCGAGAACTCGTCGTACTCGATCCGTGCCATGGGGCCACCCTAACGGGGCGGCCGACGGCCCGCCGGGGCGCCGTGCGCCCCTCTGACCCTCGCCGGCGACGCTGGGGCAGAATGGGTCCATGACCACTCGCCCGCTCTCTGCCGTCGTGCTCGCCGCCGGGGAGGGGACCCGGATGCGCTCGGAGCGGCCCAAGCCCCTGCACCGGTTGTGCGGGCGGCCGATGGTCCTCCACGTCCTCGACGCATCTGGCCGAGCTGGACGTGTCCCAGGTCGTGGTGGTCGTCGGCCATCGGGGGGAGTGGGTCACCAAGACGCTGATCGAGCACGCCCCGGTCGGCATGACCATCGAGTTCGTGGAGCAGCCCGAGCAGCGCGGGACCGGCGACGCCACCGCCGTCGCCCTGACCGGTCTGGCCGACGACGACGGGGACGGCGACGTGGTGGTGCTGCCGGGCGACACGCCGCTGTTGCGTCCCCCGACCCTGGCCGCGCTGGTCCGCTACCACCGGGAGCACGACGCCGGCGCCACCCTGCTCACGGCCGACGTGGAGGAGCCGTTCGGCTACGGCCGGGTGATCCACGGACGCGACGACCAGGTCGTGCGGGTGGTCGAGGAGGTGGACACCACCGAGGAGGAGCGGGCCGTCACCGAGGTCAACACCTCGATCTACTGCTTCCGCCGGGCGCTGCTGGCGCCGGCGTTGCGCCGGCTGAGCCCGGCCAACGCCCAGGGCGAGTACTACCTCACCGACGTGGTGGGCGTGCTCCACGACGCCGGCTACCGGGTCCAGTCCCTCCCGGTCGGCGACCCGATCGAGGTGGCCGGGGTCAACGACCGGGCCCAGCTGGCCATCGCCGAGGCCGAGCTGCGGGATCGGATCAACGAGCGTTGGATGCGTCGGGGCGTGACGATGTGGGACCCCGAGCGCACGTACGTCGACGCCGGGGTCGAGCTGGCCCACGACGTCGTGCTCCTGCCCGGGGTGGTGCTGAAGGGCCGGTGCGCCGTGGGCGAGGGCACCGAGATCGGTCCCGACGCCACCCTGGTCGACACGGTGGTCGGGGCCCGAGCCGAGATCCGGCACAGCATGTGCGTGCTGTCGAGGATCGGCGATCGGGCCCGGGTGGGCCCCTTCGCCTCCCTCGGACCGGGGGCCGAGGTGGCCGACGACGCCGTCGTCCTGCCCTTCACGGTGCTCCCGATCCCCGTCGACTGATCGGCGATCGGGCCCTGTCGACCCTGCCGCCGACGCGGTAGCCTCGCGGGGTGGAGTACGTCCCGCACCGTCGACTGGAGCTGGTGTCCGGGCGCTCGCACCCGGCCCTCGCCGAAGAGATCGCCCGTCACCTCAACGTCACCCTGATGGAGGCCAACCTCCGGGAGTTCGCCAACGGTGAGGTCCACTGCCGGTACGGCAGCTCGATCCGGGGCTGCGACGTCTTCATCATCCAGACCCACTGCGGCCCGGTGAACGACACGGTCATGGAGCAGATGATCATGATCGACGCGGCCAAGCGCGCCTCAGCCAAGCGCATCACCGCCGTCTGCCCGTACTACGGCTACTCGCGCCAGGATCGCAAGGCCTCGGGACGTGAGCCCATCACGGCCAAGCTGGTGGCCGACATGCTGTCGGCCGCCGGCGCCGACCGGGTGGTCAGCGTCGACCTGCACTCCGGCCAGATCCAGGGCTTCTTCGACGTCCCCTTCGACCACCTGACGGCGGCGCCGGTGCTCGAGGACTACTTGCGCAACCACGCCACCAGCGACGTCGTGGTGGTGGCCCCCGACGCCGGCCGGGTGAAGGTGGCCGAGCGCTACAGCCAGCACCTGGGCTGCGACCTGGCCCTTGTCCACAAGACCCGGCCCCGGGGCACGGCCAACACGGTGGAGGCCCGCCACGTGGTAGGTGCCGTCGAGGGTCGGCACTGCATCCTGATCGACGACATGATCGACACCGCCGGGACGATCTGT
The DNA here is from genome assembly GCA_963730735.1 of uncultured Acidimicrobiaceae bacterium. Lineage (GTDB taxonomy): Bacteria > Actinomycetota > Acidimicrobiia > Acidimicrobiales > RAAP-2 > CAVSSX01. Next base: position 1,072,334 of record CAVSSX010000007.1, read on the forward strand.
GCCGCCGCCGAGCTCCTGGCCGATGCCGGGGCGGCCGACATCTGGGCCATGGCCACCCACGCCGTCCTCTCGGACCCGGCCATCGACCGGCTCAAGGCCTCGTCCATCACCCGGGTGGTGGTCACCGACACCCTCCCGGTGCTGGCCGACCGCTATTTCGACAAGCTCGAGGTGCTCTCGGTGGCCCGGATCATCGCCGACGCCATCGACGCCGTCTTCGAGGACACCTCGGTCTCGGACATCTTCGGCGGCGACAACCTGGCCTGAGCCAACCCGGGATACCGGGTGGCGGTGGTCGGCCACCCTCCCGGGCGGCTACGCTGGGCAGCCGTTCGCCAGGGGCGTGCCGGCCCCGTAGGGGGCACCGGCTCCGGCGACACCGACCGAGACGCTTCGCCCGAGGAGACCCGCCATGCCCGAGATCACCCTTGCCGCCGAAGTGGGCCGTTCCCTCGGCTCACGTTCGAGCCGTCGCCTGCGGACCGAGGGCAAGATCCCGGGCGTCATCTACGGGCACGGCAGCGAGCCGGTCCCGGTGGCCGTGGTCGGCCGTGAGCTGCGGATCGCCCTGTCGGGTGAGTCCGGGTCGAACACGCTGCTCTCTTTGGTGGCCGGCGACACCACCTTCCTGACCCTGGCCCGGGCCATGCAGCGCCACCCGGTCAAGGGCACGGTGACCCACGTCGACTTCCAGATCGTCCGGCGTGACGAGGTCATCGCCGCCGAGGTGCCGGTCAACCTCACCGGCGAGGCCCTCGAGGTCCAGCACGGCGACGGTCTGGTCGAGCAGCAGCTCTTCACCCTCTCGGTGCGGGCCCGTCCGGCCGACATCCCGTCCTCGATCGAGGTCGACATCACCGACCTGGTCATCGGCGGCGCCATCCGCATCGCCGATCTCACCCTCCCGAACGGCGTCACCACCGAGCTCGAGGACGACGTGGCCATCGTGGCCGGCCAGGCCCCCCGGGTCACGGCCGAGGGCGAGGGCGAGGGCGAAGCGACGGAGGGGGCCGAGGCCGCCGAGGCACCGTCCGGCGAGAGCGCCGACGGCGAGGGCTAGGTCCTGCGCCGCCTCTTCGGGGGCAGCGATCGGGACGCCCCCCGGCGGGGGACACCGGCCGACCTGCTCGTGGTGGGCCTCGGGAACCCGGGCGAGGAGTTCGCCGGCTCCCGGCACAACGTGGGTGCCGACGCCGTCCGACTCGTGGCCGATCGTCACGGCGCCGGGCCGCTGAAGCCACTCCGAGGCCAACCGGCGTCGGTGGCCGAGGTCACCCTCGGCGGGCGACGGGTGGCGCTGGCCGTCCCCACCACCTTCATGAACGACTCCGGGGCGGCAGTCCGACCCCTGGTCCGGCGCTTCGGTATCGAGGATCCGAGGGCCCTGGTCATCGTGCACGACGAGCTGGACCTGGCCCCGGGGCGCCTCAAGGTCAAGATCGGCGGCGGCACGGCGGGTCACAACGGGCTCAAGTCCGTCCAGGCGCACCTGCACACCAACGACTACGTGCGGATCCGGATCGGGATCGGCAAGCCGCCATCGCCCCAGGCCGGTGCCGACTACGTGCTGCGCCGGCCCTCGGCCGGTCAGCGCCGTGAGCTGGAGCAGAGCGTGGCCGAAGCCGCCGACGCGGTGGAGTTGCTGATCGCCGACGGTGTCGAGGCGGCGATGAACCGGGTCAACGGCTGAGGTATGGCCGGATCCACGATGTCGTCGATGCCGGGCGCCGGCCAGCTCGAGCCGATCCGGTGAGCGACCCGGTCGGCCTCGGCCCGCTGCCGCCACTGCTGCGCCACGAGACGGAGCTCGCCCGCGTCCTCGGCCTGTCCACGGCCACGCTGTCGGTCCCGGTGGCCGCCCAGGCCTTCGCCCTGGCCGGGTTGGCCGCCCTCTCGGACCGCCGGCCCCTGGTGGTGGTCACGGCCACCATGTCCGACGCCGAACGGCTCACGGCCGATCTGTTGTGCATGGTGGCGCCCGAGGAACGGCCCGTGGGCACGGGGACCTACCTCGGCGGTCTCGACGACCCGGTGGTGCTCTTGCCAGCCTGGGAGACCCTGCCCTTCGAGCGTGTCAGCCCCGAGGTGTCCACCATGGGCCGCCGGCTGGCCGTCCTCTGGCACCTCTTCGGGGCCGAGGTCGGCCCGGCGGGGCCCGTGGGCTGGTCCCGGCCGCCGAGGATCGTGGTGGCCCCGATCCGGGCCTTGCTCCAGCGCCTCGGCCCGTGGGCCGAGAGTGCCCGGCCCCTGGTGGTGGCCAAGGGCGCTCGACTCGACGTCGACGAGACGGTGGCCACCCTCATCGGGTCGGGCTACCGCCGGGAGCACCAGGTCGAACACCGGGGTGAGGTGGCGGTGCGCGGTGGGATCATCGACGTGTTCCCGTCGACCACCGACGTGCCGGTGCGCATCGACCTGTGGGGTGACGAGGTGGATCGGCTCACGGTGTTCGACGTCGCCGACCAACGGTCGGTAGCGGACATCGACGAGGTGGGACTGTTCGGGTGCCGGGAGATGGCGCCCACGGCCGAGATCCGGGCCCGGGCGGCCGAGCTCGAGGTCACCGAGCCCTGGGGCCGCTCGCAGTGGGAGCGCCTGGCCGCCGGCGAGCAGTTCGACGGCATGGAGTCGTGGCTCCCGTGGCTCCACCCGACGGCCGAGCTCCTGACCGACCGGTTGGCCGAGACGGCCCAAGTGGTGCTGCTCGAGCCGAGCCGGGTCCGGGCCCGGGCGGCCGACCTCAACGACGAGGAGGCGGCCCTGGCCGCCACCCTGGCCGGGACCTGGGGTGTGGTCACGGCACCGGACGGGGTCGACGAGGACGAGGTGCCGAGCGACGACCAGCCGGATGGCGGGGGACCGGACGGCGAGCCGGCGCCCGGTGTTCGGACCGCCTTGCCCCACCTGCACCTGCCCTTCGACCGGCTGCTCGAGAAGAGCCGGGCGGCCCTGCTGACGGTGACGGCGACCCCCGAGGGTCCGAACGTCCCGGTGGTCACGGTGCGGAACTTCCCGCCGGTGACCGGCGACGCCTCGCTGCTCGCCCGCCAGGTGGGCGGCCTGGTCGAGGAGGGCTACTCGGTCACCCTGTGCGCCACCTCGGTCGCCGGCGCCGAGCGTCTCTCGACCGTGCTGGCCGGCGAGGGGGTGACGGCGCCGGTGGTCGAGGTCACGGCGGCCGCCCGCGGCGTCCGGGTGGTGGCGGCGCCGATCGCCTCCGGCTTCATCCTCCCCGACCTGAAGGTGGCCGTGCTCTCCGAGTCCGACGTCACCGGCCGGCGGGTGGCCCACCGGGTGGCTCGCCCCCGGGCCCGGCCGACCGACGGCTTCTTCGACGACCTGGCGCCGGGCAGCTACGTGGTCCATCGCCAGCACGGCGTGGCCCGCTTCTCCGGGGTGACGTCGCGCACCATCGGGGGCACGACCCGTGACTACCTGGTGCTCGAGTACCGGGGCGGCGACCGCCTCTACCTCCCGGTCGACCAGATCGAGGCGGTCACGCCGTACTCGGGCGGCGAGCAGCCGACGCTGTCGAAGATGGGCGGCGCCGACTGGCAGCGGACCCGGGCCCGGGCCCGGGCCGCCGCCAGCGAGGTGGCCGAGGAGCTGGTGGTCCTCTACCGGGCCCGGATGGTGGCTGAGGGCTTCGCCTTCGGTCCCGACACGCCCTGGCAGCAGGAGATGGAGGCCGCCTTCCCCTACACCGAGACGGCCGACCAGCTCCGGGCCATCGCCGAGGTGAAGGCCGACATGGAAGAGCCGCGCCCGATGGACCGGCTGGTCTGCGGCGACGTCGGTTTCGGCAAGACCGAGGTGGCGGTGCGGGCGGTGTTCAAGGCGGTCCAGGCCGGGCGCCAGGCGGCCGTCCTGGTGCCGACGACGCTGCTGGCCAGCCAGCACTACCAGACCATCGCCGACCGCTTCGCCCCGTACCCGATCCGGGTCGAGCTGCTCAGCCGGTTCCTGTCGGCGGCCCAGGCCCGCAAGGTCATCGACGGCCTGGCCGACGGCTCGGTCGACGTCGTGGTCGGCACCCACCGGCTGCTGGCCGACGACCTGGCCTTCCGCCAACTCGGCCTGTTGGTGGTGGACGAGGAGCAGCGCTTCGGGGTGACGCACAAGGAGTCGGTCAAACGGTTGGCCGAGGGCGTCGACGTGCTCACCCTGACCGCCAGCCCGATCCCGAGGACCCTCGAGATGGCCCTCACCGGCATCCGGGACCTGTCGTTGGTCAACACCCCGCCGGCCGACCGCCGGCCGATCCTCACCTACGTCGGGGAGGAGGACCCGGCCGCCGTCTCCGAGGCCATCCGGCGCGAACTGCTCCGGGAGGGCCAGGTCTTCTACGTCCACAACCGGGTGGCCGACATCGAGAACGTGGCCCGACGACTGCGGCAGCTGGTGCCCGAGGCCCGGGTGGCCATCGCCCACGGCCAGATGGACGAGGGCACGCTCGAGCAGGTGGTGTTCGACTTCGCCGAACGCCGCTACGACGTGCTCTGCTGCACCACCATCATCGAGTCGGGGATCGACATGCCCTCGGTGAACACCCTGGTGGTCGACCGGGCCGACCTCTTGGGCCTCGGCCAGCTGCACCAGATCCGGGGCCGGGTGGGCCGGGGCGGCCAGCGTTCCTACGCCTATCTCTTCCACCCGGCCGACCGGGTGCTCAGCGAGACGGCCTACGAGCGCCTCCGGACGATCGGGGAGCACACCGAGCTCGGCTCGGGCTTCAAGATCGCCATGCGGGACCTCGAGATCCGGGGGGCCGGCAACCTGCTCGGCGCCGACCAGTCGGGCCACATCGCCGCCGTGGGCTACGACCTGTACGTCCAGCTCGTGGCCGAGGCGGTGGCCGAGGCCCGGGGCGAGCCCCGGTCCACTCCGCCCACGGTCTCCCTCGACGTCCCGGGCGACGCCAACCTGCCCTCGGACTACGTGGCGGCCGAGGACGCCCGGCTCGAGGCCTACCGGCGGCTGGCGTCGACCGTCACCCTGGCCGAGGTGGACGACGTGGCCGAGGAGTGGGCCGACCGGTTCGGACCCCGACCCCCGGCCGCCGAGGGCCTCCTGGCGTTGGCCCGGCTGCGGGTCGAGTGCCTGCGCATCGGGATCACCGACGTAGCCGTGGTGCCGGCCCGGGTGGGCGGGGCCCGCCACCCGATCGCCCGGGTGTCGCCGGTTCGGCTGGCGGCCAGTGCCGAGGTCCGCCTGCGGCGGCTGGCCCCGGGGGCCACCTACAAGGAGGAGTTGGCCCAGCTCGTCGTGCCCTTGACCGGCTCGGCCCGCCCGGCCGAGGCCCTCCGGGACCTCCTGGTCCAGTTGGTGCCGCCGCCCGAGGAGTGACCCGGCCCGGCCGGCGCTGCGCTCCCGATTCGGGCCGCGGACACCCGAGCCGGTAGCATGCGCGGCCGGTGAAGCGATTCCTCGTCCTCCTCGTGGCCCTGGCCGCCGGCATCGCCGCAGCGGCCTTCAGCATCTCCTCGAACGCCGCCTCGGTGAACGGCGTCGGGATCAGCCGGAGCACGCTCAATAGCGACCTGACGGCCATCGGGCAGTCCTCGGCGTACCAGTGCTACCTGCGCGACAACGAGGCCCTGCAGTCGAGCGGCGCCTCGTCCCTCCCGCCGCTCTACGGCGTCGGCGGGGTGGACGCCAGCTGGGGTCTGTTCAACGGCACCTTCAACACCGAGTTCGCCGACACCTGGCTGGACCAGATGCTGACTGACGAGACGATCCACCAGCTCGTCGCCCAGAAGGGTCTGACGGTGACGGCGTCCGACTTGGCGGTGGCCCGGACGGCCACCGCCAACATCATCACCAGTGACGTCACCCAGGCGGAGAACCAGGGTGGATCGACCTACGCCTGCTCGGGCACCGGCGCCCAGATCCTGAACTCCATGCCGGCGTCGTTCATCGACCGCCAGGTGCAGGCGCAGGCCGACACCGACGCCCTGCTGGCCTCGGCCGCCGGCTACGGGCTGGGCCAGGCGGCGCTCCAGCGGTACTACAACGCCCACCAGGGTGACTTCGACACCATCTGCCTGAGCGGCATCGTCACGGCCAGTCAGGCGGCGGCCAACGCTGCCGCGGCCAAGCTGGCCGCCGGCCAGTCCTTCGCCGACGTGGCCAAGTCCGACTCCACCGACACCTCGAGTGCCGCCAACGGGGGGGTGCTCGGGTGTGCCGTCGCCTCGGAGACGACGCTCGGTACCGACGTGGCCAAACTGCCCGTCGGCGGGGTCACGGCGCCCCTCTCGGTGAACGGGAGCTACCTGATCCTTCAGCTCACCAAGCGGACGCCCTCGGCCTCGTTCGCAGCGTCGTTGGCCGCCGTCCGCCAAGCCGTCCTGTCGGCCGGCGAGGCCAAGGCCGGCACCGTGTTGCGCAAGGTGGTGGCAGGGTCCGACATCACAGTCGACAGCCGCTACGGCACCTGGGCCAAGACCACCATCGTCCCGCCGTCCAAGCCGCCGGTGACGTCCTTGCTGTCGCCCGTGGTCAACGTGCCTACCTCCTCCTCGGTGAACCCGGCCACCTCGGCGGCTGGCTGAACCAGTGGGGCCGCGCCCCCGTCCCTGGGTACTGGTGGTCGGCTTGGGGCCGGCCGGGCCGGACCTCCTGGGCGACGCCGCTCGGGCCCGGATCACCACGGCCCACCGGGCCTTCCTGCGGACCTCCCGTCACCCGGCGGCGGCCGAGTTCGCCGGGATCCCGACCTTCGACGACTACTACGAGCGGGCCGACTCGTTCGCCGCCGTCTACGCCCGGATCGTGGCGACGCTGGTGGAGATGGCCGAACAGGAGCCGACGGGCGACCCGGTCGTCTACGCCGTGCCGGGATCGCCACTGGTGGCCGAGCACACGGTGACGCTGCTCAAGGCCGACCCCCGGATCGACGTGACGGTGGTGCCGGCCCTGTCGTTTCTCGACCTGGCCTGGGAGCGGCTCGGCGTGGACCCGATGTCCGACGGCGTCCGCACGATCGACGGCGCCTCCTTCGCCACCGAGGCGGCGGGGGACCGGGGGCCGCTGCTGGTCGGGCAGTGCTGGTCGCGCTCGGTGCTCTCGGAGATCAAGCTGACCCTCGACCCGACCACCGTCGGCCCGCTGCCCACCGTGACCCTCCTGCACCACCTCGGGCTGCCCGACGAGCGGGTGGTCGAGGTGTCCTGGGAGGAGCTCGACCGGACGCTCGAGCCCGACCACCTGACGTCGGTCTGGATCCCCCGGTTGGCCGCCCCGGTGGCCGGTGAGCTGGTGGCCCTGGAGGAGCTGGTGCGTCGGCTCCGGGCCGAGTGCCCCTGGGACCGCGAGCAGACTCACGCGTCGCTGGCCCGCCACCTGCTCGAGGAGTCCTACGAGACCGTCGACGCCATCGAGGCCCTGTCCGAGCTGGACTCGGTCCCCGGCGCCCCGGTGGACCTGGCGGCCGAGCGGGAGGCGGTGGGCCACCTGGCCGAGGAGCTGGGCGACGTGCTGTTCCAGGTGGTGTTCCACTCCCGCCTGGCCGCCGAGGAGGGCCGATTCACCCTGGCCGACGTGGCCCGCGACGTCCGGGAGAAGCTCGTCTACCGCCACCCCCACGTGTTCGGGACGACCGACGCCCCGACCCCCGAGGCCGTCGTGGCCAACTGGGAAGTCCTGAAGCAGGCCGAGAAGGGCCGTGACAGCGTCCTCGACGGTATCCCCCGGGCCCTGCCGTCCCTGTCCCTGGCGGCCAAGCTCCAGCGCAAGGCCCGGTCGGTCGAGGGGTTCACCCCGCCCGAGGTCGGGGAGCAGCGGGCGACGGTCGCCGCCCTCCTGGCCGGGCTGGAACTACCGGGGGACGGGTCCGTGCCGGCGGACCCGGCCGAGCGCTCGGCCGCGCCGGCGAGCTGCTGCTGGCGCTGGTCGACGTGCTCCGCCAGGCCGACGTCGAGCCCGAGGAAGCTTTGCGGGCGGCGGCCCTGCGGTTCGAGGGCGAGGTCCGGGCGGCCGAGCGAGCCGGCGCCGCCGCCGCACCACCGCACCCCGGAGTGCCGGCTCCCTGAACCCGCCGGTGCCTCGGGCGCCGGGACGAGCCGGTCTCCCCAAATTGAACGGGGGGAGCAGGTAGCGTACGTGGTCGGCGCCTCGCCAGGGGAGGTGCTGAGGGAGCGCAGCATGAGCACGATCGAGTACGTCATCGGCCGCGAGGTCCTTGACTCCCGCGGGAACCCGACGGTCGAGGCCGAGGTGATCCTCGAGTCGGGTGCCCGAGGACGGGCCATCTCCCCGTCCGGCGCCTCGACCGGTATCCGCGAGGCGGTCGAGCTCCGCGACGGCGGGGACCGGTTCGGTGGCAAGGGCGTGCAGCGAGCCGTCGAGCACGTGAACACCGAGATCGCCGACGCGCTGTCCGGCCAGGAGGCCCTCGACCAACGGGGCATCGACCACTCGATGATCGACCTGGACGGGACGCCGGACAAGGGCCGCCTGGGGGCCAACGCCCTCCTGGCCACGTCGTTGGCCGTGGCCAAGGCGACCGCCGCCGAGCTCGAGCTGCCCCTCTACCGGTCGATCGGCGGGACCAACGCCCACGTCCTCCCGCTGCCCATGCTCAACGTGCTGAACGGTGGGGCCCACGCGCTCAACTCCATCGACTTCCAGGAGTTCATGCTCATGCCCGTCGGCGCCGCCTCGTTCTCCGAGGCCCTGCGCTGGGGCACCGAGACCTACCACGTCCTGCGGGGCGTGCTGGCCGAGCGGCGCCTGTCGACGGCGGTCGGCGACGAGGGGGGCTTCGCCCCCGACCTCCCGGCCAACGAAGACGCCGTCAAGGTCCTGATGGAGGCGATCGAGAAGGCCGGGCGGGTCCCGGGCGAGGAGATCGCCATCGCCCTCGACCCGGCCACCAGCGAGCTCTGGAAGGACGGCTCGTACGTCCTGGCCGGTGAGGGCCGGACGCTCAGCCCGGCCGAGCTGGTCGACTACTGGGTGGACCTGGCCGGGCGCTACCCGATCGTCTCGATCGAGGACGGCATGGCCGAGGAGGACTGGGACGGGTGGGCGGCCCTCACCGCCGCCCTCGGCGACCGGGTGCAGCTGGTCGGCGACGACCTGTTCGTCACCAACGTCGAGCTCATCGAGCGGGGCATCGAATTGCAGGTGGCCAACGCCGTGCTCATCAAGCTCAACCAGATCGGGACCCTCACCGAGACCCTCGACGCCGTCGCCCTGGCCAACGGGGCGGCCTGGCGCTCGGTGATCTCGCACCGTTCCGGGGAGTCCGAGGACACGACCATCGCCGACCTGGCCGTGGCCACCAACAGCGGCCAGATCAAGACGGGCGCCCCGGCCCGCTCGGACCGGGTGGCCAAGTACAACCAGCTGCTGCGCATCGAGGAGGACCTCGGTGAGTCGGCAGCGTTCCTGGGCGGGGCGGCCCTGGCGGCCCGGGGGTCTCGTGCGTCATAGGAAGAAGGCGGCGACCCGGCCGGCCTCGGCCCGGTCGAAGGCCTCGTCCTCTTCCCGCCGTCCGGCGGCCACCGAGCAACGCCCGCAGACCCGAGCCGAGCGCCGACGCTCGGCCCAGGTGCGTCGGTCCCGGTTCATGCTGGTCGGCGCCGTGGTGGTGGCGGTGATCGTGCTCGCCGCCTGGTTCCCGATGACCGCCCTCCTGCACCAACGTTCGGCGCTGGCCTCGGCCTCCTCCCAGCTCTCCAGCCTCCGGGCCAGCGACAAGGCCCTGGGGAAGGAGCAGAAGGCGCTCGGCAGCTCGGCCGAGATCGGGCGGATCGCCCGTCAGCAGTACCAGCTGGTCTCGCCGGGCCAACAGGTCTACGAGGTGCTCCCACCCAACGACAAGGTGGGCGCATCGGGTGCCTACACCGGCGATCCCGGGAACCAGGCGCCGGTGGACCCCTCGGCGGCTTCCGAGCTCCCGCCGTCCTCGGGCACCACGACGCCCGGAGCCACCACGACCACGACGACGCCCAGCACGGCTCGCTCGTCGTCGTCCTCGTCGGCCGCCACGGGGCACCCGGGTCTGCTCTCCCGGATCGGCCAGACGCTCGAGTTCTGGCGCTGACCGGTCCTCCGGCGAACGCCTCGCCCGACGACCTGGCGGCGGTCGCCGCCCTACTCGGCCGAACTCCCGCCGGCGAGTTCTCGGTGGTCGTCCGGGCGAACGACGGGACACCGTCGGTGATCGCCAACGCCCCGTTCCTCTACGACGGGACCCCCATGCCCACCCGGTACTGGCTGGTCGATCCGGGCCTCCGGGAGGCGGTCAGCCGGCTCGAATCGACCGGCGGGGTACGAACAGGCCGAGGCGGAGGTCGATCCGGCTGCGCTCGTGCAGGCCCATCTGCCGCTACGGCGTCGAGCGCGATGCACTGATCTCGCCGAGTCATGCCGGGCCCCGGCCCTCGGGGGGTGTCGGGGGCACCCGAACTGGGGTCAAGTGCCTGCACGCGCACCTGGCGTGGTGGCTGGCCGGGGGGGACGATCCGGTGGGGGACTGGGTCGCCGGGCGACTGGACCTGGTCCGCTAGCTCCGGGCGGCGTCGAAGACGAAGCCGCCACCGCCCACGATGCCTCGGGTCGGGTCCCACAGCTGGAGGACCCGAACGTCGAAGCCGATGCGGGCCACGTTCGGCACCATCTCGAGACCGAAGATGGTGAAGACCAGCGCCCCCTCCTCCGGACGGACCGGGTCGCCGTGGTACTCCGCCGGCAGCAGGTGGTCGATCGAGCCGTCCGGCTCCCGTCGGGCCCGGACCTCGTCCAGGGCGACCCCCTCGCGGTAGGGGACGGTGAAGACGTGGTGGCCGCCGGGCCGGAGCACCCGCCGGATCTCGCCGTGGGCCCGGTAGGGGTCGGGCACGTGCTCGAGGACGTCGGTGGAGATCACCAGGTCGAACTCGCCGTCGTCGAACGAGAGCTCCTCCAGGTCCTGGTGGACCGTGCCGCTCGGATGGGTCTCGCCGCTGGTGAACTCCGGCCCGAAGTACTCGCTGCACACGTAGCCCGGCGCCGGGGACAGCTGCTCGTGCAGGCACCCACGCGACTCGGTGTTGTAGATCCGGATGCCGGGGACCGCGGCCAGCTCGCGGATGCTGGGCACCGGCGTCCCGACGAGGGCCGATCCGGCGTCGAGCAGGGCGACGGCCAACTGGCGAACCCGGGTCCACGAGCCGCAGGTGGGGCAGTAGCCGGATTCGCGGAGGTTGTCGGTGAACCCGGCGATCTCGGTCGCCGACCCGCACACCGGGCAGATGACGCCTCGGAGCACGCCGCCGGCCGTCAGGTCGCGTTCGAGCCCAGGATCGTGTCGTGGTGGCGGCGGGAACCACACCTGTCCGGTGGCAAGCGAGGACGCGGCACCGCTCGGCGAACGGGTGCCGTCTGGGCCGGCCGGCGTGAGGTCCGAAGGATGTCGCGTAGGCGCCTGATCCCGCCGTTCTAGCAGGTGCGGCGGGCGGGAAATCCCTCGTCAGGCCATTGTGGTAGGCCAGGGCGGTGCCAGATTCGGCGAGAGGTGCGGTGGCGGCGATCGACTGCGGGACGAATTCCACCCGCCTGCTCGTCGCTGATCGGACCGGCACGGCGCTGGATCGCCGCATGAGGATCACCCGGCTGGGTGAAGGCGTCGACGTCGCCCGCCGCCTCACGCCCGGGGCCATCGAGCGGACGCTGGCCGTCCTCGGCGAGTACCGGGAGGTGATGGACGCCCACGGGGTCGAGCGGGCCCGCCTGGTGGCCACCTCGGCGGCGCGCGACGCGGCCAACGGGCACGAGTTCCTCGAGGCTGCGGCGTCGGTGACCGGAGCCCTCGCCGACGTGCTCACCGGTGACGAGGAGGGCCGTCTGGCCTTTGCCGGCGCCACCGCCGGGCTCGAGCCGGGTCCGGGCGCCGATGTCGTGGTCGACATCGGGGGAGGCTCGACCGAGCTGGTGCTGGGCCTGGAGGGAACGCTCGGGGCGATCTCGCTCGACATCGGCTGCGTCCGGCTGGCCGAGCGCTATCTGACCAGCGACCCGCCGACGCCCGAGCAGCTGACCGAGACCACGGCGGCGGTTGTTGCCCAGCTGGACCGGGCCACCCGGGCACTGCCGGGACTGGCGACGCTGCCCCCGGGGAGCCGCCTGATCGGCCTCGCCGGCACGGTGGCCACCCTGGCCGCCCTCGAGCAGGGACTGGTGACCTACGACCGGGACAAGGTCCATCATTTCGAGCTCAGCGAAGCGGCCGTGGACCGGTGGGCTTCGGACCTGGCCGCCGAGTCCGCCGAGGCCAGGTTGCAGCGTCCCGGCATGGACCCGGGCCGCCAGGACGTGCATCGTGGGTGGCGTCGTCATCCTTCGGGAGGTGATGGCCCGGTACGGGTTCTCGACGTGCCTGACCTCGGAGTCGGACATCCTCGACGGCATCGTAGAGAGCCTGCTGGCGTGATCCGGACGACGGCGATCTGTTGTTCGGCTCGGCCCACGGCGATGGAATCGAGCGCTGCCGTCCTCGAGGAGTGGCGCCCGGACGACCAGGGGACGAAAGAGTGAACGCTGACGACACGTCGAGCTTCCAGGCGGGTGGGGAGAAGTCCGTCGACTACACGAACAGCCAGAGTTCGTTCCGGAGGTTCGTCACCCGATTCGCCCTCGAGGCTCGCAAAGAGATGTACTCGATGTTCCTCACCGAGCTTCACCCATCTGGATCAACGACCATCGTCGATGTCGGCGTCACCCCGGACCAGACCGCCGAGGACACGAACTTCCTGGAGCGCTGGTACGACCATCCGGAGCAGGTGACGGCCACGAGCATCGAGGACGCGTCCTATCTTGAGGCCGCCCATCCGGGCGTGACGTTCATCCAGACGTCCGGCGAGGGCTTGCCCTTCGAGGACCGGCAATTCGACATCGCCTTCTGCTCGGCGGTCCTGGAGCACGTGGGCGCCGCCGACAGCCAGCGCCGCTTCCTCGCTGAGCTCCTCCGGGTCAGTCGACGGTTCTTCCTGACGACACCCGATCGACGCTTCCCGGTCGAGCTGCACACCTATCTGCCCTTCCTACATTGGTTGCCCCAACCGCAGCACCAGCGGGCCCTGCGGGCGGTCGGGCAGACGTCCTGGGCGCAGACGGAGAACCTGAACCTGGTGGACGAAGCGCGCCTCCGGGCGCTCTTTCCGGCTGGCGTCACACCGGAGGTCCGGGGGGTCGAAGCTCCTGGGCATGCGGTCCAACCTGATCGCCTTTGGTTCCTCGCACCCCGACGAGGACGCCGGGGAAGCGACGCCCTAGGACGAGACCACTGCGGTCAGACCGGCTCGCCCGACCGACCCTGGAGGTGCTCGGCGAGCTCCCTCAGACCCGACGGGGACCCGATCTCGAAGAACCGCTCGAGAGCCTCGAATCCGGCCAACGCCCGCTCGCGACTGAGGGCCGTGAAGAGTCCGGCCAAGTCGGCGACCACCCCTGACGGGAGGAGCTCAGCGACGGTCGACCGGCGGAGGGCGGAGAGTCCGTAGTCGATCCAGTGCATCTCCGGCGGAGGGTCGGCGAGCCCCTTCTCGTAGCGGAGGACGAGGCCGTCGTCGAACACGGCGTTGCTCGCATCGAACCGGCCCGCATTGTCGTAGACCGTCATGAGGGCAGGATGACCGGAGGCCGCGAAGGCGGCCTCGACCTGTGGCAGATCGATCGTCAGGTAGGAGTCGCCGTAGAGGACGAAGAAGGTCTCGTCAAGCGCCCCGAGGTCCACGGCCAGGCGTACGGCTCCGCCGGTGCCCCGGAGCTGGTCCCCCTCCTCGACGTAGTCGATCGACAGTCCGAGCCCACGGCCGTCGCCGAGGGCCTCACGGATCATGGACCCCCGATGGCCGATGCTGTAGACGACATCGGTGACGCCCTGTCCGGCGAGCCACTCGAGCTGCCACGTGGCGAACGGCCGGCCGGCGACGTCCAGCAATGCCTTGGGCCGGGTGTCATCGACCGACCGGATGCGAGTGCCGAGGCCGCCGGCGAGGATCAGGCACTGCACGGTCGGTCAGTCTCGGACCAGCACGGTCGTCCCGTCGTGGTCGAAGAGAAAGCGGACCTCGCTGAGACCCTCGGCGCTCATCGCCGCCCGGAGGGCGTCCTGGTCCTTGGCGTAGAACAACAGGAAGCCGCCGGCCCCGGCACCGACCAGCTTCCCACCCAGGGCGCCGTTGGCCAGGCCCAGCTCGTACCACCGGTCGATGTTCGGGTTGGACATCGACGTCGAGCGCTGCTTCTTGTGCTGCCAGTGTTCGTCCATGAGGTAGGCGAACCCTTCGGTGTCCCCCTGCTCGAGCGCCTTCTTGCTCCGCAGGCCCAACTCCTTCACGTAGTGCAGGTTGTCGATCATCTGGTCGTCCTGCGCCAGCGAGCGTGATTTCTGTTCGGACAGCACCTCGCCGGCCTCGCGGGAGTACCCGGTGAAGAACATCATGAAGTGCTCCTCGAGGTCGGCGACGACCTCGTTCGAGACCATGAGGGGGGACACGTGCACCTGACCGGCCGTGTCGAATCTCGAAGACCGTCAGGCCGCCGAACGCCGCGATGAACTGGTCCTGCTTGCCCACCGGCTGGCCGAGGAGGTCGATCTCGATGTGGCAGGCCTCCTCGGCGATGTTGGCCGGGGTGGCGTGGCTCCGCTCGTGGGCGTGGAGGGCTCGGAGCAGGCCCACCGTGAACGACCCCGAGGAGCCGAGACCGGTGCCCGAGGGGATGTCGGCGACGCTGACCAGTTCGATACCCGGCGACACCGGGTGCAGCAGGAGGGCGTGGCGGATGATCGGATGCTCTATGTCCTCCACCCGGGTGGTCCGCTCGAGCAGCGAGTACTTGAGGAAGTAGTCGTCAGTGAACGTCTGGTTCACGCTGATGTACACGTAGCGGTTAATGGCGGCGGAGACCACCAGGCCGCCGAACCGCTCGTAGTAGGAGGGGAGGTCGGTGCCGCCCCCGCCGAGGGTGATCCTGAACGGGGTCCGGGTGATGATCACGAGACCCCCGGAGCAATGACCGGCCGGCGGGCGCCGTCACAGCAGGAAGCCCGACGCCGCCGCGTCGTCGTGGAACATCCGAACGGTGTCGAGCGACACCTCGTCCAGCGACCGGCCCAGGCCAGCCATCTTCTTCAGGAGGTCGTGGGTGATGGTGATGATGTCGCAGCCGATGGCCTCGGCCTGCACCAGGTTGAGGATCTCCCGTGGGCTGGCCCACAACAGCTCCAGCTGCGGGGCCGGCTGGAGCAGCTCGAGCGCCGAGGCCATGAGCGGTACCGGGTCCCGCCCGGTGTCGGCGATGCGGCCGGCGAAAACCGAGACGATCGCCCCCCGGCTGCCCGACAGGGCACCGGCGACGGTCTCGACCTGGGCTAGCGACAGGATCGCCGTGACGTTGAGCCGCAGGCCCTCGGCCGAGAGTTCCCGGACCAAGGCGGCCGTGCTCTCGCCCCGGGTGTTGGTGACCGGGATCTTCACGTAGACGTTGTCACCCCAGCCGGCGATGAGCTCGGCCTGTCGGCGCATCTCGTCGACGTCGTCGGAGAACACTTCGAAGGACACCGGGAGGTCGGTGATGTGATCGAGCACCTTTCGGGCGAACCCGACGTAGTCGACGATCCCCGACTGGCGCATGAGCGTGGGGTTGGTGGTGAACCCCGAGATCCTCGGATCGAGCGCCAGGTCCAAGATGCCTTCGAGACTCGCTCCGTCGGCAAAGACCTTGATCGAGCGCGTCACCTCTTGAGTCATGCAAGTGCCCTTTCCAGCTGGCGTGCGGCGACCGGAGGCCGCCGACAGCGACAGAAGCCGGGTATGACAATATCGGGCCGTCTCGCCACCCCTTCGGGATGGGCCCGGAGCTAGCGCTCCGAGAAGCGGCCGGCCTGGTTGTCGACCAGCATCGATTCGAGCGAGGCCCGGAGAGCGTCGGCCGTGGAGTATCGGTTGGCCCAGCCCAGGGCCCGGATCCGGTCGGTGTTGATGCGCACGATCGGCACGTCGCCCTTCCAGCCCCGATCGCCCCCGGTATACGTGAACTCGGTCCGACCTGGGGAAATGCCGCAGACGTCGACGGCGATGGCGGCGATCTCGCGCACCGTGATGTAGTCACCCGTGGCCACGTTGAAGGCGGCGAACGGCCTCGGTGCCCGCTCGTCGGCCAGCAGGACGGCGCTGACCACGTCGCTGACGTGGACGTACGACTTGCTCTGGTAGCCGTCGCCGAGGATCTGCAGGTGGTCGGGGTCGTCGGTCAGCCGGCGGACGAAGTCGAAGCCCACCCCGTGGGTCTGCCGGGGGCCGACCACGTTGCCGAAGCGGAAGACGCAGCCGCTCAGGTCGAACATGTAGCAGTAGGACGAGATCAGGGCCTCGCCGGCGAGCTTGCTGGCGCCGTAGGTCGAGACCGGGATCAGCGGACCGTGGTCCTCGGTGCCTTCCTTCTCCCCGAGGTCGCCGTAGATCCCGCTGCCCGAGGCGTAGAGGATCCGTTGGGCCCCGGAGCGCCGCATGGCCTCGACCACGTGGTGGGTCAGTCGGGTCCCCTGGTCGAAGTCGATCGCCGGATCGGCCATGGCGGCGGCGATGTCGGGGTTCGATGCCAGGTGGATCACTGTGTCGTGTCCACCCATGGCGTCGGTCAGAGCCGGCAGGTCCCCGACGTCGCCGCGCACCACCGAGAACCGGTCGTCCTCGAGGTGGTGGGCGAAGTGCCACTCGCGGCCGGAGGAGAAGTTGTCGAACAGGGTGACGGCCGCCGTCGCCGGATCGGCGAGCAGCCGGTCGGTGAAGTGGCTGCCGATGAACCCCGCCCCGCCGACGATGCACACGCGTCGTCCCGACAGCGGGGAAGCCGCCGGGTTGCTCATCGGACCGACTCCCACTTGGTCGGGTGGGCGGCGAGCGCCGGATGGGTGACCAGGAGGTGCCACACCACGGCGCAGATCCCCTCGGTCAGGGGCGTCACGTGGTCGCCGAAGAGCGGAGGGATGACGACGCAGGCGTCGGCCGCCTTAGCCGTGAACCCCCCGTCGCGTCCCACGACCCCGTAGATCGAGGCACCTCGCTCTTGGGCGACCTCGATGGCCCGGACCAGGTTGGTGGAGACGTTACGCTCCTGGTCGCCGCCACCCACCGAGAACACCAGGATGCCGTCGTTGCGGTCCAGACGGGAGCCCCGCAGCCACTCGGAGAACGTGGTGTCCCACCCTTCGTCGTTGGCCCGCGCCGTCAGCTCCGAGACGTTGTCGGTCGGGGCGTAGGCCTCGAGCCCGCAGATCTTGCGGAAGTCGTTCACGGCATGGGAGGCGTGCCCGGCCGAGCCACCGACGCCGAGGATGAAGAGCCGGCCGCCCTGGTCCCGCACCTGTCCAAGACCAACGGCGCAGCGCTCGACGGTCTCGGTGTCGATGGCCTGGAGGACCGTATGGACCTCGGTCATGAACGATTCGCTAAAGGTCACGTGTCGGTTCGTCCTTCTCGGGGGGTGCCACGCCTTGCGGTGGCCACCGGTGGTGGCTCGTGCTCAACGGGCTGCGTCGTGCGGGTTCTCGGTGGGATTCTGGGGTGCGGGTGCCACGCGGTGCTCGGCCGGCACCCCGTCGCTGGATCGGCGACGCTCGCGCACGGCGGCGAGGGCGTCGCTCGGCGTGTCGCCGTAGCGCACCCCGGTCGAGTACAGCAGGAGCGTGAAGAGGAAGCTCGAGAAGCCGACGATCATGAAGAGGATGCCGGTGACCGCGAGGTGGTCGGTGGCACTCGATGGCGGCGGGAGCTGGTAGTTGTTCGTGAGGTAGTGGACAAGGATGGGAACTTCGAGCGCCACGCCGGCCACCAGGACGACACCGCTGAGGAGTACCGCCCTCGTGTAGCGGAAGACCCGCATCCACTTTTCCCGGGCCCTCCCTGAATAGTCGCAGAACACCTGGGCCAGACAGCCGAAGTAGAAACTGAAGAGCCCGAGCACCGAGAGGGTGACGCCGAGCAACATCCAATACAGGCTGAACGTGATCGGCCCGATGGTGAACTGCCCGAAGCTGAGCGGCAAGGTGAGCAGCAGGCCGAGGACGAGGAAGAAGAGCCCCGGCTTCAGGGCGAAGTACTCCACCCGGTAGGTGAACATGGCCTGCAGATTGATCCAGGCGGCCTGGAAGGGGGAGAACCACCCCGACCGCTTGTGGTGGCTCATCCGGCCGTCGCGGTCCTTGTAGAAGGTGACCGGCACCTCGACGGTACGGAGCTGCATCCGGACCGACTTGAGGACCATCTCCGACGCGTACTCCCACGACTGTGAGCGCAGACCCATGCCCACGAGGGCCTCCCGGGTCATGGCGCGCATGCCGCAGTGGATGTCGCTGAAGTGGCTCCCGTACATGCGGTTGAGGATCCAGGTAGTGAACGGGGTGCCGAAATACTGGTGCAGCGCCGGCATGGCGCCCGGCTCGATGCTGCCGAGCCAGCGCGACCCCATGGCGAACTCGTTGCCCTCCCGCAGCTGTTCTACGAAGAGCCCGAGTTTTCGGAAGTCGTAGGTGCAGTCGGCGTCACCCATGACGACGTACGTGCCGCGGATGAACGGAATGGCGTCGATGTAGGCTCGGCCGAGGCCCCGCTTCGGAGTCCGGAGCACCCGTGCCCCGGCGGCCCGGGCCAGGTCCGGGGTCGAGTCAGTCGAGCTGTCGATGATCAAGATCTCGCCTTTGAGCTGGGCGTTCTCCAGACCCTCTTTGCACCAGGCGATGAAGTCGACGATTGTCGACTCCTCGTTCAGGGCCGGGACGACGATGGATACCTCGGGGTTGGGTTCGTCCCTCTCGGGCACGAGGAGCTCAAGCGCCGTGTCTCGAGTCAGCTCCTGGCGGGAAGCCATCGACGTCATCCGTGTGGGTCCATCCAGATCTACGAGTGTCAACCGGAGGCACCACACTAACCGGCGCCGACTTCGGGGCCGTTGGACGCCTCCGGGGAGCCCGTCGGCACGGCATCTGCCCTTGACGGATCCTGGCGGATCGGGGAGCGTGTCGACGTGCAACGGCGACCTTGGCCATGGGTGTCCTCTCTCGGACTGGCGATAACCCGGTGACCGATACCGGTAGGACCAGGTCCTTCGGGCAGTCAGTGACCCTGGGACCGTTGGAGCGCTTCGGGGTGTGGCTGTCCGGGCGGTCCCTCCGCCGTTCCACCGGCGACCCGACCGGACTGGCCATGGGCGACTTCGGCTGCGGCTTTGAGGCGGCGACCGCACGACACCTGCTCCCGGCGGCGAGCCGCGTCGTTCTCATCGACGTGGCCCTAGCTCCCGATCTTCAAGAAGATCCGAAAGTCGAGGCCGTCGAAGGCCTGCTTCCGGCAGCCATGGCTGGCATCGAGACGGGCTCGCTCGACCTGGTGCTGTGCCTCTCGGTCTTGGAGCACCTCACCGATCCCGAGGGGATGCTCGCCGAGCTCCGGCGGGTGACCGCCCCGGGGGGCGTCTGCGTGATCAACGTCCCGAACTGGCTCGGAAAGCGCTTCCTCGAGTTCGTGGCCTTCCGCCTCAACATGAGCCGGGACGAGATGGACGACCACAAGACGTACTACGACCCGAAAGACCTCTGGCCCCTGCTGATCCGAGCGGGATTTCAGCCGCATGCGATCCGCTGCCGACGCCACAAGTTCGGCCTGAATACCCTGGCCGTGTGTCGAGTAGATCTTCCTGTCAGTTCCTGATCCCCGATGACGTGTCACCTACGTCATCGGGGATCGACGATAAGGCTATTGAAGGCTCGTCACTCTGGGCCGGTGCCACTGTTGCCCGCCGCCTAGCGTCCAATGCGGGCCCGGCGATGACCGGCCACAGCGAGATCGCACCGAACGCCAGGAAGAGCTCGAGGGGCGTGATGAAGTCGGTCCAGTAGACCGACGAGATGAAGCCAGGGCCCTGGCCGACTTCGAACACGGCGAGCGAGCCCATGCCCACAACCGCCGAGACGAGGAAGAGCAGGGCCGGCCAGGCGGCGGCCGGGACCGGGCGCCCGAACGACCACCGGCGTCGAAGTGGTCGACTGAGCGCCCAGAGGAGCAGCCCGAGGGCGATAACCGCCAAGAGCACCACGTTGGCGACTCGGTAGAGATAGTCGAGCACCTTGAAGAGTGACAAGAGACCCGAGGGGGTGGACGTCGTGGTGACGGCTCCGATCGACGGCATCGCCGGCACTACCGAATCCCAGAGCCGGTAGGTCGATGACGAGGGCTTCGTGGTTGGGCTCGCCGACATGGGGAGGGTGTCGCCGACCATCTTCCACATGCCCCGCACGGTGTCGGTCGTCACCCGGGACAGGTCGATCTGGTCGAGCGGCCGGAGGCCGATGGCGAGCACGGGGCTGCTGTTGCAGGTGAGCTCGCGCCGACTGCAGGCGGCGGAGATCTGGTCGGCGAGCTTGTTGAAGTACGTCTGGAAGTCGGCCACCGAGTGGACTTGGCCGGCCGCCACGGCGGCGGTCTGAAGATCCCACTCGAACCACAGCCCCGAGTCGTCGCAGATGTGGGTGAGGGGATCGTTGCAATCGATCTGCTTCCACGGGTCGGTTGCCGGTTCGAGGTAATTCTTCAACACCGCCGCCGCCGGGCTGACCCGGTAGACCGCGTCGCGCATGGGCTTGGTGATGACGATGTACTTCTCTTGCGGCCCAGCCTCGACGCTGGCCCACGCCTTCCATGTCCGTGCGAGGCCGCCGGCGGACAGGTCGTCGGTCAGGGCCACACCATAAGTCCGCTTGTTCATGTACTTCGTCGCCTGAACGACCCCGAGGCCGGCGACCAGAAAGATCGCTGCGGCCAGCACTAGTCGCCCCGAGGTGCGCCATCGGGTCGGCGACCGCCGGATCCGGCGAACGATCGGGTAGACGAGCGGCGCCATCACGGCCGGGAGGAGGAACATCCAGGTGGGTTTGGAGATGGCCGAGAACCCGAGGAGGAGGCCGGTGAGGGCGGCCAGGATGTAGGGGACCGCCCGCCGGAGGAAGGAGACGACCAGGGAACGACGATGGTCCGGCGCCGGGGAGGTGCCGCTACCGGACGCCGGTGGTTGACGTAGCCAGATCTGAGCGGCGATGACCGAGACGACGCCGACGGCCAAGGTGGTGATCGCATCGGAAAAGAAGTCCCGGTAGATGCGCTGGTTCTCGGTGGTGAAGGCCAGCGGGTTGAACACCAAGAGCGCCAGGATCAGCGTCGCCTGTGCTCGAGAGCCGCTGATGCGGTGCCACGACCATGCCGTCAGTCCGGCGCCGACCAGGCCGAGAAGATATGCCGAGAAGACTGGCGACCAGGGAACGAAGTGGGCACCGGCCAGGAAGAGTGGATAGCCCAGGGGCTTGGACAAGGTGTTGGAGCCGGTCTGGGCCCAGGAGCTGGACCAATGGCCGTGGAGAAACCCCTGCGCCATGCGGACCATGAGCTCGTCGTCGTTGGGGGTGCCGAAGGCGTACCAGGTGCTTTGCAACGCCTTCAAGACCACGCCGGCCACAACGATCGCGCCCCAGCCGATCCACCACGCCCAGCGCAGCTGGCGGCCCGGACGCGAGGGGGTCCCCGTCATCGTCCCCGGAGCGGCGAGCGGCGCAGCACGGGGACAGACTAGGTGCCGGGCCTCGGGGCGCCTCGGCACGTTCGGATGCCCTCGGCATGCGACGCGATCCGAGACGCCCGGCCCAAGGGGCGGTGGCCGGTACGAGACGATCAACGAAACTCCTGGTCAGCATGGGGTGATCCTGGCGGCACGGTACGATCCCCGGTGATGACCGAGGCGGCCAAGGCGATCCAGGCCAATAGGACGTTGCTGCGGGCCCTCGAGCACCACGCCAACGAGGCCGTTGCCGCCGGCCTGTACGACCGGGCGCTGAGACTCATCGCCGGGGGTGCGGATTGGGCCTGGTACAACCACACCGGCCTGTTCGCCAGCCGGACTTTCGAGCACCTGCTCACAGTCGTTGGCTCGGACGTCGTGGGCTCGATCCAGTCGATTCGGCGCCCGTCGGCGAGACGGCGGATCCTTCACGTGTTCACCCAGGTCTATCCGACCGGCGGGCATACTCGGCTGGCCTGGCGGTGGATGGAGCAGGACCCCTCGAGCGAACACAGCGTCGTGCTCACCGCCCAGGCTGGGCTGCCCATCCCTGCGAAGTTGGTCGCAGCCTGCGAGGGGCGGCTGGTCGCTCTTGACCAGGCCCCACCGTTGGAGCGGGTGACGCGCCTTGGTCAGGCACTCGTCGGCTACGACCTGCTCGTGCTCCACATCCATCCACACGATGCGGTGGCGGTAGCGGCCACGGCCGGGCTCGGGAATCGGCCGCGGACGCTCTTCGTGAATCACGCCGACCACGTGTTCTGGCTGGGGCTCAGCGCCACCCACCAACTGGTCAACCCTCGGCCCGCCTCCGACCTCATCGCCTCGTCGCGCCGCACCGGCACTCGCGACGGTTTCGCCCGTCTCGTCCTTCCGCTCGATGACGTCGACACCGTCGGCGACGCCGGGGCCCAGCTGCGGTCGCAGCTGGGCATTGGCGAGGACGATCCGGTACTCGCCACGATCTCCCACCCGTACAAGTACTCGTCGACCACCGGCCCGACCTTCGAACACCTGGCGGAGGAAGTGCTGGGCCAGATCCCGGCGGCGCATTTGGTGGCGGTCGGACCCAGCTCCGACGATCCAGGTTGGCAGTTCCTGTACCGAGCTTTCCCGGCCCGGGTCCACCTTCTCGGTACGACACCGGACTATCTCCCGGTGCTCCAGGCGGCGAACGTGTACCTCGACTCGTTCCCGTTCACGTCCATCACGTCGGCGCTCGAGGCGTCGCTGCAGGGCGTGCCGGTGGTCACGATGGCCGAGGAGGCGAACGGGCCGCTCAATTTCGACGACTACGGCCTGATCCCCGAGACCGTGTCAACGCCGGAGGCGTGGGTCAAGGCGGTGTCGTCGTGGTGCGCCGACCCGGCCGCTGCCGCCGGGCTCGGTCGCGAGATGCAGGCGGCAACTCTGGGCGTGCACGCCCCGGCGGCGTGGACGGAGCAGCTGGCCCACCTGTACGGCGAACTCGGGCCGTTCTCCGACTCGCTTCCGATCGGCGGATCGACCGCCCTCGAGCCCTATGACACCGCACTGCTACGACTCCACGAAGCCGGGGGAATCAGCCGGGAGTTCGCCGATCTGCTGGCCCAGCACGGGGTCGTGATCGACGGCCACGGCCAGCCGCCGGGCTAGTCGTCGTAGCGCAACCACCAGTCCGGACGTCCGGTTGCTACCCGGCAACCACCGGCTGGACCCGGAGTGTCAGGGCCGGTACCACTTGTGGTACCAGAGGCCGACGTCCTGGATCGCGAATCCCTGGCGTTGGTAGAGGCGGATCGCATCGCTGTTGCGGCCCTGGGTGACGACCTCGACGCGCTGCGTTCGCCGCTCGCCGAACCGGCCGATGGCCGCCTCGAGGAGCCGGGCGCCGACACCCTGACGGCGGTGAGCCTCGCTCACGCCGACCAGGCTGATGGTGCCGACGTCGGAGCCGGGTTCGTTCCGGACGGAGAGGAAGCCGGCGATCGAGTCGCCTCGGTCGTCCACCAGCACGGTCGTCGCCGGATCCTCGAGGTCACGTTCGATCCACCGTCGGTAGAGGTCGTCGCACCGGGCATCAGGGAGGTGGGGGTCTGCATAGAAGCGGCTGACGCGGTAACTGACGGCCGCGATGTCTCCGAGGGCGGCGGCGTCGTGGGGCTTCGCGATCCGGTGGCCGACGGCCGTCGACGGCGGGGACGGGCTGATCCCTGGCCGATCGTGCGCCAGCGTGACGCGGACGTCCATGATCCGGAAGTCATTGGCCTCGGCGAGCTGGGCTTGCGCGATGTCGGCGGAGGGCACCAGCAGGTAGAGCAAGCCAATGCCGTGGTCGAGGCACCAGGCGTCGATCTGCTGCGCCGCACCCGGTGCGTCGAGGGGGACCGAGACCCGAGCCGTCGGAATGCCCCACCATGCGGTGTCCCAGGACAGTTGCTCGCAAGGGGCGGTGGCCGGGGGCATCAGCTCGGGTGTTGGCCCGACACGCCACCCGCGGCGTGCGTGTTGGACCTAACCACAGACGAACTCGGAGATCGCATCGATCACCTGTTGCTGTTCGCTCTCACTCAGGTCGAAGAAAAACGGGAGCCGGACCAGACGGTCGGAGAGATCCTCGGCCACGGGACAATCGCCGGGTCGTCCACCGAACGATTGACCCATCGGCGAGGTGTGCAGCGGCAGGTAGTGGAACACCGCCAGGATCCCCCGGTCGCGCAGATGCTGGATGAACCGGGTTCGATCGTCGAGGGTCGGCAGCAGCAAGTAGTAGAGGTGGTAGCTCTGCAGACTGCCTTCGGGCACGATCGGCCGCCGAACCCCCTGGTCCAGTGACCACCCTTCGAGGCCGGCGTGGTAGCGCTCCCAGATGCCACGGCGACGGTGTTGCACGGTTTCGTGCTGCTCGAGTTGGGCCAACAGCACGGCGGCGAGGAGATCCGACGGCACGTAGCTGGAGCCGACGTCGATCCAGTTGTACTTGTCCACCTGGCCCCGGAAGAACTGGGTTCGATTCGTCCCCTTCTCCCTCAGGATCTCGGCCCGGTCGACCAGGGCGGGGTCGTTGATCACCAGGGCGCCACCTTCGCCGCAGGTGAAGTTCTTGGTCTCGTGGAAGCTCTGCGTCGCCATGGATCCGAATCGACCGAGCTTGGTGCCGCGGAATTCGCCGAGGAGGCCGTGAGCGTTGTCTTCGACGATCGCAATGTGCGCGTCCCTGGCCACCTCGGTGATCACGTCCATTTGGCACGCTACGCCGGCGTAGTGGACAGGCACGATGGCCCGAGTTCTCGACGAGATGAGTCGTTCGAGTTGTCCTTCGTCCATGTTGAGGGTGTCGGGGCGGCTGTCGATGAACACCGGCGTTGCGCCGCGCAACACGAACGCGTTGATCGTCGACACGAACGTGAACGTCGGGACGATGACCTCGTCGCCCGGGCCGATCTCGAGCAGGAGGGCGGCCATTTCGAGCGCATGGGTGCACGACGTCGTGAGCAGGGTGCGGTCGGCGCCGAGGAGTGACACGAGTAAGTCCTCGGCCCGCCGGGTGAATTGCCCGTCCCCCGAGATGTGGCCGGCGGCGATCGCCGCGGCAAGGTAGTCGAGCTCCGACCCCACGAACGACGGTCGGTTGAAGGGGATGGTGATGGCGGTCGATGTCATGGGGAACCGGTTCGGTCGGCGACGGTCAGATGTGGCGGACAGCTGGGCCTGGTTGCCGAGGAGCGCGCAGACGGCTCGCCCCGACGCATCCAACCTATCCCAGGGGATTTCGGCCGAGGGTGTGCTGCGACTGACCGAACATGGACCGCAGGTGATCGGCGTGGCCAGGGACGGGCCGGTCCGATCGGCGGCGCCGGGCCGGCCGTGGCGGCGTCGATGCCACGTCGCTCGAGGGGCCCGGGTCGCCACGAGGTCGATGCCGTCACATCGTCTCTTGCTGATCGGGGATCTGATTATGCTTCGTGCCTATGACCTCGTCTGACGTGCGAATCGACGCCGTGCCGATCGCCGAAACGGGGGAGAGATCGTCCCTCTCGGGCGAGCAGTCGTCCTTCGACGGGGTCGCCGTGTTCGGCGCTCCGGAAAGCGGCTGTCACGCCTTAAGTGCCTGGCTCGAATCGGCGGGTTTCTTCTCAGTCGACGCGGGTTCGGCCCTCCGGGTGGCCGACGACGACGGCGAGGTGGGCGCACCGCCGAAGCTCGTCACGACCCCGTGGGCCGAGTTCATCCTGGGCGTCGCCGACGGCACGTGGAGCGAGCCCCCGACCCGAGACCGGCTGATCGGATCTCGGGCCAAGATGATCCCCGACCTGAAGATTCGCATGAGAGACGCCATCGATTGTGCGTCCGGAGCACCCCTGATCCTGAGCGACGAGCAGTTGCTGCCCGTGTACCCGGTCATCGCCCCGGTACTGCTCACCCGGTTCCTCGGCATCCTGGTCCTTCGCAATCCGCTGGCCATCGCTCGCACGCTGTCCCAGAAGAACGGCATCTCGATCGGAGAGGGCCTCGCACTCTGGGAGCACTATCTCTCGGTGGCCTTTTCGATCTCCCGGGACCTGCCGGTATTGGCCGTCAATATCGAAACTCAATCCGATATCCGGGTGTTCTCGGACGAAATCATCGATCGCATCGCCACGCCGTCGAATGCGGAGCGACTGGACCTGGGCCCCGAGCGCCCATTTCCGGGGATCTCGGCTGAGGACCTGTGGCAGGAGGCCAGCGAAGAGGAGTTTTCGGCTGCCGCGTCTCGACGACAGGCCGAGATGTGGCGTGTGCTCACCGAGAGCGCGAACTCCGGGCACCCCCTGCAGGACTTTCCCGACGAATTCGAGCTCCCGAGTGAGCTGGCGGTGGAGATCCTGCACGACGGGGCCCGGCTCCGCACCGATCGGGTCACGACACGCGAGGTCCGGCGCGCCGTCGACGAGGTCGACGCCCGCTACCGGGCGAAGTTCGACCATCAGGAGGAGCAGTACGCCGCCCTGGCTACCGAATACCACTCGCTCAACGGGCGAGTGGCCGGACTCCAGGAGGTCGCCAGCGAGAGGGACCGCCTCCAGGCGGTGAGCTCGGAGCTGATGCTCCGTGTCCGCGGTATGGCGGAGGAGCAGGCGGCGACCCACCGGCGGGCGAACGAGCTCGACCGGGAGGTGGCTCGTCTAGTCGGCGAAGTCGAACGACTCGGCGCCTTCGAGCCCAGAGCAGTGGAACTGGACCGCCAGCTGGCGGCCATGTACCAGAGCGAGTCCTGGCAGATCGGCTCGGCGATCACGTTGCCGGCACGTCGAGGCAAGGCAGCCTTGCGCCGCCTGCTAAGGATGGCGCCTCGGTGAGTCAGGGGGAAGAACCCTCCGCTGACCGGCCGGCTGAGTCCAAGCGTCCGCACGATCGGGCCGTCGTCGTGTCGTTCTTCCTTCCTCAGTACGAGCAGATCCCCGAAGAGGGACAGTGGTGGGACGCCGGATTCTCCGAGTGGCCCCAGCTGCGCAGCTCCCGGCCGTTCTTCTCGTCACATCGCCAGCCCCAGGTGCCCGGCTCGCTCGGCTACTACGACCTGAGCGACCCGACGGTCCACCATCGACAGCACGAGCTCGCAGCCAAGCATGGCATTTCTGCATTCTGCTACTACATCTACTGGTTCGGTGGTCGACGACTGAAGGGCCAGCCGGTCGATGCCCTGTCCCGCGACCAGGATCTGCCCCTCGACTACTTCTTCTGTTGGGCCAACGAGAACTGGAACCGATCCTGGAACCCGCTCGGTGACGAGCTCTGGGTGGGACAGCACCACAATCGAGATCGCGATGCCTCGCTCATCAACGACGTGGCGCCGCAGCTGGCCGATGACCGCTACCTGAAGGTGGACGGCCGGCCGCTCCTCCTGGTCTACCGGGGGGCGGCCCTGGATGACCCGATGAGGACCACGGACAACCTCCGGGAGCGGGCCGCCGCTCTTGGCCTGGGCGAGCTGCATCTCGGCATGGTCCAGAGTTTCGGCACCTGGGACCCGCGTCCGCTCGGATTCGACAGCGCGGTCGAGTTCCCGCCTCACCATCAAGAGGACCGCCTCTTCCGACTCCGCGACGATGCCGACGAGGCGCCCCACATCCTCGACCCTTCCGTCTGGGCGGGGCAGGTCTTCAGCTACCCCCGGCTGATCGAGTGGGCCATGTCCAAAATCGTCCCCGACTTCACGTGGTTCCGAGGTGTGATGCCGGCGTGGGACAACACCCCCCGCCGCCTGGAGCGCTCGTCGGTCTTCGTCGATGACTCCCCCGAGCTCTTTCAGACCTGGGTCGAGCGGGCATTGCACTACACCTACCTCTTCAACGACCCGTCACGCTGGTTGCTGTTCGTCAACTCGTGGAACGAATGGCGGGACGGCTCCAATCTCGAGCCGGACTTCGAGCTCGGGAGTGCCCGCCTGGAGGCCCTGTCGGCTGCGCTGGCCAATACCGACAGCCTGGCCCGGTCCATTCGAGATGCCGCGGAAGGTGACGAACGGTCGGCCGGCGACATCGTCGATGTGGCCCGGGCGTACTTCAAGAGCAGCAGCCATTCTGGGACGCGAGACCCTCGAGCGGTGGGCGTCCGCGTGACCAAGGCGTCGGTCATCATCCCGGTCTTCAACCACGAATCGTTTGTCGAAGAGGCGGTACAGTCGGTCTGCGACCAGGAATTCGACGATATCGAGATCGTCTGCATCGATGACGGCTCGACGGACAACAGCATCAATGTGGTGCAGTCGACCCTGGCCCATTCCATCCGGCCGAGGACCGTGGTGCCCCAGGCCAACGGGGGCGCCCACGCGGCACTCAACCATGGGGCCCAGCTGGCCACGGGCGACCTGCTGTTCTTTTTGAACAGCGACGACTACTACGACCCCGACCGGGTCGGGGCGTTCGTTCGGCAGTGGGAGTCACTGGGTAATCCCCCGAACTTCTGGGGATTCACGAAGGTGGCGTTCGTCGACGATCTCGGAGTGGCGGTCGATCCCATCGAATTGGGGCTGGCCCATCTGGCCTACTACAACAGCTGGGCGTCGCATCAAGCATGGGTTGAGGAGTTGCTGCCGTTCCACAACGTGATCTTGACCAGCGGGAATTTCGTCATCTCCCGGGACCTCTTCGATCGGGTCGACGGCTTCGGCAACTACCGCATGGTCCACGACTGGGACATGGCGTTCCGATTGCTGCTCGTGGCGCCGCCGGTGGTGATCGACCGCCAGCTCTACAACTACCGGATACACGCGTCGAACACGTTCCGCTCGATCCCTGAGGAGCAGACCCAGCGAGAGCGGGCCGACATCAAGGAGGCCTACCGCCGGGGGCGGCTCCGCGAAGTGACGAGCGCCCCCTACGCGGTGGCGGGGGTCCCGTTCGTCGAGTACCTGCGCTCGGCCTTCCCGCTGCGGGCCGGGATGACCGGCTGCTGAATCGCCCGCTCGCTCGGGCGCGGCGGCAGTCGTCGACCCCGGTCGTTCATCGCATCCCTGATGTCCCGGCCGGCGGACGAGGACACGTGCAGCAGCGCGGACGGGCATAGGGTGTCGTCGAGTAGATCCCACAACCAGGGGGCGGTGCGGATGTTTCGGAGACGGAGTGCAGGTCCGTCTGAGCCGCCGGCTACCGAGACCGCCGGTCGTGGGTCGACGGCCCGCCACATCGAGTTCCAGTCGCATCTCGGCCAGGACAATTGGGTCGCCGAGGTCTATGGCTTCAAGTCCGGTGGCTACTTCTTCGAAGCGGGAGCACTCGACGGCGTCCTGACGTCGAACACGTACGTCCTGGAGAAGCAGCTCGGATGGTCGGGGATGGTGGTGGAGGCCAACCCCACGTACTACCCGCAGGTCTGCAAGAACCGGAGCTGCATAACGATCAACGCCGCCCTCTGGCGGTCGAGTCGTGAACAGATCGAGATGGTCGACGCCCACGGTCTCTCGAGTGCCGTTCAGAACCAGGACGGTGACAGCAGTAGCAGCCTCCGCCGATCGATCACGACGAGGACGTTCCACATCGATACCGTGAGCCCCTCGGAGCTGTTCGAACGCTTTGCCGTGCCGGCCACCTTTGAGTACCTGAGCCTGGACATCGAGGGCGCAGAGCTCGACTTCCTGAGGGCCTTCGATTTCGCTCGGTACCGACCGGGACTGATGACCGTCGAGCACACCGAGGA
The DNA here is from genome assembly GCA_963730735.1 of uncultured Acidimicrobiaceae bacterium. Classification (GTDB taxonomy): domain Bacteria; phylum Actinomycetota; class Acidimicrobiia; order Acidimicrobiales; family RAAP-2; genus CAVSSX01. The sequence continues at coordinate 1,102,085 of CAVSSX010000007.1, forward strand.
CCTGCAACGCCAGGAGGCGATGCGGTCGATCCTGCGGCCCTTCGGCTACGAGTTCCGCCAGCGGCACTACGACGAGTACTTCTGGCACCCCGACGTCGTAGAGGAGCTCGGAGGCTCGGATCCCAGTCGAGCGTTCGACCGCGTCGACGAGGCGTACGAGATCTACGACCACTGACCCCACGGTGGCGAGCTCAGAGGGGGGTGCCGCAGCCGCCTTTAGTGCAACGGCGCCGGCCGTTGGAGCGGAGCGCCCGCCGGCTAACCGGGTGCGTTCGCCAGGATGGGCCACGTGTTCTGTTCGTTCCAGATGATCCCGTGCTGTTCGATGGTCTGATCGAAAGGCCGGATATTGACGAAGCCGGCATTCCGCAGGTTGGCCAGAAGGTCGGGGACCGAGACCAGCCGCATCTCGAGGACGGCACCCGGGCCACCGTGGAACACCAGGTTCTCGAAGACCTGGAGCTCGCCGTTGACCGTGCGATTCACCAGCACCGGCTCGGCGCCCAGATCGACGATCTTGTACTGGTAGAGATCCGGATAGTGCTCGTCGGTGGAGCCCTCGTGCTTCATCGGGACGGAGAAGACCAGGAGCCCGCCGGGCTTCAGCATTTCCCGGAGATGGACCAAGGCGAGCTCGAACGGTGGGGCCACGTGTTCAAGGACGTCCGTGCTGACGATGAAGTCACAGGAGTGGGCCAGCAGCCCGCTGACCGGTTCCATGATGTCGAGTTGCGGCGGTTCGTCGAAGAACGTGTTGCGGTACTGGAAGCGCGATGCCAGGCGGTCCGCGTAGCCCTCCCAGTCCGACATGCCGATGGCCACGAGGTCCGGCCGGTGGGGGAACTGGTCGATGGGGAGCGATTTGCCGAACAGCGACGTGGACAGCGCGGCAATGATGCTGCGGAATCGGACCGTCGAGTTGCACCCCGGGCAGGTCGGCGTCTCACGGTTGATGACGGCCCGGGCGGCCGTGTACTCGGTGCTGCAGATATTGCACACGAACGTCAGCGTGCCGTCGGGAGGAGCCGGTTGCCGACGCCAGAACCGTCGTGTCGTCAAGGTCGGGCGCCTCTCATCGGTGGGTCGGGCGTACGGTTCAGTACGAGTGACGTCCCGATTCAATCACGTCGCGGCGCGGCGGGGCGTGCCGCAGTAGTCGTCGTCGACGATGAGCAGCGGCGTCACCTCCGGGGACGTGATGCCCCCCGTGGCCAGCAGCGTGACCGTCCGGTGGAGCACCTCGGGCTCGAACGTCGCCTCCAGCGCCGTCCTCCCGTAGGCGGTGAGAAGATCGTTGCAGTACCGCATAGCCCCCGCCTGGAGGGCCTCGACCAGGTGGAGTTCCTCGGGGGTCCGCTGGTCGCGGCGGAAATGGTGGACGATCTCACCGTCGCGAACTTCGGCCCGTTCGACCTGTCCGTGGGGGGCGGTCAGGAAGGCCTCGAGCACCAAGGAGTGGTAGAGGAAGGAGTTTTGCGGCGTCCACTTCGGCACGCTCTCGGCGAAACACCCGTAGGCCGATCCGCCCGCCGACTCGACCTCGAGCGCATGGGCCAGCGTCGCCATGTAGAACCCGGTGAGGCCCCGACGGCTGAGGGTCTGCAGGTGCTTATGGATCGTGGCGGAGTAGCCGATGTCGACCACCGCCGCCGACGCGGCACTGTCCAGTCCCACGCTCTGGAGATAGGCGGTGGCGCCCGGCAGTTCCGCCTCGCCGTGGGCCACGATCAGCTCGCGCAGCTCGACGAGGATCCTGCGTGCGCTGTCCTTGTCCTCGGGCAACCGGAGGGGCATTGACGTGAATTCGGTTGTCCTCGGGAAGCGATAACCCGAGGCGGCTCACCAACATGTCGCCCACGGTGCCCTCGAACCCCGAGCCCTCGAGGATCTGGTCCGCATCGAACCTGACGGCCTGGGCTGAGGCCATCGACGAGCGGCGGGACGTCAGGAGGTAGGTGGAGGGGGCGAGCTCGCCCCCTCCGGCGGCGCGGATCCCCTCCCAGACCTGGCGGAGCAGGTAGCCCTCACGGGAGAGGAAGTAGACGTGGTCGACGTCCCTCATGGCGGGGTGTTGGGCTATCCAGGCCAGGAACCCCATGACCACCGGCCCAAAGACGGTGTACCCGAGCTCGGACGCCGTGGGGATCTCCAGTGGGCGCAGCTCACGACCGGCGAGGAATGGGCTGTTCCCGAGGGAGGCGGTGACCGGGCCGAGGAGGAGGTCCGTACCCCAGGTCTCGGTGCTCGAGGTCGACAAGTCGAGCCCCCGGAGCTCGAGCAGGGTCCTGGGATTCATGACGTGGAAGGTCCGGATGCGCCGATCGCCGGCGGATTGGAGATCGGACTGTTCGTTGTCGCCGACATGGAGCCACCGGTCGACCGGCGTCGGCTCGCGGTCGACCACGAGGTCCCAGAGGTCGCCCCGGTCCTTGCGGGCTCCCTGCGCCGAGGAGAGATAGAGCTCGTCAAAGGCCCCTTCGAGCCCGCAACGGCGGAGGAGGTGGTCGATATGGGCCCGTTCGAAGTAGGTGTCGCTGATGGCGATGACCCGGGCTCCGGTGGACCGGGCGTAACGGACGGCGGCCACGATGTCGTGACGCGGGATCGAGACGGCGGCGTCACACGCCAGCTCGGTGGCATGGGCCAGAGCGATCACACCGTCGTCCCAGGCGCCGGACCGGGGGAACTCCGCATAGATCTCCGAGAGCGAGACGTCGTCCACCCAGTTCTTGCGCTCCCGGGCGGCGAGCTCCGCTCCCTTGCGGAGATCGAAGAAGCCGTGGGCGCCGGGGTGCAGGCGGCGGACACGCTCACCGGCGGCCCGGATCACGGCGTCGGGCGTCGTGGACAGGCGGGTCAGGACGGTGTCGAAGATGTCGAACGAGACCAGGTCCGCGTGCTTGATGGCGATACGGAGTCCCTCCGCCGACAGCGATCGGTACTGGTCGAGGTTCTTCGCTCCCCAGCCGAGCTGGAAGGCGCCGGAGTCCCGGTTGAACTCGACGAACTCGTAGCGGCGCGAGGCAGCGAGTGGAACGAAGCAGCGTTCGATGGCGTGGGCCAACGTCCCGTCGGTCTGACCGCCCTCACCCGGGAAGTCCTCGAAGGCCAGACCGCTCTCGAGCAGCGGTCTGATGGCGTCGACCCGAGCCCAGAACATCCCGCCGACGGGGTACTCGAAGTACCCCTCGCCAGGGAACTCCTTGACACCGAGGCGCTCGAACAGGGCCGGAGCGAGGTGGCGATTTCTGAGCCAATGGTGCGCCCAGTGGGGGAGGGTCGGTGTCGTCGTCGGAAAGACGAGACCGACCTCATCATGTTGGGAGAAGAGCTCCATGGTCGCCTGCACGATGGCCCGCGACCCGATGAGGGCCGACACCAGGGCGTCTCGCCACTCCTGCTGTTCGGTCCCGGTGAAGAGGGACTTCTTGGTGTGGAGGTGGAGCAGGAAGTCGTGCCGGGCGATGTCGGGGCCGAAACTGGCCACCAAGGGGCCGAAGTTCCTCCCCCGATTCGGCAGGACCCGGACATCGGGCCGTGCCGGGAGGTTGTGACGGGTGATAGATCCGATGGCCGCCACCCGTGCGGACTCTGAGGGAACCGAGACCATGAGCGTGAACGGGAACGTGACGGCCTGCAGGGCCTCGCAGAGGTGGTCGAACGTGTCCTCGTAGAAGGCGTGGACCATGACGGCCACCGACCGGGGCGGGACGAAGTGTCTCGGGATGTCGACGACGAGGTTCGTGCGACCCCACGGGGGCGCCACCTCGATGCTGCGGCCGACCCGGTTCTCCTCGGGGCCCGACCGCAGGTACTGGACGAGTGGGTTGAGGTTGGCCTGGCGGACGTCGGGGTTCTGCTCGAGGTACCAGTCGTTGTCAAACAGGGGCCCCGGGCTCCGACCCTCTCGGAAACCGTGGCGAAGGTAGTGCTGACTCGGCGTCGAGCCGGCTATTCCTACGTCGGGGTACGTGGCGAGATACCAGGCTGCGTCGAAAAATCCCGACCCCTCGACGAGCTGCTGGCTCGACCGTGTCGTGACCGCGCTCTTGAACTCTTCGGCCCGACGGCTGAGCGATCCGAGGATCTCGCCCGAACCAATCAACGGCGGTCCTCCGTGGCGACCGGTCGGTCCAGGGACTGGCTCGACCTGTCACCGAACGGCAATGCCGACAACGGGAGTGTCACGGGGGTGATACTACCGTCCCACCTGCGAGACCTCGGCCGAGGGGTCGTTCGTGTGACAGCTTCGTGAGTTGCGGCAGTGAGTGGGGATCCGGACCTTGGCGGTGACCCGTGACCAGTTCAGGCGGGTGACGGCGGGTCCAGCACCACGCCCAGCCCCGAGAGGATCGGGGCGAGCTGGCTGCGGACCGCCTCGGGCGAGAAGCGCTGGGCCATGAGCGCCCGACCACTCGACGAGAGCATGGCCCACAGGTCGGAGTCGCCGTAGGCATCGACGATGAGCCGGGCCAGTTCGGCGGCATCGTCGGCCACCAACGCACCCTGCCGGTCGATGGGGCCGAGGCCCTCCGCTCCGATCGACGTGGTCACGATGGGGACCCCGAACGACAAGCTCTCGCCGACCTTTCCCTTCATGCCGGCGCCGAACCGCAGCGGTGCCACCGAGAGGCGAAGCCGCCGATAGAGATCCCCCAGCGTGGGCACCCAGCCGTGGACGACGACGTGGTCGCTGGCCAAGGCGGTGATCTGCTCGGAGACGTTGCTGCCAGCCAGGTGGAGGGTGAGGTCGGGGACCTCTTGCCGCACCAAGGGGAGGATCTCTTCGACGAGCCACTGGGCGGCATCGACATTGGGCAGGTGGGCGAAATTGCCGACGAACAGGACGCCCTCTCGCTGTGCGAACGTCAGGCCGAGGGGCTCCTCGGCGTGGATGTTGGGGACGACGGCGACCTGGAGGTCGGGGATCTCGGCGAGGAGGGCGTCGCGCTCTTCTGGCGACACCGTCCACACCTGGTCGGCCAACCTGGCCAATGACAGCTCCATGTCGTAGTGGAACGTTGCGCTGCGCTTGGCCTCGATGCCCCCCTCGGTCGCAGCCCGCTTGCGTTCCCGGACGAAGTGGAGATCGACCGTGTCGTACACGATCGGGGATTCTGGGACCAGCGAACGGATCATCGGATAGTTGGCCCACGCCACGGTCGGCCGGGACAGGATCACGATGGCCAGTTCCGGACCGACCTGGTCGAGGTAGGCGTCGAGATCACCCGGGCCGCCGAGCACCTCGATGCCCTGGGAGGTGAGCGCCTGCTGGTAGCGGGGAATCAAGATGGCGTTCTGGGGGACGAAGGTCACCCCGAAGCCGAGATCCCGGAGCAGCAGCAAGAGGGCGTACATCCTGGTCGATCCCGAGTCGTGGTCGGGCATCGGCACCTGGTGGTCGATGACCAACACCCGTCCGGCCCGGGTGCGCCAGCTCGAGAGCCGGGGTCGGACCGGATCGGGCAACCGCTGCTCGAGGAGCATCGTCGGCCCACTTCTCTTTGAATTTTTCCTGGTTGACGAGCTGATAGTGCTTGACGCCCGAGCCCACATCGGTGCCGTTGCTCGCCCCCTCGAGGTGACAGACGACGGCCCCCGGTTGGTACACCACCCGGTAGCCGTGGCGTCGGGCGGCGAAGCAGAGATCGGTGTCCTCGTAGTAGGCGGGCGAGAACCGAGTGTCCAGGTTCCCGACGGTGGTCAGGAGCTCTCGGCGAACGAGCAGGCAGGCCCCCGAGCAGTAGTCCACGTCGCGGACGAAGTTGAACCGGGGGTCATTCGGATCCTGGTCCCGGCCGAAGTTGTGGCCCGAGGCGTCCCGCCAGATGACCCCACCGGCCTCTTGCAGCCGGCCGTCGGGGTACACCAGCTTGGCCCCCACGACGCCGATGGTGGCGTCCGACTTCGGCCGTGGTCACCAGGGCGTCGAGCCAGCCCGGTGCACAGATCGTGTCGTTGTTGAGCAGGACGACGAAGCGCCCCCGGGCCCGCTCGATCCCGGCGTTGACGGCGGCGATGAAGCCCCGGTTGGTCTCGAAGCGCACGACGACGACGCCCACGACGCGGGACAACTCGCTGAGCGGTCGCATCGGTCGATGCGTCATCGACGACGACGACCTCGAAGCCGACGGCGGCGAAGTCCTCGGCGATCGACGTGAGGCAGCCGGCGGTGAGGTCCCAGTGGTTGTGGACCGGGATGACGATGGTGACCGTCGGCTCGAGGGCCATGGGGAGGGTCGGTACGCCGGCCACAGTGGGCGACGGGGCACTGCCACCCGGACGGCGGACGAGCATGCGGACCTGGGCCACTGCCCGGCCGTAGGCCCTGCGCCTGACCGTGCCCGCGGGTGCCCACTGCTCCACGAGGCGACGGTAACGACCGATCACGCGGAACACGGCCGACTGCTCGAGCCGGAGGGCGCGTTCCTGCCAGGCGCGCGTCTCGCCCCGTACCCGACGCACCTCCTCGACCAGGGCGCGGTGGCTCTGCTGGTAGCGCTCCAGTGTTCGGCGGGTCGTCCGGAGCGACTCGAGGAGCTGGTCGAGCCGCCGGGTGGCTTCAGCCGGTTCGGGCGCCCGGCCCCCGGGCCCGATGGACGATCCGGTCGGTCCGTCGTCATGCGTCGTGTGCATGGCTCCTATTCGGCCCAGGGCGCCCGCCGTTGCGCAGCGCGTCGTGTCGGCTCATCTCGAGCCGGTCGACCTCAGTTTCCCAGATCGGGCACCGACATCCGGCGACCGATCCCGGTGTCGAGCCTACGACGCCCCCGTCAGCGCTTTGTTCAGGGTGAGGAGCGGGGCGGCAGCCACGGCCGGGGAGCCGTCGACGTTGAGGACGTCGCCGATCTGGGTGAAGTTGTAGACCTGCGCATCGGTGACGCTGGCCGGGCCGGCGGCGGCGATCGAGACCTGGGTGCTCGGGGCGTGGGCCAGTACCGGCGCCGACGCGAACCGTAACGTGTAGGTCTGCGGGGTGCCGGAGACCGTGATGTTCTGGGTCGGGTCCCCGGTCAGGCCGACGCGCAGCGTCGTCGGGCTTCCCGAGGTGCTGGCCGCGTCGAAGCTGACCGTGATCGAGGCGGTGTTCACGCTCTCGAGATACCCGGTGGGGAACGTCTGGGTGACGGATGCGCCGCTTCCGAGTGAGGCCGAGCTACCCGACGCCGAACTGGACGTCGTCACTCGTCCCGTCACCGCCCACCCGCCGGTACCCAAGCTGAACGAGGGGTTGTACAGGGGGTTGAGGTTGTAGTCCCGATAGGTCCACAGGGCATAGCCGAGGGTGTACTTCTTCAGGATCGGGGCGCTGCCGGCCACGAAGGCCGGAATCTGGCTGGGGGGGATGGCCGGGTCGTCGGCTACCGGTGGGCTGTTGCTGGCGATCTCGTACTCGAAGATGTACAGCGGTCGCTTGGCACGGGCGGTCATGCTCGACAGCGTCGACTGCAGGGCGGCCACGCCCTGGGCGGCCGTTTCGTTCTTGGCCGAGGACGGGTCACCGAGGTAGGGAGAGAAGTACATGCCGATGTACTTCGTGCCCGGCAGCTTGAACGTGGCGGCGTGGGAGTACGAGCCGACGACGGCCGTTCCGTTGTAGAGAGGATCGACGTCGATGCGGGCTTCGAGGTTGAGCCCGGGGAATCGGCTGGCGGCCGGCGTGAAGAACCGGTTGACCATGGCCCAGTCGTCGAACTTGTACATGAGGCTGAACGAAGGCTGGGTGCTCAGCGGCGTCGGTACGGCCGACCAGTTGTGGAATGTCGTGCCGTAGACCTTGGACACCTTGGTGAGCGAGTAGCTGTTGCGCAGCCAGGACTGGAACCCGCTGGTCTTGGCCAGCTGGACCCGCGACGCGGTGGTGGTGGCGGCAGCAGCAGCCGCCACCGGGGTCCAGAAGTCTTCCCAGGACAGCTCGCCCATCGTCACGTTGCTGTAGCTGGCCACGGTCTGGTGGATCTTGCTGACGTAGGCCAGCCACGCCGAGTACACCGAGGGGCTGCCGTAGACGGAGAGGAAGCGATCGGGCGCCTTGTCGTTCGGGTCGATGTCGACCGAATAGCTCAGCCGGATGATCACCTGGAGTTTCAGGCTGGCCGCCGTGGCGACGAGCGACTTGAGGCGACGAAAGGCGGCGGCGTTGTAGGTGACCGGACTGACACTGGGTTGGAACTCCGACCAGGGCACGGCCAATGCCACGGCGTTGAATCCCTGCTGCTGGATCTGCTGGAAGGCCGCCCGGGCCCCCGACAGGTCGCTGTTCCACATGTTGATCGGGCTGGCGTCGCCGAAGTAGAAGGCGGCGACGACCGGCTTCGCTTTGCTCGGACCCTGTCCGAAGGTCGTGGCCCCGACCGTCGTCGTGGTGGTGGCGAGCAGGATGGCGAGCGCCGCCGCGGCCAGCGTGACCAGCTGACGGACGATCCCGATCCGTCGGTGGCCCCGACGTGTGGGGCGGTGGTCAGGGCGCGCTGAGGAGAGATTCTGCAAGGTGTGCTCCGGGGTGGCTCTGGGTCCAAGGCTGCGAGGACCCAACGAGTTCGGGGGTGCCTCATGGTACCGGCCGTGGCTCGGCCGCCGGGGTCAGGTCCGGGCGCCCCGGCGGACCAATTCGCCGATGCGGTGCGGGAAACCATCGGCATCACCGTGCCGTTCGGTGGCGACCTCTCGGCCCCGGCGTCCCAGTTCGTCCCGGACGTCCTGGTCGTCGAGGGTGTCGACGCAGCCGAGCAGATGCGCTGGGGTCGTCGAACCAGAGCCCGCCGCCGGCGTCGGCCAGCGTTCGAGCGGCCGAGCCACCCGGGACGACCACCGGCGTGCCGTAGTGCAGGGCTTCCACGCACTCTCGGGCGACCAGGGGACCCGGTCGGAGGTCGATCACCAGCCGGGCGTGGGCCATCAGCCGCCAGAGATCGGTCCGGGTATCGACCCGGATGACCCCCCGGAGGGATCGACCCAGCCAGGCCGAGGCCTCGGCGTCCTCGACGACCACGAGGTGGCGTCGGGGAAATCGCGCCGCCAGCCAGGCGACTGCCGGCGTCGGGTGGGCAGCGGCTGTCTCCCGGCCGCCGGGTCGGCGGCCAGGCGGGCGTCGCGGTCCGTCAGGACCAGCAGGTAGTCGGTGAACCCGAAACCGTTGTGTGGTCGGGCGGCCGCCAAAGGGTTGACGGCGATCGGCAGTCCGATCGAGCCGGCATCCAGGTTCCCACCGGTTGCCGGCCCCCCCCGGCCGACGACCAGGGTGGCGAGACCGGGCTCGTGGGCCCGCACCAGCTGGGCGCCGGCCTCGTCGTCGGCGAGGGCGAGTACGAGTCCTTCGAACTCGGGCCACCTGGTTCCGGACGCGCTCCGGCCAGGCCCCGGGATACCGCCGCCCCCCGACCGACCGGACGTCGAACAGACCGTCAGGGGTCGGACCGGGCTGCCGTCCCGGCGCCACGACCTCGACCGGCGCGCCCGCGAGAGGGCGCCGGCGATCGTCCGCAGGACGAAGGCGGCCTCGGAACGGTCCTCCCACCAGGTTCGGCAGAGGACGAGGGTCCGGTCCGGGGTCGCCGCGGTCACCGGGGCGACGACGCCGGCCGGAGCGCCGGTGCCCGAGGTGCTAGAAGGAGGTCCGCTCACCGCGCCGAGGGCCGACCTGACCTGCGTCAGGTCCTCGCTCAGGACCGTCACCACTTCCTCCAGGAGGGTCTCGAGGTGGTGCACGCGCGCCTCGAGCTGATCGTTGCGGGCGGCGACGGTGTCGATCGCCCGGATGAGCGTGCCGATCAGCGCCCGCTGATCGGCCTGGGCGGATCGGGCGACGTGCTCGACCACCGTGGTGAGGCTCGAGCGGACCCGGCCGGCCACGCCGGTCGCACCGTCGGCGGGCGACACCGGATCGGCCCACCGGGCGTGCATCTCGACCACCGCCGGGTCCTGGCGCACCGGAGGGAGCGGGTCGGGCGGGGTGATGGATCCTCTGAGCAGGAGCGGGGGGTCGAGGTCGGGGAGACGCTTCGAGCGGGCCGTGACGTCGCTCATGATCTCGGAAGGTTCCTGCGCCACGTTTGCCACCATCCTCGTTCGTCGGGTCCGCAAAGCGCGCACGAGGAATCTACCCTCGTGAGGTTCCGGTTCAGGTAGGGATCGCCGGCCAGGATCTCGTCCTCCCACCGCTCGACGAAGCGGCGGATGTCGGCGGCGCTCCCCGACGTGCCCCGTGACGGGGACTCGTAGTGGACGAGCTCGGCGCCCGGCTCGTAGAGGACGCGCAGGCCCGTCTGGCGGGCCCGGAGGCAGTAGTCGACGTCGTTGAAGTCCAGGCCGAGCTCCTCGTCGAAGCCGCCGAGCCGGTCGAAGACGTCACGTCGGGTGGCCAGGCAGGCCCCGGTCACCGCCGTGCACTCCCGGGTGAGGACGGCGAGGCCCAGGTAGCCCGGGCGGTCGCCCTCTAGGCCGGCCAGCACGTGGCCGGCGGCGCCCCCGAGCCCGATCACCATCCCGGCGTGCTGGAGTCGGCCGTCGGGGTAGAGGAGGCGGGCGCCGACGGCCCCGACCTCGGGCCGCAGGGCTTGGGCGGCCAGCCGGTCCAGCCATCCCGGTGTCGTCGCCTCGATGTCGTTGTTGAGGAACACCATGACCTCGCCGGTCGAGTGGAGGACGGCGGCGTTGTTGAGCGCCGGCCAGTTGAAGGGCCGGTCGTCGCGGAGCACCGTGACGTCGTCCCGGCGGGCGATCCGGTCGACCAGGGTGAGGGTCTGGGGATCGGTCGACCCGTTGTCGACCAACACCAGCTCGAACGGCAGGTCGCCGGCGGTGGCCGACACCGAGTCGACGCACGTGCGCAGGAAGCGCGGTTGGTCCCGGAAGGGAACGATGACGCTGACCGTGGGCCGGCCGGCACGGTGCGCCGGATCCGCCAGGCGCCGGGCGATCCCCCGGGCTCCACCTGCCCCTGGGCACCGGCCCGGGCGAGGGCGGCAACCACGGCGCCGCTGCCCCGTCGGCCGGCGACGGGGCGCGGCGTCGGTAGAGGACCTCGGCCAGGTGCAGCACGGCGGCGCACCGCTCGGTCGTCCGCAGGGCCAGATCGTGCTCCCAGTCCCCGTCGGGGACCGACCGGGGGCCGCCGGCGGCGGCCAGCACCGCCCGGCTGACCAGGAGGGGTCGCCCGACGTACGGCGCGGACAGCAGGAGCTCGGGCGACCAGTCGGGCTTGAGGACCGGCGCCGCCTCGCCGCCGTCGGGCCCCTCGTGCTCCTCGTCGGCGTAGACGGCCACGTCGGCGAAGCGACCCTCGTGGAGCGCCCCGGGGGAGCGCGTCGAGCAGGCGGGCCACGGCGTCGGGGACGAGCTCGTCGTGCTGTCCGAGGAGCAGGGCGAACGGGAGCCGACGACCGCTCGAGGGCCGCCGCCACTGCCGTCGGATGGTCGCTCGCCCGGTGGGCACGTCGTGTGCGCCACCCCGGCATCCCGGAGGACCGCGGCGGCGTCGGGCTGCAGGCTCCCGATGACGGCGACGGCGAGCTCGACCGGTGTCGATCGCTGGCCGGTGGCCGAGCGGAGGCTCCGGGCCAGCCGGGCCACATCGGGGTCGTCCACGACCAGCACGATGGCCACCGACGGCTCCTCGACGGCGCGTCGACCGGGTCGCCGCCGGGCCAGCCGGTCCTCCGCCCATTGGCGGTAGCGATCGGGGTCCGACCCGGCGTCGGGGCGCAGCGGTGGGAGCTCGCGAGGGGCGAAGAGGAGCCGGTCGGACGACTCGTCGGACCGCTCGCCGTCGTCGTGCGCCCGGGGGTCCCGCTCCACGTCGGGAATCTACCGGTCGGGCCGACCGGCCAGCGGACGACCAGCGGTAACGGGCACGCGACAAGGGTGCGGCCGGGCCCCGGACCGGTCCCGCTGGCGCAGGACCTCCTCGGACCTGCCACCATGCGCGTATGCGCGTGGCGGTCGGGAGCGGTGGTGAGGGAGGCGGGGCCTGATGGCCTTTCGGACGACCCACCACGCCCCACTGGAGTTGCCGGGCCGCCGGATGTCGCTGCGGACGCTCACCGACCGTGACTACGAGGGCTGGTTCGAAGTGCGCACGCGGTGCCGGGACTGGCTCGTGCCGTGGGAGCCGCGGCCCCGTGGGGCACCGTTTCCGGCCGAGGACCGCAACAGCTTCTCCGCCCGCTGCGCCATCCGCGAGCGCGAGCGCCAGCTCGGCACGGGGTACGGGTTCGGGATCTTCGTCGGCGACCGTTTCTCGGGCGAGGTCACGCTGTCGTCGGTGCAGCGGGGGCCCTTCCAGAGCGCCTTCATCGGCTACTGGGTCGATCGGGCGTTGGCCGGCCAGGGGTACGTGCCCGAGGCGGTGGTGGCCACCCTGCAGTTCTCCTTCGAGTCCATCGGCCTGCACCGGGTGGAGATCTCGATCATCCCGAGGAACCTGGCCAGCCGGCGGGTGGTCGAGAAGCTCGACATCCGCATGGAAGGCGTGGCCGAGCGGTTCCTCGAGATCGACGGGGTGTGGGAGGACCACGCCCGCTACGCCATGACGTCGGAGGAATGGGCGGTCCGGGGGCCCGAGCTCCGGGGCGCCTGGCTCGACCAGCTGCCGCCGCACTGACGGCCGTCTCCCGCGCCGACCGTCCGGGTCAGGGCTCGAGGGAACGGATGACCGTCGGCGAGTGCTGGAAGAACTGCTCGACGTCGCGCTCGTAGACGTAGGACTCGGGGCGGTGCCCGGTTCCCCGCCGCAGCCGTTTGGCTTCGACGAAACTCTCCACGGCCCCGGCGCTGGTGTAGCGGTAGCGGAAGCCCTCGTCGATCAAGCGGCGGGTGTCCATCCCCCGGCCGTAGCGCAGGAGGGCGGCCAGCTCGGGGGGGAGTTCGAAGCGGCCCAGCCGGACGAGCGGGGCCAGCGCCAGGGCCGGCCGCCACGGGGGGAGCGGGAGGGGTCGGGCGCCGCAGATCGAGAGCACCTCGCTCCACGGGAGCCGACCGTCGCCGGCGACGTTGAAGGTGCCGGGCAGCTCGTGGCGCACCACGTGCTCGAGGGCCCGGACGACGTCGTCCTCCTCGACGAACTGGACCAGGGGGTCGAACCCGAAGATGACCGGCGAGACGGCGTGCGAGAGGTTCTTGCTGATCGACGTGACGATGTCGGTGCCGAGCACGTTGGCGAACCGCAGCAGGCTCACGGCCACCGAGGGGTTGTCGAGGGTGAAGTCCCGGACGAGGGCCTCGGCCTCGATCAGGGTGCGCTCGACGGCGGTGCGGGCCGGCTCGGACCGGGGGGTGTCCTCGGAGAAGGTGGCCGGGTCCCGCGACGACGACCCGTAGACCAACGACGACGACTTGACCACGACCTGGCGCACCGGCGACCCGGCCGCCCCCGCGGCGGCCAGGAGGTTCATGGTCCCGATCACGTTGATGTCGTGGATCGACCGGGCGCCCATCGTGGTCGAGTCCATGACCAAGAAGGTGTGGACCACGGTGTCGACCTGGGTGGCCCGCACGATCCGGTTCAAGATGGAGTACGCCTGGTCGGATCGTACGAACTCGGCCCGCTCGAACGGGACGGCCGGGTCGCCGGTCCCGAGCCCGAGGACCACCTCGTTGGCCAGGTCGGCCTCGAGGGCCTGGATCACCCGGCCGCCCCAGAAGGTGTCGGCCCCGGTCACCAGGATCCGCCGGCCCATGGGGCGGCTCAGCCGAACCACACGCTGCGTCGCTCACGCAGCATGTCGAAGAGCGACTCTTGCAGCAGGACCCGGACCCGCTCGGCCTCGTCCATGATGCGGCTGCGCGAGTAGCGCTCCTGGTCCGGTGGCACGTCGAAGGTGATCGGGTCGAGGACCTGCAGACGGAACTTGGCCGGGAAGGGCACCGCCACCCCCAATGGCCCCAGGGCCAGCATGTTCACGGTCACCGGGAAGTAGGGCAGGCCCAGCAGCTTGGACAGGCTGGGGATCCGGGTGACGATCGGCATGGCCTCTTCGGCCCCGACCACGGCGATCGGCACGACCGGGACCCCGGCCCGCATGGCGATCTCCACGAAGCCGCCCCGGCCGAACCGGCGCAGCTGGTAGCGGTCGGTGTAGGACTTCGACGGGCCCTTGACCCCTTCCGGGAAGACCAGGCCCAGCTGCTCCTGGTCGTGCAGCAGCCGGTAGGCGTTGTCGGGATTGGCGGGCACGCCACCGGCCCGGGACCACAGGGTGCCGATGACGGGCAGGGTCCGGAACCAGTGGTCGGCCATGCCGTACACCGGTCGGCCGAGCTCCTTCTCGATCCCGTGCATGATGACCGGCGCATCGGGCGGGATGGCGCCGGCGTGGTTGGCCACCAGCAGCGCACCGCCCTCGGTCGGGATCTTCTCGAGCCCCTCCCATTCGGTCCGGAACCACTTGGAGTAGATCGGCTCGTAGAGCGTCCGGGCGAGCGCCCGCATGTGCTCCGAGCGCCCCCATTCGTCGACGTCGGAGAGCCGGGCGTCGTCGGACGGCTCGGGGGTCGGCGGCGGGATGCGCAGCGGCACGACGGCCGTGGTCCGGCTCGACTCGGTCAGGACCGGCCGACGGGGGAGCATCGATCCATCGTACCGACCGACCGATCCTCAGGTCCCGGCGACTCAGGTGGCGAGGGGGGCCAGCTGCAGCAGCTGGTCGAGCGACAGCAGGCGGCGGGCCGGGGGCGTCGAGGGCAGGAGCGGCACGAGCCGGTCCCGGGCGGCGTCGATTCGTTCCGGCGGGGCCAGCGGGAAGAGGGCCAGGGTGGCTTGCTCGCCTTCGGCGACCAGCAGCACGCTCGGCCCGAGGGCCGCCCGGACGGCGCCGAGCAGGTCGGTGTCGCCGCCGGTGGCGAGCGACAGGGCAGGCACCGGTCGGATGCGCCGGGGGTCGAGCCGGCCCCGGGCGACGTCGAGGACCATCGAGAGCGGATCGGCGATCGGCCGGACGCGACTGCCGCCGACGTGGGCCCAGTGGACGGGGACCTGGGTGATGCTGCAGCCGAGCCGGCGGGCCAGCCACAGCACCTCCACGTCGAAGGCGTACCGGTCGACCGTGCCCAGGTGGAAGAGGAGCTGGGCCACCGGCGTCCGGAAGCCCTTGAAGCCGCACTGGGTGTCACCCAGGCCGATGTGGGTCACCAGGTTGACCATCCGGTTGAAGATCCGGCCCATGACCGTCCGCCGGAGGCTCTCGGACTCGTCCTTGGAATCGGCCAGCGTCCGGGAGCCGACGGCGATATCGGCCCCGTCGAGCGCCCCGACCAGGTCCAGGAGCTGCCAGGGGTAGATCGACATGTCGGCGTCGACGTAGGCGAGCCGGGGTGCCGTGGCGGCCGCCACGCCGGCCCGGACGGCGGCACCCTTGCCGGCGTGCGGACGGACCAGCACCCGGGCGTTCGGCAGGTGGTCGAGGAGGCGGTGGGCCACGACCACCGTGGCGTCGGTACTCCCGTCGTCGACCAGCAGGATCTCGGTCGACGCGAGGTCGAAGGCCCCGTTGGCCGCCGCCCCGAGGAGGCGCTGCACGCCCTCGTCGAGCCGGGCCGCCTCGTTGAAGGCCGGGACGACCAGGCTCAGCGATGGGACGGCCGGCGTGGGCGCCGGCGCCGGGAGGCGGTGGGGCGCTGCGGCGTCAGGTTCGGGTGTCACGCTCCGCCTCGGCTCCCTCTCGGTCCCACCGACGTGTCGCCGGAGGACGTGCGATCAGCATTCCGCCGGGTCAGCCCGAAAGCAAGGCGCCCCTTTGGCCCTGGACGCCCGACCGGTCGGTCAGGGCCGGCCGGCGCCCACCAGGCCGTTCAGGAAGATCGACGAGATGTAGATCTGACGGCCGGTCTCGGGGGCCGAGATCACCTGGCCGTTGCCGATGTACATCACCACGTGGTCGACGGCGTTGTCGTCGTCGAGGTTGTAATAGAAGAGGATGTCGCCGGGCTCGAGGGGCGAGCCCTGGGGCACGGCCTTCAACCCGGCGTACTGGCCCTCACTCGTCCGGGGGATCGAGACGCCGGCCTGGGCCCAGGCCCACTGGGTCAACCCCGAGCAGTCGAAGCCCACGCCGGGCGTCTCGCCGCCGAAGACGTAGTTCACACCCTGCTGGCTCTCCGCTGCCTGCACGGCCGCTTGGCCGGCCGCGGTGACCGGCGCCGACGAGGACACCGTGGGCGTGTAGGCGTGGGGCCCCGACCCGCTGCTGCTGCTGGTCGTCGTCTGGCTGGCGGCCACGGCGCCGGCCGCCTTGTTGGCCGACGCGGTGGCCGCGGCGGCGGTGGTCGAGTCCCCGACGGTTTGGGCCACGGTGGCGGCCGACGCCGCCTTGGCCGCCGCCGCCTTGGCTGCGGCCGCCGTCTTGGCCGCCGCCGCCGCAGCGGCCGCCGCCTGGGCCTGTGCCGCCGCCGCCGCCGCTACCTGCTGGGCCAAGGTGCCCTTGACCTGGTTCAGGGTGGCCTGGGCGGCCTGGGTCGCCGCTGCGTTCTGGGCGGCCAACGACTGCGCCTGGGCGGCGCTGGCCGCCGCCTGCTGCTGCTGGGTCTGCTGCTGGGCGAGCGTGGCGTTGAGCTTGGCCTCGGAGGCGGTCAATGACGAAGAGGCGGCCGAGATGTCGCCGACCACGGTGTTCTGGTACTCCCGCTGGGCGTCGGACTTGGTGGCCGAGGTGGTGAACAGGTTGGTCACCCGGGTCTCGGGGGTGGCGAAGACGTAGGCGTCGATGGCG
Organism: uncultured Acidimicrobiaceae bacterium; assembly: GCA_963730735.1. Lineage (GTDB taxonomy): Bacteria > Actinomycetota > Acidimicrobiia > Acidimicrobiales > RAAP-2 > CAVSSX01. The sequence continues at coordinate 1,118,788 of CAVSSX010000007.1, forward strand.
TCGGTGGCCAGGCGCTGCTTGTCCACCTTGATCTGCGCCTGGGTGGTGGCGATGGTCGCCGACGTGGCCTGAAGGGCCCTCTGGGTGTTCTGCAGCGTCTGCTGGGCGCTCACGTACTGCTCGTCGAGGGCCTGCGTCCTCTGCTGTTGCTGGCTGATGGTCGCCTCGAGCGCCGAGACCTGGGACTGGGTGGCGGCTATCTGGGACGACGAGGGGACGCTCGTGGTCGGGGACGCGCCGGCCGAACCCGACGACAAGGTCAACGAGGTCAGCACTGCGACCCCGAGCAGAGACGAGAAGGGGAGGCAGCAGCGCGTGTTCCGACACTTCACGGCAGCCACTGTTGCAACTGTAACTGCTTAGCCCACAAGTGCCAAGGGGCAATCTGCCCGTCACCAGGGTCTGCGTGGGCAGTTGACCCCACGTCACGGGGTACTTAGGGTGCCGACGTGCCCCATGACGTCACGGTCAGCGGCGGTCGCCTACGAGGCCGGGAGGACGGAGGGGTCGAGCTCTTCGCCGGCATCCCCTATGCCGCACCACCGGTGGGCGCCCTCCGTTGGCGCCCACCGCAACCGCCCGAGGCGTGGACCGGCGTGCGGTCGGCGGACGAGTTCGGCTCGATCGCCCCCCAGTCCCCGCCGATCGCCGACACCTCGCTGGCCGGCGACCCGGTGCACCAGAGCGAGGACTGCCTCTCGCTCAACGTGTGGACCGCCTCGCTCGACGGCTGGCGACCGGTGATGGTGTGGATCCACGGTGGCAGCTTCACCAGCGGGACCGGCGGCAGCGCCCTCTACAACGGCTCGTCGTTCGCCCGGGACCACGACGTGGTCGTGGTGACGCTCAACTACCGGCTCGGGGCCCTCGGGTTCTTGGCCCATTCCTCGTTGTTCGACGTGCACTCCCCGGCGGCGGAGGGCAACTGGGGCCTGCTCGACCAGGTGGCGGCCCTGCGGTGGGTGCACCAGAACATCGACCGGTTCGGGGGCGACCCGGGCAACGTGACGTTGTTCGGGGAGTCGGCCGGGGCCATGAGCGTGTCGGCCCTGCTCGGCGCCCCCTCGGCCCGCGGTCTGTTCCACAAGGTGATCCTGGAGAGCGGGCCGCCCTACACCCACAGCCGGGAGCGGGCGGAGCAGGCCGGCAACGACCTGGCCAAGGAGCTGGGGATCAGCGAGCTCAGCCGTCGGGTGCTCGAGTCGGTGCCGGCCGCCGACCTGGTGGCGGCGACCAGGGTCCTCCAGGACGCCCCGCCGAACCCGGGCGACATCAGCCTGCCCTTCCTTCCGGTGGTCGACGGGCGGTTCCTGCCCCGGCGACCGCAGGAAGCGGTGGCCGCCGGCGAGGCGGCGGGCCTGCCGCTGCTCCTCGGCACGAACCGCGACGAGATGTCGCTGTTCACCCTGGGCGACCCCACCCTGGCCGGGATCGACGAGCAGGGCCTGGTCGACTGGCTCGAGCTGGTGCTGCCCGGCGCCCCCGTCACCTCGGTGATCAGCACCTACCGACAGGTCCGGGCCGACCGGGGCGAGCCGGTGACGGCTCGCGACCTGTTGGTGGCCATCGGCTCGGACCTGGTGTTCCGGTTCCCGTCACTCCAGCTCGCCGCCAGTCAGCATCGCCACCAGCCGCAGATCTTCACCTACCTGTTCACGTGGGAGACCCCGGTCTTCGGCGGTGTGCTGGGGGCCTGCCACGGTCTGGAGATGCCGTTCGTCTTCGGCACGGTCCGCAACCCGGCGGTGGCCCTGTTTTCGGGTGGGGGCCCGGAGGCCGAAGCGCTGGCCGACCGGATGCAGCCGGCCTGGGCGGCCTTCGCCCACACCGGGGACCCGTCACACCCGGGCATCGGGAGGTGGCCCACCTGGGACCCCGACCGACGGGCCACCATGATCTACGGGCCCGGCGGTGGTGTGGTCGACGCTCCGAGGAACGAGGAGCTGACACCATGGGAGGAGCACGACCCCTTAGCCGGCTGACCATCGGGCCATCGATGGACCGTCCGTCCGGGTGGTGGGCCGTGGCGGGGACGTAGCCCAATCGGCAGAGGCAGGGCGCTTAAACCGCCCAAAGTGAGGGTTCGAGTCCCTCCGTCCCCACCAAATTCGACAAACTGAATTGTGAAGTTTCGATGACCGACGATCGCTGGGTCACGGCGCACGGAGGCGTGCGCTGCACCGACAGGCTCCCGACTTCGTCACCCCACCCGGGCAGGGTCGGATCCGACGATCCCGTGCTGCATGGCGTACATCGCCGCGCCGGTCCGGTTCGACACACCCAGTTTGCTGTAGACGTGCTCGACATGGTTGCTCACCGTCTTCGAGCTGATCCCCAGCTCGCGGGCAATGCCCTTGTTGGGCATCCCCTGGGCGAGGAGGGCCAGGACGTCGTTTTCGCGCGTCGTCAGCCCGGCTGGCCCCCCTGCCCTCGGCGGCTTACGCGGTGGCCGGCGGCAACCAGCACGGCGTCGGTGGCTACGGGATCGAGACGACCGTGGTCGGTGTCCGCCTTGAGCTGGCGTATGGCCTCGGTCTCGCCCAGCGGAGCTCGGTATGGCCGGGATTGCATCATGGCGCTGTAGGCGTCGGCGACCGCCAGGACCCGTGCCGCTGACGAAAGCATCGCCCCGCCGACGCCGCGGTGATAGCCAGAGCCGTCCATCCGCTCGTGGTGAGTGGCTGCCAGCAGGCCGACACGGCGCAAAGGCTCGGGCTGGCTGAAGATTCGCTCGACGTAATAGACGTGGAGGCGCACCCGCTCCTGCTCGTTGGTGGCCAACGGTCCGGGCTTGCCCCACAGCGATCCCGGCACCCCGAACCGCCCCACGTCGTGGACGAGCGCGGCCCGGTAGGCCAGATGGGCGTCAACTGACGGCATCTGCAGCATCTCGGCGGCGGCGCGGACCAGGTCTGCCGTGGCGCGGGCGTGTCCGGCGAAGAAGGGGCAGCGAAGGTCGCAGAAGTCGCCGATCGCCTCCAGGGCCTGGTCGAGCTGGTCGTCGGTCAACGGGCCTCGCTCTACCGGCTCGGCGGCGAGAAGCTCGTCGACGGTGTCCCGGTCGAGGTCTTCGAATAACGACTCGGGGTCAGTGGACACGAGCCTGGTGATCTCGGGGTCGAAGTGGGTGCCGCTGCGTGAGTGGACGACGTCGAGCGCGGCCTCGATGCCGGCCGTGCGCTGGAAGACCTCGCAGGCTTCGGCCACGTGCGAGATACGAGCCGCCAGCGAGACGCCGGTTCCGGACAGGTCGTCGGGGAACCCTCGACCGTCCCACCGGGCGTAGGCCTGTTCGATGCCCGCTCGCACGTCGTCGCCGAGCCCGAGACGGGTGGCGAGAGCGCCGGCGGCCGAGCAGTGGTCCGCCATCTGCTGGACCACTGCTCGACCCCCGCCGGCCATCAGTGAGACGGTCTGGCGAGCCCGGTTGAAGGCCGAGGTCCCGTGCCCGGCCCGTCGTAGCATGAACACCATGGCCGGGAACCCTGCCAGGTCGGTCTCGATGGCGTGGGAGCGGAAGTCGATGTCGTCACCGAAGAGGAGGGCCGGCTCGTTGCCGTAGACGGGGCACCCGACGTAGGTCAGGATGCCGACGTCGTAGAGCGTGGCCAGGTCTTTCGCGTCCAATCCCAGCCGCTCGCCCAAGCGCATGCCGATCCGTGCCGAGCGGGCCATGTGCTCGGGCGGCTGGCCGAAGCCGAGGTCGGTGGCCAAGGACAGTGAAACCAGCAGGTCCGAGAGGCGAACGCCCGAGTCCCCCATGGCGGAATCGTACTGTCGTCCCGCCAAAACGCCGGGCCATGGGGTGAATGCCTCATGACGGCCGGCCGGTACTTCCTTACCGTGAACGTCGAGCGACCATCCCGGTCGCCGAGAACGGAGGAAGGCGATGCCCAAGTACCTCATCGAACGCACCGTTGCGGGTGCCGGCCAGATGGACGCCAGTGGTCTCGCGGCCATTGCCAGCGAGTCGAACAAGGTGCTCCGGGACCTCGGACCCGACATCCAGTGGGTGCACAGCTACGTCACCGACGACAAGCTCACCTGCGTCTATGTGGCCGCTTCGGAGGAGATCGTTCGCGAGCACTCGCGCTGCGGCGGGTTCCCGATCGACGCGGTGTACGAGATCCACTCCGTCATCGACCCCACCACGGCGGAGTTGGTCCGATGAGCCGGGCAGCCATCAGCCTGACCACCGGCCTCGAAGACCCAGAGAAGGTGACAGTTGCCCTCCTCGTCGCGGTCGGTGCCGCCGAAGCCGGCCGGGACACCCTCATGTTCTTGACGAAGGAGGCGGTGCGCCTGGCCACCGAGGGCATCGCTCTCGGGGTGGCGTGCGAAGGCTGCCCGCCCATCGGCGACCTGATGAAGCGCTTCGAGGCGGCGGGCGGCGAGCTGCTCACCTGCCCGATCTGCTTCAGCGCCAGGAAGCTCGACGAGGCGACGCTCCTGCCCAACGCTCAGCTGGGCGGGACCGTCCAGCTATGGGAGTGGATCGGCGAGGGTGCCACCACGTTCAGCTACTGACCGCTCGGCACCTGACTGACAGAGAGGAAGGACGATGGCAACCGATCAACGATTGCCCACGTCGAAGCGGCACGCAAGGCGTGGGGCGCCGATGCCCGGGACGACCCCTTGGGCACAGATGCAGGTCCGCGGAACCCTGGCGGCCCGCACGTTCGGCGCCGGGCCCGATATCGAGGCATGGGCCAACCGCTGTGCGTTGAACCCGGCCCGTCTACCGGCCGAGCACCGCCAGACATCGGCCGTACAGGAGGCGGCGGCAAGGCTGGCCGCCATCGCCGGTCGCGGGCTGTCGCAGATGGCTGAGCTGACTGACACGCCGTCCCGCGAATTCGCTCCTTAGCGATCGGGTGAGCGGTTCCGGTCGGCCCGGCGCTGGAGGACGGTGCGTTCGCCGGCGTTGGCGGTGCGTGCGGCCGCCTCGGTGAACGCTGCGTGGGCCTGCGAGTGCTGTCCGGCCTGTTCCAGCAGGTCCCCCCGCACGCTCGGCACCAGTGGTGACTCGCCGAGGGCCGTGGCGTCCATGGCGGCCAACACGGCGAGCCCGGCGTCGGCGCCGTAGGCCCGTCCGTGGGCGACGGCCCGGTTCACTTCGACGACCGGGCCGGGGGCGGCATCGGCCAGGGCGTCGTAGAGCGCGGCGATCCGGCGCCAGTCCGTGTCCTCGGCTCGTGGCACACGGGCGTGCTGCGCGGCGATCGAGGCTTGCAGGAAGTACCGCCCGACCGGGATCCCGCGGGCAGCCAGATCGTTCGCCTGCGCCAGCGCGACCAGGCCACGGCGGATCAGCAACCGGTCCCACAGCTGACGGTCCTGTGCTTCGAGCAGGACCGGAACTCCCTCCTCGTCCAGCCGGGCCGTCATCCGTGAGCCCTGGAGCTCGAGCAGTGCCTGTAGTCCGAGCACCTCGGGTTCGTCGGGCTCCAGCGTGGCCAGCATGCGGGCCAGCCGGATCGCCTCGTTCGCCAGGTCGGGACGCATCCACTCCTCGCCGGCGGTGGCCGTGTACCCCTCGTTGAAGATCAGGTAGATCACCGCCATGACGTCGTCGAGCCGCGCCGTCCGCTCCGGCCCCGAGGGAAGCTCGAATTCGGCGTGCGCCTCGGACAAGGTTCTCTTGGCCCGTGAGATCCTCTGGCCCATCGCCGCCTCGGTGGCCAGGAACCCCCGGGCGATCTCGGCGGTGGTCAGCCCCCCGACCAGTCGGAGCGTGAGCGCCGCCCGGGATTCCGGCGTCAGGGTGGGGTGGCAGGACAGGAAGATGAGCCGGAGGACGTCGTCCTCGATGTAGTCGACCTGGCTCTCGATGTCGGGCATCGTCGGCTCCCCCGGCCCACGGGCATGTTCGAGCTCCGCCACCTTGCGGCGGAGGTTGTCGGCCCGCCGGAAGTGGTCGATGGCGCGCCGTTTGGCGATGGTGATCAGCCAGGCCACCGGGTGGTCGGGTACGCCGGTCACCGGCCATTGCTCGAGCGCGGCGACGAGGGCGTCCTGGGCCAGGTCCTCGGCCAGGCCCACATCTCGGGTCATCCGGGTGAGGGCACCGACCAGACGGCCCGACTCGGCCCGCCAGACGGCGTAGATGGCCTGGTGTTGCTCCTCGGGACGGGTCGCCGCCGGCACCCCGCCAGCGTACTGAGCCCGAATTCAGCCGGGACCCGCCGATCCTCGCCGCCTCGGGCGGAGGATCGGCGGGTGGCTGGTCACTCGCCGGGCGCCTCGGGGCCGGTCGAGATCTGGCGCAGGGTGGAGACCACGGTGATCTCGGGCCAGTGCTTGGCGTGCAGCTCGGCGAACGACTGCTGGTCGGCGGCCGCCTCCTCGAGGCTGGGGTACTCCATGATCGCCCAGCCGCCGACGACTTCCTTGGCTTCGGCGTACGGCCCGTCGACGCGGGTGACCTCGCCCTGTCGGACGACGTAGTTCACGGCGTCCTCGGTCCCGTAGAGGCCGCCCCCGTCGAGGAAGATCCCCTTGGCGGCCCGCTCGCCGATGTACTCGTCCATTGCGTCGAACAGCGCCTGCGGCGGCGTCCCGACGCCCTCTTCCATTCGTACGAACCCCATGAAACGCGGCATGTCGATCTCCTTCTGGTTTGTCGAGGTGCTTTCCCTCGCCTGTATGTCGAACGGGTGGGCCGTCCTTCGACATCGACCCTCAAGAGTTTCTCGTTTTTCAGGCTCGACCGACGAACAGATCGATGGCGTCGACGATCGCCTCCGTCATGCCGTGGTCGTCGGTGGCATGCCCGGCGCCGGGGATGACGACCAGTCCCGACCCCGGCCAACGCTGGACGAGCCGTTCGGCGATGCAGATCGGGTCTGCACCTCGCGCTCGCCGCTCACGAATGTCGCGGGGACACCGACGGGCTGGCTCGCCCCGACCAACAGGGACTCGGTATCGAGCCAACAGTCGTGGAGGAAGTAGTGGGTGACGATTGAGCCGCTGACGGCTCTCGGATCCTCGCTAGGCGGGGGACTCGCTGTCGGCTGGCGTCGTGTCGGTGAACGAGTGGTGTTCGTGGAGCACGGTCCAGCGTCCCGCGACCTTTCGGAGGCCGACCGTGAGGCGTAACCGCTGCTCGGGGTCGCGAGCGAACTCGGCCGGCGTGCCGCAGCGCAGCAGGCCATAGGCGAACGCCACGTCGGCCCCGGCGACCACATCGAGGGACTCGATGTCGAAGTCCGCCCCGCTGGCCTGCCAGTCAAAGAACGGCAGCCAGCTCTCACCGTAGGCCTGGATACCGCGATTGCCTTCGTAGGGGGGCGGTACGTCGAACATCACGATGTCCGTCGCGTGGTCGGCCAGCACCGTCGCCAGGTCGCCCTCGTGGGCGGCGCGGGCCCACGCCTCGATCAGGGATCGGATGTCGTCCTCGTCGGACATGGCGGCTCCTCTCGATCGCGGCTGGGATTTCAGCGGGCACCGTGGCGTCAGCCGGGGCGGTCGGCGTCGGTTCCGAGCGCAGAGGCCAGCATGCGCACGAACCGAGGTAGGGCGTCGGGGTCGCCGGCCGACCGGGTCGGGTTGAGCTCGCCGATCGAAAGGACCCGACAGCGCGGATCGCCGAGGGCCGGACCGAGGGCCTGCCCGAGCTGGTCCAGGGTGGGACCGGTGTTGCGGCCGTCGGTATTCTCGGCCAGCGGGGCATCGGTGAAGTCCAGGACGTCGACGTCGAGGTGCACGGCGAGTCGTCCCGGTGGCGGCACCGCCAACGCGTCCCGGGCCGCCCCGGCCGGATCAGCGGCCAGCATGTCGCTCGACGCCACGTGCAGACCGAGCCGGACGGCGTGCTCCCGTTCCCATTGGGTGGCCAGGCTGGGCTCGACGCCGACCCACGCCACCTGGGCGGGGTGGAGGAGGGGGCGGCGACCGAAGGCTCCGGCCACGGCGTCGACGCACCCCGGCAGCGCGAGCCCATGGGCGAGACCCATCCAGTCCAAGGCCCCGTCGGTGGTGCTCTCCGGCGTGTTGAGGTCGTACTGCCGGTCGAAGTAGAGCAGGCCCGGCTCGCCCGCCGACGACCCAGAGAGTCGGGCCATCACTGCCAGGGCGATGGTGCAGTTGCCGCCGAGCACCACCACGCGTTCGGCGGTGGCGAGCAGCGGCCCGAGCCGTTCGGCCAGGGCCTGCAGGCCGGCGACGACCTGGTCGACGTTCTGGGCACGAGGATGGGCGCGGTCGGGCCGCCACACCTGCGTCGGCAGATCGCCCTGGTCGTGGACCTCCAGACCGGCGTCGATCAGCGCGCTCGATCAGACCGGCGTCTCGCAGGGCCGCCGGGGCCCGCTCCTGTCCGGCGGCATAGCTCCCGGCGCTGTCCGGGACACCGAGGACCGACAACCGGGTCACAGTGTCGACACTACGTGGCGGGCCCGGCGGATTCGGTCTCGCCGGGAGCCTCAGGCGACGTGGTCCGCCAGGCGCCGGTCGTAGTCGTCGGCCAGTGCCAGCAGCGCCGCCGAGCCGTCGCCCGCGTAGCAGGAGCCGTGCATCACGGCCAGCGTCGTCGGATCGAGTTCGGCCAGCCGACGGAGGGTGGGCCCGGTGTTGGGCGTGAGGCAGGTGGCGCCGAAGACGTCCTCGGCCTGCCCGGCGGCGGCGATGATGTCGTCGCCCGTGGTCGCCGGACCGTTGCCGAGCTGGGTGAAGAGGTCGCCGCACAACAGGGTCCGGGTGGTCTCCTCGTAGAGGACCCGGGCCTCCCAGCCGTGGGGGACATGCGGGGTGTCGAGGTGGCGGACCCGGTGCGTGCCGAGCTCGATGACCTCGCCGTCGGCCAGGGGCCGGGGCGGCCGGTCGGCCAGGTCGTTCAGCGACACCATGCAGCCGAGGGCCCCGTGGGCCACCTCGGCCTGAGGGGCGGCGGCCAGCAGCTGGTTCATGGCGCCGCACTCGTCCGCTTCGACGTGGCCGAAGGTGATCCAGCGGAGCCGCTCGAGCGGGATGATCGTGGCGACGGCCTCGGCCAGGAGCGGGAAGGCCGCCCGTTGGCCCGGTGTGGAAGAGCAGGGGCTGCTCGTCGTCGATGAGGTACTGGTTGAAGGTGAAGCCGGTCGGGCCGACCTCGGGGACGAAGGTCGAGAACCGGTAGATGCCGTCGGCGATCTCGTCGATCTGGGTGTCCATGGATGCCTCCTGGGTTGTCGGTGGGGTCAGAGCGGAAGGGGGTGGCGGAGGATCCCGGTGCCGTGGCCCCGTTCGGCCAGGATCCGGGCGAACTCGACGGCGTCGATGTCGACCCGTTCTCCGTCGGTGCCGGCCCGGAACATCGCCACCGGCCGGACCGTCCAGGGTGAGCACGAAGGGCTCGCCGTGGGTGGCCGCCCATTCGGCGACCAGGTCGGCCACGATCCGGCCGTCGTGGTGCCCGTCGAGGTCGAGGGTGGTGCCGGTGGCCCGAGCCAGGTCGATCCGGTGCATCCACACGTCGCGAGTGAAGCCGACGTCGAAGAGGTAGGCGAGCGGCTGGCGACCGACCGGCGCCGGCAGGTTGAGCAGGGGGAGTCGGGCAAGCGGGCGGGGGAGCCCGCGGCGGGCTCGCAGCGCCCGAGCCGAGGCGGTGTCCCATTCGGCGATGAGCTGCGCAGGACTGTGTCCCGACCGCTCGCGGACCTGGAACTCGTTCATGCCGTCCCACCAGAACTGGCCGCCGATCTCCACCTTCAGCGGACGTCCCTTGCGCACCTGGCGGATGAATTCCCGGGGAGCGGCTTGGCCGGCGGCGGCGCCCACCACATGGGCGACGAGTGCGTGCACGTCCCAGAGGGCGCAGTCGGTGGGCTTGCTCCAGTCCTCCGGCCCGAAGCTCCGCAGCAGCTCGGCGAACTTCTCGTTCTCCCGGGCGGCGACCCTCATGGCCTCGTCATGGGCGATCCTCGGAATCGTCCCCACGTCGGTTGCGGTTGCCTGGCTCATCACGAGCCCCCTTTCTGCTCGCCGTGCCGTCGGTCCACGTCGGCCACGTACATGTCCACCACCCGTCCGGCCAGGCGCACCCATCGGTCACCGCCGGGGTCGTTCGCCACCTGCTGATGGGCGAGCCCGGTCACCAGGGCGCTGAACACGTCGACGTCGCCGGGTTCGCCGGCCCCCACCGCCTCGAGCCGCTGGCGGGCGACGTCGTAGAACTCGATGGCCAGGGCGTAGGCCGCCGGCGACGGCTCGAACCCCGGGATGGTCCGCTGGAACAGCATCTGGTGGCGCACGACGTCGTCGGACGAGAACCGCACCAACGCCTCGACGAACCGGACGAGCGAGGACCGCGGGTCGTCGTCGGGCGGGAGCGACCGGACGAGCTCGAGCAGCTGGCGGTTGCCGTCGGCGAAGAGCAGGTCGTAGAGGCCGAGCTTCGAGTCGAAGTAGGCGTAGAGGGACGGCTGCTGCAGGTCGACCCGGTCGGCCAGGTCCCGCAGCGAGATGGCGCCGAGGCCATCACGGCGAGCGAGCGACCAGGCCTCGGCCACGATCGCCGCCCGCTTCGCCTCCCGGCGCCGCAGCCGCCGGTCGACCGGCTGGCTGGTCTCCGCTGTGGTCATGGTCCCTCTGTATCTATGAGTTATAGATTATCTATCACTCATAGTTACTGATCGGGCCGGCCATGTCAAGCCCTCGCCGGCGCGCTTCGACGAGTCCTGCTCTGGGTTCGGCACCGGCGGTCCCGCCCCATGTGCATGCCACGATGGCCCGATGACGGTCTCGACGGTCCGGGCCGGCGTGCTCGACGTGGCGTTCGAGCGCCATGGCCGCCGCTCGGGCTGGCCGGTGGTCCTCCTGCACGGCTTCCCCTACGACGTCCGGTGCTACGACGGCGTGGTGGGGCCCTTGGTGGCGGCCGGGGCCGACGTCGTCGTGCCCTATCTCCGGGGCTTCGGAGCGACCTCGTTCGTCGAGGCGTCGACGCCCCGGTCGGGCCAGCAGGCGGCACTCGCACATGACCTGCTCGAGCTGCTCCACGCCCTGGAGCTCGCCGCCCCGATCGTCGCCGGCTTCGACTGGGGCGGACGGGCCGCCTGCCTGGTGTCGGCAGTGTGGCCCGAGCGGGTGGGTGGGCTGGTCACCGTCTCGGGCTACAACGTCCAGAACCTGGCCCGAGCCGGCATACCGGCCCCGCCGGACGTCGAGCGACGGCTCTGGTACCAGTACTACCTCCACGGCGAGCGAGGCCGGGCCGGCCTGGCCGCCCACCGGGCAGCGTTCGCCCGGACCCTGTGGCAGGAATGGTCGCCGACCTGGCAGTTCGGGGAGGGAGCGTTCGAGGCCACGGCGACGTCGTTCGACAACCCCGACTTCGTCGAGGTCGTGGTCCACTCCTACCGCCACCGTTTCGGCTTGGCGGAGGGGGACCCGGCCTACCAGGCGACCGAGGACCTGCTCGCCGCCCAACCGCCGATCACGGTCCCCACGCTGGTGATCGACCCGGTCGACGACCCGCTGGCGACCCGCTGGTCGCCGGGGGCCGACGGGAAGCGGTTTCCTGGATTGCTCGGCGTGCGCGAGGCGGCGGCCGGTCACAACGTCCCCCAACAGTCCCCGGCGACCTTCGTCGGCGCCGTGCTCGAGGTACACGCCGATGAGGCCGACCGTTCCCCTAGGTGACGGCAGCCGGGGCGGGACCAGACATCGACGTCGCCGTGCTCGGTCCGGTGGCGGTCACGGGAGCGGCCCGTCCGTTCCGCCGTGCCTGGTCCCTCGACCTGGTCGTCTATTTGGCGCTCCACCCGAACGGCGCCTCGACCGACCAGTGGTCCACGGCGCTGTGGCCGGACCGCCTCATGGCGCCCTCGACCCTCTACTCGACGGCATCGGCCGCCCGGCGGTCACTCGGTCGACGCTCGGCCGGCGGCGATCACCTGCCCCATGGCCACGGGCGGCTCCGCCTGGCCGACAGCGTCGGGACCGACGTCCGACGGCTCGCCGAGCTGGCTGAGCGTCCCGACCCAGCGGGGTGGCGGGAGGGACTGACCGCCGTCCGGGGTCGACCGTTCGCCGGCCTACGCAGCCCGGACTGGACGATCCTGGAAGGGTTCGTGGCCGAGATCGAGGACCTGGTGGTGCGCACGGCCCTCCGGCTGGGCGAGCAACGCCTGGCCGAAGGTGACGGGCCGGGAGCGGCCTGGGCGGCCCGTCGAGCCCTGCTGGCCAGCCCGTTCGACGAGCGGCTGTACCGGATCCTGCTCCGGGCGGCCGACCTCGAGGGCAATCCGGCCGGGGTGGAGTCGACGATGGCTGAGCTGCTCCTGGTGTTCGGCGAGCCGGCGGTGGGGGGACCGCCAGCCCGGCCATTCGTCGGGCACCGCCTGCCGGTGCACCCCGAGACGGCCTCGCTCTACCGGGCCCTCTCTCGGCACTCGACGACGCCTGCTCCCAGGAGCTGGGGCGCCAGGCTGTAGCGTGTCCTCCCGCCATGGCCAAGAGCTCAACCGGGAAGTGGGTGTCACGCGCCGGGGCCACCGGTGGCGGCAAGACGTACCGTGGTCAGCGACCGGTCAACTGGTACGCCGGCCTGGTCCTCATCGTCGTGTTGGGCATCGTCTCGGTGATCTTCGCCCGCTACGAGTACCAGCACCCGGCCTCCGCCTCCACGGTCGAGCCCGCCGTCGGCACCACCTGGTACGCCGGCTTCAACTTCAACATCTGCGGGACCCAGGAGGCGGCGCCGGCGGCCAGCACCAACACGGCGACCGTCGGGATCACCACGTCGGGCCAGGGGGTCATCAACATCGCCCCCAAGACCAAGGCCGAGGCGGGGGACAACGCCACGCTTGGCCAGTTCACGTCCAACTACAAGGGCATGGCGCTGTCCGAGACCACGCTGCAGTACCCGGGACAGTCCCTGCTCAAGAACGGTGACACCTGCCCGACCGGCAGCCCCGACGCCGGCAAGAAGGGCACGGTCGTCGTGATGGAGTGGAAGAACGTCGAGGCCAAGACGGGCACCAAGGTGACCGGCAACCCGGCCGACCTGAAGCTGGCCAACGGCTCGCTGCTGACGCTGGCGTTCGCCCCGGCGGGGGCCACCATCCCCAAGCCGCCGGGCACCGTCGTGGTAGCCCTCCTCCAGGCATCGGGCGGCACTGCCACGACGACCCCGGGGACGACCACCGGCGGCCGGGGCGACGACCACGACCGCACCTGCGACCACGACCACCGCCGCGCCGACGACCACGACGGCACCGGCCACCACGACCACCACCAAGAAGTAGGAGTCCCGTGAAGGCGATTGTCCTGGTGGGCGGCGAGGGAACTCGCCTGCGCCCCCTCACCCTCTCCACGCCCAAGCAGATGCTGCCGATCATCGGGGTGACGATGATCGAGCGGGTGCTCGGCCATCTGGCGGCGCACGGTATCGACGAGGCGGTCCTCTCCCTCGGCTACCTGCCCGACGCCTTCCTGGACGCCTATCCCGGGGGCTCGGCCGCCGGGGTGGCCCTGACCTATGCCGTGGAGCCCGAGCCGCTCGACACCGCCGGGGCGGTGAAGTTCGCCGCCGACTTCGCCGGCATCGACGACACCTTCGTGGTGGTGAACGGCGACGTCCTCACCGACCTCGACCTCTCGGCCTTGATCGCCTTCCACCGCCAGCGGGGCGCCGAGGGCACCATCGCCCTGCACCCGGTGCCCGACCCCTCGGCCTTCGGCGTGGTGCCGACCGACGACGACGGTCGGGTGACGGCCTTCGTCGAGAAGCCCACCCGGGAGGAGGCGCCGACCAACCAGATCAACGCCGGCACCTACGTGCTCGAGCCGAGCATGCTCGATCGCATCCCGACCGGGCGGCGGGTCTCCATCGAGCGCGAGACCTTCCCGGCGACGGTGAAGGACCGCACGCTGTTCGCGCTGGCCGACGACGCCTACTGGCTCGACACCGGGACCCCGGCGGCGCTGCTCCAGGCCACCCGGGACCTGGTCGAGGGACGGCGCCATCAGACGCCGACCCCGGGCGCCCATCAGACGCCGGACGGGTGGTGGGCTGTCGGCGAGCCGTTCGTGTCCGGTTCGGTGGTCGGGGCGAGTGTGGTGATGGAGGGCTGCGTGGTCGCCGCCGGGGCCCGGATCGAGGGATCGGTGCTCGGGCGGGGTTGCGTGGTGGACGCCGGGGCGACGGTCACCGACGCCGTGCTGCTCGACGGAGCGAGGGTGGCGGCGGGCTCCACCGTGGCCGGTTCCATCCTCGGTCCAGGGGCGATCGTCGGGGAACGGTGTGAAATCCGTCCGATTTCGGTAGTAGGAGACGGGGCGATGGTGCCCTCGGGATCCGTGGTGGACGGAGAGCGGTTCCCGGGCTGAGATGAGCTGGTCGGATCGGGTCTCGTCGCCCGCCTAGAAGGGAGTGGTGGGATGCGCACGATGGTCACAGGGGGCGCCGGCTTCATCGGGTCGACCCTGGTCGATCGGTTGTTGGTCGAGGGGCACGAGGTCGACGTGGTCGACGACCTCTCCACGGGGTCCCTCGGCAACCTGGCCGAGGCCCGGGCGGCCGCCGGCGGGGCGCTGACCATCCACCAGCTCGACATCCGGCTGCCCGAGACCGTCGACTTGATGGCCCGCCGCAAGCCCACGGTGGTGTTCCACCTGGCGGCCCAGTCGGCCGTCCCGGTATCGGTCGAGCGCCCGAGGTTCGATGCCGAGGTCAACATCCTCGGCACGGTCAACGTCCTCGAGGGGGCACGAGCGGCGGGTGCCGAGCGGATCGTCTACGCGGCCAGCGGCGGCACCCTGTACGGGTCGGTGGCCGAGGACGACCTGCCGGTCCGTGAGTCCCATGCCCACCGTCCCCTCTCGCCGTACGGGGTCTCCAAGAAGGCGGTCCTCGACTATCTGGTGGCCTACCGGGAGATGTACAGCATCGAGTTCGCCGCCATGGCCCTGGCCAACGTCTACGGGCCCCGCCAGGACCCCCACGGCGAGGCCGGCGTGGTGGCCATCTTCGCCGAGCGGCTCCTGGCCGGGACCCCGGTGACCATCTTCGGCGACGGCGAGCAGACCCGGGACTTCGTCTACGTCGACGACGTGGTCGACGCCTTCGTTCGTGGGGCGACGCGGGGCGGCGGCCTGATCTGCAACATCGGCACCGGCAAGGAGACCTCGGTCAACGAGATCTACCGCACCATGGCCGCCGCCGCCGGCGTCGACACGCCGGCCCACCATGCGCCGCCGCGCGCCGGCGAGCCTCGGCGGTCCAGCCTGCAGATCGAGCGGGCGGCGATCCAGCTCGCCTGGAAGCCCTGGACGCCGTTGGCCGACGGGATCCGGGCCGTCTTCGAGTCGCACCGGGACCGCTGAGGCCCCGGCCTCGGCCGTTCGCTCAGCGAAAGAGGTCCTCGGCCGGGGCTCGGACGATCTCGTCCACCACCGACCCCGGTCGGAGCCAGTCGGCCGGGACGCCCCGGACGACGGCCACGGGCACGTTGCGGTCCTTGCCCATGACCAGCTCGGCCGCCGACGCCAACTCGTCGGCGACACAGATCTCGGTGGCCACCAGCTCGCGGCCGAGGGCGTCGGTGGTCCCCCGCAGGTCGATGATCGGCGCCACCCCGGCACAGCCGATGGCCACGTCGGTCACGCCGCGACGCCACGTCCGGCCGAAGGTGTCGGAGATGACGACGCCGACGGTGACCCCGAGCCGCCGCTCGAGCCCGGCCCGGAGCCGGCGAGCCGACCGGTCGGAGTCGACGGGCAGCAGGGCGGCCGTGCCGTCGGCCACGTTGGAGAGGTCGATGCCGGCGTTGGCGCAGATGAACCCGTGGGTGGTCTCGGTGATCAGCAGCTCGTCACGACGCCGCAGGACCCGCACCGACTCCTGCTCCACCAGGCGCACCTTGGCCGCCGGGTCGTCGGCGTCGATGTTCACCAGCCGGCCCTCGGCCTTGGACACGATCTTCTGGGTCACCACCAGCACGTCGCCGTCGAGGAGTTCGGGCCCGCCGCCGGCCGGCCCGAACGCCTCGGCCAGGACGGCGTCGAGCTCGACGTCCGGGGTGATCTCGCCGATGCCGTGCACCGGGATGATCCGAAGTCCCTCGTCGCCGGCCGCCACGGCGTCAGCCTAGGTCGGCCCGCCGGTAGCCTGACGCAGCGATGCCGGGCCTCGAGACAGTCGCTACCTGGCCGGTCGGGGCGGCCGCCGCCGGCATCCTCGAGCTCGTCGGCGACCGGGGTGACGTCGTCGAACGGGACCGGGTGGGCGTCGTCGAGCGGACGTTCGCCTGGAAGTCGGTGACCAAGCTCTGCACCAGCCTGGCCACGCTGGTGGCCGTGGAGGAGGGCACGGTGTCGCTCGACGACCCGGCCGGCCCCCCGGGCTCGACCGTGGCCCATCTGCTGGCCCACGCCTCGGGCCTGGCGTTCGACGGGCCCCTCGTCATGGCGCCACCGGCCACCCGGCGGATCTACTCGAACCGAGGCATGGAGGTGCTGGCCGAGGTGGTGTCGGCCCGGTCCGGGCTCGCCTTCGAGGCGTACCTCCACGAGGCCGTGCTCGACCCGCTGGGCATGTCCCGCACGGCCATGGGCGTGGACACGTCCCCGGCGTACGGGCTGGAGGGCCCCCTCGTCGACCTGCTGGCCCTCGGGCGCGAGCTGCTGACCCCGAGGCTGATCGCCCCCGAGACGTTGCGGCGGGCGACCACGGTGGCCTTCCCGGGCCTGGTCGGCGTGCTCCCGGGCTTCGGTCGCCAGGATCCGTGCGACTGGGGCCTCGGGTTCGAACTGAAGGGCACCAAGCGTCCCCACTGGACGGGCGAGCACAACAGCCCAGCGACCTTCGGCCACTTCGGCCAGGCCGGCGGGTTCTTGTGGGTGGACCCGGAGGCCCGGGTGGCCCTGGCCGTGCTCACCGACACCGACTTCGGCCCCTGGGCGGCCGAGGCCTGGCCGGTGCTCTCCGACGCGGTGCTGGCCGGGGGCTGAGGCCGGTCGGGGCGGTGGGTGGCCGGTCCGGGACCGCCGATGCCACGGAGCCGTGTGCAAGGCTCGGGCGATGTCCGAGCGACGCTCCGGCGACCATGGTCCGGCCCGGGCGGCGGGCATCCTGCGGGTGGCCATCGACGCCACCCCGCTGCTCGGTCGTCCGACCGGGGTCGGGGCCTTCTGTGCCGGTGTCCTGGGCCGGCTGGCCGAGGATCCGGACCTGTCGATCCTGGCCTACGCCCTGAGCTGGCGGGGCCGCAACGGGCTGGCCGGCGTGGTGCCGCCCTCGGTCGAGGTGGGCCGGCGTCCGATGCCGGCCGGCGCGCTGCAGCGGGCCTGGGGCCGTTCGTCGCGGCCGGCCGCCCGATGGTTCCTCGGCCGACCCGACGTCGTGCACGGGACCAACTTCGTGGTGCCGCCGGCCCCCGGTGCGGCCGAGGTGGTCACCGTCTTCGATCTCACGCCGGTCCGCTACCCCGAGCTCTGCAACGCGGCCACGCTCCAGTTCCCGACGCTGATCCGGCGAGCCGTGGCCCGGGGAGCCTGGGTGCACACGCTGTCGGAGTTCGTGGCCGGCGAGATCGCCGGGACGCTCGACGTCGTCCCCGAACGGATCCGCGTCGTTCCTCCCGGCGTGCCGGGCGTGGCGGACGGGCAACCGAGCGGGCCCGGGAGGGCGCCGGCCGAGCTCCCGATCGACCTGCCGGGCGGCACCCGGCGCTACGTGCTGGCCATCGGGACCATCGAGCCCCGCAAGGACTACCCGTCCCTGGTGGCCGCCTTCGCCGAGGTCGCCCGCACCCACCCCGACGTGGCCCTGGTCATCGTCGGCGCCGAGGGGTGGGGGACCGCTGCCCTCGACCGGGCGCTGGCCTCGTCCCCCCATCGCGATCGGATCTGGCGCATCGGTTGGCTGGGTGGCCCGGACCTCGACCGGGTGCTGGCCGGAGCGTCGGTGCTCGCCTACCCGTCGGTGTACGAGGGGTTCGGGTTCCCGCCGCTCCAGGCCATGGCGGCCGGCGTCCCGGTGGTGGCCACCCGGGCCGGGGCGGTGCCCGAAGCCGTGGGTGACGGTGCCGTCCTGGTCGACCCGGGCGACGTCGACGGCCTCTCGAACGCCCTCGGGCGGGTCCTCGACGACGAGGCCCTGGTCGCCGACCTGGTGCGGCGGGGCCACGAGCAGGTCGGCCGGCTGAGCTGGAAGGACTGCGCCACGGGACTGGCCGACCTCTACCGTGACGCCGCCGCCGGGCGGTGAGCCGGCCCGACGTGTGCAACGCTCCGGGCGTGCCCGCCGAGCCTCCGCCCGTGACGGCCGCCCCGGAGCAGACGGACGGGACCACGTTGGCCGTCGCCCTGGAGGCGACGGCGCTGCTCGGCCGGCGGACCGGCATCGGGGTCATGACGGCCGAGGTGCTGGCCGCCCTGGCCCGTCGGCCCGATCTCGACCTCACGGCGTTCGCCGTCAGCTGGCGCCGCCGGCAGGGCATCCTCGAGGGACTCCCGGCCGGGGTCCGAGTGGCCGGTCGACCCATGCCGGCTCGGCCCCTGCGCTGGGCCTGGCAACGTGCCGAGTGGCCGTCGATCGAGCTGTTCGTCGGCCGGCAGGACGTGGTCCACGGCACCAACTTCACCGTGCCCCCGGCCCACCGAGCCGTCCGGGTGCTCACCGTCCAAGACCTCACGCCGGTGCGGTTCCCCGAACTGTGCGACCCGGGCAGCCTGGGCTACCCCGACCTCATCCGCTCGGCCCTGCGGGCCGGCGCCTGGGTGCACACCAGCTCGGACTTCGTGGCCGCCGAGGTCGTGGCGGCGTTCGGGGCCGACCCCGGGCGGGTGCGGACCGTCCCGTTCGGCACGCCCACGCTCGACGCTCGGGCCGCCACCGGCGCCGGGGGACCTGGCGCCGGGGGTCGAGCGGTACGTGTTGGCCGTGGGCACGGCCGAGCCCCGCAAGGACCTGCCGGGCCTCGTCCGGGCGTTCGACCTTCTGGCCGCCAGCCGGCCCGAGCTCGGCCTGGTGCTGGCCGGCCCCGACGGTTGGGGGACGGCCGACCTCGAGCGGGCCATGGCCGCCGCCGTCCACCGGCGCCGGATCGTGCGGACCGGGTGGGTCGACGACGCCACCCTGGGCGGCTTGCTGGCCGGGGCGGCGGTCCTCGCCTACCCGTCGGTCTACGAGGGCTTCGGCTTCCCGCCGCTCCAGGCGATGGCGGCCGGTGTCCCGGTGGTGGCCACCGATGCCGGGGCGGTGCCCGAGGTGGTGGGCGACGCCGCCCTGGTGGTCCCGGTGGGTGAGCCCGAGGCCCTGGCCGAGGCCGTGGGTCGGGTGCTCGACGACCCGACGCTGGCCGCCTCCCTGGTCACCCGGGGCCGGGCCCGCTCGGCCCGGTACACCTGGGACCGCTGCGCCGACGGGTTGACCACGCTCTACCGCGACGCCCGGGCGGCCCGGGCGTGACCTCGTTCCGGGTCCTGGTGGTGGTCGAGCAGCTCCGGCGTCTGGTCCCCGGCGGGATCGGCACCACGGCCAAGGGCCTCCTGCGCGGCCTGCACGAGCTCGACGGGCCAGGGGAGGACCGGCCGCTCGACCTCGAGCTCATGGCCAGTCGACCCACCGGCGCCGTGCGCCACGGGCCGGTGGCCGACGACCCGGTGCGCCGTTGGGGGTGGCCGGTGCGGAGCTCCCCGCTCCCGGCGCCGATGCTCACCCGGGCCTGGGACCATCGAGTGATCGGGGCCCCGAAGGGCTTCGACGTGGTCCACTCGGTGACGACCGCCGGACCGCCGTTGCGGCGGCACGGTGTGGGGCGGCCGGGGACCTCGGCCGCCTCGGTGGCCACCGTGCACGATCTGGCCTGGCGCCGGTTCCCCGAAGCCACGACACGGCGGGGTCGGGCCTGGCACGAGGCGTCCCTCGGCCGGGCCCTCCGGCACGCCGACGCCCTCGTGGTTCCGAGCCTCGAGGTGGCGAGCGACCTGTCCGACGCCGGGTCGGGCGACGATCGGATGCGGGTGATCCCCTGGGGCGCCGATCATCTGCCCCCGCCCGACGACGAGGCGGCCCGGGCGCTGCTGCGCCGGGCCGGCGTCGGCGGCCCGTTCCTGCTGTCGGTGGGCACGCTCGAGCCGAGGAAGAACCTGGACCGCCTGGTTCAGGCGGTCGAGCTGGCCCAGGCCGAGCTGCCCGAGCCGTGGCCGCTGGTCATGGTCGGCCCGTCGGGCTGGGGCGACGTGGCGGCCCACCTGACCACCGGCCGGCAGGTCCGGATGGTCGGCGTCGGCTCGGTCGACGAGGGGGTCCTGGCCGGCCTCTACGCCAACGCCCGGCTGCTCGCCTACGTGCCGCTCACCGAGGGCTACGGGCTGCCGCCGGTCGAGGCCATGGCGGCCGGCCTCCCGGTGCTGGCCAGCAGCGGGGTCCCGTCGGTCGACCCCGAGGACGACGGCACGGCGGTGGCCCTGGTCGTCGACCCCTTCGACGTCGAGGGCATCGCCGAGGGCCTGGTCCGGGCGGCCACCGACGACGGGCTGCGGGCCCGGCTCCGGGCGGCCGGGACGGCACGGGCGGAGGCCCGGACCTGGCGCCGGGTGGCCGAGGCCCACGAGGCGCTCTGGCGGGACGTCGGGTGAGCGGACCGCTGGCCGTGACGCTCGACGTGAGCGCCGTCCCACCCGCACCGGCCGGCGCCGGCCGCTACACGCTCGAGCTCTTCGACGCCCTCGTCCGCCGAGACGACGTCGTCGTGACCCCGGTGGCCCGACGGGGGGACGCCGCCCGCTGGGCGCGCCCGCAGAGGCCCTCGGTGGTGGCCGCCGCCCCCGACCGACGACCGCTCCGCCTGGCCTGGGAGCAGCTGCGGCTGCCCCACGAGCTCGGGGTCCTCGGGCCCGACGTCCACCACGGCCCGCACTACACGATGCCCGAACGGGCCCGACTGCCGGTGGTGGTGACCATCCACGACTGCACGTTCTTCGACCACCCCGAGTGGCACGAGCGGTCCAAGGTCCTCCTCTTCCGCCGGGCCATCACCGTGGCCGCCCGCCGGGCCACCCGGCTGGTGTGCGTGAGCCGGACCACCGCCGAACGCCTGCACGAGGTCTGCGAGGTGCGGGCCCCGGTGTCGGTGGTGCCCCACGGTGTGGACCTCGGGCGGTTCCGGGCCGACGAGCCCGACCCCGGTGGCGACGTGGCGGCGCTGGCCGGGCTCGGGATCGACGCCGGGCGGCCGCTGGTGGTGTTCGTCGGCACCATCGAGCCCCGCAAGGGCGTGGCCGGGCTGATCCGGGCGTTCGACCGGATCGCCGGGTCGCACCCCGATGCCCTCCTGGTGCTGGCCGGCCAACGGGGCTGGGGGATCGCCGACGTCGATCGGGCGCTGGCCGAGTCGGCCCACGCCGACCGGGTGCGACTGACCGGCTACGTGCTCGACGGGGTGGTGCCGGCGCTGCTGCGGCGGGCGGCGGTCGTGGCGTACCCGTCGCTCGAGGAGGGCTACGGCCTGCCGGCCCTCGAGGCCCTGGCCTGCGGGGCCCCGCTGGTGACCACGGCGGGCACGGTGATGGAGGAGGTGACCGAGGGGGCGGCCCTCCTCGTCCCGCCCGGGGACGACCGGGCGTTGGCCGAGGCCATCGACGCCGTGCTCGGCGGACGGTCGTCGGCCGGCGCCCACCGGGAGCGGGGACTGGCCGTCGCCCGGTCCCGGACGTGGGCGGCCAGCGCCGAGGGTCACGTGGACGCCTACCGGTTGGCGACGGGGGCCGGAGGTCGCTCACTAGGGTGACCGGCGTGCGAGCGCTGATCACCGGTGGGCTGGGCTTCGTGGGGACCTGGCTGGCCCGGCACCTGGAGGACGAGGGCGACGTCGTCGTGGCCATCGACCGGGAGACCGACGTGGCCGACCCGGTGGCCCTCGAGCCGGTGGTGCTCGGCCGCCAACCCCGACGTGATCTACCACCTGGCGGCGTTGTCGAACGTCGGCGAGAGCTGGAACGACCCGTCCGAGGTCCTCCGGGTCAACGTGCTCGGCACGGCCGCCGTCCTGGCCGCCGCCCGGGCGATGCCCTCGTCGCCGACGGTGGTGGTCGTGAGCTCGGCCGAGGTCTACGGCATCGTGGGACCCGACGACCTCCCGCTCACCGAGCAGGCGCCGGTGGCCCCGGCCACGCCCTACGCCGCCAGCAAGGCGGCGGCCGAACAGGTGGCCCTGCAGGCGTGCCGGGGGTTCGGCCAGCGGGTGATGGTCGTCCGCCCCTTCAACCACATCGGGCCGGGCCAGGCCCCGACGTTCGCCGTCTCGGCCCTGGCCCGACGGATCGTCGAGGCCCGGGCCACCGGCAGCCGGGAGCTGTCGGTGGGCAACCTCTCGGCCCGACGGGACTTCACCGACGTCCGGGACGTCGTCCGGGCCTACCGGCTGCTGGCCGAGCGGGGTGCCCCGGGCGAGATCTACAACGTCTGTTCGGGCCAGGACGTCGCCATCGCCGACATCGCCGAGCAGCTGCGCACGCTGGCCGGGGCCGAGCTCGAGCTGGTGACCGACCCCGACCTGCTGCGCCCGGTCGACGTGCCGGTGCTGCGGGGGAGCCGGGCGTTGCTCGAGCAGACCACCGGGTGGCAGCCCGAGATCGCCCTGGACGACACTTTGCAGTCGGTGCTCGGCTACTGGGAGGACCAGCGGTCCGGGGCGACCGGGGGCGGCTGACGCCCCGCTCGCCGGATCGACGGCCGGGCGGGTGGCCGAGGAGCTAGGAGGCCGAGCCGACCAGGTTGCGTACCTGGGTCTGGACCTCACGGGCGCCGGAGAGCGCCCGGTGGGCCAGGTCCACCGCCGGCTGCGGCAACTGCTCGCCGAGTGGCTCGATGTTCGACTCGACGAACGCCAGGGCCTCGTCCACCAGGCCGTCGAGCTCCTCGACCCGGCGGATCACCTCGGACTTCACCCCGCTCAGCGCGTCCTCGAAGCCGGCCTCGCCGGTGTGCAGTCTTCTCGGAGAGCTCGCGCCGGCGGACCTGGGCCCGCTGCACGCCGAGCACGCCGAGGCCGACGGCCAGGTAGGTGGCTTCTTTGGCCAGGTCAGCGACGTGCTCGGCCACTGGTTCAGATCGTTCAGCTCGGCCATGTCCGCTCCTTCACCCGTGGGTGTGTCTCTGCTGATCTAGAACCAGAGTATCTCAAATGATAAACAGTTGCAAGCATTTTGACGGGACCTCGAACAAGTAACCTCGCCTCCTTGATGAGCGACCCGCGCGCGCCGGCGGTGGTGGCCGTGGTGGTCACCCGGGACCCCGGTTCGTGGTTCGACGAGGTCCTCGCATCCCTGGCCGCACAGGACTACCAGGAGCTCTCGGTGCTCGTGCTCGTCTCGGGCGGCGAGCAGGACCCGACGGGTCGGGTGGCCCGGGCGCTGCCCGAGGCCTTCGTGCGGCGGCTGCCCGAGGACCGGGGCTACGCGGCGGCGGCCAATCTGGCCCTCGAGATGGTCGAGGGGGCGGCGTTCTACCTCCTGCTCCACGACGACTGCGCCCTGGCTCCCGACGCCCTCCACCTGATGGTCGAGGAGTCGTTCCGGTCCAACGCCGGCATCGTCTCGCCCAAGATGGCCCACTGGGACGACCGTTCGGCCCTCTTGCGGGTGGGGATGAACGCCGACAAGACCGGGGCCATGGTCGACCGGGTGCAGGACGGGGAGGTCGACCATGGCCAGCACGACGTCGTCCGCGACGTGTTCGTGGCCCCGGGCGGGTGCACGCTGGTCCGGGCGGACCTGTTCCGGGAGCTCGGTGGGTTCGACGCCGGCATCGTGGCCCTCGGTGAGGATCTCGACCTGTCCTGGCGGGCCCAGGTGGCCGGGGGCCGAGTGGTGGTGGCCCCGGCCGCCCGGGTCCGTCACCTCCAGGAGCTGGCCGGCGGGGGCCGTCCGGTGGCCGCCCCGCCCGAGGGTCAGTCACCGTCGACGCTCCAGCAGCTCCAGCGCCGCCACGAGCTGCGGGCCGTCCTCAAGTGCTACTCGTGGTTCCACCTCCTGCGGGTCCTGCCCCAGATCATCCTCCTGTCGATCGCCGAGGTCGTGCTGGCCCTGGCCATCGGCGACCGCGACCGGGTCCGGGCCGTGCTCGGGGCCTGGCGGTGGAACCTGCGTCGCCGACGTGAGCTGCGTCGGCTGCGGGCCGAGGTCCGGGCCCACCGGACGGTGCCCGACCGCCAGATCCGGCATCTCCAGACCCGCGGGAGCGCCCGGCTCTCGACGTATCTCTCCCGCCTCGTCTACCAAGGGGTCGACGTGGCCAACGCCCGGGTCCCGGCCTGGGCCGGGGCCGGCGGGGCGGCGGAGGTCGACGAGGAGCCGGTCCTCACCGGCAGCGTCGGTACGGCGTTCTCCGAGGACGCCGATTTCGACGAGCTCGACGACCTCGGTCACCGCAGCGGCCGGGATCGTTTCGGACGCCGCCGCCGCCGGCCCGTGCTCTCGACCGCCCCCGGCCGGCTGGCCGTCGTGGCCGTGGTCGTCGTGATCCTGCTGCTCGGCAGCCGCAACCTCGTCGCCGGCCACCTCCCGCTGGTCGGCCAATTCGCCCCCCTCGGCAGCTGGTCGGCCACCTGGCACCAGTTCTTCGCCGGCTGGCAACCGGCCGGGCTCGGGACGACGGCGCCCTCGACGCCGTCCTTCGCCTTCCTCGGCGTGGTCGGCACGATCCTGCTCGGCGGCATGGGGCTGGTGCAGAAGGTCCTGGTCCTCGGCTGCCTCCCGGTCGGGGCGTGGGGCGTGTCGCGGCTGCTGCGGCCGATCGCCGCCCCCCGGGCCCGCCTCATCGGGGCCGTCTGCTACCTGGCGCTCCCGCTGCCCTACGACGCCCTGGCCCGGGGCCGGTGGGACGGCCTGGTGGCCTACGCCCTCACGCCCTGGATCGTGCTGCGGCTGGCCCGGGCGACCGGCATCGCGCCGTACTCCGCCGACCCGACCCCGACCCGGCCCCCCGGGGGCCCGTGGCGACGGACCCTGCTCGGCCAGTCGGTCACGCTGGGGGCGCTCGAGGCCGTGGCGGTGGCCTTCGCCCCGGCCATGGCGGTGGTGGTCCTGCTGGCCGCCCTGGGCATCGTGCTCGGGTCGCTGGTCGTCGGCCAGGCGAACGAGTCGGGACGGGCGGTCCGGGTGGCCCTCGGGTCCACCGCGGTCACCGTGGTCCTGTGCGCCCCGTGGATGATCGGCACGGCCCTCGCCGGCACCAGCGCCGTCGGCATCTTCGGCCTGGCCGGGGCGCCGATGTCCGCCCCCAACTGGGGTGCCCTGCTCCGCTTCGACGTGGGCCCGACCGGCGCCTCGCCCCTCAGCTGGTTCCTGCTCGTGGCGGCGTTCCTCCCGCTCCTGATCGGGCGCCGGGCCCGGCTGGCCTGGGCCGGCCGCCTGTGGACCGTCGCCTGCCTGTCGTGGCTCCTGGCCCTGATCGTGAGCCGGGGGTGGTCGGGGTCATTCGCCCCGGTGGTCGACGTGCTGCTGGCCCCGGCCGCCGTCGCCGTGGCCACCGCCGTCGGGCTCGGCGTGGCCAGCTTCGAGACCGACCTGTCGGGCTACCGCTTCGGGCTGGCGCCAGGCGGCGGCGGCCCTGGCCGTGGTGGCGGTCATCCTCGGCGTGGTGCCGACGGTGGCCGATGCCGCCAACGGGCGCTGGGGGCTCCCGGCCCAGGGCTACGAGCAGGCGGCGAGCTTCGTCAGCGCGCCGCTCCAGCCAGGGCGCCTACCGGGTCCTGTGGCTCGGCGACCCCTCGGCGTCCTGCCCATCGGCGGCTGGTCGATCGAGCCCGGCCTGGCGTACGCCACCTCGGAGGACGGCACGCCGGGCACCGCCGACCGCTGGGCGCCGGCCGGTCCCGAGGCCGCCTCGACCATCGCCCGGGCCATGACCATGGCCACCGCCGGCGACACCAGCCAGCTGGGGCTGCTGCTGGCGCCGACGTCGATCCGCTTCGTGGTGGTGGTGAGCTCGCTCGCCCCCTCGATCCCGGGCATCCAGCAGCCCGAGACCCAGGCCCCGCCGACCAACCTCCTGCCGGCGCTGCTCACCCAGAACGACCTGCGCGAGGTGCCCGGCGGCGAGGGCTTCACGGTGTTCGAGAACACCCGGTTCGTCCCGGCCCGGGCCGAGTGTGTTCGGGCGGCAGCTCGACCACCACGAGCGTGCCCGGCGGCTGCTACCCGGTGCTGCCCGGCCCGGCCGGGGCCGACAGTCTTCTCGGGCCGGTGTCGGACGGGGACGGTGTACGCCGCCTACGCGCCGTCGGGTGGCTGGTCCTTGACCATCGACGGCCGGACGGCCGCCCGGACTCGGCGTTCGGGTGGGCGGCCAGCTTCGCCGGGGGCGACGGCCGGGACCGGTCGGCTGAGCTTCGACGGCTCGCCGTTGCTCCCGCTGTCGGCCCTCCTCGAGCTGCTGGTGTGGTTGGCCCTCGGCGTCGTCGTCCTGGGTCGGCGCCGCTGGATCGCCTGGTGGCAGCTCCTGTCGAACCCGACCGGACCGAGCGGCCACGACGAGCTCGAGCCGGGGGCGTCTCGATGAGGCCGACCCCTCGGCACCGCGGCACGGTGTCCGAGGCCCGACGGGTCCCGTTGCTCGTGGCCCTGGTGGTGTTCCTGGTGGGCATCGGCCTGGTGGCCCACTTCGCCGGACGCCAGGCCGCCCCGTCGGCCTCGTCGGGACCGGGCTCGGTGTCGGGGGGCACCGCCGCCGCCTCGTCGATCGCCCCGGTGGCCGCCCAGTCGTCCTCTTGGTACTGCACCGGTGGCACGGGGACGGCCGGGGGCACCGCCCAGCCGGTCATCTACCTGGTCAACTCCACCGACCACACGGTGACCGGGACGATGACCGTGGTCACCGACGGCGGGGCCAGCGGGAAGCTGGCGCTCTCGGTCCCGGCCCGCCAACAGATCGGCGTGATCCCCACCCAGGTCGAGCAGGGCAGCTGGTTGGCCGCCCGGGTCGACCTGGCCGGGGGCGGGGTCTCGGTCACCGAGGCCGTCTCGGGTCCGGCCGGGTGGTCGGAGGCCCCGTGCGCCAGCGCCATCGCCCCGAACTGGTACTTCGCCTCCGGCTCGACCGCCCCGGGCTCCGACGCTGTACGTGTCGCTGTACAACCCGACGGCCACCGAGGCGGTGGTCAACCTGTCCTTCGGCTACGGGGGCAGCCTGGCCCAACCGCAGCCGTTCCAGGGGCTGGTGCTGCAACCGGGCCAGCTGGTGGTGGCCGGCGTCGCCTCCTACGTCCAGGACCAGCCGTCGGTGTCGACCATCGTCCAGGCCCGGTCGGGCCAGGTGGTGGCGGCCGAGCTCCAGGTGGTGACGGGGTCCTCGGCCAAGCGGTCTCTCGCTGCGGCTCGGGGCCCCGGCCCCGGAGCGGCAGTGGACCTTCCCCCGCTCGGTGAACGTGGGGGCCGACTCGACGTCGTTCGTGGTGTTCAACCCGACCGGCACGCCGCAGCGGGTGGTGATGACGGCCCGCCTCCGGTCGGGCCCGGTGACGCCGTTCACTCAGACGGTGCCGGCTTTCTCCACCTGGACCGTCAAGGCCAGCCAGGCGACCCGTCTCCCCGTCGGGAGCGACTACGCGGCCACGGTGACGGCCACGGGCGGCCCCGGGGTGGTGGTGGACCGGATCGCCACCGCACCGTCGGGGGCCACGGCCCCGCAGTTCGGGGCGGTGGCCGGGATCTCCGGCGTGGCCACCCACAGCGCCGGTGATCGATGGGTCCTGTCGTCGCCCGCCATGGCCGCCGACCCGGCCGCCCCCGGTGCGGCGCCCTACTCGCTGGCCGTGGCCAGCACGCGGTCGGTGCCGGTGACCGTCCGGGTGGTGCGACTTGACCCCGACCGGGGTGGTGCCGCTGGCCGGCGTCGGCCGGGTGGTGCTGGCCCCCCACGGGTTCGTGGTCATCGGGGCCACCGTGCTGGCCGCCGCCGGGGCAGATCCGTTGGTCGTCGAAGCCGACGCCCCGGTGGCCGTGTCGATGGAGTCGTTGCCCCAGGGCATGCCCGGCGTGGTGTCGCTCAACGGCGTGGGCTTCGCCGGCTGATACCCGGGCGACCGGGTCGCCGGCCGGTGGCTCAGTTGCCGGGCGGGGGCACCTGCGGCGGGGGCCAACCGCCCGATGGCGCCTGGGGCGGCGGCCAGGGTGCGGTGGCGCCGCCGAGGTCCGAGGAGCCGGCCGGCTCCTCGCCGGCGACCGGGGCCGCCGAGCCGTTCGTGACCACCGGGTCGCTCCCGTTGGCCGCCGCCTTGCCGTTCCCGTTGGTGCCGTGGCCGTTGAACTGCGGGACGGCCTTGGCCCCCTCGGTGTGGACCGGCCGGCCGAAGGCCTCGTCGATCAACCGCCCGACCTCGCGGCCGTCGAGGGTCTCTTGCTCCAAGAGGGCGTTGGCCACGGCGTCGAGGCCACCGCGGTGGCGGGTCAGGGTGGCGATCGCCCGCTCCTCCTCGGCCCGCAGGATCCGCTCCACCTCGTCGTCGATGACCCGGCTGGTGTCCTCGGAGTAGTCCCGGGTGTGCATGAGGTCCTCGCCCAGGAAGACCTGGCCCTGCGAGCCCCAGGCCATCGGGCCGATCTCGTCGCTCATGCCCCATTCGCGGACCATCTTGCGGGCCAGCTCGGTGTTCCCCACCAGGTCGTTGGCGGCGCCGGTGGACAGGTCGCCGTAGACGAGGAGCTCGGCCACCCGACCGCCCATGCGGACGCAGAGCGAGTCCTCGATGTGCTGGCGGGGGTGGATGTGCCGCTCCTCCATGGGCAGCTGCATGGTCACGCCGAGGGCCATGCCGGTCGGCAGGATCGTCACCTTGTGCACCGGGTCGGCGCTGTCGAGCACGTAGGCCAGGACGGCGTGCCCGCCCTCGTGGTAGGCCACCCGCTCCTTCTCGTCGTCCGAGAGCACCAGGCTCTCCCGGCGCTGGCCCATGAGGACCCGGTCGCGCGAGGACTCGAAGTCGTCCATGCCGATGGTGGCGCTGCCCCGCCGCACGGCGTGCAGGGCGGCCTCGTTGACCAGGTTGGCCAGGTCGGCGCCGCTCATGCCGGGTGTGCCCCGGGCCACCACCTCGAGGTCGACGTCCTGGCCGATGCGCTTGCCCTTGCAGTGGGTCCGCAGGATCGGGAGGCGCTCCTCGAGGTCGGGGAGCGGGACCACGATCTGGCGGTCGAACCGGCCCGGGCGCAGCAGGGCGGGGTCCAGGATGTCGGGCCGGTTGGTGGCGGCGATGATCACCACGCCCTCGGCCGGGTCGAACCCGTCCATCTCCGAGAGCATCTGGTTGAGGGTCTGCTCACGCTCGTCGTGGCCCCCACCCAGGCCGGCGCCCCGCTTGCGGCCGATCGAGTCGATCTCGTCGACGAAGATGATGGCCGGCGCCTGCTTGCGGGCCGTCTGGAACAGGTCGCGCACCCGGCTGGCCCCGACGCCGACGAACATCTCCATGAAGTCCGAGCCGCTGACCGAGAGGAACGGGACGCCGGCCTCCCCGGCGACGGCCCGGGCGAGCAGGGTCTTGCCGGTTCCCGGCGGGCCGACCAGCAGCACGCCCTTGGGGATCTTGGCCCCGATCTCCTTGAAGCGGGCCGGCGTCTTCAAGAAGTCGACGACCTCGCTGATCTCCTGCTTGACCCCGGCGTAGCCGGCCACGTCGTCGAAGGTCGTCTGGGGGCGGTCGGCGCTGAACTGCTTCGCCTTCGACCGCCCTATCGACATGATCCCCGACATCTGGCCACGGGCCTGGCGGCTGACGAAGTAGATCATCCCCACGAACAGCAGGATGAAGAAGATGTAGGGGAGGAAGGTCGAGATGCCGGCGCTCGGGGTGCTGGCGTTGACCGCCACCCCGTCCTTGCGCATGGTCTGCACGTCGGCCGACAGGGGCGGGTTCAGGCCCTGGGTGGTGTAGGACGTCCCGTCCTTGAGCTTGCCGGTGATGACGCCGGAGTTGTTGTCGATGGTGGCCGTGGAGACCTGCCCGGCCTTCACGTCGTCGAGGAAGGTCGAGTACGGCAGGGACTTGGCCGAGGTGTGCGGGATCAACGAGGGGATCACCAGGACACCGAGGACGGCCACGATGAGCACGATCCAGATCCAGCGCCAGCTCTGGTCGCCCCCTTGTTTCGGCGCGGGGGACCCCCCAGGTGTCGGAGGTCGCGGGGGCTGGCCGTCGGGCCGTTGCGGGCTCACCGTCACATGCTATGCGCCGACCCTGCTCGCCGGTGACCGGGGTCCCGGCGCCCCGGACCTGGGCGAACCTGCCGCTATCGTGCATCCGGTGGCCAGGCCCGGCGAGCCCCAGGAAAACGCCCGGGCGCGTCGTGGGGCCGAGGTGACCGCCTCGACGGGTGCCCGGGCCGGGTTCTTCCAAGAGGACCCCCGCTTCCTCGACCTGCCCGGGGCCCCGCCGGCCGACCGCCGTGACGGCTGGTTCTGGCTGCTCATGGTGGGCGTCGGCTTCATCGTCGGCCAGGTGGTGGCGCTCCTGCTGGTCGACGTGGCCGCCGCCGCCGTCGGGAAGGGCCAGGACCTCTCGGCCATCGCCAAGCTGGCCGTGCCGCCGGAGTGGTACGTGGCGTCGAGCCTGGTCGGCCTGTGGGTCGGCTTCGGGGGCGCCCCGTGGCTGGCCAGTCGGGTCCGGGGGACCAAGCACTTCGCCGAGGACCTGGGCCTGCGCTTCCGGTGGCCCGACCTGTTCGGCATCGTGATCGGCGCCGGTGGCCAGCTGGTGGTCTCGATCCTCTACCTGCCGTTCCGGTCGCACCTGCACAACTTCAACGGGCCGACCAACAAGCTGACCGGCGGGGCCCACGGCGGCGGGTTCGTGCTCATCGCCGTGCTCACCGTGGTCGGCGCCCCCTTCTTCGAGGAGCTGTTCTTCCGGGGGCTGCTCTTCCGGTCCCTGGCCCGGCTGCTGACCCCGGTCGCCCCCGGCCCGTCGCGAGCTCGGGCCTACGGCCTGGCGGCGGCGGTGGTGGTCGACGGCCTGCTGTTCGGCCTGGCCCACTTCGAGGCCCAGCAGTTCGCCGGCCTGGCCGTCTTCGGCATGCTGCTGGCCCTCACCTCGTACCGGACCGGTCGGTTGGGGATGAACATGGTGGCCCACGGGACCTTCAACCTCATCGCCGTGTTGGCCGTGCTCAACACCCGAGGCGGGATCATCCACTGAGCACCCGCCTCGACACCCCGCTGGACGACCCGGCGCCGCCGTCACCACCGGCGCCGGCGACCGACCTCGTCGATCCCTACTGGACCCCCCGGCGCCGGGGGACCACCCGGGTGGTCCCGATGCTGGCCACCGCCGTGGCCGTCGTCGGGGTGATCGCCGTCACCGTCTGGCAGCTCAACCCCCACCTGCTGCTGTCCAACACCACCACCACCGGCGGCGACACCGGGGCGCAGTACATGCTGCCGGCCTTCCTGCGGACCAACCTGCTGGCCCACGGCCACCTGACCGGCTGGGACCCGGCCTGGTACGACGGGTTCCCCCTCTTCACCTACTACTTCGTGCTGGCCGACCTGACCACCGCCGTCGGCAGCTTCCTCATCCCCTACAACGTCGCCTTCAAGCTCACCACGATCGCCGGCTCGGTGACGCTGCCCGTCTGCGCCTGGGCCTGCGGTCGGCTGTTCCGGCTCCGGCCCCCGGGCCCGGCGGTGCTGGCCGCCGCCACCCTGCCGTTCCTCTTCGACTACTCGTTCACCATCTACGGCGGCAACCTCTTCTCGACCCTGGCCGGGGAGTACGCCTACTCGCTCAGCCTGTCGCTGGCCGTCCTCTTCCTCGGCCTGGTGGCGGCGGGGCTCCGTTCCGGTCGCTACCGGGGCTGGGCGGCGGTGGTCTTCGCCCTGTGCATGGCCGCCCACGTGGTGCCGGCCATGTTCGCCCTCGGCGGCGGGGCGCTGCTCACGGCGCTCGAGCTGCTGCCGGACCGCTTCCGCCTGAGCGACGGCCCGGGCCCCCGCTCGGTGCGGGGGTCGACGCGCCCGGCCGGGGTGCCCTCCCGGCGGTCCTCGGTGTGGTGGTTCGCCTCGACGGCGGCCATCGGGCTGCTCTTGTCGGGGTGGTGGCTGGTCCCGTTCGGGCTCCGCGGGGCCTACGCCACGTCGATGGGCTACACCAACGTCACCACCTACCTGGTGCTGTTCTTCCCCCGGGCCGACGTCTGGGCGTTGGTGCTGGCCGGCGTGGCCATCCCGGTGGCGCTGGTCCTGCGGAGCCGGTTCGGGGTCTTCATCGCCGCCCTGGGCGGGTGCTCGGCCCTGGCCATGGTGCTCGATCCCCAGGGGAGCCTCTACAACGTGCGGCTCCTGCCGTTCTGGTTCCTCTGCGTGTACCTGCTGGTCGGGTGGCTGTTCGCCACGGTGGTGGCCGGCGTCGCCCGCTGGTGGCGCCGGGAGCGCCAGGCGCGCTGGGTGGACCGCCTCGACCGGGGCCGGGCCGGGCCGCGCCCCCGGGTGTCGCGGTTCGTGCCCGGGTCGGTGGTCGGCCCGCTGCTCGGCCTCCTGGCCGCCTGCGTGGTCGTCGTGCCGCCCTTCGTGGTGCCGGCGTCGGCCCTCCCGGTCCACGTGGGGGCCAACGAGGTCAACAGCTGGGCGGCGTGGAACTACTCGGGCTACGAGGGCAAGCCGGCCTATCCCGAGTACAAGGCGATCATGACCACCATGGCCACGGTGGCCAAGCGCTACGGCTGCGGGCGGGCCATGTGGGAGTACAACGCCGACCAGAACCGCTTCGGCACCCCCGAGGCGCTCATGCTCCTGCCGTACTGGACGGGCGGGTGCATCGACTCGATGGAGGGACTGTTCTTCGAATCCTCGGCCACCACGCCCTACCACTTCTTGAACCAGGCCGAGCTCTCGCCCCAGCCGTCCGAGCCCATGGTCGGCCTGCCCTACGGCCCCCTCAACGTCACCGAGGGCGTCCAGCACCTCCAGCTCCTCGGGGTCAAGTACTTCCTGGCCGCCAGCACCGAGGTCCAGGACGAGGCCAAGGCCGATCCCTCCCTCCAGCTGGTGGCCTCGACCGGGCCCTGGCACTCGCTGTACGGCTCGGAGACCATCACCACCACCTGGGAGGTCTTCCGGATCCTCGACTCGCCGGTGGTCACGCCGCTCACCGAGCAGCCGGCCGTGCTCACCGGGGTCTCGCCCAAGCAGACCAGCTGGCTCGATCCCTCGGTCGCCTGGTACGACGATCCCACCCGCTGGCCGATCGAGCTGGCGGCCGGCGGCCCGTCGTCCTGGCAGCGGGTGCCGGCCAGCGACACCTCGCCCAAGGTCGTGGCCGAGCCGACGACCACCGTGAGCCACGTGCAGCTCACCAACAACAGCGTGGCCTTCCGGGTGAGCCGGGTCGGCACGCCGGTGCTGGTGAAGGTCTCGTACTTCCCGAACTGGCAGGCCTCGGGGGCCGAGGGCCCGTGGCGGGTGACCCCGAACCTGATGGTGGTCGTCCCGACCAGCCACGACGTCACCCTGCACTACGGCTCGACCCACGCCAACGACCTCGGCATCCTGGCCACCGTGGTCGGCCTGGGCCTGGTCGGCTGGCTGGCCGTGTGGCCGGCCCTCGGCCGGTGGCGCCGGCGCCGGGGCCCGCCGCCACGGTCACCGACGCCGGCCAGCTGAGTCCCGATCGGCACGTCCGGTTGCCTCATCCAGGGACGCCCTCCACCTCCGGTACAGTGAGGCGCGATGGGCGACCCTTCGGCAGTCTTCAAGGCCTACGACATCCGCGGCACCGTGCCCGACCAACTCGATGCCGAGCTGTGCCGGGCCATCGGCGCCGCTGTGGCCCGCTTCACCGGCACCCCTCGCATCGTGATGGCCCGGGACATGCGCCCGTCGGGGGTCGAGCTCTCGGCCGCCTTCGCCGACGGGGCCCGGTCGGAGGGCACGGCGGTCACCGACCTCGGCATGGCCTCGACCGACTTCTTGTACTTCGCCTCGGGCCACCTCGACTCGCCCGGAGCCATGTTCACCGCCTCGCACAACCCGGCCCAGTACAACGGCATCAAGCTGTGCCTGGCCGGGGCCAAGCCCATCGGGCGCGACACCGGGCTGGGTGAGATCCAGACGCTGGCCGCCCAGCTGCTCGGCGCGGCGCCGTCGGGCGGCACCCCGGCCCCCCTCGACCACCAGGACCTGCTCGGCGAGTGGGCCGACCACGTCCGCTCGTTCGTCGACGTGGGATCGCTGCGACCGCTCAAGATCGTGGCCGACACGGCCAACGGCATGGGCGGGCTGGTCGTCCCGCTGGTCATGGCCGGCCTGCCGTTCGACGTCGAGGTGCTCTACGGCGAGCTGGACGGCACCTTCCCCAACCACCCGGCCGATCCCATCCAACCCGAGAACCTGGTCGACCTGAAGGCGGCCGTGCTCGATCGCGGCGCCGACGTGGGCCTGGCCTTCGACGGCGACGCCGACCGGGTGTTCCTGGTCGACGAGAAGGCCGAGCCGGTGTCGGGGTCGCTGACCACCGCCCTGGTGGCCGCCTCGATGCTCGACAAGCACCCCGGGTCGACGGTGCTCTACAACCTGATCTGCTCGCACGTGGTCCCCGAGGTCATCGCCGAGCGCGGCGGCACCGGGATCCGGACCCAGGTCGGTCACTCCTTCATCAAGCAGATCATGGCCGAGACCGGTGCGGTCTTCGGCGGGGAGCACTCGGGGCACTACTACTACCGGGACAACTTCCGGGCCGACTCGGGCATCATCACCGCCCTCGTCGTGCTCGAGCTGATGAGCGTCACCGGCACGCCGCTGTCGGAGCTGCTGGTCCCGTTCCGGCGCTACGCCGACTCGGGCGAGATCAACACCGAGGTGCCCGACCCCGGGGCCAGCGTCGAGGCGGTGGCCGAGCACGAGGCGGCTTCGGGGGCCGCCGTCGACCGGCTGGACGGCCTCACCGTCGACCACGGCGACTGGTGGTACAACCTGCGGCCGTCCAACACCGAGCCCCTGCTCCGCCTCAACGTCGAGGCGACCACCGACGAGGCCTGCGCCGACCACGTGGCCGAGGTGCTGGCACTGGTGAACAAGCTCCAGACCGCCTGAGCCCCGGCCCGGCCGGCGAAGGAGGATCCATGTCACTCGACCCGCTGCTGCTCGAGGTGCTCGCCTGCCCGAGCGACAAGGGCCCGCTCGTGTTCTTCGACGACGAGGACCTGCTCTACAACCCCCGCCTGCGTGTGGGCTACCGCATCGACGACGGGATCCCGGTCATGCTGACCGAGGAATCGGTGGCCGTGGACGATCCCGAGCACGAACGCCTGGTGGCCAAGGCGGCGGCCGACGGCGCCCCCGAGACCGGGCGGCGCGCCGGGTGACCCTCGCCCGATGAGGGCCCCCGCGTGAGCGTGCCCCCCTCGCCCCTGCCGGTCGACACCGAGGACATCTGGGCGGCGACGGCCGGGCTGCCCGAGCAGCTCGCCCGGGCGGCCGAGGTCACCCGGTCGCTCGGGCGACCGATCGACGGCGCCGGCGTGCGCCACGTGGCGGTGGCCGGCATGGGCGGGAGCGGCGTGGCCGGTGACGTCCTCGCCGCCTACTGCGCCCCCCGGGCCACCGTGCCGGTGACGGTGGTCAAGTCCTACGACCTGCCCCGCTCGGTCGGCCCCGGGACCCTGTTCCTCGCCGTGTCGTTCTCGGGGGACACCGAGGAGACGGTGGCGGTGACCGAGGCGGCGGCGGCGGCCGGGGCCGAGGTGGTCACGGTGGCCTCGGGCGGGCGCCTGGTGGCCCGGGCCGAGGCCGAGGGCGGCCTGGTGGTGCCGGTGCCGGCCGACCTGCCCCAACCCCGCACGGCCCTCGGGGCCACGGTGGTCCCGCCCCTCGTCCTGCTGGAGGCGCTGGGGCTGGTCGAGGGGGTGTCGTCGGGGCTGGCGGCGGCGGTGGCCCAGCTGCAGCGGCGACGCGACCAGCTGTTCTCGGCCGCCTCGCCGGCGGCGGCCCTGGCCCGACGGATCGGTCGCACCTTCCCCCTGGCCCACGGGGCCGACGGGCTGGCCGCGGTGGCGGCCACCCGGTTCAAGACCCAGGTCAACGAGAACGCCAAGTCGCCGGCCTTCGTCGGCATCAGCCCGGAGCTCTGCCACAACGAGCTGGCCGGTTGGGGCCAGGACGGCGACGTCACCCGCCAGGTCCTCACCCTGGTGCAGTTCCGCCTGGCCGACGAGCACCCCCAGATCGCCCGGCGGGCCGAGCTGGTGGCCGAGATCCTCCTCGAGGTCATGGCCGACGTGCTCGAGGTGCGGGCCGAGGGCGACGGGCCGCTGGCCCAGTTCTTCGACCTGGTCTACCTGGGCGACGCCACGTCGCTGTTCCTGGCGGCGGCCGAGTCGACCGATCCCGGCCCGGTCCCCATGCTGGCCGACCTCAAGACGGCGCTGCGCACCGTCTGAAGGTTCCGTGGCGAACGCCGCCGATCGCCGGCAGCGTCGCTCAGCTCAGGCGCTCGACCACCATGGCCATGCCCTGGCCACCGCCCACGCACATCGACTCGAGGCCGAGCGTCTTGTCGCCGTCCTCCAGCCCGTTCAGCAGCGTGGTCATGATGCGGGCGCCGGTCTGACCGAACGGGTGTCCGAGGGCGATGGCACCGCCGTGGATGTTCAGCTTGTCCCAGCCGATGCCGAGGTGCCGGGCCGAGGGGATCACCTGGGCGGCGAAGGCCTCGTTGATCTCGACCAGGTCGATGTCGTCGATGGTCAGGTTGGCCCGCTTCAGCGCCTGGCGGATCGCCTCCACCGGGCCGAGGCCCATGATCTCGGGGTTGAGGCCGGTGACGCCGCTGGCCACGATGCGGGCCAGCGGCGTGATGCCCAGCTCCCGGGCCCGGGTGTCGCTCATGACCACCACGGCCGCCGCCCCGTCGTTCAGGGGGCAGGCGTTGCCGGCGGTCACGGTGCCGCCCTCCCGGAACACCGGCCGCAGGCCGGCCAGGCCCTCGAGGGTCGTCCCGGCCCGGGGTCCGTCGTCCTTGGTCACCACCGTGCCGTCGGGCGTGGTCACCGGGATGATCTCCCGCTCGAAGAAGCCGTTCTCCTGTGAGGCCACCGCCCGGGTCTGGGACAAGAGGGCGAACTCGTCCATCTCCTGGCGGGTGACGCCCTCGTACTCGGCGACGTTCTCGGCCGTCTGGCCCATGGCGATGTACACGTCGGGCAGGCCGGGCTGGGGCGTCCAGGGCTCGCCGACGGCCGGCGTCCGGGCCACCGTGCGGGCCTCGGCGTCGGCGAAGAGCGGGTTGTGGGGGCCGACGTCGGCCGCCCCGTTCTTGAAGCGGCTGACCGCCTCGACGCCGGCGGCCACGAACACGTCGCCCTCGCCGGCCCGGATGGCGTGGGCGGCCATCCGGATGGCCTGGAGCGACGACGAGCAGTACCGGTTGATGGTGACGCCGGGCACGTCGGGCAGGCCCGAGAGCAGGGCCACCACGCGGGCCATGTTGTAGCCGGCCTCACCGGCCGGCTGGGCGTTGCCCAGGATGAGGTCCTCGACCGTGTTGGGGTCGAGCGAGGGGAGCTTCTCGAGCACCTTGGTGACGGCCAGGGCGGCCAAATCGTCGGGCCGGCACTCGACCAGCGAGCCCTTGTTGGCCCGGCCAATGGGGGTGCGTCCGGTGGCGACGATGACGGCTTCGGGCATGTTCAGCTCCTCGAATCGGGGACCGACCCCGCCGGCCACGGCCGGGAAGCGGGTCCGTCACTGCTCAGTTCCTACCGGTGGTACGTGGTCGGGCTCTTGCGTGGTCGGGACTTGTTACTACTCGGTAACTAGTGTAGCCCGAACCCATCGTACGGGCGCCGGTGGTCCGCGTCGACCGACCGGGGCCACCTGCTGGCCCGTCCCCGGGGGTCTCTGTAACGTGTTCTACGACGGTGACCAGGCCGGGTGACCGACCCGGCGGCCGGCGGGCGACCGGGTGCCGAGGAGGGGTGGCATGGAGATCGGGTACACCGAGGAACAGGCGGCGCTGCGCCAGGAGCTCCGGTCCTACTACGCCAACCTCCTCACCCCCGAGGTCGAGGAGGCCCTGTCGGCGGCCCACGGCATCGGGCCGACGGTGCGCCGGATCGTGGCCAAGATGGCCCGGGACGGCTGGCTGGGCATCGGCTGGCCGACCGAGTACGGGGGCCAGGGTCGCTCGGCCATCGAGCAGTTCATCTTCTTCGACGAGTCCATGCGGTGCGGTGCCCCGGTGCCCATGCTCACCATCAACACGGTCGGTCCGACGCTGATGGATTTCGGCACCGAGGAGCAGAAGGCCTTCTTCCTGCCCAAGATCCTGGCCGGGGAGATCTTCTTCTGCGTCGGCTACACCGAGCCGGGGGCCGGCACCGACCTGGCGTCGCTGACCACCCGGGCGGTGCGCGACGGCGACGAGTACGTGATCAACGGTTCGAAGATCTACACCAGCCTGGCCGGCGACGCCGACTACGTGTGGCTGGCCACCCGGACCGACCCCGACGTGGCCAAGCACAAGGGGATCTCGATCTTCGCCGTGCCCATGGACACGCCGGGCATCCGGGTCGTGCCCATGCGCCTGTTGGGCGACCACAACATCAACTACACCTTCTACGAGGACGTGCGGGTGCCGGCCTCGGCCCTCATCGGGGGCGAGAACCGGGGCTGGACGCTGATCACCAGCCAGCTCAACCACGAGCGGGTGACGCTGTGCTCGCCGGGGATCGTCGACCGGGTCCTGACCGGCACCCGGGCCTGGGCCCAGCAGACGAAGCTGCCGGACGGCCGGCGGGTCATCGACCAGGAGTGGGTGCAGGAGCACCTGGCCCGGGTGCACGCCGAGCTCGAGTACCTCCGCCTGATCAACTGGAAGGTGGCCTGGCAGGCCACGCAGGGGACGCTCGACGTCGCCGACGCCTCGTCGATCAAGGTGTTCGGGACCGAGTTCTACCTGCGGGCCTTCCGGCTGCTGCTCGAGGTCATCGGCCAGGCCGGGTACCTGACCCGGGGCTCGCCCGGGGCGGTGCTGGCCGGCCGGCTCGAGATGTACGCCCGCTCGATGGTCATCCTCACCTTCGGCGGCGGGACCAACGAGATCCAGCGCGATCTCATCGCCATCTTCGGCCTGGGCCTGCCCCGGTCGCTGCGGTAGGGCTCGGGATCGGGACGGAGGCAGCGTGGACTTCACCTACAACGAGGAGCAGGAGGCCGTCCGGGGGCTGGCCGATCGACTGTTCGACGAGCTGGCCACCCACGAGCGGTGCCGGGAGGTCGAGCTGGCGGCGACCGAGAGCGGACCGTTCGACGATCGGCTCTGGGCCGAGCTGGCCTCGGCCGGCCTGCTCGGCATCGGACTCGGGGAGGACGTCGGCGGGGCCGGGCTCGACTTCGTCGCCGAGTCCCTGGTGCTCGAGGCGGCCGGCCGGACCGCCGCCTACGTGCCGGTGCTCGAGACCATGGTGGCCGGGGCCGGGACGATCGAGCGCTTCGGGACCGAGGACCAGCGCCGGCGGTGGCTGCCCGGCGTGGTGGCCGGCGAGCTGGTGGTCACGGCCGCCCTGGTCGAGCTGGTGGGCGAGCTGGTGGTGCCCGGTGGGGCGGCACCGACGGCCGTCGCCGCCAGCCTGGCCGGCGGGGGGTGGCGTCTCGACGGGGTGAAGGCCTGCGTGCCCTCGGGGCTGCGGGCCGACCTGTTCCTGGTCCCGGCGACCCGGCTGGGGCCGTCGGGGCCCGAGCACCTCGGTGTCTTCCTGGTCGAGGCGGGCACGGCCGGGCTCACCCGGGTGCCCCAGCCCACCACCACCGGTCGACCCGAGGCGATCCTCGAGCTCGCCGGGGTCGAGGTGCCCCCCGACGCCCTCCTCGGGGGACCGGGGGCCGACGGGGCCGAGATCATCGCCGACGTGACCGAGCGGGTGGTGGCCGGCCTGTGCATCCTCGAGGCCGGGGTCTGTGCGGCGGCCCTGGCCCTCACCGCGGCGTACACGAAGGAGCGCGAGCAGTTCGGCAAGCCGATCGCCACCTTCCAGGCGGTGGGGCAGCGGGCGGGCGACGCCTACGTGGACACCGAGGCCATCCACCTGACGGCCTGGCAGGCCGCCTGGCGACTGTCGACGGGCCTGCCGGCGACCGCCGAGGTGGCGGTGGCCAAGTTCTGGGCGGCCGACGGCGGCCAGCGGGTGGTCCACGCCGCCACCCACCTGCACGGCGGGGTGGGCGTCGACCGGGAGTACCCGCTCCACCGCTTCTTCCTGCTGACCCGGCAGATCGAGCTCACGCTCGGCGGGGCCCGCGACAGCTTGGCCCGGCTGGGCCGGCTGCTGGCCGACGAGCCCGCCTGAGCGGTCGCGCCGGCCGAGGGGGCGGGCTCAGCCCACCAGCTCGGCCATCGTCCGCAGGGTCGCCACGCTGCCGTTCACCAAGAGGGTGGTGGCGCAGGACTCCCGCCAGCCCTCGAGGTCGTCGCGGACCTTGTCCCTCGGGCCGATGAGGGCCGTGTCCTCGACCATGGCCGTGGTCACCGCCGCCACCGCCTCGTCCCGCCGCCCGTCGAGGTAGAGGGCCTGGATGCGGGTGGCCTCGGCCTCGTAGCCCATGCGGGCGAACACGTCGAAGTGGAAGTTCGCCTCCTTGGCCCCCATGCCCCCGATGTAGAGGGCCAACGACGGCCGGATGCGGTCGGCCGCCCGCTCGAGGTCGTCGTCGAGGACGACGGGGGCGAAGGCCAGGACCTCGAAGTCCGCCGCGCTCCGTCGGGCGCCCGGCCGGGCGAAGCCCTCGGCCAGCGAGGACTCGAAGGCGGCCATGGCCCGGGGCGAGAAGAAGATCGGGAACCAGCCGTCGGCGATCTCGGCCGCCAGGGCCACGTTCCTCGGCCCCTCGGCCCCGAGGATGATCGGGATGTCGGGCCG
Source organism: uncultured Acidimicrobiaceae bacterium (assembly GCA_963730735.1). GTDB lineage: Bacteria > Actinomycetota > Acidimicrobiia > Acidimicrobiales > RAAP-2 > CAVSSX01. The sequence continues at coordinate 1,159,621 of CAVSSX010000007.1, forward strand.
CAGCGGATGGACGATGGGCTTCAAGGGTTTGCCCAGCCCGCTCCCGCCGGGGAAGGGGAGCGGGTAGTGCGGGCCGTCGTTGACCACGGGTCCGCGACGGGCGGCGACCTGTCGGACGATGTCGACGTACTCGCGGGTGCGGGCCAGCGGCTTCGGGAAGGGCTGGCCGTACCAGCCCTCCACGACCTGGGGGCCCGAGACCCCGAGGCCGAGCACGAACCGGCCGCCCGAGAGGTGGTCCATGGTGATCGCCGCCATCCCGGTGGCCGTCGGGGTGCGGGCCGACAGCTGGCAGAGGGCGGTGCCGAGGCGCAGGCGCGACGTGCGCGCCCCCCACCAGGCGAGCGGCGTCAGGGCGTCGGAGCCGTAGGACTCGGCCGTCCACACCGAGTCGTAGCCCAGCCGCTCGGCCTCGTCGATGAGCTCGGTGGCCCCGGCCGGCGGGCCCGAGCCCCAGTACCCGAGCTGGAGACCGATCTTGAGTTGCGACATGCAGGCCTCCTTGCCCCACGGTGACGTCCCGCAGCGTGCCACGATTCGGTCGCCCCGCGTCGTTGGCGGCCCTCGACCGGCGGGTCACGCCCGCGTTCTCGAGCCGCGTGGCCCGCCGCGGCCCGGCTGACCCCGAAGACGAAAACGCGGCATCGACCACTAGCGTCTCGCCCCATGCGGGGAGGAGACGGGTCGCCACGCCCGACGAGACGATGACGGAGACCAACCGACGCTGGGTGCTGGCCGAGCGCCCGAGCGGCCCGATCGATGAGCGGACGCTCCGCCTCGAGACGTCACCGGCGCCCGAGCCCGGCCCCGGGGAGGCGCTGGTCCGCGTCCGGGGGCTCTCGATCGACCCGACCATCCGCACCTGGATGAACGATGCCCCCGGCTACGTCCCCCCGATCGCCCTGGGCGAGGTCGTGCGGAGCATCGGCATCGGCGAGGTCGTGGCCACCCGGAGCGACCGCTACACGGTGGGTGACCTGGTGTTCGGGACCACCGGGTGGCAGGACTTCGTCCTGGCCGGCGACGGGCTGTCGGCGATGACCCCGGTGCCGGCCGACCTGCCCCTGCCGATGGTGCTCAATGTGTTCGGCGTGACCGGGATGACCGCCTACTTCGGGCTCCTCGAGGTGGGCGACCTCCGCCAGGACGACGTGGTCGTGGTCTCGGGGGCCGCCGGGGCGACGGGGTCGCTCGTGGGCCAGATCGCCAAGCGTCGCGGCGCCGCCAAGGTGGTCGGCCTGGCCGGTACGGCGGAGAAGTGCCGGTGGATCGTGGACGAGCTCGGGTTCGACGCCGCCGTCAACTACCGCGACGAGCCGGTGGGCCGGCGGCTCCACGAGCTGTGCCCGGCCGGCATCGACCTGTACTTCGACAACGTCGGTGGCGACATCCTCAACACCTGCCTCGGGCAGCTCGCCCTCCGGGGCCGGGTCGTGCTCTGCGGGGCCATCGCCGGCTACAACGCCGAGGCCCTGCCGTCGGGACCGGCCAACTACCTCAACCTGATCCCCCAGCGGGGCCGCATGGAGGGGTTCATCATCATCGACTACATCCCCCGCTTCGCCGAGGCCCAGGCGGTGCTCGCCGAGTGGCTGGCCCGGGGCGAGCTCCAGCACGCCGAACACGTGGTCGTCGGGTTGGAGCGGGCCCCCGAGGCGCTCAACCTCCTGTTCACCGGGGGCAACCTCGGCAAAGTCGTCGTCGAGGTGAGCAAGTGAGGGGCGGCCGGCTGGTGCGATGGGCGTCGGTGACGGCGGCCCTCCTCGGTCTCGTGGTCGTCCCGATCGGCGCGACCCAGGTGGCGGGGGCGGCCACGCCGGTCGGCTACGTCGCCCTGGGCGACTCGTACACGGCCGGCCCGTACATCCCTCAGCAACTGGGCGACCCGGCCGGCTGCCTGCGGTCGGACCAGAACTACCCCCACCTGGTCGCCCAGGCCCTCGGCCTGTCCCTGACCGACGACAGCTGCAGCGGCGCCACCACCGCCAACATGGCCGGGTCCCAGTCGGTCCAGGGCGGCACCAACCCGCCGCAGTTCGCCGGGCTCACGCCGACCACGTCGGTCGTGTCGATCGGTATCGGGGGCGATGACATCGGATACGGCAGCATCCTCAACAACTGCCTGGCCTTGACCCCGTTCGGGCCGACCAAGGTGGGGCGGACCTGCCAGTCCTACTACGACGCCAACGGCCAGGATCAGCTGGCGGCGGCCATCCAGGCGACGTCGCCCAAGGTGGCCGCAGTGCTCCAGGGCATCCATCGGCGGTCGCCCCAGGCGACGGTGGTGCTCGTCGGCTACCCGGATCTGCTCCCGCCCACCGGATCGGGGTGCTGGCCCAGGATGCCGCTCACCCGGAGCGACGTGGCCTACCTGCGGTCCACCGAGACCGCGTTGAACCAGATGTTGGCCAGCGTGGCGGCGGCCAACGGCGCCACCTTCGTGTCCACGGCCACCCAGAGTGCCCCGTACACCACGTGTGCTTCCCGATCGACTCGGTGGGTCGAGCCGCTGGTCCCCACGAACTGGGCCGCCCCGGTCCACCCGAACGCCCGGGGCGAGGCGGGCATGGCGGCCGTGGTGGCACAGGCATTGCAGCAACTCGGCGTGGCCTGAGACGGCCCGGCGGGCTTGCAACAGTTCTTATCCTGAGCACACGGAACGCACAGCTTTCGTCGGCACACTGTTGCCGTGGGCACTGTCGAACTCTCGCCGGCCGAACGCCCGGCGGCGCTCTCGCCGGCCGGCGTCGAGGTCGTCCTGCCGGTGTACAACGAGGAAGCCGACCTCCGGGCCAACGTCGAGCGCCTGCGGGCCTACCTGGTGGCGTCGTTCCCGTTCCCCGCCGTGGTGACGATCGCCGACAACGCCAGCACCGACGCCACCTGGCAGGTGGCGTCGGCCTTGTCCCGTGAGCTCCCCGGGGTCCGGGCCGTGCGTCTGTCGGAGAAGGGCCGTGGCCGCGCCCTGCGGGCCGTCTGGTCGGTGAGCGAGGCCCCGGTCGTCGCCTACATGGACATCGACCTGGCCACCGACCTGGATGCGTTGCTGCCGCTGATCGCCCCGTTGCTCTCGGGCCACAGTGACGTGGCCATCGGCACCCGGCTGGCCCGTGGGTCCCGGGTCGTGCGGGGGCCCAAGCGCGAGCTCCTGTCCCGGGGCTACAACCTGCTCGTCCATGTACTGCTGCGCAACGGGTTCTCCGACGCCCAGTGCGGGTTCAAGGCGCTGCGGGCCGACGTCGCCCGGTCACTCCTGCCGCTGGTGCAGGACGACGACTGGTTCTTCGACACCGAGCTGTTGGTCCGGGCCGAGCGCGGCGGCCTCCGTATCCACGAGGTGCCGGTCGACTGGGTCGACGATCCGGGCTCCCGGGTCGAGCTCCGGCAGACGGTCACCGAGGACCTGCGGGGCATCTGGCGGCTCATGTGGGACCGCACGGCCGGCCCCCCGAGCGCGGCCCGCCGACCGCCGCCCCAACTGGTCCGCTTCGCCGGGGTCGGCGTGCTGAGCACGCTGGTCTACCTGGTCCTCTTCCTCGTGCTGCGCGGCCCGCTCGGCGCCCAGGCGGCCAATGCCGCCTCGCTCGTCGTCTGCACGGTGGCCAACACGGCGGCGCACCGCCGGGTGACGTTCGCCGAGCGGGGATCGCCGTCGTGGCGAACCTGGATCGCCGGCACGGCGGCCGTGTTGGCCACGAGCCTGGCCTTCACCAGTGCCGCCCTGGCCGTGGCCGATGCGCTCGACCCCACCTCGGTGGCGCTCGAGGTGGCGGTGCTCCTGGTGGCGACGGCCCTGGCGGCGCTGGTCCGCTTCGTCCTGTTGCGGGCCTGGATCTTCTCCAACTACCGGCGACGGGTCGACCGCCGCCCGGTGCCGCCGCTCACTCGCTGACCTCCGAGCGCCGCGCCGGCGCTCGCTCTCCCCCGAGCGTGCCGGCGATCACGGCATCGGCCCAGCGGTAGTCGGGCTTGCCGCTGGGCGACCGTTCGATGACGTCCACGGTCTCGAGCCGGCGGGGCAGCTTGTACCCGGCGATCTTCGACCGGCAGTGCGCCTGGATCGACGGCAGGTCCGGGGCACGACCGGCCCGGGGCTGGACGATGGCGGCCACCGTCTGGCCCCAGCGCTCGTCGGGGGCCCCGACCACGATGGCGTCCATGACGTCGGGGTGGGAGCGGACCACCGATTCGACCTCTTCGGGGAAGATCTTCTCGCCGCCCGAGTTGATGACCACCGAGCCCCGGCCGAGGAGGGTCAGCGAGCCGTCGGCCTCGACCGTGGCGTAGTCCCCGGGCATCACGAACCGGCGTCCGTCGACGGTCAGGAACACCTCGGCCGTCTTCACCGGGTCGTTGTAGTAGCCGAGCGGGATGTCGCCGAATCGGGCGATCTTGCCGATGGTGCCCGATCCCGGGGCCACCGGTCGGAGGTGCTCGTCGAACACCACCGTCTCGCCGAGCACCGAGACCGTCGGTCCGCTCGTCATCGCCGTGTGCCCGGGGCTGATGATGGACAACCCGGAGTTCCCGCCCTCCGAGGACCCGACGGCGTCGGTGATGAAGAGGTTCGGGAGTCGCTCGAAGAACCGGTCCTTCACCGGTCCCGAGAAGATGGCGGCGGAGGACACGACGGCCAGCAACGACGACAGGTCGTAGTCGGCGGCCGGGTCGTCGAGGGCCTCGATCAGCGGTTTGGCCATGGCGTCGCCGGTGACCATGAGTGCCGTGACCCGCTCGTCGTCGACCAGGCGCCAGACGTCGTGGGGATCGAAGCTCGGGACCAGGACGACCTTCGAGCCGACGAAGCTCTGGCTCATCACCGCCCACTGGGTGGCCCCGTGCATCAGGGGGGCGATCGGGAAGTGGGTGAGCGGCGGTCCGGCGAGGCCCTTGTCGATCAGCTCCTCGGGTCGTTCGATCCGGTGCTTGGTCAGCGCATCGATCCCGCCCCCGAGCGCGTAGAAGACGTCGCGGTGCTGCCAGACGACCCCTTTGGGCAGGCCCGTGGTCCCGCCGGTGTAGAGGATGTAGTGGTCGTCGCCCGAGCGGTCGGCGAAGTCCCGGACCGGGGAGCCCGCCGCCATGGCGTCCTCGAAGGCCACGGTGCCGGCGACGGGGTCCGGGGCGGTGGTGCCGTCCTCGATGACGATCAGGTGGTCGAGGCCCCGGGCCCGGGGCACCAGGGTGGCCACCCGCCCGGCGAAGGCCCGTTGGAACACGAGCGCCGCCAGGTCGGCGTTGCCCACGAGGTAGGCCAGCTCGTCGTCGACGTAGCGGTAGTTGATGTTGATCCAGACGGCCCGGAGCTTGAAGACCGCCCACGCCGTCTCGACCCACTCGACGCAGTTGTAGGCGTAGATGCCCACGTGGTCGCCGGGGCCGATGCCCTGGGCGGCGAGGTGGTGGGCCAGTCGGTTGGCCCGGGCCTCGAGCTCGGCGTAGGTGCGGCGGACGCCGTTGGCCACCAGGTACTCGCGCTCGCCGAAGGCGTCGACCGCCGCTTCGAAGAGGTCTGCGAGGTTGAAGGCCACCGCTCGAAGTAGAACAGGTACTCGTTGGCCGGGCAACCGGTCCGGGGCCGGCCTCGGCGCGACCCGGCGGGGCTCAGACGGTGGCGCCCGCCCAGGTCGCCGCCTCGTCGCGGTGGCGCCGGTAGTCGAGCTTGCCCGACGGCGAGCGTCCGATGCTGTCGAGGATCCGGACCCGTCGAGGGGCCTTGTAGTCGGCCAGCCGGTGGCGCACGTGGTCGATGAGCTCGGCCTCGGTGGTCTGGCCCCCGTCGACCAGCTCCACCGCCGCCACGATCCGCTCGCCGAACCGCTCGTCGGGGACGCCGACGACGATGGCGTCGGCCACCGCCGGGTGGGTCTTGAGGGTCTCCTCCACCTCTTCGGGGAAGACCTTCTCTCCGCCGGTGTTGATGCAGACCGAGCCCCGCCCGAGCAGCTGGATGCTGCCGTCGGCCCGCACCCGGGCGTAGTCCCCGGGGACCGAGTAGCGGACCCCGCCGATCTCCTTGAACACCGTGGCCGTCTTGGCCGGGTCCTTGTAGTAGCCGAGCGGCATCCGACCGCCGAGGGCCAGGACGCCGATCTCGTCGGAGCCCGGGGCCAACGGCCGGCCGTCGGGGTCGAGCACCTGGACCTTGGGCCCGAGGGTGAACTCGGCCGTGGAGCGGGCCTCGCCGGCCGAGGAGACGGACGAGCCCATGCCGAGCGCCTCGGACGATCCGAAGGAGTCGATGAGCAGGAGGTGCGGCCGGTGGGCCAGGAAGGCCTGCTTGACCGGCTCGCTCCACATGGCCCCGGAGGAGACGACCCCTTTCAGCGAGGAGAGGTCCCAGTCGTCGGGGCGGGCGTCGAGGACGTTCATGATCGGCCGGGCGAAGGCGTCGCCCACGATCACCAGCGAGTTCACGCGCTCTCGGTCGACGGTCTCGAGGAGCTCGACCGGGTCGAAGCGCCGACCGGCCAACAGGACGACCCGACCGCCCTCGGCCAGGCACTCGGAGGCGGTGAAGGCCCCGGTCCCGTGCATGAGCGGGCACGAGGGGAGGACGACGGCCCCGGGGCCGTCGTCGAGGAGGCGTTGGCGGATGCCGTCCAGGCCGAGGTCGAGGTCGTAGCGGCGGATGCCGGTCGAGTTCAGCTTGGCGAAGAGGTCGTCCTGGCGCCACATGACGCCCTTGGGCATCCCGGTGGTCCCGCCGGTGTAGATCATCAGGATGTCGTCGCCGCTGCGGCCCCAGGGAGCCCGGGTGGGGCCACCGTCGGTCGGGGCCGCTCCCTCGGGCCCGCCGACCACCTCCAGGTAGTCGGCGGCCCAGTCGGGGCGGGGACCGGTGCCGTCGTCGACCCACAGCCACGCCTTGACGGTGGGCACCCGCGACCGGAGCCCCTCGATCCGGGCGGTGAACGTCCCGTGGAAGACGACGGCCACGGCGTCGGCGTTCTCCCAGAGATAGACCAGCTCGTCGTCGGAGTAGCGGTAGTTGGTATTCACCGGGACCAGCCCGGCCTTGAAGGTGGCGAAGAGCCCCTCGAGGTACTCGGGGCCGTTGTACAAGTACAGCGCCACCTTGTCCTGGTGCTCGACGCCCAGACCGAGCAACCACGCCGCCAACCCGTCGGCCCGTCGGTCGAACGCCGACCACGAGGTCGTCATCGTACCCTGGGTGATGGCCACCCGGTCGGCCTGGACCTGGGCGACGGTCTCCCAGATGTCGGCGAAGTTCCAGTTGCTCATGTGTCCCTCAGCGGCGAGCCGCGGTTCGGGGGCCGGGCGGCCGGCCCGAGGTGGTCCGCCTACGAGCCGGCGGCGACGCCCGAGGCCGTCGGGAGGGGCCCGGCGTCGGCGAAGCCCTGCCGGATGCCCTGGCCGGCCCGGCGCGAGAGCTGCTCGGGCTCGAACAGCATCCAGTAGGCGTTCAGGGCGTGCTTGCGGGACCGGTTCCGGCAGACCTCGGCCACCACCGTCGGGTCGTCCGACTCGTCCTCGTGGACGAACACCTCGAGGATGGGCGTGTTGGTCATCAACTGGGCCTGCATGATCCCGGTGGAGGCCTCGTGGGCGCAGACCTTGTCGACCGGCTGCGCCCCGGGCATGCCGAGGGCCACGATCATCTCGCACCCTTCGAGCTCGATCAGCCGCTTGGCCGCCACGGCCAGGTCCTTGAACCCCGGGACGGTGCGGTGCAGGACCTCGAACTGCTCGCCGTAGCCGGGGCAGCCGGCCAGTTCGTCGAGCGCTTCGGCTCCCATGTCGTACCGGGCGAACATCGTGTCCACCACCCCTATGCGACGCATGCGCTGGCTCCTTGCCTCTCGGCCTTCGACCCGGCTCCCTGCAATTCCGGGCTCGTTACCGTCCTGCTCAGACCCTAACTGCCGGCGCGTGGGGCCACCGACACCGCCCCCCGCTGGACCGCCCCGGGCTGCTGGTCGAGACTTGGGCCATGGCGAACCCCTCCGAGCAGCCGACGACGCCCGACGATGCCGCGGTCGAGGCCTGGGTGGCCCGGGACGCCGCCGTCGTCTGGCACGGCTTCACCCAGATGGCGGCCTACGCCGACAACGCCCCGCTGGTGATCGAGCGGGCCGAGGGCCGCGAGCTCATCGACGTGGCCGGCCGCCGCTACCTCGACGCCATCTCGTCCCTCTGGGTCAACACCCTCGGGCACCGGGTCCCCGAGCTCGACGAGGCCCTGGTGGCCCAGGTGGGCAAGGTGGCCCACTCGACGATGCTCGGCAACGGGAGCTCGGTGGTGGTGGAGCTGGCCGAGGCGCTGGCCCCGGTGGTGCCGGTCGACGAGCCGCACTTCCTCTTCGCCGCCGACGGCGCGGTGGCCGTCGAGCAGGCCCTCAAGATCGCCTTCCAGCACTGGGCCAACCTGGGCGTCGTCGGGCGGACGCGGTTCCTGGCCCTCGGCGACGCCTACCACGGCGACACCGTCGGCGCCCTCTCGCTGGGCGACGGCGGGTTCTCGACCTCGGTGTTCGACGACCTTCGGTTCCCGGTGCTGCGGACGCCGGGCTACGCCGACCCGGCCTGGGCCGACAAGGCGGTGTCGGCGGTGGCCGCCCACGCCGACGAGCTGGCGGCCGTGGTCATCGAACCGCTGGTCCAGGGGGCCTCGGGCATGTGGTGCGCCCGGCCCGAGGACGTCGCCCGGCTCGGCCGGGCCTGCGTCGAGCACGGCGTCCTGCTGGTGTGCGACGAGGTGGCGACCGGCTTCGGACGCACCGGCACCCTCTTCGCCTCCGAGCAGTGCGGGCTGCGACCCGACCTGTTGTGCCTGGGCAAGGGCATCACCGGTGGCTACCTGGCCATGTCGGCCACCGTGGCCTCGGGCCGGGTCTACTCGGCGTTCCTCGGCGAGGACCTCTCGTCGCGGACCTTCTCGCACGGCCACTCCTACGGTGGCAACGCCCTGGCCGCCGCCGTGGCCCTGCGGCACCTCGGCCTGATCGAGGAGTGGGGCGTGCTCGACAACGTGGTGGCCCGGGCCGAACAGCTGGCCGCCGCCCTGACCGAGCGGGTGGCCGGCCACCCGGCCGTGGGCGAGATCCGTCAGCGGGGGCTCATGGTGGGGGTCGAGCTCCGGCCGCCCACCTCGGGCCTGCGCTGGGGCCGGCGGGTCTGCGCCGGTGCCGTGGCCCGCGGCGTGTTGCTGCGACCGCTGGGCGACGTCGTGGTCCTCATGCCCCCGCTCACCACCACGGCGGCCGAGATCGACCGGATCGTGGACGCCCTCGTCTCGTCGCTCGACGAGGTCACTCGATGAGCGGTCCCTGGGCGCAGGACGCGGCCTCCCGATTGGCCGCCATCACCGAGCAGGGCCAGTGGCGGTCCCCCCGGACCTTCGACGCCCTCGGGCCGGAGGGGTTCCTCGACGGGCCGGCGACCCCCATCGTGTCCTTCGCCTCGAACGACTACCTCGGACTCAGCCTCCATCCGGCGGTCGTCGGCGCCGCCACCGCCGCCCTCGAGCGGTGGGGCACCGGGTCCGGGGCGTCACGGCTGGTGACCGGCTCCCGGCCGGTCCACCGGGACCTCGAGGTGGCGCTGGCCGAATGGAAGGGGACCGAGGCGGCCGTGTGCTTCCCGACCGGCTTCGCCGCCAACCTCGGGGTGCTCTCGGTGTTCGGGCGCCCCGGCACCCGGATCCTGTCCGACGCCCTCAACCACGCGTCGATCGTCGACGGGTGCCGCCTGGCCCGGGCCGACGTCGCGATCGTCCGCCACGCCGACGTCGAGCACCTCGAGTCGCTCCTGGCCGCCTCGGACGTCCCGGCGGTGGTCGTCACCGACACGGTGTTCTCGATGGACGGCGACACGGCCCCGCTGGCGGCCATCGCCGCCGCCTGCCGGCGCCACCGGTCCCTCCTGATCCTCGATGAAGCCCACGCGGCCATGGGGCCGCATCCCGGCCCCGAGGTGCTCGACGACCTCGAGGTGCTGCGGGTGGGCACCCTGTCCAAGACCCTCGGCTCGCTGGGCGGGTTCGTGGCCGGCCCCCGGGCCATGGTCGACCTGCTGGTCAACACGGCCCGGCCCTACATCTTCACCACCGCTGTCAGCCCGGCCGACGCCGCCGCCGCCCTGGCGGCCATCGGGGTGCTGCGCTCCTCCGAGGGGGCGGCCCTGGTGGCCCGGCTGGCCGCCCACGTGGCCCGACTGGCCCCCGGCCATCCGACGCCCATCGTGCCGATCCTGCTCGGAGCCGAGGCCCGGGCGGTCGAGGCCTCGGCGGCGTTGCTCGAGGCCGGCCTGTGGGTCCCGGCCATCCGTCCGCCGACCGTGCCCGTGGGGACCAGTCGGCTCCGGGTCACGCTCTCGGCGGCCCACGAGGCCGAGCAGGTGGACCGGCTGGTGGCCGCCTTGGAGGTCCTCGGCCTTCGTGCTCCGGCGACCGAGGGGGCCGGTGTCGGCTGAGCCTCCGGCGCGACCGGACAAAGTGGTCCTGGTCGTCGGCACCGGCACCGAGGTCGGCAAGACCTGGATGGCCGCCCGGCTGCTCGAGCACCTCCGGGCCTCGGGCGTGGCGGTGGCCGCCCGCAAGCCGGCCCAGTCGTTCGATGCCGGTGACGACCCGGCGACCACCGATGCCGCCGTGCTCGGCCGGGCGAGCGGGGAGGCGCCCGAGCGGGTCTGCCCGCTCCACCGCTGGTACGCCACGGCCATGGCGCCGCCGATGGCCGCCCAGGCCCTGGGCCGGCCGGAGTTCTCGGTCGACGACCTGGTGGAGGAGCTCGACTGGCCCGACGGGACCCAGGTGGGGGTGGTGGAGTCGGCCGGCGGCGTCCGCTCGCCCCAGGCGGCCGACGGTGACGCCGTCGACCTGGCCCGGCGGCTCCGGCCCGACGCCCTGCTCCTGGTGGCCGACGCCGGGCTGGGCACGATCAACGGGGTGCGGCTGAGCGTCGACGCCCTGGCCCCGGCGTGCCCGGGCCTCCGGCCGGTGGTGGTGCTCAACCGCTTCGACGACGCGTGCGACCTGCACCGGCGGAACCGGGCGTGGCTCTCGGGGGTCGATCTCCTCGAGGTGGTGGTACCGGGCGAGGAGCAGCGCGGCTGGTCGATCGGTTGGGCCTGCAGGACTGACCGCTCGACGCCGGCGAGGTGGCACACTCGTCACCGATGCTCACGGTGCCCACGCTTCGAGGTCGCCACGTCGTGCTCGAGCCGCTGTCGCCCGACCACGTGGACGGGCTGCTCCGGGCGGCCACCGAGGACCGCGCCACCTACGACTACACGTTGGTCCCCGACGACCGACCCTCGATGGCCTCGTACGTGGCGGCGGCCCGGGCCAACCTGACGGCCGGGCGGGAGGTCCCCTTCGCCGTGTGCCGGGCCGAGACGGGCGAGCCGGTGGGCTCGACCCGGTTCCTCGACCTCAGCGTCTTCGAGTGGCCGCCGCCGTGGCCGCCGACGCCCGGTGACGGGGCCGTCCCGAGCGACTCGACACCGCCGACGGTGGCCGAGATAGGGAGCACCTGGTACTCGGCCGGCGCCCAGCGCACGCCGGTCAACACCGAGGCCAAGCTGCTGCTGTTCACCCACGCCTTCGACGCCTGGGGCGTGGCCCGGGTATCGCTCAAGACCGACGCCCGGAACCTGCGGTCACGGACGGCCATCGCCCGCCTCGGGGCGGTCTTCGAGGGCATCCGACGGGTCCACGTGCCGGCGACCGACGGCACGATGCGTGACAGTGCCTACTACTCGGTGGTGGCCGACGAGTGGCCCGGGGTGCGGTCCTGGCTGGAGGAGCGGCTGGCGCCGTCGAGCTGAGCGGGCGGCTCAGGCGCTGCGGCGCTCGCCGTGGTCGGCACAGCGGGCCACCCACCCGGTGGGGGTGACGGCGACGGCCATCCAGCGCCCGCAGGTGGCGCAGTAGTGGGGCGGGTCGAGCGTCCGGCACCCGGCACACTCGTCGGCCGAGCGGCCGCAGCCGCTGCAGAACGCCGAGGCGCCGCCGGCCGAGGTCACGCCCGCTCCGCTCAGAACGCCGCCGTGAGGGCGGCGACGGGCATCCGGAGGTCCTCCAGCATCCGCAGGTCCTCGTCGGCCGAGCGGCCGAGGGTCGTCAGGTAGTTGCCGACGATGAGGGCGTTGATCCCGGCGGTCATGCCCATGGCCTGCAGGTCCCGCAGGGTGACCTCTCGACCGCCGGCGTAGCGCAGGATGACCCCGGGGAGGGCCAGCCGGAAGAGGGCGATCCAGCGCACCGCCTCCCAGGCCCCGACGACCGGCCGGTCGCCCAACGGCGTGCCTGGCCGGGGGTTGAGGAAGTTGACCGGGACCTCGGTCGGGTCGAGCTGGCGCAGCTCGAGCAGCAATTCGACCCGCTGGGCCGCCGTCTCGCCCATGCCGATGAGGGCCCCGCAGCACAGCTCCATGCCCTCGGCGCGCACCAGCCGGCACGTGGCCACGCGCTCGTCGTAGTCGTGGGTGGTGACCACCTCGGGGAAGTAGGAACGGGCCGTCTCGAGGTTGTGGTTGTAGCGGTGGACCCCGCCCTCGGCCAGCCGCCGGGCCTGGTCGGCGTCGAGGATGCCGGCGCTGACGGCCACGTTGAGGCCGGTCTCGGCCTTCACCATCGGCACCAGCTCGAGCAGTCGGCGCATGGTCCGCTCGTCGGGGCCGCGGACGGCCAGCACGATGCAGAACTCCGACGCCCCGAGGGCCGCCGTCTCCCGGGCCGCCTGGAGGACCTCGTCGGTGTCGAGGAACGCCGTGGCCTTGACCGGGGTCTCGAAACGCGAGGACTGGGAACAGAAGTGGCAGTCCTCGGGGCAGCCGCCGGTCTTGGCCGACAGGATGCCCTCCACCTCGACCTCGGGTCCGCACCAGGTCAGCCGGACCTGGTGGGCCAGCGCCGCCAGTGCCACGACGGCCCCGTCCGGCAGCTCGGCCAGTGCCGTCAGCTCCTCGGCCGTGAGGACCCGGCGCTCGTCGAGCAGCGCCCGCTCGGCGGCGGCCAGCACCGCCCGGTCCTCGGTCGACAGCGGCGCCTGGGGCGCTGCCGGTGGTCCGTCGGCGGCGGGGCCATTGGCCCGGCGAAAGGCGACGGTGCTACGAGTGGGGGCGGCGACGGGTTGTGCTGACACGGCGACCACGGTACCCGGCCGTCATGCACCCCGGGAAGCTGGCAGGCTCTGCGGGGTCTCGACATACAAGGAGGGGACATGGCCTGGGATTTCTCTACCGAGCCGGAATTCGAAGCGCAGCTCGAGTGGATGCGGGGATTCGTGCGGGACGAGGTGTTCCCCCTCGAGACGCTGGAGCTGACCTACGAGCAGACCCAGACGGCCATCGCCCCACTCCAGGCCCAGGTGAAGGAGAAGGGCCTCTGGGCCGCCCACCTGCCCCCCGAGCTCGGCGGCATGGGCTTCGGCCAGGTCCGGCTGGGCCTCATGCACGAGATCCTCGGCCAGTCGCCCTACGGTCCGATGGTGTTCGGCAACAACGCCCCGGACTCGGGCAACGCCGAGCTGCTGGCGGTGGGCATCACCGCCTCGGGCCGTCAGGACCAGCGCGAGCAGTGGCTGCAGCCGCTGCTCGACGGCAAGCTGCGGAGCGCCTTCTCGATGACCGAGCCGAACACGGCCGGCTCGGACCCGACGCTCCTGTCGACCCAGGCGGTGCGGGACGGCGACGAGTACGTGATCAACGGTCACAAGTGGTACACGACGAACGGGTCGGTGGCCGACTTCCTGATCGTGATGGCCGTGACCAACCCCGACGTCCACCCCTACCAGGGCTCGTCGATGATCCTCGTCCCGGCGGGCACCCCGGGCGTGGACATCGTCCGCGACATCGCCTCGATGGAGGACCCGGTGTCGCCCTTCGGGCAGTTCGGGAACCACGCCGAGATCCGCTACACCGACGTCCGGGTCCCGGCGTCGAACCTGATCGGGATCGAGGGGAGCGGCTTCCAGCTGGCCCAGGCCCGCCTCGGCCCGGGTCGGATCCACCACTGCATGCGGTGGCTCGGCCAGTCCCGGCGGGCCTTCGACATGCTGTGCGAGCGGGCGGTGTCGCGCTACGCCCACGGCTCGTTGCTCTCGGAGAAGCAGACCATCCAGAACTGGGTGGCCGACTCGCTGGCCGAGATGCAGGCGGCCCGGTTGATGACCCTGCAGGCGGCCTGGAAGATGGACCAGGAAGGGGCGGCCGCCGCCCGGGTCGAGATCGCCATGATCAAGTACTTCGGGGCCGGCGTCCTCTACAACGTGATCGACCGGGCCATCCAGGTGCACGGGTCGCTCGGGTTCTCCTGCGACCTGCCGCTCGAGCACATGTACCGGGCCGCCCGCTCGGCCCGCATCTACGACGGGCCCGACGAGGTGCACCGCCAGACGGTGGCCCGCCGGACGCTGCGCAACTACACCCCGACCGAGGTGCCCTCCGAGCACATCCCGACCCGGCGGCGGGCGGCCAAGGAGCAGTTCGCCGACCTGCTGGCCGGGATCTCGGCCAACGACTGAGGTCCGGGCCGAGCGCTAGCGGTTGGGGGCGATGGCCCGGACGGCCTCGCCGAGGTCGGCGCCGGCCAGGATCAGCGCCGGGGCGGGGATGGTCACGCCGTTGGCCTGGTAGCGGGCGATGTGCGCCCGGCACTCCTCGGGCGTGCCGTGGACGATGAGCTGGTCGACGACCTCGTCGGGGACGGCGGCCAGCGCGCCCTTGCGGTCGCCGGCGGCCCACGCCGCCCACATCGGCTCGAGCAGCGGCCCCCGGCCCAGCCAGCGCTGGAACTGGGCGTAGCCCTCGACGTTCAGGTAGGCGGTGATCATGCGGCGGCCGATGGTCCGGGCCACCTCGGCGTCGGTGGTCGGGCACACGAAGATCCGGGTCACGATCTCCTTGCCCGGTCCCACCTCGGCCACCGCCGTGGCCACGTCCTCGGCCGACAGCCAATTCAAGATGGCCCCGTCGGCCTCCCGCCCGGCCAGGCGGAGCATGCCCGGCCGTAACGCCGCCAGGTAGATGGCCGGCGGGATCTCGGGCACCCGGGCCAGCCGGAACCCCTGGACCGAGAGCCGGGGCGTGACCATCTCGACCTTCTCGCCGGAGAAGGCCGCCCGGAGGAACCGCAGGGTGTCGCGGGTCCGGTAGTACGGCTCGGCGAATTCGATCCCGTTCCAGCGTTGGACGATGACGTCGGACGACGACCCGATGCCCAGGGCGAACCGCCCCGGGGCCGCCTCGGCCAGGGCCGCCGCGCTCTGGGCCAACAGCGCCGGGCCCCGCGTGAAGACCGGGGCGATGGCCACGCCGAGATGGAGGCTGGGCGCCCAGGCGGCGGCCAGGGTGAGCGGGGTGAACCCGTCGGCGCCGTCCACCTCGCCGCTCCACACGTCGGTGTAGCCGAGGTCGACGAGCTCTTCGAACCACCGTCGGTGGTCCTCGAGCGTGACGCCGTCGAAGGGGATGGTGATGCCGAAACGCGAGGAAGGAGTGGTCACGGGACCACCATTGCATCCCGCGTCGTCGCCGTCACCTCGGACGGGGCCCGCCCGGTTCGGGCGGGCCGGTCGCTCAGACCGCCTCGAGCTCGTCGGTGGTCTTCGGGTAGATGACCCAGTGCACGGCGGCGGCGACGATGGCCCCGACCAGCGGGGCCACGATGAAGAGCCACACCTGGCTGAGCGCCGTGCCCCCGACGATCAGGGCCGGGCCGAGGCTCCGGGCCGGGTTGACCGAGGTGCCGGTGATCGGGATGCCGATGAGGTGCACCACGGTCAGGGTCAACCCGATGACCAGGCCGGCGGTGGTGGCGTTGGCGATCTTGCTGGTCACGCCGAGGACGGCGAAGACGAACAGGGCGGTGAGCACCACCTCGGCCAGGAAGGCCCCGCCGACGTTGATGTGGATCAGCGACGCCTTGCCGTAGCCGTCGGTGCCGAGGCCCTGGATCGACGTCCGGTAGAAGGGGGACTGCTTGAACATGGCCCACAGGAGCAGCGCCCCGAGGATGCCGCCGACGAACTGGGCGATCCAGTAGCCGATGGCCTCGATGGGCGAGATGCGGCCGGTGAGGGCGGCCCCGAGGGTGACGGCCGGGTTCACGTGGCAGCCCGAGATCGGCCCGAGCACGTAGGCCAACGCCAGCAGCACCAGGCCGAAGGCCAGGGCGGTGGCGACGACGCCGGCGGCCACGCTGCCGCCGGCGAACTTGAAGCCGAACATGAGGGTCGCCACCCCGACGGCGAAGAACACCAGCAGCGCCGTTCCCAGGAACTCGGCGAAGAGCTTCCGTGCCATGACTACCCCCTCACGGCTCGGGTCTTCACCCGGCCGGTTCGGACCGATTTACGACAGGCGAGACGCTAGTTGCACCACCACTGCAACGGGGGGACGTGAGCCGACCGTCCGGGTGCCGTTCCCTACGATGTCGCGATGGTCGCCGAACCGCCCGTCGCCGTCGACCGACTGGTGCCCCGCCGGGCGACGATCGCCCCGGGGAGCGAGGTGACCCGCTACCTGCCGACCCGGGCCCACACCACCGTCGGCGCCTGGTGCTTCCTCGACGCCTACGGTCCCGACGACGTGTCCGGCGGACCGGGCATGCAGGTGTCGGCCCACCCCCACCTGGGGCTCCAGACCGTGACCTGGCTCTTCGCCGGCGAGGTGGTCCACCACGACAGCCTGGGCAGCCACCAGACCATCCGGCCGGGCGAGCTGAACGTCATGACCTCGGGCCACGGCATCGCCCACGCCGAGGTGTCGCCCACCCACCACCCCGCATGGCTGCACGGCGTCCAGCTGTGGCTGGCCCTCCCCGGGGCCCAGCGGCATGCGCCCCCGGCGTTCGAGCACCTGGCCGACCTGCCGGTGGCGGAGCTCGACGGCGGCCGGGCCACGGTGCTCGTCGGGTCCTTGGCCGGGGTTCGCTCACCGGCGGCCGTGGCCTCGGCGCTGGTCGGGGCCGAGCTCGTGCTCGACGGCGCTGGTCCGGTGTCGGTGCCACTCGAGTCGGGGTTCGAACACGCCGTGCTGGTGGTCGACGGTCCGGTGACCGTCGAGGGGAGGGCCGCGGCGACGGGCGAGTGTGGGTACCTCGGGCGGGGCCGGACCCGGCTGACGTTGGCCGGGCCGGGCCGGGTGCTGTTGCTCGGGGGCGAGCCCTACGGCGAGCCGCTCGTCATGTGGTGGAACTTCGTCGGGGGCAGCCACGAGGAGATCGCCGACGCCCGGGCCGACTGGGCGGCCGGCCGGCGCTTCGGCGAGGTCCGGGGCTTCGACGGCGCGCCGGTCCCCGCGCCACCGCTCCCGCCGGGACGGCTCCGGCCCCGGGGGTGAGGCCCCCGGGCGGGGTCAGGACAGGCTGGTCGGGATGGACTGGGCGAAGTGGAAGGTGTCGTCGGGATCGACGGCAGCCTTGACGCTGACCAGTCGGGGCAGGTTGGCCCCGTAGTACGCCTGCTGCCAGTCGGCCAAGGTGGGGTCGATGTAGTTCTGGTAGGCGCCGGCGGTGTAGGGGGCGAGGGTCGACTGGGCCGAGGTGAGCCAGGCCCGCCCGGCGTCGAGCATCGAGGCGGGGGCCGTGTCGGGGTACGAGACGCTGTACTGGATGCAGGCCAGGGCGTCACGGTGCACGAAGGCGGTGGCCGGCGCGGCGATGCGGTTGATGGCGCCGCCGTAGGCGTCGAAGGCGAAGCCGCCGCTGGCGCCGGGCACGCTCTGCGCCAGGTCCTGGGCGGCGGCGGCGATGGCCTGGGTGCCGGCGGCCGGGATGGCGTGGTGGACGTAGGCCGACTTGGAGTTGAACGAGGCCCGTTCGAGCACCCCGGCCGGGTTCTGGCTCTGGAGGTGGCACGCCGCCTGGGTGTCGTCCTCGCAGCCGGCCTCGATCATCATGGCCCGGACGTACGGCTCGGCGGTGACCGAGTTGGTCGTCGGTGCCGTCCCGACGGCCGAGAGGAGCGGGGCCAGGAGGCCGGTGAGGGCCGTCGGGGTGCCGGTGAACACCCCCCCGACCCGGGCCGTCGGCGGCCCGGCGCTGCCCTGGGAGAGCAGCAGGCAGTTCGACCACAGCTCGTCGGGGGTGGTGGGCAGCCAGGTCTGCCAGGCCGAGAGCACGTCGCTGGCGGCGGCCCAGGGCCACTCCAGGGTGAAGAGGGCGATGGCCGGGATCGGGTGCACCGTGAACTGGAACGAGGTCACGATGCCGAAGTTGCCGCCGCCCCCGCCCCGGCACGCCCAGTAGAGGTCGGGGTTGTGTTCGGGACTGCAGGTCCGCAGCGTGCCCTCGGCCGTCACCATCTGCAGCGAGGCGATGTTGTCGCACGTCATCCCGTACTTGCGGCCGACGACGCCGATGCCGCCGCCGAGGGCCAGGCCGGCGATGCCCACTGTCGGACACGACCCGCCGGGCAACAGCACGCCGGCGTTGCCCAGGGTGTTGTAGATGTCCACCAGCTTCGCCCCGGCGCCCACCGTCGCCGTGGTCGAGCCGGCCCCGACGGCGATGCCGGCCATGCGGCTCACGTCCACCACCAGCCCGGGGCACGACGAGTAGCCGCCGTAGCTGTGGCCGCCCGACCGGGCGGCCAACTGGACGCCGTGCTGGCGGGCGAAGCCGACCGACCGCTGGACGTCGGTCGGGGTCTGGCAGTAGGCGATGGCCGCCGGCATGAGGTCGTCGAACTGGGGGTTGAAGAGCTGCCGGTCGACGGCGTAGGCCGGGTTGGTCGGCAGGACCAGGGTGCCGCTCAGGCTGCTGGCCAGCGTCGCCCAGTCGGCTGCCGTGGCCGTGGAGGTGGAGGTGGCCGACGACGTGGTGGTCGCCGGGCCGGCGCTGGGCGACCCGCAGGCCTCGAGCACCGACCCGAACACCGCCGCGCCGCCGAGGGCGGCCGCCGCCGTGCCGGCCCGCCGCAGGAACCGGCGGCGATCGAAGGGCGCCTGGTCGACCATGGCCGGTGACCCTAACCCCGAGGACGCCGGCCGGCCGAGGATCCTGGCTGGCCGTCGGGCCACCGGTCGACGGCGTGGAACAGTGTCCCGATGGCCGACGTCACGCCCGCCGAGCTCTTCCGCACCGGGTACCGCACCTACCGCACCTACCCGGGGAGGGTGGCCATCCCGGCCGTCGTCATCTTCGGGGCGTCGGCCCTCGGCGACACCTCCATCGCCAACTGGATCGACGACCAGTCGCGCATTTTCCCGTGGGTGTTCCTGTCGTTGGCCATCGAGGCGGTGGCCGCCCTCGGCCTCACCTTCTACGCCGGCCTGCTCGACCGGATGGTCGGCGCCGTGGAGCACGGCGAGCCGGCGCCACCGCTGGGCGAGGTCCTGCGGACGTTGCCCTGGATCCGGCTGATCGTCGCCGACCTGCTGTTGCTGCTCCTGGCCGGACTGGCGTCGGGCCTCTTCATCGTGCCCGGGCTGATCGTCTACACGTACTTCGCCATCGTGGGCCCGCTGGTGAACATGGAGGGTCACCACGTGTTCGGGGCGTTCCGCCGATCGGCCCAGCTCATCCGGGGCAATTTCTGGATCGCCCTGACGCTGGTGACGCTGCCTATCTTCATCGAGCAGGAGGGCACCTTCGTCACCGGGGAACTCGTCCACCACGAGTCGTTCTGGGTGATCTTCCTCACCCACGCCGTCGTCGGGTTGGTCTTCGGGACGGTCGTCGGCCTCCTCGAAGTGTCACTGGCCGAACGCCTGGTGACGGCGAAGCCGCTCGAGCTGGCGGACCGGCCCGACGCCGGTCAGGCGGTCCACCCGGGGTGAGTCAGCGGCGGTCGGCGTCGCCTCGGACCCGGCGGCGGGCGAAGAGCCACCGCCCGTCCTCCTGGCGGCGGTAGGCGTCGCGGTAGCGGCCCCAGCGCCACAGGCCGTTGTCGGAGAGGACCGCCCAGTAGGCCGCCCCCGACGCCTCGTGCTCGCTCTCGAATTCGATCATGAGGTTGGTCACGAAGTGGCGCATGTAGGTCTGCCCGACCTCGTCACCGTGGGTGTCGGCCAGCCCGCCCAGGAACCCGCCGATGGCCTCGCGCCCCACCAGTAGTTCGGGTGCGTTGTCGGCCTGGAAGACGGCCTCGGGCTCGAACAGCTCGACGACCTGGTCGATGCGGCCGCCGTCGGCCCAGTGGGTGTAGCGGGCCACCAGCTCCCGGATCTCCTCGCGTGCTGCCGTCTCCCACGGTTCCATCAACGTGGTCCTCCCCCTCGGTTCCGGCTCACGATAGGCGGCGTCGTGGGCCGGAGCAGCCGATCGGCGGACCGAGGCCCCCGGGGGCGCTGTACGTTGGGCGGATCGTCGTCGACCGTGGAGGATCGCCGTGCCGCTGGACGTGGAATTTCCATCCGAGGGAGTCACGCTGCGAGGGTGGCTCTACCTGCCCGAGGGCCCGGGGCCCCATCCGGCCATCGCCCTCTCCGGCGGCTTCGGGTCGGTCAAGGAGGTCTTCTTGGACCACAACTACCCCGAGGTGTTCGCCGCCGCCGGCTTCGTCGTCCTCAGCTACGACCACGTCAACTGTGGGACCAGTGACGGCCTGCCGCGCCAGGACCTCGACCCCATCAAGCAGCAGCGGGGTTACAAGGACGCCATCACCTACCTGGCGGCCCACGAGGCCGTCGATGCCGACCGGATCGGCATCTGGGGCACCAGCTACTCGGGTGGCCACGTGTTGGCGGTCGCCGCCGCCGACCGGCGGGTCCGCTGCGTGGTGTCCCAGGCCATGACCATCAGCGGCCGGGACAACACCATCGCCCGGAACACCCCCGCCGGCGTCGTGGACCTGTACCGGCGCATCGCCGAGGACCGGTTGGCCCAGCTCCGGGGCGAGCCTCCGGTCATGGTCCAGGCGTTCGCCGACGACAGCGACACGGTGCGCTACATGGCCACGCTGCCGGCCGAGTACACGAAGAACTGGCAGAACTCGATCACGCTGCGCTCGTGGGAGCACTACGCCGAGTACGAGCCGGCGGCCTTCATCGAGCGGATCGCCCCGACGCCGCTGCTCATGGTGGTGCCGACCGGGGACACCATGACCCCCTCGGCCGACGCCCTGGCCGCCTACAACCGGGCGCTCGAGCCCAAGCGGTTGGTGACGGTGGGCGGGGACCACTACGCCGTCTACCGGGAGCAGTTCGAGATCACCAGCACGGCCGCCCGGGACTGGTTCCTCACGCACCTGTAGCAGTTGACCGGCGGCGCCGGATGTCCGGTGCGCTCCGGGGCCGGGTGGGCTAGACCATCGCAGCAACGACCATCAAGGAGGGGACCGTGCGGGGCATCGTCTGGAACGGGGAAATCGACGTCACCGATGAGCTGGAGGTCCGTCAGCCGGGGGCCAACGAGGTGCTGGTGCACGTGGCCTACGCCGGCGTGTGCCACAGCGACTACAGCGTGGTGAGCGGCACCATCCCGTTCCCGCCGCCGGTGGTGCTGGGCCACGAGGGTGCGGGCGTGGTCGAGGCGGTCGGCCCCGGTGTCACCCACGTCGCCGTCGGCGACCACGTGGTGCTCCACACCCTCACGGCCTGCGGGGCCTGCGAGGAGTGCGACCAGGGTCACCCGACCCACTGCAAGCGGTCGCTCGGTGGTCTGACCCAGCCGTTCACCTACAAGGGCGACCCGGCCTACGCCTTCGCCAAGGCCGCCGTGTTCAGCGAGTACACGGTGGTCCAGGAGAACCAGGCGGTGAAGATCGCCGACGACGTGCCGCTCCAGGTGGCCTCCCTGCTCGGTTGCGCCGTCATGACCGGCGCCGGTGCGGCGTTGTCGCGGGCCAAGGTCCAGCGGGGTTCGACGGCCCTGGTGATCGGGGTGGGCGGCATCGGGATCAGCGCCATCCAGGGCGCCCGGATCGCCGGGGCCACGACCATCATCGCCATCGATGCCAAGCCGTCGAAGGAGCAGATGGCCAAGGACTTCGGGGCCACCCACTTCCTCGGGATGGACGGGGCGGACGCCGCTGCGGCGATCCGCGAGATCAGCCCCGAAGGGGTCGACTCCTCGTTCGAATGCGTGGGCAGTGCCGCCCTCTCCCGGGTCTGCATCGAGGCCCTGGCCGGTGGCGGGAGCTGCGTACTGGTCGGCACGACCCCGATGGACGCCGAGATCTCGTTCCTGTCCCGTGACCTGTGGCTGGACAAGAACATCATGGGGTGCCGCTACGGCTCGGCCCAGCCGCACCACGACATCGCCACGTACCTCAAGCTCTACCACTCGGGCCAGATGCTGCTCGACGAGATGGTGACCAACGTCTACCCGCTGGAGGACGTCCAGCGGGCCTTCGACGACATGGCCACCGGCACCGTGGCCCGGTCGGTGCTGGCCGTCTCCGACGTCGGCGCCTGAGCGGGCGGGCCGCTCAGGCGAAGGTGGTGTCCCGGTCGTCCCAGTAGGCCCGGACGTAGGCGATCCGACCGTCCTCGGCCACCTCGAAGGTCTCGATGCCCTCGATGTGCATGGTCGACCCGTCGAGTGACACGGCCACCTTGAAGTTGAAGGCCACCGTCTGACCCGAGGAGTGCACGCCGGAGGTCTCGAAGTTGATCCCCTGGCTGCCCTCGATGGTCTGGGTCCAAAAGGCCCGGATGGCGTCGTGGCCCACGTTGGGCGGGTTGCCGACCGGGTCGGCCTGGACGGCGTCCTCGGTGAACTGGGCCACGTAGGCGTCGATGTCACGCGAGTTGACGGTGGCCGCGTAGGACGCGACCAGACGGTGGAGTTCGTCAGCGGTGGGCATGGCCCCACCTTGGCACAGGGTGCCCCGCCCCGCTCGGCCCCGATCCCGTTGCGGGCCGCGCAGGGGTCCGCGAGACTCCCGTTGCCGGGCACCGCCCGACGAGAGGGGGGAAGATGTCGCTCGAGGGGAAGACGGCGCTCGTGACGGGGGCCGCCCGGGGACTGGGTCGGGCCTACGCCCTGCACCTGGCCGGACTGGGCGCCGACGTCTGCGTCCTCGACATCGATCTGCACTCGTACCGCGAGTACGAGGCCGAGGCGGCGCAGATGACCGCCGACACCACGGCCGACGAGGTCGCGGCGCTGGGCCGGCGGTCCTTGGCCATCGAGGCCGACGTCACCGATGCCGCCGCCATGGTCGAGGCGGTGGCCACCATCGAGTCGGCGTGGGGCCACCTCGACATCGTCGTCTGCAACGCCGGGGGTGGCGAGGGCTCGCCCTTCGAGGCCCGGGCGTCCGAGCTCGATCTCGACCAGTTCGACCGGGTGGTCAAGAAGAACCTGTACGGCACGGTGAACACCTGCGTCGCCGTCGCCCCGCTGCTCAAGCGGCAGGGCTCGGGGAAGATCGTCACCGTGGCCAGCATCTCGGGGCTCCGGGGCGGCAAGGACGGGAACTACGCCCACTACGGGGCGGCCAAGGCGGCGGTGGCCATGTACACCAAGTACCTGGCCCAGGACCTGGGGTCGTCGGGGATCACGGCCAACTGCATCGCCCCGGGCTACGTGGCCACGGGCCGCCTCGCCCTGTCCTTCGGGGCCATGGGCGACGGCACCAAGGTGACCATCAACGCCATGAACGCGCTGGGGCGGCCGGCGACCACCGAGGACTGCGCCCGCGTGGTGGGGTTCTTGGCCGGGGAGACGTCGGACTACCTCTCGGGCGTGGTGCTGCAGATCGACGGGGCAACCACCTTCTAGGGACCGCGACGAGCGAGGGGGACCGCATGGCAATGAGCGAGGTCGACGTCCTGGTGGCCAAGCAGGCCATCACCGAGGTGCTCTACCGCTACTGCCGGGGCCTCGACCGGATGGACCGTGAGGTGGCGCTGTCGGTGTTCCACGACGGGGCGACGGCCGACTACGGCCCGCTGTTCGCCGGCACCGGCGTCGAGTTCGTGGACTGGGTCTGGACCGCCCACCAGGGTCTCGACAACCACTCGCACCAGATCACCAACGTGCTGATCGACGTGAACGGCGATCGGGCGGTGAGCGAGGCCTACGTCACGGTGGCGCTGCGGACCAAGCCGGACGACGGGAACATCGTCGACATCGTCGACCGAGGCCGCTACCTCGACCGGTGGGCCCGCCTCGACGGCCGCTGGGCCATCGAGGAGCGCCGGTTCGTCGAGGACTTCCAGGCGATCTACCCGGTCCCGCTCAACCCGGGCACCGACGGTTCGGCGGCCACCGGCCGACGGGGGCCCGACGACCCCAGCTACGGGGTGTTCGGCTGACCTCGCCGCCGGTGACCAACTGGTCGCCAACGCTGCCACGACGTCCTGGTCGGCCGGCGGCGGCGTTGGGTAGCGTGCGGCGGTGGCCATCCGGGCGGTGCTGTTCGATTTCGGCGGGGTCATCAGCACCAGCCCGTTCGACGCCTTCGGCCGCTACGAGCGCCAGCACGGGCTGCCCGACGGCTTCTTGCGGCGGGTGAACTCGGCGTCACCCGACGACAACGCCTGGGCCCAGCTGGAACGGGGTCGGATCGACTTCGACACGTTCTGCCGGCAGTTCGAGGCCGAGGCCCGCACGCTCGGCCACGAGGTCGACGCCCGGGCGGTCGTGGCCGGGCTGGCCGGTGAGGTGCTGCCCGAGATGGTGGCGGCCGTGCGGCGGTGTGCCGAGCGGTCCACGACCGCCTGCCTGACCAACAACTTCCTCACCCTCGAGGCCGAGCTCCGCCAGGACGTGGCCGAGGTGTACGCCCTCTTCGACGCGGTGTTCGAGTCGAGCAAGCTCGGGGTCAGGAAGCCCGATCCCGAGTTCTACCGGCTGGCCTGTGCCGCGCTCGAGGTCGACCCGACCGAGTGCGTCTTCCTCGACGACCTGGGCATCAACCTCAAGCCGGCCCGGGAGCTGGGCATGCGGACGATCAAGGTGGTCTCGCCGTCCGACGCCCTGGCCGAGCTGTTCGCCCTCCTGGAGGGACCCGAGGGCTGGGCCCGATGACCGGGTCCCGGACCCGCCGGCCGGCGGGGGCGGTGATGGCCGACACCTGGCAGTCGATCGTCTTCGCCCCGATCGGCGACGGGCAGCGCCGGCGGCGGGGGAGCGACGCCACCCGGTTGATCGGGGCGATCGCCATCCTGGTCACGTGCGTGCTGGTCATCCGGTACAACTCGCGGATCGACCGGGCGATCGTCGAGGTCATCCACCCGGCACCCTGGAGCATCACCTGGCTGGTCACGGTGGTCTACGACGCCGGGGCCTTCGGCGTCACCGCCGCCCTCATCGTGGTGGCCCTCCTGGCCCGGCGGTGGCTGCTGGCGCGGGACATCGTCCTCAGCCTGATCGGCACGGCGGCGGTCAGCGGCCTGTTGATCCTGGCCCTCGGCAGCCGGGGCGGCCGACCGCCGGGCATCGAGATCGACGGGTACTACCTCTCGTTCCCGGTCTTCCAGATCGCCCTGTTCATGGCGGTGGCGACGGCGTCGCTGCCCTACCTGGCGCGGGGGCTCCAGCGCCTGGTCGAGCTGTTCATCCTGCTGGTGGCCCTGGCCTCGGCCGTGGGCGGCCACGGCCTGCCGCTCAACGTGCTCGGCAGCCTGGCCATCGGCTGGGGCGTGACGGCGGTCGTCCACCTGGCCCTGGGCTCGCCGCTCGGCCTGCCGTCCATCGACGATGTCGGGTCGCTGCTCGACGAGCTCGATGTGGCCTACGCCGAGCTCGTCCCGGTCGACCGACAGGTGTGGGGGGTGGCGAAGTACCGGGCTGCGGCACCGTCGGACGCCGCCGGTCGGCTGAGTGTCTCGGTCTACGGGCGTGACGCCGCCGACGCCAAGCTCCTGACCAAAGCCGGCCGGTTCATCCTCTACCGCGACTCGGGCCCGAGGCTCACGGTCTCGCGCCTCCAGCAGGTCGAGCACGAGGCCTACCTGACCGTGCGCAGCGCCCAGGCCGGCGTCGCCGTCGGCGAGGTGCTCGAGGCGGGCGTGTGCGGCCCGGCCAACGACGCCGTGCTGGTCTGCCGGCTCCCGGCGGGCCGCCCCTTGGCCGAATTGTCGGCCGAGGAGGTGACCGACGCCGCCCTCGACGACGTCTACGCCCAGCTGGCCACCCTCCGCACGGCCCGCATCGCCCACGGCTCCCTCAGCGCCGACACCCTGTTCGTGGACGGGGCCACGGCGCGGGTGTCCCTGGTCGACTTCCGCAACGCCTCGTCCCACGCCAACGCCGCCCAGTACGACCGGGACCTGGCCGGCGCCATGGCGGCCACGGCGACGGTGGTCGGGGCCGAGCGAGCGGCCCGGGCGGCGGCCCGCTGTCTCGGCGCCGAGGACCTCGGTGGGGCCCTCCGGTACCTGCGACGGTCCACCCTCGACCCGGCGCTCGGTCGGAGCCTGCGCGGCGCCAAGTCCCTCCTCGAGGAGGTTCGCCAGCAGGCGGCCGAGGCGAAGTCCATCGAGGTGCCGACCCTCGTCGAGCCCCTCCGGGTGAAGTGGCCCACGTTGATCATGATCATCGGGACGATGATCGGTGGGTGGGCCCTGATCGGCGTGCTGATCGACGTCACGGCCTCCTTCGACACGGTCATCGGGGCCAACTGGCTGTGGGTGGTGCTGGCCTTCGTGCTCGTCCAACTGGGCTACGTGGCCTCGGCCATCGAGGCCGTGGGCAGCGTGTCCGGCCCGCTCCCGTTCGGTCGGGTCCTGGCCGTCGAGGTGGCGAACTGCTTCAGCGCCCTGGCCGGTGGGACGCCGGCGGTCTTCGCCACCCGGGTGCGCTTCTTCCAGCAACAGGGCTACGACTCGTCGGTCGCCCTGAGCTCGGGGGCGATCATGGCCGCCGTCAGCTGGATCGCCACCGTCGTGCTGGTCCTCGTCTCGCTGCCCTTCGCCTGGGGGACGATCCACCTCGAGGTCACGCCGGAGTCGGGCGGGAACTCGAAGCTGGTGTGGATCATCCTGGCCGTGGTGGTGCTGGTGGCCCTCGTGATCGGGCTGGCCGTCGCCCTGCCCAAGCTCCGGCGCTCGGCGATGGCCAAGATCCGGCCGAGGCTGGCCGACATGTGGGGGAACCTGGCGTCGATCGCCAAGACGCCGCGCAAGCTCGTCCTCTTGGTGGGTGGCTCGGTGGCGGCCGAGCTGTTCATCGCCATGGCCCTGTCGGTCTCGCTCCGGGCCTTCGACGACCACCTCCGCCTGCCGACCCTGATCGTGGTGATCACGCTGGCCTCGATCATCGGCGGCGTCTCGCCGTCACCGGGTGGGATGGGCGTGGTCGAGGCGGGCATGATCCTCGGGCTCACGGCGGCGGGGGTCTCGGAGGCCGACGCCACGGCGGCGGTGTTCATCCAGCGGCTCTTCACCTCGTACCTGCCGCCGATCTGGGGTTGGGCCACCCTCGTGTGGATGCGAAAGCGCGAGTACCTGTGACCGACCCGACGACCGACGTCGTCGAGGGTCGATCGCCGACGCCGCCGACGCCTACGCTGACCGCGACGAGCGAGACGTGGCCGTCCGGGCGCCCGGCGACGGCGTGACGCGAACGATGGGTACCGAGCACGAGGAGTGACGATGGCCAAGCAGCTGACGGACAACCGGCGAGGGACGACGGGGCGCCGAGGGGCGATCCGCCGGGCGATCCCGGCCGTGGCGCTGGCCGCCGGGGCCGCGGTCGGGGTGGCCGCCATGGCGCCGCCGGCCGGGGCCGTCTCGAAGGAGAACTTCTCGCGCTGCGTCCGGCTGCACGGGTTCGAGCGCTTCCCGAACGGCACCATCAGCGACAACGGGTCCTTGGTGATCGTGCTCGGCCCCGCCCTCAGCGTGGCCATCGGCTCGCCTCACTTCAACTCGGCCCTGTTCGCCTGCCAGTCCCTGCTCCCGGCCGGGACGAACTGACGCCCGACGAGGACGCCCCGGCCGGCGCTGGCCGGCCGAAGGTTCAGGCGGGGTGGAGCTCGGCCGGGGGCTGCGGCCGTGGGTGGCGGTAGCGGAGTTTGAACGCCCCGTAGGCGATCGGACCGAGGGCCAGCGGGATCCAGTAGGAGGCCAGCCGGTAGGCGAGGGTGGCCAGCACGGCGTCGGCCGTGCTCACACCGGCCAGCACCAGGAGGCCGGTCAGGCTGGCTTCGACGATGCCCAGGCCGCCGGGGGTGATCGGGATCATCCCGATGATCCCGGCGACGGCGTAGGCGATCAGGACCAGCGACGGCCGGGGGTCGGCCCCGGTGGCCCGGATCGAGGCCAGCAGGCACAGGTAGTCGAAGCCCAGCCGTCCGGCCGACAACAGCACGGCCAGCCACCACTGCTTCCCGAGGACGCCCCGGATGAGGTCACGCTGCTGGAGCAGCGTGACGTCGAGGCCGACGAGCGGCGGCTTGTGCCGCAGGACGGCGTTGTGGACCCGCTGGACGACCCGGCCGGACCACCGCAGCGGGCCGTCGGTCACGAGCACGACGGCGGCGAAACCGGCGAAGGCGAAGAACGCCACCGCGCCGAGGATCGCCGCGTTCTCGAGGCCGCGGTTCACCGGGCTGCCGACCAGCACGACCGGGAGGGCGAAGATCGGCAGCGCCAGCAGTCCGCCCACGCCGAGCAGCGAGAACGCAGTGAGGCCACCCACGGTCGACGTGGTGTCCCGACCGCTGGCCGCCAGCATCCGGAACTGCACGGCGGCGCCGACGGCCGCCCCACCCGGGACGATGAGGCTGATGGCGTTGCCGGCCAGCTGGGCCGTGATCACCGGGAACCAGGCCTTGGTCCGCAGGGCCAGCCGTTGGAGGGCGAACGTACACGTGAAGTGGGCCATCTCGGCCACGATGGCCACGGCGAACCACCAGGGCTCGAGCGTGGTCAGGCGGGGCCAGGATCCGAGACGTCGACGATCTCGGGGAAGACGAGGTAGATGGCCACCCCGGCGATGGCCACCACGACGACCTTCTTGACGACCGCCTGCCACCGCAGGGGATTGACCGAGTGCTCCTCGACCTCCTCGGCGAAGGTCGGAGGCGGCCTGGCCGATGGTCGGGGGGACGCCGGTCATGTCGGGTCGTGCGGGGGGCCGCCGCGGGTCACCGGGTCGGGCCCGCCGGTCCTAGTCGGACTTGGTCCGGATGAAGTAGTAGGCCGTCATCAAGATGGCCAGGATCACCACCAGGATGATGGCCCACAACAACCAGTGCTCGAACGTCGCAGCGGTGACGAATTCCATTCGAGTTCTCCAGACCTGAGAGGGACATCCTCGAGCTGCGCGAACAGTACCAGCACCCGGCACCGCCGACGCCGGGTGTGACGGCGGCCTCCGGAGGACGGCCGGTCGGTGTCGTAGTCTGCGCCCCGGAACGGGCGGCCGGTCGCCGCACCGCGGTGTCGGTCACGAGGGGGGCAACATGCCAGAGGGTCGTTTGGCCGGGAAGATCGCCGTGGTGACGGGGGGAGCGGCCGGCATCGGCGGGGGCGTCAGCCGGCTCGCCGCCGCCGAGGGGGCCACCGTCGTGATCAACGACATCGACGGGGACCTGCTCGGGGCGACCGTGGCCGAGATCGAGTCGGCCGGGGGCCGGGCGGTGGCCTCGGTCGGCGACATCCGCCAGCCCGAGGCGGTGGAGGCCCTGGTCGAGACGGCGACGTCGGTCGACGGGGGCCGGATCGACGTCCTGGTGAACAACGCCGGGGACTTCCGGCCGAGTGGCCGCTTCCTCAAGACGTCGCCCGAGCAGTGGGACGCCCTGTACGCCATCAATCTCGAGCACGTCTTCCGGGTCACCCGAGCAGTCGCCCCGGCCATGGTCGAGCGCCACGCCGGGAGCATCGTGAACGTCTCCACCGTGGAGGCCTTCCGGGGCATCCCGGCCAACGCCGCGTACTCGGCCTTCAACGCCGGGATCAACGCCTTCACCAAGAGCCTGGCCGTCGAGCTCGGGGTCGAGGGCGTGCGGGTCAACGCCATCGCCCCGGACCTCGCCGACACGCTGCAGACCCCGGCCGAGGTCATGCTCCGAGGCCGCGACCCGTCCCTCGTCCGGCACTGGGTCCCGTTGGGCCGTTTCGGGCAGCCCGACGACTACGCCGAGGTGGTGGTGTTCCTGGCCTCGGAGCAGTCCCGGTTCGTCACCGGGCACGTCATCCCGGTGGACGGCGGGACCACCGCCGCCAGCGGCTGGTACCTGCGGGCGCGGGGCTACGGCTGGACCAACACCCCCGACGCACCCTGAGCCCGGGTGGCCGACCCGCGCCGGGGACGGTACGGTCCGCCACCGGGGGAGGTCCGATGCTGAGGGGTAGGCGCACGGCGCCGGAGCAGGAGGAGGAGGGAGCGTCGGCCGCTGACCCGACGGCGTCGCCGGTCCCGCCGCCGTCGGTGCGTGGTCCCGGCCGGCTGCTCTACGCCTTCCGTTCCCTGGACCAGCGCAACTTCCGTCTGTACTTCTTCGGGCAGATGTCCTCGACCTGCGGGACCTGGGCCCAGACGGTGGCCCTGGCCTGGCTGGTCCTCAAGATCACCGGCAGCGGTACCCAGGTGGGACTGATCACCGCCGCCCAGTTCCTGCCGGTGCTCCTGCTCGGGGCGTGGGGCGGCGTGGTCGCCGACCGCTTCGACAACCGACGGGCGGTGCTCGGGATCCAGATCCTCCTCGGGTCCCAGGCGGCGGTGCTGGCCGCCGTGACCCTGGGCGGCGTGGCCCACCTCTGGGTGCTCTACGTGCTGGCGGCCATCCAGGGCGTCGGCACGGCGCTCGATACGCCCACCCGCCAGTCCCTGGTGGGCCAGATGGTGGGTGACGCCCAGTTGCCGAACGCCCTCTCGTTGAACGCCGGGTTGGTCCAGCTGGCCCGCATCGTCGGGCCGGCGGTGGCCGGCATCCTCATCGGGACGGTCGGCATCGGCGCGTGCTTCGCCGTCAACGCCGGGTCCTACGTGGTCATCGTGATCTGTGTGGCCCTCATCGACCCGACCAAGCTCATTGTCCGCGAGCGGCTGGCCCGGGCCAAGGGGCAGGTGCGTGAGGGCTTCCGCTACGTGCTGGGCCGAGCCGAGCTCCGCAACGTCCTGCTGCTGTCGGTCGTGATCGGGGTCTTCGCCACCAACTTCAACGTGGTGCTGCCGCTGGTGGCCCGGGACATCCTCCATGGCGGCGCCGGCACCTTCGGCGCGTTGGGGGCGGTGCAGGGGGTCGGGGCGCTGATCGCCGCCGTGGCCGTCGCCGCCCGGGGACGGCCGAGCAAGGGCTTCCTGGTCGTGGGCACCCTGGCCCTCGGCGCCACCCTGCTCGGGGCGGCGGTGGCCCCCGGCTCGGTGATCGAGTTCGCCACCATCGGCCTGGCCGGCGCGGCCGCCCTGGTCGTCGGGGTGTCGGTCAACATGACCATGCAGCTGGGCGCCCGACCGTCGCTGCGCGGCCGGGTGATCGCCATGTACTTCCTGGTGGCCTTCGGGTCGAACGTGGTCGGCGGGCCGCTCACCGGTTGGGTGGCCCAGACGTTCGGCGCCCGGTGGAGCCTGGCCGCCGGGGCCATCCCGGCGGTGGCCGTCGCCGCCGTCTTGGCCCTCCACTGGCGCCAGCGCTTGGAGGAGCCGGGCGCCGTGCCCGATGTCGTCCCGGCCGCCTAGCCGGCCGGGGTCACCGGGGGTGGCTCAGACGAAGATGAGGTCGTCGTGGGCCGGCTCGGTGCCGGTGGCGACGGTCATCTTGGAGCCCGGCCGCAGGCGGACCAGGTCGAGGGTCAGCTCGGCGATCTGGTCGGGCCGGAAGTGGCGCTGCAGCTCGGCCTGGTCCGCCTCGTCGAAGCTGGTCGGGTCGACCAGGAAGGCGTGGGCGTAGCGGATGGCCGCCTTGTGGCGGTCCGTCAGGTCGCTGTGCTCGAAGTCGGCCAGCTGGGCCACCACGTCCTCGGTCAGACCCCGGTCGACGGCGGTGGTGACCCGCATGTTGCGGCAGATGCTGCAGTGGGCCAGCTGTCCGCTGTAGATGCGGACCAGCTCCCGGGTGACGATGTCGACCTTGGCCGCCCCCACGGCCACCAGGGCCATGTGGGAGAACGCCTTGCCGAGCTCGGGCGCCGCCTCGGTGAGGCCCATCGGGGCGCCGGTGGCGTCGACTGCTCGAGGAGTGCTGGACATGTCTACCTCCCAATCCCGAGGACGAGCTCTGCTCGTAGCCGGGTCTCAAAGATGCCACACGAGTAGGTCAGGACGACGAACCCCGCCTGACCGACGGCGGCGATCACTTCGGCGGCTTGGGCGTCGGTCACGCCGGCGGCGTCGAAGAGCAACTGTTCGGCGTAGCCGATGCAGGTCCGCTGGGCGGCGGTGAAGGCCGGGTCCGAGGGCCAGGCGGCCAACCGCTCGAGCTGGTCGTCGATCCCGAGGGTCGTGGGGTCCGGTTGGCCGTGCAGCTCCGCCGGCACCGACCCGAGCAGTTGGGAGATGCGGAACTGGCACAGGACCAGGATCGCCGGATCGATGGCGTCCTGGTTCCAGATCGCCGCCTCGACCCCTTCGAGGGCGGCCGCGTACTCGGGCCGATGGCCCACGACCCGGTCGAACGGGCGCTCACCCGGGACCGGGTCGTTGACCCAGGAGTCAGTCACGGGCGCCTCCCGGCCGGGCCGGCGACGGCATTCCGGCACGTCGCAGGGGAGTTGTCCATGCACCAGGTCTAGTGGCCCGCACCACCCCGGGCAAGCGGTCCGGCCGGACGACGGCGGCGTCGGTCCGGCCGGCCCCCGGGACCGGCCGGACGTCGGGCCAGGTCAGCGGCCGATCAGTCGGGCATAGTCTCGATCCATGGACCTGGTCGACCGCTGGCGTGGGTTGCTGGCCCGGCCCGATGGCGAGCTGCCGCTCGACGAGGCGGCCCTGGTGATCGCCGCCCACGGCAGCCCCGGCCTGGATATCGCCCTGCAGCTCGGTCGGCTCGACGCTCTGGCCGGCGACGTACCCGGCGACGACGTCGACGCCGTGTGCACCCTCTTGTTCTCGACGCTCGGGCTGGTCGGCGACTCGGCCACCTACGACGACCCCCGCAACTCCTTCCTCGACCAGGTCCTCGACCGGCGCCGGGGCATTCCCATCACCCTCTCGGTCCTCCTCATCGAGGTCGCCCGCCGGCGCCACGTGTCGCTCGAGGGGGTGGGGATGCCCGGGCACTTCTTGGTCCGTGACCCGTCGGTGCCGGGCCAGTTCATCGACGCCTTCGGCCGTGGTCGTCGTCTGGGCCACCACGAGTGTGCCGAGCTGCTGCGGTCGAGCACGGGCACCTCGATGGACCTCGACCCGGCGATGCTGGCGCCCATCGGGCGAAAGGTGATCCTGGCCCGGATGCTGGCCAACCTCGATCAGAGCTACCAGCGTCGCTCCGACCGGCGCTCCCTGGTGTGGGTCCGTCGGCTCCGGGTCCTGAACCCCGTGCTCCCGCTGCAGCATGCGGGTCGAGCTGGCCGGTGGGCTGGCCGAGCTCGGGGCCTTCGACGTCGCCGAGACGCTCCTGTCGGAGCTGGCCGACCTGGCCGAGGCGCCAGGGGTCGATCCGGGGCTCGCCGACAGCATCCGGACCCGGGCCGTCCAGGTCCGGGCCCGGCTCAACTGAGGGCCAGGCGCCCCGCTCGCCAACGGACTCAGCTCGTCAGGAGCTCGGCCCGGCCGTGGGTGAGGACCGGCACGCCGCCGGCCGTCGCCTCGAAGGCCAGGGAGCGGGTGCCGTCCTCGCCCCTACCGGCCTCGAAGAGGTGGACCTCGAGGGTCACGCCGGGCGAGACCGGGGCGGCGAAGCGCCCGGCCAGGCGGCGGAGCCGGCCGGGATCGCCACCGGCGCCCCGTTCGACCACGGCGCTCCCGCACATGGCGAAGGTGCACAGACCCTGGAGGATCTTCCGCGGGAACCCCTGGGACTGGGCGACCACGTCGTCGATCGAGTGGGGGTTCCGGTCGCCCGACGCGCCGCCGTAGCGGAAGGGCTGGTCCCGGGTGACGTCGAAGGCCACGGTCCCGGCCGGGGCGTCGCGAGCGCCCGGCGGGAACCGGTGGTCGGGAAGTTCGGGACCGAGGTCGGCGTCGAGGGTCCCGCCCAGGTGGAGCGTCGACCAGAGGTGCTCGACCAGCGGGGCACCGTCGGGATCGCTGACCAGGATGCGATGGGTCACGTTGACCCCGGCCGGTGTCTGGAGGGCGCTCCTCGTCGTCACCTCCCAGGCGAGGTCGTCCCCGGGCCGGATCGGGCGCAGGAAGCGCACGTCGTGCTCGCTGTGCACGTTGCCCGTCACCCCACGGATGGCACCGGGCTCGATGGACCGCTGGTGGGCCTGGGCGAAGGCCGGTTGGATCAGCGCCGAGGTGAACAGTGGGGGAGCGGCGAGGCCGTTCAAGAAGGCCGGCCCGTGGTCGTTGGTGGCCAGCGCGTAGGCCAGCGCCGCGTCGGGGTCGACCCGCCCACGGTGACGACCGTGGGCCATGCCGACGTGGATGGTCGGGGAAGCCATGGCGGGGATGGTAGCGATCCCCGCCATGGGCCCCGGACGTGCCCCACCCCGACCGGCCATCCACGAATTGCCCGGCGCCCGCCCGTAGCGTTTTCGGGAGAACGAGCGAAGCCGAGCCGGAAGGGAGATGACCAATGGCGAGTCCGACGGGAACGTCGCCCGACCGGGCCTTCCCCCGCCACCGGACCGTCGTGCACCGATGAGCGCCTCTCGACGCCGACCGGACCGCAGGCACCGCTGCACCCGGGCCCGGCGGGCCCCGACATCGGTCTGGCGACGCTGCCTGGGGGCCAGCCGCCGGGGGGCCACGACCTGTCCCTGGATGTTGCGGCGCCGCTGAGCGGCGCTCCGCACGGATCGGGACCGGGCCGGTAACCTCCTGCGATCGCCCGGCAGACGACTCGGAAGCACGGCCGGAGCGTCGAGCGCCGGACGAAGGCGTTCGTGCTCTCGGGGGTCGCACTGCTCGGCGTGGCCCTGGCGGCCGGCTGCGGGACGCCGCCGCCGGCGCCGTTGGCAATGGGCATGTCGCCCAACCTGCTCCAAGCCTCGCCAGCCGTCCAGCGGGCGGCACTGGCCGACATGCACCAGAACCTGCACGCCTCGAGCATCCGGGTCGACGTCAACTGGGAGTACGTCCAGCACGGCGGACCCACCGACTTCGACTGGGGTCCCTACGACACCCTGGTGCAGAACATCCGGGCGGCCGGCATGTCCATCGACTTCATCATCGACGGCTCGGCCTCGTGGGCCAACGCCACCGGGGTCAACACGGCCGAGCCGCTCCACCCAGCCCAATTCGGCGCCTTTGCCGCCGCCGTGGCCCGGCGCTACGGCGGCGGCGGACCGACGGCCTACGAGATCTGGAACGAGCCCAACAGCGAGCAGTTCTGGTCGACCGGACCCGACCCGGCCGCGTACACCCGGGATCTGATCGCCGCCTACACGGCGATCAAGAAGGTGGAGCCGAGGCAAGTGGTGCTCTCCGGTGGTCTCGCCCCCGAGGCTAACGACGGGACGGACATCAACCCGGTGACCTTCCTCCAGGCGGTCTACGCCGACGGCGGCCGGCACTACTTCGACGCCGTCGCCTACCACCCCTACAGCTACCCGGCCCTGCCGGGCACCTTCGGGCCGACGTCGGGGTTCTCGCAACTGTCGGCCACCGTCCCCTCGATCCGCTCGGTGATGGTGGCCAACGGCGATGCCGACAAGCAGGTGTGGCTCACCGAGGTCGGTTGGCCCACCAATGTGGCCAGCACCACCGGGCAGCCCGGCCGCGCCGCCCAGGCCACCGCCCTGCGACAGGTGGTGCGCTTCGCCTCGGTCCACCCCTGGGTCGGGTTGGTGTACTGGTACTCGTACCGAGACGACGGGGTGAGCACGAGCGACACCGAGGACAACTTCGGGTTGCGCACCTTCGCCGGGGCGGCCAAGCCGGCCTACTCGGCGATGGCCGACCGTTGAGCAGTTCCGACCTGACCGGTCGGCCGCCTGCGGCGGTGGCCTAGGCGATGGTCCGCCAGACGCCCACCCGCCAGGGCCCGCCGAGGTCCGAGGACAGCACGGCGTCCACCTGACGGAGCGTGGCCGGGTGCCCGACGCCGGCCGAGGTCGTGGCGTAGATCCAGAAGAGGTCGCCACAGCTGGGGGCGGCGGCGGTGTTGGTGCGGACCAGGACGGGGCGGCCCCGGCCGTCCAGGATGACCCCGACCAGGGGGGGCACGGTGACCACGACGTCGGTGTACGAGGCACCGGACCGGGGCGAGTAGGAGACCGAGGGCCGGTTCCGGTGCGCCGGCGGCGGCCCCACCCGGGTCACGACGGAGCACGGGGACGCCGAACGCGGGGTTTGGGATGCCAGGGCCGAGGCCGACGGTGCACTCAGGAGGAGTGGCGCCGTGGCCACCGCACCGGTCAGGGTGGCGGCCCGGCCGATCCGTCGGGTCCACCGGCATCGGTGCGACCTGGATGGGCCGGTGGGGAGGAAGTGTCCTGCACGCTCGGGCCACATAGGGCGTCCTCGCTTTCGGTAACCCGGCTGACCCTGGCGGGCCCCGTGGCTTTGCGTCCCCGCCTCTCGACGGGTTTGCCGGTTCGTGTCGATGGACACCCTCGGGGTGCCGCGGTCGCCTGCGTCGCGCTCTCTGGTCCCGACCGCTCGGGCCTTGTCTCACCTGGCGTCTCTGGAAATCGGCGATGTTCTCCGCCTGGAATTCCGTGAGAATCGCCTAGCAGTATTCGGGATCCAACGTAGGAAGTCAACCCCTATTGTAGTCGGGCGTCGACCGGGTCCTTCGGACGCCGGAACGTGGCGAGCGGCAACGTTTTCTCCTGGTAGGACCCCAGAACGCCCGGCGACCACGTCCCGGCAGCCCAGTATTCGGTCGCAGCGCTGCTCGTCCACCGCGGGCGTCTTCGGGACGCCGCGGCGGGGGTTCCGGTGGCCCGTGCCGACTCGAGGTATGGCTCCGAGGTGCGCCGGGGTGTGCGGCACGTGATCGGCGGTCCGTAACATCCGGCCATGAAGGAACTCCTCTTCCAGCGCCTGCTGCTGCCGGCGGTGGCGAGACATGCCGACCAGCCGTGCGCCACCAATGCGGCGACCGGGACGACGACCACGTTCGCCGAGCACCTCGATCGCGTCAGTCGGCTCATCGGCGGGCTCCGGAGCCTGGGGATCGGTCGGGGCGACCGCTTCGCCCTCCTGGCCCTCAACTCGAGCGAGTACCTCGAGCTCTTCCACGCCGCCTTCCTGGGCGGCGGCGTCATCAACCCGCTCAACCTGCGCCTGGCCCCGAAGGAGCTCGCCTACGTCCTGAAGGACTCGGGCTCGACGGTGTGCTTCGTCGACGCGTTCTTCGCCCCGGTCATCGACACGGTGAAATCCGAGACGGGACTCGAGCACGTGGTGCTCATCGGCCAGGGCGACGTGCCCCACACCGTGACGTACGACGACCTGCTCTCGTCGGCCGACCCGGTGATCCCCGACGAGGGCGAGGAGGAGGACCCCGGGGCGCTGATGTACACCGGGGGCACGACCGGGATGCCCAAGGGCGTGGTGTTGAGCCAGCGGGCCGAGATGCTGAACGTGTACCACGTGGCCATGACCATCGGCGGGCTCCAGGAGCGGGTGGTGCTGCTCCAGGTGCCCATGTTCCACGCTGCCGCCACGTCGACCGTGCTCGGCCTGCCGGGCCTCGGCGGCCACACCGTCATCCTCCCCCTCTTCGAGCCGGCGGCCATGATGGCGGCGACCGAGACGTACCAACCGACGCTGACCACGATGGTGCCGACGATGATCGGCCTCACCATGGCCCACCCCGAGTTCCGGCCCGAACGCCTGGCCAGCTTCACCGACCTGGTCTACGGCGCCTCGCCGATGCCCCGCACGCTCCTCCAGCAGCTCCTGACGACCTATCCGGACCTCGACGTGTGGCAGGGCTACGGCATGACCGAGTGCAGTGCCGTCCTGACCCTGCTCGGACCGAAGGAGCACCGGGCCGGGGACACCTACCTCGGGTCGGCCGGACAGCCGGTCCCCGGCGTCACGCTCTCCATCCGCGACGAGGACGGCGCCGAGGTGCCGACCGGCAGTACGGGCGAGGTCTGGGCCCGGGGCGGCAACTTCATGCTCGGCTACTGGCAACAGCCCGAGGCCACGGCGGCGGCCTTCGTCGACGGCTGGTACCGCTCGGGCGACGCCGGCTACCTCGACCAGGACGGGTACCTCTTCCTGGTCGACCGGGTGAAGGACATGATCGTGAGCGGCGGGGAGAACGTCTACTCCACCGAGGTGGAGAACGCCCTGGCCAGCCACCCGGCGGTGGCCCAGGTGGCGGTGATCGGCATCCCCGACGAACGGTGGGGCGAGGCGGTGCACGCCGTCGTCGTCCTGAAGGACGGGGCCACGGCGACCGAAGAGGAGCTGCTGGACCACGCCCGGCAGTCGATCGCCGGCTACAAGGTGCCCAAGAGCATCGAGTTCCGCACCGAGCCCCTGCCCCTGTCGGGGGCCATGAAGGTGCTGAAGCGGGAGCTGCGCGACCCCTACTGGGCCGGCCGGGACCGGACCATCAACTAGCGCATCGCCTGGCCGGCGAACTAGCCGGCGGCGACGTCGCTGCGGTGGGGGAGCACCCAACCCGGCCGGGGGAAGTGGCAGGTGTAGCCGTTGGGGTAGCGCTCGAGGTAGTCCTGGTGCTCCGGCTCGGCCTGCCAGAAGGGCCCGGCCGGGGTGACCTCGGTGACGACCTTGCCGGGCCACAGGCCCGAGGCCTCGACGTCGGCGATGGTGTCCTCGGCCACCCGGCGCTGCTCGTCGTCGAGGGTGAAGATGGCCGACCGGTAGCTGGTGCCCCGGTCGTTCCCCTGTCGGTTGAGGGTCGTCGGGTCGTGGATCTGGAAGAAGAACTCGAGGATGGCCCGGTAGGAGGTGACGTCGGGGTCGAACACGATCTCGATGGCCTCGGCGTGCCCGTCGTGGTTGCGGTAGGTGGCGTTGGCCACCTGGCCACCGGTGTAGCCCACCCGGGTCGACAGGACGCCGGGCTGCTTGCGGATGAGGTCCTGCATGCCCCAGAAGCACCCACCGGCCAGGATCGCCGTCTCGGTCCGCTCGCTCATCAGTTGCCCTCCTCGCTCGGTGCGTTCTCGAACACCTGCTTGTACTGCCCGTAGCCCTCGGCCTCGAGGTCGTCGTAGGGGACGAACCGCAGCGCCGCCGAGTTGATGCAGTACCGCAGGCCGCCGTCCTCGACCGGGCCGTCGTCGAAGACGTGGCCCAGGTGGCTGTCACCGTGGACCGAGCGGACCTCGGTCCGGAGCATGCCGTGGCTCCGATCCTCGACCTCGACCACGTTGGCCGGGTCGAGCGGCACCGTGAAGCTCGGCCAGCCACAACCGCTGTCGAACTTCTGCTTGGAGGCGAACAAGGGCTCGCCCGACACCACGTCGACGTAGATGCCGGCCTCCTTGTGGTCCCAGAACTCGTTGGCGAACGCCGGCTCGGTGGCGCTCTGCTGGGTCACGGCGTACTGCTTGGGGCTGAGGGCGGCGATCGCCGACGGGTCGCTCCGGTACTGGTCGCTCATCGTGCATCCTTCGTGGGCGGATCGGTCGCCGCCTCTGCACTAGTCAACACCCGGGAGGCCTCGGGCATTTCCCCGGCCACCCGGCCCGCTCAGCTGCGGTGGGTGACGCCCTCGACGCCGAAGTTGGCCAGCGTCTGGCCCTTGATCGGGACGTCGCCCAGGGCCACGTCGACGGCGTCCAGCACGTCGGGGCTGAGGTCGATGCCCGACGCGGCGGCGTTGGCGTGCACCTGCTCGGGCCGGGAGGCGCCGATGATGGCCGAGGCCAGCTCGGGTCGCCGCAGCGTCCAGGCCAGGGCGAGCTCGGTGAGCGACAGACCGGCCGACTCGGCGACCGGTCGGAGCCGCTCGACCGCCTCGAGGGCGCCGTCGCGCAGCACCGACGCCATGGCGATGTTCATGGCGTCGTTCGAGGCCCGGGAGTCGGCCGGCGGGGGCTGGCCGGGCCGGTACTTGCCGGTCAGCACGCCCTGGCCCAGTGGCGACCAGACGATCTGGGAGATGTCGTTGGCCGCACAGAGCGGGAAGACCTCGGCTTCGGGGGCCTGGTACAGCATCGAGTACTGGGGCTGGGACGAGGCGAACAGGTCGGGGCCGGCGATGTCGATGGCCGCCTGGATCTGCTCCGGGGTCCACTCGCTGAAGCCCAGGTAGCGGGCCTTCCCGCTGGCCACGACCGCCTGGAGGCCTTCGATCGTCTCCTCGATGGGCACGCCGATGTCGAAGCGGTGGGCCTGGTAGAGGTCGACGTAATCGGTGCGCAGCCGCTGCAGCGAGGCGTCGATCTGCTTGGCGATCTGGCTGGCCGACAGGCCGCGGTCGGTGTCGGACATCGGGCCCCAGACCTTGGTGGCCAGGATGTAGGAGTCCCGGGGGCGGGGGGAGAGGACCTCGCCCCAGGCCGACTCGGCCACGCCCCGGCCGTAGACGTTGGCCGTGTCGAAGAAGTTGATGCCGACGTCGAAGGCGGCGTCGGTGCAGGCCCGGGTCTGCTCGGCCTCGACGCCGCCGGCGAACGTGAGCCATGACCCGAGTGAGATCTCCGAGACCTCGAGGTCCGAGTGGCCGAGCTTGCGATAGCGCATATCCGTCCTTCCGGTCGTCGGCCGTGGTGCCGAGGGGGCCAGTTTGGCCCATCGGCGCCGCCGCGGCGGCGGGCCGGACGAGACGCTCGGTCCCACCCGGCCCGCCGTGCCGGCGCCGGTCTAGGACATGAGGTCGGGACCGGGGTCGCCCCCGTCGGCCACGACGGCCAGCCGCTCGAGGTAGTGGCCCCAGCCCTTGGTGTGGTCGTCGACGGCATCGTCGGGCAGACCCCGGTGCACCAGACGGACCCGGGTCTTCTCGCCCTCGGGGATGAGCAGGTACTCGACCTCGGTCGAGCCGGGCGGGATCGGGTGGTCGGGCTCGGCCCATCCGAAGGTGAAGACCACCTTCTCGTTCGGGACGACCTCGACGAACTGGCCGGCGGCTGGGTGGACCCCGCCGATGTTCACCCGGTAGACCCCGCCCGGCCGGGGGTCGAGCTCGGCGTCCGTGCCGTTCCACTTGGCCAGGAGGTCGGGGACGGTCAGGAGTTCGAAGATGGTCGCCGGGCTGGCGTTCACCACCGTCTCACGTACGAGTTCAGCCATGGGGGGTCTCCTTTGTGGGTTGTGCTTGGTCGCGGTCGGTCCGGTCCCGTTGCGCCTGGAGCTCCTCGGCGGCGTCGCGCAGGCGATCGAGGCTCGAGGTCCAGTAGTCGTCGAGGAAGGCCCGGAGCCTTGCCATCTCCTCGTGGTCGGAGCGGTACAGCCGTCGGGTCCCGTCTCGGCGTTCCCTCACGAGCGATGCCTCCCTCAGCACGCCGAGATGTTGGGAGACGGCGGACCGGGTCACGTCCGGGAAATGGGACGAGATGTCGGTCGCCGTCAACTCCTCGGACCAGACGAGGCGCAGGATCTCGCGCCGTCGAGGCTCGGCGAGTGCTTTCAGCGCGGCGTCCACGGAGATAATGTAAGCACTAACTTACGTAAGTGTCAACTGAAATTTGTGCCGTCCATCACCGGCCCGGGGCTGGGGCACCGTCCTTGGGCGTCCTGAAGGATGGGCCCTCAGGGATGGGGGAGGAGGACCAGCCGTGCGGCCGGCCCGGCCGGCGGGGTGTTCCAGAGGGTCGCCACATCGGCCAGGGGTCGACCGACGGCGTCGACCGAGAACGCACCGGCGCCGAGCTGGGCCGCCAGCTCGGGCAGCACGGCCAGCATGCCGGCGGCGCCGACCGAGCCCTGACCGCTGCCGAGCACGTGGAGATTGGCCTGGCGGAGGGTGGCCGAGGGGAGGCGGACGTCGGGGCCGGCCACGGCGCCGATCTGGATCCACGAGAGGAGCCTCGAGCGGTCGCGGCGTCCGACCACCAGGGGTGTCATGGCCAGCTCGGCCGGCGCCCCCCACAGGTAGTCGAGCACGACGTCGACCTCGGCGGCCGTGGACGCCAGCCGTTCGGCCACCTGGCCGGGATCGGCGGCGAGATCGACGGTGGCGTCGGCCCCCAACGACGCCAGCGCGGCCAACCGCTCGGCCCCCCGTCCGGCGGCCACCACGGCCGATGCACCGAGGTGCTTGGCCACCTGGATGGCCAGTCGACCGGCCGAACCGGTGGCCCCCAGGACGAGGACGGACTGACCGGGAGCGAACGCCACCCGTTGGCGCAGGGCGACCCACGACGACATCCCGGGGTTCATGGCCGCCGCCAGCACGACCGGGTCGGCGTCGGCGGGCAGCGGCAGCGAGCGCCGGACGTCGATGACGGTCCGGTCGGCCATGGCCCCGTAGGCCGTGTCGGGGAGGACGAAGTACACCAAGGAGCCGTCGGGCCGACGGCCGACACCGTCGACGCCGGGGATCAGCGGCAGGTCCCCGGTGGAGGTGTAGTGCGAGCCGTTGGCCTGCGACCGGACCCGAGGGTGCAGCCCGGACGCCAGGACCTCGACCAGCTCCTCGTCGTCGCCCGTCGGGACGGGAGCCGGGAACTCCTCGTAGCGGGGAGGCTGGTCGAGCTGGCGGACGACGGCAGCGTGCATGGCGGGACCCTTCGTCGAGGTGGGTGGACGGTCAATAGTTGGTATGCCCAATCATATACTTGGTGACGCCAAGTATGTCCGGTAGCGTGCGCACATGGACGAAGCGCCCGACGTCACCGCCACCCCGGTCCTGGTCGACGCCCTCGTCCAGCTCACCTTCGCCGTGCACGAGATCCTGACCCGGGCGGTGGCCCCGGTCGGTCTCTCGGTCAGCCAGCTGCGCTTGCTCGGGATCCTTCGGGATCGCACACCCCCGATGACCGCCATCGCCGAGCACCTGGGACTCGACCGATCGTCGGTCACCGGTCTGGTGGACCGGGCCGAGCGGCGTGGGCTCGTCGTCCGCATCCCCTCCGACGAGGATGCCCGGGTGACGTTGGTGCGTGTCACCGAGGCCGGCGCCGAACTCGTCGGGCAACTGGCGGCGGTGGTGGTCACCGAGATCGAGGCCCTGGTCGAGCCGGTGGGGACCGGCGACCGGGACGCCGTCGTGCGGGCGGCGGGGATGGCCCTGGGCGGGCGCGGGCCCTTCGGGTTCGAGCCGACGGTCCGGCGCCGCCCCTGAGCCGACGGCTCGGCCGTCGCTCCGGCCATGGCCGAGTGGGAGGTTCGGACACACGTGGCCCGCCGACGACCCTTGACTCTCTCCTCCACCGATGTCATATTTCACTAGCTACCTAGTGAAAGCGAGTGGGGCGTGATCGAGTTCCATCTGGATTCGAAGTCGGGGGTGGCGCCCTACCTGCAGCTGGTGCAGCAGGTGCGGCGGGCGATCGCCCTCGGCCTCGTGCACGAGGGCGATCAGCTGCCGACGGTCAAGGAGGTCGTCGGGCAGATCGCCATCAACCCGAACACGGTCTTCAAGGCCTACCGCGAGCTCGAGCACG
This sequence comes from uncultured Acidimicrobiaceae bacterium, assembly GCA_963730735.1. GTDB lineage: Bacteria > Actinomycetota > Acidimicrobiia > Acidimicrobiales > RAAP-2 > CAVSSX01. The sequence goes on from CAVSSX010000007.1 coordinate 1,203,019, forward strand.
TGGGTCTGGTCACCGCCCGCACCGGCGTCGGCACCTTCGTGGCCGTCTCCTCGAGCGCCGAAGCCGTGGCCGCCCAACGACCCCTCCGCCACGATCTCCAGCGGTGGCTGGCCCGGGCCCGTGCCGCCGGCCTCGACGACGAGAGCATCGAGGCCCTCTTCTTCGAGTCCTTTCGGGACGCCTCCTCGGTCGACATCGGATGACGACCGTCCTTGAGGCGAACTCGCTGTCGAAGCGCTACCGGACGAAGTACGCGCTCAGCGACTGCACGCTGACCGTGCCGTCGGACCACGTGGTGGGCATCGTCGGGCCCAACGGCGCCGGCAAATCGACGTTGCTGAACCTGGCCGCCGGCCTGCTCTCGCCCACGGCCGGGACGATCGACGTCCTCGGGGGACCGCCGGCCCGGGACGCCGCCGCCCTCGGACGGGTCGGGTTCGTGGCCCAGGAGCCGCCGGTGTACTCATCGTTGAGCGTCCGGGACCACCTCCACCTCGGCGCCCGACTGAACCAGAATTGGGATGCGGCGCTGGCCGACCGGCGCATCGCCGACCTCCGCCTCGACCCGGCCCAGCGGGCCGGCAAGCTGTCAGGGGGTCAGCGGGCGCAGCTCGCCCTCACCCTGGCCGTGGCCAAGCGCCCCGAGCTGCTGCTGCTCGACGAGCCCGTCGCCGCCCTGGATCCGCTGGCCCGCCGGGAGTTCCTCCAGGTCCTGATGGAGACGGTGGCCGAGCACGGACTGAGCGTGGTCCTCTCCTCGCACCTGGTCTCCGACATCGAGCGCGTGTGCGACTTCCTCATCATCCTGGCCCGCTCCCGGGTCCAGCTGGCCGGCGAGGTGGACGACCTGCTCGGCTCGCACCACCGGCTCATCGGGCCCCGGTGCGAGCCCGGCCAGGCTCCGGCCAACCAGGTGGTGATCGAGGCCCGGCACACCGAGCGCCAGAGCAGCCTCATCGTGCGCAGCGACGGCCCGATCGTCGAGCCGGCGTGGGCCATCGAGCCGATCGGGCTCGAGGACCTGGTGCTGGCCTACATGGGCCGGGAACCTGCGTCGACCGACGGTCGGCCCGAAGCCGAGGATCCGTCGTGATCTGGCTGGCCTGGCGACAGTTCCGGACCCAGGCCCTGGTGGTGGTGGGTGTGCTCGTCGTCCTCGGGGTGTTCCTGGCCGTCTCGGGAACGCAGATCGTCCACTACGCCGACACCACCCTGGCCACGTGCAACCGTCGCAACGACTGTAGTGGTGCCGAGTCCCACTTCGAGGCGCTCAACCACTGGATCCATGCCCTGAGCGCGCTGCTGCTCGCCGTCCCGGCCCTGATCGGCATCTTCTGGGGCGCCCCGCTGGTGGCCCGGGAGCTCGAGAGCCGGACGAACCAACTGGTGTGGACCCAGAGCGTCACCCGGACCGCGATGGTTCGTCACCAAGGTGGCGCTGGTCGGCGGGGCCAGCGTCCTGGTCGCCGCCCTCCTCAGCTGGATGATCACGTGGTGGGCGAGCGCCTACGACCGGGTCCAGAACGTCCCCTACGGCGTCTTCGATCAACGGGACCTCGTGCCGGTGGGCTACGCGCTCTTCGCCTTCGCCCTCGGGGTGGTGGTCGGGGCGGTGCTCCGCCGGACGCTCCCGGCCATGGCGGCCACGCTCGCCGGCTTCGTGCTCGTCCGCTACGCCGTCACCCAGTGGGTCCGGCCCCGACTGTTCACGCCCGTCCATCAATTGACGTCCTTCAGTTCGCAGTTCCTCACCTCGGTGGGTGGCAACCCCTCACCCCCCGGCACCGGATCGATCAACCCCGCCGACTGGTTCCTCTCGCAGGAGACCCTCACAGCGGCCGGCCAGGTGATCGGCCAGAACGGGGGCATCGGTCCCGACGGGGAGATCAACTTCGTCGCCGGTGCCCACGGGGCCACAGTGCTCGAAGGGGTCGGCACCTGCCCGAACCGGTTCCCCAGCCCGACCGCTCCCGGCGCCGGCGGGGCCAGCGGGCAGAAGGTGGCCCATGCCACGGCGTCGGCCAACGAGGCGGTGGCGCGGTGCCTGGCCAGTTTCCACCTCAGGACCCTGGCCACGTTCCAGCCCGAGAGCCGCTACTGGCCCTTCCAGTGGGTCGAGACGGCCATCTTCGTGGCGTTGGCGGTGGCGCTCCTGGGCGGCGCCCTGTGGTGGGTGCGCCGCCGTCTGTCGTAGCCGACATGGCACACTCGGGCCGTCATCCACGTGGTGGTCGCCCGGGGGCGACCGAGCCGGAGGGAGAGGTCCGTTGGCCACGTTCGTCTTGGTCCATGGGGCGATGCACGGGGGCTGGTGCTGGGGTCCGGTCCGCCGCCTGCTCTCGGCACGGGGCCACGACGTCCATGCGCCGACGCTGCGGGGGCAGGGCGAGCGGCGGACCGAGGTGGACCGGACCACCGGGGTCACCACGCACGTGAGTGACCTCGAGGAGCTGCTGTGGTTCGAGGACCTCGACGAGGTCCACCTCGTGCTCCACAGTTACGCCGGCGTGCTGGCCGGACCCCTGGCTGACCGGGCGGGCCGGCGTCTCGCCTCGGTCGTGTTCCTCGGGGCGTTCGTGACGGGGCCCGGCCAGTCGTTGGCCGACGTCGAGCCGCCCGAGGTGGCCGAGCGCTATCGACGCCTCGCCGAGGTCGGCGGTGACGGCTGGCTGGTGCCGGCGTCGGCCCAGTTCCTCGATCAGTGGGGCGTCACCGACGCCGCGCTTCGGCGCTGGGTCGGGCGCGCGCCTCACCGACTTCCCGCTGCGCTGTGTCACCGAGCCGACCACCTTCGACCCGGCGGGCCTCGCCGACGTCCGCAAGGTCTACGTCGCCCACACCGATCCGCCACTCGACAGCCTGGCCCCGTTCTACGCCGAGGCCACCGCGGCGGGTTGGGAGACGCACGAACTGGCCTACGGCCACGACATGATGCTCGTCGCCCCCGAGGCGACGGCGACGCTGCTCGAACGGATCGCCGCCGGGCCGGCGGCCGCCGGTGCGGTACCGTCGAGGACATGACGCCCGAGGAGCTCGCCGACCTGGCGCACCTGCGGCGGGCCCGTGACTTCATCGATCGGAACTACGCCGAGCCGCTCGACGTCCCCGGCATGGCCCAGGCGGCCCTCATGTCGACGGCCCACTTCTCCCGCAAGTTCCGGGCGGCCTACGGCGAGACGCCGTACGCCTACCTGATGACCCGGCGCATCGAGCGGGCGAAGTCGCTGCTGCGCTCGGGGATGTCGGTGACCGACGCCTGCGTCACGGTCGGCGCCACGTCGCTCGGCTCGTTCAGTTCCCGCTTCACCGAGATCGTGGGGGAGACCCCGTCGCAGTACCGGGCGCGTGACCACTCGGACCTCGAGGGCGTGCCGCCGTGTGTGACCAAGTTCGCCACCCGGCCGCAGCGCACGCCGGTCAGCGTCTGAACCCCGGGGCCCCACCGCCGGTCGTCCCAGACGACCCACCCATCGCTGCGCACCGAGCAGGATCGGAGAAGCAACCGGGAAGGCCCCACTCGTAGGGTTTTCCTATGACCATCAACGTTGCTTCCATGTTCATCCCCGTCCACGATCCGGAGGCCGCCCTCGGCTTCTACCGGGACGGGCTCGGCCTCGAGGTCCGCAACGACGTGGCCTCCGACGGCTTCCGGTGGGTGACCGTCGGCGCCCCGGGCGACGAGCTCGGCATCGTCCTCTCGCAACCCCACGGCGGGCGGTCGCAGGCCGAGGGCGACGCCCTGCTGGCCCTCGTCACCCAGGGATCCCTGCAGGCGGCGATCTTCGTCGCCGACGACCTCGACACCACGTTCGAGAACGTCCGGGCGTCGGGGGCCGAGATCCTCCAGGAGCCGACGGACCAGCCGTGGGGCGTCCGGGACTGCGCCGTCCGGGACCCCTCCGGCAACCTCGTCCGCATCCAAGCCCGATCCTGATACCGGCGCCCTGGCGCCCGGCGACGACGCGGCCTTCGGCCGACATCGGCCGGATCGCCGTGGCTGCCCCTGAACTCCACCGACCATCACAAAGGAGAGCGACACCCATGAAGACGATGACCTGTGAGCAACTCGGCGGGGCCTGTGACCTCGCGCTGCACGGCACGACGGCCGACGACGTCATCAAGGCCCAGGACGCCCACCTGAAGGAGGTCGTCGCCGGTGGCGACGAGTCGCACCGCGACGCCCTGAAGGCCATGAAGGGCCGGTGGCGGCACCCGATCTCGGGCATGGGTTGGTACAAGGAGACCAAGCGGACCTTCGCCGCCCTGCCCGAAGACTGACCGGCCGAGCACCCGCCCGCTGCGTCGTCTCCGGAGCGACGACGTAGCGGGCGGGCGGTTCGCCTCTGGAGTCGATGACGAACCGCTCCGGCGGTGACTGCGTCCTTTCACCGGTTCGACCGAAATTGCCGGCCCATTTACCCATTCGGTGGGCACCGACTACTCGAGTCTGCCGCTCGCTCATATCCTGTAAAAACAATCATCGTTGAGCTGGAATTGTACGAGAGTTGTGACTCATTAGCTTTCGCTTTTGCCCCCTTCAATTGTCGCAACATATATGCGAAGATCGCCGATGCAGGGGGGGTTGAGGGGAATCCCATCTGTCCGCGCAGCCCGGCCGTGCTGCAACGACGAATCGGAGGTTCTTCGTGCATTTGAACATTCCTCTCAGTGCCGGATCCGGGGGCATGCCCGGACGGTCGCCCCGCCGGGGCCGCCGGAGGGCGGCGATCGGCGCCCTGGTCGGCACACTGGCCCTGGCGGGCGTGGGCGCGTTGTCCACCACCGCCGCGTCGGCGGCCACCGACGGTGTCGGGGGCGGGGCGTTCGGCGCCTCGGCCAGTGGCCCCATCAACTTGGCCCCCACGCCGACCGTGACCCTCCCGCCATCAGGGGCTCCGCAATCCGCGTCCCTGAGTAACGTCAGCGCTGCCGGGCTCCTGTCGACCGGCCTGGTGACCGTCAACACCGGCGCCACCGGTGTCGGGACGGCGGCCGAGCAGGTCCAGAGCCAGGCCCAGGTGGCCGCGGTGAACACCTCGCTGGTGGGCCTCAGCAACGTCGTCGACGCCACCACGGTCACCTCGAATTGCACCTCGAACGCCAGCGGTTCGAGCGGGACGACCAGCATCGCCGGCTTGTCGCTGCTCGGCGTACCGGTGGCGCTGCCCGCGACCATCCCGGCGAACTTCGGGGTCACCCTGCCCGCGTCGTTGTCATCCTTGCTGAGTGTGCAGCTAAATGCACAAACAGTCGTCCTCTCACCCGGCGCGTCGTCCATCACAGTCAATGGTCTGTTGATCAAGGTGCTGGGGTCGGGTCAAGTGCTGACGCTCGGCCAGGCCCAGTGTTCGGTCACCGGTCCGGATATCGACGTCGGCGGTGGCGGAGGTGGTGGTGGCGGAACCACGACCGGCCCGCCGACCGTCGGCAGCTCGTCGCCGACGAGCGGTGACCCGAGTGGCGGTGGGACGGTCACGATCACGGGGACGAACCTCTGTGGTCTCTTGTCGGTGACCTTCGGCACCAACCCGAGCCCCTCGGCCACGGTGAACTCGACCTGCACGACCCTCACGGCCACCGCGCCCCCGGGGAGCGCCGGCACCGTGCCGCTGACCGTGACCACCCTCCTCGGCTCGACGATGTCGCCGGAGTCGTACACCTACATCCAGCCCGGCTACTGGATGACGGCGTCCGACGGTGGGGTGTTCTCCTTCGGCGGAGCCGTGTTCTACGGCTCCATGGGCGGGAAGCCGCTGAACCAGCCGATCGTGGCCATGGCCGACACCCCCGACCGCGGGGGCTACTGGCTGTTCGCCGCGGACGGTGGGGTCTTCGCCTTCGGTGACGCCAAGTTCTTCGGGTCGGTGCCCGGCGTGCTGGGTCCGCAGGGTCGGAGCCTGAACGGTCCGATCGTGGCGGCCGAGGCCGCACCTGACGGGCAGGGCTACCGGATGTTCGCCAGCGACGGCGGGGTGTTCGACTTCGGCGACGCCCAGTTCGTGGGTTCCCTGCCGGGCATCCACGTCACGCCGGTCAAGCCGGTGGTCGCCGCCACCAGCAATCCGGTGGGCCAGGGCTACTGGCTGGTGGCCGGCGACGGCGGGGTGTTCTCCTTCGGGAGCGCCCAGTTCCAGGGGTCCGAGGGCGGCAAGGCCCTCACGGCCGCCATCACGTCGATGTCGGCGACGCCGACGGGCAACGGCTACTGGATCTTCGGAGCCGACGGCGGCGTCTTCAACTTCGGTGACGCCGGGTACTTCGGTTCGCAGGGCGGCAAGCCGCTCAACGCACCGATCGTGGCCGGGGTCGGAACGTCCGACGGCGGGGGCTACTGGCTCTTCGCCACCGACGGCGGCGTCTTCAACTTCGGCAACGCACCGTACGAGGGTTCGCTCGGTGCGATGCATCTGAACAAGCCGATCGTCGGAGGCGACGGCTGGTAGAGGCCCCCCCAAGGCTCGCGGCCGGTCCTGGCAACCGTCAGGACCGGCCGCCGAGCTTTCCCGACAACCCCGACGCTGGCCGGCCATCCTCCACGGGCCGGCCAGCGTCGCGTCGGCGGGGCGGAGTCGACCGTCTCGAACGGCCTCGCCGACCGGTGCGGGCGTCGGGTCGGGTCAGGGCCGGAGGGGCTGTTCCCAGATCGTCAGGTCGCCGGCCTCGCCGTTCCACGACACGCCGACGCGCACGAACCCGGCCTTTTCGAGGACACGCTCGCTGGCCGTGTTGAGCGGCGAGGTGCGGGCCGTGAGGAGGGCGATGTCCGGCTCCGCCGTCAGGACCTTGGCCAGGGCGATGACCGCCTCGGTGGCGAGGCCTCGACCCCAGCTCTCCTCGTTGAAGCCGTAGCCGATCTCCTGGGCCCGCCGGGCGTCGGGCGCCCCGACGGCGCCCAGCAACCCGATGGCCCGGTGCGAGTCCTTGGTGATGGCAACGAACGTGCGGAACAGTGCGCCGTCGTCCCCGAGCCGCTGCAGCCGCAGCTTGCGCTCGAAGGTGGCCACGGCGGCCCCGGGCCAGGTGCGGGGGAAGTAGACGTCCACCAGCGCCCCGTCCACGTGGCAGGCCAGGGCGTAGTCGGCGGCGGCCAGGCGGCGCTCCATCATGCCCGTGGTCAACGGCTCCAGGAACATGCGCGGCGTCTCGATGCTCATTGCAACCAATGTTGCTCCAGATCCGCCACCGGCGCTCACGGCGCCCGGTGTGTGGTCCCGTGCCCGCCGGGCGCGACGGGGTGGCCCGGCTGCCCCTCGTGGCGGCCTGGCTAGTGTCAGCGGGCAGAGGAAGCGTCTTAGGGGAGGGGTGAGGGTCGGATGGGGGAGATCTCCTACGGTCGCCGGTTGACCGAGCTGGCAGGGGAACTGGGTGAGCAGGAGGCGCTGATCCACGCGGCCGACGACGGCAGCGACCGGAGCTTCACCTGGGCCGAGCTGGAGCGACGATCGAACCAGGTGGCCCGACGACTCACCCAAGCGGGGGTCGGTCCAGGGGACCGGGTGGTGCTCGGCCTGGGCAACGGTCCCGGCCACGTCTTCTCCGTGTTCGGCTCGTGGAAGGTCGGGGCCTCGGTCCTGCCCATCCGTCGGGGCCTTCCGGCCTGGGAACGAGACCGGCTGTTCGGCATCGCCGGTCCCAAGCTGGTCATCGGCGACTGGGAGGACGTGCCCGGCGCGCTCACCGGTGCCGACATCGAGGCCACCGAGTCGCTCGACCCGGCCCCGCCGGTCGAGGACCACATCCCGGAGCACTCGAGGCTGGTCGCCACCTCCGGCTCGACCGGGACGCCGAAGATCATCGTCACGCCCGCCCCCGCCGTCTTCGACCCCGACAGCCCGCTGAACATGTCGTTCGACCCGGGCTGGACAGTGATGGCCGCCTCGCCGCTGTACCACACCAACGGGTTCTCCTACTGCTACCCGCCGCTCCTGCACGGGAACCGGACGGTGGTCATGGAGCACTTCGACGCCGCCCGGGCGGTGGACCTCATCGAGCGCTACGGGGTCAACCAGACGACCCTGGTGCCGACCATGCTCCAGCGGATCGCCCAGCTCGAGGACATCGACGACCGGGACCTCTCGAGCATCGACAAGATCGTCTACGGGGGGGCCTCCCTGCCCGACTGGGTGGCCCGCAAGTGGCTCCAGCTGATCCCACCCGAGCGGTTCGACTTCGTCTACGGCGGCAGCGAGGGGCTCGGGGCCACCCGCTGCACCGGGGCCGAGTGGCTGGCCCGGCCGGGCACCGTGGGCCTGCCCATGGGCTGCACCGTGCTCATCCTGGACGAGGACCGTCAGCCGGTGCCGGCGGGCGAGGTGGGCGAGATCTTCATGCGCCGGGACGTCGAGGGCGAGCCGTTCCGCTACATCGGCACCGAGACCCCCGAGCCGATCCTCGATGGCTACCGGTCGTTCGGCGACATGGGCCGGCTCGACGAGGACGGCTGGCTGTACATCGCCGACCGCCGCCAGGACATGATCGTCACGGGCGGGGTGAACGTCTTCCCGGCCGAGGTGGAAGCGGCGCTCTCGGAGCACCCGGGCGTCGCCGACGTGGTCGTGGTCGGCCTGCCCGACCCCGAGTGGGGTCACCGGGTCCACGCCATCATCCAGCCGGTCGACCCGACCGGCGTGTCCGACGACGACCTGCGGGCGTTCGCCAAGGACCGGCTGTCGGGGCCCAAGGTGCCCAAGTCCTTCGAGACGGTGGCCCAGATGCCTCGCACCTCGGCCGGGAAGATCAACCGGTCGAGGTTGGTGGAGGAGCGGCGGGGCGTCGACGCCTAGTCCGCCGCCCACGGGGCGCGACGCCCGGCCGCCACCCCTCGCCACCGCTGCTCAGGTGTCGGTGGCCGGTAGCTCTCGAGCCGGCGGCTCGGCCGGCGAGTTGCCCTGGCGGCCACCGTTCGAGTCCCGCCCCTCGGGAGCCGGCCCTCGCCCCGGCCCCCATTGCTTGGGCGGGTCGCGCCGAGAGAGGTCGAAGAGGAACCGGTTGTAGGCGTCCAGATCCTCATCCCGGGACGAGGTCACCTCGGCGACCTCGGCGTCGATGACCATGGCGCCGTGGTCCCCGGCATCACCGGGCCGTCCATGCTCGGTTTCGAGCATCGGCGGCGAGGCCGGGGTCCGACGGCCGACGGCGGCTCCGGCGATCTCCGCCGGCTGGTCCAGGGGTCCGAGCGCCGGCCGGCCGTTGGTCGTATCCAGCTCTCGGGCCGCCGCCGCCTCCCGGCTGGCGGCCACGACGGCCTCGGACAGCTCCTTGTCCATCGCCCAGCCGGGTCGCTCGTAGAGCGGCCGGCCGGCGTCGTCGGTGGCGGCGTGGTGCTCGGCGTACCAGAGCCGGCTGAAAGGGAGGGGCCGGTCGTGGATGAGGTTCCACCACACGAAGACCGCCACGACGGCGAGGAAGGGCCACTCGACCGTGTACACCCAGCTCAGCCCGTTCCCGCCACGGGCCACGCCGTACTGCCACCAGCCGGCCAGGAGGAACGCCGGCACCAGGACCAGCAGGAGCGCATGGAGGCCGAGACAACGCCGGGTGAAGTACTTGCGCACGTTGGGCCTCCTCTCCGGGTGGCGGGTTACGTCCTACCCATTCGACCACGGCCCGTCGGGTCGTCGTGCCGCACGGCGGCCGACCGGCCGATCGTCGGCACGATGTCGGGGCCGTTCGAGCGCTGTTCCACCGGCTGAGCTGGAGAAATGTGCCACGACCACCCGATCGGCGGCAAGCGGCGGGCCGACGCATCCGCTGGCGCCGATCGGTGGTCCGATACGGTCGCCGCCGTGAGTCGCACGCCCGAACCCTGGGCCGACGTCCTGGCCGACCCGCGAGCGCGGGCCCGGACCGAAGCCAACCGGCACCCCGAGGTCGAGGCGGTGACCGGGCTGGTGGCCATCCACCGGACCTCGGGCTTCAGCGGCCGGGTGACCGGCGTCCGGGGCGACGTGCTCACGCTCCGAGCGCCGTCGGGCCAGGTGCGGACGTTCTCGTTGGTGTCGCTGCTCCCGGGGGCGTTCGCCGTCGACGGGCGGGTCGTGACCCTGGTCCGTCCCCGGCCCCAGGCTCGAACCACGGCCGCGTCGCGCACTGCATCGGGCTCGGTGGCCGTCGCCGGCCAGCGGGCGCGGGTGGCGCGGGGCAGCCGGATCCTGGTCGAGGGGATCCACGACGCCGTGCTGGTCGAGCGGGTCTGGGGCGACGACCTGCGGGTGGAGGGCGTGGTGGTCGAGCGGCTCGACGGGATCGACCACCTGGCCGAGGAGATCGCCGCCTTCGCTCCGGCACCGGGCCATCGGCTGGGCGTGCTGGTCGACCACCTGGTCCCCGGCAGCAAGGAGAGCCGGCTGGCCGAGGACGTGGCCCATCGCCACGTCCTGGTGACCGGGACCCCGTTCGTCGACGTGTGGCAGGCCGTCCGGCCGGCCGTGGTCGGGCTCGACCGCTGGCCGGTGATCCCGAAGGGTCAGGACTGGAAGACCGGCATCTGCCGGGCATTGGGCGAGCCCGACCCGGCGACCTGCTGGCGAAGGATCCTCGGCTCGGTGCACAGTTACGCCGATCTCGAGCCGACGCTGGTCGGCGCGGTCGAACGGCTCATCGACTTCGTCACCGAACCCGGCGAGGGCTGATCCTGCGCTCCCGGTCACCGGGAGCGGCGTCAGGAGGGATCGTCGAGCTCGGCGACGAAGGCCTCGATGGCGGCCCGCCACTCGACCGGTCGATCCAGGTGGAGGTCGTGCCGGGCACCCTCGAAGGTGAGGAGGCGGGCCCGGGGGAGGCGCTCGACCATCGTCGTGCCGACGGAGCGGGGCACCAGCCCGTCCCCGGCCCGGACGACCAGGGTCGGGCACCGCACCCGATCCCACGCCTCCCAGTAGGGGCGACCGACCGCCGCCGCCAGGGTCCGTTCCATGGTGTCGATGTCGAACAGTGGCCACCAGCCGCCGTCGCCCTCCTCGAACCCGCTCGCCCAGGCCTGGGCGAACACGGTGGCGCCGCCGAAGTACTCGGCGACCTCGACCGGCCCGGGGAACGGGACCGGCCACCGCTCGAGGGCCTGGCGGAGGGCGGCGGGAGCCGAGGGGTCACCCGCCTCCGGGCTGGCGTCGGCCACCACCAGTCCTCGCACCAGGTGGGGATGGTCGGCGGCCACCAGGAATCCCGTGAGGCCGCCCAGGGACTGACCGATGAGTACCACCGGGCCGAGGTCGAGCTGCTCGAAGATGGCGACGACATCGGCCACGCAGGCCGGGGGTGACACGTCGGCGGGTCGGCGGTCGCTCCGCCCGTGGCCCCGGGCGTCGAGGGCCACCACGCGGCCGAGGCCGGAGAGCCACGACGCCGTGTCCGACCACTCGCCCGATTGACCGGCCAACCCATGGAGGAGGACGAACGAGCGCCCGGTGCCGCCGAAGTCACGGACGGCCAGGTGCACCCCGCCCCGCTCGACCGACCGCCACCCGCTCATCGAGCGGGCGCCGAGGCGGGCCGCGTCCCGGCGCCGACCCGTTCGATGCCGGGGTAGTCGCGCCACGGGTCGACCAGGCAGTCCGGCCATCGGGCCGCATGCCCCGGCGCCCGAAGGCGCCAGTAGACGGCACGGCGGACGAGCTCGCTCTCGTAGTTGCCGCCGATGTTGTGGCCCAGCAGGTAGTGGGCGAGAAGGACGTCGCCCCGGCGACCGTGGACCTGGACCGGTTCGGGCAGCTCGATGTCGGGGTAGCCCCCGGCCTCGGCGAAGGCCTCGGGTCCGTGGGCGGCGAAGTAGTCGGCGTGGGAGAGGTGCGTCCCGGGCCAGACCCACAGGTTGCCCCCGTTGTCGGCCAGCTGGTCGGTGAGGAGGAGGCCGGCGAGCAGGGTGAAGGTCCCGGGAGTGCGTTGCCCCGGTGCATAGCCGTCGAGGTGCGGGCGCCCGGGTCGATGGTCGAAGGGCGGGATGTTGAGGGCGACTTGGGCCTGGTCGAAGGCCACCTCGACGCCGCCGCCGACGAGTTCGTCGCCGGCGGCCAGCACGCCGCCGGCGCCGCCGAGCGGCAGGAAGAGCGACGGCGACTCGTCAGGGCTCCGCCAGTAGAAATGCTGGCCACGGTGCCCGACCGGCGGCGGGGCATCGGTCATCAGCCGATCCACCTCGCCATCGATGGCGTCGAGGACGTCCGGGGCGACCAGTCCGGGCACCACGGTCCAACCGGTCACCACGAACTGGTGCAGTTGGTCGTCGGACAGCACCACGTCGATCACCGTACCGATCGCCGAAGGGGCATCGAGGCCGGGGCCGGACCTCGAATTCGATCGCTCGAACGGTCGGCCGTTCCGCCCCGACGGAGGCGGCTACGCGGGGACTATGAGGTCAGGCGACGTCGAGGACGGCTGCGACCTCCGTCGAGCGGTGCCCGTCCGCCACGACGGCGTGGGCCCCGATCGGGAGGACCGCCACCGGCGACGGCACCCCGCCCCGCCGTGACGTCGGCTGCTTCCGGCCGACCGTCAGGAACCACATCGGATCCAGGACGTACGCGTTGATGATGTCTCGGGTCTCTTGTGCGATCGCCATGGGGGAAACGATGGCACGGGCGACGGTAGAAGTGGCGGACCTCGGACGCTGTTTCCGACGCTCGGGCCGGTGCCGAGTTGCGCCGAGCGCCGGTTGGGCTGGCTTCCGGCGAGGTTGTCGGCGGGGAACGAGTCGTCGACGAATGGCGGTGTCAGGGCCGGAGGTTCTCGAGGTCCTCGAGCAGACCCGGGTGCGACGGCTGCCAGCCGAGCGTCGCCCGGGTGAAGGCGCTCGAGGCGGGCTGGTCGCTCGCGAAGATCGGACCGAGCGGGCCGTAGGTCTCCTGCGGCACGGACTCGACCGGGAGCTCGAGGCACCGACCGATCACCGTGGCGATGTCGAGGACCGCATCCCCCTCGTCGTCCACGGCGTGCCACGAGGAGCCGGCCGGAGCCTGTTCAAGCGCCAGGCGGAAGAGCACGGCTGCGTCGAGAGCGTGCACCGCCGGCCAGCGCTGGGTGCCGTCGCCGGGGTAACCGGACACGCCCGTTCGGCGTGCGATCTGGGTCAACAGGCCGGCGAAGCCTCCTGCGCCGTGGTTGTGGACGGTCCGTGGAAGGCGCACCGCGCTGGCGCGCACGCCCGCGCCCGGCCAACGCCAGGACCTCGTTGACCGATCGACCTCGGCCACCCACGGGTCCCTCGAGGGGGAGTGGGTCCACTTCGGTGGACAGCCGACCCGCCGCCAGCGGCGTTCCCGAGCAGGTGACGAGGGGACGATCGCTGCCGACCAGCGCCGCCCCCATGGTCGTCAACGCGGCGTTCTCCTGCGCCACCACGTTGGCCAGTGCCTCGGCACTCGAAAAGTCCGCTCCGAACGCCAGGTGGATGACGCCGTCCGCCTGAGCGGCACCGCTGCGAAGTGCCTCGAGATCGCCAAGATCGCCGGCATGGGGGACGGCACCAACCGACCTGAGCGCCTCGGCGGAGCGTTCGGAGCGGGCCAGGCCGACCACGTCGTGGCCATGGCTGAGGAGCTCGGCGACGACGGCCGACCCGATCAGGCCCGTACCACCGGTGATGAAGACGTTCATGGACTGCTCCCCGTTCTTGATAGGACTCTTGTCCCGTCACAGTACAAGCTGATGGGAGTTTTGTCTCATCGCTAGGATGGCGCGATGGCTCGGTGGGAACCAGGTGCGCGAGAGCGACTGGTCTTCGCGGCCGTCGACCTCTTCACCGAGCAGGGGTACGACGCCACGACCGTGACCGAGATCGCCGCTCGGGCCGGCGTCACCAAGAGCACGTTCTTTCGCTACTTCCCCGACAAGCGCGAGATCCTGGTGGCCGGGCAGGCGACCCTCAGTGAGCTGCTGGCCAGAGGCATCGCCGACGCACCGGCGGGAGCGAGCCCGCTCGAGGCCGTGGCCAGCGCTCTCGAGTGCGTCTCGAGCGCAATGGGTCCGCTCAACCGAGACCTCGGCCCTCGCATCAAGGCCGCCGTGGCCGCCAACGCGGAGCTCCAGGAGCGAGATGCCCTCAAGCGCGTGGGCCTCGCCGCGGCGATGACCGCCGCTCTCGTCGAGCGCGGCGTCCCGGACGCGACCGCCCATCTCGCCAGCGAGATGGGCGTGCTGGCGTTCAAGCAGGGCTTCGCCGAGTGGTGCGAGGCAACTCATCAGGCCGACCACGAACTTGCCGACTACACCCTGTCCGCTCTGAACGGGCTGCGAGCGGCGGCGACGTCACTGGGCTGACCCGGCAACCGTCAGCCAACCAAGGCGGACCTGGCCGGTGTTCGTTGTCCGGTGTGCTCAGGAGGAGCCGACTGCATCGCCGGGCCGCTCGCCGATCTGGCCGGAGACGAGCCACCCACCGCGTCAGCTCGGGGGCGGGTCGACCTTGTCGATCTGATCGGCGGGGATGCGCTCGATGGCCTCGTTGCCCCGCCAGAACTCGTAGATCCCGTCTTCGAGTTGCAGGTCGTCGAGTTCGAGTGCCTGTACGCCTCGTTCATCGTTGAAGTGGATCTGGTACGTCGTCATGGTCCTCCTCGGAGATCCTGCCTTGGGGTTGGATGAAGGCCAACACGTCGGCGTTGATGACGTCGGCGGGCGTGGTCGGCAGACCGTGCGGGAAAACCCCAGGGTCGGTTTTGGAAGTTCTCGTCGTGCGGCTGGTCGTTGAGATGATGCTAAATCCTCCGTTACTCCGACGTTCGGGAAGCGGCTGACCAGGAGGTTCACGTCGTTTGCGGGAGGCGCGGGGCGTTCCTTCGTGGTTCGCCGGCAGGGGGAGAGGTCAGCCGGGTGCCGGCACCGTCTCGTTGGCACGTCCGCCCAGAGTTCGACCGCCTTCTCCCCGACGGGCTCCCGGGCCCGCCATTCGGCGGTGGGGCCCTCAGGTAGCGAGGACCCCACCGCCGGGGCGGTGCGGGGCTAGGAGGCGGCGATGCCCTGCCCGCCGGCCGCACCGGCCACGAGCGTCGAGCCGATCTCCGCCAGGCTTCCGTTGGCGTTGACCTGGAATTCATCCACGATGCCGTTGCCGCCGGTCTGGACGTAGAGGTAGTGGCCGTCCGGCGTCGCCGAGGCATCCACCGTGCCCGGATCGGTCGGCGTGGCCCCGAGCAGCGAGAGCTGACCGTTCCAGCTCGACCGGTACCCGCTGGTGGAGTTGGCCGAGGTGTTGCCGGTGAACAGCAGACTTCCGGCAGTCGTCACCCAGCAGAGCCCGGTCTGTCCGCTGGCCAACGAGTTCAGCGGGCTCACCGTGCCATCACGATTGAGGGCGAATGTCTCGAGGGCGCTGGGTCCGGCCTCACCGATCACCAGATGCCCGGCCTGGTCGAAGGTGATGGCGAACGGGACGGCACCGGCGACGGTGTTGACCACCGGGGTCGGCGAGAGATAGCCAAACCATCCGACGTTGAAGACGTCGATGGCGTTGGAGCTGGCTTTGGTCGTGACGATCAACTGCGAACCGTCCGGGCTGTAGGCGACCTGACCGGGGGTGTGGGTGAACTGGGTCGCGTCGGTCGGAATGGTCAGGTTCAAGGCCCGGTTCGATCCCGGCAGCGCAAAGAGGTGCCCGAACGCGTTGACGTACTCCTGGACCGTCCCACCGTTGCCGGCGTTGAGCACCGACACGAGGTTGCCGTGGGCGGCGACGCTCACCGGGAAGGTCCCGCCCGAAGCCACGACCTGGCGCAGCGCCAAGGTGTCACCCCGGACCGAGAACAAAGAAATGGTGTTGCTACCGGCGTTCACCGCGTAGAGGGTGTTGCTCGCCGCGTCGTAGGTCAGCGAACCCTGTGATCCCAGGTGGTCCACCTGGGATCCGTTGAGGACGCCGCCCAGACCACCGGTGTTGTAGGTGCCTTCGAGGGTGAGCGCACCGTTGTACCCTCGGGCGTAGGCGGCGATCTGGTTGCCAGCGGGGTTGTCGGTCTGGACGAACACGGCGTGCCCGTCGCCGCCGAACTGGCCCGGGAAGAAGCCGTTGGCACCTGCCGCGGTGGGAACGGCGAACGCGGCGAGGCCGAGAACGGCGCCCGATCCAACGGCCAGCCGGGTGATTCGTTTTTTCATTGCGTCTCCT
Source organism: uncultured Acidimicrobiaceae bacterium (assembly GCA_963730735.1). Lineage (GTDB taxonomy): Bacteria > Actinomycetota > Acidimicrobiia > Acidimicrobiales > RAAP-2 > CAVSSX01. Next base: position 1,219,115 of record CAVSSX010000007.1, read on the forward strand.
TGGTAGCGACGACCTCTTACCAAGTGCAGTCCTCGGCTCCGCCGGAGCGTTACGTCGGGTCCTGCGCCCGCCAGTCGCGGGTAGATCGACGCGGTTGCAGACTTATGCTGCGGACCGTGGACATGGACATCGACGGTCTACGTCGCCTTCGCGAGGGTGACGAGGACGCCTTCGTCGTGCTCGTGGCCCAGTATCAGCAGTCGATGCTTCGCCTGGCGCGGTCCATGGTCGCCAGCAATGCCGTGGCCGAAGAGATCGTGCAGGACACGTGGATGGGGGTGGTGCGAGGCATCGACCGATTCGAGGGTCGTTCCTCGCTCAAGACCTGGCTGTTCCAGATATTGGTCAATCGGGCGAGGTCAGCCGGATCCAAGGAGCATGTCAACGCGCCGATCGAGTCGCTCCACGCGGTCGACCCGATTCGATTCGACGCCAGTGGTCATTGGGCCGACCCGTTGGACCGGTGGCAAGAGGACCTCGAGTCGCGGCTCGACGCCGAGCAACTGCTTCCTCTACTGGAAGCAGCTCTCGACGATCTACCGCCTCGCCAGCGGCAAGTGGTGCTATTGCGTGACGTCGAAGGCCTCTCGCATGACGAGACGTGCGACTCACTGGGCATAAGTACCGGCAATCAACGAGTGCTCCTGCATCGAGGTCGCTCTCGTTTGCGGGAGGTTCTCGAGGCGAGGATGGAGAAGGACAGATGATCCTGCTGCGGCGGAGAGACATCGTGTGCCAGCAAGCGGTCGAGTTGGTGACCGACTACCTCGAGGGCGCGCTGTCCCGTCGCGACCGACGGCGGTTCGAGGCACACCTTGCGGGATGCCCGAACTGCTCGGCCTATCTCGAGCAAATCCGGTTGACCATCGCGTTGACCGGGTCGATCGCCCCCGACGAGCTGACGCCGGAGGCCACCGAGGACCTGGTCAACCTCTTTCGGCGTTGGCGATCGGGGTAGCCGCTCCAGGTGCCGGCATCCGGGCGACCTGGACGCCTCTCCTCCGGGGCACTGCCCATCGTCATCCCACGGCGAGTCGATCCTCGGTGATGCCGGGTTGCCCACACCAGACCTTGGGTAGGTGCGAGACAAGGGCCCAACGACGACGGGAGATGCCGTGCCGCTCTACGACGAAGTCCATGAGATCCTCGATCCTGGTGTCGACCGGATCGAGGAAGGGAAGCATCCCGACATCGGGGACGCGATGAACCTCCTTGGTCGAGTGGTCGCAGCCATCGAGCACTTGGCCCGGCGGATCGACGAGGCCGGCGCCCTCGGGTCCTGAGTCCCTGACGTTGTCGGGGGTCGGGCTGACGTCCCGACCGGTTGCCAGCCTGGGCGCCGGCCCGCCTCGGCCAACGGTGTGCCACTATCGCTCGTATGGCGGCGACCACGGACGGAACCACTCGGTCGCGGCGTGTCGTGGCGGTCGAGTTCGTGACCCTCGACGGCGTCATGCAGGGACTGGCCGGTTCCGACGAAGACCGGGACGAGGGCTTCGCCTACAGCGGGTGGGGCGCCCCGTACGGCGACGAGGTACTGGCTCGGCACGCCGGCCAGGGGATGGGCCAGACCAGCGCCTACCTCTTCGGTCGGAAGACCTACGAGCACATGGCTGCGCATTGGCCCCACGAGCCCGATGAGAACCCGATCGCCGCCAGCATGAATGCGCTGCCGAAATACGTCGTGACTCGGACGCTCCGGGAGGACGACCTGACCTGGGTCAACAGCCACGTGATCGACGGCGATGTCGTCGAAGCCGTCCGGGCCCTTACCTCGGAGGGCGAAGGGGCCATCACGGTGCTCGGGAGCGGCGAGCTGGTGCAGACGCTCATCGCCAACGACTTGGTCGACACGTACCAGCTCATGCTGCATCCGCTGGTCCTCGGTGCGGGCAGCACCCTGTTCCGGGGCTACCGGCACCCGGTGCGGCTGCGACTCACGGACCACACCGCCACCAGCACCGGCGTGCTGCTGCTCACCTACGAACGCGACCCCGGAGCGGTCCGGGACGTCTGACCACACTCGGCCATGGGTCGGGCGGTGGCCCACGGCGCCGGAGCCCCGGCCCGGGCGGTCGTTGGGCCCAGCGGTACAGCGTCCAGTGGCGCCGCGGGGGCTTAGCCTCGTCAGATGGGCACCGAGTCGGTCCACACCATTGTCCTCGTTGGAGGTCCTGGATGGTCGAGAACATGAGGTCGACGGCGATCCCGGCGAACTGCTCGTAGAGATGACGGACGGGCAGCGGCACCTCTATTGGCGGGCCTACAGGGATCAACGTCTCCCCGACGGCCGAACGGTGCCGGTGAACTCCCACGTGAGTCGGAAACTCGGCCCGAGCTAGGAGCGCTTGTGTTCGACAGGTGGAGACGCGGCTATCGCCTACTCACCGTGGATGCACCGCCGGTGGTCGTTTCGGTCGAGGGCCTGGGGGCACGCAACCTCTGGGTGTTCGCCCGCTCCATGGCGTTCGGCCTTCTCGTGGCCGACAGCAACTACGAGGGCCAGAACCTCCGATCCAACGTCCTGATCAGAGACTTGACGGACGAAGTCGTCTATGAGGACGGCCCGTTCACCTGGGATCTGTCGCGGGTGCTCGCCAGAGAGTGGGCCGCAGCTATCGAGTCGTTTGGCCTTTCCGATGCGCTATTCCGTATCGCCAATGGTTGGCGGCTTCCGCCAGCGCCTGCCTGAGGCACCACGGCGGCGCCGATCGCTTTCACTGAATAGGCCTGGTTTTGGGTATCGGTCCATCGCGGCGGAAGGATCAGGCAAGCGACTGAACCGCTGGATAGAGGCGACGCGATTCGCGTACCCGCTCACCTTCGCTTTCGTCTACGGGTCGTCACTGATGGGCCTGTGCGTGGGTTTCTCGGCCGCTCTCTGGCCTGCCGTCCCATCTCGCCCTCCCTATCTTCTCGTCTGACCTGTTGAACGTAGTGCGATGCAGTTCAGCCGCCTGAGATGCTTTCGTCATGATGTGGAAGGAAATCGATCCGGAGCACGTCCCTGACCAAGAAACGGTCTCGTTCCGCTTTCGGGTCACCGGAACTTCGATCCTCGAGGCGAGGTCACGGGCCCTCGACACCGGGACGGACGTTCACCTGGGCGTGGGTGCGATGGTCGGGGAGGTGAAGAAGAGCCCGGGGTGGTGGAACAACGTGCTGCTAACCAGGGCAAACCATCGATACGACCTTGGTGCGGCTGACGAACTGGTCGCCACGGGTCTGATCGGTCCGAGGTCCTACAGTTTCAACGACCCTGGCGCTCAGATCTGGGTCATGCTCGATTTCCAGTGGACACCCGCAGGGTCGTTTGTTGAACTGACCGAAGATCCTCGCTGGACCGAGGGCGAGCCGATGTTGGCGTGGCGACGGAACTCACCACCAGAGACCGTCCCTGACGCTCTCACCCATGATCCCTGGATTGTGCCGATTCAACGAGTTTGGTTGCGAGAGAACCCCCGGGAGCTCTGGTCGTCCGGCACCTACGGTTGGGGCAACCACCTGCACTCTTTCGTGGTCGAGGAGTCGCCTGACGCAGTGCGGCTCACCTGTCGAGTTGGCACGACTGATGAATATCGGCTGGCGGTCCAGAGGGCCGAAGAATCGGGCGTGCAAATGGCGAGGCCGGCGATCGCCCACGTATGGGCGGTTCGTTCTCTGTTGGTCGCACCCCTCGGCGGACGCCAGGTGTACTTCCGCGCCGATGGGGTGGCTCTCTGACAGGAGGGGCGTCGCCGCTAACCAGTGGTCAGCTACCCGGTGCCGTGGGCTGGCCCCCGAGCCAACAGCGGACCGACGAAACCTGCGACACCCCCCACGATGACCAGGACTCCCCAGGCCAGGGAGACGGACACAGCCACAAGAATCCCAGCGACGATGATGACCCCCGAGACGGTAATCGTCCTGCCGATGGGAAGTTGCTTCCCGCCGTTGTTTGCCATGTGAGGAGCAATACCCAGATCGCCAGTCAGGGCTCCTCGGGCGGTCCGCTGGCACCGTGGTGATGAGGTTCTCTCGGTGGTCCCCATCCGGCTCGTTCGGCGTTCCGCACGATGATGTCGTTCGCCTCAGCAACCTCGGCCCGACGCTGTGACTTGGTCTTGGTCAGGCGACGCCCGATGACGCCCGCGGCGGCGAGGACAGCCAGGATGATCAACAGCCCGATGCCGTAAGCCGGGGTGCGGACCCACTCGCCTGCCTGGGCGGTGAGAGCGGCGACGTGCGGGTTCATGCCGTGGAGGTACCCCGACTGGTCGCCGGGCACTCCATGGCTCGGCGGTTCTGGTGGCAGCCCGGAGTCGCGCCTGACAGTGTCTGCCCATGCAGTTCGACGTTTTGTTCGCCGGGGTCCCGACGTCGGACCTCGCCCTCGCCGTCGAGTGGTACTCCTCCCTGCTGGGTCGACCACCGGACATCAAGCCCAACGACACCGAGGTGATGTGGCGGTTGAACGACGGGGCGTGGTTGTTGGTGCTTCTGGACCCCGAACGAGCCGGGAGCGCCTTGGTCAACGTCGCCGTGCCGGATCTCGATGCCGTGAGGTCCGAGACCGCCGAGCGGGGGAAGTTCAGCCACCCGATCGAGACAGTCGAGGGAGCCGGGCGCAAGGCCAGCTACGTCGATCTCGAAGGCAACTCGATCACCTTCATCGAGGTGTCGGCCTCATAGCTCCAGCTTCGAACCGACGGCAACTCCTGATGTGCACCTTTCCGACGGCGTAACCCCCGAGATGGCCGAGGCCCTGCGTCGCGGAGAAGACGTGCTGCCGGGGCAGCCGAGCCGGGAGAGGCTGGGGGAGCGCTGACGGCTGCACTCCTCGCCTGAAACGCCCCTATTCCGGGGAACTCCGTTGTCAATCGGTCGTCACTCTGGCCGAACAACACAACGGTTACTGAATCGAAAAGCCCCTCACCAGGGAAAACAAGTGGAGGTGATGGGACTCGAACCCACGAACCTCTTGACTGCCAGTCAAGCGCTCTACCAGCTGAGCTACACCCCCGTACCTGGTCAGAAGGTTGTTCGAACCTTCTGACCACACTCCGTTCGCAGCGTGTGGATAGCTGCTGCGAAACGGCAACCCGTACGGCCGGTTCAGGATAGCCGAGCCCGAGACACCGCTGAGGCACGGTCGGGCCAGTCGGTCACGGCCGCCGCCCGCCTCGTCAGGCGGGCTGCCACAACTCGATGCGATTGCCCTCGGGATCGTTGACCCAGCCGAACTGTCCGACGCCGTCCATCTCCTGGATCTCGCCCGCCACGTCGGCGCCCAGACGGCGCAACTGGGCCAGCATGGCCTCGAGGTCCCGGACCCGGAAGTTGAGCATGGTCTGCTGGGTCGGCGAGCCGAAGTAGTCGGTGTCGGCGTCGAAGGCGGCGAACACCGTCGGACCCGGTTCCTGCACCCAGAGACCGTTGGCGTCGGCGTCCAGTCCCAGGCACTCGCGGTACCACCGGCCCAGCGCTGCCGGGTCAGAGGCCCGCAGGAAGTGTCCGCCGATGCCGAGCACCCGTTCCATGGACCCATCATGCCAGGGAGGCCGTGGCCCTCCGGTGCCTCGAATCCTCCGATCGGAGGCGGCGAGGCACCGGAGGGGAATGAACGGCGTCATGGCCGCGTCGGGCGCGAGGATGGCGTCACCCCGGGCATCGACCCGTGGGCTGAGCCAAGGAGGGGGCATGGCGGGTTCGCGCGCCTTGAAGATCTACGTGCCGTTGCCGGGGACCAACCACATGCCGAGGGTTCCCGACTGGAGCCGGCAGCTCATGGCGCCCGACTTCCAGGGGATCGCCCGCGTGGTCGACGACCTGGGCTTCGACGCCCTCACCACGCCCGAGCACTTCGCCATGCCCTACTGGGAGGTCCCGCGGCTCGGGACGTTCTGGCTGCACGGCACGACGGTGATGGCCTTCATCGCCGGCGCCACGACGAGGGTCCGGGTCGACGCCTCCGTGCTCGTTCTTCCCTACTACCAACCCCTGGCCCTGGCCAAGGCCATCACGACCCTCGACGTCCTGTCGGGCGGCCGCCTGAACATCTCCATCGGGGTCGGGCACGCCGAGGCCGAGTTCGCCGCCCTGGGCATCCCCTTCCACGAGCGGGGGCGGCGGGCTGACGAGATCCTCGCCGCCATGCACGAGCTCTGGACGTCCGAGGAGCCCTCGTTCCACGGCGAGTTCTACGACATCGAGGGTCTGGCCTTCGAACCCAAGCCGCTGCAGCGACCCCGGCCACCCATCTACGTCGGCGGCAACTCGAAGGCGGCGCTGCGCCGGGCGGCCCGCCACGACGGTTGGCAGCCCAACCCCACCGACTTCTCGTTGGACGACCTGCCGCCGCTGCTCGAATACCTCTACGACCAGCCCGAGCTGGCCACCAAGCGCGACACCTTCGACATCAACTGGTTGGGGGGACCGCCGCTGTGGGAGTTCGAGACCTTCGCTTCGGCATCGCCGCAGGCCAGGGCGGCCTACCGGGACCGGGCGATCGAGTGGTTCGAGACCCTCAAGGCCGCCGGGGCCACCCGGACGTCGCTGCCGGCGCCGCCCACGGCGTCGCTCGAGGAGTTCGCCGACCACCTCACGTGGTTCGCCGCCGAGATCGGCACCCAGCGCTGACGCCATCGGGCTCGACGTCCCCCGCCCCTGGCCGTTCGGGGGAGCGGAGGGGGACGGGGGACTGCTCGCCCGCGGTGGGCGGTCGACCCACGTCCGGCCCTCGGCCCCGCAACCCTTAACATTCGGGGATGGCACGGGCCTACGACGTCGGCGAGATCGAACTCAAGTGGCAGCAGGTGTGGCGCGACGGCGGCACCTACGAGGTCGACAACGACGACCCCCGGGAGCCGTTCTACGCCCTGTGCATGTACCCGTACCCCTCGGGGGCGGCCCACCAGGGCCACGTGCGCAACTACACGTTCGGTGACCTGGTCGTCCGGCACCAGACCATGTTGGGCAAGGCGGTCCTGTCGCCCCTCGGCTTCGACTCCTTCGGCCTGCCGGCCGAGAACGCCGCCATCAAGACCGGGACCCCGCCGCGGGAGTTCACCGACGCCCGGATCGCCGAGCTGAAGGCGTCGCTCACCCGGCTGGGCGTCGTCTACGACTGGCGGCGGGAGGTGCGCAGCCACGACCCGGCGTACATGCGCTGGAACCAGGTCATCTTCCTGCGGCTGCTCGAGTCGGGGCTGGCCTACCGGGCCAACGCCCCGGTCAACTGGTGCCCGGGCTGCCAGACGGTGCTGGCCAACGAGCAGGTCCTGGCCGACGGCACCTGCGAGCGCTCCGGCGACCTGGTCGAGAAGCGCGACCTCAACCAGTGGTTCTTCAAGATCACCGACTATGCCGACGAGCTGCTGGCCGGGTTGGACGACCTGGACTGGCCCGACCGGGTGAAGGTGATGCAGCGCAACTGGATCGGCCGATCCGAGGGGGCCGAATTCGACCTGGCGGTGGCCGGGCGCGACGGCAGCGACGGGCGCCCGCCCCTCTCGATCCGGGTCTTCACCACCCGCCCGGACACCAGCTTCGGCATGACCTACGCCGTGCTGGCCCCCGAGCACCCGCTGGTGGCCGAGCTGACCACGCCCCAGCAGCAGGCGGCGGTCGAGGCCCTCCGCTCCCGGGCGGCCCAGGAGACCGACATCGAGCGGATGGCCACGGCCGAGGCCGGGGCCGGGCTCGAGAAGCGCGGCGCCTTCACCGGCTCGAGCGTGGTCAATCCCTTCAACGGCGAGCTGGTGCCGGTCTACGTCGCCGACTACGTCCTCATGGGCTACGGCACCGGGGCCATCATGGCCGTGCCGGCCGAGGACGAGCGCGACTGGGCCTTCGCCGAGGCCTACGGCCTGCCGGTCGTCCGCACCGTGGCCGCCCCCGAGGGGTGGGACGAGGGCGGGGGCGGGGCGTACTCGGGCGACGGCGTCAAGATCAACAGCGGGTTCCTCGACGGTCTCGACATCGCCACCGCCAAGGCGAAGGCCATCGACTGGCTCGAGGCCGAGGGGATCGGCAACCGGAAGGTCAACTACCGCCTGCGGGACTGGTTGGTCTCGCGGCAGCGCTACTGGGGCTGTCCCATCCCCGTCGTCTACTGCCCCGACGACGGGATGGTGCCCCTGACCGAGGACCAGTTGCCGGTGCTCCTGCCCGACGACGTGGAGTTCCTGCCCACCGGGCAGTCGCCCCTGGCCTTCGACGAGGCGTTCCTGCACACCACCTGTCCCAAGTGCGGCGGCCCGGCGACCCGGGAGACCGACACCATGGACACGTTCGTCGACTCCAGCTGGTACTTCCTGCGGTTCACCGACCCCTTCCACCCCGACGTGCCCTTCGACCCCGAGGCGGCCCGCCACTGGATGCCGGTGGACCAGTACATCGGGGGCATCGAGCACGCCATCCTCCACCTGCTCTACGCCCGCTTCTACACCCGGGCCCTGATCGACGTGGGCCTGGCCGACGGCGTGCCCCGTGAGCCCTTCCGGCGGCTGTTCACCCAGGGCATGATCCGGATGGACGGGTCGAAGATGTCCAAGTCCAAGGGCAATCTGATCGCCCCGGCCAAGTACTACGACACCGTCGGCGCCGACGCCCTCCGGCTGTTCCACCTCTTCGTGGGCCCGCCGGCCGACGACTTCGACTGGACCGAGCAGACCGACCAGGTGATCGACGGCTGCGCCCGGTTCCTCGACCGGCTGTGGCGACTGGTGACGACCGAGGTCCCCACCCGGAACGGGGCGGCCACCCCCGAGGACACGGCGGTCCGCCAGGCCACCCACCGGACGATCGAGCAGGTGACGGCCGACCTCGACCGCTGGTCCTACAACACGGCCGTGGCCCATTGCATGGAGCAGGTGAACCTCCTCAACCGCTACGTGCGGGCCGAGGGCGGCCCCCACGCCGAGGTGCTCGACGAGGCGGTCGACGCCCTCCTGCTCCTGCTGGCCCCGATGACCCCGCACGTCACCGCCGAGCTGTGGGAGCGCCGCCAGGGGGCCGACCGGCCGCTCCACGCCGAGCGGTGGCCGACGTTCGACCCGGCCCTGGTGCGGTCGGACACGGTGACCATGGTCGTCCAGGTCAACGGGAAGGTCCGCGACCGGCTCGAGGTGGCGCCGGACCTGAGCGAGGAGGACGCCCGGCGCCTGGCGCTGGACTCGGACAAGGTCCGCTCGGCCCTGGGCGACGGCGACCCCACCCGGGTCATCGTCCGACCGCCGCGGCTGGTCAACGTCGTCCTCTGAACCCGGCGGTCGCCCGGAGGTGACCGCCGGGCGTCCGGCCGGTCAGACCAGGAAGGGCTCGGCGGCGTCGGGATCGATGCCGTAGCGGGCGATGGCCGCCGTGACGTCGGCCGGGTCGATCTCGCCGCTGGTCGCCAGCTGGGCCAGCACGGCCACCACCACGTGGGCCGTGTCGACCTCGAAGTGCCGCCGGAGGGCGTCTCGGGCGTCGGACTGGCCGAAGCCGTCGGTGCCGAGCGAGGTGAACGGACGGGGGATCCACCGGGCCACCTGGTCGGGCACGGTGCGGACGTAGTCGGTGACGGCCACGACCGGCCCCTGGCCCACGCCCAGGCCACCGCCCACGATGCTCTCGCGAGGGGGCGCTTCGGGGTGCAGCCGGTTCCAGCGCTCGACCGTCAGGGCGTCGGTCCGCAGGGCCGACCACGAGGTGACCGACCAGGCGTCGGCGGCGACCGACCACTCCTCGGCCAGGACCCGGCGGGCCTCCATGGCGATCTGCCACATCGGACCCGAGAAGCACAGCGTCGCCCGTCGGGTCGTCTCGATCTCGGTCGGCGGGGCGAAGCGGTAGAGGCCGTCGATCACGCCCTGGCGGATGGTCTCGCCGGCCGGGCCGTCGGGCAGGGCCGGCATGGGGTAGTTCTCGTTGTAGAGGGTGAGGTAGAGGAACTGGTCGACCGGGTCCGGCCCGAGCATCCGCTCGATGGCGTACTCCATGACGATGGCCAGCTCGTAGGCGAACGCCGGGTCGTAGATGAGGGCGGCCGGGTTGACCGAGGCGAGCAGCGGTGACTGCCCGTCGTCGTGCTGGAGGCCCTCGCCCTGCAGGGTGGTCCGCCCGGCGGTGCAGCCGGCCAGGATGCCCCGGCCCCGCATGTCGCCCAGGGCCCAGGTCAGGTCGCCCACCCGCTGGAAGCCGAACATCGAATAGAAGAGGAACACCGGGAGCATGGGCTGGCCCCAGGTGGCGTAGGCCGTGGACAGCGCCGTGAAGGTGGCCAGGGCGCCGGCCTCGGAGATGCCCTCCTGCAGCAGCTGGCCCGACGCCGACTCGGCGTAGGTGAGGGGGAGCCCGGCGTCGACCGGGACGTAGCGCTGGCCCTCGGGGGCGTAGATCTTGGCCTCGGCGATGAGCGGCTCGAGCCCGAAGGTGCGGGCCTCGTCCGAGACGATCGGGGCCACGAGCGGGCCGATGGCCGGGTCGCGCACCAGGTTGCGGAGCAGGCGGGCGAAGGCCATGGTCGTCGAGGCGGCCTGGGAGCCCGAGCCCGACAGGAATTCGGCGAAGACCTTCGAGTCGGGGAGGGCGGCGTTGCTGGGTCGCACCACGCGGCTCGGCACCGGGCCGGCGAGGATGGCGTTGCGGGCGACCAGGTACTGGTAGGCCTCGGAGTCCTCCGTCGGGCGGTAGTAGGGCGGCAGGTCGGCGTCGAGGGCCTCGTCGGGGATCTCGTCGGCCAGGTAGAGCCGGTCCCGGAGCGTCCGCAGCTGGGCCTTGGTCATCTTCTTGATCTGGTGGGTGGCGTTGCGGGCCTCGATCTCGGGGCCGAGCGTCCAGCCCTTCACCGTCTTGGCCAGGATGACCGTCGGCGCACCCTTCTGCTCGGTGGCCAGCTTGTAGGCGGCGTAGAGCTTGCGGTAGTCGTGGCCGCCGCGGGGGAGGGCCTGCAGCTCCTCGTCGCTCAGGTGCTCGACCAGCTTGCGCAGCCGGGGGTCGGGGCCGAAGAAGTGCTCACGGATGTAGGCCCCCGACTCGGTGGCGTACTTCTGGAACTCGCCGTCCACCGTGGTGTTCATCTTGTCGAGGAGGACGCCGTCGACGTCCCGGGCCAGCAGCTCGTCCCAGCGGCCGCCCCAGATGACCTTGATCACGTTCCACCCGGCGCCCCGGAAGACCGCCTCGAGCTCCTGGATGATCTTGCCGTTGCCCCGCACCGGGCCGTCGAGACGCTGGAGGTTGCAGTTGACGACGAAGATGAGGTTGTCGAGGTGCTCGCGGCCGGCCACCCCGAGGGCCCCGATCGACTCGGGCTCGTCCATCTCGCCGTCGCCCACGAAGCACCACACCCGGCCCCGGCTGGTGTCGACCAGCTGGCGCTGGTGCAGGTAGCGGTTCACGTGGGCCTGGTAGATGGCGTTGATCGGCCCGAGACCCATCGACACGGTCGGGAACTCCCAGAACTCGGGAAGGCTCCGCGGGTGGGGGTAGCTCGGCAGGCCGTTGCCGTCGACCTCGTGGCGGAAGTTCTCGAGCTGCGCCTCGCTCAGGCGACCCTCGAGGTAGGCCCGGGCGTAGATGCCGGGGGAGGCGTGGCCCTGGATGTACACCTGGTCGCCGAAGCCACCGTCGGACTTGCCCCGGAAGAAGTGGTTGAAGCCCACCTCGTAGAGGGCGGCCGAGCTGGCGTAGGTCGACAGGTGGCCACCGATGCCTTCGGTCCGGCTGTTGGCCCGGGTGACCATGACGGCGGCGTTCCAGCGGATGTAGGCCCGGATGCGCCGCTCGAGGTACTCGTCGCCCGGGAACCACGGCTCCTCGTCGGGCGAGATGGTGTTGACGTACGGCGTCGACACGGTGGCCGGGAAGTCGACCTGGAGCGAGCGAGCCCGCTGCAGCAAGGTCATGAGCAAGAACTTGGCCCGGGTGCGACCGTGCCGCTCGACCACGGCGTCGAACGAGTCGACCCACTCGCCGGTCTCGCTGGGATCGATGTCGGGTACTTGGTGGTTGATCCCATCAAAGAGCATGACTCCATGGTGGCACCGTTATTGGTCCGGCGAAAGACCACGCGGCGCCCCAGGTCGTAGTACAAACTGCCGGTGACCCAATCCGATTTCGGCGCCGACGGCGCCCTCGTCGTCTACACCGACGGCTCGTGCCTCGGGAACCCCGGCCGGGGTGGGTGGGCCTGGGCGGTGCCCGACGGCCCCTTCGCCAGCGGCGCCGACAGCCAGACCACCAACCAGCGGATGGAGGTCACGGCGGCGCTCGAGGCCCTGCGGGCCTTCGCCGACCGCCCGAGGATCGACGTGGTGAGCGACTCCACCTACGTCGTGAACTGCTTCCGCCAGAGCTGGTGGAAGGGCTGGTACCGCAAGGGCTGGCGCAATTCGCAGGGCAAGCCGGTGGCCAACCAGGACCTGTGGGAGCCGTTGCTCACCCTGGCCCTCGACCCGGTCCGGACGGTCACCTTCCACTGGGTGAAGGGCCACTCGGGGGACCGGTGGAACGACGTGGTCGACCAGCTGGCGCTGGCCGCCGCCACGGCGGGGACCGGGACCACCGGGCCCTAGCGCGACGAGCGGGCCGAGTCGCCCCGCTGCTCGACGTCGCCATCCCGTACCATCGGTCCATGGAGCTCACCGGAACTGCAGCCCTGATCACCGGCGGGGCCTCGGGCCTCGGTGCCGCCACCGCCGAGGCGCTCGCCGCCCAGGGGGTGCGGGTCACGGTCTTCGACCGCAACGAGGCCGGTGCCCAGCAGGTGGCCCAGTCGATCGGCGGCAACTACGTCGCTGGCGACGTCACCGAGCCCGACGACTGCCAGCGGGCCGTCGATCAGGCGGCCGATGGCGGGAACCTCCGGACCACCGTCAACTGCGCCGGGACCGGCTGGGTCGGACGGGTGATCAACCGCGACGGCACGCCCCACGACCTCGGGGCGTTCGAGTTCATCCAGCGGCTCAACGTCATCGGCACGTTCAACGTCATGTCCAAGGCGGCATCGGCCATGGCCCAGACCGAGCCCGGCGACGACGGGGAGCGCGGCGTCATCGTGAACACCGCCTCGGTCGCCGCCTTCGACGGCCAGATCGGCCAGCTGGCCTACTCGGCCTCGAAGGGGGCCATCGTGGGCATGACCCTGCCGGCGGCGCGAGACCTGGCCGTCGTCGGCATCCGGGTCCTGGCCATCGCGCCGGGCCTGTTCGACACGCCGCTGCTGGCCATGCTGCCCGAGGAGGCCCGGGAGCAGCTCGGCAAGTCGGTCCTGTTCCCGAACCGGCTGGGCAACCCGGCCCAGTACGCCAGCCTGGTGGTGGAGATCGCCCGGAACCGGTACCTGAACGCCGAGGTCATCCGGCTCGACGGCGGCATCCGGATGCCCCCCAAGTGACGTCACGATGAGGTTCGTCGAGACCGACGACCTCCGGCTCTCGGCCGTCGGTCTCGGGACCTGGCAGTTCGGCTCCCGGGAGTGGGGCTACGGCTCGGACTACGCCGAGCAGGTGGCCCCGGCGATCGTCGAGGCCTCGCTGGCCGCCGGGGTGACGCTGTTCGACACCGCCGAGATCTACGGGCGTGGGCGCTCCGAGCGCATCTTGGGTCGGGCGCTGGCCGGCCGACGGGACGGGGCGGTGGTCGCCTCCAAGCTCTTCCCGATCCTGCCCATCGACCCGGTGGTCACCCACCGGGTCACGGGCAGCGCCCGGCGACTCGGGGTCGAGACCATCGACCTCTACCAGGTCCATTTCCGCAACCCGGTGGTGCCGCTCGGACCGACCATGGCGGCCCTCGGCCGGGTGGTGGCCGAGGGGCTGGTGGACCACGTCGGCGTGAGCAACTTCTCGCTGGCCGACTGGCTGACGGCCGAGGAACTGCTCGGCGGCCCGGTGGCCACCAACCAGGTGCGCTACAGCCTGGTCGACCGCCGGGTCGAGGCGGACGTGCTGCCGTGGGCCCAGGCCAACGGTCGGGTGATCATGGCCTACAGCCCGCTCGGCCAGGGCCTGCTCTCGGGGCGCTACGACGTCGACCACCGCCCGAAGGGGTTGCGGGGTTCGACGAGTGCCTTCTTGCCCGAGAACCTGCGGCGGGCGGCGCCGCTGCTCGAGGTCCTGGCCCAGGTGGCGGCGGCCCACCGGGCCACGCCGAGCCAGATCGCCCTGGCCTGGCTGCTGCGGCGGCCCCACGTGGTGGTCATCCCCGGCGCCTCGAGCGTGGCCCAGGCCGAGGCCAACGCGGCCGCCGCCGATCTGGAGCTGACCGACGACGAGGATGCCGCCCTGACGTCGGCGTCGGACGACTACCACCCGCTGGAGGGCCGTCAGGTGCTCGGCCCGAGCGTGCGGTTCCGCGCCGGTCGGGTGACCGGACGGGCCCGCCGGGTGGCCGAGGGGCTGCGGGCCTGACCGCAGCCGGTCGCCGACCGTCGTCCACGGTCGGGCGGGAGGGCCGGGCGGGGGTTCCCGACGTCGCCGCACCGGTCGATGCTGCTGGTACGTTGAGCGACCGTTCGGCGCCGATTCGGGATCGCAAGGGGGTCCGGGTAGGGTGCCGTCCCGATAGGCTGCACGCGGAACCACGCGGCGGCCAGGGGGGCGCCCACCAGGTGGCGCCGACAGTTTTCGGGGGAGGACACGAGCAGGAGGAGGACACGATGGCGACGGAACAGACGGCATTCGATGTCGTCGTCATCGGAGGTGGTCCCGGCGGCTACGCCGCCGCCCTCTACGGAGCCGCTGCCGGACTCTCGGTGGCCATCGTCGAGCGGGACAAGGTCGGCGGGACCTGCCTGCACCGGGGCTGTATCCCGGCCAAGGAGTTCCTCGAGACGGCCGCCGTGCACCGCACCGTGGTCGGCGCCGCCGAGTTCGGCATCCTGGTCGACGAGCCCAAGACCGACTTCGCCGTCAGCCAGGCCCGCAAGAACGCCGTCGTCGGTCAGCTGTTCAAGGGCCTCGAAGGGCTCCTGAAGGGCCGCAAGATCACCACCGTCTCGGGCACCGGCACGCTGTTGCCGGGGCGCCGGGTCCGGGTCATCGACGGTGAGGAGGCCGGCACCGAGCTCACCGCACGCCACGTCATCCTGGCCGCCGGGTCGGTGCCCCGCACCATCCCGGGGTTCGAGATCGACGGCAAGCTGGTGCTCACCTCGGACGAGTTCTTGGACCTCGACGTCCTGCCCGAGTCGGTCGCCGTCATCGGCGGCGGTGTCATCGGCTGCGAGTTCGCCTCGCTCCTGTCGGACCTCGGGACCAAGGTCACGGTGCTCGAAGCGCTCGACAACATCCTGTTCGGCTGCGACATCGACGTGGTCAACGTGGTCGCCCGCTCGTTCCGCAAGCGCGGCATCGAGGTCAAGACCGGCGTCCCGGTTCGCGGCCACACGCCGAACCCCGACCGCACGAAGTCCTCGGTGCACTTCGGCGAGGACGAGCACGTCGTGGTCTCGGCGGTGGTGGTGGCGGTCGGACGACGCCCACGGACCGAGGGCCTGGTCGACGAGGGCACCGGCGTGGTCATCGACGAGCGGGGCTTCGTGGTGGCCGACGAGTACCAGCGGACCCACGCCGACGGCGTGTGGGCGGTCGGCGACCTGGTCGCCGGGACCCCGCAGCTGGCCCACGTGGGCTTCGCCGAGGCCATCGTGGCCATCAAGGGCATCATCGGTGAGCCGGTGCTCCCGGTCGACTACTCGGGCGTCCCGTGGTGCATCTACACCCACCCCGAGGTGGCCTTCGCCGGCCTCACCGAGGCCCAGGCGGCGGCGCAGGGCATCGAGGTGATCGTCAAGAAGGACCCCTTCGGCGGCAACAGCCGGGCCCGCATCATCGGCGACACCGAGGGCCTGGTGAAGGTCATCGCCGAACGCAAGCCCGACGGCACGGCCGGGAAGATCATCGGGGTCCACATGGCCGGGCCCTGGGTCACCGAGCAGCTGGGGGCGGGCTACCTCGCCGTCAACTGGGAAGCCACACCGCAAGACGTCGCACAATTCACCCAGCCGCACCCTTCCCTCTCCGAAACCTTCGGTGAGACGGTGCAGGCGCTGACCGGGAGGGGGCTGCACGTTGCCTGACGTGACGCTGCCGCAACTTGGAGAGACCGTCACCGAGGGGACCATTACCCGGTGGATGAAGGGAGTCGGCGACTCGGTCGAGCGTGACGAGCCGCTCTTCGAGGTGTCCACCGACAAGGTGGACTCCGAGGTGCCGTCGCCCGCCGCCGGCGTCCTCACCGAGATCCTCGTACCCGAGGGCGAGACCGTCGAGGTCGGCGCCCGACTGGCGGTGATCGGCGATGCTGGGGCCACGCCAGCACCGGCGCCCGCCGCCGAGCCGGCACCGGCCCCTGCCGCCGAAGCTGCCCCGCCCCCGCCCCCGCCCCCGCCCCCGGCACCGGCGGCTCCTCCCGCCGCGCCGCCCCCGCCCCCGGCCGCCGCCGCCTCACCGCCGCCGGTGGCCGCGCCGCCGCCCCCCGCCGCCGCCCCGCCCCCGCCGGCCGCCTCGCCGCCCCCGCCCCCGCCGGGCTTCACGGTCGGCTCGGCCACGAGCGCCGGGCCCGAGGCACCGTTGCTGTCCCCGGTCGTCCGGCGCCTGCTGTCGGACAACGACATCGACCCGTCCGAGGTGACCGGGACCGGCCTCGGCGGCCGGATCACCCGTGAGGACGTCCTGGCGGTGGTGGATGCCCGTCACGCCGGGACGACCGCCGCCCCGGCGGCGCCCACGGCCGCTCCGGAGCCGCCCGCCGCGCCGCAGCCCCCGCCGTCGGCGCCCGCCCACGCCGCCCCCGAACCGGCTCCGGCGGCGTCATCGGTCGTCGCCTCGGCCTCGACCTCGCTGGCCACGCCCCGAGCCGGGGACCGGGTCGTCCCGTTCTCCAACATGCGGCGTCGCACGGCCGAGCACATGGTGCGCTCCAAGGCCACGTCGCCCCACGCCTTCATCGCCAACGAGGTCGACTTCGAGAACGTCGAGCGGGTCCGGGCAGCCTGGGGTTCCCGGTTCAAGGCCGAGGAGGGATTCTCCCTCACCTATCTGCCGTTCATCGCCCGGGCCACGGTCGAGGCCCTGCGGGACTACCCCGAGCTGAACGCCTCGATCGCCGAGGACAGCCTGGTGGTGCACCAGCAGATCAACCTGGGCGTGGCCGTCGACCTCGACCACGAAGGTCTCATCGTGCCGGTGGTGCACCGGGCCGAAGAGGTGACGCTGCGAGGCATCGCCCGTCGAATCCGGGACCTGGCCGATCGGGCCCGCACCCGCCAACTCGGCGCCGACGACATCGCCGGGGGGA
The DNA here is from genome assembly GCA_963730735.1 of uncultured Acidimicrobiaceae bacterium. Classification (GTDB taxonomy): domain Bacteria; phylum Actinomycetota; class Acidimicrobiia; order Acidimicrobiales; family RAAP-2; genus CAVSSX01. The sequence goes on from CAVSSX010000007.1 coordinate 1,236,380, forward strand.
CCATCTCGATCACCAACGACGGCCCGTTCGGCACGTTCTTCACGGTGCCGATCATCAACCAGCCCCAGGTGGCCATCCTGGCCACCGACGGCATCAAGCGCCGGCCGGTGGTCGTCACCCTGCCCGACGGCTCCGAGTCCATCGCCATCCATTCGACGGGCGTCCTCGGGATGTCGTGGGACCATCGGGCGGTCGACGGCGCCTACGTCTCGGCCTTCCTGGGCCGGGTCGCCGAGCTGCTCGGGTCGCGCGACTGGGCAGCCGAGCTGTAGGGGACGACACCGTGCTCCGGGTCCGCCGTCTGGGGCGCGTCCCCTATGCCGAGGCGCTGTCGCTGCAGACGGCGCTCTTCCAGCGTTCCGAGGACGACTACCTGCTGGCGCTCGAGCACCCGCACGTCTACACGTTGGGTATCCGGGCCGACCGGCGACACGTGCTCGTGGACCCGGCGTCGGTCGGCGCTGCCCTCGAGGTCACCGACCGGGGTGGCGACGTCACGTACCACGGACCGGGTCAGCTGGTGCTCTACCCGATCGTCACCTTGGCCGACGATCCCGGCGCCGGTCGGGCGCACGTGCACCGGCTGGAAGAGGTCGTCATCGGTGCCCTGGCCGATCTGGGCGTGGGCATCGCCGGGGTCGGGGTGGGCCGCCTCGAGGGGTATCCCGGGATCTGGGTCGGTCTCGACGGACCGTCACCGCGCAAGGTGGCGGCGGTCGGGGTGCGGGCGGTGCGGACGGCCGACGGTCGCCGCCGGACCCTCCACGGGGTGGCCCTCAACGTGGACTGCGACCTGTCGATGTTCTCCCACATCGTGCCCTGTGGCATCGCCGATCGCCCGGTGACGTCGTTGCGGGCCGAGGGGTCGACGGTGACGATGGACGAGGTGGTCGAGGCGGTCCTGGCCCGGGCGATCTCGGCTTGGGGGAAGGGCGGCGAGGTCGACCGGCGCGACGTCACCCTGGCCGGCGACGCCGACCGGTTGCCCGAACGACCGCCTGGAGGCGACGACCACGGCTCCCGGCGGCCCGGTCCCGGTGGCGCTCACCACCGAGCGGCCGCTGCTGCGGCGGCTCCGCCAGGCCGGGGTCGACCCCGACGGCGGCCTGGACCTGTCGAGCCGCAAGCCCGACTGGTTGCGGATCCCGGCCCGGATGGGCAAGGGGTACCTCGACCTCGGCCGGACCATCCACGACCTCGGGCTGGTGACGGTCTGCGAGGAGGCCGGCTGCCCCAACATCTACGAGTGCTGGGCCGACGGCACGGCCACCTTCATGATCAACGGCTCGCGCTGCACGCGGGCCTGCGGGTTCTGCCTGGTCGACACGCGCCACCCGCTGCCGCTCGATGCGACCGAGCCCGAGCGCGTGGCCGAAGCGGTCGAGCGGATGCGGCTGGCCCACGCCGTGGTGACCTGCGTGGCCCGTGACGACCTCCCCGATGGTGGTGCCGGGGCGATGGCCGAGACCATCGCCGCCATCCGGCGGCACCGGCCGGCCACGACGATCGAGGTCCTGATCTCGGACTGCAAGGGGGACGCCGACGATCTGGCGACGATCTTCGACGCCCGGCCCGACATCCTCAACCACAACATCGAGACGGTGGCCCGGTTGCAGCGGGCCGTCCGCCCGTCGGCCGGCTACGCCCGGAGCCTCTCGGTGCTGGCCCGGGCGGCCGAGGCCGGCCTGGTGGTGAAGTCCGGCCTCATGGTGGGGCTGGGCGAGACCCGCCAGGAGGTCGTGTCGACCTTGGCCGACCTGCGGGGCGTGGGCGTGTCCATCGCCACCATCGGCCAGTACCTCCGGCCGAGTCGGGACCATCTCCCGGTCGAGCGCTGGTGGACGCCCGAGGAGCTCGAGGAGCTCGGCGCCATCGGCCGGTCGCTCGGCCTGGCCCACGTCGAGTCGTCACCCCTCACCCGGTCGAGCTACCACGCCCGGGACGCCGCCGAAGCCGCCGGGGCGGTGCCGGTGACCCTCACCGCACGCTGAGGTTCGGCCCGCCGGCCCGATTCGGCAACGGCGCCGCCAGGTGGTCAAATGGTGCATGGCACACAACGTCCTGGGTGGCGAACTCGAGGTCTGCAGCACCGACCCCTTGACCGGTTTCTATCGCGACGGTTGTTGCAACACCGGGGCCGATGACCTGGGTGTCCACACCGTGTGTACCCGGGTGACCGAGGAATTCCTGGCCTTCTCCAAGGAGGCCGGCAACGACCTCAGCACCCCCCGGCCCGAGCTCGGATTCCAAGGGCTCCGGCCCGGCGACCAGTGGTGCCTGTGTGCCGACCGCTGGCAGGAGGCCCTCGAGGCCGGCGCAGCGCCGCAGGTCGTGCTGGAGGCCACCCACGTCTCCACGCTCGAGTGGGTCAGCCTCGACGACCTCCGGGAGCACGCCGGCGCCTGAGATCGCCGGCCGTCGACGTCAGCTGACCCGGACGGTCGTCCCGGCCACGCGCACCAGGTCGCCCCGGTGGATCTGCCGGCCGCGCCGTTGTTCGATCTGCCCGTTCACCGACACCGCCCCCTCGTCGAGGAGGTCCTTGGCGGCCGAACCCGACTCGGCCAGATCGGCCAGCTTGAGGAGTTGACCGAGACGGATCGGGTCCTCGGCGATGCTGACGTCGAGCAACGGTCAGATCCGGTGGGCCGTGTGCTCGGTCCAGGCCACGCCGTCCCAGTAGCGCAAGGTGTCGGGATCGCCGCTCGGTTCGGGCAACCAACCGGCGGGCGTGCCCACCTCGGGGTCCGAGGGGCCAGCTCGACGGGCCACCGTCCCGTCGAGGTCGAGCTCGGGGGTCACCGACTCGTGCTCGTCCTCGGGACTCGACGGCGTGACCTTCTCGGCGTCCGGGTCGATCCGGGCGTGGGCCGGACGTCGGGGCGGCGTGCCCTGGGCCAGCGGCGGTGGATCGGTCGCCGCGTGGGCACCCGTCACCGACGGGGTGCCGGCCCTGGTGGGGGGGCCGTCCGAGCCGTTGGCGACCGCTCGACGACGTCGGCGACCGCTCGATCCGTTGGGCGACGGCAGGTCGACGAACCCGGCCATCGGGTCGAGGGGCACGGACGAGGGCCCGCCGTGTGCGCCGTTGGTCGTCGGCGCCGGCGCGGCGGTCGCCAGCACGGCGTCGCCGGCATCGGCCGGTGCCGGCTCGTCGGCGCCGGCCTCGTCGGCCGGGGCCGGGACGCTGGCCACCGGTGACGTGGCGGCATCCTCGGCGGTGAGGGGCGGCGTAGGGGTCGGCGTCGGCGTGGCCGACGGTTCCCCGCCGCTCGGCGTCGCCGCCGTGGCGACCGAGTCGGGCGGTGGGGGTGGCGGTGGGGGTGGCGGGGGTGGGGGAGCGGCTGCGGCGGACGCCTCGGGGCTCGGGGCCGCCGGTTCCCCCGATCGGGCGACCTTGACCCGGTGCCGCTCTCGGGCCCGCACCACGGCCACGATGAGCAGGATGGCCACGGCCACGGCGGCCAGGACGATCTCGACGATCAGCTTCGACCGGGGGTCCTGGATGGCCGTGACGAGCGCCACGACGTGGTGGCCAGGGATCGCGGTGCCGTCAGGTGCCGTCGGCATCACGCGAAGGTAGCGCCCACCGACGTCGCTGACCAGTAGGGGGAGCGCTCCGTGCCCGAGCGGGGCGCTGCGGGTGCCGGGCGCAACCGGGGATCAGGCGACGAAGTACTTGGCCTGGGGGTGCGAGCAGATGATGGCGTCGGTGGTCTGCTCGGGATGGAGCTGGAACCCTTCGCTCACCTCGACGCCGATCCGGTCGCCGCCGAGCAATTCCACGACCTTGGCGTTGTCGGTGAGGTCCGGGCACGCCGGGTAGCCCCACGAGTAGCGGCCGCCCCGGTAGCGCTGGCGGAACAGGCCGGCCAGCGTCGGGCCGTCCTCGTCGGCGTACCCGAGCTCCTGGCGGATCCGCAGGTGCCAGTACTCGGCCAGGGCCTCGGCCATCTCCACGCCCAGACCGTGCAGGAACAAGTACTGCTGGTACTCGTCGCCGGCGAAGAGCTCGGCCGCCGCCTCGGAGACCCGTGAGCCCATGGTGACCAGCTGGAACGACGCCCAGTCCTCCTCACCCGACTCGGTCGACCGGAAGAAGTCGGCGATGCTCAACCACGGGGCCTGGCGCTGACGGGGGAAGGTGAAGCGCAGCCACTCCGATGCCCGGGACTCGTCCTTCCAGACGATCAGGTCGTTGCCCTCGGCGTTGGCGGCGAAGTGCCCGTAGGCCACCTGGGGCACCAGCAGATCGGCCTCCTTGGCCTTGGCCAGCTCCTCACGAAGGGTGGACCGCACCCGGTCCTTGAAGGCCTCGTCGTCCTCGCCCAGCTCCTTGTCGGGTCGGAAGCCCCACTGGTTGCGGAAGAGCGAGGTGAGGTTCAGGTACTCGGCCACGGTGTCGACCGGGATGCCCTTGGCCACCCGGCTGCCGACGAAGGGTGGCACGAACACCCGGTTGTCGAGCGCCACGTCGGGCGAGCGCGACGGCTGCCCCTCGACCGGCCCCTCCTGGGCGTCGAGCCGGCTGCGGTGGGGGACCGTGCTGGCCGAGATCTCGCGCCCGAAGAGCTCGTCCTCCTCACCGGTGCGCTGCAGCTCCACCAGCCGGTCCATCGTCCGGAGGCCCTCGAAGGCGTCCTTGCCGTAGAAGAGGCGGCCCCCGTAGACGCCCCGGAGGTCGCGCTCGACGTAGGAGCGGGTGAGGGCGGCCCCGCCCAGGATCACGGGGAGCCCGGTCAGGCCCCGGGCGTTCAGCTCCTCGAGGTTCTCCCGCATGATGAGGGTCGACTTGACCAGGAGGCCGCTCATGCCGACGGCGTCGGCCCCGTGCTCCTCGGCGGCGGCGATCATCTCGCTGATCCCCACCTTGATGCCCAGGTTGACCACCTCGTAGCCGTTGTTGGTCAGGATGATGTCGACCAGGTTCTTGCCGATGTCGTGGACGTCGCCCTTCACCGTGGCCAGGACGACCGTGCCCTTGCCCCCCTGGTCGCTCTTCTCCATGTGGGGCTCGAGGTAGGCGACGGCGGCCTTCATGGTCTCGGCCGACTGCAGCACGAAGGGCAGCTGCATCTCCCCGGAGGCGAAGTACTCGCCGACGGTCTTCATCCCGGCCAACAGGACGTCGTTGACGATGGCCAGCGGGGTGTGCCCGGCGCCCATCGCCTCGTCGAGGTCGGCTTCCAGGCCGTTGCGGTTGCCGTCGATGATGCGCTGCTCGAGGCGGCGGTCGACCGGCCAGTCGAGGTGCTCGTCGGCCGAGGCCGCCGAGGTGGACACGCCCTCGAAGAGGGCCAGCAGCTCCTGCAGCGGGTCGTAGCCCTCGCGACGGCGGTCGTAGACGAGGTCGAGGCAGATCTCCTTGGCCCGCTCGTCGATCTTCGACAGGGGGAGGATCTTGGAGGCGTGCACGATGGCGGCGTCCAGTCCGGCCGCCACGCACTCGTGGAGGAAGACCGAGTTGAGCACCTGGCGGGCGGCCGGGTTGAGCCCGAAGGAGACGTTGGACAGGCCGAGGATGGTCGACACGCCGGGCAGCTCGGCCTTGATCCGCCGGATGCCCTCGATGGTCTCGATGCCGTCGCGCCGGCTCTCCTCCATCCCGGTCGACAGCGGGAGGGCCAAGGGGTCGAAGAGCAGGTCGGCCGGCTCGAGGCCATAGCGCTCCACGGCGATGTCCCGGATGGCCCGGGCCGACCGCAGCTTCCAGTCGGCCGTGCGGGCCTGGCCCTCCTCGTCGATGCAGGTGCAGACGACGGCGGCCCCGAATTCCCGGGCCAGGCGCAGGAAGGTGTCGAGCCGGGTGCCCTCGCCGTCGCCCTCCTCGAGGTTGACCGAGTTGAGGATGGGCCGCCCGCCCAGCCACTCGAGGGCCGCCCGGGCCACCGGGCCCTCGGTGGTGTCGACCATCAGCGGCACGCTGGACTGGGTGGCGAAACGACTGGCCACCTCGGTCATGTCGGCCACGCCGTCGGCGCCGGTGTAGTCGACGCACACGTCGATGACGTGCGAGCCCTCCTTCACCTGGTCGCGGGCCATGGCCACGCAGGCGTCCCAGTCGCCCTCGAGCATCGACTCGCGGAACTTCTTCGACCCGTTGGCGTTCGTCCGCTCGCCCACGACCAGGAACGAGGTGTCCTGACGGAAGGGGACGGCGGTGTAGATCGACGATGCCCCGGGCTCGTGCACCACCTGGCGCTCGGCCGGCGTCAGTGCGGCGCAGCGCTCGACGACGGCTGCCAGGTGGGCCGGGGTCGTCCCGCAGCAGCCGCCGATCACCGACACCCCGAGCTCGGTGACGAAGCGGTGGTGGAACTCGGCCAGCTGGTCGGCCGTGAGGTCGTAGTGCATCTTGCCGTCGACCACCGAGGGCAGCCCGGCGTTGGGCAGGCAGGCGATCGGCACCCGGCTGTTGGCCGACAGGTGGCGCAGGGCCTCGCCCATCTCGGCCGGCCCGGTGGCGCAGTTGAGGCCGACCACGTCGACCTGGAGGGCGTCGAGGCTGGTGAGGGCGGCGGCGATCTCGGTGCCCGGGAGCATCCGGCCCGTGAGCTCGATCGTCACCTGGAGCTGGATCGGGACCAGGCGGTCGACGGCGAGCATGGCCCGCCGGGCGGCGTTCACGGCGGCCTTGGCCGAGAGCAGGTCGAATACCGTCTCGATGATGAGCAGGTCGACGCCGCCGTCGAGCAGTCCCCGGGCCTGCTCTTCGTAGGAGTCGCGGCAGGGTGGCGTAGGGGATCTGGCCCAGTGTCGGGAACTTGGTGCCCGGGCCGATGCTCCCGGCCACCCACCGGGGGCGGTCGGGGGTGGCGAATTCGTCGGCCACGCCGCGGGCCAGCTCGGCCGAGCGGCGGGAGAGGCCGTAGGCCTGGTCGGCCAGCCCGTACTCGTTGAGGACCACCGAGAACGAACCGAAGCTGTCGGTCTCGATCACGTCCACCCCGACCTCGAGGAAGGACCGGTGGAGCCGGCGGACGGCGTCGGGGTTCGAGTCGACCAGGATCTCGTTGCAGCCCTCGAGCTCGGGTCCGCCGAAGTCGTCGGCCGTGAGCTCCTGCAGCTGGAGGTTGGTGCCCGTGGCACCGTCGAAGACCACGACCCGCTCGCGCGTCGCCGCCAGATAGGAGGAGCGGTCCGGATCGAGCCGGCCCAGCAAGGTTGGGGTCACCGCCATGGTCCCCCAAGGCTACCGGCGGAGCTGCCTGGTCAAACACGGTTGGTAGCATCCGCCCCGATGCGCATCTACACCCGGAAAGGCGACGACGGGACCACCGGCCTCCTCTACGGCACCCGGGTGGCCAAGGATTCGCCCCGGATCGAGCTCAACGGCGCCGTCGACGAGGCCCAGGCGGCCCTCGGGGTGGCCCGGGCCGAGGCCATCGCCGGGGCCGAGCTCGACCAGCTCCTGGTGGCCATCGAACGTGACCTGTGGGTGCTGATGGCCGAGGTGGCGACGGCGCCGGGCAACCGCCACAAGCTCAGCCCGGGGACGTCCCTGGTGACGGCGGACATGGTCACCGCACTCGAGACGCACATCGACGCCCTCTCCGAGCGCACCACGCTGCCCAAGGAGTTCGTGGTGCCCGGGGCCAATCGGATCTCGGCCCTACTCGACGTGGCCCGTACGGTGGTGCGCCGGGCCGAGCGCCTGGTGGTCGCCGACGAGGCGGCCCACGGTCTCGACGGCGACTCGCAGGTCGGCCCCTACCTCAACCGGCTGTCGGACCTCGTGTGGACCATGGCCCGCTGGCAGGAGGGCGACGAGCATCTGGCCGCCAAGGACGCCACGACGAAGGGGACCCCACCGGCATGAGCGCAACCGTCGACGTCATCCGGTTCGGCGCCCTCGAGAATCTGGCCATCCCCGATCTGGTGGCCGTGGGCCTGCCGGTGGTGGTCGGGCGAGACGGACCCTCGCTGCCCGCCGGGCTCCCGGCCGACGTGGGCGGGATCCCCGTCCTGGCCGAGCTCGACGGCGCCTGGTGTTCTCAGCAGGGCTTCACGGCCAAGACCGGCCAGACCCTGGTCCTGCGGACGGCCGGCGGGGCCTCGACGGTGCTCGTCGGGCTGGGGAAGCTCGACGGGCTCGATGGCGAACGTTGGCGCCGGGCCGCCGCCGCCACCGTGCGGGCGGCCGGCGACGGTGGCGCCGCCGCCCTGGTCGTGCCGAGCGGGCTCCTCGGTGCGCCCGGACCCGGGGTCCCGGTGCTACCGGCTACCGATGTCGGTGCGGCGGTGGCCGAGGGGGCCCTCCTCGCCACTTATCGCTACGACGAGTTCAAGAGCGCGCCCCGACCGGGTTCGATCGGCCGCCTGGTGGTGACCGTCGCCGACGCGGTGGCCCCCGAGGTGGCCCAGGGTGTGCGCCGGGGGCACGTGGTGGCCGACGCCGTGACCTTCGCCCGGGACCTCATCAACTGCCCGCCGAGCGATCTCCCGCCGCGGGTGCTGGCCGATCGGGTGGTCGATCGCCTGGCCGGTATCCCCGGCGTCGAGGTCGAGGTCTGGGACGAGGACCGGATCGCCGCCGAGCGGCTCGGCGGCCTGCTCGGGGTGGCCCGGGGCTCCATCCAGGCCCCCCGGCTGGTCCGGGCCGACTACGAGCCGGCCCATCCGGCGGTGGTGGGCGGGCGGGTTCCCCACGTCGTGCTGGTGGGCAAGGGCATCACCTTCGACTCGGGGGGGCTCTCGCTCAAGACCCCCGAGGGGATGACCACGATGAAGACCGACATGAGCGGCGCGGCGATCGTGCTGGCCACCCTGAGCGCTTGCCGGGATCTCGACGTGCCGATCCGGGTGACGGCCATCGCCCCGGTCACCGAGAACATGCCCGGGGAGGCGGCGATGAAGCCCGGGGACGTGCTCACGATCCGCAACGGCGCCACCATCGAGGTCCTCAACACCGATGCCGAGGGACGGCTGGTCCTGGCCGACGGCCTGGTCCTGGCGAGCGAGCTGGCACCCGACGCCATCGTCGACGTGGCCACGCTCACCGGTGCCGCCGCCGTGGCCCTCGGGACATCGGTCGCCGCCCTCTTCGGCAACGACGACGGATTCACCGAGCAGGTTCGGGCGGCCGGGGCCCGGGCCGGCGAGGCCCTGTGGCCCCTGCCGATGCCCGACGACTACGCCGACCACATCGACTCGGACGTGGCCGACATGAAGAACGTGGGGAAGGCCGGTCAGGCCGGGGCCATCGCCGCCGCGCTCCTGCTGGCCCGTTTCGTCGACGGTCCGCGCTGGGCCCATCTCGACATCGCCGGCACCGGCCGCTCGGCCGAGTCCTCGGGCTACCTGTCCAAGGGCGGAACGGCCTTCGGTGTCCGGACCTTGCTGACCCTGCTGGCCACGTTCACCGGCTGAGCTTCGTCGGCCGGCGGTCAGCGACGGCTGACCCAGGCCGCCACGTCGAAGGCCATCGCCGGGTGCAGGCCGCCGTGCGACAAGTGCCGCTCGATCTCCTCCCGGGTCAGCCCCCGGCCGGTCAGTTCGAGGGCCCGCGCCCGGGCCCGCCAGCGCAGCTCGTCGGGGTCCGTCCCGGCCTCGGTCCACACCGTGTGGGCCGCCCGGAGGGTGGCCGGGAGCCGGGCCACCTGGCGCCTCGAGAGCACGGCGCACCGCCGTCGGATCGAGAGCAGGTCGGGCCGCGCCGGTCGAACGAAGTCGAACCGGACGCACCGGGCCAGGGCCCGGGACAGGGCGCTGCGCCGGCTGGCCGCCCCGCCCAACCCGAGACACCGAGCGACCTCCTCCAGGTCGACGGGGACGACACCGGGTGACCCGTCGAACGGGTCGTCCGCGGCGCCCTCCAACGCCTCATCGAGATGGCGCACCAGCAGCGTGGCCGACGGACCGAGCCACGGGAGCCAGAACCGTTCGACGTAGCCGGAGCGCAGGCCGAAGCCCGGCCCCTGGTCGTCGTCCTCGCCCCGGACCAGCCCGACGACGCCGGCCCACGGTCCGACCGTCGCCGCCAGGTCCCGCCGGTCGGCCGGCGGTGGGGGGACGAGCACGAGGCGAGGTTCCATCGCCCCAGCCTCGGTGGCCCACCTTGCCGGACGCCTTGCTGGCGTCCGCTTGCTGGTGCGCGGCCGGTTGGTGAAGCTGGACGGCGCATGGCGACCTCGCTCGCCCGTCTCGGGGCCCAACTGCTCGCCGGTCGGCCGGCCCGAGACCCCCGGACGGTGGTGGAGCGGTTGCTGGCCGTCCAGGCCCAGGACCTCACGGGTGCCCGATTGGCCATCCGGGCCCGCTCGGCCGGCGTGACGGTCGACGACGTCGACCGGTCGCTCGCTGATCGGTCGCTCGTGACGACGTGGCTGAACCGAGGCACGTTGCACCTGGTCCGGCGGGAGGACTATCCGTGGCTCCAGGCCCTGACGGCGCCGACGTCGCGGACGGCCAACGCCCGCCGCCTGGTCCAGGAGGGGCTGTCGATCGAGGCGGCGGATCGGGGGACGGCGGTGATCGTGCGGGCCCTCGATGGCGGACCGCTGTCCCGGCGGGACCTCCGGCAGCGGCTCGACGAGGCCGGCGTCCGGACGGCGGGCCAGGCCTTCGTCCATCTCCTGATCCGGGCGAGCCTGGACGGCCGCATCGTGCGGGGTCCCATGGTGGACGGTCAGCAGGCCTTTGTGCTGGTCGAGGACTGGCTCGGCCCACCGCCGCCGTTCGACCGCCCCCGGGCCCTGGCCGAGCTGGCCCGTCGCTACCTGGCCGGCCACGCCCCGGCCGACGAGCGGGACCTGGCCACGTGGTCCGGCGTGCCCCTGGGCCAGGCGCGTGCCGGCCTCCGCTCGATCGGTGGCGAGCTCCGGGAGCTACCGGGCGGTCTGGTCACCCTGGGCCGGGTCACCGTCCCCCGCCGTCTCCCGCCGCCCCGGCTGCTCGGGCCCTTCGAACCGCTCCTGCTCGGCTGGCGAGACCGGACCCCGGTGCTCGGCGAGCACCGGGGCGTGGTGACGGTCAACGGGATCTTCCGGGCCGTGGCCCTGGTGGAGGGGCGGGCCGTCGGGACGTGGTCGCTGTCCGGCGCCTCGGTGACCCTGCGACCGTTCGCCCCGCTCGATCCGCAGGACGAGGCGGCGCTGGCGGCCGACGCCGTACGGCTGGCGAGGTTCTTCGGTGCCGCCGCCCGACCGATGGCCGTCGAGCCGTCGACCGGCTGACGCCGGGTCACCGACTGCCGGCGTCCCAGCCCCCCCAGTGGACACGCCCGGCCCGGTCGGGAGAGCGGTCGAGCGACCGCGACCGGTGGTCCGCCCCATCGGGTCGGCCCAACAGCACGGCGCCGTAGAGGCGCCAGCCGGTTGGCACGCCGGTGGCCTCGAGCAGCGCCGCCTCGCCCCGGAAGGCGCCCAGGAAGCACGCCCCGAGCCCGGCGTCGACGGCGCCGAGCAGGAGGGCCATCACCGCCGACCCGGTGTCGCCGAACCAGTAGGGGACCGGCCACCCGGTCGCACCCCGACCCCCCTCGTCCGCCGGACCGAGGCCGGCGTCGGCCTTGTCGGCCTCGCCGTAACGGGTGACGTAGGCCTCGGGCGAGGCCAGGGCCACGGCGACCACCGGCGCCCGGGAGAGCCCGGGCCACCGGCGGGACCGGGCCCGCCAGTCCGCGGTGGTGGTGGTGGACCAGTAGGTGGCGGTCTCGTCCCCGGTCAGCACCACCCAGGCCGTGCCCCGGGCGTTGCCGGCCGAGGGGCCCCGGAGGGCGTCGTCGACGAGGGTGGCGACGACGGCCGGGTCGAGGGGATCGGGGGAGAAGCTCCGGACCATGCGCCGTCGGCGGAGGGCCTCCTGCAGCTCCATGACCCGCCTCCTCGTCTCGCCCGTTCGTCGGGGCCCGTGCACCAGGGGCGCCGTGCCGCCCCGCCGTCCGCATCCGACCTGGATACTCGCTCACGGGAATGTTGACCCCGCTGGTACGGTTTTACCTGACGCAAGGGAGTGGCGACGCCGGGAGGTACCGCATGCCGACACCACGAGATCTTCTCAGCAAGGCGAAGTCCGCCATCACCGAGGTGGACACCAACGAGGCCGAGTCCCGACTGGGGTCCGCCACGTTCCTCGACGTCCGGGAGCCGGACGAGTTCGAGCAGGGGGCGCTGCCCAACGCCGTCCACCTGCCCCGGGGCCACCTCGAGTTCCAGGTCGAGGGCAAGCTGACCGACAAGGCGGCGCCCATCGTCGTCTACTGCGCCGGTGGGACGCGTTCGGCGTTCGCCGCCGAGACGCTGGGCCAACTGGGCTACACCGACGTCGTCTCGATGGCCGGCGGCTTCAACCGTTGGAAGGACGAGGGCAAGCCCTGGTCGACCCCCCGGACGCTGACGGCCGAGCAGCGCAACCGCTACCAGCGCCACCTGCTGCTGCCCGAGATCGGCGAGAAGGGCCAGCAGCAGCTGCTGGACGCCAAGGTGCTCCTCCTCGGGGCCGGTGGCCTCGGGTCGCCCGCCGCCCTCTACCTGGCGGCGGCCGGTGTCGGGACCCTCGGCATCATCGACATGGACGTGGTCGACGAGTCGAACCTCCAGCGCCAGATCCTCCACAACATGGACCGGATCGGCGACCGCAAGGTCGACTCGGCCAAGAAGACCCTCACCGCCATGAACCCCGACGTCAACGTGGTCACCTACGACGTGCGCCTCGGGGCCGACAACGTGCTCGAGATCATCGACGGCTACGACGTCATCGTCGACGGGACCGACAACTTCCCGACCCGCTACCTGGTCAACGACGCCGCCCTGTTGAAGCGGATCCCCGTGGTCCACGGGTCGATCTTCCGCTTCGAGGGACAGGTCACGGTGTTCCAGCCCTACGTCGGGCCGTGCTACCGCTGCATGATCCCCGAGCCGCCGCCGGCCGAGCTGGCCCCGTCGTGCTCCGAGGCCGGCGTGCTGGGCGTGCTGCCCGGCATCATCGGGTCGATCCAGGCGCTCGAGGCCATCAAGCTGATCCTCGACCTGGGGGATCCGCTCGTCGGTCGGCTCCTGGCCTACGACGCCCTGGACGAGTCGTTCCGGACCTTCAAGGTCCGCCGGGACCCGGCCTGCCCGGCCTGTGGTCCCGATGCCGGCGAGATCGTCATCGCCGAGTACGACGACCTCTGCATGCCGCACGCCCACTGAGGTGACACCTGACACTGCGCCGGCGCCCGGATGGGCGTCGGCGCAGTGCGCCTCGTAGGCTGGTCGGGTGACCCCGGACAAGGAGACCCCGACCGCTCGACGCACCGATTCGGGCATCGAGATCCGACCGCTCTACACGGCGACCGATCTCGACGGGTGGGATGCCGCCGCCCAGCTGGGCTCGCCCGGCGCCTTCCCGTACACCCGCGGCGTCCACGCCGAGATGTACCGCCAGCGCCTCTGGACGATGCGCCAGTACGCCGGGCTTCGGCACCGCCGAGGCGACCAACGAGCGCTTCAAGTTCCTCCTCGACGCCGGCCAGACCGGCCTCTCGTGCGCCTTCGACCTGCCGACCCAGATGGGCTACGACTCGGACCACCCTCGCTCGGAGGGCGAGGTGGGCAAGGTCGGCGTGGCCATCGACTCGCTGGCCGACATGCGACTGCTGCTGGCCGACCTGCCCCTCGACAAGGTCACGACGTCGATGACCATCAACTCGACGGCGTCGATCCTGTTGCTCCTGTACGAACTCGTGGCCGAGGAGCAAGGGGTCGCCGGGACCGAGGTCCGCGGGACGATCCAGAACGACATCTTGAAGGAGTACGTGGCCCGGGGGACCTACATCTACCCACCCCGGCCGTCGATGCGGTTGATCACCGACATCTTCTCCTACTGCGCCGAGCGGCTGCCGAGGTGGAACACCATCTCGATCTCGGGCTACCACATCCGCGAGGCCGGTTCGACGGCGGTCCAGGAGATCGCCTTCACCCTGGCCGACGGCATCGCCTACGTCGAGGCGGCCCTGGCCGCCGGACTCGACGTGGATGCCTTCGCCCCCCGGCTGTCGTTCTTCTGGAACGCCCACAACAACCTGTTCGAGGAGATCGCCAAGTTCCGGGCGTCCCGCCGCCTGTGGTCGCGCATCATGACCGAGCGGTTCGGGGCGAAGGACGAGCGCTCCAAGGTCCTGCGGTTCCACACCCAGACCGGCGGCTCGACGCTCACCGCCCAGCAGCCCGAGAACAACATCGTCCGGGTCACCATCCAGGCCCTGGCGGCGGCCCTCGGGGGCACGCAGAGTCTCCACACCAACGGCTTCGACGAGGCGCTCGGTCTACCCACCACCCGGGCGGCCAAGATCGCCCTGCGGACGCAGCAGATCGTGGGCTTCGAGTCGGGCATCGCCGACACCGTCGACCCCCTGGCCGGTTCGTACTTCATCGAGTCGCTGACCGACGAGGTCGAGGCGGCGGCCCAGGTGTACCTGGACCGCATCGACGAGCTGGGCGGCGCGGTGGCGGCCATCGAGGCCGGTTTCCTGCAGGACGAGATCGAGAGCGCCGCCTACGCCTTCGCCAAGGCGGTCGACGACGGCGAGAAGGTGGTGGTCGGGGTCAACCGGTTCGTCGACGAGGTCAACGAGCCGGCCGACGTCTTCCCGATCGACATCGAGCTCCAGCGCAACCAGGTGGCCCGCACGCAGGCGGTGCGGGCCGAGCGGGACCAGGCCCGGGTCGATGCGGCCCTGGCCGACGTCTCGGCGGCCGCCCGAGGCACCCAGAACGTGCTGGTGCCGATGAAGGAGGCCCTGCGGGCCATGGCCACCCTCGGCGAGGTCTCCGACGTCCTGCGCGACGTCTTCGGCGTCTACCACCCCGGCGGCTGACCCCACCCCGGGGCGACCCGCCCCGGCCGGTGTCACACCGAGATGACAGCCTGGCCCCGGCCGACGGCCGGAAGCGGGCGCGGTAGCCCATAAGGTCGTGGGCAGGTGGGTCACGTGGTCCGGGCGAAGGTGCTCGACGACGCGCGCGGGCCCCGCCGGCTGGACCGAGCGCAGTCGACGAGGAGGTCACCGATGGACGCCAGCACCGCCGCCGCCACGCAGGTCGGCAGCCCCGCCCTTCCGGCCAACCACGCCAAGCGCTGGTGGATCCTGGGTGTGCTGGGGATCGCCCAGCTGATGGTGATCCTCGACAACACCATCGTCAACATCGCCCTCCCGACGGCCCAGCAGGATCTGGGCTTCTCCAACGCCGACCGGCAGTGGGTGGTGACCGGCTACTCGCTGGCCTTCGGCAGCCTGCTCCTCCTCGGGGGCCGGATCTCCGACATCATCGGGCGCAAGCGGGCCCTGGTGATCGGCCTGGTCGGGTTCGCCGGGGCGTCGGCCATCGGTGGTGCGTCGGTCAACTTCGCCATGCTGGTGGCCGCCCGGACGGTCCAGGGGGCGTTCGGCGCCCTCCTCGCCCCGGCGGTGCTGGCCCTGTTGACCACGACGTTCACCGACGCCGAGGAGCGCGGGAAGGCCTTCGGCATCTACGGGGCCATCGCCGGCGCCGGCGGGGCCATCGGCCTCTTGCTCGGCGGCATCCTCACCTCCTACGTGTCGTGGCGCTGGACGCTGTTCGTCAACCTGGCCTTCGCCGCCGTCGCCGTCGCCGGGTCGCTCCTGTGGCTCCAGGGCGACCGGGGCACCGACCACGACCCGGTGGACTACCCGGGCCTCATCACGGTGACCGCCGGGCTGTTCTCGCTGGTCTACGGGTTCTCCCACGCCGAGACCACGGCGTGGAGCAACCCCTACACGATCGGCTTCCTGGCCCTCGGGGTCGTGCTGCTGGGCGTGTTCTTCCTGCTCCAGGTCCGGGTGAAGTACCCACTGCTGCCGCCCCGGGTCATCGCCAACCGGATGCGGGGCGGATCGGTCCTGGCCATGTTGTTCTCCGGCGCCGGGATCTTCGGGATCTTCCTCTTCGTCACCTACTACCTCCAGGACACCCTGCACTACAGCCCGGTGCTCACCGGTCTGGCCTTCCTGCCCATGGTGGCCGGGCTAGCCGGCATGGCCCAGATCAGTCTGCGGGTGCTGTTGCCCAAGATCGGTCCGAAGCCCCTGGTCCCGGCGGGCATGCTGCTCGACGCCCTCGGCCTGGTCCTGCTCCACGGAGTCGGGCTGCACAGCAGCTACGCCACCGACGTGCTCCCGTGGATCTTCCTGATCGGGGTGGGCTTCGGCATGAGCCTGGCCCCGTCCTTCTCGACCGGGACCCTGGGCGTGGCCCCCCACGACGCCGGCGTGGCCTCGGCCACCCTGAACACCGGCCAGCAGATCGGGGGCTCGATCGGCACGGCCCTGTTGAACACGCTGGCCGCCGGGGCGGCCACCGCCTACCTGGTCGGCAAGACCGTCGGGCCGGCGACGCTGCGGGCCGCCGCCCTGCACAGCTACACGACGTCGTTCCTGTGGGCGGCGCTGATCTTCGTCATCGGCGCCGTGGTCTGCGGGGCCATCCTGCCCCGGGGCGTCCCCAAGGAGCTCACGACCGCCGGGCCCGGGGCCGCCCTCTAGCCCGCGCCGCCCGGCGCCGCGGGCCTCAGCCGGCCAGCAGGTGCTGGCGCAGCTCGGGGTCGGTGGCGGCGTCGACGGCGGTCCAGGCCATGGCCACGGCCCCGTCGAACAAGGCGGCATCGGCCGAGGCGGTGATGCAGGCGGCGGCGAACTCCGGCTGGTGGTTGACCGCCCCGTGGGACTCGATGGCGATCATCGGGTGGATCGTCGGCAGGGCCAGTGACACGTTGGCCATGTCGGTCGACAGCGTGGGGCGTGGCGCACCCTCGTCGTCGAGGGTGAACCGGCGGCCGAGGGTCTCGGCGTTGCGCCGGTAGGCCCCGAGCAGGCCGGGGTCGCTGATCATGTGCGAGTAGACCGGGGCCAGCTCTTCGTAGCTGACGGTGGACCCCGTGGCCAGGGCGCCGGCCTCGAAGCAGTTGCGCACCCGTGGCTCGAGCCGGTCGAGGGCCTCGAGGCTCGGGGCCCGGGTCATGAAGCGACCGGTGACCGAGTCGGGGATGACGTTGGCCGCCGACCCGCCCTCGGTGACGATGCCGTGGACCTGGTCACCCGGCCGCAGCTGTTGACGGAGCAGGCCGATCGACACCTGGGCCACCGTCATGGCGTCGGCGGCGTTGACCCCTTCGTAGGGGGCGGCCGAGGCGTGGGCCGTCTTGCCGTGGAAGTGGACGTCGTAGTGGTTGACGGCCAGGCAGGCCGCCTCGAGCCGCTCGGTCGGCCAGGGGTGCACCATCATGGCGGCGTGGACGCCGTCGAAGGCGCCCCGCTCGAGCATGAGCACCTTGCCGCCGCCGCCCTCCTCGGCCGGTGTGCCGAGGACGAGCACGGTGATCCCGAGCTCGTCGGCCACCCGGGCCAGGGCCAGCCCGGCCCCCACGGCGCTGGCGGCGATGATGTTGTGCCCGCAGGCATGGCCCACGCCGGGCAGGGCGTCGTACTCGGCGCACACGGCGACGACCAGGGGGCCCGAACCGGCCCGGGCCGAGAAGGCCGTCGGGAGGTCGCACACTCCCTCGGTGACGTCGAAGCCGCCGTCGGCCAGGGCGTCGGCCGTCCACTTGGCCGACTGGACCTCGGTGAAGGTCGTCTCGGGGTGGGCGTGGATGGTGTGGCTCAGGTCGACCAGGGCCTCGAGGCGGCCCGTGACCTCGTCGCGGGCCGCCGTCTTGGCCGCCTTGGCACCACGGGGGTCGTCGCTCGGGGGCATCGACCCTTTCTTAGCCGACCGGCGGCTACTCGATGACCGCGACGACGTCCCCGCCGCCGACCGAGTCGCCCGCCGCCACCTTGACCTCGGTGATGGTCCCGGCCTTCTCGGCGTTGACGGCGTTCTCCATCTTCATGGCCTCGAGCACGCAGATGGTCTGGCCGACCTCGACCGTGTCGCCCACGGCCACGTTCACCTGCACGATCGTGCCCTGCATGGGCACGGTGACCGTCCCCGAGCCGGTGGCCGCCCCGCCGCCGGACGAGCCCCGACGCTTGGGCCCCGCCGCCGTCGCCGGTCCGGCGGCCACGTAGCCGCCGGTGTCGGGGACCCAGAGCTTCACCTGGTAGCGGCGACCGTCCACCTCGGCCGTGACGTCCCGGAGCACCTTGGGCTCCTCGCCCTCGGCGGCGGTCGTGTCCGGCGTCCCGACCTGGAGGTCCGAGAGATCCAGGGTGTCCTCGACCCACTTGGTCGAGTGGACCGCCTGGGCGAAGTCGGGGTGGGAGAGGATGAGCACATCGGCCGGGATGGTGGTGGCCACGCCCTCGATCACGGTCTCCTCGAGTGCCCGCAACATCCGTCGCCGGGCCGACTCGCGGTCGCCGGCCCAGACCACCAGCTTGGCCACCAGGTTGTCGTAGTACTGGCTGATGGCGTCGCCGGCGTCGTAGCCGGCGTCCAGACGGACACCCGGCCCGGCCGGGGGGTCGAAGCGGGTGATGGTCCCGGGCGACGGTGAGAAGCGCCCGCCCGAGGGGTCCTCGGCATTGATCCGCACCTCGATGGCGTGGCCCCGGCGCTCGATCTGGTCCTGGGTGATGGTCAGCGGCTCGCCGGCGGCGATGCGGAGCTGCCAGGCCACGAGGTCGAGGCCGGTGACCAGCTCGGTCACCGGATGCTCGACCTGGAGCCGGGTGTTCATCTCGAGGAAGTAGAACTCGCCGTCCTGGTAGAGGAACTCGACCGTGCCGGCGTTCACGTAGCCGCAGGCCTTGGAGACCCGGACGGCCGCCTCGCCCATGGCCTGGCGGATCTCATCGGGGAACTCCGGCGCCGGGCTCTCCTCGACCAGCTTCTGGTGGCGGCGCTGGCACGAGCAGTCCCGCTCGCCGAGCCAGATGGTGTTGCCCTGGGTGTCCGCCAGGACCTGCATCTCGATGTGACGAGGCCAGCCGAGGTAGCGCTCGACGTAGATCTCGGGCCGACCGAAGTAGCTCTGGGCCTCGCGCTGGGCCGAGGCCATGGCGTCGGGCGCCTCGGACGGGCCGTTGACCACCTTCATGCCACGCCCACCACCGCCGTAGGCCGCCTTGATGGCCACCGGCCACCCGACCTCCTCACCGAAGGCCACGACCTCGTCCGGCGAGACCAAGGGCTCGGACCGACCGGGAACCCCGGCCACCCCGGCCGCCTCGGCGGCGATGCGGGAGCTGATCTTGTCGCCCATGACCTCGATGGCCTCGGGCGGCGGCCCGATGAAGGTCACGCCCTTGCTGGTGATGGCCCGGGCGAAGTCGGTGTTCTCCGAGAAGAAGCCGTAGCCCGGGTGGACGGCGTCGGCGCCGCTCTTCTCGATGGCGTCGAGGATGGCCTCGGTATTGAGGTAGCTCTCGGCGGCCGTCTCGCCCCCGAGGGCGTAGGCCTCGTCGGCCAGGCGGACGTGCAGGGCGTCCCGGTCCAGCTCGGAGTAGACGGCGACGGTGCCGATGCCCATCTCCCGGCAGGTACGGATCACCCGGACGGCGATCTCCCCCCGGTTGGCGATCAGGACCTTGTTCAGCATGCGTGACCTTTCGACTCAGCCGTGGCGCCCACGGGCGGCCCGTTCCCGGGGCCGGCCCGGCGCCCCAACACTGGCACGCCCCGTAGTGTTCCTGCCATGTTGGGGACCCGGTTCGGCGACATCCGCCGTTTCGAGGACCTCGACTCGACCAACCGCCACCTCGTCGAGCTGGCCCGGAGCGGCGCACCCGAGGGCATCGTCGTGGTGGCCGACCACCAATGGGCCGGCCGGGGCCGTCGCGGCCGCACCTGGGAGGCACCCCCCGGGTCGTGCCTGCTCCTGTCGGTGCTGCTCCGTCCGGCCCTCGACGCCGACGACCTCCACCTGGCCACGGCGGCCGTGGCCCTGGCGGCGGTGGCGGCGTGCTCGGAGGTCAGCGGGGTGGACGCCGTGGTGAAGTGGCCGAACGACCTCCTGGTCGGGGGGGCCAAGCTGGCCGGCGTGCTGGCCGAGGCGGTCGCCGAACCGTCCGGATCGCCGGCGGTCGTCGTGGGGATCGGCATCAACGTCGACTGGCCCGGGCCCGAGGGGGCCGGTGGCACCTCGCTCTCGGCCGCCGGGGGGCGCTCGACCGACCGCGACCAGCTGCTCTCGGCCCTGCTCGAGGCGCTGGAGCCCCGGCGGGCCGCCCTGGACGAGGCCGTCGGCCGCCGGGCAGTGCACGAGGAGCTGCGGTCCCGGTGCGACACGCTGGGACGCCGCGTCCGGGTCGAGCTCATCGACCGGGTGGTGGTCGGGACGGCCGTGGACCTCACCTCCGAGCGGCCTCCTCCAGGTAGCGACGGGGGAGGGGACCCTCGAGGTGTCGGCCGGCGACGTGGTCCACCTACGGGGCGAGGCGGCGGAGGTCCCGGCCGAGGGCCGGTAGCCTCGGCGACCATGCGACTGCTCGTCACCGGCGGTGCCGGCTTCATCGGTTCGAACTTCGTGCGGTACTGGATCGAACAGCACCCCGAGGATCACGTGGTGGCCTACGACGTCCTCACCTACGCCGGCAACCTGCCCAACCTGGCCGACGTGGCCGAGACGACCTCGTTCGTCCAGGGCGACATCGGCGACCTGGCCGCCGCCGAGCGCACGCTGGCCGCCCACGACATCGACACGGTGGTCCACTTCGCCGCCGAGTCCCACAACTCCCTGGCCATCTTGGACCCGGGCCTGTTCTTCCGGACCAACGTGCTCGGCACCCAGACGATGCTCGAGGCCGCCCGCCGACACGGGGTGCGCCGCTTCCACCACATCTCGACCTGCGAGGTCTACGGCGACCTGGCCCTCGACACCGACGAGACGTTCTCCGAGGAGAGCCCGTACCGTCCCCGAACCCCGTACAACGCCTCCAAGGCCGGGGCCGACCACGCCGTGCGGGCCTACTTCGAGACCTTCGACCTGCCGGTGACCATCACCAACTGCTGCAACAACTACGGGCCCTTCCAATTCCCCGAGAAGGTCATCCCTCTGTTCACCACCCACGCCCTCGACGACCAGCCGCTGCCGCTGTACGCCTCGACCCAGAACCGTCGGGAGTGGTTGCACGTCCGGGACCACTGCGAGGCGGTGGCGGCGGTGCTCGACCGGGGTGTCGTCGGCGAGACCTACCACGTGGGCAGCGGCGTCGAGGCCAGCATCGAGGAGATCGCCGACCTGGTGCTCTCGGCGCTGGGCAAGCCCCCGTCGCTGAAGGAGATCGTGCCCGACCGCCCGGGCCACGACCGGCGGTACCTGCTCGACTCTTCCAAGATCAAGGCCACGCTCGGGTGGGCCCCGACGATCGACTTCGCCGACGGGATGGCCGAGACGGTGGCCTGGTACCGGGACAACCGGTCGTGGTGGGAGCCGTTGCGTAACCGCGCCCCGGTCGTGGAAGCCGCGTGGGCCCGGGACCGCTAGGCCCGGGCCGACCCGGGTCGCCGACGGAGCCGAGCCGATGAGGGTCCTCGTCACTGGCGCCGGCGGCCAGCTGGGCCGGGACGTGGTGGCCGCCTTCTCGGGCGAGCCGCCGCCCGGGGGGGTCCGGACCGCCCTGTGGGCCCCGCCCCAGTCGGTGGCCCCGGCCGACGTCACCGGCCTCGACCACGCCGCCCTCCCGGTCGAGGTGCGCGCCACGGTGCTCGAGGCCGTCGACTCGCTCCGGCCCGAGGTGATCGTGCACGCCGGGGCCTACACCGCCGTCGACGCCTGCGAGAGCGACCCCGACCGGGCGTTCGCCGTGAACGCCCTCGGGACCCGGCACGTGGCCGAGGCGGCGGCCCGCACCGGGGCCCACCTGCTCTACGTCTCCACCGACTACGTGTTCGATGGCCGTTCGGACCGCCCCTACACCGAGTGGGACCGACCGAACCCCCAGTCGGTCTACGGCCGAGAGCAAGCTGGGTGGCGAGCAGGAGTGCCCCCCCGGGGCGACCATCGTCCGGACCTCGTGGGTCTGCGGGGCCGGCGGGGCCAACATGGCCCGGACCGTCCTGCGGCTGGCCGACGGTACGGCGCCGCTCCGGTTCGTCGACGACCAGCACGGATCGCCGACCTTCACCGCCGATCTGGCCCCGGCGATCGTGTCACTGGCCGCCGAGCGGCTGGCCGGTACCTTCCACGTGACCAACCAGGGCGCCACCACCTGGTACGGGTTCGCCCGGGCGGTGCTGACGGCGGCCGGCGGCGATCCCGGGCGGGTGGAGCCGATCGCCACCTCGGCGCTCGACCCGCCCCGGCCGGCTCCCCGCCCGGCGAATTCGGTGCTCGACAACGCCGCCCTCCGGCTCGGTGGCTACCCGTTGCTGGCCGACTGGGAGGAAGGGCTGGGCCGCCTCGTGGCAGCGCTGCAACGCCAGGGGGGGCAGTGAGCCGGGTCTGCGCCGTCGTCGTCGACTACGACGCCGGCCCGATCCTGGCCGAGTGCGTCGAGAGTCTGCAGGCCGAGGGTCTGACCGACGTGGTGGTGGTCGAGAACGGTGACGCCGGTGGGGCCGTCGAGGGCCCTCGGGCCGGCGGCGGCTACGGTCCCCATCCTGGCCACCGGGTGCAACGTCGGCTACGGCGCCGGGGCCAACCGGGGCGCCGCCGCGACCGCCGAGCGCGGGAGCGACTACCTGCTCGTGTGCAATCCCGACCTGCGGATCCACCCCGGGGCGGTGGCCCGGCTGTCGGCCGTGCTCGACGAGCAGCCGGCGTGGGCCATCGTCGGCCCCACCATCCTCGACTCGGCCGGCGAGCGGTATCCGTCGATCCGGCGCTTCCCGTCCATGGTCGATGCCGTGGGCCACGCCCTGCTCGGCTTCTTCCGTCCGGACAACCCGTTCACCCGCCGCTACCGGTCGCCCGCCGAGCCCGGGGACGGCGTGGTCCGGGCCGACTGGGTCTCGGGCGCCTGCTTCCTGGCCCGGCGCTCGGCCTTCGAGGAGCTCGGCGGCTTCGACGAGTCGTACTTCATGTTCGCCGAGGAGATGGACCTGTGCTGGCGGGCCGGCCGGGCCGGCTGGTTGGTGGGGGCGGCCCAGGACGCCGTGGTGACCCACGCCGAGGGCGTGTCCCGCCGCCGACACCCCTACCGCATGGTGGTGGCCCATCACCGCTCGGCGTGGCACTTCGCCGTCCGGACGACCGAGGGCTGGCGTCGGGCCGCCCTGCCGGCCGCCGCCGCCGTGCTGTCCCTCCGGCTGGCGTTGGCCCTGGTCGCCCAAGGAGTGGCGTCCCGGGATTGATTGTTGACAAACCTGGTCAGGTTTGTTTGGATGAGGATGATCGCCCCGCACCGGCGCCGCGTGGGGGACCACGGCTCCCGGCGGCGACGGCACCAGGGCGACGTCGGCCAATCCCCGGCCACCGGACACCACTCGCTGACGGGAACCGGGACAACGCACCACACTTGAGGAGAGCGCACTGTGCCCGAGGATCCCCGCGGTTTCGAGACACGACAGATCCACGCCGGGGCGGAGCCCGACCCCACGACCGGGGCCCGGGCCACGCCGATCTACCAGACCACCAGCTACGTCTTCCGGGACACCGACCACGCGGCCGCCCTCTTCGCCCTGGGCGAGCCCGGGAACATCTACTCGCGGATCATGAACCCGACCCAGGCCGTGCTGGAGGAGCGGGTGGCCAACCTCGAGGGCGGCCTCGGCGCGCTGGCGCTGGCCAGCGGCCAGGCGGCCGAGACGCTGGCCATCTTGAACCTGGCCGAGGCGGGTGACCACGTCGTTTCGTCGTCCTCGCTCTACGGCGGGACGTACAACCTGTTCCACTACACGTTGCCGAAGCTCGGCGTGAGCGTCGACTTCGTGGAGGACCCCGACGACCTCGATGCCTGGGCGGCGGCCATCCGACCGAACACCCGGGCCCTCTACGGCGAGACCATCGGGAACCCCCGGGGCGACGTCCTCGACATCCCCGGTGTGGCCCGGGTGGCCCACGAGCACCAGGTGCCGCTGATCGTCGACAACACGCTGGCGTCGCCCTACCTCAACAACCCCTTGGCCCACGGGGCCGACATCGTGGTGCACTCGGCCACGAAGTTCATCGGCGGCCACGGCACGGCTATCGGCGGCCTGATCATCGACGGCGGCTCCTTCGACTTCGGGGCGAGCGGCCGCCACGCCGGGTTCACCGAGCCCGACCCGAGCTACCACGGCCTCAAGTACTGGGAGGCCCTCGGGCCGGGGGCCTACATCGCCAAGGCCCGAGTCCAGGGGCTCCGGGACCTGGGGGCGGCGATCGCCCCGTTGAACGCCTTCTTGTTCATCCAGGGGCTCGAGACGCTCAGCCTGCGTATGGAGCGCCACGTCCAGAACGCCCAGGCGGTGGCCGAATTCCTCGAGGGCCGCGACGAGGTCCGCTGGGTGGCCTACCCGGGCCTGGCGTCCTCGCCGCTGGCACCAGCGGGCCCAGGAGCTGCTGCCCCGGGGGGCCGGCTCCATCCTCAGCTTCGGGATCGAAGGGGGCGCCGACGCCGGCCGCCGCTTCGTCGAGGCCCTCGAGCTCCACAGCCATCTGGCCAACGTGGGCGACGTCCGCAGCCTGGTGATCCACCCGGCCACCACCACCCACTCGCAGCTCACCGAGAGCGAGCAGGCGACCGCCGGCGTCACGCCCGACCTGGTGCGGCTGTCGGTCGGGCCTGGAGTCGATCGACGACATCCTGTCCGACCTCGACGCCGGGTTCCGGGCTGCCAAGGCCTGAGGGACCCGGGGCGGCGTCGGCCGTGCCTGCCGAACCGACCGGCGACCGGGCCGTCGGGGGCCTGGCGCCCCGGCGACGAGCCGGGTCGTCGGCGCTTCGCCACCGTGTTCGCCGAGGCCCCCCTCCTCACCGAGGAGGGGCCGGATGGCTCGGTGGTCCGTCGGTCCCGGTCACCGTCGCCTACGAGACGTGGGGCGAGCTGGCCCCGGGCCGTGACAACGCCGTCCTCGTCCTGCACGCCCTGACCGGGGATGCCCACGCCGCCGGGCCCGATCGGGCCCGGTCACCCCCAGCCCGGTTGGTGGGACGCGCCTCATCGGGCCCGGGGCGGCCATCGACACCGACCGGTGGTTCGTCGTCTGCCCGAACGTGCTCGGCGGCTGCCAGGGGACGACCGGGCCGGCGTCGAGCGCCCCCGACGGCCGGGCGTACGGGTCACGGTTCCCGGCGCTCACCGTGCGCGACCAGGTGGCGGTGGAGCTGGCCCTGGCCGACCACCTCGGGATCGGCCGGTGGGCGGCGGTGGCCGGCGGGTCGATGGGCGGGATGCGGGCCCTCGAGTGGGCGGTCGAGCGCACCCGGAGCGGGTGGCCCGGCTGGTGGTGGTGGCCTGCGGGGCGGCGGCCTCGGCCGAGCAGATCGCCTGGTGCGCCGTCCAGGCCCAGGCCATCCGCAACGACCCGGCCTTCGCCGGTGGCGACTACTACGACCGGCCGGGCGCCGGACCGGTGGCCGGGCTCGGGTTGGCCCGGCGACTCGGCCACCTGACCTACCGCACCGGGACCGAGCTCGAGACGCGGTTCGGCCGGGCCGCCCAGCCGGGTGAGGACCCGCCGGCCGGCGGGCGCTACGCGGTCGAGAGCTACCTCGACCACCAGGCGGAGAAGCTGGTGCGCCGCTTCGACGCCAACAGCTACCTGGTGCTCAGCCGGTCCATGGACCGCCACGACGTCGGTCGGGGCCGGGGCGGCATCGCCGCCGCCCTCGGGCGCGTCGCGGCACGCTCGACCGTCGTCGGCGTCGACTCGGACCGGCTGTACCCGCTGGCCCAGCAAGAGGAGCTGGCCCGGCTACTGCCCGGCGACCCCGCCCTGCACGTGGTCACCTCGCCGTACGGCCACGACGGCTTCCTGCTCGAGACCGAGCAGGTGGGCAAGGCGGTGGCCGAGGCCCTGTCGGGCTAGCCGGGCTCGGCATCCGGGACCGTCGGGGACTCGGTGCCGCCCGGCGGCGGCATACCGCCGTAGGGCGATGCCCGACCAGACGAACTCGACGACGCCGAAGGGCCACGCCCCCGAGAGGAACCCATAGGCGCTGGACAGGAGGCACCCCAGCGCGAACAGCGCGATGAAGACCCGGCCCCGGCGCTCGAGGGCGTACATGGCCATCATGAACGAGACGGCACCGACGCCGTAGATCGTGACCCCGAGGCTGGACATTCCTCCCGTCAACCAGGGGGGCGATCCGGCCCCCGGCGCCGGCGGGGGCCTCGCCGGCGGTACCATCGCGGGTGGGCTGCGGGCGGGTCTGTGGTTGCAAGTCGAGGCCAGTCGCAGGCGAAACGACCCACGTAAGGCAACTCATGGTTGCTGAGCATGGTGCGATTTAGAGGTAAGTCCTGCCCACCCGAGATCCGGCACCCGCCGGCGGGTGGCGACGGGGGACTGCGATCCATCTGTGGTGCCGCAGGGTCATCTCGATGGCCGCCGGTGCCGGGTCGCCCAGCCCGCTGCAGGCGAGTGTGGGGTCAAAGACCAGGTCAGCCGCACGCAGCCCATCTCTCTACCCGGGGTCGACCCCGATGGACCCCGGGCCCTCTGGCGGTGGGCGACCGGTAGGATTGGTCGGTCATGAGTGTGTTCACGCAGATGCTGAAGGCCGGCGAGGGCAAGAAGGTCCGACGCCTGGCCGAGCTCGTCCCGATGATCAACGAGCTCGAGCCGGAGATGGAGGCCCTGAGCGACGCCGAGCTCCAACACAAGACGGTCGAATTCAAAGAGCGCCTGGCCGAGGGCGAGACGCTCGACGACCTCCTGATCGAGGCCTTCGCCGTCGTCCGAGAGGCCTCGTGGCGGGTCCTCGGCCAGCGGCACTTCGACGTGCAGCTCATGGGGGGCATGGCCCTGCACTTCGGGTGGATCGCCGAGATGAAGACCGGCGAGGGCAAGACCCTCGTCTCGACCCTGCCGGTCTACCTGAACGCCCTGGCCGGTCGGGGCGTGCACGTGGTCACGGTCAACGACTACCTGGCCACCCGGGACTCGGAATGGATGGGCCGCCTCCACCGCTGGTTGGGCCTCACCGTCGGTCGGATCGGGCCGGACATCGACGACCCGGCCGTCAAGCGCGCCGCCTACTACAGCGACGTCACCTACGGCACCAACACCGAGTTCGGGTTCGACTACCTGCGGGACAACATGGCCCGCTCCCGCGACGCCATGGTCCAGCGGGGCCACGTGTTCGCCATCATCGACGAGGTCGACTCGATCCTCATCGACGAGGCCCGCACGCCGCTCATCATCTCGGGTCCGGCCGACGAGGCGGCCAAGCTCTACTACCAGTTCGCCTCGATCGCCCGGACCCTGACCCGCGACGTCGACTACGAGGTCGACGAGGAGAAGAAGCTGGTCGTCCCGCTGGAATCGGGCATCGCCAAGGTCGAGCAGGCGCTCGGCATCGAGAACCTCTACGACGCCGTGGCCATCAACTACGTGCACCAGCTGGCGCAGAGCCTCCGGGCCAAGGAGCTCTACCACCGCGACCGGGACTACCTGGTCGCCGGGGGCGAGGTCCAGATCGTCGACGAGTTCACCGGGCGCACGCTCGACGGGCGGCGCTGGTCCGACGGACTCCACCAGGCGGTCGAGGCCAAAGAGCGCGTCCGTATCAAAGAGGAGAACCACACCTGGGCCACGGTGACCCTCCAGAACTTCTTCCGGCTCTACGAGAAGCTCGGCGGCATGACCGGGACGGCCGAGACCGAGGCGGGCGAGTTCGCCAGCACGTACCACCTGTCGGTGGTGCCGATCCCGACCAACAAGCCGCTGTTGCGGTCGGACGAGCCCGACCTCATCTTCAAGACCGAGGAGGCCAAGTTCGCCGCCGTGTGCGACGACCTGGAGGAGCGGGTCGCGCTGGGCCAGCCCGTGCTGGTCGGCACGGCGTCGGTGGCCAAGTCCGAGCTCCTGTCCCGGCTCCTCGACAAGCGGGGCGTGCCCCACCAGGTCCTGAACGCCAAGCAGCACTTCCGGGAGGCCGAGGTCGTGGCCCAGGCCGGACGGTTGGGCGGCGTGACCGTGGCCACCAACATGGCCGGCCGAGGTGTCGACATCATCCTCGGCGGCAATGCCGAGCTCCTGGCCGTCCACGAGGCGGCGGCGCGCGAGATCGACGTCACGACCGAGGAAGGCCAGGCCGAACTGGCGTCGCTGACGGCGGAGTTCACCGCCCAGTGCGCGGCCGACGCCGAGCGCGTCCGCGAGCTCGGCGGCCTCTACGTGCTCGGGAGCGAGCGCCACGAGAGCCGGCGCATCGACAACCAGCTCCGCGGGCGTTCGGGCCGTCAGGGCGACCCCGGTGAGAGCCGCTTCTACCTGAGCCTCGAGGACGAGCTCATGCGGCTGTTCGCCACCGGGGCGATGAACTGGGTCATGGGCCGGGCCCTGCCCGACGACGTGCCCATCGAAGCGAAGATGGTCACCAAGGCCATCGAGCGGGCCCAGAACACCGTCGAGGGTCGGAACTCCGAGATGCGCAAGGAGGTCCTCAAGTACGACGAGGTCATGAACGAGCAGCGCAAGGTGATCTACGCCCGCCGGCTCCAGGTGATCGACGGTGAGGACCTCGAGGAGGTCACCCGGGAGCTCCTCACGCTGACCGTCGAGGACATCGTCCGCTCGGAGTGCCCGACCGAGTTCGCCGAGGAGTGGGACCTCGACCAGTTGGTGGCCGAGGTGGCCCAGTACTACCCGACGCAGTTCAGCGCCGAGGACCTGGCCGAGGCGGACAGCGTCGACCAGCTCGATCGAGAGCGTCGCCACCGAGGCCCTGGCCTACTACGAGGAGCACGCCGCGGGCATGCCCGGCGGGGTCGAGATGGCCCGCCAGATCGAGCGCGACGTGATGTTGCAGATCATCGACCAGCGCTGGCGGGAACACCTGGCCGAGATGGACTACCTGCGCGAGGGCATCAACCTGCGGGCCATGGGCCAGCAGGACCCGCTGGTCGCCTGGCAGCGCGAGGGCTTCAGCATGTTCGAGCAGCTGATGTCGGCGATCGACGACGACTACGTCCGCTACGTCCTGCACGTCGAGGCGGTCCAGGAGGGCGCCGCCGAGCCCGACCTGGCCCGGGCCGTCTACGAGGCCGCCGACGACCCGGTGGCCGGCACGGCGATGCTCGGTGCGGCCCTGGCCGCCGAACGGGGTGTCGACGTGGACGCCCTCTCGTCACCTCTGGCCGCGCCGGCCCCGGCGCCGACCAACGGGTCGGCCACCGGCAACGGTGGGCCCGCCCCCCGCCCGGCGGCCCCGGCCCGTGCCGCCCGGCGATCCAGCGCCGAACCGAATCGGGCCCCGTCACCCCAGGCCACCGCGGCCCCGGCCCAGCAGGGCGAGCCCAAGGTCGGCCGCAACGACCCTTGCTGGTGCGGGAGCAACAAGAAGTACAAGTTCTGCCATGGCGCCGCCTGAGGCCCCGAGCGTCGCCGAACCGAGGGACTTCGGCCACGAGATCTCGGAGCTGTCGGGGCGGCTCGACGACGCCGAGAAGTACCTGGGCCTCGAGCACCTGCGGGCTCGGCGCGACGAGCTCGAGCAGGCAGCCGGGCGGCCCGACCTCTGGGACGACCAGGACGAGGCCCGGGCGGTGACGACCGAGTTCGGGAAGGTGAACGACGACGTGGACCGGCTGACAAGTCTGCGCACCGACCTCGAGGACGCCCAGGTCCTGGTCGAGCTGGTGGCCGAGGCGGCGGCGTCGGGGACGCCCGAACCGGGCCTGGCGAGCGAGCTCGAGCAGTCCGTGGCCGACCTGGAGCAACGCCTGGGCCGGCTCGAGCTGCAGTCCCTCTTCTCGGGCGAGTACGACGACAGCGACGCCGTGGCCGAGGTGCACGCCGGCGCCGGCGGCACCGACGCCCAGGACTGGGCCGAGATGATGCTGCGCATGTACCAGCGGTGGGCGGAGCGGCGCGGCTTCACCGTCGAGGTCGAGGAGGCCACCGAGGGACAGGAGGCCGGTCTGCTGTCGGCCACCTTCATCGTCCGCGGCCGCTTCGCCTACGGTCTCTTGGCCGCCGAGCGGGGCGTCCACCGGCTGGTGCGGATGTCGCCCTTCGACTCCCAGAAGCGCCGGCAGACCAGCTTCGCTTCGCTCGACGTGGTGCCGTTCCTCGAGGAACTCTCGAAGGAGGTGGAGATCGACGAGAAGGACCTGCGGGTCGACACCTACCGCTCCTCGGGTGCCGGCGGCCAGCACGTCAACAAGACCGACTCGGCCGTCCGGCTGACCCACCTGCCGACCGGCATCGTGGTGTCCTGCCAGAACGAGCGGAGCCAGCTCCAGAACCGGGCCAAGGCCATGCAGGTCCTGGCGGCCAAGCTGGCCGAGCGGGCCCGCCAGGAACGGCGCGACGAGCTCGACTCGCTCTCGGGCGAGCGGGGCGACAACGCCTGGGGCAACCAGATCCGCTCCTACGTCCTGGCCCCGTACCAGCTGGTCAAGGACCTGCGGACCCAGGTGGAGACGGGCAACGTCGACGCCGTCCTGGACGGGGACCTCGACCCCTTCATGGAGGCCGAACTGCGCCGCCAGCGCGAGCAGGGAACCCCCTCCGGCGCCTGAGGATCCAAGGAGGGTGGCACCGCTTGGGTGAGTGGGGCCGGTAGAGTTGGCTCCCGGCGGCGTCGGCAGCAGCGCCCTCCCCGGCCCAGTCGCCGGACGCACACGCTGCCCGCCCTCCCAGATCTCTCCGATGATCCGCTTCGAACACGTCACCAAGACCTACAAGAACAAGACGGTGGCGCTGCGCGACCTGTCGATCGAGATCGACAAGGGCGAGTTCGTCTTCCTGGTCGGCTCGTCGGGTTCGGGCAAGACCACGTTCATCCGGCTGTTGCTGCGTGAGGAGCTGCCGGACAGCGGGCGCATCTGGGAGGCCGGCCGCGACATCGTCAACCTGGCCAAGTGGCGGGCGCCCTACCTGCGCCGGAACATCGGCTGCGTCTTCCAGGACTTCCGGCTCCTGCCCAACAAGACCGTCTTCGAGAACGTGGCCTTCGCCCTGGAGGTCATCGGGCGGCCGAAGCACGTCGTGGCCACCCAGGTGCCCCAGGTGCTCGACCTGGTCGGGTCTGGCCAAGAAGCGCGACAACCTCCCGGGTGAGCTCTCGGGTGGCGAGCAGCAGCGGGTGGCCATCGCCCGGGCCTTCGTCAACCGGCCCCTGATCCTCCTGGCCGACGAGCCGACCGGCAACCTCGACCCGTCCACCAGCCAGGGCATCATGCAGCTGCTCGACCGGATCAACCGCACGGGCACCACCGTGGTGGTGGCCACCCACGACGAGGTGCTGGTCAACTGGATGCGGCGCCGGGTCATCGAGCTGTCGGGCGGCGTGCTCGTCCGCGACCAGCACCGTGGCGTCTACGGCATCGACGGGTCGCGGGACCTGCCCCCCGAGGCGGCGACTGGGTGAGCAACTGATATGCCCGTCTCGCTCGACTACGTCACCCGCGAAACGGCGTCGAACCTCTGGCGCAACCGCCTGATGACCATCGCCGCCGTGCTCACCGTGGCCGTCTCCCTCTCCCTGGTCGGTGCGGCGCTGCTCCTCAAGCAGGGTGCGGCCAACGCCGAGGTCGACTGGCAGCGGGGGACCCAGGTGACCGTCTGGATGCAGCCGGCGGCCAGCAGCACCGAGATCCACGCCACCGGGTCGGAGCTCGCCCAGCTGCCCTACGTCGACAAGTGCGTCTTCCGCAACCAGAACTACGACTTCGCCGAGGCCAAGCGGCTCGAGGGCCAGAACATCCAAGAGGCCGGGCTCACACCGGCCGACATCCCGACCTCGTGGCGCTGCACGCCCACCCAGCCCGAGGACGCCCAGATCGTCATCAAGCGGTTCACCGGTCAGCCCGGCGTCCGCAACGTCACGGCGCCGATCCAGCAGATCCACACGATGGAGGAGACGATCACCTTCCTCCAGTGGGGCTTCCTGGCCATCGCCGTGCTGCTGCTGCTCTCGGCGGCCGTCCTGATCCTGAACACCATCCGGATGGCCATCTTCGCCCGACGCCGGGAGGTCTCGGTGATGAAGCTGGTCGGGGCGACCAACTGGTTCATCCGCGTCCCCTTCATGTCCGAAGGCCTCATCCAGGGTCTGTTGGGCTCGCTCGTGGCGGCCCTCGGGATCTTCGGGCTCCACGCGCTCTTGAACCATCTCGGGAACCCGTCGAACCCCGAGGCGGTGCTGACACAGATGCGACTGAGCGGCTGGGAGGTCTTCGGCACCCAGGCCGTCGTGGTCATCGTCGGCGTCCTCATCGGCACGGCCGGCTCGGCCATCGCCATCCGCCGCTTCCTCGACGTCTGACCCTCGGTCGCGCCCGGTCGACGGGCCGGCCATCGGCCGGTCGGCAAAGTAGCCGGCAAGGTCGGCGGCCAGGTGGTCCCCGCATGGTGGTGCCACCGGCCCCTCGGGCCGGGTACGCCGAGTGCCAGGAGGCCCCGTGAGCACGACCACCAGCCTGACCGGGAACATCACCCGTGACCCCGAGATCCGTTACCTGCCCGACGGCCAAGCGACCACCCTGATCGGCGTGGCCGTCAACCGTCGATGGCAGAACCGGGCGACCCAGGAATGGGAGGAGGCGACGTCGTTCTTCGACGTCGTCTGTTGGCGTGACCTGGCCGAGAACGCCGCCTTGAGCCTGACCCGTGGCATGCGGATCATGGTCAGCGGACGGCTCGACCAGCGGAGCTGGGAGACCGAGGACGGGGAGCGCCGGAGCAAGGTCGAGATCGTGGCCGACGAGATCGGCCCGTCCCTGCGCTTCGCCACCGCCGACGTCCAGCGCCGCGAGCGGCGCCCGTCGCCGGCCGAGGCCGACGAACGGGCGCCGGCCGAGGAGGTCGACGCGTGAGCAAGTCGCACGACCGTGGCCCCCTCGACCTGGATCGCACCCTCGATGGGCATGCCCTTGTGGCCCCCGCCGGCGGCGCCGGCCCATCTGGCCGGCTCGAGCGTGGACCTCAGGTGGGTGCTCCGGGCATCGGCCCTGCTCATCATCGGTGGGTCGGTCACCTGGGTGACGGCGGGGGCGCGTGCGGCCCGCCGCCGGGCGGCGGGGGGACGCCGCCCCGGAGGGTGCGGGTGGCCACCTGCGCCCGGTTCGCCGCCCACGAGATCGTCGACGTCTGCGTCACGATGTCGGTCGCCGAGGCGGCGTTGTCGGCCGCCGGTTGCCCGGTCGAAGCCGCCGCCGTCACCAGGGTCTTCGAGTTGATGGAGTCCCGGCTGTTGCGGTGAGCGGCCGGCCGACCGGCTACCCGGCCGCCGGGGCCTCGGGGGCGTCCGGCCCGGCCCCGGTGTCGGGTGCCGGGTCGAACTCGAGCGAGAGCGAGTTCACGCAGTAGCGCTGGCCGGTTTCGGTGGGGCCATCGGGGAACACGTGACCGAGGTGGCCGCCGCATCGGGCGCAGGTGATCTCGGTCCGGACCATGAACAGGCTCCGGTCCGAGGTCTCGACGACCGCACCCTCGGCCGCCGCCCGGTCGAAGCTCGGCCACCCGGTGCCCGACTCGAACTTGGCGTCGGTGGTGAACAGGTCGGCCCCGCACCCGGCGCAC
This sequence comes from uncultured Acidimicrobiaceae bacterium, assembly GCA_963730735.1. Classification (GTDB taxonomy): domain Bacteria; phylum Actinomycetota; class Acidimicrobiia; order Acidimicrobiales; family RAAP-2; genus CAVSSX01. The sequence goes on from CAVSSX010000007.1 coordinate 1,269,881, forward strand.
CGGAAGGTGCCGTCGGTCTCGACGTGCAAGAGCGATCCGGACCACGGCGGCTCGGTGGCGCTGTGGCGCAGGACCTCGAACTGGGCCGGGGTGAGACGCTGACGCCACTCCTCCTCACTGAGGGCGACGTCGGGCTCGACCGAGGTCGAGGGGTTGCCGGGGTGCGCAGTGCCCGAGAGGCGGTGCCGCAGATTCGTGAACATACCTGGTCAACCCCATCGCGGGGGCCGGCATTCCGGCCGGCCGTCGGACCGGGTGCCGGGCCGGTTCGGTACGCTGCGGCCGTGGATCTGCGAGACAGCCCCGAGGACCAGGCCTTCCGCTCGCAGGTGGCGACCTGGTTGGCCGACCATCTGGTGGGCGACTACGCCGAACTGGGGGGCCGCGGCGGTTCGGGTGACGAGACCTACGGCTTCGACGTGCGCCTCCGCTGGGAGCGCGAGCTGGCGGCCGGGGGGTGGACCTGCCTCGGGTGGCCGGTCGAGCACGGTGGCCGGGGGGCCACCATCGCCCAGCAGGTCATCTTCAACGAGGAGTACGTGCGGGCCGGGGCGCCGGGCCGGGTGGGCGTCATCGGCGAGGGGCTGATCGGCCCGACTCTCATCCACTACGGGACACCCGAGCAGCAGGCCCGGTTCCTGCCGGCCATCGTGGCCGGGACCGAGCTGTGGTGCCAGGGCTACTCCGAGCCCGACGCCGGCAGCGATCTGGCCAACGTCCAGACCCGGGCCGAGCTCGACGGCGATGAGTGGGTGCTCAACGGCTCGAAAGTGTGGACGTCGCTGGCCCACCAGTCGCAGTGGTGCTTCGTCGTCTGCCGGACCGAGCCGGGATCGGTCCGGCACAAGGGACTCTCGTACCTGCTGGTCCCGATGGACCAGCCGGGCGTGGAGATTCGCCCGATCGAGCAGCTCACCATGACCTCGGAGTTCAATCAGGTCTTCTTCGACGGGGCCCGAACACCGGTCGACCACGTGGTCGGCTCGGTCGGCGACGGATGGCGGGTGGCCCTGGCCACGTTGGCGTTCGAGCGGGGCGTCGCCATGCTCGGCCACCAGCTCGGCTTCCGCCGCGAGTTCGACCGGCTGTGCACGGCGGCCCGGGCCGACGGGCGCACGCAGGACCCGGTGCTCCGGCAACGCCTGGCCCAGGCGTACGCCGAGCTCGAGATCCTGCGCTACAACACGTTGCGGAGCCTGTCGGGGGTCGACGGCCCGGTGGCCCCGCCCGAGGCATCGATCGCCAAGCTCTTCTGGGGTACCTGGCACCAACGGCTGGGCGAGCTGGCCATGGATCTCGGTGGGGTGGCGTCGACCACCCTGTCGGGGTTTCCCTACGACCTCGACGAGGTGCAGCGGACCTTCCTGTTCTCACGTTCGGAGACCATCTACGGCGGCTCGAACGAGATCCAGCGCAACATCATCGGCGAGCGGGTCCTCGGCCTGCCGCCCGAACCCAAGGGGAACGCATGAGCCTCGACGATGCCTTCGAGCCGGCACCACCACCACCGCCCCCGGCGGGCCACGGCCTGCTCGAGGGGAAGGTGGTCATCGTCACCGCCGCCGCCGGGACCGGTATCGGCTTCGCCACCGCCCGCCGTTGCCGGGAAGAGGGTGCCCTGGTGGTGCTCTCCGATGCCCACGAACGGCGGCTGGCCGAGTCGGTGGAGCAGTTGAACGCCGAGGACGGGCCCGAGGCCAGCGGGGTCCCGTGCGACGTCACGGTGGAAGAGGACGTCCAACGCCTGTACGACACGGTGGTCGAGCGGCACGGCGCCTTCGACGTGGCGGTGCACAACGCCGGGTTGGGGGGGACCGTCCCGCTGGTCGACATGACCGACGAGCAGTGGGCCCGGGTGCTCGACGTCACCTTGACCGGGACCTTCCGCTGCACCCGGGCGGCCCTGTCGCACCTGCTGCCCCGCAAGTCGGGGGTCATCGTCAACAACGCCTCGGTGCTCGGGTGGCGGGCCCAGCCGGGCCAGGCCCACTACGCCGCGGCCAAGGCTGGCGTCATGGCCCTGACCCGGTGCGCCGCCGCCGAGGCGGCACCGGTGGGCGTCCGGGTCAACGCGGTGTCGCCCAGCCTGGCCGAGCACCCGTTCTTGAACCGGGCCATCCCCGACGACGACCTGGCCATCCTCCGCCGGCGAGAGCTGTTCGGCCGGGGGGCCGAGACGTGGGAGGTGGCCAACGTCATCGTGTTCTTGGCCAGTGACTACGCCTCGTACCTGAGCGGCGAGGTGCTGTCGGTCTCGAGCCAGCACCCGTGAGGCGGCACCCGGGACCCCGAGTCGTCGCCGGGCGAGCGGACCGTGCCCTAGGGTGTCGGGCGTGAAAGGGGTCTTGCTGGCCGGTGGCACAGGATCGCGTCTGTTCCCGCTGACCAAGATCACCAACAAGCACCTCCTGCCCATCTACGACCGGCCGATGATCCAGTGGTCGATCGAGGCGCTGGTCAACGCCGGCATCACCGACATCATGCTGGTCACCGGGGGCACCCACGCTGGCGAGTTCCTGCGCCTGCTCGGCAACGGTCACGAGTTCGGCATCGACCACCTGACCTTCGGCTATCAGGACCGCCCGGGCGGGATCGCCGAGGCGCTGGGCCTGGCCGAACGGTTCGTCGACGGGGACTCGGTCCTCGTCATGCTGGCCGACAACGTCGTCGAACGGTCCATCCGGCCGATGGTCGACGCCTTCGCGGCGCAGCCCGACGGGGCCCGGATCCTGCTCACTCCGGTGACCGAGCCCGAGCACCTGCGCCACCTCGGGGTCCCCGCGCTCGACGACGCCGGCCGGGTGACCCGCATCGTGGAGAAGCCCGAGGATCCGGCGAGCAACTACGGGGTGACCGGCATCTACTGCTACGACGCCGAGGTCTTCTCGGTGATCCCGACCCTCGAGCCTTCGGGCCGGGGCGAGCTGGAGATCACCGACGTCAACAACCACTACGTCGACGAGGGCCGGATGGCCTACGACGTGCTGGAGGGCTTCTGGGGTGACGCCGGCGAGTCGATCGACGCCTACTACGCCGTCAACGACTTCGTCCGGGCCCACGGCGCCAACAAGGGCTGAGCGCCCCGGCGCCGGGCGGGGCGGCGATCAGATCCGGCGGGAGGATTCCGACGCCGGGTCGATGCGCAGGGCGTCGCGGACCGAGGCCGCCACTCCCTCGCCGTCGAGCCCCAGCCGGCGCAGGATGACGTCGGCCTTGCCCTGGGCCAAGTAGGTGCGGGGCACCCCGAGCATCCGGGTGTGCGGCGGCGCCTCGCTCGGGTCGACCGCCGAGGTGGCCATGGCGTCGAGGAGGTAGGAGCCGGCACCGCCGACCCGCACGCCGTCCTCGACCGTCACCACCAGCTGGTGCCGGGCGGCGTCGGCCAGCATGGCCGGGTCCGGCGGGCTCACGACCCGGACGTCCCACACCGTCGCCGAGATCCCCTCGTCGGCCAAACGCTCGGCGGCATCGGTGCAGGCGGCCAGCATCTTGCCCACGGCGAGCAGACACACCGTGCCGTCGCCCTCGCGCACCCGGCGACCGAGGAGGCCGGAACCCACCACGGCCGGGGGCGGCGGGGGCGGGGTCTTCGGGAATCGGATCGAGGCCGGGCCCTCGAGGGCCATGGCGTCGACCAGCATGACCTCGAGCTCCTCGGCCGAGGAAGGGGCGAAGACCGTCATCCCGGGGATCGAGAGGGTGAGCGACAGGTCCAGCAGGCCGTGGTGGCTGGGACCGTCGTCGCCGGTGATGCCGGCCCGGTCGAGGATGAAGACCACCGGCAGGCCGTGGAGGCCCACGTCGAGGTTGGCCTGGTCGAAGGCCCGGCAGAAGAAGGTCGAGTACACGGCGACCACTGGCCGGAGGCCGCCCATGGCCATGCCGGCAGCCGAGGTCACCTCGTGCTGCTCGGCGATGCCCACGTCGAAGATTCGCTCGGGGAACTTGGCCTCGAAGGGCAGCAGCCCGGTCGGTCCGGGCATGGCCGCCGTGAGGGCGACCACCTCGGGCCGCTCGGCCGCCAGCTCGAGCAGGGCCCGGGTGAAGGCGTCGGTGTAGGTGGCCGGCAGGACCCGGGGGGCACCGGCCGGGTCGGCCACCGTGTCGGTGCCGGCTGTGGCGACGACGGCGGGATCGCCGGTCTGCAGCCCCACGGCCTTCACGTCGTGGAGGCGCTGGACCTCGTCCTCCTCGGCCGGGGCGTACCCCCGGCCCTTCTGGGTGAGGACGTGGACGACGATGGGGCCGTCCCACTCGGCGGCGTGGGCCAGCGCCTGCTCCATCTGGTAGATGTCGTGGCCGTCGATGGGTCCGGCGTAGCGGACACCGAGGGCCTCGAAAAAGGTCCGAGGGGTGACGAACTCCCGCAGGGCGCTGGTCACCCCGTGCACGCCCGAGTAGGCCAGGTCGCCGACCGCCGGGATCTCCCGGAGCAGTGAGCGGAGGCGCTCACGGGTCTGGACGTAGGTCGGGTTGAGCCGCAGGCTGGTCAGGCTGTGCGAGAGGTGCGAGACGGTGGGGGCGTAGGAGCGGCCGTTGTCGTTCAAGATGATCACCACCCGCCGACCCGAGTGACCCAGATTGTTCAGTGCCTCGTAGGCCATCCCGCCGGTGAGGGCGCCGTCGCCGACCACCGCCACCACCCGGCGGCTCCCGCCGCGTCCGGCGGCCAGGCCGCGTTGCTCGAACGCCGTGGCCAGGCCGTGGGCGTAGGAGAGGACGGTGGAGGCGTGGGAGTTCTCGATCCAGTCGTGCTCCGACTCCTCCCGGTTCGGGTAGCCCGAGAGGCCACCTTCCCGGCGGAGCTCACGGAAGCCGTAGCGCCGGCCGGTCAGGAGCTTGTGGATGTAGGCCTGGTGGCCGGTGTCCCACAAGATGGCGTCATTGGGCGAGTTGAAGACCCGATGGGCGGCGAGGGTCAGCTCCACGGCGCCCAGGTTGGAACCGAGGTGGCCCCCGGTGGCGGTCACCGTCTCGACGATGAACGACCGGATCTCCGCCGCCAGCTCGTCGAGCTGGTCGTAGGACAGAGGTCGGATGTCGGCCGGGGTCTCGATCGAGGGCAGGAGCATAAGTGAGGGGGGATGCGTCGACGCACCGGCCACGCTACCCCGCGCCGACGGCGCATCGGTGTTGGCCGGCGCCGGGCGTCGGGCGAGCCGGCCGGTGGGGTCAGTGGGCGGCGGGGGCCCCGGCCTTGGTCAAGAAGGCGTCCCGGTCGACCAGGACCCGGGTGAGTCGGCCGACCCCGATCAGGCTCTCGTCGCCGTCGCTCGTCCGGTACGCCGAGACGGTGAAGCTCAGCCGACGGCCCTCGACCCGCACCAGCGTGGCCTCGGCGACGACCGTGGCCCCGGCCGGGACCGGCGCCAGGTGGTCGAACTGCACCCGGGTGGCCACCGTCGTCCGATCGGGGCTGATGCACCGGCCGAGGGCGGCGCAGCTCGCCTGCTCGCACAGGGCCACCAGTCGGGGGGTGCCCAGCACCGCCACGTCGCCCGATCCGAGGGCGATCGCCGTGTCGTCGTCGGTGACCACCAGGCTCACCCGGGCCGACCGGCCGGCGTCCATCACCGTGTCCTCGGTCACGGACGTCACGGTTGGTCGCCGGCCCACGACAACTACGATACCGCCCGTGAGCTCCCCCTCCCAGGTCCCAGGTCAGCCAGGTCCCCGTCCGGGCGACGCCCGGGCCGGCAACGGCGGTGGCAGGGAAGCGGCGCCCCTGCTCGAGGGGGCGGTGCTCGAACGGGTGCTGGGGGCGGCCCTGGCCCGCGGCGGGGACATGGCCGAGGTCTTCGCCGAGGACCGTCAGACCTCGGCGGCGCTGCTCGACGACCGGCGGGTCGAAGAGCTGTCGTCGGGTCGTGACCGTGGCGCCGGGATCCGGGTGATCGTGGGGGACACCACCGGCTTCGCCCACACCGCCGACCTCTCCGAACGGGGACTCATCGCCGCCGCCGAGGCGGCGGCGGCCGTCGCCCGCGAGGGTGGGGGCGGCGTCCGCACCATCGGCCTCGAGCCGGCCCGACCCGTCGTCACTCGGGGCGAGCGGCTGCCGGGGTCGGTGGCCAAGGCAGCCAAACTCGAACTCCTGGCCCGGGCCGACGAGGCCGCCCGGGCAGCCGGTGGGGCGATCACCCAGGTCTCTGCCGGCTACGGCGACAGCCGTCGCCGGATCCTGGTGGCCAACTCCGAGGGCCTGTTGACCGGCGACGACCAGGTCCGGACCCGCTTCAACGTGACCTGCGTGGCCAGCGGCGACGCCGGCCTGCAGACCGGGTTCGAGAGCGTGGCCCGCACCGAGGGCTTCGAGATCTTCGACCGCATCGACGTCGAGGCCGTCGCCGCCACGGCAGCCCGGCGGGCCCTGTCCAAGCTCGCCGCCCGCCCGGCCCCGTCGGGCGAGCTCCCGGTAGTGCTCGCCGGCGGCAGCGGCGGGATCCTCTTCCATGAGGCGTGCGGTCACGGGCTGGAGGCCGACCACATCGTGAAGGACTCGTCGGTCTACACCGGACAGCTCGGACAGCTGGTGGCCAGCCCGTTGGTCACCCTGGTCGACGACGGCACGGTCGACGGCGAGTGGGGGGCCTTCGCCATCGACGACGAGGGCCGACCGGCGGCCCGCAACGTCCTGATCGAGAACGGGGTCCTGACCGACTACATGTGGGACTGGCTCCGGGCCCGCAAGGAGGGTCGGCTCTCGTCGGGCAACGGTCGGCGCCAGACCTACCAGCACCTGCCGATGGTCCGGATGACCAACACCTACCTGCTGGCCGGAGAGGACGATCCCGAGGAGATCGTGCGGCAGACCCCGCACGGCGTGTACGTGGCCAAGCTGGGTGGGGGACAGGTCAACACGGCGACGGGGGACTTCGTGTTCGGCACGACCGAGGCGTACTTGATCGAAGGCGGCCAGATCACCGAGCCGCTGCGTGACGCCAACCTGATCGGCAACGGCCCCGAGGTGCTGCGGCGCATCGACGCCGTGGCGACCGACTTCGACATGACCCCCGGTACGTGCGGCAAGGACGGCCAGAGCGTGCCGGTGGGCTGCGGCCAAGCGACGATGCGCATCGCCGGGGTGACCATCGGCGGGACGGCGGCGTGAGCGAGCTCGACGAGCTGGCCGAATCGATCCTCGCCCGAACCCTCCCGGGCGAGCAGATGGAGGTGTACGTGGCCCGGGGCCACGACACCGAGATCCGGGTGTTCGAGGGCTCGATCGAATCGCTCTCCTCGGCCACCTCGGCCGGGGTCGGCATCCGGGTCCTGTTGTCAGGTGAGCACGACGGCGCCCGCCTCGGCTTCGCCTGGGCCGGTTCCCTGGATCCCGACGTGGTGGCCACCACGCTGGCCGAAGCTCGCGACAACGCCACCTTCGCCACCCCCGACCCCGACGTGGTGTTGGCCCGGCCCGACGGCGTGGCCCCGGCGTCCCTCGACCTGTGGGACCCCGACCTCGTGGCCACGTCGACCGACACCAAGGTGGAACTGGCCCTCGATCTCGAGCGTCGGGTCCGGGCCGCCGACCCCCGGATCCGCCAGGTGTCCTCGGCCGACTACGGGGACGGCCAGGTCGAGGTGGCCCTGGCGTCGACCACCGGCATCCGGGCGGCCACCCGCCGGACCTCGGCCTTCCTGTCGGTCACGGCGATCGCCGGGGGAGCCAGCGAGACCCAGACCGGGACGGGGTTCAGCGTCGGCCACTCGTTCGGCGACCTCGATGCCGACCGGGCCGCCGCCGACGCCGTGACCCGCTCGACCAGGATGCTCGGGGCCGAAAAGCCGCCGTCGGCCCGCTGCACCGTGGTCTTCGACCCCCGGGTCGTCTCGACGCTCCTGTCGGTCATCTCGTCGGCCCTCTCGGGGGAGGCGGTGGTCAAGGGCCGGTCGTTCTTCGCCGGACGGATCGGCGAGCTGGTGGCCAGTCCGGTGGTCTCCCTGGTGGACGACCCGACGGACGTCCGGTCCTACGCGGCGGCGGCCTTCGACGGCGAGGGCCTGGCCACCCGGCGCAACGTGCTGATCGACGGTGGGGTGCTCCAGGGATTCCTCTACGACTCGGTGGCGGCGAAGCGGGCCGGTGTGGCCTCGACCGGCTCGGCGGTCCGGGGAGGGTTCGCCGGCACCCCCGGCGTCGGCTGCCGGGCCCTGCTGCTGGCGCCGGGCCCGCTCGATCAGGCGGCCATCCTGGCCTCGGTGGGCGAGGGCCTCTACGTGCAGTCGATCACCGGCGTGCACTCGGGCGTGAGCCCGGTGAGTGGGGACTTCTCGGTGGGTGCCGAAGGCCTCATGATCCGGGGCGGCGCGCTGGCCGAGCCGGTGCGGGAGGTGACGGTGGCCTCGACGCTCCAGAAGATGCTGCAGTCGATCCTGCACATCGGGGCCGACGTCGAGTGGCTGCCGGGGGTGGCGGCCGGCCAGACCCTGGCCGTCGCCGACATGCAGCTCGGCGGCAGCTGAGCGCCCGCCCCACCCGCCGCGGCTAGGTCGTGGGCGACGCCGCCTTGGTGGCCGAACCCGAGTCCGACGAGCCGCTGGTGGAGGTCGGGCCGCTCGACTTCTCGCTGCCGGACGATCCGGACCCGCCGTCGGAGCTGGTCGAGCTGGAGTTGCCGCCCTCGCCCCCCGAGCCCTTGCCGACCGTGGCGGCATCGGCCGAACGGCTGTCGGTCTTGTAGAAGCCGCTGCCCTTCAGCACGATGCCGACCGAGCCGAACACCTTGCGCAGCGTGCCACCGCACTCGGCACAGGTGGTGAGGGGGTCGTCGGTGAAGGACTGCACGGCCTCGACGTGCGTCCCGCAGGAAGTGCACACGTACTCGTAGGTGGGCATCGTCGGGCTCCTCGTTCTGATCGTCGTCCTGCCGGGCGGTCGCGGCCGTCGGCCACGGGCCGCGGCCCAGGTGCCCGAGTACTGGCACTCAGGGCTCTTGAGTGCCAATCCTACCGTGCGCGCCGCCCAACTACGTAGCTGGAGCCCGGGGCCGTAGACTGAGGGTGTGTCCGATCGGAGCCTGACCCACCTCGACCCTCTCGGCGGCGCCCGCATGGTCGACGTCACCCCCAAAGAGCCCACCCACCGTCGGGCCCTGGCCCGGTGCCGGGTGACCATGTTGGCCGAGACCACGGCCAAGGTGGCCAACAACGCCATCACCAAGGGCGATGTCCTGGCCGCGGCCCGAATCGCCGGCATCCAGGCGGCCAAGAGGACGGCCGACCTGATCCCGATGTGCCATCCCGTGCTGGTCGGCTCGGTCGCCGTGAACTTCTTCATCGGTGACGACCACGTCGAGGTGGAAGCCGAGGTCGAGACGGTGGACCGCACCGGGGTCGAGATGGAGGCCATGGCGGCCTGCACGGTGGCCGCCTTGACCATCTACGACATGTGCAAGTCCGCCGACCGGACGATGACGCTCGATCAGGTCGCCCTCTGGGAGAAGTCCGGCGGGCGGGCCGGCGTCTGGCGGCGGACCGCCGCCACCGACGACTGAGCGCGACAGGCCCGATGTGGCCTGACGCCGTCGTAGAACGCGCCCCGTAGGATCGCTGCTCGTGAGTACCGCCCCTCCGCCGGTCGCCTTCCGGTCCGGTGTCGACGGGACCGTCCAACTGGCCCTGCGGCGGGTCGAGGACCGGGACGTGGTCTGGGCCCGGACGGCGTCGGACCGCCGCCGTGGGGCACTGGCGTTGAAGGACGGCGACAGCCTGGCCGCCGCGGCCGAGTTGGCCCTTCGGCTCCGGATCCCGCTGGTCCTCGAAGTGGCCTCCAGCGGCGCCGACGCCTCCGAGGGCATCGACGCCCTCCACGGATGGGGTGGGGCGGCGGCGGCCATCACCGCCTGCTCGGGGGTGGTCCCGGTGGTCTGTGTGGCCACCGGCCCGGTGATCTCTGGCCCGGCCCTGCTCCTCGGGGTGGCCGACCTGGTCGTCATGACCCCCGACGCCGTGGCCTTCGTCTCGGGCCCGGGCATGGTGGCCGAGTTCACCGGTATCCAGGTCGGAATGGAGGAACTGGGCGGGGTGCAGATCCACGCCGGGGCGAGCGGGTTGTGCGCCGTGGTCAGCGAGGACATCGAGGACGCGGTGGCCGAGCTGCTCAGCTACCTGCCCGACAACTGTGACGAGGCAACCCGGTCGCTGCCGACGGCCGATCCGGTCGATCGCCCGGTCCCCGAGCTGCGCACGGTCGTCCCGTCGCGCGACACCGCCTCCTACGACGTGCGCGAGGTGGTGCGGGCGGTCGTCGACGACGAGGAGTACTGCGAACTCTGGCCGCGTTGGGCGCCCCAGCTGGTGACCTGTTTCGCCCGGGTGGCCGGCCAATCGGTCGGCATCGTGGCCAACCAGCCCCGGTCCCTGGCCGGCACCCTCGATATCGCCGCATCGCAGAAGGCGGCCCGGTTCGTCCGCCTCTGCGACGGTTTCAACCTGCCGATCGTGACCCTGGTGGACACGCCCGGATTCCTGCCGGGCAAGGACCTCGAGTGGCGCGGCATGATCCGCCACGGCGCCGAGCTGGCCTTCGCCTACGCCGAGGCCACGGTGCCCCGCGTCTGCCTCATCATGCGCAAGGCCTTCGGGGGGGCGTACATCGTCATGGACTCCCGGGGCGTGGGCAACGACATCTGCCTGGCCTGGCCCGGGGCCGAGGTCGCCGTCATGGGCGCCCCGGGCGCCGTCCAGATCCTGCACCGACGCTCCGCACCCGAGGACCGCGTCCAGCTCGAGGAGGACTACCGGGAGCGGTTCCTCACCCCCTGGCCGGCGGCCGAGCGGGGATTCGTCGACGAGGTGATCGATCCCGGGGACACCCGCCGGGCGCTGGCCAGGACCCTGGCCCTGCTCACGACGAAGCGAGAGCACCTGATGGGGCGCAAGCACGACGGGGGCCCGCTGTAGCAACCCGGGGTGACATCGTGACGTTCACGTGTGCCGCCGCTTTCACCCAACTGCAATCTTCCCGGTGCCGGTTTCTTATCTCGGCGGGCCAAGATCAAAGCGTGGAACACGACGTGGACCTCCCTGACGCTCCCCTGGTGTTGGAGTCCTGCCACAGCACGTGGCTCTTCGACACGTCGGGCATGCGCTTCCGGCGCATCCTGAAGGGGCTCGACCTCGACGCCCGGAACGCCTCGACGGCGTGGCGGCCGTACTACGGCCTGGAAGCCGATCCGCTGTCGGAATCGTTCGTCGTGCTGCTGAACCCCGAGGGCTCCCGGCTGCTGCGGTCCTGGCGCCACGTCGAGCACTGCCCGCAGTGCGGCGGCGAGGCCACGGCGGAACTGTCGATCGACGAACTCCGCCAAGCGGCGTTGAGCTGATCCCCGGGCCCTCCAGCGCCGCCGGAGCGGTCCGTCCCTGACGGTGGAGGGCCACCGGGTCCGTGGGAGACTGCCGAGGATCCGCCGCCGCTGAGAAGGACCGAGGCACCACGCACCATGGCCGCACCAGCAGCAGTCGGACGTGCGCCGGCGCCGTTCGGTGAGCACGCCCTCGCCCGCCGCTTCGGGTGCTCCTCGCTCGCCGCCTGATGGACGCGGTGCCCGAACCCACGGTCGCGCTCGACGACACCGCCCCGACGGCGGCGGTGTCGGTGGCCGGGCGGGCCCTCCCGCGCTGGCTCCGCCGAGCCTGGCCCGTCCTGCGCTTCGTCATCGGGTTCGGGCTCGCCGCCCTGGCCCTCTGGGTGCTGGCCGGTCATCGCAGCGAGCTGCAGGGCATCACCGAAGCCTTCGATCACCTCGACTGGTGGTGGGTCCCCGTCGCCGTGGGTGCCGAAGGGTTCTCCCTCCTGGCCTTCACCTTCCTCCAGCGACGGCTGCTCCGGGCCGGGCACCTCGGCGCCCCGTTGCGACCGCTGTTCAACGTCGGTGTGGCCTCCCAGGCCATCACCACCTCGTTCCCGGCTGGGCCGGCCGTCGCCGCCGTCTACGGCTTCCGCTGGTACCGGCGGTTCGGGGCCGACGAGGGGCTGGCGGCCTGGACCGTGGTCGGGGTGATCATCGCCGCCTCGGTCTCGCTGGCCCTGCTGGCGGCGGCCGGCGTGGCTTTGGCCGCCGCTGAGGGGGCCAGCCTCGACCTCATCGGGGTGGTCATCGGGGTCCTGCTCGTCAGCCTGGCCTTCGGGGCCCTGTTCGTCTACGAACGCCCCCTGGCCGTCGTGGCCACCTGGCTCATCCGGACCAGCCGCCGACTGACCGGGCGTCCCCGGGGCGACCTGGCCGAGACGATCCAAGAGGTCGTGCGCCGGATCACGCTGGTCCGCCTGGGGTGGAAGGACGTCTCGGTGGTCGTCGGCTGGGGGCTGGCCAACTGGGGGCTCGACTGCGCCGTGTTCGCCTTCTCGTTCCTGGTGATCGGCTCCAGTATCCCGTGGAAGGGGCTGCTGCTCGCCTACGGGGCCGGGCAGCTGGCGGCCAACCTGCCCATCACCCCTGGTGGCCTGGGGGCGGTCGAAGGCAGCATCACCATCGCCTTGGTCGCCTTCGGTGGCGAGCGCGACGCTACCGTCGACGCCGTGATCATCTACCGACTGATCAGCTTCTGGCTGGTGTTGGTGGTCGGCTGGTTGGCCTGCGGCTTCATGGCGTGGGGCGTCCGGAGGGGACGGTGGCCCCGGCACGTGATCGGCGCGCCGGACGACGTGGCCGTCGCCGCGCCGGTCCTCACCGCCGGTGGGATGGGGGAGCGGCTCCCGGGGAGTGCGGCGACGTGAACCGGGGCGGCGTGGCCCGGGGCCGTCTCGGTCGGTCCGTCGTCGCCACGGCGGCGCTGGCCGGCCTGGCCGCCAGCCTCCTGACGGCGTGCTCCGCCGTGCGCAGCGATCTCGGGACCACCAACGGGCCGTGCTACGTGGCCCTGCCGGCGGCGTCCGATGCCGTCCACAACCAGGGACACCTCGACGGCGTCCGCCTCCGCAGCGTGGCCGGCGTGGCCCGGGATCCGGGCTTCCGCGTCCTGGACGGTCGCCTGCCCACGTCGGGTCACGTCTGCATGGTGGCCTACTCGGGGCTGTTCCACGCCGACGCCGTGGAGAAGGGAGTGGGCGCGCCGAGCGGGACGCTGGCCGTCGTGGTGCTCGGGTACCCGAGCAAGCGCCTGGTGGCCACGCTGGTCGCCACCCGGGGCGACGGGCAATTCGGCCACACCCATATCGGTTGAGGGTACGGCCGCCGTCTAGGGCGGGCCGTCGCCCGGCGGCGGCTCGGGCCGTTCCTCGGGCGCCCGGGCGTCCGGCGCCGGGGCGTCGGGGTAGACGGTCGGGAAGCCGGCATTGGCCGATCGTCGCTGTCGCCGGTCGGCCCGCTCGAGGTGGCGGGCCACGTCCGACCAGAGCAGCGGTTCGGGATCACCGCCGGCCGAGGTCACCCGCTGGGCCCGGCTGAGGAGCACGAAGGCCACCGTCCAGAGCACGGCGATCGTCGAGAGCTTGGCCACGAAACCCGCCACCTGCTGGTCGAGGAGGGGTGACAGCGACAACGTGGCTGTGGCGTGGTGGTAGGCGGGGTAGAGGGGGTGGCGGGCGAAGATCCACACCACCGAGAGGAAGCTCGGGACGATGGCCTGCACGATCAGGTAGGCGGCCCGGCCGAGGACCGACGGGCGCCGGGTCCCCGGGAGCCGATTGAGGACCGGCGTCCACAGCACCACCCCGGCCACCAGCAGGGCCAGGTCCATGCCGGCTCGGGCGAGGGCCGACGACGACTGGGCGTCGACGGCGGCGGTGGTCAGCGTGGCGATGCAGATGGCGGTCACCACGGCCACGGCGACCAAGGGATGGCTCACCGTCCGCACGGCCGCATCGATCACCGCTGGCCGGGTCAGCCGGGCCATGAGCGGGGCGGGGGTGCCGATGATGAGGAGGGCCGGGACGGCCAGGGTCAGCAGGAGCCGCTGGATGACCAGGGCCGTGAGCAGCCAGTGGGCGGCCAGGTCGGCGAGTGGCCAGGTGAGGGCGACCAGCAGGACCGCCAGCCCACCGAAGAACGCCGCCACCTGGCGCCCGCTGGCCGCCAGGCCGGGTCGTCGCACGACGGTGCCGTAGGCGCCGCCGACGAGGAGGACCACCACCCAGGGTACGGGGTGCAGCTGGAAGGCCCAGGGCGAGGCGCTCAGCACGGTCGTCGCGCCTTCGCCCGACGGCGCTGGGACGGCGCGACCGCCGGCCTCCGACGCCTACGCTCAGCCGGGTGGCCCCCCTCGACCGCCTTGAACGCCTGACCGACCTGGTGTTGGTGCTGCTGGACGCCAAGCAGCCGATCACCCTCGAGACCATCGCCCGGGAGGTTCCGGGCTACCCCGAGGACCGCAGTGCTCGTCGCCAGGCCTTCGAACGCGACAAGCGGCTGCTGCGCGACGAGGGCATCCCGCTCACCACCGAAGCGGTCGACGGGGCCGAGCAGTTCGGCTACCGGATCGACCCCGAGGCCTTCTACCTGTCGGACCTTCGGCTCACGCCCGAGGAACAGGGGGCCCTCCATCTCGCCGTCGCCGGCGTGCATCTCGGCGATCCTAGCGGGCGGCATGCGCTGCTGAAGCTGGGGGCGACCGGGGTCACCGAGGCGCGACCGGTGGCCTCGTTCGTGCCGCCGCCGGCGCTCATCCCCCTGTTCGAGGCGGTCCGGTCGCACGCCCTGGTGCGGTTCGGCTACCGGGGCGAGGAGCGTGCGGTAGCCCCCGGCGGCCTCTGGTTCCGCGGCGGGCGGTGGTACCTGGTGGGCTGGGACCAGCAGCGACAGGCCGGCCGGACCTTCCGGGTCGACCGCGTCGACGGCCTGCCCACCGCCGAGGAGCCCGGGAGCGGCCAGCTCCCCGACGGCTTCGACGCCGAAGCCGCCGCGCCCGACGATCCCTGGCGAGCCGGGGAGGGGGAAGTGGACGACGTGCTGCTCGCCGTCGACGCCGTCGAGGCCCCCCGGGTGGTGGCCGAGGTCGGCGACCAGTCGGTCGAGGAACGGCATCCCGACGGGTCGGTGGTGGTGCGGCTCGGGATGACCAGCAGCAGTGCCATGCGGTCCTGGGTCCTCGGTCTCCTGGATCACGCCGAGGTGCTCGGGCCGGTGTCGATGCGCGACGGGATGCGACAGTGGCTGGAGGCGATCGAGGGTCAGGCACCGGTGACGACGACCCAGGCGTTCGGGCCCGACGAGCTGGTCCAGGCCGGTGCCCGGGGCGACGACGAGGCCGACGGACGATCCGAGCGGGCCGGTGGCCCGACCCGCGACGCCACCGAGCGACTCCGCCGACTGCTCGCCATCGTGGGCTGGCTGGCCAACGTGGGCGAGGCGCCGATGGCCGAGATCTCCCAACGCTTCGACATCACCCCCGAAGAGCTGAGCCGCGAGCTCGAGCTGGCGGCGTGTTGCGGACTGCCGCCCTATTCGCCCGATGCCCTGATGGAGATCGTCGTGACCGACGAGACGGTGCAGGCCTTCCTGCCCGACGGCCTCTCGCGGCCCCGCCGGCTGACCGCCGCCGAAGGTTTCGCCCTGGCCACGGCGGCCCGCACCATTCTGGCCGTGCCCGGGGCGGATGCCGACGGCGCACTGGCCCGGGCCCTGGTCAAGCTGGAGGCCTCGCTCGGTGACCGACCCGGCCTGGTCGTCGACCTCGACGCCCCGGACCTCTTGGCCACCGTCCAACAGGTCACCGCACAACGAGACCGCGTCGAGATCGAGTACCACTCGGCCTCCTCCGACGAGACCACCCAGCGGGTCATCGACCCGCTCCGGGTCATGACCCTCGACGGACACTGGTACCTGGACGCCTACTGCCACCGGGCGGTCGGGCTCCGGCGGTTCCGGGTCGACCGGATCCGGTCGGTACGGGTGCTCGGACCTCAGCCCGACGACGCGCCGGCGGCCCCGGCGATGACCGCCGAGTCCTTCATCCCCGGTCCCGGCGCGGCCACGGTCCGTCTCGAGCTCGGGCCGGCGGCGGCCTGGGTGGCGGACTCGGTGCCGGTGAGCGACGTCGTGGCCGGCGACGACGGGAGCTCGATCGTCACCCTGGCGGTGGGCGGCACGGCGTGGTTGGAGCGGCTGCTCCTCCAAGTCGGACCGGACGCCCGGGTGGTCGCCCCGGCCGAGCTGGCCGACGTCGGACGCCAGGCCGCCCGGCGGGTCCTCGCCCGCTACCGCGGGTGATCCCGGCCCGGCGGCCCTTCCGCTGGGCGTTAGGACATGGAATGCTATGAAACGTGCTCCACGTCGCCCGCCTCCGGTCGGGTGCCGCCGGGTACTACACGGGGGATCGAGCCGACGAGCTGCGGGTGGTGGCCGGTCGGAGTAGGCCCGGCCGATGGGTGGGTGACGGGGCCGCCGCCCTAGGGCTGGCCGGCCCGGTGGTCGCCCGCGGACCTGTCGGATCTGCTCGCCGGCACCCGGCCCCGGATCGGCGGCCGGATGCCGGGGACCACCGCCGGCGGGGTGGCCGGGTTCGACCTGGTCTTCGCGGCCCCCAAGTCAGTGAGCGTGCTGTGGGCGCTGGGCGGCCGAGAGGTGGCCGGCCCGCTCGTCGACGGGCACGTGGCCGCCGTCGAAGGGGCGCTCGACTACGTGGGGCGACGGGCGCTGGCCGTGCGTCGAGGGCGGGGCGGGGAGCGCCGGATGGAGCCGATCGGCGCGTCGGTGGCCGCCGCCTTCACCCATGGCGTGAGCCGGGCCCTCGACCCCCACCTCCACACCCACGTGGTGGTGGCCAACGTGGCGCGAGGCGACGACGGGAAGTGGTCGGCGCTCGACGGCCGAGGCCTCTACGCCCACGCCGCGGCGGCCGGGGCGCTGTACCAGGCGCAATTGCGCCACGAGCTCTCCACCCGGCTGGGTGTGGGGTGGGTCGCCGGTCGGGCGGGCCGCATCGAAGTGGACGGCGTCGGACCGGACCTCCTCGGCGCCTTCTCGGAGCGGCGGGCCGAGATCGAAGAGGAGCTCCACCAGCGCGGCCGGTCGTCGGGAATGGCCCGGCGGGTCGCGTGGGCGACCACCCGCGACGAGCCGTCGAGCGAGCGCGACCCCGAGGCGCTCCTGGCGACGTGGCGCGACCGGGCCCGTGGGCTCGGTCTCGACGGTGGTGTGCTGTCCGTGGCGCTCGATCGACGTCGGTCGTCGTCGGCGGGACTGGACGAGGACCGCTTCTGCCGATCGCTCTTGGCGCGATCGGCGTCGGGCATCACCCGGCGACAGGTCGTCGCCGCCTGGGCTGGGGCGGCGGTCGACGGCTGCCCGGCGTCCGAGGTGGTGGCCTGTGTCGACCGGTGGCTGCCCGACGAGCGCGCCGTCGGCGTGGCCGAGGCGAGATGGTCGCCGTCACGGCTGGTCCCGACCCGCAGCGTCATCGATCGGCTGGGTCCGCGTCCGTTGCAGGCCGGACAGCAGATGCTGTGGCGCGAGGTCGCCGACGCGCTCGACGGCTATCGCGCGACCTGGAGCCATGTCGGAGCACCGACCGGGACGGCGGAGCCACCATCGCTCTACGAACCGACCGCCATGGGGGCCCGGCAGCTGGTCCACTTCCTCGAGGTCCGGCAACGGATCGTCCGGGCCGGCCACCGATGGGGTCGCGACCTCTCCGGCTCGCCCGGGTGGCGCTCGATCACCGAGGACCGGGGGCGAGTCCCTGGACGGTCGCTGAGGTCGGCCACCTCGCCGAACACGGGCGACGGGGAGGAACGACGGGACCCGTCGTCACCGAGCGATCGAACCGCCGGGGGGCGGTGGCGATCGTGGTCGAGCAGCTCGCGCCAGGGCCCGGTCCGATGGGCCGGGGTGAGTCCGATCCAGCCGAATCGGTTGGCAGCGTCCACGGCCAGCGCCGAACCGGGACGTCCCCGGCCGATCTGGTCGACCGACAGGCGGCGACGCCAGATGGTCGCGGTGCTGGTCGACGGCTGGAGCCGTCCGTCGTGCCCTCGCGTGGCGCCGACCGACCGGGTGGGCAGCTCGACCTCACCGGCCAACGCCGAGAGCGCCTCGAGCGTCCGGAGGTCGGCGATGCCGCCGAGCACGACGGTGGTCCCGAAGAGGGAGAGGAAGGCATCGGCCCGGGGACCCCAGCGGTGTCTCGCCTGCGACAGGTCCTGGAGGCAGGCCAGGGTGAGCAGACCCTGACCCGCTCCCTCGCTCACCATCGCCGGCAGGTCGGGGATCGGGGCGATGTTGGCCACCTCGTCGAGGGCCAGGAGCACGGGTGGCACATCGTCGTGGTGGAGGGCTCGCGCGTACGCCGCGTCGCGTACGTCGGACAGGACGCCGACGACCAGTGGCGCCAGCTGTTCTTGCAAGCGACTCGGCGCACAGATGTAGAGCGCGTTGGCACCGGCGCAGAACGCGTCGGCGTCGAGGAAGGGTGGTTCGGTCGACGACAGGGCGGCGGGGGCCCGGTAGGCCGACAGTGCCCCGGACGTCGTCGACCAGATGCCCGACTGCTCCCTGCCGTCGGTCGAGAGAATGCCGGCCAGGAGGTCGGTGGCCACGGCACGCTCGCCGAGTCGGCCCAACAGGATGTCGAGCGCCGCCGAACCTTCGTGGCGATCGACCCACGAGAGCACCGACGACATGCGACGACCATCGAGGGCAGCGGCATGGAGCAGCGGCGCCAGGAGGGCGCGAGCGCGTTCGCCCCAGTGGTCCCCGCCGGTCGTCGCGGCCCCCGCTGCCGACCCGGCGGTCCGGACCATGGCGTCGGCCGTGAGGAGGGCGCCCTCCCATGCGCCGGCCGCGGTCACCGGGGACCACCCGACCCGGGTCACCCCCGGCGGGGCGGCGACGGTTCCGCTGGGGTCATAGAGCAGCGCCCAGCCGTCGACCGCCCGGCTCGACCCGGTCGCCTCGAGCACATCGGGCTTGGTCGACGTGCTGACCACGGCCCCTGGCGCGGCCAGGACGTTGGGTATGACCAGGGACGATGTCTTCCCCGAACGGGACGGGCCGAGGACCAGGGTCGACCGCTCGGGGCCGGCCCAGGCCCAACCTCCGGGCCCGGTGCCGAGGTAGACACCGGCGCCGGCGGCACGGGCCGCCGTCCGGACGGCCCGGCTGGCCGTCTCGATCCCGAGGGCCGGTTGGGTGGGGCTGGGTCGCTCGTCGATGGTCACCGCCGCCGATGATCGCAGAGGTGTCGGACGGGGTCCATGGCCATGGGCCGACGCCTCGATGATCGCAGTGCCGTGCGCGCGGATGGCGGCGCAGTGTCGTCGGGTCGACACCGGTGACGCACGGCACTCGTACCGGCGGCGCCGCGTGACGTGGTTGGTGATGGCTCGCTCGTCGACGGGCGCGCTCGTTGCGTCGCGGCCGTCGGCGTTGGCGGCGGTGGTCGCTCACGATGGGTCACGCGCCACGCCGTCGGCGTGTCGACGCGTGCAACGCGCGCCAACGCGCGTCGACACGAACAACAGAGAATGCTTGACCTGCGTTGCAAAAGGCACTCTGATTGAGCCTTGCTGCATACGCATCACCGATGTAGTCAACGGTTTCGTACCTTTCGAACTACTCTTCATGACGACGTCACCGCGACGAAGCACGCAGAGGTCGAACAGATACGAGTCACAGCTACTCGGTGTGCGTCAGGGAAACGACCATCGTGCTTCTCCGTCATCGAGCGCAGCGCTCAGTGAACGGCGAGCGGGATGGTCACGACAACCAAAAGACCGGTGCAGTGTTGCGGAGCCTCGAACCTTCGGGTGACGGGAGTGCCGCAGGCTCCACCTCAACTCAGCGATGTAACTCCTAGGAGGTGTACCTGTGGCGATTGCAGCGAAGAAGGCCCCGGCTAAAAAGGCTCCGGCCAAGAAGGCCCCGGCCAAGAAGGCCCCGGCCAAGAAGGCTCCGGCCAAGAAGGTCGCCAAGAAGACCGTGAAGAAGGCGGTGACGAAGGCCCGGCCAAGAAGACCGTCAAGCGGGCCGGCCAAGAAGGCGCCGGCCAAGAAGGCGCGAAGAAGGCGGCCAAGAAGGCCCCGGCCAAGAAGGCCCCGGCCAAGAAGGCCCCGGCCAAGAAGGCCCCGGCCAAGAAGACCGTCAAGCGGGTGGCCAAGAAGGCGCCGGCCAAGAAGGTCGTGAAGAAGGCCGTCAAGAAGGCGCCGGCCAAGAAGGCGCCGGCCAAGAAGGCGCCGGCAAGAAGGCCCCGGCCAAGAAGGCCCCGGCCAAGAAGGCGCCGGCCAAGCGGGCGCCGGCCAAGAAGGCGGTCAAGAAGGCCCCGGCGACCAAGGCGATCCAGAAGGCGACCAAGGCCGTCAAGCGGGCGCCCGCCACGAAGGCGACGAAGAAGGCCGTGCGTAAGGCGGTCAAGAAGGTGGCCAAGGCCGTCGGAGCGATCTGACGCGACGAGGCTGGCGTTGTCCGGCCTCGACAAGGGTGGTGCCGATCGACGGGGGCCTTCGGGTCCCCGTCGATCGCGTCCGGGGGTCGACGATGCCGCTCCGGCAGACCGCCGCCGGGGTCAGAGCTCGTCGATCAGGTGGAAGCTCTCGCCGAGCGGCACGTCGGCGATGGCCCCGTGGCGCCGGAGCTGCCCGACCACCCGTTCGCTGAACGCCCGGACCTGCGGGTCGTCGCGCGGCGGCAGTTCGCCCGGTCGGGCCAGCGACTGATCGATCGCCATCGTGCTGCGGTACTGGCTCCGGTGCGCGAGCAGCGCGTCGACCTTGATCTGTTCGAAGCCCGCCACCTGCTCGACGTGGTTGGGAACGTCGGCCTCCCACAGCAACAGGTGGTCGGGACGGTGGGGCGGCAGCTCCTGATCCGTGAAGAAGTGCGGGTCACGCGCGGCGACGATGGCATCGGTCAGGAGGAAGCCGGCGTTGCGATGGTCGGGGTGGAGCCGGTAGCGGCGCCACGGGTCATGGCCGAGGACGACGTCGGGCTGAACGATGCGGATCCAACGGGCCACCTCCCACTGTTCGCGGATCCCGTTGCGGAGCTCGCCGTCCGGCAGGCCGAGGAACATGACGTCGCCGCCACCGAGCGCTCCGGGCGGCCTCTCGCTGCTCGACCTGGCGCGCCGCCACGAGCGACGCCAGGTCCTGTGCCGGGTCCCACGAGCCCTTGGCCCCGTCGCTGAGCACGAGGTGGTGGATCTCGCACCCGACGGCTGGCCCATTTGGCCAGCGTCGCCCCGCAGCCGAACTCGATGTCGTCGGGATGCGCGCCGACGGCCAGTGCGCCACGCGGCGTGGGGAGGTCGATGGTCACCTCGACCTCGCCGTACCGGGGAAGTTCGTTGACGGGGAGCGCGGTGCCGGCCGGCGCCCGGTCCCGTCGGCGTCGTCGGGCATCACGCCCAATGCAAGTCCGAGGGGAGATCGACGTCGAAGGCCAGCGCCGGGTCCCGGAGGATCTGGGTCGCCAGCCCGAGCCGGCGGCACTCCTCCAGGTGGCGGTGGAAGGAGCCGGGCCCGTAGGAGAAGTGGAAGCCGCAGCCGCCGGGGAGGCGGATCACGTTGGTGCCGTCATCCCGGCGGTCGGGGGCCAGCGTCACGCCGTCGAAGGCGCGGAAGACTGCCGAGGTCCGTTGGCCAGCGGTAGGTCGCCGTGGGCCACGGTGATCTGTTCGACGCCCATGGCGGTCAGCCGATCGACGCCGGACTCGACTGCCCCGTTCAGCCCGCGTCCGGGCTCCCAGATCACGAGCGCCCGTGACGGCGGGCCCAGTCCGCCACCTCGGTGTCGTCGCAGACGACGGCGACGGGAAGCGGTGCAGCGGCGTCGAGCACCCGCTCGGCCATGGCCCGGACCAGCTCCTGGCGATCGCGGCTCGACAGGGCCGGGCCCAGTCGTTGCTTGGCGTCGGCGAACGCCTTGACCGGGACGAGCACTGCACGCGGCTCCGAGCACCTGCTGGTCGTGCACCCCCCGGGCTCCTTCCCGCGCTCCGGCGATGCCGACGCTCATGTCGTCAGTGTACGGGCGCCGGAGCCGGCCGGCCCAGACGACGGGTCCGAGGGTCGACTCGGGGCGTCGCCCCGGATGGCGGGCGGCCGGCGTCGTAGGCTCGATCTGTGGCAACGGGCAAGGTGGCGGTGGTCGGTGCCGGATCATGGGGCACCGTGGTGGCCCGCCTGATCGCCGCCCGCACCGAGACCCTGCTGTGGGCGAGGTCCCCGAGCTGGTCTCGACGATGGCCGAGCGACGGGAGAACCCCCGCTATCTGCCCGGGCTGGCCTTTCCCGAGGGCCTGCGGCCGACCGACGACCTCGCCGAGGTGGCCCGGGGGGCCGAGGTCGTGCTGATGGCCGTGCCGTCGCACGGGTTCCGCGACGTGCTGGACGACCTGGCGCCCCATCTCGTCCCCGGGGCGGCGGTGGTGAGCCTGGCCAAGGGGATCGAGGCGGCACCAACCTGCGGATGTCCGAGGTGGTGGCCGAAGTGGCTCCCGGGGTCACCGGCCGGCGTGCTCACCGGACCGAACCTGGCCCGGGAGGTGGCCGAGGGTCAGCCGGCGGCCAGCGTGGTCGCGCTCGACGACGAGGCCCTCGCCACCGAGGTCCAGCAGCTGCTCCACACCGGCAGCTTCCGGGTGTACACCGGCACCGACGTCGTCGGCTGTGAGATCGCCGGCGCCACCAAGAACGTGATGGCCATCGCCGCCGGGATGTGCGACGGCCTCGGATTCGGCGAGAACACCCGGGCCCTCCTCATCACTCGGGGCCTGGCCGAGCTCGGACGACTCGGGGTGGCCCTCGGGGGTCACGCGTTGACCTTCGGCGGTCTGGCCGGGGTGGGTGACCTCGTGGCCACGTGCATCAGCCCCCGCAGCCGGAACCGGACGGTCGGCTTCGAGCTGGGCCGGGGGCGATCCCTCGACGAGGTGCTACCGGCATGCAGATGGTCGCCGAGGGCGTGAAGACGGCGGCGCCGTTGGTGGCCCTCGCGACGGCGCACGGCGTGGAGATGCCGATCGCCGAACAGATCGCCGCCATCGTGGACGGCCGGGCGACACCGGCCCAGGCGCTGGGGTCGCTCATGGACCGACCGGCGCGTTCGGAGTGGGACACCACCCTCCTGCGAGGGCTGACCTGACGCTCGGCGCTAGTGCTCGGGATCGAGCGAGCAGCGTGGCGATGCCATGCCCCGGAGTTCGAACTGCCCCTCGAAGGACTGGGTCGGCCGCCCCCGAAGGTCGACCAGCCAACCGGTCCGGGTACCCAACCGCACGATGGTCGGCTCGCCGGCCGGGTTGAACACCCGGACCTCGAGGGCGCCGGCGGTGCGTCGCACCGAGCTGACTTCGGCGCCTTCAACGACCAGGGCGCTGCCACTCGGCCCCCTGGTGCCGCCACCGAACGACGGGACCGTCTCCATCGGGAGGAGCACGTCGTCGGCCAGGACCCACGGGTCGACGTCGCCCACGGCGACGGCGTAGCGGTTCTCGATCCGGTGCCCTTCGAGCTGGAGCCCCTCGACCGGGGTCAGTGGGCCGGCGGGGAAGGGGCGATAGGCCATCCCGAGGCGCGAGAGCATCCCGGTGGAGCGCAGCAAGGTGAGGGCCAGCGCCGTGGCCCGAGGCTCGTCGCCTCGGTGAGCTGGACGAGCTCGTACTCGACACGCCGTCGTGGACCACGGTCAGGCCGCCGGCCGAGACGAACCGGCGAGCCGGGAAGGTGGGGAGCCCGAATCGTCGGGTCGGCCCTCGGCGGTGAGCCCCCGGGTGACGGTGGTGAAGGCGCACTCGGCCTCCGAGGTGGCGGCGGGGGACGGGAGGGGGAGATGGACCCGTAGGCGGTGGTCCCGGGCCGGGTTGACGAACGACGTGGCCACCCGGACCACCTTCTCGTCCGCTCGGACCTCGAGCTCCGTGGTCACCTCCACCTCGTGGTGCCGGCCCTCTTCTGCGAGGCCCCGTCGACGTGGTCCGGCCACTCGTAGACGGCGGTGACCACCGCCGTGGCCCGGACCGGACCCGCCTCGCCGAGGGCGACGCTGACCGAGGTCGGTCGGTCGACCCGGGTGTCGGAGCGGGGCGGCAGTAGTTGTAGGAATCGCCCAGATCGCCCTCGTCCACCAGTCGCCCGAACCCGGGCACGCCGTCGACCGAGAACGTCCCGTCGGCCGGGTCGACGACCACGGTGACCAGACCGTTGGCCAGCGTGATGCCGCTCTCCTCGGTCGAGCCGGTCACCGGGTGGGTGAGCGGTGCCGGGGTGAACGCCGACCAACCGAAGCCGGGCACCTGCGCCACCCGGGCGGCGATGCGCCGGATCGGCGGTTGGTCGAGGCGCACGCGCACCATGACGTCGGGGCGGGCGCCGAGGCGGGTGTAGAGGTCCTGCTTCACCTGGGCGATGGGGACGCCCGGCCGCTCCTCGGCGCCGATCGACACCGTGAGGTCGATCCCGGTGTCGTCCTCGGTGACCGTCACCTCCTGGACCCAGGCGTCGTTGTCGATGCGCGGGCCCTGCAGCATGCCGAGCACGGTGCGCACGGTGGTGGCGTCGAGCGTCATCTGTCCCGGAAGCTGCTGGCGTTCGGAGAGGACCTGGACGTCGGGTCCCGGCGGCGTCTCCGCACCCACTACCAGTTCGACCATCCCACTGCGCACGTGGCCCGAGCCGTTGACGACGACCGGTCCCGGCTGGGCCATCGAGCGGCCGAGCTCGACCAGGGCCGAGGCGGCCACGCCCTCGGCGATCGAGCGGGACTCGCTGAAACGATGGAGGACGGCGTCGACCACGTCGTCGACCGAGCAGGCGCAGATCGAGTCGTGGGCGGCGTTGCGGATGACCTCGAGCCAGGCCAGGTCCAACAACCGCTCGGGCCACGCCGTCGCCGGCGTGAAGAGGGCGCGGAGGGCTCGGCCTGACGCTCCAGGGCCCGCTCGGTCCGGGCGGCGGACTGCTTACGTCGACCCGGTTGGAGACCACGCCCATCAGCAGGTTGGACCGGGCGCCGGAGCGGAGCTCGCCGGACCAGGTCGTCAGGCCGTCGGTCGGCGCGGTGGCCAGGTAGCGGGCAAGGGCGTGACATCGAAGCGGAGGGTCCTGCAGGGCGTTGGCCTCGGCCACGACCCGGCCGAGCCAGGGCTGGGGCACCTGGTGGTCGGTGCCGTTCATCAGCAGCAGGGCGCCGATGAGCAACCCGCCGAGCTCGACCTCGTGGGCGGCCACCCGCTCGACGAGCGCCTTGGCGTCGTCGGGCAGGGCGGCGCCGTTGCCGTAGCCGACCGGCAGGTACTCGGCCCGGACCCCGAGCCGTCGGGCGCCTGCCACCAAAAGGCGGTGCGGTCACGGCGGAGGGCACACCCCGCCAGACGACGGTGTGCTAGAAGCCGGCCTCGGAGGATCTGGGGCATCTGGGCGATGTGGCCGAACATGTCGGGCAGGTAGCCGACGGCCATGCGCCCCCGAAGGCCGCGGCCCGGGCCAGACCGCGCTGCAGGTTCCGGATGATCGTCTCGCCGGAGACCAGGAACTCGTCCATCAGGATGTACCACGGCCCGATGGTCAAGCGCCCGAGGCGGCCAGGGCCCGGATGCGGTCCTCGGCCTCGGGGCGCACCGCCAGGTAGTCGTCGACCACGGCCATCTGGCCGTCGAGCAGAAAATGGGTGTAGGAGGGATCGGCCTCGAAGAGGGGCAGCAACCTGTCCAGCAGCTCGACCAGGCGCAGGCGGAACGGCTGGAACGGTTCGTACCATTCGCGGTCCCAGTGGGTGTGGGGGACGATGGCAACGGTGCGCGGTTCCATGGCCCAAGGTTATGGGCGCCGTGCGCAGCTGCCGCGCCGGCCCGGCGCCCTCTCGGTACGCTGCGGCGTGGTCATCCAGACGGACTCCGACGTTGCTCCGGCGGCCCGTCCGTCCGCCACGGGCGCCGGCCGAGGGTCGACGAACGGGACCCAAGTCCGACGCTGGCTCGAGGAGCGGAGCCTGTGGCGGGCCGGCTTCGAGCGGGTAGTGGGGATCGACGAGGTGGGTCGGGGCGCGTCGGCCGGCCCGGTCAGCGTCGGTGCCGCCCTGCTCCGTCCCGGCACGAGGACCAGGTCCCTGCCGACGTGGTTGCGTGATTCGAAGGCCCTCGGAAGCCCGCCGGGAAATGATCTTCGAGGAGATCGGCCGGTGGTGCGTCAAGTGGTCGGTCGGACACGCCAGTGCGCAAGAGTGCGACGAACTCGGCATGACCGCCGCCGTGAGCCTGGCCGGCGAGCGTGCGGTGGCCGGACTGGCGTCGCGCCCCGACGCCGCCCTGGTCGACGGCCCACGGGCGCTGGTCGGCCCGGGTGATCCCCCGTTCCCCCAGGTCCCGGTGGTGAAGGGCGATGCCCGATCCGCGGCCATCGCCGCCGCCTCGGTATTGGCCAAGGTCACCCGGGACCGCATGATGAGTGACGAAGCCGGTCACTTCCCGCCCTATGACTTCGAGCACAACAAGGGCTATCCCTGGCCGGACCATCAACGGGCGCTGCGGGGCTACGGCCTGTCGTCGATCCACCGCCGAAGTTGGTCCTTCGTGGGTGACCTGCCCTGGGCGTGAGCTCCGAAGTCCCAGGCAGCACCGCCGAAGCCGCCGCCCTCATTGACGCGTTGCAGCGACCCCGCCCGTAGACTCTGGCCACAAATGGTCTACGTACTGGCACTTCGGAACAGCGCTTTCAAACGCGTTGAGCAGCATCTTGCAGCGAATGGGGGTAGAGGACGCCCCTGAATATCGTCCACCATGAAGCTCAGCCTGGTGGCCCATGCCCTCCGACGGGGTGTGTGGCTCCTCGGGTTCTTTTTCATGGTCTGCGGGTTTTTGTTGCAGGCGTTCGCACTCCACGTGCGGCCGTCTACTCGGTGGTGCAGCCGATCCTCACCATGGAACTGCTCTTCTTGGTGCTTCATCCTGGGGACGTACTTGCGGCTACAAGATCAAGAGGGAGTGGATCGGCGTCACCGCCATCGTTGCTCGGCCTGGCCGGGTTCCTGGCTTTCGCCCTGCCCGGGTGGCGGCGAGCACATTGAACACGACCAATTTCGATTGCCAGGTAGTGGTAGGCGGGGATCGCCGTGGCGGTGATCGTGGTGGGGGCGTGGTGGCCACGCGGTGGGGGGACCGCGCTGGTGGAAGGCAGCGATGTTCGGAACGGCGGCCGCCATGGTCGTACGCCTTCACCGCGGCATTGATCAAGGTCGGTCGGTAACTACGCGGCGAGCGACTGGGCCACCATTTTCTGGCACTGGCAGACCTACGGCCTGATCCTCTTCGGGCTGACCGGGGGTGTTCCTGACGCAGAACGCCTTCCGTGCCGGGCCCCTGGCCGCGTCGACGTCCACCCTGGTGCTGGTCGATCCTCTGTTCAGCATCCTGATCGGGATCGGGCTGTCCGGGGACACACTGCGGACCTCGGCCCCTGGGGCCCGCTCGAGGCGGTCTCGCTCCTCGTGCATGTTCGTCGGTGCCGTCTCTCCTCTCCCACTCCCCCCTGGTCACCGGCATGAATTCCGACGATCCCGAGGCCGAACTCCTGTCGATCCGGTCGCGCTCGGAACGGCTCGCCGCCGCCGTGGGGTCGGACCACCAGGCGCCGCCCCTCTCGCCCTCCTGAGCCGCCCGATCAGTGGGTGGCGTCGAGGGCGACGAGCGCCGCAGCGATCGAGACCGGGGCGACCACCAGGCCGAGCAGGCTGTAGGTGAGGACCGATGGACGGGCGCCGCTCCGGCGCCCCACCTGTAACCACAGGAACGCCGAGAGGGCGCCGGTGACGGCCAGGTTCGGGCCGAGGTCGAGCCCGACCAGGAGGGCATAGGGGTGCGACGGTGACCGGGCGGCGAGGAACGAGGCCGCCGGCAGGTTGTTGACCAGGACGGCCAGGCCGGCCCCGACGCTGGCGGTCTCCCAACTCGATAGGTGCTGCAGGTAGTTGGTGACCGTCCCCAACGACCGTCCGAGACACCCGCTGGCCACGGCCACCCCGAAGAGCCCGATCAGGACCGGGAGGTCGATCGTGTGGCGGACGTCGGTCCAGTCGACCGTCGGGCGACCGGGCACCCCGGTGTCGCCTCGGAGGTGGTAGGTCGCGAAGCAGGCGGTGGCGGTGGCAGCAGTGGCCAACGCCGCCCACGCCGGCGGGAGGAGCAGTACGACGACCAGGGTCACGAGGAGGAAGACGACGATGCCGCCGGGCGGACGCCGCCCGCCCGGTGCGGTCGGCGGCACCTCGGGCGTCGCCCGGCGGCCGAGGTGCCGCCGGAAGGCCACGGCGACGATCGCGGTGACCACCACCACGGCGGCGCCCCACGCCGGGAGCATGCGGGCGGCGAAGGCCCCGCCCGACTGGTGCAGGTGGTCGATGACGATGAGGTTGGTGAGATTCGAGCCGGCGAGGAGGAGCGACGTGCCATTGGCCATCATCACGGCGAGGTAGAGGAACGGCGCCTCATCGGTGCCGTGACGCCGGGCGGTGTAGACGAGGATCGGCGTCAGGAACACCACTGCCGTGTCCAGGTTGAGGAGTGCCGTCACGACGGCGACGATGGCCGCCGACCCGACGAACAGGGTCATCCGCCCGGAAGTGAGCCGAGCCAGGACGGCGCCCACGGCGGCGAACAGGCCCTGCCGATCGGCGACCAGGCCGAGCAGCAGCAGGCCGGACACGAGCACGAAGGGTGGCCAGACCTGGGCGGCGGCGGCGCCGGTGGCGTCCGGGGCGAGGAGGGCGGCGATGACGACCGTCACCGAGCCCACGGCGAGCAGGACCCAACGGAGGCGGCCCAGCGGCGACCCTCCCTCGAGGCTGGGGGCGGCCGCTTCGGTCAAGTAGCGGGGCGCAGGAGGTGTGCCAGGGCCACGTCGAGGTCCGGTTGCTCGAAATGGTGGCCCAGCGCCTGCAACCTGGTCGGGAGGACCCGCTGGCCCCCGAGGAGCAGTTCCTGCGCCATGTCGCGACCGAGTGCCAGGCGGAGTACCGGTCCTGGCACGGCGAGGACCGCCGGACGGTGCAGGACCCGGCCGAGCGCCCGGGTGAACTCGGCGTTGGTGACGGGCGAGGGCGCCGTGGCGTTGATCGGACCGGCCAGGTCCGGGTCGGTCAACGCCCGCACGATGATGGAGACCTCGTCGTCGAGGCTGATCCAGCTCAGGTACTGGCGACCCGAACCGAGCCGGGCACCCAGGCCGAAGCGGAAGGCCGGTAGCTGGCGTCCGAGCGCGCCACCCTGGGCCGACAGGACGATGCCGGTGCGCACCAGCGTCACGCGGGCCCCCGCGGCGGCCAGCGGCGACGCAGCGTCCTCCCACTCCCGGGCGACCAGGGCCAGGAACCCTTCGCCGGTCGGGCTGTCCTCGGTCAGTTCCTCGTCGCCGCGGTCGCCGTAGAAGCCGATGGCCGAGCCGCTGACCAGCACGCCGGGCGGTGAGGGGAGCGCAGCGAGGCTCGACACGAGGAGACGGGTGGCCGACAGGCGGCTGTGGAGGATCTCCTGGCGGTAGCGGGTCGACCATCGGCGGTCGCCGATACCGGCGCCCGACAGATTGATGGCGGCGTCGAGCGGGCCGGCGGCGACCAGCGCCGCGTGTGTCGATCGACCCGGTCGCCGGGTCCCAAGCCACGGTGCCCGACTCTGGACCCGAGGGCGGGGCGCCCGAGCCGGGCGGTTGTGGCCGGACGAGCCGGACGACCTGGTGGCCGGCGTCGCGCAGTCGTGCCTGCAGTGGCGTTCCGATCAGGCCGGACGCCCCGGCGACCAGGACCCTCATCGTTCACCCCGGGGAGCCTCAGCCGAGCCGACGGCCCCGCCGCCGGCGGTGGCCGACGCCAGCGTGGACCTGCGTGCTCGCCGCACGACCGCCCGGACGAAGCCGGCGAAGGCGTCGGGGTGCGACAGGTGGGCGCCGTGGGTGGCCCCGGGGATCTCGTAGCGCTCGGCCCCCGGCACGTGGCCGATCAGCCAATCGACGGCCGCCTCGGGCCGAGCTTGGACTCGACCGCTCACCCCGACGAGTAGGGGCAGGGTGAGGGTGGTGGGGTCGAACGGTGGCCCGGCGTTGATCGAACGGAGGTCGGCGACCAGGGCCGACCCGTCGGCTCGGCGGTCCAGTCGTCCCGATTCGGGCAACCGTTGCCAAGCCGCCTCGCCGACCACGCGCCGGAAGAAGCGCTCGGCCTCGACCGCCGGGTCGTCCGGCAAGAAGGGGCGTCCCTCGTTCGGCGGGAGGGGCAGCCAGGGCATCGGCGGCTCGAACACGCCGAGCGAGGCGAACGCCGTCGGGCGGTCGAGCGCCGCCGCCAGGACCACGTCGCCACCGAGGCTGTGGCCGACCGCCACCACCGGGGCGCCCTCGCCGAACTCATCGGCCAGGGCGAGCAGGTCGGCGGCGTGGTCCTCCAGTCCGGCCGCCGGGCCGAGGTCCCGGGACCGCTGGTAGCCGCGTCGGTCGTAGGTGACCACCGTGGCGTCCTCGAGCCGACGGACCACCCGACGGAAGCTGTCGCCACGGTCGAGCGCCCCGTGCACGAGCACGACGACGGGCTGCCCGCCGCCGGAGGTCGGCGGGGCGCCGCCCGCCCGGCGCACCACGACCGAGAGCCCGGCGGGGACGGCCATCAGGCTCGGACGCTGTCGATGTGGCGGACCAGGGCGCCCACCCTCGGCCGACACGTCGGCGACGGGGGAGTGAACACCCCTCCGACGCTACCGCCCCGGAAGGAACGACCCAGGCAAAGGGGACCATCGGCGTCCCCGGCGCCGGTAGTCTGGACGCATGGTTGATGCAAGCGGTGACGAGCGCGCCGCCCGAGAGGGAAGCGCCCGGGGGAAGTCGACGGCCACCGGGTCCTTTGGCCCCAACGCCTGGCTGGTGGACGACATGTTCGAGGAGTACCGCGTCGACCCCTCGTCGGTGAGCGAGAGCTGGCGCGAGTTCTTCGCCGACGACGTGCCCGGCGGCGGTGGCGACCGGCTGGGCGGTGCCGCCTCCTCCGACGGCCGTGGCGGCGCCTCCGAGCCCGAGCCCCACATCCGCACCGGGGGACCCGCAGGCCGTCGCCCCCGACGGCCGCCGCGCCGGCGCACCGCCGCCCCGGCGCCGCCGGCGCCGGCCGCGGGGACCGGTGCCCTTGCGGGGCGCGGCCGCGCGCATCGCCGACAACATGGCGGCCAGCCTGGGCGTGCCGACCGCCACGAGCGTGCGCACCGTGCCGGCCAAGCTCCTCGAGGTCAACCGCAGATCCTCAACAAGCAGCTGGCCCGCACCTCCGGGGGCAAGGTCGAGCTTCACCCACCTCATCGGCTACGCCGTCGTCCGGGCCTCGGGCGCCGTGCCGGCGCTCAACTCCACCTTCGTGGCCGACGTCGACGGCAAGGGCACGCCCGGGGTCATCCGCCACGAGCACGTCGGCCTCGGCCTGGCCGTCGACGTCGAGAAGTCCGACGGGTCCCGCAAGCTCTTCGTCCCGTGCATCAAGGACGCCGACACGCTCGACTTCCGGGCGCTTCGTGCTCGCCTACGAGGAGCTGGTGCGCAAGGTCCACACCGGCAAGGTCTCCCCCGACGACTTCGCCGGCGTGACGGTCGACGCTCACCAACCCGGGCACGCTCGGCACGGTGCAGTCGGTTCCGCGGCTGATGCCCGGCCAGGGCGCGATCATCGGCGTGGGCGCTCTCGGCTACCCGGCCGAGTTCGAGGCCGCCGACCCCGGGCGCTGGCCGAGATCGGCGTCGGCCAGGTCGTCACGCTCACCTCCACCTACGACCACCGGATCATCCAGGGCGCCGAGTCCGGCCTGTTCCTGGCTCACGTGGCCGAGTGCCTGACCGGCGAGCACGGCTTCTACGACGAGGTCTTCGAGTCCATGGACGTGCCCGTACGAGCCGGTGCGCTGGCAGGCGGACGTCAAGCCGGCGGGCGACGACGCGACGAGCGGTGAGCACGCGGCTGGTGAAGCAGGTCCACGTGCAGAGGCTGATCAACATGTACCGGGTCCGCGGTCACCTGATCGCCCACCTCGACCCGCTCGACGCCGAGCCGCCGCACATGCACCCCGAGCTCGACCCGCTCACCTACGGCCTCACCTCTGGGACCTGACCGCGGCGTTCGTGACCGACGGGCTCGCCGGGCCGCGACGTGCGCCACCCTCGACGAGATCCTCGACATGCTGCGCGACGCCTACTGCCGCACCCTCGGCATCGAGTACATGCACATCCAGGACCCCGAACAGAAGCGCTGGATCCAGCAGCACGTCGAGGGCGTGCCCGACGACGCTCGCGGCCGACGAGCAGCGCCACATCCTCGACCGGCTGAACGCGGCCGAGGCCTTCGAGCGGTTCCTGCACACCCGTTACGTCGGCCAGAAGCGCTTCGGCCTCGAAGGCGCGGAGTCGACCATCGTCGCTGCTCGACGCCGTGCTCGACGAGGCGGCCGGCCGCGGGCATCCGAGGTCGTCATGGGCATGGCCCACCGAGGCCGGCTGAACGTGCTCGCCAACATCGTCGGCAAGTCCTACGGCGAGATCTTCGAGGAGTTCGAGGGCGACCTCGACCCCGAATCGGTCCAGGGCTCGGGCGACGTGAAGTACCACAAGGGCGCCGTCGGCAAGTTCACCGGGCGCGCCGGGCGCGAGCATACCGGTCACGCTGGCGTCGAACCCGTCGCACCTCGAGGCGGTCGACCCCGTCGTCGAGGGCATGGCGCGGGCCAAGCAGGACCGGCTCACCACCGACCGACGGCACGCCCATGGTGCTCGGCGTGGCCGACCTTCCCGTCCTGTCGCTCCTCGTCCACGGCGACGCCGCCTTCGCCGGCCAGGGCGTCGTCGCCGAGACACTCGAGCTGTCGCTGCTCGGGCTACCGCACCGGCGGCACCGTCCACGTGGTCATCAACAACCAGCTCGGCTTCACCACCGCGCCCGAGTCGGCCCGGTCGTCGGTGTACCCGACCGACGTGGCCAAGATGGTCCAGGCCCCGATCTTCCACGTGAACGGCGACGATCCCGAGGCGTGCGTGCGGGCGGCGCGGCTGGCCTTCGGCTTCCGGCAGGAGTTCCACAAGGACGTCGTGATCGACCTCGTCTGCTACCGGCGCCACGGCCACAACGAGGGGGACGACCCGAGCTACACCCAGCCGCTCATGTACCAGCATCGACGCCAAGCGCTCGGTGCGCAAGCTCTACACCGAGACGCTCGTGCGCCGGGGCGACATCACGATGGACGAGGCCGAGCGGGCCCTCGACGACTTCGACGCCCGGCTGCAGGCGGCCCTGGACGAGGTCCGGGCCGAGCGCCGCCGCAGCCCGACGCGACTGCCGCCGCCGGCGAGCCGCGCGACGCCGGCCATCCCACCGGTGGCGACCGGGGTCGACGCCGCGACGTCCTGCGAGCCGCTGGCCGCCGCACCGCGACCGTGCCCGAGGGCTTCACGATCCACCCGAAGCTCGCCCGGCAGTTCGACCAGCGGGCCGAGATGGTCGCAGGCGGCCAGGTCGACTGGGCGCTCGGCGAGGCGCTCGCCTTCGGCATCCTGCTGCTCGAGGGCGTCGACGTCCGGCTCACCGGCCAGGACACCCGGCGCGGCACCTTCAGCCAGCGCCACGCCGTGCTCGTCGACTACGAGACCGGCGACGAGTGCGTCCCGCTGGCCCATCTCCGGGACGAGTGGCCGGTCGCCGCACCGCGCGCCGGTCGAGCGGGCCGCTCGGCCGCTTCACGGTCCACGACTCGCTGCTGTCGGAGTACGCGGCGCTCGGCTTCGAGTACGGCTACTCGGTCGAGGCCCCGACGCCCTGGTCGCCTGGGAGGCGCAGTTCGGCGACTTCGTCAACGGCGCCCAGATCATCATCGACAACTTCATCGTGGCCGCCGAGGACAAGTGGGGCCAGCACGCCGGGCTCGTCCTGTTGCTCCCCCACGGCTACGAGGGCCAGGGCCCCGAGCACTCCTCGGCCCGCATCGAGCGGTTCCTGACGCTGTGCGCCCGCGGCAACCTCCGGGTCGCGCACCAACGACGGCGGCCCAGTACTTCCACCTGCTGCGGGCCCAGGTGCTCGGCGCCCCGGTCCCGCTGGTCGTGATCACGCCCAAGTCGCTGCTGCGGGCCCACGCCACCCGGCTCGGCGCTCGCGAGCTGCCACCGGATCGTTCGCCGAGGTGCTCGACGACCCGGCGGTCACCGGCCGCGACGGCCGTGCGCCGGGTGGTGCTGTGCAGCGGCAAGATCGCCCACGAGGCCATGGCCCGGCGCGACGCTGGCTGGCCGGCACGGTGCCGGCCCCCGTGCGGCCCGGGGGCCGACCGCCACGAGCCTAGGCGGTGGCGATCGTGCGGGTCGAGCAGCTCTATCCCTGGCCGGACGAGCCGCTCGAGGCGGTGCTCGACCGCTACCCGCGCCGACGAGGTGGTGTGGCTCCAGGAGGAGCCCGAGAACATGGGGGCGTGGTCCTTCGTCCACGCCCGGCTGCACCGCTGCTCGCGACCGCTACGCCCTGCGCCATGTGAGCCGGAGCGAGTCGGCCAGCCCGGCGACCGGGAGCGCGCGCTCCACCAGCTCGAGCAGGCGGACCTTCTCGACCGGGCCGTCGGCTGAGCGGGTACAGGCGACATCGCCGGAATCGTGGTCCGGCTCGCCGGTGACGGGACAGCGGGATGCCTGAGAGGCACCACGTCATCGTGGACGGGTCCAACCTGGCCACCGAGGGCCGGACCCTGCCGAGCCTGGCCCAGCTGGACGAGGCGGTCCGGGCCTACGCCGCCGAGGACCCCGACGCCGAGATCGTGGTGGTCGTCGACGCCTCGTTCGAGCACCGGATCGACCCGACCGAGCGCGAGCAGCTCGAGCAGGCGGAGCTCCCCGGCGAGGTCGTGTCGCCGCCGGCGGGCGCCATCGGCCGGGGTGACGCCTTCGTCCTGCGCATCGCCGAGCGGACCGGGGCGACGGTGCTGTCGAACGACTCCTTCCAGGAGTTCCACGGCGAGCATCCCTGGTTGTTCGACGGGGCCGGCTCGTCGGCGGGAAGCCGGTCCCCGGCGTCGGCTGGATCTTCACGCCGCGGATCCCGGTGCGCGGCCCGAAGAGCCGGGAGTCGACGGCCAAGGCCCGGCGTGACGGCGACCTCCCGTCCTCGGAGAGAGCCGCCGAGGTTGCCAAGCGGCGAAGAGGCGGCCGAGCTGGCGCCGGTCCACCCC
Organism: uncultured Acidimicrobiaceae bacterium; assembly: GCA_963730735.1. Classification (GTDB taxonomy): domain Bacteria; phylum Actinomycetota; class Acidimicrobiia; order Acidimicrobiales; family RAAP-2; genus CAVSSX01. Next base: position 1,304,978 of record CAVSSX010000007.1, read on the forward strand.
GATGGCTCCGCGCCGGCGGTGGGCGATGTGTGGGGCGCGGCCGCCCCGGACGGCGAGGTCGGGGGGGAGCCGGCCCCGCCGGCCAAGACCACCAAGCGGGCGTCCAAGAAAGCCGCCGCCGCCGACGCCGTCGAGCCGGCCCCGGCCAAGGCGGCCAAGACCACCAAGAAGGCCACCAAGAAGGCGTCGAAGAAGGCGGTGGCGGCCGAGGAGGCCGCCGAGACTGCGGACCGCGCCGGCCGACGAGGACGTCGAGGCCCCGGCCAAGGTGGCCACCGCCACCAAGAAGGCCACGAAGAAGGTGGCCAAGAAGGCCACCGCGGCCAAGAAGGCCACTGCTTCGGCGACCCCGTCGGAGTCCGACGAGACGGTCGAGCCGTCCGTCGAAGAGGCGACGGTCGAGGCCGCCCCGACCCCCCGCCGGGGTGCTCGCCGCTCGGCGGCCGAGGACGACCAGGTGCTGCGGGCCATCGACGACGCCACCGCCGAAGCGCTCGCCCCGCCCGAGCCGCCGCCGACGACGTCGAGGTCGGGTCGAGGTCGAAGCGGGCCGCCGCCACGGCCGTCGAGGCCGCCGCCACCACCACCGAGGTCGACGATGGCGGGCCCAAGCGCCGCCGACGGTCACGACGCCGCCGCCGCCATGAACGAGCCGCTGGCCTTCATCAACTTCGTGGCGACCTACCCGCTCGGGGGCGAGGTCGAGGGTGAGGTCGTCTCGTTCACCTCGCACGGGGCCATGGTCGACGTCGGGCTGCCCGACGGCGGCATGTTGCACTGTTACATCCCGCTGTCGGGTCTGGGCGATCCGGCCCCGACAAGGCCCGTGAGGTGATCTCCAAGGGCGAACGCCGGCCGTTCGTCCTCATCAGCTTGGACCCGCCCCGCCGGGTGGCCGAGCTGGCCGTGCCGGGATCGGTCCCGGGTGGTTCCCGCCGGCTGAACCGTCACCCTGGTCCTCTGGGATATCGACGGGACCTTGATCGACAGTGGGGGCGTGGGGGCGCTGGTCTTCGACCAGGCCATCGAACTGGTGCTGGGGTGCCGCCCGGCCCCGGCCGAAGATGGGGGGAAGACCGACCCCCAGATCGTCCGGGAGTACCTGGCCGTCGTGGCCCCCGGGGCCGGGGACGAGCACCTGCCGGCGGTCCTCGGCCACCTGAGCCGATTGCTGGGCGAGGCCCAGGAGCGGGTGACCGGTCCGGCCACGTCATGCCGGGGGGCCGGAGGCCCTGGCCCGGCTGGCCGGGGATCCCCGGTTCGTCCAGACCGTCCTGACCGGCAACATAGTGTCCAACGCCGGGGTCAAGCTGGCGGCGTTCGGGCTCGACCAGTGGCTCGACCTCTCGCTCGGGGCCTTCGGCAGCGATGACGCCGACCGCCTCCAGCTGGTGCCGGTCGCCCTCGACCGGGTCGCCGGGCGCCGGCGGCTGCGGTTCGCACCCGAGGAGGTCTGGGTCGTCGGGGACTCGGTCCCCGACCTGGCCTGTGCCCGGGCGGCCGGCGTCCGCTGCCTGCTCGTGGCCACCGGGGCGCCGACCGACCAGGCCTCGAAGCGCTCGGCGCGGATGCCGTCCGTGACGACCTGGCCGACACCGACGCGTCGCGGCCTGCTCTCCACCGGGGCGTCACCCCGGGTAGCCTCGCCCACCGTGAACCCGGTCGACCTCCTGCCCCACCGCGACCCCTTCCTGTTCGTGAGCGAGGTCGTCGCGGTCGAGCGGGGTGTGTCGGCCTCGGGCGCTGGAGCTGACCGGCGAGGAGGCGTTCTTCGCCGGTCACTTCCCCGGCCGCCCCACCCTGCCCGGCGTCCTGATGGTGGAGTCGCTGGCCCAGCTGGGCGGCATCGCCGTGTTGGCCGACCCCGCTACACCGGCAAGCTGCCCCTCTTCGGCGGCATCGAGCGAGCCCGGTTCCGGCGCCAGGTGGTGCCGGGCGACACCCTCGAGCTCGAGGTCACATGGGGCGGCTGTCGGCCCGGGCCGGCAGGGGCCACGGCAGGGCCACTGTCGGTGGGGCCAGACGGCCTGTGAGGCCGACCTGCTGTTCGTGATCGTGATCGCCAGTCGGCCTGAATTTGCGCCTGGCCACCTGGAACGTCAACTCGCTGATCGCCCGCCTGCCCCGGGTGACGGAGTGGATCGAGCAATCAGCCCGACGTGCTGTGCCTGCAGGAGACCAAGCGCGCCGATGACAAGCTTCCCCGCCGCGCTTCGCCGATCTGGGCTACGAGTCGGTCCACCACGGCGACGGGCGCTGGAACGGGGTGGCCCTGCTCAGCCGGGTCGGCCTCGACGACGTGGCCCCGGCTTCGGCACCGCCGACGACGAGCACGGGCGCGGTTCGTGGCCGCCACCTGCGGCGGGGTGCGGGTGCATTCGGTCTACGTGCCCAACGGCCGCAGCCTGGACAACGAGTACTACCCGATCAAGCTGGCCTGGTTGGCCCAGCTGCGCGCCACCTCGACGCCGCGGGACCCGGCGACGTCGGTGGCCGTGTGCGGCGACTTCAACGTGGCCCCCACCGACAGCGACGTGTGGGACCCGGCCGTTCGTCGGCGCCACCCACGTCAGCGAGCCCGAGCGCCAGGCCCTGCGCCTCGAGGAGTGGGGGCTGACCGACGTCTTCCCGCGGTTCAACGAGCCGGGGACGTTCACCTGGTGGGACTACCGGGCCGGCGACTTCCACCAGGGCCGGGGCCTGCGCATCGACCTGGTGCTGCTGAGCCGCGACCTGGCCGAGCGGCCCCCGGGGCCTGGGCGACCGCGACGCCCGCAAGGGCACCAAGCCGTCGGACCACGCCCCGGTGGTGGTCGACTTGGCTGAGCTCGGCCTTATCCGAGGGCAGCGACCTCGATGAGCGAGGGCCCGGGCTCGGCGTAGGGCCCGCTCGAGTGGGCGGACAACTCCTCGGCCGCTCGACCCGGCGGGCCGGCACGCCCATGCCGCGGGCCAGGTGGGTGAAGTCGAGGTCGGGGTTGGTCAGGTCGAGCAGCGCCGGGCCGCCGGGCCCCCGGCATCGGCGCCCACCCGCTGCAGCTCGATGTTCAAGATGGCGTAGCTGCGGTTGGCCAGGATCACCGTGGTCACGTTCAGCTCCTCGCGGGCCTGGGTCCACAGCGCCTGGAGGGTGTACATGGCGCTGCCGTCGGCCTGGAGGCTGAGCACCGGGCGCTCCGGGGCGGCCACCGCGGCGCCGGTCGCCATCGGCAGGCCGAGGCCGATGGCCCCGCCGGTCAGGGTGAGCCAGTCGTGGCGGGGGGCGCCGGCGGTGGCGCCGGAGACGAAGAGGCCGGGAGGTGTTGCCCTCGTCGACCACGATGGCGTGCTCGGGCAGCGTGGCCCCGATCGCGGCGGCCAGGGTCTGCGTCGAGCCTCCCGGTCGGTCGAGCGGGACGCACGCTGCGGCCACCCGGCCGGGCCGCGGCGGGGCACCCAGCGCGTCGGCCAGCGCCGAGAGGGCCGCCGTGCGTCCTCGCGGGGGCCGCAGGGTGTGGACCGTGCAGCCGGCGGGGACCAGGTCGCTCGGCTTGCCGGGATAGGCGAAGAAGGACACCGGCGGGCGGCGTCGACCAGCACCAGGTGCGGCCCCGTCGAGCTGGGCCTGGGCCATCTCGGCGAAGTAGGCCAAGCGCTCGAAGGCGGGGAGGCCGGCGCCCCGTTCGAGGTTGGCCGGGAAGGTCTCGCCCAGCACCTTGGCCCCGGTGGCGGTGCCGACGCGTTGCGCCGCCACGGCCCCGCGGGCGCAGGGCCGACCCGCCGAACAGCACCACGGTGGGTCGCCGTCGGCCAGGACGCGGGCAGCGTCGCGATCACTCCCGGCGGACGGGCACCGGGTCCCGGGACGCGGGGGCGCGGCCCGCCGGGCACCCGCCGGCAGGTCGCTCCACGAGACATCGGCCGGGAGGATCAGGGTGGCGACCCGGCCGGGCGGCCACAGGCCGCGGCCACGGCATCGGCCGCGTCGGCGCCGACGTCCTCGGGCCGGCCGGCGACCCGGAACCAGCCCGAGACGGCGCCGGCCAGGGCGTCGATGTCGGACTCGAGCGGGGCGTCGAGCGCTTGTGGTAGGTGGCGTGGTCGCCGACGATGTTGACCATCGGGGTGCGGGCCCGCCGGGCGTTGTGCAGGTTGGCCAGCCGTTGCCCAGGCCCGGACCGAGGTGCAGCAACGTGGCCGCCGGCCGGCCGGTCATCCGGCCGTAGCCGTCGGCGGCGCCGGTGACCACCCCCTCGAAGAGGCCGAGGACGGCCGGCATCTCGGGTACGTCGTCGAGGGCCGCCACGAAATGCATCTCAGAGGTGCCGGGATTGGCGAAACAGACCGAGACGCCGTGGTCGACCAGCGACCCGAGGAGGGCCCGGGCACCGTTCGGCGTCGGCATGGACAAAGCTCGCCCGCCACGACGCCGACGACGTCGGGTATCGGTCGAACAGACGCCCCGGGCCTGGAGCGTGCCTCGAGGGTCGAAGACCGCTTTGATCCGTCGCATGAGTTCGAGCTTCAACGGGTCGTCCACTGGGTCGCGAGCTCGTGCCCCTTCTGGGGCGCCGATGCCGGCGTTCACCCGACATGGCTCCGCCCACGGCCACCGCCGCCTCGAGCACCGCGTGGACCAGTGCTGTCCGGCGGACCGGATCGGGCTGGAAGACGGTCAGGTGCACGTTGCCGTCACCGACGTGGCCTCAACCGAGCACCAAGGACCCATCAGGCCTGGCGAGTGCGGCCACCGTCGCCAGGTACCCGGCGATGGCCGAGCGCGGCACCACGGCATCGACCAGATCGTCCGCCCCTGGCGGCCTCGGAGGCGACCCGACAATGCGCTCTCCCGGGCGGCGATGAGCGTGGCGCCGGCGGCGTCGGGGAGTACGTACACCTCCAGGGCGCCGGTCGACGTGAGCAGGTCGGCGAGCGCTTCCACGTCGTCGTCGAGGTGCTCGCCGACGGCGCCCTTCGAGCACGACGACGAGCCAGGCGGTGGCGGCCGGTGCGGATGTCCTCGGCCACACCCAGCTCGATCCCGGCCGCCTCGGTGATGCTGGCCAGGCTGAGGGCGTCGAGGTACTCGAGGATGACCGGGGCGAGGCCGCTGGCCACGACCGTCGGCACCGCCCGGGTGAGCGTGCCGAGGTCGGGGTAGGGGACGAGCACCGTCGCCCCGTGGGTCGGACGAGGCTCGAGCCGGAGCACCGCCTCGGTCGTGAGGGCCAGCGTGCCCTCGGAGCCGATGAGCAGCTGGCAGAGGTCGTAGCCGTTGAACGACTTCGCTTACTTTCCGCCGCAACCAAGCACCTGACCGTCGGCCAGCACGACCTCGAGGCCCAGGACCCGTGTCCGGGCGACGCCGTGGCGGATGGCCCGCATGCCTCCGGCGTTGGTCCCGATGTTGCCGCCGATCGACGCACTGGACTCACCCGGGAAGACGGGGTACGTCAAGCCGAGCGGCAGGAGTGCCTCGTCGAGCTGGGCCAGCGTGACGCCGGGCTGCACCACGGCGATCTGGTTGTCGACGTCGATCTCGACGATGGTGTGCATCCGGTCGAAGGCCACGACGATGCCGTCGGCGACGGGCTGGGCGGCGCCCGAGAGCCCGGTGCCGCTGCCCCGGGCCACCACGGCCACCCCGGCGTCGTCGGCCCACGCCACGATGGCCGCCACCTCGGCGGTGGTGGTCGGGAAGACGACCGCCTGGGGGACGATCTGGTCCAGCTGTCAGGGACTCGTCGTGGGTGTAGACCTCCCCGGCATCGACCCCGGCGACGACCTCGACCGGTCCGAGGGCCGACTGCAGCTGCTCGACGATGTCTCCCAACGCTGCCCCCTGTTCTACGGCGTGGTGGTGCGGGCCGCGTGGTCGGGCCCGACCACACGGCCGAGAGGACCGGAGCATCGAAGGGCGGGCTCTAGGGCAGGGTGGCCCGGATGGCGGCGAGGGGCGTGAGGCCACCGTGGCCCGGTCGCTCTGGGCAGCCTCGGCGGTGAAGTCGCTCGGCAGGCTCGGAGCACGCCAGCCAGCCACGGCGAGGGCTTGCGCTCGGGCCGGGCCGCCGGCCGCCTCACGTCGTCGGCGAACCTCGCCCAGGTGCAGGTGAGCTCGAATTCGGACCGGGTGAGGGCCACGGAGACAAACTCACGCTCTTCCTGGCGGGCCCGGTCGGTCCGGGCGGCGGCGAAGGGCACCAGGCCGTCGGACGTCCCGATCACGTAGACGACCGGCCATTGGAGGCCTTTGGCCCGGTGGAAGGTCGTGAGGACCACGCTCACCTGGTCCGGCCCCACGTGGCCGCCGACCGCCACGCTGCCCGCGTCGACGGCTGGGGGAGCTTCGGTCGTCGCACCGTCGTCGTCGGACCAGGGGGACGGCTCGTCGTCCCCGTCGTCGGGATCGTCGAGTCGGCCGACGCCGGTGGCCAACGTGGTACGGACGTCCGTGGTGGGGCTGGCGTCGGTGCCGGCCAGCTTGAACGGGATCCGCTCGGCCCGGAGCGCGGCACCAATAGTGGGGCACGAAGCCGGGCATTGGTCCGGGCCAGCACGGCGAACTGGAGCGAGCGGCGCCCCGGGGCACGTGGGCCCGCCACAGCTGTCGGGCCACCCAGGCCGCCTCGGCGTCCTCGGTGGGGTGGTCGACCACCCCGGGCACCGGCCCGTCGAGCCGGGTGCTGGAAGGGGCCGACTCGTCGGCCAGGCCGAGGGCGGCCGTGGCCACGGTGACCACCTGTGGTGAGCTGCGGTGGTTCTCGTCGAGCACGCAGGACCCGGGTTCCCGGCAGCACGCTCGGGCAACCGGCTGAGCAGGGTGGGATCGGCGCCGTTCCAGCCGTAGACCGACGAGCTGTTTTGGGTCGCCGACGACGAAGAGGTCGGGCTCGTCCCCGATCAGTAGGTGCAACAGAGCGGTATTGGGCTGGGTTGACGTCCTGCATCTCGTCGACGAACAGGTGCCGGAACCGCCAGCGCACGGTGGTGGCGAATTCCCGGTCCTCTTCCAGCAGGTCACCGCACCGCCAGAGCAGGTCGTCGAGGTCGAACACCGATGCTTGGGCTGCTTGGCGTCCTCATACGCCCGGTAGGCGGCAGCCACGGTGGAAGGCGGGCAGGGGGGAGCGGCGCGCCGCTTCCCGGGCCGCCGCCTCGTAGGCCTCCGGGGTCACGAGGCTGGGTCGGGGCCGGAGCCGATCTCGGTCTCGAGCTGGGCCGTGGCCGCCCCCGGTCGGCCACCGGGGCGCCCTGGACCTGGAGGAGCCGTTCGATGCCCCCCGGTCCCCGAGCGCCGCCGTGAGCAGCGGCCGGCGATCGGCCAGCACCGTCGGGGCGGGCTGGCCCCGGTCGGATCGCTGTTGGGTCAAAGAGGGCCAGGGCCGTGCGGTGGAACGTCCCGGCCTCGCACACTGGCCGACCTCGAGGGCCCACAGGCCGCTGGCGGAGCTCGTCGGCGGCCTTGCGGGTGAAGGTGCACACCAGGACGTGGGCCGGGTCGGCCGTCCCGTCGCCGGCCCGTCGGGCCACCCGCAATGTCAGGACCCGGGTTTTCCCGGTTCCGGCGCCGGCCAGCACGCACAGGAGCGGGTCGGTCGCCGTCCACCGCCTCGTACTGGGCCGGGGTGAGGCCTCGGAGCACGGCGGCGGGGTCACGGGCTTGGAGTAACTCACGGAGGCCTACCGTACTGATTGGTCGCGCCATCGGGCGCCACGAGGAGCTGGGGAGGGTCAAGGGGAGGCCAGGGGCTCGTTGGGAGGGTGACCGCCAGCCGGCGACCGTGGGGCACGCCGAGGAGAGGGCGCATGGGGACAGGCGAACAGGGGCTCGGGACGGCGGCGGCGGCGGGTGGGGTGCGCCGTGTTGCCAGGTCGGCGCCTGACCCGTGCTCCGATCGTTCGACGGCGGCCGACTGTTCGGCCAGGCCCTGGGGGACGACCTACCCGACGTCCTGGCACTGCATGGTTCGGGCCGTAGTCACCGGGACTTCGACGCCGTGCTGGGCGGGGGCGGGGCCGCTGGACCCCCACTGGCCTCGCTGGCCCTGGATCTGCCCGGTTTCGGGGCGTCGCCGCCTCCTCCTACCAACTGGAGTCCGGCGGAGTACGCCGAGGCCGTGGCCCCGGTGTCGACGAGCTGCGCACCCCGGCGGTCGTCCTGGGGCACTCCTTCGGCGGCGGGAGGCCGTCCACTGGCCAGCACCCGGCCGGACCAGGTGCGGGGCCTGGTCATCACCGGGGCGCCCGTGCTGCCTCGGCCGGGTCGTCGAAGCGACGCGCTGGGCTTCCGGGCGGCCCGGATGCTCCATCGGGTGGGCATCGTCTCCGACCAGCGGATGGAGGCGATCCGCCAGCGTCGCGGGTCGGCCGACTACCGCGCCGCCGAGGGTGCGATGCGCCAGGTGCTGGTGGCGGGCCGTGAGCAGCGATGACGAGGCCCAGCTCCGGGGCGATCACGTGTCCGGTGGTCCTGGTGTGGGGCGACGACGACCAGGACGCCGTCCTCGCTGTGGCGGAGTCCGCCCGGTCGATGTTGGCCCACGCCGACCTGATCGTGTGCCCTGGGGCTGGCCACCTCACCCCCCTCACCGTTCCCGAGGCGCTGGCGGGCCGCCGTCACGGGGACTTCTGGCGTGATCGCCGACCACGGGTCCGCCTGGACCGTCTGGGTCGGGGTCGGGGCCTCGGTGGTGGCGCTCGCCCCGGCCGGTGCCCGCTGGCTCCGGGTAGCCCAGCGTGAGCACTACCTCCCCCGCCGAGCGAGCCGATTCGCCGGGCGGTGGTGGCGCAGCGAGCCGGGAACGGCGGCGTTGGCCGTGGCGGCCGTAGCAGGACTCGTCCTGTCGGTGCACTGGCCGGGCGGTGGTGGTGGCCCGGTGGTTGTGGTGGTGCTGGGACCCCTGCGTTGTCGGTGCGAGGCCGCACGCCCCGCCGGCCGGCGACTTGGTGGCGCCTGCGGTGGTTGGCCTCTGGTCTCGATCCGGTGGTGCAGGCCATCGTCGTGGGGGTGGGCATCGTGGTCCACGACGCCGCGGTCGTGGCCGCCCTCGGGGCGCTCGCCGTCCCGTTCCTGGTCGACCTGGCCCTCCTCGCCACCGTGCCGGTCGAGCGGCGGCTGGCCGCCCCGTACGTGGCCCGGGCGTCCGCCCGCCTGGCCGCCGTGCGCCCCACCGTGGTCGCCATGACCGGGTCCTACGGCAAGACCAGCACCAAGGGCCATATCGCCCACCTGGTCGGCGGCACCCTCACGGTCGTCCCCACCCCGGCCACTTCAACAACCGCGCCGGGCTGGCCCGGGCCGTCAACGAGCACCTGGTGGCGGGCACGGACGTGTTCGTGGCCGAGATGGGCACCTACGGGCCGGGCGAGATCGCCGACATGTGCAGCTGGTTCCCGCCGGACATCGCCGTGATCACCGCCATCGGCCCGGTCCACCTCGAGCGCATGGGAACGAGGACGCATCGTGGCGGCCAAGGCCGAGATCGTCGAGCGGGCCCGGGTCATGGTGCTCAACGTCGACAACCCCGGCTGGCCGGCATCGCCGACCGGAAGGTCGAGGGGTCGGGCGCAAGCGGGTGTGGCGCTGCTCGGCCACCGACCCGGGCCGACGTCTGCGTCGTGGCCGAGAGGCGGCGGCGTCCACGGCGTGCTCGCCGACGGCGAGGGCGCCGGCGCCGGCAGGTCGCCCGGACCGGTCTGGACGTCGAGGCCGACCAACGTGGCCTGCGCCGTGGCCGTCGCCCTGAGCTGGGGGTGCCGCGACGTGGCATCGCGCGCGGCTCCCGGCGCTGCCGCCGTCCCCGAACCGCCGCCAAGCGGCGACGCCGGCGCCGGGGCCACGATCATCGACGACACCTACAACTCCAACCCGGCCGGCGCCGCGGCTGCTCTCGATCTCCTCGGCGCGTCTGGGTGCGGCGACCAGCGCCGGGTGGTCGTGACCCCGGGGATGGTCGAGCTGGGGTCCCGTCAGGCCGAGGAGAACCCGGCTTCGCCGGGGCCGCGGCCCGGGTCGCGACCGACGTGGTCGTCGTCGGCCGCACCAACGCCCGGGCCCTGGTGGACGGGGCGGGCGCCGGGGGTCGGGTCGTGCGGTCGCGCACCCGGGAGCAGGCGGTGGCCTGGGTGGCGGCCCAGCTCGGTCCCGGGGACGTCGTGCTGTACGAGAACGACCTGCCCGACCACTTCCCATGAGCCCCGACCAGCCCGGGCGAGGAGGGCCACGCACGCGCCACGGAGCGACACGTCGGTCCACATCGCGGTGATCTTCGGGGGCCCGTCCCCCGAGCACGACGTCAGCGTCCTGACCGGGCTGCAGGCGGCCCGGGCCCTGACCGTGGCCGGCCACGAGGTGGAAGCCTCTACTGGTCGAAGACCGGCGGACTTCTTCTCCGTCGACCCCGGTGTCGAGGCGCGGCCTTCGCGGCCGGCGTCCCCCGGGGGCGCAGGGAGCTGCGGCTGGTGGCCGGGCCCGAAGGCGGCTTCGTCGGCCGAGGGCGGCCGGCTCGGGCGGGCCGGCCGCTCGAGGTGTCCGCCGCCCTCGTGTGCTGCCACGGCGGGCCCGGTGAGGACGGCACCCTCCAGGGCGCCCTCGACCTGGCCGGCGTGGCCTACACCGGGCCGAGCGTGGCGGGCGCCGCCGTCGGGCATGGACAAGCTGGCCTTCGGCGGCGCGGTCGCCGCGGCCGGGTTGCCGATCCTGCCCCGGGTCGCTCCTCGACGGCCGAACCGCCGGCCGCCGGGTCGCCGGCCCCTACATCGTCAAGCCCCGCTTCGGCGGCTCGTCCATCGGCATCGAGGTGGTGGCGGACTGGGCGACGGCTCGGACCTGCTCGGCTCGAGCGTCCACTGCGGCGGGGCGCGTGGTCGAGCCGTACCGGGCCGACCTTCGACCTCCAGCTCGCCGTGCGGACCTGGCCCGAGCTGAGCTCTCGGCCATCGAGCGTCCGCTGCGCAGCGCCGGGTGGCGGCCGAGATCCTCGGCTACGGCGACAAGTACGTCGGGGGCGAGGGCATGGCAGCGCGCCCCGCGAGCTGCCGGCCGGATCCCCGACACCCTGGAGAGGGGCTGCGTACGGCGGCGACGCCGGTCGGTCGCCGGCTCGCCGGGGCCCGGGGCCTGGCCCGGATCGACTTCCTGGCCGACGGGGACGAGTGGTGGTCAACGAGATCAACACCATCCCCGGCTCGCTGGCCAGGTACCTCTGGATCGACCCCGCCGTGCCGTTCGCCCAGCTGCTCGCCGACATGATCGCCGAGGCGAAGGCCCGACCGACCGCCCGCTACAGCGCCGCCGGAGCCGACGGTCTCATTCTGCGGGGCGCCTCGTCCATCGCGGCCAAGCTGGCCTGAATCAGCCCATGCGTGCGACCCAGCTGCTGTAGAGAAGCTCGGTCGCGTAGGGAAGGTGCACTTCCAGGATCGAGCTCGTCGATGCGGCGTTGGCACTCACGCCATATCCGGCGAAGCTGGTCGACGTTGCCGTTCGCCGCGGGCGATGCGCATAGCCGCCCGTGACAGTGCTTCGCTGTAGTCGACGACCCTCCGGGCCTGGTCGACGGCCCAGGTGGCCAGCGTGAACAGTCCGGCCCCGGCGGCCAGCTCGGCCAGGCGGCACCCCGGCCTCTTCAATCAGCGACTGGGTGCGACCGCATGCCCCTCGGCGCTCCACCACGAGTAGCCCGAGAGGACGTTGGCCCAGGGGCTCGCCCTCCACCAACGTCAGGGCTGCCCGGAGCCGGGCCATCTGCGTCGGGGTCGTCGGAGTGCCGGGCTTCGACGATCAACAGCTCGGCTCGAACGACATCGACGGTCACCAGCGGCGACATGCCGTAGCGGCCGGTCTCGGCCTCCGGGGGCAGGTAGGGTCGCCCAGGCCTCCGTGTCCCCATCGACCGCCGGGCGGCCCCGGCGGTGTTGAACAGCGTCTTCGCCGCGGCGTCCGCCTCGCCCGTGCACCGGAGAACCCTCGTGCGCAGGCGGTCGCTGGTCACCGGTGTCGGATGGTGCAGGGCGAGATAGGCGACGAGCTCGGTGGCCCGACGGGCCCGTTTGACGGGTAGCGGGTCGACCAGGCCGTCGAGCCGGGGGGACGGGGTGAGGAGCCTGCACCTCGATCGGTCCGGCGCCGAGTGCCGGACCGATCGCCTCGGGGTACTCGGTGGCTTCGACGATCGAGCAGCGGTCGTCGTCGGCCGCCACGGTCGCTTCCACGAGCAACGTAGTTGCAGGTCCGGGCGGGCCGGCGTCAGGCGGTGGGGACGCAGGATGACGCCCAGCGGAAGGAGTCCGACGTGGCACCGGTCGACGGTGATCGTCAGGTCGGTCGGTTCGATGGTCCCGGTGGTCAGGACGCCGCATCGGGAGCGGTCGGCGGGGTCGAGGTCCTCGGGATCGCCGAGGTAGAGGACCCGAGGGCGCTCGGGACCGGTCTGCGTCCCCGCAGAGCGTGCACTCGCGGTGGGCCGTGGCCGGATCGTCGGTCACGCGGACCCGTCGGCCCAGGACCAGGTCTCGGCGGACAGGGCCATGGCCGCTAGGTGGTCGGCCGCGCCGCATCCCGCGAGGATCGGGACCGGCAGCCCGGCTCGATCGGGATCAGCCACGACCCGGCATCGTCGTCGCCGACCGACACGACCACCGGGAGCCACGGCTGGGTGCCCCGGGCGACGCTTGCCACTTCGTCGAGGTCCATCGACGTCGGCAGGGTCCAGGTGGCGCCGTCGGTTCCGAGCACCCATCCACGGGGAGCCCAGTCCACGGTGGCGGCCAGCCAGGCAACGACGCCGTCGGGTCCGACGTGCAGTACCCCGGACTCGGGGAACGTTGCTGGTCTGGGCCGGGGCCGGGGCCAACATCGCTGTCAGGTGGCGGTTGGCCAGCTCCTCAGCCAAGCGAGGAGCGGCGTACCGTCGAATCGACCGATCAGCGTGGCCGTGTCCACGACGGCCGTGCCGGTCGCCGGGTCGCCGGGGGTGTCCCAGCCACCCGGCGTCCTCGTCACCCAGCCGGTCGGCGTCGCCCAAGCCGCCCGATCGACCGCCGGTTCCGGCGGAGACGCCGGGCCAGGGCCGCCGCCATCAGCACGCCGAACCCCAGAGCGACCAGCTCGGGAAACGGGGAGGGCCCGGGTCGATGGTCCTGCACCGATCGGGTTCGGCGGACCGTAGGTCCGGGGGCCGGCTGGCGTGTGTTCGGGCGTCTGGGGTGTCGCTGGTGTGCTGGACGCTGCGACCGCCGGTTTGGACGAGATCGGCGGAGCCGTCCGCCGTGGTGGCGTGGTCCACCGGTTCGGGATCTAGGCCGCTCTCGGCGGTGGCGGGGCCCGTCTGTGATCGGGGAGCAGGAGGACCCAGCCGGGACGGATCAGGCTGGGATCGAGGAAGCGGGTTCCGTCGATCATGAGGTGCCCGAGGTTGACCCGGGGCGATGGCCGCCCAGTCGGCGCCATCGCCGTAGAGCTGCGAGGCGATCGACCAGTGTGAGTCACCCGCAGCCACCTGATACGTGGGCGGAAGCGTTGGCTGGGCCGTGGCATCGTCGAGCGGGCCGCCCCCCGGTTCCGGTCCGGCGGCGGTCGTCTCCGAAACGGTCGATGGTGCCGATGTCGGCGGCGGGGCCCAGGCACCGACGACCGGTGCGGTGGGTGGCCGGATCGAGAGGTTGCTCACCTCGGTCGCACGGGCGCCCCGTGGCGTTGCGGCCGACGCCACGCCACCGGTTCCGGCCAGGGTGCCGAGGACGAGCACGCCGGCGGCGATCCGGACCGCCACCCGGTCGGTGAGGCGGGATCCGAACCCTACGGGACGACGGCGGGAACCGAGGATGTCGACGACCGACCGGACGATGGTGGCGCAGCAGCCGGCCCAGCCGACCCAGGCCACGAGGGCCAAGACGGTGAAGGCCGCGTGGCGGGAGACCAGGTCCGCTCGGTCCCAGTGGTGGGGGACCGGCCACCCGGCCAAGACGGCCAGGGTTACGGGGACCGCCACGAAGAGCAGCAGGACGGCGGCGGCGCCGACGGCCAGGTCGACGCAGCGACGATGAGCCGGCGAGCGAGAGGTCGGGGGCGACGGCATCACGCCGCCGGACGGATCTGGAGCGTGTAGCCCACCGCCGCGGCTGCGCTCGGGTCCTCGGCCAGGCTGACGGCGCAGACCCCTCCTGACGTAGCCAGCGACGCATCGAGCGTCGCATCGCCGGCGACCGATCGACTTCCGTCGGGACACCACACGGTCAGTGTGAGGGGCGAGTCGCCCTGCCAGGTGACCTCGGCCGACAGCACGCCGGACGCAGTGGTGACCGGATAGGTGGCCGAAACGTTGGCGGGTGACTCCAGGTTCCCCGGTTGCGTCTGGACCGGCCCGGGCGGGGCGCCGACCGTCGTGGTGGTCGACGCCGCGTCCCAGCGACGTGCGGACCGAGGTCGCGTCGGTCGGTGTCTCCACGGTCGAGTCGTTCTCCTTGGCGGTCGTGCCCGGGGCCGAGGTGAGTGGGTGGCCATCGGGGCCGTCGACCCGGGGGCCTCGGTGGGGGGACGGTCGGTCTCGGATACCGGGGGCGACCCCGTCGGGCCGGTCGAGGTCGGTGCGCCCGCCGGCGCCGAGGTCGTCGTCGTGTCGGTCACCGGACCGCCGACACCACCGACGGGGGGCACGTCGTGGCGGGCCGACCACCGAACGCCCCCTGGGCCGCCGGTGCACGTCCGCCCGATGTGGCCGCCACCAAGGCCATGAGCGCCAGGGCGATGGCCAAGATGGCCCACCACGGCAGGCGTCGGATCCGTCGCGACGGGGGCCCCGTCGTGCAGCTGCAACCGCAGGTGCAGACATGCCAGCACTATACGAAGAGCCAAGCCGACAATGTCGAGGCGGCCCGTTGGTAGCGGGCGTCGAGGCGATGGCGGGGTTGGTCGGCGAGGCGGGCCAGGTCGGCGAGGGAGAGGCCGAGGACCCTGCGGCCGTAGAGGACGGCGGCATCGGCCGGTTCCAGTCCTCGCCCGTCGAGCTCGTCGATCAGGCTGGCGAGGCGGTCGATGGCGGTCGGTCCGGGTCCCGCCCGCCGGGGTCGGGGCGGTCACCGGTCTCGATTTCCCGTCCACCGGCCACCTTGGCCCGGGCATTCCGGCGCGCGAGGATCTGCCGGCGAACCCGACACCGGACGGCCGAAAGAATGTCGAGGACGGCGTAGGGCCGGTCGGAACCGCTCCATCCGACGAGGACCTCCCAGGTCGTGGCCACGAGATCGGCGAAGAAGGCTCCGCCGTCCTCCCAGTCACCGCCGAGGCCCCACGACAGGCGACGGGCCACCGTGAGCAGTCCCGGCAGTAGCGCCTGGAGCAGGGCCCGCCCGATGAGCGGGTGGGCGCCTTCGGACCGGAGCATGGCTCGGACCACCGCCGCCGCCTGGGGCCGATCGAGCGTGCCGGCGTCGTGTCGCAGCGCCGCCACCAGGTCGCCGAGGTCCCGGCACCCGAGTCCGGCGACCAGGGGCTCGACGTCGGACAACCGCCCGAGGGCGCGACGGGACTCGGGTTGTCGACGCAGTGCCGTCCATTCCACAGTCAGGTCGTCGATCGGTCGGAGTCGGTACGTGGGCATCGCCCGATCCTGCGTCCGGGCCGTCCCTCCGTTGCTCCCACCGTGCCCGGTCCGGTGCCGCGGCGAGTGGGACGATCCGCCCGACGAGAGGGGGCTCTGGCGAGCGCCCACTAAGGTGCCCGTGTGGATATCGAGGAGTTCTACGAGTCCGACGAGCGACGTCGCGCTGTCGGCCGAGGTCGAGTTCGGTACCGAGTGGAAGGACAGCTCGGACTGGCGCTACGAGCTGAGCTGGGTCCAGGACACCGGTGAGCTCTACATCATGCGCGAACTGCTGCCACCGGCCTTCGAGGATCCGCTCGGTGACATCGTCGTGCAACAGACGTCGAGCCACGACGACACCGTGGTGGTGATCGGCCATATCGACCAGCTCGAGCGGGTCGAAGAGGTGCTCGACGGGTGGCAGGCGGCGATGGCGCAGCCCCGGGGGGTCGAGTGGGTGGTTGATCGGCTCCGGTCGTCGGGCGTCGGCCTTCGGGCCGCCGCCGGTCTGAGTCGACCGCCTCAGCCGGTCGGCGCCGGCAGGTCCAACAGTTGGGCCACGAACTGCGTGGCCAGATTGTTGGTGCCCATGTCCGAGTCCAACGGCAGGATGTCGCTGTCGACCAGGAGTTCGGCCAGTCGGCACATCACCACGGCGAAGCGGAATCCGGCGAACACCTGGTAGTAGAAGAGGTCCCCGAGCGGTCGTCCGAGCAGCCGGCTGTAGCGCTCGATGGTCTCCTCGTGTGAGGGGAAGCCGGGCGGGCGTGGCACCGAGAGCCCTTCGCTGAACTGCCGATCGAAGTAGAGCCACCAGCCGAGGTCGAGCTCGGGGGCGGCCAGCGTGGCCATCTCCCAGTTGATGACGGCCCTGGGCTCGAAGTCCTCCCAGATGATGTTGCCGATCCGGGCGTCGCCCCAGCACAGCCCGATGTCCGGTTCGTCGGGTTGGTGGGTGACCAGCCAGTCGAACGCCGCCTCGGCCACTGGCTGGGGCCGGCCCGCCGCACTCCAGTCGAGGAACGCCCGATAGTACGAGAGCTGCTCGCACATGCCCGGGGCCCCATGTGCCGGCCGGCGCAGCCATCCGAGGCCGAGCTGATGCCAGTCGGCCGGTGGACCCGGGCCATGGCGTCGAGTCCGTTCCACCACAGCCGACGTTGCTCTTCAGGGCTGGCATCGACCACCCAACCGCCGAGGGTGTAGGGCAGGTTGTCCGAGGGGACTTCGCCTTCGACGTGACCCATCGTGAAGAAGGGCACCCCGAGCCATTGAGGATCGGACTCGTACCAGCCGAGACCCGGCAGCGGGACGGCGACGCCGCCGTCGGTCAGGGCTGCCATCACTCGGAATTGCGTGGAGAAATCGGCGTCGAGGAACAACAGGTGCTTGGTCGGGTGGACCCGTACCACCTGTCGCCGTTCGACGACCTCGCCGTCCTCCCTCCAGCGGGTCCGGCAGAGGATGGTCTCGTTGGAGAAACCGTTGGCGGCCGGGGCCTCGACGTCGAAGACCTCGGGTTCGGCTCCGCGAGGCAGCCGGGAGGTGAGCCAGGCGGCAAGCGCCGCCGCCGTCCGGCCGGGATCTCTTTTATCGATGTCGGGCATCGCCAGAGACTATG
Source organism: uncultured Acidimicrobiaceae bacterium (assembly GCA_963730735.1). Lineage (GTDB taxonomy): Bacteria > Actinomycetota > Acidimicrobiia > Acidimicrobiales > RAAP-2 > CAVSSX01. The sequence continues at coordinate 1,322,159 of CAVSSX010000007.1, forward strand.
TCGGGGCCACCGGCCGGCGACGGCCGGGGCGCTCTCCGGTCGTCGGGTGGCTACCATCGGGGACAGAAGTGGCACACGTTCCATTTTCGGGGCGTACGAGCTGGGAGGGGCCATGGCGGTACGGGGCTACGAGCACCTGTTCATCGGTGGCGCCTGGGTGCCGTCGGAGGGAACCGGGAAGATCGAGGTCGTCTCGCCGACGACCGAGGAGGTCGTGGCCACCGTGCCCGACGCCACCACGGCCGACGTCGACCGGGCGGTCGATGCCGCCCGCCAGGCGTTCGACCATGGCCCCTGGCCACGGATGACGCCGCTCGAGCGGGGGGCCATCCTGGCCTCGGTGGCCGAGGCCATCACCGCCGAGATGGGCGACCTGGCCGAGACGATCAGCACCGAGATGGGTTCCCCGGTCTCATGGGCCCAGCTGGCGCAGGTCCTGGCCCCGTCGATGATCTTCAACTACTACGCCGGGCTCGCCGGATCCTTCGCCTTCGACGAGATCCGACCGGCCTCCTCAACCCCGAAGTGTTGGTGACCAAGGAGCCGGTGGGGGTGGTCGGCGCCATCGCCCCGTGGAACGTCCCGCTGTTCATCGCCTCGGCCAAGCTGGCCCCGGCGCTGCTGGCCGGCTGCACGGTGGTCTTCAAGCCGGCGCCCGAGACCCCGCTCGACGCCTTCCTGCTGGCCGAGCTGTTCGCCGAGGCCGGCCTGCCCGAGGGGGTGCTGTCAACGTCGTCCCGGCCGGCCGCGAGGTCGGCGAGCACCTGGTGACCCATCCCGGCGTGGACAAGGTCTCCTTCACCGGCTCCACGGCGGCCGGCAAGCGGATCGGCGGTCTGTGCGGCGAGCGGCTGAAGCGCTGCACCCTCGAGCTCGGCGGCAAGTCGGCGGCCATCATCCTGGACGACGCCGACCTGACGACGGCCATCCCGACGCTGCTGCCCAACGCCATCATGAACAACGGCCAGGCCTGCATCGCCCAGACCCGCATCCTGGCCCCGCGGGCCGCTACGAGGAGGTGGTCGACGCCCTGGTCGAGCAGCGTCGGCGCGCTGAAGGTCGGCGACCCCCTGGACCCGGCGACCGAGGTCGGGCCGCTGGTGGCCGAGCGCCAGCGCGACGCGGGTCGAGGGCTACATCGCGCAGCGGCCAGGACGAGGGGGCCAAGGTGGCCGTCGGCGGCGGCCGTCCGGCCGGCCTCGACCGGGGCTGGTACGTCGAGCCGACCGTCTTCGCCGACGTCGACAACCGGATGCGTATCGCCCAGGAGGAGATCTTCGGCCCGGTCCTGTCGGTCATCGCCTACGACGGCGACGACGAGGCGGTGGCCATCGCCAACGACTCGGACTACGGCCTCTGCGGCTCGGTGTGGACCGGCGACAACGACCGGGGGCTCGGCGTCGCCCGCCGGGTGCGCACGGGGACGTACATGCTCAACAGCCCGGTCCCGTTCGACTTCGCCACGCCCTTCGGCGGCTACAAGCAGTCCGGGGTCGGGCGAGAGTTCGGACCCGAGGGCCTCGAGCCGTTCCTCGAGACCAAGTCGATCTCGTTGCCGCCTGGCTTCACCCCGGCGACCTGACCCGTCGCCCGGCGGTCAGCCCTTGGCGGCGGCCGTGGGGGACACGTAGCCCGACAACCGGCCACCCCCGCCATGCACGTCGGCCGCCAGCTGGTTGTGGCCGGTCTCGACCACGCTGAACCCCGTCCTGGAGCCGTCGCCGTTGACCACGTCGGGGCCCTGGTCGCCGGCGGTCGTCCCGGTGACGACAGCGACGTGGTCGGCCACCAGTTGTCGCACCTGGAGGCCGTAGACGGCGACGTCGCCCGGCTTGGGCACGTAGTGCGAGGCGACCGGATGCCAGGTGCCGTGGGCGACGCCCCACAGATAGAAGCTGGCCGACGCAGAGTTGAGGTCGCCGGGGTGGAGCCGGTAGACGACCAGCGCACCGGCCTTGCGCCACACCCAGGCGGCGAAGTCGGCGCACCATTGTTCACGTCGATTGTCGTTGCCGCAGTTCGCCTTCCCGGCGTGCCAGAAGGCGCTGTAGCGGTTGCAGTAGGTGTCGGCGGGGGCGGTGGTGTAACCGAGCTGCGATCGGGCCACCGTCACGATCCGGTCGGCCAGGGTGGTCCGGGCGGGCGTCGGGCGGTCGAGCGCGGCCACGGTGAGCGCAATGATCCCGAGGAGGGCGACCGCCGCCACCAGGCCGGCGACCAGCCGGCGATGGGCCTGGGCCGGCGAGGGGCCACGGACGGCGGGAGCGGAGGGGTGATCGGTGCTCGGCATCGAGGCGCGGTGTGGCGTGCGGGGGCGGCCCGCTAGCCGCCCTGTCCCGGCAGCGTGGACGGGGTGGCGGCGCCCGTCGTCGGGGTGGAGCCGGACGGCGGCAAGCTCCCGACCGTCCCCCCGGAACCCGACGACCCGGACCCCGACGACCCCGGAACCCGACCCCGAGTTCCCGCCGCCACCCGAGGAGGGCAGGCTGCCGACGGTGCCGCCCGAGTTCGACCCCGACCCGGGCGCCAGCGGCTGGGCCTGGTCGCCCTGGGGGCCGTTCGCTTCTTTGCACACAGCCTGAAGCGATGAAATGAGGTTCCCCTCGTCCACGCGGGCGGTTTCGGAGATATCGGTCATGAGGGCGTTCCAGTGCCCGTTATCGGAGTTGGCGGCGGCGGCGACGGGCAAGGCCCGGCGCAGCTCGTTGTAGGCCTGTTGGCGCAGGGACAGGGCCGACGCCAACGTGGTGGCGTGCTCAGAGCGGTCGTAGAGGCGGACCGACTGGGCAACGTTGCCGCACGCTTGTCGGGCCAGCGCCAGGCCGTCCTGGCTCCCGCATCCGGCCAACACGATGGCCAGAGCGGCGACCGCCGCCAGCAGGGGGGCGGCGGTCGCTCGACGATGCACGTCAGCCGAGCCAGCCGTCGGCTGATTCGAGGAGGTAACGGCTGACGCCGAGACAGCGGTCGAAGACGTCGCAGAGCAGTTCCTCGCCACCGAGCACCCGGGCCAGCGAGACCGGGTGCCGGGCGACGATGTTGAGCCGACGTTCGGGGCCGTCGGTCGCCGAGGCGAAGGAGTCGATGGCCGAAACCTCGAGCGGGAGCTCGATGCCGCCGATGCCGGCCAGGTCGATGTGCAGGCGGAGGAGGTCGGGCCCTTTGGGCAGCGGGGGGAGGGCCCAGGTGAAGGTCAGCGGGAAGTGGAACTCGTCGGGCGGGTCCTCGTCCTCGGCCAGCTCGACCACCACGTCCTCGAACGACAGGAGGACCCGGGGATCCACCTCGAGGGCCAGGTGCAGGTCGAGCGGGCCACCGCAGCCCTCCTCGGGGTGCAGGTCGACCTCCCAGGCCTGGCGGAGCGAGTAGGTCTCGACGAAGTGCCGCTCGTCGTGGACGTGGAACCCGTGATCGACCGAGTGGTCTTTCAGATCGGCCACATATCCGGCCACGTCGATTGCCGCCATCAGGAAAACAGCCTAGCGGTGGCCCCGCCAGGGCGACCATCGGCGGCCACCGGCCGGGGCGAGCCCACCGGGTAGCGTCGGCACCCATCGTGCACCCCGCCCTCCGGCTCGGATTCGAGCTGCCGCCGATCACCGCGCCGGGTCGAGCCGACCACCCGTTGGCGGCCAGCACCGTCGAGGGCCTCGTGGCCGCCGCACGACGCTCGGGTCACGGTGCCGTCTGGTGCGCCGACGGCCCGGATGCCGTCGGGGACCCGTTGACCCTGGTCGCTGGCCTGTCGAGGTCGATCGACGACCTGTCGTTCGGGGCCATGGTCTCGCTTACGGGCGGACGAGAGGCCTCGGTGCTCGCTCGGGACGTCACAGCGCTCGACGCCGTGGTGCCCGGTCGCGCCCTCCTCCTCCTGCGATCGTCGCCACCCGGCGTCCGGCCGGACCGGTCGACGGCCGACCCCGTCGAGCCCTTCCGGCGCCTGTTGGAGGCGGCCGCCGTCTGCCGCGCCCTGTTCAGCGGCGAGCGCCAGACCTTCGAGGGTCGCTTCTACCGGCTCCACGAGGCGGTGAACCGACCCCCGCCCACCACGCCGCCGGGTCCGGCGATCGTCCTCGACCTGAGCGACCTGACCCTCCCCGTGACCGGTGACGACGCACCGGGGCCGTCCCTGGCCGGGGTGGACGCCGTGGCCACCGGGGGTCCGGCGCACCGGATCTCCGCGCTGCGCTCCATGGTCGGCAACGACGAAGAGGGACCCACCGTGGTCTGGCGCGGGTCGCTAGCCGATACTGGCCGGTCGTCGCTCGGTCCGGCGGCGGCGGCGCTCGCCGCCGGCGCCGAGGGAATTCTGTGGCGCCGGACGTCGACGGATGACCCTGAACGGGTGGCCGAGATTGGTACCGCCCTCGGTCGATTGCTCGGGTGAGCCCCGATTCTTGATGCCGGCGAGACGACTAGGCGGGCTGGGGCTGCATCACGATCCGATCGGGGCGGATCGTGAACTTGAGACGGACCTCCCCGGGCCGGCGCATGGGGTACGAGTCGACGCCGAGGTACTTCTTGGCCAGGGCGTCGATGTGCTCGTCGGCCCCGTCGGCGGTGATGTCCACCACTTCGCCGTGCAGGGCGATCACGTTGTAGGGGTCGTCGGGGTCGACCACCGAGACGGCGACCTTGGGGTTACGGGCCATGTTGTTGGCCTTGACCCGTCCCTGGGCCGTGTTCACGACCAGGTTGTCGCCGTCGACGTCGATCCACAGCGGGGTGATCTGTGGCGACCCGTCCTTGGACAGGGTGGCCAGGCTGGCCAGCACCGGCCGGGCCAGCAGGGTGTGGGCCTCGTTGGTCAGGACATCGGACATCTCATACCTCCATCGTCTCGAGCATCACCTGCGGCGCTCGCCCAGGGTCGCGGTGCCGGTAGCGGCCTCAGGTGGACCCTACCGGTCCCACCGGGCACCGAACCGCCGCCCGAGGCTGCTTGCGCTCCACTCGGGTCGCGCCCCATGCTGGCCCGGCACGAAAGGGAGGACCAGTGAGCACGACCCGTATCGAGACCGACTCCATGGGCGAGATCGAGGTGCCCGACGACCGTTACTGGGGTGCGCAGACCGCCCGGTCGCTCCACCACTTCGACATCGGTCACGACACGATGCCGCCGTCGTTGATCCGGGCGTTCGGCATCTTGAAAGAAGCGTCGGCCCGGACCAACGCCGACCTCGGCAAGCTCGACGGGCATCTGGCCGACCTCATCGCCACCGCCGCCCGTGAGGTGTCCGACGGCAAGCTCGATGACGAGTTCCCCTTCCGCATCTGGCAGACCGGCAGCGGGACGCAGACCAACATGAACGCCAACGAGGTCATCTCGAACCGGGCCATCCAGCTCGACGGGGGGGTGATGGGACGAAGTCGCCGGTGCACCCGAACGACCACGTGAACATGTCCCAGTCCTCCAACGACACCTTCCCGACCGCCATGCACATCGCCGCGGTCGAGCAGATCGCCCAACGCCTGGTGCCCTCGGTCCGGGCGCTGCGTGACGCGCTGGCCGCCAAGGCCGACGCCTACCAGACGTCACCAAGATCGGCCGGACGCACCTGATGGACGCCGTGCCGTTGACCTCGGCCAGGAGATCTCGGGGTACGTGGCGCAGCTCGACGCCGACCTCGAGCGGCTCGAGCAGTGTTTGGGCGGCCTCTACGAGCTGGCCGCCGGCGGGAGCGCGGTCGGCACCGGCCTCAACACCCACCCCGAGTTCGGGACCGGCGTGGCGGCCAAGATCGCCGAGCTGACCGGCCTGCCGTTCGTCACCGCGCCGAACAAGTTCGCCGCCCTGGCCGCCCACGACGCCCTGGTGTGGGCGAGCGGGGCCCTGCGCACCCTGGCCGTCTCGCTGACCAAGATCGCCGACGACTTCCGGTGGCTCGGCTCGGGCCCTCGGAGCGGGCTCGGGGAGCTGACGCTGCCGGAGAACGAGCCGGGTCCTCGATCATGCCCGGCAAGGTCAACCCGACGCAGAGCGAGGCCATGATCATGGTCTGCATCCAGGTCATCGGGAACGACGCCGCCGTGGCCGTGGCCGGCTCGCCGGGGCAACCTCGAGCTCAACGTGTGCAAGCCGGTGATCATCCACAACGTGCTGCACTCGGTGACCCTGCTGGCCGACGCCTGTCGCGGCTTCCGGGAGTTCTGTGTCGAGGGGTTCGAGCCGAACCTGGCCCAGATCGACCGGCACCTGCAGAACTCCCTGATGCTGGTGACGGCGCTCAACCCCCTGATCGGCTACGACCGGTCGGCCCAGGTGGCCAAGAAGGCCCACAAGGAGGGCACGACCCTGCGGGAGGCGGCCATGGACCTGGGCTTCCTCACCGGGGAGGAGTTCGACGGTGCCGTCCGGCCCGAGGAGATGACCCATCCCTGACCGCCCCGCCCGGCACCGACGACCGCCCGGCCGGTTCAGTCAATGACGGGCGTCACGGTGGGCATGGCCAGGTCCGTGGGCCCGAGATGGGTCAGTACCGCCCGCACGGCCGGACCCGGATCCTCGGGGCGGGTGTGCCGGTAGAGCGGGCCCCCGCCGTCTCGGAGCAGCGAGCACGCCATCGCCATCCCGCGCGCCGAGATCGGCTGCGTGGTGGCCAGGATCGTCAGTAGCTCGTCGATCTCGGCCCGGCAGGCGAGGAGGCCGGGGCGATGCACCGGCACCCGGGGGTCGCGTGGCAGGGGAGGGGCGGCGGCCCGTTCGAGGAGTGTCTGCCACGACCGGGCGACGGAGCATCGCAGGGCCGGCGAGACCAGCAGGTGCGCCCGGGCGGCCAGCCAACTGCTTGACTCGGGTGGCCGACCGGCAGCAAGCCGCCGGTCGGCGGCGGCGGCGGCGACTCGGGCGACGCCCCGGAACCACAGCCGGTTCCCCTTGGACTCGAGCTGCCCGCCGCTGATCAGCAGGACCGTCGTCGGTCGGTCGCGCAACCAACCGCCCCGGCGCCGGAGGCGCGACGGCTGCGGGGTGGGACGGATCGTCCTGCGAATGGTCACGCCCCCATCGTGAGCGTCGTGCGGCGGCCGGTAAACTGGCAAGATTGACCGAGTGCGCGACGAAACTGCCAGCATCCTCGGACCGTCCGGCGGGCCATCGTCACCGTCGAGCAAGCGCCGCTCCCGTCCGGCCCATGACGTCGCCCTTGTCGTCTACGACGGCTTCACACCCTTCGAACTCGGCGTGGCGTGTGAAATCTTCGGGGACGACCGTTGGATTCCTCCGGGCGATCCCTGGTACCGCCTCTCCATCTGTGCGGGGTCGTCGTCACCGGTCACGGCCGACGGCGGTCTCCAGGTACTGGTGCCCCATGACCTCGAGCGGCTCGTCCATGCCGACACCGTCATCGTGGCCCCCACCTACCGGCCGGCGAGCGTCCCTGACGAAGTGTTCGAGGCGTTGCGTGCCGCCCATGCCCGGGGCAGCCGGATCCTCTCGCTGTGTGGCGGCGCGTTCGTCCTGGCTCGGGCCGGCCTGCTCGACGGGCGGCGTGCAGCCACCCATTGGACGGACTGCGACGAGCTGACACGGCAGTTCCCTAAGGTCTCGGTCGACGCCGACGTGCTCTTCGTCGACGAGGGCGACATCCTGACCGGGGCGGGCAGTGCCGCCAGCATCGACCTGTGCCTCCATGTCGTCCGCCAGGACTTCGGGAGCGACGTCGCCACCCGGCTGGCTCGCCAACTTGTCGTACCCCCCCAACCGCGACGGCGGACAGGCCCAGTACATCGAGCATCCGGTGCCCGACGTCGACCGGATGAGCTTGTTCACCGACACCGTCACGTGGGCGCAGGCACATCTCGACGAGCCGATGACCGTGGCCGAGTTGGCCGCCAGGTCGGCGATGAGTCCTCGGACGTTCGCCCGCCAATTCCGCTCGGTGACTGGCACCACGCCGCACCAATGGTTGTTGGTCCAACGGGTGCAGCACGCCCAACGGCTCCTCGAAGTCAGTGACCTGTCGATCGAGGCGGTCGCCGTCGCCAGCGGCTTCTCCACGGCGGGGAATCTCCGCAAGCACTTCGGCCGGGTCATCCAGACCAGTCCCCAGGCCTATCGTCGAGCGTTCCGGGAGCCGCGACCGGCCTGATCCCCGCGGTCGCCCGTGGCGGTGGCGCGAAGTGGTACGCGGCGGGCACGATGTCCTCGATGCCGTGGGGCGACCGCAGCGGTCGCTCCGACGATCGATCCCGGGAGGTCGAGCATGGCCGAGGTGCTGAGCGAGGCGGAGGTGGGCGCCGCCCTGACCGAACGCCGACTGGACTGGGAGCTCGTTGACGGGGCACTGGTCAAGGAGGCCAAGCGGGGGGACTTCGCCGGCGCCCTCGACTACGTGAACCGGGTGGGGGCGCTGGCGGAGGCGGCCGACCACCACCCCGACATCGATCTGCGCTGGGACACGGTGACCCTGCGACTGGTGACCCACTCCGACGGGGGCATCACCACCAAGGACGTGGAGCTGGCGACGGCCATCGACCGTCTGGACGACGGCGCGGCGTAGCTGAGGGAGCCGCCTAGGCGGTGGTGGTCTCCACGAGGCGATCGCGGCAAGCGGGCCACGGTGTCGTCGGCCACGCCGATGGCCCGTGCGTACCCCTCGATGGAACCGTGGCGCTCCCGGAGCCGGGCGAGGAGGTCGGCGATGTTCGCCGGGTCGGCGGCGAACATGGCGTCGGCCGCCTCGATGGCGGCGCCTCGCTCGGGGTGGCGCTCGATGAGCTTGCGCCGGAGCCTCGCCATGGCTTCGGCACTCAGGGCGTAGTCGGCCAGGATCTCGTCGTCGGGCACCTCGAGCAGGGCCAGTAGGAGGGCGGCCAGCACGCCGGTGCGGTCCTTGCCGGCGGCGCAGTGGAACACCACTCCTCGGGGGCCGGCGTCGGCGATGACCTCGAACGCCCGGGCGATCTGGGGGGCGGCGTCACGGGTCATGTCGTGGTACTGGCGCGCCGAGCAGACCTGGGGCCACCGTAAAGTGCTCGGGGTCGGGGAGCTTGTCGAGGAACGGCAGGTGGTGGAAGTCGACCGGTACGACGTCCACGGCGAACCGGGCTTCGTCGACCTCGCCGGTCGTGCGCAGGTCCAACACCGTCCCGACGCCGAGCGAGGCCACGACCTGGAGATCGGTCGGGGAGAGGCGGGTCAGGCCGTCGGCCCGGAACACGAGGCGCCACCGCACCCGGCCGCCGTCGGCGGTCGGGTAGCCACCCAGGTCCCGGAAGTTGACGGCTTCGTCGAGCGGGATGTGCCGCTGTCCCGTGAGGTCGTCGCCGAGTTCGGGGCTCATCGCTGGCGAAGTGTAGCGACGGGCCCGCGCGACGAGCAGGTGAACCCGGTCAGCGGACGGGGAGCTCCCAGAGGGGGAACCAGCGGGCGAGGTCGGTCTCGACGGGGAGGTCGCTCCCGAGGACCGCCCGGATGCGGAACTCGAGCTCGGTGTCCCGGTGCTCCCGGCCGTCGGGGGCGAACGGGTAGAAGGTGCCCCGCTTGTAGAGGTACACCAGATAGAGCGAGCGGACGTCGGCCGCCGCCCCGGGGCCGGGGACGAAGCCGAACACCGAGCACAGGAGCTGGGGGCCCCAGCCGGCGTCGGTCAGCGTGGAGTTCACCAGGTGGGCCCGGGTGACCAGGCTCTCCATGTCCGGGTCGTCGAGCAGCAGCCAGCGGTAGCCGTAGGCGTCCTCGGCCTGGGAGAGCCCACCCACCTCGGCTGGGCTGGCCGGTGGCGTGGGGGCCCCGGCCGAGTCCTCGGTGTCCGGCGGGGCCGGGGTGGCCGGGTCGTCGGGCATGGCCAGGAGCTCGCCGATCTCGCGCTGGACGTCCTCGGGCGACTGGCCGGCGGGGGGCTTCCAGCAGACCCCGGCGTTGGTCGACGAGACCAACCCGGCCGCCGTCTGGAGGGTGATCGCCGCCGAGGGCAGCGAGAAGAGGGCGTCGAGGTTGGCCCGGACCGGCTTGGTCCGGCCGAGCAGGGTGTCGAGGAGTCCCACGCCGGCGGGTCGGGCTGGCTCAGCCGGCGTGGCCGAGCTGGGACTCCAGCTGGGCCAGCTGGGCCAAGCGCGTCTCGAGCGGCGGGTGGGTGGAGAACAGCGTCGAGAGCGAGAACCCCTGGGTCTTGCCCTGGGCCAGGGCCGGGGTGAAGTAGAAGGCGTTGAAGGCCTCGGCCTTGCGCAGGTCGCGGGTGGGGATCCTCGACATCTCGCCGGTCACCTTCACGAGGGCCGACGCCAGCACCGAGGGTCGCCCGGTGAGCAGGGCGCCCGATCGGTCGGCGGCCAGCTCCCGGTAGCGCGAGAGCGCCCGGGTGAGCAGGAAGCTGATGGCGTAGACGACGATCGAGACCACCATGATGCCGGCCTCGATGGCCGCCAGGTTCTGGCCGTTCTGGTCGTTGCGCCCGCCGCCGCCGAAGATCCCGGCGTAGAACATGGCCCGGGTGGTCAGGCCGGCGACCACTCCGAGACCGCTGGCGATGGTCATGACGGCCACGTCGCGGTGGGCCACGTGGGACAGCTCGTGGGCCAGCACCGCCTCGACCTCGGGCTCGTCGAGCCGGCGCAGCAGGCCGGTGGTGGCGCAGACCACCGCCGCCTTGGGGCTCCGGCCGGTGGCGAAGGCGTTCGGGATGTCGGTGTCGGCGATGGCCACCCGGGGCTTGGGCATGTCGGCCAGGGCGCAGAGCCGGTCGATGACCCCGTGGAGCTCCGGGGCCTGCTCCCGGGTCACCTCGTGGCCGCCCATGGAGAACAGGGCGATCTTGTCGGAGAACCAGTACTGGCAGAAGAGGAGGACGGCGGCGATGGCCACCACGAAGCCGAAGGCCAGGAACCGGGAGAGGACGAAGATGAAGACCCCGTACAAGACGACCAGGAACAGGCCCGTCATGAACATCCGGGCGGTGAGGCCCCGGTCGCCGGGAATGTTCTTGGCGGTCGACATCAGTTGGCGCTCTCCCCGGCGGGCTCGGCCTTCTCGGCCGCCGCCGGCGTGATGACCTCGGCGTCGGTGGCCTCGTCCTCGGCGGCGGCGGCGCCCAGGGCGCCAGCCGGTGCTGCGCCGCCGGTCGGCGTGCCCCCGGCCAGCTCGGCCTTCATGGCCGCCAGCTCGCTGTCGACCTGCGACGTGGCGCTGACCTTGTCCAGCTGGGCCTGGATGTCGTCGACCGGGGTGCTCAGGTCGGTGAGGGCCCCCGACTGGAGGAGCTCGTCCATCGCCCCGGCCCGGGCCTGCATGCCGGCGATCTTGTCCTGGGCCCGCTGCATGGCGCTGCCGGCGTCGCCCATCGACTCGGAGATGCCCGAGACCGCCTCGCCCACCTTGGTCTGCGCCTCGGCGGCGGTGTAGCTGGCCTTGAGCGTCTCCTTCTTGGTCCGGAACTGCTCGATCTGGGTCTGGAGGCGCTGGGAGGTGGCGATCAGCTTCTCCTCCTGCTCGCTCACCTGGTCGTGCTGGGTCTTGAGGTCGGCCAGCTGCTCGGCCAGGGCGGCCCGGCGCGACAGGGCCTCACGGGCCAGGTCCTCGTTGTTCTGCGAGAGGGCGGCCTTGGCCTGGTCCTGCAGCTTGTCGGCCTGCTTCTGCAGCTGGGCCGCCTGCAGCTCGATGCGCTTCCGGGCGGTGGCCACGTCGGCCACGCTGCGGCGGACCTTCTGGAGGCTCTCGAGCTGCTTCTCGTAGGAGAGGTCGAGCGTCTCGCGGGGGTCCTCGGCCTTGTCCAGCAGCTTGTTGGTCTTGGCCTGGAAGATGGCCGTGACCCGCTTGAACGTGCCTGCCAAAGCTCTGCCCTCCTCGCGGCGGGCATTCCCGCCTCCCTAGGAGCATAAAGCCACCCAGGGGCCTGCGGGGCACGGCCCGGCCGGGCGGTAGCGTGGCCGTGATGCCCGAACGGCCCTGTCTCCTCACGGTCCACGCCCATCCCGACGACGAATCCTCCAAGGGGGCCGGGACGGTCGCCCGGTACCACGCCGAGGGCGTCCACACCGTCCTGGTGAGCTGCACCGGCGGCGAGGAGGGCGACCTCCTCAACCCGGCCATGGACACCCCCGAGAACCGGGCCCGGATCCCCGAGATCCGGGCGGAGGAGCTGGCGGCGGCGACGGCGATCATCGGCTACGACGAGGTCGTCCTGCTGGGCTACCGCGACTCGGGGATGGCCGGCTCGCCACCCAACGAGAACCCGGCCAGCTTCGCCATGGCGCCGCTCGACGAGGCGGTCGGCCGGCTGGTGGCGGTGATCCGCCGGGTCCACCCGCAGGTGATCATCACCTATCCCGACGAGCAGTCCCGGTACCCCCACCCCGACCACCTTCGGGTCCACGAGATCAGCGTGCTGGCGTTCGACGCCGCCGGCGACCCGGCCCGCTACCCCGAGCTCGGTCCGCCGTTCACCCCGTCGAAGCTCTACTACACGGTCTGGTCGAACGTCCGGATGCGCGACATGCACGCCAAGTTCCTCGAGCTCGGCCTGCCGTCGCCGTTCGACGAGAAGTGGCTGGCCCGGATCCAGGGCGACGATCCGGTCTCGGCCTCGATCGACATCACCGGCTTCGCCGATGTGCGCAGCGACGCCCTCCGGGCCCACGCCACCCAGGTCGACCCGACGTCGGCCATGTGGTTCGGGCTCCCCCCCGAGGTGCTCCGGGAGATCCACCCCTTCGACGACTACTGGTTGGCCCAGAGCCGGGTCAGCGAGCCCGGGACGCCCGAGGACGACCTGTTCACCGGGATCGACGTGGACTCGCTCGACGACTCGGGCGTGGCCGGGCGGCGCTGACCGACTTCCAGCGCCGGCGTCAGGCCTCTCGGCGGGCCAGCTCCCGGAGCGCCCGGTAGGAGAGCAGCGTGGCCCCGGACCGCTCGATCGCCGCGGCCAGCGTGCCGTCCTCGATCACCAGCCGCCGGTCGTCGACCCGGGCCTCCCAGTCGACGGCCAGCGAGCGGAGCTCGGGTGTGTCCACGGCCGGCCGCAGGGCCAGCTCGGTGACCCCGGGGGCCAGGCCGGCCAGCCCGTCGACCACGGCGCCGCGGGCACCGGGCTCGGTCAGCGTGAGGAAGTGGTCGGTGAACACGACGCCGGCGTCCGCCGCCACTTGGCGGGCCGGAAAACCGAGGAACTCCTCCTGTTCCTCGCCGAACAGGCGGAGGGGGAGCCCGAAGTCGACGGCCAGGTCGACGTAGACGTCGAAGAACTCGGGTCGGAGCACCAACGCCGAGAGGTGGGCGTCGAGGTGGCTGACGTCGAACCCCCAGAGGATGGCCCGCTCGATCTGGGCCCGGCACTCCCGGCGCACCTCGTCGAGATCGGCGTGGTCCCAGACATCCTCGAGCGTCCGGGGGAAGCCCCCGTCGCCACCGAGGAGCGAAGGGGCGTGAGTGATCGGGCCCCAGCGGTAGAGCTCGTGCTCGGCATTGACCGTCAGCTGGACGCCGACGTCCTCACCCCGGTAGCGAGCGGCCGCCTCCCGGGCCCAGGGGGCCGGGACCATCAGGCCGGCGCTGGTGACCAGCCCGCTGCGCAGCGTCTCGTACACGCCGACGTTGGCCGAGTGGCACAGGCCGAGGTCGTCGGCGTGGACCACGAGGAGCTTCGCGTCCGCCGGGTAGCCCAATCGTTCCGCCAGGGTGGTCACGTCCCGACGGTAGCGCCCACCGGGGCGACCCGGGACCGCCGGTGACCGGGTGACTCAGGTCGGTGGGGTGACCCGGCCGGCCGTGAGCTCGTCGTTCTGGGCCTCGGCCTGGCGGGCCAGCTGCTGCTGGTAGCGGGTCATGGCCTCGGCCAGGGCCGGGTCGCCGAGCGAGAGGATCCGCACGGCCAGGAGCCCGGCGTTGCGGGCGCCGTTGACGGCCACGGTGGCCACCGGGACCCCCCGGGGCATCTGGACGATCGAGAGCAGCGAGTCGAGACCGTCGAGGGTGGCCAGGGCCACCGGGACGCCGATGACCGGCAGGGTGGTGACGGCAGCGAGCATCCCGGGCAGGTGGGCGGCGCCGCCGGCGCCGGCGATCACCACCTGGAGTCCCCGTCCGGCGGCGTCGTGGCCGAAGGCCAGCATGGCGTCGGGGGTGCGGTGGGCCGACACCACCCGGACCTCGTGGGCCACGCCGAAGTCGGCCAGGACCTCGACCGCCCCCTCCATGACCGAGAGGTCCGAGGCGCTGCCCATGACGACGGCGACCCGGGCGGGCCCGGCCGGTGACGCTGCGGTGGGTGACGGCGTGGTGGTCATGGCGCTCCCCTCGACGATAGGGCGGCCGGGACCGGCGTCCCGAGGGCCTGGGCGGCCGCCCAGGCCCGGCGACGTACGTCGTCGGCCTCGTCGCCACAGACCGTGACGTGCCCCAGTTTGCGTCCTGGGCGGGCCGACTTGCCATACAGGTGGACGTGGGCGCCCTCCACCGCCAGGGCCTCGCTCAACCGGGTCGCCGGCTCGGTGCCCTGGTCGTCACCGAACACGTTGACGTTGGCGACGTGTGGGGCCGCAAGCCGGGTCGAGCCGAGCGGCAGGTCGAGGACGGCCCGGAGATGGTTCTCGAATTGCGAGGTCACCGCCCCTTCGATGCTCCAGTGGCCCGAGTTGTGGGGCCGGGCCGCCACTTCGTTGACCAGGAGGCGGCCGCCCTCGGCGAACAGCTCGACGGCCAGGACGCCGGCCAGTCCGGCGACCTCGGCCACGTCGAGGGCCAGGGCCTCGGCCGAACGGGCGGTGACCGGCGACAGGCCCCCGGGCACCAGCACCTCCCGGCACACGCCGTCGATCTGGGCCGTCTCGACCGCCGGCCAGGTGACGGCGGCGCCGCCGGGCCGTCGAGCGACCATCACCGCCAGCTCGGTGTCGAACGGCACGAACGCTTCGATCATGAGAGGCGTGCCGCTGGCGGCCGCCTGCCGGCACACCTCGGCCGCCTGCGGGTGGTCGTGGACCGGCCACACGCCTTTACCGTCGTACCCGCCCCGGGTGGCCTTGATGACCGCCGGCCAGCCGTGCGCGGCGGTGAAGCCGTCGATGACCTCGAGCTGGGCCGAGACATCGGGTTCGGTGGGGCCGTCGGCCACCGAGGTCGGGGGGAGGACGGCGAAGGCCGGGACCAGGATCCCGGCCTCGTCGAGCCGCTGGCGCATGGTGGCCTTGTCGACCGCCATCTCGAGGGTCACGACCCCGGGCCGGATGCGGGCGCCGGCCGACTCGAGCTCGCCCAGCAGCGTCAGGTCGACCTGCTCGTGGTCGAACGTCACCACCGAGCAGCGATCGACGAGGTCCCGCAGGGCCACGGCATCGTCGGGCCGCCCGACGATGAGGTCGTCGGCCACGCCGGTCGCGGCGTCGTCGGGGTGCTCGGCCAGCACGCTCACGCCGATGCCGAGCGCGCTGGCGGCCTCGCCCAGCATGCGGGCCAGCTGGCCCCCGCCCACGATGCCGACCCGGGGCGCCCCAGGGGCTGGCGTCGTCGACCCGCGGTCCGGCACGGTCGGCAGACTACCGTCCGGCCCGGGCGCCACCCGGACCCGGGCGCCGCCGGCGCCGCTAGCGCCCGATCGAGGTGTGCTTGAACTCGTTGATGTCGGGGTGCTCGGTCAACAGCTCGAGTACCCGGTCGATGGTCGAGCGGGCCATGGCCGCGTCGTCGCCGGGCCGGGTCATGATCCGGACGAAGGCCGCCTGCTCGCCCGAGATGAAGGTCGGGACGCCGAAGACGTCGTGCTGGCTCACCGCCGCCTCGTGGGCCCGGCGGAGCTCCTTGCCCGGCCAGCCCGACTCGATCTCGGCCAACACGTCGGCCGACGGGACGCCCTCGGCATCGAGCACGGCGGCCACGGCCTCGGTCGAGCGCAGGTCCGTCCCGTCGTCGTGCCGGGCCCGGAAGAGGGCCCGATGGACCCCGAAGAAACGGTCCGGGTAGCGGTCCCGGACGACCACGCCGGCCAGCAGGGCCAGCAGGTCCGGGGCCTTGGCCGGGTCGTCCCACACCGGGGTGCCGCCCTCCTCGACGTGGGCCTGGCTGAGGGAGAACGGAAGGAACTCCACCTCGAGGGGCGCTCCGTCCTCCAGCGCCGTGAGCAGGTGCTCGTGGGCGTTGCGGGCGAAGGGGCAGCGATAGTCCCAGGTCACGGCGAAGTTGGTGGTAGCCATACCCATGCCAACCGCGCCGGGTCTCGGCGCATTCCCGCCCGGGCGGATCAGGGCCAGCGGCGCAGCAGGCGCCGGGCCACCACGCCCAGCGCCGTGCCGATGACCGCTCCGCCGACCACATCGGAGGCGTGGTGGGCCCGCAGGTGGACCCGGCTGGCGGCCACCGCCGAGGCGAAGCCCAGATAGGCGGCCCGCTCGGCCGGGGTGTCGGCCAGCACCACCGCCGTGGTGAAGGCGGCCAGGGTGTGGCCGCTCGGGAAGCTGCTCGACGTGGGCGCCCGCACGGGCAGGCCCTCGGTGCCCGAGGGGTCCCCACCGCTCGGGCGCTGGCGGGACACGCCCCGCTTCACGGCCGTGTTGACCAGCGCCGACGAGGTGCCGGCGAGCGCCAGGGCCCGGACCGCCCGTCGTCGGTCGGCCCCCGGACGACGGGCCTTCACGGCGGCGAGCAACGTCCAGACGAGCCCGTAGTCGGCGAGGTTGGAGAGGACGGCGGCGCCGGTGTCGACGGTCGGTCGCCCCCGGAGGTGGTCGAACGCCCGCTCGGCGGCGGCGTCCAGGCGGGCCACGGCGGCCAGCGGCCGTTCGGTGCCGGGGACCTCCCGGCGAGCGGCGCTCACGAGGCGATCAGGGCCGGAGGTTCGCCGCCGAAGGCCGGGCAGAGCGCCTGGTAGTGGCAGTAGTCGCACAGGGGCGAGGTCTTGGGACGGAAATCCTCGTTGGCGCAGGCCCGCTCGATGGCCGTCCAGACGGCGGTGGTCCGGATCCGCTGGCCCCGAGCGGTCTGCTCGGTGGGCACGGCGGTGATCGTCACGCCGTCCCGCAGGTAGAGCAACCGTACGGCCACCGGGAGCCGGCCGAGGGCCTGCTGGCACATGAGGGCATAGAGGTGGACGCCGGTCATCCGGGCCTGCTCGAACCGAGGGGCGGGCGCACGACCGGTCTTGTAGTCGATCACCACCAGCTGGCCGTCGTCGTCGAGGTCCAGCCGGTCGATGATGCCGCGGAGCCGGGCCCCGCCCACCTCGACCTGGAGGCCGAGCTCCACGCCCACCTCGCGGACCCGGTCGGGATCCTCCATCCTGAAGTAGGTACGGACCAGCGACCGGGACTCGTCGAGAAAGGCTGCGGCCTCGTCGTCCGACAGCGCCAACGCCACGAACTCCGGGTCGCGCTGCAGGTCGACCCAGGCCGCGTCGAGCGAGGCCTGGCCGGCGTCGGCCGAGCGCTGCTCCGGCCGGGTGCTCCCAGAAGAGTCGTTCGAGAGCGGAGTGGACGAGGGTCCCCTTGACCAGGTGGGGCGTGGGCGGCTCGGGGATCCGGTCGATGTTGGTCAGCCGGAAGGCGAGCGGGCAGGACGTGAACGAGCTGACCTTGGTCGGGGAGAGGGTTCGGGGAGGGGCGAACGCCATGGCCAAGAGGTTACGAGACGGCTGTGTCGATCGGGCTCATCGCCGGCCACCTCGGTCGATCGAGCCGCCGGGCCGAGGGTCGGACGGTGGGCCAGCCGACCGGGCCGGGGGCGCTAGACAGGAGACGTGATGGCGCACCCCTCTCCACGGCGCCGGCGGCGGTGATGGCGGCCCGGCGGGCCAGGCGCGACGCTCCGGCCGCCCCGACCAATCTGCGGCGCTCGACCACGTGGGCCGGGCTCACGGCCGGGAGCCCGGTGGAGGTCGCCGGGACCCGACTCCGGTCGGCGACGTGGACCTTCCTGGCCCATGTCCACAACACGACCAACGGCGAGGAATGGGTCGAGGTGGTCGGCGGCCGGGCCGGCGACCGTTCGGTGCGGTCCTTCCGCCCCGAGCAGATCTTCGCCCCGGGCGGCCGCCGGGGGGTCGAGGAGCGGCTGTCGTTGGCCGAGGAACCCCAGTTGCCCCTCGGGTAGGCTCGACGGCCCCGACACCAACGCACCCATTCCGACCCGGGTGCATTAGGTTCGCGGGTACGGGTATTACACCGGGTAGTCCGTCCAGGGGGGATCCTGTATGACCACAGTCTCCGAAGTTCCAGATCAGACCGCGCACGGCCCGGGGCCCATCACCCGGTTCCTGTTCGTGCACGAGATCGACGAGTACCCGAGGTCGGGCCGCCGGACCGGGTACCTGGCGCTGGCGGTCATCGCCACCATCGTCCTCTACTACACCTACTACACGCAGACCGGGGTCACCCCGAACATCCTGAACTCGTACCACATGTCGTTCACGTTCTACGTGTGGGTGGTCATCGTCTCCAACCTGATCGGCGCCTTCGCCTCCCTGCTGGGCAGCTTCACCGACCGGTTGGGCCGCTCCAACGTGGTGATCTACGGCCTGCTGATCGTCGGCCTGCTGATCGCCGTGGCCGTCCCGAACGTCACCGGGGAGTGGGGCTTCTTCGTCGTCATCTGTGCCGTCGGCTTCGTCGAGGGCGTCATCCTGGTGGCCACGCCGGCGCTGGTGCGTGACTTCAGCCCGCAGCTCGGTCGGGCCTCGGCCATGGGCTTCTGGACCGTCGGGCCGGTGGCCGGGAGCCTGCTCGTGAGCATCGTGGCCAACCACACCCTCAGCCACTTCGTCGACTGGCAGAGCCAGTTCATCATCTCGGGGATCACGTCGCTGGTGGCCTTCCTGCTGATGCTGCTCTTCTTGAAGGACCTGTCGTCGAAGCTGCGCGACCAGCTGATGGTCTCCACCCGGGACCGGGCCCTGGTCGAGGCCCGGGCCCGCGGGGTCTCGATGACCGACCTCAAGTCGGCCACCGAGAAGCCCTGGCGGCAGATCTTCAAGTGGGACCTGATCGGCTCGTCCTTCGGGATCTCGATGTTCCTCCTGATCTACTTCCTGGCCTCGGCCTTCTTCACCATCTACTACGTGGTGGTCTTCAAGAACCCCGACGGTCTGAACTTCACCGTGACCCAGGCCAACGGCCTGAACACCTGGTTCTGGACGGCCGACGTCATCGCCCTGATCGTGGCCGGCGCTGCTCTCGGACTGGGTCGGGGTCCGCAAGCCCTTCATGCTGATCGGCACCCTCGGGGCCATGGCCATGCTGATCCTGTTCCTGATCCAGGCGGGCAACCCCCACACCGGCTACTACACGTTGGCCCTCATGTCGTCGGGTCTGGCCATCTTCCTCTCCATCGCCTACGCCCCGTGGATGGCCGGCTACACCGAGACGGTCGAGGCCAAGAACCCGGCCCTGGTGGGCACGGGCCTGGCCCTGTGGGGCTGGATCCTGCGGCTGGTGGTGGGGATCTCGTTCATCTTCCTGCCGGTGGTGATCACCAGCGTCAACCCGGTGGTCAACAACCAGCAGTACGCCACGCCGGCCATCCAGAAGTTCATCGTCCAGCACCCCCAGTCGGTGGCCTTCGCCCAGCAGCACAAGGCGCTGCTGACCGTGCTGAACGAGCACCAGGCGGTGGTCGAGCGCGGTCAGCGCCAGCCCGACCGCCGGCCAACATCGCCGCCGCCATCAAGGCGGTCGGCCCGGCCAACTTCGCCCAGCTCGTCAAGTACAAGCCCCAGCTCACGACGCTGGTCCAGCCGTACACGGCCCAGCTCAACTACCTCTCGGCCCACCAGGCGCAGCTGAACACCCTCCAGGAAGGCATCAACAAGTCGGCCAAGCAGTGGCAGCACTGGTTCTGGATCGACTTCGCCGGCATGGTGGTGTTCATCCCGCTGATCTTCTTGACCAAGGGACGGTGGAGCCCGAGCAAGGCCCGGGCCGACCGGGCCGCCCACGAGCAGTCGGTCAATGAGGAGCTGGCCCGGCTCAGCGCCTCACCCGGCTCCACGGCCTCGCTGGTCTGAGGCTCGGGCCGCCCGGCGGGCGCCGGGCCGGGCCGGATGGCCCGCCGCCCGGCCGGAGTGGGCCATCATCCTCTGATGGGTGAGTCCCTTCGCTTCGTGGCGTTCCTGGTCGGACTGGCGCTGGTGCTGGCCACCATCGTCAGCGTCTTCACCTCGCTGGTCGTCCCGAGGATGACCTCGTCGCGGATGCTCCGGTTCATCTCGAAGCTCCTGGGCTCGCTGGCCCGCAAGGCGCTGCCGCGGCTCCCGACCTACGAGGCCAAGGACCGCCTCATGTCGGTGGTCGGGCCCCTGGCCATGATGCTGCTCTTCGTCCTGTGGCTGGGCCTGCTCTTGGTGGGCTTCGGGTTGATCGTCTGGTGGACGAGCGGCGACACGCTGTTCCACTCCCTGGCCATCTCGGGATCCTCGATCTTCACCCTGGGCATCGCCGTCGGCGACCACACGGGGTCCGAGGCGCTCGAGGTGCTGGCGGCGGCCACCGGGTTCCTGGTCATCGCCCTCGAGATCGCCTACCTGCCCACCCTCTACGCCGCCTTCTCGGCTCGCGAGACCGAGGTGACCCTGCTCTCGACCCGTTCGGGCGTCCCGGCCTGGGGCCCCGAACTCCTGGCCCGGCACTGGTGGTTCAAGACGATGTCCGAGCTGCCCGATCTCTACCGGGTGTGGGAGCGTTGGGCGGCCGAGGTCTCCGAGAGCCACACCAACTATCCGACCCTCATGTGGTTCCGCTCGCCGGTCTCCGCCCGGTCGTGGCTGCTCTCGCTGGTGGCCATGCTCGACGCCGCCGCCCTCCACGACAGCTGCGCCCCGGCCGACGCCCCTCGGCAGGCCCGGATCTTCCTGCGGGGTGGCATGGAGTGCCTGCGCTCACTGGCCGCCGCCCTCCAGATCCCCTACGACCCCGACCCACTGCCGACCACGCCGATCCGGCTGACCTTCGACGAGTTCGCCATGGGCTTCCAGCGACTCGAGCAGGTCGGCTTCCCGGTCGAGCGGACGCTCGAGGAGTCCTGGACGAACTTCAGCGGGTGGCGGGTCAACTACGAGCCGATCGCCGACCAGCTGACCCTCCTGGTCATGCCGCCGCCGGCCCCGTGGCTGCTGGCCCGACCGGGGGTCGGTGACATGCAGCTGCCGCTGGTCCTCGACCGGACGCCCGACGACCCGAGTGCCGCCCAGTCCGAGCGGCTGGGTCGGGGCGTGCGCCGACTCGAGGAGGACGGCGCCTCGTAGCGCGGTGCGCTCAGGCGGCCGGTGCCCGGTCGGCTCCGGACCAGCGCCTCCCAGACCATGGCCACCGCCCGCTCGGCCCAGCCGGGGTCGGCGTCCCGACCGAGGATGGTGCGGGCGAACACTGCCCCGACCAGCAGCTCGGTGGCCAGCTCGACGTCGGCCCCGGGGTCGAGCTCACCGGCCGACTGGGCCCGACGCAGCACGTCGGTGAAGTACTCGGTGCGGGGTTGCACCGTCCGGGCCCGGTGCAGGGCCAGCGCGTGGGGCTCGTCGCGGTCCGAGGCCAGGGCCCCGAGCACGGCGACGCACTGGTCGCCGAACCGGCGCTCGAAGGCGCCCAGCTGTTCGACCAGCTCGGCCCGAGGCGAACCCGAGCCGGGGGTCGGGATCGGGCCGATGTCCTCGGCGATCGCCGCCGTGGCCAGGTCGGCCTTGTCCCGGAACCGGCGGTAGACGGTGGCCCGGGACACGCCGGCCGTCGACGCCACGCCTTCGATCGACAGCCCGGCGTAGCCGACCTCGTGCAGCTGGTCGATGGTCGACGCCAGGATGGCCGACGTCACCCGGGCGTCGCGCGGTCGGCCGGGAGAGCGTGGCGCCGGCCTGGTCGGGGCCTCGGTGGTGGTCACTGGCACCGGCGAGGGGGCACCCGCCGGCGACGCGGCGCCGCCAGGTGTCCCGGACTCGCCCGAGGCGCGTGGCCGGCGGCGCCCCGTCGGGGGCGCCCGATCCCGCGGCGGGGCGCCGTAGCTCACCACGAAGTCACGTTGGCGGACGAGCACGAAGCCGGCGATCGAACCGATCACGGCGATGACGCCGGCGATGATCGACAGCTCGTTCATGCTCCCGGAGAAGCCCACCCGGTAGGCGTCGATGACGGCGTGCTGCTGGGCCGCCGGCAGCGCTCCCACGGCCGCCCGCACCTCACCCGAGGTCAGGGCGACGCCGAGCGACTGGCCGTGCTGGGCGGCGGCCGCCCGGCCGGCCGGGGTGGCCTGCAGGGCCTCCGTCACCCGGTGGACGATCTGGGACTGGAAGATCGCCCCCAGGGCGGCGATCCCGGTGGCGATGCCGACCTGGCGGAAGGTGGAGTTGGTGCCCGAGGCCATGCCGCTGCGCTCCGGCGGGACCACCGAGATGGCCGTCGAGGCCAGCACCGGGTTGACCATGCCGATCCCGGCGCCGGTGAGGATGAATCCGGGCAGTAGCTGGAGCCAACTCGACGTCGGCGAGGTGGTGGCGATCAGGAAGAGGCCGATGGCCACCAGCGCCATGCCGGTGCCGAGCAGGAAGCGCGAGTGGATGCGGACCGTCAATCGACCGGCCACCGGGGCCACGGCGAAGGAGAGCAGGGTCAGGGGCAAGAAGCGCAATCCGGCGGCGAAGGGGCCGTAGCCCAGGTCGTCCTGGATGTAGAGGGTGAGGTAGAGGAACAGCGAGAAGATCGACGCCGACAGGGTGAAGGCCACGGCCGAGGCGCCGATCATGGCCGGACGCCGGAAGAGCGACAGGTCCAACATGGGGTCGCGCTGGCGCCATTCGCCGATGAGGAAGACGGCCAGCAGCACCGCCGCCCCGACCAGCAGGCCGACGATCTCGGCGCTGCCCCAGCCGGCGTCGTTCCCCCGCACCAGCGCGTAGACCAGCATGAAGAGCGACGCCGTGAAGGTGACGAACCCGAGCCAGTCGATGCGCCGGGTGTTGGGGTCCCGGGACTCGCGGACCTTGGTCAGGGTGATGAGGATGGCCACCGCCCCGATCGGCACGTTCAGGAAGAAGATCCACCGCCACCCGATGCTGCTGGTGATGGCCCCGCCGACCAGCGGCCCGATGGCCACGGCGGCGCCGTTGACCGCCCCGAAGATGCCGAAGGCGGTGCCTCGTTCCTTGCCCGAGAAGGCCGCCGCCACCAGGGCCAGGGAGGTGGCGAACATGATCGCCCCCCCGACGCCCTGGGCGCCCCGGGCCAGGTTCAACATGAGCGACGAGGTGGAGAGGCCGCAGACGAGGGAGGAGATCGAGAACACGGCCAGACCGATGGCGAAGACCTCCCGGCGGCCGAACATGTCGCCGACGACGCCGGCGGTGAGCAGGAACGCCGCCAGGGTCAGGGCGTAGGCGTCGACCACCCACTGCAGGTCGCTGAACGACGAGTGCAGCGAGCGCTGGATGTCGGGCAGCGCCACGTTCACCACCGTGATGTCCAGCAGCAGCATGAACACGGCGATGCAGATGGCGATCAGCGTCCACCAGCGGCGTTCGAGTACGGGCATCCTCACTCCTCGGGCTCGGCCGGCCGGGGAGCGACGGCTCCCCAATATCGACACAGAATGTATCGGAACAAAACGTATCGAAACCGTGGGTCGCCGGCAACCGTCGTCCGGCACCGGTCGCCGTCGGTGCCCGGCTCTACGCTGGGACCGCCGGGTCCCTTCGGGGTGCGGGCGACGATGCCGGGGGCGCCGGGGGTCGGCGGGGGAGACGTGTGGCGCCACCAGCTAGGAGCCGCTGTGCCGCCCTTCGACCTCAACGAGATCGACCGCCTGCTCACGACGACCAAGGCCGTCCGCTACCGACTGGACCTCGAGCGGCCGGTGCCCCGCGACGTCCTGGCCGACTGCATCCGGCTGAGCAGCTACGCCCCGAACGCCTCCAACGCCCAGGAGTGGCGGTGGATCGTGGTCGACGATCCCGACCAGCGGCGGGCGGTGGGCGAGCAGTACGAGAAGATGACCGTGCCGCCGGTCAGCCGGATCCTCGAGTCCAAACTGGCGAGCGGGGACGAGGTGGGGGCGAAGATCTCCCGCTCGATCCTGTACCTGGCCGAGCACATGGCCGAGGTGCCGGCCCTGGTCGTCCCGTGTTACGACGTCGAGGCGGCCGCCCAGCGCTACGGCACCTGGCTCGGTCCCTCGGGAGGGTCGGCGGCGATGACCTCGGCCATGTACGCCTCGATCTACCCCTCCGTCTGGAGCTTCCTCCTGGCCCTGCGCAGCCGGGGCCTCGGCTCGGTGTTGACCACCGCCCACCAGGGCGACCAGGCGGCCATGGCCGAGATCCTCGGCATCCCGACCAGCTGGGACCAGACGTGCCTGCTCCCGGTGGCCTACACCACCGGCGGTGAGTTCAGTCCCTCACCGAGAGCAGGGGTCGAGGACCTGATCTTCTGGAACCGCTACTCGCCCGAGGTCTGAAGGGCCATGCCGCCACGGCACCCGAACCGGACGGTGGGGCGGGCCCGCCCGGCTAGAGGGCGGGGGAGTCCTTGAGGGCCTTGGCCACCTTGTTGGCCAACACCAGTTCGTTGATGATCCGCCCGATGATGATGCCCCCGCCGTGGACGTGGGCCTTGGTCTCGGTCGAGGTCCGCTCGAGCTTCACGTGCGCCGTGGACAGCGTCGACTTCTCGACGTTGATGATCTCCTTGGAGGAGTCCTTGGCGCTGACCGTGTAGGCGCTGCCGAGCGAGTCCTGCAGGGCCTTGATGACGTCGTCTTCGGTGACCCCGGACTTGATGGACACGCTGGGCATGGTTTTCTCCTGTCGTTCGGTGGTTGGGACGGTAGAGCGATCGGACGGTGGCGGGCGATCCGTCTCCGTCCAGGCGACGGAGGGGACTACGCCCCGACCGGTCCGGGGTCGTTGGTCGGCACGGTCTCGGGAGCGGGGTGGGTCAGCTCCTCTTGGACCCCGGCCCGGAGGCCGAGGAGGGCCACGATGGCCGCCGCCGCCATGATGCCGGCCATGACGTACAGGACGGTCTCGATCGAATGGGCGAACTCGAGCCGGATGAAGTGCGGGATGGCGCTGGCATTCGACGAGCCGCCGCTCCCGCCGCCGCCCTGGCTCTCCTGGGCGATGGTGGCCGCCTGGGTCGCCGCCTTCACCGGCGGGACCCCGTGGCCCACCAGGTAGGTGGTCACGCGCGAGCGCATCTGCGACACGAGGATGGTGCCCAGGATGGCCAACCCAAGGCTGGCCGAGTAGTTCCGGACGGTCTGGGTGATGCCCGTAGCTTCGCCGTAGGAGAGCTTCGAGGCCCGGTTGATGGCATCGGTGTTGGCCGGGCCGAGCATGAAGCCCATCCCCGCCCCGGCCACGATGATGTACCACTGCTGGGAGCTGAAGCTGAGCGTCGTCACCTTGCTGGCCCAGAGGGCGAAGCCGACCGCACCGATGATGCAGCCCAGGACGACCGGGCGCTTGGCCCCGACCGAGTCCAGCATCCGTCCACCGATCTGGGAGGTGATGACGAAGCCGATGAAGAAGAACAGCAGGAACACGCCGGCGTTCGAGGCCGTGTCGCCGAGGGCGATCTGGGCGTATTCGCTGGCGAAGAAGAACACCGGGACGAACACGAGCATGGTGATGGCCAGCACGATGTTCTCGACCATGAACGGCCGGATGCGGAAGATGCTGACCTTGACCAGCGGCGACGGGGTCCGGATCTCGACGAAGTAGAAGATCACCAGGATGATCAGGCCCAGGGCGATGGACAGCCCGATCAGCGGGTTCCCCCAGCCCCAGATGGACGACTGCTGGAATCCGAAGACACTGAGGGCCACACCGATGGCCACCAGGGCCGCCCCCCGGTAGTCGAGCTTGGCCTTCTGGTAGAGGGTCGTCGGCTTGGAGATGGCGATGAGCACCAGGGCGATGAGGGCCACCGGGATGTTCACCCAGAAGATGGCCCGCCAGGTCCACTCGGTGAGGTAGCCCCCGAGGATCGGCCCGACGGCCGTGAGGGCACCGGCGATGCCGAAGAAGGCGGCCAGGGCCTTCCCCCGCTCGCGTAGCTCGAAGGTGTTGACGACGATGGCCAGCGCAGCGGGGAACATGATGGCGCCGCCGACACCCTGGATGGCCCGGAAGGTGACGATCCACGCTTCGGCCCCGGCGCCCTTCGGGGTCAGCCCGCA
The DNA here is from genome assembly GCA_963730735.1 of uncultured Acidimicrobiaceae bacterium. GTDB lineage: Bacteria > Actinomycetota > Acidimicrobiia > Acidimicrobiales > RAAP-2 > CAVSSX01. The sequence continues at coordinate 1,348,239 of CAVSSX010000007.1, forward strand.
CAACGCCGAGGCGGTGGCGAAGGTGATGACCCCGATCACGACCATCTTGCGGTGCCCGAGCGTGTCGGCCAGGCGGCCGCCGAGGGCGAAGAAGGCGGCCAGGGACAGCAGGTAGGCGTTGACCGCCCACTGCACCCCGGTGCTGGTCAGACCCAACTCGTGCTGGATCTCGGGGACGGCGATCGACACGATCGTCTGATCGATGAACGTCATGGCGACGGCGAAGATCATCGCCGCCAGGACCAGGTTCTTCGATCGGCCGCCAGTCGCCGGTGCCACCGTCTTTCCCTCGCTTCGAGCGCCGTGGGCGCCATCGGGCCCCACGGTGGGCCGGTGCCAGAGAAGCTACCGAGAGGGGAATGTACTTGCAACGATTAGCAACAACCTTGCCTCCCCGAGCGGACGAGGGGAACAAACTCCCAGGATCACCACCGTCGACTGCCGATCGCGAGACCTGCACCGTCCGGCCGCCAGGTGTACTCGACGGCTGGCGCGGAAGGGGGTCGAAAGGGTCGGGGGCTGCCCGACATCGGCGTCTAGACGGTGAACTTCGGTCCACGCCCGAGGCGGACGGGGCCAACGGCGTCGGCGAGGTCGATCGGCTCGCCACGCTGGCGGACGACGATGACCCCGTCCGACGCCAACTCTGCAGCGACCGATCGTGACGCCTTCATGAGGCTTCGCCACGAGCGTCCCCCGGCGGCCCGGGCTGCGTCGCTCGGGCAGATGGTCGCCTCCTGGCTCGCGATGTCGCAGCAAGGACTGCATGGTGGCGGCCAGACGTGTTCGCTGACCGCTCGGCGTCGGATCCCACCAGGGGTCGCCCCGCTCGCCCAACGCGACCTTGGCATCGTTCACCCGCTGTCGAGCATGTGGCGCGTTGGCAGCGCACCGCCCTCCGAGCCGCTGCCAGTTCGGCGACCAACTCGGCCCGGAAGGCGTCGGGAATCGACGGATCCGTCGCTCGCCAGCGTCGACCGGCGATGACGAGAAAGTGACCGTCGTCGGTGTGCTGCGGTTCGCCGTCCGCCATCCCCACATCTTGGCCCCGCCGGCTCTGTGGCGATCAGCGCCGTGAGGGCATCGGCGTGAGCCGGAACTCGCGTCCCGCTACGCGGCGACTCGCGACTCGTCGACGTGGAGGTGCCACCATGCCCGGGCCAAGGATGCGGCGCTGGACGCGAGTCAGGCAGACCGCCGGCCCACCTGAACGACCTCGTGACAGCAGCAGACGATCCGGTGGCCATGGCCATCCTGGCTCCGTAGGGCCCATTCACCGACAATCTCGTGTCTCACGAAGCAGGGCTCTACCCCACTTGCAACTCGGGTAATCCTCCGAGTGCCAACGACGGAGGATTCTGGCGCGACGACGGCGAGGGCGCCGGCACCCTCGATCGTGGAGCGGGTGACGGGGATCGAACCCGCATAGCCAGCTTGGAAGGCTGGAGCTCTGCCATTGAGCTACACCCGCGAACCGTCCGGCGCAGGCACCGGCGCGAAGCGACGAGCAGTCTAGATCCCGCCCGGTGGAGGGCCGCGGGTCGCGCCCACGCTATGGTCGGCGGCCGCCAGCGTCTACCGTCTTGCGGGTGGCGACATTGTTCGATCGGGTCGGTGGCACCGAGTTCTTCGTGGCCCTGGTCGACCGCTTCTACCTCGGCGTGGCCGGCGACCCGATCCTCCGCCCGCTCTACCCAGAGGACCTGACCGAATCGAAGGCCCACCTGGCCCTCTTCCTCGCCCAGTACTGGGGCGGTCCGGACGACTACCAGCAGGTCCGCGGCCATCCGCGCCTGCGGATGCGCCACGCCCCGTTCGTGATCGGGCCGCTCGAGCGTGACGCCTGGCTGACCCACATGACGGCCGCCGTGAAGTCGGCCGGGGTGGCCCGGCGGGACGAGAAGGAGCTGCTCGGGTACTTCGACATGGCGGCGGCGTCGCTCACCAACGCCCGTTGACGGCCGGCCACCGGCCGGTATTGGGAAGTTTACGTCAACGTTAAGATAAGCTCTGGCGTCGTCCTCAGGGGAGCGCGACTCGACCCAGAGAGGGACCACTCGTCGGCATGGCAGTCACCGGGAAGTTCTTGGGCCGCGATCCGGAGCCGCTAGGCGGCGTAGCCGCCAGCGACAACTACAAGTGGATCGCCCTGTTCATCACGACGCTCGGCGTCCTTATGTCCTCGATCGACGGGTCGATCATGCTGATCGCCCTGCCCGACGTCTTCCGGGGGATCCGCCTCGACCCGCTGCAGCCCGGCAACAGCTTCTACCTCTTGTGGATGATCCTCAGCTTCCTGGTCGTGACCAGCGTGCTGGTGGTGACCTTCGGCCGCCTGGGCGACATGTACGGCCGGGTCCGCATGTACAACCTGGGCTTCGCCATCTTCACCTTCTTCTCCCTGCTCCTGTCCATCACCTGGATGTCGGGTCGGGCCGCCGGGCTCTACCTGATCATCATCCGGATCTTCCAGGGCGTGGGAGCGGCCTTCTTGTGGGCCAACTCGGGGGCGATCCTCACCGACGCCTTCCCGGTGCGCCAACGCGGCCTGGCCCTCGGGATCAATCAGGCCACGGCGACCAGCGGGACCTTCATCGGCCTGGTGCTGGGCGGGGTCCTGGCGCCCATCAACTGGAGGCTCATCTTCCTCGTCTCGGTGCCCATCGGCCTGTTCGCCACGGTCGTCGGCTACTTCAAGCTGCGCGACACCGGCGAACGCCAGCCGGCGCACATCGACTGGCCCGGCAACATCACCTTCGCCCTCGGTCTGGTGCTGGTGATGGTCGGCATCACCTACGGCATCGAGCCGTACGGCGGGCACACCATGGGCTGGACGAGTCCCGAGGTCATCGCCGAGCTGGTTGCCGGGGTGGCCCTGCTGGTGGCGTTCTGCATCATCGAGACCAAGGTCGCCGAGCCGATGTTCCGGCTGCCGCTGTTCAAGATCCGGGCCTTCACCGCCGGCGTCCTGGCCAGCTTCCTGGCTGCCCTCGGCCGGGGCGGGCTGATGTTCATGCTCATCATCTGGCTGCAGGGGATCTGGTTGCCGCTCCACGGCTACGACTTCACCGTCACCCCGCTGTGGGCCGGTATCTACATGATCCCGTTGACGGTCGGCTTCCTGATCAGTGGGCCGCTGGCCGGCATCCTGTCGGACCGCTACGGGGCCCGGCCCTTCGCCACCGGCGGCATGTTGGGTGCGGCCCTGTGCTTCGGTCTGCTGGAATTGCTGCCGGTGAACTTCAACTACGGCGTCTTCGCCTTCTTGCTGCTGCTGACCGGCATCTGCATGGCGGCGTTCAACTCGCCCAACCGGGCCGGCGTCATGAACAGCCTGCCGCCGGCCGACCGCGGGGCCGGATCGGGGATGAACACCACCTTCCAGAACTCGGCCCAGGTACTGTCGATCGGCATCTTCTTCTCGCTGATCATCGTGGGGGTGGCCTCCACCCTGCCGGGGAGCCTCTACGCCGGCCTCACGGCCAAGGGCGTCTCGCCCCACGTGGCCAACCAGATCTCCCACCTGCCGCCGGTGTCGACCCTGTTCGCCGCCTTCCTCGGCTACAACCCGATGCAGCACCTGCTCGGGGCCCATGTCCTGTCCCAGTTGCCACCGGCCAACGCCCAGGCGCTGGTTGGCCGGTCCTTCTTCCCGGGCATCATCTCGGCCTCGTTCCGTAACGGCCTGCACGCCGCCTTCGACTTCGCCATCATCGCCTGCCTGGTGGCGGCGGCGGCGTCGTGGACCCGGGGTGGCCGCTACGTCCACGCCGAGGACGAGCTCGAGTCGAGGTCCGAGGTGCTGGTGACCGCCGGCGCGTCCGAGGAGGCCGACGACCCGGACGACCCCGACGACTTGCGATCGCTGGTTCCCGAGGGGCAGGCCCGGTGACCCGCGCGACCAAGAAGGCCGAGGGTGGGCCGGTGCCGAGCGACGTCGCCGACCTGCGTATCGGCGAGGTGGCCAAGCTCACCGGCGTCACCACCCGGACGCTGCGCTACTGGGCCGAGATCGGGGTGCTCGAGCCCGGTGACCACCGCCAGAGCGGCGAGCGCCTCTACTCCCGGGCCGAGGTCGACCGGGTCCTGCGGATCCGCGAGCTCCAGGTCCTGCTCGGCTTCTCGCTGGCCGAGGTGCGGGCGGTGATGGACGCCGAGGACGTGATCGGCCGGCTCAAGTCGGCCATCGGGCGTGACATCGACGTCGAAGGCCGCAAGCGCCTGCTGCTCGAGGCGATCGAGTCGAACGACCTCTTGCTGCGGCGACTGGACGACACGCTGGCCCGGATCCACTCGTTCCGTGACGAACGGGCCGGCCGGGCCAAGCGGTTGCGGGCGGCCGTGCGGACCCTCGAGGCCGAGGGCGACCTGGCCGAGGCGGCCAAGCCGTCCGGGGGTCGGAAGAAGTAGCGGCCGGACGTCGCCGGCCCGTCAGTCGGGCGTGCGCAGGCTGGTGACCTGGAATTGACGGACGGCATCGTCGACCGGCACGACCATGCGGGGCGCCACCGACCGGTGGGTCTCGGCCACCAGGTGGACCGCCGTCCCCACGGCGATGAACTGCAGGACCCTCGAGCTCGAGCCCATGGGGCCCTCCCGGAGCTTGACCCCGACCACCCCGTCGGAGCCGAGGCCGCGTCCGGCGTGCTGCAGCTGGGCCATGGCCCCCTCCCGGGCGGTGTAGAGCGCCTCGGTCAGGTTGGGCAGTTCGACGTTCTGGTTCTGCTGGGCCGCCCACTGCCGGGCCGATCGGCGGGGGGCGATGACGAAGCTGGCGCCGCCGGCGATCCCGAGCGGTGCCCAGCCGGCTCGTCGCAGCAGCACGAAGTCCCGGGCGGAGAGGTCCGAGACGAACGCCTCGTCGCCCGGCGGGCCCTCGACCGGGCGCACGGCCGTGCCGACCAGGGCCAGGTCGACGTGGGTGGAGCGGACCCGCAAGGTCATCCGCACGCCGACGACGCCGGAGCCGCCGGCCCGGGTGCACTCGGCCCGGAGCTGTTCGGTGGCGTCGCCGAAGGCCCCGGCGAAGGCCTCGGTGGCCTCGGCCACCACGCCGGACTGCCACTGCCACACGCCCCACGGGATGGACCACCACGACACGCCGAAGACCATGTCGGTGGGCTCGAACCCGGCCGAATGCAGGAGCAGGGCCTCGTCGACGGTCAGGTCGGACGTGGCCCCCCGCCGGGCGCGGTGGGCACTGGGGTGCCGGTCCTCGGGAGCGTGCGACAGGGCGTCGACGGCATCGACCAGCTCGCTCATCCGAGCCGCACCACCGGCGTGGGTTCGGGGAGGGGATCGAAGTCCTTGAACCGGCGGACCCGGGTGCCCCGCACCGAGCACTGGATGGCCAGGTCGCCCTCGCCAACCTCCCGCTCGAACTGGGTGACGGTGGCCCCGTGCAGCTGGTCGTCGCCGATCTGGGCCCGGGCCCGCTCCCGGGCCAGGCTCCGGGCGGCCCGCTGCGCCTTCCCGACCTGCACGATGGGGTGGACGCCGGCCACGCCCCCGGACCACGAGCCGGCGCTGGTGCCGGCGAGTTGGTAGTGGGTGATGCAGTAGCCGATCATCTGCACCGAGGTGAGGGCGGCCACTACGGCGACCGGGGCGAAACCGGCCTCGATGAGCTTGGCCAGTCGCTGGCCGGAGAGGAAGGTCGAGAACGGGGTCGAGGGCCGGGTGGCGCCGGGGACGACCACGGCCGTTCCATTGATCCGGAACTCGACGGCCCCGGTGCCGGCGAGCGGGCCCATGTCGTCGATCACGCCGATGACGCCGTGGGCCCCGAGGGCCTCGGCCTCCTCGAGCATCCGGGTGTTGGCCAGCTGCCAGCCCGTGCTCCAGTTGTCCTCGACCCAGGTCTGCTCGAAATTCACGCCGTAGCTGCGGTGCTCGTTGCCCACGAAGCCGTGGGGGCACTGCCACGACTCGGAGTACTGGCCCCGCCAGCCGGGGGGCGGGGCGCCGTAGCCCCAGGCCGTCGAGTACGGCGAGTACCACGACCACTGCATGACGGCGTAGCCCTGGACGAAACCGACCGGCTCCATGCCCATGGACAGGCACGAGGCGAAGTCGGGGATGGACAGGCCCGACGACCAGGCCCCCGACGAGAACCGCCGACCCGCCGCCTCCGGGACACCAGCCTCGGGGACACCAGCCTCGGGGCACCCTCGGGGACCAGCCTCGAGGTCGCCCGCCTCGTCCATCAGCCGTCGAGCGAGATGATCGTGGTCGGCTCGGGAATCGTGTGGTCGCCGTCGGTCTTGGCCACGGCGGTGCCGAGGGAGAGGAACTCGATCGTGTGGTCGCCCCACATGTGGGACTTCTCCTCGAGCCGGACCCCGACGATGCCGGTCGCCTCGAGGGCGTTGGCCTCGTCCTGCATCCGGGTCATGGCCAGTTCCCGGGCCTCGTAGAGGGCCTGGGTGAAGTTGGGCAGCTCCACGTTCTGACCGGCGTTGCGGATCGTGGAGCCGAGCGAGCGGTGGGCGATGTGGTACACGCAGGTGCCCATCACCAGACCGAGCGGGACGTGCCCGGTCTGCATCAGGGTCCAGAAGTCCTGGCCCGAAAGATCCGAAGTGAAGGGCTTGCCCTGGTTGTTGCGGTACGAGCGGCCGTCCTCGGCCTTGACGGCCGTGCCCACGGCGATGAACTCGGCCGTGTCCGAGCCCCACTCGTAGTAGTTGACGTCGAGTCGGACGCCGACCACGCCGTCGGCCCCGAGCTCCATCGCCTCCTCGTCCATCCGGTTCATGGCCAGTTCCCGGGCGTTGTACATGGCCTCGGTGAGCTTGGCCAGCTCCTGGCTCTGGGACCACCGGCGGGTCTGGATGCCGAGGTGGTAGATCGAGCTCCCCATCACGAAGCCCAGCGGATGGAAGCCGACCTCCTTGATCAAGAGGAACTCGTTCACCGACAGGTCCGAGGTGAACATGCCCTTGTGGCCCGGGCGGTCCTCGAGCTCGGCCAGCCGGCGGACGGCGTCGGGCGGGAGCCCCTCGAGCGGCGCCGGTGCGTCGGCTCCGTCGTCGGGTGTCGAGGCGTCGGTCACTGCCCACCGCCGAGCACGATGGACTCCAGCGCCCGACGGGTCGACTCGCTGGTGGCCGCCTCGTCGCGGAGGGCACCGAGGAGCCGCTGGAGCCACTCGTCCATGCTCACCTTGGTCGAGCGGATCCGGATCCCCCCGCTGCTGCGGGCGACGGTACAGGCCAGGCGGTCACCGTCGACGGCCGCTTCGAGCTGGTCGTCGCCCAGGTTGATGACCACCCGCTGGATGGCCCCGGGTTTCTTGAAGAGCCGGCCACCACCCCGCTCGACCGTGAGCCGGCTCCCGAGGGCGGCCGACAGGTTGTCGACCAGGACCTTCAGCAGCAGCGCGACGTCGGCCGAGTCGGCCTGGAGGGACGAGGCGAGGAGTTCGAGGTCGAACGTTGCGTCATCGTCCACGTAGCCAGGCTACTTCGGGCCGGTCGGATCGAGGCTGCGGACCCCCGTCGGGGGGTCGGGGGTGTCGGCCAGCCACCGGAGGTGGGCCGCCCGGGCGTCCCAGGCGTAGATGACGGCGGTGCCGGCGATGCGGTCGTAGAGGGCCTTGCGCTGGCGGTTGGTCAGGATGCCGATGAACCCGAGGCCCAGGGTGAGGACGGCGAGCGGGAAGGCGAAGGTCCGGGCGACCGCCCGACCCGGGGTCAGGCGACTGCCGTCGGTCTGGACGACCCGGATACCGAGCAGCGCCATCCCGGCGGTCCGGCCACTGGCCGACCACTGGAGGGCGAAGTAGAGGAAGCCCCAGGCGATCACGGCGCCCAGGGCGACCCAGCGGTGATGACTGAGCGAGTAGCTGTGACCGGTGATCAGGCCGACGGTGAGGGAGACGGCGGCCACGCCGACGGTGTAGAGCACCCACGCCAAACCGACGTCGGCGGCGAAGGCGACCAGGCGGCTGGCGGCACCGGCGTAGTGGCCCTGGCGGGTCAGGTTGCGCTCGGGTGGGAGCGTCGCCGGCATGGTCATGCCGGCCCTTGGCCGTGGTGGAGGGGGTCGCGGGTCGGGCCGGCCGCCTGGAGGGCCGGCGGGCTGGCCGGCGCCGGTGTCCGCGGGATGACCGGCACCAGGAGGGGTGGGCCCTGCGGCAGGGCCGCCGGGTCGCGACGCAGGATCCGGGCGGTCCAGCGGCCGAAGAAGTCGTCGAGGCCGACCCCCTGGCTGCGGACCACGTCGAGGACCTCGGTGAGGACACCGGTGGTCGAGTGGGCGATGATCGAGCCGATCTCGGTGTGCCGGACGAGATCGTCGATGTCGATGTCCCGCAACAGGGCGTCGATGTCCACCCGTGCGATCACCGCGTTGATGTCGATCCGCTCGACGATCCGGTCCACGTCCACCCGCTCGATGAGGCGCTCCACGTCGACCCGCTCGATGAGGCGCTCGACGTCGACGTCGTCCACCAGGGCGTTGACGTCCACGTGCGAGACGGCGGCGTTGAGATCGACCTTGTCGACGGCGGCGTTGAGGTCGACTTTGTCGACCAGGGCGTTCACGTCCACCTTGTCGACCACGGCGTTGACGTCGATCCGGTCGACGGCGGCGTTGAGGTCCACCTTGTCGACCACCGCGTTCACGTCGATCCGGTCGATGATGGCGTTGAGGTCGATGGACTCGAGCACCAGGTTGATGACCCGCTCGGCGATCGCCTGGGCCAGCCGGTCGACCCGGTTCGTCAGAGGATTGCCGCTCACGTCACCCCGCCCACCCGGACATCATCGCATCTCCCGGGGCCGGGGCGGCTTTCGGGGCGGGGCAGCGTGCGGGTCGGCCCAGGTCAGCCGAACAGTCGCAGCGCCGGCTCGGTGTCGGGGTCGAGCGGCGCCAGGGGGGTGGGGCTCCCGTCGAGCGGGAAGTACCCGGGCACCCGTCCGTGCGGGGTGTCGAGATACACCTTGGCCTCGGGATGGCCCCCGAAGGGTCCGTGGCTCCAACGGACCTCGACGTGGCCGCAGATCCCCACCCGCACGCCGGCGTTGCGGTCGTGGACCACGGCTCGCCAGGCGACCCGGGCCTGGCCACCGGGCTCGGGCTCGATATCGAGCGAGGCCAGCCGGAAGCGCTGGCGCCAGTCCCACGGCGTGGCGATGCGCAGGCGCAGCGACTCCCGGGCCGAGGTGCCCAGCACGAAGTACGGGGCCCCGCCCATCCGGAGCAGGCGCCAGAGCATGGCCTCGTGCTCGGCCAGGGTCGTCCCGAGATGCCGGCGCCAGCGTTCGGCCGAGGCCGTGGCCACCTGGTCGACGAGCTCGGCGGCCAACGCCCCGGTCCCGTCGGGCCAGCCGCCGCGCAGCGACTCCCGGAGGACCTGGCGGTCGGCGGTGGTGAGGTCGACCGCCGCCGTCGGCAGCTGGGGCTCGCTGACGGCGTGGCGGACCGCCTGGTACAGCGCGTCGTAGGCCGCCGGGGCCACCTCGGCGAACCAGTCGCCACTCCGACGGCCCTGGCGCCCGGCCAACAGGTCGTCGAAGAGGCGCCGGGGCGAGCCGTTGGCCAGGACCTTGGAGAGGTACTTGCAGCTGATCAAGTAGACGTGGTCCACCCGAAGGTCGACCGGTGCCACCTCGTCGCCGGGGGCCCGTTGGGACCCCTTCCACTCGACCAGCAGCGGGGGCCGGCCCCGCAGGCCGCTCTCGGCGGCCAGGAAGGCGGCACCGTTGTCGAAGGCCGCCGCGAACTCCCGGTCGAAGGCGCCGCCGGCCCGGGCCAGGCGGAGCTGGTCCCAGACGTCGGGGGACAGGCTGACCATCTCGGTCGGGGCCCGGTCGAGCACCTCGTCGAGCGACCCCTGGCCGAGGAGGCCGAGGCCCGTCCCGACTTCGGTGATGAGGGTCCTCAGGTCGGGCACGGTCGGTCCCGGCTCACCGGGGCCGGACGGTGGCGCAGCCGGGACCCGCCATCAGCTGCCGGCGAGGTCCTTGGCCGTCCAGAAGCCGGCCAGCGGCGTCCGGGCCCCGGTGGCGTAGCGGCAGAGTCGCTCGATCCCGTCGCCCGACAGCATGCCGATGGCGTCGAAGAAGGCCGTCGGCCCGGCGGCCCGCAGGGCGGTGTCGCCCTCGCTCGGCTGCCGGGGCAGGTGTGTCGTCAGCACGACCAGGGGCGGTCCGTCGGGCCGGGCGAGCACGCTGGCCCGGCCCAGGGTCCTCCAGACGGCGTCCATACGCAGGAGCCCGCCCCGGTGGCTGGTGTAGGCGCCGGCCACCTCGAACAGCCACGGCGCCCCGGTGGCGTCCTCGGCCCGGAAGCCGACCGTGGTCCCGTGGACCCGCACGTCGTGCCCGGTGATGCGGAAGCCGGCCTCGTCCAACAGGGCCTCGGCCACGGCGTGGGCCGACTTGGCGCCGTCGGCGGCCCGCCGGGGAAAGTCCCGGGCCAACCGTTGGGCGGCCGTCCGACGACGGCCCCCGGTGGCCGGGGCGGGGACGACGGGTCGTTCCGCCAGCTCGTCCGCCACCCGGGCGCGGGCCAGGGCCACGTACTCGGGGTCGAGGTCGTAGCCGACGTAACGCCGGTCCAGCCGGGCCGCCGCCACCAACGTCGAGCCCGAGCCCATGAACGGGTCGAGCACCAGGTCGTCCTCGTAGGTGTACAGCTCGATCAGGCGGGCCGGCAGCTCGACCGGGAAGGGGGCCGGGTGGTTGACCCGCCGGGCGCTCTCGGGCGGGACGTCCCAGACGTCGAGGGTGTAGGCCATGAAGTCCTCGGTCATGACGGTGCTCTTGTGGGGCAGGCCCAGCCGCTGGCGATCGGTGACGCTCTTGGCCCGGGCGAACCTGCCCTTGCTGGCCACCACGATCCGCTCGGTGACGTCCCGGAGCACCGGGTTCGAGGCGCTGCGGAACGAGCCCCAGGCGCACGACCCGCTGGCCCCCTCGCCCTTCTGCCACACGATCTCGCCCCGGGGTAGGAGCCCCAGGCGGTCCTGGAGGATGGTCATGACGTCGGCGGCCAGGCTCCGGTAAGGCTTGCGACCGAGGTTGGCCACGTTCACGGCGATGCGACCGCCGGGCTCGAGCGTCCGGGCACACTCGGCGAACACCTCCTCGAGCAGCTGGAGGTACTCGAGGTACGACCCCGGGACGCCCTCGCGGCCGAGCTCCTCCTCGTAGCGCTTCCCGGCGAAGTACGGCGGCGACGTGACGACGAGGGCCACCGAGCCGTCGGCCACCGACGCCATGTGGCGGGCGTCGCCGCACTCGAAGGGCTCGGCGACGGGCTTGGCCGGCAGTACCGTCTCGTCGGTCGAGAGCACGGGCGGGGTGAAGCGGTCGTAGAAGGGCCGGGCGTCGTGAGCCTCGCGCCGGCCGACGCCGAAATTGGAGGTGGAGGTGGGGCGGCGCGGTGACATGGCTGCGGTCCGCAAGCTAGTGGCCGGTGGCCGGCGGGACGTGGACGGCGCTCGTGCGCATGGGGGGCATGCCGGCAACCTACGTGGCGGTTGTCACAGTGGCATCGTCCCGCTCGGGCGGCATGGGTCGGCAGGCCGCTCCCTAGACTCGCCCTGCGGCCGTCGACCGCCGGGCCCCCGCCCGGTGGGACCCCGATGGCCGTCGTTGTGACCTTCGACCGAGGAGCCTGACCATGCCCGCATCCCCCTCCGCCGCGCCGATCGCCGCCAGCGGCGTGTTCTCCCTGGGCACGACCGAGGTCCACCGGCTGGGCTTCGGCACCATGCGGTTGACCGGGTCCGGGGTGTGGGGGCCGCCCAAGGACCACGACGAGGCCATCCGGGTCCTGCGCCGGTCGGTGGAGCTCGGTGTCGACTTCTTCGACACCGCCGACTCCTACGGCCCCTACGTGGCCGAGGATCTCCTGGCCGAGGCGCTGCACCCCTACCCCGAGGGGATCGTGCTGGCCACCAAGGCCGGCCTGGTGCGCACCGGACCCGACGTCTGGGTGCCGGTGGGCCGCCCCGAGTACCTCCGCCAGGAGTGCGAGATGAGCCTGCGCCGGCTGGGCGTCGAGCAGATCGACCTGTTCCAGCTGCACCGCATCGACCCCAAGGTCCCGGCCGACGAGCAGTTCGGCCTGCTCAAGAGCCTCCAGGACGAGGGCAAGGTCCGCCACGTGGGCCTGTCGGAGGTGTCGGTGGCCGAGATCGAAGCCGCCCGCCAGGTGGTGACGATCGCCACCGTCCAGAACCGGTACAACCTGGCCGACCGGGCGTGCGAGGACGTGGTCGACTACTGCGAGGCGGCGGGCATCGGGTTCATCCCGTGGTTCCCGTTGGCCGCCGGGGAGCTGGCCCGGCCCGGCGGGCCGCTCGACGAGATCGAGACGGCCACCGGGGCCACCGTCTCCCAGGTGGCGCTGGCCTGGCTGCTCCGGCGCTCGCCGGTGATGCTGCCCATCCCGGGCACCTCCACGGTGGCCCACCTGGAGGAGAACTGCGGGGGTGCGCTGGTGGAGCTCAGCGACGACCAGGTGGCCACGCTGTCGGCGCTCGCCGCCTGAGCCGGGCCGGGCCGCTCAGGGCCGCGGCGCCAACCCCAGCAGGACGAACTGGCAGAACTCGCCGGCCGCCCGGTCGACGGGCACCGGACTGGGCTCGGCGCTGCGGACCAGCAGCGTGCCGTAGAGCTGCTGGCCGATGAGGGCCGCCGCCCGGGCGGGAGCGAAGGGGCCGCCGAACTCGCCCAGTGCCGTGCCCTCGCTCACCAGGTCCTCCAGGACCCGGCTCATATCGAGGGCGATGAGGAAGAGCTCGGCGTCGATGGCCACCCCGGCGTGGTCCGGACCACCCTGGGTGGCCATGGCCAGCCGGAAGAACGCCGGGTGCTCGTCGATGGCCGAGAGCAGGGCCGAGACGACGGCCCGGAGCCGCTCGGTCGGCGTGGCATGGGCCTCGGAGGCCTGGGTGATCGCCTGGCGGACCTGGTCGTACATGCCCTTCAAACAGGCCCGCAACAGGTCGTCACGGTTGGCGAAGTAGACGTAGACCGTCGACCGGGCCACGCCGGCCTCGGCGGCGATCTCGTCCATCGACACGTCGGTGCTGCGCCGCTCGCCGAACAGCCGGCGGGCGACGTCGAGGATCTGGTCGCGCCGGAAGTCCCTGATGACGTCCTTCAGCTCCGCCGGAGCCCGCCGGGTCACGTCGGGGGCGTCAGCCGACGGGCGCCGAGGGCGAGAAGGCCACCGGCAGGTGCTTGACCCCGTTGATGAACTGGCTCTGCAGCCGCTGGACCTCGCCGTGCTGGTGGATGTCGGGCACCCGGTCCAAGAGGTGCTCGAACATCACCCGGATCTCCATGCGGGCCAGGTTGGCCCCGAGGCAGAAGTGCGGGCCGCCACCGCCGAAGGTCATGTGCACGTTGGGGGTCCGGCCGATGTCGAACCGGTCGGGGTCGGGGAAGACCTTCTCGTCTCGGTTGGCCGATGTGTGGAAGAAGATGACCTTGTCGCCCTCCGAGATCGGGACCCCGCCCAGGGTCACGTCGGTGATGGCCGTGCGGCGGAAGTTCATGACCGGGGTCACGTACCGGAGCATCTCCTCCACCGCCGAGGGCAGGAGCGAACGGTCGGCGACCAGCCGCTCCCACTGGTCGGGGTTCGAGAAGAACGTGTGCATGGCCCCCGAGATCAGGTTCCGGGTGGTCTCGTTCCCGGCCACCGTGAGGAGGAGGAAGAAGAGCTCGAGCTCGATCGACGACAGCCGCTCCCCGTCGATCTCGACCTCGGTGAGCACGCTCATCAGGTCGGCGTGGGGGTCGATGCGCTTGGCCTCGAAGAGCTCGCTGGCGTAGACGTAGAGCTCCATGGCCGACTGGGCCGAGATCTCCGGCGTGATCTGGTACTCGGGGTCCTCGTTGCCGACCATGCGGTTCGACCAGTCGAACATCCGGTGGCGGTCCTCGAGCGGGACGCCCAGTAGGTCGGCGATCACGATCAGCGGGAGCTCGGCGGCGATCTCGGTGACGAAGTCGGCCTCGCCCCGCTCGCACACGGCGTCGATGATCCCGTCGGCCGCCTGGTGGATGCTCGCTTCGAGGTCGCGGATCATGCGGGGGGTGAAGCCCTTGTTGACGAGCCGCCGGTAGCGGGTGTGGAGCGGCGGGTCCATGTTGAGCATCATCAGGCGCTGCTGTTCCAGCTCGGCCTCGGGGAGGTCCATGGGCAGGGCGCTGCGCTCGGTAGGACGAGAAGTGCTCCCAGTCGCGGTTGACGGTGACGCACTCGTCGTAGCTGGTCACCGCCCAGTAGCCCGGGGGGTTCCCCTCGGCCCGGAACTGGACCGGCTCGGTCGCCCGCAGGTGGGCGAAGTACTCGTGGGGCACGCCCGGGACGTAGGTCCGCGAGTCCATCAGATCCACGTCGGTCGTCGTCTCGGCCATGTCGGACACCCCCTCCACCTCATCGGACAGCGTGTCCGATCCGAACGAGCGTACGGCCGCCGGCCGGTGGCGTCAACGCGCCACGACCGTCGGTGATCCGCCGGTGGTCAGTCCCGGTCGGGTGACGGCCGGCCCATGTGCCAGCCCCCGCAGTAGTCACAGGCGTAGGCGCCCAGCTCGGTCCCCGATTCTCGGGAGCGCTCGGCCGCCGCCACCTCGGCGCCGGCCCGAGTCGAGTACCGCACCTTGGCGGCGCCGTCGGACCGCCAGTGCGAGGCGCCGACCCGCAGAGGGCGGTGGGGGGTTCGCTTGCGGGCCACCCCTACAGTCTGCCCGCCGCCGACCTGGTTCCCGCCCCGGTGGCCAGCCCAGGTGGCCAGCCGAGGTGGCCAGCCGAGGTGTCCTTAGGCGAGGTGGCCTCAGCCGATGTGGCCGGTGACGTAGGCCTCGGTCCGGGAGTCGTCGGGGGCGCCGAACACCTCGGCCGTCGGGCCGACCGACACCAGTTCCCCGATCTGCTCCTCGTCGAGCAGGAAGACGGCGGTGCGGTCGGCGATCCGGGTGGCCTGGAAGAGGTTGTGGGTCACCATGACGATGGTCACGGTCGCCGACAGCTCGGCGATCAACTCTTCGATCCGGGCCGAGGACACCGGGTCGAGGGCCGAGCAGGGCTCGTCGAGCAGCAGGACCTCGGGCTCGATGGCCAGGGCCCGGGCGATGCAACAGCGTTGCTGCTGGCCACCCGAGAGCTGGGTGGCCGGCCGCCGCAACCGGTCCTTCACGGTGTCCCACAGGGCGGCCTGCCGGAGGGCGGCCTCGGCCGCCTCGGCCAACAGCGCACCTTTGCGCACCCCGTTCATGCGCAGTCCGGCGACGACGTTGTCGAAGATGCTCAGGGTGGGGAAGAGGTTCGGGCGCTGGAAGACCATGCCGACCCGGGTCCGGACGATCTCGGGGCGGGTGTCTCGCCCGTAGACGTCGAGGTCGCCGACGGTGACGCGGCCGGTGACCCGACCGCTGGTGTGGTCGTGGAGCCGGTTCATGGTCCGCAGGATGGTGGTCTTGCCGCAACCCGACGGTCCGACCAGCGCCGTCACCTGGTGCCGGGGGAGGGCCAGATCGACGTGGCGCACGGCCACCTTCTTCCCGTAGGCCACGCTGACGTCGCGGAGCTCGACCGCCGGGTCGACGACGTCGTGTCCGGGCACCTCGGCGGGGGCCACGTCGACCACGGCGTCGGCCTGGCTATCGGGCATGGCGGGTGAAGTAGGCGGCGACGGAGCGGGCCACGATGCTCAGGATGAGGATGAACACCAAGAGGACCAGGGCGGTGGCCCAGGCCGTGGTCTGCAGGGTGAGGTCGGCCTGGGTCCCGTTCTCGTAGATGGAGAGCGGCATGGCCGCCATGGGCTGGAACGGGTTGGTCTCGAGCAGGGTGCTGCCGAGGGCGGTGAACAAGAGCGGTGCGGTCTCGCCCACGGCCCGGGCCACGGCCAGCAGGTTGCCGGTGACGATACCGGGGAGCGAGGTGCGCACGACGATCGACCGGGCGACCCGCGAGCGCCGGGCCCCGAGGGCCAGGCCGGCGTCCCAGAGGTCGTCGTGGACCGTCCGCATGGCCTCTTCGTCCGCCCGCACGATGATCGGGAGCATCAACACGGCCAGGGCGAAGCTGCCCGAGATACCCGAGTAGTGACCGGTGGGCACCACGATCAGGGCGTAGGCGTAGATGCCGATGGCGATGGAGGGTACGCCGGACATGACGTCGGCGACGAACCGCACGGTGGTGGCCAGCTTGCCCGTCCGGTCGATGAGGAACAGGGAGACGGCCAGGCCGACCGGGATGGCCATGAGGGCGGCGATCCCCACGATGATCAGGGTCCCGATGATGGCGTTGTAGATGCCGCCGCCGGGGACCCCCTGGGGCACCGGCAGGTTGGTGAAGAAGGCCACCGAGACCCCCTTGGCCCCTCGGCTGATGGTGTAGACGATCAGCGCCACCAGGGGGACGAGCGCAATGAGCAGGGCCAAGTAGCACAGGACGCGGGCCGTGTTGCCGAGCACCAGACGACGGCGGAGCGACGAGCGAGACGCCGCCCGGACGGCCTGGCGGCGGCGGTCCACCGCTTCGGGGGACAGGAGCTCGGTCGCCCGGGGGTCCGGGTCGGCCACCAGGCCGGGGTCGGCGCTCATCGTGACGCCGTGGTGGTGGGCAGCAGGAAGTCCTCGGCGTCGGTGAACGCCGGGACCCGCGAGCCACGCCGACGGAGCAGGAGCTGGCCCCCGACGTTGACCAGGGCGGTGATCACCAGGAGGACGACCACCAGGCCGATCACGGCGTTCTTCGGGAGGCCCGAGGCGTCGCCGAAGTAGTTCACGACGGCCGAGCCCAGGGTCGTGCCGTTGGCGATCAACGAGTGGGGCAGGGTGACCCCGCCCCCGATGACCAGGGCCACGGCGATGGCCTCCCCGAGCGCCCGGCCCATGGCCAGGGTGATGGCCGCCTGGATGCCCGACCGGCTCCCGGGGAGGACGGCCCGCCGGACCACCTGCCACCGGGTCCCCCCGAGGGCGAGCGCCGCCTCGCGGTCGGCCGTCGAGACCCCCCGCAGCGCAGTGCGGGTGAGGGCCACCATGGTGGGCAGGGTCATGACGGCCAGCACCACCGAGGCCAGCAGGATGCCGGTCCCGAGCGACGGGCCGTTGAAGAGGTGCTTGAGGACCGGGATCTTCTGGAGGAACGGCTCCACGTGACGGGCGAAGATCGGCTCGAGGATCAACAGGGCCCACAGGCCGACGACGATGCTCGGGACCGCCGCCAACAGGTCGATCCCGACCGACAGCGGGGCGGCCAGGCGGCGGGGGAGCAGCTCGGCCAGGGCCACGGCGGTGGCGATCCCGATGGGGATACGAGATCACCAGGCCGACGGCCGTCGTGAGCAGGGTGTCGAGGATGAAGACCCCGGCGCCGAACTCGCCGGCGTCGGGGTTCCACGTGCCGCTGAAGATGAAGCTGAAGCCCGAGTGGCGGAAGGCCGGTGCGGCCTGCCACACCAGGCTCACGACGAGGGACACCACCACGGCGGCGAACAGGAGCACCCCGCCCCAACGCACCACGCCATAGGTGACGCCCGAGGATCGACGGCGGCCCGGCACGGCGCCGACTCTACGTGAACGGCCCGTCGCCCCGCCCGGCTGCGGCGACCCACCGGCGGCTGCGGCGGTCGGCTCGCCGGCCGTCACCGCCGCGCCGCCACCGCGCGGCCCGGTATCAATTCGTGAAGATCGCCTGTCCGCTCGCCGTCTGCAGACCGAGCAGGGTCTGGTGGGCCAGGGAGACGATGTTGGCGGGGAGCGGGGCGTAGCCCAGACCCTGTGAGTAGCTCTGGCCCGAGGTGGTCACCCACTGGAAGAGCTTCCCGAGGACGATGCCGGTGTTGGTGTTGGACTGCTTCTGGTAGAGCAGCGCCCAACTGAAGTTGGCCAGCGGGTACGTCTGGCCCCCCGGGGCCCACACGATGTTGAAGTTCGAGGCCGACACCCCGGCCGCCTGCGAGCCGGCGTTGGCGATGGTGCCGATCGACGGGGCCACGTAGGCGTTGCCGTCGTGGTTCATGAGTGCGGCGTTGGAGAAGTTGGCTTCGAGGGCGTAGGAGTACTCGACGTACCCGATGGCCCCCTCGGTCTGCTGGATGTACGTCGCCACCCCGGCGTTGAGCTGCTGGCCGGAGCTACCCGAGGCCCGGCCGGCGGTGGGCCACGTCGTCGAGGCGCGCCGTGGTCCCGATGGCGCCCGTCCAGGCCGGGGCGGTGTCGATCAGGTACTGGTCGAGGTCGTAGCCGGGGCCCGAGGTGTCGGCCCGGTAGACCGGCACGATGTTCTCGGCCGGCAGGCTGACGCCGGGGTTGAGGGTGGCGATGGCCGGGTCGTTCCAGGTGGTGATCTGGCGCAGGTAGATCTTGGCCAGGGTCGGGCCGTCGAGCTTCAGGCCGGCCGGCACGCCGCTCACGTGGTACGAGATGGCCACGCCACCGAGGTCGACCGGGACCTGGAGGACGGCGCCGCCCTTGGCCGCCGCCTGCTGGGCGGAGGTCATCGGGATCTCGCTCTGGCCGAAGGTGGCCGTGTTCTGCTGGATGGCCGTCACGCCCGGGCCACTGCCGGCGGGGGAGTAGTTGACCGAGACGCCCTTGTTCAGCTGGTTGTACTGGTAGAACACCCGGCCGTAGAACGGCTGGATGGAGCTGGCGCCGACTCCGGTGAGGGTGGCGGCCGGGGTCGAGGTGGGGTTGGCCGACAGCGACCCGCCCGGGGTCGAGCTGGCGGCGGTGGTCGGCGTGGTCACCGGGGCCTTGGGCACGGTCGTGGCCACGGCGCCGCCCGCCGGCTTGGTCGTGGTGGTGGTCGGTGCCGTCGTGGTGGTGGTCGGCGCCGTGGTGGTGGTCGTGGCCTTCTTGGGCTTGGTGGTGGTGGTGGTCTTCTTGTCGGCCGTGCTGCTCGAGCCGCAGGCGGCGACGGTCACGCCGGCCGCCACCAGCACCGAGCCCAGCTTGACCCAGTTCGGGATCCGGTGGCGGGCGTTCGGGTTCTTGTCGGTGTTCGTCTGCACTGCGCTACGTCCTCATTCCTGTCCCGGGCGGTCGCCTCGTGCGACGCCGTTCGTGGTGGGGGGCCCGGAGCTGCGCGAGCGGTCCCACCACAGAGCTCGAAGGCCTTGAATCATGATCAAACAAGTCATGTTTGTCAAATAGCTGCAATTGGGTGACTTCGGTGATGAAGGTGGTTGAGCTCCCGGTGGGTCGTCCCGGACGTCGCCCGGGCAGCCCCAGCCGGCCTCCGTTAGGGTCGGGGACGGCTCGGCGCACCCGCCGGGCCGGGGCGCCACCGGGTGGGTCGGTGGCCCGGACAGGGGGGCAGGACATGACCGAGACGCGTTCGGTGGCCATCACCCGGGTCTACGCCGGGGACGACGGGATGTCGCACTTCGAGGACCTGGTCGTGCCGTGCGAGGAGTTCTTCGGGCACCCCTCACCGTCGATCGCCGGCCAGTCGATCGGCTTCATGGCCGCCCTGCCGGCCGAGGAGGTGTCCTTCCGCCTGACGCCGCCCGGGGGCGACCACCCGTTCCACTTCTCGCCCGGCCGGTCGCTGCAGATCACCGTGGTGGGCCGGCTGGAGCTGGAGCTGGGTGACGGGGCGATCCGCCAGTTCGGGCCGGGCGACTTCCTGCTGCTCGACGAGCAGGGCCAGGGCCAGGGGCACACCAGCCGTGAGCTCGAGCCCCGGGTCACCGTCAACGTGGCCATCCCCACCGACCTCGACCTCGAGCCCTACCGGGTGGCGGCCCGCTGAGCGGGCCACCCGGACCTGGACACGACCACGACCCCCGAGGAGGGCCCATGACCGAGACCGCCACCAATCTTCAGGACCTCTTCCGCCTCGACGGGCGGGTGGCCATCGTCACCGGGGCCGGCAAGGGCATCGGCGCCGCCACCTGCCGGGCCCTCGCCAGCGCCGGGGCCGACGTGGCCCTGGTGGCCCGCACGGCGTCGGACCTCGACGACGTGGCGGCCGACGTGCGGGCGCTCGGGCAACGGGCCCTGACCTTCCCGGCCGACGCCAACGACCTCGACCGGTTCCCCGAGTTGGTCGAACGGGTGGCGGCCGAGCTCGGGGGCATCGACACCGTCGTCAACAACGCCGGCGGGTCGCAGTCCTATCCGGTGCTCGACACCCGGGTCGAGCACCTCGAGAAGTCGTTCCACTTCAACATCTCGGCCCCCTTCGAGCTGTCGCGACTGGCCGCCCCCTACCTGCTCGAGCGCCCGGGGGCCTCGATCATCAACATCAGCTCCATGGCCGGTCGCAACGCGCCCCGGGGGGCGCTGGTCCACGGCACCACCAAGGCGGCGCTCTCGCAGATGACCCGCCTGATGGCGGCCGACATGGCCCCCCGAATCCGGGTGAACGCCGTGCTCCCGGGAGCGGTGGAGACGGCGTCGCTCAACGCCTGGCTCGACACCATGCCCGACGGGGTGCGGCGCACCATGGTCGAACGGACGGCCATGCGACGCAACGGCACGCCCGAGGACATCGCCATGGCCGTGGTCTATCTGGCCTCGCCGGCGGCGTCGTGGGTCACCGGCAAGCTGCTCGAGGTCGACGGCTCGGCCAATCCCGAGTTGTTCCCCAAGCCCATCGACGACCTCTAGGGCGCCCGGCCGGCCCGGCCCGGCCCCTCAGTGCAGGAACTCGCCGCCGTTCACGTCGACCGCCTGACCGGTCATGGACCGGGCCCGGTCACTGGCCAAGAAGACCGCCACCTCGGCCACGTCGGCGTCGGGCGGGATCTCGCCCAGGGGGATGCCCTTGGCGATCGACTGGTAGGCCTCGTCCTCCGAGATGCTCTGTCCCTCGGACAACATCTTCACGTAGGTCTGCACCGGCGGCCCCCACATCCACCCCGGCACCACCGAGTTGACCCGGATGCGGTAGGGGGCGAGCTCGAGGGCCAGGACGTGGGCGGCGGTCATCAGGCCGCCCTTGGAGACGGCGTAGGAGCCCTGGAAGGGCAGGGGCTTGCGCTGGATCATCGAGTTGACGATGACCACCGCCCCCTTGGTCGCCTTGAGCGCCGGCACCGCCGCCTGGGTGAGGGTCAGCGTGCCGAAGACGTTCGTGTCGGTGACCGACTTCCAGACCTCGAGGTCGGCGTCCTCGAACATGGTGAAGTCGGGCGGCCGGAACGCCGAGTTGATCAGGGCGTCGACCCGGCCGAAGGCGTCGATCGCCGTCTGGACCAGACGTTCGCACTGCCCTTTGTCGCAGATGTCGGTCACCGAGTAGGCCGTCCGGGCCCCGAGGGCCTCGCACTCGGCCGCCACCGAGACGAGCGACGCCTCGGTCCGGGCGCCGAGCACGACGGACGCCCCCTCGCGGGCGCAGGCCAGGGCCAGCTGGCGCCCGAGGCCGGGTCCGATCCCCGACACGATGCACACCTTGTCGTCCAACAGCATGTTGCGTCCCCCCTGGTCGCGGTCGTAGCAGTCGATGGTGCGGGCCGGCCCGGCCGGATCAGCCGATGGTCGCCGGCAGGTCCGAGTTGGCGATGTCGTCGATCCAGGGGTACTGGAGCGGCGTGATGAGCTCGAAGGCGGCATCGGCGATCAGCGTGGCGTCGGGGTGGTGCGGGGCGGCCGACCGCACGGCCCGGCACTGCTCGGCCACGTCCCCCTCCACGTAGACCAGGTCGAGCTCCTCGTCGTCGCTGCCCAAGAAGCCCAGGGTGACGACGCCGTGGACACCGTCGAGCCCGGCCACCCGGGTGGCCCAGTCCCGGTACCACGAGGCGACCTCGGTCGAGCCGCGGCGCCGCACCCACAGGAGCCCGGTGTGGCCGACGAACGGGACGTCGATCGGGACCAGGGCGATACCCGGCGAGGCGGCGGCCGAGCGGACCTCGAGGGCCCCACCGTCGCGCGACGACCTTCTTGTCGGCCGGGAACTGCATCCGGTCGTTGGCGTAGAGCTCCTCGCGCAGCGTGGCCATCCGGGCCACCGTCTCGCCCGGGGGCTCGCACAGCGTGTACGCCGTGAGGAAGGTGCCCCGTCCACCGGCCATGGGCGAGTCGGGCGTGGTCACCCGGAGGGCGTGGAGGTGGGGCGGGGCGACGTAGCGCCGACCCAGCATGACCCCGGGCATCGAGATGTTGGGCGGCAGGTGCTCGAGGTCGTACCAGCGGTTGAAGGCCTCGATGCTGTCGGCATCGGTGTCCAGTACGGCACAGATCATTCCGGTTGCGTGCATGTCCCCCCTTGTCCGAGTGGTGAACCTAGCGCCCGGCGCCGAGCCGGGTTCGAGTGAGCGGGCTAGGCCGAGGCGGCCCGGTAGGGGCGGACGACGGCCTCGTCGAGCCACGCCAGCTCCTCCCGGCACGCCGCCAGGGTCCGGCCCCGGCACCCGAGGGTGAGCCAGGTCACCCCGGCCGCCTCGTAGGGGGCCAGCCGTTCCCGGAAGCGCTCCCCGCTGGGGTCGCCCTCGGGATCGGGTCGGTCGAAGGAGGCGAAGGCGATGTCGAAGGGGGTGGTGATCCCGGCCTCCTCCCGCAGGCCCCGGACCTTCTCGATGCCGGCCCGGAGGTCGTCGAGCGAGGTCAGGGCCGGGCTGCCGGTGATCTTGGCCATCACCTCGGGCTGGGGGAACGGGAGCCAGCCGTCGGCCAGCAGGGCGGCCCGCCGCATGGCCGCCGCGCTGTTGCCGCCGATCCAGATCGGCGGGCGGGGACGCTGGACCGGTCGGGGCAGCATGGAGTGGCCGTGGGCCGGGAAGTAGGTGCCGTCACGGTCGACCGACTCGCCGGACCAGGCGGCGGTCATGGCCTCGATGGCCTCGTCGAACTTCTTGCCCCGGTGGGCGAAGTCGGCCCCGAGCACGTCGAACTCCTGCTCCAGGTAGCCGGCCCCCATGCCCACGAGGACCCGGCCGCCCGACAGGACGTCGAGGCTGGCGATCGACCGGGCGGTGAGGTACGGGTTGCGGTACCCGGCGACCAGCAGGTTCGTCCGCAGCCCGATGGTGTCGGTCACCGCCGACATCGAGCTCAGGGCGACGAACGGGTCGAAGGCGTGGTGGCCGCCGTTGGAGAGCCAGGCATCGGCCGGGAACGGGTGGTCGGTGACGTTCACGGCGTCGAGCCCGGCCGCCTCGGCGGCCACGGCGAACTCGTTCAGCTTGCCGTCCCCGACCCAGGACTCGAAATGCTTGATGGCACCGCTCGGCACCCCTACGTCGAATTTCAGCACGTCGCGTGCTCCCCCTCTGCATCGATCGCCGGCCGTCCGGGTCGGCCGCTGGCGCCGATCGTAGGCGGGCGGCTCGCCACGGCGCTCCCCGAGCGCCTCTGGCGTCGCCCGCTTACCATGCAGCCATGCCGCTCGATCCCGACCTCGTCGAACCGTCCCGCACCGCCATCGTGATGAACGAGATCCAGCGGGGGACCGTCGGCGACCGCTCGTCGCTGCCCATGCTGGTCGAGGCGGCGGCGCCCATG
The DNA here is from genome assembly GCA_963730735.1 of uncultured Acidimicrobiaceae bacterium. Lineage (GTDB taxonomy): Bacteria > Actinomycetota > Acidimicrobiia > Acidimicrobiales > RAAP-2 > CAVSSX01. The sequence goes on from CAVSSX010000007.1 coordinate 1,371,674, forward strand.
GTGGGCGAGGTGGCCCGGCTGGTGCGGGCCGGCCGGGCGGCCGGGGTGGAGATCGTCCATTGTGTGGCGGCCAGCCGGGTCGACATGAAGGGGTCGATGCGCAACACGGTGTTCGCCGGACGGGCCCGCCGGGCCGCCGCCGAGAAGCCGCGGGATCCGGTGGAGGTGGCCGAGTTCTACGAGGTGGTGCCCGAGATCGGCGTCGAGGAGAGTGACCTCCTGATCACCCGACTGCACGGCATGTCGCCCATGACCGACACCGGGCTCGACCTGGTATTGCGCAACCTCGGCATCACGACGATCGTCGCCGCCGGCGTGTCGCTCAACGTGGGGGTGACGGCGCTCGTGTTCGACGCGGCCAACCGGGCCTACAACGTCGTCGTGCCGCGTGACGCCGCCGTCGGCGTGCCGCCCGAGTACGGCCAGATGATGCTGGAGAACTCGCTGGCCATCGTCTCGCGCCTCTCGAGCGTCCAGGAGCTCATCGACCTGTGGTCGTGAGGGGCAACCAGAACGAGGGAGGCGACCGGTGAAGGATTTCGGGCCGCTGGCCATGACGGGCGACGAGCTGGCGGCGTTCCTCGCCGGCGACCCCGACCTCCCGTGCTACGCCACGGTGTCCTCGCTGCGGGCCGACGGGTCGCCGATCGGCGTGCCGCTCGGCTATCTCTATGAGGACGGCTGGGTGTACTTCAGCATGAACCCGGCCACCGCCGGGACGATGCGGATCCGCCGTGACCCCCGGGTGAGCGTCACCGTCTACAACGACCGCTACCCGGTGCGCTTCGCCGTCATCTGCGCCGACGCCGAGGAGTTCCCCGACCCCGACCGCTCGCTCGAGCGGCGCAAGTTCATGCGCAACATGGGCCACGTCGGGGGGTCGCTCGACCTCGAGGCCTACTTCGACCTCCACGAGGAGGGCGGCCGGGTGGTCTTCCGGGTCCGGGCCGATCTCGAGACGGCGTCGACCATGGACGCCCACAAGGCCGCCGACCCCGACACCGGGGCCATGGGCACCCCCGAGGGCTCGCGCTGAGCCGGGCCCGGGGGGCCGGCGCCTAGTAGAGGCCCACCACCCGGCCCTGGTCGTCGATGTCGATCTGCTCGGCCGCCGGGTGGGCCCCGAGGCCGGGCATGGTCCGCATGTCGCCACAGACGGCGTAGACGAAGCCGGCGCCGGCCGACACCCGGACCTCGCGCACCGGGAGCCGCCAGCCGCTCGGGGCGCCGAGGAGGGTCGGGTCCGAGGAGATCGACAGGTGCGTCTTGGCGATGCAGACCGGGAGGTCGCCGAACCCGGTCGCCTCGAGCAGGTCGAGCCGCCGGGCCGCCGCCGGGAGGTAGTCCACGCCGGCGGCGCCGTAGACCCGGGCGGCGATGGTCTCGATCTTCGTCCGCAGTGGCGCCTCGGTCGGGTAGAGGACGCGGAACTCGCTCGGCTCCTCGGCCGCCTCGACCACGGCCCGGGCCAGCGCCGTGGCCCCGGCGCCCCCGTCGCGGAAGTGGGTGCTCACGGCCGAGCGGACCCCGAGCGAGGCGGCGATCTGGTGGATGGCCCCGTACTCTGACTCGAAGTCGCCGGGGAAGGCGTTGATGGCCACCACCGGCGTGACCCCGTGGAGGCGGACGTTCTCGATCTGCTTGACCAGGTTGGCCCCGCCGGCCACGACCTCGTCGGGCCGTTCCTGCAGGATGCTGTCGGGCAGGGGCCGGCCGGCGACGATCCGGTGGGCCCCCGAGTGGGCCTTGAGGGCCCGGACGGTGGTGACGACCACCGCCACGTCGGGGACCAGGCCCGACGTCCGGCACTTGATGTTGAAGAACCGCTCGGCCCCCATGTCGGCGCCGAAGCCGGCCTCGGTGATGAGGTAGTCGCCGGTGTGGATCCCGATCAGGTCGGCCAGGATCGACGAATTCCCGTGGGCGATGTTGCCGAAGGGCCCGGCGTGGACCAACACCGGGGTGTTCTCGAGCGTCTGGAGGAGGTTGGGCTTGATGGCGTCGAGCAGGATGACCGCCATGGCCCCGGCAGCGTGCAGTTGCTCGGCCGTGACCGGCTGACGAGTGCGGTCGAAGCCGACCACGATCCGGCCCAGGCGTTGCCGCAGGTCCCGGAGCGAGGTCGACAGGGCCAGGATGGCCATGACCTCCGACGCCGCCGTGATGTCGAAGCCGCTCTGGCGCGGGACGCCGTCCTGGTCGGTTCCGAGGCCCTCGACGATGTTGCGCAGCGCCCGGTCGTTCACGTCGAGCACCCGTCGCCAGGTGATCGAGTGCGGGTCGAGGTCGAGCTGGTTGCCCTGGTGGAGGTGGTTGTCGACCATGGCCGACAACTGGTTGTGGGCGGCCGTGACGGCGTGCATGTCGCCGGTCAGGTGCAGGTTGAGGCTCTCGAAGGGCGCCGCCTGGCTGTACCCGCCCCCCGCCGCGCCCCCCTTGATGCCGAAGGTCGGGCCCATGGACGCCTGGCGGATCGCCGCCGTGGCCCGTTGGCCGATGTGGGCCATGCCCTGGGCGAGGCCGAGGGTGGTGGTGGTCTTGCCCTCGCCGAGCGGCGTCGGGGTGATCGCCGTCACGACCACGTAGCGGGCCCGGGGCCGGTCGGCCAGGGCCTCGATGGCTTCGAGCTTGATCTTGGCCACGTACTCGCCGTGGGGCTCCAGCAGCTCCGGGCCGATCCCGATGGACTCGGCGATGGCCGTGACCGGTCGGAGCGTGGCCCGGCGGGCGATCTCGAGGGCGGTGAGGTCCTCGGTCACGGTCGACCGGGCCCGAGGGAGAGGGGTCCCGACGCCCGGGTCGTCACCGTGCGCCGCCCGTCCCGTTGCCTCACTCGCTGCATGCCGCCCCTCGTCTCGGTGCTCCGGGCACCGGGCCCCGGATCGACCTCGGCATCGTAGTGTCCCGGGTCCGATCCGCCCGCCGGCCGGTTGGACGGGCCGGGCCCTAGGCGGGCAGGGGACTGTCCCCGTACTGGGCGAAGGCCCGCGACGGGTAGCGGTCGCCCGCCCAGGCGCCGAACGGCGAGAGCTCGTCGAGCAGGGTGAGCTCGTCGGGCGAGAGGGTCATCGTGCTGGCCACGACGTTCTCCTCGAGGTAGGTCCGGCGCTTGGTGCCCGGGATGGGGACGATGTCCTCGCCCTGGGCCAGCAGCCAGGCCAGAGCCAGTTGGCTGGGCCGGCACCCCCGGGCCGCCGCCATGGCCTCGATCCGTCGCACCAGGGCCAGGTTGCGCTCGAAGTTCTCCCCTTGGAAGCGCGGGTTCCCGGCCCGGAAGTCGCCCGCCTCGAACTGGTCGGGCCGGGTGATCTGTCCGGTGAGGAAACCCCGTCCGAGCGGGCTGAACGGCACCAGGCCGATGCCGAGCCGTCGGGCCGTCGGGAGCACGTCGTCCTCCAGGTCCCGGGTCCACAGCGACCACTCGCTCTGGAGGGCGGTGATGGGGTGGACCGCCACCGCCCGCTCGAGGCTGCGGGCGCTCGCCTCGGACAGCCCGAGGTGGCGGACCTTGCCCGCCTCGACCAGCTCGGCCATGGCCCCGACCGTGTCCTCGATGGGGACCTCGGGGTCGACCCGGTGCTGATAGTAGAGGTCGATGTAGTCGGTGCCCAGCCGCTGCAGGGACTCGTCGCAGCAGCGCCGCACGTAGTCGGGCCGCCCGCAGATCTGACGTGCCCCCTCGGGGTCGAATTCGATGGCGAACTTGGTGGCCAGCACCACCTGGTCGCGTCGGCCCCGAATGGCCCGGCCGACCAGCTCTTCGTTGTGGCCCCGGCCGTAGACGTTGGCCGTGTCGAGGAAGGTCACCCCGAGCTCGAGGGCCCGGTTGATGGTGGCCAGCGACTCGGCCTCGTCGGCCGTCCCGTAGGACTGCGACATGCTCATGCAGCCGAGCCCGACGGCCGAGACCTCGAGGCCGGCGGGGCCGAGCGTGCGGAGGGGGGGACGGTCGGTGCTCACGTCGTCGAGACTGCTCGCTGTGACGTCAGGCCGTCCACTCGAACGGCAGCCCGAACGTGGACGCCGGGTCGGTGGCGGCCAGCCCGTCCTGGCGGTAGGCCGTGCCCACGCCGAGCCCCTCGAGGGCCGACAGGCTGGCGTCGAGGTCCTCGACCCGGTAGGTGAACGAGCACAGCCGAGGGGTGTTGGTCACCGCCTGGTAGCGGCTGTCGGCCGAGGTCGGGGTGACCAGGCGGATGGTCAGGTCGCCGACCCGCACGTCGACGGTGATCTCGTCGGCCGAGGGTCCCTGGGGGTTGCCGGTCACTTCCGTGCCGGCGGCCAGGTCACCGAGCATGGCCGCCGTGGCCTCGGCGTCGTTCACCACGGCCGTCACCCAGGCCAGCGTGGTGACGTCGACCGCCCCGCCGCCCTCGCTTTTCCGCCGGGCGTTCTCGCCGAACGTGTCGTCGGTCCACTCCATCAGGATCCCGTCGGTGTCCTTGGGGTGCATGAAGAAGTGCCGGCCCGGGATGTTCACGGCACCGATGCGGATGCCCCGCTCGATGAGCAGGTTCTGGACGGTCCACATGTCGTCGACCTCCCAGGCGAGCGACTGGACCCCGGGGCCATAACGCTCGAGGAAGCGGGCCACCGGTCCACCCGGGACACCCTTGGCCAGGAGGATGACGGGGAAGCCCCCGACCCGAAACAGGCTGATCTCCGTCCCCTCGAGGTCGGCGCCACCGCCACCACCGCCCGAGGGCCGGTCCTCGGGGAAGAGATCGCTTTCCAGCGGACCGGCGCCGAGCACCGATCGGAACCACGCCTCGACGTCCGTTGCGTTATCGACGGCGAGGGCGAGACGGTGAAGGGGACCGGGTTCGACGAGAGGCACGGGGCGGATGGTACAGCGATCGGCACCTCCGGCGTCGAGTGGAAAGCGACGCCGGAGGTCGGCGCCTAGGCGGCCTGTCCGGCGGCCGTGGCCTCGGGTACCTCGATCAGGCGTCCGGTGGTGACGTCGTAGAGGTAGCCGTAGATCGGGATCCGGGCCGGCACCAGCGGGTGGGCCCGGATGCGGGCCACGTCCTCGACCACGCTGGCGGTCTGGTCGGCGATGGTCAGCCAGTCGATGTAGTTGGCCTCGGGCGACCCGGGGCCGGCGCCGACGTCGCGGAAGCCGTCGGGCCCGAGCTCGGCCGTGTCCAGGCTGGCGGCGAGCAGGTCCCGGATGACGGCGTCGGTGAAGAACTCCATCCCGCAGTCGGTGTGGTGGATCACGAACCACTCGGCCGTGCCGAGCAGCTTGTAGGAGATGACCAACGACCGGATGGCGTCGTCGCTGGCCCGGCCGCCGGCGTTGCGGATGACGTGGGCGTCGCCCTCGCTGAGGCCGGCGTACTTGGCCGGATCGAGGCGGGCGTCCATGCAGGTGAGGACGGCGAACCGCCGGGCCGGGGGGAGGGCCAGGCTGCCCCGGTCCCCGAAGGAGTTGGCGTAGGCCTCGTTGGCTCGCAGGACCTCGTCACGGACGCTCATGGGTGGCTCGCTTTCCTCTGACCCTCGAAAAATCACTAATACAATCAACTTAGTAGGAATAAGGTCCCGACGCACCCCGCCCCGACCGCCGGTTCAGGCGTCTCGGTCCATCGTCTCGGGCACCGTCCGGGTGAGCAGCACGATCCCGAGGATCAGGCCCACGAAGGCCACCGAGGCGAGCACCAGGTCGCCCGAGCTGGCCGTGAAGTACTCGCCGAAGAGGTGGACGCTGAGGGCGATACTGACCATCGGGTCCACGATCACCAGCAGGGGTTGGGACACCCGGAGGGGGCCGACGTGCAGGGCGACCTGGGTGAGCAGGGTCCCGAGGATCCCGCCCACGGCCACGGCGTAGATCGGCCAACGGAGAAAGGACTGGGCCACCCCGACGGTGGTCAGGTTGTCGGTCATCGTCTTGATGAACGCCGACTCGAGGGCCCAGACGATGGCCGAGGCGGTGGCGAACAGGGCGGCCCGCCGGGCCGGTGCGCCGCGGACGGCGAGCAAGGAGAGGACCCCGGCCACGGCGCCACAGGCCACGATGGACGACACCCAGGCCTTCGGGCTGGCGGTGGATGAGCCGCCTTGGGGCTCGGCGGCGGCGATGAACACCGAGACGGCGACCACCGTCAGGACGGCCGACGCCCAGGCCGACGCCCGGATCGTCTGGTGGATCCAGATGCGCCGCAGGACGAGGGCGAAGACCAGCTCGGTCATCAGGATCGTCTGGACCACCGACAGGAGCCCGTTGTGCAGGGCGATCGCCTGGAAGACGAAGGCGGCGATCAGGGCCACCCAGCCGAGGAGCCACAGCGGATTGCGCAGCAGGTACCGGACGAAGCGCCAACCGGTGTCCTCGTCGGGGTCACTGATGCTGGCGACGTGCTGGGTGACCACGTTGGCGGCATTGGAGAAGGCCGCCAGGAGGGCGAAGAGGATGTTCATGCCGTCGAGCTCGTCCGTGCGGCCTCAGCCGGCCGGGCACCGACGCGGACGACCGGCGGTGCCCGGACGGTGTGGTTTCGTCGGCACGCCGCCATGATGCCCGACCTCAGGGGTGCGCACCGCCGTCGGCGGGACCGGCCCACCGGGACGGCGTCCCGGTGGGCCGGCGCCCTACATCGACGGCCAGACGACGCTCTGCAGCTCGCTGTAGGTGTGCATGCCGTACTTGCCGTCCATGCGGCCGACACCGCTCATCTTGAAGCCGCCGAACGGGGTGTGGGGGTTCCGACCGGTCGTGTTGACGCCGACGTTGCCGGCCCGGAGGCGCCGGGCGATCTGGTAGGCGCGGTGGGTGTCCTTGGAGAACACGTAGTCGTAGAGGCCGTACGGGCTGTCGTTGGAGATGGCGATGCCCTCGTCTTCGTCATCGAAGGGGACCACCACGACCACCGGTCCGAAGATCTCGTTGCGCACCACGTGCATGTCGTTGTTGCACTCGGCGAGGAGCGTGGGGGCGACGAAGTACCCCTTCTCGAGGTGGGCCGGCCGCCGACCGTCGACCACGACGTCGGCCCCGTCGTCCTTGCCCGAGGCGATCATCGACTCGATCCGGTCCCGCTGGACGCCGGAGATGACCGGGCCGACGACCGTGGACGGGTCGAGCGGGTCGCCGGTCGGGAGCGACCGGGCGACCTGGGCCAGCCCGTCCACCAGCTCCTGGTAGATCGACCGGTGGGCCACTACCCGGGTCGGGGCGGTGCAGATCTGCCCGGAGTGGAAGGCCCAGACGCTGGCGATGCCCCGGATGGCCGTCGGGATGTCGGCGTCGGCCAGGACCAGGGCCGCCCCCTTGCCGCCCAGCTCGAGCAGCAGGCGCTTCATGGTCTTGCCGCCGGCCTCGGCGATCTTGGCCCCGACCACCGAGCTACCGGTGAAGCTGATCATGTCGACGTCCGGCGAGTCGACCAGCGCCGCCCCGACCTCGGGCCGGGAACCGGTGACGATGTTGATGACGCCGGGGGGGAAGCCCACCTCCTCGAAGGTCTTGACCATCTCGATGATGCCGAGCGGGTCCTGGGGGGCGGGCTTGATGACCACGGTGTTGCCCATGGCGAGCGCCGGGCCGACCTTGCCGGCCACGCTGGTCAGGGGGAAGTTGTACGGGGTGATGCAGCCGCAGACCCCGACCGGCAGGCGGTTGGCCACGGCGCCCAGCATGCTGGCCCCGCCGAGCTGGGAGACCATCGGCGACCCGCTCGGCAGCAGGGCCTCGTCCCACTCCTCGAGGGCCAGGTCGGCGTACTCGTAGAGTCGGTTGGAGCATCCCGGCACCTGGGCCCCGGCGGCGACGGCTTGGATGGCACCGGTCTCGGCCTGGACCAGCGGGACGAGCTCGGCCTGGCGCTCGATCCAGCGGTCGGCGGCCGCCCGGATGAGGGCCGACCGCTCCTTCTTCGAGGTCTGGGACCACGAGTCGAAGGCCTTGCGGGCGGCGGCCACGGCGGCCTGGACGTCGGTCACCGACGCCTCGGGCGCACGCCCGACGACGCCTTCGGTGGCCGGGTTGATGATGTCGTAGGTGCCATCGGCGGCCGACGACCACGCCCCGTCGATGAAGAGCTGGTATTCGCGTTCGGTCTCGATCGTGGTCATGCGTCCCCCTCGTGTCCTGTGCCTCATTGTCTCGTCGCACCGGCTCGGGCGACGCCCGGGCACGACGGCCCGGGGGCCGTTGCCGACCCGCCCGAGGCTAGCCGTCTCGACCCCGGAGGGTTGTCCCTGCCTAGAGTGATCCTTGGAGGGGCCCCGGTGTCGATCGGGCGCCTGGTGCACACTCGGGGGGGACGACATGGGGACGCCGACGCGCGAGGACCTTCGGTGACGGACGCCGCCAGCACCGCCCCGAGGGCCATGCCGCCCACCCGTCGAGCCGGTGGTCTCCTCCTGGTCTCGGGCCAACTGGCCATCGACGACGAGGGCCAGCTGGTCGGCCCGGGCGACTGGACGGCCCAGGCCGAGCACTGCCTCCGACGGATCGAACACGAGCTGGCCGGGCACGGGGCCACCATGGACGACGTGGTGCGGCTGAACTCCTTCCTGGTCGACGCGGCCGGCTACCCGGCCTACGCCGAGGCCCGGAGCCGGCTCTACCCCACCATGGCGGCGGCGGCCACCGGGCTGATCGTCGTCGGGCTCCTGGTGCCCGGGGCCCTGCTCGAGCTGGAGGCCACGGCCTTGGTCCCCGGGGCCACCGACGAGTGACACGACGAACTGGACGACGCAGCGAACGGGAAGGGGTGCACGGATGACCAGCCACGAGGACGAGACGATCGGGGGCCTGCTGTCGGCGCGGGTGGGGTCGGTGGCCGGCCACTACCTCCCGGCCCCGAGCGTGCCGGTCCGCTTCAATTTCGACCAGGGGGTCCCGGCCCCCGAGTCGTACCCGATCGACGACCTGGCCCACTACGCCATGACGGCCATCAAGGAGGGCGGCCAAGCGGCCTGCGAGTACGCCGCCGGCGGCGCCGAGGAGATGGGCAAGGGCTACATCGGCCTGCGCGAGCTCCTGGCCGAGCGCATGGGCGCCCGGGACGGCCAGTCGTTCACCCGCCAGAACGTGCTGCTGTCGAACGGGTCGTCGAACGCCCTCTCGCTGATCGCCACCGCCGTCCTCAATCCGGGTGACGGGGTGATCGTCGAGGCCTTGTCCTATCCGTTCATGCTGTCGTACATCGCCGGGCACCAGCCGGTGGTCCGGACGGTCCCGGTCGACGACGACGGCATGGTCGTGGACGCGGTGGCGACGCAGCTCGAGCGGATGCGGTCCGAAGGCATCACGCCCAAGATGATCTACACGATCGCCAGTTTCCACGTCCCCACGTCGACCGTGCTCTCGATGGACCGCCGGCGGCAACTGATCGACCTGGCCAACGAGTGGAACGTGGTCGTGGTCGAGGACAACTGCTACTACGACATGTACCTGGACGAGGCGCCGCCGCCGACCCTGCTCAGCCTGGACACCCGCGGGCTCGTCATCCAGACCGACAGCTACTCGAAGACCCTCGCCCCGGGCCTGCGCCTCGGCTACGCCATCGGCCACGAGCGGATCATCGACGCCCTGGCCACGGTGCGTGAGGACCACGGGGTCAACCAGGTCCTGCCGCGGCTGGTCGAGCGCTACGTCCGCGACGGCATGTGGGAGCCCCACCTCGAGCGGGCCCGGGCCATCAACCGGGCCAAGCGCGACGCGGCCCTGGCCGCGCTCAACGAACACTGTGTCCCGTGGGTCACCTTCAAGGTGCCGAACGGTGGCATCTACTTCTGGTTCGAGCTCTCGCCCGAGATCGACTGGGCCAAGGCCCGCTCGCTGATGGCCGCCGAAGGGGTGGCCTGCCGGGAGGGCGAGCGCTTCACGGGCGACGACAGCGGCCGCCGGTTCCTGCGCATGGCCTTCCTGCCCTCGCCGATCGACGAGATGGTCGCCGGCATCGAGGCCATGGGGCGGGCCCTCGAGGCCAGCCGCATCGCCGCCTGAGCAACGCCCGTCGCGATCGCCGAGACGAGGGGGAGCAGTGGCCGGGACGACCGAAGTGGTGCTGGAGGGACTGGTGTTCCCGGAGTGCCCGAGATGGCGGCCCGACGGCCTGTGGTTCTCCGACATGCACGCCAACCATGTCCAACGGATCGGGCTCGATGGCACGGCCGAGGTGATGGTCGACGTCCCCGACGGCCCGGCCGGGCTCGGGTGGCTGCCCGACGGCACCCTGGTGGTGGTGTCGATGCACAGCCGCCAATTGCTACGCGTCGACGACCCGGGGTCGGCGACGGCCGTCGTCACCGTGCTCGCCGAGATGGCGGGGCTGCACGCCGGGCACAGCAACGACATGGTGGTGGACGGCCTCGGGCGCTGCTACATCGGCAACATCGGCTACGACATCCACGGGGGCGAGGCGGTGCGGCCGACCGTGCTGGTGCTGGTCGAGCCGGGCTCGGCGGCACCGCCCCGGGTGGTGGCCGACGGCCTGGTCACCCCGAACGGCATGGTGGTCACCCCAGGCGGCGAGCGCCTGATCGTCGCCGAGTCGATGGCCCACCGGCTGACCTCGTTCGCCCTCGGCGAGGACGGGAGCCTGACCGACCGCCGGCTCTTCGCCGACCTCGACGGCGAGACCCCCGACGGCATCTGCCTCGACGTCGAGGGGGCGGTGTGGTTCGCCTCGATCGGACGACGCGAGGTCGTCCGGGTCACCGAGGGCGGCACGGTCACCGACCGGGTGTCCTCGGGCGACCGCCGGGTCCTGGCCTGCATGCTCGGGGGGGACGACCGGCGGGACCTCTACCTCGTCACCGCCGGGTCCATCAACCCCGAGAAGGCCTTGGCCATGCGCGCGGGCACCGTCGAGCGCTGCCGGGTCGAGGTGCCGGGAGCCGGATTGCCCTAGCTCAGGACGGGGCGTGGCCCGCCTGGGCCTCGGCGACCACGTTGGCCCAGGTGCTCGCCTGGTGGAAGATGGCGTGGTACTCGGCACCCCCGAGCGCCGCCGCCCGCAGGCCCATCCGCTCGTCCCAGGCGTTCACCGCCTGCTTGACCACGGCCAGCCGGGCCACCGGCACCTCGGCGATGAGGTCGGCCAGCTCGTCGACCCGGCTCGCCAGGGCGTCGTCGGCGACCACCTCGTTGGCCAGGCCCAGGGCCACGGCCTCGGCCCCGTCCAGGATGCGTCCGGTGAACAGCAGCTCCTTGGCCCGGAGCGAGCCGACCCGCAGGGGCCAGAAGGCCAGGGTCGGGGGGAGGGCGAACTCGCGGGCCTCGGCCATCCCGATCTTCGTGCTCTCGCCGCAGACCACCAGGTCGCAGCAGGCCACGATCTCGTTGGCCATGCCCAGGCAGTATCCGTGGACCTGGGCGATGATCGGCTTGGGGCACGACCACAGCCCGAGCCAGCGGTCGACCCGGGCCCGATTGGCCACCATGTCCCCGGGGGCGTCCCGGGTGTCGCCACCGCCGCCGCCCGAGCGGAGGTCGGCCCCCGACGAGAAGGCCCGCCCCTCGCCCGAGAGCACGAGCACGTGGGTGCCCTCGTCGGCCACCGCCTCGTCGATCGCCGAGAAGAACTGCTCGGTCATGACCGGCGTGAAGGCGTTGAGCTTGGCGGGACGGTTGAGGGTGATGCGGCGGACCCGGCCGCGCTGGGCCACCGCTACCAGGGACTCGGTCATCGGGCGATCATAGGGTCGGGCCCGTCGGCCGGGTCGGGCCGCCGTCGGCTGGCCTTCCCGGCCGCGTCACAGGGTGGCCCCGGCCCCCGGGCCGGTGGCCAGACCCCGGATCATCCCGTCCTGGACGAAGGAGGCGACCAGGTCGCCCCCGGCCGTGAACACGTCGCCATGGCCGAAGAAGCGGCCCCGCCCGGCGTAGGGGGCGTCGTGGTCGAGCAGCAGCCACTCACCGGCGGCGATGGGCTCGTGGAACGAGACGGTGTGGCTGAGGACCCCGGTCGAGACGCTCAGGTGCGACAGCTCCTGGGACAGGCCGGGGTGGGGCCGCATGGCCACCCCGACCAGTTGGAAGTTGGTGACGAAGGCGAGCAGCGCCTGGTTGACCGTCTCGTCGTTCCCCGGGGCGTCGGGGAACCGGACCCACATCGGTTGCTCGGCCGGGGCCGTGTCCTCGGGGCGCTCGAGCACGGTGGCGACCACCATGCCCACCTCCCAGGCCCCCCGGGGCTCGACCCGGACCCCCGGGTCGTCCGGCCCCGGCAGGTCCGGTGCCGGGCGGGCGTGGCGGATCACGTCGGGGTCCGGCACGTGGAGGAGGACGGTCGCCGTGGCGAAGGGGCGGTCGTCCTGGAGGAAGGTGACCACCACCGTCCCGGTGGTCCGACCGGCCTGGATGGTGTCGACGGCGAGCTCGAGGGGTTTGCTGACCCGGCCCGAGCGGGCGAACACGGCGTGGACCGACTTCGCCACCTTGCCCGGCTGGCTGGCCGCCCCGACGGCGATGGCCTGGGCCAGGACCTGGCCCCCGGCCACGATGTCGCTGACCGCCGAGGCGGCCGCCCCGCCGGCGCTCTTGCCGTAGAAGTCCATGGTGGGGGCGGCGAAACGACCCTCGCCGCGGGGCTCGAGCACCAGCCCGGCCAGCAGGTCGTCCAGCTCAAACACCGGTCCACCCCCGAGTTGCGACCACCGTGTCCATGGGCCCCCCTCCCGTCCCGGCCCACCCTAGATCGGGGTCGGATCCGAGGCGTCGCCGACGGGCGCGGCGCAGTAGCGTTCGCAGTGGCGCGTCGGTCCGGGACCGGGTGGGTCCCCGGCACGCCACCACCGATCGGGGGAGAACACCATGAGCCTGGTAGACGACGTCTCGGCGCCACTGCGCCACGCAGATCGCTTCTTCATCGGCGGGGAGTGGGTCGCCCCGTCCTCGGATTCGGTGATCGAGGTGATCGATTCGGGCACCGAGGAGCTGTTCTTCACGGTGGCCGAGGCCCAGGAGGCCGACATGGCCCGGGCCGTCGCTGCCGCCCGGCTGGCGTTCGACGAGGGGCCGTGGCCCCGCATGACCCACGCCGAGCGGGGCGACGCCCTGCGGGCCCTGGCGGCCGGCCTGCGAGACCGGATGGAGGCCTTCGGCCAGATCTGGCCACGCGAGTCCGGGGTCCTCCACGGCATCGCCAAGGGATCGGTGAAGGGCGCCGCCCGCACGTTCGAGTACTACGCCGACCTCGCCGGGACGTTCCCCTTCGAGGAGCCGGCCCGCCCGAGCGCCGGCGAGTTCGGGCTCTTGGTGCGCGAGCCGGTGGGGGTCGTCGGGGCCATCATCCCCTGGAACGGCCCGCTGGGGCTCATCACCTACAAGGTGGCGCCGGCGCTGCTGGCCGGGTGCACCGTCATCCTCAAGTCCTCGCCCGAGGCGCCCGGCGAGGGGTACCTGGTGGCCGAGGTGGCCGAGGAGATCGGGCTCCCACCCGGCGTCCTCAACGTCGTCACCGCCGACCGCCAAGTCTCCGAGCTGCTGGTGCGTGACCCTCGCGTCGACAAGATCACCTTCACCGGCTCGACGGCGGCCGGCCGCCGCATCGCCTCGCTGTGCGGGGAGCGGATCGCCCGCTGCACGCTGGAGCTCGGCGGCAAGTCGGCGGCGGTCATCCTCGACGACATGGACCTCGGCACGGCGGCCCAGACGCTGGCCGGCGCCGAGTGCTTTCTTTCCGGCCAGGTCTGCTCGTCGCTGACCCGGGTGGTGGTGACCCGCCGACGCCACGACGAGCTGCTGGAGGCCCTGGCCGGGGCCTTCTCGCAGGTCCGGGTGGGGGACCCGTTCGACGCCGCCACCCAGATGGGGCCGTTGGCCATGGAGCGCCAGCGGGACCGGGTCGAGGGTTACATCGCCAAGGGCGTGGCCGACGGGGCGACCCTGGCCACCGGGGGCGGCCGGCCCAAGCACCTCGACCGGGGCTGGTACGTGGAGCCGACCGTGTTCGGCAACGTGGACAACGCCTCGACCATCGCCCAGGAGGAGATCTTCGGGCCGGTCCTCAGCGTCATCCCGGCCGACGACGAGGGCCAGGCCGTGGCCATCGCCAACGACACCATCTACGGCCTCAACGCCTCGGTCTTCACCCACGACGTCGACCGGGCCCGTCAGGTGGCCGGGCAGTTGCGCTCGGGGACGGTCGGGCACAACGCCTTCCGGACCGACTTCGGGATCGCCTTCGGGGGGTTCAAGCAGTCCGGGATCGGGCGAGAGGGTGGCACCGAGGGGCTGCTGCCGTTCCTCGAGACCAAGACCGTGATCCTCGAGGGCCGGCCCTCGGGCTACGAGGCGTCGGAGGGCTAGCGGGGCCTCGGTCGGCGGGTCGTCCGACGGCGCTCGGTCGGCCGACCCACCCGTCGCTTCGGTAGGGTCCCGACGGGGTCGGAACGATGACCGCACGAGGGGGGAACATGGTGGACGTGGAGCGGTACGGGCCGTGGGCGCTGATCGCTGGGGGCTCCGAGGGACTCGGTGCGGGGTTCGCCACCCGACTGGGGGCCGCCGGGATCAATGTGGTGCTGGTGGGCCGTAAGGCCCCGGAGTTGGCCGCCACGGCCAAGGAGGTCGAGGCGACCGGGGCCACGGCCCGGACGCTGTCGCTGGACCTCACGGCACCGGACATGCTGGCGCAGGTCCGCTCGGTCACCGACGACGTGGAGGTCGGGCTGCTCATCTGCAACGCCGGGGCCAACGGCTACGGCTCGGCCTTCGTCGACAGCGAGCTCGACCGGTTCCGCGCCGTCATCGAGGTGAACTCGACGAGCCGGCTGGCCCTGGTCCACCACTTCGGCAAGCTGATGAAGGACCGTCAGCGCGGCGGCATCATGCTGGTGGGCTCCTACGCCGGCTACCGAGGCTCGCCGTACAACGGGCCCTACAACGCGGTCAAGGCCTTCGGCCGGGTCTTCGCCGAGGGCCTGTGGTACGAGCTGCAGCCGCACCACGTCGATGTGGTCGAGTTCGTGGTGGGCGGCATGCGGACCCCGGCGATGGCCCGCAAGGGGATGAAGTTCGGGCCCGAGGTCGCCGATCCGGCCCTGGTGGCCGAGGAAGGGCTGGCCCACCTCGGGGATGGCCCGGTGTGGAACAGCGAGCTGGCCGGCGGCGACGAGGTGGCCGAACACCTCAACTCGTTCCCGCGGGGGCCGATCGTCCACGAGGCGGCCGACGGGCTCCGGGACCTCGGGCTCTATCCGTGACCGTCGGCCGCCGTGCCGGTGGCATGACCGTCGAGTCGTCCGACAGGAGGAGCCGGCCGTGCTAGCCAGCAAGGTGTTCTTCTCGTTCACCGAGCTGCCCGACGTCACCAGCCACCGGGAGTACAACGCCTGGCACCAACTCGACCATCGTCCCGAGAACCTGGCGCTCCCGGGCGTGCTCCACGGCGAGCGGTGGGTCCGCAGCCCGGACTGCGCCGCCGCCAGCGTGGCCGCCGACCCCCGGTTCGAGAGCTTCCACTATCTGAACTCGTACTGGCTGCGCGAGCCGATCGACCAGAGCCGGCTCGAGTGGCAGGCCCTGGGCGCTCGCTCGCTCCAGTGGGGCCGGCGGCCCGACCTCCACCTGGCGAAGCGGAACCACCTGCAGTTCTGCGAGCCGGTCAAGGGGTACGCCCATCCCCGCGTCCTGCTGTCGCCCGACGTGCTGCCGCTTCGTCCCAACCTGGGGGTCTGGCTGACCGTCGCCCGGATCGGCGACGACCCGGCGGCGGCCAACGATCTCTACCAGTGGTACGACGAGGTGCGGATCCCCGACATGCTCGGGTGCCCGGGCGTGGCCGGTGGATGGACCTTCGTCGACGAGGGCTCGTTCGACCCGGCCCACGAGGGTGCCTCGCTCCGGTTCCATCTCTACTTCCTCGACGACGACCCCCTCGAGGTGGCCGCCGCCCTGGCCGAGCACGAGGCCGAGTGGGCGGCCGCCGGTCGAGGACGTGACCGGGCCCCGGCAGAGGCGGTGCTCTTCGCCGGGCCCCTGCGCCGGATCATCCCCTGGCAGTGGGACTGGTTCGACGACGGGCCGCTCGGTGGGGGCGGCGGCCGCCGAGCCCACCGGTGGCTCCGTGATCGGGCGGCGCCGGCAGCCCACCTCGGCCCGGCTCGAGGAGGCCGTCGAGGCCCTGACCCAGAAGGTGTCGGCCCTCGAGGACGAGGTGGCGATCTATCGAGTGCTGGCCTTCTACGGCCCGGCCGTCGACAGCGGTTCACCGACCGAGGTCGCCGCCTTGTGGACCGACGACGGGGTCTACGACGCCGGCCTCGGATCGTGGACCGGGCGTGACGAGATCGCCGGCATGGTGGCCGGGCCCGGCCACCAGGGCCTCATCCACGGTGGTGCGGCCCACGTCATGGGTGGGGTGCCCCACGTGACGGTGGAGGGGGACCGGGCCGTGGCCACGGTGCACTACCTGCTGCACCGGCGCGACGGCGACCAGTTCGTGGTGTGGCGGGCCACCGCCACCCGGTGGGAGCTCGAGCGCCGAGCCGGTCGCTGGATGGTCGCCCGACGGACGAACCGGCTCCTCGACGGCTCCGACGATGCCCGCCAGCTCCTTCGACAGGGCATCGCCGACGGGTTGGGTGGTGGTCCCACGGCGCCGCCGTCGACCGCGCCCGGGACCCCGTGAGCTCGCCACTGCGCGTCGGCTTCGTGGGGGCCGGCCAGATCGGCGGGGCGATGGTCGAGCGTCTCCTGGCCGCCGGTCACGAGGTCCGGCTCCACGCCCGACGCGCCGAGGTCCGGACGCACTTCGCCGACCTGGGGGCCATCGTCGTCGGGTCGGCGGCCGACGTGGCCTCGGGGGCCGACGCGGTCGGGATCTGCGTCCTGAGCGACGACCAGGTCGCCGACGTCGCCCTCGGCCCCGACGGCGTCGTCGGGGCCATGGCGCCGGGCTCGGTGCTCGTGGTCCACACCACCGGCAGCCCGGGCACGGCGCAGCGCCTGGCCGAGGCCGGGGCGGCGCGGCGGGTCGGCGTGGTCGACTCGCCGGTCAGCGGGACGGTGGCCGACGTCATCGCCGGGTCCATCACCCTGCTGGTCGGCGGGACGCCCGACACCGTGGCCCGGGTCCGTCCGGTCCTGGCCGCCTACGGGGACCCGATCTTGCACCTCGGACCGCTCGGGACGGGCCAGAAGGTGAAACTGGTCAACAACCTCCTGCTGGCGGCCAACGTCCAACTCGCCGTCGAGGCCCTGCGGCTCGGCACCTCGATGGGTGTCGAGCCGACCGAGCTGGCGTCGGCCGTCGCCCAGTGCAGCGGGGCGACCCGGGCGCTCGGGATGGTGGCCGGCTTCGGCCCCGGTCGGGCGGTCTACGAGGACCTCCGGCGGTTCCTCCACAAGGACGTCCTGGTGGCGCTGGCCGTGGCGGCGGAGTCGGGCGTCGACCCGGGCTTCCTGGGCACGGTCGCCGGGGCCGGTCCGGCCCAGTTCGGCGAGGGTCGTTGAGCGCTCGAGCGGGGGCGCGGTCGCCCGAGGTCACGGAGCGGGCGCTGTCTTAGTAAGTTGGCATGATTGGCGGCGGGGTCCGAGGTACTCGGACCACCCGACCGGTCGAACAGGGGGACGAGGCATGGAACTGGAAGACCTGGTGCTCGTGAGCGTCGACGACCACATCGTCGAACCGCCCACCATGACGGCCTTCTTCGAGGAGCACGTGCCCAAGCAGTACAAGGGGCGGGTGCCCCGGGTGATCCGCCGGGCCGACGGCTCGGACGCCTGGTTGGTCGAAGGGGTCGAGCTCGACACGTTCGGTCTCAACGCCGTGCAGGGTCGACCGCCCGAGGAGTGGGGGAAGGACCCGGCCAACTTCGACGAGGTCCGCCCGGGCTGCTACGACGTGCACGAGCGGGTCCGGGACATGAACGCCAGCGGTGTGCTGGCCTCGCTGAACTTCCCGTCGTGGCCCGGGCTCGGTGGGCAGTTCTTCGCCCAGAGCGACGACAAGGACTACGCCGGCGCCATGATCCGCGCCTACAACGACTGGCACATCGAGGCGTGGTGCAACGCCTACCCGGGTCGTTTCATCCCGTTGGCCCTGTCCGGCTTCGTCCTGGGTGGCGAGTGGATGGCGGCGGAGATCCGCCGGGTGGCCGAGTTGGGATGCCACGCCATCTCCTTCCATCCCGAGACGCACCGCTTCGGCACGCCCGACCTCCACGGCGACGAGTGGGACGTGGCCTGGCAGGCGTGCGACGAGACCGACACGGCCATGGTGTTCCACTTCGGCGGCCGCCCGAACTTCATGCCCCGGACGCCGTTCGAGACTTTCACCCACGCCATGCCGTTCCAGACGGCGATCTTCGCCGCCGAGCTCCTGTGGTCGCCCATCTTCCAGCGGTTCCCGAACGTCAAGATCGCGTTGGCCGAGGGGGGTATCGGCTGGGTGCCCTACTTCCTCGAGAAGGCGGACTTCGTCTACGAGCACCATCGGCGGTGGACCGGTGCCGACTTCGGCGACATGTTGCCGAGCCAGGCCTTCCGCCGGCAGGTGCTGACCTGCTTCATCGACGACGTGACCGGCCTGCGCAACCGTGACGCCATCGGCGTCGAGAACATCTCGTGGGAGCTCGACTACCCGCACTCCGACTCGACGTGGCCGCAGGGACCCGAGGTGCTGATGAAGGCGCTGACGGCGGCCGAACTGTCCGACGAGGAGATCGAGATGATCACCTGGAGGAACGCCAGCGAGTTCTACGGGTTCGACACGTTCGGCGTGCGGCCGAGGGCGGAGTGCACGGTGGGTGCGTTGCGGGCGCAGGCCCTGGATGTGGACACGCGACCCCAACGGTTCGGTTCGCCCGAGGCAAAGGACTCCGGCCGGAGGGTCGAGGGCCGCGACCTGTCGAAGTTCCTCAAGCAGCAGTCAGTCGACTTCACAGAGGAGGCCCAATGAGTAACGACGCCTACATCGTCGACGCCGTGCGCACCCCGGTGGGCAAGCGCGGCGGCGGGCTCTCGACGGTGCACCCCGCCGACCTCGGGGCCCACGTGCTCGGTGCGCTCGTCGACCGCACCGGGATCGATCCCGGGAGTGTCGACGACGTCGTCTTCGGCTGCCTCGACACGATCGGCGGCCAGTCGGGCGACATCGCCCGGACCTGTTGGCTGGCGGCGGGCCTGCCCGAGCACGTACCCGGGACGACCGTCGACCGCCAGTGCGGCTCGTCCCAGCAGGCGGTCCACTTCGCCGCCCAGGCGATCATGGCCGGCGTCCAGGACGTGGTGGTCGCCGGTGGTGTGCAGCAGATGTCGCAGATCCCGATCGGTTCCGCCGGTGTCGTCGGCGACCAGTTCGGGTTCGCCGACCCGTTCAGCGGCTCCGAGGGCTGGGTGAAGCGCTACGGCGACCAGGAGGTGAGCCAGTTCCGCGGGGCCGACATGATCGCCGAGCGTTGGGACATCAGCCGCGAGGACATGGAGGCGTTCGGCGTCCAGTCGCACGAGCGGGCCCTGGCCGCCCGCAGCGAGGGCCGGTTCGACCATGAGATCGTCCCGCTCGGTTCCTGCCTGGCCGACGAGGGCCCCCGGGAGCCGAACCTGGAGAAGATCCGATCGCTGCCCACGCTGCGCGAGGGGGGCCGGATCACGGCGGCCGTGTCGTCGCAGATCTCCGACGCCTCGGCGGCCATGCTCCTGGTCAGCGAACGGGCCCTGAAGGAGCACGGCCTGACGCCGAGGGCGCGCATCCACCACATGAGCGTCCGGGCCAACGATCCGGTCATCATGCTGTCGGCGCCCATCCCGGCCACGAAGTACGCGCTGGAACGGGCATCGATGACCCTCGACGACATCGACCTGGTCGAGATCAACGAGGCGTTCGCCTCGGTGGTGTTGGCGTGGCAGAAAGAGACGGGGGCCGACCCGTCGCGGGTCAACGTCAACGGGGGGGCGATCGCCCTCGGCCACCCGCTCGGTGCCACCGGCGTGCGGCTCATGACCACGCTGTTGAACGAACTCGAGCGGACCGGCGGCCGCTACGGGCTCCAGACGATGTGCGAAGGCGGGGGCCAGGCCAACGTCACCATCATCGAGCGACTCGGCTAGCGGTTCGGCGCCATCGGCGTGGCCGAGTCGGTGTCGGGTCGTATCGGGCGCCTCGGCGCGCCGTCCGTCGGGTGCATGCCCCGGCGGGTGGAAGCCCGAACGGCAGGCGACCGGCACCGGGTCCCGAGAGGACCGGTCTATTCTTCGATGTCGATCGAGGCGGACGTCGGTCGACGCAAAGGGGCAGGCGTGTCGCAATTGGTCTGTCGAACTCCCGCCGCACCAACGGAAGGTTCCGAGGATGCCGCCAACGCTGCCCCGCACTGAGCGGACGTCGGACCAGACGGTCGACGCCACGGTCGTCCGTTCGAGCAACGACTACCGGCGGCAACCGACGCCCCGCACGGCCGAGCTGGTGGCGGCGCGGCTGCGAGAGCGGATCTTGAGCGGCCAGATGGCCGACGGCAGCGTGCTGCCGAACCAGGAGCGTCTGGTGGAGGAGTTCCGGGTGAGTAAGCAGGCCCTGCGCGAAGGGCTGCGGATCCTCGAGCTGGAGGGGCTGATCACGGTCTTGCGGGGCAACACCGGCGGCGCACTGGTCCACCTGCCGTCGCCCACGGAGTCGGCGTACAGCCTCTCGTTGATCCTGCAGTCCCGCCACGTGCACCTCGACCAGGTGGGGGCGGCCCTGATGGAGATCGAGCCGATCTGCGTCCGGTTGTGCGCCGAACGCGAGAACCGGGAGGCGACGGTCGTGGCCCAGCTCCGGGCGGCCCATCAGGAGACCCTGGACTCCGTCGACGACCTGACCAGCTATCTGCGGGCGACCAGCAATTTCCACCGGGCCCTCGCCGCCAACTGTGGCAATGAGCCCCTCGCTGTCCTGGCCGGGTCGCTCGAGACGATCTGGTTGGCCCACGTCCGGCTCTGGGCCGAGGAAGAGGAGCGGTACGGTCGCTTTCCGGCGCCGAACATCCGACTGGGCCACGGGATCGCCGAGCACGCCGAGCTGATCGAACTGATCGCCGACGGCGCGGTGGACCAGGCCGTGGCGCTCGACCGCCGCCACATGGTGGAGTTCTATTCCCTGCTGGTGTTCTCTTCGACCGAGGTCCGAGCGACCACCCTGAACGACGACTGACGCCGACGGGGTCGGTGGACCGGCCGAGGGTTGTATTGATCTATTTTTGCATGTTAGCGTCTTGGGCATAGGCCCCTCGTTCTCGTGCGCCCCCCTGCGCGTCGACGAGGGGTTTTTTCTCCGGTGAGGGTCGGTCCCGATGGGTCGGCGCCGGTCGGCAGCCGGCGTCTGATCGACCGTCCCTGGTCGCCGGCGGACTACCGGTAGGCGGCGGGGTTCCAGTAGTCGCGGTTCTCGCGGATCCGGCCGTCCTCGACGTGGAACACGCAGACGGCGGCCACCTCGAACGGCGTCCCGTCCCGCAGACCCCGATCCACGCGCTCCTGCAGCACGACGTTGCCGTCGACCGCCTGGTGGACGACCTCGATCGAGACCTCCGAGAGGTGCCGGCTGTAGCGCTCGAGCTGCCGGCGGATCTGCTCGGTGCCCTCGAGCCGGTCGGCCGGGAAGCCGTCGTACCAGACGGCGTCCTCGGCGAAGAGCTCCAGGATCCCCGGGGGATCGTTGCGCTCCCACGCCGCCACGAAGGCGGCCACGACGTCGGTCGGACTGGCTGCGTCCCCCATCATTCCCCCCTGTACTCGACGGCCGTCGGATGACCCGACGGCCTCGAGCAGGCTAACGCCCATGCGTCGGCGGGCGGCGGCCGTGGTCGGCGTCAACGAAGGGCCGGGATGACCTCGCTCACCAGCCGGTGGCGTGAGTTCCGCAGCTCGTCGCGAGTCGAGCCGGTGGCCGCCGCCCCGGGTGACACCACGATGCGGCGGATCCCGAGGTCCAGCAACTCGGCCAGCCGATCGATGCAGTAGCCGGCCGGCCCGGCGATGCCGAAGGCGTCGGTCACCTCGTCGGTCAGGGCGGCGGCCTGGGGCGACCCGTCGCGGAAGTGGCGGTTCATGTCGTAGCTGGTCCGCACGGCCTCGAGGCTCTGGCGTTGGCCGTCGCTGGCCGGCCCCGAGACCGTGCCGTGCATGACCGAGAACCGGGCGATCGAGGCCACCGCCCCCGAGGCCAGCTGCCGGGCCGTGGCCCGGTCGTCGTGGACCACGATCGGCAGGAAGACCCCGAGGGCGTCGTCGGTGAAGGTCAACCCGGCCGATGACCGAGCCCGGCGGGCGATGTCGAGGGCCCACCGCAGGCGTGCGGGGTCGGTGCCGACGGTGAAGGTGATCCGGTCGGCCAAGCGGGCCGCCACCTCGATCACTCTCGGACCCGAGGCCATGACGTCGACCGGCACCTTGGTGCGCTCGGCCGGTAGCCAGTGGAGGGCGCTGGTGGTCGGGCTGCCGGCCAGCTCGAGCGTGTCGGCCGAGGCCGCCACCGCCTGGTCGCCCCCGAGCTGGTCGAACGGCACCTCGTCGCCCCGCAGGTAGGCCTGGAGGTGCTCGACGTAGCGCTCGAAGACGGCCACCGGGGCCGGGGCCCGACCGAGGTGGGCCAGCGCCGAGTCGCCCCGACCGATGCCGAGGACCGCCCGCCCGGCCGATTCGGCCTGGACGGTGGCGATGGCCGTCGCCATGGCCGCCGGGTGGCGGGTCACCGGGTTGGTGACCGAGGTGGCGAGGCCCAGGGTGGTGGTGGCCGCGCCGGCCAGGGCCAGCTCGATGAAGGGGTCGGCGGCGATGTTCTGGGAGTCGCCGAGGGCCAGTCCGTGCCAGCCCTCGTCCTCGGATCGGCGGGCGGCGGTGGCGATGGTCCCGGGGAGGGCCAGGCGGACCGTCCAGAACTGCGCGCCGGACATGTCGACATGGTGGCACGATCGGCGACGGATGGGCCGAAGTAGCCTGGGGAGGTTCGCTCGCCGGTGGGCGAGAGCACCGGAGGGGGGCGCCAGGTGGCAACGTCGTCGTTGGGGATGATCTCGGCCGACTCGCACGTCAACGAGCCGCGCGACCTGTGGAGCGCCAACCTGCCGGCCTCGGTCCGGGACCGGGCCATGCGGGGGATCGAGGCCACCGAGGACGGGGGGTGGCGGCTGATCCTCGACGGGTCCCACGTCGGCAAGGCCGGCTCGTCGGAGGCCGAGCGGCTGGCCGTCCTCCAGCCCGAGCACCGGCTCACGGTCATGCGAGAGGAGGGGATCGCCGGGGAGTGCATCTTCCCGACCATCGGCCTCTACGTCTGGATGCTGGAGGACCCCGACGACGGGCGGATCTCGTGCCGTATCTACAACGAGTGGGTGTTCGACCAACTGGAGCGGCAGTCGCCCCGGTTCCGGTGCGCCGGCATCGTCCCGACCTGGCGGCTGGAGGACGCCATCGCCGAGGTCGAGTTCATCGCCGAGCAGGGCCTGGCGGCGGTCATGCTGCCGACGGTGGCCGACCCCACCTACAACCACCCCCGCTGGGAGCCGCTCTGGGACGCCATCGAGGCCGCCGGTCTCCCGGTGGTCATGCACCAGGGGACCGGTCACAACATGATCTGGTACCGCGGACCGGGGGCCACGGTGGCCAACCTGCTGGCCACCCAGACCATCGGGCCGCGGACGGCGGCGCTCCTGGCCACGTCGGGGGTGCTCGAGCGCCATCCGGGCCTGCACGTGGTGTTCGTCGAGTACAACACCGGCTGGCTCTCGTGGATGATGGAGACGATCGACTTCTACCACGAGTCCTTCGGCCGCTACGGGACGACCGACAAGATGGGCTCGGCTCGGCTGGCCGGGGCCAACCAGGCGCCCAAGCCGGTGATCAACCCCACGTTGGCCGAGCGGCCGAGCTTCTACGTCCGCCGACAGGTGCACGCCACCTTCCAGGACGACGCGGTGGGCCTGCAGAACCTCAACCTCACCGGCGTCGACGCCCTGTTGTGGGGGTCGGACTATCCCCACGAGGAAGGTACCTACCCCCACTCGAAGGCGACCGTGGACCGCCTCGGGGCCCTGCTCGGCCCGGGCGACGCCGAGCGGGTCTTCCGTGACACCGCCGCCCGCATCTTCCACTTCCCGCCCGAGGTGCTGGCCACCCCGGCCTGACCGAACGGGTCGATCGCCCGGGGCCGGTGGTCGGTCCGAGCTACCAGTGACCCGGACTACCAGTGGCCCCGGTGGACCACCTCGTCGAACGGTCGACGGTCGGGTCGGGCGATGGGCCGCAGCGGCCGGTCGGCCGGATAGCCGAGCGCCAGCATGTAGGCACAGGTGCGGTCGTCGGGCACCCCCAGGAGCTCCCGGCACGCCGCCTGGTCGCCGACCGCCGAGTGGCCGCTCCCGATACCGAGGTCGGTGGCGGCCAGGGCCATGGCCATGGTGGCCTGACCCAGGTCGTACTGGTCGATGACCAGGTAGCGCTCGGCCTCGGGTTCGGGCAGGACCAGGACGATGGCCGCCGCCGCGCCGGCCAGGTGCCGGGCGCCCTGCCAGACGGTGGCCAGCGTCTCGAGCTGGGCCCGGTCGGTCACCAGCACGAAGTCCCACTTCTGGCGGTTCGAGGCCGACGGGGCCCGCCAGCCGGCCTCGAGGATGCGGTCGAGGTCCTCGGCGGCCACGGGCCGATCGTCGTACACCCGGACGTTGCGCCGGGCCCGGATGGCATCCCAGGTCTCCACGAGCCGAGTGTACGGGGTCGTCCCGGCGGCGGCCGCGCCGAGTGGCGTACGCTGGTCCCGAGGGGTCGCCGCCGCAGGGTGGGGGCCCGAGGCCAGTGCGAAGGAGGCGTTCCGATGGATCTCCCGTACCGCATGTTCGACGCGGACAACCATCTCTACGAGACGAAGGACGCGTTCACGCGCTACCTTCCCGACCACCGGAAGCGGGACGTGTACTGGGTCACCGACGAGCGGGGCCACCAGCACATCATGATGGGCGGCCACGTCTGGGACTACGTGCCCAACCCGACCTTCGACCCGATCTCGGTGGCCGGCGCCCTGACCGACATGTTCTCGGGCGAGAAGTCCAAGGCCGACGTCATCACCGACGGTTTCAAGGTCGTCGAGCCGCTGGCCCTGCACCCCGAGTACCAGAACGCCGAGAAGCGGCTGGCCCTACTCGAGCAGCAGAACATCGAGGGCTGTCTCCTGTTCCCGACGCTCGCCTCGGGGATCGAAGAGCGCATCCGGGACGACATCCCGCTCCTCTACGACGTGCTGTGGGCCTTCAACCGCTGGCTCGAGGACGAGTGGGGCTTCGACATCGAGGGCCGGATGTTCAGCGCCCCCATCTTCTCCCTGGCCGACGTGGACGAGGCGTTGAAGATGCTCGACTGGGCCATCGAGCGCGGCGTGCGGGTGATCGACCTGCGGTCGTCCCCGGTGCTCACGGCGACCGGCTTCACCTCCCCGGGCAAGCCCGAGTTCGACCCGTTCTGGTCGAGGTGCGAGGAGGCCGGGGTGCTGGTCGGGGTGCACGCCGGCCCGGTGAGCTACACCAAGTACACGGGCGACTGGACGGGGAACTACGAGTACCACGCCTTCGCCCGCTCGGCCTTCGAGCACATCGCCCTGCACGGCCGGGCGGTCTCGGACTTCTTCACGGCCATGGTCTGCGACGGCGCCCTCAGCCGTCACCCGAACATGAAGGTGGTCTCGGTGGAGGCGGGCGGCGACTGGATCCCGGCCCTCATCGACAAGATGAAGATCTACTACCACCGGTACCCGGGGTCGTTCCCCGAGGACCCGATCGAGGCCTTCGAGCGCTGCGTGTGGGTGAGCCCGTTCTGGGAGGACGACATCGCCCACATCGCCAAGTACCTGCCGATCGAGCGGATCCTGGCCGGTTCGGACTACCCCCACGCCGAGGGCCTGTCGGAACCGACGGACTTCGTGAAGGGCTTGGCCGACTTCAACGAGGCCGACACCAAGCTGATCATGCGAGACAACCTGCGCCAGCTGCTGCACGGCTGACCCGGCCGCCCCGACGCGAACGAACCCCCGGCGGGGGGGTGCCGGGGGTCCGTCCTGGGGTACACGAGGAGTACCTCCCCGAGCGCTTCCAGCGTAGGGGTGGCGCCGCCCTGCCCGAACGCCCCGGGCCGCCCGGGCATCGGGGTCGGACGTAGAGTGGCCGCGGGCGGTTCGGAACCGCCCGATCCCGTGAGGTGACCATGGCCATCGATACGTTCTTCGTGTACTCCGGTGTCTACGCCGACGTCGAGGGGGCGCTGGCCGACTACGACGCCGTCCACGCGCTGCACACCGAGATCGGCCTCATCGACGCCTACGACGCGGCGGTCATCGAGCGCAAGGCCGGGGGCAAGGTCAAGATCGTGAAGAAGCACGAGACGCCGACGCGGGTCGGCGGGGTGCTGGGCGGGGGGGTCGGCCTGGCCACCGGGCTCGTGGTCGTGCTCTTCCCGGCGGCGGCGATCGGCGGGGGCCTGCTGCTCGCCACCACCGGTGGCGGGGCCCTGCTCGGAGCCCTCGCCGGCCACGCCGCCGCCGGCATGAGCCGGAGCGACCTGAAGGAGCTGGGCGAGGGCCTGGACGCCGGCCAGGCCGGACTGGTCGTCGTGGCCGTGTCCGACGTGGAGTCCAAGATCGAGCACGCCATGCGGCGGGCCGAGAAGATCCAGGCGAAGCAGTTGAAGGCCGACACCAAGGCCATCGAAGCCGACAGCGCCGCCGAGTAGCCCTCCCGCACCCGCGCCGGCACCCGCCCGCGTCGCCACCCGCACGTCCGTCCGAACGCCGATGACCCTGGAGCCGACGTCGACGTCGCGCCCCGAGGACGACCCGGTGATCGAGCGGGCTGGGCACCCGGCCCGGGAGTGGCCCGGGTGGTCCGCCTCGTTCCTCTCGGCCGTCCGCACGGGCGACGACGCGGCGATCGACGCCATGGTCGAGCGGGTGAGCTCGATGCACCGGTACCTGGCCCCGGTGGCCCTGATCGCCGGAGCCATCACCCTGCTCTTCGAGGGCGTGCGGCTGCTGGTGAGCAACTGGCGCCTGACCCTGGTGCAGGTCCTGCCGGCCATGTGGATCTGGGCCGTCATGCTCGACCTGAAGGCCCACATCCTGCACGGGAGGGCCTTCCACGCCCTGCACGGGCCGGTCCTGATCCCGATGGCGCTGGGGGTGGTGGTGCTCACCGCCGCCAGCTACTTCTTGAACGCCGTCTTCGCCTTCGCCATCTCGCCACCGGGCCGACCCGACATCGGGTTCGGCTACCTCGAGGCCCGGCGGCACGCCCGCGTCGTCATCGCCTGGGGGGCGGCGGTGGGTGTCGTCCTGGCCTTCGGCACCCTCGTCACCGTGCGGTGGGGCTCGCCGTGGTTCGCCGTGACGGTGGGCAGCACCGCCGCCTTCATGATGGTCACCTACGTGGCCATCCCGGCCCGCCTGCTCGGGGTGCGACCGAAACCTTCGCGGCGCGACAAACTGGCCTCGACGGCCGTGGGCGGGGCCATCGGCGCCGCCGTGTGCGCCCCGGGCTACCTGCTCGGCCGGCTCGGCATCGTGCTGCTCGGCTCCGAGTTCGTCCTCGGCGCCGTGCTCCTCAGCATCGGGTTGATCTTCCAGGCCGGGACGACGGGTGCCGTGAAGTCGGTCAAGCTGAGCCTGAAGCTGCGGGCGGGATCGGCGGCCGACCGGGCCCCGGTCGGACAGGCGGAGGCTGGCGGATAGTCCTACGGTGGGGCCCGGCGAGCGAGGGGGGGCCATCGTGTCAGTCATGCTGGAGGGGAAGACCGTGTTGGTGTCGGGGGTCGGTGACGGCCTCGGGATGCGCCTGGCGCAGTCGGCACTGCGCGAGGGGGCCGACGTGGTGCTGGTGGCCCGCAACGCCGAGAAGCTGGCCGGGATCGCCGAGGGCCTGCGGGGCGAGGCGGGCACCGTCGTGGCCCACGCCGCCGACATCACCGACGAGGGGCAGTGCCAGGCGGCGGTGGCGGCGGCGGTCGATCGGTTCGGTCATCTCGACGCCGTCGTCAACTGCGCCGCCTTCGAGAACGCCTTCGGCGGCCTCGAGGCCTCGTCGTGGGACGAGTGGCAACAGGCCATCGCGATCAACGTCCTCGGGGTGATGAAGATCTCCAAGGCGGCGCTGGCGCCGCTGCGGGACTCGGGCGGCGCCATCGTCTACATCGGCTCGCAGACCAACTACCACCCACCGGCCGAGGTGCTGCAGCTGGTCTACGCCTCGACCAAGAGTGCCCAGGTGGGCGCCATGCGCCACCTGGCCCTCGAGATGGGGCCGGTCGGGGTCCGGGCCAACATGGTCGTCCCGGGTTGGATGTGGGGCCCGGCGGTCGAGGGCTTCGTCGTCTCGACAGCCGAGGCCGAAGGGGTGGCGACCGAGGAGGTCCTCGCCCGGCTGACCGTCGACATGCCCCTGCGGCGCATGGCCACCGACGCCGAGGTGGCCGACGCGGCCATCTTCCTCGCCTCGCCGCTGGCGTCGGGGATCACCGGGCAGACGTTGTTCGTCAACGCCGGGGAGTACATGAACTGAGGACGGCGCCGGGTCGGCCGCGGGCCCGGCGGTGACTCAGACGACCGGCGGGGGCGTCCCCTCGGCGCTGGCCAAGAGGGCCGGGTCCCAGTCGCAGACCACGCAGGCGTGGCGGAACGCCGACTGGGCGAACGCCACGCCCAAGGACTGCAGATCGGGACGATCGCAGATGTCGTCCCAGTCGAGCGTGTACTCGCCCAGCGGTTCGTTCCAACGGGCGGCCGGTGGAGCCAGCGTGGCCGAGGCGAAGCCGTCGGGGGCCGGGTGGGCGTAGGCGTAGAACGCCCCCTTCGGGTACCGGTCGTCACCCGGCCACCAGCCGACGGCCACCTCCTGGGCGTCCATGGCGTTGCGCATGATGAAGTCGTTCGACGGCGGCGTCGCCGGCTGGCCCGAGAACAGGCTCACGGCGAGGTCGAAGGAGCCCCACCAGGCGTTCACCGGTGTCGACCGACCCCGGTAGGGGGCTCGGAAGGCCGCCAGGACCAGCGCCGCCTGGGTGGCGGCCCCGAAGTAGGCCGTGACGTGGTCGCCGTCGTAGCGGGCGTGTTCCTCGTCCTCGTCGAGGGGCACGGTCCACGACACCTCCTGGGGCCGGGTGTCGATCTGCACCGGGCCGGCCAGGCGGCCGACCGCCTCGAGCACGCCGCGGGTCACCTCGCCCACGGGCCGGTCGGGCCCGAGGGGCAGGCGTTCGACGCCGCCGGTGCTCGTCTCCACCACGGCGTCGTGGGTGCGCAGGTCGAGCGCCACCACGAAGGTCCCGGTGCCGGCGGGGGAGGGCAGCGGCGCCGTCTCCCAGCCCCGAGCGCTGAGCCGGAGGGCGGCGTGTTGGAGCTGGGGCTCGGGCGGCGCCAGGGCCACGGCCAGTTTTCCCAGCACCTGGGTGTGGGCGTGCAGCGTGTCACAGGTGGCGCGCCACTCGTCGAAGGGTGGGAGCGGCCACTCGTGCGCCATACCTCGACGCTAGCAATCGGCGGGGGTGGCCCACCGGCCCGACCCGCCGGTACCCCCAGCTGCATGTTTGCGGTCTCCTGCGTAAAGGTGATCGGTCACGGGTAAGGTCGCCCACGACGACCATCGTGCTCTGTGGGGTGCGACGCCGGCCGGGCGGACGGCCGGGAACGACGTCGACCTCGAGTCCAAGTGAGCAGCGATGAGCGTCCGCCAGACGTCCGGTCAACGGAGGAAACCCCAGGCCCACCGGGCCACGCTCCGCTGCCCGGAGTGTGGCAGCCAGGGCGTCGAGCGCGAGTCGTACTTCCTGGGCTCCACCGAGATGGTGCCGATCACCGGCCTCGATCTCGGAGGCTGCGACGGGTGCCGCCGGGTCCTCGCCGCCTACGGGGCGGCACCGATCGGCGTCCGGCCCAAACACTGAGACCTAGTAACGGGATCGCACTGGTCCGGGAAATTTCGTGTGGGGGCGGCCGTTCGGCCGTTCCTTCGTTGCGGGGAGAGGTGCAGCTTCGTTGCCGGTGGAGCGCCGGAACGCCCGTCGACCAGGGAGAACTGCAGCCCGGAGAGCAGCCCGCCGGTGAAAGGGCCGTCGGAATGCGTCCGGGGTCGCTCAGGCGATGACGAGCTCGAGGGTGCCCCCGGCCAGGGCCGGCAGCCACTCGGCCTCGATGGTCAGATGGCCCTCGGCGTCCGTCGGCGCCTGCCACATCCAGACGCCGTTGTCGGGCGCCCCGGTGTGCTCCCCGGCCGACGGGTCGGCGCTGTAGCCCACCCGCTTGTCGATCTCCTGGCGCGAGTCGTCGGAGGACAGCGTGACGTCGCCGATGTGGGCCAGCAGGGGCCCGTAGTGGTCGGCCGCCACCCGGTCACCGGCGGCGTCGCGGATGGTGGCGATCAGCAATGGTCCGAGCACCACCAGTTGGTCGGTCTGGATGCGGGGTCCATCGATGGTCCAGATGTTCGGTTCGCTCACCGCGATGATCTTAGGCCCGCAACGGGCATGGCAACTATTCCGGCGACGCGCTGGCGACGATTCCGGCGACCGGGCACCGTCCGACCGCTCGCCGTCAGTCCTCGGCCGCCACGGCCAGCCCGAACAGGCCGGCGAACCGGTCGACCATCATGTCCCGGCCCTTGGCGGCGGCGACCACCTCGGGGCCGACGATCGCGTCCTGGCCGGGGAACTGACCGGCGCCGCCCTCGGGGCCGATCGGCACGGCGATGGCCGTCCCGAGCGACTGGTAGTCGACGAGCTCGTCGGACCCGTTGGCCAGGGCGGTGATGTTGGCCGCCACCGTCGTGGCCTGATGGCCGGCGAAACCGGCCATCTTGGCGTCGGCCGTCGACAAGTCGCCCAGGGCGAACACCCGGGTCTGGCCGACGACCTGCAGGGTCGGACCCACCTCGACGAAGCCATCCGGCCGGCGGGCGGCGGCGAGCTCGGGGCCGAGGTAGTCGCTGATGGGCACCACGCCGAAGCACTGGAACCAGATGTCCGCCGTGACCTCCGAGCCGGTCGTCGTCGCCACGGTGAAGGAGTCGAGCTCCCCCGGGGCCGTGGTCGGCAGGTCGCGCAGCGGACTGCCGAGCACCAGTTCGACCTTCAGCTCCTCGAGTTGGCGTCGCAGCTCGGCCCGCAGCTCGGGCAGGAACGGGCCACCCAGGATGTCGTCACGGGGGTCGAGCAGCGTGATCGACTTGTCGGGCCAGACGGCCCGGATCTCGCCGGCCAGCTCGATGCCGACGGGACCGGCGCCGAGCAGGAGGACCCGGTCGGCCGCCGCCAGGGCCCGATGGGCCGTTCGGACCTGCTCGTGGGCTCGTTCGGTGTCGACCTGGTCGGTCTTGGCCGGGAAGGCGTAGCTCGAGCCGGTGGCCAGCACCACGAAGTCGGCCGTGAGCTCTTGACCCGTGGCGGTCACCACCCGGCCCGGCTCGACCAGGGTGGCCCGGTCCCGCACGACCCGGCCGTGGGCCAGCAGCCCGTCGTAGCCGATGAAGATCTTGGGCAGCCAGGACGGGTCGACCAACGCCCGCAGGGCGGCAACATTGTGCATGAAGGCGTCCTTGGGCTCGACCAAGGTGACGTCGGCCGTCTCGTCCAGGGCCTTGGCCAGGGTCACGCCGCCGTAGCCGCCACCGACCACGATCACCGTGGGTCGCTGTCCCTGCTCGTCCGTCATGGGTCCTCCTCCGGGCCGGTTCCTACAAGTCTGTGGAGATGATCATATAAGTCACAGATGATCATCACAACAAATCATCTTTTGGATCAAGCGGCCCATAGGATGGGCAGATGGCCGACGAGTCCCTCGAGCAGCGGGCGACGGCCGACGATGGCGGCTGTGAGGCGGCCCTGGCCGATGACCTGGGCTGGGGGCTCGGCGTCGTGTTCCGGGCCTACGTCGAAGCAGCGCATGAGGCGGTGGCGGCGCTGCCCGGCGGGCCCCGCGGCTACCAGGTCCTGGCCGCCGCCACCCATGGTTCCTTCGGGAGCCAGCTGGCGTTGGCCCAACGCTTGGGCGTCGACCGCACCGTCATGACCTATCTCCTCGACGACCTCGAGGCGGCGGGCCTGATCGAGCGCCGGGCCGATCCGGCCGATCGGCGGGCCCGACTGGTGGTCGCCACCGAGCAGGGGGCCCAGCTCTTGATCGAGTTGGACCGTCGCCTGGCCGGGGCCGAAGCCCAGCTGCTGGCCCCGCTCGACGAGGCGGCCCGGCGGAGCTTTCGATCGCAACTACGTACGCTGGCCACCCACACGGCGGCGCGTGGGGCGATCGAGAACGCCTGCGAGCTGGCCGACCAGATCGACGCGCCTCTGCCGACGCCACCGGCTCGGGCGCGACGAGGGGCCCGGGCGCAGTAGGGGTCAGCCGCCCGGAGACGGTCAGCCGATGGTCCGGATGGGGCTGCCCCCGAGGAAGGCGGCGATGTCCTCGACGACCTGGCCGTACATCTGCCGGAGTCCTGATTCGCTCACGTAGCCGAGGTGGGGGAGGAGGACGACGTTGTCGAGCGTCGTCAGCTGGTGACCGGCCGGGAGCGGTTCACGGTCGTAGACGTCCAGCCCGGCGCCGGCGATCGTGCGGTTGGCCAGGGCATCGATCAGGGCCGGCTCGTCGACGATCGGTCCCCTCGACGTGTTGATCAGCACGGCCGACGGCTGCATGGCGGCCAGGTCGGCGGCTGCGAACAGACCCCGGGTCCGGTCGCTCAACACCAGGTGGATGGACAGGACGTCGGACCGTGCCAGCAGCTCGGCCTTGGTCACCCGGGTGGCGCCCACCTCGGCGGCGCGCTCGTCGGTGAGGTTCTGACTCCAGGCGATCACGTCCATGCCGAACGCCCGGGCCGGGGCCACCATCGACGCACCGAGGTTGCCCAGCCCGGCCAGACCCAGCGTGGCGCCGGCCAGGTTGGTCGGGAGGTCGAGCTGCCAGTGGCCCTGGCGCATGGCCCGGTCCTCGATGGTCACCCGCTTGGCCACGGCCAGGATCAGGGCCCAGGCCACCTCGGTGGTGCTGGGCACGCCCGGCGTCGACGACGGGCGGCGGCCACCGGTGCCGGCGACCACTACGCCGCGCTGATTGAGGTAGCCGATGTCGACCGAGGCGTTGCTCATGCCGGTGGTCACCAGGAGTCGGAGCCCGGACAACTGCTCGAGCACCGGTTGCCGGAAGGCCGTCCGTTCTCGCATCAGGACCAGGACGTCGAAGTCCGACAGGGTGGCGGCCAGGTCGTCCTGGTCGATGGTCTGGTGGAAGAACGTCACCTCCACGTCGGGCCCGAGCGACGCCCAGTCGGCGAAGCCCCGGGCCACCTGCTGATAGTCGTCGAGCACCGCCACCTTGGTCACGACGACAGTCTCCCCACCGGTTCGCCGACCCGTCCAGCCGTCGGGCGGGCGGCCCGTCGACCAGATCGGCGAGGGCGGCGCCCCACTCTGGCGTTGCCGGCCGAGCTGGGCCACTTGGCCCACCAAGGCCTGATTGAGCTTGGTCAGCGACCGGCCGAGGGTGCGGCGCTCCGTTTCGCTCCATCCGTCGAACATCTCGCCGAGCACCTCCCGGCGTCCCGCCTCCACGTGGCGCATGGTCCGGGCCCCGAGGGCGGTGAGGGCCAGGTTGCTCGATCGACCGTCGTCGGGGTTCGGGCGTCGCTCGATGAACCCGTCGCGCACCAGGGCGTTGGCCTGCCGGGTGACGGTGGAGGCATCGAGGCCGAGTGCGTCGGCCAGTGCGGTGGTCGGAGAGGGCCCCCGCCGGTCGAGGGTCCGCAGCATCAGGTAGCCCGACCGGTCGACCCGGTCGTAGAGCGAGCTCCGCCGGCCCAGCGTCTCGAGCAGGCGCACCAGGGTGAGCAGTTCCAGCTCGATGGTGTCGATGGCCCGCGGTGCGGTGTCCTCGGTCACGAACGCTCCTCGTCGGTGGGAAAGTAGACTGACGATAAGCCTGTATGATACAGCTAACTGGCACGAGCAGTGAGGGGCACAGTCGTGGGAACGGGAAGCTGAGATGCGCGGGCCGATCGTCGTAGGTGCGGATGGTTCGGCGAACAGCCGGTTGGCCATCGAGGAGGCCGGAGCCATCGCCACGGCCACCGGGCAGCCGATCATCGTGGTCTTCGTGCGACGCCCGGCGGGCTCGGGTCTCGGTGCCGCGTGGATGGGGGCGATGAGCATCCGGGCCATCCAGGACGTGACCACCACCCAGGAGTGCCTGGCCGAGGCCCAGAGCATCGCCATCCTGGACTCGGCCGGACTGACCTGGCGGTTCGAGAGCCGCACCGGTGAACCGGCCCGTGAGCTGATGCGGGTGGCCGGTGAGGCGGGGGCCGAGACGATCGTCGTCGCCGGCCGTCGTCACGGGGCCCTCGGCTCGGTGACGACGGGTGCCGTGTGCACGCAGCTCCTGCACCGGTGGCCCGGATCGCTGCTGGTCATCCATCCGCCGTCCGATAGTCCGGCCCCGCCGGCGCACCGGCCGACCGGCGAGGCGGCCTGATGTCCGACACCGCCGTGCTCACCCCTCCTGGGCGGTCCGACAACTACAAGTGGATCGCCCTCTCCAACACCACCCTGGGCATCCTCATGGTGACGATCAACACGTCCATCCTGCTGATCTCGCTCCCGGCCATCTTCCGGGGGATCCACCTCCAGCCGTTGGCCCCGGGCAACACGTCCTACTTCCTGTGGATCCTCATGGGCTTCCTGCTGGTCACGGCGGTCCTGGTGGTCAGCTTCGGCCGGGTCGGCGACATGTACGGCCGGGTGCGCATGTACAACCTCGGCTTCGCCATCTTCACCCTGTTCTCCATCCTGCTGTCGTTGACCTGGATGACCGGGGCCGGCGCGGCGCTGTGGATCATCCTGATGCGCTTCGGCCAGGGGGTGGGCGGTGCCTTCCTGTTCGCCAACTCGAGCGCCATCCTCACCGATGCCTTCCCGGAGAACGAGCGGGGGAAGGCGATGGGCATCAACGGGATCGCCCTCGTCACCGGGTCGTTCCTCGGCCTGATCCTCGGCGGCGTCCTCGCCCCGGTCGAGTGGCGGCTGGTGTTCCTCGTGTCGGTGCCCTTCGGGCTCTTCGGCACGGTCTGGGCCTACCTGAAGCTGAGGGACAACGGCGTCCGCATCGAGAGCAAGATCGACTGGCTGGGCAACATCACCTTCGCCATCGGCCTCATCTCGTTGCTCACCGGCATCGTGTACGGCATCCAGCCCTACGGCGGCCACACCATGGGCTGGACCAGCCCCTTCGTCCTCGCCACGGTGATCGGTGGTGTCGTGGTCCTCATCGCCTTCGGCATCATCGAGACGAAGGTGGAGAACCCGATGTTCCAGCTCCACCTGTTCAGGATCCGGGCCTACACCGCCGGCGTCATGGCCATGTTCCTGTCGGCCATGGGCCGGGGCGGCCTCCAGTTCATGCTGATCATCTGGCTGCAGGGCATCTGGCTGCCCCAGCACGGCTACGACTTCTCCCAGACGCCGCTGTGGGCCGGCATCTACCTGATCCCCCTGACTGTGGGCTTCCTCGCCTCGGGGCCCATCGCCGGCGTCATCGCCGACCGCCGGGGGGCGCGGGGGATCGCCACCATCGGGCTGGTGGGCGCCGGGTTCTGCTACCTGGCCTTGAACCTGCTGCCGATGAACTTCAACTACCTGCCCTTCGCCGCCATCATCTTCTTGTTCTCGTTCTTCTCGGGCATGTTCTTCTCGCCCAACCAGATGGCCGTCATGAACAGCCTGCCGCCGGACCAGCGGGGGGCCGGGGCGGGCATGAACGCCACGTTCATGAACTCGGCCCAGGTGCTCTCCATCGGCGTCTTCTTCTCGATCGTCACCCTGGGTCTGGTGGCCTCGCTGCCCGGCAACCTCTACCACGGCCTGGTCAGCCAAGGCGTGCCGGCCGGGCGAGGCCCAGCAGCTGTCGCACCTGCCGCCCATCGGGAGCCTGTTCGCCGCCTTCCTCGGGTTCAACCCCATCCAGACCGAGGTGCCCCACCACGTGCTGGTCAGTCTGGGCCCGAGCCGGGCCGCCTACCTCACGGGCCGGAGTTTCTTCCCCAAGCTGATCTCGCCGTCGTTCGCCAATGGACTCCACTTGGCCTTCTACTTCGCCGCCGCCACCAGCTTCATCGCCGCCGTGGCCTCGTGGCTGCGGGGCGGCAAGTACGTCCACCGGCCCCACGGGATCGGCGACGAGGTCGGATCCGGTCTGCTCGAGGTGGGGGACCTGGCGGCGGCCGAGGTCGGTGCCGGCGTGGTGGTCGACTAGCGGGACCGTTCGCCGCCGGGGGAGGGTCAGGCGGTGAGCACGGCCACCGGGAGCACCCCGAGGGCGTCGCCGGGACGGAGGCGCCCACCGTCGAGCGCCACCTCCCGACCGCTGCAGCGCTCCCGGAGCGATCCGGGGTGCTGGCCCGGAGCAGCACCGCCGTGTCGCCCCAGTCGAGGTCGCCGCTCGGCAGCCGCCCGGGACCGGCCAGCGACAGGGTCTGTCGGGTCACGACCGCCACCACCCACCGGGCGCCCGATCGCCGGGCCACGGCCACCAGGCGTTCGGCGTGGCTCCCGGTGGTCTCGAGCAGCCGGAACCCACCCCGGGCCATGACGTCGGTCGCCTCGCGCCGCAGGCCGAGCAGGGTCCGGGTGACGTGGAGCTTGAGGCGCCCGTCGGGCCAGTGGGCGGCCAGCTCGGCCAGCTCGGCCGTCCCGGACGCCCCGAGGGTCGGTGGGGCCGGGAGGGCGTCGAGCAGGCGTCGGGCGCCGTCGAAATCCACCGGGCGCCGGTTGTCCGGATCGACCAGGGAGAAGTCCCACAGCTCGGTGCCCTGGTAGAAGTCGGGGACCCCCGGGCACACCGACTTGAGCACGAGCTGGGCCAGCGAGTTGGCGGCCCCGGCGGCGCCCAGCCGCTGCACCAGTCGGGACATCTCGGCGACGAAGGTCGGCGTGGCCAGCACCTGGCCGACGAACCCCCGCAGGGCCCGCTCGTAGGCGGGGTCGGGATCGAGCCAGCTCGTGCGCAGCTTGGCCTCCCGGGCCGATTTCTCGAGCGCCGCCCGTACCCGACGGGCCAGCTCGGGGCCGGGGGCCCCGGCGAACGGCCAGACCCCGAACAGGGTCTGGTAGCAGCGCAGCTCGTCGAGCGGGTCCGGCCCCCCGTGCTCGAGGACCCACCCGGCGAACCGCCGCCGCCATCGGCCGACGGCGGCCAGCCACTCGTCGGGCGCCTCCGACAGCGTCCACAGACGGGCCCGGACGTCCTCGCTCCGCTTGCTGTCGTGGGTGCTGGTGGCGTTCAGGCCCGACGGCGCCTGCCGGGCCCGCCGGGTGACGGCCCGGGCGAACTCGGCCGGGGTACGCGCCGGGGACCCGGTCGCCTGGCCCACCTCGGCGTGGGCCAGCAGGCCCGGGAAGCGATAGGTCGCCGTGTCCTCCACGCCCTTGGCCATCACCGCCCCGCTGAGCTGCTCGAAGCGCTGGCGCACCGGGGCCCAGACATCGTCGCCGGCCGTGTCGCCGTCACCCGGGACGAGCCCGTCGACCAGCGCGGCCATCGCCCGCCGGCCCCCGTCGTCCAGCCCGGCCCGGGCCGAGCGGGCGGCACGGGCCAGGCGTCGCCCGCCGGCCGCCACGGCCTCGCGGTCCTCCAGGTAGGTCCGGTACACGTCGAGATGGACGAGCAGGGCCGCCACGCCGGCGGCGATCTCCGGTTCGGTCAGGTCGTGACCGGGCCGGGTGTGGTCGAGGGCCTGGCCCACCAACCGCCCGAGCCGGGCCGCCTGTCCCGGGAAGAGGTGGTCCAGGACCTCACGGCGGGCGTCGACGCCCATCGTTTCGAAGGGACGTGCGTCGCCGGTGAGGTCGGCACCCGCCCGCCAGAGGGCGTCGGCCCCGGCCGGGTCGACGAACAGGCCACCGGCGACGTCGGCGAACTCGTAGCCGGTGGTGCCCTCGATGGGCCAGTGGTCGGGCGGCTGCTCGTCCCGGGCCACGATCTTCTCCACCAAGAGGGTGGCTCCGGCGCCGGACCGGTCGAGGTCGTGGCGCAGTCGCCGAAGGAAGGTTGCCGGATCGGCCAGGCCGTCGATGTGGTCGAGCCGGAGGCCGGCCACCCGCTCGTCGGCGGCCAGGTCGAGCACGAAGCGCTGGGTCGCCCGGTAGACCTCAGGGTCCTCGACCCGCAGCGCCGACCAGACCGTCGATGTCGAAGAACCGGCGGTAGTTGCCCTCCCAGTTGGCCGTCCGCCAGAAGGCCGGTCGGTAGTGCTGGACGTCGAGGACCCGGCCGACCGGCTCGTCGTCGTGCCCCGTGGTCGGATCGAGGGGGAAGGCCTGGCCGTCGATGGTGAGCACCGCCGGGTCGGACCGTCGGTCGACCTCGACGGCGCCGTCGGCCAGTACGTCGGCGAGGGGCCGGCCCAGGGTGGCCAGGAGCACCTTGCCGTCCTGGGCGTCCCAGTCGATGTCGAAGTAGCGGGCCCGCCGGCTCCGTCGCCCCCGGCGGAGCACGTCCCACCACCACCGGTTCTGCTCGCTGGCCGCCATGTGGTTGGGGACCACGTCGACCAGCAGCCGCATGCCGGCCCGGTCCAGGCGCGCCAGGAGCGACTCGAACGCCTCGGGGGTGCCGAGGTCCGGGTCGAGGGCCGTCGGGTCGACCACGTCGTAGCCGTGGGTGCTGCCGGGCTGGGCGGTGAGGACCGGGGAGACGTAGAGCGTGTCGATCCCGAGCTGCTCGAGGTAGTCGACCAGGGCCTCGGCCCCGGCGAACCCGATGCCCGGCAGCTGCAGCCGGTAGGTCGACCCGAGCGGGCGACGGTCGGTCACCGATCGAGGGACTGGGCGTGGCGCAGGAGGAGGCACGAGTGCCCGGTGAGGTTGACGGCCTCGTTGCGCATCCGGCGCCCGGCCGCCGGCCGGGCCGTGTCGAGCAGCTCCTCCCACCGGCCCGGCTGCTCCAGGTGGGGCAACGTGTACGAACGCGAGCGGTTGCCGGCGTTCAAGAGCAGGAACAGGGTGTCGCTGGTGGCCGTCCGGCCGCGGACGTCCACCTCGTCGGCCGCCTGGCCCAGCATGAGCAGGCCGATGTGCTGGCGGCTGGGGTCGTCCCATTCCTCCTGGGTCATCTCCTCGCCGTTGGCCCGGATCCAGGTGACGTCCTTGGTGTGGGTGCCGGGCGCGTCCTGGCCGGTGAAGAAGTCCCGCCGGCGGAGGATGGGGTAGGCCTGGAGGATGGCGATCAGCTCCTGGACGAAGCGCATCTGTTCGCGCCCGGCCTCGCCGACGTCCCAGTCGAACCAGCTCACCTCGTTGTCCTGGCAGTAGGCGTTGTTGTTCCCGAGCTGGGTGCGGCCGAACTCGTCGCCGCCGAGCAGCATGGGCACGCCTTGTGAGAGGAGCAACGTCATCAGGAAGTTGCGTGACATGCGGGCCCGGATCCGCTGGATGCGGGCCGAGTCCGACGGCCCCTCGGCCCCCCAGTTGCGGCTGAAGTTCTCGGCCACCCCGTCGCGGTTCTCCTCGCCGTTGGCCTCGTTGTGCTTGGTGTCGTAGCTCACCAGGTCGTTCAACGTGAAGCCGTCGTGGCAGGTGGCGAAGTTGATGCTGGCGTACGTGCGCCGGCCGCTCGGGGCGTAGATGTCGCTCGAGCCGGTCAGGCGGGAGGCCAGTTCGGGCACCTGGCCCTGGTCGCCGCGCCAGAACCGCCGTACCGAGTCGCGGAAGGCCCCGTTCCACTCCGACCAGCCCGGGGGGAAGCGGCCGAGCTGGTAGCCGTCGGGGCCGACGTCCCACGGCTCGGCGATGAGCTTCACCTTGGACAGCACCGGGTCCTGCTGGATGATCTCGAAGAAGGCGCTCGGTTGCCCGGCCTCGAACCCCCGGACGAGCACCGGGGCCAAGTCGAAGCGGAACCCGTCGACGTGCATGTCCGTCACCCAGTACCGGAGGCTGTCGGTGATGAGGGCCATGGTGCGCGGGTGGAGGATGTTCAGGCTGTTGCCGGTGCCGGTGAAGTCGAGGTAGTAGCGGGGGTCCTCGGGGGTCAGCCGGTAGTAGACGGCGTTGTCGATGCCCCGCAGCGAGAGGGTGGGACCCATGTGGTTGCCCTCGGCCGTGTGGTTGTAGACCACGTCGAGCAGCACCTCGAGCCCGGCCCGGTGCAGCGTCCGGACCATCGACTTGAACTCGCTGACCTGCTCGCCGAGACCGCCGGTGGCGTAGCCGACGTGCGGGGCCAAGAAGGCGATGGAGTTGTAGCCCCAGTAGTTCGTCAGCCCCCGGTCCACCAGGCTGCGGTCGGCGGCGAAGGCGTGGATGGGCATCAGCTCGACGGCGGTCACCCCGAGCCCCAACAGGTGGTCGACGATGGGGTCCGAGGCCAGCCCGAGATAGGTGCCGCGCAGGTGCTCGGGCACGCCCCGGTGCTCCATGGTCATGCCCCGGACGTGGGTCTCGTAGATCACCGTCCGGTTCCAGGGCGTGTTGGGCGCCCGGTCGTCGCCCCAGGTGAAGGCCGGGTCGACGACCACCGATTTGGGCATGCCGCCGGCCGAGTCGCGCTCGTCGAAGGAGAGATCGCCCGCCGGATCGCCGACCCGGTAGCCGAACTGCTCGTCGCTCCAGCGGATCGGGCCACTGACCGCCTTGGCGTAGGGGTCGATGAGGAGCTTGTGGCGGTTGAAGCGGTGCCCCTCGCCGGGGGCGTACGGCCCGTCGACGCGGTAGCCGTAGAGGGCGCCGGGCCGCAGGTCGGGCAGGTAGGCGTGCCAGACCCGATCGGTGGCCGCCGGCATGGGAATGCGGGCCGTCGCCTCGCTCGACGAGGGGTCCTCGAACAGACAGAGCTCGACGGCGGTGGCGTGCTCGGAGAAGAGGGCGAAGTTGACGCCCTCCCCGTCCCATGTTGCCCCCAACGGATGGGGGCTCCCGGGCCAGATCCTCATCGGGCGGCGTCCTCTCCCTGCTCGGTCGTCGTCGATCCCAGGCCGAGCACCCGGTAGCCCCAAGGGCCGAGCGTCCCACCCGTCGGGTCGGGATGCGTGCTGGTGCCCGGGGCGTCGAGCCCCGGGTCCGGTGAATCCAACAGCGTACGTGCGCCGGTCAGGTCCCTGTCCAGTTCGAGTGCGTGCGGGGACACCGGCACGGCATCGGGGCCGAAATTCATGAGGGCCACCACGTGGGCGTCGGCCACCGAGCGCCGCAGCACGACCAGGGTGTCCCATCGGTGGGCGGCAACCACCCGGTGGGGTGTGGCGGCCAGGGCCGGGTGGCTCCGGCGGAGGGAGAGGAGCCGACGGTGCAGCTCCCACAGTTCGCGATGTCCGGGTCGATGACGGAGCCCGGGGTCGAGGACGGCGAGGCGGCGGGTGGCCTCGTCGGCCGGGTCGAGCAGGTCGCCCTCGGGCGCCATCGAGCCGAGCTCCTCCCGCCGGCCCCGGCGCACGGCGGCCACCAGGTCGGGATCGGAATGGTCGACGAAGTACGGGAACGGGGCGGTCTCGCCGTACTCCTCGCCCATGAACAGCAGGGGGATCCCCGGGGCGAGCAGGAGAGCGACGGCAGCCAGTCGCAGCCGCTCGGCATCGACCAGCTCGGTGAGTCGCTCGCCGCG
Source organism: uncultured Acidimicrobiaceae bacterium (assembly GCA_963730735.1). Lineage (GTDB taxonomy): Bacteria > Actinomycetota > Acidimicrobiia > Acidimicrobiales > RAAP-2 > CAVSSX01. Next base: position 1,413,232 of record CAVSSX010000007.1, read on the forward strand.
GGGCCGGTTACCGATCTGGTCGTGGTTCTGGGCGAAGACCACGAACCGGGAGGGGTCGATACCCGACGGGCGGGCCCCGTGGCGGCGCCGGCGGAAGGCCGAGTACTGGCCCTGGAAGACGAAGCCCGCGGTGTAGGCGGTGACCAGCTCGTCCGGCGAGCCGAAGTCGACGTAGTACGAGGTCCGTTCCCCGGTGAGCAACGTGTGCAACGAGTGGTGGAAGTCGTCGTTCCACTGGGCGTCCATGGCCAGCCCGCCGAGCGACGGTGGCCGGACCACGGCCGGGTTGTTGTCGGCGCTCTCGGCGAGCAACGGGCAGGGCCGGCCCAGTTCGTCGGCCAGTGACCGCGAGAGGGCCGACAGCTCGGCCAGGAAGGGCAGGGCGGTGGGGTCGACGATGCCGTGGACGGCGTCGAGCCGGAGGGCGTCGACGTGGAAGTCCTCGAACCACAGTCGGGCGTTCTGGAGGAAGTACGACCGGACGTCGTCGGAGCCGGCACCGTCGAAGTTCATGGCCGGGCCCCACGGCGTCCGGTAGCGGTCGGTGACGTAGGGGCCGAAGCTCGGCAGGACGTTGCCCTCGGGGCCCAGGTGGTTGTAGACGACGTCGGCGATGACGGCCAGCCCCCGACGGTGGCAGGCGTCGACGAAGCGCTGCAGCGCGTGCGGGCCGCCGTAGCTGTCCTGGACGGCGAACGGGAACACGCCGTCGTAACCCCAGTTCCAGCGGCCGGGGAACTGGGCCAGGGGTAGCAGCTCCACGGCGTTGACGCCGACCTCGACCAGGTCGTCGAGCCGATCCTGCAACGCGTCGAGGGTGCCGGCCTCGGTGGCCGTGCCCACGTGGACCTCGGAGATCACGACGTCGGCCAGCGCCGGGGCCCGGAAACCGGCGTCGCCCCAGGCGTAGGCACCCAGGTCCACCACCTCGGACGGTCCGTGGACGCCGTCGGGCTGCGAGCGTGACGCCGGGTCGGCACACGTCGTGCCGTCGGGGAGCCGGTAGCGGTAGCGGCTCCCCGGCCCGCAGTCCTCGACCGTCACCCGGTGGTACCCGTGCTCGTCGCGGTCGAGGACGAACGGGCGGGTCGCCCCGCCGTCGGCCGCCAGCACCTCGAGGGTGAGCCGTTCGTGGAACGGCGCCCACACCACGAAGTACGTGCTGGCGCCCTCGATCGGGGCCGCCCCGACGACCGGCTGCTCGTTGGCCCCTCGTCGTCCGACCAGGGGCGTCCCTTCGAGGCTCATCCGGGCCCCAGGATGAGGCAGCCGAGCGGGGGCAGCGTGAGGTTGATGGCCCGCGGTTGGCCGTGGGCCGGCACCGGCTGGGTGTGGACGCCGCCGAGGTTGCCGACCCCCGAGCCGCCGTAGACCTCGGCGTCGCTGTTGATGAGCTCGTGCCAGAAGCCGTCCTCGGGCACCCCGACCAGATGGTTGTGGCGGATCGTCGGGGTGAAGTTGCACACCACCGCCACCGGGCTGCCGTCGTGGCCGCGTCGCAGGAAGCTGAGCACGCTGGTGTCGGCACTGTGGAGGTCGAGCCATTCGAACCCGGGCGCCTCGGTGTCGAGCTCGTGGAGGGCCGGCTCGCTCCGGTACAGGCGGTTGAGGTCGCCCACCCACCGCTGGAGACCACCGTGTCCGGGTTGGTCGAGGAGCGCCCAGTCGAGCGACGACTCGTGGTCCCACTCGCTCGTGGCGCCGAACTCGTCCCCCATGAACAGGAGCTTCTTGCCGGGCAGCCCGAACTGGTAGCCGTAGAGGAGTCGCAGGTTGGCCAGGCGTTGCCAGGTGTCACCGGGCATCTTGGTCAGCAGCGACCCCTTCCCGTGCACCACCTCGTCGTGGGACAGCGGGAGGACGAAGTTCTCGGTGTAGCCGTACACGCCCCGGAACGTCAGCTCGCCGTGGTGGTAGCGACGGTGGATCGGGTCGCGCGCCAGGTAGCCCAGGGTGTCGTGCATCCAGCCCATGTCCCACTTGAGACCGAAGCCCAGCCCGCCGGCGTCGGCCGGGCGGGAGACGCCGGGCCACGACGTCGACTCCTCGGCGATCACCTGGACGTCGGGGTGGTCGGCGTAGATCCCGGTGTTGAGCTGTCGGAGGAAGTCGACGGCTTCGAGGTTCTCGTTGCCCCCGTAGCGGTTGGGTAGCCACTCGCCGGGCTGGCGGGAGTAGTCGCGGTAGAGCATCGAGGCCACGGCGTCCACCCGCAGACCGTCGGCGTGGAAGCGGCGCAGCCAGTGGTCGGCCGACGACGCCAGGAAGCTCCGGACCTCGTTGCGGCCGTAGTTGAAGATCAGGCTGTCCCAGTCCGGATGGTGGCCGAGCCGCGGGTCGGCGTGCTCGTAGAGGTGTGTGCCGTCGAACCGGGCCAGCGAGTGGGCGTCGGCCGGGAAGTGCGACGGGACCCAGTCCACGATGACGCCGATGCCCGCCTGATGGAGCTGGTCGATCAGGGACATGAAGTCCTTGGGGCGTGCCGTACCGGCTGGTCGGGGCGAAGAAGCCCGTCGTCTGGTAGCCCCACGATCCGTAGAAGGGATGCTCCATCAACGGCAGGAACTCGACGTGGGTGAAGCCCACCCGCTGCACGTGCTCGATCAGCGGTCCGGCGATCTCGGCGTACCCGAGCAGTCCGCGTGGGTCGTCGTCCGGCCGGCGCCAGCTCCCGAGGTGGACCTCGTAGATGCTGATCGGCGCGTCCAGGGCGGCTCGGGCGTGGCGCCCGGCCAGCCAGTCGGCGTCGTGCCACTCGTAGCCGAGGTCCCACAGCACCGACCCGGTCTTCGGGGCCAGCTCGGCCCGCAGGGCGAAGGGGTCGGCCTTCTCCAGCACGGCGCCGGACCGGCTGGTCACGGCGAACTTGTACACCTGGCCCTGGACGGCGCCGTCGACGGTGCCCTCCCAGATGCCCGAGGAGCCGCGGGGACGAGCGGGTGCCGACGGGGGTCCCACCCGTTGAAGTCCCCGATGACCGAGACGGCGGCGGCGTTGGGGGCCCAGACGGCGAAGTGGGCCGAGCGTCGGTCGCCGTCACCCAGCAGGCGGCCGCCGAGGTGCTCGGCCAGCCGCCGGTGGGTGCCCTCGTTGAACAGGTGGACGTCCTGGTCCGACAGGAGCGACGTCGGCCCACCACCGGGCATCGGAGGACCGCTCATCGGAACTGCCGCAGGGTGGTGTCGGGCGTCGGGGTGCGGCGCAGGCGGTCGAGGTCGGCCAGCTGATCGACCACGGCGGGCGTGTCGGCCATGTCCTCGAGGGTCAGCGTGGCCCGTCGGCGCCAGTTCAGGCCGTCGGCGCCGGTGCCCGGACGGTTCTGGGGCTGCACCTCGCCCCACAGCTCCTCCAGGTCCACCAACAGGAGCCGGGCCGGGCTGGCCGCCAGGTGTTCGAACGAGCGCCGCCGGGCCCGATCGACGTCGGCCATCGCCGGCCTGGCCGGGGCGTCGGCCAGCTGGGCGTCGGTCAGCAGGGTGTCGGTCAGCAGGGTGTCGGTCAGCAGGGTGTCGCGCCACACCTGACGTTCGCGGCGGGCGTCGGCCGCCGACGCCGTGTCGATCACGCCCTCGGCCTCCTGGGCATCGATGTCCCTCCCGTCGAAGTAGGCGGCGAAGCGCGGCAGGTCGTGCGTGCCCCACGACGCCAGCACCTGGGTGGGGACCGGCGGCAGCGGCACGTCGGGGGTCGTCTCGAACTGCAGCACCCAGCTGCGGAGCATCCGGTCGTGGTCCATGTCGCGCCGGACCTCGGCCGGGACGGTCCCGAGGTCCTCGCCGACGATCGTTGCCCCGGCCCGGGTCGCCTCGAGGGCCACGATGGCGTGGAGTTCGTCGGGTCGGTAGCGGACGTAGGCGCCGTGGCGGGCGTCGAACCCACGGGGCACCCAGTAGAGGCGGTGCAACCCCATCACGTGGTCGATCCGCAGGCAGGCCGCATGGCTGAGGGCCCGGCGGAGATACCCGATCACGTACCGGTACCGCTGGTCACGGATGCCCTCGGGGTGCAGGGGCGGGAACGACCAGTTCTGTCCACCGCCGAAGAACCCGTCCGGCGGTGCCCCGCCGGCGGCGCCGGTGGCGAAGGCCTCGGGTTGCCAGAACGGGTCGAAGCCCTCCGGGTGGACGCCGACCGGCACGTCGACGTAGAGCGGGCCGGCTTCCTCCACCTGCTGGTCGGCGACCCACTGGCAGTAGAGGTGGTAGCGGAACGCTCGCTCGTCGACCAGGTCGTCGGGGACGCGGCCCGGCTCGACGCCCGGCCAGTCGGCCCAACGGCGTCCGGTGGACTCGCCGGCCGAGCGGAAGCGGGCGAAGTCGGCCAGCTCCGGCCGCTCCTCGGCGAACGCCTCGAGGGCCTGGCGCCGGGGCGACGGCTGTTCGAACAGGGCCTGCGCCATCGGTCCGAGCACCTGACGCTTCAACCGGACGACCGCCTCGTAGTCGGCCAGTGGCGCACGATGGGCGATGTTCAGTTCGGCGACGAAGACGGGCGAGCTGAGGAGTTCGGCGGCGTCGGGGGCGATGGCCAGTTCGGGCAGCGAGAGGGGGTCGATGTAGTGCTCGCCGAGCCCCATGCGGGTGGCCGGTAGGTAGGGGCTCGGGTCGAGGCCCTGGTCGAGCAGCGGCGTCAAGGGCAGCGTGCCCACCATGGCCGCCCCGAGTGACCGGACCCACGCCCCGAGACGGCCGAGGTCGCGGTAGGAGCCGAGCCCCCAGTCGTCGTTGGTGCGCAGGGCGTGGAGCGGGAGGAAGGCGGACCAGCCGCGCCCCGGCAGCGGGCACCGGGGGGCGGCGATCAGGAGGGCCTCGGCGTGGATCGACGGACCGTCGAGCTCGATCTGGTGGTAGCCGGCGGGCAAGGAGCCGCCGAACATGCGGTCGAACCCGACCAGGTAGCGGTCGACCCGATGCCCGCCCACCTCGCTACCCACGCCCGGCCGGGCCACCAAGGAGAGGAACCGGGCCCGCTGCTGCCGTCCGTCCTCGAGGGTGAGGCTGACCCACAACGAGCCGGGATGCACCGAGTGGGGGAGGGAGACCTCCGAGGTCTCGGCCGGCGTGAGCCGGTGGACGATCACCGGCTCCAGCAGCTGGTGGGCCAGCCGCTGGCGCCGCCCGGCGAGGGCCTCGGCCACGTCGGAGGGATCGTCCGCCGGGGTGCCGAGGGCCCCGAGCACCGCCCGCACCACGTCCTCGTCGGCCGCGTGTACCTGTCCGTCGACGCCGGTGTACGAGGTCTGGATCCCGGCCAGGTCGGCCAGCTGGGCCAGGGCCGGCGGGAGGGTGGGGTCGCTCACTGTCCGGTCGCCAGGGTGTCGAGGATCCCCCGGGCCGGGATGTCGATCCAGGCCGGTCGGCTGTTCGCCTCGTAGCCGAGCTCGTAGATCGCTTTCTCCAGCAGGTAGAAGTCGAGCAGTTGGCTCAGTTGCTGGCGGTCGGCCGGCAGGTAGTCGGCCGCACCGGCGGTCTCGAGGTACGACGACAGGAACGTGCCGGCCACCCACCGGTACCACAGGGTGAGCCAGGACTCGACGGCCGAGCTGCCGAGGTCCCGGGCGAACTGCATGGCCGCCGCCGTGCCGGCGTAGTGGAACGAGCGGACCATTCCGGCCAGGTCGACGACCGCCGAGCGCTTCAGTCGGCGCTGGCCGAGCGAGCGGGCCGGCTCGCCCTCGAAGTCGATGATGACGAAGTCCTTGCCGGTCCACAGCACCTGACCGAGGTGGAAGTCGCCGTGGCACCGGATGCGCTGGGCTTCCACCTGGGCGTTGCTGAGCGACTGCAGCTTGGCCATGATCTCGGCGTCGCGGGCCAGCACCTGGTCGACCCAGGGCGAGCGGGGGGTGAGCGAGCGGACCTGTCGGAGCACCTGGCGGGTCAGGCTCCGGGCGCCGTGGGCCAGGGCCTGGCGGTCGAGCGGGGTGAGCGGCTCCGGGGCGAAGTCGGGGTCGACCCGATCGGCGGTCAGGGCCCGGTGGAGCTCGGCCGTGCGCTGACCGAGGAGCATCGCCCATTCGACGTGCGGTCCGATCAGGACGTGGCCGGGGGCCAGCCGCCGGTGGTCGACCCCGAGCAGGCTCGACGGCGGGGCCTCCTTCAGCTCCGCGGCCTCGGGGTTGGCCAACGCCTCCTCGAAGGCGTGGGTCAGGGCGTCGACGACGTAGTTCCAGCCGTCGCCCTCGTTCGGGACGTACTCCTCGAGCACGGCCACGGTGGCCGGGCCCCTCGCCCCCCGGTATTCGACGCTGCCGGCGGTGCGGGGGGCGTTCGGGAAGCGGCTGCGCTCGCCCAGGTACCGGCCGATCTCGACCCCGGGGTTGACCCCCTCCTCGAAACGGCGGATGACCTTCAAGATCCCCGCCTCGTCGAACAGGACCGACGAGTTCGACTGCTCGGCGTCGAGCGGCGTCGACTCGACGTCGGGGCCGATGCGCCGGACGATCTGACGGGCGTAGCCGGCCGGCGCCCCGGCCAGCTGGCCGTCGGTGCCGGCCAGGGCCCGGCGACTCGAGAGGAGGTCGACCAGCGAGCGGGTGAACGACGGGTCGTAGACGGCGTCGTAGAGGAGACCGGACGTCCCCTCCGCCGTCACGTCGGCCACCACCGCCTCGGGCTTCCACCGGCGCAGCTCCTCGGCCCGCTCGCCGGTGGCGTAGGCCAGGGGTAGGACGTAGCGGTCGGGACTGCCGTGATCGAACTCGACCAGGACGATGAGGAACTGGGCCTCGGCGCGGGCCGAGCGGGGCCGGTCCGGCACCGCCACCACATCGAGGATGGTCACCGAGGTGATCGACCGGGCCTTCTGGCTGAACCACCGCTGCCCGGCCAGGTAGGTCGGCAGGAAGTGCTCGAAGTCCTGTCGGTGGGTGCCGAAGAACAACTGCCGCCAGCCACCGCGGACCGAGAAATTGGCCCGGGGTCGATCCTCGACGTTCGACTGGCCGGTGAGGGAGAACCAGTAGAAGCCGTGTGGTCCCAGGGTGATGAAGTACGGCAGGTCGCCGATGGCCGGGAAGCGCTGGTTCCCGAAGAGCTCCACCGGGTGCGCCCCCTCGTAGGCCGAGAGGTCGAGCTCGACGCACTGGACGTAGCGCGACAGGTTGGCCACCACCAGGATGTGCTCGTCCCCGTACTGGCGGATGAAGGCGAACACCTTGCGGTTGTCGGGCCGCAGCACCTCGAGCGAGCCCCGGCCGAACGCCTGGTAGCGCTGCCGGAGGGCGATCAGGCGCTTCATCCACCACCACAGGGAGTTGGGGTTCGCCTGCTGTGCCGCCACGTTGATGGCCTGAGAGTGGTACTCGGGGTCGATGATGACCGGGAGGTACAGCCGCTGGGGGTTGGCGCTCGAGAAGCCGGCGTTGCGGTCGCTGTCCCACTGCATCGGCGTCCGGACGGCGTCGCGGTCGCCGAGGTAGATGTTGTCGCCCATCCCGATCTCGTCGCCGTAGTAGATGATCGGCGTCCCCGGCAGCGAGAACAGCAGACCGTTCATCATCTCGATCATCTTGCGGTCGTTGCCGAGGAGCGGGGCCAGCCGGCGCCGGATCCCCACGTTGATCCGAGCCTGGGGGTCCTGGGCGTAGACCCGGTACATGTAGTCGCGCTCCTCGTCGGTGACCATCTCGAGCGTCAGCTCGTCGTGGTTGCGCAAGAACAGGGCCCACTGGCCGGCGGGGGGGACGGTCGGTGTCTCGGCCAGGATGTCGACGATCGGGAAGCGGTCCTCCTGCCGGGCGGCCATGAACATCCGAGGCATCAGCGGGAAGTGGAAGGCCATGTGGCACATGTCGCCGTCGCCCAGGTACCGCACGGCGTCCTCGGGCCACTGGTTGGCCTCGGCCAGCAGCATCCGGTCCTCGAAGTTCTCGTCGATGTGGGCCCGTAGGTCGTGGAGGAAGGCGAAGGTCTCCGGCAGGTTCTCGCAGGTGGTGCCTTCCCGGGCGTAGAGGTAGGGCACGGCGTCGAGCCGTAGGCCGTCGACCCCCATGGCCAACCAGTAGTCGACGACCTCGAAGATCGCCTGGCGGACGGCGGGCTGGTCGAAGTTCAGGCTCGGCTGGTGCGAGTAGAAGCGGTGCCAGAAGAACTGGCCGGCCACCGGGTCGTAGGTCCAGTTCGAGGCCTCGAAGTCCTTGAAGATCACCCGGGCGTCCCGGAAGCGATCGGGGGTGTCGCTCCAGATGTAGAAGTCGCGCTGGACCGAGCCGGGCTTGGCCCGCCGGGCCCGCTGGAACCACGGGTGCTCGTCGGACGTGTGGGCGAGGACCAGCTCGGTGATGACCCGCATGCCCCGCCGGTGGGCCTCGCGCAGGAAGGTCCGGAAGTCCCGCAGGTTCCCGTAGGACGGGTGGACCTGGCGGTAGTCGGAGATGTCGTACCCGTCGTCGCGGAGCGGCGACGGGTAGAAGGGCAACAGCCACAGGGCCGTCACCCCGAGCCCCTGGAGGTAGTCCAGCTTCTGGATCAGGCCGCGGAAGTCGCCGACACCGTCCCCGTTGCCGTCGGCGAAGGCCCGGACGTGGATCTCGTAGAGGACGGCGTCCTTGTACCAGGTGCTCGAGGGCGTCTGGTCGGGGGCGGGAGCGGCCTGGGGCACCCCGACGTCGGTCATGGCCGCACCGCCGCCGTCCGCTCCACCACCAGCACGTGGGCCGGCACGACGTCGGGGTCGAGGAGCACGAAGTTTCGTCGCCCCCGCCACTTGTAGCGGGCGTCGGTCAGCAGGTCGTGCACTACGAAGGGCTCCTCGGCGGCGAGGCCCAGCTCCTCGAGGTCGAGGTCGAGCCAGCCCGACTGGGTGTGGGCCGGGTCGAGGTTGGCCACCACCAGGACGGCGTCGGACGGCACCGCCGGCGTCACCGACGGCGTGGTCTCGACGGCGGTCTTGGAGTAGGCGAGCAGCTGGTCGTTGTCGACCCAGTGGAAGTGCACGGTGCGGTCCTGCCGGAGCGCCGCGTGCTCGTGACGGATCTCGTTCACCCGGGTGATGAAGGCGGCCAGACTCCGGGGCGCGTCGATCGCCCAGTGCCGCTGCTGGTACTTCTCCGAGTCGAGGTACTCCTCACCCCCGGCCACCGTGGTCGCCTGGTGCTCTTGCAGCTCGAAGGCCGGCCCGTAGATCCCGTAGTTGGCGCTGAGCGTCGACGCCAGGACGAAGCGCAGGAGGAAGGCGGCGGTCGACCCGCTCTGGAGCTCGGCCGGGAGGATGTCGGGGGTGTTGGGCCAGAAGTTCGGGCGGAAGTAGTCGGCCATCTCGGTCTGGGTCAGCTCGTGCACGTACTGCTCGAGCTCCCACTTGGCCGTTCGCCAGGTGAAGTAGGTGTAGGACTGCGTGAAGCCGAGCTTGGCCAGCTCGGCCATGACCTTGGGCCGGGTGAAGGCCTCGGCCAGGAAGATCACCTCGGGGTGGGCCGCCTTGGTCGTCCCGATCAGCCACTCCCAGAAGACGAAGGGCTTGGTGTGCGGGTTGTCCACCCGGAAGATCCGCACGCCCCGGTCGATCCAGAACTCGACCACATGGGCCAGCGCCGCCCAGAGCCCGTCGACGTCTTCCGTGTCGAAATCGAACGGATAGATGTCCTGGTAGCGCTTGGGTGGGTTCTCGGCATAGCGGATGGTGCCGTCGGGCCGGTGGCGGAACCAGTTCGGGTGCTCGGTCACCCACGGGTGATCGGGCGACGCCTGGAAGGCCAGATCGAGGGCGATGTCCATGCCCAGCTGGCGGGCCGACCGCACGAGCGCCTCGAACGAGGCGAGCGTGCCCAGATCGGGGTGCACCGCCTCGTGGCCACCGGCTTCCGAGCCGATGGCCCACGGGCTCCCGGCGTCGCCGGCTTCGGCCACCGCCCGCCCGCCCGGACCCTTGCGACCGGTGCGGCCGATCGGGTGGATCGGGGGTAGGTACACGACGTCGAACCCCATGCCGGCGATGTAGGGCAGCCGGGCCGCCACGTCGTCGAAGGTGCCCGAGCGCCCGGGGTCGGGTGAAGCCGAGCGAACGAAGAGCTCGTACCAGGCGCTGCAGCGCGCCCGCTCGGGGTCGACCCGGATGGCCAGGGGGGCCGACACCTCGACGGGGGAGGCCGGGTAGCGGGCGACCAGCTCGTGCAGGCTCGGACTGGCCAGCAGGTCACCCAGCAGCGGTGGCGCCCCGGGCCCCAGGAGCGCCAGGACCTTGGAGGGCACCTTGGTCCGTAGGGTCACCTTCGGGCGACGCAGGACGGCGGCGATGGCCAACATCGCCTGTCGATCCGCTCCGTCGGCGCTATCGGCGGCAGCCTCCAGGAGACCGGCACCGACCGCCAGCTCGGAGCGGTAGTCGTCGCCGGCCGCCGCCCAGGCGGCGAGGTCCCGGGACCAGGTCGAGAACCGGTCGACCATGGCCCGGATGCGGAAGGTGTAGACCCCGAGCTCCGACACCGGGAGGTCGCCCCGCCAGCGGTCGTTCCCGAGCGGGCTCATGGGGGTGGACGAGCTCGGTGTCCCGGGTCCCTCGACCACGAGTTCGACCCGCAACAAGTCGTGCCCGTCGGCGAAGACGTCGGCCTCGACGGCGACGAGGTCGCCGACCGCCGCCTTGGCCGGTCGCCCGCCGTCGTCCACCTTCGGCCGGATGTTCTCGATGACCACCCGACGACGAGGGTCGGCGGGTGCGGCGTCGGTCACTCGATCAGTATGCGGCGTGGTTGGACCTCCGGCGTCAACGAGTACGGAAAGGATCTTCCGGACGACGCTGAACGGGTTGACGATACAAGCGGCTGTCCCTCCGATACTGGTGGCCTACCCGGGCCCCCGAGGCGACAAACGACGGGCACGACGGGGGTGCGACCGGTCACGCGACCGCCGGCCAACGGTCACGCTCGTGTCCGTTCCCCGGCATCGTCGGCAACGATGCCGGGACATCGCAGGCCGTGATCGACGTTCGCCCGTCGGTCACGCCACGACCATCTCGCCAGGCGGCACACGGTCCGCCGCACCTCTCGGTCGATCAGGCCGGGAGGGGCGGTGCCATCGTGGCGTGCAGCTTCACCGCCCGCAGGATCGGGGAGGTCTCGACGTGGGTGAGGCCCTCGAGCGCCGCCAGATCGCCGGTGATGTAGTCGTAGAGGGCACGGTCGTCCGGACAGAGCACGGTGGCCAGCAGGTTGGTCGAGCCCGTGGTGGCGGCGACGAACGGGATGCCGGGCCGGTTGGCCAGGGCCTGTCCGACCTGGGCCAGCCGGGCCGGGGTCACCGACATCCACAGGAGGGCCCGGGAGCGCATCCCGACGGCGTCGCTGTCGAGGTCGAGGTCGAAGAAGAGGACGCCCGAGGCCACCAATTCCTCGACCCGACGCCGGACGGTCGACTCGTGCCAGTGGGTGCGGACGGCCAGCTGGCGGTACGTGGCCCGGCCGTCCTCGGCCAGGGCCTGGACGAGCGGCCAGTCGGCGTCGCCCAACGACATCGTCGCTCGCCCGCCCGCCGCTCCGGCCGCCGCCGGTCCCAGGCGGTCGACCTCGTCGGGGCGGAGGTCGTCGAGGCCGGGACTGGGCGAGATACCGGAGGTGAACAGGTGCAGCAGGCAGTAGGCCTCGAGGGCCACCACCTGGCGGCCGACCGACAGCTGGCTGAGCAGCAGCGGGGTCCGCTGGTCGGCGTCGCGTGAGTGGACCATGGCGAAGATCTCGGTGCCCCCCGACGCCAGCTGCACCCAGGCGGTGTCGGGGTGCTCGGCCAGGCGGGTGGCCACCGCCGGAGCGGCCCCCGGGGTACAGCGGATCCGCACCGCCCAGTCCGACCGGCCGAGCCGCTGCGTGTCGAGCTGACCGACCACCCGGACGACCCGGGCGTTGACCAGCCGGCGGTACCGACGGGCGATGGTCTGCTCGGAGGAGCCGAGGACCTCGGACAGCCGGCTGAACGGGGCCCGGGGTTCGATCAGCAGTGCCTGGATGATCCTTCGATCCAGGGCGTCGAGTTCGGTGGTTGCCACACATGTGACGGTAGTCCGTGGCGCAAGTGGGCAGAAATGCCGAAAGCGATGGTGGTACCGGGGGCGACCAGGCACTCTGTCGGTATGGACAAAAAGTGGTGGACCCTGATCGTGGTGTGTGCGGCGACCTTCATGTTGCTGGTGGACATCACCATCGTGATCGTGGCCCTGCCGGCCATCCAGACCGGCTTGCACGCCAGCTTCAGCGACGTGCAGTGGGTGGTGGACGCCTACAGCCTGACCCTGGCCTCGGTGCTCCTGACCGCCGGGTCCCTGGCCGACCGCTACGGGCGGCGGCTGCTGTTCACCATCGGCCTGATCGTCTTCACCGTCGGCTCGCTGCTCTGCGGTGTGGCCCAGTCGCCCCTCATGCTGATCCTGTCCCGCAGCGCCCAGGGCGTGGGCGGGGCGATCCTCTTCGCCACCGCCCTGGCCCTGTTGGCCCAGACGTTCCAGGGCCATGAGCGGGGCGTGGCCTTCGGGATCTGGGGTGGGGTCACCGGCATCGCCGTCGGTCTCGGCCCGGTGCTCGGGGGCGTGATCACCACCGGCATCAGCTGGCGGGGGATCTTCCTCGTCAACCTGCCGATCGGGGTGGTGGCGCTGGCCATCACCCGGTGGAAGGTGGGCGAGTCCAAGACGCCTCACGCGGCGCGCCCCGACTGGGCCGGGTTCGTCACCCTCACCGCCGGCCTGGCCAGCCTGGTCTACGGCCTGATCCGGGCGGGCGAGATCAGCTTCAGCGACCCGGGGGTCGGCGTCTGCCTGGCCCTGGCCGTCGTGTTCCTGGGCGCCTTCGTGGTCGTCGAGCTGCGGACCGAGCACCCCTTGTTCGACCTGTCGTTGTTCCGCATCCCCACCTTCAGCGGGGGATTGGCGGCGGCGTTCGCCATGAACGGGTCGCTCTACGCCATGCTCTTGTACCTGGTCCTCTACCTCCAGGACGACCTGGGCTACTCGGCCCTGGGCACCGGCCTCCGGCTGTTGGTCATGAGCGGGGTGACCCTCATCACGGCGACCGTGGCCGGACGGCTCAGCACCCACATGCCGGTCCGCTGGCTCATCGGGCCGGGACTGTTCCTGGTCGGGGTGGGGCTGCTGCTCATGTCGGGGCTCGACGGGGCCAGCACCTGGACCCACCTGATCCCCGGCTTCATCGTGGCCGGCGCCGGCTCCGGGATGGTCAACCCGCCGCTGGCCTCCACGGCCGTCGGTGTGGTCGCCCCCGAGCGCTCGGGCATGGCGTCGGGGGTCAACACCACCTTCCGCCAGATCGGCATCGCCACCGGGATCGCCGCCTACGGCTCGATCTTCGCCTCCTCGTTGCGCAACAAGCTCGATGGTGCGTTGGCGGGCACGCCGGCCCTGCGCAGCCACCTGGCCCAGGTCGTGAACGGCGTGCAGCAGGGCAACCCTTCCCAGGCCATCGAGCGGGTGCCGGCGTCGCTCCGGGGACCGCTGGTGGCGGCCATCCACTCGAGCTTCGCCGACACCCTCAACATCCTCCTGGTGGTGAGCGCCGCCCTGGCCATCGTCGGGGCCGTCTGCGCCACTGTGCTCATCCGGCCCCGGGACCTGGTGGCGTCGCATCCGCAGCCGGCCCCGGCGGCCGAGGAGCCGACCGGCGCCGCCGTCGCCGGCTAGCCCCGACCGATCGCGGGGGCCGTCAGGAGAAGGGCGGGGTGATCCCGGCGTTGGTCAGCATGCGCCGGAGGTCGACCAGCTGCTGAGAGTCGACGTCGTCGTGCTTGGGCCGGTCGAACGTCTCGGTCTCCTCGCCGATGGTGACGATGTAGCGGTGGTTGTGCTCCTCGACCACCGTGCCGACGGCGTCGACGAGCGACATGACGTCGTGCCACTCCACGTTGTGGTTGCTCGGGTGGGCGAAGATCCGCTCCGCCGTCGTGCGATGGTGCCCGCTGAGTGCCGTCCCTGCCATGCCGTCTCCTTGCCGAAGGCGTCGCACCGGTCGTGCGGCGTGTGGGCCCAGCATGGCGGACAGGGAGCGATCCCGTCGCCAGTTCACCCGGTGGGGTCGTCGTTCGGGTCACGGCGGGCGACCTCGTGGCTGGTCGCTTGGTGGCGGCGAACGGATTGTCGCCGCTCCCGGGGGTTGTTACCGTGGCGCTGCAACCGATCGACGTCCGTTCGAGCGGGGGGGAATTCTCATGAACGTGCCGGGGGCAGCACCACGTCCGACGGCGGGCACGTCCACCGAGCACGCCGCCGCCCGACCGCGACGCAACGGTCGAGGAGCGTCCGAGCCGTCGCCCGGTCCCCGAGCGGCGTCGGGTCGACCCCGATCCGCCGTGGGGCACCGGGTCCGAGAAGGGAGCAGCACATGAGTACGGAGCCGTTCGCCCGGGGATCGATCTCCCTGCGGCTGTACCCCCACAACGACCTGGACGCCTCCGGGATCATCGCCGAGCTGTCCGAGCAGGCCCGCCTCGGTCTCGCCGGCGGCTTCGACGGCGTGATGACCAGTGAACACCACGGGGGGGTGGGGGGGTACATCCCCAATCCCCTCCAGATGGCCTCGTTCATCCTCGAGGACTCGCCCACGGGCTGGGCGGCGCCCTGCCCGTTGCTGCTCCCCCTGCGGCCCACGGCCATGGTGGCCGAGGAAGTGGCGTGGCTGGCCGCCCGCCATCCCGGTCGGGTCGGGCTCGGCGTGGGCTCGGGCGCCATGGCCCTCGACTTCGAGTCGATGGGCGTGGAGCTGTCCGAGTCGGTGCCGTCCTTCAAGCGTGAGCTGCCCTCGATCGTGGCCATGCTGCAGGGCCGGGACCTGCGCGGCCTCGACGGCGACAAGGCCTTCCAGCGGTGCCAGGAGTTCCCCGTGCCGGTGCTCAGCGCCGCCGTCTCGCTGACCGCCGCCCGGCGGGCGGGCCGGGTCGGGGCCGGGGTGATCCTCGAAGGCATGTCCGACCCGGCCAAGGTGGCGGCCCTCTGTCAGGCGTTCGACGAGGCCGGCGGGACCGAGGCCAAGGTGCTGGTCCGACGGGTCTGGCTGGGTGAGTCCAACCGCGCCGTCATCGACAACCAGCGGCGCTTCTACGCCGAGAAGGGCAACGGGAACCTGCCGTTCGGCGACGACCAGACCCTGGCGTCCACCGACCCGGTCGAGCTGGCCGAGCGCATCGTGGCCATCCAGCGCGACACAGGCGTCGACGCCATCAACCTGCGGATCCATCTCCCGGGCATCGCGGCCGAGGCGGTGCGGGACCAGATCGCCGGGCTCACCGAGTCGGTGCTGCCGGCGATGCGCCGCCTGACGGGAGCATCTCAGGGGTCGTGATCGCCGGTGCCGGCCGGGAGATCGGCGGCATGACGACGCCGGCCGGCGGCCCGACCTACGGTCTCCCCGTCGCAGCCATATGAGCCCACAGTAGGAAGAAGAGGAGCATCCATGGAGTACCAGCAGCGATTCGCAGGCCGCGTGGCCATCGTCACCGGCGTCTCGAGTCAGGGGATCGGTCAGGCCTGCGCCCTCCGGCTCGGGCTCGAAGGGGCGTCGGTCGTCATCAACCGCCGTTCGGCCGATCGGCTGGCCGAGACCGAGCAGGCGCTCCGGTCGGCCGGCGTCGACAAGGTGGTGGCCGTGCCGGGGTCCCTCGAGGACGACGCCACGGTCACGGCCCTGGTCAAGGCGGCGATCGACAACTTCGGTCGGGTGGACCTGATCGTCAACGCCGTGGGCGGTGCGCCCTACGTGGGGCCGTTCCTCGAAATGGGTCGTGAAGACTTCATGGGGTCGATCTCGATCAACACCTGGGGCACCATCGCCCTGGTGCAGGAGGCGATGGCCCACGGCCTCGGTGACGACGGCGGCGGCTCGGTGGTCAACATCTCGAGCGGCACCGTGCACAAGACGACGCCGACCATGTCCGCCTACTCGGCCGGGAAGGCGGCCCTCAACGCCCTCACCCGGACCATGGCCCGGGACCTCGGTCCTCGCGGCGTCCGGGTGAACGGGGTCGCCCCGGGTCTCACCATGGTCGAGGGCAACGTCAACATGTGGGAGTCCGACGACGGGGCGGCGGCCGGCAAGAACCTCCTCCTGGGTCGT
This sequence comes from uncultured Acidimicrobiaceae bacterium, assembly GCA_963730735.1. Classification (GTDB taxonomy): domain Bacteria; phylum Actinomycetota; class Acidimicrobiia; order Acidimicrobiales; family RAAP-2; genus CAVSSX01. The sequence continues at coordinate 1,429,280 of CAVSSX010000007.1, forward strand.
ATCGGCTACCCGTCCGACCAGGCGGCGGCGGTGCTGTTCCTCCTGTCCGACGAGGCCGCCTGGATCACCGGCGTGACCATCGACGTCGACGGCGGCAACCACCTCATGGGTGGGTGGACGCCGATGACGCCCCAGCCGGCGGCGGCCAACCCGGCCTGAGGTCAACCCGGGCTGGGGCCAACCCGGCCTGGGGCCAACCCGGCCTGGGGCCAAACCCGGCCTGGGGCCAACCCGGCCTGGGGCCAACCCGGCCTGGGCCAACCCGGCCTGGGGCCAACCCAATCAGAGGATGGTCGGGGCGGTCGCCACCCGGTCGGCGCCGACCGCCCCGCCGTCCGGTCGCCACCCCGGTCCGGCGCCGGCCGGGGGAGTACCGTCGTCGCATGCCCACGCTCTCTTCCGGCGACGTCCGACTCGTCTACCAGGACACGGGGGCAGGGTCCGGCCGTGCTCTGTCTGGCCCCGGGGGGCCTGTCGGCGTCACGCACCGAGTTGTGGTCTCGGATGCCGTGGAACCCGCTCCAGGAGCTGGCCGACGGCTACCGGGTCGTGGCCATGGACCAACGCAACACCGGGACGTCCTTCGCCCCGGTGACCGGCGGGGACGGATGGGGCAGCTACGCCGGCGACCAGCTGGCGCTGATGGACGCCCTCGGGATCGATCGGTTCGCCGTCGTGGGCATGTGCATCGGTGGGGCCTTCCTCCTGCGACTGCTCGAAGCCGCCCCGGAGCGGATCACCGCCGCCGTGGCCCTGCAGCCCATCGGCCGCGACGACAACCTGGCGACGTTCCGCTCGCTCTTCGACACCTGGCGCCAGGGGATCGCCGACGAGCACCCCGAGGCGGCCGAGGCCGACTGGGATGCCTTCCGCTCGTCGCTCTTCGGCCCCGACCGCCTGCTGTGGAGCGTCGACGACGGCTTCCTGCCGACCGTGCGCACCCCGCTCCTCGTCCTGCAGGGCAACGACGAGTACCACCCCCGCTCGGTGTCCCGGGCGCTGGCCGAGCGTGTCCCGTCGGCCACCTTGATCGAGCAGTGGAAGGAACCGGCCGACACCCCGGCCGCCGCCATCGCCATCCGCCAGTTCCTCGCCACCCACGCCGCCTGACCGGCGAAGGTCCGGCCACCGCCGCTGGCCCGTGGTCCCGACCGGTCGGGCCCTACGGCTCCCGGTGCCTACCAGGCGTAGTGCTCGGGAGCCGGCTGGAAGCCCGGGAAGATCTCGTCGAGTCGCCCGAGCGCCTTCTCGTCGAGCCGGACGTCGAGGGCCCGGATGGCCGCGTCCAGCTGCTCCTGGATGCGGGGCCCGACGATGGGGGCGGTGACACCCTCCTGGTGGAGCAACCAGGCCAGCGCCACGTCGCCCGGCTCATGGCCCAGCTCGGCGGCGAAGTCCTCGTAGGCCTCGATCTGCGGCCGGTTGCGGGCCACGGCGTCGGCCGCCCGACCTTCGAGGCGCCGCTTCCCTTCCCGCTCCTTGCGCAGGACGCCGCCCAGGAGCCCACCTTCGAGGGGGGACCAGGGGAGGACGCCGATGCCGTAGTGCCGGGCGGCCGGCAGCACCTCGAGCTCGATCTGGCGGGTGGCCAGGTTGTAGATGGACTGCTCGCTCACCAGGCCGGTGAACTGGCGGGCGGCGGCGGCCGCCTGCGCCTGGGCCAGGTGCCACCCGGCGAAGTTACTGCTGCCGACATAGAGGATCTTCCCCTGGGCCACGGCGACCTCGATGGCCTGCCAGATCTCCTCCCACGGCGTGCGGCGGTCGATGTGGTGGAACTGGTAGAGGTCGATGTAGTCGGTCTGGAGTCGGGCCAGGCTGGCGTCGAGCGCCCGGCGGATGTTCAAGGCCGAGAGCTTCCCCTCGTTGGGCCAGTCACCCATTTCGCCGTAGAGCTTGGTGGCCAGCACCGTGCGCTCTCGCCGGCCGCCTCCCTGGGCGAACCAGCGGCCGATGATCTCCTCGGTGGCCCCGACCCCGAGGTGTCGCCCGTAGCGGTTCGCCGTGTCGAAGAAGTTGATGCCCTGCTCGTGGGCCGAGTCCATGATGGCGAACGAGTCGGGCTCGCTGGTGAGCGGTCCGAAGTTCATGGTGCCGAGGCACAGGCGACTGACGGTCAGGCCGGAGCGGCCGAGGTGGGTGTAGAGCATGCTCCCACCTTGGTGCGCCGGGCTGGCGCTGTCCAGGGGAGGCGGTGTGCCGGGCCGAGCCGACCGGTCGGCTGCGGACCCGTGGGACGGGGTCCGACCCACGGTCCGATAAGTTGACGTTAACGTTAAGTGTCCCTAGGGTGCATCCGAGAGTCTCGTCTGGAGCCGCATGACCGATTTGGCGTTCGCACCACCGGGCCGCCCCGCCCGCCCGATGGTCGCCGACAGCTACAAGTGGACCGCCCTGTTCATCTCGACCCTCGGGATGCTGATGGCCACGATCGACGGCTCGATCACGTTGATCGCCCTGCCCGACATCTTCCGGGGGATCGACATCGACCCGTTGCAGCCGGGCAACAGCTTCTACCTGCTGTGGATGATCCTGGGCTTCCTGGTGGTCACCAGCGTGCTGGTGACGTCGCTCGGTCGGCTGGGCGACATCTACGGGCGGGTCCGCACCTACAACCTGGGCTTCGCCGTCTTCACCTTCTTCTCCCTGATGCTCAGCATCACCTGGATGGCCGGGCACGCCGCCGGCATCTGCCTGATCGTCATGCGGCTCTTCCAGGGGGTGGGCGCGGCCATGCTCATGGCCAACTCGGCGGCCATCCTGACCGACGCCTTCCCGTCGGGGAAGCTGGGCATGGCCATGGGCATCAACCAGGCGGCGGCGTTCAGCGGCACGTTCATCGGCCTGGTCCTCGGCGGGATCCTGGCCCCGGTCAACTGGCGCCTCATCTTCCTCGTCTCGGTTCCGATCGGCCTGTTCGCCACCGTCTGGGGCTATCTCAAGCTGCAGGAGCTGAGCGAGCGCCGGCCGGCCCGGATCGACTGGCCGGGCAACATCACCTTCGCCCTCGGCCTCATCCTGATCATGGTGGGCATCACCTACGGCATCGAGCCCTACGGCGGCCAGACCATGGGGTGGACCAACCCGCTGGTGCTGACGTGCCTCGGGGTCGGGGTGCTGTTGCTGGTGGCCTTCGGCATCATCGAGACCAAGGTCGCCGAGCCGATGTTCCGGCTCCAGCTCTTCAAGATCCGGGCCTTCACCGCCGGGGTCTTCGCCAGCTTCCTGGCCGCCCTCAGCCGGGGCGGGCTGATGTTCATGCTGATCATCTGGCTGCAGGGCATCTGGCTCCCGCTCCACGGCTACGACTTCACCCGGACGCCGCTGTGGGCCGGTCTGGCCATGCTCCCGCTCACCGCCGGCTTCCTGATCGCCGGGCCCCTCTCGGGCGTCCTGTCGGACCGCTACGGCTCCCGGCTGTTCGCCACCGGGGGGATGCTCGGGGCGGCCGTGGGGTTCGCCCTGTTGGAGCTGCTGCCGACCGACTTCCCGTACTGGGTGTTCGCCATCTTGCTGTTCTTCACCGGGGCGGCCATGTCCTCGTTCGGCTCGCCGAACCGGGCCGGGGTGATGCACAGCCTCCCGCCCGAGCACCGAGGGGCGGGGTCGGGGATGAACACGACCTTCCAGAACTCGGCCCAGGTGCTCTCGATCGGGATCTTCTTCACCCTGATCATCGTGGGCCTCTCGGCCACCCTCCCGGCGAGCCTCTACCACGGCCTGGTGGCCCACGGCGTGGCCCCGGCCGACGCCACCCGGGTCTCCAAGCTGCCGCCGGTGTCCACCCTGTTCGCCGCCTTCCTCGGCTACAACCCGGTCCAGCACCTGGTGGGTGCGCACGTGCTGGCCCATCTGCCGGCGGCCCAGCAGGCCACCCTGACCGGGCGGAGCTTCTTCCCCGGCCTCATCGCCGCCCCGTTCCGAGCCGGCCTCCACGCCGCCCTCGACTTCGCCATCGTGGCCAGCCTGCTGGCCGCCGCCGCGTCGTGGACCCGGGGCCCCCAGGCCGTGCGCTCCGGCCCGGCGTCGACGACGGTGCGCCGGGTCAACGCCGGAGCCGGCGGCTCCCGAGCTCTCGAACTCGGTGCGATAGGTCGACGCGGCGGACCGGGAGGCGGATGCCGCCGCCCACCGGCGGGCACGGGTGATCGTCAGTGGTGCGCCAGGAACTCGCGGGCGTCGTCGGTGGTGGCCTCGTCGACACCGACGGTAGCGGGTGCCGTGGGCGGCAACGTCGGGGGCTGCCACTTCTCTTCGACGTTGCCGAACCGCCAGACCGCCAAGGCCACGACCCAGGTCAGGGCGATCAGGCCGACCACGAGGAAGCCGGCCGTGTTGATGTTGAACCGGCTGACGGTGCTCCAGAACGGGCCGTGGAGGTCCAGCTCCGACGCTGCCAGACCGCACAGCTCGATCGTCCCGATGATGACGGCGACGGCGACCGAGATCCCCGTGATGATCACGTTGTAATAGATCTTGCGGATCGGGCTCGAGAAGGCCCACCCGTAGGCGAAGTTCATGAAGCAGCCGTCCAGGGTGTCGAAGAGGCACATGCCGGCGGCAAAGAGGATGGGCAGGCACAGGACGGCCCAGAAGGGGAGGCCACCGGCCACGGCCGTGCCCGAGAGCACCAACAGCGCCACCTCCGAGGCGGTATCGAAACCCAACCCGAACAGGACGCCGACCGGGTACATCTTCCAGGGCGTGTCGACCCGGCGGGCCAGGGGCCCGAAGAACCGGTTCATCACGCCGCGTTCCTGCAGCCGACGCTCGAGCTGTTCCTCGTCGAACGTCCCTCGGCGCATCTCCCCGATGCTGGTGACGATCGAGCGCAGGACGAGGACGTTGAGGAGCGCGATGACGTAGAGGAAGGTCCCCGACACCGAGGTGCCGACGATCCCGGTGATCCGGTGCAGGCTCGATCCGCCGTCTTGGACCTGGCCGTCGAGGGCCCGGATGCCGAAGTTCAGCAGGACGGCCAGGGCGAAGACCACCGTCGAGTGACCCAACGAGAAGAAGAAGCCCACGCTGGTCGGACGCTGGCCGCCGGCCATGAGCTTGCGCGTCGTGTTGTCGATGGCCGAGATGTGGTCGGCGTCGAATGCATGACGCATCCCGAGCGTCAGGGCCAGCAGCCCGGTACCGATGCCGAACACTTCGGTCGACGAGAGCCGGTAGTCGTGGGGGGCGGCGGCGAAGAGCAGGGCGAAGCCCACGACGAACAGGGTGACGATCGTCACGCCCATTCCGGCCAGCCGGGACCACTCGCCAGGAGTGAGCGAACGGCGCAACGTCCCGAACCGCCGGTCGGTGCCGACGCTCCGCCGTGCGCGGGTGGCGACCACCCGGTCACGTTGCCCTAACTGCGAACAGTTTGCAAGTGCATCGCAACGGCATCGCAGGTGTCGCCGGCGGGCACCGGGGGATGGTTGCAGAGGGGCGCGCCCGAGGGGTACGTTGCCACCACCTTCGGCAGTGAGGGTGAGTCGTCCCCGGGAGCCGCACGCAATGCCGTGTGCTTTTCTGCCCAGTCGTTCCACTGCCGTGGCTGCGTGCCGCCCCGCCGACCCGGCGCCCGGTGCTGCGGTGGGGCCGCGTGGATCCGGTCGCTTGCCTCGCGGCTGCGGCCAGTGACGACCGTGTCGGGCGGGAGCCAGGCGGGGCCGACGAGCGATCGTCCGCCCTGGCCGAGTTGCGCCGACCAGGCGTTCGAGGAGTGCTATCGGGAGCACAGCCCGAGCGTCCAGCGGCTGGCCCAGCACCTGTGCGGGTCGAGGCTGGCCCCCGACGTCACCCAAGAGGTGTTCCTGCTCCTCTGGCGGCATCCGACGAAGTTCGACCCGACCAAGGGTTCCATGCGTTCGCTACTCCTCACCGTGACTCGTCACAAGGCGATCGATCTCATGCGCTCGGACGGGGCTCGGGCGTTGAGGGAACGCCGCTCGGCCGCTCCCGAGACCTCCCTCGCCGACGTCGAGGGGAGTGTGGTGGCCCGGGAGGAGGCGGCTCGGATCGCCCAGGCCATTGACGCGTTGCCGGCGCGCCAACGCGCTGCAGTGCGTACGGTGTTCTATGACGACTGCTCCTATCGAGCGGCCGCCGTGGTCCTGCGACAACCGGAAGGGACCACCAAATCACAGGTGCGTGCCGCCCTGGGAACGTTGCGCTCGCCGTCCAGCGGACTGTCCGAGCGGTCACCTCGCTGACCGGCGTCGATCGCCGGGTGAGCAGACCATCGGGCGTCGAGCCAGCACGACCAGGGCGTCACGGCCTCGTGTCGTCCGCTGACATGGCCTCACGCCGCGTCCCCTGGTGGGCCATGTTGGCGTCGGCACTCGCCCCTTGTCTGATCATCGGGGGCTGGGCGATCGCCGGGACGCTCCAACCTCCGGGCTACGACCCGGTACGCGACACGATCAGCGATTTGGCGTCGTTGGGCGCCTCCCACCGGTGGGTCATGACGCTGGGGTTGGCGGGAGCGGGGGCCTGCTACGTCGTCATCGCCGCCGGTCTGCGCCCTGCAGCCCCGCTCGGTCGGGTCGTCCTCGGGATCGGCGGGCTCGGGACCTTCCTGGTCGCGGCCTTCCCGCAGCCCGTGGTCGGGAATTCGGTGGCCCACACCGCGGCCGCCACCCTGGCACTGATCGCCATGGCCATCTGGCCGGCGTTCGGGTCGACCAGGCGTCCCGGAGCGCGGCTGCTGTCGCCCGGGCCCTCGGCCATCGCCGTCTCGATCATGCTGGCGTCGGTTGCGTGGTTCGCCCTGGAGCTCCACGGTGGCCAGCGAGGACTGGCCGAGCGCGTGGCCACCGGCACCGAGTCGCTCTGGCCGTTCGTCGTTGTCGCGGCCACCAGCGGGGTCGGGAGCGAGCATCGGGCCGGGAAGGGACACGCAGGCGGCTGACCGACCGGGGCAACGCTCGATGCGAACCGAACTCACGTTCCCTCGCCTCGGCCTGGCGGGCTGGCTGGCTCGACCCGTCCTGCGAGCGCAACAGCTGACGCCGTCCGGCGCCCGGGATCGACGAAGGACGTGGCGCCATCCGCGGAACCAGCCGGCGACGAAGAAAGGGCATCGAACGAGGTCGGGCCGAGCACGAGGGAACGGGGAAACATGCCCACGTCCACTCGTCGGCGACGCACCGTCCGAACTGCAGAGAGGGCTGGCGGCCGGGATCGACAGCATCGGAGGGCACGATGACCCAGCACGCGGAACCCATAGTGGACGATATCGAGGCCGTCCTCGCTGACCAGCGGTCTGGCCGGGTCGGTGGAGGCGCTCTTCTCGGCCGGCGGTCTCGCCGAGACCCTCCGCTGCGTCGTGGACGTGACGGTGACGACGATCCGGGCGTGCGACTTCGCCGGTTTTGCCGTGCTCACCGACGATCTGTTCGATACGGCGGCCCACACCGATCCGGTCGTGGTCAAGGTGGATGCGCTGCAGTGCCGATTCGGCGAGGGGCCGTGCATCGACGCGGCCGACTCGTCGGCGGTGGTCATCGCCGACGTGCTGGTCGACGATCCCCGATGGCCGAGGTTCGGTCCCGCGGCCCACGCCGCCGGCATCCGGAGCGCATTGGCCGTTCCCCTCTCCATGGCCAAGGGAAAGGGGATCCTCACTGCCTACTCCCGTTCCGGCGATGCCTTCGGGGGCGTCGAGCGAGCCCGGGGGGTCGTCCTGGCCCAGATGGCAGGCGCCGCGCTCGGCGTCGGCCCGGGAACGGGAAGACGAAGGGGCCCGGGCGCACACGCTCAGGGCCGGGCTGGCGACCCGGGAGATGATCGGCCGGGCCGAGGGGATCCTCATGGAGCGCGAGCGCATCAACTCCGACGAGGCGTTCGACATCCTGCGCCGGTCGTCCCAGCTTCAGAACGTGAAGCTCCGTGAGGTCGCCCGGCGACTCATCGAAACTGGTGAGCGGCCGCCGACGGCGTAGCCGTCGTGCCGGGCGATCCTCCGAGCGTCCGGCACGACCGCAGGTTCCCCGGCGCCGGGATTCTGAGCGACGTCGGGGACCGGCGAAGCGCTGTCGTACGAATGCTTAATCCGTTCTTGCCGACAGATCCGGACCCCCAATAGCGACGACTGCCGCTCGCTCGAAAGGTGGGGTTCCGTGGCACTGCGACACACCGAAGGTCGAAAGTTCCAACCGTTCGGGGGACGCTCGAGGATCGCCAAGATCCTGCTGTCGCTCGTAGCGTCGATCACCTTGGCCACCTTCGGCGCCGGTCTGGCCGTGACGGTGGCCGGAGCCGTGGCCACGAACGGCCCGGCGACCAACATCCCGAGCGGGAACAGCGGCACCACCATCGATCCGCTGCAGTACAACTGCGGCAACGACGCGCCGACCTGCGGCCAGGTGGGGGAGTCGTACGGCTTCTACAACAGCACCAACGTCGACCTCCTCTATTCGCGAGGACTACTACTGTGACCCGTCGGTCGCCTCGCACGCCGCCACCGGCTGCGAGGCCGGCACGGCGGCGTCGGCCAATCCAACCGGGGACTCGGCGAACGGGACGTCCCTCGGCAACACCACCCACGGGGACACCCTGTACATCCCCGTTCCCCTGTTCGCCAACCCACCACCGACCCAGTGCACGGCGACGGCGACTTGTATCGACCATCCGCCGACCATCGACCTGTCCCAGATCGCCGGTGCCCTACCGGGCAACCCCTCGCCGGCGAGTCTCTACAACGTCCCCATCCCGGCCCATAACCACGTCGTGGCGACGAGGAACAACGGCCTGCCTGAGTGGTGGAACGTCGAGGTCGTGGCGACCGCCGATCCGGCTACCTTCAACTCGCTGACGAGCGCCTCGGCGATCAACGCGGCGGTGACGGCCGGGCAAGGCCACGCCGGTGCCGACGAACGCCTTCTTGTTCTTCCAGGTGTTGCCGGGCACGGTGCCGGCGGCGCAGGCGTCGAATCTGACGGCGACGGCGCCCCCGGGCCCGGCCGTGGCTACCGCCCCGGATGATCCGCCGGCCAGTCAGGTGGAGTCCGGTCAGACTTTCAACAACCTCAACAACGACTGTGGTGCGACCGCTCCGCTGTGCCAGAACATCGGGATCAGCCACGACTGGATCGCCGGTCAGGACGTTGAGGCGCTCTATACCGAGCAGTACTTTTGCGACACATCGGTCGCCGTCAGCGGCATCCACCGGCTGTGAAGCTGGAGCAGCGCCGACCAAGGTGCCGCCGGGCGTGGCCGACCCGACTGCGCCGTCGCCGACGGTGACCAACAGTCAAATCGACCCGCTGTACATCCCGGTCCCGCTGTACTCGACCCCACCGGTGACGTACAACCAGTGCTCGAGTGCCATCGTGTGCATCGACCACCCGGCCACGATCGACCTGTCGCGGTTGGCCAGCGTCCTCGGGGTTGCCGCCAGCACCTGGACAACGTGCCGTTGCCGGGCCATGACCACCTCCTGACCACCCGCAACGGTGACCAGCCGGAGTGGTGGAACGTGGTGGTCATTCCGGTGACCTCGCCGCAAGGCCTGGCCTCGGTCGAGAACGCCAAGAGTTACTCGGCCGTCAAGGCCCTCGAGAACGTGTCCGGGAGTGGCATCGGTGCCGGCGGGTTCGGTGAGGTGCCGACCAACGCCTACCTGTGGTTCCAGACCCTGCCGGGGGCCAGCACGCCGACGCCGGGCCCGGTGACGACCAACTGCATGGCCAAGATCCCCTCGGGCTCCATCGTGGGTGGGGCGGCGGTCGACGACGGGACCGGCTACTACGAGGTCGACTCGGCGGGTGACGTCGCCGCCTTCGGTGCGGCCACCTGCTACGGCGCGATGACCGGGCAGCACCTCAACCAGCCGATCGTCGGGATGGCCGTGGACCGGACCACCGGTGGCTATTGGCTCGTCGGGTCCGACGGCGGGGTATTCGCCTTCAACGCCCCGTTCCTGGGGTCCACCGGTGGGCTGAAGCTGAACAAGCCGGTGGTGGCCATGACGGCGACCTTGAACGGCACCGGTTACTACCTGACGGCTTCCGACGGCGGGGTGTTCGCCTACAACGCACCCTTCCAGGGCTCGATGGGCGGCAAGCCGCTGAACAAGCCGGTCGTCGGCATGGGGCTCGATCGGACCACCGGTGGCTACTGGCTGGTGGCTTCCGACGGCGGGGTGTTCGCCTACAACGCGCCCTTCCAGGGTTCGACGGGCAACCTGCACCTCAACAAGCCGGTGGTGGGCATCGCCCCCGTGTCCGATGGGTCCGGGTACCGGTTGGTCGCCTCCGACGGAGGGGTGTTCGCCTACAACGCTCCCTTCTACGGCTCGGCGGCCAGCCTGACGCTGAACAAGCCGGTGGTCATGGGCCTCAACAACAACTCGTACGACGGGTACTGGTTGGTAGCGTCCGACGGTGGCGTCTTCTCCTACGGGCCGCCGGGACCGATGGTCATGCCGTTCTACGGATCCGCCAGCTAGTCGGAGCTGCGGGACACGGCCACCGGGGGAGCAACCGCTCCCCGGTGGCCGTGTCGTCGCGCCCGGACCCGAGCGGTGCGGTCCGCGAGCACGGCGGAAAGCCGCCGGTCCGGAGCCGCCTGGCGGCGTCAGTCGGAGGACCCCGAGTAGTCGGCGGTGCGCCACGCGTCGGGCACGAGCTCGATGGTCACGTCGTCGGCGCCGGCCGTGGCGGCCATGAACTCGTCACCCCCGTCGCGACCCAGATAGCGCCGGGCTAGTTCCCGCCGTTCGTCCTCGTCGGATGGTCCGACGATCGTGGCCGCACCCTCGACGGCGACGTACCTATAGGGCGGGGCCTCCGACTGGGCCACCAGACTCATACGACCGCTGTGCTCGATGAGCCCGGCCTTGCGCGAGGTTCGCCCGGTCATGACGCGGATCGGGCCGCCCGGTTCGTAGGCGTACCAGACCGGTAGCGCCAGCGGGCCGTGGCCGGGTCGTCCACAGCCACGATGCCCACGTGGACCTCGGCTAAAAAGGCCTCGCGTTCCTCGGTCGTCATGTGCAGTGGCATGCGGTTGCTCCGTTCGACGGTCTGGACTGAAAACATACCAAATGGGCACCGGGGCTCCGGCGAGTGGCAGTCGTTCTACCGGGTGCGGCCGACCCGGGTCACGGCGAGGTCGCGAGACCTCCCGAAAAATCACGCGCCGTTGTCGGGTCGTCGTGGCTAGCGTCGTCCGTGATGGCGTCGAACCGCAAGGTGGTGCAACTGCGGCCGTGCTGGCGCATGTCGCTCGATCCGGCCAAGAAGCAGGCGACGCAGTGCGATACCCCGCCGCGGTGGTGGGCCCGGCACGAACTCTCCGAGGGCGTCTCGATTGTCCTCATGTCGTGCGACCGCCATCGCGACTACGACCACAGCTGGCTCTCGAAGATCTCTGCCTGACTCGGCACGACCGGTCGGTGCGGCACGCGACAGGACCCCCGGTGCCGATCCGGGGGTCCGTCGCCCCGCCTCCGCCGGCGAGTCACGGTGCCTTGCGGCACGGGGGTGGCGTACCCCATTTCCCGCCGCTCAAACGCAACTCGGGCCACAACGCCCTGAGACCGCCGACGTCCGGTCCTAGGGGTGGATCGGGGGATTGGCCGACTCTCATCGCAGTCCCAGTCGGCGGCGGCGACGCTCGCTCCCTTGGACGGTCGCCCCGAACGACGGTCAGGACTCGGCGAGGGCCGACACTCCGGCCGACCGGGCGGCGGCGATCACGTGGGTCAGGGCAGCGTGGAGCGACTCGAGCTCGCCGAGTCCCATGCCGAGCTGGGCGATCACGGCCGGCGGGATGGCCAGGGCTTTCTGCCGGAGGGCCCGGCCGGCCGGCGTCAACTCGATGTCCAGCTGTCGTTCGTCGTCGGTGCTCCGGGTCCGGGTGACCAGGCCAGCCGACGCCAGGCGTTTGAGGAGGGGCGACAGGGTGGGGGAGTCCAGCTGCAGGAGCTGCCCCAGCTCCTTGACCGACAACGGTGCGGCACCCCACAGGGCCAACATGACGAGGTATTGGGGATGGGTCAGGCCCATGGGCTCGAGGAGGGGACGGTAGATCGCCAGGACACTGCGGTTGGCCCCGCCGGGCGAAACAGACCTGGCGCTCCAGGGCCAACAGGTCGTCGCCCGATGGCGTGGCCGCGCTCGACGGCCGAGGGTCTGGAGGGTCCCATTCCTCAGTGTGCCAGTTCTCCGTCACCTCAGTGGACACGATTAGTTAATGGACGAACTAATCGTGTAAACTTCGTTAGTAGTCGAGGTTCGGACGAGAGGAGCAGCCGTGGTGACGACGGACGGGGTGGTGGGCGGGTTCCCGGTACTGATGTGGGTGCTCTGGGGCGGTCTCGCCGTGTTCTTCTGCGGCCTCTACGCCGGCGTCTACATCTGGATGCGGCGTCCCCGGTTCGGCGAGGGGGAGGGCGAGCATCGACGACGGCGGCCTCGCCCGATGCCGGCGTCGAGCAACCGGCCGCGGCCCGGGTCGCCGAGGTGCCGACCGTGACCCCGGGTCCGGGTGGGGCGTCCCGCGAGGCGTGCCGGGCTGGCCGACCCGCCTGAAGAAGCCGGCCCCGACTCGGGGGTTGGGGTGGTGTCCGGACTAGATCGTCGAGGTGTCGGCGGTGTCCCGCCCGTTCCGCAGGACCTTGCCCGGTAAGGACCCGACGGGCTGGCCATCTTCGATGGTGGCCTGGCCATTGACCAGCACCCGGACCACACCGATCGGGTCGGCCAGCAGCCGCTTGGCCTCGCCGGGAAGGTCGAAGGCGGTACGCACCGGCGTCGCGTCGACCGTAGCCGGGTCGAGCACGGCGATGTCGGCGTGGAAGCCCTCGGCGATCCGGCCCCGGTCGCGAAGGCCGAAGAGCCGGGAGGGGACATCCGTCATCATCTGCCCGCCCGCTCGAGCGACACCAGCTGCTTGCCGCGGATCGAGTCACCCAGGAATCGGGTGGGATAGGCCGAGCCGAGCATGCGGTCCAGATGGGCACCGGCGTCGCTGCCGCCCAACACGACGTCGGGGTCCTCCCAGAGGGTGCGGCGGAGCTCCCAGTCGGCCGGGCCGTCGGAGGCCGGTTGTGGCCACAGCACCGTCCGGAGGTCGTCGGCGGCGACGATCTCCACGATGGTCTCGAAGGGATCCTGCCCTTCTCGCGGGCGATGTCGCCGACCAGCCGGTTGCGGTACGGCTCGTTGACCTCGGAGAACACGTCGCCGATCAGATACCGGTCGAACTCCGCCATGACCGGCATGTTCGAATCGCGGGCCGACGCCAGAAGGCCGGCCGCTTGGCCGGGTCACGCAGCTCGGCGATGACCCGGTCGGAGGGCTGATCGAGGACAGGGCGCCAACCGGGCAGTAGCCAGATGGCGCAGAACGTCTTGAAGCTCTGGTTGTTGTCGGCGAAGATCGGCATCGTCAGGGCCACCACCCGGCCGCCCAAGCTCCGGGCCCGGCCGACGGGCGCATCTGCCACGGGACCTTCTCGGGGTCGGCGGCCTCGACACCCAGCACGTTCCAGTTGAGCGGGCGGTGCGCCGTAGCCGACATCTGGGCGAGCAGCTCGACCTCGTCGTCGGCGAACCGACGCAGGCAGCCCTGCATGTTCGCCTCCAGAGCCGGTGCCGTCGTACTTCCCGAGCGAGCGCAGAGGGCCAGCAGCTCGCTCCTCGGACGCCCATCGGCTCGGAACGGGATCGCCGTCACCGTCGACCTCGGTGCTCGACCGGCTGGTGGAAAGCCCGAACCCCCCGCCGGCCAAGCGACTGGTCCAGCAGGGTGACCAGCTGCTCGACCTCTTCGGGGGTCGACTCCCGCTTGAAGTCCGTCCCGAGGACGTAGCGCCGCAGGGCGGAGTGTCCCACCATAAACCCGGCATTGACGGCCAGGCCGTTCTCGAGCCCGTCAGGAACTCGCCGAAGCTCTCCCAGGTCCACGGGACGCCTTCCTCGAGCGCCCGAGGGGCATGCCCTCGACCTGGGCCATCATGCGGCGGGTGTATCGGCGTCCGGCGCCTTCAGCGGGGCCAGGCTGAAGCCGCAGTTGCCGCCGATCACCGTGGTCACCCCATGCCAGTTCGAGGGCGTGGCCGTCGGGTCCCACCACAGCTGGGCGTCGTAGTGCGTGCGGGCGTCGACGAAGCCCGGGGTCACGATCGAGATCGGTGGCGTCCAGGGTGGTGGTCGCCGGCTCGTCGACCTGGCCCACGACGACGATCCGTCCGTCCCGCACGCCGACATCGGCCCGTCGGCCCGGGGTGCCGGTGCCGTCGACGACCAGGCCACCCAGGATCGCGTAGTCCAACATGTACATCCCCCCAGCTCGACTGCGGTCCGGGACCTCGCGCCAGCGGTGCGCCCGGTCGACCCCCTGCAACGATCCGATCCTACGCAGCCGGGTCCGGGCGCGCCCCGGCCGACCGGACGAGGCGAGAGGAGCCGGAGGTGGCACCTGGAGCCAGCACCCGCGCCAGGTGGGCCTCGGGCCAGAACCATGACGACCGAGCGGTGCTGCTCGGAGCTAGGTGGTCGGCAGGCGCTCGCTCAGTTTGGCCAGGGCGTCGCTGGCGGCGTGGCCGCGGCCGAGTTGGCCACACGTCGACCACCGGTGCAGCTGAGCGGAGCCTTCCGCCCAGTACCGCCGCCTTGTTCGCCGCATCCTCGGCGACTGGCGACAGTTGCTGAGCGGTGGTGGCGGCCAGGTTCGCCGCCTTGTGGGCCGCATCCTCGGCCACCGGCTGGAGCTGTCGAGCGGTGGTGGCGGCCAGCTCGCCGCCTTGTGGGCCGCATCCTCGGCCACCGGCTGGAGTTGGTGCGCGGCCTTCGACGCCAGAACCGCGGCCTTGTTCGCCGCATCCTCGGCCACCGGCTGGACCTGACGGGATGCCTTCTTTGCCAGTTTCGCCGCCTTGTGGGTTGCCTCCTCGGCCACCGGCTGGAGCTGGCGAGCGGCCTTCGTCGCCGACGCGGCCGCCTGCTGCGTGCTCTGGGCCACCCCGGCACCCGACTCCTGGGCCAGGTCGGCCACGACATCGCGAACCTTCTTGAGGCCTTCGCCGGCGGCGGCGATCGCCGGACCAGCGTCGATGGCAGCGGCCCGGGCGCGGCGTCGGGCCCGTCGACCGGCGGCGCCGGCGTCATGGGCCTTTCGCTTGGCGGTCGCCGTCACCGCCGGGACGGACCCGCTCATGGTCGACGGCGTCGGGGCGTGTCAGAGGCCTTGTGCCACGGCACCCTCGATCGTCTTCACCCGGCGCTTGGCCCGCCACCCGAGCGACGGCGCTCCCTCGGTGTCGACGGCGGCCAGGATGAGCCCGCCGAAGAGGGCGACGTTCTTCAGGAAGTGGAGTCGCTGCTGGGCCCGCTCGGTCTCGTCGGTCTCCTC
Organism: uncultured Acidimicrobiaceae bacterium; assembly: GCA_963730735.1. Classification (GTDB taxonomy): domain Bacteria; phylum Actinomycetota; class Acidimicrobiia; order Acidimicrobiales; family RAAP-2; genus CAVSSX01. The sequence goes on from CAVSSX010000007.1 coordinate 1,444,633, forward strand.
CCAGAACCGGTGTCCGGCGTGGGTCGAGACGACGAGGGAGCCCATGAGGGCGACGCTGGCCAGACGCCGGGCCTTGCCGAGCGCCAGGAGAAGGCCGGCGATGATCTGGATCCCACCGTTGACGCGCACGGCGACCGCGGGTCGACGCCGCCCGGGCCCGTCCGGGCCGTGGACGGCTCAGCGCCCGCCACGTCGCCACGCAGTTGGGCCGCCGGTACCGCGCAGGGCGTTCACGCCGTCGGCGATGAAGATCGAGGCCAGGAGCGGACGAGCGATTCGGCGAGAGAGAGGCATGGAACCGTTCTACCCCAGTACGGCCGGACCAAAGCCCCGCCACGTCGCCGGAGGGCCGGAATAACCGGCCGCCAGGGAGGCCGTGTCGCATCCCCTGGCCGTCGGGTCACCAGAGGGACGGGATCAACAGACAATCGACAGGAAGGGTACGTTCAGGCACGGACCGGGCATACATTGCAGCATGACCAAGCGAGTGTGGATGAGGTCGACCGGTCCGAACACGTACCGGATCACGAAGGTCGACGGCATCGACCCGGACCCCGAACTGGCGGTGGGTGCGGGACCCCGACCGGCCTGGGACCTGATTTGGGTGGACGGCGAACTGTCCTTCGACACGCTCGTCCACATCGATGGGGTAGCCACCTACCTCATGCCGGACAAGATGCACTGGGAGGACCGGACCCTGCAGCAACTGCGCGACCAGGGGCCCACCACGAAATTGACGGGCCCGGAGGCCGGACCGGTCACGCCGGTCGTGGATCCGGCCGTAAGTGAGGCCTGTGCGGAGGACCGGCCCGGAGGCCCGACGCCGGACTAGCTCTCGGTCGGCGTGACCATCATCTTGGCGGCGTGCTTGAACTCGCCCCGAAGGATGCGGTCGGCCATCGCTCTCGCATCGTTCTGCTTCTCGTAGCCCGGGCCACCGTCGGTGGCGATGACGGCGCCGTTGTCGGCGTCGAGACGCCACGCCCACCTGCCGTCCTGTCGAAGGTAGAGCACTCGTTTCGGCATGTGAACCCCCTTTGGAACACGACGAGACTACCGAGGTCGGCGTGCAATATCGGCCACCGGACGAAGGCGTCACCTGGTCCTCACACACCCGTCGCTCACGTCGATCTGGTGGCGAATGGCGGCCACCGGGCCACCGCCCGGGACGTCGCAGTTCCTGCGTCGGCGAAGGCTCGATCTGGTCGACGACGGACGGGGGCCGGAGGGGCGCCACCTCCCGGCACGTCGTCGTGGTATTCAAGAGGCGTGGCGTCGGGTGGGGGAGTGCCGCCTTCGTCCCGGGTGCACCCCGTTCGGCGAGGTCGGGTCCGAGCACCGCACACCCCGGGACCGGAACGACGGGAGTTGACTGCATGAGCATCGCAGTGGAACCGCTGGAGGAGTATCGGGGTGGCGTCCGGCACTGGTTGGCCGAGAACATGCCGAAGCTCGACGGTCGGCGGATGGGGCGGGGCGGTCCGCACAAGGGCGAACTGAGCGACGATGACCGCGTGGCCCGGGCCCGGATGCTGCAGCGACGACTCTTCGATGGGGGCTACGCCGGCATCGCCTGGCCGTCGGAGTACGGGGGTCAGGGGTTGCCACCGGCCTACCAGCGCATCTTCGCCGAGGAGTCGAGCGGCTACGAGCTGCCACTGTGGCTCAACATGTCGACGTTGGCCATCCTGGCCCCGACCATCCTCGAGTTCGGCACCGAGGAGCAGAAGCAGCGCCACCTCCCGGCCATGTTGAAGGGCGAGGAGTTCTGGGCGCAGCTGCTGTCGGAGCCCACCGGCGGCTCCGACCTCGCCGGTGCGGTGACCCGGGCCGATCGCGACGGTGACGTCTGGCTCCTCAACGGCTCGAAGATCTGGAGCTCGGGGGCCCACCTGCGGGATCTCGGCATGTGCCTGGCCCGGACCGACTGGGACGTCCCGAAGCACAAGGGCCTGACCATGTTCGCCCTCGACCTCCATCAGCCCGGCGTCGAGATCAACCCCATCCGGCTGGTGTCGGGGTCGTCGGACTTCTGTCAGGAGTTCTTCACCGACGTGGTGCTCACCGACGCCCAGGTGGTGGGTGAGGTCAACGAGGGCTGGGCGGTCGCCTCACGGATCCTGATCCACGAGCGCAACGCCGTCGGCGGCGGGTCCCAGTGGGCGGGCGGGGCCCACGGCGGGGGATCGGGTCGAGGCCGGTCCCGTCGCGGCCCGGTCCAGCGGTTCGTGGACCTGGCCGAGGCGGCGGGCCGTTCGGACGACACCCGGGTCCGCCAGCTGGTGGCCGAGGCACAAGTCCTGGGCACGGTGCGCGGTCAGCTCTCTCGACGCGTGGCCGCCGGAATTCGCGGCGGCCACCTGCCCGGAGCGGCCAGCTCCATGCTGAAGCTGATGACGTCGACCGCCTCGGTTCGTTTGACCGACATCGGCTTCGAGCTGGCCGGACCCGACGCCGTGCTCGGGTCCACCGCCGAGGTCGGCCTGCGCCAGTTCGGTGAGGACTACCTGACCCGGCAGACCATCTGCCTGGGCGGTGGGACCAACGAGATGCAGCTCAACATGATCTCCGAGCGGGTGCTGGACATGCCCCGAGAGCTCTCCCTCGACCGGAACGTCCCCTACGGGGAGGTCCGTCGCAACGCCGTGGTCCGCCCCGGCTGATCACCGCCGACGACCATTCTCGGGAGGGCGGCCGGGTCAGCGGCCGAGGCCGAGGATCCGGGAGGCCAGGATATTGCGCTGGATCTGCGCCGTGCCGCCCAGGATGGTGGTGGCCCGGGAGCGGAGGTAGCGGTTGTACCAGACGTCCTCACCGAGGGACGCCGCCGGTCCGAGGATCCCGAGGGCCGTGTGCAGCAGCTGCTGGTCGGTGGCGGACATCAGCAACTTGTCCACCGACCCGTCGGGGCCCGGTTCGGCGCCGTCCATGCGCCGGGTGAGCGCGGCCAACTGACGTAGGCGCAGCACCTCGATGGCGACGGCCGATCGGGCGACGGCCTGGCGGGTGGCGCTGTCGTCGGCGAGTCCCCGCTCGTCGGCCAACCGGGCCAGGCGGCTCAGGAGTCCCGGGAATTCGGCCTGGGCGCCGATGTCCGACGGGCCCCGCTCGTAGGCCATCGTCGTCTGGGCGATGCTCCAGCCGTGGTTGACCTCACCGATCAGGTTCGACGCCGGCACGACCACGCCGTCGAAGAAGACCTCGCAGAAGTGGTGACGGTTGCCGCTGGCCTCGGTGATGGGCACGACGCTCACACCGGTCGACGCCATGTCGACAATGAACACGCTGATCCCAGCCTGTTTTGGCCCCTCGGAGCTGGTCCGGGCGAGGAGAAAACAGAACGTGGCGAACATGCCCCGACTGGTCCAGATCTTCTGGCCGTCGATCACGAAATTGTCGCCGTCGGCTCGGGCCCGGGTGGTCAGGCTGGCCAGGTCCGAGCCCGCCCCCGGCTCCGAGAACCCCTGGCACCACAGCTCCTCGGAGGCCAGCAACGGCGGGAGGTAGCGGCGCTTCTGCTCCTCGGAGCCGTGCGACATGATCGCCCGACCGATGTAGCCGATAGAGGGTGGTGGTGGGGCGCCGATCCGGCCGAGTTCTTGCTGGAGGATCGTCTCCTCCATGAACGAGAGACCCTGGCCGCCGTACTCGGTCGGCCACGACATCCCGATCCATCCGCCGGCGAACAGTTCCCGGTGCCAGGCCACCAGCGCTTCGTGGTGCTCCTTGGGGTCTGCCGGCATGGTGCGAGGCGCATGGTCGGCCAGCCACGCCCGGAGGCGGGTCCGGAACGCTGCTTCCTCTGGACTGTCGGCCAGGTCCACCGTCGTGCCTCCTGCGACCTGTCGAAGTCGCCCATATGCCGTGAAACCGAAATTGAATATAGTCACTCACTGATCGACGACGTCGGGGCCGATTGAGGCTCAGTCGCTGATCACCGGACCGGGGGGAGGGCAGTGATCGACGACGACGGCGTCCTGGAAGTGGTCCTCACGTGGCCCGACGTGCGCAACGCCCTCGGCCCGGATGACGCCGACGTCCTGACGACCCGGTTGGACGAGGCCGAGGACGAGCGCTGCCGGGCTGTCGTGCTGTCGGCGGAAGGCACGTCCTTCTGTGCCGGTGGCAATCTGCGCGAGGTGTGGCAGATGGCCCAGGACGGCGAGGATGCCGTCCGGGCACGGATCTATCGTTCGTTCCAGGGGCTGATCCGCCGGATCCAGACGCTCCCGGTACCGGTGATCGCCGCGGTGGACGGCGCGGCCATCGGCCTGGGCTTCGACCTGGCGCTGGCCTGCGATCTCCGGTTCTTCGGTCGCAACGGATGGGTGCAGCAAGGCTGGGCCTCGGTGGGGCTGATTCCGGCCACTGGGGGCTTCCACTTCCTCAAGCAGCTCGGCGGTCGCCAGCTGGGATGGGAACTGCTGTGCGACCGGAGCCACCGGCTCGACAACGGCGAGCTCGAGCGCCTCGGTCTGGGCCGAGCGGTGGAGGACGCCGGGGTGGCCGCCCGGGCGGCCGCCGCCGACCTGGCCGGGGTACCCCGGGACGTGTTGGCGGCCAGCAAGGAGCTGCTGGCCATCGACGGTCTGGATCCCTACCTGGACCGGGCCCGCGAGATCCAGGCCGGCTTCTTCGTCGGCCCTCGGTTCGCCGCCTACGTCGAACAGGTCTTCGGCCGCCCGTGACGCAGCGCTGTCGGGGAGTCGGTCGGGGAGGAGGTCCTCGATGAGGTTCGCGCTCACCGAGGAGCACGAGGCACTGGCGGTCACCGCCGGCCGATGGGCCGCATCGGAGTTCGGGGCGAGTCGCTTGCGGCAGGTCGCCGCCGGGCAGCCGCTCGACACCGGGGCCGTGTGGTCGCAACTGGCCGAATTCGGGTGGTCGGGGATCCTGGTGTCCGAAGAGCTCGGCGGCTCGGGCGGGACCGTGCTCGACGGTTGCCTGATCGCCGAACAGCTGGCCCGGCACCTCGTCCCCGTGCCGTTCGTCGGTCCGGCCCTGGTGGTGGCCACGGCCGCCGACCTGCTGGAGGCCACCGAGCGTGCGCAGGTCTTGACCGACCTGGCCGACGGTTCGGCGACGTACGCCCTGGTGGTGGACGAGCAACTCCGTTGGCCACCCCAGGCCGGCGCGGGACGGGCCTTCGAGTGGCTGCCCGGCGCCGGACTGCTGCAGCCGGGCGGGGGCGGGCTCACGGTGGGCCACGAGGCGGCGTCCCCCGTGCCCTGTCAGGACCTCCTGCGTCAGGTGGGGCAGCTCCCGGCGACCGGCGGGGGGTCGGCGCCCGAGGGACCGGCCGCCGACCGGGTCGTGGCCGTGGCCCACGTGGGCCTGGCCGCCGCCCTGGTCGGCTCGATGGCGGGGGCCATGGCCACCGCTCTCGAGCACGTGAAGTCGCGTGAGCAGTTCGGCCGGACGATCGGCTCCTTCCAAGCGGTCCAGCACCTGTGCGCCGACATGCTGGTGGATCTCGAGAGTTCGCGGACGGCGACCTACGGGGCGGCGTGGCTGGTGGACAACGCGCCGACGGACGAGGCGTTGTTGGCTGGGGCGACCGCCAAGGCCTGGTGTGCGGCGGCGGCCCGCCGGGTGTGCGAGACGGCCATCCAGCTCCATGGGGGCATGGGATACACGTGGGAGTGCGACGCCCACCTCTACCTGCGTTCGGCGCTGTTCTGTGCCGACGCCTTCGGCGGGGAGCAGGGCGCACTCGAAGCGGTTGCCGCTTCGGTGTTCGCCCAGGTCCCGACCGAACGACCGACCGACCCGAGCGACGAGGAGGACACATGAGCGAGGCGCCCGACACCGAAGCCGGCCCGGCGGCACCGACCGAGGCCGCCGCCGAGACCGACATGGTGCTCTACGAGGTGATCGAACGCACATCGCCCGCATCACCCTCAACCGGCCGCACCGACGCAACGCCATCTTGATGCCCGACATGAACCTCGAGCTCCATGACCTGTTCGCCGCCGCCCAGGACGACGACGACATCAAGGTCATCGTGTTCGCCGCCACCGGGCCGCACTTCTGCGCCGGAGAGGACGTGAACCGGGTGCCGGCCGAGACGTTCGGGTTGAAGAAGGGCGAACGGCTGGCCCAGTCCCGGCGCATCCGCGGGATCGTGAAGGGCCGGACCGACGGCCCGGGCCTGTTGACCTGCGACAAGACCGTCATCGCCTCCGTGCAAGGGGCGGCCTACGGCCTCGGCTTCAACCTGGCGCTCTCGTGCGACATGATCATCGCCGCCGATGACGCCCTGTTCTCCCGGCGCCAGACCCGCATCGGGTTCGGGGGCTTCGACATGCTGCTGCCGGTGGTGTTGCTCAAGCTGGGCATCAACCGCGGCTACGAGCTCATCCTCACGGGTCGCAAGGTCACGGCCCAGGACCTCTACGACTGGGGGGCCGTCTCGTCCGTCGTCCCCCGCGAGAACCTGGCCGAGGAGACCCTCCGCTACGCCCGGGCGGTGGCGCTCCACTCGACCGACGGCCTGATGATCGGTCGCCAGGCCAAGAAGCTCTTCTGGGACATGATGGGCCTCTCGAAGTGGAACGACTTCGTGGCCATCGGGCACCCGCTGTTCACCAACCTGGTGTGGCGGGAGGACGAGACCAACCTTTTGAAGGAGCGGGCCCGCACCGGGAACGCCCGGGCGGCCCTGGATGCCGTGCACCAGCGTTGGGAGGAGCTGGGCTTCGACTGAGCCCGGGGCGACGGGCCCGGGCGGCCACGGAACGGACCGACGTCAGTGCTCCGAACGGCCCCCGCAGACGGACTGCTGGATGATGACGGCGGTCGTGCGCACCAGGGCGTCGTGCCCCCGCCGCTCGTAGCTCGAGCGGTGGGCCCCGATCCGCTCCAGCATGCCGACCAGGGCGGTGGCGGCGATGGTCGGCTGGACCTCGGTGACCACGTTGCCCTCGCGCTGGTGCTCGCGGATCTTGGCGGCCAGGGCCACGTTGACCGGTCGGAGGGCCCGCAGCCGAACCTCGTAGAACCGCTGGTCGCCTTCCTCGGCGGCCAGGTTGCGCAGGCGGAGCACGGGCTGGTTCCTCTCCCAGTGGGCGAGGAACTCGTCGACGAAGGCCATGACGTTGTCGAACCCCGCCTGACCGTCCCACGACGGGGCCACGAGGCTCACGGCCGGCCGGAGGTCGTCGATCAGGTCCTCGGCCAGGGCCAGGGCGGCCTCGTCGAAGTCAGCGAAGTACCGGTAGAAGGTGGCCGACGACATGTCGGCCACCCGGGCGATGTCGGCCACCGAGATCCTGGCCCCCGGCTTCTCGGCCAGGAGGAAGCCGAGCGCCTCGAGCAGCCGGTGCCGGGTGGCCAGTGCGCGCTTGCCGAGCTGGCGTTGTGCCGTGTCGTCGGCGCCGGCGCTGACCTTGAGGGTCGTGGTCGCCATCGTCGGAGCATAGGCAACGGCCCCGCCGCATTCTCGGGAACTGCTCGAAGTGGACATCGAGATACGGTGTTGCAGTTGCCCGCTCATTTACCCGTGGGGTGGCCGGTGTGCCGGCGTCGAGCAGGGTGGGGCGTCGACGGGGGAGAGGCATGACAGGGACATCCGCGGCCGGCGGCGAGGGACTGTTGCGCGACGTGCCCCTCGACCGCTTCTTCCACCCCAGGGTGGTGGCGTTCGTGGGGGCGTCGGCGACCAAGGGGAGCTCGACCCGGCTCTTGTACTACACGGTCAAGCGCAAGGTCGAGGCCGAGGGCGGGGTGGTCCACCCGGTGAATCCCGGTCGAGACGAGATCGACGGGGTCCGGTGCTACCACTCGATCCACGAGATCGAGGGTCCGATCGACCTGGCGGTGATCGCCGCCGGGGACCCGGTGGACATCCTGGAGGACGTGGTGGTCAAGCGGCCGACCTTCGCCATGATCTTCGCCGCCGGGTTCGCCGAGTCCGGCGACGAGGGCGAGGCCCTCCAGGCCCGACTGCGCGACATCGTGCGGGACAGTGGGGTGTTCCTGCTCGGGCCCAACACCACCTTGAACTCGTTCTTGCCCCTGCGGTCCGATCTCGCCGGCCAGGGCCTGGCCCTGATCAGCCACAGCGGGCACCAGGGGCGCCACATCTGGCAGGGCCAGGACATCGGCATCCCCATGGCGTACTGGGCGCCCACCGGCAACGAGGTGGACCTGGAGTTCGCCGACTTCGTCAACTATTTCGCCCGGCAACCGTCGGTCGGGGCCATCTGCGGGTACGTCGAGGGGTTCAAGCACGGCCCCAAACTGCGCCAGGCGGCCGAGGTGGCGCTCGAGGCGGGCGTCCCCCTCGTCCTGATCAAGGTCGGGTTGAGCGAGCTGGGCCAGTCGGCGGCCATGTCCCACACGGCGCACCTCGCCGGCTCCGACGCGGTGGCCGACTCGGTGTTCGACCAGCTCGGGATCGTCCGGGTTCACGGGATCGACGAGCTGCTCTACACCTCGGCCCTCCTGGCCCGCAGTGCCCCGCCGACGGCCAACGGGGTCTGCGTCTACGGGATCTCCGGCGGCACGCTGGCCCACCTGTCGGACCTCCTGGTGGCCCACGGGGTGCCGGTCCCCCCGCTGACCGACGCCACCCAGGAGGCCTTGCGCCAGTGGATCCCGGGGTACCTACGGGTCTCCAACCCGGTGGACAGCGGGGGAGCGCCGAGCGGTGACTGGCGGGGCAAGGAGATCCTGAAGGCCCTGATCGCCGACCCGAACGTCGGCGTCGTGGTCTGCCCCTTCGTGGCCAACGCCTACCAGCTCTCCGACGCCATCGTGGCCGACGTGGTCGAGCTGGCCGCCACCACCGACAAGCCGTTGTGCCTGGTCTGGGGATCGCCGGCCGCCGAGGAGCCGGCCTACCGCGAGATTCTGGCGACGTCGTCGGTCATCACCTTCCGCACGTTCGGCCAGTGCGTCACGGCCCTCAAGGGCTACCTCGGCTACCACGAGGCCCGGGCCCGGCTCCTGGCCGAGCCGGCGGTCGAGCCGACGGCACACCTCCCGGCCGACCTGCCGGCCGACCGGACGCTGACCGAGGCGGCCGCCAAGGACCTGTTGTCGACCTACGGCATCCCGGTGACGGCCGAACGGGTGGTCCGGTCGGCCGAGGCGGCGGCGACGGCGGCCGACGAGCTCGGTTACCCGGTGGTGGCCAAGATCCACTCGGCCGACATCGCCCACAAATCCGATCTCGGCCTGGTGCGCCTGGGCCTGGCCACGCGCCAGGCGGTGGTCACCGCCTACGGCGAACTGACCGCCCGGGCGGCCGAGGTGGCGCACGAGGCCGACATCGACGGTGTGCTGATCGCCGGCGAGGTCGTCGGCGGGGTGGAGACCGTCCTCGGGCTGACGCACGACGAGGTCTTCGGCCCGGTCGTGATGTTCGGGCTCGGTGGGATCTTCACCGAGGTCCTGGCGGACGTGGCGTTCCGCATGCCGCCGTTCGGACCGGGGGAGGCTCGCCGCATGATCGACGGCATCCGGGGACGAGCCCTCCTCGACGGCGTCCGTGGCCAGCCCCCGGTCGATCGCGACGCCCTGGTCGAGGCGATCATGGCGGTGCAGCGGCTGTCGCTCGACCATGCCGAGGAGATCGCCGAACTCGACGTGAACCCGCTGGTGGCCCGACCCGAGGGTGTCGTGGCCCTCGACGCCCTGGTCCGGACCATGCCCGATCGGGCCGCCGGTGCCGATCGAACCGCCGACTGAGGCGGTCTGAGCGGGCGAAGGGCCGGTGTTATACCCTCTATCGCAGTCGTCGATTTTGGGGGAATAGGGGGAGACGTGGCTGCGAAGCCGAGCGCCGTCGCGGAACAGACGCCCGAGGAGATGGTCCTCTACGACGTCATCGACCCTCACGTCGTCCGCATCACCTTGAACCGGCCGCACCGGCGCAACGCCATGCTCACGCCCGACATGAACGTCGAGCTGATCCGCAAGATCCGTATGGCCGAGGACGACGACGACGTGAAGGTCATCGTCCTGGCCGGGGCGGGGGAGGACTTCTGCTCCGGCGAGGACATCGCCCGGGTCCCCCTCGAGACGTTCGGGCCCAAGCCGGCGGCCGCCGGCGAACCTTCGTCGGCTGCGGCGACGGCCGAGCCCCCCCGACGAAAGCGCTGCCCCAGTCGCCCCGTATCCACGGGATCCAGGCCCTCCAGGACATGAGCTGGGCCCTGCTCAAGTGCGACAAGACCGTGATCGCCTCGGTCCAGGGCGGAGCCCTCGGTCTCGGCTTCAACCTGGCCCTGTGCTGCGACATGATCGTGGCCAGCGACGACGCCACCTTCGCCCGACGACAGACCCGCATCGGCTTCGCCGGCTTCGACATGCTGCTGCCGGTCGTCCTGCTCAAGCTGGGCATCAACCGGGGCTACGAGGTGATCTTGACCGGTCGGCTCGTGACGGCGGCCGAGCTCGAGCGCTGGGGCGTGGTCAACGCCATCAGCACGCGTGAGGGTCTGGCCGAGGAGACCCTCCGCTACGCCCGGGCCGTCGCCCTCCACTCGACCGACGGCCTGATGATCGGCCGCCAGGCCAAGAAGTTCTTCTGGGACATGATGGGCATCTCGCAGTGGAACGACTTCGTCAACATCGGCCATCCGCTGTTCACCAACCTGGTGTGGCGGGAGGACGAGGCGAACCTTCTGAAGGAGCGGGCCCACTCGTCGAGCTCCAGCGAGGCGCTCCGCCGGGTCTACCAACGCTGGGAGGACCTGGGCTTTGACTGACCCGGCCGCCCGTCGACCGGCTGCGCACCGGTCGATGCCCGCATCGCCCCGGTGCCCGACGACCGGGCATCGATCCTCACCCGATCACCGACAGAGAAGGAATCGACATGTCGTCATATGAGACCCTCATCGTCGAACGGCGAGGCCACGTCGGCTGGTTGATCTTCAACCGGCCGGACGCCCTCAACGCTCACAGCCTGACGATGCTCGAAGAGATACCGAGAGCGTGGGAGGAGTTGTCCAACGACGACGACGTCCGGGTGATCGTCAACACCGGCCGGGGCCGGGGCTTCTGCACCGGCGCCGACGTCCGTGAGATCGCCGCCGCCGGAGGGATGGGCCAACGCATGGCCAAGCTCGACGAGAAGACGCCGGGACGCCGGCGGGGGCTCGGGGCGCGGGCCAACGACGTCTGGAAGCCGGTCATCACCGCCGTCAACGGCGTCTGCGCCGGAGGCGGCCTGCACTTCGTGGCCGACGCCGACATCGTGCTCGCCTCGACCAACGCCACCTTCGTGGACACCCACGTGTCGGTCGGGCAGGTGGCGGCCCTCGAGCCCATCGGCCTGGTCGGGCGTCTGCCGTTCTCGGCCATCATGCGTATGGCCCTGGTCGGTCGTCACGAGCGGTTGAGCGCCCAGCGGGCGTTCGAGCTGGGCATGGTCGACGAACTGGTCGATCCGCCCGAGGAGCTCGAGGCGGCGGCCCAGCGCCTGGCCGAGACCATCGCCAAGAACTCGCCATCGGCGCTGATGACCACCAAGCGGGCCATCTGGAACGCCCTGGAGACCGGGCGGGAAGCGGCCCTGGCCGAGGGCATGGAGTACGTGAAGGGCTTCTGGAACCATCCCGACAACCTCGAGGGCCCCTCGGCCTTCTCCGAGAAGCGGGAGCCCAGTTGGGCACCGCCGAGCCGGACCTTCTGAACCGTCCGTGACCACCCCCGACGCCGGCCTGTCGGTCGAGGTGGGGCCGCCCCTGGCGGCTGACCAGCAACTCGGTGGTGACGGGACCTTCGGCGGCATTCTCCTCGACCTGGCCGAGCGGTTCGGGGCCCGGACGGCCTTGGTGACGACGGCCGGGCGGTGGACCTACGGCGAGCTGGCCGACTGCGCCATGACGGTGGCCCGGGTCTCCTGGCCACCGGAGTGCAACCCGCTGACCGGGTCGGCGTGCTGCTGCCGAACGGCCTCGAATGGATAGCGGCCACCTTCGGCATCGCGCTCCTCGGCGCCGTGCCGGCGCCCCTGTCGGCACTGTCGGCGCGGCCCGAACAGGAAGCGGCGTTCGGGCTCGTCGGGGCCAAGGTGATCCTCACGACGGCGGAGGCGGGCGGGCGGGCGTTGGCCGGTCCGCTCCTCGACGCCCACCCCCATCTGGCCGGTGGTGATCGACCGACCGCCGACAGCCTGCCCGAACTGGAGCGGCTGGTCTGCGCCGGGGCCGCGCCCGCCGGCGTCGAGACCTGGGACCAACTCCTGGCGGCCGGTGCCGCCGCCTCGCCGGACGACGTCACCCGTTCGCGCCGGTCGGCCGGTGTCGACGGTGAGGCCATCATCCTGTTCACCTCGGGCACGTCGGGCGTCCCCAAGGCGGTCGTCCACGGCCACCTGGCGCCGCGGGTCCAACCCCTGGCGTGGGCCCGGATGCAGATGATCCGACCGGACGAACGGATCTTCAGCTCGTATCCCTTCTGCTGGTCCTCGGGACTGGCCCGCTCCCTGCTGGCGTGCCTCAGTCAGGGCGCACCGCCTGGTGACGATCGACCACTTCCAGCCGGGCGTGGTCCTCGAGCTGCTCGAATCCGAACGGGTCACCATGGCGGTGACCCCGCCGGCCGGCCATCTGGACCTCCGCTCGACCACCCACCCGGACTTCGCCTCCCGCGACCTGTCGTCGCTCGTCCGGCCGCCAACAGGACCCTGGCCGAGCCACTGGGCCTCGCCAACTGGCGGTCGACCGGCTACGGACTGACCGAGACCTGCACCCTGGTCTCGGCCTCCCCGGCCGATCATTCGGAAGGGGAGCCGCCGGGCAGCGTCGGCCGGGTGCTGCCCGGGTGGACCCTCAAGGTGACCGACCCCGACAGTGGGGCGACCGTGCGGCGGGGGACGGTCGGTCAGTTTCGGATGCGCGGCCCGGCCGTCATGGCGCGGCGACCAGCACCGCCCCGGGGTGTCGTTCTACGATGACGGCTTCTTCATCGCCCCCGACCTCGGTTGGATCGACGACGACGGGTGGGTGTGGTTCTCCAGTCGGATCGACGACGTCGTCCGCAGTGCCGGCGTTAACGCTTCCACCACCGAGCTCGAGGGCGAGCTCTCGGGCGGACCCTCGGGTGCGCTTGGCCGTGGTCGTGGGCCTGCCCCACCCGACGCTCGGTCAGGCCCTGGTGGCCTGCATCGTGAAAGAGGACGAGGCGCTCACCGCTGAGGACGTGACGGCCTGGCTCAAGCCCCGGGTGGCGTCCTACAAGATCCCCCGGGCCGTGCTGTTCTTCGACGACGACGACATCTCCTACACCATGTCCCAGAAGGTGCAGCTGGCCGACCTCCGGAGAAGGCGGCCCGCCAGGCGGAGGAACTCGGCCTCTGGTGACCGTTGGTCGTCGTGGGCGACACCAGGTCGGGTTGACCTACCGGTCGTCGGTCACGCTGACCTGTGTCGCAGCAGCAGCAGGGCCCCGAGGCGTTGTCGGACGCCGGCCAGGCCCTCTCTGATCCCGGCGAAACCCACGTTCCAGGGGTCCTGCGGACGCTTCGGGCGTCGCACCCGGGTCTCGGGCCGGTCGTCGGGTGCGGCGGCGACGGTGAAGTAGTCCGAGACCAGCGACAGCCGGGCTCGGCCGGGTGGGCACCGGACGGGGTCGGGAATGCCGTGGATGGCCGCCGGCGTCGTCCCGAAGATCACCGTCCGTCCGGCGATCGGCTCGATCCGTCGCTCGCAGGTCGAGGCGTCCGAACGCCACAGCTCGAGCTCGCCGCCGTAGTCGGCCGACCACTGCGAGTTCAGGTAGACGATCACCGTCAGCCGGTGGAACAGGCCGGTGACCGGGTGCCGGCGGAAGTCCCGGTGGACGGACTGGAACGCCCCCGGAGGATTGACGTGCAGGCCGGTCCAGTAGTGCGTCGGGTCGGCCACCAGGTCGGGGATCCCGGTGAGGTCTTCGAGGAACGTGACGAACTCGGGGCTGCCGAACGCGTCGAGGATGGCCCTCGCCGCCGGGCCGCTCGGCTCGGGTGACTCCGCCTTCGCCTCCCGATGCGAGTGGGCCACCTTCAGCTCGAGCCCGGGCTCGAGCTCCTGCCGCTCGGCGTCGGCGATGAGGGTCGGGTCGACGAGGTCCTCGAGCACGACGTGCGGCCAGGGCGAGGCCGTCCGGTAGCTCTGGCGATGCCGGGCTGCCAGCTGGTCGAGGTCGGTCAGGACCGGGACGTCCGTGGGGGGTGTCGCCTCCATCACGATGCACGGTGGCGGTCGGGCGTTCTCGACCTCGTCATCCGCTCACCCCCCGTCCACCGTCCCTCGGTCGCGTTCGACCCGGGACGCGTTCCGGCCCGGTCAGGCGGTCGTGCTCCGACATGGCGATCGAGATCTCCGGGTGCACGGAATTCTACAGAATCGACGCCACACCTACCCGGTGCCGGGTCGCCGCACGTCCGCGTGCCCGACGAGACCCCGCCGGGCGAGGGGCGATGCCCGGAACGACCTCACCACCATCAGGCCGGTCGTCGGCGTCGAGCTCGGGTGGACCGGTCGTCGGTTCGGAGCCGCCCGCCTCGCCGCTCAGAGCTGGGGCTCGCGGGCGTGCATCGGCAGCTTGAACACGAGCAGGAAGGTGGCGGCCAGCGGCACCAGGCAGGCCCAGGCCGTGATGGCCAGCGCATGCGTCGGGAGATGCCCGTCGAACGCCGAGAAGAAGATCGTTCCCAGCGCGGCGACGCCGAGTGCACTGGAGAGCTGCTGGACGGCCTCGAGCACGCCGGAGGCGGAGCCGACTTCGTCCATGCCCACTCCGGCCAGGATGAAGTCGAACAGCTGGCCGATGCTCGGCGCCGGCACCGAGGCCGATCAGGAACAGCCCGGGGGCGAGGTCCCAGGTCGAGGCCGTCTGGGCGCCGGTCACGGTCAGGGCCAGCACGACCGTGCCGGCGGCGACGATCGCGACGCCGAGGTGGAGCAGGTGGCGGCCGAGCCGTCCGACGAGCGCGAACCCGGCGCCCATCCCGGCGATCATCCCGACGACCATCGCCATCAGGGTCAGCCCGGCGTGGATCGGTGAGAAGTGCTCGCCGAGCTGGGCGAACAGCGAGACGCAGAGCACCAGGCCGCCGAACGCGCCGAAGAAGGCGAGCGCGACGAGGATGCCGCTCGTGTAGGTGCGGTTGGCCAGCAGTCCGGGCTCGATCAGCGGATCGCCGTGGCGGCGGCGCTCCCACAGCACGAACGCGCCGAGCAGCGCCGCTCCGGCAGCCAGCGAGACGAAGGTCCAGGCCGGCCACCCGTCGGCGCGGCCCTGGATCAGCGGGTAGATGATGGCGGTCAGCGCCACGCCGATCAGCACCATCCCGCCGGTGTCGAGGCGGATCCCCGGATGGGCGACGGTCCGGGGCAGCACCCGGACCGCCCCGGCGAAGGCGGCGATGCCGATCGGCACGTTGATCAGGAACACCAGCCGCCACCCGATCCCCCACAGATTGGCCTCCACCAGCGCACCGGCCAGGATCGGCGCGGCGAGGATCGAGAGGCCCATCATCGGCCCGAAGGCGCCGAACACCTTGGTCATCTCGTCCTCGTCGAAGACCTCTTTGAGCATCCCGAACCCCTGGGGGATCATCAGCGCCCCGAACGAGCCCTGCAGCACCCGGAAGACGATCAGCACCTCCATCGACGGCGCGCAGCGGCGCAGGCCGCGGACATCACGGTGAAGCCGGCGGAGCCGATCAGGAAGAGCCGGCGGCGGCCGAACATGTCGCCCAGACGGGCGCCGGTGATCAGGAACACGGCGAAGGCCAGCGTGTAGCCGGCAGGCAGCCACTGCAGGGTGGAGGCGCTGCCGCCGAGCGCCAGCCCGGATCGACGGGCCGGCGATGTTGACGATCGTCGCGTCCATGAGATCCATGATGTTGGCGGCGATCACGACGGCGAACACGAACCAGCGCAGCGGGTTGCGGGCGGCCGCTGCGTGGCGGCGCCGAGGGCCTCGCGGCCATCGCCCGCCTGGACCATCGTTCCTACGTCTGGGTCGATCCATGGTGGCTCCTTACTGAGTACGCCGTTCGCAGTTACTGACCGTAGCAGACTGAGTACACTGTTCGCAATGGAGTCCGAACCGTGGGATCATCTGGGATCGTCCCGAGCGGGCCGCCCGCGGTCCCGCCCCCTCGCTCTCGCGCGAGGAGATCGCCGCGGCCGCCGTGACGCTGGCCGACACCCAGGGAATCGAGGCGGTCTCGATGCGGTCCCTGGCCGTCGAGCTCGGTGTCGGAGCGACATCGCTCTACCGTTACGTCGCCCGGAAGGACGAGCTGATCGAGCTGATGGTCGACGCGGTGATGGGCAACGACCTGCAGTTCGAGGTCGTGGGGACTGGCGCGATGACCTGCGCTCGTTCGCCCACGGCCTTCGGGCGATGATCCTGCGCCACCCCTGGATGGCCGTCCCGAGCGCCGGCCTGCGCAATTTCGGACCCAATACGGCTCGAGCGCTACGAGCAGGTGCTCGGCACCATCGACGGTCTCGGCCTCGAGATCGACGAGATGCTGGTGATGGTCGAGACGCTCGACGCCTTCGTCCGTGGGCGCGCCCTCGAGGAGCTCTCCGAGCAGGAGGCCGTCCGGCGCTCCGGTCTCGACCAGGAGCAGTGGATGGCAGACCCAGATCCCCTACATCCAGAGCCTGATCGAGAGCGGCCGCTACCCGCTTCTCACCCGCGTCGTCTTCGACGCTCGCGCCCCGCACGATCCCGACCGGCTCGAGCACGGCTTCGACCTGGGGCTCGAGCGGGTGCTCGATGGCCTCGCCACGATGCTCCCCAGCTAGGGCGACGCGTCGCCGGACCGACGTCCCGGTCAGGGGGCGCCTCATACGCCAGGCCCCTCCAGCCTCAGAAACCGGGTTCGGCCCCCTTGGGGCTCCCGAGGCTCGTCCCGTAGACCCACACGGGGGACCCGACGGGGAGCTCGGGGAACAGGACGTCCTGGTTCCAGTTGGCCACCCGGACGCAGCCGTGGCTGGCCGGGTAGGCCGGGACGCTGGGGGAACCATGGATCGCCCACCCACCGGTGAAGTACATGGGCCGGTAGAGCGAGCCCAGTGGCGCCTTCTCGTTGGCGTTGATCTTCCGCAGCACGGTGAAGTGCCCGGTCGGCGTGTACGCCACCGCCGTGCCACCGCCCGGCTCCTTATAGGTCGTGCCCGACCCACTCGAGATGTTGACGGTCGTGACGGCGCCTTGAGCATTGATGAAGAAGAGGATCTGGCGATCGAGATCGACTTCGACCCGGGGGCCCGGGGCGGTGCTGCGAGGCCCGGCGGCCTGGGGCGGCTTCAGGCGGGCGAGGACCTGTGGGCCGATGTCCCCGTCGCGCTGGAGGCCATTGCGCTTCTGGTAGGCCAAGACCGCCGATGCCGTCGCCACATCGGGCTTCCCGGTGGCCGCTCCGGGGAGGTAGCCCAGCGCCGCCAGCTGTCGTTGGACGTCGGCGATCTGGGTGCCCGTGATCGGTGCCGGTTGCGTGGTCGAGGGTGGTGCCGTCGAGGTGCTGACGGGGGTCGTGGCATCGGACGCCTGGTCGGGCACGACCACCCGGCGCGATACTGACGGTCCAGTGCCAGCAGGGTCGCTTCGCCGACGTCGCCGTCGACGTCGATGCCGGCGTTGCGCTGCAAGGCCTCGACCGCCCGCTTGGTCTCGGGGCCCCACGTGCCATCGATCAGGCCGGAGAAGTACCCAGCTCCGTCAGCTCCGTCTGGAGCGCCAGGACGGCGTACCGCTTGGTCGCCGGCGATTTCTGGGAGAGGGCCAGCGCCGTCTTGGCATCCAGTTCCCCGGTCACCGGCAGGTGATTGGCCTTCTGGAAACTCCGGAGTCCTTCGATCGTGGCCCGGTCGAATTTCCCGTTGACTTGGTCGAGGTAGCCGAGTTGCGTAAGGGCATTCTGGACGTACTCGACCACCACACTGGTGTTCGGCCCCTGGCCCGAAGGCGACGTCGGCGGGCTGGTGGTGCTGCTGCACGCGCTGGCGACGACGACAACGAAGCAGAAGACGACCACCGACCACCTTCGGGCCACGTTCGGCGAGAGGAACGGACGGCGACGAGGCATGGCGCATGATCGCTCGCGCCCGTGCACGATCAACCACCCGGCACCGGGCGGCCGCCGCGCCCGGTCCGAGTGAACGCAACTACTCGTCCCACGGATGTGCTCGAGGGTCGGCGATCAACGGCGTTGTGGACCTCGTGGCCCGTCCAGCCGCGGTGATTGGGAGATCCGGCGCGATGCGAGGGTCATGGACGTTTGGGAGGATGCAGGGATGCACATCGACCCCTACATCGTCCTCGGGAGCGCGGTCGTCGGACTCCTCGTAGGGATGACCGGGGCCGGCGGCGGCGCCCTCATGACGCCAATGTTGATCCTGCTCTTCGGGGTGAAGCCCTCCACCGCCATCTCGAGCGACCTGGTGGCGGCGGTCGTCATGCGTCCGATCGGGGCCGCCGTCCATCTGCGGAAGGGGACGGTCAACCTGCGGCTGGTGGGCTGGATGGTGATGGGCTCGGTGCCGATGGCGTTCCTCGGCGCCTACCTCCTGCGCCTCATGGGCAACGGGAGCACGGCGCAGAGCAACATCGAGATCATCCTGGGCACGGCGTTGCTCATCGGCGCGGCGGCGATGCTCCTGCGCTACGTGTTGGACCGGCGATCGGGACAAGAGCGCCAGGGGGAGATCCGGCACGTGGTGGTCCGGCCGCTGCCGACATTGGCCATCGGGATGGTGGGCGGCGTCATCGTCGGGATGACGTCGGTCGGCTCCGGTTCGCTGATGATCGTCCTGCTGCTCTTCCTCTACCCGATGATCGGCGCCAACCAGCTGGTCGGGACCGATCTCACCCAGGCCGTCCCGTTGACCCTGGCGGCGGCGCTGGGTGCGCTGGTGTTCGGGCACATCGAGTTCTCGGTCACCCTCTCGCTCATCATCGGGAGCGTGCCGGCGGTGTTGGTGGGCTCGTTCCTGTCCTCGTCGGCCCCCGACCGGGTGCTCCGCCCGATCATCACCTTCGTCATCCTCGCCTCGGGGCTCAAGTACGTCGGCCTCGGCACGGTGGCGCTCGGCTGGGTGCTCGTCGGCCTGCTCCTCCTGGCGGCGACCATCTGGCTGCTGGTCACCCGTCCCTGGCAGAGCCGAGCACCCACGACCGAGCCCGAGCCGCGCGAGCCGGCCGTGATCGACGACCGGTAGGGGTCGTGAGACGCCGGCACCCGGACGGCCGGTACGTGGCCTTCGCTCGCTCGACGTCCTACGGCTGGCCGGCCAGGCGCAGGCGATAGACGATGAACCACGGCGTACCGTCGGCCACCGCCAGCTCGGGGAAACGCCGCAGGGCCTCGGGCGTGGGTTGGGCCTCGACCACCCGGTCCACGAGGAAGCCGGCGTCGGCGAACGCGTCGATCGTCACACCCAACGGGCGGCGCCAGAAGTGCTGGGTCACCTCGACATCGGCCTTGACCCAGGTGTCGCTCAGCAGTTGGGTGTCGAAGTAGCCGCCCCGATCCGCCGACCGGCGAGGGGCGAAGGGGTGGTCCAGTGAGAGGACCACCCAGCCGCCCGGCCGCAGGACCCGGGCGAAGGACCGCAGCGGCACGGTCCAGTCGCGGAGGTAGTGCAGGGCCAGCGAACAGGTGATCCCATCGACCGACCCGGGGCCGAGGGGGAGCGGCTCGGCCAGATCGGCGACGAGGAACCGCCCTCGGTCGGCGCAACGGCGACGGGCCTCGTCGACCATGGCCGGGCTCAGGTCGACCCCGACCACCTGGGCTCCCTGATCGAGCAGCCACTCGGCCTGTCCGCCCGCCCCGCAGCCGGCATCGAGCACCGTGGTGCCGGAAAGATCGGGCGGGACCAGCGATCGGAATGCCGGGCGTTCGAGGTGCCCGTTGAAGGGCCCGTCGTCGGTCGTGCTGGACCACACCGGAGCCAGCCGGTCGTAGGCCTCCCGGGTCCGCCGGACCTGCGCCGCGTCGTCGTCGGGGAGCCGACCGTCACCCCCCGATCCTGTCAGAGCCCCCGCCTCGTGTCGCCTCCGGCCGTGAGGTGAATGGCAAGCTTGATCGATGCCGCGGACACCGACGTTCGCCACCGACCCGGGGACGGCCGACTACTACGAACGACGAGCGGCCGAATACGACGAGTGGTACACGGGCGACGGCCTGTTCGCCGGACGGGAGCGCCCGGGCTGGCCCGACGACGTCGTGGCGCTCGAGCAGTTCGTCGGCGGTCTCCCGCCCGCCCGCACGCTCGACGTCGCCTGCGGCACCGGCTTCCTGACGAGGCATCTGCGAGGACCCGTCGTCGGCCTCGACCGAAGTCCGTCCATGGTCGCCATCGCCCGGGGCCGTCTGCCCGAGGGGTCGGCCGTCCTGGGCGACGCCCTGCACCTGCCGGTCGCCGACGCCACCTTCGATCGGGTGGTCACCGGTCACTTCTACGGCCACTTCCCGGTCGAGGAACGGACGGCCTTCGTCGCCGAGGCTCGTCGGGTGGCCGGCGAGTTGCTCGTGGTCGACGCGGCCCGCCGGCCGGGAACCGAGCCGGCGTCGTGGCAGGAGCGGACGCTGCGGGACGGCTCGCGGCATCAGATCTACAAGCGGTACTTCACCGCCGAGCAGTTGGCCGAGGAGGTGGCCGGGGACGTGGTGCTCGACCGGGAGTGGTTCGTCGGGGCCAGGGTGGTGTGGTGAACCCGGGCCTGGACCTCGAGTTCCGTGTCGACGAGCTGTCGGCCGAGGACGTTCGCTCGTTGCTACGGGCCCATCTGGCGTTCGCCCACGAGGTCACGCCGCCCGGCCACGTGCACGCTCTGGGCGAGGACGGCCTCTCGGATCCGTCCGTCACGTTCGTGAGCGCCCGCCACCACCGCGTGAGTCTCGAGACGGGAACCGGCGAACCCTTCGCCCCCGCCCGGACGCTCTACCGAACGGTCGGCTTCGTCCCGTGCGAGCCGTTCGGCGATTACACGGAGAACCCGAACAGCGTGTGCATGACGCTCGACCTGCGGCATCGGGCCCACCCCGCGTCGTAGAGAGTGGGCGCTGGCACGAGCCGGTGGACGGCCTCGAGTGTGTCGCCCCCGTGACCGTCGGGCGACCGGGTCACCGAGTGGTCACGCAGGGCGGCCCGGCAGGGGCGCCGTCCGGCGGGGGCCTGCTAGAACCGGCTGCGTCCCCCTACCGAGGGGAGTCGGCCGGAATCCGTCGCCGTGGGGTAGGCCCGACGGCGACGCCCGGTCGGGCGGCGTGCTGACGGAAGGTGAGGGTCGTCAATGGGTACCGAGCGGGATCGGACGGCCACCTTCGGGCACCTCGAGGACGGACTGCGTTCGGCCAGTGACTGGTACTGGTGGGGGCCGTACGTCAGTGAGCGGCAGTGGGGCACCGTCCGGGAGGACTACAGCGCCGACGGCGACGCCTGGAACTACCTCACCCACGACCAGGCCCGGTCGAGGGCGTACCGCTGGGGCGAGGACGGCCTGGCCGGCTTCAGCGACATCGAGCAGCGACTCTGCCTGGGTCTGGCCCTCTGGAACGGCCGGGATCCCATCATGAAGGAGCGGCTCTTCGGGCTCAACGGCGACGAGGGCAACCACGGGGAGGACGTCAAGGAGTACTGGTGGTACCTCGACGCGCTGCCCAGCCACGCCTGGAACGCCTGGCGGTACCACTACCCGCAGGGCCCGTTCCCCTACGAGGACCTGGTGGAGGAGAACGGGCGGCGCAGCCGGACCGAACCGGAGTACGAGCTGCTCGACACGGGGATCTTCGACCAGGACCGGTACTGGGTGGTCGACGTCCACTACGCCAAGGGGAGCCCCACCGATCTGCTGATGGAGATCGAGGTCACCAACGCCGGCCCGGATGCCGACACGCTGCACGTGCTGCCGACGGCCTGGTTCCGCAACACGTGGTCCTGGGACATCAACGCCGAGAAGCCGGCGATGTCGGCGCCGGGGTCGGCCCTCCAGATCGACCACCCGTGGCTGGGTGCGCTCGAGATGGCGGCCGACGACGGACCCGACGGCCGATCGCCCGAACTCCTCTTCTGCGAGAACGAGACCAACGTCGAGCGACTCTTCGGCATCGAGGCACTGACACCGTTCCCGAAGGACGGCATCAACGACCACGTCGTCCACGGGACGCCCACCGTCAACCCCGAACGGACGGGCACCAAGGCGGCCTATTGGTACACGGTGCCGGTGGCCGCCGGGGCCACGGTGACGCTGCGGGTCCGGCTACGGCCGGCTGAGAGCGCCGAGGCCCCGGCATCGGCAGCCCTTCGGGGCGGGGTTCGACGCCGTGCTGGCGGCCCGGCGGTCCGAGGCCGACGAGTTCTACGGCGAGCTCACCGGGCCGACCTGCTCGGACGACGAGGCCATGGTCATGCGGCAGGCCTTCGCCGGCATGCTGTGGAGCAAGCAGTTCTACGCCTACGACGTGGGCCGGTGGCTCGACGGCGACCCGACCCAGCCGCCGCCGCCCGAGGGCCGGGCCGCGATGCGCAATGCCCGATGGCGCCACCTGAAGGGCTTCGACATCATGTCGATGCCCGACAAGTGGGAGTACCCGTGGTTCGCCGCCTGGGACCTGGCCTTCCACAGCGTGTCGCTGGCCCACGTGGACCCGGCGTTCGCCAAGTACCAGCTGATCCTGGTGTGCCGTGAGTGGTTCCAGCACCCGAACGGGGCGCTGCCGGCCTACGAGTGGGATTTCGGGGACGTCAACCCTCCCGTCCAGGCCTGGGCGGCGCTGGAGGTCTTCGCCATCGACGGCGGGCGGGACCTTAACTTCCTCAGCCGCATCCTCGACAAGCTCATGGTCAACTTCACGTGGTGGGTCAACCGTGAGGACGCCGACGGCTCCAACCTGTTCGAGGGCGGGTTCCTGGGGCTCGACAACATCGGGCCCATCGACCGGTCCCACCTGCCCGACGGCGACCTCCTCCAGCAGGCCGACGCCACCGGGTGGATGGGCTTCTTCGCCCTCTCCCTCGGGACGATCGCCTCGATCCTGAACCGGTCGGGGGCCCGACCGGCCACCGACCTCGTGGTCAAGTTCATCGAGCACTTCTCCCTGGTGTCGGGAGCCCTGGAGCGCACCGGGCTGTACGACGAGCAGCAGGGCATGTACTTCGACCGGCTCCGCCTGGCCGACGGCAGCGAGGTGATGGTGAAGGTGCACTCGATGGTCGTGCGCCATCCCGATGCTGGCCTCGGGCGTGGCCGACCAGGCCATGATCGACAAGTCAGAGACCTTCGGCAAGAACTTCTCGTCCCACTACGGGGACCTGGACGCCCTCGAGCGGGAGGGCATGCTCCGGGGCGAACCCGGCCATCAGCAGCTGCTGCTGTCGCTGGTCGGTGTGGACCAGGTGCTCCGTCTGGTGACCCGGCTGCTCGACGAGCGGGAGTTCCTGTCGCCGCACGGGCTCCGGGCCCTGTCGGCCATCCACCGCGACAACCCCTACGTCCTGCACGCCAACTCGATCAACTCGACCATCGACTACGAGCCGGCCGAGTCGACGACGGCCATGTTCGGCGGCAACTCGAACTGGCGGGGTCCGGTGTGGTTCCCGCTGCACTACCTGGTCTGCAGTGCCCTGGAGCGTTACGGGAGCTTCTTCGGCGACGACGTCCGCATCGACTTCCCGACCGGGTCGGACCGCAAGCTCTCCCTCACCGAGGTGGCCGAGGAGCTCCGCCACCGGTCGATCAGCCTGTTCCTGCGGGACGCCAATGGGCACCGCCCCTGCTTCGGCCCGTACGAGAAGCTGCAGTCCGATCCCCGCTGGAACGACAACCTCGTCTTCAACGAGTACTTCCACGGCGACACCGGCGCCGGGCTGGGGGCCAGCCACCAGACCGGCTGGACCGGACTCGTGGCCGATCAGATCCGGCGCCGCCACGACCCGGACGTGCTCAAGCTGACCGACGTGGTGCACCGGACACCCGGCCAATGAGCGCCGACGATTCGGCCGCCGAGCGCACCCGGCCCGGGCAGTGGTTCCCGCTCGGTGCCACCTTGGTCGACAGCGGTGTGAACTTCGCCGTCTCGGCGTCCGACGCCACCTCGGTCGAGGTGTGTCTCTTCGACGAGGACGGTGACGAGACCCGGGTGGCGCTGCCCGAGTGCGACGGCGGCGTGTGGCACGGGTGCCTCCCCGGGGTCGGACCCGGCCAGGCCTACGGCTACCGGGTCGCCGGCCCCTACGACCCGGCCCAAGGGCTCCGGATGAACCCGGCCAAGCTCCTGATCGACCCCTACGCTCGGGCCCTGGCCGGCGAGGTGCGCTTCGGCCCCGAGGTGCTCGGCTACCGCGACGGCGATCCCGATCTCCCGAGTGACCAGGACTCGGCGCCGTTCGTGCCCCGGAGCCTCGTGATCGACCCCGCCTTCCAGTGGACGCACCCCAAGCCGACCCACCGCTACGCCGACTCGGTGATCTACGAGGTGCACGTGAAGGGGTTCACCATGACCCATCCGGACGTGCCGGCGGCGTTGCGGGGCACGTATGCCGGGCTGGCCCACGAGGCCAGCATCCGTCATCTCGTCGACCTGGGCGTGACGGCCGTCGAGCTCCTCCCGGTCCACCAGTCGGTCCCCGAGGCCTTCCTCCCCGAGCGGGGATTGACCAACTACTGGGGCTACAACACCATCGGCTACTTCGCCCCCCACCAGGCGTACTCGGCGGCGGTGCGGGCCGGGTCGCCCGGTGGCCAGGTGGCCGAGTTCCAGGCCATGGTCGACGCCCTGCACGGCGCCGGCATCGAGGTGCTGCTGGACGTGGTCTTCAACCACACGGCCGAGAGCGACGAGACGGGGCCGACCCTGTCCTTCCGGGGCCTCGACAACCGGGCCTACTACCGGCTGGAGGACGGCCGGCACTACGTGGACAGCACCGGCTGCCACAACTCGCTGAACGCCGGCGACCCGACGACGCTCGGTCTGATCATGGACTCCCTGCGCTACTGGACCACCGAGATGGGGGTGGACGGGTTCCGCTTCGACCTGGCGCCCACCCTGGCCCGCCAGGACGGTTCGTTCGACCACGTGGCCGCCTTCTTCGACCTGGTCTCCCAGGACCCGGTGGTGTCCCGGACCAAGCTCATCGCCGAGCCCTGGGACGTGGGCCAGAGCGACAGCTACGACCTGGGTCGCTTCCCGCCGCTGTGGCGGGAGTGGAACGGGAGGTACCGCGACACCGTGCGGGACTTCTGGCGGGGCACCGGCGGGACCACCCCGGACTTCGCCACCCGGTTCGCCGGCTCGTCGGACCTCTACGCCGGCGCCCGGCGCCGGCCGACGGCCTCGGTCAACTTCGTCACCGTCCACGACGGGTTCACGTTGGCCGACCTGGTCGCCTACGACGGCAAGCACAACGAGGCCAACGGCGAGGACAACCACGACGGTACCGACGACAACCGGTCGTGGAACAGCGGCGTAGAGGGACCGACCGACGATCCGGTCGTCGTGGACCTCCGGCGGAGGAGGGCGCGCGCCCTCCTGAGCACGCTCCTGCTCTCGTTCGGAGTCCCGATGCTGCTCGGCGGGGACGAGATGGGCCGGACCCAGCAGGGCAACAACAACGCCTACTGCCAGGACAACGAGCTCACCTGGTTCGACTGGCGGTCGAAGGACGAAGAACTCCTGCACTTCACCCGTGACCTGATCGCCTTCCGGCGGGCCCACCCGGTGTTCCGTCGCCGCCGGTTCCTGGCCGGGGTGGAGGCGAGTGCCCTCAAGTGGTTCACGTCGGGCGGGAACCCGATGGGGGAGGGGGACTGGAACAACCCCGAGACCAGATGCCTGGCGATCTACCTGGACGGCCACGACGACCCGGACATCGACGTCCTCGGTCAGCCGCTGGTCGACGACGACTTCCTGCTGCTGGTCAACGGCTGGAAGGATCCCGAGGACTTCGTGCTCCCGTCAGTGACGCCCCCGGCCGAGTGGTCGGTGGCCATCGACACGAAGGGAGTACGACCGCTCGGGGTGAAGGATGGCGCGCTGCCACCGGTCGCC
This sequence comes from uncultured Acidimicrobiaceae bacterium, assembly GCA_963730735.1. Lineage (GTDB taxonomy): Bacteria > Actinomycetota > Acidimicrobiia > Acidimicrobiales > RAAP-2 > CAVSSX01. The sequence continues at coordinate 1,470,641 of CAVSSX010000007.1, forward strand.
GATCGGGTCACGGTGGGCGGCTACTCGTTGACGGTCCTCCGGCGCCGCACCGGGTCGCCGACCACCCCCGAATGATCGTCGGTCCGGCTGGTCGTCGGTCCGGCGGGGACTACGCCGTGGTGCTGGCCTTCAGGGCCCGTCCCAGCGCTTCCACGCCATGCAGCAGCTCGGCGTCGGGTACCGGCAGGAAGGCCAGGCGCAGGTACTGACGGCCGGTCGTGTCCCCGGTGAACCGCTCGCCGGGGCGACAGGCCACGCCTTCGGCCTCCATCTCCTTGCGGACCCGTTCCCAGTCCACGTCGGGGGAGAGCTCCAGCCAGAAGTAGATGCCGCCGTTGGGCACGTTGAACGTCACCCACGGGCGGCAGTGCTCGTTGAGACCTTGGAGCACGACGTCGCGCTTGCGGCGGTTGATGGCTCGGGCCTTGACCACGTGCTGGTCGAGCATCCCGTCGCGCACGTAAGACTCGACCAGGCGGGGGAGCATCTGGTTGACCCCGTGGTCCTCACGGACCGTGGCCAGCGCATCGATGACCCGCTCGTGCCCGACGGCGTAGCCGAGACGCAGGCCCGGCGCCAGGACCTTGCTGAAGCTGTCGGTCTGGATCACGTAGCCCGACGTGTCGAGGCTGAGGAGGGTCGGCGGCGGCGGGGTGTCCAGGTACATGTCGTAGTAGCAGTTGTCGTCGACGACGAAGACGTTCCACTCCTCGGCCAGCTCCACCAGGCGCCGACGCCGCTCCAGTGAGAGGACGACGCCCGTCGGGACCTGGAACGTGGCGATCGTGTAGATGAGCTTCGGCGTGATGCCCTCGGCCGCCAAGGCCTGCAGCTGGGCCTCGACGGCGTCGATGTCCATCCCGTCGGCGTCGACCGGGACCGACCGCAGCTCGGCCTTGCGCCCGGCCAGGTACGAGAGCATGAAGGGATAGGAGAGCGACTCCACGATGACGCCGTCGCCGGGGTCGATCAGGGCGGCGGCCAGGAGCGAGAGGGCGTTCGACGACCCGTTGGCCAGCAGCACGTTCTGGCGGTTGAAGGAGCGTCCGTCACGCTGCGAGACCCGTTCGGCCAGCAGTTCTCGCAGGCCGATGTAGCCCTTCCCCATCTCCTCCATCCCGCCGGCGGCGTACTCGCAGGCGTCGACCCCGCCCTCCTTGATCGCCCGCTCGGCGTACCGGGCCAGATCGTCGATGGGGTAGGACTCCGGCGCCGGCACCCCCTGGTCGAAGTTGAACCGGATGGGCACGTCCGGCTCGGGGAAGAACGCGGCGGGAGCGGTGCGGACGCTCTCGGAGAATTGGTCCTGGCTCGGCCCGGACTCGGTACTCGGCATGTGTGGTCCCCCCTGCTCCTGCTTCGTCTGAAGGGACGCACGCCGGACCAACGAGGAACAGGGAACTGGGTTCCCCGTTCCCAACGTCACCCGGACCACCGTGGTCGGCCGCGACCAACCTGTCCCGTCAGCAGCGTAGCCGTGTCGCTATTCCCCGGGCCGGCCGAGACGCAGTCGGCCTGCGCGCCTCTGAGCGCCGACTGGCCTCCGGTACCGTTCCTCGGACACGGGCCTTCAATGGTCACGGCCCTCAGTCGGGAACGCCGGGGACGCGGACCCGTATGCGCTCGATGGCGGACCGGCGTGCTGCCCCCGTCTCGGCCGGACGGTCCGTGTCGGACGTACAGAGGTACAGGTCGCGGAGGTCCGGGCCGCCCAACGCGCAAGCGTAGGCGCACTGCCGTGACGTGGTCACGCGGTCGGTGACGATGCCGTCCCTGGTCACTCGCAGGACGCCGGAGCCGATCGCCGCGAACCAGATCGCACCCTCGGCGTCGAGACAGATCCCGTCGGGCACGAGGTCGTCGAGATCGGCGAACACCGCCCGATCGGTCAGCTGGCCGTCTTCTTCGATGGTGAAGCGGGTGAGCTGATGTCGGAACGACTCCGCCACGACGAGCTCACGCCCGTCGGGGCTGATGACCGAGCCATTCGGCACGAAGACATCAGGCGCGGCAACGGACGTCACACCTCGAGTCAGGTCGACCAGAAGGAGATCGGTGGTGGCCGGCGGTGCACCGCCGTAGTAGTCGAACCCGATATTCCCGACGTAGGCCCGACCCAGTCGATCGACGACCATGTCGTTGCAGGGGCCACCCTGCAGGGCGGAGAGGTCGGCCCGGCGTGTCAGCCGTCCTGCGTCCCAGGTGTACAGGCAGTGTTGCTGCATGGAGACGACGACGAGCTCACCCGACGGCAACCAACCGAGGCCCGAGGGATGCCCCGGGACGTCGACGACCGGCTGGACGCTCCCTGAGGGATCGAGCCGATAGACGGTTCCACCGTGCTGGTCCGAGAACCACAACGACCCGTCCCTCCACCGAGGGCACTCGGAAAAGGCAAAGCCATCGGCCTGGACGGTGGAGGTCAGGGTGACGACGTCGTCCGCATCGTTCATGCGAATCGTGCCCGCCCGGGAGTTCGACGGCATGATGCACCCCACGACGGAGCCCGGTCACACGCAGCTGGATGCGAGCGGCGACCGGCGCGTCGGTGGGCCGGCGGCGCGCTGCTACTCATGCGCCCGACCAGGTGCGGAGATACCCGACGATGCGTCTCACCAGCCGGTCCCCCCGGTCCTCGATCGTGCAACTCACAGGTGGCTCTATGCGAGCCCATCGCTGACGTTACGGAGCGAATCGTACCGTCGCTTGGTGAAGGAGGTGAGCGGTGACACCCCGACCAGGCCGCTCAACGAATCGTGAATCTCATCAGCAAAATGCTTGCAGAGTTTTCGGAGAACATCAGCGAAGGCCGACGATGGAACGGTCGGACCCAGTCGAGCGAGAGTCGTTCGCCGGAGCAGCTCGAACGGGAACTTCAGCTGAGGGGCGAGGTGGCCCCAGAAGGGCGTGGACAGCACAGGAACGGGTCGAAGCTCGACGAACGTGCAGGTCACGCTCGATGGACGGGAATCGGGTTCGCCGACTAGCCCGATGGGGCGCGGGGCTGGGACCCGAGCTCCGAGCACGCGCGTCGCCGGGTCGAAGGGTCCATCGATCGTGCGTCATCGGAAGGCCGTCGCACCTCCGGACGCGCTTCCGTGCCGCCTCCAAGGGGGTGACGGGTCGTACTCGGCGATGACGCCTCACGGTCGGTCGACGCCGGCCGGGGCTACTGAGCGAGCGACCAGCGCTTCGCCGGGGTGTGCGGCACGACCGGCCGAGTGACCGGCGGGCGTTCCCCCCGATCGACGGGCGCGAACTGGAGCGAAATTTCGGTGGGGGTTGCCTCGGTCCGGCTCCGGGAGCAGCCCTACACTCGGATCGATCGGTCAGCGCGTGCCCGATCGCCGTGACCGCCCGCTGGGAGCGCCACGGGTAGGTCCGAAAAGATCGGTTCGAGATGCCAGGCATGGGGCGCCCCCTTCAGACGGACAACTCGAGCATCACGGGGGCCTTCCGCTCGGCGCTCAACCATCAGCTGTTCATCCTCATCGTCCTCGCCGTGCTGGTCGTGCTCGCCTGGAACGTGGCACGGAGCCTGCAGTATCGGCACGCCGTGGCCGCCGGGAACCCCCCGGCCCCGGCCCCCACCTCCTTCCCCTCTCCCGAGCCGGTGGCCCGACGCTTCCTCCGTCTCACCTTCGGACTCCTGTGGCTGTTCGACGGTCTCCTCCAACTCCAAGGGGCCATGCCGCTCGGCCTGCCCTCCTCGGTGATCACCCCGGCGGCCAGCGCCTCACCGGCATGGGTCCAGCATCTGGTCAACGTGGGCACGACCATCTGGTCGAACCACCCGGTCACCGCGGCGGCGGCCACGGTGTGGATCCAGGTGGGTATCGGGATCCTCTTGCTGGTGGCACCCCGGGGCTACTGGTCCCGGGCCGCTGGCGCGGTGAGTGTGGGTTGGGGCCTTCTGGTCTGGGTGTTCGGCGAAGCCTTCGGAGGTATCTTCGGCCACGGCACCAGCTGGTTGTTCGGGGCGCCCGGCGGTGTCGTCTTCTACGTGGTGGCCGGCGCGCTGCTGGTCCTGCCCGAGACCTCTTGGCAGTCGCCCCGGTTGGGCCGGGGGCTCGTGCGGGCCATGGGGGTGTTCTTCGTTGGCATGGGCATCCTCCAGGCGTGGCCCGGACGGGGCTCGTGGTCCGGTGGGGCACACGGCGCGACCGCCCCGGGCACCCTCACCGCCATGACCAACCAGATGTCGCAGGTGTCCCAACCATCGGTCTTCGCGTCCTGGGTCCGGTCCTTCGGCTCGTTCCAGGCCGGGCACGGGTGGCTGGTCAACTTCGTCATCGTGGTCCTGCTGGTCGGCGTGGGAGCAGCCTTTTTGAGCGGCAACCGTCGCATCGTCCGGCTCGGCGTAATCGTCGGGTGGGTCTTCTGCCTGGCGACGTGGGTCCTCATCCAGGACTTCGGGTTCTTCGGTGGGGTGGGTACCGATCCCAACTCGATGATCCCCATGGCCCTGCTCTTCTCGGGCGGCTATCTGGCCATGGTCCGGCTCCCGGTGCGCTCATCGGCCACGGAGCCGACGCGGGGCGTCGAGGTACCCGCCTCGGCGGCCGTCGTGGCACCGGCGGGGTTCGTCGGATGGTTCGACCGCCTCAACCCGACCTACCTCCTACGGGCCCTCCTGGCCGTGCTGGCGGGCGCCGTGGTGCTGGTCGGCGCGGCCCCAATGGCCGTGGCGGCGACGAACGCCACCGCCGACCCCATCCTGATCGAGGCCGCCAACGGGATGCCCACCCTGGTCGACGCCCCGGCGCCCGGGCTCACCCTGACCGACACGAGCGGTCACCAGGTCTCGCTGGCCTCGCTCAGGGGACGGACGGTGGTCCTGACCTTCCTCGACCCGGTCTGCACCTCGGATTGCCCGATCATCGCCCAGGCCCTCCGGCTGGCCGACGAGAACCTGGGGGCGGAGGCCCACGACGTCGAGCTGGTGGCGGTGGTGAACAACCCGCTGTACCGGAGCACGGCCCTCACCGCCGCCTTCGACCGCCAAGAGGGGCTCGACCACGTGGCCAACTGGACCTTCCTCACCGGATCCCTGGCCCAACTCCACAAGGCATGGGCCGATTACGGGGTCCAGACCGAAGTGACGCCGGCCGGTGGCATGGTGGCCCACAGCGACACCGCCTACCTGATCGACCGGCAGGGCCGAACCCGCGTGATCCTCAACACCGACCCGGGGGACGGCACTGCCGAAGGGTCCTCGTTCGTGGGCCAGCTCACGACCGAGATCCGCAACGTCGTCAACTCGTGAGGACCCCGTCACGGTGGTCGGGCCGCGGCCGCGGAGCACGGTGGCTGACGATCGTCGTCGCCGCGTGCCTGAGCGCAGGGGCCCTGGCCGCAGGCCCCCTCTCGGCCACCGCCGCCGACGGCGACGCCTCCGTGACCCCGTCCATCCCCCTGGCGAGCTCCTCGCCGGGCGGGAGCGACGTGTGGGCCACGTTGGCCATGGGCCATCTCGGCGATCCCCTCAACACGTTCTGGCAGCTGCTGACCCTCGACGGCTCCCGTTGGCGGCTGGCCACCCCGCCGGGGGTGGCCAGCAACGGGGGGCTGGTGGCGGCCCCGGTGGCCACCTCGGTCCTGGCCGGGTTCGGCCCATCCCAGGATCTCCGCTTCTCGCCCCTGGCCCGGACGGTCGACCAGGGATCCAGCTGGCAGGCCGGAGTCCTGCCGGCCGGCCTGTCCCGGGTGCCCGATGCCCTGGCCCAGGGGACGGCCGGGTCACTGGCCCTGGTGGGCTCGGGTGGGGGGAGGGTGGTGGCCAGCAGCGGCGGCCTCTCGACGTGGACGACGGTGACCACGGCGGCGGCGCTCCGGCGGCAGCCGGGGCTCGCCGGCTGCCGTCTCCGGTCCCTGACCGCAGTCACCGCCGCTGCCCAGGGGACGGCTCTCGTGGGCACTTCGTGTGCCCAGGGGGACGGCCGGGTCGGGATCGTCGCGGCGTCATCGGGCGGCTGGAGGTCGGTCGGGCCGACGCTGCTCGGGGGGCCCGGCGGTGGCACCGAAGTCGTGCGCCTCGATCAGACAGCGGCCGGGACGACCGCCCTGGTCAGTGCCGGGAGCGGGGCCGCGACCCGGCTCTACGGCATGTGGAGCTCCAGTGGCCTCGGCCCTTGGACGGTCTCGACCGGGCTGCAGTTACACGGTGCCGCGCTGCTGTCGACCGGGGTGTCGTCGACCGGGGGCATCGTGGTGGCCACCCAGCGGGGGAGCGGGGCGGGTTCGTGGTCGGCGCTCGGCCCGGGGGCATCGCACTGGTCGTCGCCCTCCCGCTTGCCCTCCGGCACCACCTCGGTGACGGCCACGCCGGGGGGCGGCTACAACGCGCTCGGTGCCACACGACTCCACGCTGACGGTCTACGGGCTCGGCAGCTCTGGATGGGCTCGGGTGCAGACCTTGCGGGTGAACATCCCGTACGGCTCGTCCAGCTGACGACCGGGGCCACTGACGGCCCGGCGTGCGGATCGGGTGGTCCGACGCCCCGACGACGTTGCCGGGCCTGGTGCCGACCCCCGGACCGGTCGCCTCAGCGAGGCGCCCCGGTCGTGGTCCCCTGGGATGCCGGCCCACCGGCGGCACCCCGTCGGTCTGCCCGCTCGAACTGCCGCTGGACATCAGCCCACACGAGCGGGTCGTCGGGGCTGGCCTCCTCGTCCGTTCGCAGGAGGAACACCGTCCCCACGGCGAGCAGCACGAGGAGCATGCCCAACTTCGAGACGAAACCGGCGACCTGCTGGTCGTTCAAGGGTCGGAGCCCGATGGCCAGGTGTGACCTGGCGTAGGTCTGGTAGAGCGGTCGGGGCGCCAGGATCAAGACGAACGACAAGAAGGCCGGGACGACCCCCTGGGCGGCCAGATAGCCGAACCGGACCATCGGTCGCAGACGCGGCAGGCCCGGGATGCGCCCCAGCACCGGGAGCCACAGCACCAACCCGGCCAACAGCACGGCCCCGAAGAGCAGGCCTCGGATCAGCGGTGACGACGCCTGCGCCTGCACCAGCGGGGGAGCCATCGAGCCGACCAGGATGACGGTCACGGTGACGATCGAGATTGGCGGCCGTCGGAGGCGGAGGAGGGTGGCGTCCACGATGGCCGGCCGGGTGGCCCACTCGAGCACGTCGTGGGGTAGCCCGAGCAGGAGCAGGGGGGCAGCCGCCAGGACCAGCAGCAGTCGCTGCGTGACGAGCGCCGTGAGTGACCAGTGTGCCGCCAGATCGGCGAGCGGCCAGGTGAGGGCCAGCGCGAGGGCAGCGCAGCCACCGGCAAAGAACTCGATCTGGTGCCGGGACCAGTGGATCGGTCGTTTGTTCGACCGCAGGAGGCGGCGGTGGCCGACGATGGTGAGTGACACGGCGACCAGGAGGATCGCCCACGTGGCGGCGTGGAAGTCCCAGCCGAAGGGGTCGGACGCGGTGCTCGCCAGCATCGAGCCGAGTCCCTACGCCAGAGGTGGTGTGCGAGCGGGCGGCGTGGCGGCCCGAGCGCCGCCGCGTGGCGGTCGCCACGGCCGGAGGGTCGACCCGAAGCCGCCGTCTCTCCCGGCGTCGTGGTCCGTGCCCGGTGTTCGCAGGCCGGGTAGGAGCTGAACTTGGCCAGCACCGAAGTTCACACCACCAACCGTATCGTCCGATGCGTCCGAGTGACAGGGCTCTCTCGCCGCCGCACGGGCCCCGTGCCGCTCCGGCCGACGACCCCTGCCAGAGGCCGACGGCCGGCGAGAGCGCGGGGTAGCCTGCAACAGGTCGTAGAAGGACGAACCCATGCCGCTCCCGCCCTATTGGCACGTAACGCCGATCGCACTCCTGGCGTTGGCGGTGGGCATCGGGCACGAGATCGGTCTGCGCTGGCTGGCCCATCGGCAGACCCCCGAGCATCGACGGGCCACCCGTCGCCGCAGCTGGGTCTTCTATGCGGGCCTGGCGGGTCTCATCCTGGTGGCGTCGGGTCCACTGGAGCGGTGGGCGATGCCCCGTCTGACGGTCCACATGGTCCTCCATCTCCTGGAGATGATCTACCTTCCGGCCCTGCTGATCATCGGCGCACCCTGGGTGCCGCTGCTCTTCGCCGTCCCGGTCGACCAACGTCGACGGCTGCTCCGCTGGTACTACCGCTCGCCCTGGACGCCCGCGCTCCGCGGGTGCTGGGCTGCGCTGTCCAATCCCATCGTCGCCATCGTGCTGTTCAACGGCGTGATGGTCTTCTGGCACCTCCCCGTCGTCTTCGACTGGGCCGCCCGCACGGCGTGGGTGATGGACTGGCTCATGGGCCCCAGCTTCGTCCTGGTCGGACTGCTGTTCTGGCGCATCATCCTGCCGTCGCATCCCTGGGGCCCACGGGGGTCGACCCGTGTGCAGATCGGGGCGATCGTGGTGACCGCGTTCGAGATGTTGATTCTGGCGATGGCCTTGTCCATCTTCACCAAGGCACCCTGGTACACGATGAACGTGGCCATGGACGGCGCCTCGGGCGCCCTCCGGGATCAGCGGTATGCGGCGGGCATCCTGTGGATCTGCGGCGACTTCTGGATCGTTCCGGCGCTGCTCTACATGGGCTATCGGATCTCGGGCCGCGACGGCGGGTTGTCCGGCTCGTTGGAACGGGTGCTCGGCCGGGTCTGAATCAGACCGGGCGCCGCAGTCGGGACTGCTCCCCGGCTTCGACCGAGCGGACGTAGCGATTCCACGCCTCGAGCTCGGCATCGGGAGGGACGGCGGCCGGGTTGTGGGTCGCCTTCCTCGACGGCCGGGGCACGCGGTCGTTGCCCTGCAGGAGGTTCCACCACATGTAGATGCCGAAGGCGGCGAAAAGGGGCCACTCGAAGACGTACATCCAACTGAAGGTGTGCCCGCCGAGCGCCCGCCACAGCTCGAAGGCGAACGCCCCGCAACACACGAGGAGGCCAACGGACAGCGTGAAGTGGAGCCAGAAGGCGTCCCTTCCCTTGAGCCGGACGGGACTTCGGCTTTCCGGGGACGCTGCGTGGGATTCGACCGACGCCACTTCCGACACCGTACTCCTGCGGCCTCTCGGCCGTGCGCTCGCCTCGGATCCCCTTACCGCCCGCCCGCCGCCCTCCCGCCAACCATCGCTACCATCGGTACAGCCGGGCAGCTCCGAGGTGCGAGGGAGGTGGCGTTGACCAGCGACCCGAGAGCGGATGGTCATGCGCCGACGACGGCACCGTTCGGGGCCCGGCTGGGGGGCGCCCTCGCTCGGGCGTGGGCGACTGAGCGGGGTCGCCGGCGGATCGTCGTGTCGGTAGGTGCGGTCGTGGCTGCGATCGCCCTGGCCGTCGTGGTCGCCTTGTTCGCCTCGCTGGCCGGCGAGAGCCAGTCCTACCGTGACGGCTATTCGGCTGGCGGGGCGGCCTATACGGCGTACGCCGCCTATTCGAACACCAACGTCACTGGCGAGCAGGCCTGCAAGGACGAGGAGTCCGGGCCCAATGGTCGGCCGCCCCACGACGACCCGGCCCAGTGGGTCAAGGGGTGTGTCGACTCGTTCAACCTCGCCCAGTCCGACAACTGACCCCGGGGTACCTGACTCGCAGCGATCCGAGGCACCTCACCGGGGACCGGTGCGGTCGGGTGACTCGCCGGGTGGCCCCGAACCGGGTGGCCAGTTGTCCTTGAGGTCCGATTTGTAGACCACCAGCATCCCGAAGGCGGCGGTATAGAAGACGATCACGAACGCGGTGAGGGTCAGCTGCGAATAGGTGAAGACGGCGACGAGGACGAGAACGCAGTACAAGACGGTGGCGGCGCGACCTTGCCACGTCAGCGGAGCGAATTTGAGGCCCTCCGTTTTCCTGCCGAACCACAGGGGAGGGGCGCCGGGATCCCGCTCGGCTTCAGGCATGTCGGGGCGGCGGACCGGGAGCGGACGGTGCTCGAGCGAGCGACACGGTCACCCACCCGTACGAGTCCCGGGGAGTACCGGGGGACGGCCCTGCGTCAGAGAAGGGCACGGGGAGAACCATCACGCCACGGTACCGTTTGAACCGTTCGGCGGCGGGCCTGGCGACACGCCGTCTGGCTCGCCGGGCCGAAGGACCCGCAGCCACGGTCAGGTGTGGGTCGGACGGTCCTCGGCCGGTGCCGGCTCGACCCGATGGGTCTGGGTGAGTCCTTGTCCGGGACGCCGGGGGGCGAACCGCTCGTCGAGCTCCGACGCGAGATACGGGTACAGGGCGGCAAGTTGCTCGACGGTCGACTCGGCCGGGATGGCAGCCAGTGCCTCGTGCTCGACCAGAATGTCGCACACCGCCCGGACGAGGTCGGCCCCGTCGACGCCGGCCCGGTCGAGGTAGGCCTGATCGAGGGCCAGCCGGTGCTGGGTTACGAGCTGACCCTCCGCCGCCTTGATCTCGTACGTTCCTGATTCGACGATGGTTATCTCAAACTTGGTTCCCACGGTGCTCCTTGCTCGAGAGTTCCGTTCTGGTGGTCCGCCCACCCGGGCCCTGCACCACCTCGGCCCACCTTGTACTTGCGTGGATCCCTCGCGACACCTACCCGTCGCTATGTGCACCTAACCACGGTCAGCCGGGCGCGCCCAGCGGTTTCCCAGAATGGCCGTGACACGCGCCCGCGCAGTCGCTACCATCGAACGCGTCGGCTCCGCGACCCCGCCAACGGTGGGATGGGAGTCGAGCGGGTGGAGAAGGGGGGACCTCGCGGATGGCTGAAGTGCCCGAGTCCGGTGACGCTGCCGCCCCCGCGGAGGTTCCTTCCTCTGACGTCCCGGCATCCGAGACCACGGCCGCCGAAGCTCCTACCCCCTCGGCGTCTCGAAGGCGCCGACCACTCGGCATCGTCCTGACCGTGGCCATCGCTGCCGTCGTCTTGGTAGGGGTGGGACTGCTGTTCCACTCGCAGTACTACACGTCGCCGTCGGGGACGTTGGTCGCCACGCCGGCTGGAACGGTGACGGTCAACGGGAAGACCCTGCAGCACGTCACGCTGGCCTTCAACACGTACCCCGACTCCACCGGGATGGTCAACGGGAAGCCGATCCACCCGAGTGGCAATCCGGGGTGGCCGGCCTACGGGCCGACCAACCAGTTCCAGGTGCCGGCGCACGCCCTGGTGACCGTGACCGTGCGACAGTACGACTCGGGTGGCTCGCTCAACAATCCCTGGTTCGCCACCGTCCGCGGCACCGTGGGCGGCGTGGCCCGGGTGAACGGCAAGTTGGTCCACTCCATCGACCCGGACAACGTGGGACACACGTTCACGGTGCGGGGGATTCCCGGCACCGACCCGGGCTTCTTCCTGAACGTGCCATTTCCCGCCGTGCCGGGTGACAGCCAGACGGACAACGGCAAGTACGAGTCGGTGACCTTCAGCTTCGTGTCCGGCACCAAGGGCACCTACGCATGGAACTGCGAGTTCCCGTGCGGGACGCAACTGGCCAGCTTCGGAGGCCCCATGTCGGCATTCGGGTTCATGTCGGGGTTCATACATGTCGTCTGAAGAGACTGAACACGACGTGGACGAGAATGCGCCCGACCCACTGCCGGAGCTGAAGCCGTTCTTCTCACGAGCGGGTGGGAAGATCTTCATCATCTGGCTGGGGATGACCGCCATCGGCGTGCTGATCGGCATCTATGCGCCGCACCACCTCCTGCCCACCATGCTGTCGACCCAAGGCACGAAGGTCTGGCAGACCATCGTGCTCTTCACCATCCTGGCCGCCCCGGTGGCGGCCTTCGTCTACGCGGTCGGTCTGTACAGCCTGATCGGGTGGCGAGCTCGAGGCTCCGGCAAGAGCGACCAGCCGCCTCCGGACGGGCCTGCCCTCCGGGGGGACGCGCCCATGACCGCCCTGTGGGTGGGCGTCTCAGCGGTGCTGGTGATCGTCCTGTTGGTGTGGGGACTCGGCGAGTTCACGGCCGAACAGACGTCACACCCCGATACCCTCCAGGTGGATGTCACCGGCCAGCAATGGCTCTGGACCTTCACCTACCCGGGGGCGGGCAACGTGGAGACCCGGTCGCTCGTGTTGCCGATCAACCGCCCGGTGCAGTTCAACGTGACGTCGGAGGACGTGACCCACGGCTTCTGGCCGGCCGCCCTGGGCGTACAGGTCGATGCCAACCCCAATGTCGTCACGGTCATCGAGGCCACCCCGGACAAGCTGGGCGGCTTCACGGTGCGGTGCAGCCAGCTGTGCGGTCTGTACCACTCGTTCATGTACGCATCGGGATCGGTGGTCACGCCCCAGAAGTTCGAAGCCTGGCTGCGCAGCCAGGGTGCACCCTCCGGCAAGGCTGCGGCGACGGCGAACGTCACGACATCGTCATGAGTTCCCCGGCGCAGTACCTCGGTGTGACGGTCTCGACCCTCTCGGGGAGCGGTAGCGAAAGGACATGCCCGTGACGACCATCGAAGCGCCGCCGATCCTTCTCGAAGACACCCCGCTCGGCCCGGCAGCCGGGGGCCTGTACCGTCACCAGAACGCCCTGACCGGACTGATTTCCGGCATCGTGCTCGGTTTCATCGGCTGGATCCTCTCCCACCAGTTCCTGCAGGGGTCCAACTGGGGATCCGACATGGTGGTGACGGTGACCATGGTCGGGTGGGTCGTCGGCTTCAACGCCGGGGTGGGCACGTTCAACGCGCCGCTCCGATGGATGCTCGGACACGACCAGAGTTACGAGGACGAGCTCTACGCCGCCGGTGTCACCCAGGGGAGAAGCCGGTACTGGAAGTTCTGCACCGACCACAAGGTGGTCGGTACCCAGTACCTCGTGCTCGTGATCGTGCTCTTCGCCATCGGCGGGACCCTGGCCATGATGATGCGCACCCAGCTCATCACCCCCCACTCGACCTTCCTGTCGCCGAACTCCTACAACGCCATCGTCTCGATCCACGGGATGGTGATGATCATCGCCACCATCATCATGGTGACCGGTCCGTTCACCAACTTCATCATGCCGATCATGATCGGGGCCAAGGACATGGCCTTCCCGAGGCTCAACGCCATGAGCTTCTGGGTCGTCGTGTCGGCGGTGCCGCCATTGCTCGCCACCTTTGTCCTGGGCGGTGTCGACGCCGGCTGGACGACGTACGCGCCGCTGTCGGTGCAGGCGCCGGCGGCGATGGACGCCTTCTCCATCACCATGATCGTGTTCGTCGTCTCGGTGACGGTGGCGGGGGTGAACACCATCGTGACCATCTTCACGATGCGGACCAAGGGCATGACGCTCGGTCGGCTGCCCATCTTCACCTGGGCGTCGCTGGTCGGGGCGGCACTGAGCATCTACGCCATGCCGGCGCTGCTGATCGCCTTCACCGGGATGATCACGGACCGGGTGGTCGGCACATCGTTCTTCGTGGCCGCCCAGGGCGGGACCGGCTGGCTATGGGAGAACGCCTTCTGGATCTTCGGGCATCCAGAGGTCTACATCATCCTCATCCCGCCCGTCGGTGCCATGTTGGAGGTGGCCAGCACCTTCGCCCGCAAGGCCCTGTTCGGTTACAAGGTGACCATCGCCGCCTTCACGGCGGTGGCCGCCCTCTCGCTCATGGTCTGGGCCCACCACATGTTCACCACGGGATGGGCGCCCGACTTGGCCGGGCCCTTCATGGTCACCACTGAGCTGATATCGATACCCACCGGCATCATCTTCCTGTGCATCGTGGGGACGATCTGGAAGGGCAGCATCTGGACCCGACTACCGATGTTCTTCGTCTACCTCTTCCTGTGGAACTTCATCATCGGTGGGGTCACGGGGATCTACCTGTCGGACGTCCCGGCGGACAACTTCTTCCATGGCGACATGTTCGTGACCGCCCACTTCCACTACACGCTGCTGGGAGGAGCGATGATCGCCGCCGTGGCCGGCTTGTGCTACTGGTTCCCGAAGATCTCGGGGAAGATGCTGAACGAGCGCATCGGCAAGACGGCCTTCTGGATCATCGCCGTGGCCATCCAGGTGACGTACATAGGTCAGTTCTGGGAGGGCTTCCAAGGCATGCCACGTCGGGTGGCCTTCTACGACCCGATCTTCCTCCACGCCAACCAGATGACGAGCGTCGGCGGTTACGCCCTGATGATCGGGTTCCTCGTGCTGCTCTACTGCCTCATCGACGGGTGGCGGAACGGGACCCCGGCCCCGGCCAACCCCTGGCATGCGAAGTCGCTCGAATGGAAGGTCCCCACGCCGGTGCCCTTGGTGAACTTCCTGGTGGACCCGGTGGTGACGGCCGACCCGTACGGCTACGGGGAACCTGAACCCGACGGGGGCGACGCCGAGCTCCCCGATCCCGACCGCGAGTTGGTGCCGACATTGTCGAGCGACCGTCCCGTGACCGGCGGTGAGGTGCTGTGACCGTCACGGCGACCGAGCACGGCGACACCCCGGAGGATCCACAGGACGACGGTCGGAGCATCGAAGCCGTCGCCGGCCACCACGAGAGCCGTGAGCAGCGGCATTTCAAGGAGCGGCTGGCCCTGTGGCTGTTCATCGGCGGGGACCTGGTGTTCCTCCTGATGGAGCTGTTCTTCTGGTTCTACCTGCGTGCCCTCAACACCAACGGGCTGTGGCGGGGGGCGGCGTGTTCCAAGGCCAACGCCTGCACGGACGGACTCGGCAATCCGATTACGTCCGAGATCGCCAAGGCCAACCCGGCGTACACCCTGATCATCGCCGGCCTCACGATCATCGTGGCCTTGTTGATCTGGCGGGTGGAGGTGGAGTCCCGGGCCCAGGCCCCGCGCCGGGTGATCAGCGCCACGGCGGCGGCCGGCCTGCTGGTGCTCCTGGTCGCCGTGGTGGTCCAGTGCATCCAGTTCGGGAAGCTGCCGTTCACCACGGTCGACGGAACGTACGCCTCGACCTTCATCTTCTTCATGGGGTCGACCCTCGGTCACCTGCTCTTGCTGACCTTCTTGATCTTTGCGCTGTGGAACCGGGCCCGCGTGGGCAAGTACGACGACGGACACTGGTACCAGGTCCGTATCAACCGGATCTTCGCTGCATGGATCGCCATCTCCACATGCGTGTTGGCACTCGTGATGGTGTTGTTCGCGTGACGCAGCGCCGTCATCGCGGTGACGGTCAGGTTCGGTAGATTGGCCGCCACCACCGTTCCGGTGGCGCCGCCCGGCCCACTGTCGATCGGCGCTCGGGTCGGCGCCTACGTGGCACTGACCAAGCCGCGCATCATCGAGCTGCTACTGATCACCACGCTGCCCACCATGATCGTGGCGCAGCGTGGTCTGCCTTCCTACCGGCTCATGGCCGCCACGCTGTTCGGCGGGGCGCTGGCCGCCGGGGGTGCCAATGCCATCAACATGTTCGTGGACCGGGACATCGACAGGCTCATGCGGCGGACGTCCAAGCGACCACTGGTCACCGGTGCGATCACCCCGAGAGCGGCGCTGACCTTCGCCATCACCCTCGAACTGGCCGCGTTCGCCGAGCTGTGGGCCTGGGTCAACCTGTTGTCGGCAGTCCTGGCCATTTCCGCCACCCTCTTCTACGTCTTCGTCTACACGCTGTGGCTCAAGCGAACGAGCACCCAGAACATCGTCATTGGGGGCGCGGCCGGGGCCGTCCCGGTCCTGGTGGGGTGGTCGGCGGTGACCGACAGCCTGTCGTGGGCGCCGGTGGTCATGTTCGGGATCATCTTCGTGTGGACGCCGCCGCACTTCTGGGCGCTTGCCGTCAAGTACAAGGACGACTACCAGGCGGCCAACGTGCCCATGCTGCCGGCGGTGGCCACGTTCCGACGGACGTCCCGGGAGATTCTCCTGTACAGCGTCCTGCTGGTCGGGGTGTCCCTTCTGCTGGCCGCCGTGGCGGCCTTGGGCGTGATCTATGTGGCGTCGGCGTCGATCCTCGGGCTGGTCTTCGTGGCCATGGCCCTACGGCTGCTCCGCCGGCAGACCCCGAAGGCGGCGATGCAGCTCTTCAGCTACTCGATCACCTACCTCACCCTGCTGTTCGTGGTCATGGCGGTCGATATCCTCGTCAAGCATTGATCGCGATCCGTTGAGCGAGGCGACCCGGCTGGCGACCTGCTCTGGGGGCAGTGGTGGGTGACGCCACCACCGGCGATATCGCCGAAGGCACGGGTGCCGTCCCTCCGGAGCCACCTCCTGGCCGCGATGTGGCCAACGGCACCGGCACCGGAGGGGGGGAGCTGGCGCCCACCGTCGATCGGGCCGTACCTGGCGGTCGCCGCCGGGCCTGGAGAGTCCGTTCACTCCTCATCGGTGTGGTCGTCGTGGCCGCCCTGGCCGTGTATCTCTTCGTCGGCCTCGGTTCGAGCTCGAGCGACGGGCCGGTGCCCATCGGGAGCCAAGCTCCTGGCTTCTCGCTCCAGCCGCTCACCGGGTCGGTGCCGGTGAATCTCGACGCGGTGGGGAAGGACGCCCACCACCCGGTGATCCTCAATTTCTTCGCCTCATGGTGTTCCCCCTGTCAGGCGGAAACGCCGCTGCTGGCCAAGGCCGCCGCCGCCGAGCATGCCCAGGGCGGTCCGATCCGTTTCATCGGCGTCGACGTGAACGACCTGCCGTCCAACGCAGTGCCGTTCGTGACGAAGTCCGGGATCACCTACCCGGTGGGGGTGGATCCGGACTTTCGGGTGACCAGTGGCCTCTACGGACTCAACGGCCTACCCCAGACCTTCTTCATCGCCTCGGATGGCCGGGTGCTCGGACACACCGTAGGGGCCGTCGATGCCACGGACCTCCAGACGTGGATGAAGAAGCTGAGTACCGCCTCGGGTTGAGGACCCGTCCGATCGAGACCGCCGTGGCGGGCGGCGGGTGGACAACGGTGCTTCGAGCGACAGGGACGCAGCCGGGCCGAGGTGGCTGAAGAAGCCGGAACCACCACCCGTGAGTAGGGGGAGCGCTGAGATCGGGCTGAGAGCCACCACTTGGCGACGAGCACTGGGTGGGCGATCGTGGACGCATGGACTGGCGGGTGTTGGGGTTCCTGGGACTGGAGCTGCTCGCCACCGCGCTGGTTTCGTCCGTCGCGATCGCCTGGCTCGGCAGTCGTCGGACCCGGTTGCGTCGACGTGCCGGCGAACAGACCTCCCCGACAGGAACGACGCACGAAGGCGGCAACGAGGTGGGAAGGCTGGTCGGCTTTGGTGGACGCGACCGCTGCCGCCCATGGCGCCGCTCCGATGCCCCTCTCGGCGACTGAGGCGGGAGCCGAAGTGGAAGTGGGACGTGGGATCCCCGGAGGTGCCGAGGCACGACCGTCGGACGGCCGACGTGGCTGACGGTCGCAGGGGGTGTCGCGGGTGGCCTACCTCGGCTGGTAGCTCCGCCCAAACTGAGCGACCGTCATGATTCCGTCACCTACCATCGATACGGTTTGCACTGAGCGAGCGCGCTCGGGGTGGTGACGGATCCTCATGAGGGTCTTGGTGGCTGAGGATGACGAGGCGCTCCGTTCGGTACTGGGTCGCGGGCTCCGGGAGAGCGGGTACGTCGTCGACGCCGTCACGGACGGCGACGAGGCGGTTCGCTACCTGCAGGCGTACGACTACGAGGTGGCCATCCTCGACTGGCGGATGCCCAAACAGAGCGGGCTGGAGGTGCTCGCCGCAGCCCGTCGACTGGGGATCCGGACGCCGGTGCTCATGCTCACGGCCCGCGACACGACGGCCGACCGCATCACCGGACTCAACGGGGGGGCCGACGACTATCTCGTCAAGCCGTTCGATTTCGGTGAGCTCCTGGCCCGGCTGGGGGCGCTGCAACGACGCCCCGCCCTGGCCGTGAGCTCCCAACTGGCGTGCGGTGACCTGCAGTTCGACCCCGCCACCCGGCAGGTCACGTTGGGCGGGTCGCCTCTGGCCTTGACGGCGATCGAGATGGGGCTGCTCGAGCTCCTGCTCCGACGGTCCCCCTCGGTGGTCACGCGGCGGATGATGGCCGTGCAGGTGTGGGAGGACGAGGCCGATGCCGTGGGTTCGAACACCATCGACGTCCACGTCGGGCGCCTGCGGGCGAAGCTCAAAGAGAGCCAAGCCCTCATAGCGACGGTACGAGGGTCGGGCTATCGCCTGGTGGCCCGTGCGAGCTAAATGGAACCAGCGGGCGCACTCGGTCCGTGTTGCCCTTGCCGCGGCGGCCATCGTGCTGCTGTTCTACGTGATCGCCGTCGCCGCCCTGAATCTCTTCGTGGTCCACCGGCTGACCTCCCAGAGCGACAGTCGACTGTCCGATCGGCTGGCCGATGCCGCCCAACCGACCCTGCACTTGCCCGACCCGACGGGGCCACAGGGCGACGACGACGAGGACATCGACGACGCCCCGACCTTCGCGTGGCGTGTGGCGACCTCCGGGGTGGCGACGCCGCTCGGTACGGGGGCGCCGAGACTGCCCACTCGGACCTGGTCGGATGGTGTGACCTCTTTCAGCATCGCCGGGACACCGTTTCGCTTCGACGCGGTCCGGCAGGGGTCAGGGTGGCTGGTGGCCGGGGAGAGCGTGGCCCAACTCGATCGAGTTCGTAGTGCGCTGCTCGGTCCTGAGACGCTCTTCGGTCTCGTGCTCGGACTGGTGGTCTTCGGAGGGTCCCTCGCCATCGGGCGGCGCGCCTCGGCACCGCTCGAGGAGATCCACCGCCGGCAGGTCGAGTTCACCGCCGATGCATCCCATGAGCTACGCACGCCGTTGAGCGTCATCGAGGCCGAGGTCGGCTTGGCTCTCAGTCGGCCCCGTTCTCCGGAGGACTACCGCCGGACCCTCGAACGGGTGAGGGGTGAGGGAGATCGGCTACGGCGGATCGTCGAGGATCTGCTGTGGCTGGCCCGGGCCGACAACGAGGGCTCGGTCACCTCCGACGAGACGGCCGATGTCGGTGCGATCGTCCGAGCGTGCTCGGCTCGATTCCAATCCGTCGCCGCGGCGCGGTCGGTGTCACTTCGGGCCCGGATCGACGAAGAGGGCCCATATCTCATCCGCTCGGATCCCGACTTGATCGATCGCCTGGTTGGCGTCCTGGTGGAC
Organism: uncultured Acidimicrobiaceae bacterium; assembly: GCA_963730735.1. Taxonomy (GTDB): domain Bacteria; phylum Actinomycetota; class Acidimicrobiia; order Acidimicrobiales; family RAAP-2; genus CAVSSX01. The sequence continues at coordinate 1,489,647 of CAVSSX010000007.1, forward strand.
AACGCGTGCCGATACGCAGGGGATGGTGGCGAGGTCAATCTCTCCGTGAGCACGGCCGGCGGCCGTGTCGTCCTCCGGGCCGACGACAGCGGTCCGGGCATACCCGAAGAACAGCGGGCACACGTCCTCGATCGCTTTCACAGGGTGAACCCGGAGGCGGGGGGCACCGGCCTCGGCCTGGCCATCGCCGACGCGGTCGTTCGAACGTCCGACGGCACATGGACGATCGGAACCGCCCCCGAAGGCGGAGCCCGGATGCAGGTGACCTGGCGAAAGGTGCCGAACCGGCCAGATCGTCGGTCACCGCTACCGGAGATGAGGCCCAACGGGAGCGGGCAGCGCTCGGGCCCGTCGGCCGCCAGCGGGCACCCGAGGCCGGTCCCGGCCCGGTCGGGACCACTTGCGCCACCACCGGATCGGACCGTGCCGCCTGATTCTTAGCGCGTTCTCAGGGGGGTCCCGAGCGACGTCATGCTGACGTCAGGATGCCTCCGTACCGTCGGGGTATGGCTCGGATCCGTAGAGAACCCCACGAGGTCCGCGCCCGCCTGGCCCGGGACCGTCGTGACGCGTCCATCGGCCGCCTCACCCGCATCACGGGGGCCATCGCCGTCGGCACGGTAGCCCTTGTCCTGGGTCTGGGCGCCTACGTCAGCCGGGCACTCCCCGGGCACCACGCGGCGACGAGCTCGAACACCGCGCCAACGACGGGTCCGAGCACCACCGCCCCGAACACCACCGCCCCGAGCACCACCGCCCCGAGTGCGTCGGTGCCCAGTACCGTGCCGACCAGGGGAGCCCCAGAGCACCGCGCCGTCGGCGGCGGGTGGGTCGGCGTCACCTCCGCAAACGACGCCGCCGACCACGGTCCCGCCCACTACGGTCCCGCCCACGACCGTCCCTCGGCCGACGAGGGCGCCGGCCCAGGTCACGAGCGGCGCAAGCTGATGGCGCACCAAGGAGCGGCCTCCGCTCGATCGTGCTCGGCTGACCGTGGATGACCCCGACGGCTTCCGCGTCAGCTCCCTATGACGACGCCCATGATCGCCACCGTGGGCCACGGCTCTACCGCCCTGTGGTATTTGACCCGCGCCACGGGCCTCGTCTCGCTGGTCCTGCTCTCCGCCACTGTGGTGGTCGGCATCGTGGCGTCGGTGGGCTGGACCACGACGCGCTGGCCCCGCTTCCTCTCCCAGGCGGTCCATCGCAACCTCTCGCTCTTCTGCATCTGCCTGGTGGCCGTCCATGTCGTGACGACGATCGCCGACGGGTACGTGCCGATCGGCTACCTCGATGCCATCGTGCCGTTCCGCACGCCCTATCGACCTCTCTGGGTCGGCTTCGGGGCGCTGGCCTTCGACTTGCTCCTCACGGTGGCGATCACCAGTGGCCTGCGGCGTCGCATCGGGGCCCGGGCATGGCGGGGCGTCCATTGGTTGGCGTATCTGTGTTGGCCGATCGCCGTGCTGCACGGACTCGGCTCGGGGAGCGACACCCGGCTCTCGCTCGCTCTGGGCATCGACGTGTCCTGCGTCCTCGCCGTTGCTGCTGCTGGCGCATGGCGGTTGTTCCTGGGGCGTGCAGCATCGCCCAATCGGCGACTGGGTGCCGGGGTGGCTGGGCGCGGCGGTCCTGGCCGGACTGGCGATCTTCGCCGTCCTCGGCCCGTTGCAGCCGGGATGGTCGCATCGAGCCGGAACGTCGGCCCAATTGCTGCAACAGCTGAGCGGAGGGGCGTCGACCAGCGCCATCGCCAGCCAGTCGGTCCCCTCGGGTCCCAGCAGCACCACGACCTCGACGAACGGGTCAGCTGGGTCCGTGATGCCGTCGCCGCCCTTTTCGCGCCCCGTGACCGGCGCCTATCGAACCACACCCACCTCGACACCGGGCCAGGTCGAGGTGGCCATGAACCTGGCGGTCTCCGGGGAGTCGAACGCGCCTCTGGTGGTGGAACTCTGGGGAAGGGCGGTCAACGGCGGCGTGGCCATGTCCTCGAGCCGGGTCACCTGGGGGCCGGACACCGGTTCGGTGACCTCCCTCGAAGGTACGTCGATCGGTGCCACCGTCTCGGGTTCGAGCGGCGCCGTCGCACTCCTGCTGACCCTCTCACTGGACCAGTCCACCGGAACCGTGAACGGCACGGTGTCGGGATCCTCAGGAGGAGCCGGAGCATGAGCGTGACGTCTGCTGCGACCGCCTGGCCAGGGGCGACGGCCACCGAGTTGCCCCGCGTGTTGGCCGGGCTGGGAACAGCCGGGACAGCGGTCGGGATCGACGAGCACCTTTCCCGGTGGGGCCACGCTCCGTTCCGCCAACGCAACCTCGCCCTGTTCGACGAGGTCGAGGCCAGCGGTCTGACGGGGCGCGGCGGGGCGGCGTTCCCGGTGGCCGCCAAGTGGCGCTCGGTCCGCGACGCCGGCATCCGTCGTCCGGTCGTGGTGGCCAACGGCTCCGAGGGTGAGCCGGCGAGCAGCAAGGACCGGCTCCTGCTCCATCGCCTGCCGCACCTGGTCCTCGATGGTGCGTCGCTCGCCGCCATCAGTGTGCACGCCGGCGAGGTCGTCCTCTACGTCCCCGCCCACGCCGTGGCGCCCCTCGAACGAGCCATTGTCGAGCGCCGATCGACCATCGGCGATCCGATCCGATTCGAGATCGTCGTGGCCCCGGACACCTTTCTCGCCGGCCAAGAAACCGCCGTCGTGAACGCGCTGAACCGGGGCGACCCGCGACCCACCTTCGGTGGCGTCCGGCCGATCCGTGTCCGCGGGGTGCATGGCCGCCCGACCCTGGTGCAGAACGTGGAGACCCTGGCCAACGTGGCGATGATCTCCCGCTACGGGGCGACGTGGTTCCGCGCCATCGGCGCACCGTCGAGCCCCGGGACGGCGCTGCTCACGATCAACGGGTACGGCCCACGTCAGCACGTGCTCGAAGTGCCCACGGGTGTCGTCCTCCGACAGGCCCTCGGCCTCAGCGGCGAGGTGGCCGACCGTTTCCAAGGGGTGCTGTTCGGCGGCTACGGGGGCGGGTGGGTGCCCACACCCGCCGCCTTCGACCTTCCGTTGACCGAAAGCGAACTGCGCCAGCACGGTGCCACGGTCGGTGCGGGTGTGGTAGCGCTTCTGTCCCGGAACTCGTGCCCGCTGGTAGCGACGGCGGGCATCACGCAGTACCTCGAGCGCCAAGGTGCCGGTCAGTGCGGACCCTGCGTGCATGGTCTGGCCGAGCTCGCCGACCTCACGGCGCTGCTGGCCATCCGGCCGGCGGTGCTGCGGGGCCGGACCCAGGACATCCTCGATGTCTGTGACCTGATTGACGGCCGAGGGGCGTGCCGCCATCCCGACGGGGCGGCCCGACTGGTCCGCAGTGCCCTGACGGCCTTCCCGGAGCACGTCGCCACCCATCTGCACGATGGACCCTGCGCGAACGTCGCCACCCCGAGCGAGCTGCCGGGCCTCGAGCCCCTCCAGGGACGACGACGGTCGCCAGCCGTGAAAAATCCATGAGAAGGTCCTACCGACTCGTCGTCGACCAGATTGCCTGTGACGGCCACGGGGTGTGCGCCGAGCTCTTCCCCGAGCACGTCGACCTCGATCCCTGGGGCTATCCGCTCCTTACGAACGAGCCCGTCTCGCCGAGCCTCCTGGCCCACGCCGAACGGGCGGTCGCCGCCTGTCCCCGGTTGGCGCTCCATCTGGTCGAGGTGCCGTCCCCCCGGTCGCACCGCGGTCCGGCGGCTGACCCCACCATCACGCGGGTCTCACGGTGAGTGCCGTGGCCCGGCCAGAGGGGCCCGTCGGGGAGCACACCCGGGCCCGCCGCTACCGCACGCGCACCCAGGTCGTCCGACGGCGACGGATCGTCGCCGTCGTGGCGCTCGCCCTCGTGGCGGTGCTCCTGTGGCTGTCGGTGTCCCTCGGGCAGGCCCTGACCAACCCGGCTCTCGGTAGCTCCGTCGGCGCCCGCTTCGCCGAGTGGGCAAGAGGCCATGGGGGGAACGGCGTGGTCAACTGGGTCGAGAACGAGTGGTACTCGCACCACCAGCCGAAGGTGGGGGGGAAGCCCCCGGCCGGCGCGATCAAGGTGCCGCAGAGCTCGACCATCGGTGCCGCCAGCGGTGGGAAGGCGACGGCCGCCACCACCCCGGCCCCACCGCATCTGGCCGCTCCCGCGCCCATCGTGCCCATCGCCAGCCCGGCCATCGCCGGCGAGGGTGCGTGGTCACCGGCCGGTCGGTTGGTCGGCGGCGTACCCGCCGTCTACGTCACGACCCTTCGTCCGGACCCGGTCCACACCAGCTACGTGGTCGGCGTGGCCTGGATGGATACGACGCTGTTGAAGGCGACCCTGTACTCGGGGAGCCAGATTCCCGGTGGCGGGCCATTCACCCACACGGCGCCGGTGTCTGCCAGCGATGCCACCAGTTTGGTGGCCGCCTTCAATGCCGGCTTCTTGATGTCGTCGGCCGACGGCGGGTACTACACCGATGGTCGCACGATCCTCCCGCTGCGGGCCGGTGCTGCATCGTTCGTCATCGACGCCAACGGACAGGCGACGGTCGGGGCCTGGGGAAGCGAGGTCACCATGACGCCGCAGGTGGTGGCCGTCCGCCAGAACCTCGACCTCATCGTGGACAACGGCCAGCCCGCGCCGGGACTGAATGCCAACGACACGACGAAGTGGGGCGCCACGCTCGGTGATGCGGTCTACGTCTGGCGCTCGGGGATCGGCGTCACGGCCGACGGGGCGCTGGTGTACGTCGGGGGTCCCGGCCTCAACATCACCGATTTGGCGAACCTCCTCGTCCGCGCCGGGGCCGTGCGAGCGATGGAGCTCGACATCAACACGGACTGGGTGCATCTGGCCACCTACAGCCCGACGACGCCGACCGGCCCGGCGACGCCGGCGAACGGAACCGACCTCCTGCCCGAGATGGTGGGAACGCCAGCCCGCTACTTCACCTCGTGGTGGGCGAGGGACTTCATCACGATGTCTGCTCACCTCCCATGACGAACGGTCGAGGTCGTTCATGTTCTCGTCAGGGACGGTTCGTACGCTGGTCGTTGCTGGGAAAGGCCTCCCGGGCCAGATGAGGAGCTCTCGATGAACGAATATCCGCCGGTAGTCGAACGGGCGATGGTCTGGTCGAGGGTCGACTTCCAGCCATCCCACCGTCAGCCACGGGCAGCCCGGGTGGTCCTGGCCTCGATCGCCGCCATCGTCGGCTCCCTGCTGGCCGACGCCCTCCTCGTGGTCATCGGCCAAGCGGTGTTCCCCTCGACCAAGGGCTACGAACACTTCCAGTTCTCCGACTACAGCAAACTCACCATCATCGGTGTCGTCATCGCCTGCCTGGCCTGGCCGGTCGTGACCCGTATCAGCTCGGCGCCCCGGTGGCTGTTCCTCCGCCTGGCGGTGTTGGTCACTGCAGTCCTGCTGCTGCCCGATCTGTGGCTGCTCTTAAACGGGGCCCCGGCACGTGCCGTACTGGTGCTCGTGGCCATGCACCTGGCCATCGGGATCATCACCTACAACTGCCTGGTGCGGATCGCGCCCGTGCGAGCGCGCCGCCGGGCGGCCCATGTCGAGGTTGCCGAGGCGTGACTGCCTCGGGGCTCCGGTAACGGTCACCGGAGCCCCACCGGGTGGCCACGAAGGAGTAGCTCGCACAGGTCCGACGCCGGGCCCGACCCGGCGCCTCGGTCGGGAACAGGGTGGGATGGCGGTGCCTGGCTGGCCGCCTCCACGGCGCGCAACCGGCGGCGTTCTTCGCCAATGCCGTGCCCCGCCGTCGGTGGCCTCCTGCACGGGTGTCGCCGCCCGGTCGGCGGGTATGGGGAAGAGAGGAGCGAATCGGTGCCCGTTCGTTTGGCGCCGGAAGAGGAGGAACGATGCCCGCCGGGAAATTGGATGGCCTGCAGGTGGCATTTCTGGTGGCCAACGAAGGTATCGAACAGGTGGAGTTGACCGAGCCCTGGACGGCGGTGGAAGAGGCCGGGGGCCGTCCCGTACTCCTGGCCCCGAAAGCGGGCGAGGCCCAGGCCATGAACCACCTGGACAAGGCCGACCGCTTTCCGGTTGACCAGACGCTGGCCGAGGCGACGGCGTCCGACTTCGCGGCGGTTGTGCTGCCGGGCGGCGTGGCGAACCCCGACCAACTGCGTCTCGAGCAGTCGGCCTTGGAGTTCCTGACGGCCATCGCTCAGGCGGGAAAGCCCATAGCGGTGATCTGCCATGGACCGTGGACCCTGGTCGAGGCGGGACTCGTCAGGGGCCGCACAATGACGTCGTGGCCGAGCGTGAAGACGGACATCACCAATGCCGGCGGGCACTGGGTGGATGAGGAGGTCGTCGTCTGCCGAGAGGCTCGCTCGATCTTGGTGAGCAGCCGCCGGCCCGATGACCTGCCGGCGTTCTGCCAGGCCATGGTGGAGGTGTTCACCCCTGGGAGTTGACGGAGTGGTGGGGACGCCATCGCTCCATTTGTGCACCTAGGAGACGCAACGTTCGGTTACGGCTACCTCATGCCGTCGGCCACGACCTCGACCAGTACGTGCCGCAACCGATCGACCGGCTCGTTGCGCCCGAGAAGGCGGGCCACGCTCTGGGTGTTCGAGTGTCCCAGCATGTGGATGATGGAGATGGCACCGATGTACCACTTGAGGGCACGAATGTCTGGATCAAGGTCGGGGGGCGTTCGCTCGAGCACTTTGTGGATAAGTGGATTGACCTGCGTCGGGTCGGTCAAGCGACTGTCTTGTGTGCTGATCAGCTGGGAGAGCACGCGGAAAATAGTCCCCCTTGGCGGTCCGGGTCAACGCCGACGGCACGGCCGAGGCCGAGTCCTACTGGCTCTATGTGGGGAACTCTGCGGACCAGCCGGTGATCCGCTCCGCCGGCCACTACCGGGACAGCTTTCGGCACACCGACAACGGGTGGAAGCTCAGTCGCCGTCAGACGAACGACTGACGCCGACGCCGGCAGGGAAATGCACGACTCTTCGCTCCGAGCGCCGGGAGCGGCGCCTGCTCGTCTCGACGACCCGAGGACCGTGGTGACCCTGGACGATCCGTACGACCTTGAGCGCTTCGTGGCCGCCCAGGACGATGGCCAGGTCTACGAGGCGGCGATAACGGAGCTGCGTCACGGTCGGAAGACGAGCCATTGGATGTGGTTCGTCTTCCCGCAGGTCGCCGGACTCGGGCAGAGCGCCCTGTCCCAGCGGTTCGCCCTCACCTCGCTCGGGGAGGCCCAGGCCTACCTCCAACATCCGGTGCTCGGGCCTCGGTTGGCCGAGTGCACGGACATCCTCCTCGAGGCAACCGGTCGGAGCGCCGACCAGGTATTCGGGAGCATCGACGCCCAGAAGCTGCGCTCGTCGATGACCCTGTTCCTGCGGGCGGCACCTGGTTCGCCCGCCTTCCAACAGGTGCTCGACCGCTATTTCGACGGACTGCCGGACCGGGCGACCGACGAGCGCCTGTAGCTCACCCTCGGCCCTTCGACCGGACGAGCGATGCGCACACACCGTCCCGGTCGGCTGGAGTCGGGTCGCTCTGGGCGCTACATCAGGAAGGCGAAGAGGGGCGAGCCGGGTGGGACGGGCTCGATCTGCAGCGGGCTGGCAGCCATCCGGTCGGTCAGGCCGTAGATGCGGTCCCGCGTGGCCAATTCGATGCCGACGAGGGCGGGGCCCGTCTCCCGGTTGTTCTTCTTCACGTACTCGAAGACCACGATGTCCTCGCCCTCGGTCAGCACCTCGTCGAGGAAGTGCCTGAGGGCACCCGGCTCCTGGGGGAACGTGACGAGGAAATAGTGCCGGAGCCCCTCGTGCAGCAGCGATCGCTCCACGATCTCGGCGTAGCGGCTGACGTCGTTGTTGCCGCCGGACACGATGCAGGCCACGGGACCATCGGGAAGGTTACGGCTGACCTGGCGGGCCGCCGCCGACGCCAGCGCACCCGCGGGCTCGGCGATGATGCCGTCCGTTTGGTAGAGATCGAGCAGCTCGGTGCAGATCGACCCTTCGGCGACGGTGACGACTTCGTCGACCAGGTCGCGCACGATCGGAAAGGTGTGGTCACCCACCCGGGCCACGGCGGCGCCGTCGACGAAGGTGTCGACCGAGGCCAGGGCCGTCGGCCCGCCGGCGGCGAGGGCGGCGGACATGCTGGCCGCCCCGGCGGGTTCGGCGCCGACGATGCGGACCTCCGGCCGCAATTCCCGCAACCAGAGGGCCATCCCGGCGGCCAAGCCGCCGCCGCCGATCGGCACGACGACCGTGCCGAGCGGTTCAGGGTGTTGCTCGGTCAGCTCGAGGGCCACCGTCCCTTGTCCGGCAATCGTGCGCGGATCGTCGAAGGGGTGGGCGTAGGAGGCGCCGGTCTCGGCACTCTCGGCCTGTGCCGCCGCACTGGCCGCGTCGTAGTTGTGGCCGGTCACGACCAGATCGATCCAACCCTCGCCGATGGCCAGGATGCGCTGGCGTTTTTGCCGGGGCGTGGTGGTCGGCACGTAGATCCGGCCCCGGACGCCTAGGGCGACGCAGCTGAAGGCGACCCCCTGGGCGTGGTTCCCGGCGCTGGCGCAGACGACCCCCCGAGCCCGCTCGTCGGGGGAGAGCGAGGCGATGAGGTTGTAGGCCCCCCGCACCTTGTAGGAGCGGCACACCTGGATGTCCTCCCGCTTGAGGAGGACGGGCCGGTCCAGCAGGGACGACAAGCGAGGGCTCATGTCGAGCGGCGTCCGCCGGACGGCCGGCTCCAGTCGCCGGGCGGCGGCCTCGATGGCGTCCGTCGACAGGTGATCGCTGGTCACCGAAGTCTTCTTACCAGCGATCTCACCACTGCTGATCCGAGTGGCGCTGGCTCGTACCCACTCCTCCGACCGGCAAGGTAGAAAGGGGGATCCGACCGATCGACTCCACCCTCGAGGTCTGCGCCGATCTTCCACACCTTGTCGTGCCCGCCGGTTCGTACGTCGTCGAGCAAGGCCGGGTCATTGCGTCCCTGTTCGTCCTCGTCGACGGAGAGATCGTGGCCGAGCGGGATGGTGACGAGATCGCCACGGTGCGGGCCCCGGGTTCGATCTTCGGCGAGGTGGCCACCCTGCTGGACCGCCCGGCGGTCATTAGCGCTCGGACCACGGTCGATTCGGAGTTCCTGGTGGCCGAGGACGGCGCGGCCTACCTCGCCGATCGACCCGACGTGGCGATCGTGCTCGCCCGGGTCCTGGCGTCCCGGCTCGACACGCTGTCGGGCTATCTCGACGACGTGAAGGCGCAGTACGGCCACCACGGTGATCACCTGGGGCTCCTCCACGAGGTGCTCGGGACGCTTGCTGCACGACCTGCCGGCGGCGACGCCCGGGTCCGTCCGCATGCCGGAGACCGACTACTGACCCCCTAGGGCGTCCGGCCCGGCATCGTCGTCCCGTTGGCGCCGGAGAGATCCACGAGTTCGTGGTCGGGAGCGCCGATCCACTGTGCCGTGTGGGCGTCGAGATCAACCAGGATGTGGGGCGGTTCGTGCCCCGGCTGGTGTCCGCCGTTGAACACCCAGGTCGTGCCCAGTCGGTCGACCCAGCCGCCACCGTCGACCCAGGGTGCCTGGTGGATGTGACCACACACGACCATGTCGGGGCGCCACTGATCGATCCATCCGGTCAGATCGGGGTCGGGGTACTGGCGCCGTCCGGTCGTGCAGAGGCGGGTCCCTTCCGGAGGGGAGTGGTAGATCCAGACCCAGCGAGCGGGACGGTCGAACGCCGCGGCGCGTAGTTGCTGGGCGACGAGCTCCTTGGTCGACGGACCATCCCACCAGGGGCAGATGGTGAAGCGAACGTCCTCCAGGTCAACGCTGGTGCCATCGACATGGAGCCGAGGGGAGCTGAGCGCCGGCAGCCAGCCGGCTCGTTGTTCGCCATCGGAGCCGGGGCCGTCGAGGTCGTGGTTCCCCGAGGAGGCCAGGACCACCGCCGAACGAGACATCCGAAGGAGGTACTTCGAGGCGACGGCGATCTGCGCCTCCAGGGGACTTCGGCCAGCGATGTCGAGTAGGTCACCGGCCACGACCACGACGTCAACGTGCTCCGCCTGCTCCAGTGTCCAGTCCATCTGCGGCAGGTTGTAGTGAAGGTCCGAGACGCAGAGGAGGCGCATCAGTCCGATGGGGCGCAGGTGCTCGAGCCGCAGACTGCGGCGTCGAAGCGAGGATCGTTCACCCGCCCTCTACCCGGCGGTCGCCCCGAGGGCCTTCGTAATGTCGTCGATCGCCGCCTGTTCGGCATCGCTCACGTCTTTTCCGTGCTCCCGGTGGGCGGCGGCCACCTTCTCGGACAGCGTGACGATGAACTTGCGGTAGTCGTCGACCTCCGCCGGCGAGGCCTTCTGCTCGAGGAGGGCGACGGAATCTCGCAGATGCTGCAGCCCATGCTCCTTGAGTTCTTCGGGGGAGTGGTAGTGCGTGTGATCGCGCTCGGGCTTCGCCGCCACGATCTCGTCGAGCAGTTCGCTCTCGCCGTGGTGCTGGCGGGCTTCCACGTAGGCCTTGGCCATGGCGATGGACTCCCGGAAGCTGCCTCCTCGCTGCGCGGTGACCACGATCATCCCGGCACTCGGGGGTGCCTCGAGGACCAGATGCCATTCCTCTTCCGTGAAGTTGCTCTTCGAGGTCACCGTCGTCTCCGATCTCATCCACGAGCGCAATGCCGCTGCCCGAACGCACCGTAGTGCTCCCTGAAGACGTGGAGGTTCCGCCCTGACGGGGGGCCGTTCGTATGACAAGGACGGCCGCCGACGGTGGTCGGCTCGACCAGCCGCCGGATGGGAACTCCAGCTGGAGCGCCCTACACCAGTGGTGCGGTCAGCTCGATGTTGATGTCGTCGGGATCCTGGATCGACAAGATGGCGATCGCCGCATCGGGTAGATCGTGGATCTCACCGTGTTCGATCCCTGCGTCCGTCAAGGCCGTGACCGCGGTCTCCAGGTTGTCCCGAGACCCGACGGTGAAGCTGAGATGGTCGAGGCCGGTTCGTTCCGACTCGAACCGGCTGTTGCCCACCGGTCGCAAGCCGAACAGGGTTCCGTCAGGAGTCTGGTAGATGACCCCTCCGTAGAACTGCTCGGCCGAATCCCTGACGGCTGGCTCATCGGCTGCGTCGGACTTGTCGACGGCAGTCGGCCAGCCGAAGAGCTGGTCGTAGAACGCCTTCGACCTGTGAATGTCGGTCACCGTGAGGCGAATGTGGGCAAATCCGGGACTGTCAACGAGGGGCATGACAGAGCTATACCCAGAATGGTCGGGGGCGGACCGGTCAGGCGTCGGGCATCATCTCGGCCGGATAGCGCCCCCCGTAGGAGCCTTCGGGAAGGATCTCGTGCACCCGGGCCAGGTCGTCTTCGGTGAGCTCGACGTCGGCGGCAGCGACGTTCTCGGCGAGGCGCACCTCGCTGCGAGTGCCCGGGATGGGGACCAGGTCGTTCCCTTGGGCGAGCAGCCACGCCAGGGCCAGCTGGGCGACGGTGAGGCCTTTGGACGAGGCGAGGGCGATGAGCTCTTCCACCGCCGCCTTGTTGCGGGCGTAGTTCTCGCCCTGCCAGCGCTCGTCCCAGCTGCGCATGTCGTCCGCCGGGTACTCGCTCGCCGGCTTGATCTCCGAGGTGAGAAAGCCGCGGCCGAGCGGCGAGTAGGGGACGAAGCCGATGCCGAGCTGGCGCACGAGGGGCAAGATCTCCACCTCGACGTCGCGCTCGAAGATCGAGTACTCGGTCTCGAGGACGGAGACGGGCTGGACGGCATGGGCCCGGCGGATGGTGTCCGGTCCGGCCTCACTCAGACCGAAGTACCGGACCTTGCCGGCATCGATCAGCTCTTTGACGGCGCCGGCGACCTCTTCGATCGGAACGTTGGGATCGGTGCGGTGCTGGTAGAGGACGTCGATGTAGTCGGTCCGGAGGTAGCGGAGGCTGTTCTCGGCAACCTCACGGATGTGCTCGGGGCGGGAGTCGCGACCGGCGAAGGTCGGGTCGGACATGTCGAATCCGAACTTCGTGGCGATCGTCACCTCGGACCGGAAACTCTGCACCGCCTCGCCGACGAGGAGCTCGTTCGTGCCCGTGCCGCCGCCGTACAACTCGGCCGTGTCGAACAGCGTCACGCCGAGCTCGAAGGCGCGCCGGATGGTGGCGATGCTCCTGGCGTCGTCGTTCTGGGCCGTTCCGTAGGCCATCGTCATGCCCATCGTCCCGAGGCCGAGGGCCGATGTCGAGAGTCCCTGTGTTCCCGAGAGTTCGCTGATCCATGGCGCTCCGCTCCTTAGTAAATAACTAGTTCGTTACTACAGTAGCGCGAGAGGTGAACCACCTGGTTACCTTGGTTGGCCATGGCGCGCGACTCCGAAGCAACCCGCACTCGAATCCTCGAGGCCGCGATCGAGGAGTTCTCGGAATTCGGGCTGGCCGGTGCTCGCATCGACCGGATCGCCGCCGCCGCCGACGCCAACAAGCGGTCGATCTACGTCTACTTCGAGAGCAAGGAGCTGCTCTTCGACGCGGCGCTGCACTACGTCCTGTCGAAGATGATCGAAGAGGTCCCGCTGACCGAGGATGACCTGCCTGGCTATGCCGGACGGCTGTTCGACTACCACCTGGTGAAGCCGCAGGGCTTTCGCATGAACACCTGGCGTCAGCTCGAGCGTCCGGGCTCCGGGCCTGACGCCGGGGATATGTATTCGAACAAGATCGCCACCCTGTCGCGGGGGACCGAGCGGGTCATCGAGCCGGCCGACCTCCTCGTGCTCATCAATGGACTTGCCTACAGCTGGCTGCTGAGCCCCCGGGACCTGCTGCGGGCCGACGGCAGCGACCCTGAGTCTGCCTCCCGGCTGGCCGTGCACCGCGCCGCAATCGTCGAAGCGGCCACCCGCATGTGTGAGCCGACCTGACCCGCGACACCCCGGGCGTGTACGAAGCTGTGGGACGTGGGCGGCCGGCCCTGGCTCCGGTGAGCCCTCACAGGTCGAAGGAGGGTCGCCACACGCCCGGGCCACGACGTAGAAGACCCCGCCAGCGGGCTCGCTGGCGGGGTCTCCTGAGCGGACGCGCCGTCGCGGGGGCGAGCTCCGCGACGGCGCGTGCTCGAGTTCAGGTGGCCGAGGCGGCCACCACGTTGCCCACGGCGAGGCCCTGGCTCGGCAGCGACCCGGCGAAGGTCGCCCCGCCGAAGGCGTAGACGCCGCCGTTTGCCCCGACCAACTGGTAGCCGCCGACCGAGGTGGCACCGGTTATGCCCACCACGTTGCCCACGTTCACACCCTTGCTCGGCAGCGACCCGGCGAACCCTGCGTCACCGAAGGCGAACACCCCGCCGTCGGCCCCGGTGATGGTGTACCCGCCACCGTCGGCGGTGGCGGCAATGCCCACGGCGTCGTGGACCGTCGCCCCGGCACCCGGGACCGAGCCCTCGTAGGGGGCCGCACCGAAGGCGAAGACCCCGCCGTCGGCACCGACCAGCCAGTAGCCGGCACCGTTAGCGAGTGTGGCGATCCCGGTGATGTCGCTCACTCGGACGCCCAACCCCGGAAGCGAACCGGCGTACGTGGCGTCACCGAAGGCGTACACGCCGCCATCCGAGCCCACTAGGAGGTAGCCGAGGCCGTCAGGACTCGGGACGATGCCGACGATGTTGTTGACCGTCAGGCCGGCTCCGGGGGCCGAGCCCTCGAAGAGGGCGTCACCGAAGGCGTACACGCCGCCGTTCGAGCTGACCTCCCAGTAGCCCTTCCCGTCGGCGGTCGTCGCGACGCCGACGATGTTGTTCGCCCGGATGCCCAGGCTCGGCAGTGAGCCGACGAACGTTGCCGACCCGAAGGCGAAGATCCCGCCGTCACGTGACGCCAGCACGTAGCCCTTGCCGGCGGCCGACTGCCCCACGGCGTACGACTGCAGCACCGCCGTCAACGTGCCGCCGCCCAGCGACCCGACGGCGTAAGCGACGTAGACATGCCCGGCGACCAGGGGAAGGCTGAGGGGTCCGATGACCGGCGTGTTCCCCCCGGCGGCGGTCACCGACACCGGCACCGTCGAGGCCGGGACGTTGAGGGAAGCCTGGTTGGGGTTGGTCAGCGACGAGATGATCTTCGTCGAGCCGGCGTAGACGTCGACCGCCGGAGCCTCGGCCGTGTGCCGGACGATGACCGTGGCGTCACCCGCCGGCGTGGGCGTCGTGGGGTTGGCGAAAGTCGTGAGTTCGGGGTTGCCGGCCGGATCGAGGTTGGCCACGATGGTGGCGTTTTCGTTGGCTGTCAGGGTCTCGGTCGCACTCAGGATTGGCGCGGAGGTGGCCGACGCCCCGGCGGGTCGGACGGCGACGGCGTAGGTCCCCGGCGGGACCGAGAGCGCGGGGCTCACCGTCTTGTAGGTGAAGTTCGGCAGGACGTCGGTCCCGTTGACGTAGACGTCCACTGGGGTGTTGGGGATCCCGTGCACGACCGTCACCGAGGCGTAGCCCGGTGAGACGGCTCCCGCCACCCCGGCGAGCGACAGACCACCGGTCAACACCCCGGCAATCGCCGCCATGACCGCCATGATGGCGACCCTCATCCGCTTCGTCCGTCTCCGCATGCTCGCACCCTCATCCGCTCCGAGTGGGAGGGATCTCCTCCCCCTGGCAAGGACTTCGTCGGCGGAGTCAATCGGGTTGCACCCAATCTGTCCCAGCCATGGGCCGGCCCGTCGGGAACGTCGGGGCACCGCCCGGTGCCCAGTTTTCGGAACATTTGGCAACCAAACCGTCGCCGCCGACGAAGAAGGTGTGTGGAGAACTCGCCATCGGGCAGCGTGGCAACGCGCCTGGTGGCCGGGGACGCCGAGGCCCTGGCCGAGTGCTACCGGAGTCTGGGCCCCCAGATCCGGCGGTATCTCGGCCGGTTCGTGAGCCGGGCCGAGGCCGACGACGTCCTCCAGGTGGTGTTCTTGGAGTTGTGGCGGTCCCGAGACCGCCTCGACCCCGATCGCAGCCTGGAGGCGTGGTTGTTCTCCATTGCCCGCAAACGAGCCATCGACCAGCTCCGCAGACAACGCCACGACATTGTGGACGTGTCGGCGCTTCGGGCCTTGGTGGGCGAGGACGGGAGGGATCTCGCCGAACGGTTCGCCTGGTCGAGCGAACTCCACCGGGCCCTGGCGTGCCTCTCGGACGAGCAGCGGGAGGCCATTGAGCTGGTGTACTTCGCCGACCTGACCCACGCCCAGAGCGCGGCGCGTCTCGGCGTTCCGACCGGCACGGTCAAGGCCCGGGTGTCGAGGGGGATGCTGCGGCTCGGCCGCCTGATGGAGGAAGGTGCACCATGGCAACCCCACATGTAGAGGACGAGCTCGCCATGCTGCTGCAAGGCGAGCTGGACCGCGACCAGACGAACAACGTCGCCCGGCACCTCCAGGGGTGCTCGTCCTGCACCGACGCACTGATCGACGCGACGGTGGCCAATGCCGCCCTGCGCTCGGCTTCCCGGGCCGAGCGCTTCGACCTCGAGTGGGAAGCCTTGGAACCCGACGCCGCCACCGATCCGCTCCCCCCGCTCGAACTCGACCGCCGCCCCGCCGGCACCCGGGCCAGGCGTCGAGTGGTCGGGGCGGCAGCGGCCGTCATCCTCCTGCTCGGTGCCGGCACCGCGGCGTGGCTTGGGACGCGCTCGACGTCGCCGGTGGTGGCCACGGCCACCTTGCACCCTCTCGGGTCATCCCGGGGTGGGGCCACCGGTTCGGTGACCGTGACCGCCGACGCAGAGTTCCGACAGATGACGGTGACCAGCACCGGGCTGGCGGCGCCGGCGAGGAACCACTTCTACGAAGTGTGGCTTCTCCAGCCGACGACCAACAAGATGCTGGCGGTTGGCGAACTGTCACCGACGACGTCCAGCCACTTCGTGGTGTCGTCGTCTCTCATGGCCGGGTACTCGGCGGTCGACGTCAGTCTCCAAGCCAACAACGGCGATCCGGCGCACTCGACGGTAAGTGTCCTCCGGGGATACCTCTAGAACACTGCCGAGCTCGGAGCGGTCGGCCAGGGTCGCGCCGCGGAGCTCATCCGTCGACTCGAAACCTGGCCTGACTGCACCACTGGCATCGTTGTCCCTAGCTCAATCGCCGGGTCCGCCCCGCCGGCTGAGGATGCGAGGAGTCTCCACAGGCAGAAGGGACGAGTCTCGACACGCCCAGGTCACGACGTACGAAACCCCACGATCCCGGACGGCACTGGGAGGCAGGTGGGCACACCTCTCGGTGTGCGGTGCCGTTGCCATGGGAATGATCTGATGGTCCGTAGAGAAGGCGAGGGCCCGATGGCAACTGAAAGTTACGACAACTGCTCGAGCTTGCTCAGCACCGACGAGAGGAGCGTGTCGTGCGAACTACCCAAGGGACATGAGGGTTCGCATCGGGGCACCTCTCCTGAGTCGGGCGACCGGGAGTGGGATGACGAGAGTCCGGGCGCTGCACCGATCGCTGGCTAAGCCCTGCAAGGTGCCCTGGGGGGTGAGCTCTGACCAAGCGACAGCAAGAGGTGGCGGAACTTGTGAGCGAGGGCCTGACCAATAGGGAGATCGCTGAACGGCTAACGATCGGCGAGCGGTCGGCCGAAGGCCACGTTGAGCGGATCCGCCACCGGCTCGGTGTTCGTTCCAGGGCGCAGGTCGCAACCTGGTGGGTGAGCTCCCGGGGCCCAAACTGAGGTACTTCGACGCCTGACATCGGTCTATCGGACCCTGAAAATGCAGGTATGCCAAACGACATCGAAGTGTTGGGTACCGCTGCCGGGATCAGCCGTGCAGGAATCTCGTGCAGAGAGGCGATCCGAGGGGTTGCCGTGCCCGGCCATGTGCCGATACTCGCATGTGTGAGCAGGCGAGATGCCTAGTCGCCTTTATCGGGACACGTGGGGCCGGGTCTTTCCACTTGTGTACGACCCTGCGTTCGCCCTCGCTGAGCGGCGAGGGCTTCGAGATGTTCGCCGGCACCTCATCAGCTTGTCGAAGGGACGGGTGGTCGAACTCGGCGCCGGTACCGGACTGAACCTCGGCCACTACCCGGACGACGTCGTTGACCGAACCCGATCTTGGTATGGCGGCGAAACTTCGAAAGCGAGCGGGCGGCTGTCTTCCGCGGGACGTCTCGGTCGTCGTGGCTCCGGCAGAGGAGCTCCCCTTCGAGGATGACAGCGTCGACACGGTGGTGTCGACGCTGGTGCTCTGCACTGTCGAGAAGCCCCACCGGGCTCTCTCGGAGGTCGCCCGAGTCCTTCGTCCTGGAGGGAAGCTTCTCTTCGCGGAGCACGTCCGATCGGCATCGCCGCGCCGCTCGCGGTTGCAGGACAGGCTCGATACTCCTTGGAGTTGGTACGCGTGTAGCTGCCATTGCAATCGCGACACCATGTCCGCTTTGCGAGCGGCATGGTTTCGCGTCGTTGATCTCTGGCATGGCCGTCTGCGCTGGATCAGTCCGGTCGTCCGACCACTCATCGTGGGGGTGGCCTCGCCGGGCTACGAGGTCGCAAATGGAGAGGGCGGGCCCCACGGTGGGGCGGGTGAAGACACCGGGCTTCTCAATGCCCGTTGTTCAGCGTGAGTCCCCTACACACCGTGGTCTTGGCATACGAAACCCCGCCGGAAAGCTCTCCGGCGGGATTTCACGATCGTGGCGACCGTTCCTTTGGGTACATCTTGTCGTCGTGGAGGTGGCGGGAATCGAACCCGCGTCCCTAAGCATCTCAATGGGCCTTCTCCGAGCGCAGCCGATGGAAGATTGTCGGGGGCGGCGCCGTCATCGGCCCCTGCACCGCCCCGTACCCGACGTTGGTGTCCCTGACTGCTAGTCGGTGTAGCTGTTCAGGTAAGCCCTACTTGATGACGTTCGCACCCGGCCCGTAGGGCTGAGACCGGACGAACGTCGCAGTTTCTAGGCTGCGAGCGCGAGCTGAGGCTCGGCGTTTATTTTTGGTTCCGGCTCTTTAACGTGGTTCCGGAGACCACGGCTCGCTTCTCCCACATCAACGACCTAGGTCGAAACCGTTCACCCCCTGGTCACTGCACGGACCGATTTGGGCCGTCCGGCCAGCCTATCGGCCCGGTATCGGCCAGCCGTCGGCGGGCGAGGCGGACGGCCTCAGCCCCAGCGACTGGCCTCCCGGCTCGCCCGGGCGACCTCGCGGGCGGCGTCCCGGGCGGCGATGGCGTGCCGCTTGTCGTGGAGCTTGCGCCCACGGGCCAGCGCCAACTCCACCTTGGCCTTCCCGTCCTTGAAGTACAGCGAGGTCGGGACCAGGGTCAGGGCCTGTTGCTCGGTCTCGCCGACCAGCTCGTCGATCTGGCTCCGGTGCAGGAGAAGCTTCCGGCGCCGGTCGGGATCGTGGGCGCCGTAGCCGACGGCGAAGGACCACGGCGGGATGTGCACGCCGAAGAGCCACGCCTCGCCGTCGATGATCCGGGCGTAGGCGTCGGCGAGCTGGGCCTTCCCCTCACGGAGCGACTTCACCTCGCTGCCCTGCAGCACGATGCCGCACTCGTACGTTTCGAGCAGGTCGTAGTCGTGCCGGGCGCGTCGGTTCGACGCCACCACCCGGTCGCCCGACCGTCCGGCGGCCTCCTTGGCGGCGGCCCGCTTGGCCACCATCTTCTTGGCCCGTGCCATCTGGTCGAGGCTACCGGCCGGCGGGGGAGCGACAGTTCGGATCGACCGGTCCCTCCGGGTCTCCTGCCCCGTTACGCTGCCACGATGCTCCGTCTCCCGACCGAGATCTACCTGGAGATGGTGGCCCACTGCCTGGCGGGGCTGCCCGACGAGGCCTGCGGGTTGTTGGGGGGCGCGGCGGACTCGGGCGAGGTCACCCGCTGCTACCCGAGCCCGAACCTGGCCGCCTCGGCCAAGCTCTACACCATCGACCCGAAGGTCTTCCTGGCCGCCGACCGGGACGTCGAGTCACGGGGCGAGGAGATCCTGGGTGTCTTCCACTCGCACACCCACACCGACGCCTACCCGTCGCCGACCGACGTCGCCCAGGCGCCCGATCCCGGCTGGCACTACGTGCTGGTGTCGCTGCGTGACACCCACCCGGTGGTCCGCAGCTACGCCATCGTGGACGGGGCGATCGAGGAGGAATCGGTCGTCCTGATCGATCGGACGTCGCCTCCCGGCTGAGGTGGCGATCGGCCCCCCTTGCGTGGTCGGTAGAATCCCCACCAAACTTGTCAACAATTGTCTCCCGGCACCCCGCCGGGCGCCGACGAGACCAGGAGGTCCCGTGTCCGTCGATGTTCGCCTACCGACCGTCCTTCGCTCCCAGACCGGTGGCCAGTCCACGGTGTCCGTCGAGGGATCGACCATCGGCGAGGTCCTGAGCGCCCTGGTCGCCGCCCATCCCGGGGTGACCGGGCAGGTGCTGAACGACGACGGCACGCTCCACCGGTTCGTGAACGTCTACGTGAACGACGACGACGTCCGCTACCTGAAGTCGCTCGAGACCCCCGTCAGTGACGGGGACGAGGTCACCATCCTGCCGGCCGTGGCCGGCGGCTGACCGTGGCCGTCGTCGAGAGCATCCTCGACCTCATCGGCAACACGCCGATGGTGGACGTGAGCCAGCTGGCGCCGAGCCCCGACGTCCGCATCCTGGTCAAGCTGGAGGGCCAGAACCCCGGTGGCTCGGTGAAGGACCGGGTGGCCCTCTCGTTGATCGAGCAGGCCGAGCACGACGGGATCCTGGTGCCGGGGAAGCCCGACCAGGTGCTGATCGAGCCGTCCTCGGGCAACACCGGCATCGGCCTGGCGCTGATCTGCCGGGTGAAGGGCTACCACCTGAAGGTGGTGCTGCCGACCAACGTCTCGGTGGAACGCCGGCAGCTGCTCGAGCTGTGGGGGGCCGAGATCATCGAGTCGCCGGGGTCCGAGGGCTCCAACGGCGCCGTGCAGCTGGCCCGGCGGCTGGCGGCCGAGCACCCGGAGTGGACCTTCCTCTACCAGTACGGCAACCCGGCCAACCCCAAGGCCCACTACGAGCACACCGGTCCCGAGATCTGGGCCGACTGCCCCGAGGTCACCCACTTCGTCGCCGGCCTCGGGACGTCGGGGACGCTGCTCGGCGTCGGGCGCTACCTGAAGGAGCAGAACCCCGACATCCAGATCATGGCCGTGGAGCCGCCGTCGGGCGAGATGGTCGACGGCCTGCGCAACCTGGACGACGGCTACATCCCGCCGATCTTCGAGGACCTCGGCGGCGCCGAACTGCTCGACCGCAAGACCGTGGTCCGGCCCCGGGAGTCGATCGAGTGGACGCGCCGGCTGGCCGAGCTCGGCGTCTTCGTCGGCATCTCCTCGGGGGCGGCGGTCGCCGGAGCGGTGAAGCTGGCCTCGAGCCTCGAGCCGGGGCAGTCGGCGGTGATCGTGGTCGTCTCGCCCGATGCCGGCTGGAAGTACCTGTCGACCGGGGCCTGGACCGACGACCTCGACGAGGTCACCGAGCGGGCCAAGAAGATCATCTACTTCTAGGCGCCGATTTTCCCGCCGGCGATCGCCTACGGTGACGCCCGTCGGCCGACAGGTGCCGACCACCGTCGGCGATCCAGCCGGTGCGACGACCAGAGGAGCTCGGACGAGATGGCAGCAACCGGAGACGGCACGGCAGACCCCCGGACCCGGCGATTCGACGGCCGCCAGATCGACCAGCTCCGGCCCTCGTCGTTCGTCCGTGACTTCACGGTGTTCGCACCGGGCTCGGTGCTGGTGACGATGGGCCGCACCAAGGTGCTGTGCACGGCGTCGGTCGAGGAGCGGGTGCCGCCGTGGATGCGCGGGAGCGGGAAGGGCTGGGTCACGGCCGAGTACTCCATGCTCCCGGGATCGACGGCCGAACGGGCCTCGCGGGAAGCGGCCAAGGGGAAGCAGTCGGGACGGACCCAGGAGATCCAGCGCCTCATCGCCCGCTCACTGCGGGCGGTCTGCGACCTGGTGCTGCTGGGGGAGCGGCAGGTGACGGTCGACTGCGACGTGCTGCAGGCCGACGGCGGCACCCGGACGGCGTCGATCTGCGGTGCCTACGTGGCCCTCCACGACGCGTTCTCCGCCTCCAACAGTCCGGGGCGCTCTCGGCGCACCCCCTGACCGACGAGGTGGCGGCGGTGTCGGTCGGCATCGTCGACGGCGTGTGCATGCTGGACCTGCCCTACGAGGAGGACTCCCGGGCCGAGGTGGACATGAACGTCGTCATGACCGGTTCGGGCCGGTTCGTCGAGGTCCAGGGAACGGCCGAGGGCATGGCGTTCTCGCGCAGCGAGCTCGACGAGCTGCTCGGTCTGGCCGAGCAGGGGATCACCACCCTGGTGGGCTCGCAGCGGGCCGTGCTGGCCGAGGCCCCCGCACCCCGGTGAGCCAGGTCCCCGTTGGGCCGGTCGGCCGGATGGGCGGGGTGACCAGATGAGCGAGGTGCGTCGGCTCGTGCTGGCGACGGCCAACCCCGACAAGGCGGCGGAGATCCAGGCCATCTTGGGATCGGTGACCGACGCCGCCGGCCGACCCATCGAGCTCCTGCCCCGGCCGCCGGAGGTGGGTGAGGTCGAGGAGACGGGTGACACGCTCGAGGAGAACGCCCGACTGAAAGCGGTGGCGCTGTGCTGACGCCACCGGTGAGCCGGCGGTGGCCGACGACACCGGGCTGGAGGTGGACGCGTTGGGCGGGGCGCCGGGGGTGTGGTCGGCCCGATTCGCCGGGGAGCACGCGACCTACGACGACAACGTGACCAAGCTGCTCGCCGACCTCGAGGCGCTGGAGCGACCACGGGGGCGACCGACGGGCCCGGTTCAGCACCGTGGCCATGGTCGTCTTCCCCGACGGCCGCCAGGTCCAGGCCCGAGGGACCGTCGAGGGGCGCATCGCCCGGACCCGGCAAGGGCGACGCGGGCTTCGGCTACGACCCGGTGTTCGTGCCCGACGACGGCGACGGACGGACGTTCGCCGAGATGGCGCCGGAGGAGAAGCATCGGCTCTCGCACCGGGGGGCGGCCTTCCGGGCGCTGGCCTCGGCATTGTCGGACGACGGCTGGCCGACCGTCGTCTGACGCTGACCCGAATCGGCCAGGCCGACTGGACAGGTGGCGAGCGCACGGGCCGCCGTCGGCAGGGTCGTCGTGCCTGGCGGATGACTGCTCAGCGGCGGGAACGTGAAACTTTCGTGACGCCACCCCGCACACGCTGGGAGTTCGCGTCATCCCTGTTCAGAGGGGTTGGCGGCCGGGCGCCGGAGGCAGATGATAGCGACAGTGCCCCCGAGTCACTAGCCGGACTCGGAGGCACGGACCACAGAAGGGAGCCGACCGATGGGGAGTTCGAGCTCGCACGAGGAGGGCGATCCGCCCGGTTGAGATGCCGGCGCCGGCCCGAGCCGGCACCGGGTGCAGCTGGGTGGGGCGACGAGTGTTCCACGTCACGGACGACTCGTGGCGGCCGAAGTGGGCGGATCGCAGCCCTAGACGATCCCGCCCGCACGACGGACGAACCGGATCCGCACGCCCAGACAGGTGCACCGAGGAGGGTCGGCCTTCGGGCCGGCCCTTTCTCGTTCCGGGGGTCCGAGCCGACCGGCCGTGGCACAATGCCTCCATGACGCCGGCAACCCGTCGTCTGGCGATGTTCCCCCTGTCGGTGGTGCTGTTCCCGCACGCACCCCTGCCGCTCCGGATCTTCGAGCCCCGTTACCGGGCGATGACCACCGACTGCCTGGAGGGCGATGGCGAGTTCGGGGTGGTGCTGATCAGCCGGGGCTCGGAAGTGGGCGGCGGCGAGCAGCGGACCGCCGTGGGCACCGTGGCCCGAATCGTCCAGGCGGCGCCGCAGCCCGACGGCGGTTTTCTCCTGTTGGCCGTCGGGACCGAGCGGATCCGGGTCACCGAGTGGTTGCCCGACGACCCCTACCCGCTGGCCGAGGTGGAGGAGGTGGCCACCGGAGCGCCGCCGCCGCCCGAGTTGGTGCAGGCCACCACGTCGGCGGTGCGCCGGACACGGGCCCTGTTGTCCGAGCTCGGTCAGGCGCCGGCCCTGGCCCACGACTTCGACGCCGCCGACGATCCCGACGAGGTCCTCTGGCGGCTCTGCGCCGCCGCGCCCTGCAACGCCCTGGACGCCCAGCAGGTGTTGTCGATCGACGACCCGACGGCCCGGTTGACCCTGTTGGGCGAGCTCTGCGTGGCGCTCGGCGACGACCTGTCGCGGATGCTCGCCGAGGGCTCGGACGACTGAACGCCGCCCGAGCCCGGTCGAGCCGCGGCTGGTCTAGAAGAAGCTGAAGGGGAAGATCCCGGGCGAGATGCCCTTGAACAGTTCGCCCTTGGCGTCGAGCAGCTCCTGGGGCGTCCAGGCGTGGTCGCGATGGACCTCGCCGATGGGGTGGAAGGGGCTCATCACCCAGACGTCGCCGCCGAAGACCACGAAGACCTGGGCGTTCACGTCGGCCGCGCCGTCGCTGGCCAGGAAGCCCACCAGCTGGGCCACGTTGGTCGGGCTGAACCGGTCGAAGCCGTCGGTGACCTCGGCCATCTCGGTGAAGATCTCCTCGGTCATCCGGGTCCGGGCCCGGGGGGCGATGGCGTTGACCGTCACCCCGTAGCGCTCGAGCTCGCGGGCGAGGATCCAGGTCATCCCGACGATGCCCAGCTTGGCGGCGCCGTAGTTGATCTGGCCGGCGCTCCCGAAGAGGCCCGACTCCGAGGACGTGTTGATGATGCGGCCCGAGGTCGGCTCACCGGCCTTGGCCTTGTTCCGCCAGTAGATGGCGGCGAAGTGGGCCGTGGCGAAGTGGCCCTTCAGGTGGACGCGGATCACGTCGTCCCACTCCGACTCCTCCATGGAGAAGGACATCTTGTCCCGGAGGATGCCGGCGTTGTTGACCAGGATGTCGAGGCTCCCGAACGTGTCCACCGCCTGGTCGACGACGTTCTTGGCGCCGTCCCACGAGCTGATGTCGTCGCCGTTCACCGCCCCGGCACCGCCGGCTTCGACGATGGCGTCGACGACCTCCTGGGCCGGGCCGCCCACGTCGTTCACGACCACCGAGGCGCCTTCGGACGCCAGCAGCAACGCCTCTTCTCGCCCGATGCCCCGGCCGGCACCGGTGACGATGGCCACCTTCCCGTCGAGCAAACCCATGACGTCCTCCTTGTCGTGCGCCCGCCAGCGGGCGACCGCCCGTCGGCTCTGGCGCGGCCTGGCGGTTCCCGCCGGCACAGCAATCGCAGCAGCTTGGCCGATGGCCCGGTCCGTGGGCAAGGCGGCGGCCGGGTGACCCCCGGGCCCGCCGTCCGGCTCAGGGCTTCGCGGCCGGGGTGTCGCCGAGGGCCCGGAGCACCGCCGTTTCGACCAATTCGAGGACGTCCCGACGGGCAGCGTCGGGACCGGCGTCGTCGGCCAACGCCACCACCGTCGGCGATCCCTCCCTGGTCAGCAGTTCGGGCGGCAAGTCCGGAGCCCGTTGGCCGACCACGACCAGCACGGGTGCCCGGCCGTCGGCCAGACGGAGGACGCCGCCCACGACCTTCCCCTCGAACGAGCCGGCGTCCAACCGGCCCTCCCCGGTCATGACCAGGTCGGCCCGGGCCAGCCGCCGGCGCAGGCCGACCAGTTCGGCGACCAGGTCGAAGCCGCCGGTGAGCCGGCCGCCGATGGCCAGCAGGCCCCCGGCCAACCCGCCGGCGGCCCCCGAGCCGGCCACCGGGCGGGGGTCCACCCCGAAGTGGGCCTGGTAGTGCTCGGCCAGCCGGTCGAGCCGTTGCTCGAGGTGGACGATGTCGTCGGGGGCGGCGCCCTTCTGCGGGCCGAATCGGGCCGGGGCGTCGAGGAAGGGGATGGTGACGTCGCAGGCCACCACCAGCTCGGCGCCGTTGAGGCGGTCCGCCCCTCCGACGGCCTGGAGGGCGCCCCAGCCGCCATCGGTCGTCGCCGACCCGCCGCAGCCGACGACCACCCGGCGGGCGCCGTGGCCGACAGCGTCGAGGATCAGCTCGCCCACGCCGAACGTCGTCGTCTCGAGCGGCCGTGGCGCGGCCAGTGGGTCGAGGCGACCCAGCCCGGCCGCCTCGGCGCTCTCGACGATGCGCCGTGACCGGGCCGCCCGCAGGGGCCAGCAGTCGCCAGGCGGCATCGACCGGGGCGCCGAGGGGGCCGGTGACGACACAGCGGTGTTCCTCGCCGCCGACCGCCTCGAGGAGGCCCTCGCCGCCGTCGGACAGGGGGACCTCGTCGACCGACCAGCCGGCTCGGCGGGCGGCGCGCCCGGCGGCCCGGGCCACCTCGACGGCGCGGGCCGAGCCCTTGAACGTGTCCGGGCCGGCCAGGAGGTGGGGCACGGCGCCGCTCAGCGGGTCGGGGTGCCCCTCAGCCGACGGAGATCAGGTCGACCACGAAGACCAGGGTCTCGTTGGGCCCGATGACCCCGCCGGCGCCCCTCGACCCGTAGCCGAGGTGCGGGGGGATGGAGAGCCGGCGCCGCCCGCCGGTCCGCATGCCGACGACACCCTGGTCCCAGCCCGAGATGACCTGGCCTGCGCCCAGCCCGAAGGAGAAGTACTCGCCCCGGTCCCAGGAGGAGTCGAACTCGCCGCCGTCGGACCAGGCCACGCCGACGTAGTGGACGGTCACGGTCGAGCCGGGGACGGCCTCGTCACCGGTGCCGACGACCAGCTCCTCGATTTCGAGTGTGTCGGGCGGTGGGCTGTCAGGGACGGTCACGTCGGGCTTGGGCATGTCCGGACCATAGGACACGTCGCCGAGGGCTCGCCTGCGACCCGAGGGCGGCGCGGACCCCGGGCGTCCGGCCTCCGGCGTCCGGCCCCTGGGTGATGGCCCGGCGGGGGAGACCGGGGTCGAGCCGGGTGCGGACGAGAGGATTCGAACCTCCACCCCCGAAGGGACCGGGACCTAAACCCGGCGCGTCTACCGATTCCGCCACGTCCGCATCGCCCGTTACCCGGGCGGGCTCCAAGTGTACGAGGCCCATCGGGACCCGGGTCCCGATGGGCCGGGTGTGTCCCCGCTGCCGGCCAACGGCGGGTAGCCTCGGGGGATGGTCACCGACCCCCTTGTTGCTCCTGTCCTGTCCGCCGCCGGCGGTGGCGAGCCCTCCTCCGACATCTACCAGCGCCTCTTGAAGGAGCGGATCGTCTTCATCGGGAGCGCCATCGACCAGAACACCGCCAACCTGGTCTGCGCCCAGCTCATCCTGCTCGAGGCCGAGGACCACGAGCGCGACATCTCGCTCTACATCAACTCGCCCGGTGGCTCGGTCACCGACGGTCTGGCCATCTACGACACGATGCAGTACGTGCGGCCCGACGTCAGCACCATCTGCGTGGGGCTGGCCGCGTCGATGGGCCAGTTCCTCCTGTGTGCCGGGGCGCCGGGCAAGCGCTACGCCCTGCCGCACTCGCGCATCTTGATGCACCAGCCCTCGGGGTCGATGCAGGGCCAGGCGGCCGACATCGCCATCCAGGCCGAGCAGATCGTCTACCTGAAGCGCATGATGGCCGAGCGGATCGCCTTCCACACGGGCCAGCCGGTCGAGCGCATCGAGACCGACTCGGACCGTGACCGCTGGTTCACGGCCGAGGAGGCCCAGGAGTACGGGTTCATCGATCACGTGATCGACCGGTCGACGGCGCAGGTCGGAAGCGACTGAGCGTGGCGCTCGAAGCGCCGGCCCCCTCACCGGGCGCCGGTCCACGTCCTGAAGGGATGCAGACGGTCGAGGCGGAGCCGCGCCACGTCGCCGATGCCTCGCCCATGGCCGACACCGACCTCGAGAAGGCCTCCGGCGCCAAGGCGACCCGGGTCGTCTCGGCCGACGTCAACGTCTGGCACCGGCTGGGCGAGATCTGGCGGTCCCGCGAGCTGCTGATGTACCTGATCCGGACCGAGATCAAGGTCAAGTACAAGAACTCGGTCCTCGGTCTGGTCTGGTCGATGATCGCCCCGGCGATGACCCTCGCCGTCTACACCATCGTCTTCGGGTTCTTCCTGAAGAACGGCATCCCGAACTTCGTCATCTTCCTGTTCTCGGGCCTGCTGCTGTGGAACTTCTTCCAGACCGGCGTGATCGCCGCCACCGGGGTGGTGGTCAACAACGCCGGCCTGGTGAAGAAGGTGTCGTTCCCCCGGGAGATCCTGGCTCTGGCGGCCATCGGGTCGGCCGGCGTGTTCTTCTTCTTCCAGTCCTGCGTGATGGTCATCTTCATGGTGGTCCTGCACGTGGCCCCGGCCTGGCCGCTCCTGTGGCTGCTCGTGGTGGCCATCATCCCGACGGTCGTCTTCTCGGCCGCCCTCGGGATCTTCCTGGCCTCGGTCAACGTGTACCTGCGCGACACCCAGCACCTGGTCGAGGTGCTGGTCGGCGCCGCCTGGTTCTGGGCCTGCCCGATCGTCTACTCGTACCAGGGCACGGTGTCGGCCAAGCTGCAGGCCCACGGACTCACGGTGCTCTACTTCCTGAACCCCATGACGCCGGTGGTCATGACCTTCCAACGGGTCCTGTACAACCGGACCGGGTTGGTGCCGCTGACCTCACCCGGACACCCGTTGGAGCAGATCCTGCCGAGTTGGCCGGTCTCGACCTACGTGTTGGCCGACCTCGCCGTCTTCGTGGTCTCGGCGGTGCTCCTGTACGTGGCCATGGTGGTGTTCGGCCGGTTGGCCGGGAACTTCGCCGAGGAACTCTGAGCGATGGGTGACATCGCCGTCGACGTCCAGCAGGTCTCCAAGCGGTTCCGGCTGTACCACGAGAAGTACACGTCGCTGAAGGAGCGGCTCATCCACGCCGGCCGCATCCCCTACGAGGACCTCTGGGCCCTGCGGGACGTGTCCTTCGAGGTGAAGGAAGGCGAGACCGTCGGCATCCTCGGCCGGAACGGGTCGGGCAAGTCCACGGCGCTCAAGTGCGTCTGCGGCGTGCTGCAGCCGACCGCCGGCCAGGTGGTCGTGCGGGGCAAGCTGGCCGGACTGCTCGAGCTGGGCGCCGGGTTCCAGCAGGACCTGTCGGGTCGGGAGAACATCTACCTCAACGGATCGATGCTCGGCCTGTCCAAGCGCGACGTCGACCGGGTCTTCGACGACATCGTGGAGTTCGCCGAGCTGGGCCAGTTCATCGACAACCAGGTGAAGTTCTACTCGTCGGGCATGTACGTCCGGCTGGGCTTCGCCGTGGCCGTCAACGTCGACCCCGACGTGCTGGTGGTCGACGAGGTCCTGGCCGTCGGCGACGAGCGGTTCCAGCTCAAGTGCATGAACCGGATCAAGTCGTTCCAGGACGAGGGCCGCACCATCCTCTTCGTCTCCCACTCGCCCGACCAGGTCCGGGCCATCTGCGACCGGGCGGTGGTCCTGTCCGACGGCCAGATGATCGGGTTCGGTACCCCCGGCGAGGCCGTCCGGCTCTTCCGGGAACGACTCCTGGAGGCCGACGGCGTGCTCAACCTCGGGGCGACCGAGGCCCCGCCGGTCGAGGAGGCGCCGGTCGACGAGACGCCGGTGGCCGACGCCCCCGCCGTGGTCTCGGTGCCCGAGGTCCACGACCCCGACACCCGGCCGGTGCGGCTGACCGAGATCGTCCCGTTCTTCGACCACCAGGACGAGCGGCACTACCTCCTGCCCGGCGAGACGCTGACCGTGCGGGCCGCCTTCGCCGCCTCGCGGCCGACGCCGGGCCTGATCTTCTCGGTCGAAGTCCGTGAGACGTCGGTCGACGCCCTCTTGTACAAGACCGACACCGAGATCATGGGCATCGACTACGACGCGCCCGAGGGGCCCGGGGCCATCGAGTTCCACTTCGACTCCCTGCCGCTGTTCGACGGGGCCTACGCCGTCAACGTCGGCGTCTCCAGCCGGGCCGACGGGGTCCTCTACGACTGGCACGAGCCGGCCTGCCGGTTCGAGGTGATGAACCCCAGCCGGTCGGTCGGCCTGGTGGCCATGCCGATGCGGACGGCCTTCGTGGCCCCCGAGTCGGCGGTGGGCGACGACGGCGGCGGCACCACGGCCATCTACGGGTCGGCCGTCGGGGCCGGCGGGGAGCTGTCGGGTCCCCAGTGAGCACCGCCGACACCACCTCGGGGTCCACGATCGACCCGACCCCCGACGACGCGGCCGAGACGGCGTACCTGACGCAGGTCCTGGCGGAGATCGACGAGGAGGTCCGGGCCCGCCGGGCCTCGGGCGACCTGCCGGCGCGGGTCGAGCGGGAGCTCGACGAGCTCTTCCTCGAGCACTCCCCGGTGGCCGGTCGGGGCGGCAGCGTGCACGAGGCGCTCCGCATGGTCGACGCCGCCGCCTTCATCGACCCGGTGGTGCCGGTGGGCTCGGCCAAGTCCGGTGGCGCGGCGGTCAAGAAGGGCCTGCGCAGCCTGTCGCTGTGGTACGTCGGGTTCGTCACCCACCAGGTGAGCTCCTTCGCCACCGCCACCAGCCGGGCGCTGCACCTCCTGGAGGACCAGGTCACCGCCCTCCAGCGCCAGCAGGAGGCCCAGCAGGTCCCGGGCGCCCCGGTGCTCGACCTGGCGTGGGCCCACGGTGAGGAGGCCTGGTGGGTCGCCGGGGCGGTCGCCGCCCTGAAGGGCATCCCCGGCCGGGCGGTGCACGCCGCCGCCGGCGACGGCTGGCTGGTCCGGGCCCTCACCGCCGCCGGGATCGACGCCTACGGCGTGGATCCGCGGCCGGGCCGGGTGGACGTGGCCGAGCGCTCGGGCACCGACCTGCGCGACGAGGGCCTGCTCGACCACCTCCGGGCGGTGGAGCCGGCGGCCCTCGGCGGGGTGGTCCTCTCGGGCGTGGTCGAGGGCATGACCGCCGGGGAGCGCACCCAGCTGCTCGGGGTGGTGGCCGACCGACTGTCGCCCGACGGGGTCCTGGTCGTCCACTCGCTCTCGCCGTCGGCCTGGTCGGCCGACGATGCCCCACCCGAGGCCGATCTGGCGTCGGGCCGGCCCCTGCGCTCGTCGAGCTGGGTGCACCTGCTCACCACCATGGGCTTCGAGGTCCGGGCCCAGACCGGCCAGTCCGACCGGGATTACCTGGTGGTGGCGGTGCTGCGAGCCGGACGCCCCGCACTCCGGTGACGTCGGCCGGCGAGTCGCCGGTGCGTGCCCGAGCGGTCCACCAGTTCGTCCCGGCCCTGATCCCACGCGACGCCACCGGCAGTCACACGCTGCTGCTGCGCGATGCCCTTCGGCGGGCCGGCTGGCGCTCGGAGATCTTCGCCGAGGCCACCCACGACGAGCTGTTGGGCGAGAGCCTCCCGGTCACCGACTACGCCCGCCTGGCTGCGCCCGGCGACGTGCTGGTGTACCAGTTCTCGACGTCCTCGATGGTGGCCGACCTGGTCGGGGCGCGGACCGAGCCGCTCATCGTCGACTACCACAACATCACCGGGCCCGAGCACTACGAGGGGTGGGACGACGCCACCGCCGCCCGGTCGGCGGCGGCCCTCGACCAGCTGGCCCGCCTGGCCCCCCGCACGACGCTGGCCCTGGCCGACAGCCCGTTCAACGAGGCCGGCCTGCGGGCCGCCGGGTACCGCCGGACCACGGTCGTCCCGGTCCTGGTCGACCTCGAGCGCCTGGTGGCGGCGCCCGACCCCCGGGTGGCGGCCCGGCTGGCCGCGGCCAAGTCCGAGGGCGGGGCCGACTGGCTGTTCGTCGGGCGGCTGGTGCCGAGCAAGGCCCAGCACGAGCTGGTGAAGGCGCTCTGGGCCTCGCGGCAGCTCTTCGACCCACGGGACCGGCTCCACCTGGTCGGCTCGGCCCCCTCGGCGACCTACCTCCGCTCCCTCCGGGCCTTCGTCGCCGACCTCGGCCTCACCGGCGGCGTGCGGATCACCGGTGAGGTGGACGACGCCACCCTGGCCGCCCACTTCCAGGCGGCCGACGTCTACGTGTCGCTCTCGGTGCACGAGGGGTTCGGCGTGCCGCTGGTCGAGGCCATGCGGGTCGGCCTGCCGGTGGTGGCCCGGGGCGAGGGGGCGGTCGCCGGGACGGTCGGCCGGGCCGGGGTGGTGCTCGATCACGCCGAGCCCTCCCGGGTGGCGGCGGCGGTCCACCGGGTGCTGACCGACGACGCGCTGCGCCGGCGCCTGGTGGCGTCGGGCCACCGGCGGGTGGCCGAGCTCTCGACCGAGGACGCCGCCGACCGGGCCGTGGCGGCGATCGCCACCGTCGCCGGGGCCCCGCCCCGGTCCCGGACCGAGGTCGGGGCCCGATGAGGGTCGCCTTCGTCACCCCCCGCTACGGCCCCCAGGTGATGGGCGGGGCCGAGACGGCCGCCCGCCAGCTGGCCGAGCACCTGGTGGCCGACGTCGGCTGGGAGGTCGAGGTGTTCTCGACCTGCGCCCTCGACCACGTGACCTGGGACGACGTGCTCGAGCCGGGCGACAGTACGACTGAACGGTGTCACCGTCCACCGGTTCGCCTCGGCCGCCGGGCGCGACCCGGCCTTCTACGACCTCGACGGCCGGCTGCGGATCGCCCCCAGCGAGGCGACGCGCGAGGAGTCGCAGCGCTGGGTGGAGCTGAACGGGCCGGTGACCCCGGACCTGGTGGCGGCGTTGGCCGACAGCGGGGTGGACGTGGCGGCCTTCTACCCCTACCTCTACTACCCGACGGTGGCCGGGATCGGCCGGGTGCCGATGCCCGGGGTGCTCCACCCGGCGGCCCACGACGAGCCGGCGCTGTACCTGCCGGTGTTCCGCGGCACCTACGCCAACGCCGACGCCTTCTGCTACCACACCATGGCCGAGCGGCGGCTGGTGCAACGGGTCCACGGCATGGCCGACCGGCCACAGGTCGTGCTCGGTCTCGGTGTGGGTGAATCGGCCGAGGGTGGCCGGCCCGGGGGCGAGCTGCTCGGTCTGGGCGACCGGCCCTACCTCTTGAGCGTGGGCCGGGTCGACGACCACAAGGGCTCGAACATGCTGGCGTCGTTCTTCGTCCGCTACAAGGAGCGCCACCCGGGTCCCCTGGCCCTGGCGCTGGTCGGGCCGGTCTCGGCCAAGATCCCGCCGCACCCCGACGTGGTGGTGCCGGGCGTGGTGGACGAGGCCGACAAGTGGGACATCCTGCGCGACGCCACGGTGTCGATCTCCCCGTCGGCCCTCGAGTCCTTCTCGCTGGTCGTCCTGGAGGCCTGGGTGGCCCGGATCCCGGTGATGGTCAACGCCACCTGCGATCCGACCCGGGAGCACTGCGAGCGCTCGGGTGGGGGACTGGCGTTCGGCTCCTACTTCGAGTTCGAGGCCATGCTGGAGCGGCTGCTGGGCGACGCCCGCCTGCGCACGATGCTCGGGGAGCGGGGCCGGGCCTACGTCGACCAGCACTACCAGTGGCCGGTGCTGATCCGTCGCTACGCCCGGTTCCTGGAAGAGGTCGTCGAGCGCGGCCGGGGTGTGACCGGGGTCCTCTAGGCCCGGGCGCCGTCGATGCGGCCGGCCGAGTCCCGAACGACCAGATCCCGAACCTGGCCAGAGCCGGGAGCGTCAGATCCCGGCGCGTCAGAACCCGGCCATGGCGACGACCGGTCGATTGAGGTGCTGGCCGCCCATCGAACCGTAGAAGGGGGCGGCGCCGAAGGCGAAGATGCCGCCGTCGGCGGCCACGAAGCGGTAGCCGGCCCCGTTGAGCAGGGACTGCATGCCGACGATGGGCTGGTTGAGGGTCGTCGCTCCGGTGGAGCCGTAGAACGGGGCGCCGAAGGCGAAGATGCCGCCGTCGCTGGCCACCAGCCAGTAGCCGGCCGTGGCCACGTCGAGGGCCATGCCGACGATCGGCTTGTTGAGCGGCTTGCCCCCCATCGAGCCGAAGTACTGGGCGTCGCCGAAGGTGAAGACCCCGCCGTCGCTGGCCACCAGCCGGTAGCCGAGGCCGTCGGCCGTGGGGGAGATGCCCACGACCGGGGCCCGCAGGGCCAACGAGCCGGTGGAGCCGAGGAACCGGGCGTCACCGAAGGCGAAGATCCCGCCGTCGCTGGCCACCAGCCAGTAGCCCTTCCCGTCCGGCGTGGCGGCGATGCCGACGATCGGCTTGTTGAGCGGCTGGCCGCCCATGGACCCGTAGAACTGGGCGCTGCCGAAGGCGAACACCCCGCCGTCGCTGGCCACCAGCCAGTAGCCGCCGGTGTTGGACGCCATGGCCATCCCGACGATCGGTTGGTTGAGGGTCATCGCCCCGGTCGAACCGCAGAACGGCTGGCCACCGAAGGAGAAGATGCCGCCGTCGGTGGCGACCAGGTTGTAGCCGCTGCGGGCGGCCGCCGGGATGGTGCAGTTGGCCACGCTGCCCTGGGCCGGCGTGCCGCCGGCGTTGCCGGTCAGCTGGGGGTCGTGGTGGAACATCGGCCACGCCCCGGCCTCGTCGGCCAGCGACCCGTTGGTCCCGCTCACCGTGTACTGCAGTACTTCGCCCTGATTGGCGCAGTTGTAGCCGGCCACGGTGATACCGATCTGGCCCCCGTCGTCGGTGACCAGCGGGGAGTTCTGGAAGCCGAGCGGGCAGGTGGGGTTGTTGGCCGGGGCGTTGCCCAGCTGGGCGATGGTGGCCCCGGTGACCCCGTCGAGGACCAGGACCCCGGCGGCCGCCCCGCCGGCCGGCGGGGTGGTCGGCACCAGCAGGTCCTGGTGGCCGCCGCCCAGGTCGGCGGTGGTGATGGAGCCGATGACCCGGCCGGGCACCGACTGGTGCCACAGCGGCTGACCGGTCTGGGCGTTGAGCACCCACACCGACCCTCCGGTCCCGGTGTCGGTGCCTTCGACCACCTGGAGCTGGCCGTTGCCGAGCACGTCGGCCAGGGCCGGGCTGCCGTCGGTCGAGCCGTCGAGCGTCGTCGACCAGGCCACGCCGCAGGTGGTGGTGAAGGCCTTGACCGTGTCGGTGTCCGAGGCCCCGGCGAAGAAGCTTCCGGTCCCGACGACGATCCCGGTGGCCCCGCCGGCCAGGAACCCGCCGACGGCGGGGGAGGAGTCGACGGTCTGGTTGGTGTCGGCGTGGCAGATGAGCCCGCCGCTGTCGTTCAGGATCCGGAGGTGGCCGCCCTGGGTGTACTGCTGGCCGAGGGCCATGCCGGCGGTCTGGGCGCCGCCCTCGATGATCTCGTTCTGCCCGGTGCCGTAGAGGTCGGCCAGGGCGGCCGTCGAGAACACGCTGTCGGAGGTGAAGAACGGCCACCCGGTGAGGGTGGCGCCGCTCGAGGCGTTGAGGGCGTACTCCTCCTGGTCGAGCGAGCCGGCCACCACCGCCCCTACGCCCTGGAGCCCGCCGAAGGTCAAGGAGGCCTGGACGCCCTGGGCCGGATCGTCGTCGCTGGCCGGGTCGGTCACCGAGGCGCCCCACTCCTGGGTGCCGCTCGGCCCGAAGGCCTGGTAGCCGCCGACGTCGGAATTGGTCACGGCGTTGCCCGAGCCCACGTAGACCGAGTCGAGGCCACCGGAGGTGGCCGCCACCGACGGCGTCGAGTCCACCGGGCCGCCGGCCGTCACCGGCCACCCCGACGGCTCGCTCCCGTTGTTCAGGTGCAGGGCGTAGACCCGTCCCGCCCGGTCGCCAACCACGACCGACGGCCCCCCGGCGTCGAGGGTGGCCACGTTGGGCGACGACTGGGCGATCGGACTCCCGGTGTCGTTGAGCGGGACGTCCCACACCTGGGTGAAGATCGGGGCGGCCCCGGCCGGCGGGGCCACGGCGAGCGCCAGGCCGCCCGTGGCCGCACCCAGGCCGGCCAGGCCGGCCATCGCCAGCCGCCGGAGATGACGTCGACCGTCCCGAGGGGTCGCGGCCGCCGTCATCCCCGTGTCGAGTACGACCTACGGCGCACCGGCGATCGAGACGATGTTGGCCACGCGGACGCCCAGGCCGGGCAGGGACCCGGCGAACGGCACGTCCCCGAAGGCGAAGACCCCGCCGTCGGAGCCGACCATCAGGTAGCCCTTGTTGGAGGGGGAGGGCGTGATGCCGACGACATTACCCACGTGGACGTTGTCACCGGGTAGCGACCCCACGAACCCGGCGTCACCGAAGGCGAAGACCCCGCCGTCGGCCCCGACCATCCAGTAGCCCTTGCCGTCGGAGGTGCGCACGATGCCCACGATGTCGTTGACGTGGACGCCGATGCCGGGCAGGGAGCCCACGAACCCGGCGTCACCGAAGGCGAAGACCCCGCCGTCGGAGCCGACCATCCAGTACCCTCGGCCGCTGGCCGTCGGCACGATGCCCACGATGTTGTTGACGTGGACGTTGATGCCGGGGAGGGACCCGATGAAGCCGGCGTCGCCGAAGGCGAAGGCGCCCGCCGTCGCGCCCGATCATGTAGTAGCCGTGGCCGCTCGAGGTGGGCACGATGCCGGCGACGTCGCTGACCGACACGCCGAGACCGGGGAGCGAATTGTAGGAGCCGGCGTCACCGAAGGCGAAGACCCCGCCGTCCCGGGCCACCATCCAGTAGCCACCGGCGTTCTGGGTGGTGGCGATGCCCACGACCGGCTGGTTGAGGGTGATGGCGCCGGTCGAGCCGCAGAACGGGAGGTTGCCGAAGTTGAAGACCCCGCCATCGGTGCCGACCATGTAGTACCCCGTCGGCGTGGCCGTCGGGGCGTTGCAGGGGACCTGCAGGTTGACGCTGGTGCCGGCGTCGCCGGTCAGCTGGGGGTCGTGGTGGAACATCGGCCACGCCCCGGACTCGTTGGCCAGCGACCCGTTGGACCGCGGGACCTCCCAGTGCTCCACCACTCCGGCGTTGTTGACGGTGTAGCCGGCGATGGTGATGCCGATGGTCCCGTTGGCGTCGTCGGTGACGAGCGGGGTGTTCTGGAAGCCCGTGTACTGGCCGAGGGTGGCCAGCAGCTGCGCCGGACTTGCCGTCGAAGATCTGGACGCCGTTGGTCGTGGGCACGATCAGGTCCTGATAGCCGCCGCCGAGGTCGGCGGTGGCGACCGAGCCGTAGACCGCCCCGGCGGTGGCAGCGTGCCAGATCGGGGCGCCGTTGGCGCTGTTGAGGACCCAGACCGAGCCGCCGCCGCTCCCGTTGTTGGTGCCTTCGACCACCTGGAGCTGCCCGTTGCCCAGGGCGTCGGCCAGGGCCGGGCTGGCGCTCGTCGCCCCGTCGAGGGTCGTCGACCACTGCAGGTTGCAGCCGGCGTCGACGGCCAGCAGCTTGTTGGTCGTCGAGGCGCCGCCGTAGGTCGTGCCGGTGCCGAAGACGATGCCCGACCCGCAGGCCGGACAGGATGTTGCCCACGGCCGGGGACGACTGGACGGTCTGGTCGGTGTTGTACTGGCAGCTGTAGCCGCCACTCGGGGTCGGCTGCCCGGCGTTGCCGGTCGGCGAGATGATGCGCAGGTGGCCACCGTTGCTGTACGTGGTCCCGTAGGCGATCCCGGCCGAGGAGTCACCGCCCTCGACGATCTCGGTCTGGCCG
Organism: uncultured Acidimicrobiaceae bacterium; assembly: GCA_963730735.1. Taxonomy (GTDB): domain Bacteria; phylum Actinomycetota; class Acidimicrobiia; order Acidimicrobiales; family RAAP-2; genus CAVSSX01. The sequence goes on from CAVSSX010000007.1 coordinate 1,526,126, forward strand.
TTGCGGAAGACGTCGGCCAGGGCCGGGGTGGTGAAGTTGCTGTCCGCCTGGAACCACGGGAAGCCGGCCAGGATGGCCCCGTTGGCGGCGTTGAGGGCGTCCTCGTTCTCGCCCAGCGAGCCGGCGACCACGTCGGTGCCGCCCTGGAGGTTGCCCACGGCCAGCGAGGCCTGGACGCCGTTGTGGGGGTAGGGGTCGGTGGAGGGGTTGGTCTCCTGGGTGAACCACAGGTCGTTGCCGCCCGGGCCGATGGCCTGGTAGCCGCCGGCGTACGGGCTGGCGGCGTTGCCGGTGCCCACGAACACGTTGTTCAGGCCGAAGCCGGCCCCGTCGACCGAGGGGGTCGAGTCGACCGGGGCGCCGGTGGCGAAGGGCCAGCCGGCCGGCGAGCTCCCGTTGCTCAGGTGGAAGGCGTAGACCTTGCCGGCCCGGTCGCCCACGACGACCGACGGGCCGCCGCCGTCGAGCGTGGCCACGTTGGGCGAGGACAGGGCGATGGGCGATCCGGCGTCGGGGAGGTTCTGGGTCCACTGCAGGACCGGGGCGGTGATGCTCGGGGTGTCCGCTCCGGCCGGGGCCCCGGCGCCGGCCACCAACGAGAGCCCACCCAACGACGTCGCACCGGCCAGGGCCAGGAGCAACCGGCGGCCGGACCTCGGCGTCGGCAGGATGGTGCGGACTCGGTTGGGGTGCGGCATGGGGCGCCTCCGGCGGTGGGATCGGGGTTCGTCGTTCAGGGGATGTTCGGGCCCGAACGGCGGACGTTACGGGCGCAGCGGGGGGTGCGCCTCACTGACAAGTGTTACACGACCGTGCGATGATCGGTTGTGCCCCCGTCCGATCCGGCCGCAGAAGTACCCCCTGAGCTGGGAGAAGTGTCGCAGGAACTGGCGGCCAGTTTTCGTCGATTGCGGCCCCAGAACTCGGTTCGATGGAACTTCCTCGACGCCCTGCAACGGCTCGGGCGGCTGACCCGCCGTCAGGACCCCGACGGCGAATCGCTCGCTGGTCGACCCCCCGTTGCCCCCCGCCGGCGCCGCCGAGAGCGCCCGGGCGGCGGTCCAGCGGGCGGCCGACCGCTGGCGGCCACGCCGCCCCGGCCCGGGGGGTGAGGGGGTGACCCCGCCGGACCGGGTGGACGAGGGCTTCGATGCCACTTTCGAGGCGTTCCGGTACCTCCAGGTCCGGGTGGATGCCCTGGAGGAGGCGGCCGCCCGCCGGGCCGATCCGGTGCTCGAGACCCTGTGGCTCGAGGAGCCACCGGAGCTCGGCGGCTGGTCGACGGCCATCGCTGCCTGGGTGTCGCCGCTCGACGGCGAGCTCTGGCACGGCGAGTGCGGTCGGGGCTCCCTGGCCCTCGGGCTGGCGGCGGCCGGGTTCACGGTGCACGGCGTGGAGCCCGCCGGTGGCCGAGCGCTCGACGCCGGTGCCCGGGGGGTCCGGGTCGAGGTGGCGCACGTGGCGGCGCGCCTGGCCGAGGCGCCGTCGGCCTCGGTCGACGCGTTGGTCCTCAGCGGGGTCGTGGACCGCACGCCGGTCGACGGGTTGGTGGCGCTGCTCGATCTGGTGACCGACCGCCTGGTCCCCGGCGGCCCCCTGGTGGTCGTCGGGACCGACCCGGCGACGGCCGCCGCCGAGCGCTCGGTGGTGGCCCAGGACCTGCTGGCCGCCCGGCCGCTGCACGCCGACACGTGGGCCTACCTCTTGGGGCGGTCCGGCTACACCGACGTCGGCCCCCTCGAGGCGGGCCCCGACGGGGCGCCGGGCACCTACGCCGTCGCCGGGCGCCGGGCCCGATGAACGCCGTCCACCAGTTCGTGCCCATGCTGCACGCCGGCGACGCCGTGGGCGCCCACACGCTCGGGCTCCGCGACTGCCTGGTCGGCCGGGGCATCGACTCGAAGATCTTCGTGGAGCTGGTCGACCCCGAGACCGAGGGAGTGACCGTGCCGGCGACCAGCTACCCGGCCCAGGCCCAGCCGGGGGACGTGCTCGTCTACCAGTTCGCCACCGCCTCGGCGCTGGCGCCGTGGCTGGCCGCTCGGACCGAGGCCCTGGTCGTGAACTACCACAACCTGACACCGCCGGAGCTGTTCGCCCCGTGGGACAATCCGCTGGCCCGCCATCAGGTCCGGGCCCAGGGTGAGCTGGCCCAGCTGGCCCGCCGAGCGGTGCTCGGCGTCGGGGTGTCCGAGTTCAACTGCCGTGATCTGCGGGCGGCCGGCTTCGTCCGCACGGCGGTGGTCCCGCCGGTCGTGGCCCTGGCGGCACCGCCGGTCCAGCCCGGCGGTGGGACTGCCGGCCCGGCGCGATGGCTGGCCGTCGGGCGGCTGGCGCCCAACAAGGCGGTGGAGGACGTGCTGGCCGCGCTCTGCGTCTACCGGCAGCGGCACGATCCCGGCGCCACCCTGCTGGTCGTGGGCAAGCCGGCGCTGGCCGTCTACGCCGATGCCCTGCGACGGTACTCGGCCGAGCTCGGGCTCAGCGGTGCGGTGCGCTTCGCCGGGAAGATCGGCGACGGCGAACTGGCCGAGGCGTACGCCACCGCCGACGTGCTGGTGGTGGCGTCCGAGCACGAGGGGTACTGCCTGCCGGTGGTCGAGGCCATGGCGGCCCGGTTGCCGGTGGTGGCCTACCGCCAGGGTGCCCTGCCCGAGGTGTTGGGGGAGGCCGGGGTCCTGGTCGACCGCAAGGACCCGCTGGAGCTGGCCGACGCCGTCCACCGGGTGCTCACCGACCCGGGCCGTCACGAGGCGGTGGTGGCGGCCGGGGTCGCCCGCCTGCCCGAACTCGGCCTGGCCGACGCGGCCGACCGCCTGGCCGACCTGCTGATCGGCGTCAGCCGCTAGCCGCCAACCCGGCCGACGGGGACGGCGACACGCCCACCGCCCGGGCGAGCAACGAGACGAACCGGTCCCGGGAGCGATCGACGGCGAACGCCGCCACCCGGGCCGATGCGGCCTGCGGCCAGCCGGGCCCGCAGCCGCTCGTCGGTCACCACCCGGGCCACGGCGGCGGCGAACCGCAGCGGCTCCTTGGTCGGGAGCACCAGGCCGGCGTGGCCCACCGTCTCGGGTACCGCCGCCACGCCGTAGGCGACCACCGGGATGCCGTGGCCCATCGCCTCGACCAACGGGACGCAGAAGCCCTCGTGGTCCGAGGCGCAGACGAAGGCGTCGGCGGCGGCGAAGTAGGCCGCCAGCTCGCCCGGCGACACCGACCCGGTGATGGTCACGGCGCCCTCGAGACCGAGTTCGGCGATGAAGGCGTCGAGGGCGGGACCGTAGTGCTCGCCCAGCGGTGAGCCCACCAGCCAGAGCCGGGCCCGCGGGTCGTAGAGGCGGCGGTAGACGCTCAGCATCTTGACCAGGTCGTGGGGCGCCTTGTGGGGGGAGACCTTGCCGACGAACAGCAGGTCGGCGCCGCCGCCACGCTTGGCCGCCGCCAGCCGGTCGCGCAACGCCGGATCGGCCGGGGCGCCGGTGGCGGTCATGTCGATCAAGAGGGGGACCACCGCCGTGTCGGTGTAGCCCGCCTGGTGCAGCTCGGTCTCGTTGAACGAGGAGTCGGCCACGGCCAGGTGGCTCTCGGGGGCGAGCCGGGCCAGTTGGGTGCGCCCCAGCCGTACCTCGAAGCCCACGTTGGGCTCCCAGTCCTCGAGCAGCCGGGCCGGGGTGATGTTGTGGTAGTTCACGAGCTTCGGCTCGCTGCGGGCGGCCAGGATGTCGAAGACCGGGCTGCCGATCGACGACTGGTAGAGCAGCCACCGGTCCTTGGTGGCCCGCCCGAGGGCGACCACCGGTCGGCCCCGGTCGGCCACGTCGGGCGTGACCGATCCGTAGTAGATGTCCGAGTCGATACCGGCGGCCCGGAGGGCGTCGGTCAGGGTCAGCGTGTGCACCCCGATGGCGTCGCGGCTGGCCAGCGACGGGATGACCTGGTCGATCCGCACGGGCGTGAGTGTACCGGCCGCCCCCGACGCCTCCGTGGCTCCCCGACGGCGATCCCGCCGCCTACCATGACCGGCATACGCCCCTCCTGTTCCCCTGCTCGGCGCGCCCGGCGACCCCTCGGTCGGCTGGCGGTGACGCTGGCCATCGGTGCGTCCCTGGCGCTGCCGACGCTCGCCGCCACCTCGCTCGGGGCCGCCCCGGCGGTCGCCGCCTCGAGCGGTGACAGCACCAACGTGCGGATCGCCATGACCGAGAACAACGGCCTCGACGTCATCGTCGCCGGCTACCAGGGGGCGATGGTCAGCGCCCCCGGCGTGGCCAGCAGCCCGGCCGTGCGCTTCCAGCAGACCGGTACCGGCTCGTGGAACATCGAGACCTCGACCGGGTGCGACGGGGGGACGGCCGGCTGGAGCGCCCCGGTGGCCGTCAACCAGTCGACGCCCACCGCCAGCCCGGTGGGCACCGGCCTCCTCACGCTATGCGTGGCCAGCGGGAGCGTGACCGTCCACGGGACCCTGACCGGCCTCTACACCACCGGCAACTCGGCCCGCACGGTGAACACCCTGCCGCTCGAGCAGTACGTGGCCGACACGGCGCCCGGCGAGTCCCCGTCGAGCTGGGGGAGCCTGGGCGGGGCCGGCCCCCAGGGCCAGGACTGGGGCTTCCAGGAGCTCGAGGCCCAGGCGGTGGCGGTGCGCTCCTACGTCATGGCCAACCTCGGCGGGTACGGCGGCTACGCCGACACCTGTGACCTGACCTGCCAGACCTACCGGGGCATCGCCTACGAGAACCCGCTGTCGACGGCGGCGGCCAACGACACGGTCGGCCAGGTGATGGAGATGCCCGGTGGGGCCGTGGCCACCACCGAGTACTCGGCGTCCTCGGGCGGGGAGACCGCCGGGAGCCCCTTCACCATCGTCCCCGACGACGGGGACGCCGTCTGCGTTCCCGGGGCCTGCAATCCCAACCACAACTGGTCCGGCCAGCCGGTCTCGGTGTCGGCGGCGGCCATCCAGGCCCAGTGGCCGGCGATCGGCACGTTCGTCAGCGCCACCGTCACCGCCCGCAACAACCAGCCCAACTCGACCGACAGCCGGGTCACCCAGGTGTCGATCGCCGGGTCGGCCTCGACGGTGACGACGACCGGGGCCCAGTTCGCCGACGACCTGGGCCTCAAGTCGAGCTGGTTCACCATCACGGCGTTCTCGCCGGCCGGGGTCACCCTGACCGGGCACGGGTGGGGCCACGGGATCGGGATGGGCCAGTGGGGGGCCCTCGGCTACGCCATCGGCCAGGACAACGGCGACGGCAACTACACCTGGCAGCAGATCGTCTCGCACTTCTACGCCCCGGCGACGATCGCCAGCCTGGGCTCGCTGGCCGACGGCGGGACCGGCGGCTACTGGCTGGACGCCGCCGACGGCGGGGTGTTCTCGTTCGGCAACGCCACGTACCTCGGGTCGATGGGCGGCCGGCCGCTCAACCGGCCGATCGTCGGCATGGCGGCCACCCCCGACCACAACGGGTACTGGCAGGTGGCCTCGGACGGCGGCATCTTCAGCTTCGGTGACGCCGCCTTCTACGGCTCGACCGGGTCGCTGCACCTCAACCAACCGGTGGTCGGCATGGCGGCGACCCCCGACGGCCAGGGCTACTGGCTGGTGGCGTCGGACGGCGGCATCTTCGCCTACGGCGACGCCGCCTTCTACGGCTCGACCGGTTCGATGCACCTGAACCAGCCGGTGGTCGGCATGGCCCCGACCGCCGACGGCAAGGGCTACTGGCTGGTGGCGGCCGACGGTGGCATCTTCGCCTACGGCGACGCCGCCTTCCACGGCTCGACCGGGTCGTTGCACCTCGTCCGGCCCGTGGTCGGCATGGCGGCCGCCCCCGACGGTGGCGGGTACTGGCTGGTGGCGGCCGACGGCGGCGTCTTCACCTTCGGCGACGCCGCCTTCTACGGCTCGGCCGCCGGGACGACCGCCGGCAGCGGCGCCGTGGCCCTGCTCGCCACCAAGGACGGCGGCGGGTACTACGTGGTCAACGGGGCCGGCCGGGTCTCGGCCTTCGGCGACGCCCTGCAACGGGGCGACCTGTCCACGGTGCTGTCCTCCTACGGCGGCCACGTGGTCGGTGGGGCCACCACCCCCGACTAGGGCGCCGACGGTCCCCGGAGGCCCCCGGCCCGACGCTCGGCCCGGGTCGCCGCCACCACGCTGGCCAGGGTGGGGAACCGCCGCAGGCGGCCGAACCGTCCCAGGCGGCCGGCGTCGACCCCGTGATCGGCGGCATTGAGCAGCCGCAGGTCGCCCCGGCTGTTGCCGTAGGCCCAGAGCACCGGTTGGCGGGAACCGCCCCCGCCGATGCCGTGGGCCCGCATCCAGCTGATGGTCCGGTTGTACTTCTCGGTGCCCCGGCAGTTCTTCCCCTCGTAGCGGCCGGTCAGGTGCCCGCTGCCCCCGACGGCCAGCCGGGTGGCCAGCACGCCGTCGACGCCCAGGATCTCGCCGGCGGCCCGGATGTAGCACTCGGGCGACGCCGAGACGATGAGGACGGTGTCACCCTGCTGGCGGTGCCACTCGAGCCGGGTCAGGACCTCGGTGCGCAGCCGGCGGTGCAGGTGTCCCTCGACGAAGGCCGCCGCCACCTCGTCCACCTCGTGGCTCGGCAGGCCGGCCAGGAGGCGGGCGAAGAGCGTCTCCTTGGTGGTGTCGGCCACCGTGCCGCCGACCAGGGCCGAGTGGAGCAATTTGGGCAGGAGCTGGAGCACCGTGAGGACCACCGGGCCGACGCCCCGCACGGCCACCAGGAACGGGAAGACGCTGCCGCCGGTGGTCAGGGTGCCGTCGAAGTCGAAGGCGGCGATGGTGGTGGGCCGGGAGGGGTCGGGTGCCACGTTGCTCATCGGGCGGTCCCGACGGTGCGCTGCGGCTTTCGATCGACGGACGTCGTGCGCCGATCCTGTTCCCCCTGCGACATGCGGACCGAGTCTCGCACGCCCGGATCGACCGCTGGCTCATCCGCCCGGGATCGCTCGGACGGCCCAGGTGGGCGGTCACCCGATGCGTCGGCGGTCCTCCGGTGAAATCTTGACCTACTGCGTCGACATTCAGAATTGGTTCCGCTAGGGTGACCCCACACGACGATCATCCGGCACCGCGGGAGGTGCTGTGCTGCACCCTCCCGCGGACCACGGCACGAAAGGGCCAGACATGGCGATTCGACTGGGCGACACGGCCCCCGATTTCACCGCAGAGACCACCGAGGGAACGATCAACTTCCACGACTGGCTCGGCGACAGCTGGGGGATCCTGTTCTCCCACCCCAAGGACTTCACCCCGGTCTGCACCACCGAGCTGGGTGCCTTCTCCAAGGCCAAGCCGGAGTTCGACAAGCGCAACACCAAGCTGATCGGGATCTCGGTCGACTCGGTCGAGTCCCACAAGAGCTGGGCCTCGGACATCGAGGAGACCCAGGGCGCCGCCCTGGCCTTCCCGCTGATCGGCGACGAGGACCGCAAGGTGGCCGACCTCTACGACATGATCCACCCGAACGCCAACGACACGTTGACGGTTCGTTCGGTCTTCATCATCGGCCCGGACAAGAAGGTCAAGCTCACCTTGACCTACCCCGCCTCGGCCGGTCGGAACGTGGACGAGATCATCCGGGTCCTCGACTCGCTGCAGCTCACGGCGGACTACTCGGTGACCACCCCGGCCAACTGGAAGGACGGCGACGACGTCATCGTGGCCCCGGCCGTCTCCGACGACGACGCCAAGGTGAAGTTCCCCAAGGGCTTCAAGACGCTGAAGCCCTACCTGCGGCTCACGCCCCAGCCCAACAAGTAGTCGACCGGCCTCCGGGCCGCCCGACACGAGTGCCAACGACGATGCCGGCCCCGGGGCCGGCATCGTCGCGTGGGGTCACGGTCGAGTGGTCGGGGTCCCCTCGCTGCCGGCCAGCTGATCGCGCAGCGACCGCTTCAGCACCTTGCCCGCCGGGTTGCGGGGGAGGGGGTCCTTGCGGAAGGTGAAGTGGGTGGGCACCTTGAACGCGGCCAGCCGCTCGCCGACGTGGCGGGCCAGCTCGTCGGCTCCCACCTTGGCGCCCGGGCGGAGCACGACCACCGCCCCGACCTCCTCGCCGAGCCGCTCGCTCGGGACGCCGACCACCGCCGCCTCGGCGACGGCCGGATGCTCGTAGAGGGCGTCTTCGACCTCGACCGAGGAGATGTTCTCGCCGCCCCGGATGATCATGTCCTTGGCCCGGTCGAGGATGTACACGAAGCCCTGCTCGTCGATCCGGGCGATGTCGCCCGTGTGGAGCCAGCCCCGGGTGAAGACCTGGGCCGTGTCCTCGGGGCGGTGCCAGTAGCCCCGCACCACCTGGGGGCCCTTGATCCAGAGCTCGCCGACGACGTCGGGGCCCGTCGGCCGGGACGGCTCGGGCTCGGGGCCCTCGAAGTGCTCGGGCACCACGGCCAGGTCGTTCACCGGCATCGGTCGCCCCACGCTGTCGGGCCGGGCCACGTAGTCGGGTCCCGAGTTCATGGTGGTGACGGCCGAGGTCTCGGTCAGGCCGTAGCCGTTGGACGGCTGACCGACCGGGAAGTGCTCGCCGATTCGCCGCACCAGGTCGGGGGGCGCCGGCGCGCCGCCGTAGGCGATCGAGCGGACCGATGAGACGTCCCGGGTGGCCAGGGCGGGGGAGTCGAGGACCTGCAGGACGGTGGCCGGCACGCCGCCGAAGGTGGTGATCCGCTCCCGCTCGATGAGCTCCAGTGCTCGTTCGGGGTCGAAGTGGTGCAGCATCACCAGCTTGCCGCCGGCCGCCGTCGTGCCGATCATCACGGCCAGGCAGCCGGTGACGTGGAAGAGCGGGATGCTGAGCAGGTAGGCGGTCTGGACCTTCCCCGAGTCGTCGGCCAGCGACGAGCCGAACCGCTGGGCGCCGGCGGTGTTGATGAAGAAGAGGTTCATCAGGTTCGAACAGGCGTTGCGGTGGGTGCCCACCACCCCCTTCGGCCGGCCGGTCGTCCCCGACGTGTAGAAGAGGGTGGCGTCGTCGTCGGGGTCGATGGCCACCTCGGGTGGTCCGGCGTCGTCCTCCACCTGGCCGAGGAACGAGGCGAAGTCGATCTCGGGCACGGTCGCCGTGCGGGGACCCGGGGCCCGCCCGGCGATCCGGTCCTCGTCCGTCACCACCAGGGTCCGCAGGTCGTGGAGGTCCCCGAGGTGGGGCCGCAGGCGCTCGAGCCGCTCGCGGTCGACGAAGGCCACCGTGGCCTCGGCGTCGGCCAGCCCGTAGTGCAGCTCCTCACCGGTCCACCAGGCATTGAGCGGGACGACGACGGCGCCGGCCAGGCTGATCCCCCAGAAGGCCATGACCCACTCGGGGAGATTGCGCATGGCGACGGCCACCCGGTCGCCCGGTCGCACGCCGTGGTCGTCGCGGAGTCGGCGGGCCAACGTCGAGGCGATGCGGTAGTGCTGGCCGAAGGTGGTCCGCTCGTCCTCGTAGACCAGGTAGTCGGCGTCGGGCTGGGCCATCGACAGCTCGAGGATCACCGGGAGGGTCGCCGGGGCCTGTTTCCACACCCGGGTGCTGACCCCTCGGATGTCGACGTCCTCCATCTCGAAGAGCTGACCGGGGGCGGTGAGGCGGGCCGTGACCTCGGCCAGGGACGGGGGCGTGGTGGCGGTCACGCCGGTGCCGACCACACCCTCCGTCGGAGGCGGCGGGTCCCGGAAGACCGTCTGACGGTAGTAGGCGAGCTCGGCCACGCTCTCGAGGATGTCGTCCATGGCCCGATGCGAGGTGGCCTTGGTCGGCGCGCCGGCCACCGCCTCGGGGTACCAGCGGCGGCTGAGCTCCTTGATCGACGACACGTCGACCGACCGGTAGTGCAGCCACTCCTCGATCTCGGGCAGGTAGGCGGCCAGGAAGCGACGGTCGGTGCCGATCGAGTTGCCGGCCAGCGGCACCGTGCGCGGCGCCGGGACGTGCTCCTGCAAGAAGGCCAGGGTGGCCTGACCGGCCTCGGCCAGCGACACCGTGGAGGCCTCGATCGCCTGCGAGCAGGCCGGAGTGGGTGTGCATCGTGCGGACGAAGTCGTCCATCTCGCCCAGCTGGGCCGGCGTGGCCGAGATCACGATGTCGGGCCCGGTGGCCACCACCTGGAGGTCGTCGTCGGTGACCAGGGTGGCGATCTCGACGATGGTGTGGCGCCCGGGGTCGAGGCCGGTCATCTCGAGATCCATCCAGGCGAGCACCGACTCGATGGTACCGGCCGGGTGGCCGGTGCCCCTCGGGCCCGCGCCGGGGCCGCGGGTGTCCGGGCAGCTCCCCGAGGGGCGGTCGTCCCCGGTATCGTCACGGGATGCTGGACGTGCCGATCCATCAGCTCGACGCCAGCCTGCCCCTGCCGGGCTACGCCCGAGACGGCGATGCCGGCTGCGACCTCTACGCCCGCACCGACCTCACCCTGGCCGCCGGGGGCGGCCGGGGCCTGGTCCCGACGGGCGTGGTCCTGGCCATCCCGCCGGGGTTCGCCGGGTTCGTCCAGCCCCGCAGCGGCCTGGCCCTGCGCCACGGGGTGACCTGCCTCAACACCCCGGGCCTGATCGACGCCGGCTACCGGGGCGAGCTGGCCGTCCTCCTGGTCAACACCGATCCCGCCCTCGACTACGACGTGCAACGGGGCGACCGGGTGGCTCAGCTGGTCATCCAGCGGGTCGAGACGGCGAGGTTCGTCCCCGGTGCACGGGAGGACCTGCCGTCGGCCGAGCGCGGCGAGGGTGGCTTCGGCCACAGTGGTCGCTGATGGTCGACCGCCTGGGCAACCTCGACGCCGCCTTCCTCGCCCTCGAGAGCAACACCGGGCACCTCCACGTGGGCGCCGTGCTGCTCCTCGAGCCCCCGGAGGGCACGCGGGCCCTGTTCTCGCCGTCGACGCGGTTCGCCCAGGTCCGTCAGCTGATCGAGCACCGGCTGCACCTGGTCCCGCCGCTCCGGCAGCGGGCGATCCGGGTGCCGCTCGGGTTGCACCGGCCGGTCTGGGTCGACGATCCCGAATTCGACCTCGAGGACCATCTCTCGCGAGCCAGCCTCCCGTCGCCGGGCGGCGACGAGGAACTGGCCACGTTCGTCGCCGACCTCATGAGCCGGCCGCTCGACCCCGATCGGCCCCTGTGGGAGATGGTCCTGGTCGAGGGCCTGACCGGCGGTCGGAGCGCCCTGGTGGCCAAGATCCACCACGCCATGCTGGACGGGGTGTCCGGGGCCACGATCCTGGCCGCCTTCTTGGATCTGAACCCGCGGCCCCGGGCGGTCGCCCCGGCGGCGCCCTGGAACCCTCCGCCGCTGCCCTCGGGCGCAGCCTTGCTCCGCGATGCCGCCGGCTCGCTGCTCGCCCAGCCCGGGCAGACGGCCTCGGCCCTCTCGAACAGCGTGACCACCCTGGTCGACGTGGCGACCCACAACCGGAAGCTGGCCGAGGAGGGATCGGTGCCCCCGCCGGCGCCCTTCAAGGCGCCCCGGACGTCCCTGAACGGTGCACTGTCCTCCCGGCGGCGCTACGCCATGGCCACCGTCCCGCTCGGCGACCTGAAGGCCGTCCGACGGGCGATGTCGACCACCGTGAACGACGTCATCCTGGCCATCGTCGGTGGGGCGGTGCGCCGACTGCTCCTCGAGCGGGGCGAGTCCCCCGAGGATCCCCTGGTGGCGGCGGTGCCGGTCTCGACCCGCACCGGCGAGGGCGACGACGCCCTGGGCAACAAGATCTCGAGCATGCTGGTCTCCTTGGCCACCTCGATCGAGGACCCGCTCGACCGGCTGGTGGCCATCGCCCAGGGCACCACGGTGGCCAAGGAACAGGAACGACTGACCAAGGGCCGGCTGCTGGGCGACGTGGCCCAGATCGCCTCACCGCCCGTCGTGTCGATGACCGCCCGCTGGTTCACCGGTCTGCGGGCGGCCAGCCGCCTGCCCCCGCTGTACAACCTGATGGTCTCGAGCGTCGCCGCCCCGGACCTCACCCTGTGGTGTGCCGGGAGCCGGGTCGCCGAGTTCTACCCGGTCGGGCCGGTGGCCGTGGGCTCGGGCCTCAACGTCACCACGATGAGCTACCTGGACACCGTGCACTTCGGCCTGCTGGGCTGCCGGCGGTTGGTCCCCGACGTGGCCCGGTTGGCCGAGCTGGTGGTCGAGTCGGCCGACGAGCTGGTGGCCGCCGCCCTGCCGGTCGCCCGGGCCACCGGCTGACCTGCGGCGACGGCACTCGTCCGCCCGAGGTAATGTGGCGGCGTACGCGGACGTGGCTCAGTGGTAGAGCACAACCTTGCCAAGGTTGGGGTCGCGGGTTCGAATCCCGTCGTCCGCTCCAAGAAACTCCAGCGCAACGACGTACGAGGGGCTCATCGAGGCCCCTCGTCACGCGTCCGGCTGACGAGACTCGGCCGGCCCCGAGCTGACGATGACGGGCGGCCCCAAGGCCTGGCTCCCGAGCGATGGGTGGACTTCGGCCGGGTGAGCCAGTTGTGTCGAGGAGGGCGCCATCGTTGACATAGATCCGTGCACCACGGTGGATGTGCACCGTGCCCTGCACGGAGAAGGTCGCGTCCCGACCCAGGTGCATCGAACTCGGGGAGGGCGTGTAGTAGAGGAATCCCATCAGGAGGTAGGAGCGTGGGGCCAACACGATGCGTGAGCGGGGCCCGACGCGCAGACGGGTGCCCCGGGCGATCAGGATTCGGACCCCCGAAGCGGAGGCTGAGATACAGCGATCGAGTGACGGAGACGTGCAGGAGCATGTCCTTGATGACGTCGGGATCGGGGGCGTAGTTCGAGGTAGGGAGCCTCGACCGTATCGCCAGAGGCAGATATCGCATCCACGACGGCTCGGGGTGCTCGGTCGCTGCGTCGACCGTCGCTGGATTGCTCATGGGTTCCTCCTCCATCGCTGCGAGCTCGGGATCGTCGGGGGGGGGGTCCCGGCTCGCCGCCTCCGCCCTACCCAAAATCGCCGAGAGGAAACAGGAAGGCGACTTATAGCGCCCAGCGGGACACGGGCGGTCGGTTTCCCCCGGCCACCGAGGACTCGACGGACCTGCCGGCGCTCGGCGCTCCGGTCGACCACGACCCAGACGAGGCCCACCAGCAGAGCGCCGGCAGCTGCGTCGAGGAAGAAGTGGTTGCCGGTGGCCACCACGACCAGCGTCGTCATGATCGGATAGGCCACCAGGACGGCTCGGAGGAACCGGTGGCGCACCACCGGGTAGAGCGCCAGGACGCACCACACGGCCCAGGCCACGTGCAGGCTCGGCATGGAGGCGTAGACGTCGCCGGCCGAGTTCAGCAGCGAGTGCTCGAACGACCCGGAGTGGCCCAGCGTGACCAGGGTGTCGATGATCCCGAACCGGCCCGGCAGCAGCCGGGGCGGCGCCACCGGGAACAACCAGAAGACCAGGAAGGCGATCGCCGTGGTGATGGCCAGGCTCGTCCGGGCCCGCGGCGTAGCGCTCGGGGTGCCGGAAGGCCAGCCAGAGCAGGGCCAGCGCCGGCACGACGAAGTGGGTCCCGCCGTAGTAGAGGTTGAAGAAGCGGACGACGTCGGGGGAGTGGAGGAACGCCACCTGGACCGCCTGCTCGTGGAAGAGGTCGAGCAGCGACTCCAGGTGGACGATGGCCAACGCGTGGCCGGCCGCGCTCGCCCCGTCCTGGACCATGTCGCCCCGGAGGACCTCGTAGACGGCCACGAACGCGGCGACGAGGGTGAGCTCTTTCAGCAGGCTGAGGCGGCGGGCGCGAGCGGTCGTGTGTCGACCCTCGTGCGGACGTGGATGTTGCCGATCGCCAAGCTGGGCCCCCAGCTGTCTCGGAATTGCCATCCACCCTAAAAGGCGACCGCTCGTCGTCGTGCACCCATCGGTCACCCGGGTGACACCACCGCACGGGCCACGTCACCTTCCGTTCGATGGCACGGACCGTCGACCGCGTGCTTGCATCGGTGGGATGAACGCGCCGCACGCCGAACACGGAACACCCGACGGCGGGGAGCAGACCGCCGACATCCGGGGCACGACCCTGGCCTACAACGTCGAGGGCCACGGTCCCGACGTCGTGTGGGGCCACGGCTTGTCCTTCTCCCGGGCCACCGAGGTGGCCCTGCCCCTCATCGACTGGCCGGCGATCGACGCCCGAGTTCTGCACTACGACGCCCGCGGCCACGGACGCTCCACGACGACACCCGATCTCGACGGCTACCGGTGGTCGGAGTTGGCCCTCGACCAGCTGGCCCTGGCCGACCAGGTCGGGATGGAGCGCTACGTGGTCGCCGGCGCTTCGATGGGGTGCGGGACGGCGGTGCACGTCGCCGTGACGGCCCCCGACCGGGTGCGGGGCCTGGTGCTGGTGATCCCGCCCACGGCGTGGGAGACCGCGCACGGCCCAGGCGGCCCAGTGGGGCCAGGCCGCTGCGGCCATCGCCGAGCACGGGGTCGAGGCGATGATCGAGACTCGGGCGGCCAACCCGCCGCCGGACCCGTTCGCCGACGACCCCGGTTGGTACGACCGGACGGCGGCGGCCACCCGGACGTGGGACCCCAAGCGCCTGGCCGTGGTCATGGAGGGGGCGGCCGGCGCCGACTTCCCGACCCGCGAGGCGATCGCCGGGATCACCGCGCCGACGCTGATCCTGGCCTGGACCGGTGATCCGGTCCACCCGGTCGACACCTCCGACGAGCTGGCCCGGCTGCTGCCCCACGCCGAGCTGGTGACCAGCAGCACGGCCGACGAGCTGGCCGGCTGGACGGGCCGGGTGGCCGACTTCATCGGCCAGCTCGCCTGACGCTCGGTCCCGGGGCCGGGTCGCTGACCCGGGTGAGGGCGAAAAGTGCCGGTAGAGCGGGAATCCAACCCCACTGGCACGTTCCTTGGATATGGGAATAACGTGCCGAAGTAGATCAGACGGGGGGATGATGAGCGACGAACCGCAACGGATGCCCCGCCCGTCCATCCTCGACGCCATGGGCGACGAGAACGGCGCCTTCTTGGTGGGGTCGATCCGATCGACCAGCGACGAGCTCCAGGACATGCTCGACAAGTTGATGTTCGACCGCCTCCCGCCGAGGGACGAGATCATCACGTTCTTCATGGACCGCCTCCCCAACCTCGTCGCCGCCTACGACATCCTCGTCGCCTACCTCGAGATGAGCGCCACCGAGATCCCCTCCGACTGAGCCGCCCGGCCGCCCGGTTTTCGGGCCGTGGGCCGACGGGTAACTTGTCGTCGATGTGGGCCGGGCGTAGCACGACGCCCGGGCGTCGGATGGTGCCGGCCGCCGTGGCGGCGATCCTGGTGGGGTTGGCCCTGCCGATCCTGGCGGCGTCGACGCCGGTGGCCGCGGCCACGACCTCTCTCGCCGTCCCGACCACCAGCCCGTACTACTCGCTGCTCCAGGCGGCGAGTGCGCCGGCCGTCACCTACGGCGCCACGGTGAGCGGCTGCGTCGTCCAGCCCACGACCTCGTGCGCCGGCGCCGATCTCTCCGGGGCGATGCTCAGGGGCGCCCTCTTCGACTACGCCGACCTCGACGGCGCCGACCTGTCGGGGGCGACGCTGGCCCTGGCCAACTTCGCCTACGCCTCGCTGAGCGATGCGAACCTGAGCGACACCACCCTCACGGGCGTCATCCTCGACGACGCCCAGGCACCCGGCCTCTCGTTGGCCGGCTCCTCGCTCCACCTCGGGGCGATCTCCGACGCCGACCTCGAGGGTGCCGATCTCGAGCGCCTGAACGCCAATTTCGGGGCGGTCGTCGGCACCGATCTGGCCCACGCCGACCTGAAGGGCGCCAACCTCTCGGACACCGACTTCAACGGCGACGACCTGACCGACGCCGACCTGACCGGGAGCCGACCTGGCCAACGGCGATCTCACGGGCTCCACGCTCACCGGGGCCACGCTCACCGGGGTGGACTTCTGCAACACGGTCATGCCGAACGGCAAGGTCCGCAATCCGCGCAAGGGGATCTGCCCGGGTCAGGCGCCGCCGGCCCAGTCCACCGGCCGACCGATCCGGTTGTCGTCCACCAGCGCCTTCTACCCGGCCGTCCACGCACTGCTGCGCGGTCACCAGGTGCACGCCGGCACCGTGGTCCGGGGCTGTCGGATCCAGGCCTACGCCACGATGCTCGGGCGCCAAACTCGGCGGCGCCGACCTGCAGGGCGGCTTCCTCGCCTACTCGGACCTCGACGGGGCCACCCTGGCCAAGGCCAACTTCCTCCTCGGCAGCATGGCCTTCGCCAGCGCCAAGGGTTCCAATCTGCGGGGCATCGAGCTCGGGGCCACGTCGGCCGTCAACGCCGACCTCGAGGGGGCCGACCTCGACCGGGCCGAGCTGGCGCTCACCAACCTGGCCGGCGCCGATCTGCGCGGGGTGACGTTCCTCGGCGCCGACGGCCGGGTGGCCACCTTCACCGGGGCGGACCTCGAGGGGGCGCAGCTGAAGAAGGCGGACCTGGCCGAGGCGTCGTTCTCCGGGTCCGACCTGAAGGGTGCCGACCTGGCCGGCGCCAACCTCTCGGAGGCCACGTTCCTCGGCGCCGACCTGACCGGCGCCGACCTGACCGGCGCCACGTTCTGCGACACGATCATGCCCGACGGCACGATCGAGCACCCGACCTTGGGGAAGTGCTGACCGTCCGGCGGCACTGACCGGGGCCATGGCCGACGGTGTGGGAAGCCCCCAGATCGTAGGCTGGCCACGTGCACGTCATCGCCACCGCCGGGCACGTCGACCACGGGAAGTCCACCCTGGTCCACCGCCTGACCGGCGTCGATCCCGACCGCCTGGCCGAGGAGAAGGAACGCGGCCTGACGATCGACCTCGGTTTCGCCCACTGCACCTTGCCCTCGGGTTCCGAGGTCGGCTTCGTGGACGTTCCCGGACACGTCCGCTTCCTCAAGAACATGTTGGCCGGCGTCGGCGGGATCGACGCCTGCTTGTTCGTGGTGTCGGCCACCGAGGGGTGGATGCCCCAGTCCGAGGAGCACCTGGCGATCCTCGGACTCCTCGGGATCCGCCACGGGATGGTCGCCCTCACCCGGTCGGCCTCGGTGGACGGCGACCGGCGGGCGGCGGTCCGTCAGGCGGTGGCCGAGCGACTCTCGGGCACGTTCCTCGAGGGCTGCGAGATCGTGGCGGTCGACGCCCCGGCCGGCGTTGGGGTGGAGGGGCCGGGCGGCCTGGTCGAAGCGCTCGAACATCTGGTCGAGTCCGCGCCGACGGCGCTCGATGTCGGACGCCCCCGGCTCTGGGTCGACCGGTCCTTTGCCGTACGGGGTTCGGGCACGGTGGTCACCGGCCTCTTGACCGGGGGATCGGTGGCCGTGGGCCAGCACCTCGCCGTCCTTCCCGGGGGCCACGAGGTCCGCGTCCGCGGGCTGCAGAGCCACGGTCAGCCGCTGGAGGTGGCCGGGCCCGGTCGCCGGCTGGCCATGAACCTGCACGGCGTGGGCCACGAGCAGGTCGGCCGGGGCGACGCGGTGGTCAGCGGTGCACAGTGGCACCGGGCGGTGACCGTCGATGCCACCCTGGAGGTGCTGGCCACCGTGGAACACGGGGTGTCGTCTCGGGGCGCCTACCTCGCCTATCTCGGCTCGGGTGAGTACCCGGTCCGGCTCCGCCTCGTCGGCGGCCGGACGTCCATCGAACCGGGGGCGACGGGCGCCGTCCGGTTGTGGCTCCCGGTCCCGCTGCCCCTGGTGCCGGGCGATCGCTACGTGCTGCGCGAGAGCGGGCGGTCCGAGACCATCGGCGGCGGTGAGGTCCTCGACGTGGCGCCGATCCGCCCGCCGGCCCGGGCCACCCCCGACCGGTCGGTGGACCGGGTCGTGGCCGAGCGGGGCTGGACCGACGTCGACGAGCTGGCTCGCCTGACCGGCACCCGTCGTCCGGCCACCGTGGGCTCATGGGTGGTGAGCGAGGCGGCGCTGGTCGAGACCCAGGCCTCCGTCCGCCATCTGGTGGGCCAGGCCGATGCCCTCGGCCTCCCCCTGGCGGCCCTCGATACCCGGCAGCGGGCCGTCGTGCCGCTGCTCGGCGATCTGGTGGTGACCGACGGTCGCCTCCGACCGGCCGGCGAGGGGTCGGCCCGGCTGGACGCCGTGCTCGACGTGCACCCGTTCCTGGCCGCCCTGGCGGCCACGCCCTTCGCCCCGCCGCCGCCTGACGGCGTCGACCGCGGCGAGCTGCGGGCCCTCGAGCGACGGGGCCTGGTGGTCGAGGCCAACGGGATGTGGTTCGCCGCCTCGGCGGTCGACGACGCGGCGCGCGTGGTGGCCGATCTGCTGGCCGGATCGCCCGACGGCGTGACGGCGGGGGAGATCCGGGCCGCCCTCGGGACGTCCCGCAAGTACGCCCTGCCCCTCCTGGCCTACCTCGACGGCAACGGGATCACCCGCCGCCGGGGCGACCTGCGGATCGCCGGACCGCGGCTGCCCGCCGGCTCGGGCTCGGCGGCGACGGTCGGTGCGACGGCCGGGGGGCCACGACGAGGGGAGGTGCGGTGACCGACACCGACGAGGTGCGGCTGACCGAATGGACGACCTGCGGGGGGTGCGCCGCCAAATGGGGGGCGTCGTTGCTCACCGGCCTGCTCGACGAGGTGGTCGGCTCGGCCCAGGACGACGACCTGGTGATCGGCCTGTCGCCGTTCGACGATGCCGCCGTCTACCGCCTGACCGACGACCTGGCCCTGGTGTCGACGACCGACTTCTTCCCGCCGTTGGTCGACGATCCGGGTGACTTCGGGGCGATCGCCGCCGCCAACGCCTGCAGCGACATCTTCGCCATGGGTGCCCGGGTCACGCTGGCCCTCAACATCTCGGCCTTCCCCGAGCACCTGCCGCCGGCGGCCATCTCGTCCATCCTGATCGCCGCCGCCGAGGTGGTGGCCGAGGCCGGGGGGGTGGTCGCCGGTGGACACACCATCCGGTCCGAGGAGCCGATCTTCGGCCTGGCCGTCCAGGGCCTGGTGCACCCCGATCGGATCCTGACCAAGGGCGGGGCGCGCCCCGGCGACGTCCTGGTCCTGTCCAAACCGCTCGGCACGGGGATCGTGCTGGCCGCCGGCACCCCCGACGAGAAGGCCTCGGCCATCGCCGGCATGCGCCAGCTCAACCGGTCGGCGTCCCTGGCCCTGCAGGCCCTGGGCGCCGGGGTCCACGGGGCCACCGACGTCACCGGCTTCGGCCTCTTCGGGCACGCCTGGGAGATCGCCCAACGCTCGGACGTCGCCCTCGAACTGGAGGGGTCGGCCCTTCCCCTCTACCCGGGGGCCCGTCGGGCGGCCGAGGCGGGCGTGCAGACCGGCGGCGACGCACGGAACCGGGCCTACCTGGCCGACTCACGCCGTCTGCACGGCCGACGAGGCCTCGGCGCGCCTGGCCTACGACCCGCAGACCTCGGGCGGACTGCTCGCCGCCGTCGACCCGTCGGTGGTGGACGACCTGGCCGAGGCGGGCTTCGTGCCGATCGGCCGGGTCACCGAGGGTGACCCCGAGGTCCGCCTCCGGTGACCGCCGCCCTGCGGATCGTGCCGCCAGGACCCGACGGGTCGGACCGCCCACCCTCGGTCGACGCCCTCGTGCGCTCGATGGACGACATCGACCTGCCGCACCCGCTCCTGGTCGATGCGGCCCGCGAGGCCATCGAGGCCGGCCAGCCCGACTCGGCCCGAGAGCGGGCCCTGCTCACCGAGCGCACCCTGCTCGGGCCGGTGGTCAACGCCACCGGCGTCCTCCTGCACACCAATCTCGGCCGGGCCCCGATCGAGGTCCGCCAGGACGCCCGCTACCAGAACCTGGAGCTCGACCTCTCGACCGGTCGGCGGGGCTCGCGCAGCGCCCACGCGGCGACGCTCATCGCCCGGGCCATCGACGCCCCGGCGGCGTTGGTGGTCAACAACGGGGCGGCCGCCGTGCTGCTCGTGCTGGCCGCGCTGGCCCGCGGCCGCCAGGTGGTGGTGAGCCGGGGCGAGCTGATCGAGATCGGGGGCGGCTTCCGGATCCCCGAGGTCCTCGAGGCCTCGGGGGCCACCCTGGTCGAGGTCGGCACGACCAACCGGACGACCCCGACGGACTACCGCCGGGCGACCTCGGACGACACCGGCCTGCTCCTGAAGGTCCACCAGTCGAACTACCGGGTGGTGGGGTTCACCCGGTCGGTGGCCGTGGCCGACCTGGCCGGGCTCGGACCGCCGGTGGTCTACGACATCGGATCGGGCCTGCTCGACGCCGGCACGCCGTGGCTGCCCGGTCGCCCGCCCTCCTGGCTGGCCGGCGAACCGGCCGCCCGGCAGGCCCTGGCCGAGGGGGCCGATCTGGTCACCTTCTCGACCGACAAGCTCTTCGGCGGTCCCCAGGGCGGGGTGATCGCCGGGCGGGCCGACCTGGTGGCCGAGTGCGCCGCCCACCCGATGGCCCGGGCCCTGCGCCCCGGGGGTCTGGTGTTGGGGGCCCTCCAGGCGACCGCCCTGGCCTACCTCCGCGGTGACGGGACGTCGATCCCGTTCTGGAGGATGGCCACCGCCGAGGTCGAGTCGCTCCGGTCCCGGGCGCTCGCCCTCGGGGTGGGCGATGTCGAGGACTGCCGGTCGGTGGTCGGCGGGGGCGCGTTGCCCGGGATCGAGATCCCCTCGGCCGGGCTCTCCCTCCCCGGTGACCGTTCGACGGCCCTGCGGCGCCGGCCGGTGCCGGTGCTCGGGCGGGTCCGCCAGGGCCGGACGGTCCTGGACCTGCGGACGGTCGACCCCGCCGACGACGACCTGGTCGCCGAGGCGGCGACCGTGGCCCTGGCCGTCGGCTGAAGCGCCCGCCGCCTACATGAAGTTCCGGGTGTGGAGCGACGAGAGGCTGGCGGCCTCCTGTTCGCTGAAGCCCAGCCGGGCCAGCCGCCGCCGCCGCCCCTCGTCCATCTCCCGCTGCAGCGCCTGCACCCGGTCGAAGCCGGCGGCGATGGCCGACGGGGCGAAGCTGCCGGCGGCCAGGACGACCAGCGCGTCGGCCGTGTCCTCCCCGAGCCCGGCCGTCCGCTCGAGGGCCCGGTGCCGCCGCTCGACCGCCGCCGTCAGCCGGTCGCGGAGCATCGGGTCGTCGCCGAGGTGTTCTTCGAGCTGGGCCAAGCCGAACGCCACGTGCCGGGCCTCGTCCTGGAGGGCCAGGCGGCAGACCTGGGCGGTGACCGGGTCGGGCGCATACCGGTTGAGGAACGAGAGCAGGTGGAGGAACGTCCCCTCGCCGAGCACCGACAGGAGGAACGTGCTGACCGCCGGGTCCGGTTCGTCGAAGAGGGTCTGCAGCGAGGCCCGACCGCCGGCCGAGGACACGCCGAGGGGTCGGCCGGCGAGGCGGGCCCGTCGACTGAAGACCTCGACGTGCCGGGCCTCGTCGGCCAGCTGGATGGCGCCCAGCTGGAGGGTCTCTCGGTAGTGGGGGTGGAGCCGGGCCAGGAACCGGGCCGGGACCTGGAGGGCCGCCAGCTCGTTCTCGACCAGGTAGGTCATCACCTGGACCACCGCCCCCTCCACGTCGGGCGGGAGGTCGAGCGGGTCGTCCCAGGGCACAGCGGTCGCCGGGTCCCACTGGGCCGCCGCCGCCTGGGCGTAGAGGCGGGGGGCGAGATCGCACCAGGCGAGCGGCCGGGTGTCGAGGTCGGCCGTGGCCAGGTCCGGGCCACCCGACTCGACGAGGGCGCCCCGGGCGGCCAGGCCCCACGAGGCTGGCGCCCGATCGGCGATGCCCTCGGGACCGGCACCGCCGGCCCGCACGGCGTCGTGCCAGCGGTCCCGCTCGACGGGGCCCCGGCGGACCCGGTGGCCGACGACCTCGTGGCCCCGACGACGGCCCCAGGCCGCCAGATGGACCTCGAGCGCCGGGTCGTCCCCGTGGACGTCGAGCTCCGACCCGACCGGCAGACCGGCCAGGGCCCGGTCGATCACCAGGTGGGCACCCCGGTCCAGCCCGAGCGGACCCAGCTCGACGGTCGGAGGCGGGCCCTCAGGGCCGGTAGTCGGCAGCGGTGATCCTTCCCGCCGGGTCGTAGAAGGCGGCGGCGTCGACGGCCCGCTCCAACAGCTCGTAGCCCTCGGTCCGGCCGTCGACCCAGGTGTGCAGGCCCTCGAGGTCGAGGAGCGGTCGGACGTCGGGGTCCCCGTAGTCCATCGAGCCGAGGAGGTCGCCGAACCGGTCGATGCCCGCCCCCTCGCCGACCACCGTCATGTTGCAGTGGTCGTAGGGCGGGGTGGCGGCGAGGAACCGGGTGGTGCCGGCGCCGAGGATGCCCTCCTGGGCGAAGAGGAGGTGATTGGCGTCGATCATGCAGGCGGCGTCGACCTCGCCGTCGGCCAGGGCCCGGGCCGCCGCACGCTCGCCGCCGATGTGGTCGCCGTGGAGCCCGGTCCCGATGTCGAAGCGTCGCACCGTGACGTCGACGCCGGGTTCGAGACCGGCCTGGCGCAGCTGATCGAGGGGAAGGAGGGTCGACTGGGGCGAGTCGACGGCGCCGGTGGCCACGGTCGTCCCCCGCAGGTCGGCCAACGAGGTGACCGGGGAACCGGCGGGAACCACCACGACGGACCGCAGGTCGCGGTCGGTGTCGCGCATGACCAGGGGCCGGACCACCACCCCGGCGCCGGGCGCCGCCCGGCGGGCCCGGACCCAGGCCAGCGGGGAGTTCCAGGCGGCGTCGGTCCGCCCGGCCAGGAGGTCGTCGACCTGGCGCTCGTAGTTCGAGTAGAGCACGAAGTCGAACTCGAGGTCGCGCTGGCGCAGCCACTCGCGGAACCCTTCCCAGATGGTCACCACCTTCGGGTCGTAGGCCACCGCACCCATCACCACCGCGTCGCCGGCCATGGCTAGCCCTCCAGCAGGGGGAGCCCACCGAGGGCCCGGCCGATGAAGTCGTAGAGGGCGTCGGTCGTGGGGGCCATGACCCGGGCCGCCCGGGCGTCCCGGAAGGCCCGCTCGATGCCGAGCTCCTTGCGGAACGCCGCCCCACCGCACACCTTCATGGCCAGATCGGTGACGGCGATGGCCGCCTCGGCCGCCGCCGCCTTGGACTCGAGCACCCGCAGGGTGGCGTCCTCCCGGCCGGACTCGAGGGCGTCGAGCACGTCGTCGAGCAGCGCCGCCACCGTGTCGGTGGTCACCCGCATGCGAGCGAAGTCGGCCCGGGGCACCGGCTGGGTGATGAGCGGCTGGCCGAGGTGGGTGAGGACGGTCGAGGTGAGGTGGTGGCCGGTCTCGGCGGTCACCGCTTCCATGAGCCCCACGCTGAACGCCGCCGAGAGCACCAGGAACCACGGCAGCGCGGTGGCCAGAGCGACGTCGAGGCCGGCCCCGTCCCCACCGAGCAGGGCGTCGGCGCCGACCACCACGTCCTTCGCATCGACCGGGACCGAGCCGTTGCCCCGGAGCCCGAGGCCGTCGAAGCCGCCGGCGACGGCGAGGCCGGGACGGTCGCTCGGGACCAGCCACAGCGACATCGGCCCCTCGGCGGCGACGGGACGGGAGGACCAGACGTAGCTGTCGGCCTCACCGGCGGCGGTGACCCAGCTCTTCTGGGCATCGAGGTGCACCCGGTCGCCGTCGGGGACCGCCGTGCCCATGCTGGCCCAGAAGTGGCTTCGCGACCCGACCTCGGAGAAGGCCAGGGTCGTCAGGTGGTCCCCCGAGGCGATGGCCCGGCGGGTCGACTCGGGCCCGTGGGCCTCGAGCACGGCCGTGCCGGCGTAGTGCATCAGGGTGACCATGGCCGTCGAGCCGCAGGCGGCGGCCAGAGCCCGAACCACGTCGGCGGCGGCCCGGGGTCCCTGGCCGCCGCCACCGACCTTGGTGGACGAGGCCAGGCCGAGCAGCCCCGCCGCGCCGAGGGCGTTGATCCCGTCCCGGGGGAACACCCCGTCACGGTCGACCGTCGCCGCCTGCGGGGCGACGACCTCCTCGATGACCCGGCCTACTGCGTCGTGGTAGTCAGCCACTCTTCCCCCTTCGCGGCGGCGCCCTGCCGGGTCGCCCCTGAACCTTGCATCTGCCGCCCCCGAGGTCCGGGGCCGGCACCGGTGACGGACGTCGGCCGACAACGGCGTGGCGGAGGTGGACGGGAATCGAACCCGCCGGACGAGGGTCACTCGTCCCAACCGCTTTGAAGGCGGCGGGGCCCACCAGGTACCCGGACACCCCCGTTCGGACGGTAGCAGACCTCCGTCGGGGCCAGCCGGGGGCATCGGCGCCGGCTCGGCCGAGGGCGTAGCCTGGCTCGGGGAGGGAAGAGCATGCCGAGTGCAACGTGGACGATCCTGTCGCCGGTGGCCCGGCCGCCGGCGGCCGAGCGGGCCGAGGGGGCCGGCCCGCACCACCTCGGGCGCTCCATCGCCGGGGTGCGGGTGGGGCTCGAGGTCGACTACGCCTGGATCTGCTATGTCACCTTGATCGACGAGTGGGAACGCCTGCTCCGGGCCGACGGCGCCGAGCCGATGACGCTGTGGGTGGAGCGCAACCGCGACGAGCCCGAACGGGACCCCAACGAGGTGCGGGCCGAAGTCGGCGAGTGGTCCCAGCTGATCGACTGCGGCGTGGTCGGTCTCGGCAACTGAGGCTCCTGCACGGCGGGCAGTGTGCTCTCCACCACCAGGATCGAAGACCAAGGCATGCCGGCGGTGGCCGTGGTGACGGCCTCGTTCGAGGATCTGGCCTACCGCATGCGCGACCACAACAAGCACCCGGACCTGAACGTCATGGTGCTCCCGTACCCACTGGAGGACCGGCCCGAGGACGAGGTGCGCCAGGTGGCCCGGACGTTCTACCCGCAGTTGCTCGACATGTTGGGAGCCACCAGATGACCGTGTTGCGGAGCGAGCGGATCGAGGTCGAGGCCGACCCCTACGCGTTCGTACGAGCTCTCGCTGGCCGAGGGCTGGGGCGACGGGCTGCCGCTGTTGCCGGCCACCCAGGACCGGGTGGCCCAGCTCCTCGAGGGCACGCCGCTCCCGCCCGACCACGTGATCGTCGAGGAGATGCACCCGGCCGGCGGGCGGTGCACGGTCGAGAAGATCGCCGTCAACGCGGCCATGACCGGTTGTTTGCCCGAGCACCTGCCGTTCGTCATCGCCGGGGTCGAGGCCATCTGCCAGCCCGGCTACAACCTCTACGGCGTCGGCGCCACCACCGGGTCGGCCTTCCAGATGCTGATGGTCAACGGACCGTCGCGGGACCGCGTGGGCATCGACTACTCCTACGGGTGCATGGGCGGGGCGACCGGACGGGGCTCTCGCACCATCGGCCGGGCGGTGGCCCTGTGCCTGCGCAACATCGGGGGCCAGCGGGCCGGGATCACCACCAAGAGCTGCTTCGGGCAGCCGGCACGACTCGGGATGTGCTTCGGGGAGTGGGAGGAGGCCTCGCCCTGGCCGTCGTTGGCCGTCCAGCGGGGCTTCGACGCCGGTCAGGACGTGGTCCACGCCTACGCCGGCATGGGCACCATGCCGCTCTGCGACAACAAGCACGAGGACGCCCGGGACCTCGCCTACCTCCTGGCCCGGAGCATCGCCTACCCGGCAGCCAACAAGATGCTGGCCGCCCTGGCCATGGCCCGGATGAGCCAGGCGGTGCTGATCGTGAACCCGGACTGGGCCGCCCGCCTGGGCCGGGCGTTCCCCGACCTCGACGACCTCGCGGATGTTCCTCTGGGAGAACGCCTACCAGCCGATCGACCTGTGGCCCGAGGCCACCCGCTCACTGTTCGAGGAGCGGGCCGACGAACAGGGTCGGGTCCGGCTCAACGAGCGCCCGGAGCAATTCGTGGTGCTGGTGGCCGGCGGGCCGGTGTCCCTCCACGCCGTCTACCTGCCGAGCTGGGGCGAGAACGAGCTCCAGTCACGGGCGGTCCAGCACCCGGCCTGAGCCCGCCCGGCGGCACCGGTCGGTCAGCCGACCGTCCACAGGTGCAGCACGTCCTCGATGATCGAGCTGGCCCGTTCGAGCACGGCCGGTTCCTCGATGCCCCCGATCGGGTGCTCGACGATGGCGATGCGGGCATCGGGCAGACCGAAGGCCCGGGCACACTGCTGGGTCAGGTTCAGGAAATTGGGCGTCGTGACGACGACCGTGGGGATCCCTGCGTCTTCAAGCTGTACGAGGTCGTGGACACTCCACGACGTGCAGGAGCCTCAATCAGCGCTGCCGGTGATGACCAGGTCGCTGCCGGCGATCATCTCGGCCAGGACGTCGTCGGGGCAGGGGAGGGCGGCATTCTTCGCCCGCACCAGCGGGGCGGGCCCCTGGCCCCGGGCGGCGAGGTTCTCGGCCACCGTCGTCATCAGCAGCCCGGCGTTGGGCTTCATGTTGTCGAGCACCCCGATGCGGGCGCCGGTCAGGACCCGTCGGGGCGGCGTCAGCATGTGCTGGCCAACCGTCGTCAACCCGTCAGGGCGGAATCCTCGAACGACCATGGTCTGCTCCCTTCCTCACGAGACGCCTCTCGGCGACCCCCTATTCGATCACGTCGAGGGCTCGCCCGCCCTCACCACTCCACGACCGGGGCGGTGACGCTCAGGGCCATGCCCCCGAAGGCCGGGATGACGCAGGAGTGCTTGCCCGGACCCCCGGCCACCATGACCTTGATCCGGTCCGGGCTGTCGACCATCGGCACCATTTGGTCGGGGTCGGTGATGTCCGACGCCCAGGGCGTATTCGTGAACCGCCACTCGAAGTGCTGGCGCCAGATACGCCACGGCATCCGGGCGTGCTCGTACAAGAACAGCTGGACGTCCTGGCGGGACCATCCCTCGGCGGCCGCCTGGGCGGCGTGCTCGGGGCACAGCACGACGAAGAACTCGGCCGCCGGCATGGGCGCGTTGTTCGACCCGAGCGAGGTCATGACCGTGGCCATCTTCTCGAGGATCGGTCGGGGGTGGGTCGACCACATGTCGTGGCAGTTGTGGGGGCCCTCCATCCCGGCGACGGTCACGGCGCTCGGGCTGTCGATGCCCAGGCTCCTCGGGTAGGTGGGCCAGGGACTGGCGGCGGTGTTCTCGGCGAAGCAGAACCCGTACTTGGCCGGCTGACCCTGGGTCGAGGCGTCGCCGTCGCCCGGTCGGCCTCCGGCGATGTGCAGGAGGACGAGGCGGATGGCCCGGCCGGTGGTGGCGTTGGCCCGCCAGCCCGGGCCGAAGGTGCCGAACGAGGCGTTGTAACCGGCCCGTTCGACGATGTCGCCGTGGACGGCGACCATGATGGCGACGGCGTGGGTCGTGGCCTGCACCGACTGCAGGTTGAGCCGGGGTTGGCCGAGGGCCCGCACGGCCGCCACGACCACCGGGAACACCTCGGGGGGGCAGCCGGCCATGACGGCGTTGACCGCTACCGTCTGGACGGTGGCGGCCCCCGAGCGGGGCGGCAGGACGGCCAGCAGGTCGTCGGGGGAGCCGGGGTAGCCCTCCATCATCCGGGCCACGCGGGCCTCGGTCGGGAAGACCACCGGGAGGCCGTCGCCCCAACCGTGCTCGGCCAGGAGGTCGTAGAGGCGCTCGGGGGACTCGTCCTCGATCTCGAGGAACGGATCGACCGCTGCCGGTGTCGTCGGCGGGGTCTCGGCTGTCGTCGCCTGCTCAGCCACGGTGCCCCTCCTCACCTGCGACGGACCCTCGTCGCTGACGTTCGAACCACCGGTCCGTGCGTCCAGCGACTGCGCCGCGCGCTGTCGCTTCTGTACCCTAATCTCCGCGCCGTTCGCTCGGCGGAAAGGGGCTCGAGGCCATGAGCAGCGGGGTCGACCTCGGAGCACCCGGCACCCTGTTCACCCGGCTGACGGCCATGGGCCTGCCCGACGACATGGAACGGGCGTCGGCCATGCTCTCGGCGGCCGGCGCGACCGATGGTCTCCCGGTGGTCCCGCCGACCGAGGACCGGGTACGGACCTTCCTCGGCGCCGTGCCCCACCGGACCACCCCGCCCGGGAGCGTCCCGTTGGCCATGCGGCCGGCCACCCTCCTCGAGATCGGTGCGGCCTGCGTGATGGCCGGGTGTCCGCCGGCTGCGTGGCCGGTGGTGACGGCGGCGATCGACGCCCTGACGTCGCCGGACTTCAACCTCCTCGGGGTGCAGACCACCACGTCCCGGGTGGCGCCGCTCCTGATCGTGAGCGGCCCGATGGTCGCCGGATGCGGCCTCAGCTCGGCCGAGAACGGCCCGACGGCACGTGGCAACCTGGCCGTCGGCCGGTCCGTGCGGCTGCTGCTCCACCTGCTCGGCAACTGGCTCCCGGGAGTCGACAACCCCTCCACCGTGGGCAACCTGGCCAAGATCGGATGGTGCGTGGCCGAGTCGGCGCGCTCGCCGTGGCCCCCGTTCCACCACGAGCGGCTACCCGAGGCGGGGAGCGCCGTGACCGCCGTGGCGACCGCCGGCAGCCTGGAGGTCGTCCTCGGGCAGGGCTCGACCGACGTCGACCTCGACATCCTCTCCCGGGCGAGTGACGCCGTCCGGGAAGGTGGGCTCACCGGGGAGCGGTGCCGCGACCAGGCGGTGGTCGTGGTGTCGCCGGAGACGGCGCAGCGCCTGGCCGACGCCGGCGTCGACCGCCGGTCGGTTGCCGACCAGCTCCTCGGCCGTTCGGCCGTCCCGACGGCGGCCGATCGTCCCGAGATCTTGGTGGTCGTGTCGGGCGGGATCGGCATCAAGGGGGCCGTGGTCCAGACCTGGGGGAGCGGCCGTGCCGTCACGGCGGCCGTCCGGGCCGGTGACGCCGAGGACGGGACGCTCGGTGACGGGGCGGCGGGTGACGGATCGACCGGCCGTAGTCTGGGCCGGTGACCGGGCGGCTCGATGACTGATGTCGCCGCCGGGGCCGACCGGCGCCCGGACGACCCGCCGCCCGACGCACCCGACGTCCGGCCGTTGCTCGGCGAAGGCCAGCTGGCCGTCCTGCGGAACTACGGCACCGAGGCGCCGATCGACCAGGGCCAGATCCTGTTCACCGACGGCGACGCCCGGTACGACCTCATCGTGGTGCTCGGAGGCCGGGTCGACATCATCGAGCACCTGGGCCAGCCGAACGAGACCCTGATCACCCAGTACGGGGCCCGGGAGTTCCTGGGTGAGATCGGCCTGCTCACCGGGCAGCGGGCCTTCCTGTCGGCCCGGGTGGAAGAGGGCGGGTCCATCCTGCGGGTCCCGACCGACACCGTGCGCACGATCATGGCCCAGGAAGCCGACCTG
Source organism: uncultured Acidimicrobiaceae bacterium (assembly GCA_963730735.1). GTDB lineage: Bacteria > Actinomycetota > Acidimicrobiia > Acidimicrobiales > RAAP-2 > CAVSSX01. Next base: position 1,555,360 of record CAVSSX010000007.1, read on the forward strand.
AGCGAGATCCTGCTCCGGACGTTCTTGGTCCGCCACGCCCGCCTGACCCGGCGGGGTTCGGGCCTGACGCTCGTCGGCTCACGTTTCGATGCCAATACCCGGCACCTGCTCGAGATCCTGGCCCGCAACCGACAGTCGTTCCGGTGGCTCGAACTCGAGAGCTCGCCCGAGGCCGAGGCCATGCTCTGCCAGCTGGACGTGCCGGTGGCCGAGCTCCCGCTGGTCGTCGTGCCCGGTGGGGGGCTGCTGCGCAACCCGGGCGGGCGCGCCCTCCTCGGGGCCCTCGGCCTGGCCGCCCCGCCGGTCGACCACGGGACCGAGGTGTGCGATCTCCTGGTGGTCGGGGCCGGGCCGGGCGGCCTGGCCGCCGCCGTCTACGGGGCGTCGGAGGGGATGACGACGACGCTGGCCGAGGACACCGCCCTCGGGCGGCCAGGCCGGCACGTCGTCCCGGATCGAGAACTACCTGGGCTTCCCGGCCGGCCTGTCCGGCGAGGAGCTGGCCGCCCGGGGTGTTCTGCAGGCCGACAAGTTCGGGGTCCGGGTCCAGCTGGGCTCCCAGGCCGTCAGCCTGTCGTCCGACGGGGTCGCCCATCAGGTCGGGTTCGAGGGCGGCCACCAGGTGACCGCCCGGTCGGTCATCCTGGCCACCGGGGCCCGGTACAACCGCCTGGCCATCGACCGCCTGGCCGACTTCGAGGGCGTGGGGGTCTTCTACGCCGCCACCCAGATGGAGGCCATGGCCTGCGCCGGCGGGCCGGTGGTGGTGGTGGGCGGGGGGAACTCGGCCGGCCAGGCGGCGCTGTTCCTGGCCCGGACGTGTACGCAGGTCCGCCTGGCCATCCGCGGTGGCGACCTCGGCCACTCGATGTCGCGCTATCTGATCGACCAGATCGAACGCGATCCCCGGATCACCCTGCTGACCCACACCGAGGTCGTCGGCCTGGTCGGCGAGCAGTCGCTCGAGGGCGTGGAGCTGGTCGACAACCGGACGCAGCAGCTCTCGGCGGTGTCGATCTGCGGGCTCTTCGTGTTCATCGGCGCCACCCCCAGCACGGCCTGGCTGGACGGGCAGCTGGCGGTCGACAAGGACGGGTTCGTACTGACCGGCGCCGATATCCCGGCGGCCTCGCTGGAGCGCCCCGACCAGCCGCCGCTCCTGCTCGAGACCAGCCGACCGGGGGTGTTCTGCGTCGGCGACGTCCGCAGCCGGTCGATCAAGCGGGTGGCGACGGCCATCGGCGAGGGGTCGATGGCCGTGCGGCTGGTCTTCGACCGGCTCCAGGCGACCGGACTGGCCGTCACCGATGCGCCGCCGGCCGAGAGTGAGGCCGACGTGGCCGGTGCCGCCGCTCCTCGCCGGCCATAGGCTCGGGGCATGACCGACCACGTGATCGACCCCACCGTGGCACCGAGCGGGACCGGGTGCGTCGAGTGCCTGGCCGCCGGCGGCTGGTGGCTCCACCTCCGCCGGTGCGCGACGTGCGGCCACATCGGTTGTTGCGACACGTCGCCCAGCCAGCACGCCACCGCCCACGCCCGGGCCGAGGGCCACTCGGTCATCGCCAGTTTCGAGCCGGGCGAGGACTGGTTCTGGGACTACGACACCCAGCAGTTCGCCGAAGGCCCGCCGCTGGCCGATCCCCGACACCACCCGCTCAGCCAGCCGACCCCGGGTCCGGCCGGCCAGGTGCCGCCGGACTGGGAGCGCCACCTGCACTGAGCCGTGTGGCCGACGGCGGCGACCCTGGTCGGGATGCCCGGAGGGACCGAAGAGGTGCGGCCGCCGACATCCCGGCCGCGTCGAAAGTAGCCTCGGGCCGGTCGTCGGGGACCGGGGCCGCCAATCCGGCATCCGTCCGACATCGGCACGGGGGGTGACGATGACCGAGCTCGCGATCTCCGACCTCGAGGTGGTCGGACGGGGGATCGACCGGCCCGAGCACGTACTGGTGGCCGGCGACGGCCGCCTGTACGCCTCAGACCGGGGCTCGGCGGTGGCCGAGATCGACGGTGACCGTGTCCGGGGTATCGGAGCGGCCGGCGGTGAGCCCAACGGCTTCGCCATGACCGAGCAGGGCCGGTTCCTGGTGGCCAACTTCGGCTCGGGCTCCATCCAGGAGGTCGATCCGGTCACCGGAGCGGTTCGGCCCGTCGTCACCGCCGAGACGCTCGGCCGGCCCATGCAGTGGGTCAACTTCGTCCTGGTCGACCGGCGGGGCGACCTCTGGGCCTCGGTATCGGCGTCGTGCGACGACGTCGGCGAGGCGGTGGCGTTCGCCCGGCCCGACGGGTTCATATTGCGGGCCGGGGCCGACGGGACGCGACCCGGTGGTGGTGGCCGAGGGCGTGACCTTCCCCAACTGCATGGCCCTCGACCGCAACGAGTCCCATCTGTACGTCGTGCGCACCACGCCGGCGGCCGTGGTCCGCTTCGCCATCCGGCCCGATCGGACCCTCGGCCGGGGCGAGCAGTTCGGGCCAGACCTGGGCGACCGGCGCCCCGAGGAGTTCGGGGCGGGGGGACTGGCCGGTCTGGCCGACCCGGCCACCATGCGGCGCTGGGGTCTGGCCGACGGCTGCGCCTTCGACGACGAGGGCAACCTCTGGGTGACGATCGTCGGTCCGAACCGGATCGTGGCGCTCACCCCCGACGGGGAGGTGAGGACCATCCTCGAGGACCTCGACGGTGGCCTCCTGCGCTCACCGACCAGCCTGGCGTGGGGCGGGCCCGACCGGCGGGACCTCTACATCGGTTCGCTGTGGGCGCCCTACGTGTTGCGAGGTCGGAGCTCGGTGCCCGGGATGGCCATGGTCCACCAGCGCTGAGTGCCGTGAGCCGCTCGTCCGGAACACCGCAGGGTCCTCCCGATGGCAGCGGACGAAGGGGGGACGCCGATGCCGAAGGGGTCCTTGCCTGAGCCGATCAGACGCCGACCCCCGCCGCGCACTATCTTCCTTGAACCTCCTGCTGCGTACTGGCGGTCGGGAGCGAGGTGCACCGAACCCGACCATTGGAGACAGAGTGGAATTCGGCATTTTCTTGAACGGCTACATCCCGGGGCCGGCTGCCCACGACACCGAGCAGGAGCACGCCCAGCTGATGCGCGAGGCCGAGTACACGATCTTCGCCGACAAGCACAACTGGAAGTACGCCTGGTTCGGCGAGCACCACGCCCTGGCCGAGTACAGCCACATGTCGGCCCCCGAGGTGGTCATGGGCTACGTCGCCGGCCACACCGACTACATCCACCTGTGCTCGGGCATCAACAGCCTCTCGCCCCGCAAGGAGCACCCGGTCCGCTACGCCGAGCGGGCCGCCATGCTCGACCACGTCACCAAGCGCCGGTTCGAGTGGGGGACCGGCCGTGGCGCCGGGAGCCACGAGATGGCGACCTTCAACATCATGGACACGAACTCGACCAAGGTCGAGTGGGAAGAGGTCGTCCACGAGATCCCCCGGATGTGGGAGCAGGTCGACTACACGTTCCACGGCGAGCACTTCACCGTGCCCACGCCGCACAACGTCCTCCCCAAGCCCTACGGGCAGGGCCACCCTCCGATCTGGGTGGCGTGCGGGAACCCTCCGACCTTCGCCCGGGCCGGTGAGCTGGGCATCGGGGCGATCGCCTTCAACTTCGAGCCGATCTTCAACCTGAAGGGCCGGATCGAGGCGTACAAGGACGCCGTGGCCGACTGCAAGGAGCCGTTCGGCCAGTTCATGAACGACAACGTCATGATGACCAACGCCGTCATCTGCCTGGAGGACCGCGACCGGGCCCGGGACATCGCCCTCGACCGGGTCAGCGGCTACCTGGTGACGATGGTCAACCTGTACCACGACACCATGCCGAAGTCGCCCGACGCCATCACCTGGCCGAACGCCCCGCTGGTCCTGCGGGACCTGGCCGGGCCCGACCCCGAGGCGTTCCTGGACGAGCTGATCGCCGGGGGCTACATGATGGTTGGCAACCCCGAGGAGGTGTCCGAGCAGCTCGAGAACTACAAGTCGGTCGGCTGCGACCAGCTGGTGTTCGGCCTTCCCGGCGACCTGTACCCCGACGAGATCCTCGAGATGCTCGAGCTGTTCGGCGACCGGGTCATCCCCGAGCACGACCCCGACCGGGTGCACTCGACCGATCGCTACCGGGCAACGGCCGTGCCCAAGTACGGGCCCTTCTCGAAGGAGCTGCCTGACGTCGAGTGGCCGACCGTGCTGCCGGTGACGGCGACCGTTGAGTAACCGGACCGGTCGGCCAACGCCCTGAGCATCGGTGCGGCTCGCGCGAGACCCAGGGACCTCCGAAATTCGAAGCCTTTTCTCACGCAATGTGATGAGCGTGTCGGCGACACTGGACCGACGAGGGCGTGGAGGACCGGTCTGGGATCGGCTACCTGGTGGAGAACGATGGCGGCCAACGACCGTAGGCATCCCCCAACCCACGTAGTCATTTCGTGTTTCTGTCGGACGCTTGTGCCTGGCCGGATCCGCATACTCCTAGAACCACGAGCGTTCCGGGTCGACGTCGGGCGAGGGTCACCCCCGTAGTAGTCGGGTGGGGATGAGCCGAGCCGAAAGAGGAGCCGGGAGCCGGTCGCCCGTGGATGAGGCCCGCCCCCGAACTCCCCAGGTCGAGAGAAGACTCCGATGTCGACGCCAACCCCAGGGTCACCCACACCCCTCGACGGGACCGCCGGGCGGTCGACCGCAATGAAGATCCTGATCGTGGCGGTCTACGTCGCACCCCACGTGGGCGGCATCGAGGTCGTCGCCGCTCAACAGGCAGCGAGTCTGGCCGCCTCGGGCCACGACGTCACCATCCTCACGAGTCGATACGAGAAGACGCTCCCGCTAGAGGAGCGGGTCGACGGCTACCGGGTCGTCCGGACGCCGGCCTGGAACGCCCTCGAGCGTCGGACGGCGGTGCCCTACCCCTTTTGGGGCATCCGTTCGTGGTCCCGGATCGTCCGATTAGTTCGGCAGGCCGACGTCGTGCACGTGCACGACGTCTACTATCAACCGACCATCTGGGCGTCGCTTGTCACCCGCCTGCTACGCCGTCCGATGTTCGTGACCCAGCACGTGTCGATGGTCGAGCACGACAACGGCGTGGTCATGGCCGTGCAACGCCTGGTCTACCGAACCATCGGCGCCCGCATCTGGCGTTGGAGTCGTTGGATCGTGGCCTACAACACCATCGTCCGCCAGTTCCTGGTCGAACGAGGCGTCCCCCCGGAGAAGGTCCTGCTCAGTTACAACGGCATCGACACCGATCGGTTCCGCCCGGGCACCGCCGAGGATCGATCCTCGGCCCGACAGCGCTTCGAGCTGGATCCGGAGCGTCCCATCGTCCTGTTCGTGGGGCGCCTGGTCCCGAAGAAGGGCTTTCGGGAGCTCGTGGCGTCGGCTGACCCGAACTACCAGATCGTGCTCGTGGGTCCAGGGCCGATTCCCGAGCAGGTGCCGGAGAACGTCGTGTTCCTCGGTTCGATCGATCGAGCTGAGCTCATCCGGCTGTACCAGGCGAGCGACATCCTGGCCATGCCGGCCACGGGGGAGATGCTCACCCTGGCGATGCAGGAGGCGATGGCCTGCGGGCTGCCAATCGTCGCCACCGCCGACCCGGCCTATGACGAGTACGACCTCGACGCCGGGAACATCGCCTTCGTCCCCGTGGATCCCGCCGTGCTGCGTCGAACGTTCCTCACGCTGCTCGAGGATGGCGACCGCCGGGGGCGCATGAGCACCTACTCCCGACAACTGGCGGTGCAGCGGTTCGACTGGCGCCGCAACGCCGACGATCTGGCCGGCCTCTACCAGTTGGGAGTTGAGACGCCGTTGATCCAAACGGCAGACACGGTTGTGAATTCGGCAATGCGGGTAGAGCAAGCCTCATGAGCCTTGCCCAGGACTCCAGCGAGCTTGCGCGCTCCATGCCGAGGGGCGAGTCGACCGGACACCGTTGGTGGCCGTGGGTGGCCGGTATCGTGGCAATCGGGGTGGGCGTGAGTCTCCTGTTTCCCGGCGCCCGCCACCAGTGGGCCCTCTCGGTGGTTCGGCAGCCGACGCCTTACACGACGCTGTCGTTCGTCCACTCCGTGTCCTTGCCGAGAGCAGTGCCGGCCGACGGCAACGTCTCGTTCTCCTTCACGGTCGCCAACAACGAGGGAAGGGACATGACGTACCACTACGTGGTGTCCAGCGCCGACCCGACGGCGAATGAGGCGACAGCCATCTTGCAGCGCGGCACATTGCATCTCGCTCCGGGCCACAAGGCGGCGGCCTCGGCAGAGGTGCGACCTGTCTGCTCGACGTCGACCTGTCGAGTGGTCGTGTCGCTCGAGGGGCAGAGCGAGTCCATCGACTTCCTGGTGCGTAACTACGCTGCGTCGAGCTCGACAGCCGGATGACGGGTCGACGATGACGGCGTACATAACCACGAGTTGGGACGACGGTCACCAGCTCGACCGCCGGATGGCTGACGAGCTTGCCGCGTGCGGCGTCGCCGGGACGTTCTACATCGCCCCGAGGTGTCGCGAGCTCGACGAGAGTTCACGGCTCTGCGACGCCGACATCCGAACGCTGTCCCAGGGATTCGAAATCGGCGGCCACACCCTGACTCATCCGCACCTCACGAGGATCCCCGACGGCGCGGCGTGGCGGGAGATCGCCGATGGAAAGGCGGCCTTGGAGTGCGTGATCGGCCGAGAGCTCACGGCCTTCTGCTACCCCTACGGTGACTTCGGCGGCACCCATCCCGGGATGGTCGCGCGGGCCGGCTACTCGGTGGCGCCGGACCATCGAGCGATTTCGGACCGATGCTCCCTCCGACTGGCTCCGAATGGGCACCTCACTGCACGCCAGCAATTACCTCACCGGCGGGCCTCAGGTCCTTCGGCTGGCCCGATCGCTGCGCCACGCCGCCGGCATGTGGCGGAACTGGGACGTCCTCGGCCGTCGCCTGCTCGAGGATGCCCTGGCCGACGGCGGGGTCTTCCACCTGTGGGGCCACAGTTGGGAGATCGAGGCCCACGATGACTGGGACCGCCTCCGGCACGTCCTGGGCGAGCTCGCCCACGCCGGGGCCGTCTGCGTCACCAACGGCGAGTTGGCCACACGGTTGGCAGCCGTCGCATGACGACGACCATCGAGCGGGACACGGGAACGCAGCCCGATTCGGCAGCCGAGGGACATCTCCCGGGCGATCCCGACCTGCCGGGTGCCGAAAGCGGGGAGCGCGCGCCCCGGCCGCGATGGCTGGACCGCTGGCTGGTCCTGGCTGTCGTGGCAGTGGCGGCGACGAACTATCTGTTGCTCAGCGACCATCGGGTGCCTTTCCTCGGTGCCGCCCTCGGCTTCTGGCTCATCGTGGTGTACCCGACGTATCTGCTGAGCACCACCCGGACCCGAGGCCGGATCAACGGTTGGGAGCGGATCGCCTACAGCCTCGGCATCGTTCTATTGACTCTCCTAGTCGGCGGTCTGCTCCTGAACGAGATCTTGCCGCTCGTCGGCGTGCCCCGCCCCCTGGCCCGCATCCCGGTCCTCGTTGCCGTCGACACCATGAACGTGGCCCTGATGGTCGTGCGGATCCGACGGGGGGCCATAGCCCGGACGTGGGTGTCGATGCTCCGCACTCTCCGTCGTCGGGAGTGGCGGGTCCTGGTGCTCAGCGCGCTGTCGGTGCCCCTGGTCGTCGGTGGTGCGAACCGCCTCAACAATGGCAGCAGCAACGTCGTCACGATCGCCGCCCTGGCCGTCGTCGTGGCGGTATTCGCCCTAATGCTGGCTTGGCGGCGCAGCCCTCCGGGACTCCGTCGTCGCCACGGCGATCTACCTGGTCGGCCTGAGTCTCCTCCTCTCGACGTCGCTGCGGGGTTGGTACATCACCGGGCACGACATCCAGCGGGAATATCCGGGTGTTCCAGCTGACGAAAGACAACGCCCACTGGAACATCGATATCTTCCGCGATGCCTACAACGCCTGCCTGAGTATCACGATCCTCCCGACGGAGATCTGGCAGATGGTGCCGGTCGACGATCCCTACATCTACAAGGTGTTCTTTCAGTTGTTCTTCGCCACCTGCCCGGTGTTGGTCTATCTTCTCGCCCGGCGGTATTGGTCGAAGCAGGTGGCGATTTTGGGGTCGTGTACTTCGTGGCCTTCCCGACGTTCTTCACCGACATGCCGTTCCTGAACCGCCAGGAGACGGCCTTCCTCTTCGTGGGCATCGCCCTCCTGGCGATGACCCGACGACAGTGGTCACTGTGGCATCGGCGGTTGGCCCTTCTGGTCTGTGCGTTGGGCGTGGGGCTGAGCCACTACTCGACGATGTACGTATTCTGCGGAACGCTGGCCCTGGCGTGGTTCCTCGAGAAGGTGTTCCTGCTGATCGGGCGACTGGGGCGTCGCAATAAGGCGACGCATCGACGGGAATCGGTGAACTGGGCCGATACGGCCAGGGCCCTGACGCTCGGCGTCGTCATCGCCGTGGCCGGGATGGCGTTCGTCTGGGGCAACGTGGTGACGAAGACGGACCTCGGGCTTTCGACCGTCGTCAAGCAGGCATTGCCCCAGGTGTTCGGAGGGAAGCCGGCAGCCAAGGCCTCGAGCACGGGCTACGGAATCCTGTCGAGCGGGGCCCAACCGACGAGCAGCCAGCTCATCAAGGACTATCGGGCGCAGAGCCTCCAGACCCGGCGCCTCAGCTCACCGGGTACGTTCGAGCCCCTCTCGGAGGTCGGTCGAGCCGCAACGCCGGCCATCACGCCGCCGAACCTGCCGGTGACGGCGGCTGGACGTCTCCTCACCTACGCGCACACGTCGGCTTCGCAGGTCAACGATCTCGTCCGTGGCGTAGCGGCGAGGGCGGAGCAGATCTTCGTCCTGATCGGGCTGGCAGCGATCATTCTGATGCGGAAGTACCGGCGTCAGGTCGGTCGGGATTATTACTTTGTTGGTGCGGCCAGCATCCTCATGGTGGCGGCGGTGACCGTCTTGCCCGGCCTCTCGGTGAGCTACGGGTTGCTCCGAGCCCTCCAGCAGGCGCTGATGTTCCTGGCGCCGGTGCTGGCGGTCGGGTCGTACATGGTCTTCCGTCCGCTCGGCCGAGTTTGGGCGGCACGGAGTTCGATGGTGCTGGCACTGGTCTTCATGGCCTCGACGATCGGTCTCATGCCACAGCTGCTCGGCGGGTATCCGGCCCAACTGAACCTCAACAACAGCGGCTCGTACTACGACTGGTACTACATGCATCCCCAGGAGATCACAGCGCTCCGGTGGCTCGGTTGGCAGCCGAACACGCTTCCGAGTGGCGTGCAGGCCGACTACATCTCGGACCGGTTCGAATTCAAAGCACCTAACGCCATCAGCGGCTCCCAATACATCACCGATATTTTCCCGACGTTGCTCCGGACGTCGACGTGGGTCCTTATTGGCTATTCCACGTTGCACACCGGCACCACCGTGGCCGTGGTGAACGGCAACCTGGTTGACTACCACTACCCCTTGAGCGTCTTGAACAACACGAAGAACCGGGTGTTCGATAACGGCGGTGCCGTCATCTATAAGTAGGGCGTCGTCGAACGGTCGGACAGCCACCGATCACTGCGCCGGTTCACGTAGAATCGGCTTCGCCCGGTTAACTCCCAGGTCGGACACTTGTTTGCCGCCGCGGTATCTTTTCGGCAACTGGCGTGGCTATGGTTTAAGGGCATGAAGCGTCTGGCGGAGGCTCTCTCAACCGCGCGCCGTAGCGTTCGTTCCCGGCACAGCATTCTCCGCCGGTTCACCGCCATGGCAACCGCACTCACAGTGGTGACCGTACCAATTGCGTTAGCGCATTCGGTGGATGCCTCGGCCGCATTGTATAAACCGATCGTGGGGTCGGCCACGACCCAGGACGGCAACGGCTACTGGGAGGTCGGGTCCGACGGAGGAGTTTTCAGCTTCGGGGACGCGCAGTTCTACGGCTCGACCGGCAACCTGCACCTGGTGGCCCCGGTGGTCGGCATGGCGTCCTCCGCCGACAGTGCCGGGTACTGGATGGTGGCCTCGGACGGCGGGGTGTTCAGCTTCGGCGACGCCAAGTTCTACGGCTCGACCGGCGGTCTCCGGCTCAACAAGCCGATTGTGGGCATGGCCGCCGCCCCCGACGGCGGCGGCTACTGGCTGGTGGCCTCCGACGGCGGGATCTTCGCCTTCGGCGACGCCAAGTTCTACGGCTCGACCGGTCTCCTCCATCTGGTAGCGCCGATCGTCGGCATGGCGGCCACCCCCGACGGTGGGGGCTACTGGCTGGTGGCCTCGGACGGCGGGGTGTTCACCTTCGGCGACGCCAAGTTCTACGGCTCGACCGGGGTCTTCACCTGGTGAAGCCGGTGGTCGGTATCGCCTCGACCACCGACGGCGGTGGCTACTGGATGGTGGCCTCAGACGGCGGCATCTTCGCCTTCGGCGATGCGGCCTTCCAGGGTCGATGGGTGGCCAGCACCTCAGTGCCCCGATGGTGGCCATGGCGGCCCACCGGGGCGGCGGCGGCTACACGATGATCGGTGCCGACGGAGCGACTTACAGCTTCCCGACGTCACCGTCGATCGCCACGTCGACCTCATCGACGGGGGCGCCGACGCGAGTGGTGGGTTGGCCCTGGGTATGGAGCTTCCGCCACTCCAGAGGGTGCGGTGGCCGCCGCCTACAGCATTGGCATCCGCTGGGTGCGTCTCGAAGCGGTCTGGTCGTCGGTCCAGCCCAACGGTCCGGGGACCTACGACTGGTCGGTGATCGACCAGTCGGTCGAGGCAGCCGAAGCCGGCGGTATGCAAGTCGACCTCATCATCGACCGGGCACCGACCTGGGCGCAGACGTCCAGCGCCGTGGGCAACGCATCCGCCGCCCCGGCGTCGGCGACGGCCTATGCCACCTATGCCGCAGCCGTTGCGGCGCACTACGGCCCCTTGGGTGTCAGCACCTACGAGATCGGGAACGAGCGAACGTCTCCTCCGCCTCCGCACCAACGCCGAACCCGCTCGTAGATGACCATGTCGAGGACTCTTATGCCGGAGTCAAGGCGGTCCAGCCGGGTGCGACTGTGTCGAGCGGGGTCTGCTTCAGCTACCGACGATGCGACCGACATCAATCCGGTGGAGTTCTTGAGCGACATGAACGCCGACGGGGCCAAGGGGAGCTTCGATGCCCTCGGTGACCATGCCGATAGCTATCCGGCGCTGGCCGAGACGTCGAGGCCTGGCCGGGTTGGCCCCAGATGAGCCAGACGAGCCCTTCCATCCGGAGCGTCATGACGGCCAACGGCGATGCCCAGAAGCAGGTGTGGATCACGGAGATTGGCCTCGGCAGGGCCGAACGGCGGGGCACAGCGGCGCAGGCACAGGAAATGTCCAGATCATTTCTAATGCTAGGGCCACGCCGCCGATCGGCGGGATCTTCGTCTATCAGTACCAGGATGCGGCGACGAACCCCGACTACTTCGGGCTGCTGAACGCCGACGGTAGCCAGAAGCCGGCATGGGCGGCATTGGCCGCAGCCATCGGTTGAGGGCCCAGACGACGAAGTCGACGTGTTCCGGATGATGCGCGCCGGGTTACCGGCGACGATCGATCGTTCGGGGACGTCCTTGGTCACCACGGACCCTGAGGCAATGATCGAGTCGGCACCGACCGTCACACCGGACAAGATGGTGGCCCCGCTGCCGACCAGTGCCCGATCCCCGACGTTGATCGCCACATGCAGGGGACGGAGTTCGCCGTCGACGGAGATCTGGTGGGCGTTCGAGTCGAGGACGTTGCAGTTCCACGAGCAGCCGGTCCCCTCGCCGAACGTGATGCGGTAGAAGCAGGTCACCGTGGCGTTATCGGAGATGTGCGATTTGTCACCCATCTCGAGGATCGCGTCGTCGTGCACGAACACCGAGGCGCCACGGTGAATGTGCACCGTGCCGGTGACAGAGAAGGTCGCACGCTTGCCGATGTGCACGCAACTTGGCGTGGGCGTCAGATAAACGAAGCCCATGAAGAGGTAGGCGCCGGGCGCCATCTCGATCTTCGATCCTGGTCCGATCTTCAGTGGGCGCCCCGGGCGACGACGATCCTTCCGCCGTAGCGGAGCGTCAGGTACAGCGAGCGGAGCAGCCCCACGTGGAGGAGGATGTTGACGATGACATCCCGCTGCGGCGGCCCCTCGGATGCGGGCAGCTTGCCCCGCACCAACGCCTTCCAGTTCTTCGGCTGCCCGGCCCCGACCGTCTCCGGGTTGTCTGTGATGACTGCTGCCTGTTGCACGGTTCCCCTCCCTAAGCTGCTGCCATTGATGGTTCGCTGAAGCCCGCCAGCCGAAGTGTTCCCTTACGAGACGACCGCAACACGGTGATGCTGGCAATCAGGGTCGCCGACGCCAGGCCTACCGGCCAGGCGACTGCCATCATGGCCAACCCGTGCGGCGCCAGAGCCCAGGCCACGACGCAGGTCACCACAGCGAAGGTGAAGTTGGCGGTCATGATCGTCCCGAGTTTTCCGGTGAGCCGGAGCACGGTGAGGAGCCAGTTCAACGCGGCGAGCGGCAGTGCGGAGAGGGCGAAAATCGCCAGGACCACAGCGCCGCTCGAGCTGTAGGTCTTCCCGAACAGCAGGAGTAGCCAGGGCGACGCAGCGGCGATGAGCAGGCTCGAGGGGACGCAAAACAGCGCAAGGAGCCGGCTGCTGCGCCGCATCATGTGCCGAAGATCGGCGTCGGTCTGGCTGCCTTCAGCGAGGAAGGACTGCTCCACTGCATAGACGCCGGCGTAGAGAAGGTTGGCTACCTGAAAAGCGATGTAGTAGAAGGCCGTCGCCCTGGCGCCGATCCGGTCAAGCACGATGAGGGGCAGGACGAACGTGGGGAGGAGGGTGAACAGGTTCCCGAGATAGTTCGCGCCAGAGAATCGAACGAGTGGCACGAGCGTCGCTGCGGATCCCTTCAGCTTCGGCCGATAGCGAAGGACGGTAAGGAGGAGGATGACGCTGGCAATGGCGGCGGTCGCATAGCCGATTGTGGCCGCTATGTAGAGGCCGAACGCACCCGCGCCGGCAACGGCGATCCCAGCGACGATCTTCGTGACGCCGCCGATCACCCCGTCGACGAGGACATTGAAGCGCGCCTGGCGGAGCCCGATGAAGATCGCATCGGTGAGGAGGTTCAGCGTGCCGAGGGCCGCCATGGCGATGAAACCTATGGCTATCAGCGGATTGTGGTCGACGAAGGCCAACTTGGGTGCGACGTAGGGGACGATCACGAGGTACCCGGCGCCGAAAACGACCGTTGCCGCCGCGACCAGTGCGAGCGACGACGTGATGAGGGTGTTGGGGTCCTCGGCCCCAGGCAGGAAGCGCACCACGGTGCTGTTGAGACCGAGAAGCGAGAGGAATCCGACGGCCCCGGCCACGGCGAGCAGCGAGGTGGCGAGCCCGACATCGGCCACCGAGAAGAGGTGGGCGCTCAGAATCCAGAAGATGAAGCCGGCGGCCGCCTGAAGGCCGGAGTTCAAAATCAAGAACAGCGAACTGGTCAGCAGATGGTTGGAACGGAGCCGGGCCAGCGGGGAGGCACCCGGGCGGGCATGGCGAGGGACGTTGACCCTCGAGGGGCCGGCCGCCGACGTGGGCGTGCCTCGGTCGAGGGGACCGGGACCGGCGCCGGCTGCACGGTCATCTCGCTCGCCCGGGATGCCTCATCGGAGGCCTCGCTCAGGAGCTCCGAGGATGCTGGCGTAGAGGTCGTCGAAGCGTGTTGTCACGTGGGGCCATGAGAACGATGCGACGAACGACTTGGCGGCGTCGCGGAGCCTCGTTCGCCGTGCCGGGTCGTCGGCGAGTTCGAGCAAGGCGGTCCGAAGGGATGCCGGATTATGGGCATCGACCAGAATCCCGCTCACATTGTTTTCCACGACGTCCCTGTTCCCGATCACATCGGTGGCGATGACCGGAAGTCCGACCGCCATGGCCTCAAGCAACACGAGTGGCATACCCTCGCGGTCCGAGGGCAAAACGAAGATGTCGGCATTGCGGTAGAGGTCGAGGAGTTCGGCGCCATGGGCCGAGCCATGGAACGATACATTTTCGAGCGAGAGCTCAGACGCCAGGGCCCTCATTTGCTGTCCCGACTCACCGTCGCCGACGAGCGTCGTCTCGAATTGTCCAGAAATGCCTTCCAGGGCCCGGAGGAAGAGACCCACGTTTTTCTGTGGCGCGAGACGACCGACGAAGAGCAAGCGAGTCGGCTTGTGCATCTCGGGTTCATGAGGCTCGAAGAACGGCGCATCGACGCCGTTCGGAATAATGACGATTCGTGCGGGGTCGACTCGGTACTTCTTGGCGATCCCGCTGCGTTGTTCCTCATTGAAGACGATCACGGCGGCCGCCGACCGCAGGACCGGACCCATGACCATCGGTTGGTACGCCTTCAAGAGGAATCCGGCGGATCCCGAAGGCCCGACGTCCAAATGCATATGGGCGACGTAGGGAATCTTGGTGTGCCGGTGGGCAGCGAGCACGACCTCGGGCACGAAGGCTTGGGCGACATGCAGGTGGATGAGCCCCGTGTCCGGGGTAGCCGCCACAGCGCCGAGGCGAAAGACGGCATGAGCGGGGTATGGGCGATTTCGAGAGCTTTGAAACGTCGCACCACCACTGGGTCACCGGGGCGGGGCGTCTCGCGGATGCCGTCCTCGGCGGTGAAGACCTGGACCGGGCGGCCTCTCGCCGCCTGTTCAGTGGCAAGCGACTCGACTACCTTCTCGAGTCCTCCGAGACTGGGCGGATAGTGCGCACTGACGTGGACAACGGGCTCCATCGGTGTCTCATCCCGCGACAAAGGCCGCACGCAGTGCGCGTCGATCGTCAGGATGGAAGACCAGCGAGACGGTTTCCCGGGCGATGCCGACGCTCCAGGCCACATTCTTCGTCAACCAGGCAGCTGGCTAATGCCAAATAGGAGGGGGGAGCAGCGCTGATGGACGATCACGTAGCCAGCCTCGAGAACCGAGAAGGGTACGAGGGCCAGCAGGTACCACCAGGACCCCAGGGCCCCGGCGGCGGCGGCCCCACCGATCAACATGGCAAGGGGGAAGTAGTCGATCCAGCGGTACGCGTTGAACCGGTACCCCACTCTGGCCTTCGCCCGTCCGTACGCGTGCATTTGACGAGCGTAGGCCCTCAGTGAACCCCGACTTGCGTGATGCGTCACCATTGACGGTACCGCCAACCACTCCGCTTCCTGCTGGACCCGTGAGATCAGCTCGAGGTCCTCGCCGTGCCGGAATCCCTCGTTGAAGACATTGCCGGGAAGGACGGTCCGGTTGATCGCACAGTTTCCGGCGCAGAACTGCATGATGCCCCGCCCGACGGTTTCTCGGATGGTGGCGTCGTTGAGGGCAATGGCCTTCGCCGTCCGGTTTCGAGCAATCGGATTGAGGTTGCCGGCGATAGCCGCCAGTTCCGGCCGCTCGACGCAGGTGTCGACGATGACCTTGGTCCAGTCCTCGGCGGCGAAGTCGTCCGAGTCGACGAAGGCGACCAGGTCGGAGCGGCTGGCAGCCAACGCCAGATTCCGTCCCCTCGGGATGTTGTGGGCGCCGTTTCGGATGACCGAGATGTTCAGGAGACGCTC
Organism: uncultured Acidimicrobiaceae bacterium; assembly: GCA_963730735.1. GTDB lineage: Bacteria > Actinomycetota > Acidimicrobiia > Acidimicrobiales > RAAP-2 > CAVSSX01. The sequence continues at coordinate 1,571,019 of CAVSSX010000007.1, forward strand.
GTAGGTGGCGATGATCTGGAGGGTCTCGTCCGTAGAGTCGTCATCCACGACGATGACGTCGAACTCCTTGAACTCCTGTTTGGTCAGAGCGTCGAGGCACTCTCTGACCGTCGTGGCGCTGTTGTACGTCAGGACGGCCACAGTCAAACTGGGCCTGGGCACGTCAGCCGACCAGTCGCTCGGGCTCGTCCGTCTCCTCGTCGATGTGCTGCACGACGGTCCCGATGGTGGCGGTGGCAACGGTGAGGGTCGGCGACGAGGCCGCCTCGAGCATGGGGGAGTTCTCCTGGAACCACGCCTCGGGCTCGAAGAAGAGGCTCAGGAAGAGGGCGTCGAACCAGAGGGCGATCCCCACGACGGCCAGGTGCGAGGACAGCACGAGGACGGACGCCGCCGTGCCGCTGAGGCTGGACGCACCCCAGTTAGCGACCAGCTCCCACAAAAACACGGCCGTGCCCACGCCGATCAGCACGCTGCCGGCGACGAATCCCTTCTTGGCCGCCGACCCACCGGCGACCCAGCGGGCAACGAGGCTCGGGGTGGGCGCGTTGAGTGTGCGCCCTTGTCGCTGGCGTTCCCGTTCGGCGCCCATCTCGGCCGCCGCACCGACCACGACGAGCTGGACGCCCACGATGACCAGCAGGGCCAGCACGACCTTGAGGGCCATGAGACCCAGGCCGCCGGCGACGCCTAGGAGCGCCAACTGGCCGATGAGGCCGATGAGGGCGAGGGCGACTCCCGGCAGCACGAACAGGAACCGGGGGGACTGCAGAAGAGAAATTGGAGATGGCGTAGCCCGTCCCGGAGGGAGTGGAGCTTGGACTCGCCGATACGGGCGTGGTAGGTGATTGGTACCTCAGTCACCCTGAGGTTGCCGCGGGCCGCCTTCACGACGATCTCGGAGGCGAACTCCATGCCCTCGCACTGGAGGCCCATGCGGTCGAGCGCCGGTCGGGTGAAGACTCGCAGCCCGCTGTGGGCGTCGGAGACCTCAAGCTTGAAGAGGATGTTGAGGACGGTGGTCAGCACCGGGTTGCCGATGTAGCGGTGCGACCAGGGCATGGCGCCCTTCTCGATCACGCCCCCGAGCCGGGACCCCAGGACGTAGTCGTACCCACCCTGCTCGAGTGGCTCGACGAGCTCGGGGAGGGCGGCGAAGTCGTACGAGGCGTCCGAGTCGCCCATGGCGATCATGCGACCCCGGGCGGCCTCGAATCCCTTGAGGTAGGCGTTGCCGTAGCCCCGCTTGGGCTGGTGGACGACCCGGGCCCCGGCGGCCTCGGCGATCGCCACTGACGCGTCGGTCGAGCCGTTGTCCGAGACAATGACTTCGCCGCGGAGGCCGGTTTGGTGAATGCCCTCCCAGGCCATGGCGATGCAGATGCCGACGCTGTCCTCTTCGTTCAGACAGGGCATGACGACGCTGATGTCGATGACATCACGATCCGAATGCACGACATCCGCCTCGGCGTGTCGGTGCGGCGGAGATTTGATCGAAGCCGTGGTTGCTTGCGACATCGTCGAACTTGTAGCCACGTCGGTTTCTCCTTTTCCTCCTTTGATCGTGGGGTGCCCCATCCGCCACCGGGATCGACAGCGGGGGACCGTGCGAGGCTGACCAAAGGCATTAGTGATGCCGTTGGATCAGAGTTTGCGGAACGGTGCGAAGGACGGCGTCACCTAATACGCGCAAATTCATACGAGATCTGATGGAGACCGGAGAGTGTTCCCGCGTAGGAAACATTTCTCGATCGATCATCGCCAGGGCCATGACGAACGCGTTATGCAGGAGCGTTGGCGACTTGCTTGCCAGTTGAGCGGGTCGGTTTCGTGGCCCCGTGCATGTGGAGGATGCCATCGTTCGAGATCGGAACACACAGATCGTTCGTCATTCGAGATGGCGTAGGCGAGGGCGAGGCCCGGCCCCGCTGGTGCCGCGCTGGGCGGCGGACTCATGAAAAGTCGCAGGTAGCAGGGCAGGTCGTCGAGGAATGGAACCCGAGCAGCGCCGGTGGAACTAGCGACACCACCTTCGCAACCGTGTCGACGACGAGCGAATCCGCCGCATCGGCACAGGCCATCGGACGGGAACACGAGCACGGAGATCCGCGAGATGCATGACTCGGGCCAGGGTGGCCCGTCACGATACGCTCTGGCGTTTCACCGACTACGGAGATGCCGGAGCAGATGATGGTGACCGAGCCCACGCCCGCCGGATCTCCGCCGGAAAACCGGCGCCGTCGACGTGCAACGCCGGGTAATCGGGTGCTCGAGTCGGTCGCTACCGGCGTTGCCGCCGGTGGCCTCCTGGTGATCCTCGGGGCGTGCCTGGTGGCAAGCTTCCGCCCGGACAACCTCTATTTTCCATATTGGACAGGCATCCCACGGCTCAGGACCGATACATCCGGAGCCGTTGGTTTTCTGCTCACGGGACTTTCCATTGTGGTAAGTGAGTTTTTCCGACTTCGTCGTCGTGCGCCCGACGATCCTGCGGAGTCACATCGACGAAAGAGCCTGCCTAATTCATGGGCGATTGCCATATTGCGGGCGATCGCCATCATGTCGACGATCGTCGTTATCTATTTATCAGTCAACGCAGTGACACACCCGTACACCTTGTACATCCACGCAACACACTTCGCGACCTGGCCCACGGAAGGGACTCTGCGGGTGGTCGCCCTGCTGCTGGCGTCCGTCGCCATCGGGGTGCTGAGGTTCTTAGCTGCCGGTAGATCAGGCGCAGGGTGGAACCCCGTGCGGGGACTGAACTCGCGGGCATCGACACGATGCCGGTGCCCGCCGGGACCGCAACGGATGAGGGGCTCAGCCTGGGTTCGTTCCTTTTCGAGTAGGGCGATCACATGTTCGATCCGCCCGGCGTGGATCATCTCCTCCCGACCGTTGAGGGCGAGCAGCCGGGCCACCCGGGGGTCGGGCTCGTTGGCCGCCCACCGCCGGTAGATCTCGTCGCCCTCGACCTCGCCCCGCCGGATGCCCTCCAGGAGCCGGAGCTCGACGGGGCCGGCCCCGAGGAAGAGCCGGTCGGCGGCTCGACGACGGCGGGCACGAAGGGCTCACCGAGCACGAGGGCCAGGGCCCGACCGAGGCGTCGGGCGTGGCCGGCTTCCTCACGGCCGTTGCGGGTGAGGAGGACGGCGGCGGTCTCGTCCGTAGCCGTCGCCGCCAGGCCGAGGTAGAAGTCCTGGCCGCTCATCTCGAAGTCGTACATAGTCCGGAGCGCCGCGTCGTCCAAGCGGTGAGCTCCTTCAGTTCGGCGTAGGAGTAGCGGGGGGTGTTGGCGTCGGCCATGACTTCGACGTTAGACCGGTGCCCCCGGCGTGTCGACGGGGCCTTCCGGACCGGTGAGAGACTCGGCGGCGCAACTCCCGAGATGCGAGGAACCGTGCCACCGAGCGAGCCCTGGACGATGGTGCCGTCGAGCGACGGCGTGGTGGTGGCCGTGCACGATCTGGGCGGGTCGGCCGACCCGGGGGCGCCGGTGGTGCTGTTCGCCCACGCCACCGGCTTCCACGGCCGGGTCGTGGGCCCGCTGGCCGGCCACCTGGCCCACCGGTACCGGACCCTCGCCGTCGACCTCCGTGGTCACGGGGTGACCCAGACGCCACCCGGTGCCGACCTCGCCTGGTCGGCGATCGGCGACGACGTCACCGCCGTCGTGGACCACCTGCGGGCGGCGGGGGTGTCGGTCATTCATGGCGTCGGCCATTCGCTCGGCGGTGCCGCCCTCGTCCTGGCGGCGGGCGTCGGCCGGCGGCGGTGCAGAGCCTCTGGCTCTACGAGCCGATCGTGGCCGGACGGGGGGAGTTGCTGCCGGCCGACGGGTCGAACCCGCTGGCCGACGGAGCACTGCGCCGACGCCCCTCCTTCGCCTCGTACGAGGCGGCCATCGAGAACTTCGCTGGCAAGCCGCCCCTCAACCAGCTCGACCCCGAGGTCCTGGCGGCCTACGTCCTCGGCGGGTTCGCGCCCCAGCCCGACGGCAGCGTGGTCCTGCGCTCGCGCCGGCCACCGAGTCGACCGTGTTCCGGGGCGCGATGACCAGCGGGGCGTTCGAGGCGCTGGCCGGCCTGACGAGCCGGTGGCCGTGGTCGCCGGTCGTGACGAGCCGGTGGGCCCGGTCGGCTCGGCCCGGCGATGCTCGAGGCCCTGGCCGACGGCCGACGGTTCGATCGACCGGACCTCGGCCACTCGGTCCCCTCAAGGATCCGTGGTCGATGGCCCGGGATCTGGCCGGCTGGCTGGAGGGTAGGGCGGGGCCGGGGCGCGGATAGGCCGGGGGCGATGAGGCCGGCTCGTCGGTCGGGCCCGGCGGCGGGTCGATGTCGGTGCCGTCGAGGTCGGTGAGGTCGAGCGGCAGGCCACCGTCCGCGGGTGTGGCACCGCGGTGGGCGATGCCGACCGCCGACAGGTGGGCCGCCCATCTCCGGAGCCCCGCCTCGTCGACGAAGGCGAAGGCCAGGCCATCGAGTCCGGCACCACCGCCCTGTCGGCTGGAGCGGACCCGGCGTCCGACGGGGCCGTCGTCGGGGGGCGAGGGGTGAGGACGATACCGAGGCGGAACCGGGATGCTGCAAGGCGATGAGCCACGGTCAAGGTTCTCGACGTAGCGCACCAGGCCCAGCGCCGCTTCGTACCGCTGTGCGCTGGTCACGATGTCGTCCACCAGGAGTTGTACGTGGGACAGGCCGACGATCGGGCGTCGTGGCGGGTCACGGCGTCATCGGTCTCGGCGCCGTGGTGCACGGTGTCAGTGGTCATGTCCCGACCCTAGCCGGTGGTCGGGAGCGGCGGCCGGTGTCCTTGTCGCCTGGTCGGGGGCCATAGCAAACGTCGGCCGTGCCCTCCTCGTCGATCGAGTCGTCTCGATGAAGCGCCGACGAGCCGCTCCGACGAGGCCCGACTGGGTCCTGTGGGTGATCCGCAGGACGAAGGTGGCGGGCGGCCGAGCGGGCCCGGGCGACGGCGCTGCTGGGCGAGGCGGCCGAGGTCCTGGAGCGAGCGCGCACCGACGGCCCCTACTGGCACTCGGGACTGGCGGCGCTCGAGGACTTCGAGTTCTCGAGCGATCTCGGCAGTTCGTTCCCCGTATTCGCCGGTGCTGGGGGAGCGCAACCCCATCGCCCCGCCCCTGCGCCTCACGATCGCCGAGGACCGCTCGATCGAGGGCCGGGTGACGTTCGACGAGCAGTACAACGGCCCCCCGTTCGACACCGCCCACGGCGGTGCGCTGGCCATGGTCTACGACGAGCTGTTGGCCATGGCGGCGTACGTCACCCACGGCGGTGGGATGACCGGACGGCTGACCGTCCACTACCGCCGGCCGACGCCGCTGTTCACCCCGATCACCGTCCGTGCCTGGTTGGCCGAGGCCGACGGCCGCAAGTTCACCGTCCGGGGCGAGATGCGGGCTGGTGACGAGCTCTGCAGCGAAGGTGAAGCGCTGTTCATCCAACCGCGCCGGGGTCCTGGGTGACCACCGGCGCACCGTCGCCCGAGGTCGCGGCGTGGCGGCGACGGGGGCGGGTCCGGGAGCTGGCCGGGCACCCAGGTCTTCACCATCGACGTGGCGCCGATGGTCAAGGCGGCCGAGCCGTTGCTCGTGGTGCACGGGTTCCCGACGTCCTCGCACGACTTCCACCTGGTGGTCGACCGGCTGGCCGCCGACCGACGGGTCCTGTTGGTCGACCTGGTGGGCTTCGGGCTCTCGGCCAAGCCCGATCTCGCCTACTGGGTCGACCTCCACGCCGATGTGGTGGCGGCCTTCGTGAGGGACTCGGTCTCACCCGGCTCTCGCTGCTCACCCATGATCTGGGCGACACCGTGGGCGGCGAGCTGCTCGCCCGCCAGGCCGAGGGTCGCTGGCCGGTCGACATCGCCCGGCGGGTGGTGACCAACGGCAGCATCTACCTCGAGCTGGCTCACCTGAGCGCCGGCCAGGAGCTGCTGCTGTCCCTACCCGACCAGTTCGCTGGTCACCGGCCCGGGCCGTCCGGCGCTGGTCGGGAGCCTGGCGGCGACGATGGCCCCCGAGCGCCGAGCGGGCCCGGGCGGCCCTCGAACGAGAGGTGGAGCTGATCGAGTTCGACGGGGGCGATCGGCTCCTGCCTCGGACCATTCGCTACATCGAGGAGCGCCGGCGCCACGAGCGTCGCTACACCGGCGCCATCGAGGCGCATCCGTCGCCGCTCGGCGTGGTCTGGGGGCAGGAGGACCCGATCGCCCGGGCGCCCATGGTGGACCGGGGGCTGGCCGCCCCGACCCCGGGACCCCGGTGCGGCGCCTCGACGGCGTCGGCCACTATCCGATGCTCGAGGCACCGGCCCGGTTTGCCGAGGCCGTCGCCTGGCTGCTGGCCGAGGCCGGCTGACCCGTCGCTACGGTGGGGCTGCGGTCCCGGCGGGTCGTTGTTCGCCGCCGATGACGTCCTCGCCGATGACGTCGAGATCGCCGGATTCCGAAGAAAGGGAGCACAGGATGCGGATCGCCGTCGTCGTCGGCAACCCCAAGGCCCGCTCGCGCACGTTGTCCGTGGCCGACGCGGTCGCCACCGCCGCGGCCGGGGCCGTGGACGACAGCCCGACCGGCTCGCCGTGGATCTGGCCGAAACGGAGCGGAGCTGTTCGACTGGTCGTCGGCGCCTCAGGGCGCTCGTCGCCGGGTCGAGCGCCTGACCTGGTGATCGTGGCTTCTCCCACCTACAAGGCGACCTACACGGGGCTGCTCAAGGCGTTCCTCGACTGGTACCGCACGACGGGCTCGCGGCAGGTGGCCGTCCCGGTGATGACCGGCGCCGGGCCCGTCCACGCCCTCGCCCCCGAGCTCCACCTCCGCCCACTGCTGGTCGAGCTCGGCGCCAGGGTGCCCACCCGAGGCCTCTACGTCACCGAGGACCGGCTGGGCGAGCTCGAGTCGACGGTCGATCAGTGGGGGGTTGCGGCCCTGCCGATCTTGCGGCGGGCGCTCGGGTAGCCGAAAAAAGACCCGAAAGGGTCAGCCAGCCGAGGGGGCTCGGCGCCTACGATGACCGGTTACGTAGAAGGTCCACCGCCGGGCACCCCGCCAGCATCGGCACGGGGCACTGGTTGGTGGGGAGGGACGAGAAGGGGCACCGGTGACTCCGAAGCGCAGCGCATTGCCGCGTCTCCCGTCGGGGCTCCTCGTCCGTCCGCACCTCGAGCAGCGCTTGGACGAGCGGGCGCCCATGACGGTGATCCAGGGCCTCGGGGGCTCGGGCAAGTCGGCCCTGGTCGCCGAGTGGCTCGAGCGCCAACAGGCCGGGGAGCTGTCCTGGGTCTGGGTGACGGCGACCCGCGATCGGACCGGGCGGGGGTTCGAGCGGAGCTGAGCCGGGCGCTGGCGGCGGCCTCCATCGACGGCCCGACCGAGCCGGCGGACGGGGCCCTGGGTCTGGACGACCTCGACGCCGCGCTCTACGCCGCCCCGCCGGGGCGGCCGTTCGTCCTGGTCATCGACGACGCCCACCATGTGACCGACCCCCGGGTCCTCGAGGGCCTGGTGACCCTGGTGGCCCGGCACCGCCACTTCTACCTCTACGTCGTCGGTCGAGGACCTCATCCCATCGAGGGTCTGGGCGCCGGGTCGGTCGGGATCGCCACCCTCGACGGCGCGGCGTTCCGGTTCGGCGTCGACGAGGTCCTCGGCCTGGCCGGGCGACTCGAGGTGCCCCTGGATCGAGCCGGGGCCACTCGACTCCAGCGAGAGGTGGGGGGCTGGGCGGCGCCCATCCGGCTGGCCCTGGTCATGGCCGACGATCCCGAGGGACGGCGGCGGGCCGTCGAGGAGTACTTCGGGGCTGTAGCGCTCCCGGCCGTCGAGGACCAGACCCTGGTCCCGACGCTGATGCAGCTCTCGCTTGCCCCTCGCGTCGAGCTGCGGACCTTCGCCGACCTCATCGACCACGCCGACCCCGACCAGCTGGCCGAGGCCCTCGAGGCGACCGGCCTGGTGGAGCGGGTGGAGGAGGGCGGGTCGGTCTGGCTGTCCATGCCCTCGATGCTCGGCCAGGTGCTCCGGCGGCGCTTCACCGCCCGCGACCCCGAGGGCTTGGCGGCCTTCCACGGCCAGCTCGCCCGGTGGTACCTGGCCCATTCCGCCCGGGCCGACCATGCCCTCCCGGCCCTCGAGCACACCGTGGCCGGCGGCGTCTGGGATCTCATGGACCGCATCTGGTCGGACCACGGCGTGTCCATGGCCCTGCGGCACCCGGGCGAGCTGCGTCGGGTGCTCCAGGCGGTCCCGCTCGACCTGCTCGATCAGCGGCCGTCCATGGCGGTGGTCCGAGCGACGCTGGACGTGGCCGCCGGCGGGCACGGGGCGGGGACATCGAGCGACCTTCCGGGCCTATGGCGCCGCCAGCGAGCGGATCACCGGGGGGGACCTCGACCGACTGGACCTGGGGGACCTGCTGTTGGTGGGGACGGGCGTGGTGGTGGGCTTGCGGGTCGCCGGGCGACTCGAGGCCTCGGGCGACCTGGCCAACCGAATCCACCTCCGGGCCACCGTCCTGGCCACCTCGGCGGCGGCGGCCAACGACCGCTTCGGCTGGTTCCACCTCCAGCGCGGCCGGACACTCCTGCTGCTCGGGGAGCCCGACGCCGCCGCCCACGACTACGAGATCGCCTGGGAGTACGGCACCGGCTCGACGGCGGACGTCATCGCCTCGTCGGCCGCCGCCGACCTGGCGCTGGTGCAGGCGATGGACGGTGCCGGGGCCCCGAGCACGGCAGTGGGCCGAGCGCCATCGGTCCCTCGAGGCATCCGGTGCCCGGGGCGGCTGTCGGCCGGGTCCCGCGGCGACCTTGGCCGAGGGATTCGTGTCGCTCTCCCGACTCGAGCCCGAGGCGTCCCGATCGGCCCTGCGGGAGCTGGGTGACGGCACCGAGCGCCACGAGTTGTGGGCCTTCCTGGCCCATCTCGGCGCCCAGCATGCGCTGGTCTTCGGGTCGCCGCCGGCGGCCCTGGTTCGACTGGAGCGGGCCCGGGCGGCGCACGACGAGGAGCAGGCCGACGGAGGGGTGAGCCGCGCCTTGGTCCTGCGGTCGATGGCCGACCTCCTGATCGCCTGCGGGCGGGGTGGACGAGCCAAGGTGCTCCTCGACGAGCACGCCGCCGGCACCCCGCTCCTCGGCGTGCCGCTCTGCCGGTCCCATCTGCTGCGCGACGACGCCGCCGGGGCCCGGCGGGTCGCCGAGCGGCTGGTGTGGGACCCGGCCACCACGACCGAGGACCGGCTCGAGCTCCTCTTGCTCGGGGCCCTCGCCGCCGAGCGCGACGGGGCGTCCCTGGACGCCCGGGTGCTGATGCGCCAGGCCGCCGACCTGGCCGCCTCGACCGGCTTGCGACGCCCGTTCGTCACCGTGCCCTCCGACGAGGTCACGGCCCTGCTCGACGTGCTGGGCGACGACGTCGACCGGGTCTTCCTGGCGCCGGCCCTGGCCCGGGCGGCCGTGTACCCCGAGCGCCTGGTCACCGTCGAGCTCACCGAGCACGAGCGGGCCGTGCTCACCGGCCTGGCCACGCTGGGCTCGCGCCAGGCCATCGCCGACTCCCTGTCGGTCTCGCTCAACACGGTCAAGACCCAGCTGGCCAGCGTCTACCAGAAGCTCGGGACCAACAGCCGACAGGACACGCTGGCCGCCGCGGTCGACCTCGGGCTGCTCTCGGCCGCGTCGATCGCCGAGTAAATGGCGACCCGGCGCAGGCCGGCTAGTCGAGCAGTGCCCCCCGGTCGGATACCTCGGGTTCGGCATGGTGCGCCCCGGTGGCCAGCGCCGTCGGCGCGGTGTCGTCGCCAGGATCGGTGTCGTCGCCAGGGTCGGTGTCGTCGCCAGGGTCGGTGTCGTCGGGCGGAGCGGCTCCCTCGGTACCGGTCACCGGTCGCCGGTCGTCGGTCGTCGGTGCCCACGGTCGGGTGAGGATGATCTGGATCGAGGCGATGGCCAGGACGGCCAGGGTGACCAGCCGCTCGCTCTTGCCGACCGGTTCGAACAGCGCGTAGATCTGGATCCCGGCCGCCAGCGCCTGGGCGAGCAACGGCAGGGCGACGGCCCGCATGCCGGTGAGCTCCTCCCGCTCTCGGGCCCCCTTGACCCGGACCCAGGCGGCGGAGGCCAGGAGCAACGCCCCGAGCGACCAGATGAAGGCGTAGCTCTCGCCGGTGCCCACGCCCCGGGCCTGCTGCACGGCGAAGGCGGCGTCGGCGCCGGTGGTGGCCAGGATGCCGGCGCCGATCAGCAGCCACATGGCATCGGGGCGCCAACCCAAGAGGCCGTAGACGCCCAGGATGGCGCCGATCAAGAGGACGTCGAGGATCGGGTAGCTGAAGTCGACGATGGTGGCCAGGGTTCCCTGGGTGGCCTCGTCGACCGTCGGCTGGATGATCAGTGCGAAGCCGATGACCAGGACCAGGAGGACCACGGCGAGCCCGTCCATCCAACGGTGGAGCTCGAAGTGGGGGAAGCGGACACGGATCAGGGCGGCGATGCCCACCACCATCAGCGGGTACCACAGCAACCAGAGGATGTCGGCGAAGGTCGGGTAGGGGACGACGGTCCGTCCCCCGTAGACGATGCTCCACGAGATGCTGCCGGCACTCCACACCAGCATGGCCAAGCCGAACGACAGCCAGGCGGTCCGGGTCGTCGGCTCGTACCAGGCGCGGGCCAGGGTGAGTAGGGCCGCCGCCGTGATGATGCCGTCGTGGATCCAGGCCTGGTAGAGCGCCGGCGGTCCCCCCAGGCCGAACACCTCGTCGATCGCCTCGACCACCACGGCCACCGACAACAGGGCCCAGGCGTAGCGAAGGCCCGGGGGCCGGTTGTAGAGCTCGCCCTCCCGGTCGACCCGGCGAGCGGTCCTCACGGAAGCGGGGAAGCGGGGGATCCGGACATTGTCGCACGACGTCGCGAACGCTTCGGCGCCGGCCGTCCCGGCCGGCCGGCGGCTCAGAACGGCCGGCGGCGGTGGTCGAGGAGCTCGTTGGGGACGTCGACGATGCGTGACCGGACGAACTCGCCCAGGCCCTTGGCCTGGGGGTCGTAACGGGTCGACGACGCCACCCCCTCACCGAGCAGCCCGACGATGACGAAGTTGCACGCCCGGAGGTTGGCCAGCACGGTGCGGCGGACGTCGAGCCCGGCAGCCTCGGGTACGAGCTGGCGGAGCCGGTGGCTCGAGAGGGTGGCGACCAGCCAGGCGAAGACGTCGTTGTCCCACGTCCACAACCCGACGTTGGCGTTGCCCCCCTTGTCGCCCGAGCGGGCGCCGCAGAGGGCGCCCAGGGGCAGCGGCGTGGTGGCCCCCTGGGCCTCGAAGGGTGGCGGGGCCGGCGGCTCGGCGATCGTCGGCCGACCGCCGCGGTGGGGATGGGGGACGTCGACCCGCTCGCCCGAGGGCAACGTGACCGTCGGGTGGACCTGCTCGGCCGCCACCAACGCCGGCCAGTAGACGCCGAACGGCGTGGCCGGGCCCGGTGGGGCCAGAGTGAAGAAGCCGGGGTAGTTGGCTAACGCCAGCTCGGTCACCGCGCCCGAGAATTGTCGACCGGCCAGCTGGGCGTCATGGTCCTTGACCGTCACCCGGAGCTGGGCGGTGGCCTCGGCGTTGGTGGCGGCGTGGTCGCTGATCGTGTCCAGCAACTCGACCTCGACGGCGTCGAACCGTTCCCGGCCCCCCAGGAGCTCGAAGAGCATGTCGGTCGCCAGGTCGGCCTTCTCCCGGGGCGCCAGGCCGGTGAGGATCATGGTCATGGTGTTGCGGTAGCCGCCGTCGTAGGTGAGGGCGACCTTGAGCTGCTCGGGCGGCGGCTCGCCGCGGGCGCCGCGGATGGCCACCCGATCGGGCCCCTCCTGGGCCACGGCGATGGTGTCGAACCGGGCCACCACGTCGGGGTTGGGGTAGGCCCGGCCGTCGATCTCGTAGAGGAGCTGGGCGGTCACCGTCTCGACGGTCACCATGCCCCCGGTGCCCGGCTGCTTGGTGATCACCGAGGACCCGTCGGCGGCCACCTCGGCGATCGGGAACCCGGGGTAGCGGTGGTCGGGCAGCTCGGAGAAGAAGGAGAAGTTGCCGCCGGTCGCCTGGGCCCCGCACTCGATCACGTGGCCGGCCACGACCGCCCCGGCGAGCGGATCGAGGTCCTCGGCCGTCCAGCCGTGCCACCAGGCGGCCGGTCCGGTGACGAGGGCGGCGTCGGTGACCCGGGGGCAGATGACGATGTCGGCCCCGCCGGCCAGGGCGGCGACGATCCCCCCGCCACCGAGGTAGGCGTTCGCCGTGAGCGGCCGGATCCCGCTCGCCGCCAGGGGCTGGCCGGTGTCGAGATGGGTGAGCGGCTCGCCCGACGCCTGCAGCTCGTCGAGCCGGTCGACCAGGTCGTCGCCCTGCACCACACCGATGCGGGGCGAGAGCCCGAGCCGGCCGGCGATGGCGTCGACCCGCTCAGCCAGTGCCTCGGGATTGAGCCCGCCGGCATTGGTGACGATCCGGACCCCCCGGTCCAGGCAGGTGCCGAGGATCGACTCGAGCTGGGTGGCGAACGTCCGGGCGTAGCCGGCGGTCGGGTCCTTGGCCCGGGCCTTCCACAGGATCAGCATGGTCAACTCGGCCAGGTAGTCGCCGGTCAGCACGTCGACCGGGTCGGACCCGGCCAACAGTTCCTCGGGGGCGGCCAACCGGTCGCCGTAGAACCCCGAGCAGTTGGCGATCCTGACGGGCCGGGCCGGCGAAAGCGGGTGGTCGGTCATCGCCCGAAGCCGTCGCCGTCGCCGTCGTTGTCGCCGTCGATCGCCGTTGCCGCCGCCGCCCCGTGCTCCTCCAGCACCGCCAACACGGCACCTCCGGTCACCTGGTCGCCCACGGCGGCGTGCACGGCGGCCACCGTGCCGGCGTGGGGGGCCCGGATGGTGTGCTCCATCTTCATCGCCTCGAGGACGAACAGGATCTCGCCGAGCGCGACGTCCTGACCGACGGCGGCCCGGACGTCCACCACCGACCCGGGCATCGGGGCGAGCAGCGATCCGGCGACCGTCTCGAGGCGCGGCGCCGGGAAGCGGTCGACGGTGGTGAAGGTCGAGCTGCCGAGCGGGCTGTCGGTGCCCACCTCGACACCGTGCCAGATCACGCCGATCGCCAGGTCGACGCCGGCAACCCGGAGCGTGACCCGGTCGGGGCGGGTGTCGACGACCTCGAGCTCGGCCAGGGTGGCGCCGTCCACCGAGACCTCGAGCCCGTCGGTCCCGGTGCGGTAGGCGACGTCGACCGTGCCTCCGGTGCGGTCGACGAGCACGGTAGGGGTCCAGGCGCCGCCGAGGTTGCGCCATCCGGCCGGCACGGTCGCCTGGACGGTGGCCGACGCCCGTCGGGCGCTCCGGGCGGCGAGGGCGGCCGCCACGGCGTGCAGGGAACGAGCCCGGGCATCGGCCAGCGGTGCGGCCAGGCTCCGGAGGTCGTGGCGCTCGAGGAAGCCGGTGTCGGTGGCCCCGGCCACGAACGCCGGGTGCCGCAGGACTCGGACCAGCAGGTCGCGGTTGGTCGGCACGCCGTGGATCCGCGCCCCCTCCAGCGACCGGGCCAGCTGCCGGGCCGCCGCCTCCCGGGTGCGGGCCCAGACGATCACCTTGGCCAGCATCGGGTCGTAGTGGGTGCTCACCTCGACCCCGGAGGCCACCCCGCTGTCCACCCGGACCGCAGGGTCGTCGCCGAACGAGAACGCCCAGAGCGTGCCCCCCTGGGGGAGGAACCGCGGCCGGGGTCCTCGGCGTAGAGCCGGGCCTCGATGGCGTGTCCGGTGGAGGTGGCACCGGTGGCTGCCGCCGGCAGGGGCTCACCGGCGGCCACCCGCAGCTGGAGCTCGACCAGATCGAGCCCGGTGACCGCTTCGGTCACCGGGTGCTCGACCTGGAGCCGGGTGTTCACCTCCAAGAAGAAGGGCCGGCCCTCGTGGTCGACCACGAACTCGACCGTGCCGGCGCCCACGTAGCCGAGGGCCCGGCCGCGGTCACGGCAGCCCGGTGAGGCGCCCCGCAGCCCGCCCACGGCCGGGGACGGGGACTCCTCGATGATCTTCTGGTACCGCCGTTGGATCGAGCACTCCCGCTCGAACAGGTGGACGACGGTGCCCTGGGCATCCCCGAAGATCTGGACCTCGATGTGGCGGGGGTCCTCGACGAAGCGCTCGACGAACACGGTGGCGTCGCCGAAGGCTGCGCGGCTTCCCGCTTGGCGCCCGACGGCCGCCTCGGCTCGTCGGCGAGGCGACGATGCGCTGCCCCGGCCGCCCCGCCGAAGGCCGCCTTGACCAGGAGCGGCCAGCCGATTCGGGCCCCGGCCGAGCGGACATCGTCGGCCGTGGCGACCTCGACGCCGGGGAGGACGGGGACGCCGGCTTCCGCCATCAGCTCCTTGGCCGCCAGCTTGGACCCCATGGCCTCGATCACCCGGGGGAGGGCCGACGAAGATCAGGCCGGCCTCGCCGCAGGCCCGGGCGAAGGCGGCGTTCTCGGAGAGGAAGCCGTAGCCGGGATGAACGGCGTCGGCCCCACTGGCCAACGCCGCGGCGATGATGCGGTCAGCGTTCAGGTAGGTGTCGGCGGTCGAGTCGCCGGGCAGCCGGACCGCCTGGTCGGCGTGGCCGACGAAGGGGCGGTCCCGATCGGGGTCGGAGTAGACGGCCACGGTGGCGATGCCCATGTCCCGGGCAGTGGCCAGCATGCGGCTGGCGATCTCGCCCCGGTTGGCGACCAGGAGCTTGCGGATCGGACGGGCGGGGCCGGCCGGGGGTGGTCGGGGGCACGCCGCTACATCCGGAAGACGCCGAAGCCCGGCGGCCCTCGACGGTGTTGGAGTGGACCGCCGACAGGGCGATGCTGAGCACCGTGCGGGTGTCGCGCGGATCGATGATGCCGTCGTCGTAGACCTTTCCGGTCATGAAGAAGGCATGGGACTCCCGCTCGATCTGGTCCCGACGGCTCTGGCGTCTGGTGGCGTCGGCCGCCTCGTCGAACGGCCGGCCGGACGAGTCGGCCGACTGGCGGGCCACGATCGAGATCACCCCGGCGAGCTGCTCGGGCCCCATGACCGCGACTTTGGCACTGGGCCAGGTGAACAGAAACGCGGCCATAGGCCCGTCCGCACATGCCGTAGTTGCCCGCCCCGTAGGCCGCGCCCATGATCACGGTGAGGTGGGGGACCGTGGTGTTGGTGACGGCGTTGATCATCTTGGCCCCGTCCTTGACGATGCCGGCCTGCTCGTACTCCTTGCCGACCATGTAGCCGGTGGTGTTCTGCAGAAAGACCAGCGGGGTGTCGGACTGGTTGGCCAGAAGGATGAACTCGGTGGCCTTCTTTGCTTCATCCATGAACAGCACGCCGCGGGCGTTGGCCAGGATGCCCACCGGATAGCCGTGGATGGCGCCCAGCCGGTGACCAGGCTCGTGCCGTATCGGCCTTGTACTCGGAGAACCGCGAGCCATCAACCACCCGGGCGATGACCTCATGCGGATCGAACGGGACCCGCAGATCGCCAGACACCACGCCGAGCAACTGGTCGGGATCCTCGAGGGGCTCCTCGGCGGCCGCCGGCGCCGGGGCCGAGCTTGCGCCAGTGCAGGTCGGCCACGATCTGGCGGCCGATGCGGATGCAGTCGAGCTCGTCGGTGGCGAAGTAGTCCGACAGGCCCGACACCCGGGAGTGCATGGCGGCTCCGCCCAGCTCCTCGTCGCCGGACTCCTCGCCGGTGGCCATCTTGACCAGGGCGGACCGCCGAGGAACACCTTGGCCCGCTGGTCGACCATCACGGCGTAGTCGCACATCCCGGGACGTAGGCCCCGCCGGCCGTGGAGTTGCCGAACACGAGGGCGATGGTCGGGATGCCGATCCGGGAGAGCTGGGTGAGGTCGTGGAAGATCTGGCCGGCCGGAATGAAGAGATCGGCTTGCGTGGGGAGATCGGCGCCGCCGGACTCGACCAGCGTGATGACCGGGAGGCGATTCTGCCTGGCGATTCCAAGGCCCGCAGGTTCTTTTTCAGGGTGTAGGGGTTCATGGTCCCCCCTCGACCGTCGGGTCGTGGCCGATCAGCAAGCACTCGACGCCCGAGACAACACCTATGCCCGGTGACGATGCTGGCGCCGACGTGGAACGGGCTGCCCCAGGCGGCCAGCGGCGAGAGCTCGAGGAAGCCGGCGTCCCGGTCGACCAGGAGCTCGATGCGCTCCCGGACGAGAGGCTCCCCCGGGCCCGATGCCGGTCCTGGTAGCGCCGGCCCCCGCCGGCCAGGGCGGCCTCGAGCTCGCGCCGGTGGTCCTCGAGCAGGGCGAGCTGTGCCGTCCGGTTGGCCTGGAACGTCGGGTCGTTCCGATCCACGCTCGAGTTGATGACGGGCACGCTGCTCCTTCTCGTCCGACCCACGCTCCCCGACGGGGCGCCCCCTGACGCTAGGTCGAACGGACGGCGGCGCGCCCCCTCAGGCGACGGCCAGCCGGACCGCCGCCGGGCCGTGGCGCGAGGCGACGACAACTTCCCGCAGCCACCGGCGGTAGGCGATGATGACGCGGTCTGCCCTCACATCCAGCTCATGACCGAACTGGACCAGGGGAAGCTCGGGCTCCTGGTTGCAAACCACGGAACCCCTCGAAGGACCTGGTCCTGGAAGTCCAGTACCTCTGAGTCCGGGGCTCGTCGTGGGCGTCGTTCCTGGCCACCAGCCAAAAGCTGCGACAGGCTCACCTCGTCGAGGGGCGAGGCGGTCATCCAGAGATGACGCCTCACCCCTGGTCGGCCGGCTATGTCAAAGAGGATCTCGACCGTCCCCGGCAGGGTGAACACCTGATAGGCGCTGTAGCCGACCAGAGCGACCCCTCGTTGCCGAGTCGAGGGCGGGCGGCTGGTAGTCGAAGTGCAACGCACCGCCCACCGCCGTCACTTCGGGAACCGGCGGCGCCGGCTCGTCGCGCCGGCCGAGGGACCCGTCGTGGACCCAGGCGAAGTGGCTCAGATCGGTGAAGTTCTCCACTCGGCGGCCGAGCGACACCGGCCAGGTGTACGGCGCGCCGGCCACCAGCTTCATGGTCGGATCGTCGCAGGCCGGACACGGGGGAATAGGCACGCCGGCCCGGCGTCGAGGCGGACCCACACCAGGCCGTGGCGCAGCTCGACGTCGAAGAGGTCGATGGCAGGCCCGAGCCGGAATGGGCCCCCCCGGTGCTGAGGGGATCTCGACGCAGCGGCCGTCCGATCCCCAACGCCAGCCGTGGTAGGCGCACCGGAGGGGCCCGTGGTCCACCCAGCCGACCGACAGGCGGGTCGAGCGGTGCGGGCAACGGTCGACGAGGCAGGCCAGGCGGCCGGCCCCGAGGTCGGCCACGAGCAGTCCCGGCCAAGGAGGCGGACCCCCAGACACCCCCGCCGGTGGCAGCCAGTTCGACAACGTGCACACCGGATGCCAGAAGTACTCGAGCGCCTAGCTCAGGTCGTCCGGTGTCGCGGGTCGCTCGGGGACTGGACGCGCAACTACCAGTCCTGTCCGCGGCGGCTCGTCCAGGTCTTACCATCGTAGCGAACGTGGCACCGGCCCGGCCGCGATCCACGTCCCGGCGCGTACACATCCCACCGGCTCGATCGCCTCGGGGCCATGATGATCTCATGGCCGTCACTGACCGGAAAGGGACCGTCCTCTCGCAGTCTGATCACGCTGATCTCCGCGGGGCGACCGACGGCCAGGGATCCGAGCTCGTCGGTCGCTGATCGCCCGGGCCACGTTGGTAGTCGCCATGGCAACCACGTCGGGCAGATCGATGCCGAGCGCGAGCAGCTTGGTCAGGTTCTCGGTAGAAGAACACCGGTCCGCCGACGTTGAACACGTTGAGGTCAGTGGATGCGGTGTCGGAAGGTAGCCCTGGTCCAAAAGCCGGCGGGCTTCGCGGAGGCGGAAGTCGGTACCCGAGTGGCCCATGTCGAGGACCACCCCCGGTCGACGGCATCACGAAATCGGGGACGGCCTTGCCGTCCGGCCCCAGCATGCCGCCCGCCCCTCGGAAGGCGTGGGTGATGATGTCGCCCGGACGCAGGCGGTTGAGAGCGCCGTGGGCGTGATCGCCGGCGTGTGCGGGAACCGACCGAGGTGGACCATCACCGGCAGGCCCCCCGGCCGCCTTGGCGGCCGCCAGGAACGGGCTGACGTGGGGTCGCCGACGTGGCAGGCCCGGACCTTGAGGCCGACCAGCACGTCCGCGTTGCGCTCCAGGGTGCGGCCAGCGCCTCGCGTCGAGGTTCCTGAGGTCGTCGGCGATCCGAGCGGTGGCAGATGAAGTCATGGGTGGCCAGGTAGAGCTGACAGGGGTCGATGAAGGCCAGGACCCGCGTCGCGGTGCCGGGTGGTCGATGATGCCGTGCGGCTGATGTCGAACGTGGCCACGCCACTGGTGCCGCCGTCGACGACCACCGGCACCCCCATCTCGACGCCGACCTGTCGGGTGGACGCAGAAGTTGCCGAGCCCCGGCAACACGTGGGCGTGCAGGTCGATCAGCCCCGGGGTGACCAACAGACCCCGGCAGTCGATGCCCGCCGCTCCCGCGGGCAGTGTCGGCGGTCGGCGTCCGACCGCGGTGATCCCGCCGTCCGCGACGGGACGTCGGGACCACGGCCCTCATCTGGACAGACGGGTCGATGACGAGGCCCTGGCGGAGCGGCGCGGGGAATCCCATAGGGTCGATTGTGAGGCGCACCACACCATGCGTCCAGTGAATATCTGGTGTGGTGAAATAGGATCTCACCTATGACAGCCATCGGCTCGAACGTCACGTTGCACCAGCTCCGTTGTCTGGGTGGCCGTCGCTGACGTCGGTTCGGTGACCTTCGCGGCCAGGATGCTCGGTATCTCCCAGCCGTCGAGTGTCCCAGCAGCTCGCTCGGGTGGAGGCGGAGCTTGGCGTGCAGCTGTTCGGAGCGCGCCGGAGTAGCGGAGCATGGTGGCGACTCCGTCCGGCGACCGGTTGGTCACGACAGGGCCCGCGAGGTCCTCGGGCGGCTCGACCAGGGGCGCTTTATCAGGAACCCGGGGGTGGGACGTTCGGGCTGTCTCCGACCCTCACGGTCGGAGTCGTCTCGTCGCTGGCCACGTCGGTCTTCCCTCAGGCCGTCATGCGCTGGCGGCAGTCGTACCCTGACCAAGGTAACTCAGGCTCCGTGAAGAGTTGCGGCGAGTGGACCTCGAGCGGTCGGTCCGAATGTCCAAGGTGAAAAGATGGCCGTGTGGCGTTCCCCGAAAGCTGGGCTGGGGTGATGGTCGCAGTGGGCAGCGGGGCGCTGACACTCGTGGTCACCCCGGACCGCCCGGCCTCAGTTGGGGGCAACGGCCCGTCTGGCCGCCTTCGCTGACGATCCCTGGGTTCTCTACGACCCGGACCACGGATTGCACGAGCCGGTCATGCGGGCCTGCGCCTCGGCCGGCTTTCCATCCACACGAGGTGTTGAGGACAGCGCCAGGTCGATACCGCCGTCCAGCAGATGGCGGCAGCCGGGGTGGGGGTGGCCGTGGCCCAGCCGCGCCAATCGGTGCCGAGCGAGTTGGCCTTGCACCTGCGGGTTTCATGCCGGCCGGCGCTGCACTCACCGGTGGCCGTCTGGGGACTGCCGGGGACCGAGGTGGACGCTGAGCGCCTGGCCATCGTGCTGCGACCGGCGATGCGCCTCCGGCGGCATGGTCGGGCCGACGCCGACTGAGCCGCCCGTTGACTGGCGCCGCTCGATCAGGCGCTGGGGCCCTCGGCGTCCTCGCTCGGCGTGGGTGCGCCGGCCTCCTGGATCGCCGAGGTGGCCTTCAGTCGGCGGAGCCCGAGCATCGGGAAGATCAGCACCGACAGCATGCCGGCGCCGACCAGGGCCGCCGCGTTCTCGGGGCGCATCCGGCCCTCGGACAGGCCGAGGGTGGTGATGACGACGATCAGGGGCAGGGCGGTCGCCGAGAACAGGGCCAGGGGAACCCGCTCGGGCGGGCGCAGGTCGCGCCGGTAGAGCAGGAGGGCCGGCGTGCCCCGGATGACCAGCAGGAGGACGAAGAAGAGCAGCAGGCGCAGGAGCGCCGAGGGCTGGGTGATCAGGATGTGCAGGTCGAAGTGGATGCCGCTCACGACGAAGAAGATCGGGATCAAGAAGCCGAACCCGATGGCCTGGAGCTTGCTGCCCACCGCCTCGCTCTGGTCGCCCTGGGAGAGCAGGCGGACCACGATCCCCGCCGCGAAGGCCCCGAGCAGGATGTCGAGCCCCAGCTTGAAGGCCAGCTCGACCAGGAGGAGCACGGCCAGGACGGCCACCCGAACCGGTAGCTGGGCGCTCGACTCGAGGTGCCGACGCAGCAGAGCCACCAGACGGGGGGGCTGGGCCCGGGTGGCCAGGGCGACGGTGAAGGCGGCGACGGCGATGAAGGCCAGGAGGAGGGCCGTCGTGATGATCGGGTCCTTCTTGGTCAACAGCACGGCCACGGCCACGATCGGGCCGAACTCGCCCACCGCCCCGATGGCCACCATGTAGTCGCCGAACCGGGACTCGAGGACCCCGGCGTCACCCAGCACCGGGAGCAGCGTGCCGAGGGCCGTCGAGGTCAGCGCCAGACCGACGATGAGGGTGTCGAGGGCCAAGCCGGTGGACACCAGGGCGAAGGCCACCGCCAGGGCCATGGCCAGTGACAGCAGCCACCCCAGGCCGGCCAGCTTGAGTGGCCGGCCTCGGACCCGGTTCATATCGAGCTCGAACCCGGCCAGGAACATCAAGAAGGTCAGCCCGAAGTCCGAGAGGGCGTCCACCACGCCGTTGGGGTGGGCCAGGTTCAGCACCGTTGGGCCCAGGATGATGCCGAAGATCAGCTCGATCACCACCGAGGGGATCCGGAGCCCCCGTGTCTGCTCCGACACGATCGGCGCCAGCACGGCGGCGATGGCGATGAGCACCAGGGTGGGGATCGCCGCCTCGGACATGGCCCTCTTTGGCTCGGACCCCGGATTCGATCGTGGAGCCCGCATCCCACGGCGCGGCCGCCCGACCGCCGGGGTGGGGGACAGGTGCGAGAGAAACTACCTGGCCCGAGCGGCTGACCGGTGGGTCCTGCGCCGCAGAGGGCAAACATACGTTCGCTCAGGTGGACTATCCTGGGTCCGGTGCAGGTACAGGGTTCGCTGCTCGCCTGGGGGCCCGAGATCGGCCCCCGACCGCTCGACGGGGTCGAGCGGTTCGAGCTCGAGGGTGGGGCGTGGGTCGACCTGCAGCGGTCGTGGGTCGCCGGTGCCGACGCCCTCTTCGAACGGCTGGTGGGCGCGGTGCCCTGGCGGGCGCAGCGGCGACCGATGTACGACCGGCAGGTGGACGTCCCGCGGTCTGTTGGCCAGTTACGGGGCCGGGGCGACGTTGCCGCACCCGGTCCTGGTGCAGGCGAGGGACGCCCTGAACGACCACTATGGATTGGTGGCCCGGCCGCTCACGACGGCCGGCCTCTGCCTCTACCGCGACGGGCACGACAGCGTGGCCTGGCACGGTGACACGCTCGGTCGGGGGGCCACCGAGGACGTGGTGGTGGCCATCGTCTCCCTGGGGTCGCCCCGGCGGTTGGGCCTGCGACCCCGTTCCGGCGGGCCGGCCCTGCGCTTCGAGGTGGGCGGGGGCGACCTCCTGGTCATGGGCGGTAGCTGTCAGCGGACCTGGGAGCACGGGGTGGCGAAGTCGGCCCGTCCGGTCGGCCCCAGGATCAGCGTCCAGTTCCGCCAGGGGGGCGTGGGCTGAGCAGCGCCTGGGCCCGGTCGCGCAGCTCGTGGGGGTCGCCGATCGAGAGGGCCACCGGGTCGAGCGGCTCCAGCAGGTCGACCGTGACCACACCCGGACGCACCAGGAGGCGCCCCCGGGGCGCCAGCACACGGTCGGTCCCGGTGATGACCAGCGGCAGGAGCGGCGTGCTGGTCCGCACGGCGAGGAAGAAGGCGCCCGCCTTGAACGGCAGCTGCTCGCCGAGGGGGGCAATGGCGCCTTCGGGGAAGATGGCCAGCGGTGCCCCGGTGTCGGGCACCGCCAGCTCGGCGAGCTGTGATCGGCCGTGCTCGGGGTGGCGCCGATCGACCGGGACCGTCCCGAGGGCCCGCATGGCCGCGCCGAGGAGCGGGATCCTAAACAGGTCGGCGGCGGCGACGAAGCGGGCGCCCGGCAGGGCCGAGAGGACAGCCGGGATATCCATGGGGCTGGCGTGGTGGGCCACCACCACGGCGCCGGGCGAGGCACCGCCGACCGGTCCGGACACCTCGAAGGTGACGCCGCAGAGCCGGCTCACGACGGTGATCGCCCGCAGGGCGACGGCACGACCCGAGCCCCGGTGTAGCCGCTCGGCCACGGCGATGGTGGGCAGCACGACGACCAAGGCCATCACGGCGACGACCCGGTTCAACTGGGCCCGTCCGGCCGCCCACCGGCGGGCGACGGTGGCGTCGCGGTGGTCCGACAAGCGGGGGAGCCCACCCAGCTGGCTGTCCGCGGCGGCGCTCACGCAGCCGTGGCGCCGACCAGCAGGTTGAGCCCTTCGAGCCCCGGGAGGTGGTCCACCCGCCGGTCGATGCGCTCGGCCAGGGCGTGGCCGTCGTCGTTGCCGAACAAGTACGACGACAGGAAGTCGACTTCGCTGTCGGGCACGACGCCGGTCCCTACCGGGGACCAGAATCGCCGGAGCGCCCAGCGGGTCAGCCGTTGCGCCACCCGGCTCTCCTCCAACCGGCGGCGGGCTTCGGTGGCGTAGAAATCGATGTGTCGGCCCTCCTGCTTGCCGATCTTGCGGAGCAACGCCGACAGGGTGGGGTTGTCGGCCCGCTTGGCCAACTGGGTATAGGCGGCCTGGGTCGTCCACTCGTTGACGGCGCCCCAGGTCATGTGGACGGCGGTCAGGTGAGGGGTCAGGGCCGAGGCGACCTGGAACCCGAGCGGCTTCCACTTGTCGCTCTTGGGTAGCCGCTGGCGCAGGGCGGCGATGCGCCCAGGGCCCGACGACTCGTCGTGGGCTGCCAGCACCTTGCCGATGGCGTCGCCGTGCCAGAACTCCTCGTAGTTCCACAGGGTGAGGAAGGAGGTGATCTCGGGGTCGCGGTGGGCCCGGGTGACGAGGACGTCACGGAGGTAGCAGACCGTGTGGCACTCGACGTCGTGCATGTAGCGCAGGCAGCGCAGTGCCTCGGCGTCGAGCGGCTGGTCGCGGAACGACTCGAAATCGATGTCCTCGATGTCGAGGCGGGCGGACAGCCTCTGGTAGGTGGCGGTGTCGAAGCTCATGCCTTTCCTTCGTCACCGCGGGCCAGCGGGATGAGTCTGATTGGCCGGAGCATCGCTCGAAGCGATCGGGTCCGGACCGTCCGGGGGTACCGCTCGGCCACGAGGACAGCCGGCGTCGGGCAGGATGGCCGGCGGCAGACCGAGCGGAGGGCTGACGTGGGCACGTGGATCGACGACGTCGAGGTGGCGAGGGTGAGCGCCGTGCTGCTCCGGGATCACGGGTGGTTCGAGATCACCAAGGGGACCTTCGAGGCCGGTGACGGCACGTTCCAGTGCGAGGTGCACCAGGTGCCGGGGACTCGCCTGGCGCCCGAGGTGGTCGTCGGGCCCCTCGAGACGCTCCTGGCGGTGCGGCAGGGCGAGGAGGGCTGATCCGGGGCCGAACTACTGCCCTACTTGCGGGTGCGGCTAAAGTCTTCACAGACATCCGAGCGCCACTTCGGGGGGCACACATGGCAAGCACCGGCGAGTACGACCTCAACTGGATCGTGTCGGTCGATGACCACATCATCGAGCCGCCGAACGTCTGGACAGACCGGGTCCCAGCCAAGTACAAGGACGTCGCGCCGCGGGTCATCACGGAGGACGAGGGACCGAATTCTGGGCGTACGAGGACCTGCGGATCATGACCGGAGGCCTCGGAGCAAGCGCCGGTCGACGTCCCGAAGACATCACCGCCGTGGGATTCCCGTACACCGAGATGCGCCCCGGATGCTACGACCCAAGGCCCGGCTGCTCGACATGAACGAGGCGGGGATCCTGGCTTCGCTCAGCTTCCCGTCCTTCCCCCGTTTCTGCGGGCAGACGTTCTGGGAGGCCAAGGACAAGGACCTCGCCCTGCTCTGCGTGCAGGCCTACAACGACTGGATGATTGACGAGTGGTGCGGGACCGAGCCCGGGCGCTTCATACCGCTAACAATCATCCCGCTGTGGGATCCCGACCTCGCCGTGGCCGAGATCGGGCGGGTGTCCGCCAAGGGCTGCCGATCGATCTGCTTCTCAGAAAACTTCGAACCTCTCGGTCTGCCGACGATCCACACCGGTTACTGGGATCCCGTCATAGCCGCCGCTCAGGACCACGGAGTGTGCTGTCCATCCACATCGGATCGTCGTCAACCATGTACCAGGTCTCGTCGGACTCGCCATTCATGGCCAACATGTCGCTCGGCATGATCCGGCCAGCAGGTTGCATGATGGCGTGGATCTTCTCCGGGATGTTCCAGCGGTTTCCGGACACCAAGATCGCCCTATCCGAAGGCTCGATCGGTTGGATCCCCTGGGTGCTGGAACGGGCCCACCAGGTCCTCACACCCAGCGCCACTGGGTCGCAAAGGGCCCCTCGGCAACCGGGTCCGTGCAGGACTCGACACCGCACATCGACACCGGAAATCGACATCTACCGGGATTACCGGGAGCACTTCTACGGCTGCTTCATCGACGACGCCTCCGGGCTGCGCATGCTCGACATGGTCGGCGAGGACAACGTGATGATCGAGGTCGACTACCCCCACTCCGACACCACATGGCCGCACTCGATCAAGCTGGCCCACGAGCGGCTCGACGCCGCCAACCTGTCCGCCGAAGTGAAGTACAAGATCCTCCGGGGCAACGCCGAGCGGCTCTACCGGTTCACGCCGTCGACCCCGCCCGAGGTCACCCGCCCCTGACCGGCGGGATGCGCCACTCGGCGCTTCCGACACCACGAGGTGCGTCTCGCCGCCCGGGCGAGCGCCCCGACACCGGTGCCGGCAGTGCCCAGGACGGCAACAGCGAGCATCGAGCCCCTCACGTGGGCCCGACGGTCGGCTACGCCTCGTCCTCGGGGATGGCCTCCCACCACTGGCACCACCACGGGGCTCCGACCAGGATCCGGAGCTTGGGGTGCCAGCAGTACGAGATCTCGTTGTACGGCTCGAGGTAGTACCGGCAGTTCTCGCACTTCTCGTCACCCGAGGGGTTCCCCCGCAGGACGGCATTCGAGGCGAGGTGGCGGAGCTCGATCGAGAGTGTCTCGTCGATCTCCTTGGGCTCGGGTTCGGGGATGACGTAGTCGGCCATGGCGAAAAGGTAACGCATGGCGCTCGTGGCCCACGAACCGATGACCCCCTACCCGGGCCCCGGCGTTTGGGCCCCGGGGGAGCGGGGGACTCCGGACGCCCCTCGACCCGATGAAAGGTATGACCCGTTGGACACCCTGGACTACGGCAAGGTGCTGCGGTGGCTCCACAAGCGGGCGCCCATGGCGACGGTAGACGTGGTGGCCACCCTCGCCCAGAGCCTCGGGGCCACCGACGCCGTGGCGTACCTGGTCGACTTCGAGCAGACGACGCTCGTGCCGGTGCCCGACCGCTCGGCCCACCTCGAGCTGCCGGTCGGGATCCCGTGGCCGGCACCGAGGCGGGGCGGGCCTTCGCCGAACGGCGGCTGGTCAGCGAGGCGCAGGACCAGGGCACCCGGGTGTGGGCCCCGATCCTGGAGGGGACCGACTGCACGGGCGTCCTGGCCGTCACGGTCGCCGGCGATCTCGACGACGCGGCAGTCCGCCAGTGCGAGGAGCTCGGCATGCTGGCCGGCGTGGCCATCGCCGTGGCCGCCCGCTCCACCGACCTCTTCAACCTGGTCCGGCGGCGCAGGTCCATGAGCCTGGCGGCGAGCATCCAGTGGGACAACCTGCCGCCGCTGCGACTGGCCATGCCCGAAGCGGCGTCGGTCGGTGTGCTCGAGCCGGCCTACGACATCGGCGGCGACTGCTTCGACCACGCCGCCAACGGGTACAGCCTCGACGTGGCGATCATGGATGCCATGGGCCACGGCCTGGCGTCGAGCACCCTGTCGTCCCTGGCTATCGGGTGCTACCGCCACGACCGTCGGGAGCGCCAACCGCTCGGCCGTGATGCACCAGCGCCTCGACGACGTGCTGGCCGAGCGCTACCAGGGCGAAGCCGTTCGTCACCGGCCAGCTGGCCCAGCTCAACGTGGCCAACGGCGAGCTGCAGTGGCTCAACGCCGGGCATCCCCGGCCGTTCCTGGTCCGGCGCGGGACCGCCACCCCCCTGGAGTGTCGGCCGTCCCTGCCCTGGGGCCTCGGCGGCCCGCTGCGAGAGGTGGCCACCGAGACGCTCGATCCGGGCGACGGCGTGGTCTTCTACACCGACGGGGTCATCGAGGGGCGCCCGGACGTCGGTCCGGCCTTCGGCATCGACCGCTTCGTGCACCTGCTGGAGCAGGCGGGGACGTCGAGCCAACCCCCCGAGGCAGTCGTCCGTCAGACCATCAAAGAGGTCGTCGACTTCTCAGAGCAACGGCTGCGCGACGACGCCACCATCGTCTGGGTGTCCTGGCACCCGCCGGAGGGCTAGGGGGCCGTCCTGGTCAGAGCGCCGCCACGGTGCCGGCGGCCACCAGCGCCGCCCCGCCGGCGGCGGCCAGGACGGCCAGCCGGCCCACCTTGGGCAGGTGCGGGAAGGCGAGGAGGGTCGCGACCACGTCCCCGGCATCGGCCAGACCGGCCGCCGCCACCCAGAGCCGCAGGTCAGCGCCGCTACGGGCGGCAGCCAACGCCCCGAGCCCGAGGGCGACGTCGCGAGCGCCGAGGGCCCGGGCGAGCACCCGCCGGGTCGGGCCTTCGCCCACCCGTCCGATCCACGGGCGGGTGGGCTGATCGGGGGCCACCAGGGCCACAAGGCCGAGGGCCAGACGGCCGCCGGCCACGCCGAGGGCCAGCTGGCGGGCGAGGCGGGGGAGGGGCGCCGGAGGGCCACGGAGCTCACCGGTCGGGCCTCCCTTCGCCACCCTCAACCTCGACATCAGGGTTAGGCGACGTCAGGGAATCCCTGTTGAACTGGGGAAACGAGGTCCCCGTCCGCTTGGCGCACCACGACCACAGCGCCTCGGCGTCGCCCGGCGAGTAGGGGTGGGCGACCGGAAAACGACGATCCCGCCGAGGCCGGCGGTCGAGGTAGAAGCCCGAGCGGGGGCGAGGCGACCCATCGGTGGCGGCCTCGGCGGCCGGCCCGCCGGCGGCCAACCACACGGCGGTGTCGGCTCCCTGGGCCGCCGTGCGCAGGAGTGGGCGGGCCAGGACCCGGAAGCCCGGGAGGCCGGAGGCCAGCCCCGGGGTGTCGACCCAACCCGGGTGCATGGCGAAACTGGCCACCCCGGTGGCCGCGAACCGCCGTGCCCAGTCCTCGGCCAGCAGCAGCTGGGCCCGCTTCACCCGGGCGTAGGCCACCGTCCCGTTGTACTCCTCGGGGCGGGGCTCCAGCTCGTCCAGGTCGAAGGGCTGGGTGTACATGCCGCCCGAGCTCACCACCACGACGGTGGCCGCCGGCGCCTCGGCCAGGGCCGGGGCCAGGTGCGCCGTCAGGACGTAGGGGGCGAGCAGCTGGGTGGCCACCGTGAGTTCCAGGCCGGCCGGGGTGGTGGTGTACGTGCGGCTGAGGGCGCCCGCCGCGTGGACGAGGGCGTCGAGCCGCCCGTGGCGCGCCACCAGCCGTCGTCCCAGCTCAGCGGTGGCGTCGAGGTCGGACAGGTCGACCAGGTCGAGGGTCGGTGCCCCGCCGCCGGCCCGCTCGACCGCCGCCATGGCCCTGGCCCCCCGCTCGGCGTCCCGGCCCACCAGGTGCACGGTGGCCCCGAGTCGGGCCAGGCCCACCGCCGTGGCCCGGCCGATGCCCGAGGTGGCGCCGGTGACCACCACCACCCGACCGGCCATCGACGGGGGGTCGGTCCAGCCCTCGAGCTGCTGGCGGAGGGAGTAGCCGACCCGGCTGAAGCTCGGGACCACCGTCGCCTCGGCGACGGTGTCCACGGTCCGGGCCACGACCCGACGACCGGGGGACCCGGCGGTGTCGGGGCGGGGAGCGACCGCGTCGGCTGTCGGACCGCCCCCGAGGGCGACGACGAGGCCGGCCTCGGCCCGCTGGGCGATCCTGGTGAAGGCCACCTCGGCCAACGGGGTGGCCAGGAGGGCCGCCCCCTTCAGGGTCAGGCTGGCGGCGTACGTCAGCCGGGAGCCGGAGCCCTCGGGGGCCACCTCGATGACGTCGGTGGAGCGGACCAGCCGGTTCTCGGCCTCGACGACCACCCGCCGGGGGGCATCGAGCTCGAGCACCCGGTAGTCGAGCGGTAGCTGTCGGCCGAGGAAGGTCACCTGGAGGCGGAACACGCTGCCCACCGCCGTCGGCCCGGGCGAGAGGTCCTCGGCGCTCGCCACGCCGGGGTCCCACTCGGCGGCATTGGAGAACCGGGCCAGGTACTCGAAGACCTCGGCGGGTGGTTTGGGCGAGTCGATGGTGATCCGGGCGATGGCCACCGAAGAGATTTTACTGCTAAATTCTCGAACACGGTTGAGCGGTGCCCGGCGGGTGCGTGGGCCGTCAAGGAGCGGCATGAGGATCGCCATTATCGGGAGCGGCGTGGCCGGCATGGTGGCCGCCCACCTCCTGCGTCGAGAGCACGACGTCGTGCTCTTCGAGGCCGACGACCGGCCTGGCGGGCACACCCACACCCACCGGATCGAGTTGCCGGACGCCACCGTCGATGTCGACACCGGCTTCCTGGTCTACAACGAGCGCACCTATCCGCTGTTCTGCCGTCTGCTCGACGAGCTCGGCGTCCCCACGCAGCCCTCGGACATGAGCTTCAGCGTGTCGGACGAGCGCACCGGCCTCGAATGGCGGGGCACCACCCTGTCCACGGTGTTCGCCCAACGACGCAACCTGGTCCGACCGGCCTTTCTGCGGATGCTGGGCGACGTGTACCGGTTCAACCGCCTGGTGCGCGGCCTGCTCGACCAACCGCCGCCGCCCGACGTCACCCTGGCGGACATCCTGGCCCCGCACCGGTGGTCGAGAGCGTTCGAGGACTGGTATCTGGTGCCGCTGGGCTCCTCGATCTGGTCGGCCGATCCGGCGACGTTCACCGGCATACCCGCCGCTACCTTCGCCCGGTTCTTCGATCGCCACGGCCTGCTGCGCCTCCGTGACCAACCGTCCTGGCGGACGGTCAGCGGTGGCGCCCGGCGCTACGTCGACGCCATCCTCGCCCCGTTGGCCGAGGAGGGGCGGCTCCGACTGGCCGCCCCGGTGGAGAAGATCCGCCGGGGCCCGGGGGGCGTCGAGGTGGTCGGGGCCTCCGGCGTGGAGCAGTTCGACCAGGTCGTGGTGGCCACCCACAGCGACCAGGCGCTCCGGCTGCTGTCGGATGCGGCGCCGGCGGAGCGGGCGGTGCTCGGAGCCATGCGCTACCAGCCGAACAGCGCCGTGCTGCACACCGACACCCGACTACTGCCGAAGAACCCCCGGGCCCGAGCCAGCTGGAACTACCACCGCCTGCGCTCCGACACCGCCGGGGCGACGCTGACCTACTACTTGAACCCGCTTCAGTCGATCCCTTCGAGGACCCCGGTGCTGGTCACCTTGAACCGGGACGAGGCCATCGACCCGGCCAAGGTGCTGGCTCGCATGCACTACGCCCACCCGGTGCTCGATGCCGCCGCCATCGCCGCGCAGGGCCGCCGGCACGAGATCAACGGCGTCCGGCGGACATGGTTCTGCGGCGCCTACTGGGGGTACGGTTTCCACGAGGACGGGGTGCGGAGCGCGGTGGAGATGTGTCGTTCGCTCGGGGTGGAATTTTGACGGTCTCGCTCGAGGGGCCGACGGCGTCGACGACGTCATCGGCCGGTGGGCTGCGCAGCGCCTTGTACGAGGGGACGGTGCACCATCGACGGTTCGGCCCCGGCCCGGGGAACGAGTTCACCTACCGGGTGGCCATGCCCCTGCTGGACCTGGCCGAGGTGCACGAGGTGGCGGGGTGCCACCCGTTGTGGTCGGATCGCCGGCCGTCGCCGGTCTGGTTCCGGCGCTCGGACTTCCTCGGCGACCCGACGGTGCCGCTGGACCAGGCCGTGCGCCGGGTGGTCGAGCAGCACACGGGCGCGGTCACCGGCGGGCCCCGTCTCGCTCCTGGCCAACCTGCGTACCTGGGGTTGGCTGTTCAACCCGATCTCGGTGTACTTCTGTGCCGACGAGGCGGGGGAGGGGATCGACCACCTGGTCTGCGAGGTCCAGAACACGCCGTGGCACGAGCGCCACACCTACGTGGTGGGGGCCCCGGGGCGCCACCGGTTCGCCAAGGCCCTCCACGTCTCGCCCTTCCTGCCGATGGACCTCGACTACGTGGTGACCTACACGGCGCCGCTCGACCGCCTGCTGGTGCGCTTCGACGTCGTGCGCGGTGAGGAGCGGCTGCTCGAGGCCTCGCTGACGCTCCACCGACGGGCCCTCGACCGGCGGGGGATGGGTCGCCTGCTGTGGACGTACCCGGCGATGGCCCATCGGGTCTCGGCCGGGATCTACCACCAGGCGGCCCGGCTCCGGCGAAAGGGCGCCCCGTTCTACGTGCATCCGGGTGAGGCCACCGGCCCGTCGGATCCGACGGTGGTCGGGCGGTGACCTCCGAGTTGTCGCCGACGCCCGACGCCCCGGCGTCGGCCCGTGTCGACCACGGCGCCCTGCTCGAGCGGGCGGCGGCCTGGTCGCCGGGCCGGGCGCTCGCCTGGGGCGCCCGTCGGACGGTGCTGGCGGCCGGTCGCCACGGATCGGGCGGCACGATCGTGCTGACCGAGGGCACTCGGACCTGGCAGCTGGGGGAGGGCGAGCCGGTCGCCCGGGTGCGCGTGCGGGACCCCCGGGCCTACGGGGCCTTCGTCCGTTCGGCGTCGGTCGGGCTCGGCAGCTCGTACGTCGCCGGGTGGTGGGAGTCCGATGACCTGACCACGGTGGTCCGGGTGCTGCTGGGCCGGACCGAGCCGCTCCGGCGGCGGCTCGACCGGCTCGGTGAGGCCGTCGGCCCGGTGCTCGACCTGCCGGCTCGACTGGGTGCCCCCGGGCGCAGTGAGGACCGCAAGAACATCCGGGCCCACTACGACCTGTCCAACGAGTTCTTCGAGCTCATGCTGGACGAGTCGATGACGTACTCGTGTGCTGTCTTCGACGGGCCCGAGACCACCCTGGCCGACGCCCAGCGGGCCAAGATCGACCGCCTGTGCACCAAGCTCGACCTCGGTCCGGGGGACCGGCTGGTGGAGATCGGCTCGGGTTGGGGCGGCCTGGCGATCCACGCCGCCCGCCACTACGGGTGCGCCGTCACGACCACCACCATCTCCGAGGCCCAACGGGCCCTGGTGGCCGAGCGGGTGGCCGCCGCCGGACTGAGCGACCGGGTCACCGTCCTCGGATCGGACTGGCGGGACCTCCGGGGCCGGTACTCGAAGCTCGTCTCGGTCGAGATGATCGAAGCGGTCGACTGGCGCTGGCACGACCGCTTCCTGGCCGCCTGCGCCGGGCTGCTGACCGACGACGGCCTGGCGGCGCTGCAGGCCATCGTCATCGAGGACACCGCCTATGAGCGGGCCAAGCGCCACCAGGACTTCGTTCGGCGGATGATCTTCCCCGGGAGCTGCCTGCCCTCGGTGGGCTCGCTCACGGCGTCGATGGTCCGGGCCAGCGACCTGCGGATCGTCGATATCGAGGACATCGGCCGCCACTATGCTGAGACCCTGCGACGTTGGGCGGAGAACCTCGAGGGACACGCCGCCGATGTCGAGCGGCTCGGCGTCGACCGGCAATTCCGACGCCTGTGGGCCCTCTACCTGGCCTACTGCGAGGGGGCGTTCCTGGAGCGCCACGTGAGCGACGTGCAGATCCTCATGGCCAAGCCCGCCTGGCGAGGCCGACTCCAGGCCCGGTCGCTCTAATGACCATCACCGGGGCACCGGCCCCGGACGTGGCCCCGGTGCAGTCCGAGGCCGCCTCCTGGCGGCTGGGCGTGCCCTTCGTCCTGTTGCACGTGGCCGTGCTCGGCGTGTTCTTCGTCGGCTTTAGCTGGGTCGCCGTGCTGGTCGGCGTGGTCTCCTACGTCACCCGGGCCTTCGGGATCACCGCCTTCTACCACCGGTACTTCTCCCACCGGGGGTTCCAGGTCGGCCGCACGGTGCAGCTCGCCGGCGCCACCCTCGGGGCGGCGGCGGCCCAACAGGGACCCCTCTGGTGGGCGTCGCACCACCGGGCCCACCACCGTGACACCGATCGCCCGGGGGACCCCCACTCGCCGGTGGTGGACGGCTTCTGGTACAGCCACGTGCGGTGGATCTTCGACCCGGCCAACCGCGAGACCGACCTGACCCGGGTGCGTGACCTCTCCCGGTTCCCCGAGCTCCGCTTCCTCGACCGCTTCCACCACTTCGTGCCCCTGGCCACGCTGGTGGCCACGTTCGTCCTCGGGTCGGTGCTCGGGCACGCCGCCCCGGGCCTCGGCACGTCGGGCCCCCAGATGGCCATCTGGGGCTTCGTCGTGCCGACCGTCGTCCTCTACCACACCACGTTCTCGGTCAACTCGCTGGCCCACCGCTTCGGACGCCGCCGCTTCGACACCGCTGACGCCAGTCGCAACAACTGGCTGATCTCGCTGGCCGTGCTGGGGGAGGGGTGGCACAACAACCACCACCGGTTCCCGGGCAGCGCTCGTCAGGGCATCGGCCGCTTCGAGCTCGACCCCACCTGGTGGGGCATCCGGTCCCTGGCCGCACTGGGGCTGGCCTCCAAGCTGCGGGGTGTGCCGGCGTGGGCCATCGAGGGCCGGTCGGGACCGCCGCCGGGGGACGAGCTCAGACCGAGGCGGTGAGGGCGTCGACGGCGGCGACGAGCTCGTCGCCGTTGCGCCCCGAGTAGACGTCGGCGCCGAGCAGTCGGGCGTCGTCCTGGTCGGCGATGGCCGCCCCGCCCAGCAGGACCGGGATCCCCGGCAACGCCTCGTGGAGGACGGCGATCGTCTGGCGGGTCGCCGTGCGCGACGACGGATTGGTGCACGCCAGGCCGATGGCGATCACGTCGGTCAGTCGGCCGGCCGCCTCGACCAGTGCGCCGGCCGGGGTGTCGGCACCCAGCTCGACGACTTCGAAGCCCTGCCACCGCAAGAGGTCGGCGGCGATGGCCACCGGGACCATATGGAGCTCGCCGGCCGGCGCCCCGAGGACCAGGGTCCCGCGCTTGCGCCCCCGCCGGGCGAACCGCGGCCCGAGCCGACTGATCAGGCGCATGGCCACGGCGCTGGCGCGGTGCTCGTCGGCCACGGAGAGCTCACCGGCCGCCCACCGTTCACCGATGGCCGTGAGGGCCGGACCCACCTGGACGAGGAGGAGGTGCTCGGGTGAGGTGCCCGAGGCCAGCATCGACTCGAGCAGGGTCCAGGCCCCGGCCTCGTCGCCGGCCAGCAGCCGGCCCTGGAGCCGGGTGGTGGAGCGCCGCCGCGCCGCGCCGCCGCCGTCGGACTTGCTGGCCCGGGTCAACCGCACCAGGCCGAGATCGGCCGGGTCGATCTGCCAGGTCCCGCCGACCCGGGTCGCCGGGAGCCGACCGGTGCGGACATAGCGGTACACCGTCATGTAGTGCACGCCCAGCTCTTCGGCCGCTTGCTGCAGCGTCACCGGTCGATCCGCCATGGTGGTCCTTCTGCGCGTTGGTGAAGCGCTGTCCCCAAACTTAGCAATAAATGGCTCGATTCCCGTGGCCCCGGGTCCCGGCATCGACCGTCACGGCCCGTTCGGACCTCGAAGGTGTACGGTCGAGACGGCTCACCGAGAGCCACAGCGTCCCCGCTGACGGGGACAGGATCGAGCGTCCCCGTGTCGGGACACGATGTCGTTGCAATGCCGCCGGCGGCGGTCGGGGCGACCCGGCAGTGCGGGCGCTGTCGGGCCTACTTCACCGTGGACGAGGCCGCGGCGGACGAGCCGACGGCTCTGTGGTGGGCCTGCCCGCCGTGCCATCAGCGCCTCTTCGGGCCGGTCACGGCGGCGGCAGGACGCAGGCCATGACGCCCGCTGAGCCGCCGACGCCGTCGGCGGTGGCGCTGGCCAAGCGCCTCGACGAGGACCACTACCCCCAGACGAACGGCCGGATGGCCGTCTGTCGTCGCTGCGGGTTCCGCACCATCGGCGACATGGACGGTGCCCACGCCCCGGTCGACGGGCAGGAGTCGCGAGCCAACCGGTGGCTGGACGCCCAGGCGCAGGCCAACCGCGTCGCCGTGGCCCGGGGGGCGGCGGACACCTGAGCACCCACGACCGTCGGGCGACGCCGACGGTCGTGGGGCCTCTGCTAGCGTCGCGGCTGCCGGTGGCATCGTGCCATCGGGGCCCGCTCGACTCCGACCGATTCGGCCTCAGTGCATTCGGACGGAGTTTCGACGCTTCCATACTTTTGGGCAGTCCTGCCGGCGCGACGCGCGCCCGCCACCGTTGCAGTACTCACCGCCGCTCCCCGTCTCCCGGGAGGCCGACGATGACCGCACTCCTCGACCCACCGCCCGCTCCGGCGCTCGACCGGCCGCCGCGCCCGGGGATCCTCGAGAAACTGATCACCCTGCTGCTGGTCATCGCACCGGTCCTCGGCCTGGCCTGGGCCGCCGGCCGCACGTGGAACCACCACATCGCCTGGCTGGACGTGGCCTTGCTGGCCAGCCTGTACATCGTCACCGGCTTCGGCCTCTCGCTCGGCTTTCACCGGCTCTTCACCCACCGCAGCTTCCGGGCCCACCGATGGCTGCGCATCGCTCTGGCGGTCGCCGGGTCGATGGCCGCCGAGGGCTCGGTGATCAGCTGGGTGGCCATCCACCGCCGACACCACGTGTTCGCCGATCAGGCCGGCGACCCGCATTCACCCCGGCCCGAGGGTGAGGGGCTGGCGGCCCAGCTGCGAGGACTGGCCCATGCCCATGTCGGCTGGCTGTTCGGCGGGACGCCGCCCAACGGCGAGAAGTGGGCACGAGATCTGTTGGCCGACCGGGACATGGTGGTGGTGGCCGCCCTCACCCCGCTGTGGATCGTCCTGTCGCTGGCCCTGCCGTTCGCCATCGGTTGGGCGGTCACGGGGACGTTGGGCGGGGCGCTGCTCGCCCTCTTGTGGGGCGGGGCGGTCCGCATCGCCCTCCTGCACCACGTGACCTGGGGCGTGAACTCGCTCGGCCACACCTTCGGTTCGCACCCCTACGCCACTCGTGACACCAGCGGCAACATCGGGCTGCTGGCCGTGTTGAGCTTCGGTGACTCGTGGCACAACTCGCATCACGCCTTCCCGGCCCTGGCCCGTCACGGGTTCCGCCGGGGCGAGCTCGATGCCTCGGCCCGGCTGCTGGCCGTCTTCGAAGGACTGGGTTGGGCGTCGCACTCCCGATGGCCGACCCGGGAGCAGCGGGCCGCGCACGGCGTGGCGTAGTCGGCAGGCACCTGACCCGGGGCTGACGGTCCCGGACTCGACCTGCCGTCGCCGACCGCGGGAGTACGCCCGACGGCGAACGGCACGCGGCAGCACAGATCGATCCATCCACCAGGAATGAGGCAACGAATGACCGGAGTAGGCAACGAGCGGGCGACGCGGTGTGACGGGGTGGCCCGTGCCTAGGCGCAACCACGAGGAACGTCGCTCGACCCGATCCCGCGACGCCGAGCCGGTCCGGCGCGGGCGTCCGGGGGCCCGCAACGTGGACGAGGAGGCGTTGGCCCGACGCGAGAGCGGCCAGACCTACAGCGCCATCGCACGCGGTCTCGAGCTGCCCCGGGCCATGGCCGCCCACGAGGCGTTCCTGCGGGCCCTCGGGCACCGCACCGGTGAGGACCACCAGACCCTGGTCGACAACGAGCGCCGCCGACTCGACGAGCTCGAGACGCGGATCCGGACGCGCGACGCCGCCAACCCCGAGAAGGTGGCCCGTCGCCTCGAGGGCGTGGAGGTGCTGCGGGCCTCGCTGGCCGAGCAGCACCCGGCTGAGCAGCCGAGGCCGGTGCCGGCGACGTCGGGCCCGGGGGTCAGGCGAAGCTGATCTTGCGGTGCGCCACCCGCCAGCCGGTGGGGGTGCGCCGGAAGTCGTCGTCGTAGTGACCGACCAGCATGATGGAGGCCTTGCCGTCGGGCCCGGGGCCCCCGAAGACGAAGTTGGACTGGACGACGGCGTCGTCGGGCCCGGTGAAGCTGATGGCCGTGCTGCCGACGATGTGGCGGGTGTGCACCTCGGGTCCGGTGTCGGTCCGTCGTGCGGCCGCCCCCTCGCGGATGTCGTCGGCCCCCCGACGGATGTCGCCTGGCATCTCGAACACGCCGTCGTCGGTGAAGCAGGCGACGTAGTCCTCGAGCTCGGACAGGAGGCCCCGGTCGGCCAGCTGGGAGAGCCGGCCGAGCACGTTGCGGATCTCGAGCTCGTCGCTGGCCTGGGTGTCGCTTGACGTCATGGAGTCCCCCTCATGGTGTGGTTGGCATCGCCCGGCGCGGTCGCGCCCGGGTAGGTACTGCTCATGCAGGCCGGCGGTAGACGCCGGACCCGACGCTGGTCACCCGGTCGCCGTTGCCCTCGTCGTGCAGGGCCAGGCGTACGCCGATACGGCCCTGACCGCCGTCGAAGCTCGTGCCGGTCGTGCGGAAGGGGCCGACCTTGCCGCGGGCCACGAACATCACCTGCCAGCTCTCGACCTGGAGCTGGTCGGTGCCGGCCCGCTCGTAGGCCAGGTCGTTGGCCGCCGTCTCGAGGACGATGTGGATGGGCCCGAGGTGGAGGGCGGCGTCGGGCGAGGCGAACTCGCCCTGGAGTTCGGGCAGGATCCAGGTGCCGTCGGGGCGTTGGCTGGCCCCGAACACCTGGTGGAGCGGGGGCATCGACGGCGAGTCCTCGACGTCGATCGGCGGGTTGTCGACCTTCTCGAATCCCGGCGGCGTCGAGCCGAGGCTGACCCCCATGCCCGTCGAGAGGGCGATGACCCGGTCGTGGTCGTCGTCGTCGACGACCAGCGAGCGGCTGAACCCCATGCTGCGGCCGAGGTGGATGGTCTCGGGCAACACGGCGACCCGCCGGACGTCGCGGGCGTCGTCGAGGATCTGCATGGAGGCGATGACCGGGTTCGGTACGTAGAGGTCGTCGGCCATGCCGCCCGACTCGGGCGAGGCGATGCACAGCGGGGCGGCCATGATGCCCCCGGCCGGATTCCGCATGTCGTGGCGCAACGGCATCGTCGTGCCCTCGGGGGCGTTGTCGAGGGCGCTCGAGACCTTGCCCAGGTACCGGTAGGTCATGAGGGCGGTCCACTTGTTCTCGAAGTCGGACCAGTACTCGTCCGAGCTCGTGTTGCGGATGTCACTCGGCATGGCGTCCCCCCGGTTCCGGCGCCTCGGGCGGCGACCGTCGCTCGTGGCGTGTCTAGTCGGGCCGGGGATCGACGTCCACTCACCCGGCCCGGTGTCGGTCAGGTGGCGGCGGGCAGGCGCTCGGCCACCAGCGCCTGCCGGTTGACCTTGGTGGCCTCCGAGCGGGGGATCTGGTCCACGAACTCGACCGTCTTGGGCACCTTGTACGGGCTCAGCCGGGACTTGGCGAAGGCGATGACGTCCGGTTCGCTCAAGGGGTCGGCGGT
The DNA here is from genome assembly GCA_963730735.1 of uncultured Acidimicrobiaceae bacterium. Taxonomy (GTDB): domain Bacteria; phylum Actinomycetota; class Acidimicrobiia; order Acidimicrobiales; family RAAP-2; genus CAVSSX01. The sequence continues at coordinate 1,608,815 of CAVSSX010000007.1, forward strand.
GGCCGAGCGCTGGACGATGGCGTGGACCCGTTGGCCCCACTCCTCGTCGGGGAGCCCGATGACCACCACGTCGTCCACGGCCGCATGGCCGCTGAGCGCCGCCTCGACCTCGGCCGGGTAGACGTTGGCGCCGCCGCTGATGATCATGTCGACCCGCCGGTCGGCCATGAACAGCCAACCCTCCTCGTCCAGCCACCCGAGGTCGCCGATGGTCGTGTAGCCGTCGTCGGTGCTGGTGGGCGGCGGGACGTCGCCCAGGTAGGCGTGGACGATGCCCGAGGCCGGCTTCATGTAGATCTCGCCGATCTCGCCGGCCGGGAGCTCGTGGCCGTCGCCGTCGAGGATCTTGACCTCGGTCCCGCCCCAGCCGCGGCCGACCGTCCCGGGGTGCAGCAGCCATTCGTCACCCCGGCAGGCGCAGGCCCCGGCACCCTCGCTCGAGCCGTACGACATGTAGAAGCGCTCCGGGCCGATGAGGTCGAACCAGAAGTGGGCCAACCACTGGGGGAGGGCGGCGGCGCCCTGCATGGTGTGCTGGATGCTCGAGAAGTCCCGCTCGGTGACGCCCTCGATCTGGGCCACCCGTTGGAACATCGGGGTGGCCCCGGTGAAGCCGGTGATGTGGTGCCGCTCGATCAGGTCGACCATGTGGTCGGCCCGGAAGCGCTCCATGAGGACCACCCGGAAGCCCGAGACGAGGTTGGCCATCGTCATGAAACCGTTGTTGTGGTAGATCGGACCGGGGGTCAGGATCAGCTGGTCGGGCGGCAGGGTGACGTAGGACTCGGTGATGGCCAACGAGCTGGGGGCGCCCTCGAACGTGACCGCCGGTGCGCCCCGGAGGATGACCTTGGGCGACCCGGTCGAGCCCGAGCTGCAGATGCCCGAGTTGTGGGGCGGCACGACGTCGGGCAGGGCGTCGGTGGATCGGCTCAGGCTGTCCTCGAAGAGGTCGGTGCTCGACTCGTCGAGGTGGACCTTGGCCCCGATGACGTCGCGCAGCCGATTCAGTTCCCATTCGGGCAGGTCCCAGCGCACCGGGACCGGCACCGCGCCGACCTTCCAGGCGGCGAAGGTGGCGAACACCAGCTCGGGCGAGTTCCGCAACTGCATGGAGAGCAGGTCGCCGACTCCGAGGCCCCGCTCGGCCAGGACCCGGGCCAGCTGGGTGGTCCGGTGGTCGAGCTCGGTCCAGGTGAAGGCCTGCTCACTGCGGTCCTCGGCGGCGAACAACAGGGCCACCTCGTCGAGCGGCCGCTGGGCGGCGTGCCGGCCGATCATCGTGCCGTAGGGAATGAGGTCCAGTTCCGTCGGGTCCATGTGCGTCTCTCCTTTGGCGGTGCTCGGCGAACGTCCCGCCGGCCCTGGTGCGCGGGTCGGCAGCCGGATCGTCCCGTTGGGGCCCCGCACAGGGCGCCAGGCGCCGTCTGCACTGTCCCCTCGCCACCCCGAGGTTGGTTAGGGTACAGCGTGTCCACGTCACCTGAGTTGCCCCACCACGTCATCGACGAGTTCCAGCTCGAACACTGGAACGACGACGACACCAGTTTCGGTCGGGCGCCGATCCTGCCCGGCATGCTGGTCCCGGGCACCGAGTACGTCCGGATCGGCATCCTCACGGTCCTGGCCGACGTGGTCGCCGGCCAACCCTCGACCGGGGCGATCACCCCGACCACCGACATCAACGTGCAGCTGGCCCGGGTCCGGACGATGGGCCAGGTGCGGCTGGTGGCCAAGGTCCTGAAAGCCGGGGCGACCTTGCTCGTGACCCGGACCCTCTTGATGGCCGACGACGACGAGGAACCCTTCGCCGTGTCGATGGCCACCTTCATGAACCGCCGGCTGGAGCGGTTCGTGCCCCGGGTGGAGCGTCCCGGGGTGGAACTCACCGTGCCGCTGGCCGAGCGGATCGGTGCCCGGTTCCTCGCCCCGGGCACGGTCGAGCTCGACCCGCGCGACGACCTGAGCAACGGGCACCACGGGACCGTCCAGGGTGGCGTGGTGGCGACGCTGGGCGAGCTGTCGGCGGCATCGCTGGCCGACGGGCTCCGGTCCGAGGGCGACGGCCCGGCGGTGGTCACCGACATCGAGGTCCGCTTCCTCAACCGGGTGAAGGTCGGGCCGGCCCGGGCGGTGGCCGAGGTGCTGCTCGAGGGGCCCGGGGGCAGGACGATCGGCGTGGCCATCTCCGACGTCGGCGACGGTGGGCGGCTGACCGCCTACGTGGTCGCCCGAGTGGTGCCGGCCAACCGCTTCGCCCCGTAGGCCTCCGGGTGCCGGGGCGCCGGGAGGCTCAGTAGCCACCCTGACGCTCGAAGATGGCCCGGGGGTTGTCCCGCAGCATCTGGTCGACCTGGGCCTGGGTCACCCCGCGCTCGAGCAGGGCCGGGATGACCTCGTCGGACACGTGGTTGTAACCCCACCTCGGGTTGGCCTCGAAGAAGCCCGGGAAGTCGTCGAGGACGCACATGGCGTCGTGCGACAGGACCATCTGTCCGGCGTAGCCCTGGGCACACAGCTGCACGACCACGTCGACGCGCTCGTCGAAGCTCATGTGTGGCGGGTTGTAGAGGCCGAAGCGGTCCATGCCGATCGTCGAGCCCCGGTCCATGAGCTCACGCAGGTAGTCGAGGTCGGAGGTGTCCCCGCAGTGGCCGATGACGACCCTCGAGAGGTCGACGCCCTCCTCGGCGAACACCCGCTGTTGGTCCCGACCGGTCTGCTCCCAGGCGTTGGTGTGGGTGGAGATGGGCACGCCGGTGAGCCGGTGGGCCCGGGCCACCGACCGCAGCACCCGATCGATGTGCGGGGTGACACCGGGCGACTCGGTGCAGCACTTGAGGATCTGGGCCCGGACCCCGGTGTCACCGATGCCCTCGGTGATGTCCTTCACGAAGAAGTCGACCAGCAGGTCGCCGTGGGTCGCCGGGAACGTGGCCGGCTTGCGGCGGGAGATGAACTTCGGCAGGTAGTCGTAGGTGTACATGCCGGTGGCCACGATGATGTTGAGCTCGGTCTGCTCGGCCACCGGGACGATGTGCTCGACCGCCCGGCCCAATCCGAGGACGGTCAGGTCCACGATGGTCGAGATGCCCCGGGCCTTGAGGTCCTCCATCTTGGCCAGCGCCTCGGCCTGCCGGTCGGCCTTGCTGCCGTCCCAGCTCCACTCCGGGTACTCGTGCTCGATCTCGGGCGTCACCACGAAGACGTGCTCGTGCATGAGCGTCGCCCCGAGCTCGCTGGTGTCGATCTCCCCGCGAACGGTCTGGATGCTGGCCACGTTCCCCCCTCTGCCTTGCCCGGGCCCCGAGCATAGGCAGGGACCAGGGGGCCGGAACCGACTAGTCGGAGGAGGCGGGGCTCAACGCCGCCTCGGGGGTGGCGGCGATGGTGAAGACCTCGGTGAGGCCGGTGATCTCGAAGATCTTCAGGATCCGCGGCTCGGTGACGGCCAGTCGAAGCTCGCCGCCGAGTTCGCGGCTGCGCTTGTGCGCGCCCACCAGCACGCCGAGGGCGGTGGAGTCGAGGAAGGTCACGCCCCGGAGGTCGACGACGACGTCCGGCTGCTCGGCCGTGGCCAGGCCGGCCAGGGTGTCCCGCAGGACCTCGGCACTCGTTACGTCGATCTCACCGGTGACCGCGACCACCGCCACGGTCCCGAGGTGACCGACCGTCGCCTCAATGTTCCCATCCATGATCGGCGCTCCTGACTGTCAGGGACGGATACCCCGGCGTGTGCGGGTCGGCGGCGACGCTGCCGACCACTGCTCCGACGTCCCGTCGACGGAGGGCAATCGTAGGCGCGCCGGCGACGTCAGGGCGCAAGATCGAGCTCGAACCAGACCACCTTGCCGGTGCCGATCGGCTTGGCGCCCCACCGGGTCGCCATGGCGGCCACGATCGCCATGCCCCGGCCGTGCTCGCGCGACTCGCTCGGCGCCAGCACCTCGGGCAGCTGCTCGCTGCCGTCGCTGACCGAGACATGGAGGCAGTCACCCCGGTGCTCGATGGACAGCACGAAGGACCCGCCCCCATGGACCAGGGCGTTGGTGACGAGCTCGTCGGCCAGCAGTTCGGCCACGTCCCGGGCGTGCGCCGGACAATCCTCGGTCGAGGCACGCACCGCCTGGCGCGCTTCTCGGAGCGAGCCGATGTCGCCGCTTACGATGCTGAGCCGTTCCTGCGCCGCCACGTGACCCTTCAACTGGTTCCCAGTAAGTGCAGCTGACAACTCATTATTCCTCATGTTCCGACGGACCCACGGGAAACCCGTAGGGGGTGCTCACGTAGGCACTCTCCCCGTCCTGCCCCGGTTTCCAAACGCACCTGGCGGGCGGACCGGTCCGGCGGGGGGCCCGGCGCTAGCGTGTCCAGCGGGTCGCACGCCGCCGCGACCCTGGGGGGAGTGGACATGGCGCTGGGTTCGGGTGATCTCGTCTTCTCGGCCGGGACACACCTGGCCACGCCGTTCCTCGACCGGTTGGCGCCCTCGCGGGCGGCCGGGTTCTCGGGCGTCTCGGTCTACCCGTTCGAGATCGAGGCCCTCCGGGCCGGGGGCATGCCTGACGCCGAGATCAGGGCCCGGGTGGCCGATGCCGACCTCCAGATCGGGGAGCTCGACGCCATCACCACCTGGATCCCCGGGCACCGCCCGCCCGCCGAGTACCCGGCGGAGCTGGCCGACGCCCTCATGACCGGGACGCCCGAGCGGTTGTGCCCGATGGCCGCCGCCGTGGGGGCGAGATCGCTCACCATCGTCGAGTTCTACGGTGGCCAGCCCTCGGTCGACGCCGCCACCGAGGGCTTCGCCCACGCCTGCGACGTGGCCGCCGAGGAGGGGGTGCTGCTCCACCTGGAGTTCCTGCCGTGGGCGGGCATCCCGGACCTGGCCGCGGCATGGGCCGTCGTGTCGGGGGCCGATCGCCCGAACGGCGGGATCCTCCTCGACAGCTGGCACTTCTTCCGGAGCGGCTCCACGCTCGAGGAGCTGGCCCGGCTGCCCGGGGACAAGGTCCTCTACGTCCAGATCGACGACGGCCCGGCCGAGCCCGAGGCCGACCTGGCCGAGGAGACCCAACACCGGCGGCTCCTGCCGGGGGAGGGGTCGTTCGACCTGGCCGGCATGTTCGAGACCCTCGAGGGCATCGGGTTCGCCGGACCGGTCGGGGTCGAGGTGTTCTCCGACGATCTGACGGCGCGACCCATCGACGAGGTCACACGACTGGCCGGCGACAGTGCCCGCCGGGTGACGCCGACAAGGGACTGAGCCGGCGGGGTGGCCGAGGCCTAGCGCCGGTCGTCGCGGGGCGTGTTCAGCCGTAGCTCGCGGAACGGCTTGTTCCGGTCGACCTGGGGCTCGCGGGGCAGGCCCAGCACCCGCTCACCGACGATGTTCTTCTGGATCTCGTCGGTGCCGCCCATGATCGACAGGCAGGGCGTGTACAGGGTGGTCGCCGCCACCGCGCCGCCGTCGGGCGCCGCCTCGCCGACCAGCATGCCCCCGGCGCCGAGGATGGCCGGACCGAGGTCCCGCACCAGTCGGGCGTTGCGGGTGGCCAGCAGCTTGCCGACCGAGCTCTCGGCGCCCGGTGGCCGTCCCGCCTCGGCCGCCGCCCGGGCCCGCAGGGCCGTGTACCTCGCCGCCTGCTGGGCGGCGTAGACCCGGGCCAGGCCTTGGCGGATGACCGGGTCGTCGGCCCGTCCCAGCGATCGGGCCAGCTGGGCCAGCTCCTCGACCGTGCCGCCGAGGCGCAGGGCGCTACCCTCACCCCGCTGCTCGGTCACCATCTGCTCGATCACCGTGCCGACCCGCTGGTCGAGCAGGCCGGCCTTGGCCCCCGGCTGCACGTTGCCGAAGCCGCCGGCACCGCCCCCGAAGAACGCCGTGCGCTCATGGGCCAGGGTCGCCGCGGCCAGGGCCCAGCCGTTGCCGAGGCCCCCGATGACGTCGGCGTCGGCCACCCGGGCGTCGGTGAAGAAGATCTCGTTGAAGTGGGCGTGCCCGTCCATCTGCTCGATCGGGCGGATGTCGACGCCCGGCTGGTCGATCTCGATCACCATGTACGAGATGCCCTGGTGCTTGGGCACCTCGGGGTCGGTCCGGGCCAGGAGGATGGCGTGGTCGGCCTCCATGGCCCCGCCGCTCCAGAGCTTCTGACCGTTGATCACCCACTCGTCGCCGTCGCGCTCGGCCCGGGTCTGCAGGCCGGCCAGGTCCGAACCGGCGCCGGGTTCGCTGAAGAACTGGCACCAACCCTCCTGGCCGTTGGCCAGGCGGGGCAGTAGCCGTCGCCGCTGGTCGTCGTTCCCGTACTCGATCATCAAGGGGGCGGCCATCATCTGGCCGACCCCGCCCGGGGGCCCGATCGCCCCGACCTCGGCGAGCGCCGCCCGCACGACCGCCCCGGCGTCGGCCGGCAGGCCCCGTCCGAACCACTCGGTGGGCCAGGTGGGGAAGCCCCAGCCGCTCTCGGCGAGCAGCGCCCACCACTCGGCCACCGTGAGGTCGAGGTCCCAGTGCTCCTTGGCCCAGGCACGGGCCTCGGCCGCCACCTCGGCCATGGCCAGATCCTCGGACAGCTCGTCGGCGGTGGTCACGCTCCTCGCCCGGGGCCGGCCGTCGGGCTCACCACGGCATCGCCGAGCCGCCGTTGGGCCGCAGGATCTGGCCGGTGACGAAGCTGGCGGCGTCGGACACCAGGTACAGGATCGTCCAGGCGATGTCGGTGGGCATGCCCACCCGGCCGAGCGGCGCCGAGGTGGAGGCCCACTTGAGGTAGGCGTCGTAGCGGGCCTTGTCGATCTCGCCGTCGTCGCCCAGGAAGTGGTACCGGGAGAAGTTGGACAGGATCACCCCGGGGGCCAGGGCGTTGGCCCGGATGCCGTGGGCCGCCCCTTCGGCGGCCACCGTCTTGGTCAGGATGCCCACGGCCGCCTTGGTCATGCCGTAGGTGGCCATGGTCGGGCCGGCGCTGTCGACGATGCCCGACGAGATGTTGATGATGTTGCCCGACCCTTGGGGGATCATCGCCCGCATGGCCGCTTGGCAGCCGTAGAAGACGCCCTTCAGGTTCACGTCGAACACCCGGTCGAACTCCTCGTCGGTGATGTCGACGATGGCGCCGTCGCTGCGGATCCCGGCGATGTTGCCCATGATGTCGAGGTGGCCGTGGTCGTCGACCGCCTTCTGTACCAGGGCCTCGACGTCGGACCGCTTGGTCGTGTCCATCTCGACGGCCACGGCGGTGCCGCCGCGCCGCTCGATCTCCTTCGACGTCGCCTCGACCCCGGGGCCGTCGATGTCGCCCAGGATCACGGTGGCCCCGGCGCCCGAGAGCACGAAGGCCGTGGCCTTGCCGATGCCGCTCGCCGCCCCGGTGAGCACGGCGACCCGGCCGTCGAGCCCGAATGCCTGTCCTGCGCCGATGTCGTCCGTCAGTGCGTCCACGATGCCCCCCCTTGTCCGTTGGGGGCCAGTCTGGCGAGGAGGGCGCCCAGCGTCAATGTGCGCCGGGACCGGATGCGGGCCACCCCCTCGGACGGGACGGTCCGCCGGCCAGGGCATAATCGGGCCCCGTGGGGACCCCTGAGGACCAAGAGAAGCGCGCCGCGGCCCGGGCGGCGGCGCAGTTGGTGGAGCCGGGCATGACGGTCGGCCTGGGTACCGGCTCGACCGTGGCCTTCCTGTTGCCGGCCCTGGCCGAGCGCCGGTTGGGCGTGCGCTACGTCTCGACCTCGCCGGCCACGGCCACGGCCGGGGTGGCGCTGGGGCTCGACATCGTCGAGTTCTCGGGCATCACCCGTCTCGACCTGGCCATCGACGGGGCCGACCAGGTGGCCCCCGACGGCTGGCTCATCAAGGGCGCGGGAGGGGCGCACACCCGGGAGAAGGTGGTGGCCTCGGCGGCCGAGCGCTTCGTCGTCATCGTGTCGTCGAACAAGGTCGTGCCCCGGCTCCACGCGCCGGTCCCCCTCGAGCTCCTGGCGTTCGGGTTGGCGGCCACGCTGGACCATCTGGCCCCGACCACGTTACGCCCGGTGGCGCCCAGCCCCGACGGCGGGATGATCGCCGACTGGAGCGGGTCGCTGGGCGATCCGGCCGAGGCGGCGGCGAGGTTCGAGGCCACGGCCGGCGTCGTGGGCCACGGCCTCTTCCCGCCGGAGCTGGTGGCCGACGTCCTGATCGCCCGGGGCGAGGACGTGGAGCACCGGGTGGTCGCCGGGGGGCAGCCATGACCGACGGCACGGTGGCCCGTTCACGCTTCACCGAGGGTGGCCCGGTCCGCCTGCACTACCTGCGGTCCGACCCGCCGGCGCCCGACCCGTCGCGGGCGCCCGTGCTGTTCGTGCCCGGCCTCTCGGACTGGGCCACCGACTACGACTGGTTGCTCGACGCGTGGTCCGACCGCACCACCGTCATCGTCGACCTCCGGGGTCGGGGCCTCTCCGAGGCGCCGCCCGCCGGCTACACGATCGAGGACCACGTGGGTGACATCGACACCCTGGTGGCCGAGAACGGTCTGGAGCACTTCCACCTGGTGACGTTCTCCCGAGGCAGTTGCTACGCCATCGCCTGGGCGCTGGCCCATCCCGACTCGGTGCGCTCGTTCGCCATCGGCGACTACCGGGCGATGCAGATCCGGCTGCCACCGGAGTTCCCGGCCTGGTGGATGACCTCGCGCTGGCGGGGCCGGCCGATGACCGAGATCATGGCCCCCCACGTCATCGAGGGGATCCAGCGCGACTCGCGCGAGATCCTGTTCTGGGACCAGATGGGCTCGCTGCCGTCGCCGATGCTGGTCGTGCGGGCCGGCAACGGTCTGCTCGACGACGACGACATGGCTCGATGGGCGGCCGCGGTCCCGGGGATCTCGACCGACTGCTTCGAGGAGTCGCCCCACGACCTGTTCCGGCCGGACCGGTTCCGGTTCGCCCGGGTGGTCGGGGACTTCCTCGAGGGGCACGACCCGGTGCCGGTCGACCGGCTGAGGCACGCACCGGCGACGTCGGTCGCACTACGATCGCCACTGCGACGCGTCGTTGTCGCAGAGGGGGTCCGTGGCCATGACCATCACGGTGTGCAATCCGGTACAAGAGGCGGTCGTCGACGCGGTGGCGTCGGCACCCCGGCTCGACTCGCTCGACGGCCGGGTCCTCGGCCTCTACAGCAACGAGAAGCTCAACGCCACGGCGCTGCTCGATCGGGTCGGCGCCCGGCTGGCCAGCCAGTTCGACCTGGCGGGCGTGGTCCGTGGCACCTACCCCGTGAGCGAGGCCATGGCGCCCGGCGGGTGGCGGGACACCGAGCGCTGCGACGCCATCGTGCTGGCCATCGGCGACTGCGGGTCCTGCAGCTCGTCGGGGATGATGAACACGATCCAGCTCGAGCGGGCCGGCATCCCGACCCTCCTGATCTCGACCCCGCCCTTCGCCGGCGTCTGCGCGGCCATGAAGGACCTCGGGGGCATGCCGCAGCTCGAGTGGGCCATCGTGCCCCACCCGGTGGGGAGCGCCACCGACGACGAGCTCGACGATCGGGCCGACCAGGCGGTGAAGCAGTTCCACCAGATCGTGCTGTCCGGCGCCGCCGGGTAGCACGACCGCACCGCCGAGCGCGCCGCTGCCCGTGGCCGACGATCCCGCCGCGACCCTCGAGGTCGACGACTTCTACGAGGCCATCGAGCTGTTCCATCGCCGGGGATGGACCGACGGGCTGCCGGTCGTCCCACCGACGCCCGGGCGGGTCGACGCCTTCTTGGCCGCCGCCGGACGGACCGCCGACCAGCCGATCGGGTACTACGCCCTGCGCAACCGACCGATCCTGGCCGGGAAGCTGGCGGTCAACGCCGTGATGGCCGGCTGCCTGCCCGAGCACTTCCCCGTCGTCGTGGCCATCGTCGAGGGGATGCTCGAACCCGAGTTCCAGCTGCACATCATCAACTCGTCGACCGGGAGCCCGGTCGTCGGGTTCATCGTGAACGGCCCGATCCGCCTGGCCCTCGGCATGAACTCCTACGGCAACATGCTCGGCCCGGGCAACCGGGCCAACTCGTCGATCGGCCGGGCCATCCGCTTGATCCAGATCAACGTGATGGGATCGATCCCGGGCGCCGGGTCGCCGCAGGACACCGAGGCCACCCCGGCGCTCGACCGGGCGACGATGGGCGAGCCGGCCAAGTACGCCGCCTACCACGCCGTGGAGAACGAAGAGGACTACCCGACGCTGACCCCGCTGCACGTCGAGCGGGGCTTCGCGCCCGAGCAGAGCACGGTGACGGTGCTGCCGCTCTGGGAGCACCTCATGCTCTCGAACCACGCCGAGGAGACGCCCGACGAGTGGATCGACTCGACGGCCAAGTACCTGCTGGGCGCCGGACGACTGATGGACGACTGCTTCGGTGCCCTGCTGCTGCCCCAGGAGGCGGCCCAACTCTTCGTGGCGGCCGGGTGGGACAAGGGTGACATCCGCCGGGCGCTGTACGAGCGTTGCCGCCGTTCCACCGCCTGGGTGAAGGAGAACGGCTGGAAGATCGGTGGACGCTTCGAGCGGGGCGGCGAGGTGCTCGAGGGGGACGACGAGGCGATGCTCTCGATCACGGCGTCGCCCGACGACCTGCTGGTGGTGGTGTGCGGGGGACCGGCCGGCAACTTCCCGGTCTACCTCCATCCCTTCGGGGCCAACTGCTGGCCGGTGACCAAGGTCATCGGACCGGCCACGTGAACGGGTAGACGGACCGGGGGGGTCGATGGACCTGTCGATGACGTTGCCGACCATGCTGGCCCACGGGCGGGACGAGACGGTGGCCTGGTGCCGGGGGATCGACGAGGGGCCGTGGGCCAGCCTGGCCGTGCCCGAGCGGATCACGTTCACCAGCCATTCGCTGACGGTGGAGCTCGCCGCGGCCGCCGCCCTCACCGAGCGGGTGCGCCTGTGGAGCACGCTTGGTGATCCTGCCGGCCCACGACGCCGTGCAGGTGGCCAAGGACATGGCCTCGGTCGACCAGCTCTCGGCCGGCCGGCTGACGATGGGGGTGGGGGTCGGTGGTCGAGAGGACGACTTCCGGGCCGTCGGGGGCGACTTCGGTCGCCGATGGTCGCGGATGGACGACCAGGTGGCCACGATGCGACGGATCTGGTCGGGCGAGCCGCCGTTCCCGGGGGCCGACCCGGTCGGGCCGCCCCCGCGTCCAGCCGGGGGGACCGCCGCTGGTGGCCGGGGTGCTCGGTCCCAAGGCCATCGCCCGGGCGGCCCGCTGGGCCGACGGGGTGGACGATCCCACCTCGATCACCCAGGTCGACGGGGACCTGCTGACCGGCCAGCGCGACAAGGTGGTGGCGGCCTGGGCCGACGCCGGGCGCCCCGACGCCGCCGCACTTCTCGACCAGCCTGTGGTACGCGCTGGGCCCCGACGCCGAGGACCGCCTGGCCCGCTACGTGTTCGAGTACATGCGGATCTTCGACGAATCGTTCGCCCGCCAGATGGCCGAGAGTGCTCGGACACACTCGCCGGCGGCGCTGCGCGAGGCCCTCGACGTCGCCCGGTCGGTGGGCTGCGACGAGTTCTTCCTGGTGCCGACGACGGCCGATCCCGACGAGCTCGAACGGACCCGCGAGGCCCTCGGGATCTAGGCGCCGGGTCGGCCGAGGCGCCGCCCCGGCAGTCCCGGCACCGCCCGAGGACGGCGAAGTGGTGGGGGGAGATCTCGAACCCGAACTGCGTCTCGGCCTCGTCGGCCAGCCCGGCGAAGACGGTCACCGGCGCCTCGATCATGCGACCGCACTGGTCGCACACGAAGTGACCGTGGGACTTGGTGGCCAGGTGGTAGGTGGCGGGGCCGTGGCCGGTGTGGCCGTGGACGATGACCCCCAGCCGTTCGAGCTCCTCGAGGTTGCGGTAGATGGTCGACAGGTGGACGTCGGGGCTCCGTCGATTGACCGCCTCGGCCAGCTCCTCGGCGCTCTGATGACCCCCGGGGTCGAAGAGGACCTCCAACAGGATCCGTCGCGAACTGGTCACGCGACCGCCGTGCTCGCGGACCAGCGAGAGGATGTCCTCGACGGTCTCGAGCTCGCCGAGTCCGCTCGCCGGGCACCGGCGCCTCGCTCACCGACTCATCGTAGGCGGCGGTCGCCTCCCGGCCGAGCAGCATCCGGCGCTCGATCTGAGGTAGAACCGAGTGCCGCACGTGGCCGACGCCCGGCCCGGTTCACGCCGTGGACCGTCGGTGGGCGCAACACTCGGGGGATCGAATGGCGACCGGAACCGACCAGCGCACCATCAGCGAGGGCATCACCGCGGCGGGCTTCAGCCATGTGGCCATCGCCGTCACCGACCTGGCGGCCGCCCGCCACTTCTACTGCGACCTGTTGGGCTTCGACGAGCTGCCCCGGCCCGACTTCGGTCCGGGGATGTGGCTGCGGGTCGGCGACCTCCAGCTCCACTTCATCGAGACCGACCAGATGCCGGTGAGCGGACCCGGCTTCCCCCACTTCGCCCTCCACGTGCCCACGGCCGAGTTCGAGGCGACCATGGACGCCCTCCGCCGGGCCGACGTGCCGTTCGTCCGGCCGCCGCGCAGCCGGGTCGACTTCGGGGTCACGGTGCAGGCGGCGTTCGTCACCGACCCGGCGGGGAACGTGGTCGAGTTCACCGACGTCGGACCCTTCGTCTGAGGCATCCGGTAGATGCCGTCGCCCGAATCCCGGCCACCCGCCGGTCGTCGACCACGACGACGCTTCGGGCGTCGTGGCGGCGATGAGGCGGCAGGGGCGATCCCCGACGGTGGATCGCTCGACGGATCGCCGGATCCAGGAGGCCTTCGAGCGCTCCCCGGTGGCCATGACCCTCCGGGAGATCGACGGGGACCTGGTCCTGGCCAACGAGGCGTTCGCCGCCCTGGTCGGCCGGACGCTCGACGAGACACTCCGCCTGACGGGCACCGAGTACGTGCACCCCGAGGACCTGGCCCGGTTGTCCGAGGTGGGCGACAAGTACCGCTCGGGGGAGATGACGACCTTCACCGGGGCGATCCGCTACGTCCGGCCGGACCAGTCGTTGGTCTACGGCCACTTCTCCTCGAACGTGATCCTCGACGAGTCGGGAACACCGTCGCAGGTCTTCTCCCAGATCGTGGACCTGACCACCGAGCGGAACTCGGTGATCGCCCTGGCCGAGGCGGAGCGGCGGTTCCGGGCGGCCTTCGACAACGCCCCGACGGGCATGGCGCTGGTCACCCTGGACGGCCACTTCCTCGAGTCCAACGAGACGTTGTGCGGCATCCTCGGCTACGGGGCCGACGAGTTGCTGGCCCGGACCTTCCAGGAGCTCACGCACCCCGACGACCTGGATGCCGACGTGGCCTACGTCGAGCGGCTGCTGGCCGGGCAGATCGCCTCGTACCAGTTGGAGAAGCGATACCTCACCTCCCGGGGCGACGTGGTGTGGGCCCTCCTGTCGGTGTCGCTGGTCCGGGACGACGACGGCGCGCCGGTGCACTTCATCTCGCACGTGAAGGACATCTCCGACGACCGCCGACGGCAGGAGGAGCTCGAGCTGCTGGCCGACCGCGACCCCCTCACCGGGGTGCTCAACCGACGCCGGTTCGCCGACGAGCTGGCCCGGGCCGAGGCCCTGGTGGCCGACGGCGGGGCCATCGGGGCGGTGGCGGTCATCGACCTCGACGGCCTGAAGTCGGTCAACGACCGGATCGGCCACGAAGGGGGCGACCGGTTCATCGTCCGGGTGGCGGCGGCGGCCGCCGCCGAGATCGGGCCGAGCGATCGACTGGCCCGGTTCGGCGGCGACGAGTTCGTGGTGCTGCTGCCCGACGCCGATGCGGCCCAGGCCCGGCAGATCGCCGAACGGGTCCGCCACGCCGTCGCCGGGTCCGACGGCGGCCAGACGGTGAGCATCGGGGTGGCGATGATGGATGCCACGGCCCCCGGACGGTCACTGTCGCGGGCCGACGCCGAGATGTACCAGGCCAAGCGGGCCGGGGGGAACCAGGTCGTGGGGCCGTCGGGCGACCTCCGGGCGGTGGGGGCGGCCGAACGGGCGTCGAGCACCCGGCCGGGTCCGTCGGGTGAGCCCGGGGACCAGGGCGCCGGTAGCGACCCGTTCGCCGGGGGGCCGACGAGGCGAGAGGGGGGGACGTGATCAGTTTCGATTCCAAGAATCCCGAGCACTGGACGGAGGGGGTGCCGTTCGACCACCTGGCCCAGGTTCGCCAGGAGGCGCCGGTCTGCCCGAGCCCACACGGGGCGTGGTACCTCGCCCGCTACGACCTGGTCGAAGGGGCCCTGCGCGACGTCGACACCTTCCGGGCCGACCTCGGGGCGCTCTCGGGCCTGGCCGGGGTGGAGGAGGTGCCCGAGCAGCAGCTCTTCCTCAGCGAGATCAACGAACCCCGGCACCGCCAGATCCGCCGCCTGTTCAACGCCACCTTCGGTCCGCACCGGGTCCCGGAGTACGAGCCGGTGGTCCAGGCCATCTGCGACCGGTTGGTCGAGGACATGCTCGACGCCGAGGAGGTGGATCTCCACGCCGACTACGCCCTGCAGATCCCCGGTCTGGTGATGACCCACATCATGGGGCTGCCGGACGAGGCGCCGGCCCGGTTCATGGAGTGGTCGATGGACGGGACCATCATGCAGCGGCCGTGCTCGCCGGGGGTCGGCGAGGGCAACCACCCGCTGCAGAACCTCTTCGCCGACGAGTTGCAGCGCCGTCGTGAGCTCGACGACCCACCTCGCGACGTGTTCCGCACCCTGACCGAGGCGGACATCGAAGGCGAGCCCCTCACCGACACCGAAGTGGTCACCCAGCTGCACTTCATGGTCCAGGCCGGGGTGCACACCACCCGTGGCGCCCTGACCCACCTGGTGCAGCGGCTCCTGGCCGATCCCGAGCTGTTCGCCCGCCTCCAAGGTGACCCCGCGCTCCTGCCCAACTACGTCGAGGAGTCGCTCCGTCACGACTCGCCGGTCCAGGTGACCAGTCGACGGTGCACCCGGTCGTCGACGCTCGAGGGCGTGGCGCTGCACGAGGGCGACTGGGTGGAGATGGGGATCGCCTCGGCCAATCGGGACGAGGCGGTCTACGAGGATCCCGACGCCTTCCGGCTGGACCGGCCCCAGCCCCGCAACCATCTGGCCTTCGGGGCCGGACCCCACGTGTGCCCGGGGGCCAGCCTGGCCCGGTTGGAGGGCACGATCGCCGTGCAGGTGCTGCTCGACCGACTCGAGCGGATCGAACCGGTCCCCGGGGCGACCTACCCCCCGATCCCGGGCAGCCTGGGCCACCGGCCCATCCCGGCCCGACTGGTCGGGCGGGCGCCATGATCGCCATCTCGTTGTGGGGCGGCTCCGACGTCTCGACCGTGGCGCAGGTGGTCGAGCGGACGGCGGCGGCGCGCCGCGACGGCTTCACCGCACTCTGGTTCCCCCAGACGGCGGCGCTCGACACCCTGACGGCGCTGGCCGTGGCGGCGACGGCCGTGCCGGAGATCGCCCTCGGCACGGCGGTCGTCCCGATCCAGGGGCGCCACCCCATTCCGTTGGCCCAACAGGCGCTGACCGTGGCCGACGCCGCCGGTCCCGGCCGCCTCACCCTCGGGATCGGCGTCACGCATGCCGTCGTCTCCGAGGGCTGGTACGGGATCCCGTACGCCGACGTGGTGCCGCTGTGCGCCGAGGAGCTGGTCGTGCTCGAGGGACTCCTCTCGGCCGAGCGCCACGCCGACCTCGACGGGGCGCACCTCTCGGCCCACCTGACCCTGCCGCTGGCCGGACCGCCACCCGGGCTGGTGGTGGCGGCGCTCGGGCCGAGGATGCTCGATCTGGCCGGACGTCACAGCGACGGGACGGTCACCTGGATGACCGGGCCGACCGCCCTCCGCCAGACGGTCGTGCCCCGGCTGGCCGCGGCCGCCGAGGCGGCCGGTCGGACGGCACCCCGCGTGATCGCCGGCCTGCCGGTCTGCGTCACCGACGACGTCGAGGGGGCCCGGGAGCGGGCCCGCCCGGGGATGGCCGGGGCGGCCACCATGCCCTCCTACCGGCGCATGCTGGCGACCGAAGGCCTCGACGACCCGGTCGATCTGGCCCTGATCGGCGGCGAGGACGAGGTGTCCGCCCGGATCGAGCAGCTCGAGTCGGCCGGGGCCACCGAGCTCCTGGCCAACGTGCTCGGGAACGACGACGAACAGCACCGGACGCGGGGGCTGCTGGCGTCCCGACCGACCACGTGAAAGAGGAGCGATGAGCATCGACACGCCCGGGACCGACATCGATCGACGGCTGGCCGAGCTGGCCGACAAGCAGGACATCCGTGAGGTGGTGCTGCGCTACTGCCGGGGCGTCGATCGTCTGGACCTCGAGCTCGTCCGCTCGTGCTACTTCGACGACGGGGTCGACCACCACACCGGGTTCACCGGCCCGGCCGACGACTACGTGGCCTGGTTGGCCGTGGGCCTGCCCCGGTTCTCGGGTACCCAGCACGTCATCGGGAACCAGCTGGTCGAGTTGGACGGCGACACCGCCTACTCCGAGACCTACGGCACGGCTCACCACTGGGGCGAGCCGCTCGACGACCCGCGCATGAACTTCAGCTCGGGCTTCCGCTACGTCGACCACCTCGAGCGTCGCCAGGGACGGTGGGCCATCGTCGAGCGGTTCGCCGTGCGTGAGTGGACCCGCGCCGTCCCGGCCGATGTCGTCCAGCCGAAGGAAGGGGAGGGGCCGTCTCCCCGCCGGGACCGCTCGGACCCCGTCTACCGTCGGGCCACCTGAGCGGATCCGTCGGAGGTGGCGGCGCTGACCGGCGCCGAGCGGTCGTCACGGCCCCGGGGGACCGGGTGGCTCGCTGAGGCCGGCTTCGGCGCCGCCGCGACGTCGGTACGCTCAGGCCGGGAGGCCGAGGAGGCTGGTGCGGACCGAGGCCGCCAACACCGAGGGGTCCTGTTGGGGGCCGAAGTGGTTCAGCCCGGGCAAGACCACCCGGGAGGACTGCACCAGACGGTCCGACAGCGTGTCGTCCCGACTGGCGTCCCGACCGAGGCTCTCGGACCCCGAGGCCAGTACCACCGGGCAGGCCACCTCGTCGAGGTGTCGGTAGCTGTCGGACCCGGCGAAACCGCCGAAGGTGCCCGCCTCGTACTCGGGGCGGCACTTGAGGGTCACGCTGCCGTCCTCGGCCGTGGTGAACCCGTGGTCCACGTAGTCGGCCAGCACCTCGTGGTCGAAGGCGTCCATCGGCGGCTTGTTGGCGTAGTTGGCGAAGGCGTCGTGGCGAGAGGGGAAGGTCGGGCGCCGTTTCAGGGCCAGCTGCACCGACGAGGTGCCGTCGTCGGGCCGCCGCTCGGTCGGGACGAAGATAGCCGGCTCGTAGACGTAGATGGAGCGGAACGTGCCCGGGTGTCGGGCCTCGACCATCAGCAGGATCGCCCCGCCGAGGGAGTGGCCGACGGCGTAGGGCCGGTCGAGGTCGAGGACGCCGAGCACCGCCTCGACGTCCTCGGCGAACCCCCGCCACGCGAAGTCGAGGTCGGCTCGGACCCCGGAGTCACCGTGGCCCCGGAGGTCGAGGGCCCAGCAGTGGGCGACGTCGGCCAGTTGCTCGGCCACCGCCCGCCACACCCGGGCGTGGAACCCGGTGGCGTGGAGGAGGAGCAGGTCCGGCCCGGACCCGCCGAAGTCGTAGTACCGGATCGGCGTGCCGTCGGCGCTGGCTACCTCGGGCACGTCGACCCCCCTCGGGCGGTGCGGGGGGTCGGTTGGCGTGGACGCCGGGACGACGTCATAGGGCGATGCCGCACACCTTGGTGTCGAGGTACTCGAAGATCCCCTGGCGGGCTCCCTCGCGGCCGAGGCCGCTCTCCTTGATGCCGCCGAACGGCACTGCGGCCGAGGTGGGGTTGATGTCGTTGACCCCGATGATGCCGAAGTCGAGGGCCTCGACGGTCCGCAGGGCCCGACCGAGATCGTTGGTGTACACGTAGGAGGCCAGGCCGAAGGTGGTGTCGTTGGCCATGGCGAGGACCTCGTCCTCGTCGTCGAAGACCACCACCGGGGCGATGGGCCCGAAGGTCTCCTGGCGGTAGATGACCATGTCGGGGGTGACGTCGGTGAGCACCGTCGGCGCCCAGAAGCACCCGTCGTCGAAGCCCTCCCCGCTGAGGCGCTGGCCCCCGGCCCGGACGGTGGCGCCCCGGGCGACGGCGTCGTCCACCTGGGTCTGCATCTTGTCGAGCGCCGGCTGGTCGATCAGCGGCCCGATGTTCACCCCGTCGGCGCTGCCGTCGCCCGCCCGGAGCTTGCCCACCCGCTCGACCAGCGTGTCGACGAACCGCTCGGCGATGGCCCGCTGGACGAAGATCCGGTTGGGGCAGATGCAGGCCTGACCGGTGTTCAAGAACTTGACCAGGGCCACTCCCTTGGCCGCGTGCTCGGGGTCGGCGTCGTCGTAGACGATGAACGGGGCGTGGCCGCCGAGCTCCATCGAGACCCGCTTCATGGTCGCCGAGGCGCGGGCGGCGATGTGCTTGCCCACCTCGGTCGAGCCGGTGAAGCTGATCTTGCGCACGACCGGGTTGTCGAGCAGCTCGTCGCCCACCGGGCCCGGGTCCGACGTCGTGACCAGGTTGACCACGCCGGGCGGGATGCCGGCGTCCTCGAACACCCGGAACGTCTCGACGGCACACGACGGCGTCTGCTCGGCCGGCTTGAGGATCACGGTGCACCCGGCGGCCAGGGCCGGCGCCACCTTCCGGGTGATCATGGAGATGGGGTAGTTCCAGGGCGTGATGGCCGCCGTCACCCCGACCGCCTGGTGCAGCACGATGAAGCGCTGGTCACCCCGGGCCGAGGGGATGGTCTCCCCGTAGACGCGCTTGGCCTCCTCGGCGAACCAGAGGAGGAAGTCGGCGGCGTAGCCCACCTCGTTGCGGGCCATCCGCAAGGGCTTGCCCTGCTCGGCCGTCATCAGCTGGGCGAGGTCCTCCCGGCGCTCGAGCATGAGCCGGTGGGCCTCGACCAGCAACGCCGAACGTTCGTAGGCGGTCGAGGCCGACCACGCCGGCAGCGCACGCGCCGCCGCCTCGACGGCCGCCCGGGCGTCGTCGGGACCGCCGTCGGCCACGGTGGCCAGGACGGCCCCGGTGGCCGGGTTGGTCGTCTCGAACGTGCGTCCCGAGGTGGCGTCGAGCCACTTCCCGTCGATGTAGAGCATCTCGCCTCCTGCCGATCGGACCTAGACGAACCCGAGCGACGCCGGGAGGGGGAGAGGGCCACGGCGCACACCGCGGCGCACCTCCGGTCGCGTCACGCCCCGCCCCTGGTGTCGCTCACGGGACGAACCTACCAAACGGCCGGTCCGCCCTCGGGTCCCGCCGTCGGTGGCGGGTGGGGGCCTCAGACGAGCAGTCGCTCCGCCGGCGCCGGGATGCCCATCACGGCCAACGTGCGGCCCATGCCCAGCCACATGCCGCAGCTGATGGTGAGGTCGACGATCTCGTCGTCGGCGAAGTTCGACCGCAGGCGCTCCCAGAAGGCGTCGTCCATGGCCAGGTGGTCGAGGGCGAACCGCTCGGCGTACTCGGCGGCCAACCGCTCCCGGACGCTCAGGTCGGTGCTCGACCGCCAGTCGGTGACCTCCAGGTAGAAGGGGTCGTCGATGCCGGCCTCGACGCCGCCCCGGGCCCGGGTGTCGCGGCACACCTTGCAATCGTTGATCAGGGCGATGGTGAACCGGGCCGCCTCGCGCTCTCGCACCGGCAGCTCGGAGTGCTCGTAGACGGCGCTCGAGATGGCGCCCATGCCCGCCGCCATGTCGGGGCGGGACCTGGCCCAGTCCACGTGCTGGCCGAGACCACTTTCGGGAAACGAGATACGTGCCATAGTCGAACGCTATACCCGGTCCGGCCCGTCCGCCGGGGTCAGTGCCCGCAGGACGAGAGCTCGGACAGGGCGCCGTCGGCGAGGTCGTCGGCGCCCGTGCGGATGGTGCCGCGCCCGCAGGCGCAGCGGTAGCGCCGGACCTCGACCCGCCGCCCGTCACGATCCAGGCAGTAGAAGGTCACCGTCCCCTTCTTGATCAGCTGGCGGACGGTGCGGACCGAGAAGCGCAGGATGGTCGTCCCGGTGGTGATGCCGACCGCCGCCACGTGGCGGTGGTCCCGGGACGGGCCCGAGCGCTCGACGCAGACGACCTGCAGTGGCATGTCGGCGACCTCCTCGGCGTCTCGGCCGCACGATAGGACCGGGGCCCCGACGCCCGGTGGATCCCGGGTCGCCCTCGACCGGGCCGACCCCCGGTGGCGGTCGGCCGAGCGGGGCCATGTCACACTGTTGCGGCTGCCAGCTGACATCGCAAAGGGGAGGCACGGGTGGACACGTCGTTTGGGATCACCGAGGAGCACGTGGACGGCGTGCCCGTGGTGACCGTGAAGGGGGAGACCGACGTCGGGACGGCGCCGCAGCTCCGTACGTGCCTGCGCAACCTGGTGGAAGCCGGGCACCCCAGCCTGGTCGTGGACCTGCGCCCGGTGACCTTCCTCGACTCGACGGCCCTCGGCGTCCTGATCGGCGCCCGGCGACGGTGTCGCGAGGCGGGTGGGGACCTCCGCCTGGTCATCGACAGCCCCCGGGTGATCAAGGTGTTCGCACTCACCGGTCTCACGTCGGTCTTCGAGACCGCCTCGACGCTGGAGGCGGTCGGTGCCTGAGCCCACTGGACCGTTCGGCGAGGGCCCCGAACCGGCCGACATCGTCGAGCTCACGCTCCCGGCCCGGGTCGGGCTCCTCACCCTGCCCCGGATGACCGTGGCGGCGATCGCCGCCGACGCCGACTTCGACATCGAGGAGATCGAGGACCTGCGCCTGGCCATCGAGGAGCTGTGCCTCTCGGTCGTCCCGACCGACGGCCTCGGCCGCATCGCCCTGCGGTACGCCTACGAGGCGGGCCGCCTGGAGGTGTCCTGCACCTACGTGGGGATCGCCCCGTCGACGTCGACGTCGACGTCGACGACTCGACCCGAGGGCGTGGCCGAGCTCTCCGAGCGACTCCTCGACGCGCTGGTCGACGAGCACGGGCGCGACACGGCACCCGAGGGCACCCGCGCCTGGTTGCGCAAGGCCCGGGCCACGGCGCCGAACGGATGAGCGACGAGTCCAAGGGCTCGCGGTTCGACCGACAGAAATTCGTCGAGTTCGCCCGCACGAGGGACCCGGCGCTGCGTGACGAGCTGGTGGCCACGCACCTCGGCCTGGCCCAGCACCTGGCCCGGCGCTTCTCCCACCGGGGCGAATCGCCCGACGACCTGATGCAGGTTGCCTCGATCGGCATCGTGAAGTCGGTCGACCGGTTCGACCCCGACCGGGGCGTCGAGTTCTCGACCTTCGCCGCCCGGACGGTCGTGGGGGAGCTGAAACGGCACTTCCGGGACCGGGGCTGGTCGGTGCGGGCCCCTCGCCGGGTCCAGGAGTTGTACCTCGAGATCGGCCACACGACGGCGGAGCTCTCGCAGCGCTTCGGTCGACCGCCGACGGTGGCCGAGCTCTCCGAGGCGACCGGCGCGACCACCGAGGCCGTCCTCGAGGCCCTCGAGGCGGGTTCGGCCTACCGGGCGACCTCGATAGATGCCCCGACCCGGGACGAGGGGAACCTGGCCGAGTCGCTCGGCGACGTCGACGCCGACTTCGAGCATGCCGAGGACCGTTCAGTGCTCGGTCCGGCCCTGGCCACCCTGGCCCCCCGGGAACAGATGGTGGTGCGCCTGCGGTTCGTGGACGGCCTGACCCAGGCCGAGATCGCGGCTCGGATCGGGGTCAGCCAGATGCACGTGTCACGCCTGTTGGCGGCCAGCCTGCGGCAGCTGCGCACCGAGCTGGCCGAGGATCCGCCGCCCGCCACCGAGGGCTGACACGGGGGTCCCGGCCGGGATCGGCACCGGCCGCCGCCCCCCGGCCAGCGAGGGGTTTGGCGCCCGGTCCATGGTGGAAGAGTCGACTGGTGACCACCTCTTCTGACCTGGTGCCCCCGACGGCGCCGCCGCCCCGGCTGACGGCGACGCTCGAGACCGCCGGCGCCCGGTGCCGCCTGACCCTGGGCGGCGTGCTCGACGCCGAATCGATCGCCGCCCTCGACACCCAGATCGACCAGATGGCCTGCACACCGTGCTCGTTGGTGATCGTCGACACCGCCGGCCTGACGTCGGTCGACGACACCGGGAGTCGGGCACTGGTCGGCCTGGGCCACTACGTGCGGGCCCGCGGCGGCACCTACTGCCTGTTGGGCGCCCGGGGGGAGGTGGCCACCACGCTGGGTGCCATCTCCTTCTCCGGCGACGGCTGGTACTCGGACCTCCCGGACTGAGCACTCCCGGGGCTGGGCGGCTCTCGGCCCGGGCAACGTTCCCGACCGGGCCGTCAGACGTCCGGGGCTTGTTCGCCCTTCATCTCGTACATCAGCCGGTCGGCCCGAGCCAGGAACGACGACGGGGTGTCCTCTCGCCGGGCCAGGGTGCACCCGAAGCTGGCGCCCACGTGCACGATCAGCTCGCCCTCGTCGGCCGGCCCGGGGAGGACGAGGGGGACCCGGATGGCCTCGACCACCCGCCGGCCCGACTCCACCAGCTGCTCGGCCGAGATGCCCTGGTAGAGCACCACGAACTCGTCGCCGCCGAGTCGGGCGATGGTGTCCTCGTTGCGCACGGCGTCTCGGATGCGCTCGGCCACCAGCCGCAGCACCTGATCGCCCACCGCGTGGCCGAAGTCGTCGTTGACCCGTTTGAAGCCGTCGAGGTCGAGCAGCACGATGCCCACGCCGCCCTCGGCCTCCGGCCGTCGCTCCAGAGCGGCGAGGGCACCGGTCAACCGGTCGGCCAGCAGACCGCGTCGGGCCATCCCGGTCAGCTCGTCGTAGAGGGCCAGGCGCTCCAGCTCGGACTCGAGGCGCTTGCGCTCCGAGACGTTGTCGAAGGTGCTGACGGCGGCGTAGGGGACGGTCTCGTCCGGATGGAAGAGCGGGAAGGCGCTGACCGAGAACCACTCGAGGGGGTCACCGGCGTCCAGCTGGACCCCGACCAGTCGACCGGTCTGGGCCTCCCCGGTACGCAGCACGGTGGCCGACGGCAGGTCGGACAGGTCCACCGGCGTACCGTCCTCGTTGGCCGGGCGCCAGGCCGCCACCCCGGGACCCCGGGAGCGGTTCCCCTCGGCCAGGCCCAGCTGACGGGCCACCCGGTTGGCCAGGAGGAGACGACGGTCGGCGGCCTGGAGCACGATCCCCTGATCCAACGAGTCGAGGATGGCCGTGGTCCGCTGCTCGTGCTGGCGCAACTCGTCCAGGGCCGCCAGCAGCTCGGAGTTGTCGTGGTGCATCCAGATCAGCAGGTCGGGACCGACCCGCACGATCCGGTAGTCGTAGCCCCGGGGGATCCCGCTGGCCGGATCGTGCCAGGTGAACGAGCCCGACGCCGGGGTCCCGGTGTCGAGGACGGCGAGACAGGCGTCGAGGGCGCCGCTGGTGACCATGTTCGGGAAGAGATGGCTCATGAGCCCGTCGTCGCCGGGGTGCGCCGGGCCGAGGTGGGCCCGGGCGGCGGCGTTCATGTAGATGGGCCGGGCGTCGATGGCCGTGCCGTCGGCCGCCCGCACGGCCAGCATCATGGTCATCGGCTCGGGCAGCTGCTCGAGCACCAGCTCGATCAGCTCGGGCGAGCTCGGGAGGAAGCCGGCGACGTGGGCCGCCGAGCTGACGGCCGATGGCTCGGGGGACGCCGGATCCTCGTGGAGTGAGCTGTCAGGCATCAGGCGCTTCCGACGTCGAGCGGCACGGTGGGACCCGAGGAGGTTACCGCCGGCGGTCGGTGTCCTCCGAGCGCCTCGGCGGATCCGCAGCGCTCAGACAATGGCCAGGGCGTTGGGTGGTGAGGCGACGCCGGCGGCCAGGTTGAGGGGCGCCGAGGTGAACAGGGCGGTCCATCGGCCGCTGGCCGCCGCGTGCTCGGCCAGCGCGTCCAGGTCGAAGAGCTCGCCGATGGGCAGCCCGAGCAGGGGGAGCAGGGCGAAGTGGAGGAATTGGGCGGTCAGCGCCTCGGCCGGGATGTCGTCGGCGTCGGGGTCGTCGCGCCTCGAGTACCACTGGGGTGGCCACTCCTCGAGCGCCGGGTTGTCGGCCGCCACCGCCGCCACGTGGAGGTCCCACAGGGCCCGGGCCATGTCGGGCCCGGCCGCCAGCCCGCAGGTCTCGAGCGCCGGGGTGGCCTGGGACCGGCGCCCGGCCTCGTCGAGTCCCCGGTACCAGGCGAGCCAGCCCGTGCGCACCAGGAGGATGTCCCCCGGGACCACCACCGTGCCCTGGGCCTCGAGCGTGCCGAGGAGGTCGGCCACCTCGATGGGCTGGCGGCGGTCGGGGGTGAGGGGTCGCCCGGTCGAGGCCCGCCAGCGTCCGACGTCGGCCAGGACCGCTCGACCGACGATGCCGTGGTGGACCCACCGGTCCACGCCGTGCTCGTGCCCGGCCCGGCCGCCGTAGAAGCCGAACCGGGGGTGGCGGATGTGCCGGAAGCCGTCCCACTGGCTCGACGCCTGGGTGTTCCAGTGGTTGAGCTCGTCGTCGTGGCCGGCCCGCAGGTCCCGGACCACGTGCTCGGGGGCCGACCGGCCGTAGAGCGGGGGATCGGGGAGCTCGAGCTCGAGGTTGAGGTTGAACACGTGGCCCGAGCGCACCTCGCGTTGGGCGGCCAGCACCCGTTCGGGGGTGAGGAGGTTGAGGCAGCCCAGGGACCCGCCGTCGTCCCAGACACCCCAGGAGGACGCTGGGGGAGCACCCGGGACCACCGGGAGCTCGTCGTAGGCCGGCAGTCGGTCGGTCACCGTCGGGTCATCCCCACCCGACGGCCGGCCACCGGGTCAGTCGGCCAGCGCGACGCGCTTGGCCTTGTCGGTGTCGGCGTAGACCTTGGAGAACATGGCGATGGTGACGATGACGCCCTGGATGCCCACCCCGATCAGGGCCAGGAAGATCAACAGGCCGAGGATCCCGTAGGCCGTGTTGTCGTGCAGGACTCGGTTCCCGAGGGTCCACGTGACCATGGCCATCGTGAGGAAGAGGCCGGCGTAGATCGACCCGACCATCTGCAGCAGGGACTTCACCATCTTCTGGTCGCTGTCGGCGATGTCCGAGCGGGCCTTCTTGACGACCAGGCCCATGGCGGCGCCGAAGACGACCAGGATGGCCACGCCGATGACCGACCACCACCACTGCAGCTCGTACACCCCGAGGGAGATGAACGACATCGAGGTGGCGAACACCAGCACCAAGAGGATCAGCGCCCCGTAGAGCTTGGTCTTGGTCATCGTGCCTCGCTTTGCAGGTCGTGGGTCATGGCGTCGGGGTGCCGCCGGCCGTGGCGGCGGTGCAGCCCCTATCGATACCACGGGCCAGGGGTCCGGGGCACCATCGGCCGCCGGTCGTCAGGGGGTGACGGCCTCGGGAGCGAACTGGCGGTCCCGGTCGAGGTCCTCCATGTCGTGGAAGACGAAGTGCAAGAAGGCCAGGTAGACGGCGATCAGCACGGCCGCCCCGATGGAGATGGCCCGGGTCCCGGTGTGGACGGCGATCGCCCCGAGGAGCAGCGCCCCGAGCGGGAGCCCGAGCTGGACGGCCATGAGGTACACCGACAGGACCCGGCCCCGGAAGCTGTCCACCACCTGGACCTGAATGGCGGTGTTGTGGGAGATGGCCATCATGGTCTGGGCGATGCCCACGCCGAGGAAGGCGAAGAGGGCCAGCCAGAGCTCGGAGGATAGGCCGAGCAGCAGCATGGCCAGGACACCGATGGCCACCCCGACCATGGCCGTCGTCGACCGCCTGAGTCGCTCGCCGAGGGCGGCGATGGCGAAGCTCGAGCCGACCGAACCGAGGCCGTAGGCCGAGACCAGGACGCCGTAGCCGGCCTTGCCCACGTGCAGCTGGTTGCTGGCGATGGCCGGGGCGAGCTGGACGACCGAGTAGCACAACGCCGCCAGGACCAGCGTGTTGAGGACGCACTGGTAGAGCACGGCGTGCCGGCGTACGTACCCCACGCCGTCGGCGAACTGGCGGGCCACCGTGTCCTTGATCACGCCCTCGGGGCGCGGGATCGCCGGGATGATGGCCAGGACGACGATCACCGGGAGGAAGGTGATGGCGTTGCCGAAGAAGGCGGCGCTCGGCCCGAACTGGGTCAGGACCAGGGCGGCCAGGACCGGCCCGCCGGCCCGGGCCACCGTGAACTGGATCGAGTTCAGGCGCACGGCGTTCATCAGGTACTCGCGGGGCACCAGGGACGGGACGAACGCCTGCCACGAGGCGATGTTCAAGCCGCCGCCCACCGAGGACACGAACACCAGGCCGAGGATGTTGGCCAGGTTGGCGTTGCCCGTGATCCAGACGATCCACAGGGCGAAGGCGGCCAACATCTGGACCGTCTGGGTGACGATGAGCACGGTGCGCCGCGGGTAGCGGTCGGCCAGGGCGCCGGCCAGCGGTCCGACGGCGACGTTGGGGATGAAGGCCACGGCGGAGCTGATCCCGAGCCAGGCCGTGGAGTGGGTCAGCTGGAAGACCACGTAGGGGACGGTGACCATCTGCATGGTCCCGCCGGTGTTGGACAGGATGGCGGCGCCCCAGAACAGGGCGAAGTGCCGGTACTGCAGCGAGGCGAACGTGCGCTGGCGGGGCGGCGGTGCCGGAGCCCCGGCCCCGGTCGCTCCTGTGGACGCCTCGGGCGGGGACACTGCCTCGGGCGGGGACACTGCCTCTACCGGGGATGCAGGGGCGACCGGGGGCGCCGTCTCGGCGGTGGCCGGGCCGGGCGCTGCCGCGGTCCCGTTGCTGTCGTCCTCCCCACCCATGTGTCGCCCGGCCCCCTTGTCCCCCCGGCGCCGACCGACCCAGGCCCCGGCGCCGGCCGGTCGCACTCGACCGTCTTCGGGGCCGATGGTGTCAGGCCGGACCACCTGACCGCCAACCCACCGTCACGATGGAGCCGGGATCCGACGGCCGTTGTGCCACGCTGGAGCCGGCGCCGACCCCGTACGCGCCGGAAAGAGGGTGGGGAGTGCAGACCGAGGCCGCAGTGCTCTGGCACACCGGGGGTGCGTGGGAGATCGAGCCGATCGAGCTCGACCCACCCCGGGCCGGCGAGGTGCTGGTCCGCATGGCCGCCATCGGCCTGTGCCACTCCGACGAGCACGTGCGCACCGGCGACCTGCGAGCCCAGCTGCCGCAGATCTGCGGGCACGAGGGGGCGGGGATCGTCGAAGAGGTCGGACCCGGGGTGACCCGGATGGTGCCGGGGGACCACGTCGTCTTCTCGTTCGTCCCGGCCTGTGGCGTCTGCCCTTCGTGCGCCCAGGGCCACTCCAACCTCTGCGACCTCGGCGCCGTGCTGCTGGCCGGGACGCAGCTCGACGGCACCTCGCGCCACCACGCCCGGGGCGAGGACCTCTTCACGATGTGCTGCCTCGGCACGTTCGCCCGTCACACCGTGGTCCAGCAGGCCTCGCTGGTCGTCATCGACCGGTCCATCGACCTGACCCGGGCCTGCCTGGTCGGGTGCGGGGTCACGACCGGCTACGGCTCGTCGGTCTACGCCGCCGGCGTCGGGCCGGGCGACAACGTGGCCGTGATCGGCTGCGGGGGCATCGGCAGCGCCGCCATCCAGGGCGCCCGCCTGGCCGGGGCCGAGCGGATCATCGCCGTCGACCCGGTGCCGTGGAAGCTCGACAAGGCCCGGGAGTTCGGCGCCACCCACGTGGCCGGGAGCCTCGAGGAGGCCCGGTCGGTCATCGAGGAGGCCACGTGGGGCCGCATGTGCGACCAGGCCGTCTGCGCCATGGGCGTGGGCCAGGGCGACCTCATGGCGGCCATCCTCCGGTTGGTGGCCAAGCGCGGGCGGGTGGTGGTCACCAACATCCACCCCATGTCCGAGTCGACCATCACCGTGAACATGGCCCAGCTCACGCTGTTCGAGAAGCAGATCGTCGGGTCGCTCTTCGGTTCGGCCAACCCGCACTACGACATCCCGAAGCTGCTCGAGCTCGAGCGCGAGGGGCAGATCGACCTGGCCGGGATGGTCACCGCGACCTACGACTTCGAGGACCTCGACGTCGGTTACCAGGACCTGCGGGCCGGGAAGAACATCCGGGGGGTCGTCACCCTGGGGTGACCGGCCGGCCGGGGTAGCCTCGCCGTCGCCCTGGAGGTCGACCACGACCCGGCGGCCGGAGGGAGCTCGCATGACCGACATCGGCAACGACGTGACGGTGGACGTGGACGAGGCCCACGTGGCCACCGTGGAGATCCACCGGCCCCCGCTGAACCACTTCGACCTCGACCTGATCCGGACCCTGGCCGACGCCTTCGAGTCCCTCGGGGAGGGTGGGGCCCGGGCCATCGTGCTCTGCTCGGAGGGCAAGCACTTCTGCGCCGGGGCCGACTTCGCCGGGACCGCCACCTCGCGGGCCTTCGGGCTCGGTGAGGGCGCCTCCCTCTACGAGGAGGCCGTGCGGATCTTCGCCGCGCCGCTCCCGATCGTGGCCGCCGTCCAGGGGGCGGCGATCGGTGGTGGTCTGGGGCTGGCCTGTGCCGCCGACTTCCGGGTGGCCACGCCGGCCACCCGGTTCGCCGCCAACTTCGCCCGGCTCGGGATCCACCAGGGCTTCGGCCTGTCCGTCACCCTGCCCCGGATCGTCGGCCAGCAGGCGGCGGCCGATCTCCTGTTCACCGGACGTCGGGTCCCGGGGACCGAGGCCCTGGGCATGGGCCTGTGCGACCGGCTGGTCGAGCCCGACGACCTGCGGGCCGAGAGCCTGGCCCTGGCGACCGAGATCGCCGGGTCGGCCCCGCTGGCCGTGGCGTCGATCCGCACGACGTTGCGGGGCGACTTGGCCGAACAGGTTCGGCGGGCCACCCAGCGCGAGGACGTCGAGCAGGAGCGGCTCCGGCGGACGGCCGACTTCGCCGAGGGCGTGGCGGCGACCGCCGAACGGCGCCCACCGCGCTTCGAAGGTCAGTGACCGGGCGCCGCCAGCCGTGAGCCCCAGGAGCGACCCACCGGTCCTCTGGCGGCCCGAACCCGCCGCCGCCGGGGCATCCAATCTGGGCCGTTACGCCGCCCGCCAGAGCGCCCGGGTCGGGCGGGACCTCTCGGACTACGACGACCTGCTGAACTGGTCGGTCCACGATCTCGAGGCCTTCTGGTGGTCGATCGCCGACGACGCCCGGGTGCGCTGGTACGCCGAGCCGGCACGCGCCCTCACCGACGAGGTGCTGCCCGGTGCCCGGTGGTTCGAGGGCGGCACCCTCTCCTATGCCGAGCACCTCCTGCGCCCGGCGGCCGAGCGGCCCGAGGCGCCGGCCGTCGTGTCGTTCTCCCAGACGGTCGGGGACCGCACGTGGAGCTGGTCGACGTTGCTCGACGAGGTCGGACGCCTGCGCACCGGCCTCGGGCAGCTCGGGGTCAGCCGGGGCGACCGGGTGGCGGCCTACCTGCCCAATCTCCCCGAGACGGTGGCGGCGATGCTGGCCACGGCCAGTCTCGGGGCGATCTGGGTGTCCTGCGCGCCCGAGTTCGGCCCCGAGGGGGTGGTCGGGCGGTTCGGCCAGGTCGACCCGGTGGTGCTCCTGGCCGTCGACGGTTACCGCTACGGCGCTCGGGCGGTCGACCGTCGGTCCGAGCTGGCGGCGATCCGGCAACGGCTCCCGAGCCTGCGCACCGTGGTACACCTGCCCTACCTGGACGACACGCCCGCTGGAGCAGTCGCAGTCCTGGGCCGAGCTGCGGTCGGTCCCCGGCGCACCGTTGTACGAGCCCGTGCCCTTCGACCATCCCCTCTACGTGCTGTTCTCGAGCGGGACCACCGGCCGGCCCAAGGCCATCGTCCACGGGACCGGCGGGATCCTGCTCGAGCACTGGAAGGCGCTGTCGCTGCACCACGACCTCGGGCCCGACGGCCGGTTCTTCTGGTTCTCGACGACCGGGTGGATGATGTGGAACTACCTGCTCTCGGGGCTGGCCACCGGCTCGTCGATCGTCACCTACGACGGAGATCCCGCCCACCCGGACCTGGGCGAGCTCTGGCGGGCCGCCGGCCGCTCGGCCACCACGGTCTTCGGGACCTCGGCTCCCTTCCTCATGGCCTGCCGGCGGGCCGGCCTGGCCCCCCGGGCCGAGGCCGACCTCGGCGCACTGCGCCAGCTCGGGTCGACCGGCGCGCCGTTGCCGGCCGAGGGGTTCGCCTGGGTGGCCGAGCAGTTGCCCGGGGTCCAGCTGAACAGCATCAGCGGCGGCACCGACGTCTGCACGGCCTTCGTCGGGAGCAACCCCCTCACCCCGGTGTGGGAGGGCGAGATCAGCCGGCCCCTCCTCGGGGTGGACGCCGCCGCCGTCGGCCCCGACGGCCACCAGGTCGGAACGGGTGAGCAGGGTGAGCTGGTCATCCGCCGGCCGATGCCGTCGATGCCCGTCGGATTGTGGGACGACCCCGACGGCCGGGGCCTGCGGGCGGCGTACTTCGACCAGCACCCCGGTGTCTGGAGCCACGGCGACTGGGTGACGTTCACCGAACGGGGCACCTGCGTCATCTCCGGTCGCAGCGACGCCACCCTCAACCGGGGCGGGGTGCGTATCGGCACCGCCGAGTTCTACGCCGTGGTCGAAGCGCTGCCCGAGGTGGCCGACAGCCTGGTGGTCCATCTGGAGGCCGACGACGAGCTGGTGCTCTTCGTGGTCGTCCCCGACGACCCCTTCGACGAGGCGTTGCGGGACCGGATCGCCTCGACCCTGCGGCGCCAGCTCTCGCCCCGCCACGTCCCCGACCGGATCGTGCCGATGCCCTCGGTGCCCCGCACGGCGACCGGCAAGAAGCTGGAGGTGCCGGTCAAGCGGCTCCTGCAGGGCGTACCGGTGGCCGACGCGGCCAGCCGGGGATCGCTGGCCGACCCGGCCAGTCTCGAGCCGTTCGTGGCCTTCGCCGCCCAGGACCCCCGACAGTAGGCTCGGCGGCGCTGACGAGCGAGCGTGAGAGGCGACGATGCCGGCAGTCGAGGTGGAGCACCTCAAGAAGGCCTACGGGTCGCTCTCGGCCGTCGGCGACGTGACCTTCTCGGTGGAGCGGGGCGAGGTGTTCGCCCTCCTCGGTCCGAACGGCGCCGGCAAGACCACCACCGTCGAGATCCTCGAGGGGTTCCGCCAACGCGACGGCGGGCACGTCCAGACCCTGGGTGTGGACCCGGGCGACCGGGCCACGCAGCGCTGGCTGCGCAACCGGATGGGGGTGGTGCTCCAGGAGCTGGCCGTCGAGCCCTTCTTCAGCGTGCGCCAGGTGCTGAGCCGCCACGCCAGCCTGTTCCCGGCGGCCCGACCGGTCGACGAGGTCATCGAGCTGGTCGGGCTGGGCGAGAAGGCCGGGGCACGGGTCAAGACGCTGTCGGGCGGCCAGCAGCGGCGGCTCGACGTCGGGCTCGGGATCATCGGTCGGCCCGAGCTCCTCTTCCTCGACGAACCGACGACCGGGCTCGACCCCTCGGGTCGCCGGGCGACCTGGGACCTCATCAGCCGGCTCTCCTCGGAGGGCACGACCGTGCTGCTCACGACGCACTACATGGACGAGGTGGAGGCGCTGGCCGATCGGGCGGCCGTGCTCAACGGGGGCCGAGTCGTGGCCATGGGCACCCCGGCGTCCATCGGCGGCCGGGACCTCGGCGAGGTGACCATCGGTTTCCGGCTCCCCGAGGGTGTGGCCGTCGGCGATCTGCCGCTCGAGGCCCGAGCGGACGGAGCCGGGGGGGTCGAGATCCACACCGACCACGAGCTCGAGGTGCTGCACGCCCTGACCGGCTGGGCCCTCGAGCGGCGCGTCGCCCTGGTCGGCCTGACGGTGGAGCGGGTGACACTCGAGGACGTCTACTTGCGCCTGACCGGGGGAGCGGACCGCGACCCGGGGGACGACGAGTGAGCCGGTCGGCCCACGACGCCGGGCCCGGGGCCCTGGCCGACCTCACCATGGTCGGGCGACAGGTCCGCTACGAGCAGCTGGCCTTCTGGCTCAACCCGATCGGGGCCGTGTTCACCGTCGGGTTCTCGGTGGTCTTCTTGGTCCTGCTCGGGGCGAGCGCCGGCAACTCGACCACCAAGGCGCTCGGCGGGGTGAAGCTCATCCAGTACTACGTGCCGGGCTTCGTGGCCTACGGCGTGATGGCGGCGTGCTTCAACATGCTCTCCATCAACCTGGTCGTGCGGCGCGAGACCGGCCTGCTCAAGCGGCTCCGGCTCAGCCCCCTGCCGACCTGGGCCCTGCTGACCGCCATCTACCTGAGCACCCTCATCATCGCCGTGGTCCAGGTGGTGCTGCTGCTCCTCGTCGGCCGGGTGGGCTTCGGCGTCCACGTCCCGCAGAATCTCGGGGCCTTCAGCGTGGCCGTGCTGGTCGGCTCGATCAGCTTCGCCGCCCTCGGCGTGGCCATGAGCACCCTGATGCCGAACCAGGAGGCCGCCGGCCCGATCACCAGCATCGTGTTCTTCGTGCTGCTGTTCCTCTCGGGCCTGTGGTTCCCGCTGACCAAGGGCTCGGGCCTGGCCAAGTTCTCGGACTGGTTCCCGGTCCGCCACTTCATCACCGCCGTGTTCGCCCCGTTCGACACCCAGCCCGGGGTCTCGCCGTGGGCGTGGCACGACCTCGGGGTGGTGGCGCTGTGGGGGGTGGCCGGGGCGATCGTCGCCCTGCGCCGGTTCCGCTGGTCGCCCCGACGGTCGTAGCCGGGCGACGGGCCGGCCTAGGGGCGCATCGACGTCTCATCCACGTCGAGCAGGGTCCGCACGTCGGCCGCCGCCCGCTGGCTCACCCGCCGCTTGTGCACCAGGGCGTCGAGTTCGGCCCGCTCGGCCTGGATGACCGATTGGCGCAGGGCGAACGCTCGGCGTCGAGCAGCGCCCCGAGCGTCGCCGGCGGGCCGGCGGCGCCGTTCGCCGTCACTCTCGGCTTCGGCGTCGTCGTCCGGCCTCGGCCTGCTCGGGCCCTTCCTGGTCGGCGATGGCCAGGCGGCGCTCGAGCCGCTCGAGCTGCAGCCGGTAGCTCGACTGGAGCCGCTCGACCACCTCGTCGGGGAAGCGGTGCTGTTCGGCCACCGCCTCGAGGTGCGTGAGGGCGCTGACGGTGATCCGGCGGCGGGCCCGCAGGACGTCGAGGGCCTCCCGCTCGCCGGCGTCGATCAGGCCGAGGCGGGAGATGAGGGGGGGCAGGGTGAGGCCCTGGCCGACCAGGGTGGCGAAGATCACGGCGAAGGTGAGGAAGATCAGCAGGTTCCGGTCGGGAAAGTCCCGGGGCAAGGCCAGGGCGGCGGCCAGGCTGACGGCGCCGCGCATGCCGGCCCAGCTCATGACGGTGGTGGCCCGCCACGAGGTCAGGGGATCGCCGCGGAGCTCGGGACGGTGCCGGGCCCGGCGTCGGGCGATCGTCGCCGCCCCGAACATCCACAGGATCCGGACCACGATGACGACGCCGACGACGGCGAGCGCCTTGCCGGCGAGGGAGTACGGGGCGCGACCGGCCAGGCTGGAGAGCACGGGTCGGAGCTCCAGTCCGACCAGCAGGAACGACAGGCTGGTGAGCAGGAACACCAGGAGGCCCCAGAACTCGCGTTGCTGCAGCCGGGCGGCGGCAGTGAGCGACGCCGAGCCGTAGCGCCCGAAGTACAGGGCCGCCGTCACGACGGCCAGCACCCCCGAGGCGCCGACGGTGTCGGCCGGGAGGTAGGCGGCGAAGGGGAGCGTCAGCACGAGCGTGTTCTCGATCACCGGCGTCTCGATGAACCGCAGGAGGCGGGTGGCGATGAAGCCGACGGCGAACCCGATAGCCACGCCCACGGCCACGGCGAAGGCGAAGCGTCCGATGATGTCGGCCACGGTGAGGGTGATCCCGATGGCGGCGATGGAGAGCTGGTAGGCGGTGAGGGCGGTGGCGTCGTTCATGAGGCCCTCGCCGCCGAGGATGGTCACCAGCCGACGGGGGAGGCCCAACTTCCCGGCGATCTGGGTGGCGGCGATCGAGTCGGGCGGCGAGACGATGGCCCCGAGGGCCAGGGCACACCGGCCAGCTGAGCGACGGGTCGAGCGTGTGGATGACGCCGGCCACGGCGGCGATGGTGGCCAGCACCAGGCCGACGGCCAGCCCCAGGATGGGGCGGATGTGGGCCCGGAGCTCCCGGGTGGTGGTCTCGAGCGAGGCGTCGTAGATGAGGGGTGGCAGGAACACCAGCAGGAAGAGCTCGGGCGGCAGCTCGACCTGGTGGTGTACCGGGATGAGGGCCACGGCGACGCCCACGATGACCAGCAGGATCGGGTAGGCGATCCGGATCCGGTCGGCGATGGTGGCCACGGCCACCACGCCGACGAGCAGGCCGATGCCGTCGGCCAGATTGGGCATCAGCGACGGCCGCCGGGACGGGTGGCCGGGGAGTCGCCGGTGGGTCGCGCCGTCACGGTCGACAACCTACCGAGTACCGCGCCGCGTCCTTCGGACCGTTCGGCCGGACCCGAGCGGCCCACAGGGGGACCCGGTAGCGTGAGCGCTGGCGTGCGGCGGGCGCGCCGGGCGGTCCCGCCGGGGGGGCCGAGGGACCCGCCGGGGGAGGACGGTCATGGCGACACAGCAGCGACTCATCGGGAAGGTGGCCTTCGTCACCGGCGCCGCCCGGGGCCAGGGCCGGGCGCACGCCGTCCGGCTGGCCGAAGAGGGCGCCGACCTGATCATCTGCGACCTCTGCGCCGAGCTCTCGACGACCAGCTATCCAGGGTCGGTCGAGGGCGACCTGGCCGAGACGGTCGAGCTGATCGAGAAGGAGGGCCGGCGGGTGGTCGCCCGGCAGGCCGACACGAGGGACGCGGCGGCGTTGCAGTCGCTGGTGGACGACGGGGTCGCCGAGCTCGGGCGCCTCGACGTGGTGGTGGCCAACGCCGGGATCGACAGTGCCAACCTCTCCTGGGAGATCAGTGAGGAGCAGTGGGACGAGCTGGTCGGGATCAACCTGAAGGGCGTCTGGTTGACGACCAAGGTGGCCATCCCCACGATGATCCGTCAGGGCACCGGCGGGTCGATCATCCTCACCAGCTCGACCGCCGGCCGCAAAGGGCTGCCGTTCAAGGCCCACTACACGGCGGCCAAGCACGGGGTGCTCGGTCTCTCCCGGGTGCTGGCCGCCGAGCTCGGCGAGTACGACATCCGGGTCAACAGCCTGCACCCGGCCGGGGTGGCCACGACCATGGTGCAGCGACCCGCACCTCCAGGAGCTGATCGTGTCGAAGGCCGACACGCTGGGCCCGATTTACATGAACTCGCTGCCGCACATGTTCATGCAGCCCGAGGTGGTGGCGGACGCCGTCGCCTACCTGGCCAGCGACGACGCCCGGTACATGACCGGGTCGGAGTTCGTGATCGACATGGGCAACACCGCCCGCTAGATCCGCGCGCCGTCGCCGTCGGCGTCTCGGACGTCGGTCGAGCGACCTTGTGTCAGCGTCCACCGGCCCCCACCGGCAGAGGCCCTCGCCTCCGCCGATCTTCGAGGGCCTCTGCACGGGGGGTCCCCCTCCGCTGCATGCGCCGATATTCCTAATCGCGAACAACCCGGCGTTACAAGCCACCACCCGGCACCGAGGCCCTGGTCGGGGTGGCGGCCCGTCCGGATCAGCGGTGGATGAAGGTGTCGGCGAAGCGGTGCAGGTTGTCGATTTTCTCCTGCAGCGACTCGGGGTCGGCCTCCCGGCCGTAGGGGTTGAAGCGCCCGAACCCGCCACTCGTGTGGGTCACGCCGAGCTCTTCGAGCTTGGCCACGCCGTCGGGCGTGAACGAGTCCTCGGTGGTGGCGTGGACCTCGAACGGTCGGCCCTCGGTGCCGTACTTCGTTCGCAGCCCGTTGATCCGGTCCAGCCACGTCGCCAACTGCTCGGTCGTCGAGCCGGCGGCGATCCAACCGTCGCCGATGCGCGCCGCCCGGTCGAGGTTGGCGTCCCCGTGGCCGCCGATGAGGATGGGTATCGGGGACGCCGGCACCGGGTTCATCTTGATCGGCTGGAAGCGGTAGTGCTCCCCCTGGTGGTCGACGAAGCCGCCACCCGACAGGTCGCGGATGATCTCGATGCACTCGTCGAAACGGGAACCCCGGTGGGCCCACGGGAGGCCGACGGCCTCGTAGTCGTCGGGCCACGGGCTCGAACCGACCCCGAGGCGCAGCCGCTCGCCGGTCAGCACGGCCAGCGACGTGACCTCCTTGGCGAAGATCACCGGGTGGCGGATCGGGAGCTTGAGCACCGACGTGGTGAAGGTCACCCGTTCGGTCACCGCCGCCATGGCGGCGATGGCGATCAGGGGTTCGATGAACGGCTTGTTCTCGAGAAACTCCCGGTCGCCGGTGCCGTTGTAGGGATAGGACGTCTCGGACGTCTCGGGGTAGAAGATGCTGTCCGGGACGGCGATGCCGTCGAAGCCGGCTTCCTCGGCCGCCCGGGCCAGCGGGACGTAGAACGTCGAGTCGACCATCGCCACTCCGGCCAGGAACTTCATGCGGACCCCCCGTCGTTCGGTACGGCCTCGGTCTAGGGGCGGCCGGACGCCCTGTCAACCAGGACGCGCGTCGGCGTCGACGCCGGCCGGGTGGTCAGTCGGGTACCAGGTCGACCAGCCGGGCCAGGGTGACCGAGGCGGCGACCCCGAGGTCGTCGGCGATGTTGGCCTGGGAGTGCCCGATGCCCTGCGGGCTCGTCCAGCCGGTGCCGATGAAGCAGAGCCACTCGGCGACCGGGTACCGCACGATGTTGAGGCTGATGTCGGCGTTGATCCCGGTCACGGCGAGGTTGTGGGGATGGCCCACGCCGCTGGCGAAGTCGGCCAGGAAGGCCATGCGGGCGAGGGGTGACGTCGGTTCGCCGTCGAGCACCGGGACGCGCATCCGGATCCACGTCGGGGCCTCGAAGAAGTCACCCACCGAGTCGTCGAAGGCGAACTGGGCGGCGGCGGCCACCCCGGGCGGCGTCCGGTCCCGGTACGGGCCCCGGAAGGGGAACTCGCCGATCGGCGGCGGACCGGGCCACGGCGGCCCGGCCGGGACGTCCAGGCCACCCAGGTCGGCCAGGCGCATGCGGAGGGCTGAACAGCGGGCCACCTCGACGCCGTCGGCCAGCAGGGCCGCCTCCACCACCTGGATCCGCTTGCCCTCGCGCACGATGCGGGACTCGACGGTGAGCGGTCGGATGGGCACCGGGCGCAGGAGGTCGACGGTCAGCCGGGCCACCTGCTGGGGGACCAGGGTCGGCACCTCCTCGACCACTGTGGCCAGGAGCGAGGCTGCCGCCCCGCCGAACTGGTGCTCGGGGGACCAGGGGCCCTGGGTCAGCAGCGTGGGTACGAAGCCGTCGCCCTGCCGGAGGAAGAGGCTGGTCGGTCGGGGATCGGGTGTGGGGGAGCTCGTCACCGGGCCGGTCAACCTGCGTCGTCGCGCGGCCGGACCGGCGGGCCGCCCAGGGCGGCGATGTCGTCGAACCCGACCGTCTGTCCCGTCCAGGTCGTCGGCTGACGGAGCATCCACAGGGCGTGCTCGGCGGCGTCCTCCGAGGACAGGGTGTTGGCCATGCCCCCGCCGCCGGTGGCGATCTCCTCGCCCTGGGTGGCGAGCACGTACTCGAACCCCTCGGTGACGACCAGCCGGTCGACCCGCAGGGTGTTGAACGCCACCCCCCGTCCACCGACCTCGAGCTCCATGTAGTCGTTCCAACGCTCCATGGCCTGCTTGGAGGTGGAGTAGAGGGCGAGGTTCGGGGTGAGCGACTGCGAGGCGCCCGAGCTCACGTTGAGTACCCGGCCCGACCCCCGCTCGAGCATCGAGGGGACCAGGCCCTGGCACAGCTGCAGGGGCGCCACCACCTGGACCCGGAACGCCGTCTGCCACCGGCGCCAGGGGATGTCCATGATCCCGCCGTTGGAGGTGAAGGCGGCGTTGTTGACCAGGAGGTCGCAGTGGCCGAACCACGAGAGCGTGTCGTCCACGATGCGCTGCGTGGCCTCGGGGTCGGCCAGGTCGGCCTGCACCGTTCGGGCCTCGGCGCCGACGTCGGCCAGGGCTGCCGCCACCTCCTCGACCGTCCCCGGCAGCACCTTGTTCGGGTTGGCGTCGCTGGTCCGACCGACCACCACCACCCGGGCACCGGCCCGGCCGAGGGCCATGGCGATCTGGCGGCCGATGCCCCGGGTGGCCCCGGTCACCACGGCGACGGCGTCCCGCACATCGGCTCCTGTTCCTTCGTCGACCATGTGCGTCCCCCGTCGTTGTGCTCGAACCCGGGGACTGTACCGAGGGGGAGTGGTCGAGCTCAATGACGGCCACTCGCAGCCCCCTCCCGACGGTCGGGATGGTCCTAGTGTCGGGGGATGGACGACGACCAGATCCGCGCCCGGAACCGGGCCCTCGTCGAGGCTTCGCTGTCCTCGGTGGGCGACGACGACCACAGCCAGCTCGAGCACTGCACGGACGACTACGTCCTCGAGCTGCCCTATGCCGACCCGCCCAAGCGGATCGTGGGCAAGGAGGTCGTCCGGGAGTACCTGGCGGCGGCGCTCGGCATCTTCCAGATCTCGTTGACCCTGCACGACGTCTACGAGTGCATCGATCCCAACCGCCTGGTCCTCGAGTACGAGAGCACCGGATCGGTGACGACGACCGGCAAGCCGTACCAGAACCGCTACATCGCGGTGGTGGAATTCCGGGACGGCAAGATCGCCCTGCAGCGCGAGTTCTACAACCCGCTGGAGGCCATGCGGTCGCTGGCGCCCGACTGAGGCGACATCGGGCAAAAATTGGGAGGCACCGGGGCGTTCGATCTGCTATAATCATCTATCGAACGGTTGGTAGATTCACTCACGGACGTCACAGGGGGTCCCCATGTCAGAACCACGCTCACTCGGTTTCCCGGTCTTCGACGCCGACAACCACCTCTACGAGACCACCGACGCACTGACCAAGTACCTCCCGCCGGAGTACAAGGGCGCCATCGACTACGTCGACGTCCACGGCCGGACGAAGATCATGGTCCGCGGCCAGGTCAGCGACTACATCCCGAACCCGACGTTCGACCGGGTCGGCCGTCCGGGCGCCCAGGAGGAGTACTTCCGGGTCGGCAACCCCGAGGGCAAGTCCCACCGCGAGATCATCGGCCGGGGCATCGACTGCCCGCCGGCGTTCCGTGAGGCCGGCCCCCGCCTCGAGCTGCTCGACGAGCAGGGCATCGAGTACGCCCTCATGCTGCCCACGCTGGCCAGCCTGATCGAGGAGCGGATGCGCGACGACCCGGACCTGTGCGCCGCCGCCATCCACGCCCTCAACCAGTGGATGCTCGACGCCTGGCCCTACGCCTACGAGAACCGGGTCTTCTCGACGCCGATCATCACGCCCGGCATCGTCTCGCAAGGCCATCGAGGAGCTGGAGTTCGTGCTCGAGCACGGCGCCCGGGTCATCCTGATGCGCCCGGCTCCGGCCTGGGGCTACGCGCGGCCCGCGCTCGTTCGCCCTGGAGGAGTTCGACGAGTACTGGTCGAAGGTGGAGGAGGCCGGCATCCTGGTCGTCATCCACGCCTCGGACTCGGGCTACGTCCGCTACACCAACGAGTGGGAAGGCTCGTCGACCGAGACGCAGGCGTTCGCCAAGCCGCAGCGCTTCTCGGCGTCGGTGCGTGACACCCACCGGGACATCCAGGACGCGGTCACCTCGCTGATCACGCACGGGACGCTGTGGCGGCACCCCAAGCTCAAGATCGCTCTCATCGAGAACGGTGCCGGCTGGGTGCCCTCGCTGCTGGAGCACCTGGACCACACCTACAAGACGATGCCCCAGGAGTACCCCGAGAAGCCCTCGGACACCTTCAAGCGGCACTTCTGGATGCACCCGTTCCACGAGGAGGACCCCCGCAAGCTGGTGGAGCTGCTCGGCGCCGACCACATCATCTTCGGTTCCGACTACCCCCACGTCGAGGGTCTGGCCGACCCGGTCTCGTACGTCGACGAGCTGCAGGGTCTGCCCGAAGAGGACATCCGCAAGATCATGAGCGGCAACATGATGGGCCTGCTCGGTCTGAAGGAGACGGTCAACGCCTGACCGACCGACGACCCCACTGGGGTCGCCACGAGTACCTGGAACCGCCCGGCTTCGGCCGGGCAGTTCCGCGCCCGGGCCCGGGACATCGACCCCTGGTCAGTCGGCCGGTCGCACGGCGAATTCGTAGCGGCCGGCGTCCTCTTCGAGGAAGGCCAGGACGGCCCGGCCCTCGGGCTCGAGCGAGCCGACGACCTTCTTCGTCAGCCGGCGCAGCGGGGTGAGCTCGAGGGTGGCCACGTCCTTGCGCCTGGACGTCGACCAGGTGCCGACCACCGTGCCGTCGAGGAGGACGGCCGCCTTCACCCGCAGGTTCTTGGTCACCAGGCCGGCCCGGTGCTCGTCGGCCACCACCCGGCGTCGGTCGGCATGGGCCAGCACCAGGCTGTCGAACTCGGGCAGGAAGCGGACCGGGGCCGGAGTGTCGGGGTCGGGGCGGGGGGCCTCGTCCAGATCGAACAGCTGGTGCCCCTGGTCGTCGCGGAACCGGCGCAGCGGCGGGTCGACCGACTCGAGGAGCTGCTTGGCCCCGGTCAGCCCCGACCACGTCTGGAAATCCGCTGCGCTGGCCGGTCCGAAGGCGGCCAGGTAGCGGGCGGCCAACGCCGGGGCCCGGTCGCCCGGAGCGAGCGACGTCCCGAGGAACGGCGCAGCCGGGGTCACGGGGGCGTTGGCGGCGAAGCCCCACCGGTCGTCGCCCGGCACCATCACCAGTGGCAGCCGGGTCCGCACGGCGTAGCCCAGGGCCCGTTCGTCGACGTCGGGGAACTGCGCCTGGAGCCGGGGCCGGAGGTCGTCGAAGCGGGCTGGGGCCTCGGCCAGGAGGTGCTCGGCGGCCTCGAGGACGGCCGGGAGGTCGAGGGCGTCGGCCTTGGCCCCGAGCACCTTCATGGCCCGGGCCATGACCGGGTCGAGGCTGGCCCGGAAGGCCACCAGGTCGTCGGCGGTCAGGAGGTGCAGGGTGGCCCGGAAGGCCGTGGCCCGCACCACCGTGCGGTCACTCAGTGCGCCGAGTAACTGTTGGCGGTCGAAGTCGGCCACCCGGTTCCACAGGCCGGCGAACGCCGGGCGGGCCTCCTGCGCCTGGAGGCCACCCACCCGGGCGACGGCGTCGACGGCGCCGACGTCAGCCCGCTCGAGCAGGAGCTGCCGGGCCAGGGTGGCCCGGCCCAGGGTCCGCAGGTCGAGCACGTCGTCGGCCATCGGACTCAGCGCCCCTCAGCCGGGGCGACGGCCGGCACCTGTTGGGTGATGCAGTGGATGCCGCCGCCGCCGAGGAGGATCTCCCGGGCGGGCACCCCAACCACCCGGCGCCCCGGGAAGAGACGGGTCAGGGTCTCGGCCACCTCGTCGTCGTGGGCCGGGTCCAGGGTCGGGTGCACCACGACCTGGTTGCCGAGGTAGAAGTTGACGTAGGAGGCGGCCAGCGGGTCGCCGCCCCGTCGCGGCTTGGCCCCGGCTTGGCGGTCGATGCCCGCCGCCTCCTCGTCGGTCATCACCGGTCGGGTCGGTGCGGGCATGGTCAGGACCTCGAGCGGGCGGCCCCGGGCGTCGGTCGACGCCTCGAGAAACCGGCGGGCCTCGACCGACCGTTCGTGCTGGGGGTCGTCCGGGTCGTCCTCCCACGTCAGGAGGACCCGGCCCGGCTCGACGAAGCAGGCCAGGTTGTCCACGTGGCCGTCGGTCTCGTCGAGGTGGAGCCCCCGGGGAATCCAGAGCACGGTCTCGACGCCGAGATACCGACGCAGCAGCGTCTCGATCTCGGATCGGCGCAGTCCGGGGTTTCGGTTGCGGTTGAGGAGGCACTCCTCGGTGGTGAGGCACGTGCCGTCACCGTCGACGTGGACGGCCCCGCCCTCGAGCACCAGCGGGGCCCGATAGCGGGGAGCGGCCTCGAGGTCGCAGACCTTGGCCGCCACCCGGTCGTCCTCGGCCCACGGGAAGAACAGCCCGCCGTCCAGGCCGCCCCAGGCGTTGAAGATCCAGTCGACGCCCCGCCGCCGCCGCCGGTCGGCGTCCACGACGAACGTCGGTCCGGTATCGCGGGCCCAGGCGTCGTCGGTGGTCATCTCGACCACCCGCACCTCGTCGGGGAGCGTGGCCCGGGCGTGCGTCCACTGGCGGCCCGAGGCGCACACCGTCACCGGTTCGCTGGTGGCGATGGCCGAGGCCACGGCGGCGAATGCCGTCTGGGCCGGCTTGGCGCCCAGGCGCCAGGTGTCGGTGCGCTCGGGCCAGATCAGGTAGCACCCGGCATGGGGTTCGAACTCGGCCGGCATGGCGAAGCCGTCGTCGGCCGGAGCGGAGGGGAGCGGGGCGGAGGGCATGCCGACGTGGGTGGGGGTGCCGACTCCAGCATACGGCGGACCGACCGGCGGTAGCCTGGCGTCGATCGTGACCGGGAGGCGGCGATGAACACGACGCCGGTAGTGGCGGTGCTCCAGCGGGCCCACTCGGCCGACCGCCGGGCCAACTGCGAGGCGACGGTGGCGCAGGTCGCCGAGGCGATCGCCGACGGGGCCGACGTCGTGGTGCCCTCCGAGCTCTTCGAGTCTCGCTACTTCCCCCAAGAGGAGCGACAGGAATTCTTCGCCTGGGCCACGACCCTCGAGGACAATCCGGCGGTGGCCGCCGTCTGCCGGGTCACGGCCGGGACGGGGGCCGTGGTGCCGGTGTCGTTCTTCGAGGTCGCCGGGCCGTCCTACTTCAACACCGTCGCCGTGGTCGAGGACGGGGTGGTGCTCGGTTGCTACCGCAAGGCCCACATCCCCGACGGCCCGGGTTACGAGGAGAAGTTCTACTTCAGCCCCGGCGACACCGGGTTCCGCACGTGGGCCACCCGGCACGGCCGCCTCGGGGTGGGCATCTGCTGGGACCAGTGGTTCCCCGAGGCCGCCCGGGCCATG
This sequence comes from uncultured Acidimicrobiaceae bacterium, assembly GCA_963730735.1. GTDB lineage: Bacteria > Actinomycetota > Acidimicrobiia > Acidimicrobiales > RAAP-2 > CAVSSX01. The sequence continues at coordinate 1,651,905 of CAVSSX010000007.1, forward strand.
GCCCTCGACGGGGCCGACCTGCTGGTGTACCCGACGGCCATCGGCAGCGAGCTCGGTGACCAGGCGGGCAACGACACCTCGGACATGTGGCGCCGGGCGATGGAGGGCCACGCCGTCTGCAACCACGTCCCGGTGGCCGCAGCCAACCGGGTGGGTCGGGAGGACGGGCTCACCTTCTACGGCTCGTCGTTCATCGTCGACCACCGGGGCCGGCCACTGGCCGGCGCCGACCGGACGTCCACGACCACGGTCATGGCGACGATCGATCTCGAGCAGGCGCGGGCCGACCGGGCCGGTTGGGGCATCTTCCGGGACCGCCGACCCGACCTCTACGGCGTCCTGACCCGGCGCCAGGCCTGACAGCCGGTCGAGGGGGTTGGCCCGGTCGCCGACCGAGCGCCGCCGGTCAGCGGGCGAACAGGTGCCACCCCAGCCAGGCCCAGGCGAGCAGGAGCAGCACCCGGACGGCGACCGGATGGGCCACGATGCCCACCAGCCGACCGAGCCCGATCCATCGGGACGGCCACCGCAGCGCCACGACCTCCGCACCGACCAGGGCGCCCAACAGCACGGCCCAGACCACCAGTGCGGTGGTGTGGGTCACCGGGTCACCAAGAAGGCGCCCAGGGCCAGCCAGGCCGCGGCCACCAACGCCTTGGTCGCGTGCCAGCGGGTGATCGACACCTCCAGCGAACTCAAGGTGGGGTGCGAGGACCTCGGCATGCCGAAGAGCATCACCAGCTCCCACGCCACCAGCAGACCGAGCACGAGGGCCCACACCCACCAGCCACGGGTCGTGTTGGCCGATCGGCCGCCGCTAACCAGCGTCGTGGCTCCGGCCGGCGACCGACGACGGGCAACCACGACCGCGCCGATCCCCACCCCGACGATCGGTACCGCCGTCAGGATGTCGGCCGACGTGGTGAACGGGGTGGTGCCGGCCAGGATCCAGGCGTACACCAGGGCCACAACGATCCCAATGAGAAGCCCGGGGGAGGGTCCCGGTCGAGTGCCGGCCGGCGACCCCTTGTCGTCGATCATCGGCGCTCGCCTCTCCCCCCAGAGCGGATGCCGGCAACCGGGGCCTCGGGGTGTACCGCCACCGTAGGTCGGCAGCGCGGGGTCTGCCGCAGTGCGGGGAGGTGGCGGTGAGAACGGCGCACGACTGGCGCCGTCGATGGGGCGTTCAGCTGCGGCCGAGTGCGACGTGCGGGTCGTCGTACGACTTGAGTTCGATGAGGTTCCCGCTGGGGTCGGCGATCGTGGCGCTGGTCTTGCCCCGGAGGGTCCCGAGCGTGTCGTGGGTGAGCGGACGCACCCACGACACGTCCGACCCTTCCAATCGGGCCACCAGTTCCACGAGGGCCGCCCGCTCGAGCGTCACGCCGAAGTGACGGGCGCCCTGGTCGGCATCGGGAAGGACGTGGTCGGGCTGCAGTTGAAGGGTGAGCTGGAGCCCGTAGAACCAGACGTCGATTCCCGCCGCCACCGGTCGGCCGGGCGGACAAACCAGGAGATCGACGTAGAACGACCGTGTCGCCTCGAGGTCGCGCACGGGGAGAGACAGGTGCAGGATGGGATCCACGTCCCGATGCTAGGAGCCGGTTCCCCGATCCCGCGAGCCGCGGCGTGTCGATGGAGATCGACTGCCGGCGGGTAGGCCGGGCTCCGGTAGCGGTGGCGGCCGACGTTGGGTAGTGGGTCAGTTTGAATCACCCGGCGATTGCGGCCGGCGACGCCGACCACGCCTGGTCGGTACGGGAGATCGCTGGTCTGCTTGACTGAGCGAGGTGGGAGACGTTCGGTGTCGCCCGGCTGGGCCTGAGGACTTCGCCTTTCTCGCCACGATGCTTGGCGAGGCCGCGGTCTGGCGTCCCGACAAACCGACACCGAGCGGTGACCAAGTGCTCGCCGATCCCCGCTTCGCGATGTACCTCCTCGGATGGCCGATGCAGGGTGACTATGGACTGATTGCCGAAGAAGATGGACCGATTGGCGCGGCCTGGTATCGGAGCTACACCGAGGCAACCCACGGCCATGGTTTCGTCGCTGAGGACATCCCGGAGCTGTCGATTGCAGTCATCGCATCCCGTCGGCACGAAGGGATCGGACGACGGCTCCTCGTCGATCTCGTCGAGGCCAGCATTGCCCAGAGGTACCCAGCCATCAGTCTCAGTGTCAACGACGGCAATCCGGCGCGAGGCCTCTACGAATCGGTCGGTTTCGTCTATGTCGGAAAGCGGGGATCGACCTGGACGATGGTCCGGCACGCGGCTCGATCAACTGACCCACGACCCGCCGTTGCCGCCGGTGTCCGACGTCGCTAGGGTCTTGGGCATGCAGCGCTATTGGTGGTTTTCGAGGCCGGCCCCGGGTGGGCACGGCAGCGACTCCCTGCGCTGACCTCCCCTTCCCAAAGCCGGCCCACTGCAGAGGCGAAAGCCTCTGCTTTTTTTGTCCCTCACGGGCCGGCCGGCGTCGAAGCGACCACGGGCGGCTCAACGAACAGGAGCTCCCATGGCACCCCGCACCGACCACCCCGACACCCAGAACGGCGACCTCCCCTCGCCGGCGCGACTCCGTCGGGAGCTGCCCCTCTCGGCCCTCCAGGCGGCCGTGGTCGGGCGAGGGCGTCGTGACATCGTCCGGATCCTTGACGGCACTGACGACCGCCTGCTGATCGTGGTCGGGCCGTGTTCGGTCCACGACCCGGCGGCCCTGCTCGAGTACGCCGCCCTCCTGGCCCGGGTGGCCGAACGTCGTCGCCAGGCCCTGTGCGTGGTGCTCCGGGCGTACGTCGAGAAACCCCGGACGACGCTCGGTTGGCGGGGCCTGGTCCACGACCCGCACCTCGATGGGAGCGGCGACGTGGCCGCCGGACTGGCGGCGTCCCGGGCGGTGCTCCGCCAGGTGCTCGACCTGGGCCTGCCGGTGGGCACCGAGCTGGTCGACCCGGTGGTCGCTCCGTACCTGGCCGACACCCTGAGTTGGGCGGCGGTGGGGGCGAGGACCGTGGAGAGCCCGGTGCACCGGCACCTGGCGAGCGGCCTGGGCCTGCCGGTCGGATTCAAGAACTCGACGTCGGGCGACGTCCAGGCGGCAGTGGACGCGGTGGTGGTGGCCGCCGCCGCCCACGTGAGCCTGGGCATCGGGGACGACGGGCGGGCGCAGCGGCGGGAGACCTCGGGCAACCCGTGGGGCCACGTCGTGCTGCGGGGGTCCGAGCGGACGAGCAATTTCGCCCCGTCCGACGTGGCCGACGTCGGCGCCCGGCTGGGCCGGGCCGGCCACCGGGCCGGGGTGGTGGTGGACGCCAGCCACGGCAACAGCGGACGGGACCACCGTCGCCAGGCCGGGGTGGTGTCGGACCTCTGTCGCCGGGTGGCCGTGGGTGAGCCCGGGGTGGCCGGCGTGATGCTCGAGAGCTTCCTGGTCGAGGGGCGTCAGCCGCTCGCCCCCGGTCCCCTCACCTACGGCCAGAGCGTCACCGACGCCTGCCTGGGCTGGGGGGCGACCGAGGCCCTCCTGGAGGACCTGGCCTCGGCGGTCGAACGACGCCGGGTCACGCCTCCGGTCGAGCTGCGTTGCCGGATCGGGGCCTGAGCCGGGCGGCGACCTCGCGGTTCCACAGGAGGGGGTGGGGGGGTGCACACCGCGCCCACAGGTTTACCCACCAGGCTGGTGGGGTGACGATCACCACCGAGCGCGGCCCGACCGGGTCCCCCGTCCCGGACGGTCCGACCGAGGTGGCCCCGCCCACCGTCGGGTCCGGGTCGACCGGAGGGGTCTGGAGCGAGCGAGTCCTACGCCTGGTGCGCGGCCGTCCGGCGGACCCGGCCTGGGTCCGCCCGGCCGTGCTCGTCCTGCTGGCCCTCACCGCCGTCCTCTACCTCGTCGACCTCGGCGCCTCGGGCTGGGCCAACTCCTTCTACGCCGCCGCCGTCCAGGCCGGATCGACGAGCTGGAAGGCCTTCTTCTTCGGGTCCTCCGACGCGTCGAACTTCATCACCGTGGACAAGCCGCCGGCCGCCCTGTGGGTCATGGACCTGTCGGCCCGGGCGTTCGGGCTCAACGCCTGGAGCCTGTTGGTCCCCCAGGCCCTGGAGGGCGTGGCCGCCGTCGGCGTGCTCTACGTCACCGTGCGCCGGTGGCTCTCCCCGCAGGCCGGCCTGTTGGCCGGGGCGGTGCTCGCCCTCACGCCGGTGGCCGCCCTCATGTTCCGGTTCAACAACCCCGACGCCCTCCTCGTCCTGCTGCTCACCCTGGCCGCCTACGCCACCCTGCGGGCGGTGGAGTCGAGCAGGACCTGGTGGCTGGTGCTGGCCGGGTCCCTCGTCGGGCTGGGCTTCTTGACCAAGATGCTCCAGGCACTGGTCATCGTGCCCGTCCTCGCCGGCGTCTACCTCCTGGCGGCGTCGCCGCCGTGGTGGCGACGGGTCCGCCAGCTGTGCTGGGCGGGGGTCGCCCTGGTCGTGGCTGGCGGCTGGTGGGTCGCCGTGGTCCAACTGATCCCGGCGGCCGACCGCCCCTACATCGGCGGGTCCCAGGACAACAACCTGCTCAACCTGATCTTCGGGTACAACGGCTTCGGCCGGCTGACCGGGAACGAGGCGGGCAGCGTCGGCGGCGGGGGACAGGGGACCGGTCGGTGGGGACCGACGGGCCTCTTCCGGCTCTTCGAGTCCGACATGGGCGGGCAGATCTCCTGGCTGATCCCGGCCGCCCTCGTCCTGCTGGCCGCCGCCCTGTGGCTGACCCGTCGGGCCCCCCGAACCGACCTGCCCCGAGCCGTCCTGGTCGTCTTCGGCGGTTGGCTGGTGCTCACCGGACTGCTCTTCAGCTTCTCGGCCGGGATCATCCACCCCTACTACACGGTGGCCTTGGCCCCGGCGGTGGGGGCCCTGGTCGGGGCGGGGGCGTGGATCCTGTGGTCCCGACGCGACCAGCTGTTCGCCCGGCTGGCCCTGGGCGTGGCCGTCGCCGCCACAGCCGTCTGGTCGTTCGTGCTGCTGGACCGGACGCCGACGTGGTACCCGGGGCTGCGCGACGTGGTGCTGGTGGGCGGGCTGGCGGCGGCGCTGGCGCTGGCCGTGGTCCCCCGTGGGCGGGGCCGGCTGGGCATCGGGGTGGCGCTGGCGGCCGTGGTCCTGGGCCTCGCCGCCCCGGCGGCGTACTCGATCGAGACGGCCGCCACCCCCCACCGCGGGGCCATCCCGTCGGCCGGGCCGGCGGTGACCGCCGGGTTCGGGGCCTTCCCCGGCGGCGGCGGGTTCGGTGGCTTCGGTGGCTTCGGCGGTGGTGGTGGCGGTGGTCGGCCGGCGACCGCCCCGGGTGGGGCGGCGCCGGCCGGGGCGACCCGCAACGGTCCTGGGCCGGGTGCCTCGGGCCGCCCCGGTGGCCAGGGGTTCGGCGGTGGTGGGGGCGGTGCCATCGGCAACCTGTTGAACGGCAGCACCCCGAGCGCGGCGCTGACGACCTTGCTCGACCAGGGGGCCGCCGGGTACACGTGGGTGGCCGCCACCGTGGGCTCCAACTCGGCCGCCGGCTACCAGCTGGCCACCGACCACCCGGTCATGGCCATCGGGGGGTTCAACGGCACCGACCCGGCACCGACGCTGGCCCAGTTCACCGCGTGGGTGGCCGCCGGCCGGATCCACTACTTCATCGCCGGTGGCACCGGGGCCGGCTCGTCCGACGACGCCTCGGCCATCACCACCTGGGTCGAGGACCACTTCACGGCCACCACGGTGGGCGGCACGACCGTCTACGACCTGACGACCCCCAGGTCGACCACCGGCTGACCGGTCGGCCCCTCGGGCCGACCCCCTCCCGGCTCACCTAGGCTGGCGACGTTCATCGGAGGGGTGGGGACCGATCCCCACCGGGAAAGGCAGGGTCATGAACGAGAGCGATCGGGACCTGGCGGCGCTGGCATTGCGGCTGTCGATCGGGCCGATGCTGATCGCCCACGGCACCAACAAGGTCATGGGCGCCGGCGGCCTGGAGGGCACCACCGGCTGGTTCGACAGCCTTGGGCTCCAACCAGCGTGGTTGCACGCTCGCCTGGCCGCGGCCACCGAGATCGGCGCCGGCACCCTGATGACCCTGGGTGTCGCCGACCCCCTCCCGAGCGCCGCCGTCATCGGCCTCATGGCCACCGCCGCCGCCACCGACCACCGGGGCAAGGGCTTCTTCGTCTTCAAGGGCGGGTGGGAGTACACGGCGATCGTGGCCGCCGCCTCGGTGGCGCTGGCCGCCCTGGGCAGCGGCCGGTGGTCGCTCGGTGGTCTCGGGAACCGGCGCCGGCGTCGAGGCGGCAAGGCAGCGGCCTTCGCCGCCGCCTTCGGCGTGCTCAACGCGGCCGGGCTGCTCGCCGCCACCTATCGACCCTCTTCAGACTGAGGTCAACACCCGGGCGTCGTCGGGCGGGGCGCCGGCTTGCCGCACCAGCCGGTCCACCAGTTCGAGCTTGGCCATGACCGTGGGGGCCAGGACGAACGGGTAGAGGTCGTCGTGCCCCATGGAGCGGTTGATTTCGTTCAGGACGTAGGTCAACGGCAGCCACTGGTCGATGATGTCGGAGAAGCGGGGGGTGGACGCCCCCTGGTCGACGGCCCGCAGGATCCGGGGGTCGGGGAGGATCTCCTCGCGACCGGGCAGGGTCACTCGCATGCCGAACGCCCCGGCGGTCTGCAGGGTGTCGAGGACGTGGAGGTAGTGGGCGAACGTCTCGGCCCAGTCCTCGAACGGGTGCATGGTGGCGTAGGCGCTCACGAAGTCGTCCTGCCACCCGGACGGTGGCCCGCCGTCGTAGTGCCGGGCGATGGCCTCGCCGTAGTCGGCCCGCTCGTCGCCGAACAGGGCCCGGCACGCCTCGAGGTCGTCGGGCCGGGTGACGATCACCGGCCAGTAGTAGTGCCCGATCTCGTGCCGGAAGTGCCCGAGCAGGGTGCGGTAGGGCTCGGCCAGTTGCTGGCGCAGCTCCTCTCGGTGCGGGTCGTCGGCTTCGGCCAGGTCCAGCGTGATGACCCCGTCGTCGTGGCCGGTCACCACCTTCGAGCGGGTGCTCGACTCGAGGTCGAAGGTCACGCCCCGGCCGGCGGCTTCGTCACGGGGCTCGACGGGTAGGCCGAGCTCGGCCAGCTCGAAGACCAGGCGTCGTTTCGCCGCTTCGGCCTCGACCAGCCAGGAGCGACCGGTGGTGTCGTCCTCCGCCGGGACGGTGCGGGTGAGGTGGCACGACAGGCAGCGCCGTGGCAGCTCGTCCTCCTCCGAGGCGACCATCCAGTTACACCCGACCATCTCGTGGTTGGCGCAGCGACGCCACCGGGTGGTGCCGTCGTCGAGGAGGGTGAACTCGTCGGGGGCGGGGCCGGCCACCAGGGTGAGCACGGCCCGGCGCTCGGGGACGTAGCCGAGCGGCGCACCGCACCCGAGGCACACCGAATTCTCGAAGAACACCAGTTGTCGACAGGAGTCACAGACGAACGCGTGCACGGGTGCACCACTTTCTCGACGAGGGATCCTCCGGGGCGCCGGTGCCGGTCCGACACCGGGCCGGGCGCGGGTGGAACGTGGCGCCTGGACCCGCAGTAGACACTATGCCCATGCCCGGCTCACCCGAACGGTTCGAATTCGACGGGGGCGACCCGTCGAGGGTGGTGGCGCGGCTCGAGGCCCTGGTGGCCGCCCGCCAGGGTTGGTGCAACCTCCTGCCGGGGGTCGTCGACGAGGACGACGACCGGCGGCCGACGGTGCAGATGCCGCTGGCGGCGATGTTCGGCACCCGGACCACCGGCGTGGCCATGGGCACGATCATGGCCCCGCACGGCCGCCGTTCGTCGTTCCTCACCGTGGGCCTCCTGCACCCCCGGGGACGGCGGGTGGTGGCCCAGCTGGCCGAGCTGGGCTTCCCCCTCGGGACCGGCTGGCGGGTGACCCAGGACCACGCCCGACGCGGTCTGGTTGTCGAGGTCCCGGCCGACCAGGACCTCGAGGCCCTGGTCCGGTGGCTGGTCGGGGCCGGGGCGGCGGTGTGCACGGTGCCGCTGACCGGGGCCTGGCAAGCCGAGGTCCACCCCGGCTGAGCTTCCCGGCCGAGGGTCAGGTGGCCGTGAGCGGCGGCCCGTCGAACCGGTCCAGCGTGGCGAACGCCTCGACCGGGCGTCGGGTGAGACGCCCGGCGGGACGTACCGGGCGGCCGAGGGCCACCAGCCCGGCCACGGCGAAGACGTCGTCCACCCCGAAGAGGGCGGTGACCCGGTCCTCGGACCGGATCGGCATGGTGGTCAGGACCCCGCCGAGCCCCTCGTCGCGGGCGGCCAGTAGCAGGCTCCAGACGAAGGGATAGACGGACGCCCCGCCGGCGAAGGTGTAGCGGTCGTGGTCCCGGTCGACCGCCGCCAGCACCCGCAGGTCGGCCAGCACCAGCAGGAGCACGGGTACCTCGTCGAGGTGCTCGGCGAAGCCGCCCGGGCCCTCGGCGGCCCGCCGGGCGATCGCCGGCGCCTCGGTGAGGGCCCGGCGCTCGGCGTCGGTGTCGGTCACCGGGGCCCACGGGCACAGTCCCGCCGCCGACTGGGCCAGGTACTCGTACCAGCCCTCGAGGTAGAGGTCCCGCAACGCTCGCCGGGTCGCCGGGTCCTTCACCACGATGACCCGCCAACCCTGGCGGTTGCCGCCGCTCGGGGCGAACCGGGCGGTGTCGAGGATCCGGTAGACGGTGGCGTCGGGGACGGCCTCGTCGGCGAACTGGCGCACCGACCCGGTGGTGCGCAGGGTGGTCGAGAGGTCGCTCACCGTGGGCGGCGGCTCGTCATCGCGGTCCCTGGCCGGCGCCGCTACCGGAGAGGTCCACGACGTCGTAGGACCACAGCTCGCTGTGGGCGGCCACCGGCGCACCGTCCTTGGCCGGCGCGCCGGCACCCCGGTGGCCGTGGGCGAAGGCCGGCGAGGTGGTCCAGGCCACGAAGGAGGCCTCGTCGGCCCACCTCGTGATGACCAGCCAGGTGTCGCGGTCGTCGGTCGGTCGGAGGAGCTCGAACCCCTCGAACCCCTCGGCGTCGTCGACGGCCCCGGCCCGGGCGGCGAACCGGTAGGCCAGCTCGTCGCCCTGGCCCGGTTGGACGGTGATGGCGTTGATGCGGATGACGGTCACGCCACCATCATCCCCCTCCGGGGTCGGCCGGCCAACTCGCAGTGCCAACTGGCGACCGGTCCGCCGGACCGACCGGGGCGTCCCGAGGCCCGACCGAGGTCCCGCCGCCCCTCCCTACGATGGGGGCGAGCCGGGAGCGCCGGCCCGACGAGGGGAGTGTGGATGAGCAAGGTGTGGTTGATCACCGGGGCGTCGAAGGGGTTCGGCTGGGAGTGGGCGGACGCCGCCCTGGCCCGGGGCGACCGGGTGGCGGCCACGGCCCGCAAGCCCGAGACGCTCGACGGGCTGGTCGAGACCTACGGGGACGCCGTCCTGCCGCTCCAGCTCGACGTCACCGACCGTGACCGCGACTTCGAGGTTGTCCAGCAGGCCGCCGCGCACTTCGGAGCCCTCGACATCGTGGTCAACAACGCCGGCTACGGCCACTTCGGGATGATCGAGGAGCTGACCGAGGAGGAGGTCCGGTCGCAGCTGGAGACCAACTTCTTCGGGGCGCTCTGGGTCACCCAGGCGGCGCTGCCGATCCTGCGGGCCCAGGGGTCCGGTCACGTCATCCAGGTCTCGAGCATCGGTGGCATCAGCGCCTTCCCGACCGTCGGCGCCTACCACGCCTCGAAGTGGGCCCTCGAGGGCTTCTCGCAGGCCCTGGCGGCCGAGGTGGCGGACTTCGGCATCCACGTCACCCTGATCGAGCCCGGCGGGTTCTCGACCGACTGGGCCGGTCCGTCGGCCCGGCGCAGCGAGGAGCTCCCGGCCTATGCCGCCGTGCGAGCGGCCCGCGGCGTCCGACCCGCCGGCCCGCCCGGGGACCCGGTGGCCACCCGGGGGGCCCTGATGAAGGTCGTCGACGCCGACCCGCCGCCCCTGCGGGTCTTCTTCGGCATCCCGCCGCTCGAGATCGCCACCCGGGACTACGAGTCGCGTCTGGCCCTGTGGCGGGAGTGGCAGCCGGTGGCGATCGAGGCCGCCGGCGGCTGACCGACCGGGTCCCGGAACGGCCGGCGACGACCGCTATCGTCACCCCGTCAGGCGACGGGTGGAGGGTTCGTGGACCGCAACGTGCTGTTCATCACGGTCGACCAGTGGCGGGGCGACTGCCTCTCGGCGCTGGGCCATCCCGTCCTCGAGACACCGGCCCTCGACCGGTTGGCGTCCCGGGGGGTGCTGTTCGCCAACCACTGGGCCAACGCCGCCCCGTGCGCCCCCTCGCGGGCGTGTCTCTACACGGGGACCTACCTGCACCACAACCGGGTCCTGCACAACGGGACCCCCCTCGACGACCGCTTCACCAACGTGGCCCGCTTGGCCCGGGGGGCCGGCTACGACCCGGTCCTGTTCGGCTACACCGACACCGCCCTCGACCCGAGGACCTTGGCCGCCGACGATCCGGCGCTCTTCGTCTACGAGGGCGTCCTGCCGGGCTTCCGGGCCCTGGTGGACGACCCCTGGGAGGCCGGGAGCCCGGCCTGGGGTCGGTGGCTGGCCGACCGGGGGGTCGACGTCTCCTCGTCGGTCCAGGACCTCTACCTACCGATCCCCGGCTTTCCCGGGGCCGACGACCACGGGGCCACGTGGGCCCCGTGCCGGTTCGGGGCCGAACACTCCCAGACGGCCTTCCTGGTCGAGCAGGTGGTCGACTGGCTGGGTCGCCACGGCGGGTCGCCGTTCTTCGTCCATGCCTCGTTCATCCGGCCCCACCCGCCGCGACGCAACCCGGTCGGCTACCACGACCTCTACGACGAGACCGACCTGCCCGACTTCGTGGGGGCGGCCACCCGGGAGGCCGAGGCGGCCCAGCACCCGTTGGCCGCCGGGGCGCTGCAGCTGCCGCAGAGCGCGGCGCCGGTCGACCCTCGGGATCGACGGCAGCTCCGGGCCACCTACTACGGCGCCCAGCGAGAGGTCGACGATCAGCTGGGGGTGCTGTTCGACTACCTGGCCTCGTCAGGGCTGGCCGAGTCCACTCTGGTCGTCCTCACGAGCGACCACGGCGAGATGGGCGGCGACCACTGGCTGATCGAGAAGCTCGGCTACTGGGACGAGAGCTACCACGTGCCGTTGATCGTGGTCGATCCGACGGCCCGGGGCGACCGCACCCGGGGCACGGTGGTCGACGCCTTCACCGAGTCGGTCGACGTGCTGCCGACGATCTGCGACTGGCTGGGGATCGAGGTGCCGGCCCAGGCCGACGGTTGGTCGCTGGCCCCGTTCGTCGACCACGGGTCGGCCCCGGCGCACTGGCGGACCGAGGCCCACGTCGAGTGGGACTTCTCGGACCCGATGGACCGGGCGGCCGAACAGCTCCTCGGCGTGCCGATGAGCCACTGCTCGTTGGCCATGGTCCGTGGGGCCGACCACAAGTACGTCCAGTTCGCCACCGAGCGCTCGGTGCTGCCGCCCCTGCTGTTCGACCTCGAGCGTGACCCGGCGCAGCTGGTCGACCTGGTCGCGGCCGGCGAGGCCGGCGACCGCGGCTGGCAGGCGGCCGAGCAGTTGCTGCAGTGGCGCATGCGCAACGACGACCGGACGCTGAGCGGGCAGCTGCTGACGGCGAGCCGGGGGCTGGTGACGGCCACCGACGACTGGCGCTGAGCGCCCGGGGCGGTCGACCACCGGTAGGGTCGGGACGATCGGCCACCCGCCCGCGGTGGCCCGAAGGGTGCGGCATGGCTCCGACGACGAAGGTTCCCGACATGTCCGGGCGGACGGTCGTCGTGACCGGGGCCAACTCGGGTATCGGCTTCGAGACGGCCAAGGCGCTCGTCGGGGCGGGGGCCCACACGGTGCTCACCGCCCGGGACCCGGAGAAGGGGCGGGCGGCGGTGGCGGCGATCACCCGGGCGACCGAGGGGTCGTCGGTGCCCGGGGGCCGGGCCGAGCTGGTGGTGTTCGACCTGGGCGACCTGTCGTCGGTGCGGGCCGGGGCGGAGGAGATCCTCGACCGGTGCCCCCGGCTGGACGTGCTGGTGAACAACGCCGGGGTCATCCTGTCGCAGCGCCAGGTGACGGTGGACGGCTTCGAGGCCACGTTCGCCGTGAACCATCTGGGTCCGTTCCTCCTGACCCGGTTGCTCACCGACCGGTTGACGGCCGGCGGACCGGCCCGGGTGGTCACGGTGTCGTCCACCGCCCACAACCAGGCCCGCAAGGGTCTCGACTTCGACGACCTGCAGTCGACCGGGGCCTACGCCGGCATGCGCGTCTACGGGGCGGCCAAGCTGGCCAACATCCTCTTCACCACCGAGCTGGCCCGGCGCCTGGCCGGGACCGGGGTGACGGCGAACTGCCTGCACCCCGGGGTCGTGGCCACCGGCTACGGCCGGGACGGCGACACCTCGGGCGTGGTCGCCCTCGGGTTGGCGCTGCATCAAACCCTTCATTCTCAGTCCCGAGAAGGGCGCCCGGACCTCGATCTACCTGGCGACCTCGCCGGAGGTGGCCACGACCACCGGCAAGTACTTCGTGAAGTGCAAGGAGCAGCAGCCGACGGCGGCGGCCCGCGACCCCGAGGCGGCCCGGCGGTTGTGGGAGGTCAGCGAGCAGCTGGTGGGGCTCCCGGCGGGGGCCTGACCCGGCCCCGGACGGTCCCTACACTCGGCGGCGTGCGTGTCCTCATCACCGGCGCCGCCCGGGCGATCGGTCGGGCCACCGCCGTCGAGCTGACCGACAGGGGCCACGACGTGGTGGCCACGGCCCGGGACCCGGGCCTGCTCGCCGACCTGGACGTGGCCCAGGTGCTGGCCCTCGACGTGGGCGACGCGACGTCGATCGCCGACGCGCTGGCGGCGGCCGGCGAGCTCGACGCCGTGGTCAACAACGCCGGCGTGTCCGGCTCGGGGCCGCTCGAGGACTTCCCGATCGAGCGACTCCGGGCGGTGCTCGACACCAACGCCGTGGCACCCCTGCGGGTGGTCCAGCCGTTGCTCGGCTCGTGGCGGGCCCGCGGGCAGCGGGGTCATCGTCAATGTGAGCTCGATCCAGGGTCACGTGGCGCCGCCGTTGGAGGGGGCGTACGCCGCCTCCAAGCACGCCCTCGAGGCCCTCTCCGAGGTGCTGTCCTACGAGCTCGGGCACTTCGGCATCCGGGTGGTGATCATCGAGCCCGGCTACGTGGCGCCGGGGATGCTGCACACCGGGGACCACCTGGGCGACGAGGTCTACGCCCCGCTGCGGGCCCAGTGGGAGGGGACCGACCTCAAGGTCAACGGGCCCGGTGGCCGGCCCGGTCCCGACTCGGTGGCCCGGGCGGTGGCCGACGCCCTCGAGGATCCGGCCACGCCGTTACGGGTCGAGGTCGGTCAGGACGCCCAGGCCATCCTGGCCCTGCGCCGGTCGCTCGACGACGAGGCCTTCGAGGCGACGATGCGTCAGCTCCTCGGGTTCGACTGGTAGTCGTCGGTCGCCGCCGTCCCGTTGGTCTCGACCTTCGGTGCGGCCGATTGGTCGGGTGAGGGATCGGGATCGGGTGAGGGATCGGGCATCGGGTGCCGCCTCGCCGGTGGTGGCACCGGTCTCGTCGGCCGGGGCCTCGGGTGGGTCGAATTGCACCGACACCTGTTGTTCGGGCCGTCGCTCGCCCTGGCGGGCGATGGCCGCCAGCACCTTGCGGTCGGCGTCGGTGAGCGGGGGTTGGACGATGCTGCGGGGCCAGAGCCGTCGTTCGCGGACCACGTTGAGCTCGGCCATGTACAGCGTCATCTGGGCACCGAGGTAGATCCAGGCCATGAAGCCGAGCACGATGGCGAAGAACCCGTAGACCTCGCTCGTGTTCTGGAGCGTGCGGTGGATGAGGACCCCGCCGGCCAGCTGCAGCACGGTCCAGCCGATCCCACCCAGCACGGCCCCGAGCAGCAGCAGCCGGCTGGCCACCTGCTTGGGCGTGAGGATCCGGAAGGCCAGGATGTACAGCGCCACGTTGAGCAGGACGGTCAGGGCGATCCCACCGATCTTCTCCAACGTGTGGTCGCCCCCGAGGAAGCTCGAGATGGCGGCCGACGCCGTGCTGAGCAGGAGGAAGACGCCCAGCGTCCCCATCAACAGGAACGTCCGGGCCAGACGGGACCAGAAGTTGGGCCGGACCACGCCGGGCACGTTCCAGATCTCGGCCATGGCGTACTGGCCCGACTGGGCCGCTCCCTGCGAGCCCCACAGGAGCCCGAGGATCCCGATGACCAGGCCGATCTCGCTGTTGCGGTGGAGGGCCTTGATGCTGTCACCGAGTTGGGTCCCGATGACCGGGAACTGCGAGAGGGCCGAGGACTCGAGGTCGTGGGTCACCGACTTGTTGTCCCCGAAGGCCAGCCCGAGGATCGTCACCAGCAGCAGGAGCAGGGGGAACAGCGACAGGAAGCCGTAGAACGTGAGCAGGGCGGCCAGCGACCCGCCCCGGTCGTCACCGAACTTCTTGATCACCCCGAAGACGAAGCCGGCCGGCCCGAACCGCTGCTGGGAGCGGTCGACGACCCGGACCACCCGCTCGAGGGGGTTCACCGGCGGCCGAGGGCTCGCAACGTCGGTCGAACGAGGTCGAACCGGCAGGGAATAGCGGGGCGGTCGGCGAGTGTTACCTGATTACGTAAATGCATCGGGGCCGATCGGAGGAACCGTGACTGGCAAGAACTTGACCCTACCTGTGCTTCCCCTGACGTCGGGGGTGGTGCTGCCCGGCATGGTCTTCACCATGGCGTTGGAGAGCGACGAGGCCCGGGCCGCGGTCGAGGCCGCCCGCTCGGCCGGTAGCCGGCTCCTGCTCGTGCCCCACATCGACGGCAGCTACGCCACCGTCGGCGTGGTGTCGGAGATCGTGGAGGACGGCTCGCTGCCCGGCGGGTTGCCGGCGGTCGTGGTCCGCGGCGAGGAGCGGGCCACCATCGGCACCGGCGTGCCGGGTACCGGCTCGGCGCCTGTGGGTCGAGGCCGAGACGGTCGAGGAGGCGCCGGCGTCGCCGGCGGCCCTCGACCTGGCCCGGGAGTACCGGGCGATCCTCGAGAACATCCTGGTCAGTCGCGGCGCGGGACGCATCGCCGCCCAGTTGCGCGACGTCACCGAGCCCGGCCGGTTGGCCGACGTCTCGGGCTACTCCCCGGACCTGTCGCTGGCCCAGAAGGTCCAGGTGCTCGAGACCACCGACATCGAGGCCCGGTTGCGCCTCGTCCTGTCGTGGGCCCGAGAGACGCTGGCCGACCTGACGCTCCGCGAGCGGATCAAGACCGACGTGGAGGAGGGCATGGAGAAGACTCAGCGCGAGTTCCTGCTCCGTCGTCAGCTCGAGGCCATCCGAAAGGAGCTCGGCGGGCTCAGCGACTCGGGCGACGAGAACCCCGACGACTACCGCACGAAGGTGGCCGAGCGGGACCTGCCCGAGGGCGTGCGCACCGCCGTGGCGCGTGAGATCGACAAGTTCGAGCGCACCAGCGAGCAGAGCCCGGAGCGGGGCTGGATCCAGACCTGGCTCGACACCGTGCTCGAGCTCCCCTGGGGCAACGAGTCGGAGGATCGGCTCGACGTCACCGAGGCCGAGCGCATCTTGAACGAGGACCACGATGGTCTGAGTGACGTGAAGGATCGCATCCTCGAGCACCTCTCGGTGCGCAAGCTGCAGGCGGAGCGGGGTCTGGCCCCGGTCGACGCCCGCGGCTCGGGGGCCATCCTGGCCCTGGTCGGTCCGCCGGGAGTGGGGAAGACCTCGCTCGGCGAGTCGGTCGCCCGGGCCCTCGGACGCTCGTTCGTCCGGGTCGCCCTGGGTGGGGTCCGCGACGAGGCCGAGATCCGCGGTCACCGCCGGACCTACGTCGGGGCACAGCCCGGCCGGATGGTCCGGGCGCTCCGCGAGGCCGGCACCATGAACCCGGTCGTCCTCCTGGACGAGGTCGACAAGTTGGGCGCCGACTTCCGGGGCGACCCGTCGTCGGCCCTGCTCGAGGTGCTCGACCCGGCGCAGAACCACACGTTCCGTGACCACTACCTCGAGGTCGACCTCGACCTGTCGCGAGTGTTGTTCATCGCCACGGCCAACGTCATCGACACCATCCCCGGGCCCCTGCTCGACCGGATGGAGATCATCCGCCTCGACGGCTACACCGAGGAGGAGAAGGTGGCCATCGCCCGCAACCACCTGGTCGGCCGGCAGGTCGGCCGGGCCGCCCTGCGGCCCGAGGAGGTGCAGATCAGCGATGACGCGCTGCGCACCATCGTCGGGGACTACACCCGGGAAGCCGGGGTCCGCGGGCTCGAGCGCGAGCTCGGGCGGCTGTTGCGCAAGGTGGCGACCCGTCTGGCCGCCACCTCGTCGGAGGGCGGCGAGGCTGGCGCAGCCGAGCCGATCGTCATCGAGGCCGAGGACGTCCGGGGCTGGCTCGGCCGGCCACGGTTCTTCTTCGAGGCGGCCGACCGCACCAGTGTCCCCGGCGTGGTGACCGGCCTGGCCGTCACCGGCGCCGGTGGGGATGTCCTGTTCGTCGAGGCCTCGGTGGCCGAAGGCCCCGAGGGGCTGACCCTCACCGGGCAGCTGGGCGACGTGATGAAGGAGTCGGCGGAGATCGCCCTCTCCTACGTCCGGAGCCACGCGGCGGAGCTCGGCATCGACCCCTCGGCCTTCCGGGGCCGTCGGTTCCACGTGCACGTGCCGGCGGGCGCCGTCCCGAAGGACGGACCCTCGGCCGGCGTCACCATGGTCACCGCCCTGGTGAGCTTGCTGCGGGACGAGCCGGTCCGCTCGACGGTCGGTATGACCGGGGAGGTCACCCTCCAGGGCCGGGTGCTGCCGATCGGCGGCGTTCGCCAGAAGGTGTTGGCGGCCCACCGGGCCGGTCTCACCGAGGTCGTGCTGCCCAAGCGCAACGGCCCGGACCTCGAGGATGTCCCCGAAGAGGTGCGGGAACAGATGACCTTCCACTTGGCCGACGTGGTGGCCGACGTCCTGGGCCCGGCCCTGGGCGCCGGCGACCCGGTGGTCGGGTCCGTGGAAGGATCAGTGCTCGGCGCGGTGGCGTAGGCCCGCCGCCGACTCTCGAGGAGGACGCCATGGACGACCAGGACATCGTGCACCAGATCAGCCAGCTCGCCGCCGAGGAGCATCGGCTCGAGGCGGCGCACGCCGGTGAGGGGCTCGGTGCCGAGGACCACGCCAAGCTGAAGGAGCTCGAGGTGACGCTCGATCGGCTGTGGGACCTCCTCCGCCAGCGTCGGGCCATTCGTGACGCCGGGGGCGACCCGTCCTCGGCGTCCGAGCGCCCGGCCGGCACGGTCGAGGGCTACCTGCAGTAGGGCCCTCGGGCCGTCGCCAAGCGTCGTGGGACCGCCGCCGGCGCGGCAGCGCCGGCGGCGGTCCGTCGTCACATGACCCGGTCGCTGGCCTTGATCGAGCTCGGGTCCTGGGCGAAGGCCCGGACCATGGCCTGCACGTTGATCGAGGCGACCAGTCGTCCGGTCTCCGGGTGAAGACCTTGCCGTCGCCCTGGACCAGGCCGCCACCGGCGAAGTAGGCCGAGTGGGCGTAGAGCAGCCACTCGCTGGCCGGCGCCCGCTCGTGGAAGGCGATGGCGATCGACATGATCCCGGTCGACAGCGTCAGGTGGGCGTCGGCCTCGCCGAACCCCTTGTGCGGTCGCATCGACGCCGCCAGGGTGAAGTGGGTGGTGGACTGGGCGATCAGCGCCCGCTCGAGGTACTCCTCGGCCGGCGAGTCGCGAAAGCGCATCCAGGCGAAGATCTCCGGCGGCCCGATCCGGTCGGGGTCGGGATCGTAGGCGGCGTCGACCACCCGCAGCTCGCGTCCGGTGACCCGCATGTCGTAGGGCACGGCCTCGTCGGGACCGGGCACGTCGGGCATCGGCGGCACCGACGACATGGCGTCGGGGGCCCCCTGGTCGAACAGGAGGAGCGCCGGTGCGCAGAGCTGTCCGTTCTGCTCGGCCCGGACCTCGACGGTCGAGAAGGTGCGACCGCCCCGGAGCACCTCGACGTTGAGGTCGATGGGCTCGTCGAAGGAGGCGGCCTTGGAGAAGATCATGTAGGCCGAGGTCACCTTCTGGTGGGGGACCGTCTTCGACGCGGCCACGATGGCCTGGGCCAGCAGTTGGCCGCCCTCGACGACGTTGCGGGTGAGGTCGCGATAGGTCGGGCCGACGAAGTGACCCGGGCCGTCGGGCTCGACGTCGATGAGGTGGACGAGGTCGGCGGCGTCGCCCCAGGCCGGGAACCGGTTGGTGGTGACCAGCTCGGGATCGGTGCCGGCCCAGACTTCCTCGAGCTCGACGCGGGTCTTCTCGTGGTAGATCCCGATGTAGTCCTTCAGCCCGGCCACCTCGTCCATGGGCGTGAAGTACGACCAGATCAGGTCCTCGGTCGGCGGGTCGGTGGCCGTCAGGGTCCAGTAGCTGGCCTCACCCTTGAACGGGCAGATGGTGTGGTGGTCGTTGGGCTCGAACAGGTCCAGCCGCACGTCGGACGGCGGCAGGTAGATCCGGTCGACGTGCTTGGTCTCCTCGACCCGTAGCGCCTTCGTGCTCTCGGCGATGAGGAGGTCGCCGTAGTACACCCGGACCCGGCCGGGGTAGGGGATCAGGTCGATCGCGTACCCCGGGTACTTGGGCCAAGCCGACTCGATTGCCACCATGTTCTGCCTCCCCATCGCCACCCGGCGCCACCGGCGCTGGTCAGCGGTCCCCACCTCGGGGACCTGCGGTTCTCAGGCTAACGAGCGCAGCGCGGGCGTGTCGCGCCGCCGACCCGGGCGCCCCGTTCCCCGAGAGGTGCCGACGGCGGCCCGGTAGCGTGGGCCGGTGGTCGAACCACCGACGTCGACGACCCAGGCAGCGAGCGACCGGCGTCGCATGCTGGCCGACCAGATCGAGGACCTCGAGCGCGACCTGGCCGAGATCGTCCTGTCGGGGTCCGACGGGCCCGACGACGAGCACGATCCCGAAGGGTCGACCATCGGCTTCGAGCGGGCCCGGGTCTCGGCTCTGCTCGACCACGCCCGACGGCAGCTCGAGGTCCTGGACCGGCGGGCGCTCGGCGACGACACCGGGGCCTGTGTCCACTGCGGCGGGCCCATCGGCGACGAGCGCCGGGCGGCCCTGCCGGCGACCGACCGCTGTGTCGAGTGCGCCGGCCTCGCCCCGTAGGGTGATCGCCATGGCACCTCGAACGATCCGCGACGACGACGTCCGGCAATTCCTGGTCGGTCCGCCGGTGCGGACGGGCAAGCTGGCCACGACGCGCAGCCGACGGGCGCCCGCACGTGGCCCCGGTGTGGTTCGACCTCGACGACGACGGTGCCCTGGTGTTCAACACCGGCGCCGACACCGTGAAGGGCCGCAACCTGGCCCGCGAGGGTCGGGCGGCGCTGTGCGTGGACGACGACCGGCCGCCGTTCGCCTTCGTGATCGTCGAGGGAGCGGTGGAGCTCAGCGAGGAACCCGACGATCTCGTCTACTGGGCCACCCGGCTCGGGGGCCGGTACATGGGCCAGGACCAGGCGGAGGCCTTCGGCCGACGCAACGGGGTCCCCGGAGAGCTGGTGGTGCGACTCCGGCCCGAACGGGTGTCGGCCGATCTGGACGTGTCGGGCACCTGAGCCGGGCCCGGCCCACGGCCGCTCGTGCCTGGGTCCCTGGTACCGTGGCGGACGACCGACGAACGCACCTGTACGCCCCCGCGCCGCCGGCGGGCCCGACCGACGAGGAGACGCATGGCCCAGAGTGCTGGACTCCACGAATCGCCCGACGCCCTCTCGCCCCAGACGATCGACCGCCACCGGGCCATCACCTCGATCCAAGAGGAGCTCGAGGCGGTCGACTGGTACGACCAGCGAGTAGCGGCGTCGACCGACACCGAGCTCGCCGAGATCCTGGCCCACAACCGGGACGAAGAGAAGGAGCATGCCGCCATGACCCTCGAGTGGCTCCGGCGACGGGACCCCGCCCTGGACCAACACCTGCGTACCTACCTCTTCACCGAGGGGCCGGTCGTCGGGATCGAGAAGGAAGCGGAGGGCGAGAGCGTCGGCGACGCCCTGCCGGACTCGGCCCAGTCGCTGGGCATCGGCAACCTGCGCGGGGTGGCCCGATGAGCCACCTGCTGCGATCCCACGCACCGATCCCCGAGGAGATCTGGGAGGTCATCGACACCGAGGCCCGTGAGCGCCTCGTGCCGGCCATGGCGTCACGCAAACTGGTGGACTTCGCCGGGCCCCTCGGTTGGCAGTACTCGGCGACCAACCTCGGGCGTACGGTCATCGTCAACGGCCCGGTGGCCGAGGACGAGCTGGCCGCCCGACGGCGCGAGGTGCTGGCGCTGACCGAGCTGCGTTCGAACTTCAAGCTCGCTCGCGAGGAGCTGCTCGACGCCGACCGGGGTGCGGCCGACGTCGACCTCGGGACGCTCGACGAGGCGGCGGCGGCGCTGGCCCGAGCCGAGAACGTCGCCGTCTTCCACGGGTGGGGTGCGGCGGGCATCGTCGGTATCACCGAGGCGTCGCCCCACACCCCGCTGTCCCTCGGCGCCGACTACGCCAACTACCCGTCCCACGTCGCCAAGGCCGTCGAGGTCCTGCGTCGTGAGGGCGTGGACGGCCCCTACGGCCTGGCCCTCGGGCCCGACGACTACACCGCTGTCGTCGAGACGACCGAGCACGGCGGGTACCTGCTGTTCGACCACCTGCGGCGCATCCTGGGCGGCCCGATCGTCTGGGCGCCGGGGGTGGACGGCGCGGTCGTCGTCAGCCTGCGGGGTGGCGACTTCCTGTTCGAGTCGGGTCAGGACGTGTCGGTGGGCTACGCCCATCACGACGCCGAGACCATCAGCCTGTACCTCGAGGAGAGCTTCTCGTTCCGGGTGGCCACGCCCGAAGCGGCGATCGCCCTGGTGGGCTGAGGCCGTGACCGACGGTCGAGATGACGCCGACGACGGGGCGCCGCCGGAGGACCCGCCCATGCCGGTGACCCCCGACGACGACGTCGAGGAGGCCGACCAGGAGTCCTTCCCGGCCAGCGACCCGCCGTCGAGCTGGTCCGGCTCCACCGACCCGGCCTGAGCCGTTCGGTCCGGTCGGCTTCAGCCGACGGCGAGGGCCCGGCGGTTCTGCTCGGCCAGGTCGGCGCGGCCCGTCGTCTCGCCCGTCTGGGTGGCCGCCCGGCGCCGGGGTGAGGGGAACACGAACCAGACCGCCACCGAGCCGAGCAGGGCCACGATCCCGGCCACCTCGAGTCCGAGGCCCATGGCCCCGGCGAAGGCCGAGTGGGCCGAGGTGACCAGCTCGGCCCCCGTGGGGCCGCCGAGCTGCCGGCCGATGGCGTCGGCGGCGGCGATCGAGCCGGTGGCCTGGTGGGCCAGGGCGGCCGGCGCATGGTGGGCGGTGAGGACCGGCTCGAGCTGCTGGCGGAAGTGGGCGGCGGCGATGCTGCCGACGATGGCCACGCCGAGCGCCCCACCCACCTCCCGGATGGTGTCGTTGACCGCACTCCCGGCCCCGGCCTGGTGGGCCGGCACCGAGGTCATGATGGTCGTGCTCGCCGGCGCCATGACCAGGCCCATGCCCGCCCCCATGATCGTGACCGCCAGGGCCAGCGGGGGATAGGGCGTCGAGACCCCGGCCGTCGACAGGTCGAGGAGCCCGAGGCCCATGAGGGCCAGGCCCAGCGGCACGATCCACCGGGTGCCGAAACGGGCGGCGAGCACGGTCGACACCGGTGAGAGGACCCCCATGGCGGCGGCGAAGGGCAGCGCCCGGACGCCGGCCGACAAGGCGCTGTAGCCGTGGACCAGCTGCAGGTACTGGGTCAGGATGAAGAGGCTGCCGAACAGGGCGAAGAAGGTGAGGGTCACCGAGAAGGTGGCGGCACTGAAGGCCCGGGATCCGAACAGCCGCAGGTCGATGAGGGGGTGCGCCGCCCGTAGCTCCCACCAGCAGAAGCCCCCCAGCACGGCCAGCCCCAGGGCGATCTCGCCCAGCGTGGTGGCGCTGAACCACCCGTGGCCCGGTGCCTCGATGATGGCGTCGACGATGGCGAACAGCGCCACGGCCACCAGGACCGTGCCGACCACGTCGAGTCGCCCGGCGTCGGGCGCCGCCGTCTCGGGCACCAGTCGGAGCACCCCGACGAGGGCGACGGCGACCACCGGGATGTTGACCAGAAAGACGCTGCCCCAGGCGAAGTGGGCCAGCAGCAGCCCGCCCAGCGTGGGGCCGATCACGATGGCCACCCCGGCGACGGCCGACCACAGGGCGATGGCCTGGGGTCGCTCGGCGGGGGGGAAGACCGAGGTGAGGATGGACAGGGTGGCCGGCATGACGAAGGCCGCCCCGAGGCCCATGATCACCCGGTCGGCGATGAGCATGCCGGCGCCCGGGGCGAAGGCGGCCATGGCGCTGCCGACGGCGAACACCACCAGCCCGGCCACCAGGGCCCGGCGCCGGCCGAACCGATCACCGAGGGCCCCGGCCGGGATGAGGAGAGCGGCGAAGCACAGGGCGTAGGCGTCGGTGATCCACTGGAGGGGCGAGGTGCCGGCGTGCAGGACCCGGGAGAGCGTCGGGAGGGCCGTGTTCAGCACCAAGTTGTCGGTCACCACGATCAGCAGGCTGAGACACAGCACGGCCAGGATGGCCCGCCGCCGGGGATGGCCGTCGGGCCAGCGTCGGTCGACCTCGAAGGCCGGGGGCTCGGTCTGGTGGGCGTTGACGGTGGCGGACATCGGCTCCCCTTAGGTTTACAAGCGTGAGGTTATGGATGTAAACCTATTCTGATCACCTAACGCTTGTAAAGTCTTTTTCGAAGGAACCCGGATCCTGAGAGGTAGGGAACACCGTGACCGAGCAACTGACGTCCCGGCCCCCCCGGGTCCGCAACGCCCGGGGCGAGGGCAGCCAGCTGTCGGGCGACATCGTGGCCGGAGCGGTGGCCCTCATGGAGCGGACCGGCAGCGCCGACGCCGTGACCCTGCGGGCGGTGGCCCGGGAGGTGGGCATCGCCGCGCCGTCCATCTACGCCCACTTCGCCCACCGCGACGCCATCGTCTGGGCGGTGATGACCCAGGCGTTCGACGAGATCGCCGAGGCCGTCGAGGCGGCCATCGCCTCGGCCGACGACGTGGTCGAGCAGTTGGTGGCCGGCTGCGAGGCCTACGTGACCTACGGGCTGGCCCACCCGGCGGTCTACCGGACCTTGTTCACCCACGAGCTGCCGCCCCCCGAGGACGGGGTGGAGGTGGCCGAGGGCGAACTGCCCATCGGTGGCGAGGCGTTCGCCCTCTTGATCGGCGGGATCGCCGGGTGCGTCGCCGCCGGGCGATCGGCCAGCACCGACACCTTCGCCGACGCCACCGCCGTCTGGGTGGCGCTGCACGGCACCGTCACCCTGTGGTCGACCCTCTGCGACTTCCCCTGGCCCGACCAGGACGGCTTCGTCCGCCGGACGGTCCTCTCGCTGGCCCGGGTCCCGTCGGCCTAGTCGGTCGTCGAGCCGGCGCTCGGGCGCCCGGGTGAGGTCACCAGCTCGAGGAACCGTTGGGCGGCCGGGGCCAGGGGACCGGGCCGGTGGAGCACGGCCAGGCGCCGTTCGACCGGGGGATCGGGTCGGACCACCACCGCCCCCAGTTGCTCGGCCACCTGGGCCTGGCGTTCGGGGACCAGGGCGGCGCCGGCGCCGGCCAGGACCAAGGGGAGGACGGCGTCGCGCTGGGCCGTGATCACCGACAGGGTGGGCACCACCCCGGCCCGGGCCAGTCCCTCGTCGAGGAGCCGCCGGGTCGACGTCCCCTCGGGGGTGGTGATGAGCGGCACGCCGTCGAGCACGCCGAGACCCGAGGACCGCCCGGCCGCCACGTCCGGCGGGAAGATGCACCACAGGCGTTGGGCGCCCAGGTCGTGGTGCTCGAGGTCGGCGCCCCCGTCACCGGACTCGGCCACCCCGAGCTCGCACTCGCCGCTGCGCAGCAGTGCGGCCACCCCGGCGGCGTCGTCGGGGGCCGCCAGGTCGATCCGGACGCCGGGATGGGTGCCCCGGAAGCGCCCGATCAGCTCGGCCAGGGGATCGACGGCCAGGGTGGGCAGGCAGCAGAGGGTCAGTGACCCCTCCTGCAGACCGACCACCGCGGCCACGGCGGCCCGACCGGTGGCCTCGTCTCGCAGCGTCTGACGGGCCGGCACCAACAGGGCCCGGCCGGCGGCGGTCAGCACGGTGCGTCGGCCCAGGCGGTCGAAGAGCCGGGCCCCCAGTTCGGCCTCCAGCTCCTTCACGGCCAGCGAGAGGGCCGGTTGGGAGACGAACAGCTCCCGGGCGGCGGCGGTGAAGCCACCGTGGTCGGCCACGGCGACGAAGTAGCGGAGGCGGCGCAGGTCCATATGAGAATCTTATGGGAACTTCAGTAAAGATGTATTTGAGTTCTAGGTGGGCCGGGCGCACCATGAGGTCATGGCGATGGTGTCGGACGGACTGCGGGTCGGCGCCCCCCGCTGGCTGACCGAGCCCGCCCGACCGGCGGCCATCCGGAACCGTCCGGGTGCCTGCTGGCTGGCCGTCGGGGCCGTCTGCATCGGGGCCTTCATGGGCCAGCTCGACGCCAGCATCGTCACCCTGGCCCTGCCGTCGTTGCAGCACCAGTTCCACGCCAGTGTGGGCGCCGTCACCTGGGTCGGTCTCAGCTACCTGCTCACCCTGGTGGTCATGGTGACCGCCGTCGGACGGCTCTCCGACATGCTCGGCCACAAGCTGCTGTACGTCTACGGCTTCGCCGTCTTCATCCTCGGCTCGGCCCTGTGCGGCCTGGCACCGGGCCTGGTCGCCCTGGACGGCTTCCGGGTCCTCGAGGGGATCGGTGCCGCCATGCTCCAGGCCAACAGCGTGGCCATCATCGCCGTGGCCGTGCCGTCCCGGTCGCTCGGGCGGGCCCTCGGCATCCAGGGGGCGGCCCAGGCGGTCGGCCTGGCCCTCGGTCCGACCGTTGGGGGGTTCCTCTTGGCCGCCGGGGGTTGGCGGCTGCTGTTCTACGTCAACGTCCCGGTCGGCGTGCTCGGCCTGGTGGCCGGGATCCTGTTCATCCCGCGGAGCCGCTACCTCCAGGACCGCACGCCGTTCGACTGGTCGGGGCTGGCCGTGTTCCTCCCGGCGGTGGTGGCCCTGCTCTCGGCGGTGTCGTTCGTCAACACGGCCGGATGGCGCTCGCCGCTGGTCGTCGGTCTGGCCACCGCCGGCGTGGCCCTCGGGGCCACCTTCGTGCTGGTGGAGCGCCGGTCCCGTGCCCCGATGATGGACCTCGGCCTCTTCCGACGCCGGCCGTTCGCCGTCGGCATCGCCAGCGGGGCGCTCTCCTACATCGTGCTCTTCGGGGTCCTGCTCACCGTGCCCTTCTTCTTGGAACGGGGCGCCGGGGTCGGGCCGGCCCGGGCCGGACTCGAGCTGATGGCCATGCCGCTGGCCATCGGGTTGACGGCACCGTTGGCCGGTCGCCTGGCCGACCGGGTCGGTCCCCGGTCGCTGACCATCGGCGGCATGGCCCTGGCCGCGTCGGCGTTGGTGTTCCTGGCCACGTTCCACGGCTCGACCTCGTGGTTCCTGGCCGGCCTGCTGGTGGTGGGGGTGGGGCTCGGCCTGTTCACCGCCCCCAACAACGCCACCATCATGGGTTCGACGCCGTCGTCGCAGCGGGGCATGGCGTCGGGGATCTTGAACATGACCCGGGGGATGGGCACGGCCCTGGGCCTGGCCCTCACCGGCCTGGTCTACGCCGCCGCCGGGGGCGACGGGGGCAGCCCGTCGGTGGTCGGCCACGCCTTTTCGGTGACCCTGTGGTTCCTGGCCGCCGTGGCCGCCGTGGCCGCCGGGCTCTCGACCCTGCGCGGTGGGGTGGTGGCCCGGGACCCGCTCAGCAGTACGGGTGGGCCAGGGTGAGCAGGTAGTCCCCCTCGTCGGCGCCCCACATGGCGTCGACGACGAAGTCGGCCAGGCCGAGCTCCTTCTCGATGCCGTCGGGGGTGAACTTGCAGCTGATCTCGGTGAGTAGTTCCTCGCCGTCGTCGAAGGCCACGTCGAGGTCGAGGTCGGCGATCCGGACCGCCTGGGGGCCGATCGAGCGCAACCGCATCTCGATCCACTCGGCCACGTCGTTCCATCGGGCCACGTGCTCGAACCGTCCGAGGTCGAAGTCGCCGCCGAGGCGACGGTTGATGACCGCCAGCACGTTGCGGTTGAAGGCCGCCGTGACCCCGGCGGCGTCGTCGTAGGCGGCGACGATGCGGGCCGGATCTTTCACGAGGTCGGTCCCGAGCAGCAGGTGGTCGCCGGCGGCCATCGTGCAGTTGAGGTCGAAGAAGAACCGCTGCCGGGCCAGGGGGTCGAAGTTGCCGATGGTGCCGCCGAGGAAGGCCACCAACCGGTGCCCGTCGGTCGGCAGCGTGCCGAGGTGTCGTCGGAAATCGCCGATCACGGCGTGGACCGACAGGCCGGGGTACTCGCCCAGGAGCTCGGTGGCCGCCTGGCGCAGGAACTCGTCGCTGACGTCGAAGGGGACGTAGCGGTCGAGGCTCCCCTGGGCGACCATGGCGTCGAGGAGGACCCGGGTCTTCTCGCAGGCCCCGGCGCCCAGCTCGACCAACGTGTCGGCCTGGGCCAGCTCGGCCATGTCGCCGGCGTGGCGCTCGAGCAGGGAGCGTTCGGCCCGGGTGGGGTAGTACTCGGGGAGTCGGGTGATCTCCTCGAAGAGGCGACTGCCCTCCTCGTCGTAGAACCAGATGGGGGGCAGCGACTTCGGGGACTCGGTGAGGCCGTTGGCCACATCCTCGGTCAAGGCCCGGTCGAGGTCATCGGGGGTCAGGTGGACGTCGACGGTGAGTGACGACGACTCGGATGACCCCTCATCGGCCGGGGTCACGTCAGGTCCCGGGCCAGTCGCACGCCGCTGAAGGCCCAGCGGGCGGCGGCCGGGAAGAAGTTTCGGTAGGTCGCCCGGACGTGCCCAGCAGGGGTGGCGCAGCAGCCGCCCCGCAGCACGTACTGGTTGACCATGAACTTGCCGTTGTACTCACCGACGGCGCCGGGGGCCGCCCGGAACGCCGGGTAGGGGCAGTAGGCGCTCGAGGTCCACTCCCAGACGTCGCCGAAGAACCGCCGCTCGGCCCCGTCGAGGGGCGCCGGGTGCAGTCGCGCCTGGTCGAGGAAGTGCCCGGCACCGCCCTCGCCGGCGGCCACGACTTCCCACTCCGACTCGGTCGGGAGCCGGGCGCCGGTCCAGTGGGCGAAGGCGTCGGCCTCGTAGTAGCTCACGTGGCACACCGGCTCGGCCGGGTCGACCGGTCGGTCGCCACCCAGGGTGAAGATGTTCCAGGCCACACCGGGGTCGCCCTCGTCGGCCGGGGACCAGTAGAGCGGGGCGTTCCACCGCTCCTGCTGGACCAGGGCCCAGCCGTCGGAGAGCCAGAGCTCGGGTCGTTGGTACCCGCCGTCGTGCATGAAGGCCAGCCAGTCGCCACAGGTGACCGGTCGGTCGGCGATGGCGAACGAGGGGAGCGACACGGTGTGGCGGGGGAACTCGTTGTCGAACCCGAAGCCCACCCCCGGGTGGCCGACCTCGGCCGTCCCGGCCGGATGCTCGAGCCAGCCGACCGACGGCGAGGCGCCGGGGGGCGTCACCGCCAGTGCGTCGTAGGCGGGGTGCAGTGGGTTCCTCGACAGCACGTGCTTGATGTCCATGAGCAGCAGCTCCTGGTGCTGTTGCTCATGGTTGAGGCCCAGCTCGACCAGGGCTAGCAGCTCGGGCGAGGCCGAC
Organism: uncultured Acidimicrobiaceae bacterium; assembly: GCA_963730735.1. Taxonomy (GTDB): domain Bacteria; phylum Actinomycetota; class Acidimicrobiia; order Acidimicrobiales; family RAAP-2; genus CAVSSX01. Next base: position 1,679,828 of record CAVSSX010000007.1, read on the forward strand.
CGGTCGAGGAGGTCGACCATGGACCGGTCGACGTGCTGGCGGTAGTCCCGGACCTCGTCGATCCCCGGCCGTGAGATGAGGCCCCGCTCGCTCCGCGGGTGCCGGGCGCCGACCATCTCGTAGTAGGAGTTGAAGATGTAGGCAAAGGCCGGGTGGAACGGCCGGTAGCCGGGCGCCGACGGCTGGAGCAGGAAGGTCTCGAAGAACCACGAGGTGTGGCCCCGGTGCCACTTGGTCGGGCTCACGTCGGGCATCGACTGGACCGTCTGGTCCTCGGCCGAGAGCGGGGCCGCGAGGGACTCGGTCAGCCCGCGCACGAGGGGGTAGCGGGTCGAGATGTCGAGAGCGGGGGCGACTGCGTCAGTGCTGACCGTGAGCTCATTCCTTGGCTGGACCGCTGTCCGGTGGAATACCCTCCGAGACCGTACCGGAAACGACCGCCTTCCGGCGCGTCACCTCCCGGGCTACGCCGGTAGCGTGGCTGCATGACCATTCGAGCGACGTGGCAGGGAACGGTACTGGCCGAGAGTGACCGGACGGTCGTCGTCGAGGGGAACCACTACTTCCCGCCGGCCGACGTCGACGCCACCCATCTGGCGTCCTCCGCCACGACCACCACGTGTCCGTGGAAGGGCGAGGCCAGCTACTACGACGTCGTCGTCGACGGGGCGACGAATGCCGACGCCGCCTGGTACTACCCGCAGCCCAAGGAGGCGGCGGCCGAGATCGCCGACCACGTGGCCTTCTGGAAGGGCGTCGAGGTCACCTCGGTCTGAGCGCCGGCGGCCGGCGTCGGGTGGCGGGCGCCGTCCGTTCACCGGGGCGTCACCGGGCGACACCGCACCGCCCCGTGGGTCGGGGCAACCGTCACCGTCGTCACCTCTGACCACGGCCGGTCACCGAGGAATTGGACCGGCATCGCGCCAAGGTCACCCCGCCGTTACCTGCCGTCGTTACGTTCGCATTGCGAGCCGGTTTCCGACCGGATGCCGCAATCCGACACGTACGACGAAGGGACCGATTGGATGCGCAAGACCGTCATGGCCATGCTCGCAGGGGCGACCGCCTGCGGACTGAGTGTGCTCACCGCAGGATCGAGTGGGGCGGCGACCAACTGGGCCACCGTGACGTCGGAGTCGGCCGGCGGCGGTCAGGCGGCCCTCATCAAGGCGGCCAAGGCCGAGGGGACGCTCAACGTCATCACCCTCCCGGCCGACTGGGCCAACTACGGGACCATCATCAAGGACTTCTCGAAGAAGTACGGCATCAAGATCAACTCGGAGAACCCCGACGGCTCGAGCCAGGACGAGATCAACGCCGTCAACACGCTGAAGGGTCAGTCCCGGGCCCCCGACGTGCTCGACCTGGGCACGTCCTTCGCCCTGACGGCGGCCCAGGACGGCCTCCTCGCCCCCTACAAGGTGGCCGAGTGGGCCAACATCCCGGCCGACGCCAAGGCGAGTAACGGCGACTGGTTCGACGACTACGGCGGCTACGTGGCCATCGGCTACAACTCCAACGTCATCAAGGACCCGCCGAAATCCTTCGCCGACCTGCTGAAGCCGGAGTTCAAGAACAAGGTCGCCCTGAACGGCAACCCGACCGAGGCCAGTGCGGCCTTCTCGGCGGTGTTCGCGGCGGCGCTGGCCAACGGCGGCTCCTACAACAACATCCAGCCGGGGATCACCTACTTCCAGAAGCTCAAGGCGGCGGGGAACTTCGTCCCGGTCACCGCCGGGGCGTCCACGGTCGAGAGCGGCCAGACCCCGGTGGTCATCTGGTGGGACTACCTCCAGGCCTCCGAGGTGGCCCAGCAGTTCAAGGGTTGGAAGGTGGTCATCCCGACCGACGGCCACTACGCCGCCTACTACAGCCAGGCGATCAGCGCCTCGGCCCCGGACCCGGCGGCGGCCCGGCTGTGGGAGGAGTACCTCTACTCCACGACCGGCCAGAACCTGTGGCTCCAGGGCTACGCCCGGCCGATCGAGTTGCCGAAGATGGTGACGGCCGGCACGGTCGACGAAGCGGCCTACAAGAAGCTGCCGGCGGCACCGTCGGGAACGCAGACCTTCCCGACGCAGGCCCAGCTGACCGCCGCCCAGAACCTGGTGACCCAGCAGTGGCCGACGGCAGTCGGCGGCTGACCGGGCCATCGGCACGGCTGAGCGGCAGGCCAGCATGACGGCGACATCTGCGGCACCCGGACCCGGCAGCACGGCTGCTGGGTCCGGGCCCGCCTCGGGGGACGGCACGCCCCGCCCGGACGCCCGTCCCCCGAGCCGGGTTCGATCCCAGGCGGCCCGGCTGAGCGGGCTCCTCCCGTTCTTCATCTACACGTTCATCTTCCTCGGCATCCCGACGATCGCCATCATCTTCGGGGCCTTCCAGAAGCCGACGGGCGGCTTCACCTTCGACAACATCCGCATCGCCTCGACCGGGATCTACCGGACCGGGTTCATCACCAGCCTGGAGATGGCCGTCGTCACCTCGCTCATCCCGGGCATCTTCGGCGTGCTGCTGGCCTACGCCGTGCACACCTCGAAGGCCGGACCGCTGCGGCGGATCGTGTCGACGGCGTCGGGCGTGTTCGCCAACTTCGGTGGCGTGCCGTTGGCCTTCTTGTTCATCGCCACCCTCGGGACGACCGGTGTCGTCACCGTCTGGCTGAACGACCTCGGGGTCAACCCCTACAACAACGGCTTCAGCCTCTACACCTTCACCGGCGTGGCGCTGGTCTACATGTACTTCCAGTTGCCGCTGATGGTGTTGATCATCACGCCGGCCATGGGCGGCCTGCGCCCGGAGTGGCGGGAGGCGGCCAGCAACCTCGGGGCCAAGAGCAGCCAGTTCTGGCGTCACGTGGGTGGACCGGTCCTCCTGCCGTCGGTGCTCGGGGCCATGCTGCTGCTGTTCGGCAGCTCCCTCTCGGCCTACGCCACCGCCCAGGCGCTCACCAGCGGCAGCATCGCCCTCACCCCGATCCAGATCGGCTCGTTCCTGAACGGGAACGTCATCGCCGGACAGCAGAACGTCGGTAAGGCGCTCGGGTTCGGCCTCATCGTGGTCATCGCCGTGGCCATGGTGCTCTACACGATCGTGCAACGGAGGGCCTCGCGATGGTTGCGCTGACCGACGCCCTCGGGCCCGAGGTCCTGCCGATCGACCACCAGGACCCGGCGACCACGGGTCGTCTCGGTCGGATCCGTGTCTGGCGGGGCGTGGTCTTCCTGCTGGCCGGGCTGTACTTCATCGTCCCGCTCTACGCGGCGACCAAGTTCGCCCTCCAGAACGAGAACGGCCAGTTCTCCTTCGGGGCCTTCCGCAGCATCCCGAGCCAGGAAGGGTTCAGCGCCGCCTTCTCCCTCTCGGCCCGGTTGGCCGTGGTGACGACGGTCATCACCCTGGGCCTGATGGTCCCGACGGCCGTCTATGTCCACCTGAAGGTTCCCGGCCTACGCCGGCTCTTCGACGGCATCACCATCCTGCCCATCGTCATCCCGCCGGTGGTCATCATCGTGGGCGTCCTCCAGGTCGCCCCGACCAGCCTCAAGAGCACCCCGTACCTCTTGGCCCTGGAGTACGCCGTCCTGGCCATGCCGTTCGCCTATCGATCGCTCGACGCCGGACTCTCGGCCATCAATCTGAAGACGTTGGTCGAGGCGTCGCACTCGCTCGGGGGGCGGGGTCCGACGACGCTCTGGCGGATCGTGGTCCCGAACCTGCGCTCGGCGCTGCTCTCGGCCACCGTGCTGACGGTGGCCCTGGTGCTGGGCGAGTTCACCATGGCCACCCTGGCCGACTACCAGACCTTCCCGGTCTGGATCGTCAACTTCGAACAGGACAACGCCCACGTGTCGACGGCCGTCTCCATCCTGGCGCTGGTCGTCACCTGGGGACTGCTGATGGTGATCTCCTCGCTCGACCGCACCCGGCGGCGGGAGTCCACGAAAGGAGCTGCCTCGTGAGCACCGCACCGCAGGAGCGCTCGGCAACGGGCCCCGGGGCCAAGGTCGAGCTGGTCGACCTGCGTCGCCGGTTCGGCGCCACCCAAGCGCTCGACGGCCTGACCCTGACCATCGAGCCGGGCGAGATGGTGGCCCTCCTCGGTCCGTCGGGGTGCGGCAAGACCACGGCGCTGCGGGTCCTGGCCGGTTTCGAGACGCTCGATTCGGGCCGGGCGCTGGTCGACGGGCGTGACATGCGGGGCGTACCGGCCCAGCGCCGGGACATGGGGATGGTGTTCCAGAGCTACAGCCTCTTCCCCAACCTGACGGCCGCCGACAACGTGGCCTTCGGGCTGCGGATGCGGGGCCGCAAGGCGCCCGAACGGCGCACCCGGGCGATGTCCCTGCTCGAGATGGTCGGCTTGGCCTCGGAGGCCAAGAAGTTCCCCCACCAGATGTCGGGCGGTCAGCAGCAGCGGGTGGCCCTGGCCCGGGCCCTGGCCATCGAGCCCCGGGTCCTGCTCCTCGACGAGCCCCTGTCGGCCCTGGACGCCCAGGTCCGCCTGCAGCTGCGTGAGCAGATCCGGTCGCTGCAGATCCGGCTGGCCACCACCACGGTGTTCGTCACCCACGACCAGGAGGAGGCCTTGTCGATGGCCGACCGGGTCTGCGTGATGCGCAGCGGTCGCATCGAGCAAGTCGACGTCCCGGCGACGCTCTACTCCCAACCGGCGACGCCCTTCGTGGCCGAGTTCGTGGGCACCATGAACCGCGTCCCCGGTCGACTGGTCGCCGCCGGCGTGTCGGTCCTCAACACCGTGCTGCCGGTCCGCAGCGGCGGGGCGGGGCCGGTCGGGAGCGCCGTCGACGTCATGGTCCGCCCCGAGGACCTTCGGGTGGCGGCGAGCGAGCACGGCGACGGGATCGTGATGACCAAGACGTTCCTCGGCTCGGTCACCCGGGTGGTGGTGTTGCTCGGCCACGGCGTGACCGTGCGCATCGACCAGTCGAGCAGCGAGGCGGCCCGGCTCGAGCCGGGGGCCGCCGTCGCCGTCGAGGTGACCAGCACCGAGGTGATGGTGGCCGAGCCCCGCCAGGACGAGCCGGCGTCGGGCATGGTCCCGGCCGTCGGCGGCGCCCGGTCGTCGGATCGCGACAACCGCTCCGCGTGAGGGTGACCAGCACCCCGGGGGAACTGGGTTGGTGAGTCGGCTGGTCGTCGTGGGCGGCGGCGTGCTCGGCACGCAGCACGCTGTCTCGGCCATCGAGCGCGGCTGGGAGGTCGTGCACCTCGAGCGCGAGGGCGAGCCCCGGGGGGCCTCGGTGCGCAACTTCGGCCTGGTGTGGGTGAGTGGACGGGCCGGCGGCGAGGAGCTCGACCTGGCCCTGGCCGCCCGGGCCCGCTGGGAGGACCTGGCCGGTCGCTACCCGGATACCGGCTTTCGACCGAACGGCTCGTTGACCGTGGCCCGGACCCCCTCCGAGGTGGCGGTGCTCGAGGCGGCGGTCGAACGGGCCGACGCCGCCGTTCGGGGTTTCTCCCTCCTCGACCCGCCCGCCGCCCGCCGGGTCAACCCCGCCCTGTCCGGACCGTTCCTGGCCGCCCTGCACTGCCCGCTCGACGCCGCCGTCGAGCCGCGCCTGGTGCTCTCGGCCCTGCGGGCCGCCTGCCTGGCCTCGGGCCGCTACCAGTGGCTGCCCGGGCGCGAGGCCCGCTCGGTGGGTGACCACGAGGTGGTCGCCGGCGGCCGGGCCCATCGCGGGGATCTGGTCGTCCTGTGTCCCGGGGCGGCGACGGGCGGGCTGATGGCCGAACTCCTGGCCGAGGCGCCGCTGCGGCGGGTCCGCCTCCAGATGCTCGAGACCGGTCCGGCCGGCGCCGTCCTCCCGACGTCGCTGGCCGACGGCGACTCGCTCCGGTACTACCCGGCCTTCGACCTGCCGGCCCGACGGGACCTCCCGCCCCAGTCATCGGTGGCCGCCGAGTGGGCGGCGCAGCTGCTCCTGGTCCAGCGGGCCCACGGCGGGCTGACCATCGGCGACACCCACCGCTCCGAGGAGCCGTTCCCCTTCGACGTCGAGGAGGCGCCGACCACGCACCTGCTCGGGGTGGCCGAGTGCCTGCTCGGCGCCCCGCTGCCGCCGGTCGTGCGGCGGTGGGCCGGCGTCTACAGCCAGCGCAACGACGACGACCCGTCGCCCTACTACCGGGCCGACGTGGCCGCCGGCGTGCAGGTGGTCACCGGGCCCGGTGGTCGGGGGATGACCCTCTCGCCGGCGATCGCCGAGGCGACCTTCTCATGAAGCCCGCACTGGTGTGCCTGGACATGGCCGGCACCACGGTGGCCGACGACGGTGTGGTCGAGCGGGCCTTCGAGGCGGCCCTCGACCGCCTCGGGGTGGCCCCTTCGGGAGCCGAGCGGTCCCGGATGCTCGAGTTCGTCCGGGCCACCATGGGGATGTCCAAGATCGAGGTGTTCCGGTCGCTCTTCGGCGACGAGGAGCGGGCGGCGGCGGCGAACCGGGCCTTCGAGCTGTCGTTCGACGAACTGGTGCGTCAGGAGGGCGTGCGACCCATCCCCGGGGCCCGCTCGGCGATCGAGCGGTGCCGAGCGGCCGGGGCGGCGGTCGTGCTCACCACCGGATTCGGCCCCGCCACGCAGGAGCTCGTGCTGGCCAGTCTCGGGTGGGAGGGCGTGGCCGACCTGGTGCTGTGCCCGGGGGAGGGGCTACGGGGCCGACCCGCGCCGGACATGATCCTGACGGCCGTCCTCCGGCTGGGTGTCGACGACGTGCGGGCGGTGGCCGTGGCCGGCGACGCCGCCGCCGACATGCGCAGCGGCCGGGCGGCCGGCGCCACCTGGGTCGTCGGGGTACGCACCGGCGCCGACGACGAGACCCGGCTCCGGGAGGGTGGGGCCACCGAGGTCATCGACTCGGTCGCCTCGTTCCCCGAGCTGGTGTTCGGCCTTTGAACCTGTCAGCCGACGTTCGGGCCGGCCGGCGGTGAAGGCCCGCTCGCCTCGCCGACCGACACCGTGGCCGGTGCACCGCCATCCGCCGCCGCGTCGGGTTGGCGGCGTGCCGAGCCCACCGGTGCGGGGTCGTCGGGGGCAGCGGCCGGGCTGGCCACCACCCGGGCCCGCCTGGCCTGGCGGACGTCCCACCGGTCGAGCAGCCGGGACCCGACCACGAACGTCACGAGGGCGTAGAGCCCGCCGAAGATCTCGTCGATGACGAAGTGCTCGCCCGCGTAGACCAGGGTGAAGCACATGGCCAGGGGATAGGCGACCAGGAGGACCCTGGTCCACCGGCGGGCCCCCTTCCAGAAGAAGAGACAGATGAAGATGGGGTAGGCCGCGTGCAGGGACGGCATGGCGGCGATGTTGTTGTCGAAGCGGTTGCCCCCGGTGAACAGGGCGGCGGCGACGTGGAAGCCGACGTGGTCCCACATGGTGGGCATGATCCGGGTGACGTGGGGCAGGTGCCCGGTCTGGCTGGCCAGCCAGGGCGGCATGGCCGGGTAGAGGACGTAGGTGAGGTACCCGAGCAGCGTCAGGCCGACGAACATGGGCACGAAGCGCTTGAAGCGGGGGTAGTTCACCTTCCACAGCACCCCGGCGATGATGAACGAGGTGAAGAAGTGGCTGGTGTAGACCACCCAGCACACGTAGTCCCAGACGTGCAGGTTGTGGGGGTTGTACAGCCAGCGCTGGAGCTGGACGGTGGGGGCGACACCGCCGAACACGTGGGTGTCGAACCACACCTGGGGGCGGACGAACGGTCCCCACAAGGTGTGGCTGGCGTAGCCCCGCAGCAGGTCGTAGAGCACCAGCACGGCGTACAGCGGCAGCCAGTCGCGCACGATGCCCCGGCGCCAGCGGCCGGTGTCGCCGAGTGACGACACGAACAGGGCGGCGGTGATCCACAGGATGATGACGTCCGACGAGTAGGGGATCCCGCCGTAGATCAGGTAGGCCACGGAGCCGGCGACGAAGAGGGCCCAGCCGATGAGCTGGCGGCGCCGGAGGCGGTCGGACCAGCGGGAAACGAACCAGCGGGTGGCGGACCCGCCCGAGGGACCCTGTTCGGGCGCGGGGCCCAGGCTCGACGGCGCCTCCGCCGTCTCGACCGGTGGGGTGGCCATCAGCCGCGTCACGTCCCGGTCGGGGGCCGTCCGACGTCGACGTGCTACACCCTGGAGCGTGCCGACCACCGTCCCGCGTCCTCGAGACCGTCGCCGGGCATCACGGATCGCAAACGGGTGGGTCATCGAGCGGGCTGCCTTGTCCGGGCGGGGACCGAGCGTTCGCCCACCGGCCCCGGGGGGTCGTCACACGATCGGTACCCTGAGAGTGTGCTGAGAATACCTCGCCAGCGTGACGTGCGTGACGAATGGGCGTCAGTTGCGCGAAGAGGTCTCCCGCATTGACCGCAGGTGCCGGGCGGGTACCGAGGTGGCTCCCGCTGGGCGCTGCTCGGTCTCGTGGCGGCGGGATTCGTGGGCCTGGGCCTGGTCCAGGCGTGGCTCGACAGCCCGACCTTCGACGAACCGGTGTACGTCTCGGCGGGCGTGGTCGCTGTCCTCCACCATGATCTGACGTACAACGAGGAGCACCCGCCGCTGCCCAAGGTCCTGGCGGCGTTGCCCGTCCTGGCGGACCATCCGGTGGTCCCGGTCGACCGAGGCTGGGACCGCAACGACGAGCACGCCTACAGCGCCCGGTTCGTCGAGGCCCAGGCGGCGGCGGGGAAGCTGCAGCTCGAGACGTTCCTCTCGCGCCTCGTGCCGTTGCTCGAGGCGGTCGCCGTCGCGGTGGTGCTCTACCGCCTGGCGTCGGACCTCTTCGGCCGGTGGTCGGGCCTCCTCGCCGGGGTGCTGTGGCTGGCCGACCCCCTCACCCTGGGGCTCGGCCACCTCGACGGCGTGGACGTCCCGTTCACCCTGGCCGTGGTGCTGTTCTCCTGGGCCCTGCTCGTCTGGTGGCGCACCCGGACCCGGCGGGCGGCGGTCGTCCTCGGCCTGGCCGCCGCCGGAACGGTCGCCACCCAGGTCACCGGGCTACTGCTGGTGGCGCTGGCCGTGGTGGTGGTCGTGGCCGCCGGGTGGTCGGCCCGACGGTGGCGGTCGTTGCGACCGGCGGCCGTGGTGCTCGCGGTGGCCTGGGCCGCCACCTGGGTGCTCTACGGGCTGCTCGACCCTCGCCTGTTCGCCCATCTCTGGGAGGGGCTCCCACCGCCGCTGCTCGACGGGGTCCGCTATCTGCGCGCCACCGACACGGTGCCCGGCCCGGGCTACCTGTTCGGCCACAGCTACACCGGCGGGCGGTGGTGGTACTGGCCGGGCAGCGTGGTGGTCAAGGTGGCCACCCCGGTGCTGGCGGTGCTGGTGGTGGGGCCCTTCGCCCTCTTGCGGGTGGACCGCACGGCCCGCCGGCAGCTGCTGGTGGCGGTGGTCGTGCCCGCCCTGGTCCTCCTGGCGGTCACGCTGTGGTCGCCGAGGGACATCGGCGTGCGGTACCTGCTGCCGGTCATCGCCCTGTGGCTGGTGACGGCGTCCCCGCTGGCCTCGCTGGCCGTCGGCCACCGCCGCCCGGTCCTCGGCCGCGGCCGGATCGTGCTGGCCGGTGCGCTGGCCCTGGCGGTGGTGGTGGCCCTCGTCATGACGGGCTTCTCGGCCCCGCACTCGCTGGCCTGGACGGCCCCGCCCTTCCGCCCCGGGTTCCAGGTGGCCACCAACTCGAACGTCGACTGGGGCCAGGACTTCGCCCGCCTCGACGACTGGAGCGTGGGCCGCGATCCCTACGTGGCCTACTTCGGGCCCCGGGGGGTGGGGCGGGCCCAGCTGCCGCCGTCGCGGCCGTTGGTCGGGGCGGCCCCGGATCGCATCGAGGGCTGGGTGGCCGTCTCGGCGTCGGCCCTGACCGACCAGGACCGCCGGCCGTTGGCCTGGCTCCGCGCCTACTGCCCGGTGGCCACCCTCGGCGGGACGATCCTCCTGTACCACTTCGCCACACCGCCGACCGATGTCCGCGGGTCCGGCCCGGCCGGCCGGCGTGTGTCCCGGCCCCAACAGCCACCGGGCCGCGTGAGGGTGCTCAGCTGACGACGCGCACCTCGACCGGGATGTTGCCCCGAGTGGCCTTGGAGTAGGGGCAGGCGGCGTGGGCGGCATCGACCAGTTCCCGGGCCTGGCCCGGGTCGACCCCGGGCAGCTCGGCCTCGAGGACCACGGCGATGCCGAACCCCGAGTCGTCGGCGACCAAGCTCACGGTGGCCGAGACGGCCGAGTCGCTCACGTCGACCTTGGCCTGGCCGGCCACCAGTTTGAGGGCACTGTGGAAGCAGGCGGCGTAGCCGGCGGCGAACAGCTGCTCGGGGTTGGTCCCCGGGCCGTCGTCGCCACCGACCCCCTTGGGCATCGACAGCTGGAGGGTCAGGCGGTCGTCGGACGTCGTCACCTTGCCGTCCCGGCCACCCCAGGCCGTGGCGAGTGCGGAGTACAGGGTGTCGGCCATGAGGGCTCCTCTCGGGCGGACACCGTCGGTGTCCTCGTCTCGTGCAACGACCGGGGCCGCCCGGATGTTCCTGGTGTCGCGACGACCGGCCAGCCGGCTAGGACAGGACCCTGCGGCGGAAGTTGCGCAATCCGAGGCCGAGGAACAGCACGCAGAAGGCGACCAGGACCGGATAGACGATGTAGAGGTGCATGTGCGAGGCATCGGTGAAGGCCGCCCGCATGCCCTCGTTCACGTAGATCAGCGGGTTGACCAGCACCACCGTCTGCAACCAGTGCCACCCGCCGACCTTGACCGGGGTGAGTCGGGTCCACTGGTAGTAGGTGCCGCCGAGGAACGTGAGGGGCAGCACCACGAAGCCGAACATGAGCCCGATGTTGCGGGGCTCGAACGACGTCCCGAGGAGCAGGCCGAGCGAGGTCATGGCCACGCAGGCCAGCGGGACCACGGTGATGATGATCCACCAGTGGAGCGACAGCTGCGCCTCCACGCCGGCGGCGTGGACCACCGAGGCGATGGGCAGGACGATGACGGCCGAGATGAGGCCCTGGACGGAACCCGACAGCACCTTGGCCACGGCGACCAACCAGATCGGGCAGGGCGCCTGCACCCGGTCCTCGATCTCGCGGGTGAAGCCGAACTCCTGGGCCATCTGCATGGCCACCGCCTGGATGCCCTGGAACATGATGGAGATGCCGACGACGCCCGGGACCAGCACGGTGGCGAACGCCGACTCGGCCGCCGGGCTGCTGCCCCCGCCGACCCCCTGGCCGATCTTCGGGAACACGTAGAGGAACACGAAGCACAGCAGGAACGGCTGGACGAGCGTGCGGATCACGAACTCCCACACGTTCTTGCGCAGTACGACGAGGTCTCGCAGGATCAGCGCCTTGAGCGCCGTCCGGCTGGCGGCGAACGTCGAGCGGGTCGGGGTGACGTCCAGGCGGTGCTCCGCCGGGCGCCAGGTGGCACGCGTCTCGGTGACGGCCATCAGTCTCGGAGCTCCTTGCCGGTCAGGTTGATGAACACCGTCTCGAGGCTGGGCTGGGCCACCGAGAGGTCGGCGACCTCGAACTCGCCCCGTTCGGCGGCGGCCAGCACCTTCTGCAGGAGGTGGGTCGTCCCGCGGACGTGGAGCTCGACGCCGCCCTCCACGTTCCCGGGCCCGGGTGACCCCGTCGACGTGCTCGGTGAGGAGGGCGGCCAGGCGGCCGAGGTCGCCCTCGGCCTTGACGGTGACGATGGTGTCGGCCCCGACGCCCTGCTTCAGCCGCTCCGGGGTGTCGAGGGCCAGGATGGTGCCGTGGTCCATGATGGCCACGCGCCCGCAGAGGACGTCGGCCTCTTCCATGTAGTGGGTGGTGAGCAGGATGGTCTGGCCCTCGTCGTTGAGCTCGCGCAGCACGTCCCACAGGGCGAGGCGACTCTGGGGGTCGAGGCCGGCCGTCGGCTCGTCGAGGAAGAGCACCGCCGGACGGTGCAGGATGGCCCGGGCGACCATCAGGCGCTGGGCCATGCCGCCCGAGAGGGCGTAGACCGACGCCTGGGCCCACTTGGTCAGTTGGAACTTCTCGAGCAGCTCGTCGGCGGCCTGGCGGGACTCGCGGGCGCCGATGCCGAAGAGCCGGCCGTGGAAGTACAGGTTCTCCCACACGTTCAGCTGCCGGTCGAGGGTGTTCTGCTGCGACACGATCCCGAGCAGTTGCTTGGCCAGGGCCGGCTGGGCCACCACGTCGATGCCGCCCACGAACGCCTGGCCGGAGGTCGGGACGACCCGGGTGGTCAGCATGCCGGCCGTGGTCGTCTTGCCGGCGCCGTTCGGGCCGAGCAGCCCGAAGATCTCGCGGGGTCGGACGACCAGGTCGAGATGGTCGACGGCGGCGAAGTCGGTGCCCTCGTAGACCTTGGTCAGTCCGACCGTCCGGATGATGGCCGCCGACGGATCGACGTCGACCGGGGCGGGGGAGGAGTCCAGGGTGGTCATGGTGAGGGGTCCTCGACTCACGGTAGCCCTTCGTCCGGTGGGCGGTGACGGCCGAGCCCCGCACCGAGGGACCGTGCTGGTCCTCGGTGCGGGGCGACGGTCTCAGTCCTCGGCGAGGATCTGGTACAGCTCCTTGCGGGCCCGCTGGACCACGTCGATGCCTCGCTCGATCTGCGTCGGCTTCCCGGCGCTGGCGACCTGCTTGGCCGCCAGGTGGACCTGCGACAGGGCCTGGCGGAGCTCACGGGCTCGGTCGTCGGCCTCGTCGCCGAGGTCCCAGGGGGAGCCCTCGGTCCGGGCGGCCGAGGCCTGGGTCGCCGCCTCGGCGGTGCCCTGGTCGGTCAAGGTGTACGTGCGGGTGCCGTCGGCCGTCTCCGAGCGAACGAGCCCGGCGTCCTCGAGCATCTGCAGGGTCGGGTAGACCGAGCCGGGGCTCGGGCGCCAGATCCCGCCGCTGCGCTCCTCCAGGCGGCGCATGACCTCGTAGCCGTGGGCCGGCCCGTCCTGGAGGGCGAGGAGGATGGCCTTGCGGATGTCGCCCCGGCGCATGCGCCGGCGACCGCCGCCCCATCCGCCGCCCATTTCCATGCCCCGCATACCGCGGTGCCGGCCGTGGGGGCCTCGGTGCTCCCCGGGACGACGGTCCCCGAGCGCGTTGTGGTCGTGAAGGTGATGGTGCTCTCTCATACAGGGTTTCTCCTAGTTCTCGATTGGTCGGGGCCCATGGTGGGCCTCCGTCTTGGTTGAACACGATATATCGTAACAGATCTCGATACGATGTCAACCAGTCGCACAATATTGGAGAAAGATCGCCGTGACCTGGTGTTCGCGGCGCCGACCGGGGGCGCGCCCCTTCGGTCCGGGGGCGCTCGGCGCCACGGGGGGCGGCCCCGGGCCGAGCCGGGACACGGAAGGTGGGGGTCGAGACGGGGTGGTTCAGCCGGCGTCGGGCCCGACGGCCCAGGGCTGGCCGGCGAGCACCGACTCGGCCTCGTCGACGATCCGCCGGACGAGGTCCCCGGCCGGGACCAATCGGTCGATGGCCCCCACACCCTGCCCGGCCGGATAGACCTCCCGGGCGGGGTCGACGTCGGGTGTCGTCTCGGAGCCGCCGAGGTGGAAGACGCCCCGCCGCATCGAGATGCCCAGCTGGGCCGGGAACCCGACCACCTCGTCGGGGTGGGCGTCGAAGTGGGCCGTGTACTCGTTGGCCAGCACGCGCATCGTCTTGCCCGAGTAGGCCCGGCTGATCGTCGTGCCGTCGGCCGTGGCGGCCAGGAGCGCCGGCTTGTAGCCGGCGACCGCCCTCGCCTCGGGGGTGGCGATGAACCGGGTGCCGATCCAGACCCCGGACGCACCGAGACACAACGCGGCGGCCAGCCCGCGGCCGTCGGTGATGCCGCCGGCCGCCACCACCGGCACCCGGCCACCCACGGCGTCGACGATCTGGGGCACCAGCGGGAAGGTGGCGATCCGCCCGGTGTGCCCGCCGGCCTCGGTTCCCTGCGCCACCACCAGGTCGCAGCCGGCGTCGACGGCCCGCACGGCGTGGTCGACCTTGCCGCACAGGTTGACGACCACCAACCCGTGGCGGTGGCAGAGGTCGACGACATCGGCCGGGACACCCAAGCCGGCCACGAAGGCTCTGGCCCCACCTTCGATCACCAGCTCGACCTGTCCGACGAGATCTCCGGGCATCGCCGTGAGCAGATCGACCCCGAAGGGGCGCTCGGTCGATCGGCGCACCTCGGCGATCTGACGGGCCATCGACTCGGGCGACATGGTCGAGGCCCCGAGGCAGCCGAAGCCGCCGGCCTCGGCCACGGCGGTGACGAGTGGGGCGTAGGCCACCCCACCCATGCCGGCCAGCATCACCGGGTGTTCGATCCCGAGCAGCTCGGTCAACGACGTGCGCATGGGCGACCTCCGGTCGACGGACGGCGGTCCGGAACCTAGCGCCTGGTGCCGTCCCTCGGGCGGGCGCCGGCCCTGCGCCCGGCGGCCACGAGCACGGCCCCACCGACCGCCAGCGCCAGGGCGGACCCGACCAGCAGGGCGATCTGGGCTGCCCCCACGAGGAGGGGTTGGCCGGCGAAGGCCGACTCGGCGAACAGCAGGGGCACGGTGAAGCCCATGCCGCAGCACGCCGCCGCCCCGGCCATCTGGGACCAGCGCACCCCGTCGGGCAACCGGGCCAGGCCCAGCCAGACCAGCACGAAGACGGCGAGCAGGATGCCGAGGATCTTGCCGAGCAGCCGGGCCGTGACCACGGCGATCAGGACCTGACGCGACGCCCGGTCCTCGAAGAGCTGGCGGGTGAGCACGACCCCGGAGTTGGCCAGCACGAACAGCGGCAGCACCACGAAGACCGAGAGGGGATGGGCCACCCGCTCGAGACGCCACGACGCCGAGGGGTGACCCGGAGTGCCGAGGCACGGCACCAGGATCCCGACGAAGGCCCCGGCCAACGTGGGCTCGACGCCGGCCCGCCCGAGGAGGAACCACATGAGGACGAGCGCCACCAGGTACGGCCAGACGGCGTGGGGCACCCGCCGCCGGAGGGGTACCACCGCCGCCAGGACGGCCACGGCGCCGAGCAACGGGAGGACGGCGATGTGGGCGGAGCTCACGAAGGCGAGCACCACCACCGAGGCCACGTCGTCGGCTACGGCCAGGGCGAGGACGAAGACCCGCAGGGCCACCGGCACCCGTCGGCCGAGGAGGGCGAGACCGCCCAGGGTGAAGGCGATGTCGGTGGCCATCGGGATGCCCCACCCCGAGCGGACCAGGCTGCCGGTGCCGAGCAGGCCGCAGACCGCCAGGTAGATGCCGGCGGCCCCGGCCATGCCGCCCAGCGCCGCCACCACCGGGAGCACGGCGTTGCGCAGCTCCCGCAGCGATCCGACGGCCCGCTCGCGACCGATCTCGAGCCCGACCACGAGGAAGAAGACGGTCATGAGTCCGTCGTTGACCAGATCGGCGACGTCGTGGAACTGGGCGGTGGGCAGGGCGGCCCACGAGAGTGGTCGGAGCCACAGCCGGTCGTAGCTGGCCTGGAAGGGGCCGTTGGCCCACACCAGCGCGACCACGACCGCCGCGGCCAGCACGATGCCGGCCACCACTTCGACCCGGGCCAGCTCGGCCAAGGCGCCGCCCCAGGCTTCGGGGTGCCACGGGGGGACCGAGCGCCGGCGTTCCTGACGACCACGGTGCGGGCCGGGGGACGGGTGCGGGGGAGTGGGGGTCATCGGGGCGCGTCGTTCATCTCGCCGACCAGGCTTCCCGGCACTCCACGGGCCACCCTATCTGTCCCCCTTCGACACGGCTGGCCCTACGCTGGACCCGGAGCGCCCGACCGATCGTCGGGCGCTGTCGTGAGGACCCCGACCGCACGGGGAGTACCGGGAGGCGAGCATGCAGCGACGGGTGACCGATGCCTGAGGAGACCTTGGACACGGGAGCGGCCCTGGCCCTGCCCCGCCGGCGGGTGTTGCTGATCATCGGGGCCCTGATGCTGGGCATGTTCCTGGCCTCACTCGACCAGACCATCGTCTCGACGGCCTTGCCGACCATCGTGGGCGACCTCGGCGGGGCGGCCCACCTGTCCTGGGTCGTGACGGCGTACCTGCTGGCCTCGACGGTGTCCACGCCGTTGTGGGGGAAGCTGGGCGACCTCTACGGGCGCAAGAGCTTCTTCCAGGCGGCCATCGTCATCTTCCTCGTCGGTTCGGCCCTCTCGGGGCTGAGCCAGACCCTGCTCGAGCTGATCCTGTTCCGGGCCATCCAGGGCCTGGGGGCGGGTGGCCTGCTCATCGGGGCCCAGGCCATCGTGGGCGACGTCGTCTCGCCCCGACAGCGGGGTCGCTACATGGGGTTCTTCGGAGCCATGTTCGGCCTGGCCACCGTGCTCGGACCGCTGCTCGGTGGCCTGTTCGTGGAGTACCTCTCGTGGCGCTGGGTCTTCTACATCAACCTGCCGATCGGCATCGTGGCCCTGTTCGTGACGGCGGCCCAGCTCCCGGGCCACGGGCCCCGGATCCATCAGACGATCGACTATCTGGGCACGGCGCTGCTGGCCCTGGCCGTCACGTCGCTCGTCTTGTTCACCAGCCTGGGCGGCACCTCCTACCCGTGGCTGTCGGCCCCGATCATCGGCCTGGCCGTCGGTGGGGTGGTCCTGACGTTGTTCTTCTTGTGGGCCGAGTCGCGGGCCAAGGAGCCGGTGCTCCCCCTCCCGCTGTTCCGTAACCGGGTCTTCTCGGCCACCAGCGCCATCGGGTTCGTGGTCGGGTTCGCCATGTTCGGCGCCCTCACCTACCTGCCCTACTTCCTGCAGATCGTGAAAGGGGTCAGCCCCACCCAGTCGGGGCTCCGGCTGCTCCCGCTGATGGGCGGCCTCCTGGTCGCCTCCATCGCCTCGGGCCAGATCATCACCCGCTGGGGGCGCTACAAGATCTTCCCGGTCGTGGGCACGGCGCTGATGACGTTGGGCCTGTTCTTGATGTCGCGGGTGGGGGTGCCGACCCCGTACTCGACCATGGCGCTGTACATGGCCATCTTCGGCATCGGCCTGGGTCTGGTGATGCAGGTGCTGGTGGTGGCGGTGCAGAACGCCGTCCCGTACGAGCAGCTCGGCGTGGCCACCTCGAGCGCCACGTTCTTCCGGTCGATCGGCGGATCCTTCGGCACGGCCGTGTTCGGTGCCATCTACGCCAACCTGCTGGTGAAGAACCTGGCCACCCACCTGAAGGGCCTGACCCTCCCGAGCACCTTCAGCAGCGAGACGGTGGACCCCAAGGCGCTGGCCAAGTTGCCGCCGGCGGTGCACGCCGGGCTGGCCGCCGGGGTGGCCGAGACCATCCAGACGGTCTTCCTCATCGCCGTGCCGATCGGGTTCGTCGCCTTCCTGCTCAGCTGGCTCCTGCCCGAGATCGCCCTCCGCAAGAGCGTGCGCGAGAGCGTGGAGACGGCGTCGAGTGTCCCCATGCCCGACGAGCAGACCTCGCTCCAGCGGGTCGAACGGGCCCTCGAACAGGCCGCCCGGCGGGAGAACCGGCTGCAGGTCTACCGCTCGCTGGCCGAGCGGGCCGGCCTCGACCTCGAGCCGCAGTTCTGCTGGCTGCTCTACCGGCTGGCCGACCGCCCGGGGTCCACCGCGGCGTCGATCGCTGCCCGGGCCAAGGTCGAGCCCGAGCGACTGACGAAGGGCGTGGAAGCGCTGGAGCGGCTCGGTCTGGTCGACGACGGAGCGGCCGACGGGGAGCTGCGGCTCACGCCGTCGGGGGAGGAGGCGGTGGAGAAGCTCACCATTGCCCGGCGGGTCGGCCTGGTCGAGCTGCTCGAAGGGTGGGACCCCGAGGCGCACCCCGAGTTGATGGAGCTCGTCCGTCGCCTGGCCCGGGCCCTACTGGTCGACGACGAGAAGCTGTTGGCCGAAGCTCGCCCCCGAGCGGACCAGGACTCCTCCGTCTGAGTGAGCGGCGTCTACCCAGTTCAGCGCCACTCTAGGCTAAAACCCTCAACCTGAAGCTGTGGTAGAGGTGAAGAGAGGGTGGAGCATTCAGGGGGCGAGGTACAGGGCGTGGCGGGCGGCCGCTACCGCCTGGTGGCCGTAGGCCGGTCCGAAGAGGGCGGCGTGGACCAACAGCGGGTGCAACTGGTGGAGCGGGGTGCGCTCCCGCCAGCCGGCGGCCAGCGGTCGGTGTTCGTCGTAGGCGGCCAGTAGCCGGTCGAGGTGGGGCGCACCGAACAGGGCCAGCATGGCCAGATCGGTCTCGCGATGCCCGCCGTGGGCCGCCGGGTCGATGACCCAGGCTGCGCCACTCGGGTCCCAGATCACGTTGCCCTGCCAGAGGTCGCCGTGGAGCAGGGACGGCGGCTCGACCGGGCCGCCGAGGTCGTCCAGCCGATCGATCGCCTGCTCGAGCACCGCCCTCCCGGTTCGGTCGACGGCCCCGGCGTCGACCGCCCGGACCAGGTACGGACGGAGCCGGCGCTCGGCGTAGAAGTCGGACCAGCGCTCGTCGGGCGTGTTGTCCATGGGCAGGGGGCCGATGGTGCCGGGCCACGGCGCCCCGAAGGTCGGGGCGCCCGAGGCGTGGAGATCGGCGAGGGCCCGGCCGAGGTCCTCGGCGCCGGCCGCCGTGGCCGGGCCCGCCTCGATCAGGACCATCGTGAACCCGAGGTCGGTGACCTCCAGGAGGTCGGGGACCCGTACGGTGGCGGTGCGGGCCAGCCATCGGAGCGACGACACCTCGGCGGCGACCCGCACCTCGTCGCCCGGGTCGCCCTGCTTGGCGATCGCCGGGCGCCCATCGGCCGACCGGACGCGGGCCAGGCGCACCACCGTTCAGTCCTCCGGGGCCCCCGCCGGGGCGGCGGTCAGGGCCCCCCGCAGGCCCGGCACCAGCCCCCGACAACCGGCGACGACCAGGTCGAGGCACCGGGTGAAGTCGCCGGCGTCGCCGTAGTACGGGTCGGGCACGTCGAGCGCACCGCCCGAATGGGCGTCGAAGCTCCGGAGGAGCCGGAGCCGCCCGTCGGACCCCTCGGACCGGTCCAGGCGGCGGAGGGCATCGAGGTGCCCGCGGTCCAACGCCACCACGAGGTCGAGGTCGTCGAACCTCTGCGGTGCGAACTGGTGGGCGACGTGGCCGTGGTCCTCGAAACCGGCCGCCGCCAGGGCGTCGCGGGCCCGGCCATCCATGGGCTCGCCCTCGTGCCAGGACCCGGTCCCGGCACTGGTGATCGTGAGACGGTCACCGAGCGTGCCGCCGTCGGACAGCCGTTCCCCGGCGGCCAACTGGCGGAGGACGACCTCGGCCATGGGCGACCGGCAGATGTTCCCGGTGCACACGAAGCACACCCGGTAGGTCATCGACGACGCCGGCCGGGGGAGCGGCGGGGCCACGACCGCCGGGCTCACCGGGCGGTCGGTCCGGTGGCCCGGTACTCCTCCTGGAGGGCGCGCTTGACGATCTTGCCGCTGGCCGCCCTCGGCATCTCGTCTCGGACCTCGAGCTGCTCGGGGATCTTCTGGGTCATGAGGCCCGAGGACCGGCAGTAGGCCACCAGCTCGTCGAACTCGAGCGGTCCGGCGCCCTCGGTGATGCGGACCACGGCACAGACCCGTTCGCCCCGCTCGGCGTCGGGCAGGCCGATCACCGCCACCTCGGCGATCGCCGGGTGGGCCGACAGGACGTCCTCGACCTCCTTGGCGCTGATGTTCTCGCCCTTGCGGATGATCACGTCCTTCAGCCGTCCGGTGACCGTCAGGTGGCCGTCGGCCCGTAGTCGGCCGAGGTCACCGGTCCGGAAGAACCCCTGCGTCGTCGAAGGCCTCGACGTCGAGCGCCGGGTCGGTGTACCCGAGGAAGACCATGGGACCTCGGACCCGGATCTCGCCCTCGTCCCCGGTGGCCGCCTCGGTCCCGTCGGCCGCCACGATGCGGACCTCGGCGTCGCGCACCGGGCGGCCGTCGGTGTAGGCCAACTGTTCGTCGGAGTCCGACGGTGCGCCGGAGGCGACCATCGGGACCTCGGTCATGCCGTAGCCGTGGATGATGCCGCGACCCCCGATCTCGGCCTGCACCTCGAAGTGGAGGTTGGGGGGCTTGGCGGCGCCTCCGCCGGACATGACCCGCAGGTCCGGCAGGATCGGCCGGTCGGGCTGCTTGCGCTGCTCGGCCAGGTAGGCGACGTAGAAGGCGGTGCTGCCGCCCACCATGGTCACGCCGTGCTCCCGGAACAGCGCCGCCGACTCGGCCGGTGCGAACGACTCGACGATGACCGACGGGAAACCGACGCTGCAGACGGTCACCAGGTAGTCGGGACCGGCGATGTGGGCGAAGGGGAAGGCCACCGAGCCGACGTCGGTCGGCTCGAGCTCGAGCGCGTGCACCAGCCCCATGCCCCCGGCGATGAGTGACCGGTCGGTGTGGCGGACGCCCTTGGGGTCGGCCGTGCTGCCCGAGGTGTAGTAGATCCACCGCAGCGGAGGATCGTCGGTGGCGTCCGCCGGCGGCGGCAGCGCCGACGGGTCGCCTTCGGGGAGCTCGCCGTCGACGACCAACACCTCGGGGCGGGGGTCGGCGCCCTCGAGCGCCCGCTCGGCGATGCCCGGAAAATCGATGCCCCGCCACTGGCGGGGGATGATGAACAGCTCGGCGCCCGTCTGCCGCAGGGCGAACCCCACCTCCCGCTCCCGGTAGAGGTGGATGATCGGGACCTGGACCGCCCCCAGTCGGCTGAGGGCCATGGTGAGGACCACGGTCGAGACCCGCGTCGGCAGTTGCCACGAGACCACGGTGCCCTCGACGACACCCCGGGCAGCCAGCCCGGCAGCCACCCTCTCGGCCCGGTCCCGGAAGGCGGCGAACGTCACGGTGCGCCCTTCGGCGTCGATGAGCATGGTCCGGTCCGGCGTGGCCTCGGCCCGGCGCTCGAGCAGCTCCCACAGGCTGCGTGCTCCGGTGATCTTCGTGCCGTCGTCCATCGTCTGCCTGCTCCCCGCGCTGGCCGGAACCGTCCCGGACTGCCTAGCAGCTGCCCCCGACCGGCGGCATCCCCCGCGGCGGCGCCCCGCCCGTCCACCGTCCCCGCCCGGGGTCGCGGCAGAGTAGGGGACGACGGCAGCGGGCCCTGAGGGGACCGGCCGGCCGGCCGGAGCGAGGAGAGGGACATGACAGACGTCGCGGGGCCGAAGAGCGGATCGGGTCAGGGGCCGGCCGGGAGGTCGAGGGACCTGCGCCTGGTGGCTGTCGGGGTGGTGGCTGTTCTCTTGGTGTGGTTCGCCTTCACCAACCTCCAGGACGTCCAGATCCACTTCTGGCTCACCTCGGCCCGGGCCCCGCTGATCGTGGTGATCGCCATCTCCGGCGTGTTCGGTGCGGCGATCGGCGCCCTGGTCTCGCGTCGCCGGCACCCCTCGGGGAACCGGCCGGGCTGACCGGCGTCGCCGGCGGGTTCAGCCGGCGACCAGGGGCGGTCGTCGCCCCTCCCAGGGGAGGGCCAGCTCGAGTTGCGCCGCCACCCGCACGAGGAGCCCCTCCTGCCACGGGCCGGCGACGATCTGGACCCCGACGGGGAGGCCGTCGGCGCTCCAGTGCAGGGGGAGGCTGATGGCCGGCTGGCCGGTGACGTTGAAGACCCCGGTGAAGACGGCCATGGAGAGGACCTCGGGCGCGGTGTCCGACGGGTGCTGGTGCACCTTCTCGAGCACCGTGCCGGCCCGCGGCGGGGCGATGGCCATGGTCGGG
The DNA here is from genome assembly GCA_963730735.1 of uncultured Acidimicrobiaceae bacterium. GTDB lineage: Bacteria > Actinomycetota > Acidimicrobiia > Acidimicrobiales > RAAP-2 > CAVSSX01. Next base: position 1,701,531 of record CAVSSX010000007.1, read on the forward strand.
GTCACCAAGAGATCGAACTCCTCGCCCCAGCGGCCGAGGAGGGAGTGGGCATAGCGCTGCAGGGTGGCCAGCGTGCCGACGAGGGCGATGCTGTCGAGTTCTCGGGCGGCGGCATAGCCGGCCCGGATGTGGGGCTCGGCCTTCTCGAAGTCCACCTCCGGATGGTCCCCGAGGCCGGCATTGATGACCGGGAGGAAGCTGGCCAGGGCCTCGAAGGGGAACAGCTCGAACGCCACCGGTTCGACGTGGTGGCCGAGGCCCTCGAGGGCGGCGGCGGTCCGGGCCACCGCCTCGAGCGCCTCGGGGTCGACCGGGAGGTCGAGTGGGGCCCGGGTGAGGATGCCCACCCGGAGCCGACCGGGATCGGCCCCCACCTCGGTGGCGAACGGGCGGTCCGGGGCCGGGATGTTCAACCACGACAGGGGGTCGGGTCCGCGGATGGCGTCGAGGACCGCCGCCGCGTCCCCGACCGTGCGGGTGACGGCTCCCTCGACCGTGGCCCCGAACCACCCCGGGATCATGGCCGGCACCCGGCCGCGACTGGGCTTCAGCCCGACCAGGCCGGTGCACGAGGCCGGGATCCGGATCGACCCGCCGCCGTCGTTGGCGTGGGCAACCGGGAACATCCCCGAGGCCACGGCGGCGGCCGCGCCGCCGCTCGAGCCGCCCGGCGACCGGGCCGTGTCCCAGGGGTTGGTGGTGATGCCGTACCGGAGGTTCTCGGTGACGGTGATGGGCCCGAGCTCGGGGGTGTTCGTGCGCCCGGTCAGGACGAAGCCGGCCCGGACGAGGTTGTCGACGACCATCTCGCTCCGGTCGCTCGGCCCCTCGGGGGCGCCCCGCGACCCGAAGGTCACCGGCCAACCGGCCACCGCCGTGAGGTCCTTCACCGGCAGGGGGACCCCGGCGAAGGGCGGCAGGTCGTCGTGGCCCCGGGCGATGACCTCGGCCCAGTGTCGGGCCGAGGTCCGGGCCTCGTCGTCGTTGCGCCAGATGATGGCGTGCAGGTGGGGATCGAGACGGTCGACCTCGTCCAGACAGTGCTCGAGCAGCTCCACCGGGCTCAGCTCACGATGGGCGATGGCGGTGGCCAGCTCGGTGGCCGAGGAGAAGGGATCCATCGGCCCAGGTTACGGGCCACCGGGCCCGACGGCCCGGGCCAATCGGCCCACAAAAGTGCTGGCCGCGCTACGGATCCGGCGGCGCTCGCCGTAGACTTCCTGACTGTGGGTGGCTCCAAGTTGCGCCGGTCGAGTGCTGTCGGGGAGATTTCGTTGTCCGGCGGGCCGAGTTGCGCGAACATGTGGCGGTTCGGCCGTGGGCTCGGCGCACGGCCGTGCACGGTGGAGGAGCAGGCAGTGGGCAGCCCAGGTAGTTCGCAAGATGGAGTGAGGGGGAACTAGGTGCCGCTCTCTGAGCACGAGCAGCGCATCCTGGCCGAGCTCGAGGACTCCCTCGTCCGCCAGGACCCCGAGTTCGCCGAGCGTGTCCGCTCCGAGACCGTCTACCGGCACGCCGGTCGCTACTGCAAGTGGGCCGCCGTCGGCTTCGTGGCCGGGGTGGCGGTGCTGGTCGGGTTCTACTCGGAGTCGCTCATCCTGGGTTTCATCGGCGTGGCCATGATGTTCGGTTCCGCCGTGATCTTCGAGCGCAACCTCCGGCGGATGGGCCGGGCCGGATGGCACGACCTCACCCACTCCGGTGGCGAGGACCGACGGACGAGCTCGATCGAGGGCAGTGTCACCGATGCCCGTGAGTGGATCCGGACCCGGTTCTTCAAGCGCGATAGCTGACGTCGCCGACGATGTCGGAAGGGCCGTGCCTGGCCGTTGACATCGGCGGGACCAAGATGGCGGCCGGCCTGGTCGATCGCCTGGGCACGCTGTCCAAGCGGCGCGAGGTGCCCACCCCCCACGACGCCGACGGCGAGACGCTCTGGTCGACCCTGGCCGCGCTGGTCACGGACCTGCTCGGTGCGGCCGGAGCCACGCCGGTGGTCTGCGGTGTCGGCTGCGGCGGCCCGATGGACCGGGGTGGTCGGACGGTGTCGCCACTCAACATCCCCGGTTGGCAGGCCTTCCCCTTGGCCGAACGGCTGCGGTCGCTGACCGGCGTGCCGACGGCGGTCGACAACGACGCCAAGGCCCTGGCGCTGGGCGAGGGATGGGTCGGGGCAACGGCCGGCTGCGACGACTTCATAGCCATGGTGGTGTCCACCGGGATCGGTGGTGGGATCGTCCTGAACGGTCGCCTGTTGGACGGGCGGCTCGGCAACGCCGGACACATCGGCCACGTGGTGGTGGAGCCCGAGGGTCGTCGTTGCCCGTGCGGGGGCCGCGGGTGCCTCGAGGCCGAGGCCTCGGGATCGGCCATCGCCGAGATCACCGGTCACCCGGCGGCCGAGGCCGACGCCGCGACGATCGCCCGGACCGGGACGCTGGTCGGCCGAGCCGTCGCCTCGGTGGCCAACCTGCTCGACCTGTCGAGGGCGGTGATCGCCGGATCGGTGGCGCTCGGGTTCGGTGCGCCGTTCTTCGACGCCGCCCAGGTCGAGATCGACCACCGGGTCGGGCTCGAGTTCGCCCGAGGTACGCGGGTGGGACCGGCCGGTCTGGGCGACGCCGGGCCACTCGTCGGCGCCGGCGCCGTCGGGTGGCGGTCGCTCGGCGACCCCGTCCCGGGACTCCACCGGTGACCGAGCCATCGACCGAGGGGGCGGCACGCCACGGGGCGCCCCACTGGGGGCCGACGGTGGGCACGGTGGCCCGGGCGGTCGCCCGGCACCCGGGCGTGTGGCTCGACGCCGGCGTCGCCTTGTGGCGTCTGGCGCCGGCCGGATGGTGGCGCCGTCGGCCGTACCTCCCCGTCCCGGACCCGTCGTATTGGGACTTCCGTCTGGAGACGGCCTACGGCGGCGATGCCGCCCTCGGGCGGCTCTCCGGTGAGGACGTCGTGGCCTACCTCCGATGGTGTCGGAGGATGCGAGCCGTGGACCGGTAGCCTCTCCCGTGATGGGGCGGGTCCTCCTGCTCAATGCGACCTACGAGCCGCTGGCGCTGGTCTCTGACCGGCGCGCCGTGGTGCTGGTGCTCGCCGGACGGGCCGAAGCGGTGGCCTTCCGTCCCGACGGCCCGGTGTTCCACTCCTCCCACATGGTGGTGCCGGTCCCGGCCATCGTGCGGCTCTGCCACATGGTGCGGATCCCGCGTTGGGCGCGCACGCCGCCCCTCACCCGCCGGGCGGTGCTGCGCCGGGACGGCGGCCGGTGTGCCTACTGTCCCGACGTGGCCGACACGGTCGACCACGTCGTGCCGAAGAGCCGGGGCGGCCGCCACGAGTGGACCAACGTCGTGGCTTCCTGCAAGCGGGACAACCTGCGCAAGGGTGACCAACTCCTGTCCGAGCTGGGCTGGTCCCTGGCGTTCCAGCCGCAGGCCCCCGAGGGCCACCTCTGGCGCCTGCGGCACCTGGCCGAGGTCGACCCGCTGTGGGAGCCGTACCTGGCCCAAGCATCCTGACGGATGGAGCCACCCTCGGTCGGAGGAGGCACCCCTCGGTCGGCCGCGGGTCGGCCGAGGTACGACGGGGTCGGTCGGTGGACCGACGTCGAGGTGTTCCGCTCCCGCCCCCGGACCGCCGTCGTCCAGACCGTCGACCGACCGACGGTGGTCCTCGGGAGTAGCCAACCGCCCACGGTGGTCGAGCCGGGCATCGGGGGACCGCGGGTGGTCCGCCGGCGGAGCGGCGGCGGTGCGGTGTGGATGGCACCGGGCGACCCGGTGTGGCTCGACGTGTGGCTCCCCCGGGGCGACCCACTCTGGACCGACGACGTCATCGCCGCTCCCGGCTGGTTCGGCGCCGCCTGGGCGTCGGCGCTCCGGTCCCTCGGGTCACCGCCGCTGGCCGTCCACGAGGGCCCGTCGGTCACCGCCGCCTGGTCCGATCTCGTCTGCTTCGCCGGCGTCGGTCCGGGCGAAGTGGTGTCGGGGGGGCGAAAGGTGGTCGGGATCTCGCAGTGGCGGAGCCGGGAAGGGGCACTCTTCAGCTCGGCCTGCTACCGCCGTTGGCAGCCGGCGCCACTGGTGGCGGCGCTCGCCCCGCCACTCCGGGGGGCGCCCCCGTCGGCGGCCGAGCTGGCCGAGGTGGCCATCGGCCTGGACGACCTCGTGGCCGTTGCCGTGACGTCGCACGACCTCCTCGACGCCGTGCGGTCGCACCTTCCGGAACCTCCGGGGTGGGACGTCCTGCACTCGAGCCCTCCCACCGACTGAGCCCGGCGCCGGTCCCGGCGCTCCGCATCCGGGTTGCACCTGCCCCGCCGACCCGATCGGCGCGCCCCGATCGCGCTGCGACGCGCCCGGCCGCCGGCCACCCGCCCCGGCGCGTTCTCGCCGGTCACGCCGGTCGTTTGGTGGCGCGATGTGACGAAAAAAGGGCGCCCCGTGATTGAAGAGTGGGGGATTGGGGTGTAAAGTGGAGCGAAAGGGTTTGGAGGGGCGACAGAGGGCGCGTCCCGAGGACCGCCATGGGAGAGGTGTCGGGTGGCTGGCTTCGTCGGGAGGTACGAGCACTCGCTCGACACCAAGGGCAGGGTGATCCTCCCGGCGAAGTTCCGTGCTCCTTTCGAGCGGGGCGGCTTCCTGACCCAGAACAGCGAGGGGTGCCTGGCGCTGTGGACGCCGGGCGAGTTCGAGCGACAGATGGCGGCCATGCAGGAGCAGGCGGCGATCGGACGGGCCCAGCGCAACCGGGCCCGGCTCTGGGCGTCCACGTCCCACGAGGTGGAGATGGACCGCCAGGGGCGGATGGCCATCCCGGCCCACCTGCGTGACTTCGCGTCGCTGCAGGGGGACGTGTTGGTCCACGGGGCCATCGACCGCGTCGAACTGTGGAACCCGGCGTCGTGGGAGGAGCGCGTGCGTCCCGAGCAGCAGTGGCTCCTCGAGGACGAGGACGACGGATGACGTCGTCGCCCGGCGGTGTGCGGTCACGGCACGCCGAACTGTCGAGAAGAGCAACGAGAGAGAAGAAGCGGACCGGTCGGCCGGTCCGAGCAGCCAGGTACATGCGCAGCTCCCCGAGGGGCACGGTGGAAGATTTCTCCTCCGCCCTCTTCCCCAGGGGTCGTCCGGGGTCCGCCCCCGAACGCACCCCGCCCCTCGGGGAGCTGCGGATGGACCAGGACTTCACACACGAGCCGGTGATGGCCGACGTCGTCGTCGACCTGTTCGCCCCGGTGCCGGCGGGCGTGCTCGTCGACGCCACGGTGGGCGGCGGGGGACACGCGGCGGCGCTGTTGTCGTCGCGCCCCGACCTCGGGCGTGCTCGGTCTCGACCGTGATCCCGACGCCGTGGTCGCCGCCGCCGCCCGGTTGGCGCCCTTCGGCGACCGGGCGGTCGTCCTCCACGCCCGCTTCGGCGACCTGGAGCACGTCGTGGCCGACGCCCGGGCCGACTCGTGGCCGGCGTCGGGGGGCCGGTCCGGCGACGTGGTGGGCGTGCTCGTGGACCTCGGGGTCAGTTCGCCCCAGCTCGACCGGGCCGACCGGGGCTTCTCGTACCGGTCCGACGGACCGCTCGACATGCGGATGGACCCGAGCGAGGGAGTGGGGGCCCTGGCCCTCGTCAACGAGGCGCCGGTGGGCGAGCTGGCGTCGCTGTTCGCCGAGAACGGCGAGGGCCGACTGTCGGGCCGACTGGCCCGGGCGGTGGTGGCCGCCCGCCCGCTCACCTCGACGACCCAGCTGGCCGAGGTGATCGCCGCCGCCGTGCCGGCGGCCGTCCGGCGGAAGGGTCATCCGGCCCGACGGGTCTTCCAGGCATTGCGGATCGCCGTGAACGACGAGCTGGGGGAGCTGGAATCGATCCTGCCGGTGGCCCTCGACGTCCTGGCGGTCGGTGGACGCTGCGTCGTCATCTCGTACCACTCGGGTGAAGACCGGCTGGTCAAGCGGGCCTTCGCCGAGGCCGAGTCGGGCGGCTGCATCTGCCCACCGGGACTCCCGTGCGTCTGCGGGGCGGTGGCCGAGCACCGGTTGCTCTTCCGGGGTGCTCGTCGACCGACCGAGCTCGAGGTGGCGGCCAACCGTCGCGCCCAGAGCGCCCGGCTCCGGGCGGTCGAGCGGATCGCGGCGGGCTCGTGACGCCGGCCACCGCCACCGCCCGCCGGGCGGCCGCCGCGCCGGCACGACGCCCGCAGCCACCGCGGCCCGAGGAGCGGCGAGCACCGCTGCGGGTCGTCGAGCGGACCCCCGGGGCCCGCCGGGGGCGTCGGGTCGGCCGGGCGACGGCCATCGCCGCGTCGGTGATCGTCATCCTCAGCCTGTTGATGGTCGTCATCGGCCACGCCCTCTTGGCCCAGGGGCAACTTCGCCTGACCACCGTCCAGCAGCAGCTGGCCGCCGAGCAGACCCTCCACCGCCAGCGGGTACTGGCGGTGGCCGGGCTCGAGACACCGTCCCGCATCACCACACAGGCCCAGGAGCGACTGCACATGGTCCAGCCCACGACGGTCAACCAGTTGCCGTCCGTGCCCTTGAACAAGCCGCTCGCCACCCCGAAGGTGCTGGCCAAGCCGACGCCGACGACCACCACGCCGACGACCACCACACCCAGCACGACCACCCCGTCGACCACGACCCCGTCCCGTACGACGCCGACCACGGCACCGGCGGGGGCCAGCTCGTCCACCGGGTCGGCCGGGTGACGTCCAAACTGCCGCTCACCGACGCCGAACGGGCCCGACAGGCGGCGGCCCGCACCTCGCGGGCGGCCGGCCCGCGCCCCGACGTCGTGTCGCGTTACGCCGGCCCGCGACTCGGCACCGGCGGGGGCGACCGTGACCGCGCCGCCTCGCCCTTCTCGGCCCCGGCCCGAACGGTCCCGCCCCTCGGCGCCGCGCCCGGACCGGGCCCGGCCCCGTCGGGTCGAGAGCGCCCCGACCCGCACACCCCGTCCACCCTCGCCCGAGCGTGTCCGGACACCGTCGCGGCGGGCGCCCCGGCGGCGCACCTCCCCGACCCTCACCAAGTCGACGGTCACGGCCAAGCTGGGCCGGCGGGTCCGGTTCTTCCGCGTCGTGCTGGTCGTGGTGCTGGTGGTGCTGGCCCTGCGGTTGGTCGACGTCCAACTCCTGCGCTCGGGGCAGTACACGAAGGCGGCGAGCCAGGAGCTCACCCAGACGGTCACCATCCCGGCGCTGCGGGGCGGCATCTACGACCGCAACGGACAGACCCTGGCCATGTCGGTGCCCACCGAGGACGTGTACGCCGACGACTTCCTCATCGAGCACCCGGTGCGCGAGGCGGCGGCGCTGGCCCCGCTCCTCGGGGTGCCGGCCACCACCTTGGCCGGTGAACTCCACCGGCACTCGGGCTACGTCGCCCTGGCCAAGCAGGTGTCCCAGACCAAGGCGGCCAAGGTGGCGGCGGCCAACTTCCCGGGGATCACCCTGATCGACAACTCGAAGCGGGTCGTGCCCAACGGCACGTTGGCCTCCCCGGTCATCGGCGCCACCAATGCCGCCGGGGCGGGCGCTGCCGGGCTCGAGTACAGCGAGAACAAGCTGCTGGCCGGGAAGTCCGGCAGCGAGACGCTCTTCGAGTCGCCGCTCGGGGTGGCCCTCCCGCAGTCGCCGGTGACCGACAAGACGGCCGCCGTCCCCGGGACCGGGGTCGAGCTGACCCTCGACGAGCCCCTCCAGTACGAGACTGAGCAGGCCCTCGGCGCCCAGATCCTGTCGTCGGACGCCGTGAGCGGTACGGCGATCGTGATGGACACCCGCACCGGTCAGATCCTCTCGATGGCCAACCTGGTGGCCACCCACCCGAGCACCACGCCGGGGGGCCCGACCCCCGCCGGCAAGACGAACACCATCGCCGAGGCGTCCTCCAACCTGGCCCTCACCCAGCTGTACGAGCCCGGGTCGGTGTTCAAGCTGGTGACCTTCTCGGCTGCCCTCGAGGACCACCTGATCAACCCGAACTCGGTCTTCTCGGTGCCCGACCAGATCCAGCTCGACGGCTCGACCTTCCACGACGCCGACCCGCACCCGACCGAGCAGCTGACGGCCACCCAGATCCTCGCCCAGTCGTCGAACATCGGGACCTCCGAGATCGCCCAGGGACTGGGGGAGAGCCGCCTGTTGGCCCAGGTGAAGGCGCTGGGCTTCGGCTCCATGACCGGGCTGCACGTGGCCGGTGAGTCGGCCGGCATCCTGGCCACGGCCGCCCAGTGGGAGCCGACCGACCTCGTGTCGCTGCCGATCGGGCAGGTCGACGCAGTCAACGCCCAGCAGGTGCTCGACGCCTACAACGCCGTGGCCAACGGCGGGGTGTTCGTGGCGCCCCAGCTGGTGCGCGGGACGGTGTCGTCGGGCGGCACCGTGACGGCGGCCAAGGCGTCGGCCACCCATCGGGTGTTCAACGCCAGCACCGACGCCGAGCTGGTCGGCATGCTCGAGCAGGTGGTCGACTCGGGCACCGGGACCACGGCCACCGTGCCCGGGTACACGGTGGCCGGGAAGACCGGCACCGCCCAGATCCCGACCACCGGCAAGGACAGTTACCAGGCCGGCGCCTACATCGCCTCGTTCGTCGGCTTCGCTCCGGCCAACGACCCGGTGCTCTCGGCCATCGTCATCTTGAACCGGCCGTACCCGATCTTCGGCGGGACGGTCGCCGCCCCGGTGTTCTCGAAGATCATGAGCTACGCCCTCCACCGCTACGCCATCCCGACCACGCCGGGGGCGTCGTCGTCCCCGACGCCGCAGAACGCCACCACGGCGTCGCAGGCCCAGGACATCACGTGAGCCGCCGGACGCCGGCGGCCCGGCGCCCGGGGCCGTCCCGAGTCCCTCGGGGGGCCGTGGCGGGTCGGGCTACGCTCGGCGGATCGGCCGGACCGCCCCGGGGCAGCGTCTGCCCTCCGCCGGGTCCGACCGCCACTGCCCGTGCAGATGCCCCAACTACTCGCTGAGATCGCCGTGCTCGACACGAGGGGGGACCCCTCGACCATCGACGTCCAGGCCATCGAGCACGACAGCCGGCGGGTCCGTCCAGGGACCTGGTTCTGCTGCCTGCCGGGGGATCGGGTCGACGGCCACGTCTTCGCCGACGAGGCGGTGGACCGGGGTGCCGTGGCCCTCCTGGTCGAGCGGCCGCTCGAGCTCAGGGCGACCCGCCCGGTGGTCCAGGTCCAGGTGCCGGTGGGCGGGGCCCGGACGGCCATGGCCCGTCTGGCGGCGGCCCTCCACGGCTTCCCGGCCGAGGAGCTCCTGATGGCCGGGGTCACCGGGACCAACGGGAAGACCACGGTGACCCAGCTGCTGGGGGCGGTCCTCGAGCACGCCGGTTACCCGACCGGGGTCATCGGCACGTTGTCGGGCACCCGGACCACACCGGAGTCGACCGAGCTCCAGGCCCTGCTGGCCGAGCAGCGGGACCAGGGCCGGGCCGAGGGGCGGACCCACGCCGTGGCCATGGAGGTCTCGAGCCATGCCCTGGCCCAGTCGCGGGTCGACGGCATGCGCTTCGACGTGGCCGTGTTCACCAACCTGAGCCACGACCACCTGGACTTCCACGGGACCATGGAGCGGTACTTCGAGGCCAAGGCCACGTTGTTCACACCCGAGCGCACGGTGCGGGCGGTGATCAACGCCGACGACCCCTGGGGCCGGCGCCTGCTGGCCCGCGCCGAGGTCCCGACGGTCGCCGTGCGGCGCCAGGACATCGAGATCGACCGGCTGGCCATCGGGCGCAGCTCGTTCCGCTGGCGGGGCGAGACGGTGGAAGTGCCGCTCACCGGTGCCGTGAACGTCGCCAACGCCCACGTGGCGGCCGAGGCGGCCGTGGCCCTCGGCGTCGACCCGTCGGTGGTGGTGGCCGGGTTGGCCACGGCCCCCCAGGTGCCCGGTCGGCTGGAGCACGTCACCGTGTCGGGCGGCGGTCCGACCCCGGTCGACGTCCTGGTCGACTACGCCCACACCCCGGCCGGTCTCGAGGTGGTCCTCTCCGACGCCCGGGCCTTCTCGGCCGGTGGGCGCCTCCTGGTCGTCATGGGGTGCGGTGGCGACCGTGACGCCGCCAAACGACCGCTCATGGGCCAGGTGGTCAGCCGCCTGGCCGACCGGGTCGTGGTGACGTCGGACAACCCCCGGAGCGAGGATCCCCTGGCCATCATCGAGGCCGTCGTCTCGGGGGTCGATCCGGCAGCCCGGGCCGCCGGCGTCGTGCGGGTCGAGCCGGACCGGCGGACGGCCATCGTGTCGGCCATCGCCGAGGCCCAGCCCGGCGACCTGGTCGTGGTGGCCGGCAAGGGGCACGAGCGGTACCAGGAGATCGACGGACGGCAGCTGCCCTTCGACGACCGGGAGGTGGCCCGGGCCGCCCTCGACGACCGCGCCCACGGGGTCGGCTGACCGATGCTGTCGTTGATGGAATCGGGCGGTGTCGCCCTGGTGGTGGCCATCCTGCTGACCCCGTTCCTGATCGGGTGGCTCCGCCGCCGGGAGATCGGCCAGCACATCCGCGAGGACGGACCGGCCCACCACATCGCCAAGGCCGGCACCCCGACCATGGGTGGCGTGGTCATCGTGGGGGCGGTGGTCGTCGGCTACTTCCTCGGCCACGTCGGTCGGGAGGTGCGGTTCTCCCGGACCGGGTACCTGGTCCTCGGGGCGGTGGTGGCCTTCGGTGTCATCGGGTTCCTCGACGACTGGATCAAGATCCGCCACCGTCGCAGCCTGGGCCTGAACAAGCGAGGGAAGCTCATCGCCCAGCTGGCCGCCAGCGTGGCCTTCGCCGAGCTGGCCGTGCACTGGGCCCATACCTCGACGGCGCTCAGCTTCACCCGGCTGCAGACCCCGGGCATCAACCTGGGCGAGGTCGGCTGGGTGCTGATGGCCGTCTTCGTCCTGGTGGCCACGTCGAACGCCGTCAACCTGACCGATGGCCTCGACGGGCTGGCCGCCGGCTCGTCGACCTTCTGCTTCGCCGTGCTGGCCATCATGGGCTACTGGGTCTTCCGGCACCAGGCGATCTACCACGTGCTCCCGGCGTCGGCGATCGACCTGGCGCTGTGCGCCATGTCCCTGGCCGGGGCGTGCCTCGGCTTCCTGTGGTGGAACGCCGCGCCGGCCAAGATCTACATGGGCGACACCGGCTCGCTGTCCATCGGTGCCGGTTTGGCGGCCCTCTGCCTCATGCTCAACCTGGATCTGCTGCTGCCGATCCTCGGCGGCCTCTTCGTCCTCGAGACGGTCTCGGTCATCGTCCAGATCGTCAGCTTCCGGGCCTTCGGTCGCCGGGTCTTCCGGATGGCCCCGGTCCACCACCACTTCGAGCTGTTGGGCTGGCCCGAGACCACGGTGATCGTCCGGTTCTGGATCCTCGGGGGGCTGTTCGCCGCCCTGGCCCTCGGCATCTTCTACGGCGAGTTCCTGACCGTGGCCAAGGTGACGTGACGCCGCCCCGGGGGATACCCCACCTCGGCGCCCCGGTGGGCGAAGCTGGGAGCGTGCGCGCTTCGTCGCCACGCCGTGTCGGAACGGTGCCTCCCACCCCGGGGTCCGGTCGCGCCTCGGCGACCCGACCCCCGACCGCCCGCCACGCGGCGCCGGTGCAGTCGGCCACGTGGGTGGTGGCGGTCAAGTCGCTCCCCACCTCGTCCATCCTGCTCGGCCTGGTGGCCGTGCTCTGCGCCGTCGGCCTGGTCATGGTGGGCTCGGCGTCCGAGGTGATCTCCCTCAGCCTGTACGGGTCGCCCTGGGCCATCCTCATCCGCGAGGTGATGTGGATGGCCTTCGGGGCGATCGCCCTGTTCTTCGCCTGCCGGTTCGACTACCGACGGTGGCGCCAGCTCCGGGTCCCGCTGCTGGTGGTGACCTTCGTCCTGTTGCTGGCCGTGCTCGTGCCGGGCCTCGGCGTGCACGCCAGCGGCTCGAGCCGCTGGATCGGGTTCGGCCAGTTCCGGCTCCAGCCCTCCGAGCTCATGAAGCTGGCCCTGGCCGTGTTCGGCGCCGACCTGGTGGTGCGGCGCCGGGAGCAGGGTGCGACCTACCGGACGATGGTCGGGCCCCTGCTCATCGTGGCCGGCCTGGCCGTCCTCCTCATCATCCTGCAGCCCGACATGGGCACCGCCCTGGTGGTGGGCTGCGTGACGATGGCCGTGCTGTTCGGGTCGGGCGTCTCCATGGGCCCGGTGGTGAAGGTCATCGGTGTCCTGGCCTTCCTGGCCCTGGTGGTGGCCGTCGTCTCCCCCTACCGGCGGGCCCGCCTGCTGTCGTTCATCGATCCCGGGGCCCACCAGTCGGGCTCGGGCTACCAGGTGGTCCAGTCGCTGATCGGCCTCGGGTCGGGGCACCTGTTCGGTCTGGGCCTGGGGGCCGGCCGTCAGAAGTGGGGGCTGCTCCCGAACGCCCACACCGACTTCATCTTCTCGGTGGTCGGGGAGGAGCTGGGCCTGCTCGGCGCCCTGGCCGTCCTCCTGCTGCTGGGCGGCCTGGCCTGGTTCGGGCTTCGGGCAGCCACCCGGGCCCCTGACGAGTTCGGCAGTCTGCTGGCCATGGCGCTGGTGGCCTGGCTGCTGGCCGAGACGGTGATCAACGTGGGGGCGGTCATCGGGCTGCTGCCGGTCACCGGGATCCCGCTGCCGTTCATCTCCTTCGGCGGGTCGTCGCTCGTGATCACCATGGTGGCGGCCGGGATCCTGGTGAACATCGCTCGGCAGGAACGCGTGCCGGGCGCCGTGGCCCGCCGGCCGTCGGCCGGGCTGGTGATCGACCAGCACCGTCGACGCGTCCCCTCGGCCGCCGGGGCCCGGCCCCGCCGCCGGGCGGTGGCGTCACACCCGGCCTCGGCCGGTGGTGGCCCCGGGTCGGCCGCACGGGGCGGCGGATCGGATCGGTGAGCGGCCGGCGGTTCGCCGTGATCGCCGGCGGCGGCACCGGCGGCCACGTGTTCCCGGCCCTGGCCGTCGCCCGGGCCCTGGTGGCCCGGGGTCATCCGCCCGAGACGATCCAGCTGGTGGGCTCGCGGCGGGGCCAGGAGGCGACGCTGTTGGCCGACGCCGGGTTCCCCCTCGCCCTGCTGCCCGGCCGGGGCATCTCGCGCCGGCTGCGCCCGGAGAACCTGCTGACCAACCTGGGGGCGATAGCCGGTCTGGCCTCGGCCGTCGTGTCCTCGGTCGTCGACATGGTCCGTGACCGTCCGGCGGTGGTGGTCACCGTCGGGGGGTACGCCAGCTTCCCGGCCGGGGTGGCCGCCGTCGTGCTCGGGCGTCCCACTGGTCCTGGTCAACACGGACTCGATCCCCGGTTCGGTCCACCGTCTGCTCGGCCGGTTCGCCGCCGCCAGTGCCGTCGGGTTCCCGGGCACGCCGCTGCCCCGGGCCGTGGTCACCGGGACCCCGGTCAGCGACGAGGTCCAGGCCGTGGAGCGGACGCCGGCGGCCGTCGAGGCCGCCCGGACGTCGCTCGGGCTGCCACTCGACCGTCCCACCGTGGCGGTGACCGGGGGTTCCCTCGGCGCCGGGACCCTCAACTCGGCGGCCCTCGGTCTCGGGCGGCGGTGGGCCGGTCGGCCGGACCGCGCCGTGTACCACGTCACCGGTCGCCGGAACTGGGACGAGCTCCGCTCGTCGTCGGCGCCGGGGGACGCCGACGGCCCGGCCGGGCTCTGCTACCGGATGGTCCCGTTCGAGACGCAGATGCCACAGCTCTACCGGGCGGCCGACGTCGTGGTGGGGCGGGCGGGGGCCATGACCGTGGCCGAGCTGGCGGTGGCCGGCGTGCCGTCGGTGCTCGTCCCGCTGCCGGGGGCGCCCGGGGACCACCAGACCAAGAACGCCCGGGCCCTGGTCGACGCCGGCGGTGCCGTGCTCCTGGTCGACGCCGAGTGCGACGGGGACCAGCTGGCGAGCCTGCTCGACGGTCTCCTCGACGAACCGGGCCGGCTGGCCGCCATGTCCGAGGCCGCCCGTCGGTCCGGCCACCGCGACGCCGCCGACCGGGTGGCCGAGGTGGTGGAGTCCCATGCCCGATAGTCGACCGCCCGACGCCGGCGATCCCCTCGACCTGGGGTCGCCCCGGCGCATCCATGTGATCGGGGTCGGGGGTGCGGGGATGAGCGCCATCGCCACCGTCCTGTCCTCGATGGGGCACCAGGTCAGCGGGAGCGACCTGCGGGCATCGGCGGTGACCGACCGCCTGGCCGCGTCGGGCGTCACCGTGTTCATCGGGCACCGACCCGAGAACCTGGGCCCGGCCGAGCTGGTGACCTTCTCGCCGGCCGTGCCGGCCGGCAACCCCGAGCTGGTGGCGGCGACCGACCGGGGTGTCGCCCTGGCCCGCCGGTCCGCCGTCCTGGCGGCCATCGCCGCCACCCGGCGGACGGTGGCCGTGGCCGGGACCCACGGGAAGACGACCACCTCGTCGATGCTGTCGGTGATGCTGGTCGAGGCCGGCCTCCGGCCGTCCTTCCTCATCGGGGCCGACGTGAGCGGGGCCGGGACCAACGCCGTGTGGGACGAGGGGGAGTGGCTGGTCCTCGAGGCCGACGAGAGCTACGGCACGTTCCAGGCACTGCGGCCCGAGATCGCCGTGCTGGGCAACGTCGAGCCCGACCATCTCGACCACTACGGCACCTTCGAGGCCCTCCGCCAGGCCTTCGGCGGACTTCCTCGACGTCGCCGGGCGCTCGCTGGTCGGGGCGGACGACCCGGTCGCCGCCGCCCTCGGCCACGAGCACGGGTCGGCCAGCGTCGGCACGGCGGCCGACGCCACCTGGCGGCTGGTCGACGTCCAGCTGCAGCGCAGCGCCAGCTCGTTCGGCCTGATCGGGCCCCCGGGCGACCTGGGCCGGCTCGAGGTCCCCGTCCCGGGGCTCCACAACGCCCGCAACGCCGCCCTGGCCACCGTGGCCGCCCTCGCCGCCGGGGCCACCGTGGCCCATGCGGCGGCGGCGCTGGCCCGGTTCGCCGGGGTCCCGCGGCGCTTCGAGTTCCGGGGCAGCGCCCAGGGGGTGACCTTCGTGGACGACTACGCCCACCTGCCGAGCGAGGTCCGGGCCGCCCTGGCCGCCGCCCGCTCGGGTGGCTGGGCCCGGGTGGTGGCCGTGTTCCAGCCCCACCTCTACTCCCGGACGGTCGCCCTGGCCGAGGAGTTCGGGGCGGCCTTCGCCGACGCCGACCTGGTCGTGGTGACCGGGGTGTTCGGCGCCCGGGAGCGCCCCGTCCCGGGCGTGACCGGGCAGCTGGTGGCCGACGCCGTGCGGGCCCAGCACCCCTCCATCCCCGTGGTCTACGTGGCCGAGCGACGCGACGTGGCGGGTGTGGTGGGTGGCCTGCTGGCCCCCGGCGACCTGTGCTGCACCCTCGGGGCCGGCGACCTCACCGGCCTGCCCGACGAACTGCTGGCGTCGTCGTGGTGAGCGCCGGGCCGGGCGACGCCACCGGTCGACGACGACGACCTCGAGGCGGTGGTGGCCGCCCTCGGGCCGCTCGGCCAGCCCGACCAGCCGCTCGGCCCGCTGACCACCTACCGGGTCGGTGGCCCGGCGGCCGTGCTGGTCGAGGCGGAGGACGAGGACGACCTGCGGGCCGTCCGGGCGGCCCTCGGGGGCCGTCCGGTGCCCGTGCTGGTGTTCGGGCGGGGCTCGAACCTGCTGATCGCCGACGCCGGGTTCCGGGGTGTGGCCGTCCACCTGGGTCGGGAGTTCTCGGCCATCGACCTGTCCGGAGCGGCCGGCCTCGGCCGGGGCGGTGGTCCGGGCCGGGGGAGCGGTCCAGCTCCCTGTGCTCGCCCGTCAGAGCGTCGAAGCCGGTCTGACCGGCTTCGAGTGGGCGGCCGGGGTGCCCGGCTCGCTCGGCGGCGCCGTGCGGATGAACGCCGGGGGCCACGGCTCGGACATGGCGGCGTGCCTGGTGCGCTACCGCTCGGTGGACCTCGCCTCCGACGCCGAGGGGGAGTACGGGGCGGACCGGCTCGCCTACGCCTACCGCTCGTCGTCCATCGCCCCGACCGAGGTGGTGGTGTGGGCCGAGCTGGCGCTCGCCCCCGGCGATCCCGAGCACGGGCGCCAGACGATCAGCGAGATCGTGCGGTGGCGACGTGAGCACCAGCCCGGGGGGAGCAACGCCGGTTCGGTGTTCGCCAACCCGGCCGGCGACTCGGCCGGCCGGCTGGTCGAGGCGGCCGGCCTCAAGGGCCACCGGCTGGGCACGGCCCGGGTCTCGGAGAAGCACGCCAACTTCATCCAGGCCGACGACGGCGGGTCGGCCGACGACGTGTGGCGCCTCATGGCCCGGGTCCGGGCCGAGGTGGCCCGCCGGTTCGGGGTCGAGTTGCGCCCCGAGGTCCACCTGGCCGGGTTCGACAGCCGCCACACTGGAACGGCGGCCGAGCACCCGGGCCCGACCGGAGCGAGCGAACGATGACCCCGACCACCACCAACCCCCGCCCGTCGGCGCCGACCAAGAAGGCGTCGCGGCCGGCCACGGGCCCCTCGTCCGAGGGGCCGTCGTCCCTGCAGCGCCTGGTCGACCGGTCCCGGGACGCCCTGCGCCGGAGCCCTCGCCCCGGATCGACCGGCGCCCGGACCACCGGGTCGACCGGGTCCGGCGCCTCGCGGTCCCGCCGCCCGGGGACCCCGATCGACCCCCGGATCAAGGAACGCCGGGTCGCCGTCACCCGTCGCCAGGGCCGCCGACGCCTGATGATCCTGTTGGTCGCGCTGGCCGTCGCCGCCCTGGTCGTGGGCGGATGGCTCCTGCTCCACTCGAGCCTGTTCTCGGCCAAGGTGGTCACCGTCAAGGGGTCGACCCACGCCACGGCGACCCAGGTGATCGACGCCGGGGGCCTGGACGACCATCCGGCGCTGCTGGGCCTCGACCCCGGGGCGGTGGCGGCCAGGATCGAGGCGCTGCCGTGGGTGGCGTCGGCCACCGTGTCGCGCTCGTGGCCCGACGGCGTCGTGGTCACGGTGGTCGAGCGCACCCCGGCGGCGGCGGTGGCCCGCAGCGGCGGGGGATGGGCGTTGATCGACCGGACGGGCCGGGTCCTGGCCGACGTGGCCACCCCGCCGACGGACGTCGTGCACCTGAGCGTGCCCACCGAGCCCGGGGCCCCGGGCACGACGCTGGCCCCGGCCGACGGCGACGGTCTGGCGGTGGCGGCCAGCCTGCCGGCCGCCTTCGCCGCCCAGGTGGCGGCGGTCAACGTCGTTGCCGGGGGCGGCGTGCAGCTGGTCCTCACGACGCCGCTGACCGTCCAGCTGGGCAACGCCACCCAGCTCCACGCCAAGTACGAGGACATCGCCTCCCTGTTGGCCGGGGCGGCGTTGCACGCCGGCGACGTCATCGACGTGAGTGTGCCCGAGTCACCGACGGTGACCAGTTCGTGAACGAGGTCGGCCTGGCGCAACCGGGTCGTGGCGATTGCTTGACCCGGCTCAACGACCCCCGTATCCTGGGGAAACGATGCCACTTCCGGCCCTTCAACCTCTTCCACAGGTTGAGGGAGGGGCGGACCAGGCGCGAGTGACCTACCCTGTGGGCTTCAGCCGCCCGACTGGCCCCCGGCGCACCCACCCCGCGATCGACCGGCGATCGCCCCATCACCGAGGAAGTGCATGACCGTCCCATCGCAGAGCAACTACCTCGCCGTCATCAAGGTGGTCGGCGTCGGCGGCGGTGGGGTGAACGCCGTGAACCGGATGATCGACGCCGGTCTGCGGAACGTCGAGTTCATCGCCGCCAACACCGACGCCCAGGCCCTGCTCATGAGCGACGCCGATCTGAAGCTCGACATCGGCCGCCAGCTCACCCGGGGCCTCGGTGCCGGGAGCGACCCCGAAGTGGGTCGCCAGGCGGCCGAGGAACACCGCACCGAGATCGAGGAGGCCCTCCAGGGGGCCGACATGGTGTTCATCACCGCCGGCAAGGGCGGCGGGACCGGCACCGGGGCGGCCCCGGTGGTGGCCGAGGTGGCCAAGGGCCTCGGCGCCCTGACCATCGGCGTCGTGACCAGGCCGTTCACCTTCGAGGGCCGGCGTCGGGCCATGCAGGCCGAGAAGGGCATCCAGGTCCTCAAGGAGCGGGTCGACACGCTCATCGTGATCCCCAACGACCGGTTGCTCACGGTCTCGAACGACAAGACCTCCATGGTCAACGCCTTCAAGATCGCCGACGAGGTGCTCCTGCAGGGTGTCCGGGGGATCACCGACCTCATCACCGTCCCGGGCCTGATCAACACGGACTTCGCCGACGTGAAGATGGTCATGACCAACGCCGGGACGGCCATCATGGGCATCGGCTCGTCGAGCGGCGACGGGCGGGCCGTGAACGCCGCCCGGGCGGCCATCACGAGCCCGCTCCTCGAGGCGTCGATCGAGGGTGCCCGGGGCATCCTGCTCAACATCGCCGGCGGGTCGGACCTCGGGCTCTTCGAGGTCAACGAGGCGGCGGAGATCATCCATTCGGTGGCCCACCCCGACGCCAACATCATCTTCGGCGCCGTGATCGACGACAACATGGGCGACGACGTCCGGGTGACGGTCATCGCCGCGGGCTTCGAGCGCTGGGAGGAGGGCGCCCGGCCCGACGCCGCCGGTGGCACCGGGGAGCCGTCGAGCCGACTGCTCGACCCCGAGCCGCCGATCGACATCTTCGCCGGCGCGGCCGACGACGAGCTCGATCTGGGCGACGACGAATTCGACGTCCCGTCGTTCCTTCGCTGAGCCTGCTCGAGACCGGGGCCGGCGCCGAGCGCGTGGCGGAGCGACTCCAGGCGGTCCGGGACCGGATCGCCGCCGCCGGGGGGGAGCCGACGTCCGGGTGCTGGCCGTGACCAAGGGCTTCGGCCCCGACGCGGTGCTCGACGCCCGGGCGGTAGGGCTCGACGCGGTGGGCGAGAACTACGCCCAGGAGCTGCAGGCCAAGTCGGCCGAGGTGGCCGAGCGGCTCGACGGGGCCGCCGGGCCGAGCTGGCACTTCCTGGGCACCGTCCAGCGCAACAAGGTCCGGGCGTTGGCCCCGCTGGTCGACTGCTGGCAGGGCGTGGCCCGATCGGCCGAGGGCGAGGCGATCGCCCGCCACGCCCCCGGGGCCGACGTGCTGGTCCAGGTGGGTGACGGCGGGCCCGGTCGCAACGGCTGCCCCCTGACCGAGGTGCCGGCGCTCGTGGCCTCGTTGTCGGACCTGGGCCTGTCGGTGCGCGGCCTCATGGTCGTGGCCCCGGTCGACCCCGACGCGGCGGCGGCGACGTTCGCCGACGTGCGCCGCCTGGCCGATCGTCTCGGGCTGGTCGAGTGCTCGATGGGGATGAGCGACGACCTCGAGGCGGCGGTGGCGGCCGGCTCGACGATGGTGCGCATCGGGCGAGGCCTCTTCGGTGACCGACCCCCTCGCCACCGGGACCCGTGACCCGGGTCGGGGGTCCGCCCCCCCTGTCCACTAGGCACTACGCTGCACACCAGGAGAAGCGCAATGGCCACCTCTTTCCTTAAAAAAACGATGGTCTATCTCGGCCTGCTCGACGACGAGTACGACGAGTACGACGACTACGACGACCGGGCGCCGCGGGGCTTCACTCAGACGTCGCGGGTCGAGGCACGCCCGATCGAGGTCGACGAGCCCGAGGAGCGTCCGGTGCCCCAGGCCACCACGACCCTCGGCCGGATCCGGACCCTGCCTCGCGACAGCGCGCCGGCCCCGGCGCCGACCCCGGTGGCCACCCGGCCGACCGTCACCACGTCGAGCTCGGTCCGACCGATCACCCCCGACACGGCCAAGGTGCAGGTCGTGGCGCCGGCTCGGTTCGGCGACGCCAAGGAGATCGCCGACTGCCTCAAGGCGAACCGGCCGGTCATCGTGAACCTGCAGGTGGCCGACCGCGACCTGCAGCGCCGGATGATCGACTTCTGCAGCGGTGTCACCTACGCCCTCAGCGGGGAGATGGAGAAGGTCGCCGACCAGGTGTTCCTCCTGGCGCCGACCAACGTCAAGGTGTCCGAGGAAGAGCGGGCCCGGCTGCAAGAACGGGGCTTCGGCCGCCCCTGACACGGCCGTGATCTTCCACTTCCTGGCCTGGATCATCGAGCTGTACGTGGTGCTCCTGATCGTGCGCGCCCTCCTCAGCTGGATCCCGGTCCGGCCGGGCTCGGCGTTCGAGAGCGTGCTCCGGGTGCTCGACGCCATCACCGAACCGGTGCTGCGACCCGTGCGCCGGATCCTGCCGCCGTTGCGGGCCGGGGGCATGGGCATCGACCTATCGGTCCTGGTCGTCGTCCTGGTAGCCCAGGTCATCGTGGTCCCGATCCTGCGGAGCTGACCGGCCGCCGAGCGGGGTCCGGTCTCCTCGAAATCTCGGCACATTTCCCCCGATGCCGCACAGGCGGAGGGGTACACTCGGCTCCATGGACAGCGCCACGCCGCCCCAATCCACGCTCGAGACCCTCCGGACCGTCGAATTCCGACTGGGCCTGAAGGGCTACAACGTCGACGAGGTCGACGAGTACCTCGAGAAGGCCGCGGTCGAGGCCGAGGCCCTCCAGGACCAGATGCGCCAGCTCACCGACCGGCTCCGTCAGGCCGGCGAGCGGATCGTGCAACTCGAGAACGAGCGCCGCGAGGTGGCCCCGGCCCCTCCGCCGCCCCCGCCGGTGGCCGTGCCCGCCGCCGCCGCCGTGGTGGCCGCCGACCCCGTGGCCGACGAGTCGCTGCAGCGCACGTTGGTCCTGGCCCAGAAGTTCGTCGACCAGACCAAGCGCGAGTCCGAGGCCGAGGCGGCCGGGATCGTGGCCCAGGCCCAGGAGCGGGCGCGGGCCACGTTGGCCGAAGCCGAGGAGCAGGCCCGGGTGATGACGCGCGAGGCCGAGTCGGGCCTCCGGGTCGAGGTCGGACGGCTCGAGGGCCTGCGGTCCCAGCTGGCCGGCGACGTGGAGAACATGGCCCGTCACCTCGACCAGGAGCGCAACCGCCTGCGCGGCGCGCTGTCGGAGATCCTCAAGTGGGTGGACGAGAATGTGCAGCCGGCCGCGCAGCTGATGGCCCAGCGACCCGGTCAGAAGCCGGCTGACCCCGCTCTGGCCCCGCCCGAGGCGCCCGCCGTCTCGGCCGCCGCGCCGACCCCGCCGCCGCCGGCCGCCGTGTCGGCCGCTCCTTCGGCGGCACCGTCCGCCGCTCCGTCGGCCGCACCCTCCGCCGCCCCGGCGCCCTCCGAGGCGCCGTCGGCCAACGGTGTGACCGCCACCCCGGGCAACGACGACACCGTGGCCCAGGTGCTCGACCTGCGGGGCGCAGCCGGCCCCGGGGCCGGCAACTCCGGTCAGCACTGACCGTCGCGCTCGGCCGCACCCGCCTTCCCCCTAGGGTGGCACGCGGCGTGGCCCCGGTATTGCCGGCTACGGGCCGTTCCGGTAGGGTCACCGCCTCCTGATCCCCGGGTTCCATCTGCGTCAGGTTGCACCGGCCGGTCGACGGTCGGAGAGGAGAACACGATGACCCCAGTCAGCAAGGCGTCGGCGCGGAAGGCCACCAAGCCGGCGAGCGCCGCGGTGGCCAAGGCCGTGGGGGCCAAGGCCGTGACCACGGCGGCGACCGCCAAGGGCACCAAGGACGCCGGGGCGGAGGCCAACGGGAAGGCGCCGGCGGCCAAGACCGCCGCCAAGCCGGCCGCCGCCAAGGCGCCGGTGGCCGCCAAGGACTCGAGCAAGGCCGCCCCGGCCAAGAAGCCGGCGGCCAAGGCGGCACCGGGTCCCTACGCCAAGGACGACAAGTTCCTCGAGGAGCAGCGCGAGCTGCTCGACACCGAGCGACGGATCTACGTCGGGCAGGCCGCCGACCTGAAGGCCGAGGCCGACTCGCTGGCCCAGGAGCGTGAGCCCGGTGACGTCCAGTTCGACGAGGAGTCGGGCGAGGGGGGCACGGTGACCGTCGACCGGGAGCGGGATCTGGCCATGGCCGCCCAGGCCCTGGTGGCGGTGGAGGAGATCGACGACGCCTCGGTGCGGATCGACAAGAAGACCTACGGCGCGTGCGAGCGCTGCCATCAGCCGATCCCCAAGCCCCGGCTGCGGGCCCTGCCGTATGCCCGCCTCTGCGTCGCCTGCAAGAGCGGGGGACTGTCGCGGCGCTGACGGACCCTCCGGGGCCCGACGGGGGATCGGCCCGGGCCCCGGCGACACCGGGGACCCATCCCGGCCACCTGGTGCTGGCCCTGGTGGTCGGGGTCCTCGTGGTGCTGGTCGACCAGGTGACCAAGACCCTGGTCGTGTCCGACCTGACCGGTCCGAAGCACCTGTTCGGGCCCTTCGGCCTGTCGCTCGGCTACAACTCGGGGTCGGCGTTCAGCCTCTTCACCGGGTGGGCGCCGCTGTTGGTGGTGGTGGCCCTGCTGGTGGTCGGCGTGTTGCTGGCCCTGGCCCTGCGGACCCGGCGGGCCTCGGTCGCCGTGGCCCTCGGCCTGGTGCTGGGCGGGGCGCTCGGGAACGTGGCCGACCGGCTCTTCCGGGGCCACCACGGCGAGGTGGTGGACTTCATCACCCTCACCCACTGGCCGACCTTCAACGTGGCTGACGCCTGCATCACCATCGGGATCGTGCTCCTCATCGCCCTCACCTGGCAGCGCAACCGGTCCGACGCCGCCCCGGCCGATCGCACGGGCGCCGGGGCGTGACCGAGGGACCGTTGGACGACCGCGCCATGGACGACCGCGCCACGGACGACGACGCCGTCGACGACGCCGCCGTCGACGGCGCCATCGACGATGCCGTCGATGGCGACGATGACGCCGGGGCGGGGGAGGGCGACGCCGGGCCGTTGGTCGTCACCGTGCCGGCGCTGCTCGACGGGGTCCGCATCGACCGGGCGGTCTCGATGCTCACCGGGGTCTCGCGGGCCGTGGCCGCCGACCTGGTGACGACGGGCCGGGTCCAGCTCGACGGCCGCCCGCCGGCGTCGCGCAGTGTGGTGTTGGCCACCGGCCAGGCCCTGTCGGTCGAGGTCCCCGACGCCGGGCCGGGCCATCTCGAGCCCGAGCCGGACGTCGAGGTGGACGTGGTCTACGCCGACGACGAGCTGGTGGTGGTGGACAAGCCGGCCGGGCTGGTGGTCCATCCGGGGGCCGGCCACGCCCGGGGCACGCTGGCCGCCGGCCTCCTGGCCCGTTTCCCGGACCTGGCCGCGCTGTCGGACTCGGGGGTGTGCGACCCGCTGCGGCCGGGCATCGTGCACCGGCTCGACCGGGGGACGTCAGGACTCCTGGCCGTGGCCCGGACGGCCGAGGCCTACCACTCGCTGGTCGGCCAGCTGGCCGCCCGCACGGTGGACCGGCGCTACCTGGCCCTCGTGGCCGGCCATCCCGACGAGGACCGCGGCGTGGTCGACGCCCCCATCGGGCGGTCGTCGCGCAGCCCCACCCGGATGGCCGTCTCGTCGCAGGGCCGACCGGCCCGCACCTCGTACCGGGTGCTCGAGCGCTATGGGGGCGAGGTCCCGGCCAGCCTGCTGCTGCTCACCCTGCAGACCGGCCGGACCCACCAGATCCGGGTGCACTTGTCGGCCATCGGTCACCCGCTGGTGGGCGACCCCCGCTACGGCCGGGCGGGCAACGTCGGGCCGACCGGGGCCCGCCTGCCCGACGGCCGCCAATTCCTGCACGCCGCCCGGCTGGGCCTCGACCACCCCGGGACGGGCGAGCGCCTGGTCTGGCGCTCGGCCCTGCCCGGGGCGCTCCGGCGCCTGCTGCCGGACCTGCCCGAGGAGCTCCGGCCCGATGGGGTGCTCGGGGACGACCCGTCCTAGGGAGCGTCCCGGTCAGGCCGCCTGGTGCGCCCCGACCACGTCCATGTCGAGGGCCAGGGCGGCCAGGCCCTCTTCCTCGGCCCGGCGGACCCGGCGCACGCCGACGCCCAGGCGCTCGGCGGTCGACTGGAGCGATGCCGGCGAGTCGCCGGCGAACCCGAAGCGCAGGCGCAGCACGTCTCGCTGGAGGATGGGCAGCCGGTCGACGGCGACCCGGATGCGCTCACGCACCAGGCCCTCGTCCACGTCGCTGACCCAGTCCTCCTGGTCCGGGGCCACCAGGTCGCCGAGCGAGGTCGACGAGTCGGCGGCCGCCGGCTGGTCCAGGCTGGCCGCCACCCGGGCGATGTTCTCGAGCGAGCGCCGCTCCTCGGTGCTCATGCCGGTGGCCTCGGTCAGCTCCTCCTCCGTCGGCGGCCGACCCAGCTGGCCGGCCAGCTCGGCCGTGGTGGCGTCGAGCCGCTGGAGGTGCTCGCCGACCTCGAGGGGGATCCGGATGGTGCGCCCGTGCTGTTGCACGGCCCGCTGCAGGGCCTGGCGGATCCACCACGTGGCGTAGGTGGAGAATCGGAAGCCCCGCTCCCAGTCGAACTTCTCGACCGCCCGGAGCAACCCGAACGTGCCCTCCTGCACCAGGTCGGTGAGGTCCACACCCCGGTCCTGGTAGCGGCGGGCCCAGTGGACGACCAGCCGGATGTTGGCGGCCACCATCTCGTTGCGGGCCTCGAGGTCGCCCTCGGCCACCCGCTTGGCCAGCGCCACCTGCTGCTCGTGGTCGGGCATCGGGAACTGGTCGAGGTCACGCAGCAACAGCCCCAGGCTGTCTGCGGTCGTCGTGGCCGCTCTCCTCATACTCATTGGTCCACCACCTCTTCTCGTTGCCCCTGTTTCGCACCACGTCTGCAACCAGTCACCGCCGCCGACGAGGCCGTCGAGAGCAATCCCAGAGCGAGTGCACCTACTGAACTCACGACGTCCAACACCGTTGACCCCTCAGACATTCCACGGCGGAAGGGATTTCTCGCTGACCGACCCGAGTCGGGGGGTTTGCCAGCCGTCGCCCGGGGATGGTCTTGTTGCCCTATGTCCAACCACACCGGGTCCCGGATGTTCCTGGTCCGCCACGGCGCCACCGAGTGGAGCCGCACCGGTCAGCACACCGGCCGCACGGACATCCCCCTCGAGCCCGAGGGACGGCTGCAGGCCGAGGAGGTGGGGCGGCGCCTGGCCGGCCTGCCCTTCGAGCGGGTCCTCACGAGCCCGCTCCAGCGGGCCCGGGTGACCTGCGAGCTGGCCGGGTTCGGGGACCGGGCCATCGTCGACGACGACCTGCTCGAGTGGGACTACGGCGACTACGAGGGGGCGACCACGCCCGACATCCGCCGGACCCGCCCCGGGTGGTCGTTGTGGGCCGACGGCGTGCCCAACGGCGAGTCGGCCGAGGACGTCGGCCGGCGGGTCGACGCCGTGATCGAGCGGGCCCGGGCCATCGACGGTGACACCCTGTGCTTCGCCCACGGGCACGTGCTGCGGGTGCTGGCGGCCCGGTGGGTCGATCTCGACCCGACCTGCGGCAGCTACCTGGTCCTCGACCCGGCCTCGCTCAGCGTGCTCGGGTGGGAGCGGGAGGCCCCGGTCATCGCCCGTTGGAACGAGGCGCCGCCCCGGCCAGACTGACGGTCGGCAGGCCGGCGGCCCCGCTCTCGGCCCGGGTGACCATGTCGGCCAGGGTGAAGGCCTCGAGGTGGGTGCGGATGGTCTCGCCGACCTCGGCCCACACGGCCAGCAGGACGCACTGGCCCTCGTGCTCGCAGGCCCCGCCGGTGTGGGGGGCGCCGAAGTCGCCGGCCACGATCGGCCCGTCGACGGCCGAGACGATCTGGGCCAGCGTGATCTCGGCCGGGTCCCGGGCCAGCACGTAGCCGCCGCCCACCCCTCGCTTGGAGCGGACTAGCCCGGCCCCCTTCAGGGCGAGCAGGATCTGCTCGAGGTAGGGCTGGGGCAGACCGGTGCGCTCGGCGATGTCCCGGACCGACGTTGGGTTGGTCTGGGCTTCATGCAGTGCCAGTGACAGCAATGCGCGGCTGGCGTAGTCGCCCCGAGTGGACACCTTCACGTGGCCCGATGCTACAGGGGTCGCGCCGAGTTCCCCACGTCAATCGAGGATGGGCCTAGGGTGAGGGCGTGGCCAGCCAGATCGACGGGGTCATCCCCGACCCGGTCCTGCCCGACTACGACGGGGCGTCCCTGGTCAACGTGGTCCCCTCGCTGTTGTCGTTGGTCGGCCGCGGACACCCCGAGGGTGACCGGCCGGCGTGGCTGCCGGCTCCGGTGACCGAGGCCCGCCAGATCGTCCTGCTGGTGCTCGACGGCCTCGGCTGGGAGCAGCTCCAGCAACGCCGGGCCCTGGCCCCGACCCTGGCCGCCGCCGTCGGTGGACCGATCACGTCGGTGGCCCCGAGCACCACCGCCGCCGCCCTCACCAGCCTGACCACGGGCCTGCCGCCGGCGGCCCACGGGGTGCTCGGCTACCGGGTGCAGTTGCACGGGGGGATCTTCAACGTGCTGAAGTGGCGCCTCGACGGTGTGGACGCCCGCCAGCGGGTGCCCTCCTCCTCGTTCCAGCCCCACCCGCCCTTCCCCGGCGCCCCCGGGACGCCGGTGGTGTCCAAGGTCGAGTTCGCCAGCACCGGCTTCACCGCCGCCCACCTGGGCGGGGCGGTCCTGCACGGCTGGCACACGAGCTCGGGGATGAAGGTCGAGATCGCCCGGGTGGTGGCGAGCGGCGCCCCCTTCGTCTACGCCTACTACGACGGGATCGACCGGGTGTCGCACTCGAGCGGGCTGGGCGAGCACTACGACGCCGAGCTGACCTCGGTCGACCGGATGGTGGCCGACCTGCTCGAGACGCTGCCGCCCGAGGCGGTGCTGGTGGTCACGGCCGACCACGGCCAGGTGCACGTGGGCCGGACGATCGAGGTGGTGGGCGGCGACCTGATGGACGCCGTGACCCTCATGTCGGGGGAGGGGCGGTTCCGCTGGCTCCACACCCGGGCCGGGGCGGCCGAGGACGTGGCCCAGGCGGCCCGGGCGGCCTACGGCCACGTGGCCTGGGTCTACACCCGCGACGAGGTCATCGAGCACGGCCTGCTGGGCGGGGAGCCGCTGCCGGCGGTGGCCGACCGGCTCGGCGACGTGGCCCTGGTCCCGTTCGACGACACGGCCTTCTTGGACCCGGCCGACACCGGGGAGCAACGGCTGGTGGGTCGGCACGGCTCGCTCACCTCGGCCGAGATGTACGTACCGCTCCTCGCCTGGCCGGCCCTCTAGCGCACCCGGGGCGCGCCCCACCGGACCGGATGGCATGCTCTTGCGCATGGCAACCGATCCTGAACCGACCGATCTCGCTGTCCCGGTGGCGCCCGACGAAGTGCTCTCGTCCACCGGAGGTGCGCCGGTCGAGGCCGGGGCGACGGGGGAGGTGGAGCGGCAGGAGTCCATCGAGCAGCCGGCCAAGGTCATGCGGATCGGCTCGATGGTCAAGCAGCTGCTCGAGGAGGTCCGCCAGGCGCCGATGGACGAGGCCGGCCGCATCCGTCTGCGAGAGATCTACGAGCAGTCGATCCGGGAGCTGGCCGACGGGCTCTCGCCGGACCTCGCCGCCGAGCTGGACCGGATGGCGCCGCCCTTCGAGGAATCGGCGCCGTCGGAAGCCGAGCTCCGGGTGGCCCAGGCCCAGCTGGTGGGCTGGCTCGAGGGGCTCTTCCACGGGATCCAGGCCACCCTGGTGGCCCAGCAGATGGCCGCCCGGGCGCAGCTGGACGAGCTGCGCCAGCGAGAGCTGCCCCCGGGACCCGGCGGGCCGGGGGACCGGCCCGGCGCCTACCTCTAGGCCGGCGGTCGCCGCCGGCCTCGGCCCTCAGTAGCCGATCAGCGGGCGCCGGGGGCTGCCCAGCTCGTCGTCGGGGGGCTCGGGCCGCCGTTCCCAGGTGTCCCGGCAGCTGTCGGAGCAGAACCACAGCTCGCGCCCGAGGCTGTCCTTGGTCGAGACGGCCACCACCTCCCGGGTGAGGGGGATCCCGCAGATCGGGTCGGGGACGGCCGTGCCGTGGAGGGCCTTGAAGCCGATCCGCATGACCGGCAGCTTGTTCTCGAGGCCCCGGACCACCAGGTCGTCGGTGCCGAGCACCGCCCCCCACGGCGGCAGGGCGTCGGCCACCGCCGGCGTCCCGAGGACGTGCCCAGGTTGGGCCAGGTCGCACAACCGGGCGGCCACATTGACGTCGTGGCCGATGTAGTCGTCGCCCTCGTGCAGGATCACGTTGCCGGCGGTGACCCCGCATCGGATGGCGAATCGCTCCGGGCTGCGTTCGGCGGCGAACTCCATCTCGAGCACCGAGGCCAGGAGCGGCGTGGTCTCGACCCCGACCAGCATCGCCCCGTCGCCCAGCCATTTGGCGATCCGGACGCCCCGGCGCGAGCAGATGTTCCGGACCAGGGTGCGGAAGGCCGACAGGACGTTCACGGCGTTCTCGTCGCCGCCCGCTTCGGTGAGGGCGGTGAAGCCCGAGAGGTCGATGAAGCCGAAGCTGCGGTGTACTCGCACGCCGAGATGGTGGCACGTCTGGTGGGTCGACGCCGCGCCCCGGCGCCCCGGGACGGATCCGACGCCTGGTGGGAGTCGGTCGCGTACAGTGCGGCGCAGGGCGGCGAACGGTGAGGAGACGGCGTGTCCGACGAGTACCCGACGCAACCGCAGCAACCGGCGGGGTCACCACTGCCGCCACCGCCCCCGCCGCCGCCACCGCCCCCGGCGGGTGCCGGCGGCCTACCGAGTTATCCGGCGGCCGGCGACGGCGGTCTGCCGGCCTACCCGACGTCGGGTGCCCCGGCCAACATCCCGCCGCCTCCGGGCTACGCCATGGGGGCCGAGACCACGGCGGGCGACGGCCCGAACGGGACCGTGCTCGCCGCCTACGGGCCCCGCCTGGGCGGCTGGCTCATCGACTTCGTCCTGCTCTTCGTCGTGGGCCAGGTCATCGCCACGATCTTCGACCGGGCCAAGGTGGTGGTCTTCACCTTCCACACCACCGACAACACCACCCACGTGGTCACCTACCACCACGAGTCGGTGCTGGGCATCATCCTCCGGGTGGCCATCGTCCTGCTCTACGGGGCCATCCTCTGCGGCACCGGCCGGGGCCAGACCCTCGGGATGCTGGCGGTCGGGGTGCGGGCGGTCGACGTTCGGACCGGCGGCCTGATCGGCTTCTGGCGGGGGCTCGGCCGGGCGTCGTTCGAGTACCTGCTGGCCATCGTGCTCTTCCTCCCGTGGGTCCTCGACATGCTCTGGCCCCTGTGGGACCGCCGGAACCAGACCCTCCACGACAAGGTGAGCGGCACGGTGGTCGTGAAGCCGGCCCCGGTGGTGGCCTGAGCCTCTCGAAGCCGATTTCACCCCTCGACCGACCGGCGGGGGTGCGCTATCTTCGGAATCACACCGATGTAACTCATCCACAGGGTGTGGACAACGTCGATCGGTGGTCGGAGAGAGGATCCGGGGCAGTTGGCAGCGCGCTCGTTCACCCACCTGCACACGCACACCGAGTTCTCGATGCTCGACGGGGCCGCCCGGATCAAGGACCTGGCGGCGGCGGCGGCGGCCGACGGCCAGCCGGCCCTCGGGATCACCGACCACGGCAACATGTACGGGGTCCTCGACTTCTACAAGGCCTGCCGTGACCAGGGCATCAACCCGATCATCGGCACCGAGGCCTACATGGCGGGCGAGTCGCGCCACGAGCGGCCGGTGCGGCGGGGCAAGGTCGACGACGGCGGCGGGGACGTCGACGGCGGCCAGAAGCTCTACTACCACCTGACCCTGTTGGCCGAGACGACCGCCGGCTACCGGAACCTGCTCAAGCTGTCGTCGGCCGCCTACCTCGAGGGCTACTACTACAAGCCCCGGCTCGACTGGGAGCTCCTCGAGCGCCACCACGAGGGGATCATCGCCACCACCGGCTGCCTGGGCGGGGTCGTCCTCCAGGCCCTCTTGGCCGGGGACGAGAAGGAGGCCGAGCGCCGGGCGGCCCGCCTCCAGGAGATCTTCGGGCGCGACAGCCTGTTCGTCGAGCTCCAGGACCACGGCATCGCCGACCAGCAGCGGACCAACCCCCAGCTGGTCGAGATCGCCCGGCGGCTCGGGGCACCGCTGCTCGCCACCAACGACAGCCACTACACCCACCGCGAGGACGCGGTGGCCCACGACGCCCTGCTCTGCGTGCAGACCGGGGCGATGTTGGCCGACACCAACCGGTTCCGCTTCGAGGGCACCGAGCACTACCTGAAGTCGGCGGCCGAGATGCGCCACCTGTTCGCCGAGCTGCCCGACGCCTGCGACAACACCCTGCTCATCGCCGAGCGGGCCAACGTCGAGCTCGAGCTGGGCAAGCCGAGCCTGCCCGAGTTCCCCGTGCCCGACGGCTTCGAGGGCGAGGACTACGAGACCCGGGCGCTCGGCTACCTGCGCCACCTGACCTACGAGGGGGCCCGGGAGCGCTACGGGGACGCGCTCGGCGACCAGGTGCGCAGCCGCATCGACTACGAGCTCGGGGTCATCGGCGACATGGGCTTCGCCGCCTACTTCCTGGTCGTGTGGGACCTGATCCGCTACGCCCGCGAGTCGGGCATCCGGGTCGGCCCGGGCCGGGGCTCGGCCGCCGGGTGCTGCGTGGCCTACTGCCTGCGGATCGTGGACCTCGACCCCATCCGCTACGACCTGCTGTTCGAGCGGTTCCTCAACCCCGGTCGCAAGCAGATGCCCGACATCGACATGGACTTCGACGAGCGCTTCCGGGGCGACATGATCAAGTACGCCGCCGACCGCTACGGCAGCGACCGGGTGGCCCAGATCGTCACCTTCTCGACCATCAAGGCCCGGGCGGCGGTCCGGGACGCCGCCCGGGTGCTGGGCATGCCCTACGTGGTCGGCGACAAGATCGCCAAGGCCATGCCGCCCCTGGTGATGGGGCGCGACACCCCGCTGTGGGCCTGCCTCGACAAGAGCGAGGGCTTCGAGGACGGCTACGGGGCGGCCACCGAGCTGCGGGCCATGTACGAGAACGAGCCCGAGGCCCGCCAGGTCATCGACGTGGCCAAGGGCCTCGAGGGCCTGCGCCGCCAGGACGGCATCCACGCGGCGGCCGTGGTCATCACCAAGGACCCGCTGACCGAGTACCTCCCGATCCAGCGCAAGCCCGACGCCGGGGGGAACCCCGAGGACGCGCCCATCGTCACCCAGTACGAGATGCACGGGGTCGAGGAGATGGGCCTCTTGAAGATGGACTTCCTGGGCCTGCGCAACCTGTCGGTGATCGAGCGCTCGCTCGACCTCATCGAGCGCACCTCGGGGACCCGGCCCGACATCGACGGGGTGGCCCTCGACGACGAGCCCACCCTGGCCATGCTGCGCAGGGGCGACTCGGTCGGGGTGTTCCAGCTCGAGGGCGGCCCGATGCGCTCGCTGATGCGCTCGCTCGCCCCGACCAGCTTCGACGACGTGGCGGCCCTGGTGGCGCTGTACCGGCCGGGCCCGATGGCCGCCAACATGCACAACGACTACGCCGACCGCAAGAACGGCCGCAAGCCCATCACCTACGCCCACGCCGATCTCGAGCCGATCCTGGCCGACACCCAGGGCCTCATGATCTACCAGGAGTCGGTCATGCGGGTGGCCCAGAAGTTCGCCGGCTACTCGCTCGAGGAGGCCGACAACCTCCGCAAGGCCTGTGGCAAGAAGATCCGGGCCCTGATCGCCGCCGAGCGGGAGAAGTTCGTGGCCGGCTGCGCCGCCCAGGGGTACGGCGAGCAGATGGGCACCGACCTGTTCGACATCATCGAACCCTTCGCCGACTACGCCTTCAACAAGTCGCACTCCTACGGCTACGGCCTGGTCGCCTACCAGACGGCCTGGCTGAAGGCCCACTACCCGGTCGAGTACATGGCCGCCCTGTTGACCTCGGTGAAGGACAACAAGGACAAGACCGCCGTGTACCTGGCCGAGTGCCGTTCGATCGGCATCGAGGTGGTGGTGCCCGACGTGAACGCCTCGGCGGCCGAGTTCACCCCCGAGATGGGGGAGGACGGTCGGGCCAAGGTGGTCTTCGGGCTGGCCGCCGTGCGCAACGTGGGCGAGAGCCTGGTCGAGCGCATCGTGGCCGAGCGCGAGGCGGCCGGGCCCTTCCTCGACGTCTACGACTTCTGCCGGCGGGTCGACCCCATGGTCCTCAACAAGCGGACCATGGAGTCGCTCATCAAGGCCGGCGCCTTCGACTCGCTGGGCCACCCCCGACAGGGGCTGTGCCTGGTGATGGAGGAGATCGTCGACCGGACCCTCGAGCGCCGCCGGGAGCTCGACGTGGGCATCGTCTCGCTGTTCGCCTCGGTCGAGCCCGACCCGGCCGAGGGGGGCGACAGCGGCGACTGGGAGGGCACCCGGTTGCCGGTGCCCGACGAGGAGTTCGACAAGTCGGTGCGCCTGGCCTTCGAGAAGGAGATGCTCGGCCTCTACGTGAGCGACCACCCGCTGCTCGGCCTGGAGCAGGCCCTGGCCCGGCACACCGACTGCCCGCTGTCCGAGGTCCGTGACGCCTCGGAGCCGGCCGACGGCAGCTACGGCGGTGAGGGTCTGGTGCGCTCGGTCGGCGGGCGTGGTCACCGACCTGAAGCGGAACTACACCAAGAAGGGCGACCTGATGGGCCGCTTCGTCCTGGAGGACCTGCAGGCCTCCATGGAGGTGATGGTCTTCCCCAAGGTCATGGCCGACTACGGGGCCCTGCTCGAGAACGATGCCGTGGTGGTCATCCGGGGCCGTCTCGACCTGCGGGAGGAGCAGGCCAAGCTCATCTGCATGGAGATCCGCCGGCCGGTGCTCGAGGCGCGCGGCGTGGAGGAGCTGCGCATCTCGCTGCCGCTGTCGGTGCTGACCGACGACACCGTCGGGCAGCTCAAGACGGTGCTGGTCGACCACCCCGGGCAGTCCCCGGTGCTGCTCCACCTGGGCGACAAGGTCCTCAAGCTGCCGCCGGAGTTCAACGTCGACAGCCGGAACGGCCTGGTGGGAGAGCTGAAGCGCCTGCTCGGATCGACCGCCGTCCTCGCCTGAGGCCGCCGCCGCCCGGCTCGCCGCCGGCGTCGTGTGGGACACACCCTGAGGTATCCCGGTAGAATTGGTCCATGCCGATGGTAGCGACGACCAAGGACTGCACTGCGCTCAGCGACACCGAGTTGGAAGAGATGGCCGACCTGTGCGTCGGGAGGGCCCCGGGCTTCGACATCGGATTCCTGTCCAAAGAGCGCGAGGAATGGGTGCTCGTCACCCACGTGCGCGAGGGCGACAAGCTCCGCGGCTACTCGTTCTGCACCCTGGAGCGGATCGGCGGCACCCCGTCGCTGCTGGTCGGGCTGGCGTCGATCGACCGCACGACCAAGGCCGAGGCGGCCCTCAAGGCCATGATGGCCGACCAGTACCGACGGGCCCTGCTGGCCTTCCCCGACGAGGACGTCCTGCTCGGGACGCGCCTGCTGTGCCCCGAGGGCTTCCGGGCGTTCTCGGGCCTGGTCGACGTGGTGCCCCGGCCCGACCACCGGCCGTCGGGCGAGGAGCGGGCCTGGGCCCGCCGCCTGGCCAAGCGGTTCGGCGCCGAGAGCCGGCTGGACGACCGGGCCTTCGTGCTCAAGGGCGACGACGCCCTGGCCGGGGGACTCGACTTCCTGAGCCCCAAGGTCAAGGTGGCCGACGGCGTGACCGAGTTCTTCACCGAGGTCGACGCCGAGCACGGCGACCGGCTGGTGGCCTTCGGCTGGGCCATGGCCGAGGACCTGGCCGGGGGCAAGCTCGGCCGCTGAGGCCGACGACCCCCGCTCAGCTGCGGGGGAGCATGGCGGTGACCACCTTGTAGCAGTGGCCGTCGCGCGGGCCCGACAGGCAGACCAGCAGGTACTGGGGCCGGAAGCCCAGCGCCGTGGCCAGATCCTTGCCCGAGAGCCGCTCGCGGCGGGCGGCGACCAGCGACCGGGCGGCGTGGGCGTCCTCGACCGGGAGCCAGACGTCGTCGCGCTCCCAGCCGAACCGGACCCAGGTGGAGGCGTCGCTGCCCCGTCGGAGCAGCTGGGGTCCCCGGGTGGGGACGATGAGGGCGGCCGACGGGCGGGACCCCCGGAACTCCCAGTAGGGGGCGGCCGGGCCCGGGAACCCGAGCAGGGGGCCGTGGGGCGGGGCCGCCAGCTGGGCCAGCATGCGGCGGACCTTCCGGCCCCGCAGGGTGCCGACGTGGCGGGGCAGGCCGCTCACCGTGGCCGCCTCGGGCTGGGCCAGGTCGTCTCGCTCGGGATCGGGGGCCAGCGTCGCCTCGACCACGTCGAAGGGGGCGAGGTCCGGGGCGTGCTCGGCCGGCCAGGGCACCCGGAGGCGGACCAGGGCGCCCGAGGACAGGTCGATGGCCGCCGTGTCCTCCCACCCGGCCGCCAGGACCAGCAGCCGGAGCTCGGCCCCGCCCTGGACGGCGATGCGGTCGCGCCGGGGCGTGTCGCGGAGCAGGTCGCGGGCGGTCCCGCTCCGGCTGTTGGGGCTAGCCACGATCGTGCACCGAGAGGGAGGCGAGGTCGTCGAGCTGGGCCGCCAGGTCGACCGGGTCGGTGACCGGCCGCTGGCACACGAAGCCCCGGCACACGTAGGCCGACCCGGCGGTCCGGTCGACCCACAGCGGGGAGTCGAAGGGCTCGCCCCAGGCCAGCACGGCCGCCGGCAGCCACCGTCGCTGCACCGTCTCGACCAGCGCCGCCACCCGGCCCGGGACGACCACCTCGGCGGCGTCGTCCACCAGCTCGGTGGCCGCCACCAGGTCGGCGACGGCGAGTGCGTGCTCGGCCAGCAACGGGACGGCCATGTCGACGACGCCCTCGGCCGGTCGGCGGTAGCGGTCGTCCCCGGTCAGGGCGGCCAGGCGGAGCAGGGCCAGGGCGGCCACCGAGTTGGCCGAGGGGACGGCGCCGTCGGTGACCTCCTTCGGCCGGGCCACCAGGGCCTCGGCGTCGTGACCGGTGGTGAAGAACCCGCCGGCCCGGGCCGGGTCGTCGTCGGAGAACCCGGCCAACAGGGCGTCGGCCACCTGGCGGGCCCGGTCGATCCAGCGGGCCTCGCCGGTCAACTCGGCCAGCCGGGTGCAGGCCTCGATCAGCCAGGCGTGGTCGGCGGCCAGGGCCAGGTGCCGGGCGGTGCCGCCCTGCCAGCTGCGCAACCAGCGGCCGTCGGGCCGACGCAGCTGGTCGAAGCAGAAGTCGATGACGGCGACCGCCCGGTCGCCCCAGGTCCGGTTGCCGGTGGCCGCCGCCGCCTCGGCCAGCGTGGCCGCGGCCATGGCGTTCCACTCGCACAGGACCTTGTCGTCGAGGGCCGGCTGGGGTCGCCGCAGCCGGGCGGCGAGCAGGATGCCCCTCGCCGTCTCGATCGCTCGGGGCGGGCCAGCGGGGCACCGAGCGGTCGGCGGAGCACCGTGGTCGACTCCCAGTTCCCCGCCTCGGTGACGCCGTACCACTCGAGGGTGGCGTCGAGCAGGTCGGCGCGTCCGGCCGCCGCCAGGGCCTCGGCCACCTGGGTCGGGGTGAAGGTGGCGTGGCCGCCCTCGACCCCGGCGGCGTCGGCGTCCTCGGACGAGAAGAGCCCGCCGCCCGGGGCGCCCAGGGTCTCGGTGACGTAGTCGAGGGTCTCGGTCAGCACCTGGAGGTACTCGGGGTCGTCCGTGACCTGCCAGGCGTGCAGGTAGGCCCGGGCCAGCTGGGCCTGGTCGGTCAGCATCTTCTCGAAGTGCGGGACCAGCCACTGGTTGTCGGTCGAGTACCGGGCGAACCCCCCGGCCAGGTGGTCGTAGATGCCGCCCCGGGCCATGGCGTCGAGGGTGGTGGTGGCCATGGCCAGGGCGCCGGGGTCGCCGGTGCCGACGTACTGGCGCAGGCACAGTTCGACGTAGGTCGGGCGGGGGAACTTCGGGGCCGGGCCGAACCCGCCCCAGTCGGGGTCGAAGCGCTGGGCCAGGTCGGCGGTCAGGTCGCCGAGCACTTCGCCGAAGCTGCCCCAGCGCGACCCGGCCCCCTCGGCACCCGGCACCCCGAGGCCGGCCCGGTCGAGCCGGTCGGGCAGGTCGACGTCCTTGGCCACCGCCTCGGCCAGGACGTTGGCCTGCTCCTCGACCTCGGTCCGGCGCTCGGCGAAGGCCCCGGCCAGCGAGTCCACGACCCGCCGGAAGCTCGGCATGCCGTGGCGGTCGTCGGGCGGGAAGTAGGTCCCGGCGAAGAAGGGGCGGCCGTCGGGGGTGCAGAACACCGACATGGGCCAACCGCCGGCCCCGGTGACGGCCTGGGTGGCGGCCATGTAGACGGCGTCGAGGTCCGGGCGTTCCTCCCGGTCGACCTTCACCGAGATGAACGACCGGGCCAGCTCGGCGGCGACCTCGGGGTCCTCGAAGCTCTCGTGGGCCATCACGTGGCACCAGTGGCAGCTGGCGTAGCCGATCGAGACGAACAGCGGCTTGTCCTCGACCCGGGCCCGCTCGAGGGCCTCGGCACCCCAGGGGTACCAGTCGACCGGGTTGTCGGCGTGCTGGCGCAGGTAGGGGCTCGTCTCGTCGGCCAGCCGGTTCACCCCTCCGATGCTAGGTGCCACGGGCCGGCCCGGTGGCCCGTGGCCGAGGGGGATCGGTACGAGTGACGGCGGCCGAACCGCTCCGGGGTGGGCCGTCGAGGCGCGCCTATCCTCGCCCCATGGATCTGCGGCTCGACGGCAAGACGGCGGTGGTGACCGGGGGCAGCCGGGGGATCGGCCTGGCCATCGCCCGGCGGTTCGCCGAGGCCGGGGCCAACGTGATGCTCACCTCCCGCAAGGCCGAGGCCCTGGCCGAGGCGGCGGCCGGACTGGCCGGTCTCGACGGTGAGGTCGCCTGGACGGCGGCCCACGCCGGGCAGGCCGACCAGGCCGAGGCGGCCGTGGTCGCCACCCTCGAGCGCTTCGGCCGGCTCGACATTCTGGTCAACAACGCCGCCACCAACCCGCACTTCGGCCCGATGCTCGAGATCAACCGGGTGGCCGCCGACAAGACGGTGGCCCTCAACCAGACCGGCGTCCTCATGTGGTGCGAGCTGGCCCACCGGCTGTGGATGGCCGAGCACGGGGGCAACATCATCAACCTGGCGTCGGTCGGCGGCCTCGGGCCCGAGCCGGGCATCGGCTGGTACAACGTCACCAAGGCGGCGGTGATCCACCTGACCAAGCAGCTCTCCTTCGAGCTGGCCCCGGGGATCCGGGTGAACGCCCTGGCCCCCGGCCTGGTCAAGACGGACCTGGCCCGAGCCCTGTGGGAGCCCAACGAGGCGGAGATCGCCGCCCACGTCCCGCTGCGGCGGCTGGGCGAGCCCGACGACATCGCCCCGGCGGCCCTGTTCCTCGCCTCCGACGCCTCGTCGTGGATGACCGGGCAGATCCTGGTCATCGACGGCGGGACGCTGACCCAGCCCACCGGCGGGGTGGGCTGAGGCCCACCGCCTCCCGCCGTCCGACTAGCGCAGGTCGGACCGGCGGACCTTCCCCGAGGCGGTCCGGGGCAGGCGGTCGACCAGGACCAGCTCCTTCGGGGCGGCCCACGGGGCCATGGTGGTGGTGACGGCGGCGCGCAGGCTGTCGAGCGTCGGCGGGGCGCCGGGGTCGGCCGGCACCACCCAGGCCACCACCCGTTGCCCCCACTCGGGGTCGGGCCGGCGCCACACCGCCGCCTCGGCGACGCCCGGATGGGCGGCCACCAGACGCTCCACCTCGACCGGCCAGACCTTCTCGGCCCCGGTGACGATGACCTCGGCCAGGCGCCCGTCGACCTCGACCGTGCCGTCGGCGGCCACCCGGCCGCCGTCGCCGGTGGGGAACCAGTCGCCCGAGCCGTCGGGACCCGGGATCCGGGGGTCGGTGCCGTCGCGGTAGGCCCGCAGCAGCATGGGCGCCCGGAGCAACAGCTCGCCCTCGGCCCCCCGGCCGGGGTGGCCGTCGCCGACGGCCACCGTCACCCCGTCGAGCGGCACGCCGTCGTAGACCACGCCCGACCCGGTCTCGGTGAGCCCGTAGGTGGCGACCACGTTCGGCGCGACGTCGCCCGGGGGCGCCGCCCCGCCGAGCAGGATCCGCTCGAAGACCGCCGGGTCCAGCCGCCGCAGGGCCGTGGCCACCAACGACACGTGGGTGACGTCACCCCGCCGGCCGAGCTGTTCGACGGCGCCGGCCTCGAAGACCGGGAGCACGGTGCAGGGGGTGGCGGTGGCCAGCGACCGGGTGAGGACCGACAGGCCCCCGATGTGGGCCAGCGGCAGGCAGGCCAGCCAGCGGTGGCGGGCCGGGTCGACGCCGAGGCGGGCCGAGGTGGCCCGGGCCGAGGCCTCGACGGCGGCGTGGGTGAGGACCACCCCCCGGGGCCGGCCGGTGGACCCGCTGGTCGCCATGACCAGGGCGTCGCCCACCTCGACCGGCCGTCCGCCGTCCCACCTCGACCGGGTCCCGTCGGGCCCGATCACCGCCGTGGGCGCGACGGCCTCGAGCAGCTGGCGGGCGGCCGCCGGTGGCAGTCTCGGGTCGAGGGGGGCCACCGCGTCGCCGGCGTCCCAGGCGGCCCGGAGGGCGTCCACGAAGGGTTGGCCGCCGGGCAGGTCCAGTGCGACGAGCTCGGGCATCGGCCGGTAGCGTAGGTCGCCATGACGCCTGACCACGCGAGCGACGGGTCGGCGCAGCCGACCGTGATCACCGGGGAACCGATCGACCCGGTGGCCCAGTACCGGGGCCTCGAGGCCCCGAAGTGGGAGGTGCGCAACGACGGCACCGACGTGCGTTACGAGGTGGCCGAGGGCATCGCCAAGATCACCATCTGCCGGCCCGAGGTCCGCAACGCCTTCCGTCCCCAGACCCTGTTCGAGCTGATCGCCGCCTTCTCCGAGGCCCGGGACGACCCCGACGTCGGGGTGATCGTGCTGACCGGGCAGGGGCCCGACGCCTTCTGCTCCGGCGGCGACCAGCGGATCCGGGGTGACGACGGCTACCTGGGCGACGACGCCGTGGCCGAGCGGGGCATCGGGCGCCTCAACGTGCTCGACCTGCAGGTCCAGATCCGCCGACTGCCCAAGCCGGTGGTGGCCATGGTGGCCGGCTACGCCATCGGGGGCGGCCACATCCTGCACCTGGTGTGCGACCTGACCATCGCCGCCGACAACGCCCGGTTCGGCCAGACCGGCCCCATCGTCGGGAGCTTCGACGGCGGCTACGGGTCGAGCCTGCTGGCCCACACCATCGGCCTGAAGCGGGCCAAGGAGATCTGGTTCCTGTGCCGGCAGTACGACGCCGCCCAGGCCCTCGACTGGGGTCTGGTGAACACGGTGGTGCCGCTGGCCGAGCTCGAGGCCGAGACGGTGGCCTGGTGCCGGCGCATGCTGACGCTGTCGCCCATGGCCCTGCGGATGCTGAAGGTCGGCTTCCATGCCGCCGAGGACGGCCTGGCCGGCGTCCAGCAGCTGGCTGGCGACGCCACCATGCTCTTCTACATGTCCGAGGAGGGACAGGAGGGCCGCAACGCCTACGTCGAGCGGCGCGCTCCGGACTTCTCCCGCTTTCCCCGCCGGCCCTGACGGACGGCCGTCGATGACCTGGCCCCGGTGAACGGGAACTCGGTGGGCGCCGCCCCACCCGCTGCGGCACCCCCGCCCGGACCGGTGCGCCGCTGGGTGCTCGGCGCCCGGCCGCGGACGCTCATGGCGGCGGCCGTCCCGGTGGTGGTGGGCACGGCGGTCGGCTGGTGGCTCCGGGGTGGCCCGCAGGCCCATGACGGCCTCTCCTCGGGGCTCATCTGGTGGCGGGCGGCCTGCGCCCTGGTGGTGGCCCTGGCCATCCAGGTGGGCACCAACTACGCCAACGACTACTCCGACGGCATCCGGGGCACCGACGAGCAGCGGGTCGGCCCGCTGCGCCTGGTGGCCTCGGGCCTGGTGCCGCCGGCCACCGTGCGCTTGGCCGCCCTGCTCTCGTTCGGGGTGGCCGCCGTGGCCGGGCTGGCCCTGGCCGCCGCCACCTCGTGGTGGCTGCTGGCCGTGGGCGCCGCCTGCTTCGTCGCCGGTTGGCTCTACACCGGCGGGCCCAAGCCCTACGGGTACCTGGGGCTCGGCGAGCTGTTCGTGTTCGTGTTCTTCGGCGTGGTGGCCACCATGGGTTCGGCCTACGTCCAGACCGGTTCCCTCACGGCGGTCTCGCTGGTCGCCTCGATCCCCGTCGGTCTCTTGGCCACGGCGCTGCTCGAGGCCAACAACCTGCGCGACGTCGCCGGTGACGTGGTGGCCAACAAGCGGACGCTGGCCGTGCGCCTCGGGCGCGAACGAGGCGGGTGGCTCTACGTGGGCGCCCTCGTCGGGGTGGCGGCGGGGATCGGCGGCCTGGCCGCCTGGCGGCCCTGGGCCCTGCTGGCGCTGCTGGCCGCACCCCTGGCCGTGGCGCCGATCAGGATCGTGCGGGGTGGCGCCCAAGGGCGGGCGCTGTTGCCGGTGCTCGGGGCCACCGGTCGTCTCCAGCTGGTGGTCGGGGTCCTGCTGACCATCGGGATCCTGGTGTGACCGGCGGCCGGTTCCCGGAGGTCGGCTCAGGCGGTGGTGTCGAGCCAGTGGCCCACGATGCGGGCGGTCAGCGCCGGCTGGTGCAGGTGGGCGGCGTGCCGGGCGCCGGGCACGAGCGCCACCACGGCGTGCGGCAGCGCTCGGGCCATGCGCTGGGCGGCGGCCACGAAGCGTGGGTCGTCGGCCCCGACCACCAGCAGGGTGGGCATCTCGAGGCGACCGAGCTCGTCCCAGCGGGGCCGCTGGGTGCCCGTGCCGGCCAGCCGGAGACTCGACGCCAGACCGGCCGGGGTGTTGCGGGCCCGTTCCTCGACCCCGGCGGCCGACGGGTCGAGACCGGCGAACATCGGGGCGGCCAACCACCGCTCGAGGAAGGCCGCCACGTCGCCGCTCTGCTCGAGCCGGTCGGCCAGGGCGTCGTCACGGGCCCGGCGCTCCTGGCGTCGTGCCTCGTCGTCGATCCCGGCGGTGCCCCCGATCAGCACCAGGCGCCGGACGGCGCCCGGGTCCCCGAGGGCGGCGTGCAGGGCGAAGCGGGCCCCGAGCGAGTAGCCGAGCAGGTCCACGCCGCCCGGCTCGTCGGCCGATCGGGTCGCCGCCGCCGGCCTCGAGCAGCAGTCGGCCCCCGTCGACCAGGTCGGCCCGGACGTCGCTCGAGCCGCCGTGGCCGGGGAGGTCGACGGCCACCAGGCGGCGCCCGGGGGCCAGGGCGT
Organism: uncultured Acidimicrobiaceae bacterium; assembly: GCA_963730735.1. Taxonomy (GTDB): domain Bacteria; phylum Actinomycetota; class Acidimicrobiia; order Acidimicrobiales; family RAAP-2; genus CAVSSX01. The sequence continues at coordinate 1,742,724 of CAVSSX010000007.1, forward strand.
CGCCGAAGGGGCCCCAGAGCCGACCGGTCTGGGTGAAGCCGTGGGCCAGCACCAGGGTCGGTCCCGACGAACGGTGCTCGGCGTGCAGTGCGGTCACGGCCGATGAGCGTACCGAGCGCTCCCACGGCCGGCCGCCGGCGTGGGTCCGGCACAGGCCACCTTCGTGGCCACGCTGGTCGACGAATGGGTGCGGGCCGGGCTGACCGACGCCGTCGTCTGCCCGGGCTCCCGGTCGACGCCGCTGGCCCTGGCCCTGGCCGCCCGGCGCGAGCTCCGGCTCCACGTGCGCCTCGACGAGCGCTCGGCCGGCTTCTTCGCCCTCGGTCTCGGGATGGCCACCGGACGGGCCGCCGTGCTCTGCGTGACCAGCGGCACGGCGGCGGTCGAGCTCCACCCGGCGGTGGTCGAGGCGTCGACGGCCGGCGTGCCGCTGCTCGTGTGCACGGCCGACCGCCCGCCGTGGCTCCACCACGTGGGTGCCCCCCAGACCATCGACCAGCACGACCTCTACGGCTCGGCACCCCGGTGGTTCTGCGAGCCGGGGGTGGCCGCCGCCGCCCAGGCCGGGACGTGGCGGTCGATCGGGGCCCGGGCGGTGGCCGAGTGCCACGACGGTCCGAGGGGACCCGGCCCGGTCCACCTCAACCTGGCCTTCGCCGACCCCCTCGATGCGGCGCCCGGCGACCTGCCGGCCCCCCGGCCCGACGGCGGGCCCTGGCACGGTGGGCGCCCGGGCGTCCCACCGGTCGAGCCACCGGTCGAGGTGGCGTCGTGGCCGGGTCGCCGGGGCCTGTTCCTCGTCGGGTACGACGGTGGCCCGCCGGACGCCGTCCTGGGTCTGGCGGCGCGGCTGGGCTGGCCGGTGCTGGCCGACCCCCGCTCGGGTTGTCGGGTCGAGGGCCCGGGCGTGGTCGCGGCGGCCGACGCCGTCCTGCGGGACGCCGGGGCGGCTCGGGCGCTGGCCCCCGAGGTCGTCGTGCTCCTCGGGCGGCCGTGGGCGTCCAAGGTCCTCGGGGCCTTCGTGGCCGGTCGGGCGGCCGCCGGGGCCGAGATCGTGGCGGTCGACCCGTGGTGGCGGTGGGAGGACCCCGACCGGCTGGTGGCCACGTGGCACCGGGCCGACCCGGGGGCCTGGCTGGCGGCGGCCGCCTCGGTGCTGGACGAGGCCGGGGTGCCGACCGAGGCCGTGACCACGGCGTGGTCGCAGGCGTGGTCGGCGGCCGAGTCGGCGGCCCAGGCGGCCATCGACCGGGTGTTGGCGGCCGACGCCGAGGCCCGCCAGGGTCGGCTCAGCGAGCCGGCGGTGGCCCGGAGCCTGCTCTCGGCGTTGCCCAGCGGGGCGGTGGTGGTCACGGCCTCCTCGATGCCCGTGCGGGACCTCGAGTGGTTCGGGGCCGGGCGGCCGCGGCCGCCCCGGATGCTGGCCAACCGGGGGGCCAACGGGATCGACGGCGTGTGCTCGACGGCGCAGGGGGTGGCGGCGGCCCGGGTCGGGTCGGTGGTGGCCGTGGTGGGGGACCTGGCCTTCCTCCACGACGTGTCCTCGCTGGTCCGCAGCGGGGCCGGTAGCCGAGAGCTGCACGCTGGTGGTGGTGGACAACCGGGGCGGCGGGATCTTCTCGTTCCTGCCCCAGGCGACCAGCGTCGACCCCGAGCGCTTCGAGCTCCTGTTCGGCACCCCCCAGGTGCCCGACGTGGTCGACGTGGCGACCGGGTTCGGGGTGCCGACGGCCGACGTCGACACGGTGGCGGCCCTCGAGGGGGCACTGGCGGTGGCCGTCGGCCGACCGGGCCTCTCGGTCGTCCGGGTGATCGTCCCGGACCGGTCCGAGAACGTGGCCGTGCACGACGCGGTCCACGCCGAGGTGGCCCGGGCGGTGGCCGAGGCCCTCGGGACCGGCGGCTAGCGGGGTCCTACGGGTACGGCGCCGTCTCAGCGGTAGCGGTCGATGGGTACCCAGGACCCGTGGAAGCCGAAGGGCACCCGGGCCGGCAGGTGGATCGACGGCCTCGGGCCGGCCCGAGAACGACGTGGCGTCGAGGATGACCAGGTCGCTGGCGTCGCGCTCGGCGTCGTAGACGACGGTGAGCACCCAACCCTCGTCGTCGGCCCGCCCGTCGGGCGAGCGGACGAACACCGGCTCGCCCGGGTAGCGGCCGGGACCCGGGTCGTAGGCCGTCGACTCGTCACGGGCCCGGTCGTAGCGGCGGAGGGCGACGGGGAGGTCGGCCCCGTCGGACCGGGCCATCTCGACGCAGTAGCCGTAGCGGTAGGGCCGACCGGCCAGGGTGTCGTCGATCCTCGGGAAGTCGACGGCCCGGTCGTCGACCTGGGTGACCGAGACCCGGTCGGCGCCCGGCTCGGCCCGCCACCGCTCGAGCCTCGAGGTGCCCGAGCCGAGCAGCCCGCCCTGGCCGGTGTCGAACGTCCGGTCGTAGCGGCAGACGTCGAGCACGACGGCCTCGCCGTCGTCGAAGGCCCCCATGACGTGGAACACGTAGCACGGGTCGACCAGGAGCCACTCGATCCGGTCGCCGTCCTCACCGCGCTCGAGGACGCCCACCCGGGCGCCGGCGTCGGCCTGCCAGGCGAAGGGCAGCGGTGCCCCGGCGACGGCCAGGTCCATGTCGAAGACCACCGGCAGATCGAAGAAGGCGACCTTGGTCGCCGTGACCCCGAAGTCGTGCTGCATGGTGGCCCGGGGCAGGTCGATCTCGGCCGAGTGGATCATGGCGCCGGCGGCATCGAGCTCGTGGTAGCGCAGGAAGGGGGGCCCGAAGACGTCGTAGCCGAAGAACGTCAGCCCGCCCGAGGCCGGGTCGGGCTTCGGGTGGGCGGTCATGGGCGAGGCCAGCATGCCGTCGAAGTCCTCGACCGCCAGGGTGTCGAGGTCGGTCGACAGGAGGTGGGGGAGGCCCGATTCGACCAGGGCCAGGAGCCGCCCGGCGTGCCAGACGATGTGGGTGTTGGCCGGTCCGTTGATCGGCTCGACGGGACCCTTGGGTACCTGGGTGCCGATCTCGGCCGACAGCCGTCGGGTCCGGACCCAGCGGTTGGTGTACGACACGGCCTGGCCGTCGCGCAGCTCGACGGCGTGGACCATCCCGTCACCGGCGAACCAGTGGTACTGGCCCGGATCGGGCACCTGGACCGGATTGGGGCCGTTGCGAAAGAGGGTCCCCTGCAGGGCCGGGGGGATGGCGCCGTCGACCGGCAGCACTCGCTGGACCGTCTGCTCGGCCCCGACGGGGGCGTAGTTCCCCTCGAGGTAGGGGTTGCCCCCCGAGGGCGGGTGCTGCAGGGTGACCGGGTCCACGGGGCGACCCTACTCGGCACGCTTCGGGCGACCCCGACGCCGGACAACTGGGCGTCGGCGACGGCCGGCCGGCGCCGGCCGTTCTCGGCGGTATGGCAGTGCTGGGGAGATGCCGGGCCTCGCTGCCGACCTGGAGTTCCGCGGGCTGGTGCAGTCGGTCACCGACCCCTCGGTGCTCGACCGCCTCGACCATGGCGGGGTCACCGTCTACGCCGGGTTCGACCCGACCGCCTCCAGCCTGCACGTCGGCAACCTGCTGCAGCTGTGCACGTTGCGGCGCCTGCAGCTCGGCGGCAACCGCCCGATCGCCCTGGCCGGCGGCGGGACCGGCCGGATCGGTGACCCCGGCGGCAAGGCCGGGGAGCGGACCCTGCTGAGCGAGGCCGACGTGGCCGCCAACATCGAGGGCATCCGGCCCCAGCTCCAGCGGTTCCTCGACTTCACCGAGGGCGCCGGCGACCACCGGGCCGTCCTGCTCGACAACGACGCCTGGCTGCGGAACGCTCGATCTCATCGGGTTCCTCCGCGACGTGGGCAAGCACTTCACGGTCAACCACATGGTGGCCAAGGAGTCGGTGCGGGCCCGGTTCGACCGGCCCGACCAGGGCATCTCCTACGCCGAGTTCAGCTACATGCTGCTGCAGGCCTACGACTTCCTCCGGCTCCACCAGGACCACGGCTGCGACCTGCAGATCGGGGGCAGCGACCAGTGGGGCAACATCACCATGGGCATCGAGCTGATCCGCAAGACGGCCCAGTCCGAGGCGTTCGGTCTGACCACCCCGCTGGTGGTCAAGGCGGACGGGACCAAGTTCGGCAAGACCGAGTCGGGCACCGTCTGGCTCGACGCCGACCGCACGAGCCCCTACCGGCTGTACCAGTTCTTCTTCAACGTCGAGGACGCCGTCGTCGGTCCGTACCTGCGCTACTTCACCTTCCTCGAGCACGAGGAGATCGTCGAGCTCGACAAGGCCACCGCCGACCGTCCGAGCGGCCCGGGCGGCCCAGCGGGCCCTGGCCCGGTCGGTCTGCGCCCTGGTGCACGGCGCCGACGAGGTGGATCGGGCCGAGCTGGCCGCCCGGGCGCTCTTCGGCGAGGCGATCTCGACCCTCGACGAGGCCACCCTGCTCGACGTGGTGGCCGACGCCCCGAGCCACGAGGTGTCCCGCACCGCCCTGACCGAGGGGCTCGGCCTGATCGACGCCCTGGTCGAGTCGGGGCTGGCCTCGTCCAAGGGCGAGGCCCGGCGGGTCATCGCCGGGGGCGGGGCCTACGTCAACAACCGCAAGGTGGCCGACGACCAGCGGACCCTCGGTGACGAGGACCTGCTGCACCGCCGCTACGTGGTGCTCCGCAAGGGCAAGCGCGACCACCATCTCCTCGTCGTGGTCGAGCTCCTGAGCCGCTTGGGCGGACCCGGGCTGGCCCGTCGCGGCCCGCGCCAAGCCAACCGGCTGTTCGTCTGGCTGGCGGCGGTGGCCGTGGTGGTGCTCGGCATCGGGGCGTTCGTGGCCTACGGCGTGGCCAGCCCCGGAGGCACGGACCGCCAGCGGACCGCCAACTGGGTCAGCGCCACCATGCTCGGTCAGTCGATCGGCACCCTGACCGGCGACAACGCCCGGATCACCACGGTGGAGGCCCGTCACAACGGGACCAAGGCGCTGCACGCCGACTGCGCCGTCCTGCTCAACGACGCCGAGGCGGCCAACGGGAACCTGCCCAGCCCCGACCTCACGCTCACCGACCTGCTGTCGAAGGCCTACGGACTGGAGGGGGATGCGGCCAACGACTGCTACAACGCCGGCGCCACCAACCCGCCCCTCCTGGCCACGTCGGCGGCCAAGCGGGCCCAGGCCGAAGCGCTGTTCGAGCGGGCCCTCGGCCGGGTGCGCACGTTGACCGGCACGACGCCGGCGACCACGACGACCACCGAACCCGACGCCGGCGGGCTCCTCGGATGACCGACGCCGGTGACGTCGGGCCGGTGCCCGAGGGTCGCGACCCCGAGGACTACGACCGGCTGCGCCGTCGGGTGCTGTGGCTGCTGGCCACCGGCCTCTACGTCGTCGGCAGCCGGGGCCAGGTCGAGGGGCAGGTCACCGGCAACCTCATGACCGCCAACCTGGTGGTGCAGGTGGCCCTCGAGCCCAAGCTGGTGGCGGTGTCGATCGACGCCACGGCGCTCACCCGGACGCTCATCGACGACGGGGGGGTCTTCGCCGTCTCGATCCTCGACCGTGACGACCGGGCGGTGGTCCGCCGATTCACCAAGCCGGTGCCCGGGTCGCTGTCGGCCGACGGGGGAGCCGCCGAGCTCGGCGGCGAGCCGGTGCTGACGGCGGCGACCGGCGCGCCCATCGTGGCTCGGGCCCGGGCATGGCTCGACTGCCGGGTCACCGAGACGCTGGTTCTCGGCAGCCACGTGCTCTACGTGGGCGAGGTGGTGGACGCCGGCGAGTCGCCGTCGGCGGGGGACGAGCCGCCCGAGATCCTGCGCATGGAAGACACCCGCATGCACTACGGGGGTTGACGGGCTGCCCGGCTCGCCGCCCAGGTGTCCCGTCCTCTAGGTGCTCCGTCCTCTAGGTGTCGGCCGGCTAGGTGTCGGTCGGCTGGAGGTGTCGGCGCGTGCGGGGGGTCGGCGGGAGCCGGGCGAAGGTCGACGACCAGCGTGAGGATGCCGTCCTCCAGGGTGGCGGTGGCGTCGCCCAACATGGCGTAGTCCATGAAGTCGGCCTGGGCCTGTTGGCGGAGACGCTGGCGCTCGGGACCCTCGACCGGGGGCAGGCCGCGTTGGCGCACGGCGTCGGCCCGGAGTCGGAACCGGTCGATCATGGCCTGGGGGTCGAAGGAGTCGTCCACGGAGGTGAGGGGCGCCCTGGTGGCAGGGTCGCTTGCCGACCGATGGTAGCTGGCCACGGTGCCCGGCGGGTCCTAGGTGCCGACCGGTCGGGTGGGCCGATCCACTACGATGTAGCCAATCACCAGGGACGGCGTGTGACACACCCGGTGCCGCAGGCCGCCGGCCCAGGGACTCGATCTGAGGAGCCGTCCAAGGGACCGTGCGCGGTCCCGCCGGGTCGCCGGCGGCGGGCAGCAAGGAGTTTTGTGGTGAAAAAAGGTCGTCACCGTCGCTTCGAGGAAGCGCGCAGCCTCAAGCGTTCCACCGCTACCGCCCAGCGGTGCCCCGAGTGCGGGGCCGAGCCCGAGGACGTCCACGCCTCGTGGTGCCTGGCCGAGGAGGACCAGTACGACCGCATCCTGGGGTCGACGCTGCCCCAGACCGGCGACGCCGAGCACGACCCGCTCGACGACTGAGCCGGACCCGGCCGCCGGCCGGGTGGTCGCTCAGTCGACCGGGACCCTCCGGCGGACGGCCGGATGGGGGAGGGGCACGCCGTGCACCATCCGCTCCTCCCGCTCGGCCAGGTAGGCCCGCAGGAGCTTGAAGATCGGCTTGCCGACCATCTCGATGAGCTCGGCCTCCATCTCCTTGTAGACCGGGCGTTCCCCGACGAAGGCCTCGGGGGACTCGGTGCACCACCAGTGGAACTCGGCGCCGCCCTCGCCCCAGTGCTTGCGGTCCCACTGGCGGAGCGTCGAGGTCACGTGGCCGTCCTCGGCCACCTCGTCCTCCCGCCGCAGGGGCAGCTGCCAGCAGACCTCGGGCTTGAGCTCGAGGGGATGCTGACCCCGGGCCACGGCCACCTGGTGCAGGGCGCAACCCGGGCCGGTGGCGAAGCCCGGCCGGTTCAAGAAGATGCAGGCGCCGTCGACCACCCGGGTGACCGATTCGCCGTACTTGGTCTTCTTGACCACGCCCTTCTGGCCCTTGGCGTGGAACTGCCACTCGGCCGGGGTCAGGGTGGCGGCGACCTTCTCCACCCGGCGGACGTCGGCCTTGTCGACGAAGTGGGCCCCGTAGGAGCAGCACCCGTGGACCAGCTCGGGCGCCGGGCCGGTGAGGACCCCCTGGCAGCCCTGGCCGAAGATGCAGCTCCACCCACTGGTGAGGAACGTGACGTCGAAGACCCAGGTGCGCTCCTCGTCGGGGTCGTCGAAGCTGACCCACTCGTGGGCGTCCGCAGGGGGCCGGGGGCTGGCCATCGACGAGCACCCTAGCCGGGGGGTTCGGTGTCGGACGTCGGCCCTCCTATGATCAAGGCATGGCCCAGACCTTTGACGATGTCTCCGACGAGCTCGAGTCCCAGCTGACCCCGGTGGTGACCCTCACCGACGAGGCCCGGGGCGTGGTGCGCGACGCCATCAACCAGGAACCCGATCCCGACAAGCTGGCCCTGTGGCTCGAGGTGCGGGCCGTCGAGGCCGGCGCCTTCGTCTACGACCTGTACTTCCAGGCCACCAGCGACAGCGGGGCCGACGACGCCCTGCACTTCGACGACGGTCTGGCCGTGGTGGTGCCGGCCGCCAGCATCGACCGACTGCGGGGCGCCCGCCTCGAGTGGTCGACCGAGGGCGACGGCGGCCTGGTGCTGGTCAACCCGAACACCCCGCCGGCGGCGACGCACGACGCCGCCATCCCGCCCGAGGTCCTGGCGGCCGGCCTGGACGGCGCGCTGGCCCAGCGGGTGGTCGCCGTCCTCGACGAGCTGGTCAATCCCTCGATCGCCGGTCACGGTGGTCACAGCGACCTGGTGGCCCTGGACGAGTCCGAGGGCGTGGTCTACGTCCGCCTCTCCGGCGGCTGCCAGGGCTGCTCGATGTCGAAGCAGACCCTGACCCAGGGGATCGAGGTCATGCTCAAAGAGGAGATCCCCGAGGTCACCTCGGTGGTCGACGTCACCGACCACGGCGGCGGCGACAACCCCTACTACTAGACCGCCGGCTACCCGGGCCGGGGGCCCGGGGCGGTGACGTCCAGCGGTAGGGTCGGCCCATGGACTACCGCGCGCTCGGCCGCACCGGCCTCAAGGTCAGCCCCCTGTGTCTCGGGGCGATGATGTTCGGGGAGTGGGGCAACCCCGACCACGACGACAGCATCCGGATCATCCACCGGGCCCTCGACGCCGGCATCAACTTCATCGACACGGCCGACGTCTACTCGGCCGGTGAGTCCGAGCAGATCGTCGGCAAGGCCCTGTCGACCGTCGACCGGGACTCGGTGGTGCTGGCCACCAAGGTCCACGGCCAGATGGGCAAGGACCCCAACGCCTTCGGGAACTCGCGGCGCTGGATCCTGGCCGAGTGCGACAACAGCCTCCGTCGGCTCGGCGTCGACTACATCGACCTCTACCAGATCCACCGGCCCGAGCTCGACACCGACATCGACGAGACGCTCTCGGCGCTGACCGACCTGGTGCGGGCGGGCAAGATCCGCTACTTCGGTAGCTCGACCTTCCCGGCCCACCTCATCGTGGAGTCCCAGTGGGTCGCCGAGCGGCGGGCCCGGGAGCGCTTCGTCACCGAGCAGCCGCCGTACTCGATCCTGGTGCGGGCCATCGAGGCCGACGTCCTTCCGGTCTGTCAGCAGTTCGGCATGGGCGTCCTGCCCTGGAGCCCGTTGGCCGGCGGCTGGCTGTCGGGTCGTTTCGGTCACGGCAAGGACAACACCAGTCGGCGTTTCAGCCGCCTGCCCGACCGCTACGACGCCAACCTCCCGGGCAACCAGCGCAAGCTCGACGTGGTGACCGAACTCCAGACGGTGGCCGACGAGGCCGGCCTCACGCTGATCGAGCTGGCGCTCGGCTTCGTGCTGGCCCACCCGGGGGTCACCTCGCCGATCATCGGGCCCCGCACCATGGAGCAGCTCGAGTCCCAGATCGGGGCGGCCGACCTGGTGCTCTCCGGCGAGGTGCTCGATCGGATCGACGAGCTGGTGCCGCCGGGGACCAACCTCAACACCGCCGACGGCGGCTGGGTCGCCCCGGCGATCGACGACAAGAAGCTGCGGCGGCGCTGAGATGGCCGACGACATGCAGTCGTTCAACGACCAGATCATCGAGGAGTTCCGGAGCAACGAAGGGCGGGTCGGCGGGACGTTCCGCACCTCCAAGATGCTCCTCCTGCACAGCCGGGGGGCCAAGAGCGGCGAGGTCCGGATCCACCCGATGGTCTTCATGGCCGACGGGGACCGCTTCGTGGTCTTCGCCTCCAAGGGCGGCGGCCCGACCAACCCGGCCTGGTACTACAACCTGGTGGCCCACCCCGAGGCCACCATCGAGGTGGGCACCGAGGAGATCGCCGTGGTCGCCCGGGTGGCCACCGGCCAGGAGCGCACCCGCATCTGGACCGCCCAGAAGGCGGCCTTCCCGGCCTTCGCCGAGTACGAAGCCCGCACCACCCGCGAGATCCCGGTGGTGGTGCTCGAGCGGGCCTCCTGAGCCCGGTCGGCGGGGTCGGCCCCGGAGAGGGCACCCGACGTCGGCAAAGTAGGTTAGAGGCATGCTGAGGTACCTGACCGCCGGCGAATCGCACGGCAAAGCCCTGGTCGTGGTGGTCGAAGGGCTGCCGGCCGGCCTCCCGGTGTCGGTCGAGGAGATCGGGGCCGAGCTGGCCCGACGGCGGCTCGGCTACGGCCGGGGACCCCGGATGCGCTTCGAGGCCGACGAGCTGACCCTGATCGGCGGCGTCCGGCACGGCCGCACGCTCGGCTCGCCGGTGGCCATCGAGATCGGCAACACCGAGTGGCCCAAGTGGACCGAAGAGATGTCGCCGGCCGCCGGCGCGCCGTCCAAGGTCCTGACCCAGCCCCGTCCGGGACACGCCGACCTGGCCGGGATGCAGAAGTACGGCTTCGACGACGCCCGCGATGTGCTGGAGCGGGCCTCGGCCCGCGAGACGGCGGCCCGGGTGGCCGCCGGCGCCATGGCCAAGACGCTGCTCGGCCGCCTCGGGGTGACCGTGGTCAGCCACGTGATCCAGCTGGGCGAGGCCCGCACCCCGCCCGGGGTCCGGCCCGGGCCCGGCGATCTCGAGGCGGTCGACGCCTCGGCCGTGCGCTGCCTGGACCCGGGCACCGAGGCCGAGATGGTGGCCGAGATCAAGGCGGCGGCCAAGGAAGGGCGACTCGCTGGGTGGGGTCGTCGAGGTCGTGGCCTACGGCGTCCCGGTCGGCCTGGGCAGCCACGTGCACTGGGACCGGCGGCTCGACGGGTTGTTGGCCCAGGCCCTGATCAGCATCCAGGCGGTCAAGGCGGTCGAGTTCGGCGAGGGGTGGGACGTCTCGGGCCGTCGCGGGTCGCTGGCCCACGACGCCATCCACTTCGACGACGACGCGTCCAACGGCGGCTACCGCCGGGACACCACCCGGGCCGGTGGCATCGAGGGCGGGATGTCCATCGGCGGGATGGTGGTGGCCCGGGTGGCCATGAAGCCGCTGGCCACCCTCAACCGGCCCGTCCTCGAGACGGTCGACGTGGCCACCAGGACGTCGACGGTGAGCTTCAAGGAACGGACCGACGTCACCGCCGTGCCAGCCATGGGCGTGGTGGCCGAGACCATGACCGCCCTGGTGCTGGCGGGCGAGGCGCTGCGCAAGTTCGGCGGCGACTCGATGGCCGAGGTGCTGCGGAACCGGGACGGGTACGTGGCGGCGCTCGGGGAGACCCCCTCGACGGCGCTCGGCGACCCCCGGTGAGCGCGGCCGCCACGCCCCGGCTGCTGCTGGTGGGGATGATGGGGGCGGGCAAGACCACGACCGGCCGCCACGCCGCCGAGCGCCTGGGCTGGGCCTATCTGGACTCCGACGAGCAGGTCGAGCGGCACGACCGGCCGGTCGGTGCCCGAACTGTTCGCCGAGGTGGGGGAGCCGACCTTCCGGGCGGCCGAGTCGGCCGCCCTCGAGGTGGCGGTGGCCGGACCCGACCCGGTCGTCGTGTCGGTGGCCGGGGGCGCGGTGCTCGACCCGGCCAACCGGGCGCTGCTGCGTCGATCGGGGACGGTGGTGTGGCTGCGGGCCCGACCGGCCACCCTGGCCCGACGGGTCGGCGACGGGGTGGGTCGGCCGCTGCTCGAGTCGGACCCGGCCGAGGCGCTCGCCCGGCTGGACGAGGTCCGCCGGCCGCACTACGCCGAGGTGGCCCACGCCGTGGTCGACGTGGACGACCTCGACCCCGACGAGGTGGTGGACGCCGTGGTGGCCGCGCTCGGGACGGCGGGGTCGCTCGACGAGACGACCGCCTCGGGCGGGTCGACGGGGCCGTCGTGATCACCTGCCCGGTCGAGCTCGGTGACCGGCGCTACGAGGTGTCGATCGGCGCCGGGGTGCGCCACGGGTTGGCGGGGGTCCTGGCCGACCGGTTGGGCTCGGCCCGTCGGGCGGCGCGTGGTCACCCAGGCGGGCATCGCCGACGCCGGCTGGCTCGACGACCTCGACCCCGGGCTGCCGTTCGAGGTCGTGACCATCCCCGACGGCGAGACCGGGAAGCGCCTGGCCACGGTGGAGGACCTCTGCCGGTCCTTCGCCCGTTCGGGGCTGGCCCGCAGCGACGTGGTGGTGGCCGTCGGCGGCGGCCTGGTGACCGACGTGGCCGGGTTCGCCGCCGCCACGTACCACCGGGGGACGGCGTACGTGAACGTGGCCACGTCGCTCCTGGCCCAGGTCGACGCGGCGGTCGGCGGGAAGACCGGGGTGAACCTGCCCGAGGGGAAGAACCTGGTCGGGGCGTTCTGGCAGCCGGCCGCCGTGCTCTGCGACACCGAGGTCCTCGAGTCCTGCCGCCCCGGGAGTGGGCGTGCGGGCGGGGCGAGATGGCCAAGTACGCCTTCTTGGGTGAGGGGGAGCCCGACGCCTCCCTGCTCGAGCTGCCGATCGAGGAGCAGGTGGCCCGGTGCGTGGCCATCAAGGCGGCCGTGGTGGCGGCCGACGAACGGGAGGGGGACCGGCGGATGGTCCTCAACTACGGGCACACCCTGGCCCACGCCCTCGAGGCCTCGGCCTTCGACGGGGCGCCGACGGCGGGCACCGGGCTCCGCCACGGCGAGGCCGTGGCCGTCGGTCTGATCTTCGCCGCCCACCTGGCCCGCCGGCTGGGCCGGATCGACGACGCCCGGGTCGCCCTGCACCACCGGGTGGTGGGCGGGTTCGACCTCTCGGCCGGCCTCCCGGCCGGGGTGGACCCCGAACAGCTGGTGGCGATCATGGCCCGGGACAAGAAGGCCCAGCACGATCTGACCTTCGTCCTGGACGGGCCCGACGGGGTCGAGACCGTCCGGGGCGTCGAGGCGGCCGATGTGCTCGCTACCCTGGCGGTCATGGACGTGGGGCGATGACCGACCGGCCGCTGGTGGTGCTCTTGTCGGGCCCGAACCTGAACCTCCTGGGCGACCGCCAGCCCGAGGTCTACGGGACGGCGACCCTGGACGACCACGTGGCGACGGCCGAGGCCGCCGCCGACCGGTTGGGCTTCGAGCTCGAGCACCTGCAGTCGAACTTCGAGGGGGAGCTCATCGAGGCGGTGCACCGGGCCCGGGGCCGGGCGGCCGCCCTGGTGATCAACGCCGGGGCCCTCAGCCACACGTCGTGGGCCCTCCACGACGCCGTGGCGGCCTTCGAGGGGGTGGCCGTCGAGGTGCATCTGTCGAACCCGGCGGCCCGGGAGCCCTTCCGCCACACGTCGGTGCTGGCCCCGGTGGTCGCCGGCACCATCGCCGGGTTCGGGGGACTCGGCTACGAACTGGCGCTGGACGCCACCTCCCGGCTCCTGGCCACCCGTCCCTGACCCCGCTGCCCACCCGACCCGACCCAAGGAGCGCCCCATGGCTGCACTGTTCACCGACGAGCTCCCGGCCCTCCAGCTGGCCGGACGCCTGGCCGGCCTCCAGGCGGCCCTCGACGCCGCCGAGGTCGACGCCCTGGTGGTGACCACGCTGCCCAACGTGCGCGTACCTGAGCGGGTTCACCGGCTCGGCCGGGGTCCTGGTCGTGTCGCCGTCGGGGGCCCTGTTGACCACCGACGGTCGGTACCGGACCCAGTCGGCCGAGCAGGTGGCGGCGGCCGGGGCCGGTGACGCCCTCGAGATCGAGATCGGGGGCCTGCAGGCCCAGCGCGACGCCGTGGCCGGCTTCCTCGCCTCGGCCGGGAGCCGCCGCATCGGCCTCGAGGCCGACAACGTCACCTGGGCGGCCAGCCGGCGCTGGAGCGAGTTGCTGGCCGGCGGACCGGCCGGCGCCGAGGTGGTCCCCACCTCGGGGGTGGTCGAGGCCCGCCGTGAGGTGAAGGACGAGGGCGAGATCGCCCGCATGGTCCGCGCCGCGGCCATCGCCGACGCCGCCCTCGGCGACGTCCTGCCGATGCTGGCCGAGGCCGAGCGCTCGAGCGTCACCGAGGCCGAGTTCGCCCTGGCCCTCGACACGGCGATGCGCCAGGCCGGCGCCGAGGGGGTGGCCTTCGAGACGATCGTGGCCGCCGGCGAGAACTCGGCCAAGCCCCACCACCACCCGTCCGACCGACCCATCCGACGGGGGGACCCGGTGGTGGTGGACTTCGGCGCCATGTACGAGGGCTACCGCTCGGACATGACCCGCACGTTCTGCGTGGGGGGCGAGCCGCAGGGTGAACTGGCCCGGATCTTCGAGGTGGTGGGGGCGTCCCAGGCCGGCGGCGTGGCCGCGGTGGGCCCGGGGGCCACGGCCAAGGACGTGGACGACGTCTGCCGGCAGGTCATCGCCGACGCCGGGTGGGCCGAGGCGCTTCGAGCACGGCACCGGCCACGGGGTGGGCCTCGACATCCACGAGGCCCCCACGGTGAGCCCACTCGGCACTGCTATCCTCGCCCCCGGCGTGGTGGTCACGGTCGAGCCCGGCGTGTACCTCCCCGGCATCGGCGGTGTCCGGATCGAGGACACGCTGGTGGTGACCGAGGACGGGGCCCGGGCACTGACCAAGTTCCCGAAGACCGTCGACACCACCGTCGCCGCCCCCTCCCACACGGCAAAGGAGAGCGCCGCCTGATGGCAGTCTCAACCAACGATCTCAAGAACGGCATGAGCCTCGACCTCCCCGAGGGGCTCTTCAGCGTCGTGGAGTTCCAGCACGTGAAGCCGGGCAAGGGCGGGGCGTTCGTTCGCACCAAGCTGAAGAACGTCCGGACCGGGGCCGTCGTCGAGCGGACCTACCGGGCCGACGAGAAGCTCGAGCAGGCCATCATCGACAAGCGGGACATGCAGTTCCTGTACCGCGACGGGCCGGACTACGTGTTCATGGACACCGCCGACTACGAGCAGCTGACGGTGACCCCCGACGCCCTCGGCGACGCCGTCAACTACCTGAAGGAGGGGGCCGAGGCCAACCTCCAGATCTACAACGCCGAGATCGTGGGGGTCGAGCTGGCCGCCGCCATCGAGCTGACGGTCAGCGACACCGAGCCCGGGCTCCAGGGCGACCGCGTCTCGGGGGCCCGCAAGCCGGCCACCCTCGAGACCGGCCTGGTCGTCCAGGTGCCGCTGTTCGTGAACCAGGGCGACGTCATCAAGGTCGACACCCGCACCGGCGACTACCTGACCCGGGCCTAGGCGGCCCGGTGGCCGACATCGATCGGGGCGGACCGGTCGACGGCGCCACCCGTCACCAGGCCCGGGAGCGGGCGCTGTCGCTGCTCTACGAGGCCGAGCTGAAGGACGAGACGGTGGCGGCGGTGCTCGACGGGCTGCCGGTGGCGCCCGACCCCTTCGCCCGCCACCTGGTCGAGGCGACCGACGCCCGGCGGGCCGAGTCCGAGGCCCTGGTGGCCACGGCCTCGGTCGGGTGGCCGCTCGACCGCATGGCGGTGGTCGACCGCCTGGTGCTGCGGATGGCCGTGGGCGAGCTGCTGGACCCCGACGGCCCGCCGGTGGCCGTGGTCATCGACGAGGCCGTCGAGCTGGCCAAGACCTACTCGACCGACGAGTCGGGGCCCTTCGTGAACGGCATCCTGTCCACGGTGGCCGCCCAGGTCCGCGGCTGAGCGACGTCCTCGGCGTGCACATCTTCGCCCGATCCCGCCGATCCCGGCCCAGGCCCGGCTGCTATCCTCGGCATCGTTCCGTGAAGCGGGTCCCGTGAGGCCCGTACGGACAGGAGGGTGCAGTGGCCGAACGCGAGCGCAGTCACAGTCGACCGCTCGGTGGTGTGTTCGTGCCCCACGCCCAGGTCCTCTCGGCCTCCGACGTCCAACGGGCGATCACCCGCATGGCCCACGAAGTCGCCGAACGCAACGGCGGTCAACGTGACCTGGTCCTGATCGGCCTGCAGACCGGCGGCGTCCCGCTGGCCCACCGCATGGCCGAGGTCCTGGCCGAGATCGACGCCGAGCAGGTGGCCGAGGGCGTGGAGTCGGTCGGGAAGCTGCTTGGTCGGCAGCCTCGACGTGGCCTTCTACCGTGACGACATCGGCCTGCGACCGGTCCTGCCCGAGGCGGCCACCGACATCCCGGTGGACCTGACCGGGCGCATCGTGATCCTGGTCGACGACGTCCTGTTCACCGGTCGGACCATCCGGGCGGCCCTCAACGCGCTGAGCGACTACGGCCGGGCCCGGGCCGTGCAACTGGCGGTCATGGTGGACCGGGGCCACCGCGAGCTGCCCATCCGTCCCGACTACGTGGGCAAGAACCTGCCGACCCGGCGGGAGGAGATGGTCGACGTCAGCGACAAGGGCGTGGTCATCGGCCTGCTGGAGCCCCGGTGAGCCCGGCGCTGGCCCGCCCGGCCGAGGCGCTCGAGACGGTCCCGACCGCCCGATCGTCGTCCCACGGCACCGTGGCCGCACCGGCCGAGGGCCGACCGGCGCTCGGCCGGCACCTCTTGTCGATCGCCGACCTCGGTGCCGAGGGCATCGCCGAGGTCCTGCGGGTGGCCGAGACGTTCGCCGAGGTCGAGCGGCGGTCCAACCCCAAGGTGCCGACGCTGCGGGGCAAGGCCGTGGCCACCTTGTTCTTCGAAGAGTCGACCCGGACCCGACTGTCGTTCGAGACGGCGGCCAAGCGGCTCTCGGCCGACGTCCTGTCCTTCAGCGTGGCCAGCTCGTCGGTGAAGAAGGGCGAGTCCCTCCGCGACACCGTCGAGACGATCGAGGCCATGGGCATCGATGCCCTGATCGTCCGGCACGCCTCGGCCGGTGCCCCTCATCAGGTGGCCCGCTGGACCGATCGGGCCCGGGTGATCAACGCCGGCGACGGGTGGCACGAGCACCCGACCCAGGCCCTCCTCGACTGCTTCACCGTGCGCCAGGTGCTGGCCGAGCGGGCCGGGGTGGACCCGGCGGCGGCCGGCGTCGGGGCCTTCGCCGGGCTGCGGGTGCTGATCGTGGGGGACATCCGCCACTCGCGGGTGGCCCGCTCGCAGGTGCTGGCCTACACGGCCCTCGGGGCGACGGTCACCCTGGCCGCTCCGGGGAGCCTGCTGCCCCCGTCGCTCGAGGGCTGGCCGGTCGAGGTGACCACCGACCTCGACCGGGCCCTGCCCAACGCCGACGTGGTGTCGCTGCTCCGCCTCCAGGCCGAGCGGGGGAGCGGATCGTTCGTGCCGTCACTGCGCGAGTACACGGCCCACTTCGGGCTGACCCGGGACCGGGTGTCCCGGCTGGCCGAGGGGGCCGTGGTCACGCATCCCGGCCCGATGGTCCGGGGGGTCGAGATCGCCGGCGACGTCGCCGACCTGCCCATCGCCGTGGTCACCCGCCAGGTCACCAACGGGGTGGCCGTCCGGATGGCCGTGCTGTTCCTGCTGCTGGCGGCCGAAGGCTCGGTCGACCAGGTCGTGGGGTCGCCCGAGACGATGGAGGTGGCGGAGTGACGGAGGTGGCGGAGTGACGATGCCGGGCCGGCCGACGACGGTCGTCATCCGGGGGGGCACGGTCCTCGACGGCGGCCATGAGCCCCGTCGGGCCGACGTGGCCGTGACCGACGGCGTGGTGACGGCGGTCGGGTCCGACCTGACGGTCCCGGCCGGGGCCACGGTCCTCGACGCCGGAGGCTGCCTGGTCGGGCCGGGTCTGGTCGACCTGCACACGCACCTGCGCCAGCCAGGCCGGGAGGAGGCCGAGACGGTGGCCACCGGGGCCCGGGCGGCGGCCCTCGGTGGGTACACGGCCGTGGTGGCCATGCCCAACACCGAACCGGCGATCGACTCGGCCGGCACCGCCCGCGAGGTGCTCGATCTCGGGCGCGACGCCCTGGCCGAGGTGGCGGTGGCCGGGGCCATCACCGTCGACCGGGCCGGTGAGCGACTGGCCCCCATGGGGGAGTTGGCCGCCCTCGGGGTGCGGATCTTCACCGACGACGGGAGCGGCGTCCAGGACGGGGGGCTCATGCGCCGGGCGTTCGACTACGCCAAGGGGCTCGGGGTGCTGCTGGCCCAGCACTGCGAGGACTGCGCTCTGGCCGCCGGCGGGGCGATGCACGAGGGGGCCTGGTCGAGCCGCCTCGGGATCCCGGGCATGCCGGCGGCGGCCGAGGAGGCCATGGTGGCCCGGGACCTGGCCCTGGTGCGCCAGACCGGGGCCCCGGTCCACTTCCTCCACCTCTCGACGGCCGGGTCGGTGGCGCTCGTGCGCCAGGCCAAGGCCGAGGGTCTGGCGGTGACCGCCGAGGCGGCGCCGCACCACCTGGCCCTCACCGACGCCCTGGTGGCCGGCTACGACCCGGTCTTCAAGGTGAACCCGCCGCTGCGGGCCGACGCCGACGTCGAGGCGGTCAAGGCCGGCCTGTGCGACGGCACCATCGACGCCATCGCCACCGACCACGCCCCGCACACCCCCGAGGCCAAGGAGGCCCCCTTCGACCAGGCGCCGCCGGGGATGCTCGGGCTCGAGACGGCGCTGGCCGTGGCCTTCACCGAACTCTTGGAGCACGACGTGCACGATCCTGGTCATCTCTCGGCCCGGGCCCTGTGGGGCCTCCTCTCGTGGCAGCCGGCGGCCATCGCCGGCCTCGATCCGGCCGCACCCCGGATCGGCGGCCACTCGGGCCACGGGGGCCCGGTGGCGGTCGGCGCCGACGCCAACCTGTGCGTCGTCGACCCCACGGCCACCTGGACCGTGGACGCATCGGCGCTGGCCAGTCGGAGTCGCAACACCCCCTACGCCGGGCGAAGCCTGGTCGGTCGGGTGCGCCACACCGTGCTGCGGGGCGAGCCCGTGGTCGTCGACGCCGAGGCCCAGCGATGAGCCCGGCCCTGCTCCCGATCACCCGGGCGGTCATCGGGCCGCGACGTCCGGCGCTGCTGGTCCTGGCGGACGGGGAGCTCTTCGAGGGCGAGGCCGCCGGCGCCCAGCCCCCGAGCGGCGTGACCACCGGCGAGCTGGTCTTCAACACCGCCCTCTCGGGCTACCAGGAGGTGCTCACCGACCCCTCCTACGCCGGGCAGGTCATCGCCTTCACCTACCCCCACATCGGCAACTACGGGACCAACGGACAGGACGACGAAGCCAGCCAGCCGTTCTGTCGGGGCCTGGTCGTTCGGGACCTGACCGATCCGCCCAGCAACTGGCGCTCGAGCCTCGGGCTCGAGGAGTTCCTGTCCCGCCACGGCGTGCCGGCCATCACCGGCGTCGACACCCGGCGCCTGACCCGGCACCTGCGCGACCGCGGGGCCATGCCCGGGGCCTTCGGCACGGCCGAGGCGTCGGTGCTGCTGGCGGCGGCCCAGGGCGCGCCGGGCACCGACGGTCACGATCTGGTCTCGGAGGTCACCACGGCCGTCGCCTACACCCGTGGCGACGGGCCCCGCCGGGTGGTGGCCTACGACTTCGGGGTCAAGGAGACCATGCTGGCCCAGCTGGGTCGGCTGGCCACGGTGACCGTGGTGCCGGCGTCGACCCCGGCCGACGAGGTGCTGGCCCGCCAGCCCGACGGGGTCTTTCTGTCGAACGGCCCGGGTGATCCCGCCGCCCTGCCCGGCCCGACGGCGGCCGTGGCCGCCCTGCTCGGCCGGGTGCCGATCTTCGGGATCTGTCTCGGCCACCAGATCCTGGCCACGGCGCTCGGCGGGACCACCTACAAGCTGCCCTTCGGGCACCACGGCAGCAACCACCCGGTGCGCCGCCTGGCCACCGGGCAGATCGAGGTGACCAGCCAGAACCACAACTACGCCGTGACCGACGTGCCGGGGGCCGAGGTCACCCACCGCAACCTGAACGACGGGGTGGTCGAGGGCATCGCCGCCCCGTCGGCCGGCGCCTTCTCGGTGCAGTACCACCCCGAGGCGGGCCCCGGGCCCCACGACGCCCGCTATCTCTTCGCCGAGTTCTCGGCCCTCATGGACGCCGGCCTACCGGCCGGACGGAGCTAGCCGTGCCCCGGCGACAGGACATCGAGACCATCCTGGTCATCGGGTCGGGCCCGATCGTGATCGGCCAGGCCTGCGAGTTCGACTACTCGGGGACCCAGGCCTGCCGGGTGCTGGTCGAGGAGGGGTACCGGGTGGTGCTGGCCAACTCCAACCCGGCCACGATCATGACCGACCCGGCCACCGCCCACCGGACCTACGTCGAGCCGCTCGACCCCGAGGTCCTGACGGCCATCATCGAGCGGGAGCGGCCCGACGCCCTGCTCCCGACGCTCGGCGGCCAGACGGCGCTCAACCTGACCATGGCCCTGGCCGAACGGGGGGTCCTCGAGCGCTTCGGGGTCGAGGTCATCGGGGCCCGGCCCGAGGCCATCGCCACCGCCGAGAACCGCGAACGCTTCAAGGCGGCCATGGGGGAGATCGGCCTCGAGGTGCCTCGCTCGGGGTTCGCCCACTCGCTGGACGAGGCGGTGCAGATCGCCGAGGAGATCGGCTTCCCGATCATCGTGCGGCCGAGCTACATCCTGGGCGGCTCGGGCACCGGCATCGCCCACGAGCTCTCGGCGTTCGAGCAACTGGCCCAGGAGGGCCTGGCGGCCAGCCCGGTGGGCGAGATCCTGGTCGAGCGGTCGATCGCCGGGTGGAAGGAGTACGAGCTCGAGGTCATGCGCGACGCCGCCGACAACTGCGTCGTGGTGTGCTCGATCGAGAACTTCGACCCCATGGGCGTCCACACCGGCGACTCGATCACCGTGGCCCCGGCCCAGACCCTCACCGACGTCGAGTACCAGGCCATGCGGGACGACGCCTTCGCCTGCCTGCGGCGGGTGGGTGTCGAGACCGGCGGCTCCAACGTCCAGTTCGCCGTCGACCCGGCCACCGGCCGACGGGTCATCATCGAGATGAACCCCCGGGTGTCGCGCTCGAGCGCCCTCGCCTCCAAGGCGACCGGCTTCCCGATCGCCAAGATCGCCGCCCGCCTGGCCGTCGGGTACCGCCTGGACGAGATCGCCAACGACATCACCAAGGCGACGCCGGCCAGCTTCGAGCCGACCATCGACTACGTGGTGACCAAGATCCCCCGGTGGGCGTTCGAGAAGCTCCCGGGGACCGAGGGGCTGCTGGGCACGCGGATGCAGTCGGTGGGCGAGGTCATGGCCATCGGCCGGACGTTCTGCGAGTCGCTCCAGAAGGCGCTGCGCTCGCTCGAGCAGGGCCGCGCCGGCCTGAACGCCGACCCGGCCGAGGTGACGACGGACCGGTTCAGCGAAGAGGAGCTGTTGGAGAAGGCGTCCCGGGCCACCCCCGAGCGCATCTTCGAGGTCGAGGCGGCGCTGCGCCGCGGCGTCCCGGTGCACACCGTGGTCGAGCGGACCGGGATCGACCCCTGGTTCCTCAACCAGCTGGCCCGGATCACCGACGAGCGCCACGCCATCGAGGCGCTGACCGAGGCCGAGGGGCCCGGGGCACCGGCGCTGGCGGCGATGGACCGGCTCCGGTTCCGGCGGGCCAAGCGGCTCGGCTTCTCCGACGTCCAGCTGGCCTACCTGCTCGGCCTGCCCGCCGGCGGCGAGGCGGCGGTGCGCGCGGCCCGACTGGCGGCCGGTGTCGTGGCCACCTTCAAGACCGTCGACACCTGCGGGGCCGAGTTCGAGGCGTTCACGCCGTACCACTACGCCACCTACGAGGACACCGACGAGGTGGCGGTCTCCGAACGGCCCCGGGTGGTGATCCTCGGCTCGGGCCCCAACCGCATCGGGCAGGGCATCGAGTTCGACTACTGCTGCGTCCATGCCTCGATGGCCTTGCGCCAGGCCGGGTTCGAGACGGTCATGGTCAACTGCAACCCCGAGACCGTCTCGACCGACTACGACACCTCGGACCGGCTCTACTTCGAGCCCCTCACCACCGAGGACCTGGCCAACGTGCTCGACGTGGAGGCCCGTGCGAGCACCGGTGACGGCCGGGTGGTCGGGGTCATCGTCTCGCTGGGCGGCCAGACGCCGCTCAAGCTGGCCGGGACCCTTCCCCCGGACCTGGTCCTCGGCACGAGCCCGGCCTCCATCGACCTGGCCGAGGACCGCGAGCAGTGGAACGCCCTGTGCGAGCGGCTGGGCATCCCCCAACCGCCCGGGGGCACGGCCACCACGACGGCCGAGGCCCTGGCCGTGTCGGGCCGGGTCGGGTACCCGGTGCTGCTGCGGCCGAGCTACGTGCTCGGCGGCCGGGCCATGGAGATCGTCTACGACGACCAGGGGGTGAAGCGGGTCATGGCCGCCCTGACCGGCAGCGAGCTGGCCCGGGAGGGCGGCGTGACGGCGGAGCGCCCGGTGCTGGTCGACCGCTTCCTGGAGGACGCCATCGAGGTCGACGTCGACGCCGTGCGCGACGCCACCGGCGAGGTCCTGATCGCCGGGGTCATGGAGCACGTCGAGGAGGCCGGGGTCCACTCGGGCGACTCCGCCTGCGCCCTGCCGCCGCAGACCCTGCCGGCCACGGTGGTCGAGATGCTCGAGACCTACACCCGGTCATTGGCCGAGGCGCTCGAGGTGGTGGGGCTGCTCAACGTGCAGTTCGCCGTGAAGGACGGCCAGGCCCACGTGCTCGAGGCCAACCCCCGGGCGTCGAGGACCGTGCCGTTCGTGGCCAAGGCGACCGGGGTGCCCCTGGCCATGGTGGCCAGCCGGGTCATGGTCGGCGCCTCGCTCGAGTCGCTGCGCCAGGAGGGACTGCTGGTCGCCTCGGCCCGGGGCCGCATCCCGGTCCTCGGCCACGTGAGCGTGAAGGAGGCGGTCCTCCCGTTCGACCGCTTCCCCGGCGTCGACACCCTGCTCGGGCCGGAGATGCGCTCGACCGGCGAGGTCATGGGGGTCGACCGGACCTTCGGCCTGGCCTTCGCCAAGAGCCAGATGGCCGCCGGGACCCGGCTGCCCGCCTCGGGCACCGTCTTCTTGTCGCTGGCCGACCGGGACAAGCCGGCCGGCCTCGAGGTGGCCAAGCTCTACGCCGATCTCGGGTTCACCCTGGCCGCCACCCTCGGGACGGCCGGGTACCTCCGCCAGCACCAGGTGCCGGTCGAGACGTTGGTGGCCAAGGTGGGGGAGGAGGGGCTGGCCGAGAACGCCGTGGCCCTGATCGCCTCGGGCAAGGTCCAGCTGGTCATCAACACCCCCCGGGGGCGGGGCCCCCGGGCCGACGGCGTCCACATCCGGGCCGCCTCGGTCGTCCACCACGTGCCCTGTCTGACCACCCTGGCGGCCGCCCGGGCGGCGGCGGCGGGCATCGGCGACTGGGCCGAGCATCCCTTGGCCGTCCGGAGCCTCCAGGAGCTCCACGGTGACCCCGGGCACTGACGCTCGGCCCACGCCGGCCCCGTGGCGCACGTCGGCCCGGTCGACGGACCCGACGCCGCGGCCGGTCGGCGCACCGTGAGCCCGGGCCTGCGGCGGCCGGTCGACCTGTCCTGTGCCGTGGGCTCGGTCAGCCTGCCGAGCCCGGTGATGACGGCGTCGGGCACCTCGGGTCACGGCGCCGAGCTGGCCGCCTACGGCGACCTGTCGGCCCTCGGGGCCGTGGTCGTGAAGTCCCTCAGCGCCGAGCCGTGGCCCGGGAACCCGGCCCCGAGGGTCCGCGAGGTGGCGGCCGGGATGCTCAACAGCGTCGGCCTGCAGGGTCCGGGCGTGGCCGCCTGGATCGACCACGACCTCCCGGCGCTGGCCGCCACGGGGGCCCGGGTGGTGGCCAGCATCTGGGGCCGGACGGTGGCCGACTTCGCCCGGGCGGCGGCCGACCTGGCCAGCGCGCCACCGGACCTGTCGGCCTCGATCGTGGCCGTCGAGGTCAACATCAGCTGCCCCAACGTCGAGGACCGCTCCCGGATGTTCGCCCACTCGCCGACGGCGACGGCCGAGGTCCTGGCGGCCACCGAGTGCGGGCTGCCCCGCTGGGCCAAGCTCAGCCCGAACGTGGCCGACGTGGTGGAGATCGCCGACGCCGCCCTGGGCGCCGGTGCCGAGGCGTTGACGCTGGTCAACACGTTGCTCGGCATGGTCGTCGACCCGACCACGGCCCGGCCGGTGCTGGGTGCCGGGGGAGGGGGCCTGTCGGGCCCGGCCGTCCACCCGGTGGCCGTGCGGGCGGTGTGGGAGTGCCGGACGGCCTTTCCCGGCGCCCCGATCGTGGGCGTGGGCGGGGTGCTGTCGGGGGCCGACGCGGTGGAGCTGCTGGCCGCCGGGGCCGACGCCGTGCAGGTGGGCACGGCGACCTTCGCCGACCCCGGGGCGCCATGGCGCATCGCCGCCGAGATCGAGCGGTGGTGCCGCCGGCACCGGGTGCACTCGCTGCGCCAGCTGCGGGCGGCGAGAGGGTCGTGACGGTCGACGAGGGAAGGGGCACGGGACATGGGTGAGCGACAGGCGGGCGACGGTGTGGAACCCCGTCGGCCCTTCGGCGTGCGGTTGCTCGAGGCCGTGGCCGACACCGGCCCGCTGTGCGCCGGGATCGATCCGTCGGCCGCCCTGCTGGCGGCGTGGGGCCTGCCCGACGACGCCGATGGCCTGGCCCGTTTCGGCCAGCGCTGCGTCGAGGCGTTCGCCGGTGCCGTGCCGGTGGTCAAGCCCCAGGTGGCGTTCTTCGAGCGGCACGGGGCCGCCGGCCTGGCCGTGCTGGAGCAACTGATCGCCGAGGCCCGCCACGCCGGTCTCTTGGTGATCGCCGACGCCAAGCGGGGGGACATCGACTCGACGGCGGCGGCCTACGCCGACGCCTGGCTCGGCGCCGCCAGCCCCTTCGCCCCCGACGCCGTGACCGTCACCCCGTACCTCGGGCTGGGGGCGCTGCGCCCGGTGACCGACGCCGCCCGGGCCAACGGCCGGGGGGTGTTCGTCGTCGTCCGTTCGTCGAACCCCGAGGGCCGGACCCTCCAGGAGGCGGTGACGGCCGGCGGGTCCTCGGTCGAGGACGCCCTGTTGGCCGAGGTGGCGGCCCTGAACCAGGCCGAGCGGGCGGCCGGGGCCGGGTTCGGTTCCTGCGGGGCGGTGGTCGGGGCGACCCTGGCCCCCTCGGCCTTCGACCTGGCCGGTCTGGGCGGCCCCATCCTGGCCCCCGGGGTCGGTGCCCAGGGGGCGACCCCGGCCGACGCCGCCCGGCTCTTCGCCGGGTGCCGGGCCGGTTCCGTCCTGCCCAACGTCTCTCGATCGGTGCTCGACGCCGGCCCCGGGGTGGCCTCGCTGCGGGCCGCAGCGCTGGTCGTTCGCGATGCGGTCGCGTCCGCTTCGGTGTGACCTGGCCCCAGTGAGGCGCTATCGTCTCCGCCATGCCGCAACCGCCAGCACTCACCCCCGAGCAGCGTCAGGCTGCACTTCAGAAGGCCGCGCTGGTCCGCCGCGAGCGGGCCGAGGTCAAGGAGAAGCTGAAGCTGGGTTCGCTCAGCCTGGCCGAACTCCTCAAGACTGCCGAGACCGACGAGACCGTCGGCAAGATGAAGGTCGTGTCGGTCCTCGAGTCGCTGCCGGGCCTGGGCAAGGTCAAGGCCCGCCGGCTCATGGAGACCGTCGGCATCAGCGAGAGCCGCCGACTGCAGGGCCTCGGCGCCAAGCAGCGGGCCGAGCTGCTCAAAGAGACTGCACACTGACCCACTGATCTTCGTGCTGAGCGGGCCCGGTGGGGCCGGCAAGGGCACGGTGGTCGAACGGCTGGTCGCCGACGATCCGACCTTGTGGTTGTCCCGGTCGTGGACGACCCGGGCCCGCCGGCCCGGCGAGTCCGACGGGTCCTACGTCTTCGTCGACCGCGACACCTTCGAGCGCCACATCGAGGCCGGGGGCTTCCTCGAGTGGACCGAGTTCCTCGGCAATCTCTACGGCACCCCGACGCCGACGGCCCCCGACGGCTGCGACGTGGTGCTCGAGATCGAGCTCGACGGGGCCCGGCAGATCATGGCGCTCGAGCCCGAGGCGGTGGTGATCCTGTTGGAGCCACCGTCACCCGAGGTGCAGGCGGCCCGCCTGGCCGGTCGGGGGGACAGCCCCGAGGCCGTCGAGCGTCGCCTGGCCAAGGGCCGCGAGGAGCTGACGACGGGGCGGGAGATGACCGACCGCATCGTGGTCAACGACGACCTTGCTACGGCGGTAGCCCAGGTGGCCGGTATAGTGGAGGCCGCTCGTGCCAGCCGGCGCGGCGCACGACCCGAAGAGGACGCTTGATGGCCCAAGGCCGCAACACCCTGATGGACCCGCCGATCGAGGACCTCCTCGACAAGGTCGACTCGAAGTTCACACTGGTGGCCCTGGGCTCGATGCGAGCCCGCCAGGTCAACGCCTACTACAACAGCCTGGGTGAGGGGCTCGGACGGGTGGTCCCGCCGCAGGTGACCTCGGTCTCGGGCAAGCCCCTCTCGATCGCCTTCGAGGAGGTGGCGGCGGGTAAGGCCGTCTACAGCCGCCCCGATCCCGAGGAAGAGGCGGCCGCCGAGGCCGCCGCCCTGGCCGACGCCGAGGCCGCCGGGTTGATCGAGGTGCCGGCGCTGACCGACGTCGAGCCCGACCCGGGTCCCTCCGCCAGCTAGTCGGGCTCCGGCTCGATCGACGGAGCCGAACGACCATGGGCCGTTCCCCGCACGCCACCACCTCTTCGGGCCCCACTCGACGGGTCGTCCTCGGCGTCTGCGGTGGGATCGCCGCCTACAAGGCGGTCGACGTGTGCCGCCAGCTGGTCGACGCCGGGGTCCACGTCGTGCCGGTGCTGTCCGACAACGCCCAGCGGTTCGTCGGCCAGGTCACGTTCTCGGCCCTCGCGTCCGAGCCCGTCCAGACCAGCCTCTGGGACGAGCGCTCGCCCATCCCGCACACAGTGCTCGGCCAGACGGCCGACGTCGTGGTGGTCGCCCCGGCGACCGCCGACTTCCTGGCCCGCTACGCCGCCGGCATGGCCGACGACCTGCTCACGGCCACCCTGCTCGCCACCCGGGCGCCGGTGGTGGTCTGCCCGGCCATGCACACCGAGATGTGGGAGCACCCTTCGGTGGTCGACAACCTGGCCCGCCTGGCCGGCCGGGGCGTCGTGGTCGTGCCACCCGAGGACGGGCGCCTGGCCGGCGGTGACTCGGGGACCGGCCGCCTGGCCGACCCCTCGGTGATCGTCGACCGGGTCCTCGCCGTGCTGGCCGGCACCGGGCCGGCCCAGGACCTGGCCGGGCGCTCGGTGGTCGTGAGTGCCGGCGGGACCCGTGAGCCGCTCGACCCGGTGCGCTTCTTGACCAACCGCTCGTCGGGCAAGCAGGGCCACGCCCTGGCCGACGGCGGCGGCCCGTCGGGGAGCGGCGGTGACCCTGGTCACGGCCTCGGCGCTCGGCGTGCCCGACGACGTGGCGGCCCGGGTCGACCTGCGGCCGGTCGAGACGGCGGCCGAGATGGAAGCGGCGATGGTCGAGGTGGCGGCCCGGGCGGATGTGGTGGTGATGGCGGCGGCGGTGGCCGACTTCCGGCCCAAGGCCCCGTCGGGCCACAAGTTGGCCAAGGACGACGGGGTCCCCGACATCGTCCTCGAGCCGACCCCCGACATCCTGGCGGCCCTGGGTCGGGCCCGCCGGCCCGGCCAGATCCTGGTCGGCTTCGCCGCCGAGACGAACGACGCCCTCGAGCGGGGTCGGCGCAAGCTCGAGCGCAAGGGGGTCGACCTGCTGGTGGTGAACGACGTCACCGTCCCCGGCGCCGGCTTCGACCACGACACGAACATCGTGACCATCCTCGACGTCGAGGGGGGCCGCCAGGAGGTGCCGCTGACCACTAAGGCGGCGGTGGGCGACGCCGTCTTGGATAGGGTGGTCGCTCGGCTCGAACCAGGAAGGACCGACCAGATCCCGTGAGCATCAGAACGACTTTCACCTCAGAATCGGTGACCGAGGGCCATCCGGACAAGATGGCCGACCAGATCTCCGACACCGTGCTCGACGCGCTGTTGACCGACGACCCCTACAGCCGGGTGGCCTGCGAGACCCTGCTGACGACGGGACTGGTCGTGGTGGCCGGGGAGATCACGACCACCACCTACGTCGACATCCCGAGCCTGGTGCGGGACACGGTCTGCGACATCGGCTACGACAACGACGCCTACGGGTTCAACGGGCGCACCTGCGGGGTCATGGTGACCCTCGACGGCCAGTCGCCCGACATCGCCCAGGGAGTGGACACGGCCCTCGAGCTGCGGACCGGGGCCGGCGGCGAGGACCAGCTCAACGCCCAGGGCGCCGGTGACCAGGGGATGATGTTCGGCTACGCCTGCGACGAGACCCCCGACCTCATGCCGCTGCCCATCTGGCTGTCGCACCGGCTGGCCCAACGGCTGGCCCAGGTGCGTCGGGTCGGGGTGCTGCCCTACCTGCGCCCGGACGGCAAGACCCAGGTCAGCGTGGTCTACGAGGACGGCCGGCCGGTCAAGATCGACACCGTCTTGATCTCGACCCAGCACGGACCGGGCATCGACCTCGAGACGCTGCTGCTGCCCGATCTGCGCGAGCACGTGATCCACCCGCTCCTGCCGACGGACCTCGACACCGAGGGGCTGCGCATCCTGGCCAACCCCACCGGGACCTTCGAGCTCGGCGGTCCCCACGCCGACGCCGGCCTCACCGGCCGCAAGATCATCGTGGACACCTACGGCGGCATGGCCCGGCACGGCGGCGGCGCCTTCTCGGGCAAGGACCCGTCCAAGGTCGACCGCTCGGCCGCCTACGCCGCCCGGTGGGTGGCCAAGCACGTCGTGGCGGCCGGGGCCGCCCGGCGCTGCGAGGTCCAGGTGGCCTACGCCATCGGCATGGCCCAGCCGGTCTCGCTGCTGGTCGAGACCTTCGGGACCGAGACCGTCGACCCGGTGAAGATCAGCGAGACCATCCGCGAACTGTTCGACCTCCGCCCGGCGGCGATCATCCGCGACCTCGAGTTGCGGCGGCCGATCTACCGCAAGACGGCGGCCTACGGCCACTTCGGCCGGAGCGACAAGGAATTCTCCTGGGAGGCGACCCCCCGGGTGGGCGACCTCAAGCGAGACCTGGGGCTCTGACCCCACGCCCGGGAGCGGGCGCCCGCCCGCACCCGGGCCCGTCGGCCTCGGGATCCCCGCCGCCAGTGCCACCGACGACGGCGCCACCACCGACCCTCCGGGTCGTCCGGGTGGTGCCCGACGTCCCGGCGGTCCACCGCCAGTTCGACTACGTCGTGCCCGAGCGCTTCGCCCCCGACGTGCGCGTCGGGACACGGGTGCGGATCGTGCTCCAGGGACGTCGGGTGGGTGGGTGGGTGGTGGCCGACGGCGTCGAGCCGCCACCGGGCGTGGTCCTGCAGCCGTTGGCCGCCGTCTCGGGCTGGGGTCCGCCGGGCCCCGTCATCGACCTGGCGTTCTGGGCGGCCTGGCGCTGGGCCGGCCCGGTGTCGGCCCTCCTCACCTCGGCCTCACCCTCCCACCGGGTGGGCCAGCTGCCGCCGCCCTCCCGGGGGATGGAAGGCCCGGTGGCCGGGGCCACCCCGGCGCTCGCCCCGGGACTGGCGACGGCGGTCGAGGCGGCGCTCGGACGGACGGAGCGGCCCACGCTGCTGCGCCTGCCCCCGGCCATGGACCTGCTGCCCCTGGTCGAGACGGTGGTCCGCCGGGCGGAGGTGTCCGCCGGCCCGGGGCGCGGCGCCCTGGTGCTCGTCCCGGGTACCGGCTGGGCCGAGCGGCTCCGGCGTCGGCTGGTGGCCCGCGGCATCCCGGCCACCGGGGACTGGGCCGAGGCGGCCGCCGGCTGGCCGGTGGTGGTCGGGAGCCGGGCGGCGGCGTGGGCCCCCCGGCCTGGCCTCTCGGTGGTCCTGGTCCTCGACGTGCACGACGAGGCCTACCGGGAGGAACGGACGCCCACGACCGACGCCGCCGAGGTGGCGGCCGAGCGGGCGGCCCGCGCCGGGGTCCCGTGCCTCCTGGTGTCGCCCTGCCCGACGGCCGTGCAGCGGGCCCGAGCCGAGCTGGTGACGCCCGACCGGGCGATCGAGCGTGAGGGCTGGCCGGTGCTCCAGATCGTCGACCGCAAGGGGGCCGATCCCCGCACCGGCCTGTACTCCGAGGAGCTGGTGGCCATGGCCCACCGGGCGCTCGAGCACTCGTCGGACCCGCTGGTGTGCGTGCTCAACCGGACCGGCCGGGCCAAGCTGCTGGCCTGCAGCCAGTGCGGTGAGCTGGCCCGCTGCACGATCTGCGGGCGGCCGCTCCACCAGGTCGACGACCGCCTGGTGTGCCCGGGGTGCGGTGCCGAGCGCCCGGTGGTCTGCGCCGCCTGTGGCTCGACCCGCCTCAAGCTCCTCCGGGTGGGCGTGAGCCGGGCGCGCGAGGAGCTCGAGGCGCTCCTCGGCGTGGCCGTGACCGAGGTCGCCGGGCCGTCGGGCCGGGGCACGACCCCCGGGGGCACCACCGGCGAGGCGGCCGAGGACCCATCCGGCGCGCCGGCTCGGGTCCTGGTCGGCACCGAAGCGGTGCTGCACCGGGTCCGCCGGGCCTCCGGCGTCGCCTTCTTGGACGTCGACCAGCACCTGCTGGCGCCGCGCTTCGTGGCCGCCGAGGAGACCCTGGGCCTGCTGGCCCGGGCCGCCCGCCTGGTCGGGGGCCGGGGGGCGTCCCGGGGCGTGGTGCTGGTGCAGACCCGCATGGCCGACCACGAGCTGCTCCAGGCGGTGCTGCACGGCGACCCCGGTCGGCTGGACGCCGCCGAGTCGGACCTCCGCCGCGAACTGGGGTTGCCGCCGGCCGGGGCCCTGGCCCTCTGCTCGGGCGCCGTCGCCCGGCCCTACGCCGAGTCGCTGGTCGAGGCCGGTGGGCCAGTCGAGGTGCGCGATCTCGGCGATGGCCGGTTCCTGCTGCGGGCCGAAGGGCATCAGGAGCTGTGCGACCTGCTGGCCCGGGTGCCCCGGCCCAAGGGTCGCCTGCGGGTGGAGGTTGACCCGACCGCCGTCTAGGGGCCGGTACGATGAGGACATGCCGGTGTTCCCCATCCGCCAGTACGGCGACCCCGTCTTGAAGGCGAAGACCCGGGACGTCGAGGAGATCGACGCCTCGGTGGCCAAGCTGGTCGAGTCGATGATCGAGACCATGTACGAGGCCCCGGGCACCGGGCTGGCCGCCAACCAGGTCGGGGTCCAGCGCCGAATCTTCGTCTACGACGTGGGTGAGGGCCCCCGAGTGGTCATCAACCCCGAGATCGTCGAGTCCTCGGGGGAGTGGGCCTACGACGAAGGCTGCCTGTCGGTGCCCGGCCTCAGCTGGGAGATCATCCGTCCGAACCAGGTCCACCTGGTGGGTCGGGACCTCGACGGTCGCGAGCTGTCGATCGAGGCCGACACCCTGGAGGGCCGGGTGTTCCAGCACGAGCTGGACCACCTCGACGGCATCCTGCTGGTCGAGCGGCTCGACGACGACCAGCGACGCGAGGCCGTACGGATCCTGCGCTCCCGGGCCCTCCAGCTCGACCCCGACGGCCTGCTGCTCCGCTAGCCGCGGACCGGCTCCGCCCCGGGCGGCGGCTCCGTCCTCGGTGGCGACTGCGTCCTCGGTGGCGGCTGGGTCCTCGGTGGCGGCTGGGTCCTCGGTGGCGGCCTAGGTTCTTCGCATGTCCCGCCTCGCCTACCTCGGCACGCCGGAGCTGGCCGTCCCGCCCCTCCACGCCCTGGTCGATGCCGGCCACGAGATCACCCTGGTGGTGAGCCGTGCCGACCGCCGGCGGGGGCGGGGCTCGGCCACCTCGCCCAGTCCGGTCAAGGCGGCGGCGCTCGAGCTCGGCCTGCCGGTCACGAGCTCGCTCGACGACGTGGCCGACAGCGGGGCCGAGCTCGGGGTGGTGGTGGCCTTCGGTCGGATCATCCCGGCCGACCTCCTGGACCTGGTGCCCATGGTCAACCTGCACTTCTCGCTCCTGCCGCGCTGGCGCGGGGCGGCCCCGGTCGAGCGGGCGGTACTCGCCGGGGACGCCGAGACCGGCGTCTGCGTCATGGCCCTCGAGGCGGGCCTGGACACCGGCCCGGTCTACGACCGTCGAGCCGTCCCCATCGACCCCACCGAGTCGGTGGAGGAGCTGCGGGCCCGACTGGTCGGACTGGGCAGCTCGATGTTGGTCGGGTTGCTGGCCGACGGGGTCGGCGGACTGCCGGTGCCCGAGCCGCAGGCGGGCCCGGTGACCTACGCCGACAAGCTCTCGCCCGAGGAGTTCCGGTTGGACTTCTCCCGTCCGGCCGAAGAGCTGGTCCGGTTGGTCCGGCTGGGTCGGGCGTTCACCGAGGTCCGGGGCCGGCGCCTGCGTGTCCTGCGGGCCATGGCGGTCGACCGGCCCGCCAAGGCCGGCTCGGCGGCCAAACCCGGCCAGCTGTTCGGCCAGGTGGTGGTGGCCGGCCAGGGCGCCCTGGCCCTGCTCGAGGTGCAGCCCGAGTCGTCCCGGCCGATGGACGCCGGCGCCTGGCGCCGGGGGGCCCACCTCGACGAGGGTGAGCTGCTCGGGTCGGCCGCCGGCGACGCGGCGGCGGGGACCGGGAGTGGCTGACCCGGCCGACCGGCTGGCAGCGGACTGGGAACCCGAGCAGTACGCCCGGTTCGCCGCCGAACGCCGGCAGCCCTTCGACGACCTCCTGGCCCTGTGCCGTCGGGTCCCCGGCGGCCGGATCGTCGACCTCGGCTGCGGGCCGGGGACGCTCACGGTCGAGCTCCACCGGGCCCTCGGGGCGGCGCGCACCGTCGGGATCGACCGTTCGCCGGCCATGGTCGAGGCGGCCCGCTCGGCGCACGGCGACATCGAGGGGGTGACCTTCGTCGAGGGCGATCTCGCCAGCTGGTCGGACCACGGGGTGGACCTGTTGGCGGCCAGCGCTTCGCTGCACTGGGTCGACGGCCACCCGGCGCTGCTCGCCCGGCTCCGTTCCTCGTTGGCGTCCGGCGGGCAGCTGGCCTTCCAGGTGCCGGACAACTTCGCCCATCCGAGCCACGTCCTGGCCGGCCGGGTGGCGGCGGCCGCCCCCTTCGCCGAGGCACTCTCGGGCGCCGTCCCGCCCGACCGGGGTCGGTCGGTCCTCTCGCCGGCGCACTACGCCGAGCTGCTCCACGACCTGGGCGCGGTCGAGCAGCGGGTCCGGCTCGAGGTCTACGGCCACGAGCTGGCGTCCACCTCCGAGGTGGTCGAGTGGGTGAAGGGAACGTTGCTCACCCCGTACCGCGAGCGCCTCGACCCGACCACTTACGGAGCGTTCGTCGACCGCTATCGGGCCGACCTGCTGGATGAGCTGGGGGACCGACGTCCTTACTTCTACGCCTTCCCCCGGATCCTCGCCTGGGCCCGGTTCCCCTGACCCGTCCTCAGGTCGCCGGATAGAGGGAGTAGTCGGGGAAGTTCCCGTAGAGCCGCTCGGCGGCCCCGTCGGCGCCGAGGGTCACCGCCTGGACGAGCAGGTCGCCGCCCACGAAGGCCCCCTTCCACGACTGCCCCCGCCCACCGAACACCTCGGCCCGGTCGCCCCGCGAGCGGGGCACGTTGACCCCGACCTTGAAGGCCTGGAGGTCCTCGGTGACCTCGGCGGCGAATTCCGGGTCGTCGGTCGCCACCGAGGCCACCAGCGCCCCGTTGCTGGCGTTCATCGCCGCCACCAGCTCGGCCTGGGTGTCGACCAGCACCACCGAGTCGAGCGGGCCGAACGGCTCGGCGTGGTGGAGGGCCCACCACGGGGGCGGGGAGAGCACGCAGGCCGGGGCCACGTAGGCCGCCCGGGCCACCTCGGGGTCGTCGTCGTCGAGGAAGCGGCCGTCGTCCAAGGTGCCGCGGTACAGGGGGATGCCGCTCCCGCCGCCGGCCACCGCCTCCTCGAACTGGGCCCGCAGGGACCGGGCCTTGGTGGCGTGGATGACCGGCCCGAAGTCGAGGTCGGGCAACGGGTCGTCGGGGTGGTCGACGGCCAGCGGGTGGCCGAAGCGCACCGCCCCGATCACCGGCAGGTAGGCCGCCAGGAACTGGTCGAACAGGCGGCGCTGGACCACGAAGCGGGGGTAGGCGGTGCAGCGCTGCTTGCCGTACTCGAAGCCCTTCTTGATGTGGCCCTGCAGGAGCTCCCAGTCGGAGAACTCCCACACGCCCCAGGCGTTCAGGCCCTCCTGCTCGAGCATGTGCCGCCGGCCGGTGTCGGCCAGGGAGACGGCGGCCTTGCGGCCGTTGGTCCGCCCGCCGACGAAGGCCAGGGCGCCGATGCCCTCCTCTCGGATCAGGGCGTCGCCCAGCTGGCGCCCGGCCCCCGACACGAGCGTCACCGGCAGTCCGGCCCGACGCATGAGGGCGTGGGCCACCGTCAGGCAGAGGTAGCCGCCCTGGGAGGGTGTCTTGGCGATCACGGCGTTGCCCGCCAGGAGCTGGACCAGCTCGGCGTGGACCTGCACGCTCATGGGGTAGTTCCAGCTGGCGATGTTGGACACCGGGCCCGGGAGCGGGACCCTCGGGCCGTTGATGGTCAGTTGGCGGGCGATCTCCTCCACGTACCACCGCACCCCGTCGAGGCAGCGGTCGACGTCGGCCGTGGCCAGGCGCCAGGGCTTGCCGATCTCCCAGACGAGCAGCAGGGCCAGCAGGTCCCGGTGCTCGGCCATGGCGTCGACGGCCGCCGTGACCCGGGACCGTCGCTCGTCCAGGTCCGCCAGGGACCAGGCGGCGTGCTCCCGGGTGGCGGCGGCCACGGCGGTGACGGCGTCCTCGTGGGTGACCAGCGGGGGCCCGGGGATCTCCGAGCCGTCGACCGGGGTGACGTAGGCGCCGGGCTCGCCGATCCGGCGCCACTCGCCGTCGATGAGGTTGCGGGCCCGGTCGGCGTCGATGGCCTCGGGGACGGCGTCCTGGGCCCGACGCCAGGTCTCGGCCCAGGTCGTGCCGGGCTTCACGGTTCGCGACATGCGGCCCAGTCTGGCCCGGGATCGGCCTAGGCGCTCACCGCACCCTGGATCCGGGCCAGGGAGCGGAGCTTGTTGGAGGCGTCGAGGGCGGCCACCTTGTACGCCTCCGACAGGGTGGGGTGGTTGAAGACGGCGTCGATCAGGTAGTCGATGGTCCCCCCGAGGGCCATCACCGTCTGGCCGATGTGGACCATCTCGGTCGCCCCGGTGCCCACCGTGTGCACGCCGATCAGCGTCCGGTCGGCCGGGGAGACGAGCAGCTTCAGCAGCCCGTGGGAGTCGGCGATGATGGCGCCCCGGGCGAGCTCCCGGTAGCGGGCGATGCCCACCTCGTAGTCGACCGCCGCCGCCGTGAGCTCCTCCTCGGTGCGGCCGACGTAGCTGATCTCGGGGATGGTGTAGATGCCGATGGGCAGGAGGTCGGGCATCGAGTGGGCCGGCTCGTCGAAGGCGAAGTGGGCCGTCAACCGGCCCTGCTCGGCCGACGTCGCCGCCAGGGCTGGGAAGCCGATGACGTCGCCCACGGCGAAGATGTGGGGCACGGCCGTGCGGTAGTGGTGGTCGACGACCAGCCGTCCCCGGTGGTCGGCCTCGAGGCCGGCCCGCTCGAGGTCGAGGGTGTCGGTGGCCCCCTGGCGACCGGCGGCGTAGATGACCGTGTCGGCCGGGATGCGCTTGCCGCTCTCGAGCGTGGTGAGCGTGCCCTCGGGGTGGGTGACCACCGAGGCCACCGACTCGTTGAAGCGCAGGACCACGTCGAGGTCCCGCAGGTGGTACTGCAGGGACTCCACGATCTCGGCATCGCAGTGGTCGAGCATGCGGTCCCGCTGCTCCACCACCGTCACCTTGGTGCCGAGGGCGGCGAAGACCGAGGCGTACTCGATGCCGATCACCCCGGCGCCCACCACCACCAGCGACGACGGGATGTGGTCCATCTCGAGCAGCTGGTCGGTGTCGATGACCCGGTGGTCGTCGAAGGCCACGCTCGGCGGCCGGGCCGGCCGGGTGCCGACGGCGATGACGATGCGGTCGGCCCGGAACGCCTCGTCGGGCTGGTCGGGCCGGACCAGGACCAGGGTGTGCGGGTCGACGAAGCGGGCGGTGCCGGCGAGCAGGGTCACCCGATTGCGGCTCAGCTGGTCCCGGATGACCTCGGTCTCGCGCCGGATGACGTGGGTGGTGCGAGCCTGGAGGTCGCTCATGGTGATGTCGTCCTTCACCCGGTAGCTCTGCCCGTAGATCTCGCGCAGGGACAGGCCGGTCAGGTAGACGACGGCCTCGCGGAGCGTCTTGGACGGCAGGGTCCCGGTGTTCACGCACACCCCGCCCACCTGGGCCCAGCGCTCGACGATGGCCACCCGCTTGCCGAGCTTGGCGGCGGCGATCGCCGCCTTCTGGCCACCGGGTCCCGAGCCGATGACGATCAGGTCGAAGTCGGCCACCGTCGCACCCGTGCGCTCGAGGGGGCCCGTCGGACCGGCGACCTCACGGTCCGACGTGCCATGGGCTGGACCCTAGCGAGGGGCTTCGTGCCTGTCACGGCCGGAAACGAAACGTTCACAGATATGCTCGGCCCATGTCGGTAGACCCGGGGACGGTGGGCGATCTCAAGATCGCCCCCTCGGTCCTCTCGGCCGATTTCGGGAGCCTGGCCGAGGCGGTGGGCGAGGTGGCCTCGGTGGCCGACTGGCTGCACGTCGACGTGATGGACGGCCACTTCGTGCCCAACCTGACCATCGGGCCCCCGGTGGTGGCCTCGCTGCGACGCCACAGCGGGCTGTTCTTCGACTGCCACCTCATGATGACCAACCCGGGTGACTACCTGGAGGACTTCGCCACCGCGGGGGCCGACGGGTGCTCGGTGCACGTCGAGATCGGCGGGACGGCGGCGCTCCTGGCCCAGATGCGCTCCCTCGGCCTCCGGGTCGGCCTGGCCCTCAACCCCGACACGCCCTTCTCGGCCGTCGAGCCCTTCCTCGACCAGGTCGACCTGATCCTGTGCATGACCGTGTTCCCGGGCTTCGGGGGTCAGGCCTTCATCGGCGACGTCATGGC
The DNA here is from genome assembly GCA_963730735.1 of uncultured Acidimicrobiaceae bacterium. GTDB lineage: Bacteria > Actinomycetota > Acidimicrobiia > Acidimicrobiales > RAAP-2 > CAVSSX01. The sequence continues at coordinate 1,779,257 of CAVSSX010000007.1, forward strand.
CAAGGTGACCGAGGTCCGCCGGGCGGTCGAGGCCCGGCACCTGGCGGTGGACGTGGAGGTCGACGGGGGGATCGACGAGGCCACCGCGCCCCGGGCCGCCGCCGCCGGGGCGAACGTGTTCGTCGCCGGTTCGGCCATCTTCGGCCACGAGCGGCCCTGGGAGGCGGCGGCGGCGATCCGCCGGGCCGCCGGGTCGGGGTCCACGGCGGCCTGAGTGCCGATCGGCAACGGGGGGAAGGGTCCCGAGGTCGTGCCAGGTAGGCTGGCGGACCCACCGTCCGAGACGCCGGTCGACTCGCCGGCGCGTCGGACTAAACTAGAACACGTTCTATTGGATCGAGGGGAGAGGGGAGACGGCGTGGTCGACGACCATCACATGACCCGGGCGATCGCCCTGGCCCGATCGGTCCGCTCTTCCACCGCTCCGAACCCCTGGGTGGGCTGCGTCATCGTGCCCGAGGACGGCGGACCCCTGGCCGAGGGGGCCACGGCACCGCCGGGCGGCCCCCACGCCGAGGTCACGGCGTTGCGGGCCGCCGGTCCGGCCGCCCGGGGGGCCACCCTGTACACCACCCTCGAGCCGTGCTCGCACACCGGACGCACGCCACCGTGCGTCGAGGCCATCATCGAGGCCGGTGTCCGTCGGGTGGTGGTCGCCCTGGAGGACCCCGACCCCCACGTGTCGGGCGCCGGGATCGCCGCCCTCCAGGCGGCCGGCATCGAGGTGACGGTCGGCGTCGGGGCCCAGCCGGTCACCGAGCAGCTCGCCCCCTACCTGAAGCACCGCCGCACCGGGCGACCCTGGGTGGTCCTCAAGCTGGCCGTCACGCTCGACGGCCGCACGGCCGCCCCCGACGGGACCAGCAAGTGGATCACCGGCGACGAGGCCCGGGCCGACGTCCACCGCCTGCGGGCGGCCTCGGACGCCGTCCTGGTCGGGGCGGGGACCGTGCGGGCCGACGACCCCTCGCTCACCGTGCGCGACGACCTCGACCCGGCCGACGTTCGCCAGCCCCTCCGGGTGGTGCTCGGCTCCGTGCCCGACGGGGCCCGGGTCGCCCCGGCGATCGTCCTCCAGGGCGAGCTCGGTGCCGTGCTCGACGACCTCGGGGCCCGGGGCGTGCTCCAGGTCCTGGTCGAGGGGGGTGCCACGGTGGCCCACGAGTTCCACGCCGCCGGCCTGGTCGACCGGTACGTGGTCTACCTGGCCCCGGCCCTGTTCGGCGGGGACGACGGTCACCCGATGTTCGCCGGCCCCGGGGCGCCGACGATCGCCGACCTCTGGCGAGGTCGGTTGGTCTCGGTCGCCCAGCTGGGTGACGATGTACGCCTGGAGGTGGCGGCCTGATGCCTTTCTCACCGGTACAAGACGCGATCGACGCCATCGCCGCGGGCGGCATGGCCGTCGTGGTGGACGACGAGGATCGAGAGAACGAGGGCGACCTGGTCATGGCGGCCGAGTCGGCCACCCCCGAGACCATCGCCTTCTTCCTGGCCCACACCTCGGGGGTCATCTGCGTGCCCCTGACCCCCGATCGGGCCGACTACCTGGACCTTCCGTTGATGGTGGTGGCCAACACCGAGGCCCAGCGCACCGCCTTCACCGTGAGCGTGGACTTCCGCCACGGGACCTCGACCGGCATCTCGGCGGCCGACCGGGCGGCCACCGTGTCCGCCCTGATCAACCCGACCACCCGGCCCACCGACCTCAACCGGCCGGGCCACGTGTTCCCCCTGCGCTACCGGGACGGCGGCGTCCTCAAGCGGGCCGGGCACACCGAGGCGACCGTCGACCTGTGCCGGGCGGCCGGCAAGGCCCCGGCCGGGGTGCTCTGCGAGATCATCTCCTCCGACAAGGCCACCATGGCCCGGCTGCCCGAGCTCGAGCGGTTCGCCGCCGAGCACCACCTGCCGCTGATCTCCATCGCCGACCTGGTGCGCTACCGGCGGCGCATGGAGATGCTGGTCCGCCGGGTCTCCGAGGCCCGGATCCCGACACCCGAGGGCGAGTACATCGCCTACGTCTACGAGTCCGTGCTCGACGGCGAGCAGCACCTGGCGCTGGTGCTGGGCGACGTCGCGGCCAGCGAGAACGTCCTGGTCAGGGTGCATTCGGAGTGCCTCACCGGCGACGTCTTCAGCTCCTTGCGCTGCGACTGCGGTCCCCAGCTGCGGGCCGCCCAGGACCTGATCGCCAAGGAGGGTTGCGGGGTGGTGGTCTACCTCCGGGGCCACGAAGGCCGGGGGATCGGCCTGGCCCACAAGATCCGGGCCTACCGGCTCCAGGAGGAGGGTCACGACACCGTCGACGCCAACCTCGAGCTCGGCCTGCCGGTCGACAGTCGCGAGTACGGCATCGGCGCCCAGATGCTGGTCGACCTCGGAGTGACCACGATGCGGGTGATGACCAACAACCCGGTGAAGTACGGCGGCCTGGAGGGCTTCGGGCTCGACATCACCGAGCGGGTACCCCTCGAGCCGTCGCCCAACCCCGAGAACATCCAGTACCTGCGGACCAAGCGCGAGCGCATGGGCCACCTCCTCGAGGGGCTCGATGACGTCCTCTGACGAGACGGAGCTGCCCGAGGGGGCGCTCGACGAGCTGCGCACCCGGGTCGGCGCCAACCTGGCCGGCGACCCCGACGGCCGCGGCTTGCGGATCGGGTTGGCCTGCGGCCGCTTCAACGGCGGCATCACCTGGCGTCTCCTCAACGGCGCCCTGGCGGGCCTGGAGGACGCCGGGGTGGACCGGGCCGACATCACCGTGGCCTGGGCGCCCGGCGCCTTCGAGCTCCCGGTGGTGGCCCAGGCCTTCGTGCGGGGGGCGTCGGTCGACGCCGTGGTGGCCCTCGGGGCGGTGATCCGGGGTGAGACCGGGCACTACGACTTCGTGGCCGGGGAGTGCGCCGCCGGACTGCAGCGGGTGCAACTCGACGCCGGCGTGCCGGTGATCTTCGGGGTGCTCACGACCGACAACGTCGACCAGGCGCTGGCCCGCTCGGCCCCCGACGACACCAACAAGGGCCGGGAATGCGCCGAGGCGGCGGTCGAGATGTCCCGACTGCTGCGCACCGGACCGCTGTCCGGCGAGAGCCGAGCGGCCTCCCGCGCTCTGCGATGATCTGACCATGCTCCGCCTCGTGCTGCCCAAGGGCTCGCTGGAACAGGCGACCCTGGATCTCTTCGCCGCCGCCGATCTGGGCGTGTCGCGGATGTCCAAGGTCGACTACCGCGGCACCATCGCCGACCCCCGGGTGGGAGAGGTGCGGATCCTGCGGCCCCAAGAGATCCCGCTGTACATCGCCCAGGGTCTGTTCGACCTCGGGATCACCGGCCGGGACTGGATCGAGGAGCAGGGGAGCGACGTCGTCACCCTGGGCGAGCTGAGCTACTCCAAGGCCACCAGCAACCCCATCCGGGTGGTGCTGGCGGTGGCCGATGCCTCGCCGTTCCAGACCCTCGCCGACCTGGCCACGCATCCGGGTGAGCTGCGGGTGAGCACCGAATACCCCCAGCTCACCGCCAAGGCCCTGGCCGCCCACGGCATCAGCGCCCAGATCTCGCTCTCCTACGGGGCGACCGAGGCCAAGGTCCCCGACATCGCCGACTGCGTCGTCGAGATCACCGAGACCGGCCGGGCGCTGCGGGCCGCCGGGCTCCGGATCATCGAGACCCTGCTGATCTCGCACACCGAGCTCATCGCCAACCCGCGGGCCTACGCCGACCCCGAGAAGCGCCACGCCATGGAGCAGTTGCTGACCCTGTTGCAGGGGACGCTCGAGGCCCGGGAGAAGGTGCTCGTGAAGCTCAACGTGTCGCCCGACGGTCTCGATCGCGTGATCGGCCTCCTGCCGTCGCTGCGCTCGCCGACCGTCTCGGAACTCTCGGGCCACAGCGGGTTCGCCGTCGAGACGGTGGTGCCCAAGGCCATGATCAACACCCTGATCCCGGCGCTGAAGGACCAGGGGGCGACCGACATCTTGGAGCTCGCCCTGTCCAAGATCGTCCATTGAGCGCCCGCCGGTGAGCGGGCTCGCCCACGACGCCCCGGTCGAGACCCGCCGGCCCCGTTCGGGCTCGGTGACCGGGTTCGACGGCCCCCGGGGCCTGGGCGAGGTGACGGGGGAGGACGGTCGGGTGTTCCCGTTCCACTGCACGGCGATCACCGACGGCTCACGCACCATAGAAGTGGGCACGCCTGTGACCTTCATGGTCGGGGCGGGGCACGGCGGCCGTCTGGAGGCCCGGTCGGTCGGGCCGTGAGACAGCCGGGGCGGCACGAGTCGAGTGGGGTAGTGAGCTGTGCGAGCACGGCACGTCTGCTCATCGGGCGTGTGTGGTCTGGGGTACGCTATCGCCAAGGAGTACGTCGAGCGTGGTGCTGCGTGGTGGCGACGGTGCGGCGGAGGACCGCACCGCTCTCCACGACCTGCGGCGACGCCGTAGGCGATCGCCTCGAGATCGAACAGGTTGACATCAACGTGACCGTAGCAGGTCCGGGGCCTCGCAGAACGACTCGGTGAGGAGAGTCTTCGAGCTGCTCTTCGTCAACGCCGGGGTCACCAAGCGATCCCGGAGGCGACCACGCGATGTCTCGACCGAGGAATTCACCCGCCTGCATGGTCACCAATGCCCTGAGCCCGATGCGGGTCGTCGAGACGACTCGAGGAGCAGGTGGAGCCGGAGGGCACGATCGCCATCATGTCGTCGGGCCAGGGCAGCATCGCCAACAACGAGCAGGGCGGCTTCGAGATCTACCGGGCCAGCAAGTCGGCTCTCAACCAGCTCATGCGTAGTTACGCGGCCCGTCAACTCGGCGAGCGGACGGACGTTGCTCCTGCTGGCGCCGGGGTGGGTTAGGACGAGCTCGGGGGACCCGGCGTCGTTTGGAAATCGGCGAGAGCATTCCCTACCTCGTGACGACCATCGAGGCGCAGCGCTGTTATGGGGGGCTGCAGTTCCTCGATTACGTGTGGCCGGACCGTGGCGTGGTGAACGAGGTGCACGTTGGAACGGTCGAGGTAGCGGGATGAGGAACGATCGGGGCGCGACGCCGGTTCACCATGCCGTCGGGCCGGGCCGTAGGAGGGATCCGGGGTCTCCGGGGGGTGGCCGGTCGCCCCGTAGACTGCCGCCGATGAAGGTGAGCCGGATCCATACCGAATCGGGATCGGTCTACGACGTCGACCTCGAGGGGAAGCAGATCCGGCGGGTCCACGGGCGCCACGGACCGGCCGACACCCAGCCCCAGGACGGCATCTGGCGGAACTTCGCCGCGATCGAGGGGCCGGTGGTGGACACCCCGATGGTCGTCTATTGGGCACCGGAGGCGGCCGCCGGGGCCAAGGAGACGAACCTCGGTTTCCGCAGCACGGTGGTGCGGGCCGTCGACGAGATCGAGCTCGGCCCGGACGAGGCGCCCGACCCGGTCTGAGCCGCCGCCGGGCCGACGGGGGCCACGGTTCGACGGTCCCGGCGAGTGGACTATGGTTCGGACAGCGCTCGGCTCCACGCAGGCCGGGCGTCGCTGGTGGGCCTCATAGGTTTTCCGCCAAGTTTCGTGCGCGGATAGATGAGGCAACAGCATGGCTGAAGGCACCGTGAAGTGGTTCAACTCCGAGAAGGGCTTCGGGTTCATCACCCCCGACGACGGCTCGGCCGACGTGTTCGCCCACTTCTCGTCCATCGAGGGCACTGGCTACCGTGAGCTGATCGAGGGCCAGAAGGTCTCCTTCGAGTCCGAGCAGGGCCCCAAGGGCCTGCAGGCCACCGCCGTCCGCCCGATCTAACGGCGGGCGACGACGTACGGGGACCTTCGGCCCCCGAGTCGTGCCCCGACCCGGCGCCCCGGCGTCGAGGTCCACACAACGGACGAGCTGCCGCCCACGGGTCGGCGCCGCGCGTCCTGCAACCGCTCCACGTCTCCGACGCGGCCGAGGGCGGGCATCTGGAGATGCCCTCACCCCGGGCGGCCCTGCGACACGCCTTCCCCATCGTGGTGGAGGCGGCGCTGGCGCCGTTGGCCCTCTTCTACCTGGTACTCGTCCTGGGGGGCTTCCGCGCGGCCCTGGTGGCCGCGCTGGTCTGGTCCTACGTGGCCCTGGCCCGACGCGTCCACCGGGGTGAGCGGATCTCCACCCTGCTCCTGCTGGGCACCGTCCTGCTCACCGCCCGGACGGTGGTGGCGTTCGTCACCGGTAGCGCCTTCATCTACTTCGCCCAGCCCATGGCCACGACGGTCGTCGTGTCGGCGCTCCTGATCGGGTCGGCCGCCGTCGGGCGCCCCTTCACCCAGCGCTTCGCCCACGACTTCTGCCCACTCGGCCCCGAGATCCTCCTGCGACCGCGGGTGCACCGGTTCTTCGTGCGCATCTCGGTCCTGTGGGCTTCGATCCTGTTGGCCAACACGGGCATCGTGGCCTGGCTGCTGCTGTCCTCGTCGCTGAAGGCCTTCGTGCTCGAGCGCACCGCCATCACCTGGGGGCTCACGGCCCTCGCCATCGTCCTGTCGATCACCCGGTTCACCGCCGCCATGCGACGTGATGGGGTCACCGTCGGATGGGCACCTCGGCTGGCGGTAGCGCCACCGGTCTAGGCGCGGTCGTCGGCGGGCAGACCGTCGGCGGGCGGTCGGTCCGGGGGTCGGAACCGTTCAGTCGGTGCCGATCAGTTGACGCCCGGGTCGCCCTCGGCGGGGACACCGTCCCCGGCCCGGGCGGCCGACTCCATCTGGACGAAGGCCAGCCGGACCTGGGTGAGGGCCTCTTGCAACGAGGCCTGGGCCTCGCCCAGGCGGTCGCCCAGGCCGGCGACCACGTACCCCAGGGCGTCGATGGCCATCTGGGCCTGGACCAGCTGGGGCGGGTTCTGGGACAGGTGGACGGCGGCCAGCTCGAAGAGCCCGTAGCAGTGGTTGGCGATCACGACCTCGACCGGTGCCGCCGCCAGCTGTCGGCGGAGCTCGTCGATCTCCGCTGCCGCCTCGTCCGGCGGGCCGTCCGAGGTGCCGGTGGCGACCGATGCGGCGCCGGGCGTGTCGGGCTCGACCGGGTGCTCTCCCGAGGGTGTCCAGAGGCTGCTCATGGGTGTAACCTAGCTGGGCTAGTACAGGAAGCGGGGCTGTCGGTTTCGGCCGCCTCCACCTGGCCACCACGCCGCCCCGGAAGGGTCGGCCGCTGGGGGGACGTCCCGGACCGGGGTGTCGTCCGACACGGTGCGCCAGGTCGATGTGGTTTCCCCGGGCATCGCCTGGGGTCGCGTCTCCGCTCCCTTCGAATGGTTCGTGGAAAGACCGCGGCCCGACAAACAGGAGTGATGCGCATAGTCACCGACACCACCAGTGAGCACCGGATCAATGACCGGATCCGTGCCCGTGAGGTTCGGCTCGTCGACCCCGACGGCCAGCAGCTCGGCATCAAGCCTCTGCCCGAGGCCCTCACGATCGCCCGTGGTCTTGATCTCGATCTCGTGGAAGTGGCCCCGTTGGCCAATCCGCCGGTCTGCCGGATCATGGACTTCGGCAAGTTCAAGTTCGACGAGGCACAACGGGCCAAGGAGTCGAGGCGCAAGGCCGTCCACGTCGGGATGAAGGAGATGAAGTACCGGCCGAAGATCGGTCCGGGCGACTTCGACACCAAGACCCGACAGGTCATGAAGTTCCTCGACGAGGGGCACAAGGTCAAGATCACGATCATGTTCCGGGGCCGTGAGGTGTTCCATGCCGAACTGGGCAAGCGGATCCTCGATCGGATCGCCGAGAAGGTCGTCGACACGGCCAAGGTCGAGTCGGAGCCCCGGCTCGACGGGCGCAACATGATCATGGTGCTGGCGCCCGACAAGCGGGCCCGTCAGGCGGCGGCCTCCCGGGCCACCTCCAAGCGCGCGGAGACGACGTCACGGAGACGGCGGCGACGGCGACCAACGGGGCCGGCGAGAACGGTGCAGCACACAACGGTGCCGGTGGCGAAGCCACCACGACAGGATCGACCGAGGTCGACGGGCCCGCCGGGCCCGCCGAGGCGGTCACCAACGACGCTGCGCACGCAGAAGGGTGAAGTAATGCCGAAGATGAAGACCGACCGAGGGGCGGCCAAGCGGGTGAAGATCACCGGCTCGGGTCGCCTGCGCCGCCGGAAGCAGAACCGCTCGCACCTCCTCGAGAAGAAGTCGAGCGTGCGCAAGCGCCGGCTCGGCCGTGACGCCGACTTCTCCAAGGGTGACGAGAAGAACATCCGGAGCATGCTCGGCCTGTAGCCACCCCTGGTCCCGGGGCCATCCCGGGGCCACGCTCGAAGCCACGGCGACCGAGCACCACCACGCAGCAGTCACCGTTTCGGCCGTTGCGGCCGCGACGCAACCAGTCAGTCGACGAGAGAGGAGGACCCCATGGCCAGAGTCAAGCGTTCCGTTCACGGACGCAAGCACCACCGCGCCGTCCTCGAGCAGGCGAAGGGGTACTACGGCAACAAGAGCCGGACCTACCGGGCCGCCAACGAGCAGGTACTGCACTCGATGCAGTACGCGTTCCGTGACCGCCGGGCCCGGAAGGGCGATTTCCGCAAACTGTGGATCCAGCGGATCAACGCCGCCGCCCGGCAGCACGACATGAGCTACAGCCGGTTCATCGCCGGGCTGCACCAGGCCGGTGTCGAGGTGGATCGCAAGGTCCTGGCCGACCTGGCGGTCTCGGACCCCGAGGCGTTCGGGGCCCTGGTGACGGTGGCACAGGCGGCCCTGGACTCGGCGCCGAGCGCCGAGGTCGCCTCCTGACCCAGCCGCTCGGCAGCTCGCATCAGCGGGTCCGACGCCTCCGCCGCCTGCTGGCCAAGCGGGCGGCCCGGGCCGCCGACGGGGTGTTCGTGGTCGAGGGGGCCGAGCTCCTTCGCTCGGCCCTGGAGGCCGGGGCCGAGGTGGAATCGGTCTATGTGGCGCCCGACGGCCTCGCCGACGGCGGCGTGGCTGACGTCGTGACCCGGGCGGGCGACGGCGGGGCGCGGGTGTTCGACCTGGCGCCCGGCGTTCTCGAGCGGGTGGCCGACACCGTGACGCCGCAGCCCGTGGTGGCGGTGCTCCCGCTGCTCGACGTGGCCCTGGCGACGCTCGACGGCGAGGGCCTGGTCGTGGTGTGCGTCGACGTGCGGGACCCCGGCAATGCCGGGACGGTCCTGCGCAGCGCCGATGCCGCCGGGGCCCGGGCGGTGGTGCTGTGCGCCAGCTCGGTGGACCTCTACAACCCCAAGACGGTCCGGGCCTCGGCCGGTTCGATCTTCCACATCCCGGTGATGGTGGCGCCCGACACGGCGGCGGCCCTCGAGCACCTGGGCGTCCTCGGCTACCGCCGGCTGGCCACCGTGGTCACCGGGGGACAGGACTACCTCGAGGTCGACTGGCACCGACCCTCGGCCATCGTCCTCGGCAACGAGGCGTCGGGGCTCCCGCCGGAGCTGCTGGGGCAGGTGGACGGCCGGATCGGCATCCCCATGGCCGGGCGGGCGGAGTCGCTCAACGTGGGCGTGGCCTGCGCCGTCGTGTGTTTCGAGGCCCTGGCCCGGCGTCGGACCGCCACCGCCGGCCGGACCTCTACGATGCCGGGCATGCCGGAGCGGGTGGTGGGGTCGTGACCCCGGACGACGTGGTGACGAACGAGCCGCTGCCCTTCGACCTGGTCGCCCTGGAGGCCGAGGCCCGGGCGGCGATCGAGGCAGCCGAGACCACCGAAGAGCTGGCCCAGGCGGAGGCGGCCGCCCTCGGCAAGCGCTCGCCCTTCACGGCCGCCCAGCGGGCCCTCGGGCAGCTGGCCCCGGCGTCGAGGAGTGCCGCCGGGGAGGCCCTCAACGGGGCCCGGACCCGTCTGCGGACCCTGGTGGCGGACCGTCAGGTCACGTTGGCGGCGGCCGAGCGGGCCGCCCGGCTCGAGGCCGATCGACTCGATCTGACCGAGGTCGTGCCGGGCGCACTGCGCGCCCCGCTGCGCCGGGGCCGGGCGCACCTGGTGGCCCAGACCCGACAGGCGCTCGAGGAGGTGTTCGTCGGCATGGGCTTCGTGGTGGCTGAGGGCCCCGAGGCCGAGAGCGACTGGTACAACTTCGAGGCCCTCAACATGCCCCCGGCCCACCCCGCCCGGGGCATGTACGACACCTTCTACCTGGACCTCGGGGCGCCCGAGACGATCGTGCTGCGGACCCATACCTCCCCGGTCCAGATCCACCTGATGGAGTCGGCCGTGGCCGGGGGCACGCTCCCGATCCACGCCGTGATGCCCGGTCGTTGCTTTCGCCGGGACACGCCCGATGCCCGACACCTGCCCGTGTTCCACCAGATCGAGGGGCTGGTGGTCGACCGCGGGATCACGTTCGGCGACCTCGCCGGCACCATCGAGACCTTCACCACCGCCTACTTCGGCCCGGACATCCACTCCCGGCTGCGGCCGGCCTACTTCCCCTTCACCGAGCCGTCGGCCGAATTCGAGATCACCTGCACGATCTGCCACGGCTCGGGCTGCCGGACCTGCTCGGGGACGGGGTGGATCGAGCTCGGCGGGTGCGGCATGGTCGACCCGGCCGTCTTCGAGGCGGTCGGCATCGATCCGGGGGAGTGGAGTGGCTTCGCCTTCGGGTTCGGCATCGACCGCTGCGCCCAGATGCGCCACGGGATCTCGGACATGCGCTCGTTGATCGAGAACGACGTCCGGTTCCTCCGGCAGTTCTGATCGCCGACGAGGAAAGGACACCGTGCGCGCACCGCTCTCCTGGCTACGGGACTTCGCCCCCTTCGAGGGGACGGCCGAGGAACTAGCGGCCACCCTCGACGACCTGGGATTGGTCGTCGAGGCGATCGAGCAGGTCGGCGAGGGCCTGGACGACGTGGTGGTGGCCCGGGTGGACGAGATCGCCGCCATCGAGGGCGCCGACCGGATCCGCCGGGTGCTGGTGGATGCCGGCGCCGGACCGGTCGAGATCGTCTGCGGCGCGACGAACTTCGCGGTCGGGGACCTGGTCCCGCTGGCCCCGGTGGGGGCGGTCCTCCCCGGCGGCTTCGAGATCGGCCGGCGCAAGATGCGGGGTGTCGTGTCCAACGGCATGCTCTGCTCGGGGCGCGAGCTCGGGGTGTCGACCGACGCCGACGGGCTGCTCCTGCTGACCGACGTCGAAGGGGTCCGACCGGGCCTGCCCCTGGTCGAGGCGCTGGGCATCGAGCGCGACGTCGTGTTCGACATCACCGTGGAGGGCAACCGGCCGGACGCCTGGTGCATGGCCGGCGTGGCCCGGGACCTGGCGGCCCGCCTCGGGCTGTCGTTCAGCCTGCCGGGCCCCCTGCCGGCGGTGGCGGCCGGGCCCCCGGTCGACCAGCTGGCGTCGGCCGCCGTCGAGGACGCCGAGGTCTGCCCGAGGCTCACGGCCACCGTGCTCACCGGCGTCCAGGTGGCGCCGTCGCCCCGGTGGCTGGCCCGCCGCCTCACGCTGGCCGGGATGCGGCCGATCAACAACGTCGTCGACGCATCCAACTACGTCATGCTGGAACTCGGGCAGCCCACCCACCCCTACGACCTCGACCGCCTGCCCGGCGGCGGGCTGCGGGTGCGCCGGGCCGAGGCCGGCGAAGTCCTGACCACGCTCGACGGCGTGGACCGGACCCTCGGCGTGCCCGGGCCGGGTCTGGGTGACACCGGCGTCGACTGCGTGATCTGCGACGCCCAGGGGACCCCGGTGGGCATCGGCGGGATCATGGGCGGCGCCAGTTCGGAGATCACGGCCGACACCAGCCGGGTGCTGCTCGAGGCGGCCTACTTCACCCCGATGGTCATCGCCCGCACGTCCAAGCGCCTGGCGCTGCGCACCGAGGCCTCGGCCCGGTTCGAGCGGGGCTGCGACCCTTGGGGCATCGACCGGGCGGCCCGCCGGTTCGCCGAGCTGCTGTCGGCGAGCGTGCCCGGCCTGGCGGTGGCCGAGGGGAGCCTCGACGTCCGGGGCGAGGTGGCCGGGCCCCTCCAGCTGGAACTGGCCGTGCCCCGGGTCAACGACCTGCTCGGGCTGCACCTGGACGCCGACGCCCTGGCCGGGCTGCTCGAGCCCCTGGGGTTCGGCGCCGAGCCCTCGCCCGAGGGTGGGTCGTTGACGGTCACCGTGCCCACGTTCCGGCCCGATGTCCGCCCGGCCCCCGAGGGTCAGTCCGACGTCATCGAGGAGGTCGCCCGCACCTACGGCTACGCCCGGCTGCCCCGTCGCCACCCGTCGTGGCCCCAGGTCGGCGGCGCACCCCGCTATCAGCGGGAGCGGGCGGCCGTCCGGGAGGTCTGCTGTGGTCTCGGCTCCTTCGAGGCCTGGACCCCGACGTTCCTGGCCGAGGCCGACCACCACGCCATCGGACTGTCCGGACCATCGGTGGTGGTGGCGAACCCGCTGGTGAGCGAGGAGTCGTCGCTGCGTCGCTCGATGTTGCCCGGTCTGCTCCGAGCCCTGGCCTACAACGTCGACCGTCGTCAGGGCGAGCTCCGGTTGTTCGAGATCGGCACCGTGTTCTCACACCCCGACGAGGCCGGACGGGCCGTGGCCCGGTCCGGGGCCGGCGGGGCGGCCACCGCCGTGCTGCCCGGGGAGCGCGAGGTGCTCTCCCTGCTCCTGGCCGAGCCCGAGGACGATGCCCGGAGCGCCGTTGGCGCCTGGGGCGTGCTGGCCGAGAGCCTCCGTCTGGACGACGTGCGGTTGGTCAATGTCGACGGCGGGTCGGTCCCGAGCACGGCCGGTCTGCACCCGACCCGGGCCGCGCTCGTGGTCTCGGGGCCCGGGTCGACGGTGATCGGGGCGGTGGGGGAGGTCGACCCCGACGTGGCGGCCGGCTTCGAGCTCCCCTCGGTCGGACGCCTGGGCTGGCTGGAGCTCGACCTCGGTCGGCTGCTCGATCCCGCCGTCGTCGCCCGACGGCCCGAGATCTCGGCGCCGGTGAGCCGCTTCCCGTCCTCGGACGTGGACCTGGCCCTGGTCGTTCCCGACGAGGTACCGGCGGACGAGGTCGGCCGGGCGCTGGCGGCGGCGCCGGGCGAGCTGCTCGAATCGGTGGACCTCTTCGACGTGTTCCGGGGCGAGTCGGTCCCACCGGGCGCCCGGAGCCTGGCGTTCCGCCTGCGCTTCTGCGCGACGGACCGCACGCTCACCGACGGTGAGGTCAGCGAACTGCGTCAGCGCTGCATCGATGCCGCGGCGGCACTCGGCGCCACGCTGCGCTGAGTCCCGAGGTCACTGACCGGTCGCCCACGGCCCGCGCTCGATCGGCGCGGCGCCGGGAGCGCCCAGGCGAACCCGTTGGTCGTCGTGCCCGGGGCGTGCCCCGGGGCCGCTCAGTGGCCCGCCTGCCGGAGCAGACTGGACACCCGCTGGTGCGTGACGCCGAACCGCCGGGCGATCGCCGGGATGGTCGCTCCCTCCTCACGGAGCGCCACCACCAGGTCGCGCCGCAGTCGGCCGCTGGCCACCGAGAGGCCGGCCAACATGGACGAGATCAACTGGACGGTGCCGGGGGTCTCCTCGCCCGCCAAGGCTTCGCTCCAGCCCCGCCCTTCCTTGCGGGCGGCCTGGAGGGCCTGGACCCGCTCGATGAGTAGACGCTGCTCGGCCGCCGTGTTGTCGAGGACCTCGAGCAGCTCGATGAGGGCCTGATCGACACTTGGTGCACTGGAATCGCTCGTGGTGTCCACTGAGCTTCCAGGATCGGAATTGTGCTCGACGTACATCGTTCTCCAACCTGTCTCGAGGGTGTTCTCCGCCGTTGTGCTGCTGTTGTCTTTTCACCCTTCCCAGAACGGGGGGTGCCAAACCTTGCCGCCGCCAACCACCCGTCTGCCGCCCGGTCCGCGCCGGGAGGACGTGGCGCGCCGGAGGGCGCACCGGGTTCCTCGAGACCCCAGGCTACAGCGGGGATGCACGGGCCGGTAGTGGACGTCGGCCCCGGTCGGCGGGGCGTCGCCCGCCCTCCCGACACCCCCGTGGCCGAGACCGACCCGTCGGGGTCGCCTCGGCTCCATGGCAGCGGGACCCTCCCGATACGAACCGGCGCATCGCCACCCCCGGGTGGCGGCGTCGGGCCGCTGACGCGCCGGCGACGGGGGGGCGTGGCGAACAATTTCTGCAACTTCGTGCAAGGTGCATTGAAACTGCGAGCACCGACCGCTACCGTGCGAACGGTGCACGCACGGCGTGCGCGCCGCCTCGAGCAACGGAGGCGGCGCACCCTTGGCAATCGGTCCCGGGTCCCCGCAGGCCCGTGAGCAGGACTGATGCCGACGAGCGAACGACCACGAGGAGGAACATGGGCAGAGGGGGGGTCGACCTGGAGTGGGGGGCCCGGGGCCGTATCCCGGGTCGCCGACGGGCCCCGACGCGCCTCGTGGTGGTGGCCGCGCTGGTGGCGGGAACGCTGTCCACCCTCGGGGCGGCCGGGTGGTCGGCCAGTGCTCCGGCCGCCGCCGCACCGGCGCCGGCAACGCCCAACGGCAGCGTGGTGGCCCGCGAGGTCATCCAACTGGTCAATGCCGAGCGGGCCGTGCGGGGTCTGCCGACGCTGACCGAGAACGCCACGCTCGACTCGGCCGCCCAGGCCATCGCCAACAACTATCCCAACGGCAACGGGAACGCCTCGGTCGCCCCGTACGAGCCGTTCGGCTGGCACGGTGGGGCCATCATCGAGGACTACTCGACCACCCAGGCGTTCTCATCGGGCGGGGCGGTCACGCAGTGGCTCAAGTCGTCGTACTACGTCGACCAGGTCCTCGGAGGGTCGGCCAACGACCCGGCGGGGGAGATCGGGGTCGGCGTGGGCTGCTCGCCGAGCGGCGGCGAGTACATCGAGCTGGCGACGGCCTGGAAGACGTCGACCTTCGGGCGCCCGGCCACCCAGCCGGCGTCGACCGTCCCCGTGGGCACCGCCGTCGCCTCGTGCGCCGGCGACCCGGGCGGTTACTACGAAGTGGCCTCGGATGGGGGCATCTTCGCCTTCGGGGACGCCCAGTTCTTCGGCTCGACCGGGAACATCCATCTCAACCAGCCGATCGTGGGCATGAGCCGGACCCCGGACGGCAAGGGCTACTGGGAGGTGGCCTCGGATGGGGGCAT
Source organism: uncultured Acidimicrobiaceae bacterium (assembly GCA_963730735.1). GTDB lineage: Bacteria > Actinomycetota > Acidimicrobiia > Acidimicrobiales > RAAP-2 > CAVSSX01. The sequence goes on from CAVSSX010000007.1 coordinate 1,794,361, forward strand.
CTTCGCCTACGGCGACGCCCGGTTCTTCGGTTCGATGGGCGCCACGCATCTCAACCAGCCCATCGTGGGGATGGCGGCGACGCCCGATGGCAACGGGTATTGGCTGGTGGCCGCCGACGGGGGGATCTTCGCCTTCGGTGACGCCCCCTTCTACGGGTCGACCGGGAACCTCCACCTCAACCAGCCGATCGTGGGCATGGCCCCGTCCCCCGACGGGCACGGGTACTGGTTCGTGGCGGCCGACGGAGGGGTGTTCTCGTACGGTGACGCCCTCTTCCACGGCTCGGCCGTCGGGGCGACCTCCTCGCCGGTGGTGGGCATGGCCGCCCAGGGGACCGGGTACCTGATCCTCGAGCGGAACGGGGCGGTCCACGGGGAGAACGCCACGGCCGTTGCCCCGGCGGTCGCCGGGGAGGACGCCGTCGGCATCGAGACCTCGCCCGCCGACGGCTTCGGGTCGTGGACCGTGACCACGAACGGGGCCATCGGGGCAGAGTACGACTACGCCAACTACAACTGGGGCTCCATGGCCGGCCGGCCGCTCAACCTGCCGATCGTCGGCATGGGTTGAGGGACCGACGCGGTGAGGTGGGTCCCCGCCGGTGGTCGGCGGGAGGCGGGTGACCACCGGGTGATCACCGGTGGGCAAGTGGGAGTGCACCCAGCTGAGCTGGGATAATTCCGTCACCTCACCCGGGCAGGGCGGCTGCCGGCGGCGGCCGGCCGGACAGCCGAGGGCGGCCACCGACGGGCCCGGGTCGATCGGTCGGCGATGGAGCCGTCGGGGTTGGCTGGGCGGACGAGTCCACCACCCGCCGAACGGGGACGAGCGCCCCGGGCCCGGTCGTGGTTGCATGAGTATGCGGTAGTACGTATACACTTGCAGGATGAAGGTCGGCATCGTCGGGGCGTCGGGGTACACCGGCGTGGAGCTGCTCCGGCTGTGCGCCGGCCATCCGGAGCTCGAGGTGGCGGTGGCCACCGCCGGCACCCACGTGGGCCAGTCGGTCGGGCAGCACAATCCTTCGCTGGCCGCCGCCTACCCCTCCCTCGTGTACTCGGCGGCCGACGCCGACCTCCTCGACGGTCTGGATCTGGTCTTCTTCGGCCTGCCCCACGGGGCCTCCCAGGCCCTGGTGCCCTCGCTGGTCGGTCGGGTCGGGGCCATGGTCGATCTGGCGGCCGATTTCCGGCTCCGGGACGCCTCGCTGTACCCCACGTGGTACGGGGCGCCCCACGCCGCCCCCGAGCTGCTGGCCCAGTTCCGCTACGGCCTGCCCGAGCGCTACCGGGACGACCTGGCCGGGGCGCCGCTGATCGCCGCCCCGGGCTGCTACCCGACGGCGGCCACGTTGGCCCTGGCCCCGTTCGTGGACGCTGGGGTGGTGGTGCCCGAGGGCATCATCGTCGACGCGGCCAGCGGGACCTCGGGGGCCGGCCGGTCGCCCAGCGAGAAGTTGCACTTCGGGACGGTGGACGAGAGCTTCACGGCCTACGGGCTCCTGGACCACCGCCACACACCGGAGATGGAGCAGGCCATCGGGGCCCAGCTGCTCTTCACGCCCCACCTGGTCCCGATGGTCCGGGGCATCCTGGCCACCTGCTACGCCCGGCCGACCGGCTCAGTGACCACCGCCGACGCCCAGGCCCTCCTCCGGGAGACCTACGCCGGCGAGCCGTTCGTCGTGGTCACGGACGACCCACCGGCCACCAAGTCCACGTCGGGCTCGAATTGCGCCCACGTGACGGCCCGGGTCGACGAGCGCACCGGCTGGCTGCTCGTGCTGTGCGCGATCGACAACCTGGTGAAGGGGGCGTCCGGCCAGGCGGTGCAGTGTGCCAACCTGGCCCTCGGGCTACCCGAACCGATGGGGCTGCCCACGGCCGGGCTGTATCCGTGATGCGGATCTCGGCGCCACCGACGAGGGACGACCCGGGGGTCCAACGATGAGTATCACCGCGGCACCGGGGTTCGTGGCCGCCGGGGGGTCGGTCGGCATCAAGGCCGGGGGCACCCCGGACCTGGCCGTCGTGGCCACCGTCGACGGACGGGCCGTGCCGGCGGCCGGCGTCTTCACGCCCAATCTGGCCGCGGCGGCGCCGGTCCAGGTGAGCCGGGCCCACCTCGGGGCGACGGGGAGCCGGGCGGCCGCCGTCGTCCTGACCTCGGGCAACGCCAATGCTGCCACCGGCGCACCGGGGGTGGCGGCCGCCGAGCGGCTCTGCACCCTGGTCGGTGCGGAGGTCGGGGCGCCCTCGGACCACGTGCTGGTCTGCCAGACCGGCCTGATCGGCATCCCGTTCCCCCTGGACGCGGTGGACGGGGCGGTGCGGCCGCTGGTGGCCACCCGGGCCGGGGGACCGGCGGCCGGCGTGGCGGCGGCCACGGCGATCATGACCACCGACACGGTGCGCAAGGAGGTGGTCGTGGCCGGCGACGGCTACGTGGTGGGGGGGATGGCGAAAGGCGCCGCCATGCTGGCCCCCAACATGGCCACCATGCTGGCCGTCCTCACGACCGACGCCCGTCTCGAGCCCGACGTCCTCCAGGGCGTCCTGGCCCGGGCCGTCGGGCCCTCGTTCAACGCCATGACCGTCGACGGGTGCACCTCGACCAACGACACGGTGCTCCTCCTGGCCAGCGGCCTCGGGCCGGTGCCGGCGCTCGAGGCCTTCGAGGCGGCCGTCACCGAGGCCTGCGGGTCCCTGGCCGCCCAGATGGTGGCCGATGCCGAGGGGGCGACCAAATTCGTCCGCATCCACGTGAACGGGGCGCGCACCGACGCCGACGCCCACCGGGCGGCCCACCAGGTCGCCGACTCGCTCCTGGTCAAGTGCTCGCTCAACGGGGAGGATGCCTACTGGGGCCGGGTGGTGAGCGAGCTCGGCTGCGCCGGGATCGCCTTCGACATCGACCGGGTCTCGGTGGCCTACGGGGGGATCACGGTGTGCCGAGACGGCGTGGCGGCGGCCCACGACGAGCGGGCGTTGGCCGTCCACATGGCCGGGCGGGACCTCGAGCTGACCTGCGACCTCGGACTGGGCACGGGTCGGGGCGTGGTGCTGACCACCGACCTCGGCTACGGCTACATCGACGAGAATCGGACGACCTCGTGAGCACCGGCACCGGGCAACCCGGGTTCACCACCCTCGATCCGGTCGACGCCGCCGGCGGGGGTCCGACCGGTGGCCGCCGGAGCTCGGACCCCCAGGCCACGGCGGCGCTCCTGGTGGAGGCGCTGCCCTACATCCGCCAGTTCGCCGGCAAGGTCGTGGTGGTCAAGTACGGGGGCAACGCCCTCGGCGGCGAGGCGGGCGGCGAGGCGGCGGCGCTGGCCGCCTTCGCCCAGGACATGGTGCTCCTCGGCTCGGTCGGCATCCTCCCGGTGGTGGTGCACGGCGGCGGTCCCCAGATCGGGGACCTGATGCGCCGACTGGGCAAGGAGACCGAGTTCCGCGACGGCCTACGGGTGACCGACGCCGAGACCCTCGACATCGCCCGGATGGTGCTGGTCGGCAAAGTGAACCGGGACATCGTGTCGGCGATCAACGTCCACGGCCCGCTGGCCGTCGGTCTGTCGGGGGAGGACGCCAACCTCATCACCGCCGGGCCTCGCCACGTCGACCTCGGCTTCGTGGGCGACGTGGTCAGCGTCGACCCGACCATCCTGCAACGTCTGTTGAGCCAGGGCCTGATCCCGGTGCTGGCCACCATCGGCGCCGACGCCGCCGGCCAGGCCTACAACATCAACGCCGACACCGTGGCCGGGGCGATCGCCGAGACCCTGGGAGCCGAGAAGCTGCTGTTCCTCACCGACATCGAGGGTCTGCGGGCGGCGCCCGACGACCCGGGCACGCTGATCCATCAGGCCACGGCGGCGGTCCTCGACCAGCTGGTCGAGAGTGGCGGGGTGGTGGGCGGCATGGTGCCCAAGGTCGAGGCCTGCGCCCGGGCGGTCCGGCACGGCGTCGCCGGGGCGCACATCCTGGACGGTCGGGTGCCCCACGCGCTCCTGCTCGAGCTCTTCACCGACGGTGGCGTGGGCACCATGGTGCGGGCATGACCCCGCCCACCGGGAGCGACGGGGCGGCCGGCATCGACCGCAGCGCCCTCATGCGGACCTATCCCGATCCGGCGGTCACCTTCGTCCGGGGTGAGGGCACGGTGCTGTTCGACCAGTCGGGGGCGTCCTACCTGGACTTCATCTCGGGCCTGGCCGTGACCTCGCTCGGCCATGCCCATCCGGTGGTGGCCGACGCCATCGCCACCCAGGCCCGGACGCTGTCGCACGTCTCCAACCTCTACGGCAACGTCCTCGGACCCGAGGTGGCCGTCACCCTCGACCGGCTGATCGGGGGCGGCACCGACCGGGCCGGCGGCCAGGTGTTCTTCACCAACTCGGGGGCCGAAGCCAACGAGTGCGCCCTCAAGCTGGCCCGCAAGTGGGCCGGCGGGGGTCGCTACGTGGTCGTGTCGACCCTGGGGTCCTTCCACGGCCGGACCCTGGCCACGCTCACGGCCACCGGCCAGCTGGCCAAGCACGTCGGGTTCGAGCCGCTGCCCGAGGGGTTCGTGCACGTGCCCTACGACGACCTCGAGGCGCTCTCGGCGGCGCTCGATCCCGAGATCGTGGCCGGCGTGCTGGTCGAGCCGATCCAGGGTGAGAACGGGGTGGTCGTGCCCTCGTCGGACTACCTGGCCGGCATCCGGACGCTGTGCACCGAACGCGGGGCGCTGTTGATGCTGGACGAGGTCCAGACCGGGATGGGCCGCACCGGCACCTGGTTCGCCTTCCAGCAGCTCGGCCTCGAGCCGGACGTCGTGACGATGGCCAAGGCGCTCGGCAACGGCATGCCGGTCGGTGCGTGCTGGGCCCGGGGCGAGGTGGCGGCGGCGTTCGGGCCCGGCGACCACGGCTCCACCTACGGCGGCCAGCCCCTGGCCATGTCGGCGGTCCGGGCGACCCTGGCCGTGATGGAGGCCGAGGACGTCCCGGCCCGAGCGACCCGAGCCGGGGCGCGGCTGGCGGCCGGGCTGGCGACCCTGCCCCACATCGGCTCGGTGCGGGGCGCCGGTCTGCTGCTGGCGGCGGAATTCGATGACGAGCGCTCGCCGGCGGTGGCCGCCGCCGCCATGGCCGCCGGGTTGCTGGTCAACCCGGTCCGGCCGAACGCCATCCGGCTGGCACCCCCGTTGCTGGTCAGCGACGGTGAGGTCGACCGGGCCGTCGAGATCTTGGGCACGGTCCTGTCATGACGGCGGTCCGGTCGTGAGCCCGACCCGGCACTTCCTCGACATCGACGACCTGGACGTCGAGGAGCTCGACCAGCTCCTCGGCCTGGCCGAGCGGTCGGACCTGCCGCCGGCCCTGGCCGGGCGGGGCGTGGCCACGGTGTTCGAGAAGCCCTCGGCCCGCAGCCGCAGCTCCACGGAGATGGCGGTGGTCGACCTGGGCGGTCACCCGGTCTACATCCAGGGCCCCGAAGTCGGTCTCGACACCCGGGAATCGGCCGAGGACGTGGCCCGGACCCTGGGCTCGTTCCACCGGGTGCTCTGTGCCCGGGTCTTCGACCACGAGATCCTGGTGCGGATGGCCGCTGCCCTCGACGGCAGCGGGTTCGACGTGCCGGTGGTCAACCTGCTGTCGGACCTGGCCCACCCCTGTCAGGCCGTGGCCGACCTGCTCACCCTGCGAGAGGTGCTGTCGCCGGACGCCGGGCCGGCCGACCTGACCGGTCGGTCGATCGCCTACGTCGGTGACGGCAACAACGTCTGCCGATCGCTGGCCAAGGCCGGGTTGATGGCCGGGATGGACGTGCGGGTGGCCACCCCGCCCGGGTACGCCCTGTCGCCGGGGGACCGGGCGGCGCTCGAGGCGCTGTCGGCTACCGCCGGACGGGGAGGGACGCTGGCGGTGACCACGGACCCGGCCGCCGCCGTGGACGGCGCCGACTCGATCTACACCGACGTCTGGACGTCCATGGGCCAGGAAGAGGAGACGACGGCCCGTCGGCGGGACTTCCTCGGCTTCTGCGTCGACGCCGAGCTGGTGGCCAGGGCCAAGCCGACGGCGGCCGTGCTCCACTGCCTACCGGCCCATCGGGGCGAGGAGATCTCGGCCGAGGTCCTCGAGGGGCCCCAGAGCGTGGTGTGGCGCCAGGCGGGCCACCGGCGCACCGCCATGCGGGGGCTCTTCGCCTGGCTGCTCGAGCGGGAGGGGTGACCGGCATGCGGGTCACCAAGCACCAACGCCAACACCGGATCACCAAGCTGCTCGAGACGCAGGCGGTGGCCAACCAGTCGCAATTGGTCGAGCTGCTCGGGGCCGAGGGGATCGAGGCCACCCAGACCACCGTCTCGCGTGATCTCGAGGAGCTCGGGGCGGTCAAGGTCCGGCTCCCGGGCGGTGACGGCGCCTACGCCCTACCCGAGCTGCCGGTGCACCAGATCGCCCCGAGCGACCATCTGCGGCGGGTCATGGGGGAGTGGGTGGTGGAGGTCGCCCGGTCGGGCAACCTGATCGTGCTGCGGACCCCGCCGGGTTGTGCCCATGTCGTAGGCTCGGCGCTCGACCGCAGCGGCCTCGATGGCTTTCTCGGCACGGTCGCCGGCGACGACACGGTGCTGGTAGTGGTGGCCGAGGATGTCGGAGGACCCGTCGCCGACCAGCTGGCCCAGCTGGCCGGCCTGCGCCCGCCGGCATCGGACACCGAGGAGTAGCGCCCGCGGATGGCGGGCCCGAGCCGAGACCTGCGCTGACCGGCAACGACGACGAGAACTGGCGGGTGCACCGGGCACCCAACGATGGCGAAAGGATGCGACAGCATGGCTAAGCGGGTGGTGCTCGCCTACAGCGGAGGCCTCGACACTTCGGTGGCGGTGCGCTGGTTGATCGAGAACGAGGGCGTCGAGGTCATCGCAGTGGCCGTCGACGTCGGTCAGGCCGCCGACAAGGGCGGCGAGGACTGGGACGCCATCCGGGAGCGGGCGCTCGCCGCCGGGGCCATCGAGGCCGTCGTGGTGGACGCCCGACGGGAGATGGCCGAGCAATTCTGCGTCCCGGCGATCAAGGCCAATGCCAAGTACGAGGGCAAGTACCCGCTGGTGTCGGCGCTCTCCCGCCCGGTCATCGTGCGCCACCTGGTCGCCGAGGCGAGGCGGCACGGCGCCGATGCGGTGGCCCACGGCTGTACCGGCAAGGGCAACGACCAGGTCCGCTTCGAGGTCGGCACGCGCTCGCTTGCCCCGGATCTCGAGGTGCTGGCCCCGGCCCGCGTCTGGGGCCTGACCAGGGCCGACTGCGTGGACCTGGCGGCCCGCTGGGACATCCCGATCTCGGTGACGATGGACAAGCTGTACTCGATCGACGAGAACCTCTGGGGCAAGGCCATCGAGTGCGGGGTGATCGAGGACCCCTGGGCCCCGGCACCCGACGACGTCTACACGTTGACCGTGCCCACGGCCACGGCGCCGGTCGAGTGTGTCGTCGGCTTCGAGGCCGGTGTGCCGGTGTCCCTCGACGGCCGTTCGCTGTCGGCCGACGCCCTGATCGACGAGATCGGCCGGTTGGCCGGCTCCACGGGCTTCGGTCGCCTCGACATGGTCGAGAACCGCCGGGTCGGCATCAAGAGCCGTGAGGTCTACGAATGCCCCGGGGCCCTGGCCCTGCTGGTGGCCCACGCCGACCTCGAGGACCTGACCCTCGAACGGGACCTCCAGCACGAGAAGGCCCGGCTCGAGCCGCGGTGGTCCGAGCTGGTCTACGACGGACTGTGGTTCTCGCCGCTCAAGCGGGCGCTCGACGCCTTCATCGACGACTCGCAGCGCCACGTCACCGGCGAGGTCAAGCTGCGGTTCGAGACGCCCGGCACGTGCACCGTGGTGGGCCGTCGCAGCCCGGTGGCGCTCTACGACCACGGCCTGGCCACCTACGATGCGTCCGACACGTTCCGCCACGCCGACGCCGAAGGGTTCGTCCGCCTGTGGGGGCTGGGTGTCGCCACCTGGGCAGCACGGCAGGGTGATGGCGCGGGTGACGGGCTGACCAGGGGGGCATGATGACGCTGTGGCAGGGCCGGCTGGGCGACGGCATGGCCGAGGAGGTCGCCGAGTTCTCGGTCAGCGTGGGTGTCGACCAGGCGCTGGCGGTCGACGACCTGGCCGGCTCGCGGGCCCACGTGAAGGGTCTGGCCCGGGCCGGGATCATCGCCGACGAGGAGGCCAAGGTGCTGCTGGCGGCGCTCGACGCCGTCGAAGCGGAATTCGTGGCCGGCGACTTCACCTTCGAGCCGGGCGACGAGGACGTCCACACCGCCGTCGAACGGCGGGTGACGGAACTGGCCGGGGACATCGGGGCCAAGCTCCACACCGGCCGCAGCCGCAACGACCAGGTGGCCACGGACACCCGTCTGTGGTGCCGACGGTCGCTTGACGGCGATCGCCGTCGAGGTGCTGGGGTTCCAAGAAGTGCTCCTCAACCGGGCCACCGAGGCCGGCGACGCCTACCTGCCGGGCTACACCCATCTCCAGCGGGCCCAACCGGTGTTGCTGGCCCACCATCTCCTGGCCCACGGCTGGGCGCTGGCCCGCGACGTCGATCGTCTGGTGGCCACCGTGGAGCGCCTCGAACGTGTCGCCGCTCGGGGCCGGGGCCCTGGCCGGGTCGTCGCTGCCCCTCGATCCCGACTTCGTGGCCGAAGAGCTGGGGTTCAGCTCGCGGTTCGAGAACTCCCTGGATGCGGTGTCGCGACCGGGACTTCGTGGCCGAGAGCCTCTTCGACCTGGCCCTGTGCGGGATCCACCTCTCTCGGCTGGGCGAGGAGATGGTGCTGTGGTCGACCGAGGAATTCGGCTTCTGCACGCTGGACGACGCCTACGCCACCGGCAGCTCGATGCTGCCCCAGAAGAAGAACCCCGACGTGGCCGAGCTCGCCCGGGGCAAGGCCGGTCGCCTCATCGGCAACCTGACGTCGCTGCTCGTGACCTTGAAGGGCCTGCCGTTGGCGTACAACCGGGACCTCCAGGAGGACAAGGAGCCCCTCGATCGACTCGGTCGTCCAGGTCAGCCGGGCCGTCCGGGCCCTGGCCGGCCTCTACGCCACCGCCACCTGGAACCTCGAGCGGATGCGCTCGGCGGCCGACGGACCGGCCGCCGCCGCCGTCGACCTGGCCGAGATGCTCGTCGAGGGGGGCATGCCCTTCCGTCAGGCCCACGCCCTGGTGGGTGGGCTGGTCCGCGACTCGCTCGAGCGGCACGTCCCGTTGGCCGAGCTGGTGCAGGCCCACCCCGACCTGGGGGAGGCCGGTGCCCGGCTGCTCGACCCCGGGGTGGCCGTGACCCACCGGACCACGCCCGGTGGGGCCGGTCCCGGCGCCGGTGGCCGACCAGACTGGCACGCTTCGCCCGCCGACTCGACGTCGATCGGACCCGAGCTGGGGCTCCTGCCCGGGGGCGGGCTGCCGCCCGGGTGAGCCCGCCGGCCCGCCGCCCGCTCACCCGGGACGAGCTGACCGGCGACCCCGGTGACATCGGCCCGTTCCTCTTGAACAAGCTGGTGGTGCGGGGGGAGCGGTGCGGTCGGATCGTGGAGGTCGAGGGCTACCGGGGCGCCGAGGATGCGGCGTCCCACGCCTACCGGGGCCGGACGCTCCGCAACGCCACGATGTTCGGTCCGCCGGGCCGCCTCTACGTGTACTTCACCTACGGGATGCACTTCTGCGCCAACGTCGTGTGCGGGGACGAGGGCGAGGCCCAGGCGGTGCTCCTGCGGGCCCTCGCCCCGGTCGACGGCCTGGCGGCCATGCGTGCCGCCCGACCGGCGGCCCGGCGGGACGTCGATCTGTGCAACGGCCCGGCCAAGCTGTGCCAGGCCTTCGACATCACCCGGGAACTGGACGGCAGCGACCTGGTTGGTGGGGGGCGGTCACCTTGTGCGACGACGGCACGCCGCCGCCGACCGATCCCGGGGTCGGCCCGAGGGTGGGGATCAGCACCGCCCGTGAGCTGCTCTTACGCTGGTGGGTGGCCGGGGATTCGCATGTCTCCGAGGGTCGTCCGCTAGTGTGACTATTCGGGTACGAGGGTTACCGGAACGTGGTCGCTTCGCATCGACCGCCTCCCGGAGTACGCGTCCCGCTGCGTTGACCACACGGTCAGCAGCTGTTAGAGTGTTCTTCCCGCCGCACATGGGAGCGCCAGTACGGAGCGCCCGTGGCGGGAACCGAGGAAATCGTCAGCGGGCGTCAGCCTGGGGCGAGGACCCTCGGGAGTCC
>CAVSSX010000008.1:0-635466 GCA_963730735.1 uncultured Acidimicrobiaceae bacterium
GGTGTGTGTCCGGTCGCTCCTTGAAAACGGAAGAGTGAGAGCCAAAAGCCAGTGCGGGCGGCTCGTTGGGTGCTTCGGCACTCGAGGAGTCGAACGTCAATAACGTAACAAAGCAAAATGGCGGGCTTGGAAGCGACCTTCGGGTGGCGACCTCGTCTGTCAGTCGACCGGGCCGAGTCAAGTCCGGTTGACTCTTGGGTTTGCGGAGGACGACCTTCGGGTCCGAACCAAAGACCTCGATGGAGAGTTTGATCCTGGCTCAGGACGAACGCTGGCGGCGTGCTTAACACATGCAAGTCGAACGCTCTCCATTCGGTGGCAATACCGATGAAGAGAGAGTGGCGAACGGGTGAGTAGCACGTGAGCAACCTGCCCCGAAGACCGGGACAACACCGGGAAACCGGTGCTAATACCGGATATCCCCATCGGATCGCATGATCTGATGAGGAAATGGATTCCGCTTCGGGAGGGGCTCGCGGCCTATCAGCTAGTTGGTGAGGTAACGGCTCACCAAGGCTTCGACGGGTAGCTGGTCTGAGAGGACGATCAGCCACACTGGGACTGAGACACGGCCCAGACTCCTACGGGAGGCAGCAGTGGGGAATCTTGCGCAATGGGCGAAAGCCTGACGCAGCAACGCCGCGTGGGGGACGAAGGCTTTCTGAGTTGTAAACCCCTTTCAGCAGGGACGATTGTGACGGTACCTGCAGAAGAAGCACCGGCCAACTACGTGCCAGCAGCCGCGGTGATACGTAGGGTGCAAGCGTTGTCCGGATTTATTGGGCGTAAAGAGCTCGTAGGCGGTTTGATAAGTCGGATGTGAAACCCCCAGGCTCAACCTGGGGCCGCCATTCGATACTGTCATGACTTGAGTCCGGTAGGGGACCATGGAATTCCTGGTGTAGCGGTGAAATGCGCAGATATCAGGAGGAACACCAGCAGCGAAGGCGGTGGTCTGGGCCGGTACTGACGCTGAGGAGCGAAAGCGTGGGGAGCGAACAGGATTAGATACCCTGGTAGTCCACGCCGTAAACGTTGGGCACTAGGTGTGGGGTCTATTCAACGGATTCCGTGCCGCAGCTAACGCATTAAGTGCCCCGCCTGGGGAGTACGGCCGCAAGGCTAAAACTCAAAGGAATTGACGGGGGCCCGCACAAGCGGCGGAGCATGTGGCTTAATTCGAGGCAACGCGAAGAACCTTACCTGGGTTTGACATGTAGGGAAAAGCCGTAGAGATACGGTGTCCTTCGGGGTTCTACACAGGTGGTGCATGGCTGTCGTCAGCTCGTGTCGTGAGATGTTGGGTTAAGTCCCGCAACGAGCGCAACCCTTGTCCTATGTTGCCAGCGGGTAATGCCGGGGACTCGTAGGAGACTGCCGGGGTCAACTCGGAGGAAGGTGGGGACGACGTCAAGTCATCATGCCCCTTACGTCCAGGGCTGCACACATGCTACAATGGCCGGTACAACGGGCTGCTAATCCGCGAGGAGGAGCCAATCCCCAAAGCCGGTCTCAGTTCGGATCGCAGTCTGCAACTCGACTGCGTGAAGTCGGAGTCGCTAGTAATCCCGGATCAGCAACGCCGGGGTGAATACGTTCCCGGGCCTTGTACACACCGCCCGTCACACCACGAAAGTCGGCAACACCCGAAGCCGGTGGCCCAACCCTTTTGGGAGGGAGCCGTCGAAGGTGGGGTCGGTGATTGGGGTGAAGTCGTAACAAGGTAGCCGTACCGGAAGGTGCGGCTGGATCACCTCCTTTCTAAGGAGTGATGTCAACCATTCAGGTTGACCACTACCCAGTTGAACACTGGCTAGTTCGCTCTCCCGTCATACCGGCTGACATCGAGCCGCCTCTACACCTCGTTTGGTGGAGAGCCCGCTCGATGCAGACCTCGGTCACTGACAGGGGAGCAGGACTCTCACTCTTCCGTTTTGAGGGAGTGGCCATTCGGTCATATCCCGGCGATGCCGGCCTCTGCGCCGGACCTTCTGGTCCGATGACGCGAGTTCGCCGGCCGCTCGCCCTGCACGCGCCCCATCACCGAGTAGTTGTCGGTGGGGCGCCGCGTGCCGTCCAGCCCTTTGAGAATTCCAAAGCGAGCACGAGCATCTTTGTTCTCCAAGTTACAAAGAGCCAACGGTGGATGCCTTGGCGCCTGAAGCCGAAGAAGGACGTGGGCGACTGCGATAAGCCACGGGGAGCTGTCTACCAAGCTTCGATCCGTGGATGTCCGAATGGGGAAACCCAGCACCCGTCATGGGGTGTTACTCCGGCCTGAATGTATAGGGCCGGGAGAGGGAACCGGGGGAATTGAAACATCTAAGTACCCCGAGGAGAGGAAAACAACAGTGACTCCCTGAGTAGCGGCGAGCGAAACGGGAAGAGCCTAAATCGAGCCGGTGTTAAAGCCTGGTGGCGTTGCCGGTTTGGGGTTGTGGGATTCAAGAGAAGGCGCACCAGAGTCTTCACGGAGTTACAAATCCGATGTTTAGTGGAAGCAGTCAGGAAAGCTGCACCGAAGAGGGTAATAGTCCCGTACACGAAAAGCTGAGGACTCCGCTTGAACACCCGAGTAGCGCCGGATCCGGGAAAGCCGGCGTGAATCTGCGAGGACCATCTCGTAAGGCTAAGTACTCACAGGCGACCGATAGTGAACTAGTACCGTGAGGGAAAGGTGAAAAGTACCCCGGGAGGGGAGTGAAATAGTACCTGAAACCGTTGGCTTACAAACAGTCAAAGCGTCGTCGGCCTCCGATGGCAATGGCTCCAATTCCCTTCGGGGAGGCGGGGTCGCCATATATCGGGCGCCGGCCGTGATGGCGTGCCTTTTGAAGAATGAGCCAGCGAGTTACGGTGTGTGGCGAGGTTAACCCGTGAGGGGTAGCCGAAGCGAAAGCGAGTCTGAATAGGGCGTCGAGTCGCATGCTGTAGACCCGAAGCCGAGTGAGCTAGCCATGGGCAGGCTGAAGCGGGGGTAAGACCCCGTGGAGGGCCGAACCCACCTTGGTTGAAAACAGGGGGGATGACCTGTGGTTAGGGGTGAAAGGCCAATCAAACTCGGTGATAGCTGGTTCTCCCCGAAATGCATTTAGGTGCAGCGTTAGACGTTCAGCATCGGAGGTAGAGCACTGAATGGGCTAGGGGGCCTACAAGCTTACTGACCCCAATCAAACTCCGAATGCCGATGCTCAAGAGTCTGGCAGTGAGACCACGGGGGATGAGCTTCGTTGGTCGAAAGGGAAACAGCCCAGACCGTCAGCTAAGGCCCCTAATTCTTGACTAAGTGGAAAACGATGTGGGAACGCGAAGACAGCCAGGAGGTTGGCTCAGAAGCAGCCATCCTTAAAAGAGTGCGTAATAGCTCACTGGTCGAGTGGTCCTGCGCGGATAATGTAACGGGGCTCAAGTCAAGAGCCGAAGCTACGGATTTCCGTCATTAGACGGGAGTGGTAGGGGAGCGTCGATCTCGCAGAGAAGCGGGGGTGTGAACCCACGTGGAGCGTGGTCGAGTGCGAATGCTGGTATGAGTAGCGAGAGAGGGGTGAGAAACCCCTCCGCCGTAAGCCCAAGGGTTCCTGGGGAAGGCTAATCCACCCAGGGTAAGTCGGGAGCTAAGGCGAGGCCGAGAGGCGTAGTCGATGCACAACTGGTTGATATTCCAGTACCACCGTGTCCGCGCCCAATCCAAGATCGGGGATCCTAAGGGGATGACTTTCGAGTCGAACCGACCGGCCCTATGGCGGATAGCGAAGGAGGGACGCAGGAGGGTAGGTGAGCCCAGGCGTTGGTTGTCCTGGGGTAAGCGTGTAGGGAGAGGTCTAGGCAAATCCGGACCTCATATATCCTGAGACGCGATGCCGAGCCACACCAGGCGAAGTCACTGATCCCATGCTGCCGAGAAAATCTCCTAGCGAGCTGGCACGGTGCCCGTACCCCAAACCGACACAGGTGGGCGGGTAGAGAATACCAAGGCGATCGGGAGAACTGTGGTTAAGGAACTCGGCAAAATTCCTCCGTAACTTCGGGAGAAGGAGGACCCCGCCAGCGTGACGGACTTCGCGTCCTGAGCGTGAGGGGGTCGCAGTGAATAGGGGAAAGCGACTGTTTACTAAAAACACAGGAGCGTGCGAAGTCGTAAGACGATGTATACGCTCTGACGCCTGCCCGGTGCCGGAAGGTTACGGGGAAGGGTTAGCCCTCGGGCGAAGCTCTGAACCTAAGCCCCGGTAAACGGCGGCCGTAACTATAACGGTCCTAAGGTAGATCCCCTGGCATCGTGCCCAGGGGCTGCCCCTAGCAAGAGTGATCTTGCATAGTGCAGCTGGCCATATGCTGGAAACCCCGTGTATCTGGTGGTACTCACCCGTGTCACAGCCCTTTCGTAGGGTTGCGGCGTGGGAAGTGAAAATCCGTCCGGTGCGGACAATCAGCAGGAAAGGCCAGGATTTGCGCAATGGGTCGTCGGCTTCGTCGACGGCGAGGGATGCTTCAGCGTTCCGATCTTCAAGAACCGCACGTGTCGGTTCGGCTGGCAGGTCCAGCCGGCGTTCACGGTGGTCCAGGGAGTGAAGAGCGTAGAGTGCAATGCACTTGCTGCAGCGTTTCTTCGGATGTGGTCACGTCGGCCGTCAATGGCCGATGCGGACAATCATCGAGAGGATCTGAGCCGTTTCACGGTGAGGACGACGATCGGACTTGTCAGACCGCATCATTCCGTTTTTCGAAGTGCACCCATTGATAACGGCAAAACGTGTTGACTTTTCGAAGTTTGCTGAGGTCGTCGGTTTGATGAACATGGGAGCCCATCTCACGATGGACGGCCTGGTTCGGATAGCTGAGATCTCTCAGACGATGAATCGTCAGCAAGCCGTCACATTTCCTGGAATCCTCAGAGGCCATACGCCAGCCACCTCGAGTCGACAGTCGAGGCGAAGATATGGTCCAAGCCTCATGGCGACATGGGGAACAACTTGAGCGAAATTCCTTGTCGGGTAAGTTCCGACCTGCACGAATGGCGTAACGACTTTCCTACTGTCTCAACCACAGACCCGGCGAAATTGAAGTACGAGTAAAGATGCTCGTTAGCTGCATCAGGACGGAAAGACCCCGTGGACCTTTACTACAGCTTGATGTTGGGTTTTGGTACAATTTGTGTAGGATAGGTGGGAGACGTCGAAGCATTGGCGCCAGCCAGTGTGGAGTCAACCTTGAAATACCACCCTTTTTGTGCCGGGACTCTAACCTCGGTCCGTTATCCGGATCAGGAACAGCGTCAGGTGGGTAGTTTGACTGGGGCGGTCGCCTCCTAAAACGTAACGGAGGCGCCCAAAGGTTCCCTCAAGCTGGTTGGCAATCAGCTGTCGAGTGCAATGGCAAAAGGGAGCTTGACTGCGAGACCTACAAGTCGAGCAGGTGCGAAAGCAGGGCATAGTGATCCAGCGGTTGCTTATGGAAGCGCCGTTGCTCAACGGATAAAAGGTACCCCGGGGATAACAGGCTCATCTTCCCCAAGAGTCCATATCGACGGGAAGGTTTGGCACCTCGATGTCGGCTCGTCGCATCCTGGGGCTGAAGCCGGTCCCAAGGGTTGGGCTGTTCGCCCATTAAAGCGGTACGCGAGCTGGGTTTAGAACGTCGTGAGACAGTTCGGTCCCTATCCGATGCAGCCGTAGGAGATTTGAGAAAGGCTGTCCCTAGTACGAGAGGACCGGGACGGACGTAGCTCTCGTGTGCCAGTTGTCCTGCCAAGGGCACGGCTGGTTTGCGACCTACGGGTGGGATAAGCGCTGAAAGCATCTAAGTGCGAAGCCCGTTTCGAGATGAAATCTCCCACAGGGTTAACCTGGTAAGGCCCGTGGCTAGACGACCACGTTGATAGGCCGGAGGTGTACGCACAGCAATGTGTTCAGCCGACCGGTACTAATCGGCCGAGGACTTGGAGACTTGCTCGTGCTCGCTTTGGAACGCTCAAGGGCTGCGGATCGCCGCGCCCCTGGAGCCGCCGTTCGCCCGACCTCGCGGTCCGGTGATCGCTGCGGCGGAGCGCAAGATTTCCGGTGGCCATGGCGGCGGGGAAACACCCGTTCCCATTCCGAACACGGCAGTTAAGCTCGCCAGCGCCGATGGTACTTGGGGGGAGGCCCCCTGGGAGAGTAGGACGCCGCCGGGATTTCGCAAGACGATGGCCCGCCACTTCTGTGGCGGGCCATCGTCGCGTCTGCGGGTCGGTGGCCGAGTGCGGTCGGGGGCTTTCGCCGTCCCAACTGGGTAAACGGTGGTAGCGGGCCACGTAGACTCGGGAAGTGGAACCGAACTCCAAGCGCCCGGACGAGCGCGCCCCCGATCCGGCCGATCCCGACCAACCGAGCGCCGGCCGACGGGCCTCGGGCGCCGGCCGTTCTCGCGGGTCGGATCGGTCCTCGGCGTCAGCCCGAACTCCCCGAGATGGCGAGTCGGGTCGTCGCGCGCCTTCCGCGGGTAGTGGCCGTGCCGGGGCGTCCCGTGGGGGCCAGGACCGCCGCCCGCCGCGATCGGCTTCCCCCGGGGGTCGGTCGTCGAGTGGCGGCCGTTGGTCGTCGGAGGCGCTGGGCGGGGGCAACCGTCGGCCGCGGGCCGACGGCGGGCGGGCCGACGGCGGGCGAGCCGGGGCGTCGGGGGAGCGGCGGACGACGGGGGAGTATCGATCGCGGCGTCCGGAGGGGGAACGAGCTGGTCGCGACGGGTACCGGGCCAGGAGTGCCCGGGCCGGGGAACCGGACAGGGACCGGCGGGACCGACCCGCGGGGGGATCCGGGCGACGGGGTGCGCCCCGTTCGGGTGCGGCTCGCGACGACGTTCCCGGGCGGTCGACCCGGCCGCGTCCGGTCGGCGCCGGGAACGGGCGGGGTGCCTCTCCCTCGAGAGGGCCACGATCGAGCGGGACGGATCGAGCGGGACGGGGCGACC
This sequence comes from uncultured Acidimicrobiaceae bacterium, assembly GCA_963730735.1. GTDB lineage: Bacteria > Actinomycetota > Acidimicrobiia > Acidimicrobiales > RAAP-2 > CAVSSX01. The sequence goes on from CAVSSX010000008.1 coordinate 6,949, forward strand.
CTGCTGGTGCGCCGTATCCGCCGTTGCCTGAGGCGGCGAAATCGTGGGGCGGAGTGGCCCGTCGCGGAGCTCGCCAAGTCGGTCGGGCCGAGGCCGACCAGCGCGGTCGGGATGAGGGCGGTCACGGTTCGGTCCAGGCCCCGGCGCCGATGGACACCTGGGTGCGCTCCGACGGTGCGCGTTCGGAATGGGAGGACGACCGGCCGAAGGGCTCGCGGACGGTTCGCTCGGCGGATTCGGCGGCCCGCCGGCCGGCGGCGTACCCCGAAGCCGCTCCCCCCGGAAGTGGCCACCGAGATCCGTCGGGCGGCCGACGTGGCCACCGCCCACCACAAAGAAGTCCTGGTGTCGAAGATGGAGAGCGCCGTCGCCGCCTACGACCGAGGTCGCTACCAGGAGGCGGCCCGTACGGCTAAGCAGGTGGCCAACGAGACGCCGATGGTGCCGGCGGTCCGGGAGCTGGTCGGTCTGGCGGCCTACCGGTCGGGACGTTGGCGCGAGGCCATCCGCCAGCTCGAGGCGTACCAGGAGCTGACCGACGACGCCACGCACCTGCCGATCCTGATGGACTGCCACCGGGCCATGGGGCATCCCCGCCGGGTCACCGAATTGTGGGCCGAGCTCCGCCAACAGTCGCCCGGACCCGAGGTGCTGGCTGAGGCCCGCATCGTGGCCGCCGGCTCGCTGGCCGACCGGGGCAATCTCGAGGGGGCCATCGAGATACTGACCAGTTCGGGCGCCGCCAAGGCCCTGCGGAACCCGTCGGCCCGGCACCTACGCCAGTGGTACGCCCTCGGCGACCTCTACGAACGGGCGGGGGACGTACCCCGGGCTCGTGAGCTCTTCCTGCGGGTGGCCCAGGCCGACCCCGGCGCCTACGACGTCGCCGATCGGCTGGAGGCGCTCGGGCCGGATCGCCGTCCGAAGAACCGCAAGCGCCGTACCGTCCCGGTCTCGAAGAAGAAGGGGCCGGCGGTGGAGCAGGCACCCGGGACGCCGGCCGCCAAGGTGCAGTCCGGGTAGCGCCCATGCCCATCCGCATCAACGAGCGGACGTTCCGCGAGGCGCTGTGGGGCCAGGACAGCTACGCCCTCCTCTTCCTGCTCCTCCTCGTCGACTACCTCATGCTGAACCTGGTCGACTCGATCCGTTGGGGGGACTGCTCCGCACCGTCCCGGTGGCCCTCACGGCGTTGTTCGCCATGCACACCTCCGGGGCGAGACGCGTCACCCTGCGGGTGGCCCAGGTGACGGTGGTGCTGTCGGTGGCGGGAGGGGTGGTGGCCGCGGCCACCGGCGGGGAGACGGCGGCCGGGGTGGCGTTCCTCCTCCTGGCCCTGGTGCTGCTAGTGACCCCGGTCTCGGTGCTCCGCCGGATACTCCACCACGACCGGGTCCACGTCGAGACGCTGTTCGGGGCGGTGGACGTGTACGTGATGATCGGCCTGATCTTCGGCTCGCTGTTCGTCGCCTTCGCCCACCTCTTCCACCCGCCGGACTTCGTCACCTTCCTGGCCCAACCGGGCTACCACCCCTCGAGCGACTACTTCTATCTGAGCTACGTCACCCTGACCACGGTGGGGTTCGGCGACCTCACGCCGCTGTCGAACCTGGCCCGTTCGATCGTGGTCCTCGAGGCGCTGGTCGGCCAGATCTTCCTGGTCACCCTGGTGGCCCGCCTGGTCGCCCTGTACGGGGTGGAGCACACCACGCTCGGCCTGCGGCGTCCGGCCCCGGGTGACCCGGGTCCGGTCGGTGACGCCGAGGCGCCGGCGGCCGTCGCCCCCGACCGACCCGACGGAGCGACGGCCCATCCCGAGGACCGCTGGGACGCCCTGCTGGACGAGGCCGACCCACCGGCGTAGCACGGGCGCTGAGCAGGATCTTTCGGGCCCCGGGTGGGGGTTGTTAGGCTCGGGTCATGGATCTGCACTCCCTTCTCGGTGATGAGGCCGACTCGCTCCTCGGGCACGAGGCCAAGGCCTTCCCGGCCGAGGGGCTGGTGCTCCCCGGACCCGACTACATCAGCCGGGTGCTGGTCGACTCGGACCGGTCGCCCACGGTCCTGCGCAATCTCGGCACCCTGTTCGGCCACGGTCGTCTCGGTGGCACCGGCTATCTGTCCATCCTCCCGGTCGACCAGGGCATCGAGCACTCGGCGGCGGCCAGCTTCTCCAAGAACCCGGCCTACTTCGACCCGGCCAACCTCCTGGAGCTGGCGATCGCCGGTGAGTGCAGCGCCATCGCCACCACCCTCGGCACGCTGGGCATCGTGTCGCGGCGCTACGCCCACAAGATGCCGTTCATCGTGAAGTTGAACCACAACGACTTCCTGCACTACCCGAACACCTACGACGAGGTGCCGTTCGCCTCGGTCCGCCAGGCGTCCGACCTCGGGGCGGTGGGCGTCGGCGCCACCATCTACTACGGGTCGCCCGAGTCGGACCGACAGATCCACGAGGTCGGCGAGGCCTTCGCCGAGGCGCACCGGCTGGGGATGTTCACCGTGTTGTGGTGCTACCTGCGCAACCCGGCCTTCAAGACGCCCGAGATCGACTACCACGTCTCGGCCGACCTGACCGGCCAGGCCAACCACCTCGGGGTGACCATCGAGGCGGACATCATCAAGCAGAAGCAGCCCGAGAACAACGGCGGCTACCCGGCCATGGGCTTCGGCCGGACCGACCCGCTGGTCTACGACCAGCTCACGACCGACCACCCGATCGACCTCACCCGCTGGCAGGTGGTGAACTGCTACGCCGGTCGCATCGGGCTCATCAACTCGGGCGGCGAGTCCACCGGGGCCGACGACCTGGCCCAGGCGGTCCGGACGGCCGTCATCAACAAGCGGGCCGGCGGTATGGGGCTGATCGTGGGCCGCAAGTCCTTCCAGCGGCCGATCGACGAGGGGGCGGCCCTCATCCACGCCGTGCAGGACGTCTTCTTGGACAGCGCCGTCACCATCGCCTGACCGGCATCGGGCCCCGGAGACGGGGCGCCCGGGTGGCGGAAGTACTCCGGGGCAGCGGACCGGCCGGGATATGCTGTTAATACGCACGTAATAGTCGGCCGAGCGAGGCTAGAGTCCCGCAAACCGTGGGGTGGGGTCGGCCGAGCCGTGATCAGGACAGGTTCGTGACGCGCCGGGGGGCCAATCTTCCCTTCTCGCGATCGCGGGCACAGAGAGCATGAGGGGATCCGTGACGACCGGAATCGAACACCGTCCTGAGCAGCTCGACCGGGTGGTCATCCGGTTCGCCGGTGACTCGGGGGACGGCATGCAGCTGACCGGTGACCGGTTCACCACGTCGAGTGCCCTCCTCGGGAACGACCTGGCCACCTTCCCGGACTTCCCGGCCGAGATCCGCGCCCCGGCCGGGACCCTGAACGGCGTGTCGGCATTCCAGGTCCAGATCTCCGACCACGACATCCTGACGCCCGGTGACGCCCCGAACGTGCTGGTGGCCATGAACCCGGCCGCCCTGCGGGCCAACCTCGGCATGTTGCCCAAGGGTGCCACCTTGCTGGTGAACACCGACGCCTTCGACGAGCGCAACCTGACCAAGGCCGGCTACTCGGCGAACCCCCTGGGGGACGGCTCGCTGGCCGCCTACACGGTGTACGAGGTCCCCATGACCTCGATCACCCAGGAGGTCTGCAAGGAGGCCGGGGTCAAGCCCCGCGACGCCGAGCGCTCCAAGAACTTCTTCGCCCTCGGGCTGGTGAGCTGGCTCTACACCCGGCCGATCGACGCCACCCTCGACTGGATCACCAGCCGGTTCGCCAAGCTTCCCCAGGTGGCCGAAGCCAACCGGCGGGCCTTCCGGGCCGGCTACGACTTCGGTGAGACGGCCGAGCTGTTCGAGTCGACCTACGAGATCCGACCGGCGGCCTTCGCCCCCGGTGAGTACGTCCAGATCACCGGCAACACCGCCCTGGCCTGGGGCCTCATCGCCGCCGCCCAGCAGGCCGGGCTCCCGCTGTTCCTCGGGAGCTACCCGATCACCCCGGCGTCGGACATCCTCCACGAGTTGTCCCGGCGAAAGGAGTTCGGCGTCCGGACGTTCCAGGCCGAGGACGAGATCGCCGGGGTCTCCTCGGCCATCGGCGCCGCCTTCGGCGGCTCCCTCGGCGTCACCACCACCAGCGGCCCGGGACTCGATCTCAAGTCCGAGGCCATCGGCCTCGCCCTCAACCTGGAGCTCCCGCTGGTCATCGTGGACGTCCAGCGCGGCGGGCCCTCGACTGGGCTGCCCACCAAGACCGAGCAGGCCGACCTGCTGTCGGCCATGTATGGCCGCCACGGTGAGTCGCCCCTCCCGATCATCGCTCCGTGCACCCCGTCGGGGTGCTTCGCCGCCGCCATCGAGGCCGCCCGTATCGCCGTCAAGTACCGCACGCCGGTGATCCTGCTCTCCGACGGTTACCTGGCCAACGGGGCCGAGCCGTGGCAGTTGCCCGACCTCGACAGCCTGCCGGCGATCGAGCCCGACTTCGCCACCGGTACCAACCACGTCGACGACGACGGAGCGGCGGCATTCTGGCCCTACATCCGTGACGAGGCGACGCTCGCCCGACCCTGGGCCCCACCGGGGGTGCCGGGTCTCGAGCACCGGATCGGTGGCCTCGAAAAGGCCGACGGGACCGGCAACGTGTCCTACGACGGGCCCAACCACGAGAAGATGATCCACCTCCGGGCGGCCAAGGTCGCCGGCATCGCCCAGGACATTCCACTGCTCGAGGTGGACGACGAGGACGGCGACGCCACGGTGCTGGTCGTCGGTTGGGGCTCGACCTTCGGGGCCATCGCCGCCGGTGTCCGGCGGATCCGGGCCCGGGGCCAGAAGGTGGCCCATGCCCACCTTCTGAACCTGTTCCCGTTCCCGTCCAACCTCGGCGAGGTGCTCGCCTCGTACGACAAGGTCCTGGTCCCCGAAGTCAACATGGGCCAGCTCTCCCGGTTGTTGCGGGCCGAGTTCCTGGTCGACGCCCAGTCGTTGAACCAGATGCAGGGCGTGCCCTTCCGGGCGGCCGAGATCGAGGCGGCGATCGTTCGCCTGCTGGAAGGAGCGTGATGACGACCACCGAGGTGCCGCTGACCACCCGCAAGGACTGGACCAGCGACCAGGAGGTGCGCTGGTGCCCGGGCTGCGGGGATTACTCGATCCTGGCCGCCGTCCAGATGCTGCTGCCGGATCTCGGCGTGCGCCGGGAGTCCACCGTGTTCCTGTCGGGCATCGGCTGCGCCGCCCGGTTCCCGTACTACATGGACACCTACGGGATGCACTCGATCCACGGTCGGGCCCCGGCCATCGCCACCGGGCTGGCCACGTCGCGCCCGGACCTCGACGTGTGGGTGGTCACCGGTGACGGCGACGCCCTCTCGATCGGCGGCAACCACCTCATCCACGCCCTGCGACGCAACGTCAACCTCACGATCCTGATGTTCAACAACCAGATCTACGGGCTGACCAAGGGGCAGTACTCGCCGACCTCGGAGGTGGCCAAGGTCACCAAGTCGACCCCGTTCGGTTCGGTCGACACGCCCTTCAACCCGCTCAGCCTGGCCATCGGGGCCGAGGCGACGTTCGTCGCCCGGACCCACGACATGGACCGGGCCCACATGCAGGAGACCTTCCGTCGGGCCCACGCCCACAACGGGGCGTCCTTCGTCGAGGTGTACCAGAACTGCAACGTCTTCAACGACGGGGCCTTCGAGAAGATCACCAGCCGGGACAATCGGGGCTCGATGCTGATCCCGCTGGTCCACGGCGAGCCGATCCGCTTCGGGGCCGAGGGCCAGCGCGGGGTGGTGCAGCGGTCCGACGGGCGTCTCGAGATCGTCGAGGTGGCCGACGTGGGCGAGGACGCCCTCTTGGTCCACGACGAGGCCAGCGACGACCCGAGCCTGGCCTTCGCGCTCTCCCGCCTCTCCCATGGCCCCTACGAGCCGACGCCGGTGGGCGTCTTCCGGGCCATCGAGCGCCCCGACTACGGGACCGAGATGTCCCGGCAGATCGTCCAGGCCCAGGAGTCCCGGGGCCCCGGTGACCTGAAGGCGCTGCTGCGCTCGGGCTCGTCGTGGACGGTCGACTGACCGAGCGCTAACCGGGGCCGGCGCACCGCCGGCCGGCGGTGGCGGCCGGCGCCGGGGTCAGTCGGCGCTGGGGTCAGCCGGGGCGGGGGCAGTCGGCGCCAGCAACGACCGGAAGACCATGCCCGTCCGGGGCTTCGGGACGAAGAACGACGTCTTGGCCGGCATGACCCGTCGGGCGTCGGCCCATTCGGCGATCTGTTCGACCCGGACCGGCCGCAACAACAGGGCTGCCTGGGCGTCGCCCGAGCGCACCGGGGCGACGGCCTCGTCGATGGCCGACGGGAAGGCCAGGTCGTGCGCCGGCAGGTCGGCCAGGGCCAGGGCCACCAGGGAGGAATCGAGATCGCTGTCGGCCGCCTCGACCGCCTCGGCCCGGGCGAAGAGCATCCATGCCCCGCGTCGGGTCACCAGGGCCAGCGCCCCGGACCGGGTCAGGGCCCCGATCGTGCGGTCGTCGGGATCGCCGGCCCGCATGACGTCGAACCACCGGCCGAATGCCCCCGGGATGTCGGCGGTGGCCGGGAGTCCCGAGACGGTCCGGTGGATCGCCCCGACCTCCAGTTGATCGGGCGCCAACTCGGTCACCAGGGCCATGACCAGGTCGGCCGGCCCGGCGTCCCCGGTGAGCCGGCGGCGCTCCTCCCGATAGGTGCGGGCCACCTCGTAGCGGTGGTGGCCGTCGGCGATGACCAGGGTGGCGCCGCCCACGGCGTCGGTGATGGCCGACATCCGGTCGGGATCGGTCTCGACCCAGAGCTGGTGGCGGACGCCGTCGTCGTCGACCGCCTCGCCGACCGGCGGGGTCGACGGGTCGAGGCGCTCGGCCAGCCCGGCCGCCCGGGACAGCCCCCAGATGGGGGAGAGGTTGGCCCGGGTGGCGGCGAGCAGCTCGAGCCGGTCGCTGCGGGCCTTGGGCAGCGTCGCCTCGTGGGGCAGGACGTCGGTGGCCGTGCCCGGGTCCTCGACGCCGAGGGCCCCGATCACGCCGGTGGTGACCCGTCCGGCGGGGGTGGTCATGCGGTAGGGGTAGAGGGCCGGGGGATCGGGTAGCAGCGTGCCCTCCTCCATCCACGTGGCCAGCAGTTGGGCCGCCACCTCCCGGGCCGGACGGCGGTTGCGCAGGTCGGGCTCGGGGAGCTCGACCCGGATGGCGTTGACCGAGTGGCGTGAGGCCAGCCGCTGACGCTCGGCCGAGCCGACGACGTCGTAGGGCGGGGCGATCACCTGGTCCAGGCGAACCCGGGCCGGGTTGTAACGCCAGCCACCGAAGGGCAGGAACCGGGGCACCGAGCCAGAGTGACACATGGCCGCGACCGAGGGCGGACCTCCGGCGGGCGACCACCGAGCGCCGGGCAGGGGTGCTGGGTCATCGCGCTCGGGGACCCGTCCCGTACACTGAGGACGTGGGAGAACCTGGATCGTCGGCCGACCAGGCGGCGACCGCCATGGGGTCGCCGGCCGCCGAGACGGCCGAGCCGGGCGTCGACCGGGTGCTCACGATCCCCAACCTCATCACCCTGGTCCGGTTGCTGTGCATCCCGGTCTACATCTGGCTGTTGTTCGGGACGAGCCGCCAGAGCGCGGCCGCCGTGCTGCTGGCCGTCCTCGGGGCCACCGACTGGGTCGACGGCTTCGTCGCCCGCCGCTACCACCAGGTGTCGACCATCGGCAAGGTGCTCGACCCGGCCGTCGACCGGGTGCTGGTCGGCACCGCCGTCATCACGATCATGATCCATGGCGCCGTGCCGATCTGGTTCGGCGTGGCCACCATCGCCCGTGAGGTGGTGGTCACGGCCATGGTCCTCACCCTGGCCTCGCTCGGGGCCAAGCGGATCGACGTGCTCTGGGTCGGCAAGGCCGGGACGTTCGCCCTGATGTTCGCCTACCCGGCGTTCCTGCTTGGGCACGGCACGGCGGGGTGGCAGGAACCCATCCGGGTCATCGCCTGGGTGACCGGGATCCTGGGCCTGGTCCTGGCGTGGGTGGCGGCCTTCTCCTACGTGGCACCGGCCCGACGGGCCCTGGCCGAAGGGCGGGCCGGGAGGGCCGCCGGAAGGGTGGCGACATGAAGGCAGTCATCATGGCCGGCGGTGAGGGCACACGGCTGCGGCCGCTCACCTCCAACCAGCCCAAACCCATGTTGCCGATGGCCAACCGGCCCATGATGGAGCACGTCGTCCTGCTGCTGCGCCAGCACGGCTTCACCGAGATCGTGGTCACCGTGGCCTTCATGGCCAACGCCATCCGGAGCTACTTCGGCGACGGCTCCGAGCTCGGGGTCCGGATGGTCTACGCCACCGAGGAGACCCCACTCGGCACCGCCGGCTCGGTGCTCAACGCCCGTGACGAGCTCGACGAGCGGTTCCTCGTGATCTCCGGCGACGTCCTGACCGACATCGACCTGTCGGCCGTGGTCGGGTTCCACGAGAAGAACAACTCCCTGGCCACTCTGGCCCTCCAGTCGGTGGAGAACCCGCTCGAGTTCGGGATCGTGATCGCCCGGGAGGACGGCTCGATCGAGCGGTTCTTGGAGAAGCCCACCTGGGGCCAGGTGTTCAGCGACACCATCAACACCGGGATCTACGTGCTCGAGCCCGAGATCTTCGACTTCATCCCCGAGGGCCGACCGGTGGACTTCTCGAGCGAGGTCTTCCCCGAGGTGCTGGGGTCGGGTCGACCGATCTTCGGCTACGTCACCGAGGGCTACTGGGAGGACGTCGGCACCACCGAGGCCTACCTCAAGGCCCACCAGGACATCCTGGACAACAAGGTCCAGGTCGACATCGACGGGTTCGCCCTGCGACCGGGGGTGTGGCTGGGCAAGGGGTCGACGGTCGAGCCCACGGCGGTCATCGACGGGCCGGCCATCATCGGCGACAACTGCACGGTCGGCGCGGGGGTCGTCCTCGGCGAGTACACCACGCTCGGCTCCAACGTCCGGATCGCCGACGGGGCCGAAGTGCGTCGTTCAGTCATCTCGGACAACGGCTACCTCGGACAGGGGTGCCGGGTCGAGGGAGCGGTGGTCGGCCGGGCCTGCGACCTGCGGCAGGGCTCGCGCATCGACCCGGGCGCGGTGCTCGGTGACGGGTGCCTCATCGGCACCAACGCCGAGATCCGCGACGGCGTGAAGGTGTACCCCTTCAAGACGGTCGAGACCGGGGCCACGGTCAACTCGTCGATCGTGTGGGAGTCGGGTGGCTCCCGGGTGCTCTTCGGCCGTGACGGGGTGAAGGGCATCGCCAACGTGGACATCAGCCCGGAGCTGGTCCTGCGGCTGTCGATGGCCTGGGCCTCCACGCTCGACAAGGGCACCCAGATCACGGCGTCGCGTGACACCAGCCGAACGGCCCGGGTGCTCAAGCGGGCCATCATGGTGGGTTGCAACTCGGCGGGCATCAACGTCGACGACCTGGAGGTGGCCACGGTCCCGGTGACCCGCCACGAGGTCCGCGGCACGGCCAGCCAGGGCGGGGTCACCGTGCGGCTCGACCCGAGCGATCCGCAGTCGGTGGTCATCCGCTTCTTCGACGCCCAGGGCCTCGACATCACCGAGAACGCCCAGCGCAAGGTGGAACGGCTCTACTACCGAGAGGAATTCCGCCGGGTGCTCGCCCGAGAGATCGGTGACATCGAGTTCCCGGGCCGGGCCGTCGAGCGCTACACGGCCGACCTGGTGGCCGGGGTCGACCTGTCGCAGGCCCGCTCGGCCGGCCTCAAGATCGTCCTCGACCTGTCCTTCGGGTCGGCCAGCTTCGTGATGCCCAACCTCCTGTCCAAGCTCGAAGCCGACGTCCTGGTGGTCAATCCGTACGCCCACACCCCCGGGATGATGGCCCTCGACCGGACGGCCAGTGCCATCCGGGTGGCCGACCTCGTCCGGGCATCGGGCGCCCACCTGGGGGCCGTGGTCGACCCCGACGGCGAGCACCTCACGATCGTCGACAACGAGGGCGCCGTGCTCACCGACGACCAGGCGCTGCTGTTGCTGCTCGGCCTGGTGGTCGAGACCCACCCCCACGCCCGGGTGGCGCTGCCGGTGGCGGCGTCCCGGGGGGCCGAGGACATCTGTGCCCGGGGCGGGGCCGCCATCGTCTACACCAAGCTGTCGTCGGCCCACCTCATGGAAGTGGCGGCGTCGGGTGACGTGGCCTTCGCCGCCAGCCAGTCGGGCGGCTTCATCTTCCCCGACCTGCTGCCGGCCTACGACGCCGCGGCGACGCTGATGAAGCTGGTGTCCATGCTCACCGAGACCGGCCACACCCTCTCGTCGCTGGTCGCCGGGCTCCCCCCGGTGCACATCGAGCACGAGTCGGTGGTGACCCCTTGGGAGCAGAAGGGCCTGGTCATGCGGACCCTGGTCGAGCAGCTGGCCGACCGTGACCTGGTGCTGGTGGACGGGGTCAAGGTCCCGACCGAGGACGGTTGGGTGCTGATCCTGCCCGACCCCGAGGACCCGATCACCCATGTGTGGGCCGAGGGGCCGAGCGAGGCCCGGGCCCGAGCGATGGCCCAGCAATTCACGGTCCGGTTGCGCCAGATCCTCCGGTAGTCCGGGGGTCGCCGGTTCCAGTAGGGTCCCCGGAATGAACGTACCCGACGGTCTGTCGTACTCGAGCGACCACGAGTGGGCCCGCATCGACGGCGGTCGGGTCCGGGTGGGCATCACCGACTACGCCCAGGACGCCCTGGGCGACATCGTGTTCGTCGAGCTGCCCGAGGTCGGGGCGGCGGTGGCCCACGGCGCCTCCATCGGTGAGGTCGAGTCGACCAAGTCGGTCTCGGAGATCTACGCCCCGGTCTCGGGCACCGTGGTGGCCGTCAACCAGGCGTTGCCGGACTCGCCCGAGCAGCTGAACGCCGACCCGTACGGCGAGGGCTGGATCTGTGAGATCGAGCTCGATCCGCAGGCCCCGGCCGACGGCCTCCTCGATGCCGTGCAGTATCGACAACTGATTGAGTCCTGAGTCCGAACCCCTAGCCGCTCGCCCCGGCGCCACCCCGGCCCCGTCCCCCGTCCTCGCAGGTCACAGGGAAGCCATCGAAGAGAGCGACTACCGTGGACCACGTGTTCTGCCATAACTGCGGGCATCGGAATCCCGAGGGGGTCAACTTCTGCTCGTCGTGTGGCGCCGTCCTCCCGAACCTCTCGAACGACACCACGATCACCATCCAGGCGGTCGAGCACGACGGCCTCGACGACGACGTCATCCTGGCCTTCGACGACGTGCCCCGGGGCAACGGGGTCCTGGTGGTCAAACGTGGCCCGAACGTCGGTGCACGCTACGAACTTGCAGGTGGGACGGTCAGGGCGGGTCGCCACCCCGAGAGCGATATCTTTCTCGATGACATCACGGTGTCTCGACGTCACGCAGAGGTCGAGCCCACCGAGGATGGCCGGATGGTGATCCGGGACGTCGGGTCGTTGAACGGAACCTATGTGAACCGCGAGCGCATCGACGAAGTGACGCTGTCCGGGGGGGATGAAGTGCAGATCGGCAAGTTCAAGCTCGTCTACTTGGTAGCGGGCGACGAGTGAGGTTGGCCCCGCACCACGACGCGGTCGGGTCCATCCTGGAGGCCCCCCGGTGAGTAGTCGGACGTACATGTCGATCGGCGATGTCCTGACCTCGCTCCGCGTGGAGTTCCCCGACGTCACGATCTCGAAGATCCGGTTCCTCGAGAGCCAGGGGCTGGTCAACCCCGAACGGTCGCCGTCGGGCTACCGGAAGTTCTACGAGCACGACGTCGAGCGCCTCCGCTGGGTGCTCCGCCAGCAGCGGGAGCACTTCCTGCCGCTCAAGATCATCCGGGACCGCCTGGACAACGGCGAGCCGATCGAGGTCGCCGACGACCTGGCGGCGACGGGCACGGACGGCGAGGCGCCGGAGCGCCGCGACGCGCCCGCCCGAGCCACCGCCTCGACCGTGGCCGCGTCGTCGAGCCCCGGCGCCCCGGCGCCCCGGGCGGCGACCGCGACGGCGCCGGCGATGGCCGAGACCCCGAGCCTGATCGCACCGACCGAGGCGTCGCCCTCGCCGGCCACGACCGCCGCCGACCCGGGGCCGACGACCGGTACCCGCGTGTCGACGACCCCCACGCCGCCGGCCCCGGTTCCGGCCGCCGCCGCCCCGACTCCCAGCGGCGAAGGACCAGAGAACGCCGTCGCCGCCGGGTCGGATGCTCGCCCGGCGCCCGGCGCCGGCCGCGGCCGAGGCCGCCCCGACGACCCCGGCGCCGGCCCACGTCGCCGCCCCACCGGCCGACGTGGTGAGCACGACCGAGCGGCCCCCGGCCGAGGCACCGGCCACCGAGACCTCGAGTGCCGCCCGGGCCCGGGGGAGGGGCGCCAAGGCCCCCTCCACCCCCGCCTCGGCCCCCGCCGCCACGGCGTCGACGCCCGAGACGGCGCCGTCCGCCGAGTCGACGTCGCGGGGCGGGCGGCGGGCCGAGCGGCCGGCGGCCGAACGGGACGACTTCGCCACGGTCGGGGGCGTGAGCGGGGCCAGCATGACCGCCGAGGAGCTGGCCAACGCCAGCGGCCTCTCGGTGATCGAGCTGGCCACCCTCGAAGGCTTCGGGCTCATCGCCCCGATGGAGGTGGCCGGGGTCCTCTACTACGACGAGGAGGCCCTCACCGTGGCCGCCCTGGCGGCCGAGTTCGGCCGCTACGGGATCGAGGCCCGCCATCTCCGGCTCTACCGCAACGCCGTCGACCGGGAGATGGGCCTGGTCGAGCAGATCGTCACGCCGCTCCTGCGCCAGCGCAACCCCGAGGCCCGCCAGCGGGCCGCCGAAGCGGCCGCCGACCTGGCCCGATTGGGCCAGGGGCTCCGGGCCTCCCTGGTCCGTCGCGACATCCGTCGCCAACTTGGCGGATAGCGCCGCCGACACCCCGGCTGAGCTGGGGGGGAACACGTGACGGGTGGGTGGCGCTACATTGCGTCCATGGTCGAAGTCCGGCTCCGGGCGGTGCGGGTGGACCTGCAGTCGAACACCCCGGTCATCTTGCTGCAGGAGACGGAGGGTGAAGGTCGGACCCTGCCGATCTTCATCGGTACGCCCGAGGCCACGGCCATTGCCTACGCCCTCCAGGGCGTCGACACCCCCCGACCCATGACCCACGACTTGATCCACGACGTGCTCGAGACGTTGCACGTCGAGGTCGAGCGGGTGGTGATCACCGAGCTGCGGGCCGGGACGTACTACGCCGAGCTCCAGTTGCTCCAGGGAGCCGCCCGATCGACCGTGTCGTCGCGGCCGTCGGACGCCGTGGCCGTGGCCGTGCGCACGGGGAGCCCCCTGTTCGTCTCCGACGACCTCATGGATGCCGAGGGCGTCCTGTTGGCCATCGAGAGCGGGGAAGAGGAAGAGGAGGAGGGGTCGAACCCCGAGGAGCTGGTCGGCCAGTTCCGGCAGTTCCTCGATTCGATCAAGCCGGAGGACTTCAGCGGGTGAGCCGCCAGCCACGCCCGACCCGACGCCGGCTGGCCTGGTCGTTGAGCGTCCCCGCCGTCGTGGCCGTCGCCATCGGGCTCGCCGGGTGCTCGTCCAACGCCACCACGTCGCCCACGACCACCACGACCACCGGCGCGTCGACGACGACCACCGGCGCGTCGACCACGACCACGTCGGCGTCGACCACCACCACGACGGGGACCACCACCTGCCAACCCCAGCAGCTCTCGGCGTCACCCACGAACGTGGGCGGGGGCGCCGGCACGATCGAGCTGTCGGTGAGCCTGAAGAACATCTCCAGCACCACCTGCACGCTGGCCGGGTACCCGGGCATGCAGCTGCTCAGCTCGACCGGGGCCTCGCTGCCCACCAACGTCGTGCGGGGGGGCGGCCAGCCGTTCAGCGCCTCGGCGGCCAACCAGCCCCCGAGCACGGTGACCCTGGCCCCGAACGCCGTCGCCGCCTTCTCGCTCAACTACGAGGACGTGCCGGTGGGCGGCGAGACGACGTGTCCCACCTCGGCCAAAGCCGAGATCACGCCACCGAACGACACCGCCTTCCTCACCGTGGCCCTGCAGATCGCCCCGTGCGGCGGCGGGACCATCCACGTCTCGCCGGTCTACGCCGCCAGCTGAGGCACGGTCCCCGACCCGGGCAACCCCCGGGGGGACCACCCGGACACCCTCAGCGGTCGGGTCGAACCAGCACCCGGCCCCGGACCCGGCCGGCGATGACCTGGTCGAGCGCCTCGGGTAGCCCGTCGAGGCCGATCTCGCGCTCGACGACGTCGTCGAGCAGGCCGGCGGGGAACTGGGCGGCCATCTCGGTCCACACGTCGCGTCGTCGACCGATCGGGGTCAGGACCGAGTCCACGCCGAGCAGGGCCACGTTGCGCAGGATGAACGGGAAGACGGTCAGGGGCAGTACCGCGCCGGCGGTGAGGCCGCTGGCCGCCACCGCCCCGTCGTAGCGCAGCGAGCGGACCACCGAGGCCAGCGTGGCGCCGCCGACGCAGTCGACGGCGGCCGCCCAGCGCTCGGCGCCGAGGGGGCGCCCCTCGTCCACGACGATGTCCTCCCGTCCCACGATCTCGCTGGCGCCGAGGCGCCGGAGGTAGTCGTGCTCGTGGGCCTTGCCGCTACTGGCCACCACCTCGAAGCCGTGGTGGGCCAAGGTGGCCACGGCCATGCTGCCCACGCCGCCCGAGGCCCCGGTGACCAGCACTGGCCCGTCGGCCGGGGTGCAACCGGCCTGGGCCAGGGCCCGACGGGAGAGGACGGCGGTGAAGCCGGCCGTTCCCACCACCATGGCCTGTCGGGCCGTCAGCCCGTTCGGGAGCGGGACGACCCAGTCGGCCGGCACCCGGGCCAGCTCGGCGAAGCCCCCGTGGTGGTCGGTGCCCAGCTCGTAGCCGTGGACCAGGACCTCGCTGCCCACGGCGATGGTCGGGTCCGTGCTCTCCTCGACCGTGCCGGCCAGGTCGACGCCCAGGATCAACGGCGACCGGCGGGCCACCCGGTTCTTGGCCTGGATGGCCATCCCGTCCTTGTAGTTGATGGCCGACCAGCTGACCCGGACCAGGACCTCCCCGTCGGGCAGATCGGCGGGGTCGAAGGGGCGCACGGCCGCCTCGATGACGTCATCGGTCCGGGTGGCGACAAAGGCTCGGAAGGTCACGGGGAGCACCTTAGGCATCGGGGACCCGGGCCGGCATGCCCGCAGGGTCGGGTACCGTGCCGGGGTGGTCACGGTCACCGAGTTCGGTCGGTGGCCCTCGCCGCTCTCGAGCCAGGTCGCCGCCACCGGGCGGACCTCGGTGTCCGAGCTGGCGTCGGACGGGGTCGCCCTGTACTGGCTGGAGCGCCGGCCCGAGGACGGCGGCCGCCAGGTCCTGGTCCGCAGCCCGCGGTCCGGCCCGCCCGAGTTGGTGTCCCCGCCGGGGGTGGGGCTCCGCTCGCGGGTGCACGAGTACGGCGGTGGTGCCTACGCCCTCGTCGTCCGGCCCCCCGGGCCGACGGCCCTGGCCTACGTGGACCAGGCCGACCAGGCCGTGTGGCTGCTCGACGGAGGCCGGCCGGCGGTGGCCCTCACCCCGGTGCCGCCCGAGGGGGAGCGGTGGTCGTTCGGCGACCTGCAGGCGTCGCCCGACGGGCGGTGGGTCCTGGCGGTCCGCGAGCGTCACCGGCCGGGCGCGATCCACGACCTGGTGGCCCTGGACACGGCCCGTCCGGGCAGCCTGCACGAGCTGGTCGCCGGGCGAGACTTCGTGGCCGCGCCCCGCCTCGGGCCGGGCGGCCTCCTGGCCTGGACCACCTGGGACCATCCGGCGATGTCCTGGGACGCCGCCGAGCTGTGGGTCGGCGACTGGCGGGTGGCCGACGACGTCCCGTCGCTGGTGGCCGGCCGACGAGTCGCCGGGGGAGCGGGTGACTCGGTGGGCCAACCCCGGTGGCAGCCCGACGGTGGCCTGGTCTTCGCCCGGGAGGCCACCGGGTGGTGGCAGCCCTGGCGGTTCGACCCCGGCGACCACCGGCTCGAGGCGCTCTCGAGCTACCCGGCCGAGTTCCATGCCCCCGACTGGTCGCTCGGGCAACGGACCATGGCGGCGATGCCCGACGGCCGGTTGGTCGTCCGGTTCCACGAGGGGGGTCGCGATCATCTGGGTTGGATCGACGGGCGTCGCGGGGCCGGGGTCGAGCGGCCCGGTGCGCTCGAGCAACCCTGTGTCCGGATCGACGGGGTGGTGGCCCACGACGCCGGCGTGGCCTGGATCGGTTCGACGCCGTGGACGCCCGGCGGGGTGTGGTGGCAGGCCGTCCCAGCCGGCGGGTCGGGGGAGGGGTCGACGGTGCCCGGTTCGCCGCAGGCACTCGGCGGCCCCGCGGCGCCGCTGCTGGCGCCCGGTGACGTTTCGGTCGGGTGGCCGTTCGAGTTCCCCGGACCGGTCGGTCCGGTCCACGGCCGGTACTTCCCGCCGACCCTCGAAGGCACCGTCGGCCCCGAGGGGCGACCGCCCCCCTTGGTGGTGGTCGGTCACGGGGGGCCGACCGGGGCGGCCGACCCCGGCTTCGACGTGGTGGTGCAGTTCCTGAGCACGCGAGGGATCGGCGTGGCCACCGTCGACTACGGGGGGAGCACCGGGGCCGGCCGGGCGTACCGGGAGCGCCTGCGGGGACGGTGGGGGGCCCTCGACAGCGACGACTGCGTGGCCGGTGCCCGCTGGCTGGTCGACCAGGGGTTGGCCGACCCCGCGTGCCTGGCCATCCGGGGCACCAGCGCCGGCGGGCTGACGGCCCTCAACGCGTTGGTGCGGGCCGAGCTGTTCGCCGGGGCCGCCGTCTGGTACGCCGTGACCGACCTGCTGGCCCTGGCCGCCGAGACGCACGACTTCGAGGCCCACTACACCGACGGGCTGATCGGTCCGCTCCCGGCGGCCGCCGAGACCTACCGGCAGCGGTCCCCCCGGCACCGGGTCGACGAGCTCACCGGGTCGGTGCTCCTGCTGCAGGGGGACGAGGACCCGATCGTGCCCCCGAGCCAGGCCACGGCGATGGTGGCGGCGCTCGAGGCCCGGGGGGTCCGGTGCCGCTACCGGAGCTTTCCCGGGGAGGGCCACGGGTTCCGTCGGGCCGACACCATCGCCGCCTGTCTCGAGGCCGAGCTCGCCTTCTACCTGGAGATCTGGAACCTGAGTCCGGGCTGAGGCTGCTGGTAGGGTCCGTAGGACGGCGTCGAGGTCCTGCCGGAGGCTCGGGGCCGCTCTGGAGAGGTACGTGCGCAGAGGGCTCGGACAGGCGATCTCGACCAGGACGGCCTCCTGGTGGCCGGAGGAGGGCGACGCCGCTCTCTACGCCGCCTCGGCCTTGTTCGCCGGCGTCACCGCCCGGTTCTCGTCCATCCTCCTCTACCGGCAGTGGGGCGAGCTGGCGGTCGGGCCCTATCTGGCCGCCGCCGTGGCCTCACTGCTGGTCGGCCGCTACCGGACCCGCCGCCGCCGGGCCGCCGCCGCCGCCGGCTCCATGGGCGACGAGGCTCCCCCGATCCCGCACTGGGGTGCCGCCCGGATCGTCATCTTCGTCGGCATCCTGCTCGGGGCGACCCTGCTGCCGCTGGCCCTGGAGGTCTCCTGGCGGGCCGAAGGTGGGAACCCGTCGGCCCACGTGCAGCCCGAGACGGTGGTCATCGAACACTCGGGCCAGCGGGCGGCCGACGGCAAGGACCCCTACTACGCCATCTACAAGGACCGGCACGTCGAGCACGCCACGCCGGGCGAGCCGGCCTACGAGTCCTTCGACCCCTACCTCCCGCTCATGACCGTGTTCGGCCTGCCCTCGAGCACGAAGGAGCCGATCCGGCTCACCGACGCCCGGATCTTCTTCACCATGGCCACCCTGCTGGTGGTGACCGTGGCCCTGGCCCTGTGCCGGGGTCCGAGCGAGCGCAAGGTGCGGACGTTGCAGGTGCTGACGGTCTTGCCCACCGCCGCGCTGCCCCTGGCCACGGGGGGCGACGACATGCCGGTGGCCGCCCTGCTCCTGCTGGGCATGGTCCTCGCCCAACGACGGCGCCCGGGCTGGGCCGGCTTCACGCTCGGGGTGGTGTCGGCCATGAAATTCACCGCCTGGCCGTTGGCCGGCCTGGCCCTGTTCGCCGCCCGGGATCGCCAGGGACGACGGGCTCCGGGCCGCATGGCCCTCGGCATGCTGGTCATCACGGTGCCGGTCGTGCTGCCGTTCCTGCTGCGCGGACCCCAAGAGTTCGTCCAGAACGTCGTCCTGTTCCCGCTGGGCCTGGTGGGCATCGCCTCGCCGGCCGCCAGCCCGTTGCCCGGCCACATCCTGGTGAGCGCGTTCCCCGGCCTGCATCGGATCCTGCCCATCACCGTCGCCGTGATCGGCCTGCCGATCCTGCTGCACCGGCTGGTGCGGCGACCGCCGGCGACGGCCGCCGAGGTCTGCACCCTGGCCGGCTGGGTCATGACCGTGGCCATCGTGTTCGCGCCGGCCACCCGGGTGGGCTACCTGCTGTACCCGATCAATTTCTTCGTCTGGGGCTACCTGTTCCGGGGTTCGGAGCCGGCCCCGGACGGGCCCACGGCCGACGCCCCGGTGGCCGTCCTGGCCGGCCAGAGCGCCGGGTCGGCGCCGGCCGACGAGCTCGAGGCCAGGTCGGCGCCGCCGTCGCCCGACTCCCCGCCGTCCCCGGAGGCCTGAGCGCCCGGGACGTCGCCGGCGCTCAGTCCTGGTCGTCGACCTGGTAGAGGCGGATGGTGAAGGCCGTGGTGTCGGTCGAGCCCGAGAAGCTCGACGGCGACACCACGGCGCCCATCTCCCATTCCCAGCCGTCCCCGCCGGCCTTCTGCCCGAGGATCTCGATGCCCGCCAGGCCGGTGGCCGGGCCGGTGCTGGTGACGTGCCACCCGAGGCGACGCATCTCGACGCTGTAGAAGTCGATGACCGACGCCTGGTCGGCCGAGACGACGAGCTTCACTGAGCGGTCGAAGAGCCCGGCGTTCTGGTCGGTGTTCACCGAGTTCACGATGGAGGCGTGCTGGGGCACGGTGACGGCGTTGGTGATGTTGTCCGGCGGCTCGCCGGGGTCGGCGATCCGGGCCAGGGCGGCGGTGGCCGGCACAGCCAGCAGCGACGTGCCCTTCACCGTTCGGGCCGTGGCGGGCAGCGGCTTGGTCGACCCCTGGCCGCCGTTGGTCACCCCGGCGGCGACGGCGAACACGATCACCAGGACCAGGGCGATACCGCCGACCAGGAGGGCCGGCCGCATACCGGGGGTGGTGCGGACCGGGGGGACGGGGGCGGCGTCGACGGTCGGGTCGTGCTCGACCGGGGTGGGGGAACCTGGCGGGCCCATGGCCGGCCAGCTTAGGTTCGGGCCTCGTCGTCGACGGGCGCGGCGCGGCCGGTCCGACCATCCGAAGTGGTCGATGGGTCCCGGCCCGGCCCCCAGGCGCCAGTTGGCGGCACCCTCGAGGGCCCGATGGACGAACTCCTTGGCCCGCTCGACGGCGTGGCGCGGGTGATGACCGAGGGCCAGGTTGGCGGCGATGGCCGCCGACAGGGAGCACCCGGTGCCGTGGTCGTTGCCGGTCGGCACCCGGGCCGCCGAGAGGACGACCGAGCCGTCGGGGCCGACGAAGAGGTCCGACGCACCGGTCGCCCGGTCGCCCGGCGCCCGGTGGCCACCCTTCAGGACGACGGTGGTCGGGCCGAGGGCCCGGAGCTCGGTGGCCGCCGCCAGCCGGCGCTCGGGCGTGGCCAGGTCGCCCGGCTCCCGGCCGGTGAGCATGGCCGCTTCGGCCAGGTTCGGGGTGACCAGGCTGGTGTGGGGGAGGAGGAGGTCGCGGTAGGCGGCCACCCCGCTCGGATCGAGGAGCGGATGGCCGCTGGTGGACACCATCACCGGGTCGACGACCAGGTGGGGTAGCCGTCCCTCCGCCGCCAGGCCCCCGACCAGCGCCACCAGCTCGGCGTTGGCCAGCATCCCGGTCTTGACGGCGGCCACCGGCAGGTCGTCCAGGACGGCCTCGATCTGGCGGAGCAGGAACTCGGGCGTCACCGCCATCACGTCGAGCACGGCGACGGTGTTCTGGGCGGTGAGGGCGGTGAGGGCGGTGGTCCCGAAGACGCCGTGGGCGGCGAAGGTCTTGAGGTCGGCCTGGATGCCCGCACCCCCGCCCGAGTCCGAGCCGGCGATGGAGAGGACGACGACCGGGTCGCTCACCGGACCGGGGTCGGGCGGCCGACCCGGTCGGCGACGCTGCTGGGGAACCGCATGTCGGCACTGTACCGACCGCCGACCGGGCACCCTCCGGGCGCCCGCATCGGGCGACCGGGCGCTCGGGTCGGCGTCGGCCGTTCGTCGGCCACCGTTGGTAGCGTTGCCGGTATGGAGAGCGAGCTCGATCCGCTGGTCATCGCCGGCGTGACGCTCGGCTCGAGGCTGCTGCTGGGCACGGGCGGGATGACCAGCCTGCACGCGCTGGAGCAGGCGCTGGTGGCCTCGGGCACGGCCCTGGCCACCGTGGCCGTGCGCCGGATCGACCCGTCGGCCCGGGGCTCGCTGCTCGACCTCCTGGTCGGGCACGGCATCCGGGTGCTGCCCAACACGGCCGGCTGCTTCACCGCCTCGGAGGCGGTACTCACGGCCAAGCTGGCCCGGGAAGCCTTCGAGACCGAGTGGATCAAGCTGGAGGTCATCGGGGACGACCGGAGCCTCCTGCCCGATGCCGTCGAGCTGCTGTCGGCGGCCGAGCAGTTGGCCGAGGACGGGTTCGTGGTGCTCGCCTACACCAACGACGATCCGGTACTGGGCCGCCGGCTCGAGCAGGTGGGCTGCGCCGCCGTCATGCCGCTCGGGTCACCCATCGGGAGCGGCCTCGGCATCCGCAACCCCCACAACGTGGCCCTGCTACGCGAGATGGTCGGCGTGCCGTTGATCCTCGACGCCGGCATCGGCACGGCGTCGGATGCCGCCCTGGCCATGGAACTCGGCTGCGACGGCGTCCTGGCGGCGACGGCCGTCAACGCCGCCCAGGACCCGGTCAAGATGGCGACGGCGATGGCCCGGGCCGTCGAGGCGGGACGGCTGGCCGCCACGGCCGGTCGGATCCCGCGGCGCTTCTACGCCGAGCCGTCCAGCTCCTTCGGGGGGATGGCCGACTTCGGCGATCCCGGATCCTGAGCGGCGGTTCTGCGCAACGTCCTTGCGCTGCCGACCCCCAGGGGCTCGAGCGGGGCGTCCCCTCGGTGCTCGCCCGTACGCACGGTGGGGCGCCGGCCACGGTGTCGAACCTCTCAGGGAAGCCCCTTTCATCGAGTTAGGCCGTCCTAAAGAGTTTCGGCTAGGGTCCCGTTAGGTAGCCCTCACACGCGGGACGGTGCGTCATGGAGCAGGTGGAATCGACGAAGGGTTCGGTCGCCCTCGGCCAGGGTGACGGGCCCGGATCCAGGGGGAGGGGGTCGGGTTCCCGACGACCGGCCCGTACGTGCGCCGCCCTCGGCGTCCTCGCCCTGAGCGCCGGCCTGCTGGCCGCCTGCAGCTCCTCGGCCACCGCCTCGCCGCCGGCGGCCTGCCAGAAGGTCGAGCGCCACCCTGAGTGACGGGCCGGATCCCGACGCCGACCCGGTCGGTCACGCCCTGGCCCAGGTGGCGCCGCTCCGGGAGATCCACACCTCGGACCAGGCCCTCCAGACGGCCATCGACCAGCTGTCGTCGGCCTACCAGACCTTCGTCACCGACAACGGTGGGAGTGCGGCCAAGAAGGGCGTGGCCACGGCCGAGCAGCACGTCGACGCCATCTGCCCGGGGGCGACCTCGTGAGCGGGGGACCGAGGGACGACCGGAACCGTCACCGAGGTGGAGGTAGGGCGATGCACGCACCGATGAGGACCCGCGGCGGGGCCGGCGCCCGGTGGTCGAGGGCCACCCGCCGGGCCGGTCTGGTGGTCGGGACGATGGCCCTGGCCGGCGGCCTGTTGACGGCCTGTGGCGGCTCGTCGTCGGGATCGTCCCAGTCGCTCACCCTGTACAGCGGGCAGCACGAGCAGACCACCGACTCGCTGGTGGCCGGGTTCGAGAAGGCCACCGGGATCACGGTCAACGTGCGCAACGACGACGAGGACGTCCTGGCCGACCAGATCGCCACCGAGGGCAGCCACTCGCCGGCCGACGTGTTCTTCACCGAGAACTCGCCGCCGCTCGAGTACCTCCAGGGCAAGGGCCTGCTCTCCAAGGTCGAGTCGACGACCCTGGCCAAGACGCCGAGCAAGTACAACTCGCCGACCGGTCACTGGGTCGGGGTCTCGGCCCGGGTCAGCGTGCTGATCTACAACCCGAGCCTCATCGCCAAGGAGCCAGCTGCCGACGTCGGTCCTGCCAGCTGGCCGACCCCCAGTACAAGGGCAAGCTGGCCGTGGCGGCCGGGGAGACGGACTTCCAGCCCATCGTCACGTCGGTGGCCCGGACCTACGGCGACGCGGCGACCCTCAAGTGGCTCGACGGCGTGAAGACCAACGTCGGCCAGCCACGACTACCCCGACAACGAGACGATCGCCGACGAGGTCAACCGGGGCGCAGGTGGCCTTCGGGCTCGTCAACCAGTACTACTGGTACCGGATGCGAGCCGAGATCGGCGCATGCCAACCTGCACTCGAAGATCGCCTACCTGGCCCCGGGGGACCCGGGGTACGTGGTCGACGTCTCGGGGGCGGGCATCGTGAAGTCGAGCACCCACCAGGCGGCGGCCCAGAAGTTCCTGGCCTACCTCGGTCTCCAAGCAGGGCCAGGAGATCATCGCCCACTCGATCAGCTTCGAGTACCCGATCGCCTCGGGGGTGACCACGGCCCAGCCCGAGACGCCCTTCGACCAACTCCAGCCGAACGCCATCACCATCCCCGAGCTCGGCGACGGGTCGTCGGCCGTCGCCCTCTTGAAGCAGGCCGGGCTCTTGTGAGCCGCCGCGGGTCGCCCGCCGGTGACCGGAGTCGGCTGACGTGACCTCGGTGCTGGCCACCGACGCGCCCGAGACCGTCGAGACGGCGGCCACGGTCGCCGCCCGTCGACGCCGCCGCGCCCCCGGTCGCTGGTGCTGGCCAGCAGCGCCGTGGCCCTGGTCCTGCTGGCCCCGCTGGTCTTCCTCCTGATCGAGGCGCACGGCGCCGGGGTGCGCACGGTCGCCGATCTCATCTGGCGGCCCCTCACCTGGACCCTCCTGTGGAACACCGTCCGCCTGACCGTGGTGGTGACGGTGCTGTGCGCCGTCATCGGCACCCTCACGGCGTGGTGCGTCGAGCGCACCGACCTGCCCGGCCGGCGGGTGTGGGCCGTGCTGGTCGTGGTGCCCTTCGCCATCCCCGACTTCGTGGTCAGCTTCGGGTGGGCGTCGCTGACCACGTGGATGCACGGGTTCCGCGGCGCGGTGATCGTCATGACCCTGGCCGTGTACCCGCTGGTGTACCTGCCGGTCGCCGCCAGCCTGCGGAGCGCCGATCCGGGTCAGGAGGAGGCGGCCCGCAGCCTCGGGGTGGGCCGGGTGGCGCACGTTCGTGCGGGTGACGCTGGGCCAGGCCAAGGGGGCCATCCTCGGCGGCTGCGTGCTGGTGGCGCTGTTGCTGCTGGCCGAGTACGGGGCGTTCGAGATCCTCGGCTACCAGACGTTCACCACCGAGATCTTCACCGAGTTCCAGGTGTCCTTCAACGTCCCCACGGCCTGCGCCCTGTCGCTGGTCCTGGTGGTGCTGAGCTTCGTCGTCCTGGGCGGTGACCTGGCGGCCCGGGGACGCGGCAGCGTGCGTCGGGCCGGGCCGCATGGCCCAGCGGGTCGGCAACCGCACCCGTCTCGGGCGGGCCACCGTGCCGGTCCTGCTCGGGTTCGTCGCCCTGGTGGCCCTGGCCCTCGGGGTGCCGATCGGGTCGAGCGTCTACTGGATGTTCGAGGGGGGCGCCCACTCGCTGGCCGGCGTGTCGCTGGTCGACGCGGCCTGGCACACGGCGCTCTACGCCGCCGCCGCGGCCGCCCTGGCGACCGTGCTCGCGCTCCCGGTGGCGCTGCTGGCCATCCGCCACGGCGGTCGGGCCGACCCGGCTCCTCGAGCGCAGCACGTACCTGGTCCTGGCCCTCCCGGGTCTGGTCATCGCCCTGGCCCTGAGCTACTTCGCCGAGCGCTACGCCCAGGGGTTCGGCTACCAGACGGCGGGCCTGATGATCGTGGCCTACGCCATCTTGTTCTTCCCCCTGGCCCTGGTGGGCGTGCGGGCCTCGGTGGCCTACGCCCCGGTCGAGCCTGGAAGAGGTCGCCCGGTCGCTCGGGCGAGCCCCGCTGGCGGGTGCTGGTCCGGGTGACCCTGCCGCTGGTCGGCCCGGGGATCGCCGCCTCGTTCTGCCTGGTGTTCCTGGCCGTCGGTGACCGAGCTCACGGCGACCCTGCTGCTGATCCCGACCGGGGTCCAGACGCTGTCGACGCAGTTCTGGGCCTACGAGCAGAACCTCTCCTACGGCCAGGCGGCGCCGTTCGCCCTGGTGATGATCGCCGTGGCCGCCGTGCCGAGCTACGTCCTGTCGCGCTACTTCGACCGCCGGCCCACCCGGGCGTCCAGCCCCTCGTGACCCGCCACCCGACCCGCCCGACCGCGACGGTGCCGACGTGACCGACCTGGTGGTCGCCGGCCTGCACAAGGCGTTCGGGGAGCAGCCGGTCCTGCGCGGCGTCGACCTCACCGTGGCCGACGGCACCTTCACGGCGATCCTCGGGCCCTCGGGCAGCGGGAAGACCACCTTGCTGCGGATCGTGGCCGGGTTCGACGCAGCCGATGCCGGGCAGGTCAGCATCGGCGGGGTGGTCATGGACGACGGCGCCGGCCGGGTGGCGCCGCCCGAGCGTCGCCACATCGGCTACGTCCCCCAGGAGGGGAGCCTGTTCCCGCACCTGACCGTCGAGCGCAACGTCGGCTTCGGCCTGCGGCGGGCCGAGCGGTCCGGGCCGAAGGTGGCCGAGCTGCTCGAGATGGTCGGGCTGGCCGGCCTCGGCCGGCGGTACCCGCACCAGCTCTCGGGCGGCCAGCAGCAACGGGTGGCCCTGGCCCGCGCTCTGGCCATCGGGCCGGAGCTGGTGCTGCTGGACGAGCCCTTCTCGTCGCTCGACGCCGGCCTGCGGGCGTCGGTGCGGGCCGACGTCCGCCAGGTGCTCCGGGCGGCCGGGACCACCGCCGTGCTGGTGACCCACGACCAGGACGAGGCGCTCTCGTTGGCCGACCGGGTGGCCGTGATCCGTGGCGGGCGGATCGGGCAGTCGGGTGCGCCGGCGTCGCTCTACACGCGGCCGAGCGACCCGGGACTGGCCCGGTTCCTCGGCGAGACCAACTTGCTCGACGGCGTGGTGTCCGGCCGGTCGGTGGCCACCGGCCTCGGCCTCCTGGCGTTGGTCGACCCGGACCGGGCGCCGGCCGACGGGGCGGCGGTGGAGGTGCTGCTCCGGCCCGAGCAGATCGACCTGGTCGATCCGGCCACCTCCGAGGAGTACCAGGCCCCGGTGATCGGCTACGAGTACTTCGGCCACGACGCCGTGATCCGCCTGGGGGGCGACGGCGACCGGATGGGCGAGTTGGTCGTGCGCGTGGCCGGGGGACCGGTCCGGGCCCTCGGGGAGCGGGTCGGCGTCCGGGCCCACGGTCCGGTGCAGGCGTGGGCGGCGACCGACCGACGATGGGGCACCACCGGCGCCGGGGTCGATCACCAGATCACGTCGGCGTAACTACGTCCCTGTGGTCCGGGTCGGGTAGCCTTTCGGACGACGACGGGCTGGAGGAGGATCGATGGCGACGACGGCCGAACCCGATGGCGACGGGTTCCGTGGACCGGTGGTGTGCGCGCTGGTGGGTATCACCTACCGCCAGCTCGACTACTGGGCCCGGACCGGGCTGCTGCGACCCTCGTTGGCCGAGGCCCGGGGGAGCGGTTCCAAGCGCCTCTACACCTACCGCGACGTGCTCGAGCTGAAGGTCATCAAGCAGCTCCTCGACTCGGGGGTGTCGCTGCAGTCGGCCCGCCGGGCCGTCGACTGCCTGCGCGAGGACCTGGAGGTCGACCTGGCCTCGGCCAACCTGGTGCTCACCGGCACCCGGTCGGTGCTGGCCCAGTCGAACGGCGAGGTCGTCGACCTGCTGCAGGGCGGCCAGGGCGTCTTCAACATCGTCCCGCTCTCGGGCGTGGTCGGCGAGCTCGAGGCCGACATCGTCCGGGTCGGCCGGGGCGAGCCGCCGGTCGACCGCCGGACCCCGTCGCCCCAGGAGCTTCCGCTCGGCACCCGAGCCGCCGGGGAGTGACCCCTCCGGGCCGGACCGGGCCCCGCCGGTCCCCGCACCCCTCGGGCTCGCCCGCCGCCAGCGTGCGCTTCGCCCATCCCTCCGAGCGGTTGCTGGCCGCCCTGCTCGATCTCTACGACGTCCGTTGGGAGTACGAGCCGGTCGAGTTCGCGCTGCGCTGGGACGAGCGGGGCAACCCCACGGCCGGCTTCCGACCCGACTTCTGGTTGCCCGACTTCCGGTGCTTCATCGAGCTGACCACGGCCGAGCAGCGCCTGGTCACCCGCAAGAACGGCAAGGTCCGCCGCACGCGCGCCCTGTATCCCGAGGTCGACATCCTCGTCGTCTACCAGCGCGACTTCCTCGACCTGGTGCAGCAGCACGGGCTCGAATTCGTGAGTCCGAGCGCCGCCTAGGCTGCCCGCATGGGCGTGGCGCCAACGACACCAACGGCTGCCGCCGAACCCCCCGCCGCCGACGTCCGGCGCTCGCCGTTGCACCAGGCGCATCTCGACCTCGGGGCCAAGATGGTCCCCTTCGGCGGATGGGAGATGCCCCTCAGCTACCCGGCCGGGACGGTCGCCGAACACCGGGCCTGCCGCACCGCCGCCGTGGCCTTCGACGTGAGCCACCTGGGCACCGTGCGGGTGGAGGGACCCGAGGCGCTGGGCCTCTTGCAGCGGACCCTGACCAACGACCTGGGCAAGGTCGGACCGGGGCGCGCCCAGTACACGCACCTGCTGACCGAAGACGCCTCGGTGGCCGACGACATCATCGTGTGGTGGGTGGGACCCGAGCGCTTCGACGTGATGCCCAATGCCTCGAACACCACGCGGGTGCGGTCGGCCATCGGCGGCACCGACACCACGGCCGATCGGGCCATCATCGCCGTGCAGGGTCCCGAGGCCCGGCGGCTGGTGGCCGCCGTCTCGGACGAGGCGGCGGCGGTCGGGCGCTTCCACGTGGTGTCCTTCGACTGGCGGGGGACGCCGTGCGTGGCCGCCGGCACCGGCTACACCGGTGAGGACGGCGTCGAGGTGGCCGTCCCGGCCGAGCGGGCCGAGGCGTTCTGGCACGACGTGCTGGCCGCCGGGGCGACGCCGGCCGGGCTCGGCGCCCGCGACACCCTGCGGCTCGAGGCCGGTCTGCCCCTGCACGGGCACGAGCTCGGTCCGGGCATCACCCCGCTGCAAGCCGGCCTGGGCTGGGTCGTGGGCTGGGACAAGGGCGAGTTCGTCGGACGCCCGGCCCTCGAGCGCGAGCGGCTGGCCGGGCCGGCCCGCCGCCTGCACGGGTTGCGGACCGACGGCCGTCAGCCACCCCGGGAGGGAGCCGTCGTGACCAGCGGGGGCGCCCCGGTCGGTCCGGTGACCAGTGGGAATTTCTCGCCGATGCTCGGGCGCGGGATCGCCCTGGCCCTGCTCGACACGCACCCGACGCCGGCCGTGGTCGGTGATCGGGTCACCGTGTCCCAGCGGGGGCGCGAGATCGACGCCACCGTGGTGGCCACGCCGTTCTGGACCTCGGGCGGCCCCGGCGTCGTGAGCGACTACCTGCCCCACACCGAGGCCGAGCTGGCCTCCATGCTGGCCTTCCTCGGTCTCTCGTCGCTGGACGACCTGTTCGCGGCGGTGCCCGACGCCCTCCGGGTGACCGGCGAGCTGGCGCTCGAGCCCGGCCGGCCCGAGCCCGACGTGGCCGACCACCTGGGCCGGCTGGCCGAGGCCAACGCCGCCCGGAGCGATCGCCTGGTGTGCTTCGCCGGCGGCGGGGCCTACGACCACGAGGTGCCGCCGGTCGTCCGGGCCCTCGCCGGGCGCTCGGAGTTCGTGACCTCGTACACCCCCTACCAGGCCGAGGTGGCCCAAGGGGTGCTGCAGGCGGTGTTCGAGTTCCAGACCATGGCGTCACGGCTGTCGGGGCTGCCGGTGGCCAACGCCTCGCTCTACGACGGGGCGAGCGCCCTCGTCGAGGGGGTCAACCTCGGCGTGGCGGCCAGCGGCCGGTCGACCGTGTGGCTGTCGGCCGGGGTGCATCCGAATTGGCGGGCGGTGTTGGCCACCTTCGTGGCCGGCACCGGTCACCGACTGGTCGAGGTGGGTCTGGTCGACGGGGCCACGGCGTGGCCCGAGGCGACCGGGGACGAGCCGCCAGGGGTGGTGGTCGTCGGGTATCCCAATTACCTGGGTTGCCTCGAGGACCTGGCCGCCGCCCGGGCGCTCTGTGACCGCCACGGCGCCGTCCTGGTGGTGGCGGCCGACCCCGTGTCGACCGGCATCCTGCGGACCCCGGGGGAGTGGGGTGCCGACGTGGTGATCGGCGAGGGCCAGGCCTTCGGGACCGCCCTCAGCTTCGGTGGTCCCTACCTCGGACTGTTCGCCTGCGCCGCCGAGCACGTCCGGCGCCTGCCCGGACGCCTGGTCGGCGAGACGGTCGACCGTGAGGGCATCCGCGCCTACGTGACCACGCTGCGGGCGCGCGAGCAGGACATCCGGCGGGAGAAGGCCACCTCCAACGTCTGCACCAACCAGACCCTGATGGCCGTGACGGCCGCCGTCCAGCTGGGTTGGCTGGGCACCGCCGGCCTGGCCGAGGTGGCGCTGCGGTGCGCCCGGGCCACCCGGTACTGCCGCGACGGCCTCCTCGCCCTCGACGGCGTGACGTCGCTCACCGGGGACACGCCGGTGGTGCGGGAGTTCGCCGTGCGCACGCCGGTGCCGGCCCGCACCGTGGTGGAGCGGCTGGCCGAGGAGGGCTTCCTGGCCGGCCTGGCCCTGGTGGACCTGGTCGGCGAGGGCGGCGACGGCTCGGTCGGGGCCGACGACGCCGAGTACGGGCTCCTGGTGGCGGTGACCGAGCGCCGGACCCGGGCCGAGATCGACGCCTACGTGGCGGCGGTCGACAAGGCGGTCCGCCGGTGAGCGCCGCCGGTGGGCGGGCCACCGAGCGCGCCGCTGTTGGGCCACGACGCCGAGCCGACGCTGTTCGAGCTCTCCGAGCCCGGCCGGCACAGCCACCAGCTGCGGACCACCGGCATCCCCGAGCTCGGCCTGGAGGACCTGGTGCCGGCGGCCCACCGGCGCGACGTCCCGCTCGACCTGGCCGAGGTGTCCGAGCGCGACCTGGTCGGCCACTTCACCCGCTTGAGCCACCGCCAGTTCTCGGTCGACCTCGGGGCGTACCCGCTCGGGTCGTGCACCATGAAGTACAACCCCAAGCTCTGCGACGCCGTGGCCGCCCTGCCCGGCCTGGCCGGGGTCCACCCGGGGGCGCCGGCCTCGTTGACCCAGGGGTGGCTGGCCCTGCTGGTGCAGCTGGAGGAGGCCCTCTGCGAGATCACCGGCATGGCCGGGGCCACCCTGCAACCGGCGGCCGGGGCGGCCGGCGAGCTGACCGGGCTGCTGCTGATGCGGGCGTGGCACGACGCCCACGGCGAGGACCGGCGGCGGGTGATCATCCCCGACTCGGCCCACGGCACCAACCCGGCCTCGGTGACCCTGGGGGGCTACGAGGTCACCACCGTCCCGAGCGACGAGCGGGGCTGCGTCGACATGGCCGCCCTCCGGGGGGTGCTCGACACCGACGTCGCCGGGATCATGCTCACCAATCCCAACACCCTGGGGCTGTTCGAAGAGGACATCGCCGAGATCGCCGCCGCCGTCCACGAGGTGGGCGGCCTCTTGTACTACGACGGGGCCAACCTGAACGCCATCCTGGGCGTCGTCCGACCCGGCGACATGGGTTTCGACATCGTGCACATGAACCTGCACAAGACGTTCGCCACGCCCCACGGCGGTGGCGGTCCGGGCGCCGGGCCGGTGGCCGTCGCCGAGCGGTTGCTCCCGTTCCTCCCCGGTCCCCGTCCGGTCAAGCTGGCCGAGGGGGAGGGGAGGCCCGAGGCGGACGAGCCGGGCACCGAGGGGATCGGCGGCCGCTACGGCTGGTCGACCCCGCCCCGCTCCATCGG
Organism: uncultured Acidimicrobiaceae bacterium; assembly: GCA_963730735.1. Lineage (GTDB taxonomy): Bacteria > Actinomycetota > Acidimicrobiia > Acidimicrobiales > RAAP-2 > CAVSSX01. The sequence goes on from CAVSSX010000008.1 coordinate 37,287, forward strand.
TCGGGTCCACTCCTGGCACGGCAACGCCCTGGTGCTGGCCCGGGCCCTCACCTACATCGAGGTCCACGGGGCCGACGGCCTGCGCCGGGTGGCCGAGCGGGCCGTGCTCAACGCCAACTGGCTGCGCCAGCGTCTCGGGGCCGCCTACGACGTGCCGTTCGACCGACCCTGCATGCACGAGGTGGTGCTGGCCGCCTCGACGCTGCGGCGCCAGCACGGGGTGAAGGCGCTCGACGTGGCCAAGCGCCTCTTGGAGGAGGGCTTCCACTCGCCGACCGTGTACTTCCCGCTCATCGTGGACGAGGCGATCATGATCGAGCCGACCGAGACCGAGAGCCTCCAGACGCTCGAGGCGCTGGCCGAGGCGCTCGAGGCCATCGCCGCCGAGGCGGCCGAGGACCCCGAGCAGTCGGCGGCTGCCCCCCGCACGACGCCGGTGCGCCGGGTCGACGAGGCCCGGGCGGCCCGCACCCTCGTCCCGACCTTCGACGCCCGTCCCTGAGCGGGAGGTCGGCCAGATGGCGTCCGACGGGCCGGCCGTGGTGCTCCGGGGCCCGGCCAACACCGCCCCCGAGGCCATCGTCGGCCCCTTCGAGTCGATGGCCACGGCCCGGGCGTGGGCCGAGGCCCATCCGAGGCCGGGCGGCTACAGCGTGGCCCAGGCGCTCACCGCACCCGGCGACACCTGAGGGCGCCCCGGTCGGCCACCCTCGCCCGGCGGCACTCGTCGGCTCAGCCGGCGGCGGCCTGCCCGACGCAGAACTCGTTGCCCTCGGGGTCCTCGAGCACCGTCCAGACGGCGCCCCACTCGTCGTGGTCCGAGCGGCGCACCGCCCCGAGCCCCACCAGGCGGTCGACCTCGGCCAGGCGATCGGTGGCGGTGAGGTCGACGTGGACCCGGTTCTTCGCCGTCTTGCCCTCCGGCACGGCCACGAAGAACCAGCTCGGTCGGTCGGGCGCCGCGTCGTCGATCGAGGCGAAGTGCGGGCTCGCCCCGTCGTCCACCGGCCGGTCGAGCGCGGCCGACCAGAAGGCGGCCAGGGTCACCGGGTCCGAGGCATCGAAGGTCACGTGGGCGAGGGCCACTCCCATCGGTGGCCGCTCAGTCGAAGAGGTGGGGCTGGTCGGCCAGCAGCCGCTGGAGGAGCGGCTGGAAGTTGAACCACCCACCCAGGTGCGTGCCGACCTGGTCCCGGGTCGTCTGGGCGTGGCGGTGCTCGATGGGGATCGGCGTGCCGGCCGCCTGGGCCAGGAGCTGGGCCTGGCACGAGCGCTCCATGGTGATGAACCACCAGGCGGCCTCCTCGACCGAGTGGCCCACGGTCAACAGGCCGTGGTTGCGCAGGATCACCGCCTTGTGGTCGCCCAGGGCGTGGGCGATGCGCTTGCCCTCGTCGAGGTCGAGCACCACCCCGGTGTAGTCGTCGAACAGCCCGTGGTCCTCGTAGAAGGCGCAGGCGTCCTGGGTCAGCGGGTCGAGCAGGCGCCCGAGGGTCGAGAAGGCCTTGCCGTGGAGGGAGTGGGAGTGGGCGGCGGCCACGGCGTCGGGTCGGGCGGCGTGGATCTGGCTGTGGATGGCAAAGGCCGCCGTGTTGAGCAGCCCGTCACCTTCGACCACCTCGCCCTGCTCGTTGACCAGGATCAGGTCCTTCACCTCGAGCACGCCGAAGGATGTGCCGAACGGGTTCACCCAGAAGTGGTCCAGCCGTTCGGGGTCGCGGGCCGTGATGTGGCCAGCCACCCCCTCGTCGAACCCGAACCGGTTGAAGAGCCGGAAGGCGGCCACCAGCATCTGTTGGCGGTGCAGCCGCTCGGCCGCCGGGGTCTCGGCGGGGACGGGCGTGGGTCGGCGGAGTTCGGGCATGGACGCCTCCTCGGGTCGATCGTGGCCAGTCTAGGACCGAGGGCCTGGCGGATCCGGCCTCAGAGGGTGGCCAGCGCCAGCCCGGCGGCGGCCGCCCCGAGGGCCACGGCCATCCCGCCCAGCGTGTACACCGTGGCCTGGACGTAGAGGCGGTCCTCGACGAGCTGGACCGACTCCCACGAGGCGGTCGACCAGGTGGTCAGGCCGCCGCAGAAGCCGGTGCCGACGATCAGCCGCTCGTGGGCCGACAGACCGTGGTGCCACATGAGGCCGGTCAGCACGCCGAGGATCAGGGACCCGGTCACGTTGATGAGCAGGGTGCCCAGCGGGAACGTCCCGCGATGGCGGCTGCGGACCAGGTTGTCCACCACGTACCGGGCGACCGCCCCCACGCCGCCGGCCGCCGCCACGATCAGGGCCAGGGTCATCCGAGCACCACCCGACGCGGCCAGAGCAGGGCGACGCCGGCCTTGCCCACGACGACCGCCGTCAGCCCGGCCACCAGCGAGGCGGCCAGGTAGAGGGCCCCGGTGCCCACGTCGCCCCCCTTGCCGAGCACCGCCACCTCGACCATCAGGGTCGAGTACGTCGTCCACCCCCCGAGGAGGCCCGTCCCGAACAGCGGCCGCAACCATCGCGGCGGGTGGTCGGCCCGGCCGATGGCCGCCAGCAGGGCGCCCAGGGCCAGGGCGCCCGAGGCGTTGATGACGAAGGTGACCCATGGGAAGCCACCGGTCGGCGTGGGCCAGGTGACGTCCAGCCCGTAGCGGGCCAGGGTGCCGACGAGCCCGCCCACCAGCACGGCCACCAGCAGCACCGGATCGGACCACGGTTGACGGGGGGCGAGATCGGGATCGATCCCGGCGGGGGTCATGCCGGCTGGATCGACGCCGGCTGGGTCCGGCCGGTCGCCGGCCGGTCGCTGCCGAACGGTGTCTCGGGCACGGGCGGTTCCTCCTCCTCTCGGAACAGGAACCATCAGCCCGGGGCGGTTCTGCCGGCCGGGTCGCCCCGGTCGGCCACGGCGGGATCCATCGCCGCTACAGCCCGGTCATCGTACCGCCGCCCCGAAGGGGAGGGGGCCCCGGTCTAGGCGGCGACCGGGAGCCCGTCCATGTTGGCCACGTCCTGCTTCTTCGCCGTGAGCAGCACCGCCGAGACGATGGCGGCCAGGCCGAGCAGGACGGCACCCACGATGAAGCCCACCGTGTAGCCGTGGATCGCCGCCAGCTGCTGGCTGGCCGCCGAGGAGCCGTGGACGACCAGGTAGCTGGCGGTGGCCGAGGCGGCCAGCGTGTTCAACAGGGCGGTGCCGAGCGACCCGCCGACCTGCTGGCTGGTGTTGAACAGGGCGCCGGCGACCCCGGCGTCGTGCTCGCCGACACCCAGCAGGGCCGTGCTCGACAGGGGGACGAACGCCGTCCCGAGACCCAGGCTGATCAGCAGTTCGGCCGGCAGGATGTGCGCCACGTAGCTGGTGTGGACGCCGATCTGGGTCAGCCAGATCAGGCCCAGGCAGCCGCTCAGGAAGCCGAACACCATCAGGGGCCTCGGGCCGAAGCGGGGCAGGAGCCGGGCGGCCAGGGTGGCGGCCACGATGATCCCGGCCGAGAACGGCAGGAAGGCGATGCCCGACTTGAGGGCCGAGTAGTGCAGGGTCCCCTGGAAGTAGAAGGTGAGGAACAGGAACATCCCGAACAGCCCGGCCCCGGCCAGGAACGACCCGAGGTACGAGGCGCCGCGGTTGCGGTCGAGGACGACCCGCATGGGGAGCAGCGGGTGGGCCGTCCGCACCTCGATGACCAAGAAGGCGGCGAGCAGCACCACGGCCAGGCCGATGAACGACAGGGTGCCGCCGGCCGTCCAGCCGTCCTGGCTGGCCAGGGTGAAGCCGTAGACCAGGGCGACCAGGCCGGCGGTCACGGTCACGGCGCCGGGGATGTCGTAGTGGGTGTCCCCGGTGGCCCGGGACTCGTGCACCAGGCGGTAGCCGGCGGCGGCGGCCAGGAGCGAGATCGGGACGTTGACCAGCAGGCACCAGCGCCACGAGGCGTACTCGGTCAAGAGGCCGCCCAGGATGAGGCCGATGGCCGCCCCACCGCCGGAGATGGCCCCGTAGACACCGAAGGCCTGGGCCCGCTCCTTGGGCTCGGTGAAGGTGACCGAGATGAGCGACAGGGCCGCCGGGGCCATCAGGGCGGCGAAGGCCCCCTGGAGGGCCCGGGCGCCGAAGAGCATCCCGGCCGAGGTGGCCGCCCCACCGAGGGCCGACGAGGCGGCGAAGCCCAGCAGGCCGACGATGAAGATGCGCTTGCGCCCCATGAAGTCGGCGATCCGGCCGCCGAGCAGCAGCAGCCCGCCGAAGGCCAGGGTGTAGGCGGTGATGACCCACTGGCGGTCAGCCGTCGAGATGTGCAGCGAGTGCTGGGCCGAGGGCAGGGCGATGGTGACGATCGAGGCGTCGAGGACCACCATCAGCTGGGCGATGGCGATCACGGCCAGGGCCAGCCAGCGGCGCGGGTCGGCGCCTCGGTCGAACGTGTCGACGGCGTCGGTCGGAAGATGAGTGGTGTCGGACATAACGGCCTCGGTTCGTGGGGTGCGAGTGGGGTCGGGGAGAAAGGGCGGGGGGCGTGGGTGACGCTAGGAAGCGGGTGTATCAGTGGGCGAGCATGGGTAGCAGGATCTCGTCGACCAGGTGGGTGACGAAGGCGTCGTCGAGCGGCGCGCCCAGCACCAGGTTCCGGGTGAGGAGCATCGCCGTCATCACCTCGGTGAGGGTCCCGGCGTCGGCGTCGGCCGGGACCTCGCCCCGCCCGACGGCCCGGGCCACCAGCTCTCGGGTGACCTCGGACTTGGCGTCCACCATCTGGTTGCGCATCTGCTCGGCCAGTACCGGGTCCGATTGCATGGCCCGCAGCACGCCGGCGATGAAGGCGCCGTCCTCACTGGTCACGGCGTCGCACATGGTGGAGAGGAAGGCCACCAGGTCGTTGCGGAGCGACCCGGTGTCGGGGAGGTCGTAGGGGGTCGAACTGGCCCGGCAACGCACGGCCTCGACGACCACCTCGGCCTTTCCGGACCAGTGGCGGTAGATGGTGGCCTTGGAGGCGTGGGCCCGCTCGGCCAGCGCGTCCATGCTGAAACGGTCGTAGCCGACCTCGGCCACCAGTTCGAGGGCCGCCCGTAGGATGTGCTCGCGCGGCTCGGCCCGAGGTGTGCTGCGGGCCAGGGTGTTGCTGTCGGTCATCGGCTCGGCCATCGGGTGTCCAGTGGTAGACGAAACGGTTTCGTACTCATGGTAAAGGAACCACGAGCGAAACGCAATAGTTTCGTTGCTGGAATCCCGGGCGACCCGGCGGGGCCGGCGGGGCCGGCCGCCCGCCTACTTGTAGACGATGGTCGTGAGCTCCGAGAGGAACGACTTCTGGGCCTTCAGCAGCTTCTCGGCGAAGTCGAAGCTGACGTTGACGCTCTCCTTGGGGGTCGGCAGCTTGTCGGCGAAGGGCATCTTCGGGACGTTCGGCATGGCGCCGTCGAACGCCGAGGTGGTGGTGCGTAGGGCACCCAGGGTCCAGCGCTGGCTGGCCTCGACGGCCTTGACGACGCCGCCTTGCATGGTTTCGGTCAGTTCGAGCACGGTGGTCATAGCGGCCTCGCTTGGGGGAGTTCGAGTGGGATGTTGTTGCTAGCGCTTAGTTTATCAAGCACACCGGAGGGTGTCCATCATCCCCGGACCCGGCGCCCGTGGCGAGGGCCTGTTCAGGTGAAGCGGTTGCGGAGGACCTTCTTGTCGAACTTGCCGACGCTGGTCTTGGGCACCTCGTCGATGAGCTCGAGCCGTTCGGGGAGCTGCCAGCGGGCGAAGCCCCGGGCCTCGAGCTGCGCCCGGACGGCGTCGAGGTCGATGGTGCGCCCGGCCCGGGGTACGACGCAGGCGAGGGGCCGTTCCTGCCATTTGGGGTCGAACACGGCGATCACCGCCGCCTCCTCGACGTCCTCCAGGGCCATGATCGCCGCCTCCATGTCGACCGACGAGATCCATTCGCCACCCGACTTGATCAGGTCCTTGGAGCGGTCGGCGATCACGAAGTAGCCGCCGGGGGAGCCGACGGCCACGTCCCCGGTGTGGAACCACGGCCGGCCGTCGGCGTCCTCGGCCACGGCGTCGCCCTCGCCCCCGTAGTAACCGTCGATCACCCACGGACCCCGGACGTAGAGGTCGCCGATGGCCGAGCCGTCGAAGGGCAGGTCGACCTGGTCCTCGTCCCGGATGGCGATCTCGATCCCCGGCAGGGGGATGCCGGCCTGGCCCCGGGCGGCCTCGGTGACGGCGGCGTCGTCCCAGTCGCGCATGCGCTCCTGGGGCCAGGCCACCGAGGCGAGGGGCGACGTCTCGGTCATGCCCCAGGCCTGGATGATGCGCAGGTCGAACTCGTCGGCGAACCGGGCGATGAGCGCTTTCGGTGGCTGGGCCCCGCCACAGATGATGTGACGGAGGTCGGGCAGCCGCAGGCCGAGCTCGGCCAGGGCGTCGCCGACGGCCATCCACACCGTGGGCACGGCGGCGGTGACCGTGACCCGCTCGGCCGCCAGGAGCTCGCACGAAGGCCTTCCCGTCGAAGGCGCCGGCGAAGTAGACCTGCTTGGCGCCCATGAGGGCGGCGGCATAGGGCATGCCCCAGGCGCTGGCGTGGAACATCGGCACCTGGGGCAGGACGGCGTCGCCCGGCCCGATGGCCATCCCGGCCATGGACGCCCCGGTCAGGGCGTGCAGGTAGGTCGAGCGGTGGGTGTAGAGGGCGCCCTTGGGCCGCCCGGTGGTCCCCGAGGTGTAGCAGAGGCCGAGTGGGGTGTCCTCGGACAGCTCGGGCTCGGGATAGGTGGTGGGTTCGTCGGCCAGCAGCGCTTCGTAGGCGAGGACGCCCGGGAGCGAGGTCTCGGGCACGGTGTCGTCGAGGACGATGACGTGGCGGAGCCCCGGGAGCTGGTCGGCCACCGATGCGAGGAGGGGCAGGAAGTCCGGGTCGACCAGGACCGCCCGATCGTCGGCGTGCCCGATGATGTAGGCCAGCTCGTCGGGGGAGAGGCGGGCGTTCAGGGTGTGCAGGATCCGGCCACTGCACGGGATGGCCAAGTACGCCTCGAGGTGCCGGGAGCTGTTCCAGGCCAGGGTGGCGACCCGCTCGCCGCCGCCGATGCCCAGCCGGTCGAGCGCCCACATCAGCTGCTGGCTCCGCGCCCCGACGTCGGCGTAGGTCGTGCGGTGGATCCGGCCGTCGGGGGCCCGCGACACCACCTCGGCGTCGGGGGCGTAGCGGGTGACGTGGCGCAGCATGAGCCACGTCGTGAGCGGGACCTCCATCATGGTCGGGTCTCCCGGCGCACCGGTGGCGCCAGGCGGGCGCGGACGGGCGTGGTGTGCACTGCGGTCGGGACCCCGGTGGCCGCTAGCAAGCGGTGACGTAGGTGCCGGGTGCCGGGCCGATCGCCGGGTGGCGCCGGTTCCCGGGGGCCGACGGCGCCGGGCGCTCGTCGCCCGATCGACGGCCGGCCCACTCGGCCCAGTGTTCCCACCACGACGCCGTGGTGGTGGTCGCCCGGGCCAGCCACTCGTCGGGGTCGGCACCCGGGTCGGGGGCCGTGGCAATGGTCATCTTGGGGTTGCCGGGCGGGTTGACCAAGCTCTGGATGTGGCCCGAGGACGAGAGCACGAACTCCGAGGCGCCCCCGAACATCTGCGTGGCGGCGTAGCAGGCCCGCCAGGGGCAGAGGTGGTCGTTCTCGGCCGCCACCAGGTAGTTGTCCACCGTGACCGCCCCGAGGTCGATGGGCCGGCCGCCGACCGTGAGCTGCTGGGTGACGAAGGAGTTGTTCAGGTACAGGTCGAGGAAGTCGGCGTGGAGGCCGGCCGGCAAACGGGTGGCGTCGGCGTTCCACGCCAGGACGTCGAACGCCGCCGGGTCCTCGCCGAGCAGGTTGTTGCGGACCCAGTAATTCCACACCAGGTCGTTCGGCCGGAGCAGGGTGAACAGGGTCGACAGGGACTCGGCACCGACCACCCCGTCGCGCTTGGAGGCCTTGAGGGAGTTGCGGACCAGGGCCGGGGTGCCGAACATGCCGATCATGGTGGGCACGGCGAAGTCGAGCAGGGTGACGGCGAAGCTGGCCGCGTTGATGAGATCGTCCCCGTCGTAGGCCAGGCGGCCGAGCAGCGCCGAGGTGGTGATGCCGCCGGCGCACAGGGCGACGGTGTTGACCGTGTCGCTCCCGGCGATGTCACCGGCGACCCGGATGGCCCGCTCCAGGGAGTCGACGTAGGTCTCGAGGTTCCACGACTTGTGCGCCGCCACCGGGTTGCGCCAGCTCACGACGAAGAAGTGCAGTCCTTTGGCCACGCCGTACTCGACGAAGCTGCGGCCGGGCGCCATGTCCATGAAGTAGTACTTGTTGATCTGCGGGGGCACCAGGACCATCGGGCGCCGCTGGACCGTCGGCGTGGTCGGCGTGTACTCGAGCAACTCCAGTACTTCGTCTCGGTAGACCACGGCGCCCGGGGTGACCGCCAGGTTCTCGCCGACCTTGAAGGCCTTCCGGTCGACCGTGGCCGGCAGGCCGCGGTTGTGGAGCACGTCGCCGGCTGCGTGCCGCACACCCCGCACGATGCTCTTGCCGCCGGTCTCGAACGCCCGCTCGAGGGCCTCGGGGTTGGCCAGGGGGAAGTTGGTGGGGGCGAGGCTCGAGGCGATCAGGTTGACCGAGAACCGGGCCCGCTCCCGCGTGCGCCAGTCGACGTCGGCGTCGTTGACCAGGGCCTCGAGCGCCTCGGACAGGGCCAGGTAGCCCTGGGAGAGGCGGCGGAAGGCCGGGTTGTCGGTCCAGGCCCGGTTGGCGAAGCGCCGGTCCTTGGGACCCGGCCGCAGGTCGGAGCGGCCGATGGCCACCTTGGCCAGCTGCCGGCCCAGTCGACCGAGCCGTCGTCCGTGCCCGGGGCTGTTGGTCATGACCTGGAGTAGGGAGTCGACGACGCCCATCCCGTCGATCCGGGTGAACAGGTCGCCCAGCCCGGCCGCCACCCCGTGCGGTTCGAGGAGCTCGTCCAGGCGGCCGGCCTCGGCCGTCGGTCCGTGCGCCGGCGTGACCCCCGTACTCACCGGGACCGGCCGCCCGGACTGGGTCGCGCCCGGACGGGGCGTGGTGGCCTCCGGGCGGCGTTGCGGAGCGCTGGGGGCCCTCCGGGGAAGGACGGTCGTCCCCGGCCGGGGGACGCTGGGGGCCCGGACGAGATCAACGGGGCCGATTGGTGCGGCCGGTCGAGCCACCCGTTCCCGAGTCGAACCTGGGGTGGACTTCGGTGGGGGTGGCAATCGCGCTCCACGTGCACTCGGCATGGCAAGGTGGCATCTGCTTGGCGTGGCAACGGCTTCACCACGACCCCCCTCGACCCTCGGGCCGCTCCCTTCGTGATTAGAACTCGCTGTACAGGGAATGTCAACGACCCTTGGGGGAGGTTCATCGTCCCGTAACCCCAGGGTGGCGCGACCGACGGTCGCGGTGCTAACTATCTCAATCACCACCCGTTCTGCTCTGGTAGCGTCGGTGCCCTCGTACCAGTGGGTAACCAACGCCACCAAGAGGATCGGGCTACGAGCAGGGGAGCCAGACGTCCATGGCAGCTACGGCACAGAGCGCGGGCCCGGCTGCCCGCCGGCGCCGATGAGCGAGGACCGCACGGCGGCGTCGGGGCCCTGGGAGGCCTTCGGCTCCTACCTACGCAGCCAGCGGCACTTGGCTCGGCTCAGCCTGCGGGACCTGGCCGAGCTGACCCGGGTCTCGAACCCGTACCTGAGCCAGATCGAGCGGGGCCTCCATCAGCCGTCGATCGCCGTGGTGAAGTCCTTGGCCGAGGCGCTCAACGTCTCGGTCGAACAGCTCCTGGCCCAGGCGGCCGGGATCGTCGGCGGCGGGACGCCGGGATCGACCGAGGCGGTCATCCGGGCCGACGACCGGCTCTCGGAGGCCCAGAAGGCCGCCCTGCTGGCCGTGTACCGCTCGATGGTGGACGACGACGGGCCCCACGGCGACGACCTGGGCGCCACCCCGGGCCGATCGCCCAAGGCGCCGACGCAGGGCGCAGCTCGGACCCGGCGTCCGACCACCAAGGACAAGGCGACACCGCCGCGCACGCGCACCCCCCAGACCACCGGGCCCTCGTCCCGCCCGAACGCCCCGGTGTCCGAGACGCCGTCGACCGACCCGGCGAAGGGCTGAGGCGACCCGTGCTCTACCAGGCCTACCAGGCGCAACGCGACTTCACGGCCCCGGCCCGGGCACTGGCCGGGCTCACCCTCCACACCCTGGACGTCCTGCCCCGGCGGGTGGCCGACCGCCCGCTGGTCCGCTACCTGGCGGCGACCAACGAGATGGTGACGCGAGCCGCGCTGACCCACGTGCGGCCAGCCTTCGGTATTGCGACGGTCACCGTGGACGGGGTCGACGTGGCGGTGACGGAGGAGGCGGCGGCGACCACGCCCTTCGGCACCCTGCTGCACTTCGTGAAGGACACCGACGTCGAGCAGCCCCGGGTACTGGTGGTGGCCGCCCTGGCCGGCCACTTCGCCACCCTGCTGCGCCCGACCGTGCGGGCCCTCCTGCCCGACCACGACGTCTACATCACCGACTGGCACAACGCCCGGGACGTAGGCATCGAGCACGGCGACTTCGGCCTGGACGAGTACATCGAGCACGTGATCGAGTTCCTCGAGGTCGTCGGCCCGGGCGCCCACGTCCTGGCCGTCTGCCAGCCGTGTCCGGCCACCCTGGCCGCGACGTCGATCATGGCCGAGGCCAAGAACCCGGCCACCCCGCGCTCGCTCACCTTGATGGCCGGCCCGGTGGACACCGAGATCAGCCCCACGGTCGTCAACGACCTGGCCACCAGCACGCCGCTCTCGTGGTTCGAGGACAACGTCGTGACCAGCGTGCCCCTCCGCTACGAGGGGGCCCTGCGACGGGTCTATCCGGGCTTCCTGCAGCTCTCGGCCTTCGTCTGGATGAACCTCGACCGCCACGTCGACCAGCACGTGGCCCTCTACGCCGAGCTGGCGGCGGGGGAGACGGCCGACGCCGACGTCATCAAGACCTTCTACGACGAGTACTTCGCCGTCCTCGACATGCCGGCCGAGTTCTACCTCCAGACGGTCGACGCCGTCTTCCAGCGCCACCTGTTGTCCCGGGGCGAGCTGCAGTGGCGGGGCCGGACCGTGCACCCGGCGGCCGTCAACCGCACCGCCCTCCTGACCATCGAGGGGGAGCGGGACGACATCTGCGGGATCGGTCAGACCATGGCGGCCCACGAACTGTGCACCAGCATCGTTCCGTCCCGTCGCCGCCACCACCTCCAGGCCGGGGTGGGCCACTACGGGGTCTTCGGCGGCAGCAAGTGGGAGACCCAGATCTACCCGATCGTGCGCCGGTTCATCCTGAACAACGACTGACCCCCGGCCGAGCCGACCGTCGTCGGAACCGGCCGTCGTTTGGGGGGACCGGCCCGGCGGTCAGAACTCGACGTCGAGCTCGTCGACGGCGTCCGGTTCGGCCCGGGCCGCCGCCACCCACTCCACCATGTCGGGGAGGGCCATGATGGTGTCCACGTAGCGTTGGCCCACCTCGTCGAGCGGCACCGAATAGGTGACGAACCGGGTGCACACCGGGGCGAACATGGCGTCGGCCATGGTCGGCCGCTCGCCGAACAGGAACGGTCCGCCGTAGGTGTCGAGACACTTGCCCCAGATGGTGGTGACCCGCTCGATGTCGGCCCGGGCACCGGCCCACACCTTGAAGTTGGCGTGCCGGGCCTTCACGTTCATGGGCAGGGCCGAGCGAAGGTTGGCGAACCCACCGTGGACCTCACCGCTGATCGAGCGGCAGTGGGCCCGGGCGGCGGCGTCCTCGGGCAGGAGTGGGGCCTCGGGCAGCAGCTCGTGGAGGTACTCGCCGATGGCGGTGGTGCTCCACACCGAGATGCCGTCGTGCTCGAGATGGGGCACCAGGAACGAGGGGGAGAGCAGCAGCAGCTCGTCGCGGGCCGCCGGGTCGTCGCTCGGCTGCACCACCTCGACGAAATCGAGGCCGGCCATCCGGCACAACAGCCACCCCCGCAACGACCACGCGCCGTAATTCCGGCTGTTGATGGTGAGCGTGGCTTGCGACATCAAGCGCTCCTCGGGGATCGGTGGTGTCCTGCTCACAGTACCCGAGCGGCGGCACGCCGCCAACGACGCCGGGCGAGGGGATCGCCCGGACGGGGCGCTCGACCGGGGCGGTCTAGGGGAGCGGTGCGGGGCGGGCGCCGACCGTAGGGTGTCGTGCATGGAACTCGGGATTCACTTCGCCAACTTCACCCTGCCCGGCGGCCCGGCCGCCCTGGCCCCGGCCCTCGCCGCCACGGCGCGGGCGGCCGAGGAGGGTGGGGTCTCGACCTTCACCGTCATGGACCACTGGTTCCAGATGGAGCACCTGGCCACCTCGCAGGACCCGATGCTCGAGGGGTACACGACTCTCGGCTACCTGGCCGGACTGACCGAGCGGATGACCCTGGGTGTTCTGGTCACCGGGGTGACGTATCGGCACCCGGGGTTGCTGGCCAAGATCGCCACGACCCTCGACGTCCTGTCCGAGGGCCGGGCCCAGCTGGGGCTCGGCGCCGCCTGGTACGAACGTGAGCACCTGGCCCTGGGCGTGCCCTTCCCGCCGATCAGCGAGCGGTTCGAGCGGCTCGAGGAGGCCCTGCAGATCTGCCTGCAGATGTGGAGCGACGACGACGGCCCCTACGAGGGCCGGTACTACCAACTGGCCGAGACCATCTGTTCGCCCGGGCCGGTGCAGCAGCCCCGGCCGCCGATCCTGATCGGGGGGAGCGGCGAACGGAAGACGCTGCGCCTGGTGGCTCAATACGCAGATGCCTGCAATTTGTTTGCCCCGACGCCCGAGGTCCTGGCCCACAAGATCGACGTCCTCCACCGGCACTGCGAGACCTTCGATCGCGACCCGGCCACCGTGCGCATCACGGTGGCCGCCGGCGTGGATCCGCTGGCCGACATCGACGGCTTCACGGCCACGGTGACCGCGTTCTCGAAGCTGGGGGTGGACCTGGTCGGCGTGACGCCGTCGGGCCCCGATCCGGCCGGCTGGGTGGCCGAGGTCGCCGACCGCATGGTCCCGGTGCTCGCCGAGCTCTGAGGTCGAACGGGGGGAGTGGTGGTACCTGCTGCACCTGGGGTTACCCTCCGCAGCCACGGAGGACTGCAAGTGGCATAGCAGCCCGTCGTACACCGGGCATTGCACACGAGAGTGCACCTGGGGTTACAGTAGGCAGCTGCACCTGGGGTGACACCGTCGCCTCGCGCCGACCATCATCTCAGCACAAGTACTGCAAATATATTCTCACGGCCAAAGGTGACCCCCGGGTGAGGTCGAAAATACCCTTGTAGACGGGCGGTAGGTACCCGGAAACGACGTCCGGTCACCCTGCGTCGACGGGCCGCCGACGCCACGGCCCGTGCACCGAGTCAGGTGGTGGACCCCGCTCCTCCGAGGCCGGCGGGCATCATGTCGAACGACCATCCGACCCGGCAGCCCGCCGTCCTGGCCGTCCGGGGCGCCCGCCGGATGGGCCGGCGTCCTTGTCCCTCGAGGGGCACGGGCCCCAACGATCGTTCGAGCGGTGATCCGGCCGGAAATTCGTCCCTCTGCAACGGCCACTGCGGACCGATCGACGGTGGTCCAACTGCAACGGCCCCTGCGGGCGGGCGACGAGATCCCGGTGCCGACGCCGTACGTCGCCGAGACCGGGTGCTGCGCGGGAACCGACGGTCTGGTCGAACGACGAGGCTCGGTGGGCAGTGCCGGAGAACCGACTGCAGGTTGCCCGCCGACCATCGCGGCCCTTCCCCGGGGAAGGGGCGTCACCGTCATTCCGGCTACAACTGGCCCTGCAGCAGTGCAACTGAAGGTGCACCATCTGCAACTGGCCATGCAGTACGTCTCCGAGCGGCCATCATGTGCAAGGGCCGGTGCAGCACGAAAGGCGGACGGAGCACCAGCTGACCGTCGGTCATGTCGGCGGCACGGCGCCGGCGCAGCTGCGGCGAACACCCGGATCCGGCCGGGTAGACGCGCCACCGCCGCCGATCAGCGGGAACGAACCGTCAGGCGATGGCCACCCCCCTTCGGCGGAAGGCGGCTCTTCGCCTTCGATCCTCTGGGGATAACCCCGCCGACGTTCTGCAATGGGCGGTGTAGGGCAACAGCCGCCTCTGCAAGGGGAGTGGCAGACCGAGAGGGGCTGCAACACCCGGTGCAACCGACGGTGCGGTGGTGGGACACACGACGGAAACGTGCAACGGCACATGCAACGGGTGGTGCGCTACGTACGGCAGGCTCGCGTCACCAACAGGTCGGACGTGGCCGGCGCATCGTGTCGCCATCGGAAGGGGTGTGCTCGAAGTTGCAACCTGGCCCGACGGAAGGCGGCCCGAGGGTCGGAGGGGGGTGCCACCTCTCCCCGGTCGAGCTCCGTTGCTCTGTGCGCACTTCTCGAGGCCGGCCGGGTCGTCGGTACCGGAGGGTCGGCCCGGCGGCGCCCGGCCAACCCCGGCGTTCCTATTTAAGTTGACATAATGTACATTATCGGCTGGATACCGGGAGGGGCCGGAAGTGCAGAGTTGGCTGCAATTCGACGGTAACCCGCCCGCTGACGGCCCGTCCGGCGACGCACTGGCCCGCTCCACCCGTCGCCTAGTACCTCTCTGACCCATCCGGCTGCTCGTCGCTGATCCCCGCTCGCGCCTCGTGTCGTTCCCGCTGCTCGTTCTCCGCCACCAGCTGCCCACGTTGACCCGCTGGCCGCCGGCCTGACGGCTGGTTCTGCCGGACGACGGATCGCTCATCGACGATCTGACGCATCCTCAGGTCCCGGCGGTGGCTGTAGTTACCTGAAGGACGCTTGAGGTTCTGAGAGGCCGTCGCTAGGTTCGGCGCCGTGGAGGCCAGCCTGACCATCGGCGCCTTGAGCGAACGCACCGGCGTCGCCCCGTCGGCCCTGCGGTACTACGAGGCCGAGGGCCTGCTCCAGGCCGGCCGTTCGGAGGGAGGTCAGCGGCGGTACGCCCGGGACGCCATCCGGCGGGTCTCGTTCATCCTGGTGGCCCAGAAAGTCGGGTTGTCACTGGGGGAGATCCGATCCGGTCTGGCCTCGTTGCCCGGCAACCGGACGCCCAACGAGGAGGACTGGCGCCGTTTGGCCAGCTCCTGGCGGCCCCAGATCGACGCCCGTATCGCCTCGCTGGAGCGCCTGCGGGACCGCCTGGGTGGCTGCATCGGGTGCGGCTGCCTGTCGCTCGGCATCTGTCGCCTCCGGAATCCCGGCGACCGGGCGGGTGCCCGCGGTCCGGGGCCCCGGTACCTGCTCGACGCCGAGGGCGCCGAGCGGCCGGTCCGGCCCGAGCGCCCACCGTCGGCCCAAGGGGTACTTGACCTCAAGTTCACTTGAACAAATACCGTGTCGGTAGGTCCCGGTGGCACGGGGCCGGGACCTCGTAGCCAACGACAAGGAGCCGTGCCGCATGACCTTCAGCCCCCAGGAACGCGCCTACCTCGAGTCCCAGATGCTGGGCCGACTGGCCACCGTGCGGTCCGACGGCAGCCCGCAGGTGAGCCCGGTCGGTTTCACCTACGACCCCGAGCTCGACGTGATCGACGTCCATGGCTTCTTCATGTCGACCTCGCAGAAGTTCAAGAACGCCGTCCGGGAGCCCCGGGTCTCCCTGGTGGTCGACGACATCGCCTCCATGGACCCGTATCGGGTCCGGTGCCTGGAGATCCGGGGGACCGCCGAGGCGATCGTCGATCCCGATGCAACCGTGGGTAACGATCGCTCGGTGCTGCGGGTCCATCCGACACGGATCATCAGCTTCGGCATCGACGACCCGGACAAAGAGGTGCACGAGCTGACGCCGCACAACCGGGACGTCGCCTGACCTCCGGGGCGTAAATCACATCGGGGTAGTTCTACCCGGTGACCGGGTAGGCCCAGGTCAGGGTATAACCGAACCCGCTTCACCCTGGATGAGCCCCCGGCCCTCGACCGGCCCCGTCGGCGCCCGGGCCTCGTCCAGCGCGGCGCGCACCCGGTGGTAGACGAGCCCGGCCAGCTCGTCCACGTCGAGCCGCCGATGGGCCAACGACACGGTCTCGACGGTGATCGGCGCCGTGGACCCGAGTGCGTCGAGCGCCCGGATCAGGCCGACCACGTCGAACTCCCCGTCGCCCGGCAGCCGGCGGCCGACCATGGTCTCGGCCAGTGGATCGAGCGTCGGGTCCCGGTGGCCGTCGGTCAGGTGGACGGCGACCACCTGCTCGGCCGGCAGACCGGCCAGGTCGTCCGGTCCCGACCCGCCGGCCAGCAGGTGCCAGAAGTCGACCGTCAGGCCGAGGTGGGGCTCGTCGGCCGCCTCGATGACCTCCCGGGCGTCGGCCAGGGTGTGGATCGGGGTCCACGGAAGGAACTCGAAGCCGACCGACATCCCGGCGTCGCCGGCCCGGCGACCGACGTCGGCCAGGCGGCGGGCCAGGGCCGCCCGGTCCGGCGGTCCCTCCAGGGTGGGCATCGGCGCCACCAGGTGCCGGGCCCCGAGCTCGGCCGACCATTCGACGACCCGGGCTTGGGCGGCGACCAGGTCGGCCGGGTCCTGGCCGTCGAGGGGCCACCAGGGGACGCCGTCCACCTCGACCAGGGACAGGTCGGCTCCGGCGAGCAGCTCGAGCATCTCGCCCTGGCGGAGCCCTTCGGCGATCGAACGCTCGTAGTCGTGCGGCTGGACCCCGATGCCGGCGAACCCGGCGGCGGCCGCCGCCCGTATGCGGTCCGGGAACGGCACCCGGGCCCGGCCTTCCCGGTCGGCCCGGGCCAGCGTGTAGTAGGCGGCCACCAGATCGTCGGGACCGAGGTCGGTAGCCGGCCGGCCGGACGTCATGACGAGGACATCCAGGTCATGGCGAAACATCCTGTGCATCGACCGATCATCGTTGGCGACTCCCCCGGGTCTGCTCGTCGGATCCTACGTGGGCTCGACCGTCCGATCCCGACCGTCGGGTGCGTCGCTCCGTCGGCGGGAGAGTGGTCGCTCCCCTCTTCCCCGCTCCCCCGGGCGGGGAGTGGCTACACGAAGATGTCGCCGAGCGCCGTCACCTGCTCGGGGGTCAGGGCCAGCAGCTCCCCCAGAACGTAGTCGTTGGCCTCCCCGAGCAGCGGGGCGTGCTGCCAGGGCATATGCCCGTCGGAGGTGTGCCAGGGCGCCGCCGGGAGGTGCTGCTCCCCCAGGGAAGGGTGCGGTATCTCGACGAATGCTGATCGCTCAGCCAGATGAGGATCACTTGCAAGATCGGCATTGGTGAACGACGGCGCCGCCGGGACCCCGGCCGCCTGGAGTTCGAGGAAGGCGTCGCGGGCCGACCGGTGGCCGGCCCAGTCGGCGATGGCCTGGTCGATCTGGGCCTCGGCCCGGCGGCGGGCCTCGAGGCTGGCCAGCGCCGTCCCCCACTCCCCTCGTCCGAGCACCCCGCAGAGGGCCGCCCACTCCTGGGTGTCGCCGACGGCCACGCTGAGCCATTCGTGCTCACCGGCGCAGGCGTAGACGCCGTGGGGGGACATGGCCGGGTGGCGGTTCCCCGACCGTCCGGCCGGCGGCGCACCCAGGGTGTGGGACAAGAAGGCGTAGGGGGCCAGGGCGGTCATGACCTCGGTCGAGGACAGGTCGATGAACTGGCCCTGGCCGGTCCGGTCCCGGTGGGCCAGGGCGGCCAGGATGGCCACCGCCAGCAGGTTGCCGCTGCGGAAGTCCGGGCTCTCCCCGATCAGCGTCGGCGGGGCGTCGGGGTAACCGGTCTGCTCGCTCACCCCGCCGACGGCGGCGAAGATGCTGGCCAGACCGGCGTAGAGGGCCTCGGGACCGGTCGAGCCGTTGCCCGACGAGGAGGCCACCACCAGCGACGGGTACGCCTCGAGCAGGGTGCTCGCCCCGAGCCCGAAGCGCTGCATCACACCGGGCCGGAAGTTGTCGACCACCACGTGGCAGTGCGGGACCAGCTGGCGCACCAGGTCGAGGCCCTCGGGGGTGGTCAGGTCGACCTGGAAGCTCCGCTTGTTCAGGTTGAGGGTGTTGTAGTCCGGGGCGTCGTCGACCCCGCCGTAGTTGCGGCCGGAGAGGCCCCGCCGGGTGACGTCGGGCCGCTTGGACGACTCGACCCGGATGACCTCGGCGCCGAGGATCGCCAGCAGCATGGTGGCGTAGGGCCCGGCGATGGCCCAGGTGAAGTCGAGCACCCGGAGTCCTTCGAGCGGGGGTCCCGGGTTGCCCGTGGGCGCCGGCCGGGCCGGTCGCTCGCGTTCGAAGCCCCGGGACGAGCCGAGGAGCGGGGCCGGGGCGAGGCGGATCGGCGTGGCCGACAGCGAGAACGGTTGCCCGGGCAGCACCACCGGTCCGGCCACCGGGTGCTCGACCGTCTGGAAGAAGCCCCGGGCTTCGAGCTGCGGCGAGTCGAGCAGGTCCTGGGGCACCGAGTACGCACCGACGGCGAAGCCGATGGGCGCCAGGGTGCCCACGATCTCGGGCTTGGTCCGCACGGCGCACCAGGCCGCCAGGATGGCGTTCAGCTCGTCGACGTAGGTGGTCCGGTCGTGGAGGGTGGTGAATCGCTCGTCGGCGAAGACCTCGCCGCCGGGGACGCCGGTCAGGTCACGCCAGGACTCCTCCCTCGGCCCGAGGATCTGCACGTGGCCGTCGGCGCACTCGAACATGCCGCCGGCCGCCACGTACGGGCTCGGCCGTTGGTGCAGGACGGTGCCGTCGGTGGTCCAACGGCACAGCCGGGTCCGCAACAGGGCCAACTGGGACTCGAGCCCGGTGACGTCGATCCGCTGGCCATGGCCCGAGCGGCGCTGGCGCAGAGAGGCGCCGAGCACGGCGACGGCGGCGTTGGCCCCGGTGTCGAAGTGGGCCATGTCGCTGCCGATCTCCACCGGCGGGCGGTCGGGGAACTGGCTCCAGCCGACGCCGCCGGGCAGGAGATGGCCCTCGCCACCGGCGTGGGCGATGTTGAGGTGGTGCGCCCGGTAGCCCGAGTACGGGCCGTCCAGGCCGAACGGGGTGATCGAGCAGTGGATGGTGTCGTCGGCCAGGCCCCCGGTCGGCTCGAGCCCGGCCGGGCCGTCGTCCAGCACCACGTCGGCCTCGGCCACCAGCGCATCGAGTCGCCGACGGTCCTCGTCCCTCTCGACGTCGAGCACCACGCTGTGCTTGCCCGTGGCCAGGTACAAGAACCGCCCGGCGGTTTCGGGCCCCTCCCGTCCGGGGGCGAAGGGCCCGGCGGACCGCAGCGGGTCACCGGTCGGGGGCTCGACCTTCACCACCTCGGCGCCGAGGTCGGACAGCAACTTGGCGCAGTAGGCACCGGCGGTGGAGGTCCCGAGCTCGAGCACCCGCATCCCGGCCAGGGCCCCGCCGACCTGGGTTTGCTCCACGTCCGTCATGTTCCACGACCCCCCGTCGATCGACGCCGACTGCGCGCCGACCCTGCGGTCGGGCCGAGGCCCCGTGGTGTCTTCCTAACGACTGGCCCGGCGTGCGTCAACCGACCGCACCCGGCCGGGAGGGTCAGTGGGAGGGGGCGACGAAGTCGGGGTGCTCGCGCGGGTCGTCGACGGTCACCCCGGCGACCGACGGCACCGACCGCCGCAACATCTCACCGGCGATGTCCTCGAGCAGGGCCTTGGGCAGGATGCACTCCACGCAGTTGGATGAGGTGACGTCGAGGCGGAGGGCCACCACGCCCGACGCCGGGTCGAGGCTGACGAACTCGAGATCGCCCCCGTCGGCCTGCACCAGCGCCGCCACGTCGACCAGGGCCGTGCGTACTTCGGACTCCTCGGGCATCGTTCCCCCTCCCGGTCCGGCGCCGGACCCCCGCCGACCGCCGGGCGACCGGGACCTCGGATGATCCCCGAGCCCCGTCGCACACTCGGTCCTAGTGTATTGCGGCGTGACCTCGACCTCCGACGCTGCGCCGACGAACCCGACCCCTCCGGTGGGCGGTGGCCCCATCGCCGGCCTGCGGGTGCTCGAGCTGGCCACCCTCAATGCGGGTCCGGGCCTCGGGGCCATGCTGGGCGACCTGGGGGCCGACGTGGTGAAGGTCGAGCTGCCGGCCGGCGACGACTTCCGGGTGCTGGGGACGGCGGCCTCCGGACCGCCCCGGCCCGGCCTGTGGAACCTGGTGGCCCGCAACAAGCGGATGGTGACGCTCGACTACAAGCAGCCGGCCGGCGTGGCCCTGCTGGCCCGGTTGACGGCGGTCGCCGACGTGATCGTCTGCAACCAGCCGCCGGCGCTGCTCGAGCGCATGGGTTGCTCGTACCCGGCGATCGCCGAGCGGAACCCCGGAGCGGTGGTCGTGCAGATCACCGGTTGGGGGACGACCGGTCCCGACGCCGACCTGGCCGGCAACGGCACGCTCGGCGAGGCCTTCGCCGGGCTGACCGACCTCCAGCGCGACGCCGAGGGGACGCCCCGGCTCGGGGGTGCCCTCCTGGGTGACCACCTCACGGCGCTCGCCGGCGTGGTCGGCACGTTGGCCGCCTGTTACTGGCGCGACGCCCACGGGGGCACCGGCCAGCTGGTGGACGTCGCCCTGTACGAGGCGGTGGTGGCGGCCATCGGCCCGCAGGTCGTGGCCTGGGTGGACGACGCCCCGCCGCCGGACCCGACCGCCGCCCACCGGGTGCCCCGGGGCATCCGCGAGACGTTCGAGACGGCCGACGGGCGCTGGGTGGCCGTGACCTCCTACAGCAACGCCCAGATCGCCCGGCTGCTCGAGGCGGTCGGCGTCGAGGTGGCCGACGACGAGACGCCCGACCTGCCGGCCCTGGTCGGCGGGTGGATCGCCGCCAACCCGCTGGCCACGGTGCTCGAGCAGTTCCGGGCCCTGCGGATCGGCATCGCCCCGGTGAACGATGTCGGGGCGCTGCTCGACGATCCCCACGCCCGGGCCCGCCAGGCGGTCATCGAGCTCGACCACCCGGTGTTCGGGGTGGTCCGGGTGCCCCGACCCGCCCCCCGTCTGAGCGCCACCCCGGGCGACGTCCGCTCGGTCGACCGGGGCCTCGGCCAGGACAACGCCGAGGTCTACGCCGAGTGGCTGGGCATCGACGAGGCCGAGCTCGAATCGCTCGGTCGCCAGGGCGCCCTCTAGTGGTGACCCGTCCCGGCCCCCGGCCGCCCGACGCCGTGAACCCGGCCACGGCGCCGCACTATCCGACGGCGGCGCTGCTCACGATCGACCTGCAGGTCGACGTGCTCGACGAGGGGCCGCTCGGCGTGGCGGGCACGTCGGCGGTGGTGGCCCCGGCGGCCCGCCTGGCCGGGGCCTTCCGGCGGGTCGGCCGGCCGATCGTCCACATGGTGCGCCTCTACGCCGCCGACGGCAGCAATGCCGAGCCGTCGCGACGGGCGCTGGTCAGCGGGGCCACCCCGGTCCTGCGACCGGGCACGCCCGGCCGGCAGCTGGCCCCCGGCCTGGTCGATCCGGCCCCCGAGCTCGATGACCGGCGACTCCTCGACGGGGGCATCCAGGTGCTCGGGCCGGGCGAAGCGGCCATCTACAAGCCCCGGTGGGGGGCGTTCTTCCGCACGCCGCTCGAGGGCCACCTGGCCGGCCTCGGCGTCGACACCCTGGTGGTCGCCGGCTGCAACTTCCCCAACTGCCCCCGGGCGTCGATCTACGAGGCCAGCGAGCGCGATCTGCGGGTGGTGGCGGTGGCCGACGCCCTCTCGGGGCTCACCGACCAAGGCCGTGACGAGCTCGGCCGGCTCGGGGTCGAGGTGGCGTCGAGCGACCAGGTGGTCGCCGCACTCGGCTGAGCCCGGCGGCGCCTCAGGTCGGCGGCGTGCTGGTGGTCGGCGGCGCGCTCGTGACCGGGGGTGTCGTGGGGGTCACCGGTGGACGTGGGGTCGCCGGTGAGATGGGGGTCGACGGGGAGATCGTCACGTCGACCGATTTGGCGCTGCCGAGGTTGGCCACGATCACGTGGCTGGCGTTGGCGGCCGACTCGACCTGGCCCCCGAGCACGTGGACCCGGTACCCGTGGGGGTACACCCGCGCCACCGGGACGGCGATGGACGTCGGGGCGTTGACGGCGGTGTCGGGGACGTAGAGCAGGTGGAACACCCGGGTCTTCGTGTCGAAGCTGTAGGAGATGGGCGTCCCGGCGACCGCCTGCGGGTAGACCCGGGCCAGCGCCGTCACCGTCGGAGCGAAGGTGCCGTTCGCCTGGACCAGCGCCTCGGCCGAGCTGCCGGTGGGGTCGTCGTAGTACTTCCACTGCCAGTAGGTCCATCCCACCTGGAGGTCGTCGGCGATCCGGGTCAGCCGCTCCATCAGCGGCTCGCTGTCGGTGGCCCCGAACTCGCTCATGAACCAGGCCGGGCCCTCCGGCTGGAGCTGGCTGGCCAGGTCGGGCCGTTCCTCGCTGCGCCGCTCCATGGCCCGCAGCTCCTGAAGGGCGCAGAGGTCGAGGTCGACCGGGTTCCCGGTGACGCCGCTACGGATCCCGCAGTAGTCGTGGAAATTGAAGACCAGGCCGGCGTAGTGCATCGGGCCGACGTCGTTGGGCTTGCCGTGGTTCGTGTAGATGTCCGGTTCGAAGAAGACCAGCTTGCTGGGCGCCGTGTTCCGCAGGACGCCGATCAGGCCGATCTGGGGATCGTCGGCCGGGCAGAGGAGGCGGGCCCCATCGACGACGCTGCGGCCGGTCAGCTTGTTCCCGGTGTAGAGGCACTCCAGGCGGGCGGCGACCTGGGGCTCGCCGGAGTCCAGCACGGTCGAGAACGGTTCGTTGATCGGGTCGAAGCCGACCACCCAGGGGTCGTCGGCGAAGTACGTGGCCACGGTCTTCCAGGACCGGATGTACTCACCCTGGAGGTTGCCCTGGACGTCGTTCAGGAAGAAGTTGTGCTCGGCCGCCACCAGCGCCGGGTCGTTGTAGGTGTTGGACCAGCGGCCGGGCAGGATCTTGATGGGCTGGCCACTCGTGCAGACGGCCCACGGCGGCGCCCCCTCGCCCCCGAACTCGGAGCTGTAGACGTCCTCGTGCATGTCGAGCAACGTGTAGATGTGGTACCTGCCGAGGAGGGCCACCGTCCTGGCCACCTTGGCCAGGTAGGCCTTGGCCACCGCCTCGTTGAACTGGTGCGGGTCACCGGGCGTGCCCGGCGTGCACACCTGGGGACTGTTGGGACCGAGCGTGCCGGGCTCGATCCCCTGCCAGATGATCCCCAGCCGGACGATGTTGAAGCCCAGCGAGGCCATCCGCTTGGCGTCGGCGGCAGTGAAGTTCCAGGGCTTGCCCGGGTCCTCGTAGAGCTCGTAGGGGGCCCGCTTGTAGACGGCGTTCACGCCGTGGAGGATCACCACCCGGCCCTTGTCGTCGGTCAGGTACGGCCCGCTGACGGCGTGGAGCGGTCCCTCGACGACGGCGTCGCCGGCCGAGAACTGGGGCGTCCCGCCGCCTGAGCCAAGGAGTAGCCCGACCACGATCCCGACGACGGCCACGACGGCCGCGGCCCCACCGATGAGCAGCCGCTTCCTGGACATCGGGGCATCGTAGAACGCCGACCGGGGGGCCGACGCAACCCCCGGGTGGGATCCCGGCGCGGTCGACGCCGACGCCGACGGCGACGCCGGGATCCGGGGTGCCGCCGGCTACATCGAGCGGGAGGGGTCCAGTCGCTGCTCGGCCTGCTTGGCCATCGAGTCCTGCTCGAACGTGGCCACCAGGGTGCCGTCCTCGGTGAAGACCTGGCCGCCGCCGAAGACCCGGCCCGACCCGGCCTTGTCGGCCACCGTCACGACCAGCAGCCACTGGGAGACGTCGAAGCGCTCGACGAAGTGGAGGGTGTGGCCGATGACACCGGTGGACAGGGTGACGTGGGCGTCCTCGATCCGGATGCTCTCGCGGTGGGGGTACATGGCCAGCGGGATGACGTTGCCGCAGGTGGCCCAGGCCAGCACGGCCTGGTTGGCCGCCTGGGAGTCGAGGGCGTTCGGGAAGCGGTGCCAGCCCATCTCGGCCGGGACGCCGTTCAGCGTGTGGGGCCCGGGCACCGGACGGAACTCGGCGCCGGGGAAGACCTGGCTCGAGTCGGCCTCGAGCCCGTCGGGCCCCGGCACGCCCTCGGGCATCGTCGGCTCATGGCGCATCAGGTCGGGGTCGATCGTGTTCAGCAGGACCATGGCCCGGGTGAGCAGGCGCCCGTCCTGGGTCGCCGTGATGGTGTCACTGCCCCAGGTCCGACCGGCGTGCATGCTGTCCACCTCGAGCACGATCGGCTTGGTGTAGGTGCCGGCCCGGGCGAAGATGGCGTGGATGGACCGGACGTCCTTGGTCCCCCCGGCGGCCGTCTCGGCGGCCATCAGGATCTGGCCGAGCAGCTGCCCGCTGAAGACGACGTCGCGGCCCTCGGCCGACTCCGACGGCTGGAAGACCTCGTAACGGTTCTCTCCGACGTCGGTGAGTCCCAGCAGATCCGGCAGTGTGCTCATGGTTGTCCCTCGCCTCGTTCGTTCGGTGTCGCGAGCCTCATGCCCGGGCGACCTCGTGAGGTTACTTCGGCGGCCGGGCCGGTTGCCGGGCTCAGGGGGCGACGGGACCGAGGGCCAGGCGCAGGTGGGGCGGGATCTCGCACTTGCCCGAGCCGTCGGCGGCGACGACCACGTAGACGGTGGCCGCCGTGGCCACCACCTGCTCGGCGGCCAGGAACTCGAAGCCGAGGGTGAACGACGTGCGGCCGATCCGCTCCAGGGCCACGCGTACGCCGGCCCGGTCGCCCCAGCGCAACGAGCCCCGCCAGTCGACCTCGGTGTGGACGACCTGGACGTCGTGGCCGTCCTCCAACATGGTCTGGTACGGGAGGCCGCCCTCGTGGAGGAAGGCCGTCATGGCGTCGTCGAGGTAGGCCAGGTACCACATGTTGAAGACCACCCGTTGCTGGTCGACCTCGAGGTACCGGATGGCCACGGGGTGCACGAAGGGCGTCGGCCGGGCCACCGGCCCAGTCTCCCACGGCGACCTCGGGCGACCCGGGCCGGCTCCGGGCTCGGTCGGCCGGCCCCGGTACAATGGGGAGGTCGTCGTCGCCGGCCCATGCCCACGGGTGCCGCCGGCAGGTAGGGGGAAGCAGGATGTCGCTCGGGTACAAGATGTTCGACGCGGACAACCATCTCTACGAGGCGGCCGACGCCTTCACTCGGCACCTGCCGGCCCACCGCAAGCCCGACTTCTACTGGATGACCGACGAGCGGGGCCACCGCCACCCGGTGCTCGGCGGGAGGGTCTGGGACTACCTGCCCAACCCGACCTTCGACCCGATCGCCGTCGCCGGCTGCCTGCTCGAGGTGTTCAAGGGCACGGAGACGATGCTCGAGGCCAAGAACAAGGCCTACACCTTCGAGCGGTTGGCCGACCGGCCGGAGTACCAGGAGCGGGTAGCCCGGATCCAGCGGATGGACGAGCAGGAGGTGGAGGCGGCCCTGCTCTTCCCCACCCTCGTCTCGGGGCTCGAGGAGGCGACGGGCAGCGATGTGGACCTCACGCAGGACCTCCTGTGGTCGTTCAACCGGTGGCTCGAGGAGGAGTGGGGCTTCGCCTACCAGGGCCGGTTGTTCGCCACCCCGGTCATCTCGCTCTCGGACCTCGACCAGGCCCTGGCCATGCTCGACTGGGCGCTCGAGCACGGCGCCCGGGCGTTGATGATCCGCCCCTCCCCCGTGCCCACCCGCGAGGGCATGCGGTCGCCGGCCTCGCCGCAGTTCGACCGGTTCTGGGCCCGGTGCCAGGAGGCCGAGGTGCTGGTCTGCGGCCATCTCTCGGCCACCGGCTACCACCGCTACTCGGGCGACTGGACGGGCATCTACGAGATGAAGCCCCACATCAACCAGGGCCCCTTCGCCTCCATCGCCACCCACGCCCGGGACACGATGGACTTCTACACGGCCATGGTGGTCCACGGGGCGGTCACCCGGTTCCCGCGGCTCCGCCTGCTCTCGGTGGAGAACGGCTCGGACTGGGTCAGCTGGCTGATCGAGCGGTTCAAGGTGGA
The DNA here is from genome assembly GCA_963730735.1 of uncultured Acidimicrobiaceae bacterium. GTDB lineage: Bacteria > Actinomycetota > Acidimicrobiia > Acidimicrobiales > RAAP-2 > CAVSSX01. Next base: position 63,363 of record CAVSSX010000008.1, read on the forward strand.
GTACTCCCGGTTCCCCGGGGCCTTCGTGGAGGACCCGCTGGCGGCGTTCGAGCGCTGCGTCTGGGTCGTCCCCTACTGGGAGGAGCCCATCGGCGAGCTGGCCCAGCTGCTCCCGGTGGAGCGGATCCTGGCCGGGTCGGACTTCCCCCACTCCGACGGACTGCCCGAGCCGACGCAGTTCGCCAAGGCGCTCTCGGACTTCGACGATCGCCAGACCAAGATGATCATGCGCGACAACTTGAAGGGCCTGCTCGGGACCAGCTGAGCGGGGCGGTCCACGAGGGCGCGATCGACCGGGGGGACGATGACTGATCCGAAGGCCGCACTGACCACGCCGACGTGGTTCCGGGCCCTGGCCGAGCGCCACGGCGACGCCGAGGCCATGGTCGACAGCCGCCACCGGCTGACCTACCGCCAGCTCGACGAGCAGTCGGCCGTCTGGGCCCGGGGCCTCCTGGCCCGGGGCGTCGGCAAGCGCTCGCGGATCGGCCTGTGGATGGGCAACGGCGTCGAGTGGCTGGTCTCGTTCGCCGCCGTCACCCGGATCGGGGCGGTCGCCGTCCCGCTCAGCACGTTCTTCAAGGGCGCCGAGCTGGCCCGGGTGGTCCGCCACGCCGACCTCCAGGGCCTGGTGGTGCAGCAGCCCTTCCTGGGCGAGGACATGCTGGCCCGCCTGGAGTCGGCCCTGCCCGAGCTGGCCGGTCGGGAGGGACCGACCTTCGCCGTCGCGAGCGCCCCGTCGCTGCGCTGGGTGGTGGCCGTCGGCCCGGGCGACCCCCGCCACCCCTGGGCCGCCCCGCTGGGCTGGTTGCGCTCGGGGGCCGGCGACCCCCGGTTCGACGCCCGCCTGCTGGCCGGGGCCGAGGCCGAGGTCGACCCCGACGACGAGGCCATCATGATCTACACCTCGGGGTCGACGGCCGACCCCAAGGGGGTGCCCCACCCCCACCGCACGGTGCTGACCAAGACCCACTACCTGCGGGAGTGGCTGCCCCTGGCCGACGGCACCCGTTCGTTCGGCGCCTCGCCCTTCTTCTGGGTGGGCGGTCTCACGATGAGCCTGTTCCCGGTGCTCGACGGCGGGGGGACGCAGTACTGCACCGACCGGTTCGACGCCGGGGAGTTCCTGGCCATGCTGGGCCGGGAGCACTTCGAGCGGGCCTACCTCTACCCGCACCACGTGAACGCCCTCCTCGAGCACCCCGAGTTCGCCACCACCGACCGGACGTCGCTCCGCGAGGCCGATCCCCGGCTGCTCAGCCGGCCGCCGGCGGACCGGCCGCCGGACCAGTTGCTCATCGGGCTGGGCATGACCGAGACCTTCGGTGGCTACTGGTGGGGTCGGCCGGGCTCCCAGGCCGACACCACGCCGCTGCGGCCGGGCGAGCGGCGGCCACCGCCGCTCGACGTCGTCCAGCCCGGCGTCGAGCTGAAGGTGGCCCGGCCCGACGGCACCCCGGTGGAGGACGGCGAGATCGGGGAGATCCGGCTCCGGGGCTCGTGCATCACCCCGGGGCTCCACAAGCTCGCCCACGAGCAGACCTTCGACGCCGAGGGCTACTTCTGCACCGGTGACCGGGGCCAGGTCGCCGGTGACCAGGTGTACTTCCGGGGCCGCCTGAGCGACATGATCAAGACGGCCGGGGCCAACGTGTCCCCGGCCGAGGTGGCCGCCGCCCTGCGGGCCATCGAGGGGGTCGAGGAGGCCTACGTCTTCGGTCGGCCCGACGCCCTGAAGGGTGAGGTGGTGGTGGCGGCGGTGGTGCCCGAGGCGGGCCACGAGCTCGACGTCGAGGCGGTGCGCTCGGCGCTGCGGGGCCAGATCTCGGCGTTCAAGGTGCCGGTGCGCATCGGCGTGTTCTCGGTCGACGAGATCCCCTGGACCCCGTCGCACAAGGTGCGCGGCGCGCTCTTGGCCGAGCTGGTCGACGAGCGCACGTTGGCCGCGCCGGTCGGTACGCCGGTGGGTGCCGGCTCGTCCTGACCAGGGTGGGGCCGCAGACGCCCGACGTAGACTGAGCGGGTCGTTGTCGACGGTGGCACCGACTCGGACGTTCGATCGGAGGGCGCCATGTCGGTGACCATCGAGCCGGGGCTGCGCATCGGCGAGGTCAGCGAGGACTGGAGCGGCGACGCCCGGTACTACGAGTACTCCCAGGCCGCCGATCCCCTGGGCAGCGGGCGCACGCCGGCCATGCCCATCGAGGCCTTCCCCTCGTCGCTGCACCGCGACGGGGAGACCCGGATCGTCCCGCTGGACCTCTCGGCGGCCCTCGGCATCGAAGGGGGCCCGGCCACCAGCCCGGCCCTCCTGGCCAGCTTCATCCACCTGGCGCCGTCCGAGCGGGTGGCCACCGCCCCCGACGCCACCTCCGAGCTCTACTACGTCATCCGGGGCTCGGGCTTCTCGGTGGTGAACGGCGAGGTGGTGACCTGGACCGCCGGCGACTTCCTGACCCTGCCGGCCGGGAGTCGCTCGACCCACCACGCCCAGGAGGACAGCGCCCTCTACTGGGTGACCGACGAGCCCCTCCTGCGCTATCTGGGCGTGCGGCCGTCCGAGCCCCGCTTCGCCGCCACCAAGTACGACGGGGCCACGGCCGACGCCGAGCTGGCCCGGGCCCTGGCCGACCCCGGGGCGGTCGACCGGAGCCGGATCAGCGTGCTCCTGGCCAACACCGCCCAGCCGCTGACCCTCACGGTGACGCACGTGCTCTGGGCCATGTACGGCATCGTCCCGGCCGGCACCGTCCAGCGGCCGCACCGGCACCAGTCGGTGGCCCTCGACCTGTGCGTGGACTGCGGCCCGGGCAGCTACACCCTGCTCGGCCGGGAGCTGGACGACCACGGCGCCATCGTCGACCCCATCCGGGTCGACTGGTCCCCGCAATCGGCGTTCACCACGCCGCCGGGCATGTGGCACGCCCACGTCAACGAGTCAGACCGGGACGCCTGGGTCATCCCTATTCAAGATGCCGGGCTACAGACCTATCTGCGAGCGTTGGACATCCGCTTCGACCGCTAGCCGGAAAGCGCGCCCCCGCGGCCCCACTACGGTTGCGCCCATGACCCCCGAAACATCCCCCGCCGAACCGATCACCGACGTCATCATCGAGATCCCCCGAGGCAGCCGCAACAAGTACGAGTACGACCACGAGCGGCACATGATCCGCCTCGACCGCCGGTTGTTCAGTGCCACCGTCTATCCCTCCGACTACGGCTTCGTGCCCGACACCCTGGCCGGCGACGGCGACCCGCTCGACGCCCTGGTGCTGCTGGACGACCCGACCTTCCCGGGCTGCCTGGTCCGGGTGCGAATCCTGGGGGTGTTCTGGATGCGCGACGAGGCCGGACCCGACGCCAAGCTCATCACCGTGGTCGAGAACGACCAGAACTGGGACCGCGCCCAGGACCTGGCGGACCTGCCCCAGCACCTCTTGGAGGAGATCGAGCACTTCTTCAGCATCTACAAGGACCTCGAGCCCGGGAAGATGAGCGAGACCCGGGGCTTCGAGGGCAAGGAGGCGGCCCTGCGCGAGCTCCAGGAGTGCCGGGACCGCTTCGCCGCTGCCTGAACGGCGCCGGTCCAGTCGCCCGGGCCCCGTTGACCGGGGCCCGGGCGGACGATCACCTTAAGTTCATCCCGAGGTAACGCCTCGTTCGTCCGCACGCTGCATGACGGTTACCTGGGTCACCGACAGTGGCCTCATGTCCAGCGCAACGATCACCCCCGGTCCCGGCGCCAGCGACCTGACGGCGCTCGACGACGGCAAGATCACCAGGTTCCAGCTGAAGATCATGGTCGTCTCGGGCATGGGCTTCTTCACCGACGCCTACGACCTGTTCGTCATCGGCGTGGTCGTGGCGCTCCTGAAGGAGCAGTGGACGCTCTCGACCACCCAGGTCTCGCTGCTCAACTCGGCCACCCTGGCCGCCTCGGCCGTCGGGGCGCTGGTCTTCGGCCGGATCGCCGACATCCTCGGGCGCAAGAAGATCTACGGCTACGAGGTCCTGATCCTGGCCGCCGGGGCCATCGCCTCGGCCTTCGCCCCCAACTACACCTTCCTCCTGATCAGCCGGATCGTGCTCGGCATCGGCATCGGCGGCGACTACCCGGTCAGCGCCACCATCATGAGCGAGTACTCGGGCAAGAAGTCCCGGGGGAAGATGGTCGGCCTGGTGTTCGCCATGCAGGGTGCCGGCCTGATCGTCGGGCCCTTGTTGGCCTCGATCCTGCTGGCCTCGGGCATCTCGACCAACCTCACCTGGCGCCTCCTGCTGGCCGCCGGGGCCATCCCCGGCCTGGCCGTCTTCTTCATGCGCCGCCGGATCCACGAGACCCCCCGCTTCGCCGCCGCCGGCGGCGACACCGCCGAGATGGAGCGGGCCATCGCGGCGGCGACCGAGGCCGGCGCCCCACCGAAGGTGGCCGTGGCGGCGGCTCCGGTCCCCGCGCCCGTTGCCCCCCCGGCGGACGCCGGGCCGGCCGCCACCCCGGCTCCCTCCGGCAAGGCGCCCCAGGGCGCCATGGACGGGTTCAAGACGCTCTGGATGAGCCGACGGATGCGCTGGTGGCTGATCGGCACGGCCGGCTGCTGGGCCCTGCTCGACTTCTCCTACTACGGCAACTCGATCTCGTCCCCCGAGATCCTGAAGCTGATCAACCCGGCCGGGACGCTGCTCGACAACACCCTCCTGCAGCTGGCCATCTTCGCCGTGTTCGCCCTCCCGGGCTACGCCGTGGCCATCCTGCTCCTCGATAAGACCGGGCGAAAAAAGATCCAGATACTGGGGTTCACCATGATGTCCCTGGCCTTCCTGGCCATCGGCATCATCCCGGGGGTGACGACCACCGTCGCACCCTTCGTGATCCTCTACGGCATCAGTTACTTCTTCACTGAGTTCGGTCCCAATACGACGACGTTCATCTATCCGGCGGAGATCTTCCCCACCGAGGTCCGCACCACCGGCCACGGCATCTCGGCCGCCGCCGGCAAGATGGGGGCGTTCGCCGGGGCCTACCTCTTCCCCGACATGCTGGCCTCGTCGATCGGGCTGCGGGGCGCCCAGGTGGTGGCCGGGCTGGTCTCGGTGGTCGGGATCGGCATGACCGTCTTCTTGTTGCCCGAACCGGCCGGCAAGACGCTGGAGGAACTCGAGGCGGCGGCCTACGAGCGGGACGAGGAGCCGGTGATGACCCAGGTGGCGGCATGAGCTACCGCATCGTGGTCGGGGTCGACGGGTCGCTGCACGGCGAGGCGGCACTGCGCTGGGCCGTGGGGCACGCCGAGAAGGTGCCCTCCGACGACGAGCCCAACGAGGTGGTGGCCGTCCTGGCCTGGCAGTTCCCGCTCATCGGCATGCCGGGGGCGTTCGACCGCGACGAGCTGCAGCAGTTCGCCATGGGCTCGTTGCACGAGGAGTTGGCCAAGGTGAAGGTCCCCGACTCGCTCACCCTGGTCCCCCTGGTGGCCGAAGGTGACCCGACCGAGTCCCTGATCGAGCTGTCCAAGGGTGCCGACCTCCTGGTGGTCGGCACCCGGGGCCGGGGCAAGTTTGCCGGACTGCTGCTGGGCTCGGTCACCCAGGGGGTGGCGGCCAACGCGCCGTGCCCGGTGGTGCTGGTGAAGGACGCCGACCGGGGCGCCTCCCCCGTCGTCCTGGTCGACGACCCGGACTGACCCCGCCCACGCCCGCCGGGGGGCCGCTCACCCGAGACTTCGGTGAGCGCACCCGGCCAGGGCAGGAGGGCAACCAAGCTCGAGGTTAGGGAGCGGGGTGCCGGTCGAGTGGGGACCCGGGTGGCCCGTCCCGGCGGTGGTCGTCAGCCGCCGAGGTTCGGCTCGAGGCTCCCGCCCGAGCTCCCGCTCCCGCCGCTCGTCCCGAGCTCCTGCTGCTGCTGTTTGGCCGCCGCCTGGGACTCGAGGGTCACCGACACGGTGTGCTTCTCGTCGCCCACGTAGTAGCTGATCGACACCTTCTGGCCGGCGCTGTAGCCGCCGAGGGCCTTGGTGAGGTCGGTGATCGAGGTGATGGTGGTCGAGTTGACCCCGACGATGATGTCGCCCTCCTGCAGCCCGGCCTTGTCGGCCGGCGAGCCCGGGAAGACGTCGATGACCACGGCGCCGCTGGTGGGGGTGAACCCGTACTGCTGGCGGAGCTGGGCCGTGAGGTCGATCACGTCGACCCCGAGCGCCCCACCGGAGCTCGACTTCACCCCCCCGGATTGGAGCTCGGGCAGCAGCTTCTCGATGGTCGACGACGGGATGGCGAACCCGATGTTCTGGGCGCTCGACCCCGAACTGTCGGACCCGGCGACCGCCGTGTTCATGGCGATGACCTGACCCTCGGTGTCGATTAGGGGGCCGCCCGAGTTCCCGGGGTTGATGGCGGCGTCCGTCTGGACCAGGTTGGTCAGGGTCTCGCTGTCCGTCGCCGTGTCACCGGCGGTGACCGTCCGCCCGAGCGCCGAGACGATGCCCTGGGTGACCGTGGGCGTCCCCGCCTGGAGGCCGAGGGCGTTGCCGATGGCCACGACGGCGTCGCCGACCACGGCCTTGTTGGAGTTGCCCAACGTCACCGTGGGCAGGTTCGAGACGCCCTTCATCTTGAGCAGGGCCACGTCGTTGTTGGGGTCGGTGCCGACCAGGGTGGCCGCCACCGACTTGGTCGTGCCCGACTCGGTGACCGTGATCTTGGCCCCGTTGGTATTGGCCAGGGCGATGACGTGGTTGTTGGTGACCACCTCGCCGTTCGACGACAGGATCATCCCGGTGCCCTCGTCCTCCTCCTGGGAGGTCTTGACGTCGATCGAGACCACGGTGGGCAGCACCTTCTTGACCAACTGGGGGATCGAGACGTTGCCGCTGAGGACGGCCGCACCGGGAGCGGCCGCGCTCTCCTGGACCGTCACCGACCCGTTGCCACCGTTGTCGGTGGCCGCCGTGACCCCGGCGCCCACCCCGGCGCCGATGAGCGCCGCCACCGCCGCCACCAGGAGCCAACCCCGGGGCCCCCGGGGCCGGCCGATACCCGAACCCGAACCCGGGGCCGGCGGCACCTCGCCGCCGGCGGCGCTGCCATAGGGACTGACGGCGTAGGGCGACGACGGAGGGATGACCTCGGGCGGGCCGACCAGCGTCGGGGCCTCGGTCGGCGGGGCTTCGGGCGGGCCGTCGGGTGGCACCACCCACGGGCTGTCGATCGGCGGGATCGGGGTGCGGGGCGTGGCCGACGGGTCGTCGCCCGCCGTGGGTGGGGGGTAGCTGGCGACCGGCGCCCCCGGTTCGGTCGGGTCGAGGTCCCGCCCCGGCGCGGCGTCCGGCGCGGTGGCATCCTCGTCGAACTGCTCGGTCATGCCACTCCTTTTGTGCGGCCCCCCGGCCCAGTGGCAACGGGTGGCGCGTCGCCCGCGACCTCGCCTCCGTGCTCCGCCGACATCGTATGGGACCTCGGGCCGAAACGGGCGCCGCCGGGCGGCGGACCGGGGTCCCGGTCACGTGCCCGTCGCGTGCCGTGAACCGGGACCCCGGGGGCGAGGTAACGTGTCCGCCGCATGTCTCGCCGCATTGACATCGAGCTCACCAGCCAGTCCAGCGAGGACACCTGGACCTGGCGCGCCGCTGGGGCCAAGCAGCCCAAGGGGACGGTGGCCGCCTCCTTGGTGCCCGAGGGCGCCACGCCCGGCTCGCAGTTCCGGGCCGAGGTGGACATGGGGCTCGAGGGCATCGACGTCCTGGAGCTCCTCCCGCCGAAGGCCACCCGGTCGCCCGAGCGGTCCGAGGGTCGCATCGAGGTCCTGGGGGCGCCCAAGCGGGCCCCGGACGTGTCGGTGATCCTGGCTCCGGGGAGCCGACGCCGCCGCGACGGCGACGACCGGCCCCCCGACGCGAAGGCGGCGGTCGAGGTCAGGGTGGATCGGACCGGTCCGAGCGGGGTCCGTCCCGCCAGGGCGGTGGCCGCCCGGGTGGCGACCGTTCCGGTGGCCGCGGCGACGGGCCGCGAGGCGCCGGACCCGGACGCGACCGGGAGAAGCGGACGCCGGCGACCACCGTGCACCGCAATGCCGCACTGGCCGAGCTCGGACCCGAGCAACTGCCGATCGCCGAGCAGCTCCTGCGCGGCGGCATTCCGGCCGTGCGCCAAGCCATCGACGAGCAGAGCAAGTCGGCCCGGGCGGCCGGGAAGCCCCCGGTGGCCGCCGAGCCCATCTTGGCCATCGCCGAGAAGCTGGCGCCGGTGGTCAGCCTGGCCACGTGGAAGGACCGGGCCAGCGCCGCCCAGACCGCCGGCAAGGATCTGCGGCTGCGCGAGCTGCGGGCCGTGGTGGCCGCCTCGCGGACGGTGACCCTCGACGACGAGGGCCGGGCGATGGCCAAGGCCCTCCGGGAGTCGCTCGATCACCGGGTCACGGCATTGCAGGAAGAGTGGGTCAACCGGATCACCCACGCCCTCGACGGTGGCAAGGTGCTCGACGCCCTGCGCATCTCGGCCAATCCGCCCGAGCCGGGCACTCGCTGTCCGGCCGAGCTGGCGGTGCGTCTGGCCGAGGCGGCCAGCGCGGCCATGACCGCCGACCTCGAGCCCACCGCGTGGCTGGACCTGCTGGGCGCCGTCGTCGACTCGCCGGTGCGTCGCAACGTGCGGCCGTCGGGCCTGCCGGCGAACGACGAGCTGCACGCCACGGCGCGCAACGCGGCCGGCCTGGTGCCCGAGTTGGCCAAGCTGCTCGGCCTGCGGATCCCCCCGCCCCCGCCGCGGCGGACGGTCGTGCGGCGTGGCCCCCTTACGCCAGCGGGCGGTGGAGGACCAACAGCCGGGCCTTGAACCCGGCCGTCTCGAACAGCTGCTTGGTGTGCCGGTCGCCGGGTAGGGCCACCGCGTCCACGTCCGAGCACCCCTGATCGGCGAACCAACCGAGCAACGCCTCGACCAGGGCCGAGCCCACACCGACCTCCCGGGCCTCGTCCTCGACGTAGCAGCACTCGATCCGACCGACCGCCGTCGACCCGTCGTGGACCGTGCCGGCCGCCAGGCCGACGACCTCGCCGTGGTACTCGCCGACCAGGACGGTGGCGAGCGGCCCGTTCACCCAGCGTTCAAGGAGGTGGCGCGGTTCGGCGACGTCGATGGGGTCGCCGGCCGGGATGCCGAGGGCCAGGAACTCACGACCGCCCCGGGTGCGGGCGGCGGCCAGGCGGGCGTCGGTCAGCAGCTCGAGGCAGCGGTCGAGATCGGCAGTCGCCGCCGGGCGGACGTGCTCCATGGGCCGCCGCCGTCCCCCCGGCTCAGTCGTCGGGGGCGTCGGGCGACTCGGTGTCGGTCGACCCCTCGCCGGAGGCCGGGCCGTCCTCGAGGAGCTGCTGGGCCCGATAGAGAATCGTGCGGCGGCCGCGAGTTGCCGATTCGTAGCGGTAGACGGCGGTGAGCTCCTGTCGACCGAGGCCCTCGAGCCGTCGGACCACCTGGGAGGCCGACAGGGTGTCGTAGCCGGCGATGGCCGCATCGACCTCGTCGACCGCCGCCTCCCCGCCCTCATCGGCGTCCTCGTCGTCCTCGTCGTCCTCGTCGGCGGCGTCGACCTCGTCGTCCTCGTCGGCGTCCTCGCCGTTGGCGTCGATCTCATCGACCTCGTCGTCGGCGTCGATCTCGTCAAGGTGGTCGACCGGGTCAAGGTGGTCGACCGGGTCGGCGCCCGTGGCCGGGGTGGCGTCGTCGTCCACGTCGATCGGTCCGTCACCGCCGACGGCGAACGTCGCCGGGAGGACGGCGTCGAGATCGTCCACCGTCGCCCGGTCGTCGGGCACGGTGAGGTCGCCGGCACCGGCCGACTCGGCCGCCAGTTCGGCCTCGGCGTCCTCGTCGACCACCGGTCCGTCACCACCGACGGTGAAGGTGGCCGGCAGGACGGCGTCCAGGTCGCCGACGGCGGCGTCCCCTTCGGCCACCGTGACGTCATCGGTCGACGGGCCGTCCTCGGTGGTCGGCGGCTCCGGGAAGCCGTGCTCCAGGTCGTCGAGCTCGTCGTCGAGATCGTCCAGCTCGGCGTCGAGGTCGTCCAGCTCCCCCGCCGCCGTGTCGGGACCGTCCTGGTCCCCGTCGGACCAGTCGTCGGCCTCGTCGTACAGGGTCGGCTCGGGGGCGCCCCGGTCGGCGGTGTCGTCGTCAGCGGTGTCGTCAACCGGGTCGTCCGACTTGCGGCGGACGGCGTCGACGACCTGGCCCACCCGGTTGCCGAGGTCGTGCTGCCCCTTGGTCACCACCAGCTGGCCGATGAAGCGGGCGTTCCTCAGGTGCAACTCGAGGCGGGAGCGTCCTTTGGAGGCGAGCTCGGGGAGCTCCTCGACGGCGGTGACGGCCAGGCCGGCCGGTACGAACACCAGCAGGTCGAGCAGCTGCTCGGGAAGCGATCGTTCGTGCGGCTCGGGGTCGGCCATCGTCTCAGACACAATCCCGGCAGAGCATCTTCTTCTTGTCGGCCAGCTGGCTCGGGTGCTTCACCAAGAAGCATGAGCGGCAGACGAACTCGTCCGGCTGTTTGGGGAGCACCCGCTCGGTGAGCTCGGAGCGGTCCTCGACGTCGGTCGGCTCCTCGTCCTCGGGCTCGTCCTCGACGACCAGTCGTTCCTTCAAGATGACGTCCAGGCTGGCCTCGACGTCCTCGTCGTCGGGCTCCTCTTCGTCCTCTTCGTCCTCGGTCTCGGCAGCCGGCGTTGCCGCGACGGCCGGGGCGGGGGTCAGGAGGGGGTCGTCGTCCTCGTCGGCCTCGTCGTCGTCCAGCGTATCGAGGTCGTCCGGCTCGTCTTCGTCGAGGTCGGCGGCGTCTTCGTCGTCGGCGTCCTCATCTAGTTCGTCGAGGTCCTCGGGGGCCGGAACGTCTTCGAGATCTTCTGCCATGTTCGCCTTCCGGGAGGGGATGTGCGCGGGAGCATAGACGTTCCGTGCCCGCCGTCAAGCAGCGTCGTGACGGTCCCGGAGGAGGCCGCTGCACACCAGCCTGGACCCGTCTCGAAGGGGGCGGGGCCGGGCGGCCGGTCCCCGAACGGCACGAGGTCCGGGGACCGGGCTACGGAATTCTGCCTAGGCGGGTCGGCCCAGAGGTCTTTGGGGTCATCGCACCACCAACGGCGCCACAGGGCGCGGTCGGCCAACGACGTTCTCTACTCGACCTCCGGGCCTCCCTCCGCCTCTCACAGCATCCCGATCGCCGGTGGAGCGCCGACCCGAGGGTCGTCGTTCGACCGGTGGCTGACTGGGACTGGGCGTAGATTACGCAGATGAACGGTCTCGGCGTCAAGAGACGTTGACCGGCTGTGACCTGGGGCGTTAGAGGTTGTCCCTGGTCATGACGCTATCAATTCCTCACGCCTCGCAGATTCCTGCGGGCCTCGGCGCGACGCTCGGCATCGAGGCGTTCGAGGTCGGTCGAACCGAGGTCGACGTGGCTCATGGCGGCAGCGATGGCCCGGTGTCCGGCCACCTCGGCGATGGCCCGGTGCATGGATTGGGCCACCCGCCGGTAGGCCGGGTGGCCCTGGGGGCCCGACCGTAGTTCGATCAGATGAAGTGCTTCCCGGGCGTTCATCTGCATGACGTAGCGGATGCGGTAGGCCAGGGCCACGGCGTACGGGGCCTGGGCCGGGAAGTGGGCGACCATGGTGTCGTAGAGGTCGCGGGAGCGCTCGAGCGAGTCGTTGAACGGGCCCTCGAGCCCGGCCTCGGCCACGATCTCGGGCAGGTCGAAGCCGAGGGAGGTGCCGAGGGGCTGCCAGTCCACCGTCAGCAGGCGGTGGCGCTGCAGGTCCCGGAAGGCCCCGTAGTCGGTGACGATCTCGAAGCGGTAGTCGGTGCGCTCGAAGGCCCGTCCCGGCCGGTGACGGCGGTTCTGGCGGTCGCCGACGTAGGCCGTCAGGATGGCCACCCGCTCGTCGGCCGACAGGCGCTGGACCCGGCGCAGCACCTCGCCCTCGGGGAGGGCGGTGTGCGCGAAGCACGCCGCCGCCAGCACCTTGTCCTCGCCCTCGGGATCGAAGTCGAGCAGGGCCACCTCGGTCGGTGCCTGGTCGGCGGCCGCCTCGTCGGCCAGGTCGGGCCACAGCCGCTCGAGCACCCGGGCGGTGTCGTCGCGGGTCGCGGCCAGGTAGGCCGACCACACCTGCCCCCGCTCGGCCACGTCGACCCGTTGGAGGAAGGACGGGATGACCTTGCGCAGCTCGTTGAGCATGAGGTCGCCGTAGCGGCGGGCCTCGGGGAGCGGGTGGGCCCGCAGGCGGAGCAGGAGCAGCTCGTAGGACTGGCCGGAGGCGTAGATGCCCATGTTGGAGAGCGAGGCGGCCGGCAACAGGCCCCGGACGGCGTCGAGGGCCTTGGCCCGGACGGCCTGCCGGTGGACGAAGTCCGAGTCGCCCTCCTGGCGGGGGTAGCGAGCGGCCAGCCAGGCCTGGGCCCTGGGCAGCAGGTCGGCGTAGGTGTCGAACATCCGGTCCATGTCGCCCACGTAGCGGGCGCCCAGGTGGGAGTCGAGGATCTCGGGGGGCCGGAAGTAGCGGTAGTGACCGCTGGTGAGCCGGCTGTCGTAGCCCACGTAGCGGGTGGACTGCTCGAGGTAGGACATCAGCCGGCCCCACTCGAGGATCTTGGTCAGCACGTTCGAGGCCTGCTCACAGGCCAGATGGACCCCGCCCAGCTGGGCCACCGAATCGTCCCCGTACTCGAAGAACACCCGCTCGTAGAGCTCCTCGGCCCGCTTCAGGCCGACGGTGGCGTCGACGGTGGCGTCGCCCGAGATGTCGAGGTCGCCCACGAACTCGTCCAGGAAGAGCCGGCGCAGGCTCTTGGAGGATCGCGAGTACCGGGCGAACAGGGCGCCCTTGACCACCTCGGGCAGGTTCACCAGGGCGAACACCGGCTGATCGAGGTTCGTCACGTACCGGCGCAGGATGTTCTGCTCCTCGGCGGTGAACGTCTCCTCAACGTAGGGGAACATGGACGGCCAACTCTAGGGCTGGCTCTCGGCGGGGGTCGCGGATGCCGTGGGCAGCCCGGCGGCGACCACGTCGCGCATGAGCAGGCGCACGGCGTCGCGGGCCGCCGCCGCCGTCTCGGGCGCCTCGGCCACGATCGAGACCTGGTCCACCAGGTCGGCCAACTGCTTGATGGTCCGCACGAAGTCGCCCGGGGCGAGCTCCCCCACGTCCCGGGCGGCCACGTCGAGCACGGTGGCCAACGACGCCCCCCGGGCCCAGGCGCAGACGGCCCCGGCCAGGCCCGGTTCGGGGGTCCGGGTCCGCGGCACCAGGTGCACCTCCTCGGTGGCCCGGATGATCTCGGCCTCGACCACCAAGAGGGCCGTCCGGTCGGCCAGCTCGGCCCGCCGCCGCTCGCCCAGGCGGTCGCCGCCGCCGGTCTTGTGCTTGCGGCTCTGCTCCCGGGCCGCCGCCCGGCGGTCGGTGCGGGGTCGGCCCCGGCCGTGACCGAGGGGCTTGCGGGCCCGGCGGGCCTCGAAGACCAGCGAGGACAGCACGCCGGCCAGGACCGACGGCTCGGCGCCCACCAGGGCGTCGCCGGCCATGGCCGCCGCCAGTAGCAGGTCGGACTCGTGGTACACCCGCGACAGCCGCTCCCCCGCCGGCTTGAGCGACCAGCCGTCGACGTAGCCCAGCTCCTCGAGCACCGCCAGGCGCCGGTTCAGGTGCTCGACCAGCGTGTCGCGGCCGGCGGTGGCCGGGTTCTTGGCCGCCTGCCACTGGGCGAAGGACTGCCGGAGCACCTCCACCGAGGTCGGCCGGTCGAAGCGGCGGATCAGGTTGACGGCCAGGTTGTAGGTCGGGCGGAAGGCCGAGCGCAGGTCGGGTGGAGGGGCCACGGCCACCCGGGCCACCTCGGCGAAGGTGGTCTCGGGCGACCACAGGACCACGGCGTTGCCTTCGGGGTCGAGGCCCCGACGGCCCGCCCGCCCGGTCAGCTGGGCGTACTCCCCCGAGGTGAGGTTGGCCCTTCCCGAGCCGCCGAACTTGATGAACCGTTCGATGACCACCGTCCGGGCCGGCATGTTGATGCCGAGCGACAGCGTCTCGGTGGCGAACACAGCCCGCAGCAACCCGGCGCTGAAGCACGCCTCGACCGCTTCGCGGTAGGCCGGGACCAGGCCGGCGTGATGGGAGGCGATGCCGGCCTCGAGGCCCTCCAGCCACTCGGTGAACCCGAGGACGTCCAGGTCCTCGTCGGCCAGGGTCGACACCCGGGCCTCGGCGATCCGACGGATGGCCGCCCGTTCTCGCTGGTCGGTCAGCCGCAGGCCGTCGCGTACGCACTGGCGGACGGCGTCGTCGCAGGCGGCCCGGGAGAAGATGAAGACGATGGCCGGCAGCAGCTCCTCGTCGCCCAGCAGCTCGAGCAGCTCGGTGCGCCGGGGCGTGCGGAAGGGCAGCACCGGTCCCCCACCCCCGCCGCCCCGGTTCCCGCCCCGCCACTGCGGCTGGCGGGAGTGCGGGGCCCGGCGCACGCTCTGGTCGATGCGCAGGCCCTCCGGGGCCGCCCGTCCGTGGTCGAGCAGGGGGATCAGGTCGGTGCGGCCGTCGGCCCGGTAGCCCACGGCGAAGTGGTGGCGCAGCGTCACCGGCCGTCGGCGCTCGACGACCACGTCGGTCGGGCCCCGCACCGAGCGCAGCCAGTCCCCGAGCTCCGAGGCGTTGGCCACGGTGGCCGACAGGCAGACGAAGACGACCTCGGGCGGGCACAGGACCAGCACCTCCTCCCAGACCCCGCCCCGGTACGGGTCCTGGAGGTAGTGGACCTCGTCGAGCACCACCGTCTGGAGGCCGGCCAGCAGGCCCGAGCCGGCCAGCAGCATGTTGCGCAGGACCTCGGTGGTCATGACCACGATCGGGGCGTCGGGCCGCACGGCGGTGTCGCCGGTCAGCAGGCCGACCCGCCCGACGCCGTAGGCGGCCACCAGCTCGGCGTACTTCTGGTTGGAGAGGGCCTTGAGGGGCGTGGTGTAGAAGGCCTTGCCCCCGGCGGCCAGGGCCCGGTGGACGGCGTAGTTGGCCACCAGGGTCTTGCCCGAGCCGGTGGGGGCCGACACGAGGACCGAGTGGCCGGCGTCGAGGGCGTCGAAGGCCTCGTCCTGGAACAGGTCCGGGGGGAAGGGCAGCCCGGCGACCCAGTGGCCGCGGATCGGGTCGCGTCCGTTGGGGGGTGGGGCCGTGTCGCCGAGGGCCGCCGGCTCGACGTCGGTCAACGGCCGCAGAGCTTGCCGACGAGGATGGAGAGGAAATAGAAGACGGTCAGCGGCACGGCCAGGGCCAACATGGAGAAGGGGTCAGAGCTCGGGGTGAACACGGCGGCCACCGCCGTGATGGCGATGACCGCCCACCGCCACCACGAGAGGAGCTTGGCCGGGGTGACCACCCGGGCCAGCTCGAGCGAGATCAGCACCACCGGGAACTCGAAGGTCGCCCCGAACAGGGCCATCATCAACAGGATGAGGCTGAGGTACGAGTTGGGGTTGTAGATGGTGGTCAGGTCGGGGCCGCCGACCGACTTCAAGAACCCGAGCGTGTGGGGCAGGACCTCGTAGGCCAGGGCGCACCCGAGCAGGAAGAGCGTGATCGAGGCGACCACGAAGGGCACGGCGTAGCGCTTCTCGGAGGCCCGGAGGCCCGGCGTGATGAACCGCCAGATCTGGAAGAGGATGATCGGCGAGGCCAGCACCAGGCCGCCGAAGGCGGCGATCTTGATCCGCAGCGTCAACCCGTCGAGCGGGCTGGTGACGAACAGCCGGCAGTGGCCGTTGTTGATCGAGCAGAGCGGCCGGAGCAAGAAGTGCAGGATCGGCTCGTAGACGATGGCCGCCACGATGGCGCCGACGATGAACGAACCGACGATGATCATGAGCCGCCGTCGGAGCTCCCCCAGGTGCTCGGTCAGGGTCATGGCGTCGGGCGTGGGGCGGTCCTTGCGGTTGCCCACCAACGGGATGGCCATGGTTGTCGTTGCTCCTGGTGTCCGTAGGCCCGGGGCCTGCGGTCAGTTCATGCTCGGGTCGTCGGGGACCTGGAAACCTTCGGTGCCCCCGGCCGAGACGGGTCGGAGGCCCGAGGGGCCGAGGGCCGGTCTCGGGGGCAGCCGGGTCGGGGGTGCCGCCGGGGGCGCTGGTTCGGCTGGGGGCGGTGGTTCGGCCGACGGCGGCGGCGTCTCGCCGACGGGGAAGGTGGCGGCCGACGGATCACTCGGCCACGGGGCGTCGTCGGCCACCGGCTCCTCGGTGGCCCCGGGGTCGGCCACCGGTGGCTCGAGGTTGTCGGCCGGCATGTCGGCCAGGGAGTTCAAGAAGGTGATCGGCGAGCGGACGGCCCGGGTGATGTGCTCGGTGGAGGGCAGGTCGGGGATGGTCGAGCGGACCTCGGTCTCCATCTTCTGCTGGAAGTCCCGGATGGCCCGCCACCCGGCGCCCAGCTGCCGGGCGACCTGGGGGAGCTTGTCCGGGCCCAGGAGGATCATGGCGACGACCAGGACGATGAGGATCTTGATGGGACTGAGGGACAGCACCGCACGGAGTCTACCGACGCCCAGGCAGCCCACCCGCCGGTCACGGCCAGGTCACCGGCCGGTCACCGGTGGGAGGGCTAGAAGAAGAACTTGATGCCGGAGATGGGCCAGATCCGCAGCACGACCTTGCCCACGATCAAGTTGCCCGGGAACGGCCCCCAGTCCCGGCTGTCGCACGAGTTGGTCCGGTTGTCCCCCATCACGAAGTACTCCCCCTTGGGCACCTTGATGGGCGAGAACGGGGCCGTGTAGGCGTGCTCCTTGGGCAACCACGGCTCGGCCAGCGGCTTGCCGTCGATGTCCACGCCCCCGCCGACCCCCGAGACGGTCTCGCCGGGCAGCCCGATGACCCGTTTCACCAGGTCGGCCACGGGCGGGCCGCCGCAGTCCTCCTTGGGCGGGCGGGCGAAGACCACGATGTTGCCCCGGTCGACCGAGTGCAGGTCGTAGCTCAGCTTGGAGACCACGATCCGGTCGCCGATGTTCAGGGTCGGCTCCATCGAGCCCGACGGGATGAAGAAGGTCTGGAAGACGAAGGCCCGGATCAGGAACGCCGCCAGCACGGCGATGATCAGGATGACGGCCCATTCGATGACCGCCCGGGACGCCGGTCGCTCCCGCCGGCGGTCCGACCGCCCCCGCCCGCCGCCTCCGGCGCCGTTGCGGCCGCCACCGGACCCGCCGCCGCCCGAGCCGTCCCCCTCGACCTGGGGTCCGAGGGTCGTGGCCGGCGACCAACCGGGGTTGCTCCCGGCCATCGACGGCACGGTCCCGGACGTCGGGTCGGGCGGGATAGTGCTCACGGACCGCCGACGCTACTCGGTCTCGGGGTGGCCGGCGGGTCGGCGCGGCCTACAGGGAGGCGATGAGCCGCTCGACCCGGTCGTCGTGCGAGCGGAACGGATCCTTCAGCAGGACGGTGCGTTGGGCCTGGTCGTTCAGCTTCAGGTGGACCCAGTCGACGGTGAAGTCCCGCCGCCGCTCCTTGGCCCGGCGGACGAACGAGCCCCGGAGTCGGGCCCGGGTGGTCTGCGGCGGCTGGGTCATGGCGGTGGCGATGTCGGCGTCGGTGCACATCCGGTCGACCTGGTCGCGGCGCTGGAGCTTGTAGAACAGCCCCCGGTCGCGGTCCACGTCGTGGTACATGAGGTCGACCAGGGCGACCTTCGGATGGGCCAGGGGCAGGTCGTGGCGCTGGCGCACCTCCTCGACCATCCGGTACTTGGCCACCCAGTCGCACTCCCGCCACAACGTGAGGGGGTCGGACTCGAGCCCCTTCAGGCAGTGCTCCCACATGTCGAGCGCCCGGTCCTCCTCGGGCCCGAGGCCGTGGCTGTCCCGGAAGCGGATGGCCCGCTCGAGGTACTCGATCTGGATGTCGAGGGCGCTCATCTCCCGCCCGTTGGCCAGCCGGACCCGCCGGCGGCACGTGATGTCGTGGCTGACCTCCCGGATGGCCCGGATGGGGTTCTCGAGGGTCAGGTCCCGGAGCACGGTGCCCGGGTCCTCCAGCATGGCCAGCAGGATGCTGGTGGTGCCGATCTTGAGGAAGTTGGCGTACTCGCTCATGTTGGAGTCGCCGACGATCACGTGCAGGCGGCGGTACTTCTCGGCGTCGGCGTGGGGCTCGTCCCGGGTGTTGATGATCGGCCGGCTCCGGGTGGTGGCCGACGACACGCCCTCCCAGATGTGCTCGGCCCGCTGGCTCATGCAGAAGACGGCGCCCCGGGCCGTCTGGAGGACCTTGCCGGCGCCGGCGTAGATCTGCCGCGAGACCAGGAACGGGATGAGGACCTCGGTGTAGCGGTTGAAGTCGTCGTTGCGCTCGGTCAGGTAGTTCTCGTGGCAGCCGTAGGAGTTGCCGGCCGAGTCGGTGTTGTTCTTGAACAGGTAGACGTCGCCCCGGATGCCCTCCTCCCGCAGCCTCGACTGGGCCCCGGTGACCAGCTGGGAGAGGATCCACTCCCCCGCCTTGTCGTGGGTCACCAGGTCGGCGATCTTGTCGCACTCGGGGGTGGCGTACTCGGGGTGGCTGCCGACGTCGAGGTAGAGCCGGGCCCCGTTCTCCAAGAAGACGTTCGACGAGCGGCCCCAGCTCACCACCCGGCGGAAGAGGTAGCGGGCCACCTCGTCGGGCGAGAGCCGCCGCTGGCCGCGCAGGGTGAAGGTGACGCCGTACTCGTTCTCGAGCCCGAAGATGCGTCGATCCACTACGGCCACCGTAGTGCTCGGGGCGCCGCGTGCCCGCGACACCCCCCTCGCCCAGGGGGTTAGTTGGGCTCGCCGCCCTCGGGCGTGGGCGGTCCGTCGACCGCCGGGGTGTCCGGCGCCGGGGGCGGCGGGGTGACGACCGGTGCCGGTGCCCCACCGAGCAGCCGGCCGAGCTCGTCGTCGGAGATCCGTCGGAAGGTGCGCCGACCGTTCTGGCGGGAGAGCACCGCCACCTCGAGGTCGGTCGGGCCGAGCGTGCGCTCCGGGCCGGCCAGGGCACCGACGGTGGCCGACAGGGCCCCGGCCAGGTCCCAGCTGGCGTCGAAGGCCGCCCCGACCCGCTCGGCGATGGTCTCGGCGTCGCCGCCGAGCACGGCGAAGCGCTCCTCGTCGGTGATCGTCCCCTCGTAGGCGATGTGGTACAGCTGGTCGGGCGCCCCGCGGTCGCCCAACTCGGCCACCAGGATCTCGACCTCGAGCGGCTTCATCTCGTGGGTGAAGGTGTTGCCGAGGAACTGGGCGTAGAGGTTGGCCAGGCTCCGGGCGTCGACGTCCTCGCGCGAGTAGGCGAAGCCCTTGGTGTCGGCGTGGCGGACCCCCGAGACCCGGAGCTGGTCGTACTCGTTGTACTTGCCGACACCGGCGAAGGCGATCCGGTCGTAGATCTCGCTGATCTTGTGCAGCGAGCGCGAGGGGTTCTCGGCCACGATCAGGACACCCTGGTCGTAGACGGTGGCGGCCAGCGACCGGCCCCGGGCGATGCCCTTCTGGGCGTACTCGGCCCGGTCCTTCATGACCTGCTCGGGCGCCACGTAGTACGGCATGCTCATGACGTCGCACCCCCGCCGGCGCCGACCCGGTCGGCCCGTTTGCGCTCGATCAGGGCGCTGAAGCGCTCGGCCACCTCGGGCTCGTCCACCTGGACGTAGCCCTCGGCGGTGACCACGGCCACCAGCGGGAAGATCCCCCGGACGAGGTCCGGCCCGCCGGTCCCCGAGTCCTCGTCGGCCGCTTCGTAGAGGGCCTCGACGGCCAGCTCGACCGCGTCGTCACGGCTGAGGCCCTCGCGGTAGCCGAGCTTGATGGTCGTCCGGGCGTCGCGCCCACCCGAGCCGGTGGCCTGGAAGTCGGCCTCCTCGTAGTGGCCGCCGGTGACGTCGTAGGTGAAGATCCGGCCGATCCTCCGCCGCAGGTCGTAGCCGCAGAACAGCGGCACCACGGCCAGGCCCTGCATGGCCAGCGGCAGGTGCTGGCGGACCATCTGGGCCAGCTGGTTGGCCTTGCCCTCGAGGCTGAGGGCGACGCCCTCGACCTTCTCGTAGTGCTCGAGCTGGACCTGGAACAGCCGGACCATCTCCACCGCCGGGCCGGCGGCGCCGGCGATGGCCACGGCCGACCAGCGGTCGGCCGGGAAGACCTTCTCCATGGCCCGGTGGGCGATGGCGTGGCCCTCGGTGGCCCGGCGGTCACCGGCCATGATCACCCCGTCGGCGAAGCGCAGGGCGACCACGGTGGTGGCGTGACGGACGGTGATCGGGTTCTCGGCCGCCGGCACGGCCACGGGGATGCCGGTCCGTTGCAAGAGGCCCACGAAGTCGGGCCCGGGGTCGTCGTTGGGGGTGAAGAGCGGAAGCGCCACGGGGCTTACTGACCGCCCTTTTGCACGTAGTTGCGGACGAACTCCTCGGCGTTGTCCTCGAGGACCTCGTCGATCTCGTCGAGCAGGTCGTCGAGCTCGGCCTTCAGCTTGTCGCCCCGCTCGGTGCTGGCCGGGGTCTCCTCGACCACCGGTGTCTCGGTCCGCTCGGTGGTCGTCTTCTTCTTCTGCTCACGTTCGGGCATGTCGTGGACTCCCTTCAGGAGCTCAGTCGTTCCAACAACTCGGTAGGGTCGGCGCTGGCCGCCAGCAGCTCCGCCGTGTGTTCGGCGGTCCCTTTGAGAGGGTCCATCATAGGGACCCGCCGCAGCGGGTCGGTTCCGAGGTCGAAGACCAAGGAGTCCCAGTTGGCCGTCACGACGGCGTCGGGCCAGCGGGCGAGACAGGTGCCGCGGAACCAGGCCCGGGTCCGGGGGGGCGGCTCGGTGACCGCCGCCGCCACCGCTTCGTCGTCGACCAGTCGCTCCATGCCCAACCGGGCGTAGAGCGACCGCTCGGGCCGCAGGTCGTGGTACTGCAGGTCGAGGGCGGCCAGCCGACCGTCGTCCCACCCGCAGTGGTGGCGGTCCTGGTAGCCCTGCATGATCCGCAGCTTGGCCACCCAGTCGAGCTGGTCGGCCAGGCTCTCGGGATCGGTCTCCAGGCCGTGGAGCACGGTCTCCCAGCGGTCGAGCACCAGGTTGCCCACTGTCTCGCCGCCGATGGACTCGAGGTCGCGCTCCTTGGCGTAGCGCCGGGCGGCGGTGAACAGCTCCCACTGCATCTCGAGCGCCGTCGCCGTGCTGCCGTCGGCCAACTCGAGCGGGCGGCGGAGCGAGAGGTCGGCCGACACCTGGTGGATGGCCTGGACCGGGGTGGCCAGGGCCAGGTCCCGGCCCATCGGGGCGTCGTCCTCGATCATGGACAGGATCAGGGCGGTGGTCCCCACCTTGAGCAGGGTCGCCACCTCGGACAGGTTGGCGTCGCCCACGATGACGTGGAGCCGGCGGAAGCGGCGGGGGTCGGCGTGGGGCTCGTCCCGGGTGTTCACGATGGGGCGCTTCAGGGTCGTCTCGAGCCCGACCACCTCCTCGAAGAACTCCGAGCGCTGGGAGATCTGGAAGGGCACCTGGGCGCCGTCGAGGGCGGCCGTCTCGACGCCCACCTTGCCGGCGCCGCCGTAGAGCTGCCGGGTGACGAAGTGCGGGACGACGCCGGCCACCACCCGGGCGAAGGGCACCGCCCGGTCCATCATGTAGTTCTCGTGGCAGCCGTAGGAGTTGCCCTTGCCGTCGGAGTTGTTCTTGTAGACGACCGGTGCCGGCGTCCCCGGGATGCGGGTGGCGGCGGCCAGCATCGAGCGGCGCAGCACCTCCTCGCCGGCCTTGTCGTGCAGGACCACCTCGAGGGGGTCGATGCACTCGGGGGTCGAGTACTCGGGGTGGGCGTGGTCGACGTAGAACCGGGCCCCGTTGGTCAGCACGGTGTTGGCCAGATGGGTCTCGACCATGGGCGGCATGGCGCCCTCCCGGGCGAAGCCCCGGGCGTCGTTCCCCGGGGTCTCGTCCTCGAAGTCCCAGACCGGTCCGGCGGTCCACCTGGGCGGCGTACGCGTTGACCAGGACCGACGAGGCGGCGATGGGGTTGGCGTCCTCGCCGGCGGCTTGGATGCCGTACTCGGTCTCGATCCCTAGGACCTTGGCGGTGGCCACGATGCGACCCTACCCGCTCACCGTCGGCCCACCGGGGGTCGGCGACCGGTGTCGACCGGTCGACCCGAGGTGGGTCTCAGAGGTACTGCCCGGTGCCGACCCGCTCGATGGCACGGCCGCCCGTGGTCTCGCGGTCCTCGCTGATGAGGGTGCGGATGTACACGATGCGCTCGCCCTTCTTGCCGGAGATCTTGGCCCAGTCGTCGGGGTTGGTCGTGTTCGGGAGGTCCTCGTTCTCCTTGTACTCCTGGCGGATCGACTCGAGCAGGTCGCTCGTGCGGATCCCCCGACCGTCACCGGCGATGACCCGCTTGATGGCCAGCTTCTTGGCCCGGCGCACGATGTTCTCGATCATGGCCCCGGAGGCGAAGTCCCGGTAGTACAGGATCTCCTTGTCCCCGTTCTGGTAGGTCACCTCGAGGAACCGGTTCTCGTCGTCGGCCCGGTACATCTCGACGACCGTGTCCTCGATCATGGCCTGGACGGCCTTGGCCGTGTCGCCGCCGCCCCGGCTGGCCACGATCTCGGCGTCGATGGGCAGGTCGGGGGTGAGGTAGCGCGAGAAGATCTGCGAGGCCGAGTCCTTGTCGGGGCGCTCGATCCGGATCTTCACGTCGAGCCGGCCCGGACGCAGGATGGCCGGGTCGATGAGGTCCTCCCGGTTGGAGGCACCGATGACGATCACGTCGCGCAGGGCCTCGACCCCGTCGATCTCGGCCAGCAGCTGGGGGACGATGGTCGACTCCATGTCCGAGCTGATGCCGGTGCCCCGGGTCCGGAAGAGCGAGTCCATCTCGTCGAAGAAGACGATGACCGGCACGCCCTCCTCGGCCTTCTCCCGGGCCCGCTGGAAGATCAGCCGGATCTGGCGCTCGGTCTCGCCCACGTACTTGTTCAAGAGCTCGGGGCCCTTGATGTTCAAGAAGTAGCTGCGGGTGTTGGTGTTCCCGGTGACCTGGGCCACCTTCTTGGCCAGCGAGTTGGCCACGGCCTTGGCGATCAGGGTCTTGCCACAGCCCGGCGGGCCGTAGAGCAGGATGCCCTTGGGCGCCGGCAGCTTGTGCTCGGCGTAGAGCTCGCGGTGCAGGTACGGCAGCTCCACGGCGTCGGTGATCGCCTCGATCTGGACGTCCAGGCCGCCGACGTCGGCGTAGGTGATGTCGGGGACCTCTTCGAGCACCAGCTCCTCGACCTCGGGGCGGGGCAGCTTCTCGATGAGCAGCTGGGTCCGGCTGTCCATGAGGACGGCGTCGCCGGCCCGCAGGTGCACGCCGAGCAGCCCTTCGGACAGCTCGGCCACCCGCTCCTCGTCGGCCCGGGCGTAGACGATGGCCCGGCGACCGTCCTCCAGCACCTCTTTCATGGTGACGATCTCGCCCGACATCTCGCCGTCACGGACCAGCACCACGTTGAGGGACTCGTTCAGCACCACCTCGTTGCCCTTGGCGATGATGCCCGGGTCGATGTCGGGGTGCAGCGAGACGCGCATCTTGCGGCCGCCGGAGAACACGTCCACCGTGCCGTCCTCGTTCACGCCGAGGAAGGTGCCGTAGGCGGCCGGCGGCTGGGTGAGCTTCTCGACCTCCTCGCGCAGGGCGGCCAGCTGCTCCTTGGCCTGCTGGAGGGTGTAGGTCAGCTTCTCGTTCTGCGAGACGGCGTGGGACAGCTGGCCCTTGGACTCGAGCAGGCTCTCCTCGAGGGCCTGGACCCGACCGGGGCTCTCCTGGAGCCGGCGCCGGAGGGCCTTGACCTCTTCCTCGGTCTCGTCCAGCCGGGCGCGCAGCGCCTCGGCGATGGCCGCCGGGTCGTCACCCACCTCGGCTCCGAGGTGTTCGCGCCATTCGTGCTCTTCGGGACCAGTCGTCGGACCCACCTCCCACATGGACGATCGGACCTCACCCTACCGGCACCTCGGACCCCCCGTGCGTACAGCCCCGGACGGCCCGCTGGCCCGGGAAGGTGACCAACGCCACCTCGACGGGACCCGGGTAGTAGGATCTGTACCTCAGGTACCGCCGGACCGGCGCGTCCGGTCCTCCCAGGTGATGGCCGGTGCAGGCCCCGCGGAGGACCGCCAACAGTTCACACGGGAGGAACGGCGTCTCATGAAGGTCTGGATCGATCAGGACCTGTGCACGGGCGATGGACTCTGCGAGGAGATCGCCCCGGCAGTCTTCACCTTGCTCGACGACGGGTTGGCCTACGTCAAGGAAGGCACCGACGTGAAGGACGACCCGGGCGGTTCGGCCGGGTTGGCCGCCGTGCCCGAGGACCTGGAGGACGCCGTGGTCGAGGCCTCCGAGGAGTGCCCCGGGGAGTGCATCTTCATCGAGCGGGGCTGACCCCTCTCGACCGCTGACCCCCTGTTGGGGGTGCGAGCTCAGTCGGCCAGTCGCCGGGTGGTGGTGAGGAAGCCGGTGTGGCCGACCATGCGGTGGTCGGGCCGGACCGAGCGGTCCTCGATGTGCCAGGTGCGCCGGAGCACCTCGACCGTCTCGGAGAGGCCGAAGGCGTCCCCCTCCAGGCTCTGGCGCAGCTGGGCCGTCTGGTTGATCGTCGGCAGGTAGGCCAGCAGGATCCCGCCCGGCCGCAACGCCCCGAGGAGGTGGGGCACCACCCGCCACGGCTCGGGCAGGTCCAGCAGCACCCGGTCGAGCCCCACCTCGTCGATGCCCTCGGTGACGTCGCGGATCTCCACCCGGTAGTCGGCGTCGGGCCCCACGAAGGCGGCCACGTTGGCCCGGGCCCGCTCGGCGAAGTCCTCCCGGATCTCGTAGCCGACCACGGCGGCCCCGGCCCGCAAGAGGGTCATGGACAGCGCCCCCGAGCCCACCCCGGCCTCGAGGACCCGTTGGCCGGGCCCGATGTCGGCGGCCAGCAGGATGGCCCCGAGGTCCTTCGGGTAGATGACCTGGGCCCCGCGCGGCATCTTCAGCACCACGTCGGCCAGGGTCGGGCGCAGGCACAGGAAGTTGCGCCCGGTCGACCCGGTCACCGTCGAGCCTTCGGCGTTCCCGATGATGTCGTCGTGGGCCACGATCCCGGCGTGGGTGTGGAACTGGGTGCCGGCCCGCAGCGTCAGGAGGTAGCGGCGCTCCTTGGCGTCGATGAGCAGGATGCGCTCACCGTCGGCGAGCGGGCGGACGCCCGGCGGTCCCTCCACCCGACTCAGGCGTCGGCCGAGGCGACCGGCGTCCCGGGCTGGCGGACAGTGATCTGGAGCCGCTCGCCGGCCTGGATCGGGACCGAGGTCACGAGGGAGCCGGCCCCGCTCCGCCGGGCCCGGCGCAGCAGGTACGTCGTGAGGGCGATGAGCAGCCACGCCCAGTGGTCGCCGAGCCAGGCCCGCTGGACCGCCGCCCGCATGAGGCGCCGGATGAGGAGGTCCACGAGGCCCTCAGAGCCGGCGGATCTCGACGACGGCCGACTTCGTGGTGCCGCGTCGCTTACCGGCCAGGAAGACCAGGGTGAGGACGGCCAGGGCCACCGCCCCGCCGATCAGGAACACCGTGGGCAGGGCCCGCTCCTTCACCGCCTCGCCCTCGCCGATGACCTCGGCGTAGGCCTGCTGCAGGTCGTCCCGGGAGATGCGCCCGCCTGGGGTTGCCGGACTCATGACTGTCCTTTCTCGGGCGTCGGCGCCCCGGCGCTGGCCGGGACCCGACGACGGGCGTTGTAGCCCTTGGTGATGCGCCACGCGGCCAGGGCGATCACCAGGATCGCCGCCGCCGTCACGATCAGGTACGGCAACCACGAGAGGTTGCCGGCGAACGTGGTGCCGGTCTCGGTCTGGAGCAGCCGGAGCAGGGCCACCAGCAAGAGGACCAGGCCGATGGCCAAGAGGAGCGAGCCGACGACGCCGAAGATCACGAAGTTGCCCAGCCCCCGGAGAGGCTCGATGGTCTCCTGCTTCAGGTAGTCGATGGTCAGCTGGACGGCGTCGTTGCCCGACTGGCGGACACCCTTGCCGCCCGACTTCTCACCACCGTCCCGCGTCCACAGCGCCACTCGGTCCGCACTCCTCCGTCTCGCCGGTCGCCCGGCGGGGCACCGTGGCGCCCCGAACCCCCTGTTGGGTGTGGTCATCCTCCCCCGCCGCCGGTCGGCACCGCAAGCACGTCGACCAGCTCAGACCGCCGCCGGCGTCGCCGGACGGGCCGCGGGGGGCCCTCGGCGGCCGGGGGCCTCGGTCGCCGCCACTCGCCGTCCGGGCGGTCGTCGCCCCGTCGTGTTCGCGTTCCCGTCGCCCACCGGTCGACGGGCGGTCGCGCCGGGCGGCGAAAGGCCAGCTCCGAAGGGCCACGGAGCCCTGTCGGGCCAGGCAGGGATATGGGTAGGGTGAAGGTATGGCCACCACCTCCTCCACCGCCCTCGGTGACACCCAGATCGAGCAGCTCGGCATCGATGTCATCCGGGGTCTCGCCATGGATGCGCCGGAGGCGGCCAAGAGCGGGCACAGCGGCACGGCGACGGCGCTCGCCCCGCTGGCCCACGTCCTGTTCACCCGGATCATGCGCCACGACCCGACCGACCCCGAGTGGCCCGACCGGGACCGGTTCGTGCTGTCGAACGGCCACGCCTCGATCCTCTTGTACTCGATGCTCTATCTGACCGGCTACGACCTCGACCTCGACGACCTGAAGGCCTTCCGCCAGCTGGAGAGCCGCACGCCGGGCCACCCCGAGCGCCGCCACACGGCCGGGGTCGAGGTGACGACGGGGCCGCTCGGCCAGGGCTTTTCCAACGCCGTCGGGATGGCGGTGGCCGAGCGCTTCAACCGGGCCCGCTTCGGGGCCGAGCTGTGCGACCACCACACCTTCGTGATCGCCGGCGACGGCTGCTTCGAGGAGGGCATCTCCCACGAGGCGGCCTCGCTGGCCGGCCACCTGGGCCTCGGCCGACTGGTCTGCATCTACGACGACAACCACATCTCGATCGACGGCCCGACCGAGCTGGCCTACACCGACAACGTGGCCGAGCGGTTCGCCGCCTACGGCTGGGACGTCGACAACATCGGTGAGGTGGCCAACGACACCGACGCCATCGAGGCGGCCATCCGTCGGGGGATGGCGGTCGAGGACAAGCCCTCGCTGGTCATCCTGCGCAGCCACATCGGCTACCCCTCGCCCCACCTGGTGGACACGGCCAAGGCCCACGGCGACCCGTTCGGGGCCGACGAGATCCGGGCCACCAAGGAGGTCATGGGCCTGCCGGTGGACGAGACCTTCTGGGTGCCCGACGAGGTGATCGACCTCTACCGCAAGGTCGTCCCCCGGGGCCAGGCCCAGCGGGCCGAGTGGGAGGCCCGCCTGGCGGCGACGACCCAGGACCGGGCGGCGTGGGACGCCGCCCAGGCCGGCCGGGGCCTGGAGGGCTGGTCGGCCAAGCTCCCGACCTTCGAGACGGGCACCTCGCTGGCCACCCGCCAGGCCGTCAAGGCCTGCGTGAACGGCACGGCCGAGGTGATCCCGGGCCTCTTGGTCGGGGCGGCCGACCTCACCGGCAACACCGGCGTGGCCCTGTCGGGCAGCGAGCCGCAGTCGATCGAGCACCCCGACGGCCGCCAGTTCCACTACGGCATCCGCGAGCACGGCATGGGCGGGATCATGAACGGCATGGCGGCCCACGGCGGGGTCCTGCCGGTCGGGGGCACCTTCTTCACCTTCAGCGACTACATGCGGGGTGCCGTGCGCCTGGCCGCGCTCTCCCAGCTCCACGTCGTGTACTCCTGGACCCACGACTCGATCGGGCTGGGCCAGGACGGCCCGACGCACCAGCCGATCGAGCACCTGGCCTCGCTCCGGGCCATGCCCGGGCTCCAGGTGGTCCGGCCGGCCGACGCCAACGAGACGGCCCAGGCCTGGAAGGCGGCCGTCGACTCCGACGAGCCGCTGGCCCTGGTGACCAGCCGCCAGGAGCTGCCGGTGCTGGCGGCCACGGCCGACCGCGGCCCGCAGGGCGTGGCCCGGGGCGGCTACGTCCTGGTGGACGAAGACGGGGGCCAGGCCCAGGTCGTGCTGATCGGGACGGGCAGCGAGGTCCACCTCTGCGTGGACGCCGTGCCGCTGTTGGCCGAGCGGGGCATCCGGGCCCGGGTCGTCTCGCTCCCCTGTTGGGAGTGGTTCGAGGACCAGGACCGCTCGTACCGCGACGAGGTCCTCCCCCCGGGGATCCCTCGCCTGAGCGTCGAGGCCGGGACCTCGTTCGGCTGGGACCGCTACGCCGACGCCACCGTGTCGATCGACACCTTCGGCGCCTCGGCGCCGGGCGGGGTGGCGCTCGAGCACTTCGGCTTCACCGCCGACAACGTGGCCATCCGAGCCGCCGAGCTGGTCGGGTCGCACGGCGCCTGACCGCCCGACCCCCCCGCCCACCACCTCTACCCACTCCCCCCGAGCGACGAAGGAGAGCGCGATGACCAAGCTGCACGACCTCTACGACCAGGGGGGCCAGAGCCCCTGGCTCGACAACCTCCGCCGGGACTGGATCCACGACGGGAGCCTGGCGCAGATGCTCGAGAACGGCATCCGGGGCATCACGTCGAACCCGACGATCTTCGCCCACGCCATCGAGGGCCAGGACACCTACGACGACCAGTTCCGCCAGCTGATGGCCACCATGACGGTCGACGACGCCTACTGGGAGCTGGTGATCACCGACATCATCGACGCCCTGGCGCTGCTCCGCCCCATCCACGAGGCGAGCGACCGGGTCGACGGCTACGTCTCGCTCGAGGTGTCCCCGGCCCTGGCCCACGACACCGACACCACCATCCGTGACGCCCGCATGCTGCACGAGCGGATCGCCGCCTCGAACCTGCTGGTGAAGGTGCCGGCGACGGCCGAGGGCGTGCCGGCCATCCGCCAGCTCATCTCCGAGGGCCGCAGCATCAACGTCACCCTGATCTTCGCCCTGGAGCGCTACGACGAGGTGATGGAGGCCTACCTCTCGGGCCTCGAGGCCTACGCCGCCAGCGGGGCCACCGACCTGTCCAACGTGGCCAGCGTGGCGTCGTTCTTCGTCAGCCGGGTCGACACCGAGATCGACCGCCGCCTGGAGACGCTGGCCGGCGGGCCCGAGGGCGACGCCGCCATCCTGGCCCTGCGGGGCACGGCGGCCGTGGCCCAGGCCCAGCAGGCCTACCAGCACTTCCTGCGCACGTTCTCCGGCCCCCGGTGGGAGGCCCTGGCGGCCAAGGGGGCCCGGGTCCAGCGGCCGCTGTGGGCGTCCACCTCGACCAAGAACGAGGCCTACCCCGACCTGCTCTACGTGGACTCGCTCATCGGGCCCGACACGGTCAACACCATGCCCGACGGCACCATCGACGCCTTCTCGGACCACGGCACGGTGGCCCGGACGGTGGACGCCGACCCGGCCGAGTCGGCGGCGGTGCTGGCCCGGCTGGCCGAGGTCGGCGTGGACCTGGTCGACGTCGGCCACACCCTGGAGGCCGAGGGGGTGGCGTCGTTCGCCAAGTCCTTCGACGAGCTCCTGCAGAAGCTGGCCGACAAGGCCAGCTCGTTCTCGTCGGGCTCGGGCGGCGGGGCCGTCTGAGCGCCCGAGGCGCGGGCGCCGGAACCCGGGTTCCCCCGGTCCCGGCCCGGGTGGAAGGATGACGGTCGGTTGGCCGTGGGCGCACACTCGCGCTCGGCGGTGGGCGCCGGTCCGGGCGAGTTGTTGGGCAGCACCGAGACGGAAGAAGGAGCACCATGAAGATCGCAATGGTCGGGCTGGGCAAGATGGGCGCCAACATGACCGAGCGCCTGCTGAAGGGCGGCCACGAGGTCGTGGCCTTCGACCTGTCGAAGGAGGCCCGGGAGGCGGCGGCGGCCAAGGGTGCCGCCCAGGCGGCCAGCCTCGAGGAGCTGGCCGCCCAGCTCACCCCGCCCCGAGCCGCCTGGGTCATGGTCCCGGCCGGCAAGCCGACCGACGACACCGTGGCCGCCCTGGGTGAGCTCTTCGAGGCGGGGGACGTCATCGTCGACGGCGGGAACTCCAACTACAAGGAGGCCACGGCCATGGCGACCAAGCTGGCCGAGAAGGGCGTGGGCTTCGTCGACGCCGGCACCTCGGGCGGGGTCTGGGGCCTGACCGAGGGCTACTGCCTCATGGTCGGCGGCAGCGACAAGGACGTCGCCGTCGTCGAGCCGGCCTTCCTCACCCTGGCCCCGAAGGACGGCTACGCCCACGTCGGACCGGTCGGGGCCGGCCACTTCGTCAAGATGGTCCACAACGGCATCGAGTACGGCCTGATGCAGGCCTACGCCGAGGGCTTCGAGATCATGGGGGCGGCCGACGAGTTCGACCTCGACCTGCACGAGATCGCCTCGATCTGGCGCTACGGCTCGGTGGTCCGCAGCTGGCTCCTCGACCTGACCGAGCGGGCGCTGCGGCCCGACGCCGGCTTCGACGACATCAAGGGCACGGTGACCGACTCGGGCGAGGGCCGCTGGACGGTCGAGGAGGCCATCGAGCGGGCGGTGCCGGCCCCGGCCATCTCGGCCGCCCTCTACGCCCGGTTCGCCTCCCGCCAGACCGACGCCTTCTCGAACAAGCTGCTGGCGGCGTTGCGCAACCAGTTCGGCGGCCACGCCGTTACGCTCGAGGACGGGCAGGCGGGGATGGAGACCCTGACCCCCAAGGGGGAGAGTGCGTGAGCGAGCCGGACAAGACGCCGCCGTTGGCGCTGATCATCTTCGGCGCCTCGGGTGACCTGACCTCGCGCAAGATCCTGCCGGCCCTGGCCAACCTGGCCGACCGGGGCCGGCTGAACGAGAACTTCACCGTCATCGGGGTGGCCCGGACGCCGTGGACCGACGAGGAGTTCCAGCAGGCGGCCATGCGCGACGTCCCCAACGCCGGGGCGACCTGGCGCAAGCTGGTGTCGCGCTTCCACTACGTCAGCGGTGAGTACGCCCACCCCGACACCTTCGACCAGCTGAAGGAGCACCTGGCCGAGGCGGACAAGGAGTACGGGACGGCCGGGAACCGGGTCTACTACCTGGCCACCGTGCCGGCGGTGTTCGCCACGGTGGCCGAGGCGCTGGCCCGGGAGGAGTGCAACGTGCCGGGCGAGGGCGGCGAGTTCGCCCGGCTGGTGGTCGAGAAGCCCTACGGCCGCGACCTCCAGAGCGCCCGGGAGCTCGACGAGCAGGTCCACACGGCCTTCCAGGAGGACCAGATCTTCCGGATCGACCACTACATGGGCAAGGAGACGGTCCAGAACGTCCTGGCCCTGCGCTTCGCCAACGCTGTGTTCGAGCCGATCTGGAACCGCCGCTACGTGGAGCAGGTCCAGATCACGGTGGCCGAGAGCCTCGGGGTCGAGCACCGGGGCGGCTTCTACGAGACCGCCGGGGCGCTGCGCGACATCGTCCAGAACCACGTGATGCAGGTGCTGGCGCTCACCCTCATGGAGCCGCCGACGGGCATGGACGCCCAGCGGATCCGCAACGAGAAGGTGAAGCTCCTCCAGGCCATCGAGGTCCCGACGCCCGACGAGGCGGTCGACCGGTCGGTGCGCGGCCAGTACATCGCCGGGGTGGTCGACCAGGAGCCGGTGATCGCCTACCGCGAGGAGGAGGACGTCGCCCCCGACTCGGAGACCGAGACCTACCTGGCCCTGTCGCTGCGGGTCCAGAACTGGCGCTGGGCCGGCGTGCCCATCTACGTGCGGACGGGCAAGCGCCTCCCGGCCCGGGTGACCGAGGTGGCCCTGCAGTTCCACGACGTGCCCTTCTTGGCCTTCGACTCGGTCATGAGCCGGCACAACCGGCCGAACACCCTGGTGTTGCGCATCCAGCCCAACGCCGGCATCAGCCTGCAGTTCGGGGCCAAGGTGCCGGGCGAGGCCTTCGAGGTCCAGACGGTGTCCATGAACTTCGAGTACGACTCGGTGTTCGACACCACGGCCGAGTCCGACGGCTACCCCCGCCTGCTCCACGACGCCATGGTCGGTGACGCCACCCTGTTCATCCGGACCGACGAGGTCGAGCGGGCCTGGGAGATCGTCGACCCCTACCTCGAGGCGTGGTCCGAGCCCGGGGCCGGCCTGCACTTCTACCAGGCCGGCACCTGGGGGCCGCACGCCGCCGACCTGCTGCTGGCCCGGTCGGGCGACGCCTGGCGGGACCCGGCGCTGTGACCACCGCCGTGACCTCGCTGGTGGCCGCCCAGCCGGTGGCCGACGTGGCCGGGGCCTTCGTGGCCGAGGTGGCCGACGCCTTCTCACAGCGACCGGGGCCCCGGTTCGGCCTGGTGCTGTCGGGTGGCGCCCTGGCCGGCGAGTGCTACGAGCGCCTGGCCGCCTCGCCGGGGACCCTCGACTGGACCGTGGTCGACGTCTACATCGGCGACGAGCGGTTCGTCCCGGCCGACGACGCCGACGCCAACCAACGGCTGATCACCGAGACACTGCTCGATCGGGTCGGTCCGGTGGGTAGCTTCTCCCCTATGCCGACGCGGGGGGCGATCGAGGAATGTGCCGCGGCCTATGCCACCACGGTGGCGGCGGCCCTCGACGGACCGGGGTTCGACCTCATCCACATGGGCCTCGGCCCGGACGGCCACACGGCTTCGCTGTTCCCCGGCGCCCCCACCCTCGAGGCCCCGGCCGACCAGCTGGTGGCGGCGACCGAGGACCCCAACGGCCGCAACCCCCACCCCCGCCTGACGCTCACCCTGCCGGCCATCGACCGGGCCCGCCGGGCGGTGATCACGGTCACCGGCCGCGACAAGGCGGCGGCCATCGACCTGGTGCGCCACGGCGCCTCGGTCCCCGGGGCGCTCCTCGACGTGGCCGACACCCGCTGGCTGGTGGACACCGAGGCGTTCGGATGAGCCTCCTCAGCCCGCCCACCCACGCCGACCTGCTCTCGGCGCCCCTCGACGAGCTGACGGCGGCCGCCCGTCGCGTGCGGGACGCCGCCTTCGGCACCCGGGTCACCTACTCGCCCAAGGTCTTCATCCCCTTGACCATGCTGTGCCGCGACCGTTGCGGCTACTGCACCTTCGCCAAGGCCCCGGCCCGCCTGGCCAGCCCGTACCTGACGCCCGACGAGGTGCTCGTCGATCGCCCGGGCCGGTCGCGACGCCGGCTGCCACGAGGCGCTGTTCACCCTGGGCGAGCAGCCCGAGGTCCGCTACCCGACGGCCCTGCGCTGGCTGGAGGAGCACGGCTACGCCTCGACGGTCGACTACCTGGTCGCCATGTGCCGCCTGGTGCTCGAGGAGACCGGCCTCCTGCCCCACGCCAACGCCGGCGCCCTCTCCAAGGACGAGCTGGCGGCCCTGCGGCCGGTGAGCGCCAGCCAGGGGATGATGATCGAGACCCTGGCCGAGGTGGCGGCGCACCGCCGGGCCCCGGACAAGGACCCGGCCCGACGCCTGGCCACCCTCGAGGCGGCCGGCGAGCTGGCCATCCCCTTCACCACCGGGGTGCTGGTCGGCATCGGCGACACCCGGACCGACCGTCTGGCCACCCTCCAGGCCATCGCCGACGCCCACCGCCGGCACGGCCACGTGCAGGAGGTGATCGTCCAGAACTTCCTGCCCAAGCCGACCACGGCCATGGCCTCGACACCGCCCTGCCCGCCCGAGGAGCTGGCCTGGTCGATCGCCGTGGCCCGCCTCCTGCTGCCGCCCGAGGTCCACGTGCAGGCCCCGCCCAACCTCTCCGACGACCTCGGGCCGCTGCTGGCCGCCGGCATCGACGACTGGGGTGGCGTGTCGCCGGTGACCGCCGACCACGTCAACCCCGAGCGGGCCTGGCCCGCCCTCGACCTGCTGCGGGCGGCCACCGAGGCCGGTGGCCACACCCTGGCCCCGAGGCTGACCATCTACCCGGCCTTCGCCCACGACCCCGAGCGCTGGCTCGACCCGGCCCTGCGCTTCCCGGTGCTCGACGTGGCCGACGCCGAGGGCCTGGCCCGAGACGACCTGTGGTGCTCGGGCGGCGAGACCCCGCCCCCGGCCCTGCTCGACCCGACCGGTGACGCCGGCCCGACGCCCGAGCCGGCCCGGACCGGTGCGGCCAGCGCCGTCGACGAGGTCCTCCAGGGCGTCCTGCTCGGCCAGGAGGTCGGCGAGGCCGAGATCGTCACCCTCTTCTCGGCCCGGGGCCCCGAGGTGCGGGCGGTGGCGGCGGTGGCCGACCAGCTGCGGCGCGACGCCGTCGGCGACGACGTCACCTACGTGATCAACCGCAACATCAACTACACCAACGTGTGCACGTTCAAGTGCCGCTTCTGCGCCTTCTCCAAGGGCCCGCTGTCGCTCAACCTGCGGGGTGCGCCGTACCTGCTCGACCTGGACGAGATCACCCGCCGGGTGGTCGAGGCCGAGGAGCTGGGGGCGACCGAGGTCTGCCTCCAGGGCGGGATCCACCCGAACTTCGACGGCGACTACTACGTCGACGTGCTCGGGCGCCGTCCGGGCCGCCTCCGAGCGCATCCACATCCACGGCTTCACCGCCCTCGAGGTGACCGAAGGCGCCCGGCGCTCCGAGGTCCCGTTGGCCGACTACCTGACCCGCCTGCGCGAGGCCGGGCTCAAGACCCTGCCCGGCACGGCGGCCGAGATCCTGGACGACCCGGTGCGGGCCATCCTGTGCCCCGACAAGATCAACACCGAGCAGTGGCTGGAGGCCCACCGCACCGCCCACTCGGTCGGTCTGCGCTCCAACGTCACCATCATGTTCGGTGCGGTCGAGCAGCCGGTGTCGTGGGCCCGGCACATGATCCGGACCCGGGACCTCCAACGCGAGACCGGGGGGTTCACCGAGTTCGTCCCCTTGCCCTTCGTCCACATGGCCACGCCGATCTACCTGCAGAAGAAGGCCCGCCGGGGCCCGACGTTCCGCGAGACCGTCCTCATGCACGCCGTCGGCCGCATCGCCTACCGCGGGGCCATCGACAACATCCAGGTCAGCTGGGTGAAGATGGGCGTCGGCGGGGTGCGCCAGCTGCTGGCGGCCGGGGTCAACGACATGGGCGGCACGCTCATGGACGAGAACATCTCGCGGGCCGCCGGGGCCAGCCACGGCCAGGGCATGGACACGGCCGGCTTCGAAGAGGTCGTGGCGCCGCTCGGGCGTCCCCTGGTGCAGCGGACCACGCTGTACGGCCGGCCGGCCGTCGCCAGCCTGACGTGACCGAGCCGCTGGTCCCCGGGGTCGTCCCCCCGGCCCCCCGGCCCGACCCCGAGGTGATCGAGGCGGCTTTCGAGACGCTGGTCGGCGAGCGTCCCCTGTCCAGGTCCCAGCGCGACCTCGTGCGCTCGATGCTGGCCACGGTGTGGGACCTGGCCAGCGAGGGGATGGGCGTCGGCGACCTCAAGATCGCCGACGCCGCCCTGGCCGAGATGACCGAGGCCTTCCGGGTGTTCCGCCCCTACCGCGACGTCCGCAAGGTCACCATGTTCGGGTCGGCCCGGACCAAGCCCGACGACCCGGTCTACGTGCTGGCCCGGGACCTGGCGGCCGAGTTGGCTGCGGCCGGCTGGATGATGGTCACCGGGGCGGGGCCCGGCATCATGGCGGCGGGCACCGAGGGGGCCGGTCGGGAGCACGCCTTCGGGGTGAACATCCGGCTGCCCCACGAGGAGGGGGCCAACCCGTTCATCGCCCAGGACCCCAAGCTGGTCGAGATGCGGTACTTCTTCACCCGCAAGCTCATGCTGATCAAGGAGTCGCACGCCTACGCCGTGTTGCCGGGGGGCTTCGGGACCCAGGACGAGTGCTACGAGCTGCTCACCCTGCTCCAGACGGGCAAGGCCGAGCCGGCCCCGGTGGTGCTGGTCGAGACGCCCGGTGGTTCCTACTGGGAGGGCTGGCGGCGGTTCCTCGACGAGCAGGCCGTCCGACCGGGCTGGGTCTCGCCCGAGGACACGTCGCTGTTCCGGGTGGCCAACTCGGTCGACGAGGCGGCCCGGGAGATCCTGGGCTTCTACCGCAACTACCACTCGTGCCGCTGGGTGGGCGACCTGCTGGTGCTGCGCCTCCAGGTCGCCCCGTCCGACGCCGAGCTGGCCGACCTGAACCGCCGGTTCGCCGACATCGTCGTCTCGGGCAGCATCCGCCCGGCCAGCGCCTTCCCGCCCGAGCGCTCCACCCACGACCACGTGGAGCTGCCCCGGGTGGCCTTCCGCTTCGACAGGTTCCACTTCGCCCGGCTGCGCCTCCTGATCGACGCCCTGAACGAGTGCACCGGCTGAACGCCGGGGCTACGTGGCTCCGTCGTCGAGCTCGGGGCGGGGCGACAGGAGGGTGATGGCCTTCTCGACCGACCGGCGGGCCCGGGTCACCCGGCGCTCGACGGCCAGGGCCTCGGGGTCGGGATGCGCCTGCTCGGCCACCAGCCGGAGCTGGTCGATGGCCAGGTCCACCAGGGACTCGGCCACCGTCTCGAGCTGAGCGGCCAGGTACTCGAGCTGGTCGTCGACGCTCACGCCGTGGTGGTCGCCGGCCGGTCGGGCGGGAGCTCGAGCGTGGTCACGTCGAGCTTCCCGTCGGCGTAGGCGGCCCGCAACACCTTCTTGTCGAACTTGCCGACCGAGGTCTTCGGGACCTCCTCGATGAAGGCCCAGCGCTCGGGCAGCCAGAACCGGGCCACCCGTCCGACCAGGAAGTCGAGCAGCTCCTCGAACGACGGCGACGCCCCCTCGTTGCGCACCACGCAGACCAGCGGGCGCTCCTCCCAGCGGGGGTCGGGCACGGCCACCACCGCCGCCTCGTAGACGTCGGGGTGCGACATGACCTCGCCCTCGAGCTCGACCGAGGAGATCCACTCCCCGCCCGTCTTGATGACGTCCTTGGTCCGGTCGGAGATCTGCATGAAGCCGAAGCGGTCGAGGCTGCCGACGTCGCCCGTGCGCAGCCACCCGTCGTGGAAGCGGTGGGGGTCCTCGTCCTTGTAGTAGGAGGCGGTGACCCAGGGGCCACGGATCTCGAACTCCCCGACCGCCTCGCCGTCGTTGGGCAGGATCTCGTCGCCCTCGCCGACCACCCGGACCTCGACGCCGGGCACGATGCGCCCGGCCTTGGCCTTGTAGTCGAGCTCCTTGCCCGGGGGGCAGCCCTCGGGCGGCCGGGAGACGGCGGCCAGCGGGCTGGTCTCGGTCATCCCCCAGCCCTGGATCATCTCGACCCCGAAGGTCGTCTTGTAGGCCTCCATGAGGGCCCGGGGGACGGCCGAGCCGCCGCCGGTGATCTCGCGCAGCGAGCTCAGGTCGACCGTGCGCTCCTGGCCCACCCGGAGCAGGTCGTTCCAGATGGTCGGCACCCCGCACGACAGCGTGGGCCGGTAGTTCTCGATGATCCGGGCCAGGTGGGGCCCCTGGAGGTACTGCTGGGGCAACAGCAGGTCGGCGCCGGTCATCCAGGAGGTGAACGGGGTGCCCCAGGCGTTGGCGTGGAACATCGGGACGATGATCAGCATGCGGTCGTGCTCGGTCAGCCCGACCGAGGCGGCGGCGGCCTGGGCCATGGTGTGCAGGAAGGCCGACCGGTGGCTGTAGACCACGCCCTTGGGGTTGCCGGTGGTGCCGCTCGTGTAACACATGGCGGCGGCGTCGCGTTCGTCGAGCACCGGCCAGTCCATGCCGGGCTCCTCGGCGGCCAGCAGCTCCTCATAGTCGAGGGTGGCCCCCAGCTCGGAGGTGTCACCCTCGCCGATCACCACGATGGTCTCGACCGTCTTCAGCTCGTCACGCACCCGGGCCAGCAACGGGATGAGGGAGGCGTCCACCAGGATCACCTTGTCCTCGGCGTGGTTGATGACGTACGCCAGCTGCTGGGGGAAGAGCCGGACGTTCAGCGTGTGCAGGACGGCGCCCATCGAGGGCACGGCCAGGTAGGCCTCGAGGTGGCCCTGGTTGTTCCAGCAGAACGTCCCGACCCGGTCGCCCCGGCCGATACCGAGCCGGGCCAACACCTTGGCCAGGCGCTCGGCCCGGTCGGCGACCTGGGTGAAGGTGGCGAAACGGGCCCCGTCTTCCTCGACGGTGATGACCTGGCGGTCGCCGTGGTTGTACTGACCGTGCCGCAGGATCCCCGAGATGAGGAGCGGTGCGTCCTGCATGGTGCTGCGCATGGATCCCCCTGACCACATGGACCGCCCGGGCCGGGCGGTATCCCCTGCAGCGTAGTGCGGGCGATCTCGTGCCCCGGGGGTCACCGGACCTGGGGTCCCGTCAGGCCGAGGCCGCCCGCTCGCCGCGCTGGAGGTGCCCAGGGTAGGGCGACGTCACCCGGGCCACGTCCGCCTCGGCCCCGGCCACCACCAGGTACTCGAGGTTGCGCAGGTGCGACACCGTGCCCACCTTGTCGCCGTCGGGGTTGTAGATACCGATCTGGGCCCCGACGTAGCGCTTGGAGTCGAAGGCCAGCACGGCCACCGCCTCGTGGTGCGAACACATCTCGACCAGCTCCTGGCGCGACACCCAGGACTCGTCGTTGTAGGACAGGATCAGGACCCGGCACCGGACGTCGCGGACCACCTGGCGCAGCGCCCCGGCCATGGCCCGCTTGGCGTTGAAGACGCTCTTGGTCGCCTCGTCCCGGGCGTCCACCCGCTTGCAGGCCACGCCGTAGTGCTCGGGGGCGTCCCAGGCCACCAGCGTCTCCCAGACGTGGTAGTTCGTGTAGTAGCGGTGCTGGTTGTAGGGCGGGTCCAGGTAGGCCACGTCGAACTCCCCCAGGGCGCCGGCCAGCTGGCAGGCGTCGCCCCGCACGGCCCGACCCGGGCCGGACAGCAGCTCGGGCACCCGCAGCTCCAGCGGATTGAACGAGCGCGGCGCCCACTGCTTCACGTAGGCCATCTGGACCCCGGTGGTCGAGTCGACCCGGTCGGCCGCCTCGAGCAGGCTGGTGAGGAGCAGGGGGTAGAGCGGCGAGCCGGCGTAGTCGGTCTCGATGGCCTGGCGGATGGCGTCGACCCGCCGCCCGTTGAAGGGCTGGAAGTAGCGAGCGGCAACGCAGAAGGTCTCGGTGAAGTAGCCGTCGGTGCCCGGGAGGCTCGACAGGTGGTCGAGGGCGGCGGTCAGCTGGCGGCGGTCGACGGCCTCGGCATCGGTCTCGACGTAGCACCGGGCGAACACCTCGGCGTAGCGGGCGGTGTCGACCGCCGTGGTGGCGAGTCCCCGTCGCTTGAACTCCTGGGCCACCCGGGTGGTCCCGGTGAACAGGTCGAGGGCCGTGGTCGCCCCCTCGACGTTCGAGGCCAGGTCGCCGAGCACCGGCACCAGCCGGCGCTTCGAGCCCAGGTACTTGATCATCCGGGCGACCGTACCAAACGGCCGTTGCCCGACCGCGGCTCCCCCTGCCCGACCGTTCTCCCCCGGCGAAACGACCGGAAGGTGGATGCGTATGCGACGGCTCGGGATGGGGATGGTCGGGGCCACGATGGTCCTGCTGCTGGCCGTGGTGCTGGCCGCTTCGGTGGTGCTGGCCGGCGTGAACGGCCGGGCGAACGCCGCACCCGGCACCGGTGGGTCGGCGGGCCTCCCCTCGGCCGGGCAGCCGGCCGTCCCGACGAGCTGGGAGCTGCTGGACCAGGCGGCCGCCGGCTCGTGCCCGGGCCTCTCGTGGTCGGTCCTGGCCGCCGTCGGCCGCCTGGCCACCGACAGCGGGCGGGACGGGGCGCCGTGGATCGACGCCGGGGTGAGCGGGTCCGGCGCCGAGGGACCGATGGGCCTGTCGGCGGCCACCTTCGCCGCCGACGCCACCGTCGGCCCCGGCGGGATGGAACCGGCCTCCCCCTACGACCCGACCGACGCGGTGGCCACCGC
Organism: uncultured Acidimicrobiaceae bacterium; assembly: GCA_963730735.1. Taxonomy (GTDB): domain Bacteria; phylum Actinomycetota; class Acidimicrobiia; order Acidimicrobiales; family RAAP-2; genus CAVSSX01. Next base: position 103,257 of record CAVSSX010000008.1, read on the forward strand.
CGCCCGGGCCCTCTGTGCCGACGGTGCCGGTTCCCCCGGTGGCCTGGGCGCGGCGGTGGGCGACCTCGAGGGCTCGCCGGCCCTCGTCGAGGAGGTCCTGGTGCTCTCGGCCTCGTTGGCCGACGACCCCTCGCTCGCCTCGGCGGCGGCCTCGGCCCTCACCTTCGCCGCCGCCCAGCTGGGTGTGCCCTACCTGTGGGGTGGGACGGGCGTGGGTGGGTTCGACTGCTCGGGCCTCACCCAGGCCGCCTACCGGTCGGCCGGCGTGGCCCTCCCCCGGGTGGCCCAGGACCAGTTCGATGCCGGGCCGCCGGTGCCGGCCGACGTACCGCTGGTGCCGGGCGACCTGGTGTTCTTCGGTGGCGCCACGAGCGACATCGGCCACGTGGGCCTGGTGGTCTCGGTGGACGGCGCTCGGGCGGTCATGATCGACGCTCCCCATACCGGCGCCGACGTCCGGCTGGATGCCCTGCCGTCGACGCCGGGTGCGGCGTGGGGCGGTGAGCGCTTCGTCGGGGCGACGGCGCCGGGGACGTAGCGCCGGACCGGCTGGCCGGGTCAGGCGTCCAGTGAGTGCACGAGGTCGGCGATGGCCCGCAGGTAGTCGGCCTCGAGCTCGGCCCGGCCGTAGTAGACGAGCACCAGCGGGAGGTTGTCGGGGTCGCGTCCGAGGACGACCTCGGCCGCACCATCGGCGATGGTCCGGCGACTGGTGAACCGGCCGGCGTCGCGCAGGAAGGGCTCGACCCGGTCCAGCTCGGCGATCGACCCGACGTTGAGGGTGAGGAAGCGCAGGCCGAGCGACTGCTGGCCGTAGCGGGTGGCGTGCGAGCTCTGGGCCTCCCGGAGGATGACGGCGAACGCCTCGGGCGACGTGCCACCGAGCACGGCGACGCCGCCCTCGTTGACCAGTACGTCGCCACCGCCCAGGCCTCGGTAGAACTCGACCGACCGCTCGAGGTCGGTGACGGCCACCAGCGCGGAACGAACGGCCCACGGCTGCGCGGCCTGGTTGGCATCCATGAGTCGCTGTACTCCCGGTAGCTGGGCTCGGTCAGGGCGGCCGAGGGCGTCGAACGTCGCCTCGTTCGGAGCGTACCGGAGCCGGCTGGGTGCGCAGGTGGCGCCGCGGGGGAGCTGGCAGGATCGGCAGGTGACCCCTGATCACCCGTTGGAGGATGCCGGTGCGGTGCGGCGAACCCTTCTTGCCCACGACCGGCTCGAGATGGATGCCGATGTCCGCTCGGTGCGGAGCGCCCTCTTCAACAACGGGTTCGTCGTGTTCCGCAACGCAGTGGCGACGGCGAAGTGCCGAGCAGTGCTCGATGCCATGTCGAGCGAACTCGGCATCGTGGTCGACGACCCTTCGACCTGGGACCGAGTCTCTTCGGAACTGGACCAGGTGCCCCTGTGGGGCCATCAGAGCCAGTGGGACATCCGACAGGACCCTCGGCTCCATCGTCTATGGCGTGCCATTTGGGGCACCGATCAGCTGTGGACCGACCGCAACTCCTGTCGGTTCACGCCCCCGCACCGCCCCGGCCGGGCCGAGCCGCTCCCGCTCCATTGGGACGTCGATCCTCGGGACCCAACTCTGTACTGGTACCCGGGCATCCTCGCCCTCACCGACAGCGGTCCGGGCGAGGGCGGCTTCTGCTGTTCGCCCGCCCTCTATCGAAATGAGGCTCGCTGGCCGACGGAGTGGCTGGACAACCCGCTCGGACAAGCGTTCCCCGCCGGTCAAGTGGCGCCCGAGGAGATCATCGAGGTGCCGCTGCACGCGGGCGACCTTCTCGTCTTCGACGCCCACCTCCCCCACGGCACGGTGGCGAACCTGGGCACCCGTCCTCGGGCCGTCTTCTACCTCCAGCAATTCCCGGCCGGAACGGCCGAGGAAGCGGCGGCCAACATCGCCGACCACGAGGCCGGCCGGGCCTCACCGTGGTGGCGATGGAAGCCTGGGCACGAACGGATCGAAGCGGGCCCGCCGGCGAACCTCACCCGCCTGGGTCGCCGCCTGCTCGGGCTGGCGGACTAGACCGACCTGGACGACGAGAGCGACGCTTGCCCTCCGGGGGGAGTTTCAGCCGGCCGGCGTGACCACCACGCCGACGTCGCCGTAGGGAATTCGCTTGCCCTTCACCACCCCGATGAGGTTGCCGACGAGTTTGGTCAGGTGGGTGGTGAAGCCGTACTTGGTCTTCACCAGCCCGTAGATCGTTTGGTACTCGGCACCCGACACCACCTCGGCGGTGGCCTCCATCGGCTCGGTGCCGGCCTTGGCCCGGCCCCGGGCATCGCTCGGCTGCACCAGCACCCGGGACGTGTGGGCCAACCGTTTGGCCTTGCCCGAACCCGAGCTCGTCCAGAAGCCCACCCGCCCGTCGGGCAGGCCGACCGACCACACCGGGGTGGCCACGGGCGTGCCGTCGCGCTTGAAGGTCGTGAACCGCAGGTACTTCTCGTCGCTGAGGGCCATGGTCAGACGGTAGCGGTCGACCGGGTCAGCGGGCGTTGATGTAGTCGACCAGCTCGGCCCGGTCCTTCTCGAGCTCCTCCATGCGGGACTTGACCACGTCACCGATGCTCACGATGCCGACCAGCTCACCGCCGTCGAGCACCGGGAGGTGGCGGATCCGCCGTTCGGTCATGGTGACCATCAGCTCGTCGGTGTCGTCCTCGGGCCGGCAGGTGTGCACGGTGGTGGACATGATCGAGGCCACCGACTGCTCGAGGAGGTCGTCGGCCTGGTCGAGGGCGCCGACGATGTCTCGTTCGGAGACGATGCCGATCACGTGACGGTGGTCGTCGGCCACGACCAACGCCCCTATCCGGTGGCGGACCAGGGCCGCCACGGCTTCACCGACCGAGGCATCGCCCCGGATGGTGAGCACCTTGGCACCCTTGTTGGACAGGAGCGTGGAGATGCGCATGGCGTCCACCCCTTCCCCGACCGGATCGCTCCGGCCGGTGTCGCTTGTGGGAAGCATTCCCCCACCTGGGGCGCCCCACACCGCCGGAACGGATGTCCGGCCGCGGAACCGACACTAGCCACCGCGCCGCGGGGATGCGCGGGAACCGCCCTGGTCGACGCGCTACTCGGGGTCGGCGTGGCTCAGTGGGCCCGGCGCAACTCCCGGTAGCGGGCGACCAGGGCGGCGGTCGAGGCGTCCTGCGTCGACAGGTCGGGCGGGCCGTCGGCGGTGAGGGCGGGTGCCAGCTCCTTGGCCATGACCTTGCCCAACTCCACGCCCCACTGGTCGAACGAGTCGATGCCCCAGATGACGCCCTCGGTGAACACCGCGTGCTCGTAGAGGGCCACCAGCTGACCCAGGACCGACGGCGTGAGCGACGGGGCGAGCACGGTCGAGCTGGGTCGGTTGCCGGGCATCACCTTGTGGGGCACGAGCTCGGGGGGCGTGCCGTCGGCGGCCACCTCCTCGGCCGTTCGGCCGAAGGCGAGCACCGCACTCTGGGCGAAGCAGTTGGCCATCAACAGGTCGTGCTGGTCGCCGGTCTCGTGCGTCGGGTTGGCGAAGGCCAGGAAGTCGGCCGGGACGAGCTTGGTCCCCTGGTGCAGCAGTTGGTAGAAGGCGTGCTGGCCGTTGGTCCCGGGCTCGCCCCAGAAGATCTCCCCGGTCTGACCGGCCACCGGCGAACCGTCGCGGCGCACCGACTTGCCGTTGGACTCCATGGTCAGCTGCTGGAGGTAGGCCGGGAACCGGGCCAGCCGCTGGCTGTAGGGCAGCACGGCGTGGGTCTGGGCCCCGAAGAAATTGTTGTACCAGACCCCGAGCATGCCCTGGATGACGGGGAGGTTGGCCTCGAGCGGGGTGGTCCGGAAGTGCTCGTCCATGGCGTGGAAGCCGGCCAGCATCTCGCCGAACGCCTCCTTGCCGATGGCCACCATGTTCGAGAAGCCGATGGCCGAGTCGTAGGAGTAGCGGCCCCCGACCCAGTCCCAGAACCCGAGCATGTTGGCCGGGTCGATCCCGAACTCGGTGACCGCCGGCTCGTTGGTCGACACCGCCACGAAGTGCTTGGCCACCGCCTCGGGGCCGGCCGAGAGGCCCGAGAGCACCCAGTCCTTGGCGGCGGCCGCGTTGGTCAGGGTCTCGAGGGTGGTGAAGGTCTTCGAGCACACCACGAAGAGCGTCTCGGCCGGGTCGAGGTCGGCGATCTTGCTCCACAGGTCGATCGGGTCGATGTTCGACACGTAGCGGCAGGTGAGGTCGGGGGCGGTCTCGTCCATGAGGGCCTGGTAGGCCATGGCCGGCCCGAGGTCCGACCCGCCGATGCCGATGTTCACCACCGTGCGGATGCGCTTGCCGGTGTGGCCGGTCCAGGTGCCCGAGCGGATCCGGTCGGAGAGCTCGCCCATCTGGTCGAGCACCTGGTGCACCTCGGCGACCACGTCGACGCCGTCGACCACCAGGGAGTCGGCGGCCGGGAGCCGCAGGGCGATGTGGAGCACCGCCCGGTCCTCGGTGGTGTTGATGTGCCGCCCGGCGAACATGGCGTCGCGCCGCTCCTCGAGGCCGGCCCGGCGGGCCACGGCCAGCAGGAGCTCGAGGGTCTCGGAGGTGATCCGGTGCTTGGAGTAGTCGAGGAGGAGGTCGGCGCCCTCGGCCCGGAGCCGGGTCGCCCGGTCCGGGTCGTCGGCGAACAGCTGGCGCAGCGTCGCCCCGGCCACCCCGGCGTGGTGGGCGGTGAGCGCCGCCCACTCCGGGGTCTCGACGATGTCGACGACGTCGGTCACTGGCGGTCCTCTGCTTCCTCTCGGGGCGCCGGTGGCGGCAACCGGCCCGACCGTAGCGTGCCCGGTCCGGGGGCGACGACGGCGTTCGCGGGGCCGTCGCGTCGAGTCGCCGGCTGGACCGGCTCTCGACTGAGGGAAACGGAGGACCGTCGACCGGCGGCTGTCGAGCGGAGGCTGGTTAGCGGAGCGCCAGGCGACCGGGTTCGACCGGGGCCGGCAGCGCCGTCTCCCCCATCAGGTAGCGGTCGACGGCGGCGGCGGCCGAGCGGCCCTCGGCGATGGCCCAGACGATGAGGCTCTGGCCGCGGGTCATGTCCCCGCAGACGAAGACCCCGTCGACGCTGGTGGCCCACTGCTCGTCGCTGGCCACGTTGCCCCGGGGGTCGAGCGCCAGCCCGAGCTCGGCCACGACGCCCCGGCGCTCGGGGCCGCTGAAGCCGAGGGCCAACAGCACCAGGTCGCAGGGAGTCTCGAACTCGGTCCCGGGCATCTGGTTGAACACCGGCCGGCCGTGGTCGAAGGTCACCTCGACCTGGTGGCCCCGCAGGCCGGCCACCCGTCCCTGGTCGTCGCCGACCAGCTCGGTCGTGGTGACCGAGAACAGGCGGTGACCGCCCTCCTCGTGGGCCGACGACGTCCGCAGGATGAGCGGCCAGACGGGCCAGGGGTTCTCGTCGGACCGCTGGCCCGGCGGCTCGGGCATGATCTCGAGCTGGTGCACCGAGGCCGCACCCTGCCGGTGGGCCGTGCCCAGGCAGTCGGCGCCGGTGTCGCCACCGCCGATGATGACCACCCGCTTGCCGGCGGCCGAGATGGGCGGGGCGTCGAGCGCCCCCTCCTGGACCAGGTTGGAGGGCTTCAGGTACTCGAGGGCGAAGTGGACGCCGTCGAGGGACCGCCCGGGCACGTCGAGGTCCCGGGGGTTGGTGGACCCGCCGGCCAGCACCACGGCGTCGTACTCGGCCTGGAGATCGGCGGCGGCCACCACGGTGACGTCGGGCGCCGAGGCGGTGCCGAGCCCCCGCTCCTCACCGGGCTCGGGCCGCCCGGCGGGCTCGCCGGCGTCCGCCGGGGCCCCGACCGAGGTCGAGCACCGGAAGGTCACCCCTTCGGCCTTCATCTGGCCGAGGCGCCGGTCGAGGACGGCCTTCTCCATCTTGAACTCGGGGATCCCGTAGCGGAGCAGCCCGCCGGGCCGCTCGGCCCGCTCGAAGACGGTGACCGTGTGGCCCGAGCGCGACAGCTGCTGGGCGACGGCCAGGCCGGCCGGGCCCGAGCCGACCACGGCGACCCGCTTGCCGGTGCGGTCGCGGGGGATCTCGGGGGTGATCCACCCCTCGTCGAAGGCCCGCTCGGCGATCTCGAACTCGATCCGCTCGATGGTCACCGGCTCCTGGTTGATCCCGAGCACGCACGATCCCTCGCAGGGGGCCGGGCACAGGCGTCCGGTGAACTCCGGGAAGTTGTTGGTGGCGTGGAGCCGCTCGATGGCCAGCGACCAGTCGTCCTTGCTCACCAGGTCGTTCCACTCGGGGATGAGGTTCCCGAGGGGACAGCCCTCGTGGCAGAACGGGATGCCGCAGTCCATGCACCGGGCGCCCTGCTGGCGGGCCGAGGATTCGGCGAAGGGCTCGTAGACCTCGCGCCAGTCCCGCAGGCGGACCTGCACCGGCCGCCGTCGCGGCAGCTCGCGTGGGAATTTGAGGAAGCCGCTGGGGTCACCCATGGGAGGCCGCCATGACCGCCTCGTCGACGCTCCGGCCCTCTCGGACCGCCCGCTCGGTCGCCTCGAGGACCCGGCGGTAGTCACGGGGCATCACCTTGACCAGGTCCCCGACCGAGCGGGTCCAGTGGGCCAGCAGCCGGGTGGCCACGGCCGAGCCCGTCTCCTCACGGTGACGCAGGAGGAGCTGGAAGACCAGCTCTCGGTCCACGTTGCCCAGCGGCTCGAGGTCGATCATCTCGGGGTTGTAACGGGTGTCGAAGGTGCGCTCGGGGTCGTAGACGTAGGCCACGCCGCCCGACATCCCGGCCCCGAAGTTCCGGCCGGTCGGTCCGAGCACCACCACCGTGCCGCCCGTCATGTACTCGCACCCGTGGTCACCCACGCCCTCGACGACGGCGACCGCCCCCGAGTTGCGGACGCAGAAGCGCTCCCCCACCTGGCCCCGGATGAACACCTCACCGTCGGTGGCTCCGTAGAGGATGACGTTGCCGGCCACGATGTGCTCCTCGGCGGCGAAGGGCGAGGAGGTGGGTGGCCGCACCACCAGCCGGCCGCCGGACAGGCCCTTGCCCAGGTAGTCGTTGGCGTCGCCGAAGAGCCGCATGGTGACGCCCTTGGGCACGAACGCCCCGAAGCTCTGGCCGGCCGAGCCCTCGAAGTTCAACACGATGGTGCCGTCGGGCAACCCGGCCGCCCCGTGGCGCTTGGAGATCCGCGAGCCGAGCAGCGTCCCAACCGTCCGGTCGACGTTGGTGATGGGGACGGTCACGCTGACCGGCGTGCCGCTCTCGATGGCCGGCTCGCACTCGTCGAGGAACCGGTGGTCGAGGGCCTGGTCCAGGCCGTGATCCTGGAGGCGCATCTGGCGCCGGTGCGTGCCCTCGGGGACGTCGGGCAGGGCCAGGACGCTCGACAGGTCGAGGCCGGCCGCCTTCCAGTGGGCCAGGGCTTCGGTCGTCTCGAGCAGGTCGGTCCGGCCGATGGCCTCGTCGAGGGAGCGCAGCCCGAGGGCGGCCAGGTGCTCGCGGACCTCCTCGGCCACGTACTCGAAGAACGTCTCGACGAACTCGGGTTTGCCGTTGAAGCGCTCGCGCAGCACCGGGTTCTGGGTGGCGATCCCGACCGGGCAGGTGTTGAGGTGGCAGACGCGCATCATGATGCAGCCCGAGACGACCAGGGGGGCGCTGGCGAAGCCGTACTCCTCGGCCCCGAGCAGGGCCCCGATGATCACATCCCGGCCGGTCTTCATCTGCCCGTCGACCTGGACCACGATGCGGTCCCGCAGCCCGTTGGCCAGGAGGGTCTGCTGGGTCTCGGCCAGGCCCAGCTCCCAGGGGATGCCGGCGTGCTTGAGCGAGGTGAGCGGCGCCGCGCCGGTCCCCCCGTCGTGGCCCGAGATGAGGACCACGTCGGAGTGGGCCTTGGCCACCCCGGCGGCCACCGTCCCCACCCCGACCTCGGCCACCAGCTTCACGTGGACCCGGGCGTCGGGGTTGGCCGACTTGAGGTCGTGGATCAGCTGGGCGATGTCCTCGATGGAGTAGATGTCGTGGTGCGGCGGCGGGGAGATGAGGCCCACGCCCGGGGTCGAGTGCCGGGTCCGGGCGATCCACGGGTAGACCTTGTGCCCCGGGAGTTGGCCGCCCTCGCCGGGCTTGGCCCCCTGGGAGATCTTGATCTGCAGGTCGTCGGCGTTCACCAGGTACTCGCCGGTCACCCCGAAGCGGCCCGAGGCGATCTGCTTGATGGCGCTGCGCCGCAGGTTGCCGTCCTCGTCGGGGGTGAAGCGGTCGGCGTCCTCGCCGCCCTCGCCGGTGTTGGAGCGCCCGCCGAGGCGGTTCATGGCGATGGCCAGGGTCTCGTGGGCCTCACCCGAGATCGACCCGTAGGACATGGCCCCGGTCGAGAAGCGGGCCAGGATCGACGATGCCGGCTCGACTTCCTCGAGGGGGATCGGGCCGCTGTCGGCCGGCCGCAGGCGCAGGAGGCCCCGCAGGGTCGCCAGCTTCTCGGACTGGTCGTCGACCGCCGAGGAGTACTCCTTGAAGATCTCGTAGCGCTTCGAGCGGGTGGCGTGCTGCAGCTTGAACACGGTCTTCGGGTTGAAGAGGTGGTGCTCGCCCTCTCGCCGCCACTGGTACTCGCCACCGACCTCGAGCTCACGGTGGGCCCGCTCGGTCGGCCGGTCGAGGTGGGCCAGGCGGTGGCGGGTGGCCACCTCGGCGGCCAGCACGTCGAGGCCGACGCCGCCGATGCGGCTCGGCGTACCGGTGAAGTACTCGTCGACCAGCGCCTGGTCGAGCCCGACGGCCTCGAAGACCTGGGCGCCGGTGTAGGAGGCCACGGTGGAGATGCCCATCTTGGACATGACCTTGAGGACGCCCTTGTAGGCGGCCTTCATGTAGTTCTTGTGGGCCTGGCGGGGCGAGAGCCCCTCGAGCTGGCCGGCGGCGATCATGTCGTCGAGCGTCTCGAGGGCCAGGTAGGGGTTCACGGCGGCGGCCCCGTACCCGATGAGCAGCGCCATGTGGTGCACTTCGCGGGCGTCGCCGGACTCGACCACCAGGCCGACCCGGGTCCGCGTCTTCTCGCGCACCAGGTGGTGGTGGACCGCCGCCACCAGCAACAGGGACGGGATGGGCGCCAGCTCGGTGGTCGAGTTGCGGTCCGACAGGACGATCAGGTTGGCACCCTCGGCGATGGCCGCCGAGACCCGGGTGCGGACGTTGTCGATGGCCTCGGCCAGCGCCCGCCCGCCCTCGGGGGTGGGGTGACCGCGGTCGCCCGCCGTGGCCACCGGGAACAGCCCGTCGATGGCGAAGGCCTTGAACCCGGGGGTCTCCCCGTGTTCGTTGACGTACATCAGCTTGGCCAGGTCGTCACGGTCGATGACCGGTTCGGGCAGCACGATCTGGTGGCACGAGGCCGGGGTGGCCTCGAGCAGGTTCTGCTCGGGCCCGACGGTGGCCGACATCGAGGTGACCAGCTCCTCGCGGATGGCGTCGAGGGGCGGGTTGGTGACCTGGGCGAAGAGCTGGGTGAAGTAGTCGTAGAGGAGGCGCGACTGGTCCGACAGCACGGCGATGGAGGCGTCCGAGCCCATCGAGCCGAGCGGCTCGCCGCCGGTGCGGGCCATCGGGGCCAGGATGAGCCGGAGCTCCTCGGTCGTGTAGCCGAAGAGCATCTGGTGCGTGACCACGCTGGCGTGCTGGGGCGTCAGCATGCTGCGGGCCGGCAGCTCGTGCAGCTGGATCTGGTTGTCGCCCAGCCACTCGGCGTAGGGGTGCTCGGCGGCGAGCTTGGCCTTGATCTCGGCATCGTCGACGATCCGGCCCTCGGTCGTGTCGACCAGGAACATGCGGCCGGGCTGGAGCCGTCCCTTGCGCACGATGGTCGCCGGATCGAGGTCGAGCACGCCGACTTCGCTGGCCAGGACGACCAGGTCGTCGTCGGTCACCCAGTAGCGGGCCGGGCGCAGGCCGTTGCGGTCGAGGACCGCCCCGACCAGGGAGCCGTCGGTGAAGGCCACGGCGGCCGGCCCGTCCCAGGGCTCCATCAAGGTGGCGTGGTAGCGGTAGAAGGCCCGGCGGGCCGGGTCCATGGCCGGGTTGTTCTCCCACGCCTCGGGGATCATCATCAGCACAGCGTGGGGCAGGCTGCGGCCGCCCAGGTGGAGCAGCTCGAGGACCTCGTCGAAGGAGGCCGAGTCGCTGGCCCCGGGGGTGCAGATCGGGAAGATGCGCCGGAGGTCGCCGGGGAAGTCGGGCGACGCCAGCAGGGCCTCGCGGGCCCGCATCCAGTTCCGGTTCCCGGCCACCGTGTTGATCTCGCCGTTGTGGGCCAGGTAGCGGTAGGGGTGCGACAGCGGCCAGGACGGGAAGGTGTTGGTCGAAAAGCGCGAGTGGACCAGGGCCAGACCCGAGGTGAGCCGGGGATCGGAGAGCTCGGGGTAGAACCACCGGACCTGGTGGGACGTGAGCATGCCCTTGTAGACCAGGGTGCGCGACGAGAGCGACGGGAAGTAGACGTCGCCCAGGGCGTGCTCGGCCCGCTTGCGCAGGACGAAGGCCGCACGCTCGAGGACCATCGGGTCGGGGGCCGGGACCTCGCCCAACTGGCCGGTCGAGGCCGGGGCCAGGAACACCTGCTCGATCCGGGGCTGGGCCCGCTTGGCCGTCTCCCCCAGCGTGGTGTTCTCGGTCGGCACCTCGCGCCAGCCGAGGACCGTCAGGCCCTCCTCGTGGGCCAGGGCGCCGATCCCGGTGCGGACCTTGGCCGCGTCGTCGGGGTCGGTCGGCAAGAAGGCCATCCCGGTCAGGTACGACCCGGCGGCCGGCAGCGGGAATTCGACCACCTCGGCCAGGAACTCGTGGGGCACCTGGATGAGGATTCCCGAGCCGTCACCGGTGTCGACCTCGGCCCCCGAGGCGCCGCGGTGGGCCAGCCGCTCGAGGACGGTCAACCCCTGGTCGACGATGGTGTGGCTCTTGCGGCCCTGCAGGTCGGCCACCATCCCCATACCGCAGGCGTCGTGTTCGAAGGCCGGGTCGTAGAGGCCCCCTCGAGAGGGCGCGCCGGCCGGGGATGCTCCCGCGGTCGATGATGTCGCACCTGGCGCCGTAGCGGCCATGGCCGTCCTTTTCGGGCTCGTGACCACCGCCGCCGGTCAAGGCTCGGTGGGCTCCTTCGGGGGTTGGAGGCTGCGGCCCGGGACGACGTTGGCCCTGGAGCAGTCCCGCAAGAATACACCAGGCCACGCCGGACCCCTCCGTCCGCTCCGGCGAAGGGGGGCATCCGGGGCGCCGGACCCTAGGATCGACGGGGTGACGACGTCGACCGGGCCCCTCGGGCCCCCGGGTCGCCCCTCGGGCGACGGCTACGACCTGGTGGTGGTCGGTGGCGGGGTCATCGGGCTGTCCATCGCCTGGCGGGCAGCGGGGGTCGGGCTGTCGGTGGCCGTGGTCGACCCGGCCCCGGCCCGCGGCGCCTCGTGGGTGGCCGCCGGCATGCTGGCCCCGGTCACCGAGACCCACTACGGCGAGGCACCGTTGGCCCGGCTGCTCCTGGCCGGGGCCGACCGCTGGCCGGGATTCGCCGCCGATCTCGAGGTGTCCGCCGGACAGCCCACCGGCTACGAGCAACGGGGCACGGTGGTGGTGGCCGCCGACGCCTCGGACCGCGCCGCCATCGACGAGCTGCTGACCTTCCACCGCGAGCTCGGCCTGGCCGCCACCCGCTGCTCGGGCTCGGCCCTGCGCGACCTGGTCCCGGGCCTCGCCCCGGGGGTGCGGGGTGGGGCCGAGGTGCCGGGCGACCACCAGGTCGACAACCGCCGGCTGCTCGGCGCCCTGCTGGCGGCGTGCCGGGCCGCCGGGGTGCGGCTCGAGCCGGCGACGGCGTCGGTGCGCCGGGGACCCTCGGGCGGGGCCGTGGGGGTGGCACTCGACGACGGTCGGACGATCGACGCCGGCACGGTGGTGGTGGCGACCGGCAGCGAGACGTCGTTGCTGGCCGGGCTGCCGCCGAGTGAGCTGCCGCCGGTGCGGCCGGTGAAGGGCCACGTCGTGCGGCTCCAGGGCCAGGCGGACCGGCCGGTGCTCGAGCGCACGGTGCGGGGCCTGGTCCACGGTCGCTCGTGCTACCTGGTGCCCCGGCGCGACGGCTCGTTGGTCGTCGGGGCCACCACCGAGGAGCGGGGCTTCGACCGCACGGTCCAGGCCGGCTCGGTCCACGCCCTCCTCGACGACGCCCGGACCCTGGTCCCGGGGATCGACGAGCTCGAGTTGGTCGAGTGCCTGGCCGGCCTGCGCCCGGGCTCCCCCGACAACGCCCCGTTCGTCGGCTGGACCGGGGTGGCCAACGTGCTGGTGGCCACCGGCCACTACCGCAACGGCATCCTGCTGGCCCCGCTCACCGCCGAGGGTGTGGTGGCCCTGCTGGTCGGGAGCGAGTTGCCGCCGGCGCTGGCGATCTGTGCCCCCGACCGCTCGCCCGGGCTGGTCGGGCCCGGACTGGTCGGGGTGGCCTGAGATGCCCGGGCCGGACGAGGTCGAGATCACGGTGAACGGCGACCCGGTGGTGGTGGCCGGGACGGCGACGGTGGCCGATCTGGTGGCCGAGCGCTGCCCGTCCCCCCGCGGCGTGGCCGTGGCCGTCGGCCGCGAGGTCGTCCCCCGGTCGCAGTGGGCCCGGGTGGCCGTCGAGGCCGGGGCCCAGGTCGAGATCGTCACGGCGGCCGCCGGTGGCTGACGCCTTCGGGTCGGCCACGCGTTCCGGCGGAGACCCGGCGCCCGGCGCCCGGCGCACGGCCTTCGTGCTGGCCGGCGGGGGCACCAAGGGGGCGTTCGAGGCCGGGGCCCTGCGATACCTGGTGGAGGAGCGCTCGATCACCCCCGACATCGTCACCGCCACCTCGGCCGGCGCCATCGCCGCCGCCGTGCTGGCCCAGGGCCGGACGCTCGAGGAGTTCGTCAAGTGCACCGAGGACCTGCGCGACGACCTGCTGGCCATGACCCACACCGAGCTGCTCTTCGGCAAGCAGCCCTGGGTGGTGGCCCTCGAGGGCACCCCGCTCGGCGCCACCATCGACTCCTACATCAACGAGCAGAGCCGGCCGCCGGTGCCCGGTGACCCCCTGGTCTACGAGAGCGCGGCGGGTGGCAAGGGCACCAGCGTCGGGGGCACGGCCACCAACCCGACGCCCCGCCGCCGTCGCGACCTGCTGGCCGGCGCCCTCCGGGTGCTGCCCCGGATCCGGCGCACCCGTCGGGGCCTGCGCCACGACGCCACCTCCCTCTTGACCTTGGACCCCTTGGCCCTGGCCCTGCGGGCCGGCTCGCCGAGCGGTATCAAGCGCATCGACGTGGCCCGGATCCGTCGGCCCGGCCTCCAGCTGCGCCTGGCCGTGACCGCCCTCGGCGCCGGCGTGCTGCGCTACGTCACCGAGGACGGGTCGATCGTCGAGCGCGACGCCCACACGCCGGTCGAGGGTGCGGGCGGCGGGCCCATCGACCTGATCGACGGCGTCCTGGCGTCGTCCAGCGTGCCCCTGATCTTCCCGCCGCGAGCCATGGCCGACGACATCTACGTGGACGGTGGCGTCGTCCAGAACATCCCGGTGGCGCCGGCGGTGGCCCTCGGGGCCGACCGCATCTTCGCCATCCTGGCCGTCCCGGTGGCCCAGCCCCGCGACGACCGGGACTTCACCCGGCTGAACATGTTCGAGATCCTGTTGCGGTCGATGGCCGCCGTGGCCTTCGTCGAGAACCAGCGCGAGGACCTGGCCACGCCGCTGGCCGAGGGGTCGACCCTGACGGTCATCGACCCGCTGGTCGACGTGGTCGGTCCCTTCGAGGTGGCCCAGGGCCTCATGCTCATCGACATGGACTACGGGTGGATGCGGGCGGCCGACGTGTTGGCCGACGTGGAGCCGGCGGTCCGGGCCCGGGCCTTGGCCACCACCGAGGCCATCGTCACCGCCCGCACCCGGGCGTGGCACGTGGAGGAGCCGGTGTGGGCCACCGGCCGGGCCACCACCAGCGAGCTGCGGATCCTGTCGGGGCTGAAGCGCGAGGTCCGCGAGGCCGTGCTCGAGCGCAAGGAGCTGGGCCTGCCGATGCCCGGCGACGCCGAGCCGTGGTGGGGCGGCTACGAGCGCCACGCCCCGGCGCCCCCCGACCGGCTCCCGGTCTGGCCCGACGACGAGCGCCGCTGACCGTGACCCGCGCGCCGGCTGGCTCAGGCCGAGGGCCCCCCGAGCCAGCCCCGGCGCTTGAACAGGTAGAGCAGCCCGAGCGAGGCCACCAGGTCGAGGGCCACGCCGGCGATCATGAACACCCAGAACCCGGCGATGTGGCCGACGAGCCAGCCGAAGTTCTGCCCGAAGAAGCCGGTCAGGAAGGTCAGCGGGAGGAAGACGGTGGCGATGATGGTCAGCTGCTTCATGACCACGTTCAGGCGGTTGGACACCGTGGACAGGTGGGTGTCCATGACGCCCGACAACAGGTCCCGGTAGCCGTCCACCAGGTCGTTGATCCGGATCATATGGTCGTAGAGGTCCCGGAAGTAGCGCTGGGCCTCCTCGGTCAGCCCGGGCAACGAGGTGATCTGCGAGGCCATCCGGGCGAACAGGTCGCGCTGGGCCGAGACCACCTTGTGGACCAGCACCAGCTGGCGCTTCATGTTGAACAGGACCTTGAGCTGGTCCTCGGTCGGCTGGACCAGGATGTCGTCCTCGAGCTGGTCGATCTCGTCGTCCATGTTCGAAAGGACCGGGAAGAAGCCGTCGACCAGGGCGTCGATGGTCAGGTACATGATCCGGTACTGCGGCGGGGCCACGTCCGAGATCGGATGGCCGGCCAGCTTGGCGTGCACGGTGGCCGTGGCCCCGCAGGGCCCCTGGTGGATGGTGAGGATGAAGGTGGGCGAGAACAGGAGGTGGACCTCCTGGGTCGCCGTGCCGGTCGGCGGGGCGCCGTGGACCACCAGGTACGTGACGTCGTCGTCGTAGTCGTCGATCTTCGGCCGCTGGCCGAACTCCTGGATGTCCTCGATGGCCAGGTCGTGGATGTGGAGGTCCTGGCCGAGCACCGAGACCAGGTCGTCGCTGACCTGGTCGATGTCGAGCCAGAAGAAGGTGCCGGCGGCGATGGCCCGGCGGACGTCGTCGACGGTGGCCGGGTGCATCTGCCCGTCGATGGTGAGGGTGCCGTTCAGCACCGGTCCCCCGCCCCCGGCCCACTGGCGCCGGGTTCGGCGCCGGGTGATGATGGGTGCATGACCGATGCCCCTTCGAGTGAGTCCGTTCCCGCCGACCAGGTCAAGGCGGGTGACCACATCCGCCTGGCCTCGGGGGTCGAGCTGGTGGTCGCCCGGGTCGAGACCGGTTTCCTCGGTCGCCCCGAGATGGTGGCGTTCATCCAGGACGCCCCGCAACCCTGGTTCAAGGCGGTGTCGCCCCTTTCGGGTTCGGTGGAACTGC
The DNA here is from genome assembly GCA_963730735.1 of uncultured Acidimicrobiaceae bacterium. Lineage (GTDB taxonomy): Bacteria > Actinomycetota > Acidimicrobiia > Acidimicrobiales > RAAP-2 > CAVSSX01. Next base: position 118,722 of record CAVSSX010000008.1, read on the forward strand.
TGGCCTGAGGACGCCCGGCGGGCGTCCGTCGGTCAGGCGTTCAGGAGCTCCCGGGCGCCGGTGTCCGAGGACGGGTGCCGCAGCTTCGACATGGCCCGGGCCTCGATCTGACGGATCCGCTCCCGGGTGAGGTTGAAGTACTCCCCCACCTCTTCGAGCGTCCGCGGCTCGCCCCGGTCGAGGCCGAAGCGCAGGCGGAGGATCTCGCGCTCACGCATGTCGAGCGGCGACAGCAGGCGGCCGATCTCCTCGGGCAACAGGGCCAGGGCGGCCGAGTCGAACGGGGACTCGGCCGACATGTCCTGGACCACGTCGCCCAGGACGGCGTCGCCGTCCTCGCGCAGCGGGTCGGACAGCGAGAGCGGCTCGGAGCGGAACTGCAGGGCCTCGACCAGCTTCTCGTGGGGGAGTTCGACCTCGGCCCCGAGCTCGTCGAGGGTGGCCGGTCGGCCGAGCTTGTGCTCGAGGAACGTCTTGGCCTTCTGGATCCGGGCCAGCGTGTCGCCGGCGTGGACCGGGAGGCGGACGGTGCGACCGGTGTTGGCGATGCCCCGGGTGATCGCCTGGCGGATCCACCAGGTGGCATAGGTCGAGAACTTGAAGCCCTTGCGCCAGTCGAACTTCTCGACGGCGTGGATCAGGCCGAGGTTGCCCTCCTGGACCAGGTCGAGCAGCGGCAGGCCCGAGGCCTGGTACTTCTTGGCGATCGAGACCACCAGGCGCAGGTTCGACTGGACGAAGTCCTGCTGGGCGTGCTCGCCCTGGATGATGATGCGGCGCAGCTCACGCTTCTTGGCCGGGGTCAGCTTGGTGGCGGCGGCGAACTCGGCGGCCGCTTCCCGCCCGGACTCGATGGCCTGGGCCAACCGAGCCTCGTCGGCCTTGGTCAACAGAGGGAATTGCCCGATGTCACTCAGGTACAGCTTGACCAGGTCGTCGCTGTCGTTGGTCGCCCGTTGCTTGATCAAGGCCTACTTGCTCCTTTGCGTGGCCCCGTCGGGGCGCCTACTTCGGGTCGGTCCGGAGATCGGACCTGTCTGGTCACTGCCTGCTGATCGTCAACACTTGGCCTGACGGGGCATACATGCCGGGACTGCCGCACAATCCGGCAGCTCCCTATCATACGCGGTCGGGAGCCGCCACGGTTCATATTTCTTTGCTGCAAGCGAAATTGCCCGGCCTCCGGCTCCCCCCAGCGGTCGTACCTGGTGCTTTGCTCTCGGAGGTCATTCTAGGCGTCGGCGACGACCGGTTGCCGTCTCGTTGCCACGGGGTTGACCACGTGGGCCACAATGGCGAGGTGGATGCGACCGGTGCTGCTCCGTCGGGTGCCGAGGCCCGGGCGCAGCGGGCCCTCTTGGTGGGGACCACCCAAATGGCCCTGCTGCTCGAGCCCGACGGCACCATCGGCTGGGTGAACCCGGCCGCCACCGAGATCCTCGGTTACCGGGCCGACGAGCTGGTGGGCCACAGTCCGCTCGACTTCGTGCACGCCGAGGACGTGGACATGATCCACTCGATGGTGCGCTTCGGATTGGCGCACGCCCAGGCCGGAGCGACGGCCCGGGAGAGCATCGACGCCGCCCTGGACGTGCGCTTCGTCCACCACTCGGGTCATCTGGTGACCCTCGAGTTGTTCGTGAACAACTTCCTGGCTCGGCCGGACATCGAAGGGGTGCTGGTGGTCGGGCGCGAGGCGACCGGCCGACGAGCCCTCGACGACGCCCTGGCGGCCATCGCCCAGGACGCCACCGGTGACGAGACGGTGCGGCTGCTCCTGCGGTTTTTGGACCTGCGCATCCTCGACACGGACAACGCCCTCTACGCCCCGGACGAGGATCCCCGGTGGACGACGAACCGGGTGCCGCCCGAACTGTGCGTCGAGCGCGGGCCGTGGGCCGAGGCGGTGACGTCCGGCAGCGACCGCCTGTTCGACGACCTGGCGGCCGCCGTGGCCTCGGGTGAGCTCCCGGCCGAGCTGGGTACGGCGGCGATCGCCGCCGGCTACGTGGCCTGTTGGTGCATCGCCGTCCCGCTCCAGCCCGACCGGGTCGGCGCCCGGCCGATCCCCTTCGCCGAGTCGAACCGGTCGCCGACGGGGTGTGTGGTCGTCTGGTCGCGGCGCCACCGCGAACCGCTGGTGGCCCACTGGGCCTACTGCGCCCGGGTGGCCGGCCTGGTCGACATCGTGCTGTCCCGGCGGGCGGCCGAGGCCCAGCGCCAGCGGCTCTACGAGCTCGAGCGGGAGCAGAACGCCCGGCTGACCGAGCTCGACGCCCTGCGCTCGGACCTCCTGCTCTCGGTCTCCCACGAGCTGCGGACCCCGCTCACGTCGATCGTCGGCTTCACCCACTTGCTCCAGGAGGGGCTGGACAGCGATTCCGACTCGGACCGGGCCCAGTACCTCGACGTCATCGGGCGCAACGCCGACCGGTTGCTGCGCCTGGTGGGCGACCTGCTGGTGCTCGGCCGCCTGGACGACGGGACGCTCCCGGTCGCCCACGAGGCCTGCGACTTCCCGGCCCTCGTCGGCTCGTCGGTCGAGGCGGCCACGCCCGAGGCCGACAAGCACGACGTCACCATCGAGTACGCGTCGATGGCCGGGCCCCCCTTGTTCGGCGACCCCGAGCGCCTGGGCCAGCTGGTCGACAACCTGCTCTCGAACGCCGTCAAGTACTCCCGACCGGGCGGGTGGGTCCGGGTCGTCCTGGCGCCCGACGACGACGGGTGGGAGCTGGTGGTCGAGGACAACGGCATCGGGATACCGGCGGCCGACCAACCCACCCTCTTCGACAAGTTCGCCCGGGGCTCGAACGTGAAGGAGCGCGAGATCGACGGGTACGGGCTGGGACTGGCCATCGTGAGCGGCATCGCCGAGATCCAGCGGGGTGAGGTGACCCTCGACAGCGCCGAGGGGGTCGGCTCGACGTTCACCGTGCGCCTGCGCGACGCCCCACCGCCGAGCATCGCCTGAGCCGACCGGCCGACGCCCGTCGGCCCGACCCCTCTCGGCCCGACCTGCGTCGGGCGACGGCGCTACCGTGCCGACATGCGGTTCAGTCTGTGGTTGTCGCCCGGTCGGGACTGGGAGCAGCTGGTGACGCTGGCCGGTCACGCCGAGCAGACCGGCTGGGACGGCGTCTGGTTCCCGGACCACTTCATGGGGCTCGGCACCGAGGCCCCGGGGGCCTTCCTCGAGTGCTGGTCGGTGCTGGCCGGCCTGGCGGCGACGGTGCCCCGTCTGCGCATCGGCTCGATGGTGGCCGGCAACACCTACCGGCACCCGGCCGTGCTGGCCAACATGGCCGCCACCGTGGACCGGATCGCCGGTGGTCGCCTGGTGCTCGGACTCGGCACCGGGTGGCAACGCAACGAGCACACCAAGTACGGCATCGAGCTGCCCGACGTCCCCACCCGACTGGACCGCCTCGAGGAGGCCTGCCAGATCATCCAGTCGCTCACCACGGCGCCCCGCACGACCTTCGCCGGGGCCTCGTACCAGGTGACCGACGCCCCCATGGAGCCCAAGCCGGTGCAGCAACCGCTGCCCCTCCTGATCGGCGGCGGCGGGGAACGGCGGACCCTGCGGATCGTCGCCCGCTACGCCCAGGAGTGGAACACCTGGGGGACGCCCGAGCTGGTGGCGCACAAGTCCCGGGTGCTCGACGAGCGCTGCGCCGAGATCGGCCGGGACCCGTCCACCGTGGCCCGGTCGGCCCAGGCGGTGGTCCTCATGGGCGACGACCCGGGGTGGCTGGCCGAGCGCCGGGCCGAGGCCCCGGCCATGCCGACGGTGATCGGCACCCCGGCCGAGCTGGCCGGCGTGGTGGCCGACTACCGGGCGGCCGGTCTCGACGAGCTGGTGGTGCCCGACTGGACGTTGCCGCCGGGCGACGAGACGGCGTGGCTCGACCGGTTCCTGGCCGAGGTGGCGGGACCGTTCCGAGGTTCGGGTACCGCCTAGGCCTTCCTCGGCAGGGCGGACTTCGTGGCTAGGGTCTAAGGAGCGGACAGCCCGTGCGCCGAGGAAGCAACGTCCGGGGGGGCTATGCAGGTTGAAGTGATGATGACCGGCATCGGTGGGCAGGGCATCCAGCTCTGCGCCAAGACACTCGCCCTGGCGGCCGTGCACGAGGACCGGCTGGCCATGCTCTGCGGCCACTACGCCGGGGCCATCCGGGGCGGCCAGACCGACGCCTCGATCGTGATCGCCGACGCCGACCTGCGGGCCCTGCCGATCCTGCCCTCGGCGTGGGCCGGCTTCGTGATGTCCTCGCAGTACTGGCCGTCGACCCAGGAGTTCCTGCGGCCCGGTGGTCCGGTGGTGATCAACGCCTCCCTGGTCGGGGAGGACCTCGACACCTCGGGGCTCGAGGCGTTCCGGATCCCGGCGAGCGAGATCGCCTCGGAGGAGCTCGGGGCACCGATGGGCGCCTCGATGGTCCTTCTCGGGGCGTTCAGCCACATCACCGGTCTGGTCGGTGTGGACGCGTTGGTGTCGGCCATGAAGGAACTGGTACCGCCCTATCGGAAGGAGCACGTGGTGGCCAACGAGGCAGCACTCCGAGCGGGCTTCGGGTTGGGCCCGGAACTGGCCGCACCGGCCTGGTCCCGGCCGACCGTCGCCCAGGGGGCGGACCGATGAGCGGCATCGTCACCCGGGGCACCGTGGTGATGGACGTGGAGCGCTGCAAGGGCTGCGAGCTGTGCATCCCGGCCTGTCGGCCGGGGGTGCTGGCCATGTCCGACGTCGAGGACGGTGAACGAGCAGGGCGCCCGCTATCCCGCTCCTGTTCGCCGGGTGCACGGCCTGCCGGGCCTGCCGGGAGGTCTGCCCGGACTTCGTCTTCGAGGTCTTCCGCTACGACGAGCCCATCGAGCTGCCCGAGTCCCTCGCTCCCCCGGGGTTCGTGGCCAACGGCGGGGTGGCCTGATGGCGACCAAGCTCATGCAGGGCGCCGACGCCGTGGCCGAGGCGGCCATCAACGTCGGCTGCCGGTTCTTCGCCGGCTACCCGATGCTGCCCTTCACCGCCCCTGCTCGAGGCCATGGCCAAGCAGATGCCGGCCGTCGGCGGGTGTCTGCATGAACGCCGCCAGCGAGATCGAGGCGGTCAACATGGCCCTCGGGGCCGGGGCCGCCGGGGCCCGGGCCGGCACCGGGTCGTGCGGCCAGGGCATCGCCCTCATGCAGGAGACCATCGCCGAGGCGGCGCTCAACGAGGTGCCGATCGTCGTCTTCAACATGGCCCGGGGCCAGCAGGACTACTTCCAGTGCCACCCGGGGCGGCGGTTGGGGCGACTACCGCACCATCACCCTGGCCCCGAAGGACGTGGCCGAGGCGGTCGAGCACACCCAGCTGCTGTTCCACCTGGCCGACAAGTACCGGGCCCCGGTGATCCTCTACGGGGACTACCTGATCGCCGACACCTACATGAGCGTCGACCGTCGGCCCGGTCGACTTCGAGCCCGCTGCCGGCCAAGGAGACTGGGCGCTCGACGGCACCCGCGGCGGCACGGGCAAGTCCCGGCAGATCTGGACCTGGGCCATCGGCAAGGCCAACGCCCCGGGCCTCGGGCCCGACGGCCACTGGCGCAAGCTGGCCAAGAAGTTCGACGACATCGCCGCCGTCGAGGCCCGCCACGAGTCCTACCAGGCCGACGACGCCGAGTACCTGGTGGTGTCCTTCGGCACCTCGAGCCCGTTCGTCGACTACGTGGTGGACGAGCTGCGGGCCAGGAAGGGGTCAAGATCGGCTCGTTCCGGCCGATCACCCTGTGGCCCTTCCCCGAGGCGGCGCTGGGCAAGGCCGCCGCCAACGCCCGCAAGGTCCTGGTCTACGAGGTGAACGCCGGCCAGATGATGGACGACGTGCGCCTGAGCATCGACGACCGCAAGAAGATCGAGTTCATCGGCGGCGTGAGCGTCGACTACTCGCGGGATGCGCCAGGGCGAGATCCTCCAGGCGTCGGCGATCAGCGCCGCCGTCCGGGCCGCCATCGAGAGGGAGCAAGGCCGATGACCACCACCCACATCCAGACCGACACGCCGCCGGACATCGCCAGCACCAAGGTGTCGCCGTTCATGCCGCCGCTGCAGATCACCGAGGACCACCACCTCTGCCCGGGGTGCGGTCACCCGGTGGCCTGGCGGCTGCTCCTCGAGGTGCTGTCCGAGCTCGAGCTCGACCACCGGGCCATCGGGGTGGTCGGGCCACGGCTGCTACACCGGGATCGCCACCATGTCCGACATCGACTGGCTGCAGTGCCTGCACGGGCGGGCGCCGGCCGTGGCCACCGGGGTCAAGCGGGTCCAGCCGCAGGCCGCCGTGTTCTCGCTCCAGGGGGACGGTGACTGCTCCACCGAGGGCCTGCACGAGATCCTCCACGCCGCCGGCCGGGGCGAGGCCATCACGGCCATCATGCTGAACAACGGTGTCTTCGGCGACACCGGGGGCCAGATGACGGCCACCACGGTGGTCGGTCAGCGGACCAAGACCAGCCTCGAGGGCCGTGACCCCGACACCCACGGCTACCCGATCCCGCTGGCCGACCTGATCTCCAACCTTCCCGGGGCGGCCTACGTGGCCCGCGGGGCGGTCAACAACGCCGGCTCGATCGCCCAGACCAAGAAGTTCCTCACGCGGGCGTTCGAGACGCAGCTCGAGGGACGCGGCTTCAGCTTCGTCGAGGTGCTCACCATGTGCCCGACCGGCTGGATCATCCCGACGGCCAGCGGACCGGGCTACGTGGCCGACACCTTCGAGAAGACGTTCCCAGTCAGTCAGATCAAGACGACCGGCTAGAGGCCCGACACACCGCGCCGAGGCGCGGCGTCCCGGTCGGTCACGCGCAGCGCGAGGGGGGCAGCGTGAACGAGTTGTTGCTGCACGACATGGTCCGCACGTCGGCCGGCCGGAAGCCGTACCGGACGGCGGTGAGCTACCGGGGCCAGTCGCGCACCTACGGCGAGCTCCTGGAGCGCATCGAGCACCTCGCCGCGGTGCTGTCGGCCCGGGGCATCCGTCACGGCGACCGGGTGGTGTGGTGGGCCGACACCCACCTCGACGCCGGCACGCTCTACTACGCCCTGGCCACCTTGGGGGCGGTCTTCGTGCCGCTCAACCCGCGGTTCAGCGCCGACGAGTTCCGGGCGGTCGCCGACATCGCCGACCCGGCGCTGATCGTCACCGACGAGGGCCACACCGGGGACGTCACCCTGGAGGAGCTGCTGGCCCTCCCGACCCCGAGCACGGTCGAGCTGCCCGAGGTCCACGAGCTCGACCCCGACGTCATCTTCTTCACCAGCGGCACGACCGGTCAGCCCAAGGGCTGCGTGCTCTCGCACCGCAGCAACCGGCTCCGGACCCAGACCCAGGCCCGGGCGGTCGGCCCGATCGCCACCATGTTCCCCCAGTTCCACTGGGGCGGCTGGTCGTTCTGCCACACCGCGTGGTACCTCGGCCACGAGATGGCCCTGGTCGACGGGGGCAACACCGAGGAGGTCCTGCGGACGCTGGCCGACCGCCAGGTGGGGTCGTTCTACGGCATCCCGGCGGTCTGGCGCCGCATGCTCGAGGCCGACCGCCGCGGCTACGACCTCTCGGCGCTGCGCGAGGCCAACACCGGCACGTCGTCGACGCCGCCCGAGCTGCTCCACGCCATCCACGACGCCTTCCCGGTGACGACCACCACCATCGGCTACGGGGCCACCGAGGCCGGTGGCCTGTGCCAGCTCCCGGCCGAGGACCTGTTCCGCAAGCCCGGCTCGGTCGGCCTGCCGATGCTGGGCGTGGCCATCCGGATCGAGGACGACGAGCTGTGGGTGAAGAGCCCCCAGGCCTTCCTCGGCTACTTCCGCAATCCCGAGGCCACCGACCAGGTGGTGGTGGACGGCTGGTACCGCACCGGCGACCTGGTGTCGCGTGACGACGAGGGTTACTTCTGGGTCGTCGGGCGGGTGAAGGACATGATCCGCACCGGCGGCGAGTCGGTGGCCCCGGCCGAGGTCGACGTGGTGCTCCAGCGCCACCCGGCGGTGGCCGACGCCGCCGTGGCCGGGGTGCCCGACGTCGACTGGGGCGAGATCGTCACCGCCTTCGTGGTGCTGCGGCCGGGGTCCTCGGTGGAGCTGGCCGAGCTGCGCCAGCACTGCGCCGCCAGCCTCACCGCCTACAAGCACCCCCGGCGCCTGCTGATCGTCGACGCCGTGCCCCGCACCGGGCCCACCGGCCAGGTGCAGCGGCGCCGGCTGGTCGAGCTGGCCCAACAGCAGGCGGCCTCGGCCGGGTAGGAGCCGCAGGACGCCGTTCAGTCCTCCTCGGCGCCACCCTCGGGCATCCGCTCGGCGATGGCGTTGACCACCGTCGGGTCCATCAGCGTCGTCACGTCGCCGAGGTCGCGGTGCTCGGCTACGTCACGCAGCAGCCGGCGCATGATCTTGCCGCTGCGGGTCTTGGGCAGCTCGGGCGTGAGGAGGATCTGGCGGGGCTTGGCGATCGGGCCGATCTCCCGAGCCACGTGGTTGCGCAGGTCCTGGACCAGCTGGTCGCCCTCCTGGCCGTCGACCCCCTCCCCCTTCACCGTGACGAAGGCCACGATGGCCTGGCCGGTCGTCGGGTCGCTCGCCCCGACCACCGCCGCCTCGGCCACCGCCGGGTGGCTCACCAGCGCGTGCTCCACCTCGGTGGTCGAGATGCGGTGGCCGGAGATGTTCATGACGTCGTCCACCCGGCCGAGGAGCCACAGGTCGCCGTCCTCGTCCTTCTTGGCCCCGTCGCCGGCAAAGTAGGCGCCCGGGAAGCGTGACCAGTAGGTCTCGCGGTAGCGCTCGGGGTCGCCCCAGATGCCCCGGAGCATGCCCGGCCACGGTTGGGTGATCACCAGGTAGCCGCCCTCGCCGTCGCCCACCGCCGTCCCGTCGTTGTCGACCACCTCGGCGCTGATGCCCGGGAACGCCCGCATGGCCGCCCCCGGCTTGGTGGCGGCGATGCCCGGGAGGGGCGTGATCAGGCAGCCGCCGGTCTCGGTCTGCCACCACGTGTCGATGATGGGGCACCGGTCACCGCCGATGTGCTGGCGGTACCACATCCAGGCCTCGGGGTTGATGGGCTCCCCCACCGACCCGAGCAGTCGGAGCGACGTCAGGTCGTGACGGCCCGGCAGGTCCTCGCCCCACTTCATGAACGTCCGGATGGTGGTGGGCGCGGTGTAGAGGATGGTGACGCCGTAGGTCTCGACGATCTCCCACCAGCGCTCCCGGGTCGGGGTGTCCGGTGTGCCCTCGTACATCACCGACGTCGTGCCGTTGGCCAACGGCCCGTAGACGATGTAGCTGTGGCCGGTGACCCAGCCGATGTCGGCCGCCGTCCAGAACACGTCGGTCTCGGGCTTGAGGTCGAACATCAGCCGGTGGGTGGTCGACACGTGGGTGAGGTAGCCGCCCGAGGTGTGCAGGATGCCCTTGGGCTTGGCCGTCGTCCCGCTCGTGTACATGATGAAGAGCGGGTGCTCGGCGTCGAAGGCCTCGGGCTCGTGCGTGGCCGGCTGTCGGTCGACGGTGTCGTGCCACCAGACGTCACGTCCCTCGACCCAGGCGGTGTCCTGTCCGGTCCGGCGCACCACCAGCACCGACCGCACCTCGGGGCACTTGGTCAGGGCCTCGTCGACCGCCGGCTTGAGGGCCGATGGCGACCCCCGCCGGAAGCCGCCGTCGGCGGTGATGACCGTCCGGGCGTCGCAGTCGAGGATCCGGCTGCTGAGGGCGTCGGCCGAGAAGCCGCCGAAGATCACGGTGTGGGGCGCCCCGATCCGGGCGCAGGCCAGCATGGCCACCACCGTCTCGGGGATCATCGGCATGTAGATGGCCACCGCCTCGCCGGCGGTGACCCCGAGCTCGGTCAGGGCGTGGGCCGCCTTCGACACCATCTCGAGCAGGTCGCCGTAGGTGATGGTCCGGGTCTCGCCCTCGGGCTCGCCGACCCAGTGGAAGGCGACCGTGTCGGCCTTCCCCGCCGCCACGTGGCGGTCGACGCAGTTGACCGACACGTTGAGCCGGCCGCCCACGAACCACTGGGCGAAGGGGAGGTCCCATTGGAGGGCTTCGGTCCACGGCGTGTCCCAGTCGAGGTTGCCGGCCTGGGTCGCCCACCAGGCCACCGGGTCGGCGGCCGCCTCCTCGTAGATACCGGGCTGGGCGACGGCGTGGGCGGCGAACTCGGGCGGCGGCGGGAACTTGCGGTTCTCGTGCAGGAGGGCCGACAGGGTCTGCATGTCATCGCTCACGGGAGCTCCTTCTGGGCGGTCGGGCGAGGGTCGCCCCGGGGTCGGCTGGTCGGCCTGGCCCCCGGGATGCCGTGTCGACCCAGCGTACGCGGCGTCCCGAGAGCTCGTCGGCACCGCCGGTGCACGGCACGCCCGTGCCGGGATCCAGCGCAGCGGTCGGCCGGGCGTTCTAGCCTTCCGGCGGGAGGTGGTCGCGTGTTCGATCTGAGCGGGAAAGTGGCCCTGGTGACCGGGGCGGGGGGCAAGCGCATCGGTACCGGTGCGGGCATCGCCGAGGCCCTGGCGAGCCAGGGCGCCCACATCATCGTCAACGACATCGACGAGCTGTCGGCGTCGCGCACGATGGCGGCGATCGAGGCGGCCGGTGGGTCGGCCTCGTTGGCCGTCTTCGACGTCACCGATCCCGATGCGGTGGCCGCCGGGGTGGCCGCCGCCGCCCGGGACGCCGGACCCATCGACATCCTGGCCGCCAGTGCCGGGGGCGGACCCATCGGCCAGTTCCTCGAGCTCGACCCGGCCGTCTTCGAGCACTCGGTCCGGCTCAACTTCTTCGGGGCCGTCTACTGCGCCCGGGCCGTGCTGCCCGAGATGCGTGAGCTGCGCTACGGCCGGATCGTGCTGGTGGCCTCGGTGGCCGGCTCGGTCGGGGGGTCCATCGGTATCACGGCCTACGGCGGCGCCAAGGCCGGCCTGGCCGGCTTCATGCGCCACCTGGCCACCGAGATGGGCCCCTACGGGATCACCATCAACGCCATCGCCCCGGGCCTGGTCACCAGCACCGTCGAGTCGGCCGACGGTCCCCTCGGTCGCAGCGGCACCCCGCAGGACATCGGTGCGCTGGCCGTGTACCTGGCCTCGGAGGAGGCGTCCTGGATGACCGGGCAGACGATCCAGATCAACGGCGGCACCTACATGGGCTGACGGGGCGACGCCTCGCCCACTCGGCAGGGCGACCCCGACTTGCGGGTGCCGGTGCCCCCCCGGGTACCCTCGGCATCCCTCGACCCTCCGGTGGGCCCGTCCGGCCGCCGTCCCGATCGGATCGCCCATGAGCCAGCAGCTGACCGACCTGCTCCACCTCGAGCACCTCGACGACGACCGGTTCCGGGTCGTGCCCTCGGTCGGCACGGGCTTCCTCTTCGGTGGCTTCACCATGGCCATGGCCGTGACGGCCGCCGGGGCCACCGTCGACGACAGCCTGGTGCCCATGTCGCTGCGCTGTGACTTCCTCGGGTTCGGAGCCTGGGGGCCGACCGACGTGGCCGTCGAACGGACCAACACCAGCCGCTCGTTCGCCACCCGCCGGCTGCGCCTCACCCAGGGCGAGAAGCTGGTGGCGGCGGCCGAGCTGACCTTCCACCGGCCCGAGACCGGGGTGGACGTCCAGACCGTGTCCCCGCCGTCCATCGCCCCGCCCGAGGAGCTCGAGGCGGTCGTGCCGTCCTGGGGCACCGACGAGGCCATCGACCCGGTCGAGATGCGGGCCGCCCGCCCCTGGGACCATCGCAAGATCGAGCGGGTCCATCCCTACTGGGCCCGGTCGCGCCAGGCGCTCGGCGAGGACCCGCTCCGCCACGCCGCCGCCCTGGCCTTCGTGTCGGACTACCTGGTCATCTTCTCCCCCTTCACCGAGGGGACGGACGAAGGGGACGGCCTGAGCAGCTACACGCTGGAGCACACGGTGTGGTTCCACCGTCCCTTCGCCGCCGACCGGTGGCTGCTCTTCGACTGCGTGCCCCTCACCCAGTCGGGTGGCCGCTACGTGAGCCGGGGCACGGTGCACGACGAGCGGGGTGTGCTGGTGGCCTCCTTCGTCCAAGAAGGCTTCGTCCGCCCGGCGCGTTGAGTCGGGCGGCGCTCGTCTAGGGCGCCTGCTCGTCGAGCCACGGCCCGAGCTCGTCGGCCCCGAGGCGGTGGGGCAGGACGAGGGCCAGGCGGTCGACGCCGAGGTCGGCGTAGGCGGTGCGTTGATCGCGGCCGACGTTGACCGGCGGGGTGATGGTGATCTCGAGCCGGCCCAGGGCCTCGGGCCGCTGGTAGCGGCGCCCGGCGTCGGCCAGGGCGTCCAGGCTGGCCGCCGTGGCCTCGGGGTCCAGCCCGAACCCGTACCAGCCGTGCGCCCGTTCGACGGCCCGCCGATAGGCCGGGGCCGAAGCCCCGCCGACCAGGACCGGCAGGGGCTGCTGCACCGGGCGGGGGTGGGCGTCGACCCCGGCGAAGGACGGCGTAGCGGCCGGAGAAGGCCGGGGCCTCGCTCGACCACAGGGCCTGCATGGCCTCGAGGTACTCGTCGGCCCGGCGACCACGGTCGGCGAAGGGCACCCCGACGGCGGCGAACTCCGGCTCGAGATAGCCCACCCCGAGGCCGAAGAGCAGGCGCCCGGCCGACACCAGGTCGAGGGAGGCCAGCTCCTTGGCCAGGACCACCGGATTGCGCTGGGGCAGGATGATGATCCCGGTCCCGAGCCGGACCCGACTGGTGACGGCGGCCAGGTAGCTGAGCACGATCAACGGGTCGACCACCGGCTGGCGGGGGCCGAGCGGCGACGGCGGCACCCGGGGGTCGGGCAGCACCACGTGCTCGCCGACCCACAGGGACTCGAAGCCCAGGAGCTCAGCCCGACGGGCCACGTCGACGGCGGTGGCCGGGTCGGCACAGGCGGCGGTGTTCAATCCGAAGAGACCCAGGTGCACGCCCGATCGTACCGTCGACGACCATCCGGAGGCCGTTCCCGACCGACACCTGCCCCTGGCGTGGACCGGGGGTAGCTTGGCCACAGGGCCCGGGTCGTGCGGGCGCCACAGGAGGTGTGGACATGTTGGATCTGGCTGTTCGGGGCGGCGTCGTGGTCGACGGGAGCGGGGCGGCGCGTCGCCGGGCCGATGTCGGGATCGCCGACGGCCGGGTGGTCGAGGTCGGCTCGGTCGGCCAGGCGGCCCGGACCATCGACGTCGACGGGGCGATCGTGGCCCCCGGCTTCTGCGACGTCCACACCCACTTCGACGCCCAGGTCTTCTGGGACGGCGCCCTCACGCCGTCCTCCCTCCACGGGGTGACGACGGTCATGGCCGGGAACTGCGGGTTCACGCTCACCCCGATGGCCCCCGACGCCGCCGACTACCTGGTCCGGATGCTGGCCGTGGTCGAGGGCATGCCGCTCTCGGCCCTCCAGGCCGGGGTCCCGCTCGACTGGACCAGCACCGGCGAGTACCTCGACCGGTTGGAAGGGCCGCCTGGCCATCAACTCGGGCTTCCTGGTGGGCCACAGCGCCATGCGCCGGGTGGTCATGGGGTCGGCGGCGACCGAGCGTCAGGCCACCGCCGAGGAGATCGACGCCATGGCCCGGCTGCTGCGTGACGGCCTGGAGGCGGGCGGGATCGGCTTCTCGTCCTCGTGGGGCCGGGCCCACCTCGACGGGGCCGGGGCACCGGTGCCGTCTCGCAGTGCCGACGCCGCCGAGCTGATCGCCCTGGCCTCGGTGGCCCAGCAGTTCGAGGGGACCAGCCTCGAGTTCATCCCGCCGTTGGTCGACTCGTTCACGCCCGAGATCGTCGACCTGCTGACGTCGATGTCGGTGGCCGCCGGTTCGCCGCTCAACTGGAACGTGATGCGGGTGACCGGGGACACGACCAAGGAAGGGGCCGCGCTCCTGGAGGCCGGCGCCGAGGCCCGGCGCCGCGGCGGGGCCGTGGTGGCGCTGACCATGCCGATCCCGTCACGGGCCCGGTTCTCGTTCGGTACCGGCTTCGTCCTCGAGATGCTGCCGGAGTGGGGCCCGGTGATGGCCCTCCCCCATGCCGAGCGCAAGGCCGCCCTGGCCGACCCCGAGACCCGGCGGCGGCTGGCCGAGGGGCGCGGTCGGCGCCGGGCTCGCTCGGCGAGATCGGGCGGTGGGACGCCCGGCTGATCAGCCAGACCTTCGCCCCCGAGCTGAAGGACTACCAGGGTCGGGCGGTCGCCGACATCGCCCGGGCCGAGGGCAAGGAGCCCTTCGACGCGCTGGTCGACATCGTGGTGGCCGACGACCTGCGCACGACCTTCACCCGCCAGCAGCCGGACCCGTCCAAGGAGGACTGGGAGGCGGCGGTGGCCGTGTGGCGGGACCGCAACGCCATCATCGGCGCCTCCGACGCCGGCGCCCACCTCGACTTCACCGCCTACTTCGACTACCCCGTCTACGTGCTGGAGCGGGCCGTGCGCCAGCACCAGGTGCTCGGGCTCGAAGAGGCCGTCCACCTCATGACCGAGGTGCCGGCGTCGCTCTACGGCGTGCGGGACCGGGGTCGGATCGCCGAGGGCAACTGGGCCGACCTCGTGGTCTTCGACGAGGCCACGGTCGGCTCGGGTGAGCTCGAGACCCGCTTCGACCTCCCCGGAGGGGCCGGCCGCCTGTACGCCGAGCCGCGGGGCGTGCACCACGTGGTCGTGAACGGCGAGGTCATCGTGGACGACGGCTCGCTCACCGACACCCGCCCGGGTCGGATCCTGCGCTCGGGTCGCGACACGGCCAGCCCGCAGATCGGCTGACCCGGCGGGCCCGCGCCCGCCCGCCCCGGCCTCGTGGTTCGGCGGCCCAGAGCCCTGTCGGGCCCAGAGCGAGGTCAGCGCATCGCTGGCGGCCCGGTGTTACCGTGACCGGGCAGGCAGGCAAGGGGGGGCTGCGATGGAGTTTGGTTACTTTGCCCAGGTGTTCGTACCCGACAGCGTCGCCGCGACGACGCCCGGCTACGAGCAGCAACGACTGCTCGAGAACCTCGAGCTCTCGGTGCAGGCGGAGGCGGACGGGTTCAAGTACGTCTGGGCCTCCGAGCACCACTTCCTGCGCGAGTACTCGCACATGTCGGCGCCCGAGGTCTTCCTGTCCTTCGTGGCCGCCCGGACCCAGCGGATCCACCTCGGGTCGGCCATCTTCAACATCACCGCGCCGGTGAACCACCCCGTCCGCACGGCCGAACGGGCGGCCATGCTCGACAACCTTTCCAACGGCCGCTTCGAGCTGGGCACGGGTCGTGGGTCGTCGACCACCGAGATGTTCGGCTTCGGCATCCCCGAGGCCGAGGCCTCCAAGGCCCTGTGGGACGAGTCCATCCGCGAGCTGCCCAAGATGTGGCGCGAGGGCTTCTACGAGCACGAGGGCAAGTCGTTCTCGGTGCCGCCGCGCGAGCTCTTCCCGAGGCCGGTGACCCAGCCGCATCCGCCCCTGTGGGTGGCGTGCGGGAACCCGGGCACGTTCGAGAAGGCGGGGCGCATGGGCCTCGGCGTCCTGTGCTTCACCATCGGGGCGCCGTCGGAGCTGGCCAAGCTGATCGAGGTCTACAAGAACGCCGTGGCCGACGCCGACCCGGTGGGTGACTTCGTCAACGACAACGTCATGTGCGTCACCCACCTCACCTGCATGCCCGACCGCGAGCAGGCGTTCGAGCTCAACACCAACATCAACATGCGCTACTACCAGAGCCTGGTGTTCCGTTGGCTCAACACCTTCCCCAAGCCCGAGGGCGTGCCGGACTGGCCGGCCGTGATGCCCGAGCCCACGCTGGCCGAGATCAAGGAGCAGGTCGAGGCGGGGACCATCGCCGTCGGCGACCCCGAGGACTGCGCCCGGACCTGCCAGGCCTTCGCCGACGCCGGGGCCGACCAGCTGGTCATGAGCCCCATGACCACGACCATGCCGTTCGAGACGGCGTCGGCCAGCATGAAGCTGTTCGGCGAGCAGGTCATCCCCCGCTTCGACACCGACCCGACGTTCCGGTCCGACCGCAACCGGGCCGGGGCGCTGGCCGCCGGAGGCAACTGAGGCCGCCCGAAGGAGCGGCCACCGCCACTGCTGGACGAGGCCGACGCCCATGCGGTCGACTGGTCGGGAAACGGCGTAGGGGGCACTCATGGGCGAGCGATCGGACGGCGTGGGGGCTGCGGACACCGGCGAGGTGGCAGCCCCGCCCCTGCCCCGGGTGGTCGACCGCTCGGCCTTCGACGGCGAGCTGCACCGGCTCCGGGCGCGGGAGAAGGCCCACACCCACGAAGGTGATGCCCTGGCCGCCGCCCGGCGGCGCCTGCCGATGGTCGAGGTGGACGCCGGACTCGAACTGCACGGCCCCGACGGTCCGTTGCCCCTCCTCGACGCCTTCGAGGGCCGCCGACAGCTCCTCGCCTACTTCTTCATGTGGCACGACGGCCATTCGGCGGCCGACCAGTGCGAGGGCTGCACGTGGGTGACCAGCCACCTGGGTGAGCTCTCCTACTTGCACTCCCGCGACATCACCCTGGCCGTGCTCTGTCAGGGGCCCTTCGAGGCCAGTCGTCGGTACCGGGACTTCATGGGCTGGGAGATGCCCTGGTACTCGGCTCGTCCGTCCCTCGACTCGCTCCTGGTCGGCCGCCAGATCGGGATGTTCCACCTGGTCAGCTACGTACGAGACGGCGACCGGGTCTTCGAGACCTACTGGACCAACGGGCGCGGCGTCGAGGCCATGGAGAACAGTTACTCGTTGATGGACCTCACTGTCTACGGACGCCAGGAGCCCTGGGAGGACTCGCCGTCCGGTTGGCCCCAACCGCTCCCCGGAGCGAACGACACGCTGCGTTCCGGTGGGCGGCCGATCGCCCAGTGGTCACGGGTCGACGGCGGGCGCTCGGACGACCTCGGCGAGTGAGCGGCGGACAGCCCGAAGCTAGAAGGTGAGGCCCTGCTCCTCGAGGTAGGTGAGGACCTTGTCGATGCCGTCGGCCGCCGCCAGCTGCTGTTCGAGGCCGCTCGCCCCCGCCTCGGCCGCCGGGAGGGCGGCCAGCCGTTCGACCACGGCCACCATCGACAACAGGAGCGCGCCGAGGTACTCCCCGGCCTCGAGGAACTTCGCCTCGTTGGTCGACAGGCCGCGCAGGCCCTCGTTGAGTACCTCTCGCAGGACGGTGTGCAGCTCGTCGACCGAACCGATCTCGTGGGACTCGAGGCTGGCCCGGATCAATCGACGGGCCGACTGGCTGGCGTGGACGGCGGTCGGGCTCTGGGGCTCCAGGCGCAGCGGGACGGGCCGACTCATCGCGGGGCGAGCCGTCCCGGTCCGTGGGCCGGTGGAACTCGAGCGATGTACGTCCTCACGGCCTCCGGCCCCCCTGCGTGTCGGGATCGAGTCCCCAGCATATTGCGGGCCCAACCCCAGGCCGGAGCCGGCGGATCGGCGCAGCCCGACGCGGTTCGACCCGACGCTCCCCTTCGGTGGCCGGCCCTGCCGGCCGACGGCTCGGGGGAATCCGTCGGCGGCAGGCACCGGTGCGTTCCCGCTCAGGAGAAGTCCGGGACGTAGGAGAGGATGCCGTTCACGTACACGACCGACTCGGGGAAGACGCCCGACTGCTGGAGTGACCCGAGACCCTGGTAGTAGCTGGCCAGGGCCAGCTTCACCGACCCTCCGGTGTCCGCGAGGAGGTCGTGGAGGTAGGCGGCGGCCATCTCGATGTTGTCCGACGGCACGTTCGGGTCGAGCGTCGGGTCACTCAGTTGGGCCTGCAGGGCCGTCACCGTGGACGGCTCGAGCTGGCCGATGCCCACGGCACCGGTCGGCGACACGACGGTGGCCTGCCAGCCCGACTCCCACCAGCCCAGCGCCTCGAGCAGGGCCGGCGAGATGCCGAAGGCGTTCGCCCAGTGGACGAAGAGCGGTCGGAGGGCCACCCGGCTCGGGTAGGCCAGCAACTGCGGCGGGAGACTCGACGAGGTGGTCACCGCCGTCGTGGCGACCGTCGCCGCCGAGGTGGCCGAAGAGCCGGTGCTCGGGATGGTCAGGTGGGTGCCGATGGCCACGTTGTTCGGGTCGGCGATCCCGTTCGCCGACACGATGGCCGAGACGGTGGTGCCGTAGTGGGCGGCGATGGCCGTCAGCGTGTCACCCGCCTGGATGACCGCCGACGCGTCGCCGGAGGCGTCGAGGTGGTGGTGCGACGTCCGGCGCTCGGGATGGTCAGGTGGGTGCCGATGGCCACGTTGTTCGGGTCGGCGATCCCGTTGGCCGACACGATGGCCGCGACCGTCGTGCCGTAGTGGGCGGCGATGGCCGTCAAGGTGTCACCCGCCTGGATGACCGCCGAGGAGGTGGCCGGGGGCGTCGAGGTGGACGTCGACGCCCCGGCGCTCGGGATGGTCAGGTGGGTGCCGATGGCCACGTTGTTCGGATCGGCGATCCCGTTGGCCGACACGATGGCGGCGACCGTCGTCCCGTAGTGGGCGGCGATGGCCGTCAACGTGTCACCCGACTGGATGACCGCCGAAGAGGTGGCCGGGGGCGTCGAGGTGGTGGTCGACGCCCCGGCGCTCGGGATGGTCAGGTTCGATCCGCTGACCACGATATTCGGGTTGGCGATCCCGTTGGCCGAGGCCAGGGCCGAGACCGTCGTCCCGTAGTGGGCGGCGATCTGCGACAGGTTCTGGCCTGGCAGGACCTTGACGGTGGTGGCTGAGGCCGGCAGGGCCAGCGCCAGCGTGGCCGCCACCGAGGACGCGGCGACCACGATGGCACCACGTCGCAGGGAGAGGGACAGCTTCCGTCGAACAACAGGAGTACTACGGGTAACGCCCAGCAATTTACGCTCCGACACGTATGCGCTTGTTTCCGTGCGCCCCACCACCATTCCCCTTTTAGAAGGGAAATGCAAGCGGGGTTGTTATTGAAACCACCGATTTCCACAGCGACCGGCGCGGTGGCCCAGGGTGAAGCGCCTGCGGCACCGGGTCCAGCCCGTCAGCAGCTCCAGGGCACAACAACGCAGCTCAGAGGGGTTGTCACCAGCGCCAGATCCGATTCACCCTCACCCGCGACGCTCGCCAGCTCGCGGCGCGTCGACCGGCGGCGGAAATTTTTGCTGTTCGAAAGCCGAAAAAGGCTCCGTTTCGCCAATCAAGGGCATCTGGCAATCGCCACGCGGGAATCGGTACCGGCGATCGGAGCGCCCCGCTCGTTCGTCGCCCCCGCCGGCTCGGCGCCCGACCGTGCGATTCAGTCGACGTCGAGGAACTCGACCTTCGCCAGCGGGCTGCCCTGGACCCACTCCTCCAGTTCTGCCCGGGGCCACTCGCTGTTCTCGCCACGACGGTCATTGAACTGGGCGACGAGCGGAGCGAGCAGCCGGCGTCGTTCCGTCGCATCGGTGATGACCGTGGCCCTGGCGGAGAGGTCGGCGACGACGCCGTGCTTGAGGTGGAACGTGAAATTCGGCTCGGCGCTCAGATTCACCAGCCAGTCTCGGGTCCGGGGTGCCGGAATCCCGCTCAGGTACACGTCGTCGTCCACCCGGTAGAACACGATCTCGATCCGGCGCGGCTGACCGGATCGACGACCGGTGGTGGTGATGTCGATCGTGCGGTCGGCGATGCCGGTCGTCGGATCGACCGACAAGGCTCGGCGTACGTCCTCTCGCATCGTGGATCATGCCTCCTCGTGCCCAGGCGGGCCCCACATCCGAGGGTACCCGGCGCCCGGCGGCACGATCGCGGGGCGTGGACGCCCCCACTCGCCTCGGCGGGGCCGGCTTGTCGGACACCGCCCTAAAAGGTGACGTTGCCTGTCCCGGTGACCGACGAGTACATGGACAGCGACTTGGCATTGTCGCTCTGGTTGCACTTGCCGCTCTTCAGCTTGGGGGAGATGAAGGCGATGGTCAGCGTGATCGTCCCGGTACCGCTGATGCCGGCGTACGCCCCCGTGCCACGGTAGATCTTGATGGGTGCCGTACCGATGATGCTGCCCGAACAGGTGGTGGCATTGTTCGTCGCCGGTGCCGACTGCATGGCCGGGCCCAGGGCACTCGAGTCGATCATGAAGGTGCCCTTCTTCAGCACCAACTTCTAATAGTTGCCGTTGACATCCGGCTTCCCGTTCTTGTCCTGGCTGGTGGCCTTCCCGTAGTTAGGTGCGTCGGCGGCCTCGGCGATCACCAGCAGGCAGACTCTCTCACTTGCTGCCCGTTCCCGACACTTTTGCGTACCTGATCGGAACGTGGACCGTCGATCGGTTGTACCGAGACCATGTGTCCGGGACAGAAGGCCGGTTCACGGGGACGGCCGTCGTGCAACCCCTGCTGGAGACCGAACCCGGTGAGCGCAGGGCCAGCTACTACGAGTCAGGCAATCTCGAATTCGGGACGCACCGGGGGCCAGCGGTGCGGCGCCTCACGCTGACGACCACATCCAGCAGCCAGATCGTGCAGCTGTGGTTCACCGACGGCTCGCCGTTCGTCGAACTTGATCTACGAACGGGAGCGTGGATCAGCGAGCACCCCTGCCGCAGCGATCTCTATGAGCTGAGATCAGAGGTCGAGACAGAGAACTCGTGGCGGGAGCAGTGGCGAGTGCGGGGCTCCAGCAAGGACTACGAGGCTCGCGCTCAAATGACTCGACAAACTCCCGAGCCGCCGCTGCCGATGCGGTCCCCACGGCCGGGAAGATCGCCAGCTTGAGGTCGACCCGGCCCGCGAATGGAGCGATGGCCGGGACACCTTCTGAGACGCCCCTGCCGTCGGATCCAGAGATTCGTCTCCTCGATGCGGGTCGCACGTTTCGTGACCTGCACGTTTATGGTCGGGCTGCCGGGATTTGAACCCGGGACCTCTTGACCCCCAGGTATCTCATGGCAAGCGGTGTACGAAGTGCCGTTCGACCAGGATGGGAGCGAGCAAAACCGAACGAGTTATGCCGCGGCTCGCCCGGGCTTCCCTCCCCCCGTCACCCTGGGCGGGTGACGCTCCGACTGGTCAGATCTGGGAGGCTGACAGTGACGAGACCAGGAGGATCAATCCATGCCCGCTGATCGAAGCCACGCCATGGACCACGTAGTCGTGGTTCTCTTCGAGAATCGGTCCCTCGATAACGTCCTGGGTCACCTCTACGGCCCCGATGACGGCAAGACCTTCGAGGGTGTCGTTGGCAAGGACCTCTCGAACCCCATCCCTGAATGGGCCGAGCACGGCGTCGAGCAGAAGTCGGTCCCGTACACGGTCGCCACTGACATGGACAGCCCAAACCCCGACTCGGGTGAGGAGTTCTTCCACACCAACACCCAGCTCTACAACATCTTGAACGAGGCGAACCGGTTCCAACCGGCGGATGCCGTCACGGCCCCGTGGAACGCCCCCGAGCCGGGCCAGGTACCCACGATGGACGGGTTCGTGACCGACTACATCAGCACCTTCACTTCGGAGATGGGCCGCCAGCCCACCTACAAGGAGTACTCGCAGATCATGACGGGGTTCACCCCCGAGCAGGTTCCGGTGCTCAATGGCCTGGCCCGTACCTTCGGCGTCTTCGACCACTGGTTCTGCGAGGTGCCTTCGCAGACCTTCATGAACCGGTCGTTCTGGACGGCGGCAACATCGTCGGGTTTGACCGTCAACGCCCCGGCGACGAAGTGGCTGGCCGCCAACGATGCGGAGACGATCTTCAACCGCCTCGATCAGCATGGCAAAACATGGAAGGTGTACGTCGCCGAGCCGATGCAGTTCTCGGCGACGGCCATCATCCACTACCCCCGCCTGAAGGACCGTCTGGCCACTCACTTCGTGCCCTTCTCGCAGTTCGAGATCGACGCCGCCAATGGCGAACTGCCGAACCTCTCCTTCATCGAACCCTGCCTGATTATCGGCCACAGCGACTACCACCCGGCCGCCGGACGGGCCATGGGTCACGGCATTGACATCCCCAGCCTTGATCCACCCTCCTCCATTCTGGGCGGCGAAGCGTTTCTGCGGCGGATCTACGACGCCTATCGAGGAATGCAGGGGTCGAGTGGTTCCACCGTGTGGAACACGACCCTTCTCGTCGGTTGGGACGAGCCAGGCGGCACCTACGACCACGTTCCCCCGCCCTCGGTCCCCTCGCCTACGGGGGGAGCGCCCGAGGGAGAGTTGGGCTTCACATTCGACCGCTCCGGCTATCGGGTCCCCGCGGTCGTCATCTCCCCCTGGATAGCCAAAGGTGAGGTGTTCAACGAGGAGTACCGGCACACATCGCTGATCTCGACCCTGCGAGAGGTCTGGAACCTCGGCGATGCCCTCAGTGAACGAGATGCGGCCGCTCGTTCATTCTCGAACGTTTTCACGCTCGAGACACCTCGGAACCCCGAGACATGGGATGTACCAGAACCGCGGCCGGTGCCCCAGTTCACGATGGACGCCCTGGCCCTCGGGCAGGCGGTGTCGGTCCTCGGCAAGTCGCTGATCGACGGCCTTCGGGGGTACGCCGTGCAGAACAATCTTGATGTCGAGGGATTACCGTCAGACCCCACAGCCGAGATCCCGCCAGAACAGATCGTGACCGTGTTCCGGAACTTCCTTTCCGACTTCTTTCCGCTACTGGCGCCGACATCCGCCAGCTAGCACTGAGACGGGACTCGAACTCCGGTCCGTCACCGTCCGGTTCGTCCGCCCTGCGTGTTGAAGACGCTGCCGAGGAGGCCAGGTGGCTCACTCATTTTGAGGAGTCAGGGCCACAGAGCCTCTGACCTGGCCTAATGGTCGGGCTGCCGGGATTTGAACCCGGGACCTCTTGACCCCCAGTCAAGCGCGCTAACCAAGCTGCGCCACAGCCCGCACTGCATCACGCTGCTCCGGCCCTCGTGGGTCATTGCAGCGCCTCGCCCACTTTTCACGGAGCACACGCTCCGCGTTCGGTGAAGCTTCGCCATCGTAGTCGACCGGCGCGGGCCCCCTCAGGGCCCCACGGCACCGCTACTGACCCGACATCCCGATTCGGTCAGCCAGCGACGGATTCTCGGATCACGGCGTGCCGTCCTCGGCATTGTGGTCAGCAGTTGGCTGTTGATCGGTGCTGGCGTCCTTCTCGGGCTCGCCCCGGCGCGACGCTACGACCGCCTGCATCACCTGGTTGACGGCTAGCCGAATAGGTGGCTCCAGCGAGCCGTAGTCCCCATCGGGCGGCCTACCGACGGCGGCGGAACGCCGACGACGAGCGGGCGGTCACGCTCAGCGGGACCGCTCCCTCAGGACAGCTCCTCCGGCGGCAGCTCGTCGATGCGGTCGATGAACTTGGCCCGGACGCTCAACACCTTCTGGGGGCGATCGGGGTGGGACCGGTTGATGAAGATGAAGTGCTTGCTCTTCAGCTGGTAGTCCGTGGCCAGCACCGTCTCGATCTTGGCGTCCTGGTTCGGGTCAGCCTGCTTGAACGTGACCTTGTAGGGCATGGCGGCCAGCGTAACGGGGGCGCTCGGTCCCACCGCCTCCCCCCTCCCCTCTCGCCGAGGTCATCCGGTACGAGGAGCCGAGTGCAATGCCCGTGGTCGCGATCGCTCATCCAACGTGGTCGACGGTTCCGAAGTACCTCTCGTACGTTCGCCGGGGCGGATCGGGCGACGCGTGCCCACGGTGACGTCCCGGCTGCGCGACATCGATGCGCATCCAATCGGTGGCTCGGAGGAAACCGTGAAGTCAAAAGGGCATGCCCTCGGGGCGCCCGAAACCCGCCGTGAGGCCCGCATTCCCAAGCGATGGACCTCGTTCGCTGCGTGCTCGTGCGGCATCACGCTGACCGGCGTCAGCCCGGCCAGCCCGGTCGACGCCTACGACAAGCTGCTGTCCGTGTTCGAGCGCCACGTCGTCGATGCCGGCCCCCGGTCGGCGCCGACCTAGGGGCGCGGGCCGACCTCGACGGATCCTTCCGACGGTGCGATCGACCGACGGCGGGTCACCCCGTGCCGGTGGGTGGACGGCGTCGGACGGACCGACGCCCGGTGCTCAGCTCCAGGTGAGGGTCTTCACCCCGTCAACCGGTGGCTGCTCCTTCAGGCCGTGCTTGGCCGCCATGGCCTCGACGGCGCCGTAACCGCCCGACCAGGTGACCTTCTCGCCCGAGGCCATCGTGTTGACCGCCATCCCCTGATCCCAGTCGATCTTGACGACGCGGTCGGTCTCGTTGGTGGTGGACATGTTCCCCCCTCTGTCTCCGAACGCCCCCACGGTAGATCACGGCTGCGATTTTCGCTTGCGAACACATGTTCGTCGTGGAACCATGGGCGTATGCCGACGTTCGAGATCACCATGGTGTACCCGCAGCGGTCGTTCGACGAGCACCGGGCGGCCCTGGCCGGTCTCGTTCTACGCCCTCGGGGCGGGGTCGACGGGTTCCGGCGCCACGGCGACGGGGTGGCCCTGGTCTTCGTGGCCGAGGCCCGCAACCGCGACACGGCGATGCTGCAGGCCCACCAGCGGGCGGTGGCCGTGTGGCCCTCGCCGCCGGCCGAGGCGATCGAGGTGGCGGCGGTGGGCCCGGCCGCCTGACGCCTCAGCCGTCCAGGCGCCGCAGGTCGTGGCGGTAGTGGGCGGCCTTCTCGACATAGCGTCGGGCTCCCCCGAGGATGTCCTCCAACGACGAGGCGCCCTCCTTCACCTTGGCCGGGACCCCGAGGGCCAGCCCCCCCGGTGGGACGATCATGTGGTTGCGCACCACGGCGTTGGCCCCCACGGTGGCCCCGGTGCCGACCACGGCGTAGTGGAGCACGATCGAGCCCGACCCGACCAGGGCGTCGTCCTCGATCACACACCCCTCGAGGTGGGCCACGTGGCCGATCACGCAACCCGAGCCGACCCGAGTGGGGTTCTCCTCGATGGTGTGGACCACCGTGCCGTCCTGGATCGAGGTGCGCTCCCCGATGGTGATGGAGCCGTTGTCCCCCCGCAGCACCGCCTGGGGCCAGATGCTCGACTCGGCGCCGATGGTGACGTCACCGATCACCGTGGCGTCGGGGTGGACGAAGGCGTCGGGATGGATGCGGGGGATCAGGTCGCCGAGCTGGTAGATGGCCATGCGCGAACGCTAGGCCACGGGGCCCGGCACCGGCACGACCGGTAGGCCCACGTTCAGGCGTGATGGACCAACCAGCTGACGCCCTGGTACGCCCGCCAGATCAGGTAGATGGCCGAGGCCAGCAGGAAGAACTTGAAGTACCACGGGACGGGTCGGCGCTCCGCCTCGACCAAGGGGGTCCCGCAGGTCGGGCAGTCGCCCTCCTCGGTCAGCTCCTCGTCCTCGACGAGGGTGTCGCACTCCTCGCACCACGGCACGGCTAGCGACCGCCGGCGGTGCGCACTCGGATCTTGATCGGCGTGGGGCCCATGTCGAAGTGTTCCCGCAGGCCCCGCTCGATGTAGCGCAGGTAGGTGACCGGGAGACGGCCGGTGGCGAACAGCGTGAAGGTCGGCGGGTCGATGGCCCCCTGCACGCCGTAGCGGATGCGGGCCCCGGGGGCCGGCTGGGCCGCCTGGATGTCCCGCAGGGCCCGGTTGAGGGCGCCGGTGGGCACCCGGTGGTGGTAGGCGGCCACCGCCTCGTGGAGGGCCGGGAGGATCTTGTGGGTGCCCCGGCCCGACAGGGCCGACACCTTGAGCACCGGGGCGGTCCCGAGGAAGGCCAGCCGGTCGCTGACCCCGGCCAGGACGTCGATGCGGTCCTCGGTCGGCAGGGCGTCCCACTTGTTCAAGATGACGATGGCCGGGCAGCCCGAGGCGCCGATGCGCTCGGCCAGCCGTTGGTCCTGGTGGGTGGCCCCCTCGGTGGCGTCGATGACCAACATGGCCAGGTCGGCCCGTTCCAGGGCGTCGAGGGCCCGCAGCACCGAGTGGTGCTCGGTGCCCCGGTCGGTCCGCGACGGGCGCCGCATGCCGGCCGTGTCGACGAAGCACAACGGGCCGTCCTCGGTCTCGACCACCGTGTCGATGGCGTCGCGGGTGGTGCCCGGCATGTCGTGGACGACCGAGCGGTCCTCGCCGATCATCCGGTTGAACAGCGTGGACTTGCCGACGTTGGGCCGACCGACCAGCGCCACCCGGGGGGCGGCCACCTCGTCGGCTCCCCCGTCGTCGAACTCGTCGTCCTGGTCCTCGGCCCACCAGCCCTCCCGGGCGGCGCTCCGGCGCCGGCCGTCGTCGGTGGCGGCGGCCGGGAGCAGCCGGACCACCTCGTCGAGCAGGTCGCCGGTGCCCCGGCCGTGCAGGGCGCTGACCGTCCACGGCTCGCCCACGCCGAGCGACAGGAACTCCCAGGCCGCCGCTTCGCGGTTGGCGTCGTCCACCTTGTTGGCCACCAGCAGGACCGGGGCCTTCACTCGGCGCATGACCCGGGCGGCGGCCAGGTCCTCCTCGGTGACGCCGACCGCCACGTCGACCACGAAGAGGACCACGTCGGCCTCCTCGACGGCCCGTTCGGACTGCCGGCTGACCTTGGCGTCGAGGGCGCTGCCGGTGGCCAGCCAGCCGCCGGTGTCGACCAGCTCGAAGGCCACCCCGTTCCACTCGGCGTCGTACAGCTTGCGGTCCCGGGTGACCCCGGCCTCCTCCTCCACGACGGCGGTCCGCCGGCCCACGACCCGGTTGACCAGCGAGGACTTGCCCACGTTGGGCCGGCCGACGATGACCACGGTCGGGCGGCGGTCGGACCCCTCGGCGCCGCCCCTCATGGGCACCCGCCCCCCACCGGGGCGGCGCAGGGGGTGGTGTCGGTCGCCGGGAGCGGTCCGTCGAGGGCTTGCGCCAGCGAGCGACCGTCGGTCGGGACGACCTCGACCGGGCGGGGCAGGTCGGCCAGCGTCGTCCCGTCGAGGAACCGCCCCTCGGACAAACAGGCGTCGGGCAGCAGGTAGCGGTCGGCGGCGGGCTGGCCGGCCAGGGTCCGGGCCAGGTCGGCCCCGGTGAGGAGGCCGGCCACGCCGATGTTGCCGCCGAAGTAGTCGTTGGCCACCTCGATCACCCGCACGTCGGTGCGACCGTGGGCCTCGAGCAGGGGAGCCAGCACCCGGGCGCCGTAGGTGCCGGTGAGCACGGCGACGCCGCCGGTGCCGGTCGTGGTGGCGGGCGACGGGGCGGGGTCGAGGCGCCGGGCCCGATACCCCTCGGGCGGGGCGCCGTCGACCGAGGCGAAGAAGCCGTGGCGCACGCCCCGGGCCGCCCCGGTGTCGCCGGCGAAGGCCTGCTCGAACGACCGGACCATGCCGATCCCGTTCTCGTGCTGGGGGAAGCCGTCGTAGGCCGAGGCGGCCGGGAACGGCCGGCCGGCCAGCAGGTAGTACTCGTCGGCGGCGTAGACCAGGCGCCGACCGAGCACCGAGTCGGCGATCCCCTGCCACCGCTCGACGGCGTCGACCACCGCCGCCGCCTCCTCGGTGGTGTGCGGCCGCATGTCGGGCTCGTTCGAGAACTGGCTCAGACCGAGGGGGACGACGCCCACCGTGGCCAGCCGCGGGTACTGGTCGACCAGGGTGCAGAGCGTGTCCTCGAGGACCTCGCCGTCGTTCACGCCCGGGCACACCACCACCTGGCCGTGGATCTCGATCCCGGCGTCGAGCAGCAGCCGGAGCCACCGCAGGCTGGTGGCGCCCTTGGGGTTGCGCAGCATGGCCGCCCGGACCTCGGGGTCGGTGGCGTGGATGGACA
This sequence comes from uncultured Acidimicrobiaceae bacterium, assembly GCA_963730735.1. Taxonomy (GTDB): domain Bacteria; phylum Actinomycetota; class Acidimicrobiia; order Acidimicrobiales; family RAAP-2; genus CAVSSX01. The sequence continues at coordinate 146,441 of CAVSSX010000008.1, forward strand.
CGAACAGGGGGCCGAGGCGCTCGGTGATGACCCGCTCGGCGTCGAGCTCGGTGAACCGGGTGAGGGTGGTGAAGTTCCCGTAGAGGAACGAGAGCCGGTAGTCGTCGTCCTTCAGGTACAGGCTGCGGCGCATGCCCTTGGGGAGCTGGTAGATGAAGCAGAAGGCACAGTGGTTGTCGCAGGTCCGGATGCGGTCGAACACGGCCGAGGACACCTCGATGCCGAGCGGTTCGCCCGCCTGCTTGTCGACCTGCACGCGTCCGCGACAGCGCGGCACCGGGGCGACGGACCAGCACGTCCACGTGCTCGCCGTCGGTGAGCTGGTGGAATTCGATGACGTCCGTCGGCTGCTGACCGTTCAACGAGACCAGCTCGTCGCCCACGGCCAGCCCGGCCCGTGCTGCCGGCGACGCCGCAGTGACCATCGTCACCGTGGGAGCCGACATTTGACCAGGATACCCGGGCCGTCGGCCTCCCCGACCTCGACCCGGCCTGCCCGCGGGACGGGCGCCCCGAGCCGGTAGCCTGGACCTGTGCCGGTCCAAAAGGTCCTCCTGGCCGAACCGCGGGGTTTCTGTGCCGGGGTGGAGAAGGCCATCAAGGCGCTGGCCTGGATGGTCCGGGTGTTCGACGGTCCGGTCTACTGCTACCACGAGATCGTCCACAACCGGAACGTGGTGGAGCAGTTCGAGGCCCAGGGCGTGGTCTTCGTCGACGACGTGACGACCGTCCCGGCCGGGGCGCCCCTCATGCTCTCGGCCCACGGGACCGCCCCCGAGGTGGTGGCCCGGGCCCGGGCCAACGGCGGGGCGGTCATCGACGCCGTGTGCCCGCTGGTGACCAAGGTCCACCACGAGCTGAAGGTCCGGACCCAGAAGGGGTTCACCGTGCTCTACATCGGCCACGCCGGCCACGAGGAGGCCATCGGGACGATGGCCGTCGCCCCCGAGTCGGTCCGACTGATCGAGGAGGAGGCCGACCTCGAGGCCCTCGGCGACCTGCAGGCGTCGGGCGCCCCCGTCGCCCTCTTGGCCCAGACCACCTTGTCGCACGACGAGTGGCGGGGCCTGATGGAGTCGGCCCGGGAGCGCTTCCCCGACCTGTGGATGCCCGGTCGCAGCGACCTGTGCTTCGCCACCACCAACCGCCAGGCCGCCCTCAAGGTGCTGGCCGACCGGGTGGACGCCATGGTGGTCATCGGCTCGGCCAACTCGTCGAACACGGTGGCCCTCGAGAAGGTGGCCCGGGCCATGGGCTGCCCGCGGGTCATCCGGGTGAACGGGGCCGCCGAGCTGCCCGATGACCTCGAGGGCGTCGTGGGGGTGACCGCCGGGGCGTCGGCCCCCGAGGCCCTGGTCGAAGGGGTGGTCGACCAGCTGGCCCCGACCGAGGGCATCGAGATCGTGCGGGTGACGACCGAGGACGAGTACTTCCCGCCGCCGCCCGAGCTCCGCGAGATGCTGCGGGCCCTGGCCACCACCGTCGGGCTGCTGACGGGGGCCGTGCGGACCCCGGTCGACCCGGCCGAGGTCCGCATCACCGGCGAGGTGCCGGCCGCCCGGCGCCTCGACGGGCCCCGGCGCGACCCGACCGCCGAGGACCGGGGCATCTCGGCGGCCGACGTGCTGTCGGCCCTCGCGTCCTGACCAGCCGGGCCGCCGCCGGCGGCCCCGCTCGCCCGAGACGGCGTCGGGGTGCGAAGATGCCCGCCGACGAAACCCGGTCCGCCGCCCTGAGTGGGTGAGACGAACCGGGTCCCCAACTGACGCCGGAGGACCCTGAACATGGCTTCACGAGCCGCCCACCGCCGGGAGGACCGGCAGGCCGCCCTCCGGCAGCTGGTCATCGACCTGGCCCGCAAGGACTTCGACGCCCGGTACCCCGACCTCACCCTGTCGCCGGTGGTCGCCCTGATCTGCGCCTTCGAGGAGGCCGACAACATCGGCGACGTCCTGAAGTCGGTCCCCGAGACGGCCTGCGGTCTGCCGGTGACCCCGCTCGTGATCGTCGACGGCGGCAGCGACCGGACCGACCAGGTGGCCCTCGAGTCGGGGGCGGTCACGTTCGTCCTCCCGGTCAACCTGGGCCACGGCGTGGCCCTGCGCATCGGCTACGACCTGTGCGTCGAGCTCGGGGCCCAGTACGCGGTGACCCTCGACGCCGACGGCCAGAACGACGCCGCCGAGCTCCCGGTCATGCTCCAGCCGGTGGTCGACGACCAGTCGGACTTCGTGGTGGCCTCCCGGCGGCTCGGGGTGGACGAGACCTCGGACCAGGTCCGCCGCCTGGGCGTGGTCTTCTTCGCCAGCCTGATGAACCTGCTCACCGGGTCCAAGCTGACCGACACCTCCAACGGCTACCGGGCGCTGCGGGTGACCATGCTGGCCGACATCGCCGGTCGCCTCGAGCAGGAGCAGTACCAGACGGCCGAGCTCCTGATCACGGCCATCCGACGGGGCTGGCGGGTGACCGAGCAGCCCACCGTCTGGCACCCCCGGGCGTCGGGCGAGTCGAAGAAGGGCACCAACCTGTTCTTCGGGTTCCGCTACGCCGACGTCGTCGTGCGGACCTGGCTGCGCGAGCGCTGAGGGCCGCCGCCCGGCCGGCTCAGGCCCGGGACTGGTCGTAGGCGGCCTGGAGGGACGCTCGGAGCTGCTCGTTGGACTCGTGGACCTTGCTCCTCGACACCCGACCGGCGGCGCTGCGGGCCGGCGGGGCGACGGTCTCCCCCACCACCAGGCGGATGTGGAACGGCCGAGGGATCCTCGAGCCCTTGGGCATGGCCCGGTCCGACCCGCCGATGCCCAGCGGCACCAGGGTGGCGCCGGCCCGGGCGGCCAGGAACGCCGCCCCCTCGAGGAGGTCGCCGAGCACCGGGCCCTCCTGGCGGGTGCCCTCGGGGAAGATGACCAGGACGGCGTCGTGGCGCAGGACGTCCTCGGCGTGCAGCAGCGCCTGGCGGTCGGCCGACTCGCGGTGCACCGGGAATCCCCCGACGTAGAGCACGATCCGACCCAGCAGTGGTGACTTCCACACGCTGTCCTTCACCATGAAGAAGAGCTTGCGGTCGGTGATGAGGGCGGCGAAGAGGAAGTCGGCGAAGGACCGGTGGACGGGGGCGATCACGACGGGGCCCGACGCCGGCACGCGCCCGGGACCGCCGAGCGAGGGACGGAACCAGAGCTTGGCGAACCCCACCACGATCCAGCGGCACACCCGGTAGCCGAAGGCCTTGTGGGTGTCGACCTCGAAGTGCACGCCGTGGCCGGGGGCGGTGGCCAGGCGGTTGGCGTTGTCGGCCGGCGTCGATGCCTCGTGGGTCGCGCCGGCGTCGCCGTCGGCCGGCGTCGGGGCCGGGGTGTCGTCGGGGGCCGGTCCCCCCTCGGTCACAGCCACGAGAGCACCTGGTCGACCACCTCGTCGATGCTACGCCCCGTCGTGTCGAGCAACCGGGCGTCCTCGGCCATCACCAGGGGCGACGTGGCCCGGGTGGAGTCGAGGCGGTCACGTCGGGCCACCCCCTCCACCGACTCGTCGGCCCGCCGGCGGCTGCGCTCCTCGGGTGAGGCGGTGAGGAAGACCTTGAGCCGGGCCTCGGGGAAGACCACCGTGCCGATGTCCCGCCCCTCGACCACGCCGCCGCCCCGTTCCCTCACCCACTGGCGCTGGCGCTCGACCAGGTGCCGACGCACGGCCGGGTTGGCGGCCACGATCGACACCGCCCGGCTGACCTCGGGCGAGCGGATCACCTTCGTCACGTCGACCCCGTCCAGCAGCACCGGCGGGCCCGGGATCAGCTCGGCGTCACGGGCGAGGTCGGCCACCCCCTCGCCGTCGAGGGCCAGCTGACGCTCGAGGGCGCCCCAGGCCACCGCCCGGTACATGGCCCCGGTGTCCAACCGCTCGAGGCCCAGGTGGGTGGCGACGGCCGTCGACACGGTGGACTTGCCGGCCCCGGCCGGCCCGTCGATGGCGATCACCTCGGCCGAGGAGGGGTCGACCAGGATGCCGCCCAGGCCCACCAGATGGTCGAGGAAGGTCGGATAGCTGGTCTCGACGGCGCCGAAGCCGCTGACGACCGAGGGCTCGGGATCCCCGGCCGCCAGGGCGGCGATGACCGCCGCCATGGCCATGCGGTGGTCGCCGCCACTGTCGGTGTGGGCGGGGGTCAGCCGGTCGGTGCCGTGGACCCACAGGTCGTCGCCCACCGCCTCGGCCCCGGCGCCGAACGCCCGGACCAGCTCGACGACCGCCGCCAGCCGGTCGCTCTCCTTCACCCGCAGCTCGCCCATGCCGTGGAAGACGGTGGTCCCGACGGCGCACGCCGCCGCCACGGCCAGGATCGGGACCTCGTCGAGGGACGGGATCTCGGCCGCCTCGACGATGGTGGCCGTCAGGGGGCCGAACCGGGCCCGCACGTCGGTCACCCCGCTCCCGTCGCCCACCAGCTCGACGTCGGCCCCCATGCGCTGGAGCACCCGGACGAAGCCCACTCGCTCGGGCCCGTCGTACAGGTGCTCGACCACCACGTCGCTCCCCGGCACCACACAGGCGCCGACCACCCAGAAGGCGGCCTGGGACGGGTCACCGGGGACGTCGATGTCGAGCGGCCGGAGGGCCGAGCGACGCAGGCGGACCTCGCGCCCGGCGCCGGTGGCCGTCACCGTGACGTCGGCGCCCGCCTCGGCCAGCAGGTCCTCGGTGTGGGTGCGGGTGGGCACCGCCTCGATCACCGCCGTGGTCCCGTCGGCGTCGAGACCGGCCAGGAGGATGGCCGACTTGACCTGGGCGCTGGCCACCGGCGAGGACCAGGTGATCCCGGTCAGCGAGCCCCCCCGCACCCGGAGCGGGGGCAGACACCGGTCACCCTGGCCGTCCACCTGCGCCCCCATCTCCCGCAGGGGGATGGCGATGCGGTCCATGGGTCTCGACGACAACGAGGCATCGCCGACCAGCTCGGTGGTGAAGGGAAGGCCGGCCACCACGCCGGCCAGCAGGCGGAGCCCGGTGCCCGAGTTGCCGCAGTCGATCGGTCCGGGCGCCTCGTGCAGGCGGGCCCGGCCGCCGTGCACCGAGACCACCCCGCCGTCGGTCTCGACCTCGGCCCCCAGGGCCTCGATGGCGGCCCGGGTCCGGGCCACGTCGTCGCCGTCGGACAGGCCGCGGATGGTGGTGGTGCCGTCGGCCAGGGCGCCGAGCAGCAGGGCCCGGTGGGAGATGGACTTGTCCCCCGGGGTGCGCAGGCGACCTCGGAGGGCGCCGCCGGCCCGGATCTCGAGTCGTTCGGGCAGCGGTTCGAGGTCGGTCACGAGAGCATCCCGATGGTGCAGCGGTGGCCCCGGTCGAGGATGCCCTGGTGCAGGGTGGCCGCCTGCTCGGCGTCGACCACCAGGACGAGGACACCCCGGGGGCCCTCGGCCGAGTGGGCGATCTCGATGTCGTAGATGTTGACCCCGAGGTCACCGGCCAGCGAGGTCAGCTCGCCCAGGACGCCGGAGCGGTCGGGCACCGGCACCCGGAGCTCGGCCAGGTGGTCGGGACGGGTGGCACGGGCCGGGAGCGCCCGCCGGGCCTCCGAGGCCCGCCCGAGCAGGCGCAGGAGCTCCTCACGGTCGCCGTGGGCCACCGAGTTCCGGACCACCTCGAGATCGGCCACCAGGCGGTCCAGGGTGGCCACGATGGCCGCCGCGTTGTCGTGGCAGACGTCGGGCCAGATGCCCGGGTGCCCGGCGGCGACCCGGGTCATGTCCCGGAATCCCCCGGCGGCCAGCCGCAGCAGGGCCCCGTCGGTCTCGGCCCCCTCGCTGGCCTCGTTCATGAGGGTGGCCGCCACCAGGTGGGGGACGTGGGAGACCACGGCCACCAGGCGGTCGTGATCGGCCGCCGACAGGGCCACCACCTCGGCGCCCAGCTCGTTGACCACGGCCTGGAGGCGCACGAAGGCCTGAGGGTCGGTGTCGATGGTCGGGGTGAGCACCCAGGTGGCCCCCACGAACAGGTCGGGGTCGGCCCCGGCCAGCCCGATCTGTTCGGAACCGGCCATCGGGTGGCCGCCCACGAAGCGGGGGTGGGGCACGGCCCGGACGACCGGCGCCTTCACGCCGCTCACGTCGGAGACCACCAGGTCGTCCCGACGGTCGGGGTCGGCCAGGAAGGCGGCGGCCAGGGGGCCGGCGGCCGACGCCGGGGTGGCGATGAGGATCAGCTCGGCCCCGAGGTCGTCGCCGACGGCGTCGACCACACCCTGGGCCAGGGCTGCCGCCTGGCGCTCGGGGTCCTCGTCGCGGCCGGTGACGTGCCAGCCGCGGGCCCGCAGCGCCAGGCCCAACGAGCCGCCGATGAGGCCGACCCCGACGACCAGGACCCGGGGCGGCCGGTCGGCGGCGTCGGCCGGCGATCCCGAGGCGACTCCCGCCGGTCCCGGCGCCCCCTCAGGCGGGGAGGTCATCGCGGAGCCCTGCGGCCCCGTGGAGGTAGACATGCCGGAGCTCGTCGCGGGCGAGGGTCGTCTCCACGTGCAGGAGCGCCCGGATGCACAGGGGCATCGACCCCGGGACGGCGATCTCGGCCGCACAGAGCAGGGGGACGGCGCCGAAGCCGATGCCCCGGGCGGCGGTGGCCGGGAAGGTCGACACCACGTCGGCCGTGGCCGTGAAGAGGATCGAGACGATGTCGTCCTCGACCAGGTGGTTGCGCTCCAGGAGGGTGGTGAGCAGCTCCTGGGTGCGGGCGTTCACCTGCTCGGTGGTGTCCTCGTCGACGGTGGTGGCACCACGGAGGGCGCGAAAGGCCAGGCGTTCGGGCATCGGCCGTGCATGCTACCGCTGGCCGCCGGGCTCCCGGCGGGGCGGTCGGACGGGGCGTTGGTGACGGGCGGCGGTGGCCAGCGCCCGGACCTCCTCGTCGCCCAGCGAGCGCCACGCGCCGGGCTGGAGGTCGGGATCGGCCAGCGGCCCGATCCGGGTGCGGACCAGCCGCCGGACCGGGTGCCCGACCGTCTCGCACATGCGACGGACCTGGCGGTTCCGGCCCTCGTGGATGACGATCCGCAGCACTCCGGGCGAGAGGACCCCGACCTTGGCCGGCGCCGTCGGACCGTCCTCGAGCTCGACCCCGTCGCGCAGCGCCCGCAGGGCCCCGGCCGAGGGGGTGCCGACCACGTGGGCCACGTACTCCTTGGGCACGCCGTAGGAAGGGTGCGACAGGAGCTGGGCCAGGTCGCCGTCGTTGGTCAAGAGCAACAGGCCCTCGGTGTCCATGTCCAGTCGGCCGACCGGGAACACCCGGGGCTCGGACGGCACCAGCTCGACCACCGTCGGGCGGCCCTCGGGGTCCGACGCCGTGGTCACCACCCCGGCCGGCTTGTTGAGCAGGTAGTGGACCAGGCCGGCGGCCACGGCGATGGGGACCCCGTCGACCGCGACGTGGGCCCGGGCGGTGTCCACCCGTTGGCCGAGGACGGCCCGCTGGCCGTCGACCGTGACCCGGCCGTCGGCGATCAGGTCGTCGCAGACCCGACGGCTCCCGAGCCCGGCTCGCGACAGGATCTTCTGGAGGCGCTCACCCTCGGCGGCCGGCCCACTCGGGGCCTCGACCGGCGGGCCGTCGGGTGTCTCGGGCACGGGTGGCCCGGGTCAGTCGTTGTCGGCGAGGCCGTCGGCCGCCGGGCGGAGACGGTTCTCCAGTTCCCCCACCACCTCGGGACCGGGCAGGAAGTCCTCGACCGCCGGGAGCTGGCCGACGTCGTGCAGCCCCAGGCGTTCCAAGAACAGCTCGGTGGTGCCGTAGAGGACGGGCTGGCCCGGGCCCTCGGCCCGCCCCACCGCCTCGATGTAGCCCCGCTGTTCCAACAGCCGGACGACACCGTCCACGTTGACCCCGCGGAGGGCCGAGACCTGGGCCCGCGACACTGGTTGGCGGTAGGCCACGATGGCCAGGGTCTCGAGGGCGGCCGTCGACAGCCGGTGGCTCACGTCGCGGTTGGCGAAGCGCTCGACGAACGGTGCCTGGTCGGGGTGGGTCTGGAAGCGGTAGCCGCCGGCGACCCGGGCCAGGACGAAGCCCCGGTCCTGCTGCTCGTACCAGCCGGCCAGCTCGTCGCACACGGCCGTCACCCGTTCGACCGGCTCCTCCAGCAGCTCGGCCAACAAGCTCGGCGGCACCGGCTCGACGGCGACCAGGATGACGGCCTCGGCCGCCCGGCGGATCTCCTCAGCCGTCATAGCTGTCGAGCTGGTCGTGGTCGACGAAACCGCCGCCGCCGACCGGCGCCAGCTCCCGCTGGTCGTCGTCGACCCAGGCCACGTCCATGTCCCCGAAGGTCCGCCCCTGGTGCAGGTCGACCCGGCCCAGCTTGCACAGCTCGAGCAGGGCCAGGAAGTGGACGATGACCTCCATGCGGGTCGTGAGGTGCTCGGTGAGGGCCCGGAACGACGTGCCGCCCCGGGGCAGCCGGCGGAGGAGCTGGTCGACCGCCTCGGCCACGGTGACCGAGTCGACGGTGACGTGGGACAGGTCGACCCGGGGGGCCGGTCGCTCGGCGGTGGCCCGCAGGTAGGCCTGGGCCAGCGTCTCGGGCAGGACCCCGGCCAACAGGTCCGGGGCGTGCACGGTGAAGCCCTCGTCGAGGCCGACCTCGCGCGGGATCGAGGCCGAGGCCTGCTCGATGAGGGCCACGAAGGCGTCGGCGGCGGCGGCGTAGGCCCGGCACTCGAGCAGCCGGGCCAGCAGCAGGTCCCGCTCCTCCCAGCCCACCAGCTCCTCCTCGTCCTCGACGACGTCGGGACCGGGCAGCAGGCGCTGGGACTTCATCTCGATCAGGATGGCCGCCACCAGGAGGAACTCGGACAGCGTGTCCATGCTCATGGCCTCGCGCTCGGCCACCAGCTCGGCCACGAAGGCGTCGATGACCGGGGCGAGCGGGATGTCCAGCACGTCCATCTCGTGGGTCGAGATCAGGTGCAGCAGCAGGTCGATGGGGCCCTCGAAGGCCGGACTGGTGACGCGATACGGCATTGGTTCGACCCTACCGAACGGGCGCCCCGAGGTGGCGCACCCTCGCGGCGGACCGGACGGCGCGGCCGGTCCCCCTACGATGGCTCGCCATGGCCAGAGTGTTTTCGGGCGTCCAACCATCCGGTGAGCTGCATCTCGGCAACTACCTCGGCGCGCTGCGCAACTGGGTCCGCCACCAGGCGGACAACGACGCCATCTACTGCATCGTCGACCTGCACGCCCTGACGCTCGAGATCGACCCGGCCGAGCTGCGGTCCCGGACCCTCGAGCTGGCGGTCAACCTGCTGGCCATCGGCCTCGATCCCGAGGTCTGCACCCTGTTCGTCCAGTCCCACGTGCCCGAGCACGCCCGCCTGGCGTGGCTGCTCGAGTGCACCGCCTCGATGGGCGAGCTCCGGCGGATGACCCAGTTCAAGGACAAGGGGGCCGGCCAGGAGAGCGCCCGGGTCGGGCTCTTCACCTATCCCGTCCTCCAGGCGGCCGACATCGTGCTCTACGACGCCGAGCAGGTGCCGGTGGGCGAGGACCAGCGCCAGCACCTCGAGCTGGCCCGGGACCTGGCCATTCGCTTCAACCACCGCTACGGCCCCACGTTCACCGTCCCCGAGTCGGTGAACCCGGCCGTCGGGGCCCGGGTGATGGACCTCCAGCACCCCGAGCGCAAGATGTCCAAGTCCGTGGACTCGCCCCTCGGGACGGTGGGCATCCTGGACGACCCGAAGGAGATCGAGCGCAAGGTCAAGAAGGCGGTGACCGACAACGACGGCGAGGTGCGCTACGACCGCGAGGCCAAGCCCGGGCTGGCCAACCTGCTCGAGCTGCTGGCGGCGGCCACCGACCGCTCGCCGGTCGACGTGGCGGCCGGCTACGGGCGCTACGGCGACTTGAAGCGCGACGTGGCCGAGGCGCTGGTCGAGCTGCTGGGGCCCATCCAGGAGCGCCGCACCGCCCTCGTGGCCGACCCCGGGGCGGTCGAGCGGATCCTGGCCGTCGGGGCCGAGCGGGCCGGGAGCATCGCCGCCGTCACCTACCGCCGGGCGGCCGACGCCATGGGGCTGCTGGCCCCCTGACCGACCGCTGCCGGTGGGCTCGGCTCAGGAGCCGACGCCGAGCAGGTTGAGCCAGAGATCCTCGATCTCGCCGTAGAGCCGGGAGAGCAGGCTCTCGCCGCCGACGTGGATGGTGGCGGCGAGCAGCACGGCCACCAGCAGCAGCGGCATGGCGAACTGGCGGAAGCGCAGGTAGCCGTCCCACAGGTGCCGGGGCAGGGCCCGCTCGATCACCACCGAGCCGTCGAGCGGCGGGATGGGCAGCAGGTTGAAGATGGCCAGCAGCAGGTTGGCCAGGCCCAGGTAGAAGACGATCCGCACCCAGAGCGGGGTGGCGTCGAGGGTGATGCCCGGCGGCACCGTGTAGAGCCGGAACAACAGGGCCGACGCGGCCACCAGCACCAGGTTGGTGGCCGGCCCGGCCAGGGCCACCAGCACGCCCTGGTTGCGCGGCGAGCGCAGGCGCGACGGGTTGACCGGCACCGGCTTGGCCCACCCGAAGAAGCCGAAGCCACCGAGGATCATGAGGGCCGGCACGATCAGGGTGCCGACCACGTCGACGTGGGCGATGGGGTTGAAGGTCAGCCGCCCGGCCCGCTTGGCCGTGTCGTCACCGAAGGCCAGGGCCACCCAGCCGTGGGCCACCTCGTGCAGCATGATCGACGGGATGATGGCCAAAAAGACGATCAGGCTGTCGCTCGAGACACGGTGCGACGACAGCAGGACGGCGACCACGGCCACGATGGCCACCAGCCACAGGGCGTTGCGCCGGCTCAGCCCGGCGATGGTCCCGGTCCCGCCGCCCGGACGCCCCGGCCCGCCGCCCGGCCCCGCACCCCGGGCCTCTCGGCCGGGCGGGATGTACTGGCCGCTCACCGGCGGCGGTTGCCACGACGGGTTGGTGTCGCTCATCTACGGACGAGAAGCGCAGGCCATGCAGCGTCGGGCGGCCGGCATGGCCTCCAGCCGGGCGGCCCCGATGGGCTCGTGGCAGACCTCGCAGACGCCGTAGGTGCCGTCGGCCAGTCGGGCCAGCGCCGCCTCCACGTCGGCCAGCGTCTCGCGCAGCTCGCCGGCCAGGACCTCGGCCTCGCCCCGCTCGGCCGTCACCTGGCTGGTGTCGGCGAAGTTGGCGTCGTAGTTGAGGCCCCCGGCGTCACCGAAGCCGAGCTCGGCCAGCTGGCGGTGCAGGTCGGCGCGCTCGTGCTCCAAGAGGTCGGCGAAGTCGACCGTCGGCCCGTCGACGGTGCCGCCGACGGGGGTGGCCGGCGAACCGGCGCTCGAGCTCTCGGGTGACATGCAACCAGCATACGGACTGGGCAGCCAGGGAGTTCGTCAACCGCCCCCGGCGCGGGGATGGGCGTGTTCGTAGGCGCTCCGCAGATGTTCGGCCGACACCTTGGTGTACAGCTGGGTGGTGGCGATGGAGGCGTGGCCCAGCATCTCCTGGACCACCCGGATGTCGGCCCCCCGGGCCAGCATGTGGGTGGCGCACGAGTGGCGGAGCACGTGGGGGCTCACGTGCTCGGCCAGCCCGGCCCGTTCGGCGTGGTGCCGGACGATGAGATGGGCCCCCTGGCGGGTCAGCCGGCTCCCCCGCTGGTTGAGGAAGACCGCCTCACCGTCGCTCCGGCGTTGCCAGCGGGTCGGGGCCAGGCGGTCCCGCCCCCCCGGGGCCAGCCAGGCCGTGAGGGCGGCGTCGGCCAGCCGACCCAGGGGCACCAGCCGCTCCTTGGACCCCTTCCCGTACAGCCGCAGCAGCCCCTCGCCCCCGGCCAGGTCGGTCAGGTCCAGCCCGACGGCCTCGGAGACCCGGGCCCCCGTGCCGTACAGCAGCTCGAGCAGGGCCCGATCCCGGAGGGCCAGCGGGTCGTCGCCCACCGGGGCGGCCAGGAGGGCGGCGGCCTGTTCCTCGGTCAGCGCCTTGGGTAGCCGGGCCGGGATCTTGGTCCCCTCGAGGTCCGAGGTCGGGTCGACGGTGGCCGTCCCCTCGTCGAGCAGGAAGTGGTGCAGGCCCCGGAGCACCGAGGTGGCCCGGGCCAGTGACGGGGCGCTGGCCCCGCGCCGGCGCAGATCGGCCAGGTAGGCCTCGACGTCGTCGGGCCGGGCCTCGCTCGGACGGCGGCCCAGGCTGGCCAGCCGGGCCTCGTAGGGCACCAGGTCGCGCCGGTAGGCCAGGATGGTGTTGCGGGCCCGGCCCCGCTCGACGGCCAGCCAGGACAGGTACTCCTCGACCTCGGGCGAGAGCGCCGTGGTGGGCACGGGACCTCAGCCCCGGCGGGCCAGCACGCCCTGGGCCAGGAGCACGCCCAGCAGGGTGGTCTCGTCGAAGAGCCGGCCGGCGGCCATGAGCCCGCCCACCTCGGCCAGCGGGACCTCGAGGGTGGTCATCTGCTCCTCCTCGGGCCCGTGACGATCGGTCGGGCCGGCCGAGAGCCCGGTGGCCAGGAAGATCGAGGTCCGCTGGGTGCAGAAGCCCGGTGAGTTGTAGGTGGCCACCAGCAGCTCCCAGGTGGTGGCCACCAGTCCGGCCTCTTCGAGGAGCTCGCGCCGGGCCGTGTCGACCGGCGGCTCGCCGGCCACGTCGCAGGTGCCGGCGGGCAGCTCGAGCACGGTGGTTCGCATGGGGCCGCGGTACTGGCGCACGAGCGTGACCCGCTCGGCGTCGTCGACGGCGCAGATGGCCACGGCCCCCGGGTGGTGCAGGACGTCGCGCTCGAACGTCCGGCCGGCCGGGTCCGAGAAGCGGTCGTGGGTGAGCCGCAGCATCCAGCCCTGCCAGATCGGCTCGGAGCCGAGGTAGGCGAAGCCGGTGTCGTCGCCCTCGGGCAGGATCTCGACCGACCGGTCGGCGTCGGACACCGGGTCGGCCCTAGTGGACGGCGTCGAGGTCGTCGAGCTCGCTCACGTCGATGAGGCGGGGCTCGCGGCCCTCGGCCCGCTCGAGCGCCGCCGACACCACGCCGACGAAGAGCGGGTGGGGCCGGTCGGGTCGGCTCTTGAACTCCGGGTGGGCCTGGGTGCCGACCCAGAACGGGTGGCCCGGCAGCTCGACGAACTCCACCAGGCGCCCGTCGGGCGAGATGCCCGAGCAGACCAGCCCGGCCGCCTCGAGCCGCGACCGGTACCGGCCGTTGACCTCGTAGCGGTGCCGGTGGCGCTCGGTGACCGTCTCGCTGCCGTAGAGCCCGGCCACCTGGGAGCCGGGGGCCAAGAGGGCCGAGTACGAGCCGAGCCGCATGGTGCCGCCCATGTCGACCACGTGGGCCTGGTCGTCCATCAGGTCGATGACGTGGTGCGGCGAGTAGGGGTCGAACTCGCGCGAGTTGGCCCCCTCCAGGCCGGCCAGGCTCCGGGCGGCGTCGATCACCATCACCTGGAGGCCGAGGCAGAGCCCGAGGCAGGGGATGTCGTGGCGGCGGGCGTAGTCGGCGGCGGCCACCATGCCCTCGATGCCGCGCTCGCCGAACCCGCCGGGGATGACGATCCCGTCGAGGTCCCGCAGGCGGTCGGTGTCGAGGAGATCGGGCACGAGCTCGGCGTCGATCCAGTCGAAGACCACCCGCACGCCCTGGGCGAAGCCGGCGTGGCGCAGCGACTCGACGACCGACAGGTAGGCGTCGGGCAGGTTGACGTACTTGCCGATGATCCCGATCCGCACCGGTCGGTCGGCCGCCTCCACCCGGTGGACCAGCGCCGTCCAGTGGGTGAGGTCGACCGGGTGGGCCTCGGGGTCGACGGCCAGGGTGCGCAGCACGATGTCGTCGAGCCCTTCCTCCCGCAGGACGAGGGGGATCTCGTAGATGCTCGGGGCGTCGACCGCCGAGACCACGGCGTCGATCTGGACGTCGCACAGGAGCGAGATCTTGCGCTTGAGCCCGTCGGAGATCGGCTGGTCGCTCCGGCAGACGATGACGTCGGGCTGGATACCGCGGCTGCGCAGCTCGGTGACCGAGTGCTGGGTGGGCTTGGTCTTCTGCTCCCCCGACGGGGCCAGGTAGGGCACCAGGGTGAGGTGGACGTAGCAGACGTTGTCCCGGCCGACGTCCCGGCGGAACTGCCGGATGGCCTCGACGAAGGGCACGATCTCGATGTCGCCCACCGTGCCGCCGATCTCCACGATGACCACGTCCACGTCGTCGGAGGCCAGGCGCGTGATGCGCTCCTTGATCTCGTCGGTGACGTGGGGGATGACCTGGACGGTCTTGCCCAGGTAGTCGCCCCGTCGCTCCTTGGCGATCACCGACGAGTAGATCGTGCCGGTGGTGGTGTTCGAGTTGCGGTTGAGGTTCTCGTCGATGAACCGCTCGTAGTGACCGAGGTCGAGGTCGGTCTCGCCGCCGTCCTCGGTGACGAACACCTCACCGTGCTCGCCCGGGTTCATGGTGCCCGGGTCGACGTTGATGTACGGGTCGAGCTTGCACATCGTCACCCGCAGGCCCCGGCACTTGAGCAGCCGACCGAGCGAGGACGCCGTCAGGCCCTTGCCGAGCGAGCTCGAGACACCGCCGGTGACGAAGACGAATTTGCTCACCGCGGCGACCGCCGGGCGGTGCGAGGGAGACCGGCCCCCGGGGTTCCGGTCGGGCGGGGTCCATATCGCTGGTGCACCCTCACACGCTAGACGACACCGGCCCGGTCCGTGGTGGACGTGGCGGCGTCGGCGGCCCACGACAGGAGCTCCTCGGCGTGGGCCCGGGCGGTCGCGCTGTCGGGCTGTCCCGACAGCATCCGGGCGAGCTCGACCACCCGCTCGTCGGGCCCGAGGACCGCCGCCGAGGTCGCCGTCCGGCCGCGCCGGTCACCGACTTGGCCACGGCCACCTGGTGGTCGGCGAACGCCGCCACCTGGGGCAGGTGGGTGACCACCAGCACCTGGCGCCCGGTGGCCACTTCGTGGAGGGCGCCGGCCAGGGCCAGCGCCGCCTGTCCCCCGACGCCGGCGTCGACCTCGTCGAAGACCATGGTGTCGGGCCCGCCCACCGCCACCAGCCGCAGGGCCAGCATGGCCCGGGCCAGCTCCCCGCCCGACGCCACCTTGTGGATCGGCTGGAGCGACTCCCCTTCGTTCGCCCCGAGGAGGAAGCGCACGGGGTCGCCCGTGCCGGTCTCGGCCACCTCGACCCCGAAGCGGGCGCCACCCATGGCCAGCGACCCCAGTCGATCGACCACGGCGGCGGCCAGGTCCGGGTGCCGCCTGCTGGCGCCGGGCCCGCAACGCCGTCGCCGCCGTCGCCGACTCGGCGGTGGCCGCCGCCCGCTCGGCCTCGAGCCGGGCCGCCGTCGCCTCGGCCCCATCGAGCTGGTCGCGCTCGGCCCGGGCCCGCTCGACGAAGGCCAGCACGTCGGCCAGGGTCGGGCCGTACTTGTGGCGGAGGTCGGCCAGCGCCCGTTGGCGGGCCAGCACCGCCTCCAGCCGGGCCGGGTCGTCGTCCCAGGTGTCGACCACCGCCCGCAGGTCGACCGCGATGTCGTCCACCTCGGCCGCCGCCGCCCGCAGCCGGGCCTCCCAGGCGGCCAGCGGCGCCCGGTCGCCCAGCGCCGCCACCGCCTCGCCCAGCCGCTCGCTGGCCCCGGGGGACGCCGGCGCCGCCCCGAGGAGGGCGTCGTAGGCCCCGGCGGCGGCCTGTCGGAGGGCCGAGAGGTCGGAGAGCCGGGCCACCTCGGCCGCCAGGGTCGCCTCCTCGTCGGGATCGACGATCGAGGCCCCGTCGATCTCGGCGATCTGGTGGGCCAGCACGTCGAGCTCCCTCGCCCGCTGGGCGGTGTCGCCGCCGAGGGCCGACAGCCGGGCGTCGAGGTCGGCCAACCGCGCCGTGGCCGCTCGCACGGCCGCCCGCTCGGCGTCGGTGCCGGCGAAGGCGTCGAGGGCCCGGCGCTGGGCCGACGGGGCGAGGAGGGAGTGCTGCTCGTGCTGGCCGTGGATGTCGAGCAGCCGCGGGGCCAGCTCGGACAGGGCCGAGAGCGGGGCCATGCGCCCGTCGATCCAGGCCCGGGACCGCCCATGGGCCGGCAACGAGCGGGCCACCAGGACCTCCGTCGGCTCGCCGTCGTCCTCGCCGGCCAGCTCGAAGCGGGCCTCGACCAGCGCCTCGTCGGCACCGGCCCGCACCAACCCGGGCGAGCCCCGACCGCCCAGCACCAGCTGGAGCGCCTCGACCAGGAGGGTCTTGCCGGCGCCGGTCTCGCCGGTCAGGGCGGTCATGCCCGGACCCGAGGCGGAGCGTGAGGTCCTCGATGACCCCGAGGTCCCGGACCCGCAGATCGGTCAGCACCGGCCGGTCCCCCTCAGTGGGGTGTGGCCGGTTCGAGCAGGGAGCGCAACAGCGGGGCGAAGCCCCGACCGCCCGACCCGAGGAGACGGACCGGGTGGTCGGCCAGCCGACACGTCACCTCGGCCCCGGGGGCCAGGCGACCCACCTCCTGGCCGTCGATGACCAGCACCGCCGGGCGCCCGCCGTCCTGGACGGCGACGGTCAGGGTCTGCTCGGCCGACAGCACCAGGCTGTGGCCGGCCGAGAGGTGCGGGGCCACCGGGGTGACCACCATGGCCCGCAGCTGGGGGGCGAGCACCGGTCCCCCGGCGGAGAGGTTGTAGGCCGTCGACCCGGTGGCCGTGGCCACCAGCAGGCCGTCGGCCCCGTAGCTCAGGTAGGGCACGCCGTCGATGGCCGTGCCCAGCCGCACGGTGTGCCCGGGGACCGTCTTCTCGGTGACCACTTCGTTCAGGGCCAGCCACCACCGGTCGCCACCCTCCCCCTGGCCGTTCATGACCGAGGCCGAGAGGGAACGGTCGGCGACGTCGGCCGGCGTCAGCGAGCCGGTGACCGTCACCGACAGGGCGGCCCGCTCGTCGATCTCGAGCCGGCCGTCGAGCGCCTGGGCCAAGGTGTCGGTGAGCTGGTCGGGATGGACCTCGAGCAGGTAGCCGAGCCGGCCCAGGTTCACGCCGAAGATGGGCACCCCCGACGGCCAGGCCAGCGGCACGAGGCGGAGGAACGTTCCGTCCCCACCCAGGCTGACACCGACGTCGCAACCGGTCAGGTCCACCTCGACCAGGGGGACCTCGACGCCGTCCTCGGTCACCCGGTCCCACTCCGAGAGGGCCAGTGTCCGGGCCCGATGACCCTCGGACTCGAGCCACGTCACGGCCCGCCGGGCGAGCTCGGCCGCCTCGGGGCGCGCCGGATGGACGAGCAGGGCCACCGTCGCCATGGCCGTCCCTCAGTCCTGGGGGGGCGCGGGCAGGGCGGCGTCGACGAGGGCCGACCGGGCCGCCTCGTCGAGGGCCGGGGCCCCGACCACGGCGTGGAGGAAGAACTCGGTGTTGCCGGCGGGCCCGGCGACCGGTGACGTCATGGCCCCCATGATGCCGGTTCCAGCGCCTTGGAGTGCGAACGCCGCTCCGTCGAGGGCCCGTGACCACGCCCCTCGGTCCCGGATGACGCCCTTGCCCCGGGAGACCTCGGCCCGACCGGCCTCGAACTGCGGCTTGACCAGCAGGACCAGGTGGCCCCCGGGGGCGGCCGCCAGGCCGACCAGGGCCGACACCACCGTCGAGAGCGAGATGAAGGACAGGTCGGCCACCACCAGGTCGAAGGGGGCGGCCGGCGCCCCGTCGGGCCCGAGCTCCTCGAGGGTCAGGTAGCGGACATTGGTCCGCTCGCGCACCTCGACCCGGGGGTCGTGGCGCAACCGGGCATCGAGTTGCCCGTAGCCGACGTCGACGGCGCACACGCTGGCCGCGCCCCGCTGCAGCAGGCAGTCGGTGAATCCTCCGGTCGAGGCGCCGGCGTCGAGCGCCCGGACGCCGTCGACCACGATGTCGAACCCGGTGAGAGCGGCGTCGAGCTTGTCGCCCCCTCGGCTCACGAACCGGGGCCCCGCACCGGACAGGAGGACCGGTTCGCCGGGAGCGACCAGACGGGCCGGCTTGTCGGCCACCGTCCCGGCGACCAGGACCCGGCCGGCGGCGATGGCCACCTGGGCCTGTTGGCGGCTCTCGACCAGGCCTCGTCGCACCAGCTCGTGGTCGAGCCGGCGGCGGGCCGGCGAACTCAGGCCGGGCCCTCGCCCGGCAGGGCGCCGTCGACCGGCGGTCCCCCCGAGCCCTTCGTGGACGAGGGACCGGTGCCCTGGTCCTTCTTCTTCTTGTTCTTCTTCTTGCCGGCGGTCGGGGATCCGGGGACCCGGTCGGCCACCGTGGCGGCCGCCCGCTTGGCGCTCGAGGCGGTCTTGCCCAGCTGTTCGGCGGCCACGCCGCCCGCCCCGGCGACCCCGGCCACGGCCTGCTTGGCCGAGGTGGCCGCCTTGCCGACCTGGTCGGCCGCCCCGGAGCGGAGGTCGGTCACCGTCGACGCGGCAGACGACGCAGCGGCCCCGGTGGCCGAGCGACCGGTCTCCGCCGAGCGGCGCAGGATGTCGGCCACACGCTGGGCCAGGTCGTCGACCGACGTCACCCCGAGGGCCGACAGCTGGCTCGCCACCTCGGCCCGCACCACCTCGAGGAGGGAGTCGCCCATCCGCCGGCTGCGCTCGAGCAGGTCGTCGAGGAACTCCTGCGCCTG
The DNA here is from genome assembly GCA_963730735.1 of uncultured Acidimicrobiaceae bacterium. Classification (GTDB taxonomy): domain Bacteria; phylum Actinomycetota; class Acidimicrobiia; order Acidimicrobiales; family RAAP-2; genus CAVSSX01. The sequence goes on from CAVSSX010000008.1 coordinate 165,071, forward strand.
ACCCTTCGACGACCCGCCGGCCGACAGGAGCTCGCGCACCAGCTCTTCGGCCCGGGCCCGGGTGACCTGACCCAGGGCGGCGCCGGCTTCGACGTACTTGCGGAACGCGTCATTGGAGGGAGCCATGCACGCAATTGTAGTCGTAGTGCTAGCCGACAGCTAGCACTACGCCGGCCCGAGGAACAGGTCGACCAGGGCGGCGAAGTCGTCGGCCACGACGTCGGGTTCGGGGCCGGCCGGCTCACTCGAGGCCACCCCCGAACGCACCAGGGCGAACGGCACGCCGAGTTGGCGGGCCAGCGCACCGTCGGTCGAGGGGCGGTCGCCCACGCCGACGGTGACGTCGGCCACCCGTTGGCGGATCAGGTCGGCCATGGGGAGATGGGGCTTGCCGGCGACCTCGGGCGTGACCCCGGCCGCCGTCGCCACCGAGACGAGCAGCGAGCCGGCCCCCGGGAGGAGCCCGTCGGGGGTCGGGTGCGTGGGGTCCCCGTTGGTCCCGATGAGCCGGGCACCCTTGCGGATGGTGGTGGCCGCCCGGGCCAGGTGGTCGAAGTCGAAGGCGTGGGTCCACCCGACCACCACCACGTCGGCCGAGTCGCCCTCGACGACCTCGGCCCCCCGGTCGGCCAGGGCCTCTCGCACCCCGTCGTCGGCCAGGCAGTGGACCCGCTCCCCCGGCGCCACCAGGGACGCCGCCGCCTGGGCCGACGAGACGACCTCGTGCGGGCCGATCTCGATGCCCACCCGGGCCAGGCGTTCGACGAACGTGGCCACGGTCGGCGACGAGTTGTTGGTGGCGAAGAGGACCCCGACACCGGCGGCCCGCAACCGGGCCACGGCCGAGGCCCCGCCGGGGATGGCCTGCTGGGCCAGCCAGATGACGCCGTCGAGATCGATGACCCAGGTGCCGGTGGGCTCAGGAGGCCAGGACATCGCCCCGTACGACGACCACCGGGCAGGTCGCGTGGTGCACGCAGTGCATGCCCACCGAGCCGAGGAGCACCCGGGAGAGGTCGTGGTGGCCCCGGTTGCCGACCACCAGCAGGTCGGCGTCCTTGGACGCGGCGACGAGCACGTCGCCCGGGTGGCCGGGCGTGATGGTGGTGATGACCTCGACCCCGGGGTCGTCGCCCACGACCCCCAGCACGATCTCCTTCAGGGTGGTGGCGGCGTAGTCGGCGTAGTCGTCGTCGCTGATCGGCAGGACCATGGTGGCCCCCATGCCCTCGCCGACGCCCAACCAGTTCGAGGGCACTTGGTACGAGCAGACCGCCTCGAGCGTCGCCCCGCGCAGTCGCGCCTCTTCGAGCGCCCACTGCACCGTCGCCTGCGACTGCTCCGACCCGTCCACTCCGACCACGATGCGTCCCATGGCACCTCCCGGCCAGGCACCCTATCGGCCGGTGACCGCCAGTTCGAAGTCCGGGCGCCCGTGACGGGCGTCCCCTCAGCTGCCGCTCGGGCCGGATTTCCCGGTGGCCAGCTGCCCGAGGAGGGTGTCCTCGACCGGCGACGGGCCGGGCGTGCCGGCCCGCAGTTCCTCGCGCCACCGCTCGGGGTCGTAGTGCGACGGCTCGGTCTCGGCCAGGAACCGGCGGACGGTGGCGGCGAACCGGGCCGGGTCGGCGTGGTGCGGGAAGTGCCCGGCGTCCTCGAAGATCTCGAGCCGGCTCCCGGGCATGGCCTGGTGGGCGATCTCGGCGTGGGCCACCGGGATGACGGTGTCGCGTTCGCCCCACACGAGCAGCGTGGGCATGCCCTCGGCCAGGTAGCAGCGGTCGAGCATCGTCACCACCTGGCCGCGCCAGTCGACCACGGAACGCAGGGTGCGCGAGAACGCCTGTCGAGCCGCCGCGTCGGGCAGGGAGTCGACCACCCGCACGAAGTCGGCCACGTCGACGCCGACGTCGGTGTTCAAGAGTTGGAGCACCAGGGCGGTGGCGAACCCCGGCCACCGCCACGGGGTCCAGGTCAGCGCCGGGAAGAGGAGGTCGACGAAGGGCAGGGTGGCCGACCGCAGGACGCCGGCCACCTCCCGACCGGCGCCACCGGTCGCCACCAGCACCAGTCGTTCGCAACGTTCGGGGAACTGGTAGGCGAACTGGGCCGCCACCCCGCCGCCGAGGGAGTGCCCGACGATGGTCGCCCGGTCGACGCCGAGGACCGAGAGGAGGTCCCGCATGCCGTTGGCGTAGGCGCCGACGGAGTAGTCGGCCCGGGGCTTGTCGGACCGGCCGTGGCCGAGGAGGTCGGGGGCGATGACCGTGTGGTCCACCGAGAGGTCACGGATCAGGTCGTGCCAGGTGTCCGAGCTGTCGCCGATGCCGTGGATGAGGAGGATGGCCGGCCCGTGGCCGGCCATGACGTACGCCCGGCGGTAGCCGTGGATGGTCACCCAGCGGACGCGGGGCTCCTCACCGCCCTCGTCCTGTCCGTGGGCCGGCCGGAGCTCGGTGATCGTGTCGGGCCGCTCGTCCCGGGCGCCGGGGGGCCGAGGGTGGGGGCACCGGGCCGGCCGAGGTCATCGGCCCAGGTTAGGGCCCGACGCGCTCCGCCGGCGGGTGCAGCTCAGGTACGGGTGCCGGTGGCCATCGGCGGCGCATCGGGGCCGGTTGGCCCGGATGCGGGCGCCGCCCCCTCGGCCTCGGCCAGGATCCCCTCGACCCGCAGGGTCACCCGGTGCTCGATGATGAAGGCCAGGAAGGGCAGGAACCCGGCGCCGATCATGGCGGCCATCTGCAGGAGCGTGAACCGGCTCCGCCGGGCCAGGTCGACCGCCGCCAACAGGTAGACGATGTACAAGAACCCGTGGATCGGTCCGACGATCTGGGCCACCGCCGGCTCGTTGGCCGCGTACTGCAGCGGGACGCCGATGAACACGAGGATCAACAGGCCCACGCCCACGATGTAGGCCATGATCCGGTAACGGAGGAGGGCGCCCCTCACGGGAGACCCGGGGTGGCGGTGGCCGGGCCGGTCGTTCGCACGCCCGAAGCTTACCGAGGGCCGGTCGGGCCCCGACGCCGCCCCTGGCGCCCCGTCAGCGGCCCCTCAGCGTCCGTCGTGGTCGATCCGGTCCCAGGTGGGGTCGAGCTGACGCAGGAACAGGGCGCAGCGGTCCTCCTCGTCCTCCTCGCCGATGCTCGCCGCCGCCGCCCGGAGGGCATCGAGCGACCGGAGGAAGCCGCGGTTGGACGGATGCTCCCACCGGACCAGGCCCGAGCCCCGCCAGCCGGCGCCCCGCAGGGTGTCGAGACCCCGGTGGTAGCCGACCCGGGCGTAGGCGTACCGCTCGATGTCGCCGTCGGCCAGGTCGGCCAGCTCGGCCCAGGCGTCGATGCAGCGGGGCCACGCCGCCGCCACCTGGGCGACGGCCGCCTTGCGAGCCTCGGGCGGCTGGGCGATCGCCCGCTGCAGGGCCTCGGCGGTGTCGGGCTGCAGCTCGGGCAGGATCGTCTCGGGCGAGCCCCGGGTGAAGTGGACATCATGGTCAGCGCACATGGGGGCATCCTGGCCCAGGGCCGCGTCGTCCGCCAACGGGCCCGGCCGGGGGCCGGGTCAGGTGCAGTCGCCGAGCCAGGGTTGCTCGCCGTCGGCGGCGTACAGGGCGATGGCCAGGGTGTCCTGGTCGGCCTTGGAGGCCAGGTTGGGCGGCGTGCCGACGAGGCCCGGGAGGCCGGCCAACCGGGCGGCCACGTTCCAGGTCGACTGGCTGAACTGGAACGCCCCCATGTAGAGGCCGTTGGACGAGACGACCGTGTAGTCACCGTGGGACTCGCGCTGGACCACGCACTGGAGGTAGGCGTTGAGGGCCGGATCGGCCGAGGCCTGGCTCGGTCCGCTGGCCGGCGCCCCGGCCGTGGACGAGGTGGTCGGCGGCGTGGTCGAGGAGGTGTGGCCGGCGGTGGACCGGGCCGGGCTCGACGGGGCGGCACTGGCCTGGGCGGCCCGGATGGCCGCGGCCGCCGTGGCCGCCTGCTGGGCCTGCTGCGCCTGCACGGCCACGGCCAGCTGGCCGGTGACGGTGGCCGACTGCTGGGCGATCGTCTGCTGGGTGGCCGCCGCCTGGGATTCGAGGTGGGCGGCGTCGGCCCGGGTGGCCTGGTCGGCCGCCTGGTGCTGTCGGAGCGCCGACTGGTGGGCCACCAGGACGGTCTCGGCCGTCCGCAGCTGCGCCATGCTCACCGAGAGGTCCCCGTCGGCCACCTGCTGGTACTCGTAGCGGGTGGCCACCGTCCGCTGGTCGCTGGAGAACAGGGCCCCCACCACACCCGAGTTGGCCGGGTTGTTGTCGACGTAGGCGTTCACCACCTGGCGGGCCAGGGTCCGACGGGCCGCCGTGACCTTGGCGTCGTCGCGGCTGATGGCCTGTTGGGTGGTGGCGATCGCCGCGTCGTCGGCCGCCACGGCGGCCGTGGCCACCCCGAGGGCGTGCTGGTAGCTGCCCACGGCGAGCTGCTCCTGCAGCAGGTCGGCCGAGAGTCGGGCCGCTTGCTGGCGCAGCGTGGCCACCTGGTCGGCCCCCGCCGGCCCGGGCAGCGCCACCACCGTCGACGCCAGCATCGCCGCCACCGGCGCCACCAGCCCCGTCACGCGACCCCGCCAGGAGGCGGCCGGTCGGCCGGCGCACGTCGATTGTCGTCCGACACGTCCCACGATGGCCATCCGGTCTAGTGGCTGGCTGGGCCACCGGCAAGGTCCCCACCGCCGGCCACCCCGGCGAGGCCGACTCACGTGGCGGTCGGCCCGACCACCGTGACCAGGGTGCCGATGGGCGTGAGGGGCCAGATCATCCCGGCGTCGGCGATCGACATCTCGACGCACCCGTTGGACTGGGGGTACCCGTAGTGGGCCCGGACGAAGCCGTGGAGGGCGTCACCGCCGTTGAAGTAGCTGGCCCACGGGACGTTGGGGTCGTCGTAGGTGGAGCCGTCGACGTTGGTGCCCTTCATCTCCGAGGAGGTGAGATGCTCGAAGACGGCGAAGGTCCCGTCGGCCGTGTCGGCGCCGGGGGCGCCGGTGTTGACCGGGATGTTGGCGTACTGCACGGCACCGTTGTTGTAGAGGGTCAGGGTCTCGGGCAGGGTCTTGGTGACGTAGACGTAGATCCAGGGCCTCGGGGACACGGTCCCGGCGCCCACGTCGGCCAGCAGGTCGGTCCACACCTTCGGGCCGGCCAGGCCGTCGACCGTGAGGCCGTGCGTGTCCTCGAAGGACTCGACGGCCGCCTTGGTGAGCTCGGTCTCGTAGCCCTCCATCCACAGCTGCTGGAGCTCGGCCGGGAAGTCGGTCCACTTCCAGGCGAAGGTGCCGGCCGCAGGAGCGGCCGCCTCCCGGGCCGACACGGTCGGTCCGCTCGGGGTGAAGCTGAGGGGCAGGTAGTTGGTGAGGGCCAGCAGCTGCTGGAGCCGTTCGGTGCTCCCGTCGGCCACCGTGAAGCTGAACGAGGTGGAGGTGGACAGGTCGGTCCCGTTGACCCCCTTCAGTCCGCCCGCCCCGCCCGGGATGGTCACCGTCTCGGTGGTCGAGGGGACGAGGGGCCCCGAGGAGGTGAACACGACGGTGTTGGCCGCCGTGCGCTGCCAGAGCCCGGGGACCGCCGGGGTCATGGTCGGCATGGCGCTCCCGCTGGCCAGGGGCTCGGAGAAGTGGACGGTCACCAGGGCGTCGGAGGGCACGTTGGTGGCGCCGGCCGCCGGCGAGCTCGAGAGCACGGCCAGGGCCGCCGTGTCGGCGTGGGTGGCCGTGGTGGTGGTGGTGCCCGACGCCGACGTGCGGCTGGGGCTGTTGCGCCCGAAGAGCAGGAACGAGCCCACGCCCAGGGCGGCGACGACCACGGCGATGCCGATGGCCCACAGGACCCGTCGACCCCGTCCGGGTTGCTGGTAGGTGGAGTAGGAGCCCATCCGTCCCTGTGCAGTCGTGGCGATCGTCGGGTTGCCCGGACCGGGGACGGCGTCGTTCGAGAGCCGACCCGGGTGCCACTGCGAGCGTACCGACTCGGTGGCCCCGAGCGTCCGCGGGGTCCCGATGAGAGCATGGGGCGGTGGAGGTCCTCGGGAGTCGGGTGCTGGTGACGACCGGGGACCTGGCGCGGTCCCGCCGGTTCTACGAGGACACGCTGGGCTTGCGGGTCTATCGCGAGTACGGCCGGGACGGCGAGGTGACCGGGGTGGTCCTGTTCCTGGGCGGCGGGTTCCTCGAGCTGGTGGCGGGATCGGGCGCCCCCCGCTCCGACGCCATCAAGCTCTGGCTGCAGGTCCCCGACGTGGCCGCCGAGGAGTCCCGCCTCCGCCCGCTCGGGGTCCGGGTGGTCAAACCGGCCGAGCGGATGCCCTGGGGCCTGCTCGAGCTCTGGATCCTCGACCCCGACGACCTGGAGCTCCGCCTGGTCGAGGTGCCCTCCGATCACCCCATCCGACGGCGGGTCGACTGAGCCCGCCCCCTCCCCGATGTCACCGTTGCAATGGGGGGGCCTTGGTAGGATCGGGACTTGTTGCCGGCTAGGAGTGAAACCGCACTTTGGCTGACGTAGGCGAGAGGGAGAGTCCGTTGGCCCACGAGCAGCCACCGGTCGGAGTGTTCTCGCCGGCCATCGCCGACGCCCTGGTCGATGCCCTGCTGCTGGTGGACGACCAGTTCCGGGTGCTCTACGCCAACCGGGCCGTCGAACAGCTGCTGGGCTGGGACGTCACCAACCTGCTGGCCGTCCCGGTCGCCGACCTGCTGCCCGAGCGTCTCGGTGCCTCCTTCCTCGAGCACCTGGGCGTCGTGCTCCGGGCCGACCCGCCCCGGCCGGGCGAGGCGCCGAGCCGATCGATGTTCCGGCGGGCCGACGGCGCCGAGGTGCCCGTCGACGTCGGGGTCTACCTGGTCACACCGCCCGACGGGCCCCGCATGGTGGCCCTCACGCTGTGGGACGTGAGCGACCGGATCGACGTGGACCGCTACCAGCGGATCTCCGACGAGCTGCTGGCCTTCCTGGCCGGCGCGTCGGGCTCGGTCGAAGAGACCGTCACCGAGATGCTCGGCGTTCTGGCCGAGACCATGGGGTTCCAGTTCGGCACGGCCTGGCACTGGCATCGGCCGACCCGACGGCTGCGCTGCGAACAGATCTGGCGCCGGGACGACGCGACCTGCCCGGCCATGGCCGAAGCCTCGCTGGGCGCCACGGTGCAACTCGGCGAGGGACTGGCCGGTCGGGTGGCCGACACCGACGAGCCGGTGTGGTTCGAACGCCTGGACGACGACGACCCGACGGCGGGGCGCAACGCAGCGATCGCCGCCGACGGCCTGCGCAGCGCCTTCGCCTTCCCCATCCGCACCAGCCGGGAGCTGGTCGGGGTGATCGAGCTCTTCACCACCGACCAACGCGGGGCCGACGGACCCCTCGTCGACGCCATCGGCGTGGTGTGCGTCAAGCTCGGCGAATTCCTCGAGCGGGTGCGCCTCGAGGGCCAGCAGCGGGACCTCGTGGTCCAGCTGGAGCGGTCACAGCGCCAGCAGGAGTTCCTCCTGCGGGCCAACCGGGCGCTGGCCGGGGCCTCCGACTTCAACGACGCCATTCGCCGGTTGGCCATGGTGGCCGTGCCGGCCCTGGGCGACATCTGCCTGATCGACGTCCTCAACTCCGAGGGCGTCCTCGTCCGGCTGGCCGCCCGCCACGCCCGGGTGGAGCTCCAGGGCCTGACCGAGGAGCTGCGCCGCCACGCTCCCGACATCGAGGGCGACCATCCGGCGGCCCGGGCCGTCCGGTCGGGCACGTCGCAGTGGTCGACCGACATGACCGAGGAGTTCCTGCGCTCGACCACCCAGGACGACCGCCACTACGACCTGACCCGGCTCCTGCGGTTCCACTCCTACGTCTCGGTGCCCCTCAAGACCGACGGACCGCCGATCGGGGCGCTCACCGTGGTGACCACCGATCCCGACCAGCGCTTCGAGAACGACGAGCTGTCGCTGAGCGAGAGCCTGGCGGCGCAGGTGGCGGCGGTGATCGAGCGGGCCCGGGCCTTCGACCTCCAGTCGAACATCGCCCACATCCTGCAGAACAGCCTGCTCCCGAGCGAGCTCGAGTACGTCTCGGAGCTCGACGTGGCCGCCCGCTACGTCCCGAGCACGCAGCTGGCCGAGGTGGGCGGTGACTTCTACGACGTGATCGACCTGGGCGAGCGTCGGGTGGCCCTGGTGATCGGGGACGTCGAGGGCCACGACATGACGGCGGCCACGGTCATGGGTCAGCTCCGCAGCGCCCTGCGGGCGTTCCTCCAGATCACCGAGGACCCGGGCCGGGTGCTGGCCCTGGTCGACGAGTACGTCACCCGCCAGCGCTCGTCCCGGCTGGCCACGGCCTGCCTGATGATCCTGGACGTCGGCTCGGGATCCCTGGCCTACGCCTCGGCCGGCCATCCGCCGGCCTTCTGCATCTCGGCCCGCGGGTCGGCGCAGCGCCTGGCGCTCACCCCGGGGCCGCCGCTCGGCATCGGCGCCAGCGCCTTCCCGGTCACCCAGGCCGACCTGCCACCGCTGGCCACGTTGATCCTCTACACCGACGGCCTGATCGAGGAAGGGTCGCGACGGGGCCGAGGAGCGCATCGACCAGCTCATCGAGTCCGTGCTGGAGGACCCCAGCCGGAGCTGCGACGAACTGGCCGACGTGGTGCTGGGCGCGGTGGCCCCCGACCCGGACGACGATGACATCGCCCTGTTGATCGTGCGCTGGCTGGCCGAGGTCGGCGCCGACTACCCCCCCGAAGGGGACTGACCGGCGCGACCCCGGCGGTTGGGCCCCGAAGGGCTCAGCCGGCCTTGACGGTGCGGAAGTCGTGCTCCGGGTTGAGCGGCGTGTCCATCTTCTGGAGCTCCGGGAGCACCTTCTCGGCGAACAGCCGCAGGCTCTTCTCGGCCTTCTCCTTGGGCATGCCGCCGTAGAAGAAGTGGATGACGAGCTCCTCCATGCTGATGGCGCCCTGGATCATCTTGATGCGCTCGAGGATCTGCTCGGGCGTACCGATCGGCTGGGTGTTCTTGGTGCCCTCGGCGGCGGCATCGGCGTGGCCGACGTCGGCGCTCTGCCGGGTCTCGTACTCCTCGTAGCCCTTCACGCCGGCGAAGCCGGGGTTGTTCCACTCGAAGTAGTGGTGCTGGGCCGCCGTCTGCTGGGCCTTGTAGTAGGTCCAGCCCTCCTGGGCCTCCTCTTCGGTCTCGGCGCAGTACATCCACAGCAGCGTGGTGGGCTGGTCGGGCTCGAGGCCGAGGTCGGCCCGGATCTCGTTGAACTGCTTGACCTGGGCGGTCATGTCGTCGAGCTCGTCGCCACTCACGAACATCTGACCCAGACCGGCCTCGGCGGCCAGCTGCGCCGACTTCTTGGTCGTGAAGGCGGCCTTGATCCGGGTGGTCAGCTCGCCCTTGTGGCGACCCTGGGGACGGATGGTGGTCTCGGGGATCTTGTAGACCTCACCCTCGAAGGTGAAGCGCTCGGCACCGTCGGAGGCCCGCAGGGCGTTGACGACGTCGTAGTAGTAGGTGTGCGACTCCTCGATGGGGATGTTCAGCGAGGCGTACTCGTGCGGGGCCACGCCCCGGCCGATGCCGAGGTGCAGGCGCCGACCCTTCAGGAGGATGTCGAGCATGTTGATCTCACTGGCCAGACGGATGGGGTTCCACCACGGGGCCACGATGACCGCCGTGCCCACGTCGACCCGCGAGGTGCGGCCGGCCCAGTAGGCGAGCCACTGCAGGGGGTTCGGCTGCATCGAGTAGGCCGAGCCGTAGTGCTCGGTGGCCCAGATCGAGTCGAAGCCCAGCGGCTCGACGAGCTCGCCCAACTCGAGGGTCTGGTCCATGTGCCAGGCGTCGGGCACGTCGGGGCCACGGGAGAAGTCGTCGGCCATCAGCCGGTCCCAGTCCCCCTGGTTGTATCCGGTCACCATCACGCCGACGTGCATCTGTTCTCCCTGATGTTGGTTTCTTGCAGCAATAACCCCACCATCGTACAGATGTTCGGCCGCAGGCACGATCCCGGGCCGTGTCGTCGTGCCTCGCGGCTCCGGCAACAGGACCGACGTGCGTGGCCGATTGCACGGGCCCGGTCACCGGCCAGCCGGTGCCGGGGTCCCCACCGCTTCGGTTGCGCGACAATCCGTCGATGACCAGCGAGAGCGACGAGCAACAGCAGCACCCGATCGCCTTCGAGGTCATCCGCAAGCTGCGCGAGGCCAAGGACCGCTCCGACCTGGCCTTAAAGGCCATCGTCGACGGCGGCGGGACCACCACCTACCAGGAGGTCCTGGAGTTCCAGGCCGAGATGACCGGGGCGCTGATCGAAGAGCTGACCATGGTGGCGTACATGCTCGACGAGCTCACCTCGCAGGTCCGGGCCCTGAAGGGCTTCAACTAGTCGTCCCCGACGACGCCGGACCTCGCCGATGGAACAGGCACACCGGGACAAGGAGATCGGGTTCGAGCGGCTGGTCAGCTTCAGCGACGCCGTGGCCGCCATCGCCATCACCGTCCTCGTCCTCCCGCTGGTCGACGTGGCCAACAAGATCGGCTCGGAGAGCATCTCGGACTTCTACCGGGCCAACCGCTCGAGCCTCTTCGCCTTCGTGCTCAGCTTCGTCCTCATCGGGAACTACTGGTGGAACCAGCACCAGCTGCTCCGCCACCTCCGGGCCTACGACAGCTTCTTGGTGGCGGCGATGTTCCTCTGGCTGTTCTCCATCGTCGTGCTGCCGCTGCCCACCGAGCTCCTCGGCTCGTCCAAGCACCATGCCCACAGCGTCGACATCCTCTACGTCGCCTCGATGCTCCTGGTGGCCCTGGCCGAGGTGTTCGAGCAGTGGGCCGTCGTGCGCTCCCCCGACCTGAGCCTCGACTCGACGGCCACACCGCTCACCGCCGACTCCTCGCTGGTCATGTTCGGGCTCATGGTGGCGGCCCTGGTGGTCTGCACCCTGAGCGCCACCATCGGGCTGTGGTCGCTGCTGCTGATCGGCCTCGCCCACCCCATCCGGAGGGCGCTGGCCCAGCGCCGACATCGGGTGCGGACCGACGTGGCCTCCTGACGCCCGCGGCGCGCCACCGGCCCCTCGGGCCGGAGGGTCATCCACCTCCCGGGCGGCGACGGTCGGTACCGTCATCGCAGGGGCTCCACCCTGTGACAAACCCCCGACTGCTGACGTCGGGGGTTTGTTGCACCCGGTCGTGGACCGAACCTCGCTGGTGGCGACCGGCGCGTCTCGTATCGGCCCCGGTGGTCCGGACTAGCGTTCGGCGACGTGGCGCCGTTCCTCCTGGTCCTCTCCGGACCACCCGGTGCCGGGAAGTCGACGGTCGGGCGCCTGGTGGCCGAGCGCTTCGACCCGTCGATCTGCCTCATGTCGGACCAGCTGTACACGACCATTGTCAACGGCTTCGTGCTCCAGTGGGAACCGGACTCGCAGCATCAGAACGAGGTCATCGTCCGGGCCGCCCTCTCGTCCGCTGCCCGGATGGCCGAGGGCGGATATGCAACGGTGCTCGAAGGGGTCGTCGGACCCTGGTTCGCCGAGATCATCCGAGAGGAGACGGCAACGCTTTCCGTCCCCACGATCTATGTGGTCCTGCGGCCCGACCTGGCGACGTGCCTCGAACGGGCCGTCACGAGGGCGCCGCTCGACCCGTCCACGCCGCCGCTCCGGAACTCCGGCCCCATCCGTTCGCTCTGGCAACAGTTCGCCGACCTCGGGCCATTCGAGGACGCGGCCATCGACACCACGAACCAGACGGCGCTCGACACGGCGACGGCGGTCTGCGAGCGGGTGGCCGACGCCTGAGCCCAGCCGCCGACGCGCTCCCTCGTCGAATGGGGCGACCCGCGAGGCCGGCGACTCAGCCGGGCAGGCTCGTCCAACTCCGATCGAACCATCGCTGGATCCGGCTGGCCCCGAACTCGGACTTGTCGAGGGCCAGCGACTCGGAGGGCTCCTCGTACTCGCCGACCGGCGGCTGGCCGCTCACGAACTTCACCTGGACCCGGGCCACCTCGTCGTGACCGAACTCGAGGAAGCAGGTCCCGAGGCCGTCGTACTCGGCCTCGGCCGTCGCCCCCTTCAGGTGCGAGATGATCCGTTCGGCGGCCACCGCCGCCTGGCGTTCCGAGAAGACCCCGGCCTTGGGGGTGCCGACACTGGTGACGTCGCCGACGGCGAACACCCCCGGGAAGGTCGTCTCGAGGGTGAGCGGGTCCACCGGGATCCACCCGTCCACGGTCATCCCCGACTCGGCGACGACGTCGGGCACCCGGTGGGTCGGGACACCGAGGAACAGGTCGAAGCCCAGTTCCGATCCGTCGGCGAACCGCGCCACCTTGGTCACCGGATCGAGCTCACGGATCAGCTGGCCCGGATGCCAGTCGATGCCCCGTTGGGCGAAGGCCTCGAGGATGGCCGTCGAGGCGGCCGGTGAGGGCGGTATCGGCACCGGGAGCGGCATGACCAGGGCGATCGACGATCGATCCCGCAGGCCCCGCTCCACCAGGTAGTCGTGCAGCAACAGGGCGGTCTCGCTCGGGGCCGGTGGGCATTTGAACGGCGTGGAGGTGACGCCGATGACCACCCGTCCGCCATCGAAGTCCGCCAACACTTCTCGGAGGCCGAAGGCGCCGTCCAACGTGTAGAACTCGTGGCCCGCCTCGACCAGGCCCGGCGTGGCCGACGGGTCGAGGTCGGCGCCCAGGGCCACGACGAGGATGTCGCCGTCGAAGGGGCCGGCATCGGTCTCGACGCGGCGGGCCGCCGGGTCGATCGACCGGACGGTGGTCTGCACGAAGCGGACGCCCGGCTTGACCAGATCGCGATACGGATGGTGGACCGCCGCTTCGACCGTGCGCCCGAACATGACGTCGAGCTTCGAGAAGCCGAACACGAACCCGTCGGCCCGGTCGATGAGCACGACCTCCACCCCGTCGCCGAACTCCTCGGACAGCCGGGTGCTCAGCTCCAGGCCGCCGAAGCCCGCCCCCAGGACCAACACTCGTTCCGCCACGGGCTCTCCTCCGATTCCGTCAGCACCGACGGACCGACCCGCGCCGATCCCGTCATCGGTGGCCGTCGACCCGGTGACGGCCGGTCCGAACGAGACCGCACCGACCGGATCGACCTGGCGGACGCCGAGATTACACAGGGCGAGGCGTGCCGGCCGAGCCTCAGCCCCAGGCGGTCATCTCGAACGGCGGGGTGGCCCGGGCCCGTGGCGCGGCGGCGGGATCTTCGATCGACCGCACGACGGCGTAGTCCAGGCGCAGCACCTCCCGGCCGTCGCCGTCGAAGAACACCGCCTCGTGGCCCTGGGCCTCGCTGCGGACGGCGCCGATGAACGGGGGCCCGTGCGCCTCGGGGGCCACGTCGTGGTGGTAGAGGATCTTGAAGAGCGTCACGGGCGCAGCGTTCCCCAACCGGGGTGACGTCAATCATGCTTTTTGTGGACACCCCGGGGCCGGGCCGCCGGCCGGATCGGCGGCTAGACCTGAGCGCAGCCGGGCGGATTGCCCGACGTCGGCGAAAGGACGATCGACATGCACGTCACCGGAGTGATCACCGACCTCAAGGTGCCCGACGTCGAATCGGCCAAGAGCTTCTATACCGACTTCCTCGGCCTGCGCGACCAGGTCTTCAGCCTCGGTTGGGTGGCCCGCTTCAGCTCGCCCGAGACGGGCACCCGGGTCCAACTGGTCTCGCACGACGCCAGCGCCCCGGAGAATCCCGTCGTCTCGGTGCTCACGCCCGACGTCGACGCCGCCTATGAGGAAGCGCAGCAGCTCGGCTACGACATCGTGCACCCGCTGACCACCGAGCCGTGGGGCGTTCGTCGGTTCTTCGTCCGGGCGCCGGACGGCAACGTGTTCAACGTGGTCGACCACACGGACTGAACCACCTCGCCTCGGTCGGCGCTCGGCGCCACCCGACGAAGGAGCCGGCTAGTCCCGTGACCTCGCCGACGTCCGGCGCCAGCCGTCCTCCTCCAGGCGGGCGGCCACCGTGCGGTAGCGGCCCACCGGCACCAGGTGCGCCCCGTCGAAGGCTCCGCTGCTTCTGAGCTCGGCCATCAGCGAGCACGCTCGTTCCACGCCGGCATCCCGGTCGGTCTCGAGGTCGGCCACCAACGACGCCGGTAGGTCGATCTGCCCGGTGGCCTCGGCCAAGGTCTTGGCCATGGTGGCGCTCGCCACGACCAGGACGCCGGCGAACACGGGCCCGTCGAACTCCAGCGACGCTCGCCACTGCAGGAGTCGCTCGAGATCGAAGGAGGCCTGGACGAAGAGGAAGTCGGCGTCCTGCTTCCACGCCGGCAGAGGGGCCAGTTGAGTGGTCACGCCGACGCGCAGTGGTGTACTTCCGGCGAACGCGTCGGAGCGGCCGAAGGTGCGGACCTCCTCCAACATGCGGCGCACGTTCAGATCGTTCGAACGGGTACCCGATGCCGGCTGGTCGCCGAACACGCACAGGATGCTGTCGACGCCGTAGGCGGCGGCCGTCAGGAGGTCACGACGGAAGCCGAGCCGGTTGCGGTCCCGGCTGTTCAGGCAGGCGATGGCCCGCACGCCCATGCTGGCCACCTCGTGGGCCACGGCCACGCTGGAGACCGTCGCCCGGCCCAGGTGGTTGTCGGGGATCAAGAAGGCATCGGTCACCGGGGCCAGGACCCCTACCTGATGGCGTATCCGGGTCAGGTCGGGTCGGGTCGCCGGCTCGATCTCCGAGATCACTTCGAACGGTTCGCTGACCACGCTCCAGGCTACGTCGCCCCCGCCCGTCCCAGGTCCCTCGAGGGAACGACCGAGTGCGCGACACCAGCCGAGGAGGGCTGCCGCACCGTCGAGCCCTACTGCCGGACGAGGGTCAGGGCCAGACGGGGAACGAGGAAGGACACCAAGAAGATGGGCAGGAACCGCTTGCCGGTGCAGCGGTAGGCGACGACCTCGCCGTCCCCGATCTCGAACGACGTCGTACGGCTCGACTGGCGACCACTGCCGACCTGGAGCGCATGCGACCCGGCCGCCACCGGGAGCTCGAAGGTGTCGTTCATCGCCACCGACCCGACCTGAGTGCCGTCGACGACGACGTCGTAGTCATTCCGACGGACCTCGGCCCCGATCGCACTATGTGTCACCTGCAGCGTGCCCGGCATGTCGACCCCCCCCCCAGAGCTCGATTCGTCATCTCGACCTTCGCCGCCCACCTGCATCCTGGTGTCGGTCCGTCAGCGCAGAAACGTGAAGAGGTGACGGCCCGGCACCAGCTCCTCGGATTGGCCGTCGAAGCGCACGACCCCCACGGCCGGCAGGCCATCGAGATCCTTCGAAAGGTACGCCACCTCCGAGCAGCCCGCCGCCCGGAAGCTCGCCCGCACGATGTCGTTCCGATCCTCGGGGTCCCGCCCCCGGGTCCACACCACGGTGGCACCGTGCTGACAGAACTGCGGGGTCGTTCGGATGAGACGTTCGATGTCGCTGTCGCTGATGTTGCCGAGGATGCCGACGAGGAGGACCAGCTGCGCCGGCACGGCATCGCGGTAGTTGTCCGAGACGCCGGCGTCGGCCGTCCGCACGTCGACCGCGGCGGCCGTGTTGGCCGCCAAGCGTCTCGCTCGATCAGCGAGGGCCGGATGGAGCTCCAGCAGCGTGGCCGACACCCGGCTGGCGTCGGCCCGGTGGCCCAGCACCTCCAGCACGTCCCGCCCGTCACCCGAGCAGGCGCTCAGCACACGGACCGGCCCGGTCCACTCGTCCAAGGCCGATTCGATCGCGCCCTGCACGGTACGCAGGCGCCAGGACAGGCCCGAGTCGGGATCGTCGTACGCCGTGTGCCACTGCTCGTAGTCCCGTAGCCCGGTCATCGCACGGTGGTCAGGCTCAGTGGTGGCGCTGGCGGGTCCGGCAACTCACGGCTTCGGCTCCAGCGATTCCCTGAGTTGGTCGAGCTTCAGCTCGGACTGGCGCAGCTTCTCCAGCTTCCGCTGTTGGCGACCGACGTACCGGCGGTAGCGTCCAGGCCGAGAGGGCCAGGATGCGCGGCGGGCCACGCCGGATCTGACGCCGGACCTTGGCCCGTTGCCACTCCAATCGGGCCCGGCGGAACTCGAGGCCTTCCGGGCTGTTGTCCACGATCGGCACGCTCGTAGTTTCGCACTCCGAGCAGCCGAGAGCCGTCGATCTGCCACCGCCTTCGGGGCCGGGGCAATCCCATCCGGGGCGACGACACCGGCACGTGGCCTGGCCCTCCCGCTCGTCACCCAACCGTCGCTCGGCGCACGGGCGCGCCCGGTGGGCCCTCGCCCTCGGGCCCTGATGGCGGAGGCGGTGTCAGGCCAGTGTTTGACGGTCGGCGGCGGGGCGGAGTTCACCGGCGGCATCGACGTGGTCCTCCCAGTCGGGCAGGGGAACCAGATACCCCCCTTCGACGGGCAGACCGCACGTCCGGACCCATTTGAGGCGTGGCTCCTGCTCGATGCGGAACTCCCGAATGACGACGAATTGCGCACCGTCGGACACGCGGCGACGCAGGGTGAAGGAGTAGTACTTCGCTCGACGACCCTGGAAGCGGGCAGTGCCGTCGACGTGGAACCCAGCGGCCTGCGGTGTCATCAGACCGTCTGGCGACCCAAGCTGAAGCCGTAGCGCTCGTACAGTCGCGCCACGCCCCCGGCCGACGACGGCGAACCGGTCCGCAGCCATTCCTCGTGTTCGGAGCGGGCCGCCGCCTCCGCCCGTACCGCATCGTCACCGAAGCCCACGAAGGTCTGCTCGTCACAGGTCGTACAGGTCAGGATGATGGCGTGCTCACCGTCGCTAGCCCAGTGCTGCGTCGCCACAAGCGTGTGTCCCATGGTCACCCTCCTGTGTCGAATATGCCCAGTCAGGAAGGGTGACTAACCACGGCACAGGGGTCAGGGCGGCCATGGAGGCGGCGACGTGTGCGCCGACGGGCCGTTGGAGCGGCGTGGACGGGCATGCTGGCGAGGCACACCCGACGGCCGGCCCGCGGGGCTATCTCGGGGTCGACCTCGTTCGGGCGGACGAGCTCAGGCCAGGAGCTTGGCCTTCTGCGCTTCGAACTCGGCGTCGGTCAAGGCCCCGCTGTTCTTGAGGTCGGCCAGTTTGGCCAACTCGTCGGCGGTGTTGCCCGCACCGGCTGCCTGGCGGACGTAACTGTCGAAGGCCTGCTGCTGTTGCTGGGCCTGGGCGGCCGCCCGCTCGTGCATGCCACCACCCCGGGCGATGAGGTAGATGAGGACGCCGAGCAGCGGGATCACGATCACGAAGATGGTCCAGAAGGCCTTCCCCCAGCCGCCCAGGTCGTGGCTCCGAAAGATGTCGGCGAAGACCACGAACAGGAGCCAGAGCCAGATGAAGAATCCGACCATCCACAGGATCGTCCAGAACAGGTCCAGCAGCGGGTACTCCGTCGCAATCATTTCCCACCTCCGTAGGGTCGTCAGCCGAGAAATTATGACCCGTAGAGCGCCAGCACGCTGCCCCGATGGCCCTGAGGGGTCCTCCGCCGGCGGTCAGCGGCGCACGGCCCTCACTGCTCGTGTCGGGGCATGGCTAAAATTTGCCCGTGGCCAACCCGGACAACGGTGACGAAGGCGTCTATTTCGATATGCGGCCCGACTCCCCCGCCTTGTGGCACTTCTCGGCCGCCTGCGAGGTCGGACGGGCGATTCCACGGGTCCACCGCTGGCACACCGACGACGCCGGCAAGGCCGGCGAACTCCGCGACGCCCTCGAACAGTGCCCGGAGTGCCGGGAGGTCGTCGACGCGCAACAGATCTGGCGCGGGCCCCTGGAGTAGCGCTACCCGGATCGTGCCCCTCGGCACCCGGCGGCGAACCGTTCGCCGGTGCACCGAGCCGCCGAATGGGTGCGGACCCTCACCCCCGACCCACGAGCGTCGCTACGACGACATCCCCGGCGCCTCGCGCCTGGCGGTCACGTGGTCGTCCACTCCGCCAGCTCGATGGTGACGTTGCCCGGTCCGATCAGGAGCACGAGCCGACGATCGTGGAACTCCATGACGGCGCTCCGGGTTCGCACCCCGGCGGCGCCCAATCGGGCGAGGGCGGCGTCCAGGTCGTCGACGGCGAAGCAGACGTGGTTGAAACCCAGACGGGCCAGGTCCGGCTCGTCGGGGTTCGAAGAGAGTGCCGGGTGGTGGAACCGGAGGAGTTGCACTTCCTGGTGGAGCTCCACTCCGGTGAGCGCCAGCGTGACATGGTCCGCCTCCCAGCCCGGGATGCCCATGTAGGCCGACATCTCGTCCCCGGCGACCACCGTCGATGCCGTCTCCTCGAACCCGAGCAACCCGAAGAAGCTCTTGGCATCGTCGAGGTCCTCGACGGCGATGGTCACGTGGTCGAATCCGCTGTGTCGGGGTGTGGTCACGAGTCGAGCGTACGGGCGACTCGAGGAGGAAGCCAGGGGGTCGACGAATTCCTGCGTGACCGCTATCCGGGGTCGGCGCCGTTGGCGACCACAGCCCACGACCGTGCCTGGGTGCCTCGCAGGAAACCGAAACCCCACGACCACTCCATGTGAGCCGGACGATCCCGAACGGACACGCCCTCTGGATCCACCACCGACTCGAGCGCATTCCCGAACCGGTCCTGCAGCTCCTGCCAGAAGAGGCCGACCCCGGTGTTGGGTCCCCACTCCTCGGGGGTGAGACAGATGTCGTGCAGCGCCACCAGGCCTCCGGGGCGCACCCGGGGTCCGTACTCCAGCAGGTCCCGGCGGACGCCGGCATAGCTGTGGTCGCCGTCGATCACCAAGAGGTCGATGGCCTCGCCATCGAGGACCTCGTCGAGCGCCTCGGACATGGCCGGCGTGTGCGAGTCGCCGGCCAGGCAGACGAGGTGCTGGGTGGGGACGGCGAAGCCGGCGAAGACATCACGCTCGGAGTCGAACTGTCCCCCACCATTGTTGGCCCCCGGCAGATCGATGCTGACCAGTGTCGCCCGTCGGTCGACCACCTGGGCCAGGGCGTAGAGG
This sequence comes from uncultured Acidimicrobiaceae bacterium, assembly GCA_963730735.1. Taxonomy (GTDB): domain Bacteria; phylum Actinomycetota; class Acidimicrobiia; order Acidimicrobiales; family RAAP-2; genus CAVSSX01. Next base: position 184,107 of record CAVSSX010000008.1, read on the forward strand.
AGGCCGCCCCGGGCGGTGCCGATCTCCACGACGGTGCGGGGTTTCAGGACCTGCACCTTCTCCAGGAGGTACCGGAGTTCCCGGAGGTTCTGCATGGCGACGAAGGTGGTGCGGGTGCGCCGGGCCAACGCCTCGAGGTCGACCGGTCGGTCCGCGAGCCATCCGAGCGGGGCCAACGCTTCGGTCATGTCCGAGTGGCGGGGCGAGGGCGATCGCACACCGGTCATGAGCTCGGCCACCGTGCGGGCGCCGTCGTCGTCGAGCTCCACGAACCCGTCCAACCACGAGTGGAACACGAGCCACGGAGCGTCGAAGGGCGAGGCCGGCTGGCCACATCCGGCGGCGGCGTCGGCCGTTCGCATGTACTCGGCGAAGCCACCGTTGCCCTGCCGCACCAGCACCGACGTCGAGTAGAGGTAGCGCGCCAGTGGCTCCGACGGCGTCAGCCGGAGATGGTCGAACGTCTCGCTCAATCGAGCGGTCCTTCGAAGGACTGGTCGACGTAGTGGAAGAACAGCGACGTCGAACTGCGCCCGTCCGGCAGCGGGTCCCGGAAGTGTGGGAGCTCCGTCCCTCGGTACAGCAGTGCGTCGCCCACGGCCTGGTAGACCGCCACCGACTCCTGCGGGAGTTCGAGCTTGAGCGGCCAGGGTGAGTGGGAACGCGGCTCCGGCGTGCAGTCGACCAGCATGGCCAACGTGTAGGCGCACTGTTCCCGGTCCGTGTGGCGAGGCAGGTCGGCCCCGGGCTGGTAGGCGGAGAGATAGACGTACGACGGCGTGACGGTGCGGCCGACGATGGTCGACACCACCGGCGCCAGCTGCCGGTGGAAGAAGCGGGCGACCGGCTCATTGTGGGCGACGTAGCGGAGCGGACTCTGCGTGTCCCCGAGCTGGAGGCCATTGCTGCGGACCAGGCGGCGGTACCGGGCCCGGAGGCTCGCCAGATGGAAGGGGTGCAGTGGCCGGCCCATCACGGCGAACCCCGTCGTGAGCTGTTGGCTCGCCGCCGTCACGGCGTCATCCCATTCCGACCGGACCTGCGAGTCGGTGGTGCGGTCGCCCAGGGCACCGACGGCGGCGAGGAGGTCACGATGGCGGCGGTCCAGCCGGCGGTCGACGACCGCTCCGGGGCGCTGTCCGGACAACCAGTCGGCGACCGCCTCCTCGAGCAGGTACGGGGCGACGACGCCAGTGTCGGCGGCGCGCACCCACAACGTCCACGGGTCACGATGGACCGACGCCGGGACCAGCGAGCGCCACCGGGCCGGGAGGTCCTCGTCGAGCCAGCACGCCTCGCTCAGAACGAGCGGCCCGTCAGGAGGCGGGAGCCGCAGTGAGCTGAGGAGCCGTCTCGGGACCAGGTGACTCGGCTGCGTGGCGAGCAGGCACCCGTACGGCTCCTCGAGGCCGTCGCCGGTTCCGCCCCACGAGTCGAGGTGGTTCGTGGGGGCGATCGTCACCAATGGATCCACCCGTTCACGGTGAACCGGCTGTCCTCGAACGCGCCCGACGGAGCGTGGACCAGCGCGATCTCGTGGAGGTAACCGCTCGGGAAGAAGACGATCTGGTTCTGCACCGGCTCCACTTCGGTGTACCGGGCACCGGCCTGGGCCACCTGGTCGTACCGGTCCAGATCGAAGATCCTGAGCTGGCCCCCCTCGAACGCCTTGGGTTCCCGGTGGAAGAAGTACACGAAGCTGAGCTTGCGCGACTGGAACCTCTCGGTCGAGTTGTCGAGGTGGACGTTGAAGTACTCGCCATCTCCGGTCGCCGTCATCTGCACGTCGATCTGGTTCGGCGTGACCGCCGGCAGCCCGAGCTGTTGCAGGACACCGGGCAGCACTTGGCGGATCCGGGCGTTGAACATCGACTCGAGTTCCCCGAGCTGATCGAGGAGCAGCGACCTTCGCTGGGTGATGTCCACTCGCGACTGTCCCTCTGCCCCCGGCGCCACGATCGAGCTGGCGCGGAACGCGCCTCGCCGTTCGAGGGCGAACTCGACCACCTGGCGTAGCTCCGAGGCGACGAGGAACTCCTCGAGCCCCACCAGCTCGATCGAAACCTGGGCGAGTCGTCCAAGGACATCGATCCATGGGCCCCGTTCGAACGCCGGTCCGAGGCCAGAGCTGCCGGGCTCGCCAGGAGGCGGTCCACCCGGGTCGCTCGGATCTCCAGGATCGCTCGGCGGCGGCGGCTCGGTCGGCGGATCGCTCGGCGACCCAGGACCGAACGGCTGGGGCCCGTTGGGGTCGCTGGGCGGCCCCGGCTGGATCGGTTGCGGTCCGTTGGGGTCGCTGGGTGGCCCCGGTTGGATGGGTTGCGGTCCGTTGGGGTCGCTGGGTGGCCCCGGTTGGATGGGTTGCGGTCCGTTGGGGTCGCTCGGTGGCCCGGGCTGGATCGGTTGCGGTCCGTTGGGGTCGCTGGGCGGCCCCGGTTGGATCGGTTGCGGTCCGTTGGGGTCGCTCGGGCGGCCCGGGCTGGATCGGTTGGGGCCCGTTGGGGTCGCTGGGCGGCCCGGGCTGGATCGGTTGGGGCCCGTTCGGGTCGCTCGGCGGCCCTGGCTGGATCGGTTGGGGCCCGTTGGGGTCGCTGGGCGGCCCGGGCTGGATCGGTTGGGGTCCGTTCGGGTCGCTGGGCGGCCCGGGCTGGATGGGGGTGGGGGCCGACGGTTGGCCTGGGTTGGCAGGACCTTCCGGGTTGCTCGGGCCGACCGGACCCGCCGGGCCGCCAGGTCCTTCCGGGTTGCTCGGGCCGACCGGACCCTCTGGGCCGCCAGGTCCTTCCGGGTTGTTCGGGCCGATCGGCCCATCGGGTGGGAGTCCGGGGCCGCCTGGGGGGACGGGGTGTTCTGGGTCGATGGGGCCACCGGGACCTGCCGGTGGGATGCCCGGATTCACCGGTGGGAGGCCGGGACCCGCCGGCGGGGCGACTTCGGGGTCCAGGGGAGGCGGATTCTGGCGGATCGCCGGATTCACCTGTTGGCGAGGATCCCCATTCGCCTGAGCCAGCGGCGGGTTGGCAAACGACTGCACGCCGACGTTCTTCACGACCAGCGATGCCCGGGCGCGGGCGATGGCTCCGGCCGCGGTGTCTGCGGTGGCGGCATCGTCGGCGACCGACAAGCCGCCTGCCGCGGCACTGGGGCGGCTCCCCTGCAGCGCCATGGCGGCGACCATGCCCCCGAGGATGCCGCCGAGGAGGACGCTGGTATCGCTACCGGCCTCGCCGCCCTCGATCATGCTCGCCAGTTCGTCAAGATCTCTTGGAGGCCGCTCGAGGATCTCGGAGAGAATCTGGCCGACGTCGGTGCTGCGAAGACTCACTGGAACCTCGCTCTTGGGGATCAGAAGGCCGCATCTACAGGTAACCAACAGACTTCTCTCACAGTAGTGCAACTCCCGTAGGTCTGCCACGGCCGTTGCCGGGCTGACGGTGGCGCTGGTGGGCTCCCGGCGCCGAGGCGCGAGAATCCGACCGGCTAGAGCGAGCCGGCCGACTTTCGCTGCCGCCGGCGTTCGCTGCTCGTGGTGCCGCCCCAGACGCCCCGGAGCTCCGGATCCTCGAGCGCCACCGCCAGGCAGACGTCCTCGACCGGACAGGTGGCACAGATCGCCACAGCAGCCTCGACGCCCTGGTGGGTGCCGTTGAAGAAGACCTTCGTGCCCGAGGTCCGGCATGCGGCCAACTCGTGCCACCACGGCCGCCGAAGCAGTGCGTCCAGCTCATCGACCAATTGGCCGTCCGTCCTCAGCGACGACGTCATCACGTGATCCATCCGCGAAGAATAGCGAACAGGTGTTCGTACCCGAAGGGAGCGCCCGGCGAGGGGCGAGCAGTGGCCTACGGCGTCGGCGTGCGCCCGATGGACCGACGTCGGGCGGTCACTCCTGCCCGGCGCGTCGCATCCCGTCGTAGAGGTCGCCCGGGTCGTGGACCACCGTGGTGCTGGCGATCAGGTCCGTCAGCGGCTGGTGCAGCCGCCCGGTGAGGAACAGGATGAACGAGACCAGCGCCGAGATGATCCCGAGGAGTCCCTGCACGAAGCCTCCGACCACGTTGCGGAGCACCATCCGACCGAAACCGACCGGCGTGCCACCGGTCCTCGGGACGACGTGCAGCCTCAGCACCTTGAACGCTGGGCTCTGTCCCCTGGGCCACAGGAACAGTCCCCAGATGATCCAGCCGATCCCGAGCGTCACGATGAAGAGGAGGAACGACAGGAAGTAGGCGCCGATCCGCCGGCCCACCGGTGCCAGGGTGACGCCCGCCGGCAGTAGGAAGTCCGGGGGCAGACCGGGTTGCGGGAAGAAACCCGGGGGGACCGGTGCCGGCGCGCTGTCGCCATAGGGCTCGTTGGTGGTCATGCTCGCCCTTTCGGATCGGAACTCATCTGGCGGTTCGGGTTGGGGTCGGAGGACAGGGTGGCACGCGCACTCCAGGCGCGCTCCGAAGCTGAGTTGCTCGCGCAACCTCGCCGCCCGGGACCATAACTCCCGGTAGCAGCGGCCCACTCATGGCCGAGCTGCAAGCGCAGGCTCCTCCCGGCACGGTCGGCATCTTCTTTGGCGAGGCAGCGACTGCAGGGAACGGCTGGGAAGTGAAGATGCCCGATGGCAAGACCGAGCGGGTCTATCTTCAGTTGCCGGAGAAGTCGGGCGTGACCTCAACGTGGCACCTCGCCGGTGCGCCCAGTGAGCACGACGGAAAGCCGATCACCGACACTTCCGTCTCGAACCTGGGGCTCCTCTACCTCACGGCCCTCCGGAAGATCGTTCAGGAGTTCGGGGCCAGGTTCTCGACCACGTAGGGAATCTGGCAGGTGACGCTGGCGCCTAGCGAGATGGCTTTCGCTTCCAGGAACTCTCGCTCGAACCAGATTCGGTTCCCAGATTGCGCGGGCGCACAGCCTTGGCCGAATTCGCCACAGGGGCCAGGTCCCCTACGGAAATTGAAGCCTCGTGATCCTCGAGTCCGATCGAACGCCAATCAGCGACCAATACCAACTGGCCTGCAGTTGGCAGAGGCCACATCCAAAATCGCACGGATAGCTGGTCTGGACCCTCCACACCAAAAGTGAATGGGACAAGCGCTATGTCGCTGGTGCTTGACTCAGCCCCAGTTGCGGCCTTTCGGCCGTCCGGATAGCGCACGCCAAGGCGCCCATCATCTTCCGCGCCCAAGAACCACCCTGGTCTTCCCAACCCATTCGCACGGGGCTCGATGCTGACTGCCTCCGGCTCCGCTCGGACTCGAAGGGAAAACACGAGGCCGTCGGGACATGCTCGAAAATCTCGGGCCCACACGTTCAGGTTGGGACTGTCGATAAGTGGCAACTGCCAATCGAGCCAGCCCCCGATCCAGGCCCGAGGCGGATGCTTCCAAGGCTCAGACTGAGGCCAGGAATCAAGGATCTCGAGTTCACTCGGACCTCGACTAGGAAGTGGCATCGGAGCCTGAATCGGGGCAAAGGCATCGAAAAAGCTCATATTTCCTGACCTTTTGATCCGGGGCACTCCATCCCCTTGTTTGAGCCTTTCGGCACCTACTAGGAGTGTGGGCGCAGACAGCCTCGTCTGCGACTGGGGATGCCGAATGTAACCAAACTGCTAACTGATCTGGGTGGCATCTGTCGGGAGCCAGGCTCCCCGGATGGCTTGTTGGCGGAAGGAAACGTGCACTTCGGCAGAAGATCGGCAGAATTTCGGTCAACTAGTTTTCGGCGATACGCCCTCTGACAAGGGCGTTTACTGGTGTCGGAGGGGGGACTTGAACCCCCACGCCCTTGCGGGCACCAGCCCCTCAAGCTGGCGCGTCTGCCTATTCCGCCACTCCGACCGGTGTGGTCGCCCGCCGGTCCTGCCGGTCGAGCGTCCAGCGATGCTAGCGCAACGGTCCGTGGGCCAAAGGTCCCTGGTCACGCCGGGTGGGCATGGTCAGCCCGACGTCGTCGTGGTGTTCGCCGGCACCAGCACGCCCCAGTCGACGACATCCCACAGGAGGGCCGAGGCCTGGGGCGTGGGCCCCACGCCGGTGACCTTGTCCGACCAGGCCAGCGTGGTCGGCTGGGCGAACAGCGGCAGGGCGGCCATGTTCGACCACAAGATGGCATCGGCCTTGGCGTAGATCGGCGGCACCTTGTCGGGGTTGAGGCTCAGGGCGTTCTGGCTCGCCTTGAGCAGGAGGCCGTTCAACTCGGGGTCGTCGAGGTTCGTCCAGTTCTGCGAGCCCCCCTGCCCCGGCGGCCCGAGCAACGGCGTGTACCAGGCCATGGCCTGGCTCGGGAACGGGGAGGCGGCCATCGGCAGCACGGCCAGGTCGGCCTGCCCGCCGGCGAGCATCGCCCCGGCCGCCGCCGCCGAGGGCGCGTCGGACGGCTGGACGGTGAAGCCGGCCGCCGTCAGCTGCTGCTCGATCCGGTGGCCGGCGGCCACCGCCCAGGGGTCGCCGTCGTCGACCACGGTGCGCAGGACCAGCGGCGTCCCGTCCGGCTGGAGCCAGGTCCCGGTGGCCGATTCGGTGTAGCCCTCACCGAGCAGCAGCTGCTCGGTCTGGGCCGGGTTGGCCGTCGCCGGCCACGGCGTGGCCGAGGTCGGCGACGTGGTCGTCGTGGTGGCGGTGGGCGCCGTGGTGGTGGTGGTCGTGGAGCTGGTCGTGGTGGTCTGGTTGATCGGCGTCGTCGACGGGGTGGTCGGGTAGGAGTTCTGGTTCTGGGCCCAGATGTGGCTGGACGCCGGGACGATGTTGATGTCGGAGGGCCCGACCACCTCGTTGACCAGTGCCTGGCGGTCGATGGCCGAGGCCACCGCCTCCCGGACGGCCTGGCGGGCCTCGGGCGCCTCGGTCGCCGGCGAGGCCGTGTCGAACTCGAGCTGCAGGAACGTGGAGGAGATCTGGGTCTGGCTCTGGAGCGCCGGGTCGCCGCTCACCTGGGACAGGTAGCTGGTGTCGAAGCCTGAGGGCAGCACGACCTGGGCCGTGCCGTCACGCACCCACGACGAGAGCTCGGCCGCCCCGCCGGTGGCCACCTTGATGACCAGGCGGTCGAGGTTGGGCTTCTGCCCCCACCATTTGGGGTTCCTCACCAGCACGACCTTGTCGAGGGTGGCCGAGGCGATCTTGAACGGGCCGCCGGACAGGTCGATGTGCGGGTCGACGGTGGCGCAGGCGGGGTCCCAGCCGACCTTCTCCATGACGTGGGCCGGCAGGAGCTGGTTGAACAGCTTGCGCCAGTCGGCGAAGTGCTTGGCGAAGATCACCGTGACCGTCCGACCCTTGTTCGAACCGGTCACCGACTTGATGTCCCGGTAGCCCTGGGTGTCGATGGACGAGTTGTCCCCGAAGGTCGAGCCCCGTTGCTGCTGCCAGGCGTAGATGAAGTCGGCGGCGGTGATGGGCACGCCGTCGGACCACACCGCCCGGGGGTCGATGGTGTACACGACCTTCTGGGGGGTGATGCTCTGGAGCTCGGCCTGGGGGGTGAAGTCCTGGTTGCCGGTCGACGCCCCGACGTCGTTGGTCAAGAAGGAGCTCGGCAGGACGGCGTTCAGGACCAGGGAGATGGCCGAGTTCCCCTGGGGCACGAGGTGGGGGTTGCACCCGGTCGGCGAGCGGTCGATGCCCAGGGTGATGGACCCGCCGGTCCCGAGGACCAGCGGCACGGTGGTCGTGGTCGACGCCCCCGAGCCTCCGCCGCAGGCCGCGGCGGCCGCCACCACGGCGAGCGTCGGCACCAACAGTGTGCGCCGCCACCACCCGGGGCGCCGGCCCCGGCCGATCACTGCAGCCGGAGATCCAGGACCACGGTGGTGAAGGCGAAAATCAGGGCGACCGTCACGGTGATGCGGTCGAGGTTCCGCTCGACCACCGTGGACCCCTGGGCCGCCGCGCCGACGCTGCCACCGAACATGTCCGACAGCCCCCCGCCCTTGCCGCTGTGCATGAGGATCAGGAAGATCAGGGCCAGGGCAGACAGGATTTCGATCACGACGTAGACCGCGGTCAGCACGTCATCGCTCCTTCATGCGCTCGCCACATGACCTTCAGGTGGCAGAGGAACGGTAGCAGCCGCCGACCGCCCGAATGATGTCGAGGAAGGATCCGGCCTCGAGGCTGGCCCCGCCGACCAGGAGGCCGTCCACGTCGGGCTCGGCCACCAATTCCTCGGCGTTCTCGGGCGAGACCGACCCCCCGTACTGGAGCCGGATGGTCGCCGCCGCCGGCGGACCGGCGACCTCGGCCACGATGTCGCGGATGTACACGCAGGCGTCCTCGGCGTCGACGTGGCTGGCCGCCCGGCCCGTCCCGATGGCCCAACGGGGCTCGTAGGCGATGACCATGGACCCCACCACCTCGGGGGCCACGCCGGCCAGGGCCGCCCGGACCTGGGCCGACAGCCGGGCCTCGGTGTGGCCGGCGTCACGCTCCTCGGCCGACTCCCCCACGCAGCAGATGGGCGTCATCTGCTGGGCCACCACGGCCCGCAGGGTGGCCGAGACGTCGGCGTCGGTCATGGCGAAGTACTCCCGGCGCTCCGAGTGGCCCACCAGGACGTAGGCGGTGCCCAACCGGGCCAGCATCTGGGGCCCGACCTCGCCGGTGAACGCCCCGCGGTCGTGGAAGTAGCAGTGCTGGGCGCCGAGGGCCAGGCCCAGCTCCTCCCCCTCGACCAGGGTCTGGACGGTCCGCAGGTCGGTGAAGGGCGGGTGGACCGAGACGTCGACCGGGCCAGGTCGTCGGGCTTCAGGCGCAGGCCCAGGTCCCGGACGAGGTGCAGGGCCTCGATGTGGTCGTGGTGCAGCTTCCAGTTGCCGCTGACCAGGGGTCGGCGGAGGGCTCGTGTCGCCTCGGGCATCGGTGAGGTCGGAGCGGCTCAGGCGGGCGAGGGCGCGTTGGGGGCGTGCCGCAACGCCTCGAGGCCGGGCAGGTCGCCGGTCTCGAGGAACACCAGCGACGCCCCACCCCCGGTCGAGAGGAAGTCGACCTGGTCGGCCAGGCCGAGGTGATCGAGGGCGCTCACGCTGTCGCCGCCACCGACCACGGTGAAGCCCGGGCAGGCGGCGACGGCCTCGGCCACCGTCCGGGTGCCTCCGGCGAAGCGCTCGTCCTCGAACGCCCCCTGGGGGCCGTTCCACAACACCGTGCCGGCGCTGGACGACCACCTCGGCGAAGGCGGCGGCCGAGTCGGGACCGATGTCGAGGCCGATCCACCCGTGGGGCACGTCCTGGCCGAGCACCTTGGTGGTCCCCCGCAGGCCGGGGCCGTCGCTGTTCGGACCGAAGGTCCCGCCCGGCTCGAGGGCCACCACGTCGGTCGGGAGCAGGATGGTGGTGCCCGAGTCGAGCAGCTCGAGGCAGGCACCGAGATAGTCGGCGTCGACCAGCGAGGCGCCGACCTCGTGGCCCAGGGCGGCCAGGAAGGTGAAGGCCATGGCGCCGCCGACGCACAGCACGTCGACCCGCTCGCACAGGGCCCGCAGGACGCCCAGCTTGTCGGACACCTTCATGCCGCCCACGATGGCCACGAAGGGCCCCGGCCGGTTGGTCGAGCAGGCCGCCCAGGACCTCCACCTCACGGATCATCTGGCGTCCGGCGGCGCTGGGCAGGAACTGGGGCGGGCCCACGACCGAGCCGTGGGCCCGGTGGGAGACGCCGAAGGCCTCGTTGACGTAGACGTCGAACCCGTCGATGAGCTGGGCGACGAACGCCGGGTCGTTCGACTTCTCGCCCGGGGAGAACCGCAGGTTCTCGGTCAGGGTCGATCCCCGAGCACAGCCGGTCGAGGTACGCCCGGACCGGCGTCATCTCCCACCGGGGGTCGGGCTCGCCCTTGGGTCGCCCGAGGTGGGAGCAGACGGTGATGTCGGCGCCCTGCTCCTTCAGCCAGGTGAGGGTCGGGATGGCCGCCCGGATCCGGAAGTCGTCGGCCACCTCGGGGGTGCCGTCGGGCCCGTCGGTCAGGGGCACGTTGAAGTCCGCTCGGACCAGCACCCGCCGGCCGTCGAGATCGGGGAGATCCTCCAACCGGGGAAGCGCCCGGAGGGCCGAGGTCCGGGCGCCGTCGCTCATGCTGCGCTCGAGTCCGATACGGCGACGAGGACGAGGTCGAGCCGGCCGGTCATCGGGCACCCCCCACGATCCGGGCCAGGTCCACCAATCGATTGGAGTAGCCCCACTCGTTGTCGTACCACCCAGCCACCTTTACCAGGCTCCGGCTCTCCTCAAACGTCTGGACCATGGTCAGGAGGGAGTCGATGGTGACCGAGGCCGGCTGGCCGACGATGTCCGACGAGACGATCGGGTCGGCCGTGTAGTCGAGCACGCCGGCCAGGGACCCGACCGAGGCGGCGGCGAAGGCCTCGTTGACCTCGGCGACCGTGGGCGCGCCGTCGACCACCGCGGTGAGCTCGGTCATCGAGCCGTCGGGCACCGGGACCCGCAGGGCGGCCCCGTCGAGCTTCCCCTTCATCGAGGCCAGCACCAGGTGGGTGGCCCGGGCGGCCCCGGACGAGGCCGGCGTGATGTTGACCGCCGCCGCCCGGGCCCGGCGCAGGTCCTTGTGCGGCAGGTCGAGGAGGTTCTGGTCGTTGGTGTAGGCGTGGACCGTGGTCATGAACCCGCTGAGGATGCCGAAGCTGTCGTCGAGCACCTTGACCATCGGGACGAAGCAGTTGGTGGTGCACGAGGCGTTCGAGACGATCACGTGGGTGTCGGGGTCGTAGGTGTCGTCGTTCACGCCGACCACGAAGGTGGCGTCGGCGTCACCGGCCGGGGCCGAGATGATCACCCGCTCGGCCCCGCCCTTCAGGTGCAGGGCGGCGTCGCTGCGGTCGGTGAACCGGCCGGTCGACTCGATCACCACCGACGCACCGAGGTCGGCCCAGGGCAGGGCGGCCGGGTCCCGCTCGGCCAGCACCCGGATCCGCCGGTCCCCCACCACCAGGTCCTCGCCGTCGACGTGGACCGGGACCGAGAGACGGCCGTGGGTCGAGTCGTAGCGCAGCAGATGGGCCAGCGTCTCGGGTGAGGTCAGGTCGTTGACCGCCACCACGTCGACCGGGGCGTCCTGGGCCAGGACGGCCCGCAGGAAGTTGCGGCCGATCCGGCCGAAGCCGTTGATCCCTACTTGTACCCGCATGCTCCCACCTCCATTGCCCGCCGGCCGTTCATGCCAGCAGATGAGTAAGGCCTCGCGCCAGTTTGCCAGGATCGTGGCCTCCGGGGTTGCGCCCGGCCAATGCGGTGTCGTGCACCGGTCGGGCGACCGCCCCGAGGTCGAGCCCGGCCCCCGTGTCGCACAACACGACGTCGACCGCCACGCCGTGGTCGAGCAGGGCGTCGAGGTGCGCCGCCACGTCGTAGCCGTCGGTCTCGGGCGACTCGGGCCCCAGGTTGCAGACGTACACCCGCTGGCCCCGGGTGGCCGCCAGGGCCCGGGCCACGGCCGGCACGACGGCCGCCGCCAGCACGCTGGTGAAGAGGGAGCCCGGCCCGAGCACCACCTGATCGGCGGCCAGGATGGCCTCGGCCACCTCGGGCGGAGAGGTCGCCCCCTCGGGCACCAGCGCCACGCGCCGGATGCCCCCGCTGCGGGCCACGGCCGCCTCCCCGGCCACCTCGAGCCCCTCGACCTCGGCCTTGAGCACCACCGGCTCGGACGTGGCCGGGAGGACCCGGCCCACGGCGTCGAGCAGCCGGGCGCCGCTGTCGATGCCGGCCACCAGGTCGCCGGACGCCTCGACCAGTCCGGCGAGCACCAGGTTGCCCAGGGCGTGGCCGGCCAGCTCACCCTCGGCGAACCGGTGCTCGAAGGCCTGGGCCAGGAGGGAGTCCGGGCCGGCCAGGGCGACCAGGCACCGCCGCAGGTCCCCGTAGGCGACCACGTCGAGCAGCTGGCGGAGCCGTCCGCTCGATCCCCCGTCGTCGGCCACCGAGACCACGGCGGTGACCTCCGAGGCGTACTGCCGCACGGCACCGAGCGCCGTGGCCGTGCCGTGCCCCCCACCGATGGCCACCACCTTGGGCGCCCGGTCGCCGGGGCGGGCCACCGCGGTCACCCGGCGGTGTGCTCCGACGGTCGGGGCCAGCTGCCGTGGAGCGCGGTGTAGGTGGCCCGGGCGACCTCGTCGGGGAGCCACGACAGGGCCAACAGCTGCTCGGGCGGCGCCTCGCGCAGGGCCCGGACCCCGCCCAGCTCCCGCACCAGGCGCTTGCGGCGGGTCGGGCCCAGCCCCTTCACCCCGTCGAGCACGCTGGACGTCATCCGGGTCCCCCGCTTCTGGCGGTGGAAGGTGATGGCGAAGCGGTGGGCCTCGTCCCGCACCCGTTGCAGCAGGTACAGGGCCTCGGAGCCCCGGGGGATCCGGATGGGCTCGTCGCGACCGGGTCGGTAGACCTCCTCGAACTGCTTGGCCAACGAGGCCAGCTCGACCTGGCCGCTGAGCCCGAGCGACTCGAGGACCTTGACGCCCACCCCCAGCTGGCCCTTGCCCCCGTCGATGAGCAGCAGCTGGGGCGGGTAGGCGAAGCGCCGGCGGGCCCGCTCCCCCTCGGGTGGCTCGCCGTCGTCAGCCGACGGCACCGGCGTCGTCCCGTCCCGCCGGGCCTGGCGCTCGGCCTCGACCGCCGCCTGGTCGGTGACCCAGGCGCTCAGGCGCCGGGTGAGCACCTCCTCCATGGCCGCGTAGTCGTCGTTGCCGCCGACCGTCTTCACCTTGTAGCGGCGGTAGTCGGACTTCTTGGCCAGCCCGTCCTCGAAGACCACCATCGACCCGACGTAGTCGGTCCCCTGGAGGTGGCTCATGTCGTAACACTCGATGCGCAGGGGCGCCACGGGCAGGTCCAGGGCGGCCTGGAGCTCGGTCAGGGCCCGGGCCCGGCTGTTGTGGTCGGCCGCCCGACGGAGGCGGTGCCGGACGAGGTCCTCCTGGGCGTTGCGGGTGACCATCTCCTGGAGCGACCGCTTGGAACCCCGCTGGGGCACCGAGAGGTGGACCGGTCCGCCCCGCACGGCCGACAGCCACTCGGTCAACAGCTCGGGCTCGTCGGGCTCGTCGGGCAGCAGGATCTGGACCGGGACCTCGACGTCGGCGGCGTCGTAGAGCCGCTCGACCACCCGGCCGACGAAGGCCGGGCCGGTCAGGTCCTCGACCTTGTCGGCCACGAAGCCACCCCGGCCGACCACCCGGCCCCGGCGGACGTGGAACACCTGGACCGCCGCCTCGAGCTCGTCCTGGGCCACCGCCGACCACGTCGAAGTTCTCGGGCCGCTCGGACACCATCTGCTGGGCCTCGGCCGCCTTGTGGACCGCCTCGAGCCGGTCCCGGAGCCGGGCCGCCCGCTCGAACTCGAGGGCCTCGGCGGCCTCGGTCATGTCGGCCCGCAGGCGGTCGACCACCGGGGCGGTGTCGCCCCCGAGGAAGGACATCAGGTTGTCGACCATCCCCTGGTACTCGTCGTGGTCCACCGCCCCCACGCAGGGGCCCGAGCACCGCTCGATGTCGTAGAGCAGGCAGGGGCGGCCCAGCCGGGCGTGGCGCTTGAACTTGGCGTCCGAGCAGGTGCGGACCGGGAAGCTCCGGACCAGCAGGTCGAGGGTCTCGCGCAGGGCCCCGACGTGGCCGAACGGCCCGAAGTAGCGGACCCCCTTGCGCTTGCGGCCCCGGAACACCATCGGCCGGGGCCACTCCTCGGACACCGTCACCGCCAGCCAGGGGTAGCTCTTGTCGTCCTTCAGCCGGACGTTGAACCGGGGCTGGTGGGCCTGGATCAAGGAGTGCTCGAGGATGAGGGCGTCGACCTCGGTGGCCACCACCACCCACTCGACCCGCTCGGCCTGGGCCACCATCTGGGCCGTGCGGGGCGGCAGCACGGCCGAGTCCTGCCAGTAGTTGGGCAGCCGGTGGCGCAGGCTCTTGGCCTTGCCGACGTAGAGGATCCGGCCGTCGGCGTCGAAGAATTGGTAGGAGCCGGGGGCGTCGGGGATGGTGCTGGTCGGCGGCCGGGACTTCATCACCTCCACTTTCGCGCTCCGGGACCCCCGACGGTGCCTATGCTGGCGGAGCCGGCCTGGTATCCCGGCATCACGTACTCGCACCGAGGCCGACAACCCCGCGGATGGGCGACCAGGCTGTCCCCGCCGGCCGATTCGGTGCCTACCCCACAGGGGGTCGGACCATGTTGAGGCTGCAAACGGCGCTCCCGGAGCGGTACACCGGCGCGACCGACGACGAGTTGGCCGGGTGGATCGCCGCCGCCAAGGAGGCGCTGGGCGACCGGCTGCTCATCCTGGGCCACCACTACCAACGCGACGAGGTCATGACCTGGGCCGACGCCCGGGGTGACTCCTTCGGTCTGTCGAGGATCGCCGCCGATCGCCACGACGCCGAGTTCATCGTCTTCTGCGGCGTGCACTTCATGGCCGAGTCGGCCGACGTGCTGACCGCCGACCACCAGCAGGTCGTGCTGCCCGACCTGAACGCCGGCTGCTCGATGGCCGACATGGCCGACATCGATGCCGTCGAGGTGGCCTGGGAGGAGTTGGCCCGGGTGACCGACGTCGACCGGATCGTCCCGGTGACCTACATGAACTCGGCCGCCAGCCTGAAGGCCTTCGTCGGTCGTCACGGTGGCTCGGTCTGCACCTCGTCCAACGCCGAGGCCGTGCTGCGCTGGGCCCTCTCCCCGGACCCGACGGCCGCACCCGGGGCGACAAGGTGCTCTTCTTCCCCGACCAGCATCTCGGGCGCAACACCGCCTTCCAGCTCGGCTACGGCGCCGACGAGATGGCCGTGTGGAACCCCCGGCTCGAGCTGGGCGGGCTCGACGAGTCGACGGTCAAGGCGTCGCGGCTCCTGCTGTGGAAGGGCCACTGCTCGGTCCACCAGCGCTTCCGGCCCGAGCACGTGGCCGCCTTCCGGGCCGAGCACCCCGAGGGCCTGGTGCTGGTCCACCCCGAGTGCGCCCACGAGGTCGTCGAGGTGGCCGACCGGGTGGGGTCGACCGACTTCCTCATCCGGGCGGTGGACGAGGCGCCGCCGGGCTCGGTGCTCGGGATCGCCACCGAGATCCACCTGGTGGCCCGGCTGGCCAACGAGCATCCCGACAAGACGGTGGTCTGCCTCGACCCCCTGGTCTGTCCCTGCTCGACCATGTCGCGGATCGACCCGCCCCACCTGGCCTGGGTGCTCGAGGGCCTGGTGGACGGCGAGGTCCGCAACCGGATCACCGTCGACCCGACCACCGCCCGGGAGGCCCGCATCGCCCTCGAGCAGATGCTGGCCACCGTCTGAGCCTCGGTGCGGCGGCGTCGGGCCTGCGGCCGGCGTCGTTCAGGCCCGGGGCAGGGCGAAGCCGGCGATGACCACGAACTGCAGGATGGCGCCGACCAGGGTGCACAGGTGGAAGACCTCGTGGTACCCGAAGGTCGCCGGGGCCGGGTCGGGCCGCTTCAGGGCGTAGACCACGGCGCCGGCCGTGTAGGCCAGTCCGCCGAGGACGAGGAGGAGGAACCCCCACCCGCCCAGCCCCCGCCACAGCGGCGGCAGGACCAGGACGGCCGACCACCCGACCACCACGTAGGGGACGGCCACCACCCATTTGGGGGCGTCCAACCAGACCTGGCGCAGGGTCACCCCGGCCGCCGCCCCCAGCCAGACGACCAGCAGGACGGTCACCTCGGCCGCACCGTGCAGCACCAGGACGGCGACGGCGGTGTAGCTGCCGGCGATGGCCAAGAAGATGGTCGAGTGGTCGGCCCGCCGCATGCGGCGCCGCCCGACCGGCCCCCAGTGGTGGAGGTGGAAGGCGGCGCTGACCCCGAAGAGGGCCAGCATCGACAGGACGTAGACGATCAGGGCGGCCCGCTCGGCCCCGGTGTCGGCCTGGGCGATGAGCACCGGTCCGGCCACCAGCGTGAGGACCACGCCGAGCAGGTGCAGCCACCCCCGCAGGCGCGGCTTGACCGGAGGGGGGACCGCCGGCGACGGAAGGCCGACGACGGTGGGCACGGGACTCAGAGCCCGAGAACGGGTCGCAGGACGTCGCCGGTGTAGCTGCCGGTGGTCTTGGCCACCTGCTCGGGCGTCCCTTCGGCGATGACCTGGCCACCGCCGTCGCCGCCTTCGGGCCCGAGGTCGATGAGCCAGTCGGCGGTCTTGATCACGTCCAGGTTGTGTTCGATGACCACCACCGTATTGCCCTGCTCGACCAGCCGTCCGAGCACCTCGAGCAATCGGCGGGTGTCCTCGAAGTGGAGCCCGGTGGTCGGCTCGTCCAGGATGTAGAAGGTGTGGCCGGTGGGCCGGCGCGACAGCTCGGTGGCCAGCTTGACCCGCTGGGCCTCGCCGCCCGAGAGGGTCGGGGCCGGCTGGCCGAGGCGCACGTAGCCCAACCCCACGTCGACCAGCGTCTGGAGGTGTCGGGCGATCGGCGGCTGGTTGGCGAAGAAGGACAGCGCCTCCTCGCAGGACAGGTCCAGCACCTCGGCGATGCTCTTGCCCCGGAAGAGCACCTCCAGGGTCTCGCGGTTGTAACGGGCCCCGTGGCAGACCTCGCAGGGCACGTACACGTCGGGCAGGAAGTGCATCTCGATCTTGATGGTGCCGTCGCCGGCGCACGCCTCGCAGCGACCGCCCCGCACGTTGAAGGAGAAGCGTCCCGGCAGGTAGCCCCGGACCTTGGCCTCCGACGTCTGGCTGAAGAGCTTGCGGATGTGGTCGAACACGCCGGTGTAGGTGGCGGGGTTCGACCGGGGCGTCCGGCCGATCGGGGCCTGGTCGACGTCGACCACCTTGTCGACGTGGCCGATCCCCTCGACCTTCTTGTGCCGGCCGGCCGGGGTCTTGGCCCGGTGGAGCTGGTGGGCCAGCGACCGCAGGAGGATGTCGTTGACCAGGGTCGACTTGCCCGATCCCGAGACCCCGGTGACGGCCACCATGGCCCCCAGCGGGAAGCGCACGTCGATGTCCTTCAAGTTGTGCTCGGTGGCCCCCCGCACCACCAGGGCCTCGCCGTTGCCCGGGCGGCGGCGCTCGGGGATCGGGATGCTGCGGGCCCCCGAGAGGTACTGGCCGGTCACCGACTTCTTGTTGGTGAGCAGCCCGCCCCGCCCGGTCACCGGACCCGAGTGGACGATCTCCCCCCCGTGCTCGCCGGCGCCCGGCCCCACGTCGACCACGTGGTCGGCGGTGCGGATGGTGTCCTCGTCGTGCTCGACCACGATGACCGTGTTGCCGAGGTCCCGCAGCCGCAGCAGGGTGCCGATGAGCCGCTGGTTGTCACGGGGGTGCAGGCCGATGGACGGCTCGTCGAGCACGTACAGGACGCCGACCAGGCCGCTGCCGATCTGGCTGGCCAACCGGATGCGCTGGGCCTCGCCGCCCGACAGGGTGGCCGCCGAGCGGGCCAACGACAGGTAGTCGAGGCCCACGTCGAGCAGGAACTGCATCCGCTCGCGGACTTCCTTCAGCACCCGGTCGGCGATCAGGTGGTCCCGCTCGGTGAGGTCCAGCTCGCCGATGGCCGCCACCGCCTTGGCCACCGAGAGGCTGCAGAGCTGGTAGATGTTCATGCCGCCGACGGTGACGGCCAGGGACTCGGGCTTGAGGCGGGCGCCGCCGCAGGCCGGGCAGTCGACCTCGCGCATGTACTGCTCGATCTGCTCACGCGACCATTCGGACTCGGCCTCGCCGTGGCGACGGCCGAGCCAGGTGACGATGCCCTCGAACTGGGAGAGGTAGGAGCGGCTGCGCCCGAAGCGGTTGCGGTACTGCACGTGCACCTGCTTGGCCCCGGTGCCGTAGAGGACCAGCTTGCGGTCCTTGGCCCGCAGCTTGTCCCAGGGCGTGTCGAGCGAGAACTTGCCCAGCTCGGCCACCCCGGCCAGTAGCCCGACGAAGTACCCGCCCCGGGCGCCGGCCCAGGGGGCGAGGGCCCCGTCGGCCAACGACAGCGAGCCGTCGGCCACGATGAGCTCCGGGTCGACCTCGAACCGGGTGCCCAGGCCGACGCAGGTCGGGCAGGCCCCGTAGGGGGAGTTGAACGAGAAGCTGCGGGGGGCCGGCTCCTCGAAGCTCAGCCCGCAGTGGGTGCAGGACAGGTGCTGGCTGAAGGTGATGGACTCCTCCTCGGCCGGCGCCGCGCCCGCCTCGTCACCCTTGGCCGGGGTCACCAGCACCTCGGCCGTGCCGCCGGTGAGCGACAGGGCGGTCTCGATGGACTCGGTCAGCCGCTGGCGGATCCCGTCTCGGCGCACCAGGCGGTCGACCACCACCTCGATGGTGTGTTGCTCGTAGCGGGCCAGGTTGACGTCGGCCCTATCGGCCAGCTCGAGCGGCACGCCGTCCACCCGGGCCCGGGCGAAGCCCTGCCGGGCGAAGTCCTCGAGCAGGCTCGAGTACTCGCCCTTGCGACCCCGCACCACCGGGGCCAGGACCTGGAAGCGGGAGCCCTCGGGCAGTTCGAGCACCCGGTCGACGATCTGCTGGGGGGTCTGGCGGGCCACCGGGCGACCGCAGTTCGGGCAGTGCGGGCGGCCGACGCGGGCGTAGAGCAGCCGCAGGTAGTCGTAGACCTCGGTGATCGTGCCGACGGTCGAGCGGGGGTTGCGTGACGCCGACTTCTGGTCGATGGAGATGGCCGGCGACAGTCCCTCGATGAAGTCCACGTCGGGCTTGTCCATCTGGCCCAGGAACTGGCGGGCGTAGGCCGAGAGCGACTCGACGTAGCGCCGCTGGCCCTCGGCGTAGATGGTGTCGAAGGCCAGCGAGGACTTGCCCGACCCCGAGAGGCCGGTGAAGACGACCAGCTCGTCCCGCGGCAGGTCGAGCGAGACATCCTTCAGGTTGTGCTCGCGCGCGCCGCGGATGACCAAACGGTCGGACATGTGCGGAGGATACCGCCGGGGTGTGACGCCCCGAACGGGGCCCACGGGGACCTGGACCCGACGCCGGGCCGGTTCAGTCGGCGAGGGCCGCCACTTCGCCGTCGTCCCCGACCGGCACCGCCAGCTGGTCCACCGAGCCGGCGGCGGCCAGGCGCAGCTCGACCAACTCGTCGCGCAGCAGGGCCGCCTCCTCGTAGCGCAGGGCCGCCGCCGCCGCCCGCATCTCCTCCTCGAGCTTGGCGATGAGGTCGGCCACCTCGACCGGGGTCTCGGGCGGCAGGGCGCCCTTGGCCGCCGCCGTGAGGTTGGCCACGCTCTTGGCCGCCCGCCCGGCCCGCACGTCGGCCCGGCTGCGCTTGGCCCCGGTGCCCCCGTCGGGGGAGTTGCTCCGCAGGCGGGCCAGGATGTCGGTCACCGCCTTGGAGATGGTCTGGGGATCGATGCCGTGCTCCAGGTTGTAGGCGATCTGCTTGTCCCGGCGCTGCTGGGTGACCGAGATGGCCGTGCGCATCGAGTCGGTGATGGTGTCGGCGTAGAGCACCACCCGGCCCTCGGCGTTGCGGGCCGCCCGGCCCATCGTCTGGATCAGGGCCGAGGCCGAGCGCAGGAAGCCCTCCTTGTCGGCGTCGAGGATGGCCACCAGGGCCACCTCGGGCAGGTCGAGGCCCTCACGCAGCAGGTTGATGCCCACCACCACGTCGATGTTGCCCAGCCGCAGCTCCCGGAGGATCTCGATGCGGGTGATGGTGTCGATGTCCGAGTGCAGGTACTGCACCCGGACGCCGGCCTCGGACAGGTACTCGGTCAGGTCCTCGGCCATCTTCTTGGTCAGGGTGGTGACCAGGGCCCGCCAGCCCCGCCCCACCACGTCGTCGATCCGGGCCATGAGGTCGTCGACCTGGCCCGAGGTCGGCTGGATGACCACCTCGGGGTCGATCAGCCCGGTCGGCCGGATGACCTGGTCGACGACCCCGGTCGACTCGGCCAGTTCGTAGGGGCCCGGGGTGGCCGAGACGAAGATGGCCTGGGGCACCCGGGCGGTGAACTCCTCGAACCGCAGCGGACGGTTGTCCATGGCCGAGGGCAACCGGAAGCCGTGCTCGACCAGGGTCTCCTTGCGGGACCGGTCGCCGGCCCACTGCCCGTTCAGCTGGGGCACGGCCACGTGGCTCTCGTCGATGACCACCAGGTAGTCCTCGGGGAAGAAGTCGAGCAAGGTGTACGGCGCCTCGCCCTCCTGACGGTCGTCGAGGTGCCGGCTGTAGTTCTCGATCCCCGAGCAGATCCCGGTCTCGGCCAGCATCTCGAGGTCGTGCTCGGTGCGGGCCCGCAGCCGCTGGGCCTCGAGGAGCTTGCCCTCCTTCTGGAAGCGGGCCAGCTGCTCGCGCAGCTCGACCTCGATCGAACCGATGGCCCGCTGGATCGTCTCGTCGCCCGCCACGTAGTGGGTGGCGGCGAAGACCACGATGTCGCGGAGCTCCTCCCCCATCTCCCCGGTCAGGACGTCGAAGGGCACGATCCGCTCGATGGTGTCGCCGTAGAACTCGATCCGCAGGGCCGACTCCTCGTAGGCCGGGTGGATCTCGACCGTGTCGCCCCGGGCCCGGAAGGTCCCTCGGACCAGGTTCACGTCGTTGCGGGCGTACTGCAGGTCGACCAGTCGGCGCAGCAGTGCCCGCTGGTCGTGCTCCTCGCCGACGGCCATGGCCAGGATCCGGTCCCGGTAGCGCTCGGGGTCGCCCAACCCGTAGATGCACGAGACCGAGGCCACCACGACCACGTCGCGCCGCGTCAGCAGCGACGCCGTGGTGGCGTGACGGAGGCGGTCGATCTCGTCGTTGATCGACGAGTCCTTCTCGATGTAGGTGTCGGTCGTCGGCAGGTACGCCTCGGGTTGGTAGTAGTCGTAGTACGAGACGAAGAACTCCACCCGGTTGTCGGGGAAGAACTCGCGGAGCTCCGAGGAGAGCTGGGCGGCCAGCGACTTGTTGGGCTCGATGATCAGGGTCGGCCGCTGGGCCTGGGCGATGGTCCAGGCGATGGTGGCCGTCTTCCCGCTGCCGGTGATGCCCTGGAGGGTCTGGTAGCGGTCGCCCTCGGCCAGACCGCGGGTCAGCGCCTCGATGGCCTCCGGCTGGTCACCGGCCGGCTGAAAGGGTGAGTGCACCTTGAATTCGGGCATCCCCCCGAGCGTACCGGCCGGGTGTCACAACCAGTCCGGGACGGCGCCGGTCAGGACGGCTGGGCCGGGGGCGTGGCGGCCAGCCGGTCCCGGGTGGCCACCAGCCACTCCCACAACCGGTCGACCTCGGACGCCAGGTGCTCGAGGGTCGAGCCGTTGTCGAGCACGTAGTCGGCCAGGACCACCCGCTCCTCCCGGGTGATCTGGGCGGCGATCCGGGCCCGGGCGTCCCCCTCGTCCATCCCCCGCTGGCCGACCAGCCGGGCCACGGCCACCTCGACCGGGCAGTCGACGACCACCACCACGTCCAGGCCGGCCGACTCCCGGTGGGCCGGCTTCAAGAGGGGGATGGCCTGGACGACGATCCGGTCGGTGCCCTCCTGGGCCGCCCGCAGGGCGGCCATGGCGGCCCCGATGGCCGGGTGGGTGATGGCGTTCAGGGCGGCCAGCGCCTCGGGGTCGGGGAAGACCAGGGCGGCCAGGGCCGGTCGGTCGACCAGGCCGTCAGGGCCCACGATGCCCGGGCCGAACCGCTCGACCAGCGGGTCGTGGGCGGCGCCGCCGGGGGCCACGACGTCCCGGGCGATCTGGTCGGCGTCGATGAGCACGGCGCCCCGGTCGACCAGGCGGTCGGCCACCGCCGACTTGCCCGAGCCGATACCCCCGGTGAGGCCGACCGTCAGCACGCTCGGGACCGGGGGCCGGTCCGCGTTCTTCCAGGCCAGGCGGTACTCACGGGCACCGATGCTATCGGCCGTGCCCGGGCCGGCCAGCCCTCCCTCGCTAAGCTCCGCCACCGATCTTCGCCCATGCGCTCACCCTCCCCTTCGCCGTCCGCGCCCCTCTTGGAGGGCGAGCCGCCACCGTCGCCCCGGCGCCGATGGCCCTCGCTGTGGGACGTCGCCGCCTGGCTGCTCCTCGCCGCCGTCAGCTACGTCCCGTCGTTCCTCACCCAGCCCGGGAAGGTGGCGGCCGACACCAAGCAGTACCTGTACCTCGACCCGGGCCGGCTGATCCAGAGCGCCCTCAGCATGTGGGACCCCGACGTCGGGGCGGGCACGGTCACCCACCAGAACATCGGCTACCTGTTCCCGATGGGGCCCTACTACTGGCTGGTCGAGCAGCTCCACATCCCGGTCTGGGTGGGCCAGCGGTTCTGGATGGGCTCGCTGTTCTTCGCCGCCGGGACCGGGGTGTACTTCCTCGGCCGGCTGCTCGGCCTGTCGCGGGCCGGACGGCTGGCGGCCGCCCTCGCCTACCTCCTCTCCCCGTTCGTCATCGTCAACATCGCCCGCACCTCGGCCATCCTCATGCCCTGGGCGGCCCTCGGCTGGATCCTGGCCTTCACCGTCCTGGCGGCGCGCCGGGGCGGCTGGCGGTACCCGGCGCTGCTGGCCATCGTGGTGGCCCTGGTCGGCGGGGTGAACGCCACCTCGATCCTGCTGGTCGGCATCGCTCCGGTGGTGTGGGTGCTCTACGCCGTCCTGGTCACCCGAGAGGTCACGGCCCGCGCCGCCCTGGCCGCCGTCGGGCGGATCGCCGCCCTCTGCCTCCTCATCTCCCTTTGGTGGATCGCCGGGCTCTGGGCCGAGGGGGCCTACGGCATCAACGTCCTCAAGTACACCGAGACGCTGCCCACCGTGTCGTCGACCTCGGCCGCCTCCGAGGCCATCCGGGGCCTCGGCTACTGGTACTTCTACGGCGACGACAAGCTGCAGCCCTGGACCCTGGCCGGGGTGGACTACACCCAGTGGCCCTGGCTGCTCGGTGTCAGCTTCGCCGTCCCGGTGGCCGCCGTGGCCCTCTCGGCCCTGGCCCGCTGGCGCTACCGGGCCTTCGCCGTGGCCCTGGTGGTGGTGGGCGTGGTGGTGGCCGTGGGCGCCTACCCCTTCACCCACCCGAGCCCGCTCGGGGCGGCCCTCAAGGCCGGCGGCTCGGACTCGACGGCCGGCCTGGCCCTGCGGTCGACCAACCGGGTCCTGCCGCTCGTCATCCTGGGCCTCGCCCTCCTGCTCGGCTCGGGGGTCACCGCCCTGGCCGGGGTGCGCTGGTGGCTGGGCCTCGGGGTGCTCGGCCTGGCGTCGGCCCTGGTGGCCGCCGATCTCCCGCCCCTGTGGAACGGCACCCTGGTGGCCTCGAACCTCGACCGGCCCTCGGCCCTCCCGGGCTACGTCACCGACGCCGCCAACTACCTCGACGCCCAGAACCACGACACCCGGGTGCTCCAGGTGCCCGGGCAGGACTTCGCCTACTACCGCTGGGGGGTCACCGCCGACCCGGTGTGGCCGGGGCTCATGACCCGCCCCTACCTCGAGCGGGCGGCCGTGCCGGTGGGCGAAGCCGGGAGCGTCAACCTGCTCCAGGCGCTCGACGAGTCGATCCAGGACGGCGTCTTCGTCCCCTCGACCATCGCCCCGATCGCCAGCCTGCTCTCGTCCGGCGACGTCCTCTTCGAGTCCGACCAGCAGTACGAGCGGTTCAACACCGCCCGACCCCAGACGCTGTGGCTGCAGCTGACCTCGACGGCCTCGGGCCTCGACGCCCCGATCTCCTTCGGGACCCCGACGACCTACACCCCGATCACCTACCCACTGAACGACGAGACGCAGCTGGCCGTCCCGACCGGCGCCTCGGCGCCGCCGCCGGTCGCCGTCTTCCCGGTCCCCGACGCCCGGCCGATCGAACGGGCCGAGACCACCGAGCGGCCCCTCTTGGTGGCCGGCGACGGGGTCGGACTGGTCAACGTGGCGGCCACCGGCCTCCTGGCCAACAACCCGACCATCCTGTACTCGGCCACCTTCGCCAAGCAGCCGGCCCGGTTCCGACAGCAGCTGGCCAACGGGGCCGTGCTGGTGCTGACCGACACCAACCAGAAGCAGCACGACACCTGGGGCACGGTCGACGACAACTACGGCTACGTCGAGCAGGCCGGGGAGACCCTGCTGGTGCCCGAGCCCTCCGAGGCCACCCTGCCGGTGTTCCCGGGTGCGCCGAGCTCCACCCAGACGGTGGCCCAACTGGTCAGCACCGACATCGCCTCGGCTCGGGCCACCAGCTACGGCAACCCCATCACCAACACCGCCGAGAACCAGCCGCTGGCGGCGGTGGACGGCAACCTCGACACCGCCTGGACCGAGGGGGCGTTCGGTGACGCCACCGACGCCACCCTGCGGATCGCCCTCAAGCAGCCGGTCACGGCCGACCACGTGACGCTGGTCCAGCCGCAGAAGGGCCCGCAGAACCGCTGGATCAACAAGGTGACCCTGACCTTCGACGGGAAGCACCCGATCACCGTCGACCTCGGCCCGGGCTCCCGGAAGGCGGCCGGCCAGGTGGTCGACTTCCCGGCCCGACGGTTCTCGACCCTCGAGGTCACGGTCGACGGGACCACGGCCGGGGTGCTCAAGAACTACGCCGGCGAGAGCTCGGTCGGCTTCGCCGAGGTGTCCATCCCCGGGGTGGCCCCGGCCCACGAGGTCCTGCGCCTGCCCACCGACCTGCTGGGCCAGTCCGGGACGGCCTCGGCCGACCACGAGCTCCTCGTCCAGCTGAACCGGCTCCGGGCCACGGTGGTGCCCACCCGCACCGACCCCGAGACCTCGATCCAGCGCACCTTCAGCCTGCCCACGGCCCGGTCGTTCTCGGTCGGGGGGACGGCCCGCATCTCCACCCTGGACTCGGACTACCTGGTCAACCAGCTGCTCGGCCGCATCCCCTTCACCGGCTCGCCCCCGCTCGCCTCGACCGCCGCCCTAGCCGCGACGGGCCAGGCGGTGGTGGTCGCCTCCAACTCGTCCTCCCGGTTGCCCGGCGACCTGAACGCCACCGCCTACTCGGCCATGGACGCCGACCCGACGACCTCGTGGATGCCGGGCTTCGGGCCCCAGGCCGGGGACTGGCTCGAGTACACGCTCAACCGCCCCCTCACCTTCGACCACCTGAACCTGGCCGTCGTGGCCGACGGCCGCCACTCGGTCCCGACCCGGATCACGGTCACGGCCAACAACGGGGCCGGCACCCCCTCGACCAGCCGGACCGTCGACCTGCCGGCCACCTCGCTCGGGACGGGCCGGACCCAGGGCGCCACCACGGACCTCCCGGTCAGCTTCCCCGCCCTCACCGGGAACAACGTCCGGGTCACCGTCGACGCCGTCCACGCCCATCGCGAGCTCGACTACATCTCGGGCAAGCAGAACACCTCGCCGGTGGGCATCGCCGAGGTCGGGCTGCCGGGCGCCGTCGAGGCACCCACGCCGGCCACCGTGCCCGTCCGGTGCCTGAGCAACCTGGTCTTCGCCAACGGGCAGCCGGTCGACGTGCAGATCAGCGGCTCGACGGCCACCGCACTGGCCAACGGGGGCCTCGACCTGACGCTCTGCGGGAGCTCGGCCGCCGGGGTGACCATGGCCCACGGCGCCCAGGCGGTGCAGACGGCCACCAACGCGGTCACCGGGTTCAACGTGGACGCCCTGACCCTGGCCTCGGGGACGAACGACGCCCCACTGCCGCTGACCGCCACCGGCCAGGTTCCCCCGACCCCGGTGGCCGCCGGGCCCGAAGGTCACCGTGGTCCGCCAGAACCGCAGCCAGGTCACGGTGTCGGTCGCGGCCCACGGCGCCCCCTACTGGCTGGTGCTCGGACAGAGCCAGAGCCGGGGCTGGAAGGCGACGACGGCGAGCGGGGTGAGTCTCGGCACGTCCACCTTGATCGACGGCTATGCCAACGGGTGGGTGGTGCCGGCCGGCCTGGCCGGCACGGCGCAGCAGATCACCATGACGTGGACCCCGCAACGGGTCATCGACGTGGCCGTGCTGGTCTCGGCGGCGACCCTGGGCGCGAGCGTCGTCCTGGTGGCCGTCCCGCCGGGTCTGGTCGCCGGGTGGTGGGACGGCCGACGGTCCGGGCGACGTCGGCGGCAGCGGAGCGGCGCCCACCGTCGGGGCCGGGCCGGCAGCCCTGGCGTCGGCGTCCGCCGTCACCGTCGACACCCGCTCGGAGACCGCCTCGACCGACACCCCGGTGGCCGACACCACCAACGACGTGACGACCAGCGAGCGGTCGTGGATCCGGGGCGACCGCCCGGTCCTCGGCTCGTTGGTGCGCTTCGGCGGTCGGCGACCGCCGTTGCTGGTGTCGTTGCTGGTGGCCGTGGTCAGCGGGCTGGTGGCCTCGGCCATCGTGGCGCCGGCGCTCGGCCTGTTGATCGGGCCCCTGGTGCTACTCGGTCTGCTCGTCGACTGGAGCCGGCTGGTCTTCCTCCTCGGTGCCGTCGGGCTGCTGGTGGCCACGGGCGTGTACATGGTCGACCAGCAGGTTCGGCACGGCTACGTCCACGACATCAACTGGGTCGCCCACTTCGGTCCGGCCAACTCGCTCACCTGGGTCGCCGTCTGCGTCCTCGGGGCCGAGGTGATCGTCGACACCGCCCGTCACTGGGGGGCGCTCCGACGCCGGGGCCCGGGTCGCGGGGACGACGGGGGTGACGCGCTCGGGAGCCGGGGTGACGGGGACGGCGGGCTCGGGGACCGTGGGAACGACGGCGGCGGCGGGTCGCTCGGTGACCCGGGTCTCGGCGACAGTTCGCTCGGTGCCGCTGGGCTCGACGACGGTGGGCTCGGCGACGTCGGGCTCGGGGGTGCTGCGTCGGAGGGCCCCGGACCCGGTGGTGCGCCACCAGGCCAGGGAGTTCTTCACCCGCAGGGCGGGCTTCTCGACGATGAAGTAGCTGAGGCCGGCCGAGAGGATGGACAGGGCGACGACCCCCAGGAAGAAGGCCCAGAATTCCAGGTTGAACAGGTGGTAGTGCCCCTGGTTGAGGATTTGGTAGATCCAGGTCTCGTGCCAGAGGTAGATGCCGTAGGAGATGGCCCCGAGGGCGGCCATGGGCCAGAACTTGAGGAACCGGCGGATGAGGCCACGGTCCTGGGGGCCGAAGACGGCCGGCAGGAGCAGGAAGAAGGCGAAGAGCCCGTAGAGGGTCTGCCGGGCGAGGTCGAGGGTGGACTCGAAGTAGAGCGGGATGATGGGGATGCCGATGTGCGACACCCCCCAGAAGCAGGCACCGGCACAGGCCCAGGACAGCCAGGGGAACCACCAGCCCGAGAGCCAGGCTGGCTCACGTCGGTGGTGGTGGCACCACGCGCTGAGCGTGGCCAGCAGCATCCCCAGGGCGAAGAGGTCGAGTTGGGCCGGCAGCCAGATGGTGGCCAGCCGGTAGTAGGGGGTGTGGTGGGTCTGGAACCGCAGGATGTAGAGGCGCCAGGCGAAGCTGATGGCCACCATGAGGAGCAGCCCGAGGAACTCGACCCGTAGGCGGGCCCGGTCCGACCGGCGGGACCGCCGCCAGCCGATCAGGGCGGCGTAGCCCGGCAGCACCAGGTAGAAGGACATCTCGACGCACAACGACCAGGCGGCCGAGATCCCCTTGGTGTCCTGGGCCGGGAAGTAGATCTGGGCGAACAGGTAGTGGGTCCAGTACGCCGTCGCGCCGCCGGGGCCGACCCCGCCGGGGATGGAGTGGATGATCGAGGTGCTGAAGAACAGCGCCACCCAGTAGGCCGGCACGATCCGCAGCAGCCGGCGCAACCAGAACGCCCCGGTCGCCGGCCGGGGCCCCGCCGCCAGGTGGGACACCACGAACGGCCGGTAGAGCAGGAAGCCCGAGATCAGGAAGAAGACGGCCACCCCGATCTCCAGCCGGGCGGTGTAGATGCCCCCTTCGGCCCGGGGGGTGAGGCCCGAGACGAAGCTCACGTGGACGGCCACCACCGTGAGCGCGGCGATGGCCCGCAGGCCGTCGAAGCACGGCAGGCGGGGTGGCCGTCGGGGGGCGGGGGCCTCGGGCCCGGGTCCGAGCACCGCCCCGGCGCCATCGGCCGTGGCCGGCACCACGTCCTCGGGCGGGGCAGGTGCGGTGACGGCGACCGTCGCCGGCGGGGTCACGGTCTCGGTGCTCATCGGGCGGCGTGGGCCGGCCGACGGTGACCGCTCCCGGAGCGCCGGGCCAGGAACGACCACAGGGCGTCGAGGGCCACGGCGGCCAGGAGGGCCAGGGCGACGTCACCCTCGACCCGGAATCGAGCGTCGCCGTAGGCGAGGAGCGCCGTCACCGAGGACAGCACCACCAGGGCCACCAACGGGAACAGCAGCGCCCGCCGGCGGCGCAGCACCACCGCCCCCACGACGGCCAGCGGGACCAGGACGTAGAAGTACCAGAGCCCGGCCAGCGACTGGTCGTAGGGCCGACCGACGGCCACCTCGAGCTGGGCCTGTTGGATCGGGCGGTACACGTTCCACAGACGGCCCAGCCGGGCGGCCAGGACGCCGGCCAGCTGGCCCTCGTGGTGCGAGGCGTACTGCCGTCCGTCCTGGCCCGCCGCCCTCGTCACCACCGACTCGTCACCCGGTTGACCGGCGGCCTCGGCCCGGGCCAGGCGCTGTGGTCCCGGGCAGGTGGGGTCGGTCCAGCCGACCAAGGCGCCGGCGTAGGTGGGCGGACAATTGGCCCCGCCGACCACCAGACCGGGGTCGTCGGACAGGTACACGGTCGCCGTGAAGGTCTGCAGGTTGCGCCCCAGCCAGGGCCCGACGACCAGGACGACCAACGCCCCCATGGCCAGCAGGCACCGGGCCCGCCCGCCCCACGTGAGGCCCCGGACGAGCACGACGATCGGGAGACCGACCAGGACCACCAGCAGGACGAGGTCGACCCGGGCCACGGCGGCCAGGCCCAGGTAGAAGCCGAGCTCGACGGCACCCCGGACGTCGGGCGATCGCCAGAAGCGGACACAGCCCCACACCAGCAGGCACACGACCAGCAGTACCACCGTCTCGACCGGCTGGGTCGCCGGTGTCCCCCACAGCGGGGGGTAGCTGACGAGGACGGCGGCGGCCAGGATGCCCGCCCGGGGGCCGACCAGGTCCCGGACGGCCAGGCCCCCGACGACCACCGCCACCAGGAACACGAGGGCCATGGCGGCCATCTCGGCCCGAACGGTGGTGGCCCCGAAGAGATGGATCGCCGCCACGACCAGGGTCGGCAGGGGGCCGTGGAGGGCCGAGGGCACCGGCACCTGGGCCGTCTTCCCGAAGGTGGTGACGGGCACCCGCCAGAAGGGGTTGCCGAACCAGTAGCCGCGGATGAGCGCCTCGGCCTGGAGCCGGGTGAACGTCCACTCGGGCCGGGGTCCACCGGTGGCCACGGTGTGGTCGATCACCGCCCACTGCAGGCCCGCCCCGGCCACCACGATCGCCCCGAGCCAGAACCGGAACCATCGGGGACCCGGGCCGCCCGATCCACCGGCCGCCGGCGTACCGGCCCCGGGGTCCGGGGGCGCGGCCGACGGTTCGTCGAGAGCCGCCTGACCGGCGGACGGCCCGGTCGTTCGAGCGCCGAGGTCGCCGGTCGGCTCCTGGACGCCGAGGGTCATGCGCTCCCGGGGAACTGCTCGGTCAGGGCGGCCAGGGCCACCGCCGCCGTCGTGTCCCAGGTGAACCGCTCGGCGTGCCGGAGGGCCCCCTGGCCCAGCCGGCGGCGCAGCATGGGATCGGTGAGGACCGACGCGCAGGCGTCGACCATCTGGTCGACCGAGTCGACCAACAGCCCCGACTCCCCCTCGGCCACCGCGTCCTCGTGGCCGGCGATCCGCCAGGCCACGGCGGGCGTCCCGCAGGCCGCCCCCTCGGTCAGCGTCATGCCCCAGCCCTCGCGCGACGAGGTGGCCACCACCAGCCAGGCTCGGCGGTAGGCGTCGAGGAGGGCGGCATCGGACAGCCGGCCCGGCATGGTCAGCCAGTCGCCGGCACCGGCGTCGGCGATCCGCTCCTCCAGGGCCGGCCGCTCGTAGCCCTCGCCGATGATCACGGCCTCGAGGGTCGGGCAGCGGCGGCGCAGGTCGACCATGGCGTCGATGAACCGGTCGAACTGCTTGACCGGCACCAGGCGGCCCACCGTGACGACCAGCGGGTGGGGCGCCTTGGGTCCCTCGGGCCGGAACCGGGCGTCGATGCCCGGCGGGGCCACGATCACCCGGTCGGGCCGCAGTCGCAGCCGCTCGACGATGTCCTGGCGCGACGAGGCCGACAGCGTGACGACCGGCGTCCGGCGGTAGATGGGCGGGGCCAGCCGGTGCTCGATGGCGTAGCCGAGCCGCGACAGGCTCGGCGAGAGGACCATCTGCCACATGTCGGCGTGGACGTGGTGCAGGAAGACGATGCGGGGCTTGCGGCTCCACAGCGGCGAGAAGAACGGCATGCCGTTCCAGATCTCGACCAGGGCGTCGGCGGTGCCCAGCCGGCCCCGGAGCGCGGCCACGGCGGTCCGGGGGAACACGGCGTACCGGCCGGCCCGGCGGTGCACGGCGTAGCGGTCACGCACGATGCTGCGGGCCGCGCCGTCCACCCGGGAGGTCCAGAGCCGCACCTCGATGCCGGCCGCCGCCCACCGCCGGAGGACCTCGTGGGCGTGGAGCTCGGAGCCACCCGCCTCGGCGTCGTCGAGGTCCCGCCAGGCCACCACGTCGATCGAGCGGATCCCGGCCGAGGCGGCCATGGCGGCCAGGACCTCGGGACCGCCGTGGGCCGCGTCACCCGAGTGCGTGGCACCGGGGCTCGGCACGCGGGGTTCCGAGACGCCGGACGGGGCGGCGGGGGGAACAGCCGGTTGGCCGGCCGTCACTCCTGGTGCGATGTCCCCCACGTTCCCTCACTCATCGAGCCGACCGGGCTCATCGGGCCGACGAGCGCCCGCCCACACTACCGACGGTGGGACGCACCCCGGGGGGTTGGGGATGACGAAACCGCAGGTGCACGGCTACGAAGGCCACCGTCATGGCCAGCGCCAGGCCCCCCTGGACCTCGAGTTCGGCCCGGGCCGTCGGCACCAGGGCCCCGTGAGCCTGGTGGATCCGGATGATCAGGCAGACCACCCCGACGGCCAGCAGCACCACCACCCACCGGCGGGCCGCCCCGAACAGGTAGTTGGTGAGCAGGACGACCAGCCCCAGGCAGGCCATGGCCCCGACCAACGGGGCGAACGCCGCCGAGGCCCCGGCCAGGCGGCCCGAGAAGAAGATGGTCAGGAACTGGTGCGGGGCGAACAGGGCCAGGGCCAACAGGAAGGCCGCCGGCACGACCAAGAAGAGCAGGGTGATGGCCAGCTGCCGGAGGGCGTGCTCGCCCTTCTGCCAGCGGATCGCCGCCTCGGGCAGCACGTAGCTGCCGAGCAGGATGGCCCCGAACACCAGGGACTTGCTGGCCACCGAGATGGCGGCGTAGGGGCCCGAGTTCGCCGGGGCCAGCCGGCCGACCAGGATGATGTCGGCGTTCTGCAGGATCCCGATGAGGCCGAACCCGACCAGCGCCGTCACCAGGTCGGCCGTCAGGGCGTGGTTGCGCTCGGCCCCCCGCACCTCGACCTCGGTCCGGGCCGGGTAGTCCCAGGCCCGACGGGACAGCAGGCGGGCGTGGACCGCCGCCCCGACCTCGCCGAGCAGGAGACCGAGGCAGAACCCGAAGATCCCGAACCCCGCCGCGGCCAGGGACAGGGCCAGCACCACCCGGACGGCGATCTCGACCACCAGGTTGAGGCCCAGCCCGGCGTAGCGCCGGTGGGCCTGGAGGATCGCCCGGTCGATGCACAACAGGAGCCAGACGCCGCCGGCGATCAGGATCATGGTCACCGACCCGTTGGCCGGGAGCCGCAGGGCGTGACTGAGCGGCTCGTTGACCGCCGCCGCCACGACCGCCCACACCACGACGCCCAGCACGGCCCGTCGGTAGAGCTGCGACGACCACCGGTGGGCCTCGTCCTCCCGGCCCTCGGTGGCCCGGGCGGCGATGCGCCGCACCACGCCGACCAGCAGGGCCGACCCGGGCATGGACATGACGAAGAACAGGCCCAGAAGCTGGGCCACCGCCCCGTACTGGCGGGTGGTCAGCAGGCGGGCGATGAGCACCGTCGCCACCACGTTCAAGACGTTCGAGACGATGCCGCCCACGGCCAACGGTCCGGCCTGGAAGATCCCTCCGACCAGCGAGTCGGCCGACCCGTCGTCGGTGCCGCCCACGCCCGAGCGGTGGCCCCCGGGGGCGCCGGTGGGCGGTCCGTCGCCGGCCGGCCCCTCGAGGAAGGGGTCGACCATGATCCCGCCCGAGGGGATCAGGGCCACGGTGTCGACCATGGACTCCTCGGCCACCACCAGCTCGTCGGTCAAGGTGACGTGGGCGGGGGCGCCGACCTCGACGCTGGCCGGGGCCCCACGACCACGCGGCGCCCGATGCCGGGCCCGGCCGGCCCCGAACGGGTTGCGCACTACGCCCTCGTGCCGAGCCGCAGCCCGACGCCCCGGTCCACCATTGCTGTCCTCTCCCGCACTGCTCCAGGGGGCGTTCGACCGGGTCGCACCCCGCTCGGCGCCGGCCGTTCGCCGATCGGCCAGTCTACGTTGCGCCGCCCCCGGCCCCCCGGGACGGTGCTGGTCAGCGAGGGGTGGTGGCCGCCGCCCGGGTGCGATCGGCGGCGTGCGCCCGACCCAGCGCCACCAGCTGGGGAAGGATCTCGGGCCGCAGCAGCATGCCCCCGGCCACCGACACGTGCTCGTCGTCGACGTTGCGCACCCGGACCCCGTCGAGGTCGGACACGTAGTGACCCTGCGGGTCGAGGAGGGCGTTCAGGTCGACCACCGAGGCGGTGCCGGGGAACCGGGCCACGGTCGAGCGCACCAGGGCGTTGTAGGCGTCGGTCCGCCAGGGCTGGTTGATGTCCCAGGGGGTGCCGTCGGGGGCGTCGGTGGTCTGGGCGATGTACGGCAGGGTGAACACCACCACCTTGGCCCCGTGCGCCGAGAGCACCCGGATGGCCCGACTGAGCTCGCTGGCGTAGAGGTGGTCCCACGCCGGCTGGCCGACGGTCGACCAGTGGCCGTCGATCAGCCGGTCGGTCACCTCCCAGCGACCCAGCTCGAGGGCCACCACGTCGGGGTCGGTCCGTCGGACCTCGGCCGCCCAGGTGGCGGGCCAGTCGGCGCAGCCCTGGGCCGTCTTGGTGGTGATGCCCTGGAAGCGGACCGTGCTGTCGGGGTCGAGATCGCAACCGACCTGCGCCCCGTTGTCGAGGTCCACCCCGAAGGCCGAGGCGTCCTTGCCGAGACCCGACCCGAGGGTGAGGGCCAGGGAGTCGCCGAGCAGCAGGACCCGGACCCGGCCGGCCCCCGTCAGGCCGGGTGGCGGGGTCGCCGGCACGGCGAACCGGGTCGCCACCGTCGGCTGCGCGGCGCCGCCCGACCCGGTGGCCGGCAGGGTGGTGGCCAGCACCACCACCGTCACCACGCCGGCCAGGGCCAGGGGGACGCCGGCGCGCCACCAGCCGACGAAGCGCCGTCGGCGGATCGGCAGCTCGACCAGGTGGTAGCTGGCCACGGCGACGGCGAAGGTGGCCGCGAAGCGCACGGCCAGCAGCGCCGCCCCGGTCAGTCCGGTCCGTTCGGGGTCGAGGAGCAAGAACAGCGGGTAGTGGTACAGGTACAGCCCGTAGGAGATCCGCCCGACGTAGCGCAGCGGGGCCACCGAGAGCCCCCGCCCGAGGACGCCGGCCGGCTGGTGGACCACGGCGGCGATGACCCCGGCGGCGGCCACGGCCACCAGTAGGAACCCGCCGCGGTACAAGAAGTTCCCCTGCCCCGACACGGCGTGGAGCGCCCACACGAGGAAGGCGGCGCCCAGGATCCCGAGGCCACCGACCAGTCGGCCGCGCCAGCGGCCGGCGGTGGCGGTGGCGGTGTCACGGTGGCGCCACCGGACGACCGCCGGGGCGGCGATGGCCAGCAGCGCCCCGACCATGATCTCCTGGGTCCGGGTGTCGGTCCCGTAGTACAGCCGGGTCACGCTGACCCCGCCGTCGAGCAGCAGCAGCGTCACCAGCGCCGAGGCCAGGGCGGCCACCACGGCCACCAGCCCGAGGGCCCGCCGGCCCCAGCGCCGGAGCACGAACCAGGTGACGGCCGGCCACACCAGGTAGAACTGCTCCTCCACCGCCAGCGACCAGGTGTGCAGCAGCGGCGACGGCGGCCCGAAGTGGACGAAGTAGCCCTGGTCCGACAGGACGAAGCGCCAGTTGGCCACGTAGCCGAGGGTCGACAGGGCGTCGCCCCGGATGGTGGCCAGGGTGTCGGGCTCGGCGAACCATGCCGCGTAGATGGCCACCAGCCCGAGCAGCAGCACCAGGCCGGGCAGCAGCCGACGGGCCCGTCGGCCGTAGAAGCGCAGGAACCGGAGCGTCCCGGTGGCCTCCCACTCCCCGAGCAGCAGCGTCGTGATCAGAAAGCCCGAGAGGACGAAGAAGACGTCCACCCCGAGCAGGCCGCCGCCGAACCACGAGACCCCGAAGTGGAAGCACAGCACGGCCAGCACGGCCACCGCCCGGATCCCGTCGAGGCCCGGGACGTACCGGCGGTCGCCGGGCGGGAGGTCGGCCGTCTCGGGTGGCCGCTCGCCGACCGGACCGGAGCCATCGAGCGTTCGGCCGTCGGGAGCGGCGCCCTCGAGGCAGCGGCTCGGGCAACACCTCGGCCGGTGGCCCGGGGGCCTCGACGAGGGCCGTGGCGGCGCCGTCCGAACCGCTCGCCGTTGGTCCACCCGCCCTCAACACCAGGTCAATGGTGACACAAGCCCTGGTGGACCGGGCGCCGCGACACTCCCGCACCGTCGAGAGCGGTCCGCCTAATCTTGCGCCCCATGCACCTGAGGGCGGGACCGCGGGAGCGGTGGTGGCCCTGGCTGACGCTGTGGACCCTGGTCGGTTTGGGCATCCGGCTGGCCACGGTCTACGGGCGCCCCCACCGGGTCGCGGGCGGCGACGCGTACTTCTACTACAACGCGGCCAAGCTGCTGGTGGCCGGGCAGGGGTTCATCAACCCCTACTACTACTACCCCCACCACCAGCACCTGCACGTGCAGTCGGCGTCCTTCCCGCCGCTGTTCATCTTCCTGCTGGCCGTGCCGTCGGCCCTCGGCTTCAAGTCGTTCCTGGCCGCCCGTATCTGGTGCTGCATCCTGGGCGCCGCCGCCGTGGTGGCCGTCGGCTACGCCGGCAAGGAGATCGGCGGCCGCCGGGTCGGCCTGCTGGCCGCCTTCCTGCTGGCCATCTACCCCAACATCTGGATGAGCGACGAGCTGGCCCTGTCCGAGGCCCTCGATCCCCTCCTGGTGGCGGTGGTGCTGCTCTGCGCCTACCGCTTCTGGAAGCGGCCCGACGTGGTCCGGGCCCTGATCCTGGGGGGCTCGCTGGGCCTGGCCATGCTCGGTCGCGACGAGCTCAGCCTGCTGGTGGTCTTCATCCTGTTGCCCCTGGCCCTGCTGGCCCGCACCCTGTCGTGGCGCCGGCGGTTCGGGCTGCTCGGCATCGGCGTGCTCACCGCCGCCCTGCTGGTCGCCCCGTGGGTCGGGTACAACATGAGCCGGTTCGACAAGCCGGTCTTCATCTCGAACGGCCTGGGGGTGACCCTGGCCTCGGCCGACTGCAACACCACCTTCTCGGGCCAGTTCGAGGGCTACTGGTCGATGAAGTGCGCCCTGGCCGCCCCCATCAAGCCCAACGTCGACGAGTCGGTCCAGGGCGCCGAGGCCCAGGCCTACGCGGTCAAGTACCTGAAGGCCCACGAGGGCCGGTTGCTGCCGGTCAGCCTGGCCAAGGTCGGTCGGGCCTTCGGCTTCTTCCACCCGATGCAGCAGCTCCAGTTCGACTACTACATCGAGACCCGCCCCTACCACTGGGCGATCGTCGGCCTGTGCTCGTACTACGTGCTGTTGGCCCTGTCCCTCGGGGGCACGGTCGTGCTCCGACGACGCAAGATCCCCTCCTTCCCGCTGTGGGCCGTGGGTCTCGACGTGGTGCTGTCGGTGGTGCTGACCTTCGGCCAGACCCGCTACCGCACGGCGTTCGAGGTCTGCCTGGTCATCCTGGCGTCGGTCCAGCTCGAATGGTTCTGGCAGAAGCTCCGGCCCCGTCGCCGGGGGGCGGCGCCGGCGGTGACGCCCCCCGGCGACGACCCGCCGGTCCCCGCCCTGGTCGGCGCCACCGGGTCCGGGGGCTGAGCGGTGGCCACCTCTCTATCCTCAGTGCCGATGGCTGCGCCCGATCGAACCGTGCTGGTGGTCCTCCCGGCCTACAACGAGGAGCGGTCGGTCGCCCTCGTGGTGAAGGACGTGCGCCAGGCCCTCCCGAGCGCCGACGTCTTCGTGGTCGACGACGGCTCGGTGGACCGCACGGCCGAGCAGGCCCGCCAGGCCGGGGCCCAGGTGGCGAGCAACGCCTTCAACCTCGGGGTGGGCGGGGCCATGCGGGTCGGCTTCAAGCTGGCCGCCACCCACGGCTACCGGGCCCTGGTCCAGGTGGACGCCGACGGCCAGCACGACCCGGCCGACATCGCCAAGCTGCTCGAGGCGCTGTCGGACGACCCGGCCCCGCACATCGTGATCGGCGCCCGGTTCGCCGGAACCGGTGACGTGGTGGTCCCGGGTCCCCGCCGCCTGGCCATGCGGCTCCTCGCCCGGTACCTCTCTCGCACCACCGGGACCCGGCTGACCGACGTCACCTCGGGCTTCCGGGCCCACAACCGGGCGGCCATCGAGCTCTTCGCCCGGACCTACCCGGCCGACTACCTGACCGACACCGTCGAATCGCTGCTGATCGCCACCCGGGCCGGGGGCACGGTGGTCCAGGTCCCCGTGGCCATGCGGCCCCGGTTCGCCGGCAACCCCAGCCAGTCCTCGCTCAAGGCCGCCGGCTACCTGCTCCGGGTGGTCCTGGTCCTGGCCCTGTCGGTCTTCCGCAGCCACTCCAATTCCCGTTGGCCCACCCCACAGGAGGATGCACCGTGACCGGTGTCCACATCATCGCCCTCGTCAGCGCGCTCATCACGCTCTCGGTCATCGTCGAGCTGTCCCGGCGCCGGCACCTCCACGAGAAGTACGCCGTGGTCTGGCTGGCCGTGGCCGCCTTCATCGTGTTCTTCGCCATCTTCCCGGGCCTGTTCAACTCGCTGGCCCACTCGGTCGGCGTGAAGAACCCACCCGACCTGCTCTCGATCCTGGCCGACCTGTTCCTGCTGGTGATCTGCGTCCGTTTCAGCTGGGAGATCGGCCGGAGTGAGGACCGCACCCGGATCCTGGCCGAAGAGGTGGCGTTGCTGCGCAAGGACCTCGACGACCGCACCGGCGTCACCCAGTGACGCCGAGCGCCACCCCGGATCGGGCGGCCGGGCTGACCCACCGGCCGGGCCGGGTCAGCGGGTGACCGGCGCCGGCGACCCCTCGGGGGTGCGCCGTCGCTCGATACCCCAGCCGCCGGGGTCCCGGTCGCCACGGCCGCCCGGCGGGGGCAGGAAGGGCCTCGACGTGAGGTCGCGCGACGACGGGTGGCGGCGCCGGGCCCGCTGCAGTCGGTTCGTCCGGGTCCACAGGGCCTCGATCGCCACCGAGGCCAGGATGACCAGCGACACCTCGAAGGTCGTGCGGTACCGGGTGTCCCCGAAGGTCAGGGCCATGGCCACCACGGCGTCGAGGCCGATGACCCACAACGGGAAGCTCGGGATGCGGCGCCGGCGCAGGATCACCGTCCCGCCGAGGGCCAGCACGGCCAGGGCGTAGTAGCCGACCAGGCCGGTCATGGCCCAGCGCAGGGGTCTCGTCTCGACCATGGCGTCGAAGCGGACCTGCTGGACCGGGTGGAAGAGGCCGAAGCCCCGACCCACCCGGGCCAGGAGCACCGGCACCAGCCGGTCCCGGTGCTGGTCGACGTAGGCCTCGGCGTCGTGTTCGAGCTCGGTCTCCTGCACCGACTCGTCGACCCTCGGGTCGACCGGTGATCGGGCGAAGCAGAAGTAGGACCAGTAGCCCTCCTCGGCCCCCGAGTAGGTGGTGGCGCAATTGGTCGAGGCCAGGGTGTCCCCGAGGCCGGTGCTGATGAACACCGGCTCGTCGAACCGGCTGAGGTTGAAGCCGACCCACGGGGCGACCACCAACGCCGTGGTCAGGACGCCGATCCCGAGCAGCCCGAACCGCCGCCGCCACGGGATCGTCCGGGCCAACAGGGCCAGCGGCACCAGCAGGACGACGACCAGGAGGCTGAGCTCGTCGCGGGCCAGCATGGCCACGCCCAGCATGGCCGCCAGGGCCACGGCGGTGGCCGGGCGGGGCGACCGCCAGAACCGGTAGGCGAGCCACAGGAGCAGGGCGATGAGCAGCGGCGACAGGGCCTCGGACAGGGCCAGCTCGTCGGACATCCACAGGTTGGGGTAGATGGCCATCAAGAAGGCCACCACGAGGCCGACCCGCCGCCCACCGACCTCCCGGCCGGCGTAGGCCCCGGCGACCACCGCCGCCGTCCCGAGCACGCAGCACCACAGCCGGGTGACCAGGAAGCTCTTCAGCCCGACCAGCATGGGGAGGGCCAGCACGGCCACGAACAGGGGTGGCCACCGGGCCGTGGCCACCTGGTGGTGGAGGCCGTGGTCGTAGTAGTCGAACGGGTTGAGGAACCCGTGCCCGGCGACCAGGAGCTTGGCCGCCTCCCAGTAGTAGAGGGCGTCGCCCCCGGGGGCCCGGTGCGGGCGGCCCACCACCGTGGCCACCCGGATGGCCAGGGCCACGCCCGTCCAGAGGGCGAGCCACGGCCACCACGGCCGGCGGGAGGTGTCGGTACGGCCCAAATTCAGGACCCTACGAGGGCCCGGCCCCGGGGTGGGGTATCCCGGCCGGCCTGGGAATTCGCCGGTGCGGCGGCCTCAGACGCCGGTGCGTCGGGGCAGGATCGGGGCGTCGCGGCCGGTGCCGCCGGTGGTCGGGGCGGCCGGCGTCCCGCCGATCGGCCCGTCGCTGCCGCCCTCCTCGTGGTACTCCTCTTCCACGTTGACGGCCCAGATGTCGTGCTGGGCCCCGTGCAGGTTCTCGACCGTCAGCATGGCGGTGTACATCGAGTGGTCCTGGTTGTTGTACTTGTGCATCCCGTTGCGGCCGATGGGATGGATGTTCGGGGCGTGGACGTCGAGGTACTTGGTGATCGTCTCCACGTTCTGGCGGTACTCGTAGTCGTAGTGGGGGTAGGCCTTGGGCACCCGGACCACGTAGCCGGCCTCGACGTCGCCCGCCTGGACCAGGCCCAGCTGCTCGAGCTCGCGCTTGCCCCGCTCGATCAGCGCCTCGTCGCTGGCCGTCCACAGCTCGTCGCCCTCGAAGACGAAGTACTCGAGGCCGAGGCAGGTCCGGCCGTCCTTGACCATGTAGGGCGACCAGGACCCGAAGTTCTGGATCCGGCCGACCATGACCTCCTTGGCGTGGATGTAGATCCAGTTGTCGGGGAAGCCCCGGTTGGCCGGCACCACCAGGGCCACGGTGAGGAAGTCCCGGTAGTGCAGGTCGTGCCCGGCCGCCAGGACCTCCTCGGGCGGGGCCGGCTCGAGCATGGTCACCAGCGTGTGCATCGGGGTCGAGGAGATCACGTGGCTGGCCGCCACCTCCTCGGTGCTCCCGTCGGCGTGGACCAGGGTGACCGAGGTCGCCCGGCCGTCGCGGATGTGGATGGCCGACACCGCCGTCGACATGAGGACGGTGCCGCCCTGCTGCTCGACCAGGTCCCGGCAGCGTTCCCACATCATCCCGGGCCCGTACTTCGGGTACTGGAACTCCTCGATCAGGCTGGTGATGTCGGTCTGGTTGGACGACGGGCGCAGGGCGTTGAGCACGGCCTTGCCCAGGTCCAGGTTCTTCACCCGCTGGGCCGCCCAGTCGGCCGGCATCTCGGCCACCGGGACCCCCCAGACCTTCTCGGTGTAGGTCTTGAAGAAGGTCCGGTAGAGGCGCCAGCCGAAGCGGGCCACCAGCCAGCCCTCGTAGTTGGTCTGGTCCTTGGGCGGCCGGATGCGGGCCCACAGGTAGGACAGGCCGCAGAGGAACGACTCCCACAGGCCCAGGTTGCGCAAGGCGTTCATGGCCTTCAAGGGGTAGTCGTAGTACTTGCCCTTGTAGAAGATCCGGCTCATGCGGGGCCGCAGGAGGAAGTCCTCGTCGGGCAGGATCTCGTGCCACAGCTCCTCGACCGGTCGGACCTTGGTGAAGAAGCGGTGGCCGCCGATGTCGAAGCGCCAGCCGTCGCGCTCGACGGTCCGGCTGATCCCCCCGACCACCGTGTCGGCCTCGGCCACGATCACCGGGTCGCCCCGCTTGACCAGCTCGTAGGCCGCCGTGAGCCCGGCCGGCCCGGCGCCGATGACGAGGACCGGGTCGTCGAAGGGCGCGCCCTCGTCGCTCACCGGTGACCCGCCTTCCGCTCGTGCACTGCGCTCCTCTGTGATGTCCGCCGACCGGCGTCTCGCCGTGCTTCCTGCTGCGAGCAACGCCCGACAGCCGTTCGGCGCGGGCCCCGGGCCCGCACCGGCTCCGGTCCGGTCCCCCGACGGGGCCATCAGCCGATTGAGAATACCGGATGGCGGCCCTCGATGGCAGGTTCTGGCCCGGCCGCACCCCCTCCGGCCGAGGTCAGGGGACGGTAGGGACGTAGAGGTTCAAGAACGCGAGCACGGCGTAGCCCAGGAGGCCGGCGGCGGCCAGGGTCAGGACGGTCCGCTCCACCCGCGGCCCGGCGGTCAGGGTGCCCCCGGCCATGACCAGGGGGAACGCGCTCAGGGCATACCGCTCGAACGAGTCCAGGTTGGAGCCCGACACGGCCAGCAGCAGCACGGCGGTGGCGAACACCCCGTAGGACGCCGGGAGCCGGCGCCAGACCACGACCACCAGGACCACGCACAGCAGGACCCAGGGAACGTGCAGGGCCGTCCCGACGTGGTGGTGGAAGGCGCCGGTCAGGTCGTGCGACACGGTCGAGAACGGGTTGGTCAGCCCGCCGTGGTGGCCGGTCTCGGTCTGGACCCGCAGGGGCAGGAAGAAGTCGCCCACCGCCGCCTGGGCCCAGCCGAGGTAGATGGCCAGCCCGGCCAGGGGGCCGGCCACGGCCACCAGTGACGCCACCCGCTCGCCCGTGCCCTCCTCCCGCCACCGCCGGATGGCCTCGACCGCCACCGCCAGGACGAGGAGGACCCCGAGGGGCCGGGTCAGCCCGGCGGCCAGCCCCCAGGCCGCCGCCCACCACCAGGCCGGTCGGCGGTGCGCCGCCGGCCGGATGCACAGGAAGCAGGCCACCGTGCAGACGAGCATGGTGGCTTCGGCATACCCCATGACCAGGGTGAACGCCGGCGGGGCGAGGCACAGCAGCCAGACCGTCCGTCGGGCCAGGGGCTCGTCGCCCAGCTCGCGACGGACCAGCACGTAGAGCAGGGCCGCGGCCACCAGGGCCGACAGGTTGGCCACGATGACCACGGCCGCCCCGTCGTCCACCCCCGGGAGGTAGGCCACCACCCGGGCCATCAGGGGGAACAGGGGGAAGAAGCGGAGCGACTGGTGGCCGAGGGGCACGTAGCCGACCCGGGCGATGGACTCGTACCACCCGGCATCCCAGCCGAGCAGGCCCTCGTGGACCCGGGCGGCCACCCCGGCACCCGTCGGGTGGGCCTTGTCGACGATGCGATGGGCCACGCCCAGACCGCCGAGCACGATGGCCCGGGCGACCAGCCACGGCACCACCACGGCGAGCAGCGGCCCGCCGGCCCGCCGCGCCCAGGTGGCGGGCGTCCCTCGGCCGGCGGCCATCGTCAGCCGGCCGTCCTCACGGGGTCGAACCGGCGGGCGGGGTGTAGCCCGGCGGGTTGAACTGCGTCAGGTTCATCGGCTCGTAGTACTTCGCCGGGGCCAGGTTGACCCACTGGTGGCCGCCGTACCCCGGGGCGTGCAGCAGGTCGTTGGCCACCTGCTCGCACTTGATGCCGAAGCCCTGATAGCCGGGGGCCCAGGTCAGCCAGATGGCGTGGTCGTTCCCGGCCAGCCGCTCGAGGTACTGGGCGTAGGCCGACGGGCTGGCGGCATGGGCGGCCGACTTGTAGTCCACCCAGTCCACGAAGGCCGGGCTGGTCCGCCTCGGGAAGGTCGACAGCTGGTAGCGACCGGTCGGCAGTTGGCGGTACACCGCCGGGCCGAGCTGGTCGGGGCAGAAGGCCACGACGTCGCCCGCCGCCGCGTGGGCGGCCAGCACGTTGGCCACCTGCGTGGCCTGGGTCCGCTGGGTGTTCACGTTCTCCACCCCGGCCGCCAGGCCGGCCACGCTGATGATGGCCACCAGGCCGACCCGGATCCGGGCGTCGGCCAGGGTCAGGCTGCCCAGCCCGACCAGCAACAGGAGGGGCAGGAAGACCACGGCGGCGTAGCGGGGGGTGAAGGCGCTCTTGGTGATGATGCCGCCGGTGACGGCCACGGCCAGCGTGACCGTGGTGACGAAGGCCACGCTGCGGGCCCGCACCCGGGTGCGCAGGTCGAGGTCGACGTGCCAGCGGTCCCGGGCCACCCCGAACAGGCCCAGGCCGGCCAGGACGAAGTACCCGAGGGCCAGCAGGCGGCCCTGGTTGGAGCCGGCCGTCGAGAGGGTGGCCTGGTTGTCGGTGAACCCGGTGACGGCGTTGATGATGGCGGCGAAGTTCGGCGGCGCCGCCCACGGGGTGCCGGTGTGCTTCGACTGGTACAAGAAGGTCGGGATCCAGGGGACGAAGGCCAGCACGCCCACGACGACGGCGCCGAGGGCCCACCGGGCCTGCCGTCGCCACTCCGATCGACCCCAGATGCTCTGGAAGAGCAGCCACAACCCGACGGTGCCGATGAGGTAGATGGCCCAGTACTGGGAGTAGAGGAGCCCGGCGGTGCACACCGCCACGGCCACCAGGTTCCCGGGTCGGGCCCGGACCATCGCCCGGTCGAGGGCCAGGAAGCCACAGGCGGTCAGGAAGATCACCAGCCCGTACATGCGGGCCTCGGTGGCGTAGTAGATGGCGAACGGCGCCGTGGCCAGGAGGGCCAGCACCACCCAGGCGGCCCGGCGGCCGCCGTAGCGCCGGGCGCCGAGCCAGGCGATGGGCAGGGTCAGCACCCCGAGCACGCCCGAGAGCGACCGGACCCCGAGGTCCGAGTCGCCGAAGACCTTCATCCAGAAGTGGAGCAGGACGTAGTACAGCGGCGGGGCGCCGTCGCGCTTGAGCGCCGCGTGCAGGTCGTGCAGCGGGAGACGGGCGATGTCGACGGTGAGGGCCTCGTCGAGCCACAGGGCCGAGCGGGTCCAGAAGCGCAGGACGATCCCGATGGCCACCGCCAGGGCCAGGGCC
This sequence comes from uncultured Acidimicrobiaceae bacterium, assembly GCA_963730735.1. Classification (GTDB taxonomy): domain Bacteria; phylum Actinomycetota; class Acidimicrobiia; order Acidimicrobiales; family RAAP-2; genus CAVSSX01. The sequence continues at coordinate 227,427 of CAVSSX010000008.1, forward strand.
ACCCCGACCGCCGTGCGCCACGGCGGGGGGAGCTCCTCCCAGCTGTCGTCGTCCCGACGGCGGTGCTTCGGGGGCCCCTTCCCCGGGGTCACCTCGGCGCCGTCGGAGGACCCCGGTACGCCCGTCAGTTGCCCCGCCTCGGCCACATCCACGGGCGCACTCTAGGTGGACAACAGCCACAACGGGTAGTTATCGGGCGCCGTCACCAGCGGATTTCCACCGTTCGACCGCCACGCCGGGCGCGGCCACGGCGAGGGAGCACTCCCTTGAAGCGGTCGCCGGGAGGGCGCCTCTGGTCACTGGCCGCTCCCCCGCCTGGCGGGGGACGTCCCCCTACTCGGCCGGCGGGGCCCCGGTCTCGGCCACCGGCTCGTCGGCCGGCGCCTCGTAGCTCTCGACGGCGGGGGTCTCGGCGGCCGGGGTCTCGACGGCCGGGGTCTCGACGGCCTGCGGGGCCTCGGTTGCCTCGGCGCCCTGCGGGGCCACGTAGTCGGCCCACGCCGCCTGGGCCTCGGTCTCGGGGGTGAACTCACCCTCGGAGTAGTCGAACTGGCCGATGTAGTTGCCCTCGTCGTCGTAGGCGTGCTCGCCGAACGCCTCGCGGTACTCCTCGGACACCTCGCCACCCTCGGCCGCCTGCTTGATCGAGAGGCTGATCCGGCGGCGCTGGAGGTCGATGTCGATGATCTTGACCCACAGCTCCTCACCCGGGGTGACGACCTGCTCGGGCAGGTCCACGTGGTGAGCGGCCATCTCCGAGATGTGGACCAGGCCCTCGATGCCGTCGCCCACCTGGACGAAGGCCCCGAAGGGGACCAGCTTGGTGATGCGGCCGTAGACCAGCTGACCGACCTGGTGGCTGTCGGCGAACTGCTGCCACGGGTCGGCCTGGGTGGCCTTCAGCGACAGGCTGATCCGCTCCTTGTCGAGGTCGACGTCCAGCACCTCGACGTCGATCTCGTCACCCACGGCCACGACCGAGGACGGGTGGTCGACGTGCTTCCAACTGAGCTCGGACACGTGGACCAGGCCGTCCATGCCGCCGAGGTCGACGAAGGCGCCGAAGTTGACGACCGACGAGACCACGCCCCGCTTGCGCTCGCCCGGCTTGAGGTTGGCCAGGAAGTCGCCCCGCTGCTCCTTCTGGGCCTCCTCCAGCCACGCCCGACGGGACAGGACCACGTTGTTGCGGTTGCGGTCGAGCTCGATGATCTTGGCCTCGATCTCGCGGCCCACGTAGGGCTGGAGCTCGCGCACCCGGCGCAGCTCGACCAGCGACGCCGGCAGGAAGCCCCGCAGGCCGATGTCGACGATGAGGCCACCCTTGACCACTTCGATGACCGGGCCCTTCACCATCTCGTCGGCGTTCTTCTTCTTCTCGATCGTCGACCACGCCCGCTCGTACTGGGCCCGCTTCTTCGACAGGACCAGGCGGCCCTCCTTGTCCTCCTTCTGCAGGACCAGGGCCTCGACGTGCTCGCCCAGCGTGACGATCTCGTCGGGATGGGCGTCGTTGCGGATCGACAGCTCGCGAGCCGGGATCACACCCTCGGACTTGAAGCCGATATCGAGCAGGACCTCGTCCCGGTCGATCTTGACCACCGTGCCCTCGACCAGGTCACCGTCCTCGAACTCGATGATCGTCCCGGCCATGAACTCCTCGAGGGAGGCATCGCCGAGGTCGTCCTCGGTGATCTGGCGGGGGACGTAGTTGCCCTCGGCGTCGAAGGTCCCCATCGACTCGGGGGACAGGAGGGTGGTGGTGGCGTTGTCGGGCATGGAAGGAACTGCTCGCTTTCACAGGGGTGATCGCACCGGGATCGAAGAGGCAATAGGACAAGTTGGTCTGCCGGAGCCAGACAGCCGGTCAGCGTACCACCGCGACCAGCGGTTTCCGCCGCCGCATGCGCGCCGGGACCGGCGGGCCCCGGTGACCGAGGTCAGCCGCCCTTGGCGGCGGCCCAGGAGGGGCCCCAGGCCATGGAGACCTTGAGCGGCACCGAGAGGTCGGCCGCCCCGGTCAGGGCCGACTCGGTGAGCTCGCCGACCGCCGTTTCCTCCCCCGGGACCACGTCGAGCAGGACCTCGTCGTGGACCTGCAGGACCAGCCGGCTGGCCAGCCCCTCGGCCACCAGCAGGCCGTCCAGGCGGACCAGGGCCGTCTTGAACAGGTCGGCGGCCAGCCCCTGGATGCCGGCGTTCATGGCCTGGCGCTCGGCGGCCTGACGGACCCGGAAGTTGCGGTCGGCCAGCTCGGGCAGCGGACGGATCCGCCCCGAGAGCGTGCGGGTGTAGCCCCGGGCGCGGGCCTCGGCCACCGTGTCCTCCATGTAGGCCCGCACGTCGGGGAAGGCGGTGAAGTAGCGGCCCATGATCTCGTTGGCCTCGTCGACCCCGGTGGCCAGGCGGCGGGCCAGGCCGTAGGCCTCCATGCCGTAGGCCAGGCCGTAGGAGACCATCTTGGCGAACTCGCGCTGGGTCGAGGACACCTCGTCGGGCGTCGTCCGGTAGACCCCGGCGGCCACCGCCCGGTGGATGTCGGTTCCCGACTCGAACGCCGCCACCAGTCCGGTGTCGCCCGAGAGGTGGGCGATGACCCGCAGCTCGATCTGGTCGTAGTCGGCCACCAGGAACGAGTTCCCGACCGAGGGCACGAAGGCCCGCCGGAACCGGCGACCCTCCTCGGTGCGCACCGGGATGTTGTGGAGGTTCGGGCGGTCCGAGGACAAGCGGCCGGTCCGGGCCACGGTCTGGCGGAACGAGGCGTGGATGCGGCCGTCCTCGGCCACCTCGGCCAGCAGGCTCTCGCCGTAGGTCGAACGGAGCTTCTCGACCTCGCGGTAGCGGAGCAGCTTCTCGACCAGCGGGTGCTCGTCGCGCAGCTTCTCCAGGGTGGCGGCGTCGGTCGAGTAGCCGGTCTTGGTCTTGCGCCCCGGCTCGAGGCCCAGCTCGTCGTAGAGCACCGTCCGCAGCTGCTGGGTGGAGTTGACGTTGAAGGGGTGGCCGGCCAGCTCGTGGATCTCGGCCTCGAGCGAGCGGACCTCGTCGGCCAGGCCGTCGGCGATCGAGCGGAGCTCGACCGTGTCGACCCGGACGCCGACCACCTCCATGCGGGCGAGCACCCGTACCAGCGGGCGCTCGATGTCGTCGTGGAGGGGCCGCAGCCCCTCGCGGTCGAGGGCCTCGAAGAGCGGCTCGGCCAGGGCGCCGACCAGTGCCGCCTCGGCCACCGCCCCGGGCACCACGTCGTCGGGGACGCCACCCAGGTCCAACTGGCCCGGCGGGGTCGGGGCCTCCTCGGGCGTGGTCGGCTCGGCCGGCTCGAAGTAGGTCGAGGCCACCGCCTCGGCCGTGTAGTCGCCCGTCGAGGGGTCGAGGAGGTAGGCGGCCACGGCGGTGTCCATCACCAGACCGGTGCAGTCGATCCCGAGGCCGAGCAGCGAACGGAAGAGCTCCTTCACCTGGTGACCGACCACGCCCGGACCACCCTCGGCCAGGGCCTTGTCGAGGGCCGAGGCCACCTCGGCGTCGGTCAGCAGGCCGGGCTCCAACCAGAGGGCCTGGCTGGCCGGGCCCCCGGCCACCAGGACCAGGCCCCGCAGCGGGGCCCGTCCGGCGGCCCCCTCCCACCGTCCGCCGAGGGCCAAGGGGCTGGTCCCGGTGGCCTCGACCAGCGCCGCCAGGGCGGCCACGGCGGCGGTGGCGTCGGCCGGACGGTCGGCCACCGGGGCCACCGGCCGGGCCCGACGGTCGCCATCGGCCGATCCCGCATCGGTGTCGGAGCCGTAGGGCGCCTGGTGGGCGGGGGCGGCCTTCCGTTTCGGGGCCGCCGCCTCGCCGGCCCCCGGCCCGAGGGCCCCCTGGTCGAGCAGCGGCACCACTCGCTTCCACACCGTGCGCAGCTCGAGGTGGTCGAACGCCCCCTCGGCCGTGGCCCGGTCCCAGCCGCCGAGGGCCAGGTGGTCGACGGTCACGTCCAACGGGACGTCGCGCACCAGCGGGATCACCGCCAGGTTGGCCCGGGCCACGGCCTCGTTGTTGGCCAGGTTCTCCCGGAGCTTGGGTGTCAGCTCGTCCAGGTGGCCGTAGATCCCGTCGAGGTCGCCGTAGTTGTTGAGCAGCTTGGCCGCCGTCTTCTCCCCCACCCCGGGGACCCCGGGCAGGTTGTCCGAGGGGTCACCCCGCAACGCCGCCAGGGCCGGGTACCGGGCCGGCGTGACACCGGTGCGCTCGATGATCCCGGCCTCGTCGTAGAGGGCGTAGTCACTGACGCCCCGCCGGTTGTACAGGACCCGCACGTGGGGGTCCTCGACCAACTGGAAGCAGTCCCGGTCGCCGGTGACCACGATGACGTCGCAGTCCCGGTCCCTGGCCTGGGTGGCCAAGGTGGCCAGGACGTCGTCGGCCTCGAAGCGCTCCACGCCGACCACCGGGACCGACAGGGCGCCGAGGAGGTCGCGGATCATGTCGAACTGGGGCGGTAGGTCCTCGGGGGTCTCGGCCCGACCGCCCTTGTAGTCGGGCACCATGTCGTCGCGGAACGTGCCGCCGGCGAGGTCGAAGGCCACGGCCAGGGCCGAGGGCTGATGGTCCCGCACCAGGTTGACGAGCATCGAGATGAAGCCGTGCACGGCGTTGGTCACCACGCCGCTCGAGGTGGCCAGGTCCGGCGGCAGGGCGAAGTACGCCCGGAAGGCCAGGGACATGCCGTCGAGGAGGAGGAGGGGCCCGCCTCCCGGCTCGGTGGTCTCGCTCATGCGTCGGCTCGCGTCATGGGTCAACGGTAGCCATCCGCAGGGGGTGGGTTCGGGGGCCGATCGAGGCCCCAGGTCACGGGGTGAGCGTGCCCTCGACGACCTGCTGGGCCACCTCGCGCATCCGGGAGCGGCTGGTCATGGCCGTGCGCTGGATGAACGAGAACGCCTGGGCCTCGTCGAGACCGTGGCGGTTGATGAGCAGGTCCTTGGCCTCGTCCACGATGCGCCGGGTCTCGATCTTGTCCTCGGCCGCCTCGGCCGGCTGGTCGAAGGCCTCGACCTCGTCGTCGATGGCCCATTCCTGCCGGCACTTGGCCAGGACGCCGGTGATCGCCGGCAAGAGCTCCTCGGCCCGGAAGGGCTTCACCAGGTAGGCGGCCACGCCGGCGTCGCGGGCCTCTTCGATCAGGTCCCGCTGGCTGAAGGCCGTCATCACCATCACCGCCACCTGGTGGTCCCGGGTGATCTCGCGGGCGGCGTGGACGCCGTCCATGCCGGGCATCTTGAGGTCCAAGATGGCGAGGTCGGGCAGGTGCTCGGCCACCAGGGCGACGGCTTCGTCGCCCCGGCCGGTCTCGCCCACCACGTCGTAGCCGGCCGAGACCAGGATCTCCTTCAGGTCCAGGCGGATGATCGCCTCGTCCTCGGCGATGACCACCCGGGTGGGTGCGGCGGACGCCGTGCCGGCGGTCATCGCGACCCCGTGCCCACGCCGGCCAGGCAGCTCGTCCCGCCGGTGCTCGAGCTCGGCCACGTTGCCGGCCATCGCCGCCCGGGCCCGGGCCATGGCGTCGGCGTGCCGCTGGATCTCGGTGTACTCGTGGGCGGCCAGCGGCGTCTCGGCCACCAGCGAGCGGAGGCGGGCGTCGTCGGCCGCCTCGGCGACGACCTCGAGTTGCTCGTCCAGCACGGCCAGCTCCTCGCGGGCGCGTACCAGCCGGGAGTGGACGTCCCGCAGGCGGTGCTCGAGTCGGATCGGTTGCATGGGGAGCAAAGTCTACGCAGCCCCCGCGGCACCACCACCTCGCCCCGGTGCGAACCGGCGGACGGTGATGCTCCGGGCATCGAGGGCCGCCGTGTCCGGTGGCGGGGACAGACCGGGGCCCGGCGGGGGCACCACCCGCCCGTGGCGCACCTCGGGGAATCCGAACGGGTCGAGGTCGAGGTAGTCGGCCGGGTTCGACAGGTCGCCGGCCAGGGAGAACCCCTCGAGGGTGGCCAGCGAGGCGTTGGCCGACCGGGCCAGGCCGGTCTCGAAGAACCCGCCCACGAAGGCCGGGACCCCAGCGGCGACGCAGTGGGCCAGGGCCGCCCGGGTGGCCACCACGCCCCCGAGTCGGGCCGGCTTCAGGCACGCCACCTGGCAGGCGCCGTAGCGCAGGGCGTCACGGACCCGCTCGGGCGACGACAGCGACTCGTCCAACCCGATCGGCGTCTCGAGGGTCGACCGGAGCTCGGCGTGCCCGGCCAGGTCGGCCGCCGGGAGGGGTTGCTCGATGCAGGTCAGCCCGAGCCCATCGAGCACCCGGAGTCCTCGGGCATCGGTCGGTCCGTCGGCCCCCAGCCGGTAGGCGGCATTGGCGTCGGCCAGCAGGGCCAGATCGGCGAACTGGGCCCGCAGGGCGGTGAGCGGTTCGAGATCCCAACCCGGGGCGATCTTCACCCGTAGGCGGTCGACGCCGGTGGCCACGACGTCGGCCGCCCGGGCCACCAGCGAGCCGATCGAACGGTCGCCGGGGATCCCGACCATGCCGCCGACGGCCACCGGACCGGGTGGTTGGGCGAGCTGGTCGCACAACGAGCGCCCGGTCGACCGGAGCTCGGCGTCGAGCAGCGCCATCTCGATGGTGGCCCCGACCATGTTGGCCGTCACCCCGGCCCCGAAGAGCAGACGGACCATGGCCCATGGAGGGAGCTCACCGTCGCGCGCCGCCACCGCCTCCAACAGCCGGGTCACACCGCCGTCGCTCAACGCCTCGTAGGCCACGTCGGCGGAAGGGTCGACCGACGTGCCAGTGGCCAGCGCGCCGCATTCGCCCCACCCTTCGACGCCGTCGGCCACCACCCGGAGCAGCACCACCGGCCGCGGACCGTGCACGCCGTCGGACGTGCCGACCGGATCGCGCAACGACAGGTCGACGAGACGGAGCTCGATCTCCTCCAGCCTCACGGCCGACCCGGGGTAGCCCTGTAGGATCCGGAGTCCAGCCCGGATGGCGGAATCGGCAGACGCGGAGGCCTCAAAAGCCTTTGCTCGAAAGGGCGTGCGGGTTCGAGTCCCGCTCCGGGCACGACCTCTCCAGCGAGTTCTTCCTGGTTGGGGCGATGTGGGTTCGCAATGGAATGCATTGAAGTGCTCCATGGGGTCACAAGCGGGTCACGCGCCGGAAGCGCGGCTGAAGTTAGCCGCTCGTTCTCCCTATGGAACCACCGTCATACTGGCGAAGCCCTATCGCCCGACCGCTCTACGACCGGACCGTCGATGGCGACGTCGAGCCAACTCGGGGTGGAAACATCGTCCACAGGGCTCGCAGCTAAGGCTGGGGATGCACCATCTACTAGGGCCCGGCTGCCGATCGACCGGGCCCGTCGGATTCGGAGCCACCCGTACTGGGCAGGTTTCGCACGTGGAACCCTGGCCCGCCGCGGCTACCAGCCTGCTCGCCCCAGCGGAGCGCCGCCTCCCGGCCATCTTCCCGAAACATAGGGAGCGTAAGGTCCCAAGGTGGCCGTAGACGGCACCTTGGGGATCGAAGAAGAGCTCCAGCTCCTGGATCCCCGGACCGGGGTCCTGGCCCCCAGTGCCCCGCGGCTCCTGCGGCGCCTCCCGTCCGAGAGCTTCAGCGCCGAGCTGCAGCGCAGCACCGTCGAGATCAACTCGGCGACGACCACGTCCCTGAGCGGTCTGCGCGACGAAATCCTTCGGCTGCGGGCCGAACTTCGCACCGTGGCCAGCGGCTTCGGCCTCGACGTGGCCTCGGTCGGCATGGTGCCCCAGGCCACCGACGAGGATTTCGAGCTCACCATGCAGGGCCGGTTCAGCCGCATGCACGAGGAGTACCGCTTCCTGGTCGACGAGCAGCTGATCTGCGGCTACCAGGTGCACGTGGGTATCACCGATCCCGACCTCGCCGTGCGGGTGGCCGGACGCATCGGCGAGGTCCTGCCCACCCTGCTCGCCCTCTCGGCCAGCTCGCCGTTCTGGCGGGGCCGCGACACCGGCTACGCCAGCATGCGGACGATGATCTGGCAGCGGTGGCCGACCTCGGGTGGCTTCGGCCGACTCGAGAGCATGGAGGAGTACCAGCGCCTGCTCAGCGATCTGGTCGAGACCGGGGTCATCAGTGACACGAAGATGGCGTACTTCGACGTCCGACCGTCGAGCCATGTCCCGACGCTCGAGCTGCGGACCTGTGACGCCTGCCCGCTGGTCGACGACGCCGTCCTCATCGCCGGGCTGTTTCGAGCCGCCGTCGCCCGGGGCGCCGAGGAGGAGGAGCGGGGTGCGCCCCTCGTGTCCCGACCCCCGCCGGTCCAACGGGCCGCCATGTGGCGGGCGGCGCGCAACGGACTGGCCGGGGAGCTCCTGGGGGTGGGGAGCGCCCCACGACCCCGGCCCGCCGCCGCCGTCGTCGACGAGCTGCTGGCCGAGTTGCGTCCCCAGCTCGAGTCGTACGGTGACTGGGACTCGGTGAAGGACCTGGCCGACGCCTCGCTCTCCCGCGGTGGCTCCGCCTGGCGCCAGCGGGCCCGCTACGCCGAGCGGGGCCGGATGTCCGACGTCGTGCAGCTCCTGGTCGAGGAGACGGCCGCGCACGTGGGCCCCCGACCACAACCGCTCCGCTGCACCGTCGGCTACCCGGCCGGTCTCCGCGATGAGGCACTGACCATCGCCGGCACACCGACGGCGCCCTACCGTCGGGTCTTCGAGGCGATCGACGCCATGAGCGGCGAGGAACTGGCATCGGGCTCGGCCAGTATCGAGGAGCTGGCCGCCGCCAACGGCCTCACCTTCGGCGTCGCCGGCGACCAGCGGCCGTTCCCGCTGGACCTCGTGCCGCGGATCATGGCCACCCACGAATGGCGATCCCTGGCCGCCGGACTGACGCAACGGGCCCGGGCCATCGAGGCCTTCCTGCGCGACATCTACGGTCCGGCGGAGATCGTGGCCGATGGCGTGCTGGATCCGCGGGTCATCCGTTCGACCCCCGGGTGGCGGGAGGAAGCCCGGCAACTCCCCTCCGACGTGGTGCGGTCGGCCGTCATCGGTTTCGACCTCGTTCGCGAGCCGATCTCGGGGTGGCGGGTGCTCGAGGACAACGTCAGGGTCCCCTCGGGTGTCGGCTACGCCATCGGGGTCCGCCGGGTGCTCAATGCCGTCGTCCCGGAGCTCGGCATGGGGGTCGCCGTACGCCAACCGGAGGAGACCATCGAGCTCCTCGGCCGCACGCTCCGGGCCTGCGCCATCGACGGGCGCGGTGGCGACGCCGCCGTGGTCGCCCTCGTCTCCGACGGCGCCGGCAACTCGGCCTGGTACGAGCACCGGACCCTCGCCGAGGGCGCCGGCCTCCTGTTGGCCGAGCCCGGGGACATCACCTTCGAGCAGGGCCGCCCTCTCGTCGGCGGCCGGCCCCTGGACGTGGCCTATCTCCGTTTGGAGGGGGAGGTCGCCGACCTGGTCGACGACACGGGCCGTCCCGTCGGGCGGGGCCTGCTGGAGGCCGCCACCCGACGGGAGGTCGTCCTGGTCAACGCGCCCGGCAACGGTGTGGCCGACGACAAGTCGATGTACTGCCACATTCCCGACATCATCGACTACTACCTGGGCGAGAGCCCGAAGATCGCCCAAGTCCCCACCTACCGGTGCGCCGATCCCCAGGAGTTGGCGATCGTGCTCGACCGCCTGGACGAGCTGGTCACCAAGCCGGTGGACGGGTACGGGGGTGGCGGGGTCCTCATCGGGGCCGACGCCAGTCACGGCGAGATCGAGGAGCGGCGCCGCGCCCTGCTCGCCGACCCGGCGCGTTGGGTGGCCCAGGAAACGATGGCCCTCTCGACGCTGCCGACCCTCGACGGCGGCCGGCTCGAGCCGCGCCACGTGGACCTGCGGACCTTCGTCTACCTCACCGGCACCGGCCAGGGGCAGGCCGAGCTGGCCGGCCTGGCCCTTACCCGAGTGGCCCCCGGCGGCAGCATGATCGTGAACTCGTCGCGTGGTGGCGGGGCGAAGGACACGTGGATCCTGACCGACGAGCCGAAGGAGGTCCACGATGTGCGGCATCGTCGGTGAGCGCCGGTTCGACGGCCGCACGGCCGACCTCGCCGCGCTCGAGCGTGGCGCCGACCGCCTGGCCGCCCGGGGTCCGGACGGGTCGGGGGTGTGGGCCTCGGGCCCGGTGGCCCTGGCCCATCGCCGGTTGTCGATCATCGACCTCTCGGCGGCCGGCGCACAGCCGATGGTCGACGCCGAGCTGGGCCTCTCCCTCGTCTTCAACGGCTGCATCTACAACTACCGGGCGCTGCGCGACGAGCTCACCCATCTCGGTTACCGCTTCTTCTCCCATTCCGACACCGAGGTGATCGCCAAGGCGTACCGGGCCTGGGGACTCGACTGCGTCGACCACCTCTTCGGGATGTTCGCCTTCGCCATCGTCGAACGCGACACCGGTCGGCTGGTGCTGGCGAGGGATCGTCTCGGCATCAAGCCCCTGTACGTCACGCAGGACGCCGAGCGGCTCCGGTTCGCCTCGACCCTGCCGGCTCTGATCGACATGGGCGGTGTCGACTGCTCAATCGATGTGGAGGCGCTGACGTGCTACATGACGTTCCACTCGGTGGTACCGGCGCCCCGCACCATTCTGAGCGGCGTGCGCAAGCTCCCCCCGGCCACCGTCCGGGTGGTGGAGCCCGACGGACGGTCCCACGACCACCGCTACTGGGAACCGGCCTTCGACCGGGACGGCGACGAGGAGCGCTGGACCGACGGCGAGTGGGGGGAGGCCCTGATGGACCGCCTCCGGACGGCCGTCGAGCGGCGCATGGTGGCCGACGTCCCCGTCGGCGTCCTGTTGTCGGGCGGCATCGACTCCTCCCTGGTGGTGGCGCTGCTGGCCGAGGCCGGCCAGAGCGGGCTCAAGACCTTCAGCGTCGGCTTCGAGTCGGCCGGGGGGGAGTCGGGCGACGAGTTCGAGTACTCCGACCTGGTGGCCGATCGGTTCGGCACCGACCACCGTCAGATCCTCGTAGAGAGTGCCCGACTCCTGCCGGCCATCCCCGCCGCGGTGGCCGCCATGAGCGAACCGATGGTGAGCCACGACTGCGTGGCCTTCTACCTCCTCTCCGAGGAGGTGTCGCGGGACGTCAAGGTGGTCCAGAGCGGCCAGGGCGCCGACGAGGTGCTCGGCGGCTACGACTGGTACCCGCCACTCGCCCAGGTGGCCCGCTCCGAGGCGGTCGGGGCGTACTCGGCCGTCTTCTTCGATCGATCCTTCGACGCGCTCGGCGAGCTCCTCCGGGACGCCTGGCTGCCGGCCCACGATGTCCCCACCGCCTTCGTCACCGACCAGTTCGGTCGCCCGGGGGCGGCGACGACGGTCGATGCCGCTCTCCGCAACGACACGACGGTCATGCTCGTCGACGACCCGGTCAAGCGGGTGGACAACATGACCATGGCGTGGGGGCTCGAGGCCCGGGTGCCCTTCCTCGACCACGAGGTGGTGGAGTTGGCCGCCCGGATACCCCCGGGACTGAAGCTGGCCCACGGCGGCAAGGGCGTGCTCAAGACGGCGAGTCGCGGCCTCGTGCCCGACGAGGTCATCGACCGCACCAAGGGGTACTTCCCCGTCCCGGCCATCCGGCAGCTGGCCGGCCCCTACCTGGATCTGGCCCGGACGGCGCTGCTCGATCCGGCGGCCGAGGCCCGGGGCCTCTTCCGGCCGGCCGCCGTCGAAGCCATGCTGGCGGCACCGAACGAGACTCGTACGACCCTCGGGTCGAACGCACTGTGGCAGCTCGCCCTCCTCGAGCTGTGGCTGCAGGGCCTGCACATTGGCTGAGCACCTTGGTTGATGGGCCGGCGCCGGCCCGCGGGTGGCCGTCGGCCGACCGGGACGCCCTCGATCGCCTGGCCCGGCGGACGGTCGAGGCGTGGGCCTGCTGGGCCCCCACCCTCACCCCCGATGGCCGTCAGATGGCCTTCGTGTCGGACCGCACGGGCGTGCCGGCCCTCTGGGTCGGGAGCTCCGGTTCGCCCGAGCGCGACGGCCCGTCCCCGGTGCCCGGTGCGCCTCGGCTGCTCCGGCTGGGTGACGATCCGGTGCTGAACGCCCACTGGTCGCCGGACAACCAGTGGCTGGCCTGCTCGGTGGCGAGCGGCGGCGGGGTGCGATCCGAGGTATGGGTCGTTCGGCCGGATGGAACGGACGCCCGACAGGTCATCGGCGGCCATGGCCGGCACGCCGTGCTCGGACCGTGGGCCCGGCGGGGCCACCGCCTCACGGTGACCGTGTACGGGGATGACGGCGCCAACCACTGCCTGTTGCTCGACCCCAGCTCGGGCGCCACCGAGGAGCTGGCCGCCGGGCCCCTCCTCCACGTCCTGGACCTCTCCGAGGACGAGCGCTTCGTGCTCCTGACCGACGGGCCACGAGGGGCGGAGGACTGCCGGCTGCTCGACCGGACGACGGGGCACCTGGAGTCCCTCCTGCCCTTCCCCACCACCGGGGCCACCGAGCGCGGCATCCTGCGGCCCACCGACGGGACCGGGGGCGTGGCCATGGTCGCCTACCTGGTGACCGATGCCGGGTTGCCCCGTCGGGGGCTCGTGGCCGTCCCCCTCGGGGCCGACGGCCGCCGGGGCCACGTCGGGGTACTGGCCCGACGGGACGACGCCGAGCTCGAGTTCGTCGACGCCGACCAGGAGGGACGCAACCTCCTCCTCGTGTGGAACGTCGGCGGCACGAGCGAGGTGGAACTACTCGGGCGGGGTGGCCGGGACCGGTGGCCGGTTCCCGGCCTGCCCGGCACCGTGGTCCACGACGGGGTGGTGAGCCGGGACGGAGGCTGCGCCGTGCTCGCCGTCGAGAGTCCCACCGAGCCCTGTCGCCTGTTCGAGCTGGCGCTCGACTCGAGAGCCTGGACCCCGGTGACCGAGCGGTCCTTCGACGGTGCCGGGCTGGTCAGCCCGCACCTCGAGCGCGTCATGTCGCACGACGGCCTGGAGCTCCAGGGCTACCTCTACCCGGCGCACCCCGACCGGGCCCTCGACCCGCCGCCCGACGAGCTGCCACCGGCGGTGATCTACCTCCACGGTGGTCCCGAAGCCCAGGAGCGTCCCGGCTTCCAGCCGTTGCACCAATTGCTGGCGGCGGCCGGTATGACGGTGTTCGCCCCCAACATCCGGGGCTCGTCCGGTTTCGGACGGACCTTCGTCCACGCCGACGACCGGTATGGGCGCATGGACGCCATCGCCGATATCGCCGCCTGTGCCCGCTTCCTGATCGATCGCCGCCAGGCCGACCCCCGACGGATCGCCGTCGTCGGGCGCTCCTACGGTGGCTACGCCACGCTCATGGCCCTGGCCCACTACCCCCGGACCTTCGCCGCCGGCGTGGACATCTGCGGCATGTCCGACCTGCTCACCTTCTATCGGGACAGCGAACCGTGGATCGCCCAGGCGGCGGTGAGCAAGTACGGCCACCCCGAGCGCGACGCCTGGCTGCTGGCCCGACTCTCCCCGCTCCGCCTGGTGAGCGACATCACCAGCCCGCTCCTGGTCGTCCACGGCGAGTTGGACACCAACGTGCCGATCACCGAGGCCCGGCAGGTGGTCGCCGCCCTCCGAGACCTCGATCGGCCGGTCGAGTACCTGGAGCTCGAGGGGGAAGGCCACGAGTACCGACGAGCCAGCACCCGGCTGCGACTCCTCCGCTCGGTCCTCGCCTTCTTGGAGGGGGCCCTGCGGGCGCCCGCCGTGGCCGGGCACGAGGTCCGGGAGACCGGGTGACGGCCACGACACCGCCCACCGACGGCACGATCCTTCCCCCCGGTGGTTCGCCCGGGGCATGAAACGTGCTTCCATGTCCCGATGAGCAGCCCGTGCATCGGCATCACGACGGGGCGAGAGGTGATCGGCGGCCGCCGATTCGATGCTCTGCCGCACGAGTACATCGCCGCCGTGCTGGCCGCCGGAGGCCTCCCCCGGCCCATCCCGCCCCTCCCGGCGGACCTCGCATCCGGGGCGCTCGACGGCGTCGACGGTCTCGTCCTCAGCGGCGGTGGGGACATCAACCCCCTTCGCTACGGCGCCGCGCCGGCGATCGAGACGGGCAACGTGGACGACGAGCGGGACGTGAGCGAGCTGGCGCTGGTCCCCGTCGCCCTCGAGCGTCGTCTCCCCGTCCTCGGCATCTGCCGCGGGGCGCAGCTCCTCAACGTGGCCCTGGGCGGCAGTCTCATCCAGCACCTCCCGGACCGGGCGATCGGGCATCTCGACCGAGGGCGTCGGCACGAGACCGTGCACGACGTGGCACTGCGCCCGGATTCCCTGTTGGCCAGGCTCGGAGGGCTGGCGGGGATCGAGGTCAATTCCATCCACCATCAGGCCATCGATCGGGTGGGCGATGGTCTCCGCATCACGGGCACCGCCGACGACGGCGTCCCCGAGGTGCTGGAGGGCACCACGTGCCCGCTCGTCGCCGTCCAGTGGCATCCCGAGTGCCTGCCGACCCTCGCCAGCAGCCGGTTGCTCTTCACCTGGCTGGTCGAGCAAGCCCGCCAGCCGACGCCGGGCGGAGGCCTGGCCACCCCGGCCCCCGAGGGGTAGGTGGGCGGTGGCGGTCGGCGTCGGCCGACGAGCTAGCGACGGAAGGCCGCCCGGGTCGCCGCGGCGGTGGCGCGGAAGTACTCCCGGGGTCCGATGAAGCCCCACTCGCCGAACGGCGTGCCGTCGGCCAGGGCGCCGCTGGCCACGGCCCGCCGGTAGGCGAAGCAGACGAGGTAGAGCGGCCGGAGGTACATGACGGCCTCGAGGCGGTCGAGCTCCTCGTCGGTGGGCTCGACGTGGCGTCGGTAGGCACCCACGACCGCATCGATGCGCTCGGGGTCCGGCCGGCGAGGCCGCCAGGCACCGGTGCCCCAGACCAGGTAGGCGAGGTCGGCCAGGCGAGGTCCGCGCCCCGACGCCTTCCAGTTGATGGCCACCGGCCCCCCCTCGCCCACGATGGCATGGTCGGGCGCGTGCAGCAGGTTGCCGTGGAGCAGCCCCTCGGGAAGGCCCTCGCCGCCGTCGGCCGAGCGCACCGTGCGCCGAAGCCGTTCGAACCGCTCACGCTCGGCCGCCGGGACGCTCGTGTCGACGGCGTCGAGGAAGGCCAGGGCGGCCAGGAGGTCCTGACCGGGTGCGCCCTCGCGATGCGGGTCCTCGCCGCTGGCCCCACCGGGTCGGCTGGCGCCGTCGTCGTAGGGCAGGGCGTGCAGGCGACCCAGCAGCTCGCCCATCATGGCGAACTTCTCCGGACCGTCCGGCAGGGGTACACCTTCGACGAACCTCGTCACGAGGACCGAGCTGCCGTCGTGGTCCGAGACCGCCTCGTCGGCCGCCAGACGCTCGGCCGGATAGCCCTGGCGTTCGAGGAACGCCAGGATGGCTGCGTCGCCCTCGACGCGGGCCCGGGGGCGGGCCGGCGGAAAGGCCCGGGCGACCCACGGGTCGCCGTCACGCCGGTCGATCCGGAACACGTAGGTCTTGTGCACGCTCAGCCGGGAGGCGGCCACGGCGTCGATCCCGTAGCGGTCCCGCACGTGGGCGAGCAGGGCGTCGCCGGAGGGCTGGTGGTCGAGCCGCCCCCCGAGGCCCTCGAGGTCGGTCAGGGCCTCGGTGTAGCGCTGACCGGTGTCGTCGGCGTGGTGGCGAACGACCTTCTTGAAACTGCCGTCCTTGGTCATGGCAAGCCTCCTCGCAGCACCCTCGTCTTCCCAGCGGACGCGGTGCCCAGAGATGGCCTGTGACGTGCATGACCGAGAGGGCGACTCCCCTTCGCCGCTGGAGCCCCGGCTGGGACGGACACTCCACGGCTCGGCGTCCGGTCGACGCCGTGCCCGCAGTCTACGCCGCACCGCCGACGGACCTCGGCGCGCCGTCGGGGCCGTCGACACGGTGGTCGGGTGCTCCCCGACCACCGTGTCGGCCCGTCACACCGGTGTCTCGGCCAGGACCACGGCGATCTGCTCGAAGACACCGCGCATGCCCTCCTCGACGCCGGTGGCCAGCACTTCCTCCATCCCGGCCAGGGAGTCGAAGTGGGTGCGGATACCCATCACCACGCCCCCACCGTCACGCTCGTCGAAGGTGATGACCATGGCCGTCATGGAGTTCCCGTCGTTGGGCCGACCGTGCTCGTCGACATCGGCGTCGCGCACCGTGAGCTGGCGGGGTGCGACGGCGTCGAGCACGTCCCACGTGCTGTCATGGCGCTCGCCCTCGGGCCCGGTCATGAAGAAGGTGATCCGCCCACCGGTCCGCAGGTCGTGGTCGACCACCGTCGCCGGGAAGCCGGGCGCCCCCCACCACCGTTCGAACTGACGCGGGTCGGCCCACAGCTGCCACGCCCGATCGGCCGTCGCGTCCAGTTCGGCGGTGACCGTCATGGTCAGGGCCTCGGGGTCCTTTACGACATTGAGCACCGTCATGGTTCTCCTCCAGTGGTTCGTTTCTCGGTTGCCAACAGGTCGTCGATCCGGCCGACCCGGGCCCGCCACACCTGCTCGATCCCGTCGAGGAGCACCCGGGCCCGTTCGACGGTCTCGAGGTCGGTGCGCACGAGTCGTTCCCGGCCCCGCCGCTCCTTGGTGATGAGACCAGCCCCCTCCAGCACCGCCACGTGCTTCTGCACGGCGGCGAAGCTCATCGGGTACCGGTTGGCCAACGCCGACACGCTGTAGCCCCCGTCGACGGCCAGGGCGAGGATGTCGCGCCGGGTGCGGTCGGCCAGGGCATGGAAGATGCGGTCGATGTCGGCGTCGGATGTCTGATCTACAACCATCTGGTTGTACGTTACCCCAGAGCGTCGCAGAATGCCAGACCCCAAGGCGGTGGCCCCCGACGACCCGTCGAGGGCCGGGGCCCGCTGGCGGTCCCGCCCGACCGGTGGGCTCAGGTCCGACGACGAGCGTTGAGGCGGGCCGCCTGCCGGGTGAGGTGGTCGCGCTCGGCCAGGTTGGTGGCCGAGCGGGCGGCCTCGGCGTACAGGCGGGCGGCCGTCTCGGGGTCGCCGTCCCGCTCACGCAGGTAGGCCTCGGTCGCCGTGTAGCGGGGCAGGCTCGGGTCGACGGCGGCCAGGGCGGCCAGACCGGCCCGGGGCCCGTCGGCCTCCCCCACGGCCACCGCCCGGTTGAGACGGACCACCGGGCTGTCGGTGAGACCGAGGAGCTCGTCGTACCACTCGACGATCTGGACCCAGTCGGTGGCCTCGACCCGAGGGGCGTCGGCGTGCAGCGCGGCGATGGCCGCCTGGGCCTGGAACTCGCCCAGCCGGTCCCGGGCCAGGGCCGGCTGGAGGATGGCGACCCCTTCGGCGATCGCCTCGGTGTCCCACCGCCGGCGGTCCTGCTCGGCCAACGACACCAACCGGCCGTCGACCATCCGGGCCGGCCGCCGGGCGTGATGGAGCAGCATCAGGGCCAGGAGGCCGGCCACCTCCTCGTCGTCGGTGACGGCGTGGAGCTGTCGGGTGAGCCGGATGGCCTCGGCGGCCAGGTCGACGTCGCCCGAGTAGCCCTCGTTGAACACCAGGTACAGCACCCGCAGCACCGTCGACAGGTCGCCGGGCCGGTCCAGCCGGACGTCGGCGATCGTCCGCTTGGCCCGGCTGATGCGCTGGGCCATGGTGGCCTCGGGGACCAGATAGGCGGCGGCGATCTGGCGGGTGGTCAGGCCGCCGACGGCCCGCAGGGTGAGGGCGACGGCCGAGGCCGGGGTGAGCGACGGGTGGGCGCAGAGGAAGTACAGCTGGAGCGTGTCGTCCTGCGCCCCACCGGGCCCGGGCCCGGGCTCGACACCCACCTGCGCCTCGCGTCGGCGCCGGGAGGTGTCGGCCCGGGCGGTGTCGAGGAACCGACGCCAGGCCACGGTGACCAGCCAGCCCGTCGGGTCCCGGGGCGGGTCGTCGGGCCAGCGCCGGATCGCCTCGACCACGGCGTCCTGGACGGCCTCCTCGGCCGTGTCGAAGTCGGCCCCCCGCCGGGTGAGCACCCCGAGCACCGTCGGACTCAGGGAACGCAGCAGCTCCTCGTCCATCGGCGTCACTCGGTGACGGTCGGGACCTCGGTCAGGAACGGGCGCACCTCGAGCCACTCGTGGATCGGCCGGCCGCCCGCCCCGGGTGCCGCCGAGAGCTCGCCGGCCAGCTCGAAGGCCCGGGCCTCGTCCTCGACATCGATGACCATCCAGCCGGCGATGAGGTCCTTGGTCTCGGCGAACGGGCCGTCGGTGACCGGTGGCCGGCCCTCGCCGTCGTAGCGCACGAAGGTGCCCGTCGGGGCGAGCGCCTGGCCGTCGACGAACTCGCCGGTGCCCTCGAGCCGGGTGGCGAAGTCCTGCATGTACTGCAGATGGGCCGAGATCTCCTCCGGCGTCCACCGGTCCATCGGCACGTCGTTGACCGCCGCCGGGGCGCCCCGGTAGTGCTTGAGCAACAGGTACTTGGCCATCGGGTTCTCCTTGGTCGGCACGGCCATTGTGGCCGTGATCACCCCGAGGACGGCGCCGATGGCCCGATCTCGACATCGGCGGCGAAAGGTTCTCCGATCGAGCCTGGGAGACTCGTTCCATGCTGATCCGACTGGCCACCTCGAGCGACCTGGAGGCCGTCCGGGGTCTCCGCAACGCCCTCCTGGCGACCACGGCCATCGAGTGGACCGAGTCGCCCCACACCGGCGACGACATGCGCCGGTGGTTCGACGAGCACGAGCGGGTGCTGGTCGCCGAGGAGGACGACGAGGTGGTGGGGTTCGCCGCCTTCGGATGGTTCCGCGACGCCGTCCAACGGCCGGGTTACCGCTTCACGGTCGAGAACACCATCCACGTACGCCGGGACCACTGGCGATCGGGCGTGGGACGATCCCTCATGGCGGCGCTCATCGCCGGAGCGCAGGCGACCGGCAAGCACGCCATGGTGGCCGCCGTCGACGGGGCCAACGACGCCTCGATCCGCTTCCACCGGTCACTCGGCTTCGAGGAGGTGGCCCGCCTGCCCGAGGTGGGGGCGAAGTTCGGGCGCTGGCACGACCTGGTCCTGCTGCAGCGCCGCCTCGACGACCGACCCACACCCGACCCGGCCGGCCCCCGATGACGGCTCCGGACGCGGATCGACGCCGGAGCCAGGAGGGGCGGAGGACCCACCGGCGTCACGACGTCGATCCGCTGTCGAGTATGGCGTGTCGCGGACCCGCCGTCAGGCCAATTCGGGGCGAAGTTTTCGTCGGGCGACGGCCCGGAGGAGCACCGGGCCGAACCCGGTCGGGCGATCAGGCCGGAGGCTCGGTCGGCGCTCGCAATTCCCGGAGCCGGGCACCGATCGCCTCACCCTGCTCGCGCAACGGCGCCGACACGTCGCGGAGGTCGAGGACGGCGTCGAACACCGCCTGGCGGTCCCGGATCTTCAGGTACGGGGCGTCACCGGCGAGGTCGAGGGCCAGCGGCAGGGCGGCGTGCACGGCGGCGATCCCCTCGGTCACCAACTCCTCGTCGGCCGGACCGGGGGACGAGGCCAGCACGCCCAGGCCCGAGGTGAACACCTCGACCCCGAGCACCAGCACCGGCAGGCCGGTCCGGTAGACGAGGTAGGCCAAGGAGTCCGAGCCGGCCGACTTCTCCGCTCGGACGTCCCACTCGGGCAACCAGGCCCGGACGGCCCGGGTGACCTCGATCGAGGCGTTCAGCGACGCCACGAGCTCGGGGCCGGTGCCGCCGGGATCGGCCAGGGCCTGGTGCCGCAGGTCCAGGTCGACCAGCACCACCCGCAGGTCCTCGGTGGCGTCGTGGGCCTCGAGCTCCCACTGCTTGACCCGCTTGCGCACCGCGCCGATCGTACCGGGACGCCACCGGACCGCTCGGGGCCGGCGGTCAGGTCGGGGCGGGACCGGCCTCGGCCCGCCGGCGCCCCACCAACAGGTAGAGCACCGAGGCGGCCGAGTTCACGCCGGTGGCGATGCGCCAGACGCGCTTGCTGCCCCGCACCTGGGCGTCGGTCCGGCGGCCGAGGTCCCGCCAGACGAAGCGGGCGATCACCAGATGGGCGAGCAGGATGGCGCCCAGCACCAGAGGGTTGGGCCGTCGCTGCGTCATCCCCCCGAGTCTGGCACTGCCGGCGCGTCGTGCGCCGACCGGCGGATCAGCGGAGACGGGGTGTGGCCACGGGGCCCCGGGACGACCGCTGGCCGTGGATCTGGCAGAAACCGAAGATCCCGTGCTCCTCCAGGCGAAGCGCCTCGGCCCACGTCGGACCGGGCGGCGGGGCCACCGGCTCGACGGCCACGTCGATGGTCCGGGCGCAGTGCCGGCACACCCGGGTCGAGTCGGCACCGTCGGTCCACTCGTGACGGCAGTGCTGATCGAAGAGGGACAGGATCAGGTAGGCCAGTGGGGTCACGCCCTCAGTCTGCCCGCTCGGCCACGGAAAGTGGGGGTTCTTCGCCGACCGGGAAGCGGCGCAGGTCGAGCAGCGGCAGCGTCCGGCGGACCTCGGCCACCCGTTCGGGGTCGAGGGTGGCGACCAGTGGGGCCTCGGTGGCGCCGTCGAGCTCGCCCAGCACCGCCCCGGCCGGGTCGACGATCAGCGAGTGACCGGCGTAGCGGGGTCCGGCCTGATCGGCCCCGGCCACGTAGAGCGTGTTCTCGATGGCCCGGGCCTGCAGGAGCACCCGCCACTGGTCGGCCTTGCCCTCGCCGGCCACCCAGGCCGCCGGCACGGCGATGGCGGTGGCCCCCCGGGCGGCCAGCAGCCGGGCCACCTCGGGGAACCGGAGATCGAAACAGGTCAGGATGCCGAGCCGGATCCCGTCGAGGTCGAGCACGACCAGGGCGTCGGCGGTGGCCGGTCCGGGGGTCAGGCGGTCCGACTCGCGCCAGCCGAGGGCGTCGAACAGGTGCACCTTGCGGTAGTAGCCGAGGAGGCCGGCACCCGAGACGGCCACCACCGTGTTGTAGGCCTTGGTGGGCTCGGGTCCGGTCTCGAACATCCCGGCCACCACGACCACCCCGGTCTGGCCCGCCACGTCGACCAGGGAGGCCACGAACGGGCCATCGAGCGGTTCGGCCAACGGGCCCAGCGGCTGGTCGCGGCCACCGAAGTCGGCCATCGCCGCCTCGGGCAGGACCACCACCCCGGCCCCACCGGCCGCCGCCGAGCGCACGGCCGCCACCGCTCGGGTGCGGTTCACCGCCTTGTCGAGGCCGACCGAGAGTTGCACGGCGGCCAGCTGCATCGCCCCAGGTTAGAGCGCACCGGAGCCCTCGGCCGCCGCCGCCGGTACCCACCGGTAATGCGACGCACCCCCCTACCCGTGCCACACTGGAACGGGGGCCGGGACCCGCCGGCCGCCCCGGGCATGCAGCTCGCAACCAGGGTCGGAGTCGACGAACGTGTTGGTGTTCACCTTTCCCGGACAGGGGTCGCAACGCTCGGGGATGGGACGGGCCTGGGTCGACCACCCGTCCTGGGAGGTCGTGGGCGAAGCCTCGACGGCGGCCAAGCGCGACCTCAGCACCCTCTTGCTCGACGCCCCGATGGAGGAGCTCACCAACACGGCCAACGCCCAGTTGGCCACGTTCGTCCAGAGCCTGGTC
Organism: uncultured Acidimicrobiaceae bacterium; assembly: GCA_963730735.1. Lineage (GTDB taxonomy): Bacteria > Actinomycetota > Acidimicrobiia > Acidimicrobiales > RAAP-2 > CAVSSX01. The sequence goes on from CAVSSX010000008.1 coordinate 249,027, forward strand.
GTCCTCGACGCCGTCGAGCGGCTGGGGCTCGCCCCGGCGGCGTGCGCCGGGCACAGCTTGGGTGAGTACACCGCCCTGGTGGCCAGCGGCGCCCTGTCCTTCGACGACGGCGTGCGCCTGGTGGTGGCCCGGGGAGCGGCCATGGCCCAGGCGGGCGAGGACGCCCCCGGGACCATGGCGGCCCTCTTGGGCATCTCCGACGACGACGCCGAGGCGGCGTGCCAGCGGGCCGAGGGCGACGCCTGGGTGGCCAACTACAACGCCCCCGGCCAGGTGGTCATCGCCGGGACCTCCGACGCCATCGCCACCGTGACGACCTTCGCCAAGGAGCTCGGGGCGAAGAAGGTCCTCCCCATCCCGGTCTCGGGGGCGTTCCACACCCCGCTGATGGCCCCGGCCCGCACGGCCCTGCGCAAGGCCCTGGGCGACGCCGTGTTCCTGACCCCCGAGGTGCCGGTGGTGGCCAACGTGGACGCCCGGGTCCACGGCGACCTCGCCGAGTGGCCCAGCCTGCTCTCGGCCCAGCTCTGCAGCCCGGTCCGGTGGCGCCAGACCCTCGACACCCTGGCCGGGCTGGGCGCCACCACCCTGGTCGAGGTGGGACCGGGGGGCGTCCTGTCGGGCCTGGCCCGCCGGGTCGTCCCCGAGATCACCGCCCTGTCGGTGGCCAAGCCGGACGATCTCGACGCCCTGATGGACGTCCTCGGCCAGGCCCCGGGCTGGCGGGCCGAGCCCCATGCCCACCAGGGCGAACATCTCTACATGTCCGAGCGGGTCGTGGTCAGCCCCTCGGCCGGCATCTTCGCCCCCGAGGACACCCTGGCGGCGCCGGGGACCGGCCTGCTCCCGGGCACGAGCGGGCGACCGGCCGATGCCGAAGGGCCGGGCGCCGGATCCTCGGTGGTCGGGGTGGGCGACCTGGTGGGCCGGGTCGGGGTGACCGAGGTCCGCACCCCCTTCGCCGGCAGCGTGGTCCGGTGGCTGGCCACCCAGGGCGAGCGGGTGCAGGAGGGCCAGCCCCTGGTCTGGCTCCGCGTGCCCGGGGCCGACGCATGAGCCAGACGAGCGACCTCTCGCCGGACGGACCCCAGGGTCGGGTCGTCCTGGTCACCGGGGGCAGCCGGGGCATCGGGGCGGCCTGCGTGGAGTGGTTCCTGGCCGAGGGCGACCGCGTGGTCGCCACCTACCGTTCCGAGACGGCACCGCCCCCGCCGGCCGGCGCCCTCAAGGACCCCGAGCGGTACCTGGCCGTCCGGTGCGACGTCACCGACCCCGAGCAGGTCGACGCGGCGTTCAGCGAAGTGGAGGCCCACTTCGGACCGGTCGAGGTGCTGGTGGCCAACGCCGGGGTCACCCGCGACACCCTCCTGTTGCGCATGAGCGAGGACGCCTGGAGCGAGGTCCTCGACACCAACCTGACCGGCGCCTACCGGGTGGCCAAGCGGGCCGTGACCAAGATGCTGCGCCTGCACCGGGGCCGGCTCATCTTCCTGTCCTCGGTCGGGGCCTACGTCGGGCTGCCCGGGCAGGCCAACTACGCCGCCTCCAAGGCCGGCCTGGTCGGCATGGCCCGGGCCATCGCCCGCGAGGTGGCCAGCCGGGACATCACGGTCAACGTGGTGGCCCCCGGCATCGTCGACACGGACATGACGGCGGCCCTGGGCGACGACCGGATGGCCCAGCTCACAGCCTCGGTCCCGCTCGCCCGCGCCGCCACCAGCGACGACATTGCCGCCGCCGTCGGCTTCCTCGCCTCGTCCGGCGCCGGGTACATCACCGGCGCCGTGCTGCCGGTGGACGGCGGCCTGGGCATGGGCTTGTAATCTCGACCTGCACCCGGGAACGGGCGCCGGGTGGCCGGCACCAAACACGCACGTTCCCTGGCCCGGCCCACTACCCTCGTGACGGCGCCGCAGCGGAGGGCGCAGGCGAGCGGGCCCCGAGCCGGCTCGTCACGAGAGCACGATCAACAACACACGACCAAGGAGCACAGCCAGTGGTGGACAGCGACGCAGCGTTCGAGAAGTTCAAAGTGAGCGCGGTGGAGGTGCTGCAGGTGCCGGCCGAGAAGATCACCATGGAGGCCCGGTTCGCCGAGGACCTCGACGCCGACAGCCTCGACCTGGTCGAGCTGGTGATGGCCCTCGAGGAGTCGTTCGACGTCACCGTCGACGAGACCGAGCTCGAGGACATCGAGACCATCGGCCAGGCCTACGACCTCATCGTCTCCAAGCTCTGATGCTGCTGGGCGTCGGACCTGACGGGCCGGTTGCCGGCCGCCGTGTCGCCGTCACCGGGCTCGGTGCCGTCTCGTGCTGCGGGATCGGCGTCGAGGCCCTCTGGGAGGGACTGCTGCGACCCTGGGACGGCGGGGTCCGTCAGGTGCCGGGCTTCGAGCCCGAGACCTGGTTCGGCGCCAAGGAGGCCCGCCGGCTGGACCTCTTCGCCCAATTCAGCGTGGCCACGGCCCTCATGGCCCTGGAGGACGCGGGCGAGCTCGGGGCCGACCCCGAGCGGGCCGGCGTCGTCTTCGCCACCGGGGTGGGCGGGTTCGACACCCTGACCGAGCAGGTCCAGGTCTTCTACAACAAGGGCGCCCGCCGGGTGTCGCCGTTCCTGGTGCCGATGATGATGGCCAACGCCGGCGCCGCCAACATCTCGATGCGGCTCGGCTGGCACGGGCCCTCGGAGACGATCGTCACCGCCTGCGCCGCCGGCACCCACTCGGTCGGCGCCGCCGCCCGGCTGATCGCCACCGGCCGCTGCGACGTGGCCATCGGCGGCGGGGCCGAGGTCGCCATGCACGAGGTGGCGGTGGCCGCCTTCGCCAACATGACCGCCCTGTCCTCCTCGGGCATCTCGCGTCCCTTCGACGTCGACCGGGACGGCTTCGTCATGGGCGAGGGGGCCGGCGCCCTGGTGCTCGAGGAGTGGGACCGGGCCGTCGCCCGGGGCGCCCACATCTACGCCGAGCTCACCGGGGCGGCCAGCACGGCCGACGCCCACCACATCACGGCCCCCGAGCCGTCGGGCTCCGGCGCCGTCTCGTGCATGGAGCTGGCCCTGGCCGACGCCGTCCTGGCCCCGTCCGACATCGCCCACATCAACGCCCACGGGACGTCGACACCCCTCAACGACCTGGCCGAGTCCCAGGCCATCCACAAGGTGTTCGGCGACCCGGGTCCGGCGGTGACGTCGACCAAGGGCGTGACCGGCCACTGCCTGGGCGCCGCCGGGGCCATCGAGGCGGTGGCGTCGGTGCTCACCATCGACCGCCGGCTGATCCCGCCGACGGCCGGCACGGTCAACGTCGACCCCGAGATCCACCTCGACGTGGTCCACGGCGAGCCCCGGCCGTGGGAGCCGGGCCCGGTGCTCTCGGACTCCTTCGGCTTCGGCGGCCACAACGGCTGCCTGGTCTTCGGCCCGCCCACCTGACGGCCGCCCACGCAGCCCCGGCCGCTCGCCGGGAGGTTCAGCCGCCGTCGAGGGCCGAACGGAGCTGGCCGACGAACTCGGCCGCCGCTTCGGGACCGCCGCCGTCCAGTAACCGTCGGACCAGGGCCGACCCGACGATCACCCCGTCGGCCACCCGGCCCACCTCGACCGCCTGGTCGGGGGTCGACACCCCGATCCCGACGCAGACCGGGGTGTCGGTGTGGGCCCGGATACGGCCGACCACGTCCGCCACCGCCGTCCCGACCGAGGCCTGCTCCCCCGTCACCCCCATGCGGGCGACGGCGTAGACGAAGCCCCGGGAGCGGGCCACCAACCGGGCCACCCGTTCGTCGGGCGACGACGGGGCGACCAGCACCACCGTGGCCACCCCGGCGGCGTCCGCCGCCTCGGCCCACGGTCCGAGCTCCTCCAGGGAGAGGTCCGGGACGATGGCCCCGGCGACGCCGGCGGCGGCCAGGGAGCTGGCCATGCGGCGGTGGCCACCCCGGAAGAGGAGGTTGTAGTAGGTCATCACGACCACCGGCACGCCGATCTCCGCCCGGGCCAGCTCGTCGAGCACCGTGTCCGGCGTCACCCGGCGGCCGAGGGCGGCCACCGAGGCCTGCTGGATCACCGGGCCGTCGATCATCGGGTCGGAGAACGGCAACCCGACCTCGACGGCGTCGGCCCCGGCGGCCACCACCGCTCGGAGGCTGTCGACCCAGTCCTCGGTCATCCCGCCCATCAGGTACGGCACCAGCAGCTTGGCGCCGGCGGCCCGGCGCGCCCGGAAGGTGGCCTCGAGGTCGGTCGGCGGGGCCACGGTCACGACCGGTCCCCCCGGAGCATCTCGCGCACCTGGGCCACGTCCTTGTCCCCCCGGCCCGACAGGTTCACCAGCACGGTGGCCCCGGCGGGGATGTCCCGGCCGGCCTCTCGGACCACCCAGGCCACGGCGTGGGCCGACTCGAGCGCCGGGATGATCCCTTCGGTCTCGGCCAGCAGACGGAAGGCCGCCAGGACCTCGGCATCGTCGGCGGTGACGTAGTCGGCCCGGCCGATGTCGGCCAGGTGGGCGTGCTCGGGCCCGATGCCGGGGTAGTCGAGGCCGGCCGAGATGGAGTGGGCCTCGAGGATCTGGCCTGCCTCGTCCTGGAGCAGCTGGGACTTCATCCCGTGGAGCACGCCGGGGGTGCCGGCGGCGACGGCCGCGCCGCCGGCCGCCTCGACCCCGACCATCCGCGCCGGTGTGTCGGCGAAGCCGGCGAAGGTCCCCGCCGCGTTGGAGCCACCACCGACACAGGCCACCACGACGTCGGGGTCCCGACCGAGCAGCTCGAAGCACTGGGCCTGGGCCTCTTCGCCGAGCACCCGCTGGAACTGGCGGACCATGTAGGGGAACGGGTGCGGCCCCATGACCGAGCCCAGGCAGTAGTGGGTGTCGTCGACGGTGGCCACCCAGTCCCGCAGGGCCTCGTTGACGGCGTCCTTCAGGGTCCGGCTGCCCGAACGGACCGGCCGGACCTCGGCGCCGAGCAGCTCCATGCGGAACACGTTCAGCTCCTGGCGCTCGGTGTCGACCTCGCCCATGTAGACCACGCACTCCAGGCCGAACAGGGCGGCGGCGGTGGCCGTGGCCACCCCGTGCTGGCCGGCCCCCGTCTCGGCCACCACCCGGTGCTTGCCCATCCGGCGGGTCAGCAGGGTCTGGCCGACGACGTTGTTCAGTTTGTGCGAGCCGGTGTGGGCCAGGTCCTCCCGCTTCAACAGCACCCGCACACCCAGGCGCTCGGACAGCCGGTGGCACTCGGTCACCGGCGTCGGGCGACCACCGAAGGAGGCCAGGATGCCGTCGAGCTCGCCCCGGAAACCCGGGTCGGCCCAGGCGTCACGGAAGGCCACCTCGAGCTCCTGGCACGCCGGCACCAGCGACTCGGGGACGAATTGCCCGCCGAACTGGCCGAAGTGGCCACCCTCCCCCGGGTCGCCCATGAACCCGGTGCCGGCCGGGGCGCTCATCGTTCCATCCAGTCGTAGGGGTCGGCCCCGTCGGACGCCCCATCGTCGACGTCGCTGCCCCCGTGGGCGGCCGCCACCGTGCGCCCGGCCTCTCGGGCGGCGTGGATGAACGCCTGCAGCAGGCGGGGATCCTTGCGCCCGGGGGAGGCTTCGACCCCCGACGACACGTCGACCCCGAAGGGATGCAGGTGGGCGATGGCCTGGCCGACGTTCTCGGGCCGCAACCCGCCCGAGATGAACATGCGGGTCGGATCGGCCACTCCCTCGGCCAGCCGCCAGTCGAACACCTCGCCCGACCCCGGGCTCGGGCCGTCGATCAGCAGCCAGTCGGCCCCGAACTCGGCGAACCGACCGATGGCCCGGTCGCCGGCCGAGAACGCCCGGATGGTCCGGGCCACCCGTTGGCGGACGAACCGGGACTCCTCGGCCGTCTCGTGCCCGTGGAGCTGCGCCGCCCCGAGGCCGGCATGGTTCACGATGTCGACCACCCGCTGGGGGGCTTCGTCGCGGAACACCCCGACCGTCAGCACCTCCGGGGGCAGCCGCTTGACGATGTCGGCCACCACGCCCGGCGTCACCTGCCGGGGCGACGGGGCGAACAAGAACCCGACGGCGTTGGCCCCGAGCGCCGCCGCCAGGAGGGCGTCGGCTTCCGAGGTGATCCCGCAGATCTTGACGAAGATGCCGCCGGCCGGTGGCGGCGCGGCCATGCTCATCGGACCCGCCCGATCGCCGAGCCCGACCGGGACCCGACCGGGTGGCCGGCCAGCTCTCCGACGGCGACCGAGCGGTCCGGGGCGCGGACCAACGTCTCGCCGACCAGGACCGCCTGGTAGCCGGCATCGGCCAGCCGGGCGGCGTCGTCGCCGTCGGCGATCCCCGATTCGGCCACGGCCAGCATGGAGGAGGGGATCGACGCCACCATGCGCAGTGCCCGCGCCGTGTCGACGGTGAACGTGTGCAGGTCGCGCTGGTTGACCCCGATGAGGCGGGGGCCGACGGCCAGGGCCCGCTCGAGCTCCGGCTCGTCGTGCACCTCGACCAGGGCGTCCAGACCGAGCGAGGCGGCCAGGGTGGCGAACTCGGCCAGCTCCTCGTCGCTCAGGGCGGCGGCGATCAGCAGGACGGCGTCGGCGCCCATCAGCCGGGCGTCACAGACGTCACGGGCCGAGACCGTGAAGTCCTTGCGCAGGACCGGCACCGAGATGGCGGCCCGGGCCCGGACCAGGTCGTCGGCCGAGCCGCCGAAGTACCGCTCGTCGGTGAGCACCGACAGGCAGGCCGCTCCCCCGGCGGCGTAGGCCGCCGCCACGTCGGCCGGGTCGAGCCCCGGGTCGAGGTCGCCCTTCGACGGTGAGCGCCGCTTGACCTCGGCGATCACCGCCAGGCCGTCCGCCGCCGTCCGCTCGAGGGCGTCGGCGAAGCCCCGGGTCGGTGGCCGGTTCCCGGCCGACGTCACCAGTTCGTCCAGGTCACGGTCGTCCGTGCCGGCGGCGGCCCGGTGGGCGGCGATGATCTCGGTCAGGTAGTTGGCCATGGCCGCCCCAGCGTAGCGGGGGGCATCCCCGGCCCCGGGCCCCGTGCGGCCCGATCGGCCGCCCGCCCCGACCCAGGTGACAGGCTACGGGGATGGCCGACACCGCCGGGACCATCGTGGTCATCGAGGACGACGACCACATCGCCGATCTGGTGGACCTCTACCTGCGCCGGGACGGGTTCCGGGTCGTCGGAGCAACCGACGGAGCCACCGGCCTGGCCCGGGTCGAGCAGGAGTCGGCCCATCTGGTGATCGCCGATCTCGGACTTCCCGGGGACCTGGGCGGGCTCGAGGTCTGCCGCCGGCTCCGGGCCCGGGGCGACACCCCTCTCCTGCTGCTCGCCACCCACGAGGGCGAGGCCGACCGGGTGCGCGGGCTCGAGCTCGGGGCCGACGACTACGTCACCAAGCCCTTCTCGGCTCGGGCCCTGCTGGCCCGGGTCCACGGCCTCCTGCGGCGCAGCGCCCCGACCGAACCGCCGATCGGGCCCACCGCCGTGGTCGTGGTGGGCGACCTCGAGGTCGACTTCGGGCGACGGCAGGCCCGCCGGGTCGACGGCCCGGTGGCCCTCACGAGCCGCGAGTTCGACCTGTTGGCCTTCTTCGTGCGCCAGCGCGGCACCCCCCTGTCCCGGCGCCAGCTGCTCGACGGCGTGTGGGGCGACGGCTGGATCGGCGACGAGCGGACGGTCGACGTCCACGTGGCCCAGCTCCGCCGAAAGCTCGGACCCTCGCTCCCCCTCACCACCGTCTGGGGCCTCGGCTACCGCTTCGGCTAGGTCCGGTCCCGCCAGGGGTGCGGTGTCAGACCCCGTGGGCGGCGGCCACCGCCGACTGGACCTCGGCCCGGACGGCGGCCACGTCGCGCAGCGACAGCCGCTCCACCCGGTCCCCGGTCAGGGTGATCCGCAGCTCGGTCTCGAGCTTGCCGCTGTTGGTGCTCTCGACCCGCTCCTCGGCCACCGCCGTGACCTCCCGCAGCGCCACCTCGACCGTCTCACCCCGGAAGGCGGCGTCGACCCGGTTCGGGGTGAACACCAGCCGGCGGTCGGTCAGGGTCAGGCGCCCGGTCACCGAGCGACCGGCGTTCTGCTCCCGATTGGCCGACCACTCGCCCACCCGGACCTCCCCGGGCTCGACCTGCGGTGCCTTGGTGAACAGACCCACCCGGCCGCTCAGCCGTGCTCGGGCCAGGGCAGCTCGACGACCGTCGCCGAGCTCGGGCCACCCACCACCCGCTGGCCACCGGCCAGGGCCACGACGTCACCCGGGGCGGTCGAACGGTGCAGGTAGGCGAGGGCGATGGTGGCCTGCCGGTGCGGATCGAAGGCCGACGAGGTCACGGCCCCGACCGCCTTGGCGCCGGTCGCCTCGTCGGTCGCCGACGCGGTGATGGTGGCGCCGACCAGGGCATCGGGGGCACGGTCGTCCGAGGGACCGGCCACGACGAGGCCCCGCAGGTGCCGGGCGACCTTGTTGCCCCGGGCGTCGAGCCGGGCCACCAGCTCCTGGCCGGTGTAGCAGCCCTTGGTGAAGCTGACGGTCGCCGGCACGAGTCCGGGCACCTCGGCCGGGATGGTGCGCTCGTCGAGTTCCCGGCCCATGACCGGCAGCCCCCAGCCGATGCGCACGACCGCCCAGGCCTCGGCCGGGCACCAGGCGAACCCGGCCGGCAGCTCGGCGCCGTCCTGCCGGGGCCGGAGCACGTCCCGGCCGGCCCACCCGAGCCACGTGGCGTCGACGGCCACCGCCGGCGGCCCGGCCACGCCATCGGTCGCCCCGACCAGCGAGGCGACCACCGAGGGGTCCGAGACGGCCTCGGCGTCACCGCGCAGGGCCACGCACTCCCAGTCGAGGTCGTCGATCTCGAGCTTCGAGCGCAGCTTGAACCGTCGGAGCCGGGCTTCGGCCACCGACCCGAACCCGGCGTCGGTGTCGATCAAGAAGCCGTCCTCGGCCACCCGGGTCACCCGGACGGCCGCATCGACCTTGCCCTCGGGCGAGAGCAGCAGGGCGCCGGTCGCCCGACCGACGGCCAGCGAGTCGAGGTCCTGCGAGCACTGTCCCTGGAGGTAGGCCAGGGCGTCGGGTCCGTGGACGTGGCGCACGTCACGGGCCAGCCGGTAGGCGCCGCGTCCACCTCGGAGCGCCTCGATCCCGGCCGCCACCTGGTCGGGTGGGACCGTGGTCGGCGGACCGGCGCTCACGTCGTCCCCCGCGCTGCGGCCATCCGGCGGGCGGCGGCCACGGCGGCCAGGACGGCCGCCGCCTTGTGCGAGCACTCGGCGTCCTCGGTCGCCGGGTCACTGTCGGCCACGATGCCCGCCCCGGCCTGGACCGAGGCCCGGCCGTCGGGCGCCACCACCATGGTGCGGATGGCGATGGCCGTGTCGAGGTTGCCCGAGAAGTCGAGGTAGCCGACCACCCCGCCGTAGACGCCGCGCTTGGTCGGCTCGAGGTCGTCGATGATCTCCATGGCCCGGACCTTGGGCGCCCCCGACAGCGTGCCGGCGGGCAGGGTGGCCCGCAGGACGTCGATCGGGCCCTTCCCGGGCACCAGCCGGCCCGAGACCTGGGACGTCAGGTGCATGATGTGGCTGTAGCGCTCGACGGTCATCAGCTCGTCGACCACCTCGGTCCCGAAGGCCACCACCCGGCCGACGTCGTTGCGGGCCAGGTCGACCAGCATCACGTGCTCGGCCAGCTCCTTGGGGTCCTCGATGAGCTCGGCCGCCCGCAGGCGGTCCTCCTCCTCGGTCAGACCCCGGGGCCGGGAGCCGGCGATGGGTCGCGAGATGACCTCGCCGTCGCGCAGGCGGACCATCGGCTCGGGCGAGGAACCGACCACACAGACCTCGGGGAGGCGCAGGAAGTACAGGTACGGGCTCGGGTTGAGGAGCCGCAGGGCGCGGTAGACGTCGAAGGGATCGGCCCCGAGCTCGAAGTCGAAGCGCTGCGACAGCACCACCTGGAAGATGTCGCCGGCGGTGACGTGCTCCTTGGCCACCTCGACGGCGGCCCGGTAGCGATCGCTCGACATGGTCCGGGTCATCTCGGCGCCGGGCGCACCGCGCTCGGGCACCGGCAGCGGGTGCGCCGGCACCGGGCGGAAGCAGTCGGCGGCCAACTGGGCCAGCCGGACCCGGGCCGCCTCGTAGGCCGCCGAGAGCTCCTCGGGACCCCAACTCGGGTCGGTCGGGACGTTGTCGATGAGGACGATCCGCTGCCGCCAGTGATCGAAGGCGGCCAGCTGGCCGATGACCACCATGGCGGCATCGGGGAACCCGCAATCGTCCGGCGGGGTGTCGGGCAGGTGCTCGACTTCGCGCACCACGTCGTAGCCCAGGTAGCCCACGACCCCGCCGTGGAGCGGCGGCAGATCGTCGAGGACCGGGGAACGGTAGGTGGCCAACAGGGACTCGAGGGACGAGAGGATCCCGTCCACCCCCTCGGGCACGGCCATGGCGCCCGACGTGGTGACCTGCCGGCCCCGGGCCACCAGGGTGGCCAGCGGCGAACGCCCCACGAACGAGTACCGGCCCCAGCGCTCGCCACCCTCGACCGATTCGAGCAGGAAGCCCGGCTCGTCGCCGACGGCCTGGAGGAAGGCCGACACCGGCGTGAGGGTGTCGGCCACCACCTCGCACCACACGGGAACGATGGCGTGGCGCCCGGCCAGCGAGGCGAACTCCTCGGGGTCGGGGCGCAGCCGCAGATCGGACTGGGCTGCCGTGGTCACGGTCGGACGGTCAATGAGCCGGGCCCGGGCCGGCGGGCGTGCCCGCCGGCGAGGGCGTGTCGGGCCGATCGACACCGGGGCCCTCGGCCAGGGTCCGGTAGAAGCAGGTGCGCTCGCCGGTGTGGCAGGCGCCCTTCCCGTGCTGGTCGACCAGCACCACCAGGGCGTCCCCGTCGCAGTCGAGCCGCAGCTCGCGCACGTACTGACGGTCGCCCGACGTCTCGCCCTTGCACCACAGTTCCTGGCGGCTCCGGCTCCAGAACCAGGTCCGGCCGGTGTCGATGGTCTTTCGGAGCGACACCTCGTTCATGTAGGCCACCGTGTAGACGGTGCCGTCGTGGGCGTCCTGGACCACGGTGGCCAGCAGCCCGTCGGCCCCGAACTTCACCTGGGCCACCAAGGACTCGTCGGCCACCAGGGGCGCGCCCTCGGGGGCGGTCTCGACCGGTGCCGTGCTCACAGGTACAGCCCCGTCCCGCCGTCGATCCGCTCGGAGGCCACGGCGTGGATGTCCCGCTCGCGCAGGATCACGTACTCCTCGCCCTGGACCTCGACCTCGAAGCGGTCCTCGGGGTTGTACAGCACCTTGTCGCCGGGCTTCACCGTGCGGACGTGGGGGCCGACGGCGACCGTCTCGGCCCACGACAGCCGGCGCGCCACCTGCGCGGTGGCCGGGATGAGGATGCCGGCCCGGCTGCGGCGCTCCCCCTCGGCCTGGCTCGGCTGGACCAGGACCCGGTCGAAGAGGACCGAAATGGGCTGCTTGGGCTGGAGTGATTCGTTCACGGCCACCACGGCACGGTACCGCATCCTCCACTCGCCCCATGCGGCCCCCGACCGTCGGCGACCGGGGACGAGGGGTCGTCCACGGCCCGATCAGCCCGGGGGTGCCGGGCGGACGGCCACCCCGTGGTCGGCCAGGAAGTCCTTGGCCTCGCCGACCGTGTGCTCGCGCAAATGGAAGATCGAGGCGGCCAGCACGGCGTCGGCGCCACCCTCGACCGCCCCTTCGACCAGGTGCTCCAGCGTGCCCACCCCGCCCGAGGCCACCACCGGGATCGGCACGGCGTCGACCACCGCCCGGGTCAGCCCGAGGTCGTAGCCGTCCCGGGTCCCGTCGCGATCCATCGAGGTGAGCAGGATCTCGCCGGCGCCCAGCTCGGCGCAGTGCTCGACCCAGGCCAGGGCGTCGATGCCGGTGGTCTGGCGTCCCCCGTGGGTGAACACCTCCCAGCCCGACGCCCCGACCCGGGCCCGGGCGTCGACCGCCACCACCACGCACTGCGCCCCGAACTCCCCCGACAGCTCGGCCACCAGTTCGGGACGGGCCAGCGCGGCGGTGTTCACCCCGACCTTGTCGGCGCCCGCCCGGAGCAACCGTCGGGCGTCCTCGGCGCTGCGCACCCCCCCGCCGACGGTGAAGGGGATGAAGACCTGCTCGGCCGTGCGGGCCACCACCTCGACCATGGTCGCCCGGTCGTCCGACGACGCCGTGATGTCGAGGAAGGTCAGCTCGTCGGCCCCCTCGGCGTCGTAGCGGGCGGCCAGCTCCACCGGGTCACCGGCGTCGAACAGGTCGACGAACCGCACGCCCTTGACCACCCGGCCGCCGGTGACGTCGAGGCACGGGATCACCCGGATGTTGCGCACGCCGCCAACGCCTCCTCCACCGTCGTCCGACCGTCGACCAGGGCCTTGCCGACGATCGCCCCGTCCAGGCGCCGGCCGGACGACTCGAGTTGCGACAGCACCACCAGGTCCTGCGCCGAGCCCACCCCGCCCGAGGCCACGACCGGCAGGTCGGTGGTGGCCAGCACCGCCGCCAACCCCTCGAGGTCGGGCCCGGCCAACGTGCCATCACGCTCGATGGCCGTCACCACCACCGCCCCGATCGGCGCCCCGCCGACCTCCTCGAGCACCTCGGCCACCGTGCGTCCCGACCCCTCCAGCCAGCCGCGTACCGCCGCCACCAGTCGACCGTCGTCGTCCCGGCGGTAGTCGAGCCCGAGGGCCACCCGGCCCGGGTAGCGGGCGGCACAGCTCATGGCCAACCCCGGGTCCTCGAGGGCCGCCGTCCCGAGGACGACCCGGGCCACGCCGGCCTCGAGCAGCTCGGCCACGTCGGCCTCGGTGCGCACGCCCCCACCGGTCTCGACCGGGACCCCGGCCGCCCGGGCGATGGCCACGACCAGCGGCCGGTTCACCGGCTCCCCGGTGCGGGCGGCGTCGAGGTCGACCACGTGGAGCCAGCGGGCACCCCGGGCCACGAAGTCGAGGGCCAGGGCCATCGGGTCGCCGTAGCCCTGCTCCCGGTCGAAGTCGCCCTGGGTCAGGCGGACGGCGGAGCCGCCCCGCAGGTCGATGGCCGGCAGGAGTTCCACTACCGGCTCCCTTCGGCGCACCGGGCCACGAAGTTGGCCAGGATGGCCAGGCCGGCCGGCCCCGACTTCTCCGGGTGGAACTGGGTACCCCAGACGTTGGCCCGTTCGCTGGCCACGGCCAGCTCGCCGCCGTAGCTGCAGGTGGCCACGGTCTCGTCGCCCACCGGCGGGGCGAAGGAGTGCACGAAGTAGACCCACGGGTGCTCGTCCAGGCCGGTGAGGAGGCCCGAGTCGACCCCCGGGACCCGGTCCAGGCGGTTCCACTGCATCTGGGGTCGCTTGACCGAGTCGGGCAGGCGCTCGACGACGCCCTCGAAGACCCCGAGACCCCGGGCGGCGGGGTTCTCCACCGAGCCGTCGTAGAGCAGCTGGAAACCGACGCAGATGCCGAGGAACGGCACCCCCTGGTCGATGGCCCGACGGGCCGGGTCACCGAGGCCCGAGCGCTCGAGGGCCTCGGCGCAGGGCCCGAAGGCGCCGACGCCGGGCAGGACCACGCCCCGGGCCCCGGCCACCTCGTCGGGCTCGCGGACCAGGCGGGCCGGCGCGCCCAGGTGCTCGAGGGCCTTCTCGGCCGAGCGCAGGTTGCCGATGCCGTAGTCGAGGACGGCGATCAGGTCGCCGTCGGCCCTCCCCGCTCACCGGAGAGCCGGCATCACAGGGCGCCCTTGGTCGAGGGGATCCCGACCCCCTCCACCCGCACGGCGTCGCGCAGGGCCCGGGCCACCGCCTTGAAGGTGGCCTCGACGATGTGGTGGGTGTTGCGACCCTCGCGGCGCCGGACGTGCAGGGTGAGGGCGGCCGAGGTGACGAAGGCCCGGAAGAACTCCTCGGTCAGCTGCGGGTCGAAGGGCGGGGTACCGAGGCCCGGCGTGTCGGGGGCGAAGGGCACGTCGTAGGCGAGAAACGGCCGACCCGAGAGGTCGAGGGCCACCTCGATCAGCGCCTCGTCCAGCGGCACCAGCGTCGAGGCGAACCGACGCACCCCGGCCTTGTCGCCGAGGGCCTCGGCCAGGCAGGCGCCGAGCACGATGCCCACGTCCTCCACCGTGTGGTGGGCGTCGATCTCGAGGTCGCCCTGCGCCCGCACCACGAGGTCGAACCCCGAGTGGCGGCCGAGCTGCTCGACCATGTGGTCGAAGAAGGGCAGGCCGGTCACCGAGGACGCCTGGCCGGTCCCGTCGACCACCAGGTCGATCTCGATCGTCGTCTCCTTGGTGCTGCGTCGCCGGCTGGCCGACCGGCCGCCGGTCGAGTCGGTGCGGGTGTCGTCGCTCATGGTGTGGCGCCCCTTCTCACAGGCAGGCCGCGAGGGCCTCGAGGAATCGGTCGTTCTCCCGGGGCGTGCCGACGGTGACCCGCAGGCACTCGGGGAGCCCGTCCCAGCTCGAGCAGTCGCGGACGAGCACCGAGCGGTCCACCAGTCCCTGCCACACCTCGCGGGCCGGACGTTCGAGCGGACGGAACAGCACGAAGTTGGCGTCCGAAGGCCAGGTCTCGACCGGGAGCTCGGCCAGGGCAGCCGACAGCCGGCCCCGTTGCTCGGCCACGAGCGACACCCGGGCCTCCATCTCGGTGCGGAAGCGCAGGGCCAGCAGCCCGGCCACCTGGGTCTGGGCCGACAGGTGGTAGGGCAGGGCCACCTGCTCGCAGGCGGCCACGATCTCCGGATCGGCGAGCAGGTAGCCGAGCCGGGCCGCCGCCATGGCCCAGGTCTTGGAGAACGTCCGGACGACCACCAGCCCGCGGGCGTCCGACGACCCCCGCAGCTCGAGGGCCGACCACCGGGCGAACTGCCCGTAGGCCTCGTCGGCCACCACCAGGCCCGGCGCCCGCTCGACCACCAACCGGACCAGCTCCGGCGGTTCGGCCCGGCCGGTGGGGTTGTTGGGCGAGCACAGGAAGGTGACGCTCGGCTGGTGCGCCTCGAGCAGCGCCGTCGCCTCGGCCGGATCGATCTCGAAATCGGCCGACCGGCCCCCGGCCACCACCTCGGTCCCGGCCAGCCGACTGATCAGCGAGTGCAGGGCGTACGTCGGCTCGAAGAGCAGCGCCGAACGCCCGGGCCCGCCGAAGGCCAACAGCAGGCACTGCAGCGCCTCGTTGGACCCGTTGGCACAGAACACCTCCTCGGGGGTGACGCCGTGCAGCTCGGCCAGTCCCTGACGCAGGGCCGTGACGTGCCGGTCGGGGTACCGGTGGAACTCGACGCCCGACAGGGCCGACTCGAACTCGTCGCGCCAGGTCTCGGGCGGCGGGAACGGCGACTCGTTGGTGTTGAGGCGGACCTCGGCGTCGACCTGCACCGAGTGGTAGCCCTCGACCAGGGCCAGATCGGGTCGGATCTTGGGGATGAGGCTCATAGCCGGAACCGGATGGCGTCGGCGTGGGCCTCCAGCCCCTCGCTGGTGGCCAACTCGATGACCGCCGGGCCGAGGGCCCGCAGGGCCGACTCGTCGGCGCTGACGGCGTGGAGGTGACGGCGGAAGTCGTCGGCCCGCAGGGCCGAGGCGAACCGGGCCGTCCGATTGGTCGGCAGGACGTGGTTGGGGCCGGCCACGTAGTCACCCAGGCTGGCCGGGGCCCACGGGCCGAGGAAGATGGCACCGGCCGAGTCGACCTGGACCAGCAGCGTTTCGGCGTCCTCGACCATCAGCTCGAGGTGCTCGGGGGCCACCACGTTCACCACCGCCATGGCCTCGTCGGGCCCGTCGACCAGGCAGGCGTAGCCCGAGCTGTCGAGCGTGGCCTCGAGGTCGGCCCGCCGGGGCGACGCCGCCACCAGGCGGTCCACCTCGGCCGAGATGGCATCGGCCGCCGCCTCGGACCACGTCACCAGCCAGGCCAGGCCGTCGGGCCCGTGCTCGGCCTGGACCAGGAGGTCGATGGCGGCCAGGCGGGCCGGCGTGCGCTCGTCGGCCACCACCACCACCTCGGACGGCCCGGCGAAGGCCGACGCCACACCGACCACGCCCGAGAGCTGGCGCTTGGCCTCGGCCACGTAGCTGTTTCCCGGACCGACCACCACGTCCACCCGGCCGAGCGACGCCGTGCCGTACGCCATGGCGGCGATGGCCTGGGCGCCGCCGATCGGGTACACCTCGTCGATCCCAGCGATGGCCGCCGCCGCCAAGGTGGCGTCGTCGACCGCGCCGTCGGGAGCGGGCGGCACGCACAGCACGAGCTCGGCCACACCGGCGACCCGGGCCGGGGCGGCGCACATGAGGACCGTGGAGGGGTACCGGGCCCGGCCGCCCGGGGCGTAGCAGCCGGCCCGGTGCACCGGTCGGGCCAGGTGCCGGACCACCACCCCCTCGGAGACGTAGTCACCGGGGGGCGTGCCCTCGTGGGCGTGGTAGTCCGAGATCCGTTGGTAGGCCAGCTCCAGGGCGGCCCGCAGTTCGCCCGGGATGCGGCCGAGGGCGGCCTGGACCTCGTCGGGCGGCAGCTGGAGCCGGCCGAGGTCGACCCCGTCGAAGCGTCGGGTGTAGTCCCGCACGGCGTCGTCACCCTCGGCCCGGACCCGGGCCAGGATCTCGGCCACGACGTCGTGGACGTCGGCGCCGGCATCGCCGGGACGAGGCAGGAGGTCCAGGAAGGGTCCACGCTGGCCCCGCAGGTCAAGACGAGTGAGGCCCATGGCCCTTTGATGGTAGCCAAGCCCCGGCAGCCGCCCGACGGCCCCGGCCGGGGGTGCGCCGCGGTGTGCCCGGACCCACCGGATCGGTCATCATCGGGCCATGTCCGCGCGCGCCGAAGTCTCCTCGATCACCACCAGCCTGGGTGAGTTGGCCCGCCGGGTCACGGCCCTGGCCGACAGTGCCCAGGCCGAAAAGGACGAACTGCTGGCGGCCGAGCTCTACGGGATTGAACGGGCCCTCCAGGGGGCCGAACGACGATTGCAGCGCCTGGACGAGCGACCGGGGCGCTGACCGGGCCCGGTCAGAGCCCGTAGAGCACCAGCTCGTGGCCGAGCAGGTCGGCCGCGTTGCGCAACGCCGTCTGACGCGCCGAGACGGCGGCGCAGTTGTGACGGGCCGCGGCGTCGGCCACGACCACCGCGGCCAGGTCGGCCGTGTCGGCCCGGGCGGCCAGCTCGCCGACCCGACGGGCGGTGGCGTCGTCCATCTGCTCGATCTCCGAGCCGGCCAGGATGCCCTCGATGCGGTCGACCCGGGCCTCGGTCCGGTAGGCGTCGGCGATGACCGAGACCGGCACGATGGGCACGATCCCGTTCGAGAGCGCCGCCCGGTGCAGCGCCCACAGGATCCGGTCGCCCCGCGCCGCCGCCCGGAACGCCGCCACGCCGTAGACCAGACCACCCGGGTGCTCGCTCATCAGCGGCGACGGACCCTCGAGGCCACGCCCGAGACGCCCGAGAGGAGTCGGGCCAGCAACGCCTCACCGGCGGCGATCTCCTCGGCCGTGAGCGCCCCGGACTCGGCTTCGAAGGCCGCCACGCCGCGCAACCCCTGCCGGATCCGCAACTGCCGTTCGGCGGCGTTCGAGAGCCAGGCGCTGAAGGACACGCCGTCCTCGTGGGCGGCGGCCTCGACCGACAACGCCACCTCGTCATCCAGTGAGACGGAGCGCTTGGTGACCACGGGATCATGGTAGCACCTTCAGTAGTACCAGTGGGCGCGGCCCAGGTCGGGACCATTGTGGTGGTGACGCGTCGACGGCGCCCCGAAGGGCGCCGTCGAGCGAGCGGGACGGGCGGCGGATCCCGTGCACCGCTCTGATGGAACCAGGTGGCGGGAACCGGTTCCGCCCACATGGTAGCGCAGCTCCCCCCGTTGGTGGAGATCGATCTGCACAGAATTGATGAAACCTCGCCGACCAGGTCGATGGGGTGATCGGCCGGCGTCACCGCCGTTGCCGCAACCGACGTCGTGCCCTCCCGGTTACGTCGTGGCGGGCGACGCCGGGACCCGCCCGGCCGAGGGGCAGATGTCGGCCAACAGGCACCCGGCGCACTGCGGCACTCGGGACCGGCAGGTGGCCCGCCCGTGGAGGATCATTCGGAGGCTGAACACCCCCCGCTCGGCCGGCGGGACCATGGCGTTCAGGTCGAGCTCCATGCGGACCGGGTCGGTGGCCGGGCTCAACCCGAGCCGGCGGCTCACCCGACCCACGTGGGTGTCGACCGGCAACCCCGGGAGGTCGAAGGCCACACTGCGCAGGACGTTGCCGGTCTTGCGGCCGACCCCGGGCAGGGTCACCAGGTCCTCGAGGCGCCGGGGCACCTCGCCGCCGAAACGGTCCTCGACGGCCGCCGCCATCCCGAGGAGGCTGCGGGCCTTGGCCCGGAAGAAGCCGGTCGACCGGATGAGCCGTTCCAGGTCTGCCGGGTCGGCGTGGCTCATGGCCTCGGCGTCGGGGTAGGCCGAGAAGAGAGCCGGCGTGACCAGGTTCACCCGGACGTCGGTGCACTGGGCCGACAGGATGGTCGCCGCCAACAGCTGGAACGGCGTCTCGAAGTCGAGGGCGCAGAGGTCGGCGGCCCGGCCGGGGTAGACCTCGGCCAGGCGAGCGGCGGCCACCCGGGCCCGGCCCTTCGGCGTACGGGGACCGGCCATGCCGACGCACCCTACCGGTGACCCGCCGACGCCCGTTAGCCTGCGAACGTGCCCGCGCTGGACGTCTCGGTGGCTCCCGTCCTCACCGCAGCCGAGCACGAGGAGGCCCAGGCCCTGCTGGACCTGGCCGCCGCCACCCTGGAGGCGCCGGCCCTCGGCGAGGGGGCCATGGAGGACTTCCTCGGGACCCACGGCGACCCCGTCCCCGGCATCTTCGCCCGGGGCCAGGAGGGCGAGCTCCTCGGGTTCGCCCAGCTGAGCCGCCTGCGCGACGGCACGGGGGTCGAGGTGGTCGTGCACCCGGGCTACCGGGACCGGGCCACTCGAGGTCCGTTCGGGCCTGTTGGCGGCGGCGGCCGGCGAGGTGGCCGGGTGGGGCGGGGGCCGCCTGCGGTACTGGGCGCCGGCCGCCGACGACACCACCGACGCCGCCGCCACGGCCGTCGGCCTGGCCCCCGAGCGCGACCTCCTCCAATTGCGCGTCGCCCTGCCACTCGGTCCCGACGTCCGCCGGGGCGCCCCGCTGGCCGTCCGGGCGTTCCGACCCGGCGCCGACGACGCCGCCTGGTTGGACGTGAACAACCGGGCCTTCGCCGGGCACCCCGAACAGGGCGGGTGGGACCAGGCGGTCCTCGACGCCCGCAAGGTCGAGCCGTGGTTCGACCCCGAGGGCTTCGTCGTCTACGAGGAGGGGGGCCACCTCGTCGGCTCGTGCTGGACCAAGATCCACACGACCACCGTGCCGGTGCTCGGCGAGATCTACGTCATCTCGGTCGACCCCGACCACCACGGCGGAGGGCTCGGGCGGGGCCTGGTGGTGGCCGGACTCGACTGGCTGGCCGACCACGGCATCGAGGTGGGCATGCTCTACGTGGACGGGGCCAACGAGGCCGCCGTCCACCTCTACCGGCGCCCTCGGCTTCACCACCCACCACGTGGACCGGGCCTACCAAGCCGACTTCGCCCCGTGGCCCAGCATCGGCCCCGACGACGGACGGCCTCAGGTCACCCCGCTCACGCCGACCAGGCGCCCGATGCCGTAGGTGACGCCGGCGGCGACGGCGGCGATGAGCAGCTGGCGTCCCGCCGCCCGGAGCACCGAGCGCTCGGTCAGCAGTCCGACCAGGGCGCCCACGCCGGCGGCGGCGATCGCCCCGATGGCCACCGACGCCCACAGGGCGGCGGTGCCGGACCCGAACAGCCACGGCAGGAGCGGCAACAGGGCCCCGATGGCGAAGCCGATGAACGAGGCCACGGCGGCCTGCCAGGGGGCGCCCAGCTCGTCGGGGTTGATCCCGAGCTCCTCCCGGGCGTGGGCCTCGAGCGCCCGGTCGGGGTCCGACATCACTTCGTCCACGACTTCCCGGGCCAGCTCGGGATCGAGGCCCCGCCGCTCGTAGATCGCCGTCAACTCGGCGCTCTCCCCCTGCGGGCTCTCGGCCAGGGCGTCCCGCTCGACGTCGAGCTCGCGTTGGAGCAGCTCGCGCTGGGCCTGCATCGACACCAGCTCGCCGGCGCCCATCGAGAAGGCGCCGGCCACCAGGCCGGCCAGGCCGACCAGTCGCACGACGCCGCCGCCGGGGTGGGCGCCGGCCACGCCCAGGATCAGCGAGACGTTGGTCACCAGGCCGTCGCTCACGCCGAACACCGCCGCTCGCGGGCCGCCGCCCTGGAGGTTGCGGTGGTGGTGTTCGGCCGGCGCCACGGCGCCGGGTTCGCTCGGGCCGGTCACGGCACCACCGTAGTGACCGCTGTCGCGGCCCCGGTGCTGCAATGATTCGTGCGTGGCCAACAGTCCCCGCAAGTGGTTCGACCAGAGCCAGCCGCAGACGCTCCAGGCGGCCGTCATGTTCTGCTACCTGAACGCCGCCATCTCGCTCTTCTATCTGGTGGTCTTCGGGGCCGGCCTCTCGCTGCTCCTCTTGATCCTGGGCGGCGCGGCGTACGGCATCGCCAACGAGAAGCGGTGGGCCTACTGGCTGGCCGTGGTGGTGGCCTGCCTCTACCTCGCCCTCCAGCTGATCGGCTTCGTGACCTTCAGCCACGGTTTCAGTGGTCTGTTGAACCTCTTCTTCGCCGGGATCCTGGTCGTCCTGCTGCTGCACCCCCAGAGCCGCGCCTACCGCAAGGTCTGGTTCCGCTGAACCCAGCCAACTGGGGTCGGCGAGACGGGCCACGGTAGGGTGAGCACGCCCCAGCGGGCGGTGGCCGGGCGAGGCGGACGACGCCTCCGGGCCAGCCGCCGGTGGGCACGCCCCGGCGGAGATCCGCACCGACGATTGGAATGAAGGCCGCACGATGAGCACCACCGTCCACATCGACCAGCTCGGCTCGCTGGCCGGCACGCACCTCGGCGACAGCCCCTGGCACCTGGTCGACCAGGACCAGATCAATCGCTTCGCCGACGCCACCGGCGACCACCAGTGGATCCACGTCGACCTCGAGGCGGCCAAGCAGGGCCCGTTCGGGACGACCATCGCCCACGGCTTCCTGACCGTGGCCCTCATCCCCTACCTCTTGCCGATGATCTGGGACGTCGAGGGCACGGCAATGGGCATCAACTACGGCACCAACAAGATCCGCTTCCCGGCGCCCGTCCCGGCGGGCTCCGAGGTCCGGCTGTCGGCCACCCTGGCCTCGGTCGAGGAGATCTCGGGTGGGGTCCAGGCCCTCTTGGACGTCGACGTCGCCGTCCGCGACGCCGCCAAGCCCTCCTGCGTGGCCCAGGTCGTCTTCCGCTACTACCGCTGAGCCGGGCCCCGTGGCCCCCCTCTCCGCCGTGACCCCGGGGCCGCCCGACGAACTGCCGACCGGCGACGAGAAGACGGCCCGCGTCCGGGCCATGTTCGACGCCATCGCCCCCCGCTACGACCTGGTCAACCGGCTGATGACCTTCGGCCTGGACCAGCGGTGGCGTCGCCGGACGGTGCGGTCGCTCGGGCTGCCGGCCGGCTCGGTCGTGCTCGACCTGGCCTGCGGCACCGGCGACCTCAGCCGGGCCGGCCTGGCCGGGGGCCTCCGGGTCATCGGGGCCGACCTCAGCCGGGGCATGCTCGAGGCCAACCACACCGGCACCCCGCTGCTGCAAGTCGACGGAGCCGGCATCCCGCTGGCCGACGGTTCGGTCGACGGCGTGCTGTGCGGCTACGCCCTGCGGAACTTGACCGACCTGCCCGGCTCGCTGGCCGAGATGGCCCGGGTGCTGCGGCCCGGCGGACGGATCGCCGTCCTCGAGGTGGGCGACCCGCCGCCCGGCCTCCTGCGCACGGGCTACCAGCTCTGGTTCGAGCACGCCGTCCCGGTGCTCGGCGGCCTGCTGTCCGACGCCGACGCCTATCGGTACCTGCCCCGCTCGACCGCCTACCTCCCCGACGACGCCACGCTGCGGGCCATGTTCGTCGACGCCGGCTTCTCGACGGTGGGCCGCCAGTTGCTCACCGGGGGCTTGAGCCAGCTGCTGACCGGCACCCGCCGGGGCCTCCCGCCCGACCCGACGGGCCGATGACCGTCACCCCGGGTCCGCTGCGGGCCGCCACGGTCGCCCTCGCTCCCTCCGACGACCTCGACCTGTACGCCGTGGCCGGCGCCACCGGGGTCCTCTTCGACCGGGCCCCCCTGTGCCTGGCCGGTCGCGGGGTGGCGGCCACCCTGGCGCTGCCCGCCGGCCTGACCGACCCGGCGGCCCTCGCCGCAGCACTGGGATGGCTGGCCGACCACACTCCCGACGACGACCTCGGGCTACCGGGGTCCGGGCCGGTGGCTTTCGGCGCCCTGCCGTTCGACAGGGGCGCGGCGACCTCGCTGGTCGTCCCCGAGCTACTGGTCGCCCGGCACGAGGACGGTCGGGCCTGGGCCACCGTGGTGTCGGCCGACCCCCGCCAGCTCGACCCCGCCGCCATCGAGCAACGGGTGAGGGCGCTGGCCGTGGCCCACCCCGTGGCCGGGGACGACGGCCGGGCCCCGGTCCTGGTCGACCTGATCGACGCCGACGCCTACGAGACGGCGGTGGCCGAGGCGCTGGTGGCCATCGAGGCCGGCGAGGTGCAAAAGGTCGTCCTGGCCCGCTGCCTCGAAGCCGTGTGCTCGACCCCGATCGACGTCGAGCGGGTGGTGCGCCGGCTCCATCGCCAGGAGCCCACCTGCACGCCGTTCTCACTACCGGTCCCGGGCGGACAGTTCGTCGGGGCGGCGCCCGAGCTCCTCCTGTCCGAGCGCGGCCGGACGATCGTCTCCCACCCGCTGGCCGGCACCATCGGGCTGACCGGTGACGCCGCCGTCGACCAGGCGGCCATCGACCGTTTCGCCGCCTCGGCCAAGGACCGCAACGAGCACGGCTTCGTCGTGCGGGAGATCGCCGCCGCCCTCGGGCCGAGGAGCTCGACGCTCTCGGTGCCCGAGGCCCCGAGCCTGGTCCGGCTGGACAGCGTGGCCCACTTCGGCACCCGGATCGAAGGGGTCCTGGCCGAGCGGGGTGGCCGGGTCCCGCACGCCCTCGCCCTCCTGGCCGACCTCCACCCGACGGCGGCCGTCGCCGGCGTCCCCCGCGACGTCGCCCTCCCCCTGATCGCCCGGCTCGAGGGCCGGTCCCGGGGCACGTGGGCCGGCGCCGTCGGCTGGGTCGACGCCCGGGGCGACGGCGACTGGATGATCGCCCTGCGCAGCGGACTGGTGGCCGGCGACCGGGCCCGCCTGTGGGCCGGGGCCGGCATCGTGGCCGGCTCCGAGCCGGCCGCCGAATTCAAGGAGACGGCCTGGAAGCTGGCGCCGATGCTCCGGGCCCTGTCGCCGGGCGCCGAGCGGCTCGTCACCGCCTGAGTCCCGCCCGTCGAGGCCGTCGCGGGCCCGACGCCGGACCCCCGCCGTCAGACCTCGGTCGGCTGGGCCGGCGGGGTCGGGGCGCCGTGACGGCCGGCCGGCTCGGCCACGCTGGCGCCGGGATCGGCCCGGCCCAGACCCTGGAGGGGGATCTCGACCGAGAACGTGGTCGCCTCGAAGGGCACCGACGTCACCCGGGCCGTCCCCCCGAGGGCCTCGGCGATGGCCCGGACGATGGACAGGCCCAGGCCGGCACCGCCCCGGGTCCTGGCCGAGTCGCCGCGATAGAAGCGGTCGAACACCCGGGCCTGCTGGGCCGGATCGAGCCCGGGCCCCTCATCGGTGACCTCGACCGCCCCCATCACGCCGTGTCGGGCCACCACCACCCGCACCGGCGTGTTGGCCGGCGTGTGGGCCAGGGCGTTGCGCACCAGGTTGTGCACGACTTGGCCGAGCCGGTTGGGGTCGCCGATCACCGTGACCGGACCCTCGGCCACCAAGGAGATCGGCCGCAGGGGATCGACGGCCCCGGCGTCCTCCACCGCCTCGGCGCCCAGGCGGACCAGGTCGACGGGGATCTTCTCGAGCGGTCGGCCCTGGTCGAGGCGGGCCAGGAGCAGGAGGTCGTCGACCAGCATGCCCATCCGCTCGGCCTCGCTCTCCACCCGGCTGAGGGCCCGGCTACGACTCTCTTCGTCGGTGAAGGCCCCCCGGCGGAGGAGCTCGGTGTAGCCCCGGATCGACGTCAAGGGCGTCCGCAGCTCGTGGGAGGCATCGGCCACGAACTGACGGAGCCGGTCCTCGGACAGGGACTTCTCCGAGAAGGCCGTCTCGATCTGGGTCAGCATCCGGTTCAGGGCCACCCCGAGCTGGCCGACCTCGGTGTCCTTCTCGTCGCTCGGCACCCGACGGGTCAGGTCGCCGCCGGCGATCGCGCCGGCCGTGACGGTCATCTGCTCCAGAGGTCGCAGGCCCCGTCGGATCGTCAGGGTGGCCAGGCCGCAGAGCGCCGCCACGACCACCACCGACGCCAGCAGCTCGACCCGCACCAGCGACGCCAGGGTGTCGGTGGTGGAGTTGAGCGAGACGGCCGTGATCAGGGTGCCCTGGGGCACGGCGACCGCCTGGGCCCGGTAGCGGGTGCCCGAGGTCCCCGACGACGTCAGGGTGAAGCTGTTGGGGTCCGGGCGGTAGGTCCCCCGGGCGCCCTGCCCGGCGTTCAGGCCGAGGTGCGCCTGCACCCGGATGGACTTCGGCACCACCGGCTCCGGGTCGGGGTCGTCGATCGGCCCCGAAGGCCGGGAGACCACGGTCGACCCGTGCGAGGACTGCACGACCACGTAGACGTCCGAGCTCACGTGGTGGTTGAGGGTGGTGACCGACACCGGGCGACCCGAGGCCGACGAGGCCACCAGGTAGTGGTAGGCCTCGGCCTGGGCGCTGTCGAGCTGGGCGTCGAGCCGGCCGAACAGGAAGGACCGCAGCGACGAGTAGGTCACCAGGTCGGTGACGGCGAGCCCCACCACCAGCAGCACGGCCATGGTGAGCGTCAGCCGGCGCCGGAGCTTCACGTGGCCTCAGTCGCGCGGCAGCCGCAGGCTGTAGCCGACCCGCCGCACGGTGTGGATCAGCGGCGGGTCCACGTCGTCCACCTTCTTGCGGAGGTAGCTGATGTAGGTCTCGACGATGTTGGGGTCACCGGCGAAGCCGTAGTCCCAGACGTTGTCGAGGATCTCGGACTTCGACACCACCCGGCGGGGGTTCTCCATGAGGAATCTGGAGGAGGCTGAACTCGGTCGCCGTGAGTTCGATGGAGCGGCCCTGCCGCCACACCTCGTGGGTGGCCACGTCCATCACCAGGTCGACGAAGCGCAGCGCCGTGTCATCGGCCTCCTCCTCGTGGCCGGTCCGCCGGAGCACCGCCCGGACCCGGGCCACCAGCTCGTCGAGGCTGAAGGGCTTGGTGACGTAGTCGTCGCCGATGCTCAGCCCGGCGACCTTGTCCTCGTTGGCGTCGCGGGCGGTGAGGAACACCACCGGCACCCGGTTTCCCTCTTCGCGCAGGCGGCGGCACACCTCGATGCCCTCGAGGTCCGGCAGCATCACGTCGAGCATCACCAGGTCGGGGTGCGTGGCCCGGACGGCCGAGAGGGCCTCGGCGCCGGTGGCCGCCACCTCGACGGCGAAGCCCTCGAAGCGCAACGCCGTCGACAGGAGGTCGGTGATGTAGGGCTCGTCGTCGACGACCAGGATGCGTTCCTCTTCGTTCGCCACCCTGCAATGATCGCAGACCGGCTCCGCCCCGGGTGTCCAGCGCCCGCGAACCCGGGTCAGCTGGTCGATCGTTGGGCCCGGGCCCCGGCCGGCACGGCGGGCGGACGGCCGAGGATCCGCCGGGCGGCGCGGAGCGCCCGGCCCATTCCCCACCACGTCACCAGGCCCAACGCCTCGATCACGATGGCCGTGGACATCTTGGACACGCCCACCTCCCGGTCGACGAACCGGATGGGCACCTCGCAGATGTCGGCGCCGGCCTGACGGGCCCGGTAGGTCATCTCGATCTGGAAGCCGTAGCCCTCGGCCCGGACGGCGTCGAGGTCGATCCGCTCGAGCAGGGTGGCGGCGTAGACCCGGTAGCCGGCGGTGGCGTCGGCCACGTCGAGGCCGAGCACCGCCGAGGCGTAGCGGTTGCCGCCCACCGAGAGGAAGTGACGGTGCCACGACCAGTTGGGGATGCTGCCCCCGGCGACGTAGCGCGAGCCGATGGCCAGCTCGTGGCCCTGGGCCACCGGTCCGAGCAGCGTCGGCAGGGCTTCGGGGTCGTGCGAGAAGTCGGCGTCCATCTCGACGAACGCGTCATAGTTTCGCTCGAGGCCCCATCGGAAGCCGGCCCGGTAGGCACTGCCGAGTCCCGACTTGGCCGGGCGTCGAAGGACGTGGATGGATGAGGACGAGGACCCGAGCCCCTCGGCGATGTCACCGGTCCCGTCCGGGCTGCCGTCGTCCACGACCAGGACGTCGACGTCCGGGGCGACCTCGAGCACACGCCCGATGATCCGTCCCAGGTTCTCCGCCTCGTTGTAGGTCGGGATGACCACCAGCGTCCGCACGACGGGCAGCTTAGGGGACCGGTCCGTCGTTCCTGGGCGCAGGCTGAGTGGCCGGCGAGGGGTGCCGGATCTCGCGCACGATCACCTGGATGGCCCCGCCGACCGGGATGCCGATGAGGGCGCCGATGAAGGTGCCCAGGCCCGAGCTGACCTGACTGCCCAGCTTGGCCCCGACCAGGACGGCCAACAGCACCCACAAGGGGTTCAGCCGGACGGTCTTGCTCATGATGACCGGGTTCAGGATGTGGTTCTCGACCTGCTGGTACACGAGGAACACGATCAGGGTGACGATGCCGGCCACCGGTGAGTGCAGGAGGGCGATGATCACCGTCGGCACCCCGGCGAGCAGGCCGCCGACCAGGGGGAGCAGGTCGACCAGGGCCACCCACAGACCGAGGAGCAGCGGGTAGGGCACGCCCAGGACTATCAACGTGATGTAGACGATGACACCGGCGATGATCGAGGTCAGCCCGTTGCCCAGCATGTAGCCGGTCACCGACCGCGACGCCTCCTGGTACACCCGGGCCACCCGCTCGGCCCGGGCCGGGGGCAGCAGGCCGAGGAAGCCCCGCCAGACGGTCGGGCCCTCGAGGAGGATGAAGAACGACAGGACGGCGATGGTGGCCAGGGCGATGATGGTGGAGAGGGCGGCGGCGCCCACCGACAGGGCCTGGGCCGGCTTGAGCGACCGGGTGATGTCACCGCTCAGCTTCGGGGCGTTCTGCGAGACCCATTTCTGGAGATGGAACCGCTTGACCAGCCGGCCGATCGACCCCTTGCCGTGCTCGGCCTGGTTGACCAGCGTGGGCACGTTCTTGGCGAAGTGGGTCAGGCCGGTGACCAGGGGCTCGGCGAAGAGGTACAGGATCCCGATGAAGGCCAGCACCCCGACCAGGAACACGAGCGTGGCCGAGACCCCGTGGGGCAGGCCCCGGCGATCGAGGTAGCGGACGGGCTCGAAGAGCAGCAGGGCCACGAAGGTGGCCACGACGAAGTAGAGGACCTCGATCCGCAGCACCCAGAGCAGGAGGATGACGAAGGCCACCGCCACCACGACCAGCACGGTGACGACGATGGTGGCCAGCGGGACCTGTCGGGCCGTGGCGGCGCCCGAGATCCGGGACCGGATCGTGCCCGGGTGCTCGAGTACCGGTGGCGGCGGGGCCGACGGGTCGGCGACCAGGTCCTCCCCGACGAACTGGTCCTCTCGGTCCTCCCCCGCAGCCGGCATCGGGTCACAGCATGGCAGGTCGCCGCGGCCCTACGTGTAAGCATGAACGGGGTATGGAGGAGGTGCACGGGACGGCCCGCGACGAGATGCCGCCACCCGACGAGGCCCGTTCGACCCCGGCAGAAGGAACCTCGCAGCCCGCTGACCTGGCGCTCGACGGACCAGCCGACGGGGAGGACCCGCCGAGGGCCGATCCCCCGGTCACCATCCACCTCACCGTCCGGGGCGGACCGACGGGCTACGTGGACCTGGACGACGAGGACGGCGACGAGCACCCGGGGGCCACGACGGGCCCCCCGGCCAGCAACGGTGTCCATCCCGCCAGCCCGCCGCCGGACGGTCCCCGGGCCGCAGGCCCCGAGCCCGCCACCTCCGAGCCCGCCACCTCCGAGTCCGCCACCGCCGAGTTCGCCACCTCTGGGGTCGGCGCACCCGAGCCGCCAGCCGCGGCGTCCACGCCCCCCGAGGCCGCCCCGGCCAAGCCCCGACGCCGGATCCGGATACCCAAGACGGTCCGGGGGGCCATCGCCGTCATCATCCTCATCTTCGTCGTCGAGTACCTCCTGCTGCCCGAGATCGCCAGCGCCCGCAAGTCGATCAACCTGCTCGGCCAAGTCGACGTCTGGAAGCTGATCGTGGCGGTGGTGCTGGAGGGACTGGCCCTGTTCGCCTACGCCGAGCTGACCAACACGGTGCTGGCCCCGAGCTCGCCCAGCCGCTTCCGCATCTTCCGGATCAACATGTCCAGCCTGGCCGTCAGCCACGTCGTCCCCGGGGGGACGGCCCCCGGGACCGCCGTCGGCTACCGGTTGCTCATCGAGTCGGGCGTCCCGGGCAGCACGGCCGGGACCGGTCTGGCCATCCAGGGCGTGGGCTCGGCCGTCGTGCTCAACGTCCTGTTCTGGCTGGCCCTGTTGATCTCGATCCCGCTGAACGGCTTCAACCCGCTGTACGGCTTCGCCGCCATCCTCGGCGTCCTGCTGCTCGGCGCCTTCGCCGGGACGGTCATGCTGCTCACCCGGGGCGAACACGCGGCGGCCGACCAGCTCCACCGGGCGGCCCAGCACATCCCCTTCGTCAATCCCGACACCGTCTCCCGATTGACCCAGAAGGTCGCCGACCGCCTGGCCATCTTGATGAAGGACAAGCCCCTCTTGGCCCACGCCTTCCTGTGGGCGGCCTGCAACTGGCTGTTCGACGCCGCCTCGCTGTGGGTCTTCCTCTACGCCTTCGGCACGCCGGTCTTCCCCATCGACCTGCTGGTCGCCTACGGCCTGGTGAACATCCTGGCGGCCATCCCGATCACTCCGGGCGGCCTCGGGGTGGTCGAGGGCGTGCTCATCCCCACCCTGGTCGGGTTCGGCGTCCCCAAGGACGTCGCCATCCTGGGCGTCCTGTCCTGGCGGCTGGTCAACTTCTGGCTGCCCATTCCGGCCGGCGGCGTCTCCTATCTCTCTTTGCGATTCGGAGCTCAGGGTCGAGAACTTCGGGCGATGCGGGCCACCACCCGGCCACCCAAGGGCCAGGCCGCCGGCTGACGCCCGGCCGGCCGGCCGGGCGGTCTCCCCCTGCCGCCCGGTGCCGGCCGGTACGCTTCGGCCCGTGGCCACCGTGTCTGCGACTGCCCGTCGGCCGGCCCGGCTGCCACCCTTCGTCCGGGGGCCCAAGCCCAAGCGCCGGACCGAGTTCGGCCTGCTGGTCCTGGCCGGCATCCTGACCACGGCGCTCTACGTGATCGCCGAGGTCGGGGCGAAGTCCAAGATCCCCGAGCACGTGGGGCCGATCCTCGGCGTGATCCTGGGCATCTCGATCGTCGCCCACGTGGCCAACCGCTGGCTGGTGCCCGACGCCAACGCCGTGGTCCTGCCGATCGCCGCCCTGTTGAACGGCATCGGCTACGTGGTCATCGTGCGCTGGAACCCGCCCGAGGCCAAGGCCCAGGCCACCTGGGCCGTCCTCGGGGTCCTCCTGTACATCGGCACCCTGCTGGTGGTGCGGCGCTCCCGGGACCTCGACCGCTACCGC
Source organism: uncultured Acidimicrobiaceae bacterium (assembly GCA_963730735.1). Lineage (GTDB taxonomy): Bacteria > Actinomycetota > Acidimicrobiia > Acidimicrobiales > RAAP-2 > CAVSSX01. The sequence continues at coordinate 278,901 of CAVSSX010000008.1, forward strand.
TACCTGCTCCTGCTGCTGGCCGGCATCCTGCTGGTGGCCCCGCTGCTCCCGGGGATCGGCAAGTCGGCCCTCGGCGCCCGCCTGTTCGTCGGCGTCGGCCCGGTCCAGTTCCAGCCGATCGAGTTCGCCAAGATCCTGCTCTGCATCTTCTTCGCCTCGTACTTCGCCGAGAACAAGGAGCTGCTGTCCATCCCGACGGCCCGGGTCGGGAACCGGCTGGTGATCGACCCCCGCCCGTTGATCCCCATCCTGTTGGCCTGGGGGGCGGCGATGCTGGTGATCGGGGCCGAGAACGACATCGGCTTCGCCGCCCTGATCTTCACCATGTTCATCGCCATGCTGTGGGTGTCGACCGGTCGGGTCGGCTACCTGGTGCTCGGGGTGGTGCTGTTCGTGGTCGGGGCCTTCCTGGCCGCCCATCTGTTCGGGCACGTCCACGACCGGGTGTCGGTGTGGCTCGACCCGTGGGCCAACCTGCAGGGCAGCGGCGGCCAGCTGGCCCAGGGCTGGTGGGCCCTGGCCCACGGCGGCCTCGGGGGCTCGGGGCTGGGGCTCGATCCGACGGCCGGCCAGATCCCGTTCCTCACCAGCGACATGATCTTCGCCGCCATCGGCGACGAGATGGGCACCGTCGGGGCGACGGTGGTGGTCCTGGCCTTCGTCCTGCTGGTCGGGGCCGGGCTGCGCATCGCCCAGACCGCCCGCTCGGACTTCTCCCGCCTGGTGGCCACCGGCCTCACGGTGATCATCGGGTTCCAGGCCTTCTTCATCATGGCCGGGGTGCTGCGGCTGCTGCCGCTGACCGGGATCACCCTGCCCTTCGTCGCCTACGGAGGGTCCTCGCTGCTCGCCAACTACATCCTGATCGCCGTGCTGCTGCGGATCTCCGACGAGGGGGCCACCACCGAGAGCGAACGGCAGTCCGGGATCATGCAGCCCGGCGAGTCGGCCTTCGTCATGGCCAACTGAGGCGGCCGGGCGCCGAGAGCGGGCTCAGACCCCGATCGGCGCCACGTCGCCCGTCTCGTCGAACAGCCGCTCGTCCACCAGCACCGGCGCCGTCACCGGCTGGCGAAGGGCCAGGACGATCCCGTCGGACGGCCGACAGGCCAGGCACTCGCGGCCCCGGCTGCCGATCAGGTCCAGCTCGGCCAAGTAGGTGCCCCGGGTGCGCCCGACGATGCGCACGGCCACCACGTCGGCCCCGACGGCCGACAGGGCCTGGGCGAAGAGCTCGTGGGTCAAGGGCCGGGGCGTCGGGGTCCCCGAGAGGGCCACGGCCAGGGCCACCCCCTCGGGCATCCCGATGGGGATGGCCAGCGACCGCTGGTGGCCGGTCTCCTCGTCCAGGGTCACCACCGGGAACTGGGAGGGCAGCTCGAGCAGGACCCCCCGCACCCGCACCACCACGAAGTGGGCCCCGGCGCCCGGGGCGTCGGGGCTGCCCGCCGGCACGGTCACCTCAGCCGCCCCGGCGGGCGTAGACGCTGAGGGCCAGGCCCACGCCCATGAAGAAGCACAGCACGGCCGTCCCGCCGTAGCTGAGGAAGGGGAACGGGATCCCGGTGATGGGCATGATCCCCATGGTCATCCCGGCGTTCTGGAACACGCTGAAGACCAAGAAGGTGAACACCCCGGTGCACAGCAGGCGGCCGAAGGAGTCCCGGGCCAGCTGGCCGGCCCGCAGGATCCGCCACCCGATGATGCCCACCAGGACCAGGACCCCGGTGGCCCCGACGAAGCCCAGCTGCTCGCCGACCGCCGTGAAGATGAAGTCGGTCTGCTGCTCGGGCACGTAGCCCAGGTTGGTCTGCGAACCGTGCAGCAGGCCCTTGCCGAGGAACCCGCCCGACCCGATGGCGATCTTCGCCTGTTTCAGGTTGTAGACGGCCTGCTCCTGGGACGAGCTGAGATTGGTGGCGTCCTGGTGCAAGAAGCTGGTGATCCGGGTGATCTGGTAGTGGTGGACCAGGCCCGAGGCCACCAGCACCAGCACGGCCAGCACGGCCCCGACGATCAGGATGACCAGGATGCGGGCCGGCAGCCCGGCGATGGCCAGCATGACCAGCAGGACGATGGCCATGATGATGGCCGTCCCGAGGTCGGGCTGGGCCATGACCAGCACGATGGGGATCCCGGCCATGATCAGGAGCCGGATCACGTCGCGCCAGGCCAGGCCCTCGGTGCGCCGGGAGCAGTACGTGGCCACGGCCAGGATCAGGGCCAGGACGGCGAATTCCGACGGTTGCAGCTGGAGCGGCCCGAGCGAGAACCAGCGCTGTGACCCGAGGGCGTGGCTCCCGACGGCGAACACCGCCAGCAGGGCCAGGACCATGAAGACGTAGATGGCCATGGCCACGGCCTCGAACCGGCGGTAGTCGAACAGGGCCACCGCCACCATGGCCACCACGCCCAGCACGACGAAGAGGCCCTGGCGCTTCAGGTAGTAGTGGGGGTCCTCGCCGGCGGCCAGGAGGTCGCCCCGGGTGGCCGTGTAGACCATCACCACGCCGATCAGGGACAGCAGCAGCGTGGCCCCGATCAGCACCACGTCGACGTTCAGCACCCGCCGCCCGGCGGACACGCTCCTCGTGGATGTGATCACGGGGTCCGCACCGGGGCTAAGAATATCCGCCATGACCGCCGTCTCCCCGCCGGGGCCCCTCCTCGGCGCCCCGGCCGCCGGACACGGGGTGTCGAACCTCCTGCTCGGCAGCCCGCTGGTGGGGACGACGGACGACGGCTGGCTCTACACCCTGCTGGTCAAAGCCGGCGTCTCCCCCTCCGACGCCCACAGCGTGGTGAATTTCGTGCTCCGGCCCCTGTGGATCGTCCTGGTCCTGGTGATCGCCTTCATCGTGGCCCGACTGGGCGTCCGGTTCATCCGGCGCCTGCTCGGCCGGATGGCCCAGCACGCGGCCGACCGCTCCAGCTCGACCCGGGCCAACGCCCGGGCCACCACCATGGTGGCCCTGCTGGCCAGCCTGTGGCGGTTCTTCGTCTACGTCGTCGCCTTCCTGATCATCCTGGGGATGCTGGGCATCAACCTCACCCCCCTCCTGGCCAGCGCCACGGTCATCGGGGCCACCATCGGCTTCGGGGCCCAGTCCCTGGTCAGGGACTACCTCTCGGGGTTCCTGCTCACCATGGAGGACCAGTTCGGCATCGGCGACACCATCTCGGTCAACGACACCACCGGCGTGGTCGAGGACCTCAGCCTGCGGGTGACCCGGGTCCGGGCGGCCGACGGCACCGTGTGGTACCTGCCCAACGGGGACATCCGGCGCCTGGCCAACAACTCGCGGGGGTGGGCCAAGGCCGTGGTCGACCTGCCGGTCAAGGCGACCAGCACGGCCGAGCTCAACCGGGCCAAGGACCTGGTGGCCGACGCCGCCCGGACGGTGGCCCACGGGCCCCGCTTCGCCTCGTCGTGCACCGAGCCGCCCGAGGTCCTCGGGCTGGTGGCGGCGGCGGCCGAGGGGGCGACCCTGCGGGTGGCCCTGCGGACCTCACCCGGCCTCCGGGACCCCCTGGCCCGGGCCCTGCGCGAGGCCGCCGTCGACGCCCTGGTCGGGGCCGATCTGTGGCCCGATGCCGCCACCCCCGCCTGAACCGCGCCCACCACCCCGGTCGAGCACCCTCGGGGCGGCGCCAATTGCGCCCGGGCCCCGGGTTCGCCTAATCAGGGGGCATGTCCCCCATCGCCCGGCTACTCGCCGCCAACGCCAACTATGCCGCCGCCCGGGCCAACGTGGCCGACGCCCGGCCCAGCCTCCACCTGGCCGTCGTCACCTGCATGGACGCCCGCATCGACGTCTTCGCCGTCCTCGGCCTGCAGCTGGGGGAGGCCCACGTCATCCGCAACGCCGGCGGCCGGGTGACCGACGACGTCCTGCGGAGCCTGGCCCTGTCCACCCACGTCCTCGGGGTCGACACGGTGGTCGTCATGCAGCACACCAAGTGCGGCCTGGCCGGGCAGAGCGACGAGGAGCTGCGCCGGGTGACCGGGGCCGACTTCGGCTTCTACCCGATCGACGACCACGCGGCGGCCCTGCACGAGGACGTGGAGCTGCTGTCCACCCGCCCCTACCTCGGACCCCTCGGGGTCATCGCCGGCTTCGTCTACGACGTGGAGAGCGGGCAGATCGACGACGTCGTGCGCTGGGAGCGCCCGGCCTGAGGTCGGCCTCAGGCGGCGCCGAACGACCGGCTGGCCGCCGACCACATGGCCGCCACCGGGGCCTCGAGCCCGGTCCAGATCTCGATCTGCAACGCCGCCTGGTGGACCAGCATGCCGAGACCCCCGAGGACCCGCGCCCCCGAGCCCTCGGCCGCGGCCATCCACGGGGTGACCAGGGGATGCACCACCAGGTCGACCGCCAACTGGGCCGGCCCCAGGCGGGCGGGGTCGATCACCGGCCGGGCGGCCACGGCCCCGGTGTCGGCCATCCCGACCGGGGTGGCGTTGACCACCAGGTCCATCGCCGACGCCTCGGCGGCCTCGCCGACCCGGCCCGCCGCGCCGGCCAGCGCCGCCGCCGTGGCCGCCCGCTCGGGCGTGCGGTTGACCACCACCACCTCGCCGGCCCCGGCCGCCCCGAGGGCCAGCACCACCGCCCGGGCCGCCCCGCCGGCCCCGGCCACCAGGCACCGGCGACCCCGGGGGTCGAACCCGGCACCCTGACCGAGGGCGGCCACGAAGCCCGCCCCGTCGGTGTTCTCGCCCCGCAGGACGTCACCCTCCCGGCTCACGCAGTTGACGGCGCCCAGCCGCTCGGCGGTCGGGCTGCGGGTGTCCACGCCCGCCGCCACCGCGTCCTTGTGGGGCATGGTCACCGAGAGCCCCCGCACGCCGAGCGCCCGCATGCCGGCCAGGGCGGCCGCCGCCTGGCCGGTGGCCACCGGGAAGGCGGCCGAGACCCAGTCGACGCCGAGCTCGACGAAGGCGGCGTTGTGCAGCAGCGGCGACAGCGAGTGGGCCACCGGGTCGCCGATCACCCCGACCACCGTGGTGTGGCCCGAGATCCCGGCCACTACGGCAGGCCCCGGGACTTGGCCAGCTGCTCGTTGGCCAGCTGCTGGGCGTAGGTGTCGGAGAAGGCCATGGTGCCGTTCTTGTTCACCAGCGTGAAGTAGAGCCAGTTCCCTGCGGGCGGGTCGACCGCCGCCTTCATGGCCACCACCGACGGGAAGCAGATGGGCGTCGGGGTCAGGCCGTGGTTGAGGTAGGTGTTGTACGGCGTCTGCACCTTCAGGTCGTTCGACGTCACCGTCCCCCCGTCCTGGCCCAGGGCGTAGAGCACCGTCGAGTCCATCTGCAGCATGATGCCCTGCTCGAGCCGGTTGTAGATGACCCGGGCGACCTTGGGCATGTTGACCTCGTAGTAGCCCTCCTTCTGCACGATGGAGGCCACGATGACCAGCTGGTACGCGGTCATGCCCTGGCGGGCCGCCGCCGCCTCGGTGAGGCCGGCCGAGGTGGCCTGGGTGTCGAAGCGGTCGACCATGTCCTGGAGCAGCTGGCGGTCGGTCTCCCCCGGCAGCACCACGTAGGTCCCGGTACCCAACAGACCCTCGAGGTTGGTCGTGCCCGGCGGCTGGTAGGGCGACGTCACCTCGCCGCTCTTGGCCACCGTCTCGAAGCTCGACTGGCCGAACCCCGGCAGCTGGTCCACGTGGTTGGCCACCTCGGCCAGCACCTGGCCCGGCTCGACCGTGACGGCGTTCACGTTCGGCGGCGCCCCGAGGATCGACCGGACGTTGCTGAACGAATCGTTGGTGGCCAGCGAGTACGTGCCGGGCAGGATGGTCAGGCGGTGGAGGGTGGCGTTGATCCGGAAGGCCAGCGAGCTGCCGATGATCCCCTTGTTGGCCAGGGCGTCGGCCACCTGGCTGGTGGACTCGCCCGAACGGACGACCACCAGCTCGTGGTGACCTGGACTGCCGAAGGGGTGCGCCTCGATCTCGTACCAGGCCACGGCGGCCACCAGCACCAGCACCACCACGGCCAGCACGGCGAGCAGCAGGCGCCGGCGCCTCGGTGGGCGGCGGTGACGGGCGTGGCGCGGGTCGAGCGGCGGGCGGCCCGGAGGCTCGCCACCGTCCTCGGCCGGCACCAGGTCCCCGTCCTCGGCCGGCGCCAGGTCCTCGTCCTCGGCCGGCACCGGCCGGAACTCGCCCTCCTCGGGCGGGGGAGTGGCACCACCCTCGAACCGGGACGCCGGCGGGTCCTCGGGTGCCGCCTCGTGGTCGAACGGGACCGACGGGCCCGACGCCACCGGCCAACCGGGCAGATCGGGGGACTCCTCGGGGGGGTCGACGGGCAAGGTCAGGCGTCCCGGGCGACGGCGGGCTCAGGTCGCGACCGCACCGCCGATCGACGGGCCTCAGACATGGCCGTCAATGTACGACATGGTGGTGTCGCCGGGGCCCCATACCCGCCCGCCCACGGGACCCCGACCGGGGCCGGCTGCGGCGCCGGCGGCGCGGATGCCCAGGTCAGCCGGGTCGGTTCGGGCCGGTGTCGATCCACGCCTGGAGGAGCACGGTGGCGGCGGCGGCGTCGACCACCTTGCGCCGGGCCGCGCCCCGCACACCCGCCCGACCCAGGGCCTCGGCGGCGCTGACGGTGGTGAACCGCTCGTCGAAGGGCACCACGGCGACCGCATGGGGCGCCAGCGCCGCGGCCAGCTGCTCCCGTTCGGCCGAGGCCCGCTGGGCCGCCGGCCCGTGCGACCCGTCGAGGGACAGCGGCAGGCCGACCACCACGGTCGTCACCTCCTCCTCCACGGCCAGGGCCACCAGCCGGACGAGTGCCGCCGACTCGTCGCCCGACCGCTCGACGGCCCCCCAGGGGAAGGCCATGGTCCGCTGCCGGTCGCACAGGGCCACCCCGATCCGGCGGGTCCCGAGATCCACCCCCATGGCCCGACCGGGACCGTGTCCCGGCGGCGGCGTCACTGGCCCGACAGCACCTGTCGGGCCAGTGCCAGGGCCTCGTCCAGCCGTCCCGGGTCCTTCCCACCGGCCAGGGCGACCTCGGGCGACCCGCCGCCGCCCCCCTGGACCAGCGCCGCCACCTGCTTGACCAGCGCGGCGGCATCCGGCTCGCCGCCGGTGGCGGCCACGATCGAGACCTTCACCCCGTCGGGGGAGCCGCCGAGCACCGCCGCCCGCACCCCGGCGTCACGTCGGACCGCCTGGGCCAGGGAGCGCAGCTCGTCGGGGGTCAGGCCGTCACGGCGGGCGACCACGATGCCGTTCTCGGCCTCGGTGGCCAACCGGGTGGCCTCGGCGTCGACCGCCGCCCCCCGCAGTGACTGGAGCTCCTTGTCGGCCAGCCGCTGACGTTCGAGGAGGCGGCCCAGCGCCTCGACCAGCCCGTCGGGCTCGGTCCGCAACAGTGAGGCCGCTTCGCTGACCAGGGACTCGCGCTCCTCGGCCCGGTGGAGCGCCCCGAAGCCGGTGACCGCCTCCAGGCGGCGGGTGTTGGCCCCGATCGAGCCCTCCGAGACGAGGGCGATGGACCCGATCATGCCGAGGGCCGACACGTGGGTGCCGCCGCAGAACTCGAGCGAGCCCGGTCCGGCCTGGATGACCCGGACCACGTCGCCGTACTTCTCGCCGAAGAAGGCGATGGCCCCCATGCCCTCGGCCTCGGTGCGCGACGTCTCGGTCGTGTCCACCGGCGCGTCCGTGAGCACCTGGGCGTTGGCCAGCTCCAGCACTTCGTGCAGCTGCTCGGCCGTGGGCGCCCCGTGGTGGCTGTAGTCGAAGCGCAGCCGGTCCGGGGCGACCAGCGATCCCTGCTGGCGGACGTGGTCCCCCAGCACCTGGCGCAGGGCGGCATGGAGGAGGTGGGTGGCGGTGTGGTTCCGGCGCAGGGCGTCACGGCGCTCCCCGTCGATGGTCGCCACGGCGTCCTGGCCGACCAGGAGCTCGCCCTCCACCCGGGCCACGTGGGCGCTCAGCCCGGGCAGGGCCGGCACGGTGTCGAGGATCTCGGCCCGTCCGGTCTCGGTGGTGATCACCCCGGTGTCGCCCAGCTGGCCACCGCCCTCGGTGTAGAAGGGCGTCCGGTCCAAGAAGATCTCGGCCGTGCCCGGGGCCGAGCCGGCCAGGACGCCGACCACCTGGGTGCCGATCGAGTAGCGCTCGGGCACCTGCCCGACGAACGTCGTCGGGCCCGCCGTCTCGAGCAGGGCCCGGTAGGCGTCCTCGTCGGCCGCCCGGGGCGTGCGGGCGGCCTCCCGGGCCCGGGCCCGCTGCTCGGCCATGGCCGCCTCGAAGCCCGGGCGGTCGACCGTGACCCCCTGCTCGCCGGCCAACTCCTCGGTGAGCTCGATCGGGAACCCGTGGGTGTCGTGGAGGCGGAAGGCCACGCTGCCGGGCAGCACCCGGTCCTCGCCCTCGCCCGGGGCGCCCAGGGCGTCCTCCAGGAGCCCGAGCCCGGTCCGCAGCGTCCGGTCGAACCCGGCCTCCTCCCGTTCGAGCACCGAGGAGATCAGGTCGAGGTCCGCCCGGACCCGGGGGTAGGCGTCGCCCATGTGCTCGGCGGTGACGGCGGCCAGCGCCGGGGTGACCAGCCGCTCGACCCCGAGGCGTCGGGCGGTCAGCACGGCCCGGCGGATGATGCGCCGCAGGACGTAGCCCCGGCCGTCGTTGGACGGCAGGACCCCGTCGCCGACCAGCATGGTCACCGCTCGGCCGTGGTCGGCCATGACCCGCAGGGCCACGTCGAGCTCCTCGTCCTCGCCGTAGGGCCGGCCCACCAGCCGCTCGGCCTCGGCGATGATCGGCCGCAGGGCGTCGGTCTCCCACACCGAGGGGACGTCGGCCAGCACCGACAGGAGCCGCTCCAGACCGGCCCCGGTGTCGATCCCGGGCTTGCCCAGGGCCAGCAACGACCCGTCGGGCTGCCGGTCGAACTGCGGGAAGACCAGGTTCCAGATCTCGACGAAGCGTTCCTCGCCGCCGTGGGCCGGTCCGCCGTCGGCCCCCCAGGTGGGGCCCCGGTCGAAGAAGATCTCCGAGCACGGGCCACACGGGCCCGTCTCCCCCATCTCCCAGAAGTTGTCCTCACCCAAGCGCTGGATGCGGTCGAGCGGCAGCCCCACCGCGTCGTGCCACAGGGCCGAGGCGTCGTCGTCGTCGGTGTAGACGGTGACCCACAACCGGTCGCCGTCGAGGCCCAGCACCTCGGTGAGCAGCTCCCAGGCGAAGGGGATGGCCTCGGGCTTGAAGTAGTCGCCGAAGCTGAAGTTCCCGAGCATCTCGAAGAAGCTGAGGTGCCGGGTGGTCCGCCCGATGACGTCGATGTCGTCGTGCTTGCCCCGGATGCGCACGCACTTCTGCACGGTGGTGGCCCGCCGATACGGCGGGACCTCCTCTTGGAGGTAGTACGGGATGAACTGGTTCATCCCGGCGTTGGTGAACAGCGGCGCCCGCGGGTGGTGCGGGATCAGGCTGGCCGAGGGCACCACCACGTGGCCGTGCTCGGCGAAATAGCCGGTGAAGGTGGTGCGCAGACGGTTGGCGTCCATCGATGCAGCCTAATGGTGGTCAGCGTCAACGCCGCAGGTGGCGTGGGACGTCCCCGGCCCCGGCCACGCTGTTGGCCGAATTGCCGGGCCGGTTCCCGAGGTCCTGCCAGAGCTCGTCCTCGCGCTGGGCCCGGGCCTCGCGCCCGGTGTCGACGGCGACCCGCACCCGGGCCCCGAAGGAGCGCACCGAGGCGGCGGCGCTCCCCGCCAGGTGCTGGGGGGTCAGGCGGTCGACGACCTCCTCGATCCCCCGGCGCACCCGCTGCTCGGCCCACAACGTGCCGCCCACCCCCATGGCCACGCCGGCCCCCAACCACCAGGTGCGGCGCATCAGCGTCGTCCCGTGCTCAGGTCGGGGTCCTTCAGCTGGCGCAGCCCGGTGGCCGCGCCGGCCCGGAAGGCCATGACCTTCACGATCGGGTTGGCGAAGGCCCGCTGGGCCAGCCGTGAGGCCGAATCGACGGTGGCGGTGACCGACCCGGTGTCCTCGAGGACGGCTTCGACCCTGGTCAGCTCCGTCGTGGCCTGCCCGACGACCCGCCGGGCCTCCTCGACCAGGGGCACCGTCTGCTCGGCCAGGGTGTCGAGGGCCCGGTCCAGTCGCCGGACCTGGGTCACCAGGACGGCGGCGGCGACCACGCAGGCGAGGGCGGCCACACAGGCCACCACGGCCGCCACCAGCACGACGACTTCGCTGGCGGACATGCCCGACTGTACCAATCCCCACCCGCCGGCCGGTGCGCCCCGACCGCCACGATGCGACCGAGCGACCGCCGGGTCAGGAGGCGGCCAGTCCGACCACCGGGGCCGCGAGCACCTGGCCGCTCATGGAGCCGTAGAAGGCGGCGTCGCCGAAGGCGAACAGCCCGCCGTCGGAGGCGACCTCCCAGTAGCCCTTGCCGTCGGGGGTGGCGGCGATGCCCACGATCGGCTTGTTGAGCACGGTGCCGCCCATCGAGCCGTAGAAGGCGGCGTCGCCGAAGGCGAACAGCCCGCCGTCGGAGGCGACCTCCCAGTAGCCCTTGCCGTCGGGGGTGGCGGCGATGCCCACCACCGGCTTGTTGAGCACGGTGCCGCCCATCGAGCCGTAGAAGGCGGCGTCGCCGAAGGCGAACAGCCCGCCGTCGGAGGCGACCTCCCAGTAGCCCTTGCCGTCGGGGGTGGCGGCGATGCCCACCACCGGCTTGTTGAGCACGGTGCCGCCCATCGAGCCGTAGAAGGCGGCGTCGCCGAAGGCGAACAGCCCGCCGTCGGAGGCGACCTCCCAGTAGCCGGCCCCGGTGGCCGACGCCGCCATGCCCACGATGGGCTTGTTGAGGGCCCGGCCACCCATCGAGCCGTAGAAGGCGGCGTCGCCGAAGGCGAACAGCCCGCCGTCGGCGGCCACCTCCCAGTACCCGGCGTGGTCGAGCGTGGCGGCCATGCCGACGATGGGCTGGTTCAACCGGGTGCTCCCCATGGAGCCGTAGAAGGCGGCGTTGCCGAAGGCGTACAGCCCGCCGTCCGACCCGACCTCCCAGTACCCGCCGGTCGGCGTCGGGCAGGCGCCGGTGAGCCCGAGACTCCCGAGCAGGCTGACGGCGTTCGGTGAGCCCCAGCCCGACGCCAGGTCGTAGCCGGTGGTCGCGGCGTAGAGGCCCCCGTGGGATCCGGTGTAGTCGTTGTTGCCCGACACGATGTCGGCGAAGGCCCCGGTCCGGCAGCTCCCGATGTCGTAGAGCAACGGGTTGACCAGTCCGAGTCGTGACCGGCCCTGGTCGACGTCGGCGAACAGCGCCGCCCAGACCGGGGCCGCCCCGCTCGACCCGCCGTAGCCGGCCCTCCAGGACACCCTGGGTGTAGAGGATGTAGCCGGTGGCCGGGTTGGCGTCGGCCGAGACATCGGGCACCTCCCGGGCGCCGCTCCCGGGCTGCCAGGACGGGCGGGCCCAGATGGTCGAGAAGCCGCCGCCGCCGGCGCCGGCGCCGTTGTTCCAGACCGTCTCGCCCACCCGGTTGCCGTTGACGGCCGACAGCGACGTCCCACCCACCCCGGTGACGTCGGGTTGGCTGGCCGGGTCGTCGACCTCGAGGGCGGTGTTGCCCGACCCGCAGTCCTCCGACCCGTCGTCACCGGCGGCGGCGACCACCGTCTGTCCCTGCATCGCCATCTCGGCGAAGATCGTCGCCTCGGCGGCGATCGAACCACCACCCTCGGCCTCGCACTGGCCCCAGCTGGTGGCCACCACCTGGGCCCGGTCGTCGGTGGCGATCTTGTCGTACAGGGCCAGCGGGCCCGTTGCCGCTGTCGGGTGCCTCGTAGACCACGACGTTGGCGTTCGGGGCCAGGCCGACCAGGTTCTCCACGTCGAGTGTCACCTCGGCGCAGTCGGGCACCGTGGTCGAGCACCCGGCCCCCGACTCGCCGTCGATCGACACCGAGCTGACGGCGGCGGCCGTCCCGTAGCAGGACTGGTAGGCGGCGACGTCGCTCTGGATCTGGGTCGTGTACGGACCGAGCTCGTAGACGCCGACGGTGACCCCCTGGCCGGTCAGGCCGCTCGAGTACAACCCGCTCAAGCCGTAGGCCGAGGCCACTTGGGGCGTGGTCAGCGGCCCCCGGGGGGCGGCCTGGGCGGCGGCGGCGGCGCAGTACTGCGGCCCGGTCGAGACGTGGTCGGTCACCGAGGGCGTGGCCACCGCCGGCCCGGATGCCGGTGCGATTGGAGCGGTGCTGTTCGGCGGCGGTTGTGCTCGGGGTGGTGGTGCTCGGCGTCACCAGCTGGGGCTGGACGTGGGGCACCGTGTCGAGTCCGACGACGCCCTCGACCATCGAGGCCAGGGCGGCCGGGACCGAGGGCACGGCGGTGTTGACCCGAGCCGAGGACCCCGAGGCCAGGGTGACCGACGAGAGGCTCGTGTCGAAGGCCGAGGACACGGCCGACGCCGACCCCTGGACCGGCACCAGCAGGCCGTCGGGGCTCACGGCGCCCACGGTGAGGCCGGCACCGGCGAGCCAGCTCCGCACGGCGCCGATCGCCGCGCTCGACGGCCCGAACCGGCTGGCGAACTGACCGGCCGCCAGGAACTGGTGGTACTGCGGCGATCCCGGCGTGGACACCGCCGTGACGGCGGCCGAGAGGCCGCTCGGGTCGGCCGGCGTGAGCACCACGTCGGCCGAGACCTGGGTGGCCGCCGGGAGCGGCCCGGTGACGCGGGCCGCCGACGGCAACGTCGGCACGCCACCGGGAAGCGACGTCCGGCCGGCCGGCGAGGGGCTGGCCCCGACCGCCGACGGGACGGCCAGGATCGCCACACCGGCCCCGAGGGCCACCGCCAGCGCCAGGCCGGCGACGCCCCTCGGGCGGACCCACCCGGCGACACTCATCCGGGGCGGCGTCGTGCCTCCATCTCGGCGGCGATGCGCTGCTCGTCACCGTGCTCGGAGGGCTCGTAGTACACGTGGCCCTCGATCCCGTCGGGGCGGTACTGCTGGGGGACCCAACCGGCGGCCACGTCATGAGGGTACTGGTAGCCGTCGCCGTGGCCGAGGTCGCGGGCCCCGGCGTAGTGGGCGTCGCGCAGGTGGGTCGGGACCTCGCCCCGGGTCCCCCGGCGCACGTCCTCGCGGGCCCGCCCGAGGGCCACCGTCACCCGGTTGGACTTGGGCGCCAGGGCCAGGTGGACCGTGGCCTGGGCCAGGTTGAGGGCCGCCTCGGGCAGCCCGACCATCTCGACCGCCCGGGCGGCGGCGTCGGCCACCACCAGGGCCTGGGGATCGGCCATCCCGACGTCCTCGCTGGCCAGGATGACCAGCCGCCGGGCCAGGAACCGGGCGTCCTCGCCGGCCTCGAGCATCCGGGCCAGCCAGTAGAGGCCGGCGTCGGGGTCCGATCCCCGCACGCTCTTGATGAAGGCGCTGATCTGGTCGTAGTGGTCGTCGGCCCCCTGGTGGTACAGCCGGCCGTCCCGGGCCGCCGCCACGTGCGGCCCGCTCCACCAGCACCCCGTCGTCGGCGCCGCCGGTCGGCCCCGCTGCGGGCCAGGTCGACGGCCAGCTCGACGGTGGTGAGGGCGGCCCGGGCGTCGCCGTCGCTCACCGAGACGATGGCCGCCACCGCCTCCTCGTCGGCCCGGGCGCCCTCGGCGGCCAGGCCGCGCTCGACGACCTGGCGCAGCTCGGGCTCGCCCAGCGGTTCGAGCCGCCAGATGGTGGCCCGGCTGAGCAGCGGCGCGTTCACCTCGAAGTACGGGTTCTCGGTCGTCGCCCCGATGAGGACCACCAGGCCGTCCTCGACCGCCGGGCAGCAGCACGTCCTGCTGGGCCTTGTTGAACCGGTGCACCTCGTCGACGAACAGGATGGTGCCCTGGCCCTGCTCCCCGAGCCGGCGCCGGGCGTCCTCGAGCGTCTCGCGGACGTCCTTCACCCCCGAGGCCACCGCCGACAGCGGCACGAAGGCCTTGGCGCTCACCAGGGCCAGCAGGCGGGCCAGGGTGGTCTTGCCGGTGCCGGCCGGCCCCCACAGGATCGAGGAGCCCAGGCGGTCGTGCTCGGCCAGGACCCGCAGCGGGGCCCCCGGCCCGATCAGGTGGTCCTGGCCGATGACGTCGTCGAGGGAGCGGGGCCGGAGGCGGGCGGCCAGCGGTGCCCGGCTGGCCAGGCGGTCCTCGGCCGCCGAGGCGAACAGGTCCCCGCCCGGGCTCATCGCCGGCGCCACGCCGGTGGTGCGGCCCGGGGTCACGTGGCCGGGGGCAGGAAGCGCAGACCCAGGTCGGCCAGGGCCCGGGGAGCGATCGGCTTGGGCGCCCCGGTCAGCGGGTCCGCCCCCGACTGGGTCTTCGGGAAGGCGATGACCTCTCGGATGTTCTCCTCGCCGGCGAAGATGGCCACCAGCCGGTCGATGCCGAAGGCGAAGCCGGCGTGGGGCGGGGCCCCGTAGCGGAACGCCCCGAGCAGGAACCCGAAGCGCGACTCGGCCTCCTCCGGCGAGATCCCGAGGACGTCGAAGATCTGGCGCTGGATGTCGCTGCGGTGGATACGGACGCTGCCCGAGCCGAGCTCCCAGCCGTTGAGGACCAGGTCGTAGGACTGGGACCGGACGGCGGCGGGGTCGGTGGCCAGCAGCCCGAGGTCGTCGGGGTGGGGCATGGTGAAGGGGTGGTGGGCCGGCACGGGCTTGCCGTCCTCGCCCACCCCGTCGAAGAGCGGGAACTCGGTGAGCCACAGGTACCGGTGCTCGCCCTGGCCGACCGGGAGGCCGCCGAGGTGGACCCGCAGACCGCCGAGCACCGTGCACGCCTGGCGGTACTCGTCGGCCACCACCAGGATCAGGTCGCCCACCGCCGCCGCCGTGACCTCGAGCATCCCCCGGCGCTCCTCGTCGCTCAGGTGCCGGTCGAGCGGCGAGTCGAGGGCCCGGCCCTCGCCGCCCTCGCCGGCGGTGACCCGGAACCAGGCCAGGCCCTTGGCCCCGGCCGCCTTGGCCCGATCGGTCAGGGCGTCGAGGCGGCCCCGGCCGAGCTCGGCCCCGCCCGGCAGGACGAGCGCCTTGACCGTCGGCCCGGCGAAGGCCTTCACCTCGGTGCCGGCGAAGACCGCCGAGAGGTCGAGGAGCTCCATGCCGAAGCGGAGGTCGGGCTTGTCGGTGCCGAAGCGGTCGAGGGCCTCGGCCCAGGTCATCTCGGGGATCGGCGGCGGCCGCACCCCGGTGGCCGCCTCGGCGGCGTCGAGGACCGCCTCGGCCACGAAGGCCAGGATGTCGGCCTGGGTGACGAAGGACGCCTCCATGTCGAGCTGGGTGAACTCGAACTGGCGGTCGGCCCGCAGGTCCTCGTCGCGCAGGCAGCGGGCGATCTGGTAGTAGCGGTCGACACCGCCGACCATCAGGAGCTGCTTGGCCAGCTGGGGGCTCTGGGGCAGCACGTAGAAGGAGCCCTGGTGCAGACGGGAGGGCACGGCGAACTCCCGGGCCCCCTCGGGCGTCGGGGCCCACAGGAGCGGGGTCTCCACCTCGCAGAAGTCCTGGCGGTCCATGGCCCGGCGGATGGCGGCGTTCACCTTCGACCGGAGCCGCAGGTTGGCCTGCATGCGGGGCTTGCGGAGGTCGACGAAGCGGTAGGCCAGCCGGATCGGCTCGTCGGTCTCGGCCCGGTCGTCGACCGGGAACGGCGGCGGCTCGGCCGCCGCCAGGACCTCGACGGTGCAGTCCCCGAGCTCGACCTCACCGGTCGGGAGCTTCGGGTTGACCGTGCCCTCGGGACGCCGCCGGACGACGCCCTCGATGGCCAGCACGTACTCGCTGCGCACGTCGACCGTCCCGTCGACCACGCACTGGAGGATCCCGGTCCGGTCCCGCAGGTCCACGAAGGCCAGGTGCTCGCCGTGCTCACGCCGCCGGCCGACCCAGCCGCAGACCCGGATCCTCGACCCGACGTCGGCCAGGGTGACCTCGCCGCACAGGTGCGTTCGCAGGGAGGTGGCGGCCGAGCCCGATCGGGCCGGTAGGTCGCTCGCGCTCATGGGTGGGGTTCTCCTTCAGGCGTCTCGGTGGCGGCGGCGACGGCCGCCACGACCTCGTCCAGCGGCACCGGACGCTGCTCGCCGGCGGTGCGCAGCGGGCGGAGCGTTACCGTACCCGCCGCCAGCTCCTCGGGGCCGACGAGCACGGCCCACCGGGCACCGGAACGGTCGGCCGACTTCAGCTGGGACTTCATCGAGCGCCCGTCGAAGGCCCGGTCGGCCCGGAGCCCGGCCGCCCGCAGGGCGGCCGTGAGGTCCCGGGCCACGGTGCCGCCGGCCACGTCGACCACGAAGGCGTCGAGCGCCGGGGGGTCGACGGCGAACACCTTCTCGGCGTCGCAGGCCAGCAACAGGCGCTCGATCCCGATCCCGAAGCCGATGCCCGGGGTCGGCGGTCCGCCGAGCAGCTCGACCAGGCCGTCGTAGCGCCCACCGCCACCGATGGCGTTCTGGGCGGCATCGAGAGCGTCGGCGGCGAATTCGAAGGTCGTCCGGGTGTAGTAGTCGAAGCCCCGGACCAGTCGGTGGTCGAGCGTGAAGGGCACGCCGAGCGCCGCCAGGCCCTCGAGCACCCGGTCGAAGTGGGCCCGGCAGTCGTCACAGAGGTGGTCGACGAAGTGCGGGAGCTCGGCCGTCGCCTCGACGCAGGCCGGCCGCTTGCAGTCGAGGACCCGCAGCGGGTTGCTGTCCAGCCGGGCCCGGTGCTCGTCGCACAGCTCGTCGCGCCGCACCTCGAGGGCTTCGGTGAGCAGCGCCAGGTAGGCCGGCCGGCAGGTGGCGTCGCCCATCGAGTTCACCCGGAGGGTGAACCCGGTCAGCCCGACGGCCCGGTAGAAGCCGTCGGCCAGGCTGACCACCTCCACGTCGAGGTCGGGGTCGGCCGACCCGAGCGCCTCGACGCCCAGCTGGTGGTGCTGGCGGTAGCGGCCGGCCTGGGGCCGCTCGTAGCGGAACGACGGCGTGACGTACCAGGCCTTCCACGGCAGCGGCCGGACGGTGCTCGACGAAGGCCCGGACCATGGGGGCCGTCCCCTCGGGCCGCAGGGCCAGCTGCCGCCCGCCGCGGTCGGTGAACTCGTACATCTCCTTGCCGACGACCTCGCTGCCCTCGCCGATCCCCCGGCGGAAGACCGCCACGTCCTCGAAGATCGGCGTGTGGGTCAGCCCGTAGGCCGCCCGCTCCACGTGGCCGGCGAACAGCGCCACCAGCGACTCCCAGCGGCTGGACTCGGGCCACAGGACGTCGTGGGTGCCCTTCGGGGCCCGGGCCGGTCCGCCCTGCGGGCGCGCCGCACCCGCTTCGGTGCTCATCGGGGCCTACGCCTTCTTGCCGGGCAGCTGGCGGTAGGCGTCGAAGACGCCGTCGAGATGCTTGATCGAGGCGATCAGCGACTGCAGGTGGGTCGGGTCGGCCAGCTCGATGTCGAAGGCCATGCGGCTCACCCGGTCCGGCGTGGTCGCCGTGCGGGCCGCCACGATGTTCAGGTGGTGCTCGGAGACGACCCGTGACACGTCGGCCAGCAGCCGGGAGCGGTCGAAGGCCAGCACCTCCAGGGTGGCCAGGAAGATGCCGGCGCTCCCCCGGTCCCACTCGACCTCGATGAGCCGCTCCTGCGAGCGGTCCGACAGGGCGGTGGCGTTGGAGCAGTCGGCCCGGTGGACCGAGACGCCCCGGCCCTGGGTGACGAAGCCCATGATCGGGTCGTCGGGCACCGGCGTGCAGCACCGGGCCAGGTGGACCATCAGGTCGTCGAGGCCCTCCACGTAGATCCCGGCCGTCGAGCGCTTGTCCGAGCGCGGGCCGCGCACGCCGCGGGCGGCGGTGGTCGGGAGCTGCTCCACCTCGCCGCCCCGGAGCTCGCGGGCCAGGCGCTGGACGATCGACTGGGCCGACACCTGGTTCTCGCCGATCGAGGCGTAGAGGGCGTCGAGGTCGACCAGGTTCATCGACTCGGCCACCTGGAGCAGGGCGTCGGACCCGAGCACCTTCTGCAGCGGCATGCCCTCGCGGCGGAGCGCCCGGGCCAGCTCTTCGCGACCGGTCTCGATGGCGTCCTCGCGCCGCTCCCGGCTGAACCACTGCCGGATCTTGTTGCGGGCCCGGGCCGAGGACGACGATCTTCAGCCAGTCCCGGGACGGGCCGGCGGTCTGGGCCTTCGAGGTGAAGATCTCGACCGTGTCGGCCGAGCTGAGCCGGGTGTCGAGCGGCACCAGCCGGCCGTTGACCCGGGCCCCGATGCAACGGTGCCCGACCTCGGTGTGGATGGCGTAGGCGAAGTCGACCGGCGTCGACCGGGCCGGCAGGGCGATCACCTTGCCCTTCGGGGTGAAGACGTAGACCTCGTCCTGCTCGAGGTCGAGCTTCAGGGCCTCGAGGAACTCGACCGGGTCGGAGGTCTCTCGACCGACGTCGGCGATCCGCTGCAGCCAGGCCATCTCGGAGGAGGCGTCCTCCTTCTCCTTGTAGCCCCAGTGGGCGGCGATCCCGTACTCGGCCCGCCGGTGCATCTCGGTCGTGCGGACCTGCACCTCGATCGGCTTGCCGTCGAGCCCGATCACCGTCGTGTGCAACGACTGGTAGAGGTTGAACTTCGGGGTGTTGATGTAGTCCTTGAAGCGGCCCTGGACCGGCGGCCAGATGGCGTGGATGGCCCCGAGGGCCGACCAGCAGTCCTTCTCCTGGGCCACGACCACCCGGATCCCGACCAGGTCGTGGATGTCGTCGAACTCCTTGCCCCGCACGACCATCTTCTCGTAGATGCTCCACAGGTGCTTCGGACGGCCCGGTCACCTCGGCCTCGAGCCCGGCGGCGGCCAGCCGCTCGCGCACCGACACCAGGACCCGGGCGAGGTACTCCTCACGCTGGGGGGCCCGGACGGCCACCATCTGCTCGATCTCGGCGTAGCGCTTGGGGTGCAGGGTGGCGAACGCCAGGTCCTCCAGCTGCCACTTGACCTGCTGGACCCCGAGCCGGTGGGCCAGCGGGGCGTAGACGTCGAAGGTCTCCTGGGCCGTGCGGTGCTGCTTCCACTCGGGCATGACGGCCAGCGTCCGCATGTTGTGGAGCCGGTCGGCCAGCTTGATCAGCAGCACCCGCCAGTCGCTGGCCATGGCCACGAGCATCTTGCGGATGGTCGCTGCCTGCTGGGCTTCCTTGGTGTCGAACTGCAGGCGGTCGAGCTTGGTGACCCCGTCGACCACCCGGGCCACGACGGGCCCGAACTGGGCCTCGATCGATTCGAGGGTCAGGCCGGTGTCCTCGACGGCGTCGTGGAGCAGGGCGGCCACCACGGTCGGGGCGTCCAGGCCGAGCTCGGCCACGATGGCGGCGACGGCGATCGGGTGGGTGACGTAGGGCTCGCCCGAGCGTCGGTACTGCTCGGCGTGAGCGGCGGCCGAGGCCCGGCCGGCGGCCTCGATGGTCGAGGGGTCGTCGTCGGGGCGGTGGGCCGAGAACTCGCGCACCACCGGCTCGAGGAGTTCTCGCAGCGCGTCGTCGCCCGGTTCGTCGACGGGGGGTACCCGAGCCAGGGTCACCATCCGTTCAGGCTACCCGACGAGACCGCCCGGCCATGCGCTGGGAACGGGCCATCGGTCCAGCTCAACCCACCGGGACGCCGACCACCGGTCAGCGTCGCTTCTTGCCCTTGGTGTTGCGGTTCCTCGGCCGGGGCGGCGGCCGACCGGTGACCGACCGGCGACCCCCGCCGGGCACGATGACGGTGGTCGTCGCCCCCGTCGCGTCGTCGGGCGCCGTGGGGTCGGGGACCGGTGCGTCGGGATCCCCACCGTCCGACCCGACGTCCTCGGACCCGGCATCGGGCGCGGTCGGGTCGGCCACCGGCGCGTCGAGAGCCGACCCGTCCGACGGGGCGTCCTCGGGCTCGTTGTCCTTGGTGGCCGCCGCCGGCGATGCGGCCGCCGCTCGCTTGGCCGCGCCGGGCTTGGGGGCGGGACGGCCCTTGCGGGTCGGTGCCGGGGCCGCCGGCCGGCCACCGGTGCCGCCCGCGGCCAGCGTTGCCGCCGCCGTCGGGGTGAGCACGGCGCTCCGCTCGCTCCGGCTCTCGAGCCGCTTGCGGATGGCCACGTAGCGGGGCTCGCGCTCCTTCAGCATGGCCAGCACCGGCGAGGCGATGAAGATCGACGAGTACGCCCCCGACAAGAGGCCCACCGTCAGGGCCAGGCCGTAGTCCTGCAAGGTGGTGGCCCCGAGGATCTCGGCCCCGACGATGAGCACGGCGAGCACCGGCAGGATGGCCACCAGCGACGTGTTGATCGACCGGGCCAGGGTCTGGTTCATCGAGAGGTTCACCATCTCGGAGTAGGTCATCCGGCCCGACGCGCCGAAGCCCTTGGTGTTGTCACGCACCCGGTCGAAGACCACGACCGTGTCGTAGAGCGAGTAGCCGAGGATGGTGAGGACGGCGATGACCGTGTCCGGCGTGACCTGGAACCCGAACAGCGAATAGATCCCGATGGTCACCAGGAGGTCGTGGATCATGGCCAGGAAGGCCGCCAGGGCCATCTTCGGTTCGAACCGGATGGCGATGTAGATCACCACGACGACGAAGAAGGCGATGAGGGCCGTGAGGGCGCGGCTGGTCACCTGGCTGCCCCACGTCGGCCCCACGTGGCTCGACCGACACCTCCGAGGTGTTGGTGTGCGCCAGGTCGGCCAACGCCTGGGTGACCTTCTGCGTCTCGGCCGTCTGCTGCTGCGGCCCGAGGCCGTTCAGGTCCGCCTCGACCTGGATGGTCTTGCCCCCGAGCACCTCCACGGTCGGCTGGCTGAGCCCGGCCGCCTGGACGGCGTCGAGGGCCTGCGTCTGGGTCACCCCGGGCGCTTGGACCTCCCACGAGGTGCCGCCCTTGAAGTCGATGCCCAGGTTCAGCCCCCGGACGCCGAGCGACACCAGCCCGGCCACGATGATGACGCCCGAGATGAGGAACCACACCCGGCGCCGTCCGACGAAGTCGAAGGACGTCCCGCCGTGGTAGAGCCGGCCGAAGGCGCCCTCGCCCGAGCCGTTGCGGCGCGACCGGCGCCCGGTGGTGGTCGGGGCCACGGTCTCGTCCGAACCGTCGTCCACCAGCTCGTCGTCGGTCGATCGGCGCCGGGGGCTCACGGGTCGGTCCTCGGTTGGATGGCCAGACCCCGGGAGATGCCGATGAACCGGGCATTGGTGAACCGTTCGTTGCGGCCCAGCAGCACCACCAGTGGCCTCGTGAAGAAGTAGGTGATGATGATGTCGAGCAGGGTCGACAGACCCAGGAAGAAGGCGAAGCCCCGGACGTCGCCGATGGCCAGGATGTAGAGCAGCACGGCGGCGATCAGCGAGACCAGGTCGGCGGCCAGCACGGTGCGGAAGGCACTGGCGAAGCCCCGGTCGACGCTGGTCCGCACGGTCCGGCCGGCCCTCGTCTCATCCTTCAGCCGCTCGAAGTAGACGATGTACGAGTCGACGGTGATGCCGATCGACACGATGAGGCCGGTGACCCCGGCCAGGGTGAAGCTCGGGGCCACCGAGGTGTGCCCGAGGGCCGAGATGATGGCCCACAACAGGGCGCCGGTGACCGCCAGCCCCGAGATGACCACGATGCCGAGCAGGCGGTAGTACAGCGCCGTGTAGATCAGCACCAGGGCCAGGCCGGCCAGGCCGGCCACCAGCCCGGCCACCAGCGAGGAGTGGCCGAGGGTCGGCGAGATGGTCTGGGTGGTGATGGGGATCAAGCGAACCGGCAGCGAGCCGAACTGCATGGCCAGGGCCAGGTTCTTGGCCTCGGCCTCGGTCAGGCCACCGGAGATCTCCCCCTGCCCGTTGAACGAGGTGAAGGACGACTGGCTCGGCTGGATGAGCGGGGCCGACTGCACGACGCCGTCGAGCTCGATGGCCAGCATCTGGTGGAAGTTGGCCTCGGCGACCTTGTCCCACGGGGCCACGGCGGTGAGGGTGTAGTTGACGACCCAGGCCCCGCTCTGGTCCTCCTGGGCCGTCGCCGACTTGATGGCGTGCCCGGTCAGCTGGGACGGTCCGAGCAGGTAGCGGTCGTAGGAGCCGCTCCCGGTGAGACCGGGCAACAGGACCGTCTTGGTCGGGTTGTCGAGAGCCGGCGCGGTGCTCGGGTAGACGGCGAAGGCCGGGTCGGCCGGGACGTTGTTGGCCGTGTAGCCGGCGGCCGAGGAGCTGTCGGGGGTGACGTTGAGATTGGCCTCGCTCAGCGTCGACTGGGCCGTACAGGCCGGGAGGGTGGCCGTGGCCTTCTGGGCGCCCTTGCCGTCCTTGCCGACGAAGGCCGGGGCGCCGCACAGCACCGGGCGGAAGTACAGCTGGGCCGTCTGGCCGATGGTCTTCAGCACGGCCGTGGCGTCGGAGATGCCGGGGATCGACACCTCGATGTTGGTCCCCTGGGTGGCGACCTCGGCCCCCGACACCCCGAGGCCGTTGACCCGGTTGTTGAGGACGCTGACCGTCTCGTCGAGATCGGCCTGGGAGACCTTGTGGACCGGCTGGTAGACGACCTGCAGGCCGCCGGCCAGGTCGAGACCCAGGCGCGGTGACCACCCAGCCACCAAGGTGGCGGCCAGGGCGCCGAACGCCACCACGACCACCAGGACCAGGCTGACGACCAGGGAACGTTGCCGTCGGGCTTGCGAGCGCGACGACGGGGGGCTCACGTGGTCTTGCCCCCCTTGGCATCCCCGTCCTCGGCGCCGGCATCGTGCTCGTCGGTCACGTCGTGGTCGTGCCCGTCGTGCGCACCGTGGTCGGCCTCGTCGTGCTCGTCCTCTTCGGGTAGCCCGTAGTGCAGCTCCGACGAGTCGGTGTCGTCGTGCTCGGCCGCCGGCGGCTCGAGCTTGCGCGAGATGGCCTGCTTCAAGAACACGATGCGGGTGGCCGGGTCGTCGCTCAGGACCCCCGGCACCTCGTTGTCGCCGGTGACGATGGTCACCCGGTCGTCCTCCATCGAGATCACCGTGCCGACCACGCCACCGACGGTGACGATCTCGTCGCCGACCTCGTAGGCGGCGCCCGCCGCCCGGGCCTTCTTGGCCTTCTGCTGCTGCGGCCGCAGGAAGAGGAAGTACAGGGCGCCGACCACGACCACCAGGATGATCAGGAAGGCCGGGCTGCTGCTCTTCTTGGTCGTGGTGGTGGCCGCATCGAGCAGGCCCAACAGGGGTGCGGATCCAATCATCGAGGTGCGCTCCTAGCGGCGGGACGTCCGATGCTCAGTCGCCGCACAAGTCCGACACCCTACAACGCGAACACTCTCCGAAGAGGTCGTCACCACTCCAGCCCAACGGTGTGACAATATTGGCCCGTACGCAACTGCCCCGCAACCGACCCGCACCGAAGATGAGAAGCTAGGCGGGTCGACGGGGCTCCCCGGGAACTGGCGTCACCGGGGGCCGAGCACACCGATCTGGCGGGAACCGGAGAGGAGCAGCACCAAGCTGGGCAGCCGGCCAGTTGGCGGGGGACCTCCGTGTCGAGTCGATGCGGGGGTCCCGGCCGGCTGCCCGGTCTCTTCTTTCTGCTCGATCGCCCGGCCGGTCGCGTCGCCCGCCGGGGCGGTCCGGGTCCAGGTGGTTTGGGGGTGGACGGTACGATGAGGCGGCTGGGGCGATCGTCGTCACTGGCGGGCGGTCGCAGCTTCGACAGGTACACGAAGGACGAACGACGTGCGTGATCGCGGGACCTCGATACTCGCCATAGAGGACGACGCCGACATCCGTCAGCTGCTCCGGACCCTGCTCGAACGGGAGGGCTACACCGTCGCCGAAGCGTCCACGGGACGCGAGGGACTCCGGGTCTTCCACCAGACCCAGCCGGACATCGTGATCCTCGACGTCGGCCTCCCCGATCTCGACGGCTGGCAGGTGCTCGAGCGGATCCGCGACATGAGCGACCTGCCGGTGCTCCTGCTCACCGCCCGCTCGGCCGAGCGCGACAAGGTGCGGGGCCTCAACTCGGGGGCCGACGACTACCTGACCAAGCCCTTCAGTCGCGTCGAGCTCATGGCCCGACTGCAGGCCATCCAGCGCCGCCAGTCGGTCAACTCACCGCGGGCCAGCTTCGACGACGGCCGGATCGCCATCGACTTCGCCCACCAGCAGCTGTTCCTCATCGGCGAACCGGTCACCCTCACGCCGACCGAGTACCGGCTGATGGTGGCGCTGGTCCGCCACGCCGGCCACATCCTGTCGCCCGACCAGTTGCTCGCCCTGGCCTGGGACGACCCCTCGGGACTGGCCCCGGACCGGGTCAAGTACGCCGTGCTGCGCCTCCGTCGCAAGCTCGGGTGGGACGACCCCGAGCAGTCCCCCCTCGAGACCGTGCGGGGCTTCGGCTACCGCTACCGGCAGCTCGAGGGGTGAGCACGACGGGTCCCGGCGGGGGGCCCACCCCGCCGACCGATCCCGGGTCCCCCCACGGTCGGCTCCCCTACCCCCCGGGCTTCTACCGCAGCATCCACCACCGCCTCCCGCCGTTCGCCGCCGTCGGCATCCTCTCGGTCTTCATCGCCCTGCTCCCCTTCCCCAACGGCGCCCTGCCCGAGGTCGTGGTGGGGCTGGTGCTGTTCATCGTCCTGACCGCCGTGGCCATGTTCGTGCCCTGGCGCCGCACGCCCAAGTGGACGTGGTCGCTCATCCCCATCGGCTACATCGTCGTGATCGCCCTCTTCCGCGACGCCCAGGGGGCCGACCGCTCGGCGCTGTTCACCCTGTACCTCCTGCCCGTCGTGTGGCTCGCCTTCTACGGCCGACTCGGCGACCTCCTGGCCGGGCTGGCCGCCGCCATCCTGGCCCTGGTCATGCCGGTGGTCCTGATCGGCACGCCCGACTACCCGCCGTACGAGTGGCGCATGATCGTGGTGAGCACGGCCGTGGGCCTGCTGGTCGCCCTCACCATCTTCAACATGGTCGCCCACGACCGGGCCCGGGTGCACCTGCTCCAACAGCGGTCCCTGGCCGCCGACCGCAGCGCCCAGCTGGCCTCGAGCGCCCGCGAGCAGCTCGACCACGTGCTGTCCTCGGCCACCGACACGGTCATCATCGAGATGGACATCCGGGGTCGGATCACCTTCTTCTCCGCCGGCGCCGAGCGTTGGCTCGGCTACACCTCCGACGAGGCGGTGGGCATGGCCATCTTCCAGCTGGGCGACCCGGCCGAGCTCCGGGCCCGGTCGGACGAGATCGACGAGATGCTGGCCGTGGCCCGGGGCCGCGTGACCTCGCCCCGGCTCGGTGAGGAGTCGATCTGGACCTACTACCGCAAGGACGGGACCCCCCGGCAGGCCTCGATGGTCCTCACCGTCCGCCTCCAAGGCGACCGGGCCGCCGGCTACGTGGCCGTGGCCCACGACGTCACCGAGCGCGAGCAGCTGGCGGTCGAGCGCGACCGCCTGTGGGCCGCCCAGCGCGAGGTCACCGAGGCGCTGACCGAGCAGAACCACCAGCTGCGCCAACTGACGCAGATGAAGGACGACGTGGTGGCCACGGTCTCCCACGAGTTGCGGACCCCCCTCACCTCGATCCGCGGCTACCTCGAGCTGCTGGGTGACGACGAGCACTCGCTCACCGAGGAGCAGCGCACCCTGCTCGGCATCATCGACCGCAACGCCGTCCAACTCCTCCGGGTGACCGAGGACCTGCTCCACGACCCCGGTGGCGGCGCCGCACTGCGCGTCCACTTCGTCGACGTCGACCTGACCACCGTGGCCCAGGACGCCATCGACTCGATCGGCACCCAGGCGGCGGCCCGCGATCTCCAGGTCGCCCTCGAGGCCGGGGCGCCGGTGTCCATCCGCGGCGACGTGCCCCGACTCCGTCAGCTCATCGACAACCTTCTGGCCAATGCGGTCAAGTTCGCCCCACCCAGCGGCCACGTGGCGGTGCGGGTCGACGTCCTCGGCTCGTTCGCCCAACTGAAGGTCATGAACGACGGCCCGCCGATCCCCGAGCCCGAGCGCGACCAGATCTTCGAGCGCTTCTATCGGTTGGCCTCGTCGGCCGACCGGGGCATCCCCGGCTCGGGACTCGGACTGGCCATCGCCAAGGCGGTGGCCGAAGCCCACGAGGGGACCATCGACATCGTCGACACGCCGGGCTGGCCGACGACGTTCCGCGTGCTGTTCCCGCTCCTTGCGCCCGACGTCGAGCCGGGCGGCCCCGGCGCCCCTTCAGCGGCGACGGAACCCGAACGACTCGGCACCAGCCCGGCCTGAGCAGGCGACCCGCCGGCGGTGCGGGCGACGCCGGTCAGAGCAACGGCAGGGTGGGCGGGGTCTCGCCCAGGTGGGCCCACGCTCGGGCGGTCGGGACCCGCCCTCGGGGCGTGCGCTGGATCAGACCCTGCTGCAGCAGGAAGGGCTCGTAGGCCTCTTCGATGGTGTCGGTCTCCTCGCCGATGCACTGGGCCAGCGTGGTGAGGCCCACCGGCTGGCCACCGAACCGGGTGCAGAGCGCCTCGAGGATCGAGCGGTCCACCTTGTCCAGGCCCAGGCGGTCGATCTCGAAGACGTCGAGCCCCTCTTCGGCCGACGGTCCGGTGATCGACCCGTCGCCTCGGACCTCGACGAAGTCGCGTACCCGTCGCAGCAGTCGGTTGGCGATGCGCGGCGTCCCTCGGGAGCGTTCGGCGATCCGGGCCGCGCCCTCCTGATCGATCGTCACGCCGAGGATGCTGGCCGAACGTTCGACGATGGCTTGGAGCTCCGGCGCCGCGTAGAGGTCCAGACGTCCGACGAAGCCGAAGCGGTCGCGCAGCGGTGCAGCCACCAGGCCGGTGCGGGTCGTCGCACCGACGAGGGTGAAGTGCGGGAGGTCGAGCCGGATCGAGCGGGCCGTCGGGCCCTTGCCGATGAGGATGTCGAGCTTGGCGTCCTCCATGGCCGGGTAGAGGATCTCCTCGACCGAGCGGTGGAGCCGGTGGATCTCGTCGATGAACAGCACGTCGCCGTCCTGGAGGTCGGTGAGCAACGCCGCCAGGTCCCCGGCCCGGGCCAGCACCGGGCCCGAGGTGATGCGGAACCCGACGCCCATCTCGGCCGCCACGATGCCGGCCAGCGAGGTCTTCCCGAGCCCTGGCGGACCGGCGAACAGCAGATGGTCGGCGGGCTGGTTCCGGGCCCGGGCCGCCTCGAGCACGATGGCCAGGTGCTCGACCAGTTGGGGCTGGCCCACGAATTCGGCCAGGGTCCTCGGCCGGAGCCCGGCCTCTTCGACCTCCTCGACCGGGGCGGCCACCGGGTCGACCGACCGCGGCGCCGACTCCCCGGCCAGCACCTCCCGGCGGGCGCCGGGGCTCATCGGGCGGCCAGCTCCCGCAGCGCCAGACGGAGGAGCTCTTCGACCCCGATCTCGTCACCGTGGCCGTCGAGGGCCCCCCGGATCTCGTCGGGCCCGTAGCCCAACTCGGCCAGGGCCTCACGGGCCTCGGCCCGGGCCGAACGCGAGGCCACCGGGCCACCGGCGTGCTCGGGCGAGAAGTCGGGCAGGTCGAGCCGGCTCTTCAGGTCGATCAGCAACCGGGCGGCGGTCTTCTTGCCCACCCCGGGCACGGCGCACAGCGTGTCGAGGTCGTCCTCCAGGACCGCCGTGGACAAGGTGGCCGGTGAGAGCGACGAGAGGATGGCCAGGGCCAGGGACGGCCCGACGCCGTGGGCCCCCAACAGGGCCTCGAAGCACCGTCGCTCGTCGTCGTGCACGAAGCCGTAGAGGACGATGGCGTCCTCCCGCACGTGGGTGTGGACGAAGAGCGTCGCCTCGGCGCCGAGCGGGCCCACCGACGAGACGGTGGCCGTGGTCACCGACACCCGGTAGCCCACGCCCTGGACGTCGAGCAGGAGCTCGGACTCCGCCGTCCGGGCGGCCACGTGGCCACGCAGTAGTCCGATCATGCGTCTCCTCCCGCTGCCGCCACCGCCCGCCGGAGTGGCAGTGCGGTGAGCTGGCAGATCGCCAGGGCCAATGCGTCGGCCACGTCGGGCGGCTTGGGCGGCTCGGCCAGCGAGAGCACGCTGGCCACCATCCGCTGCACCTGTTGCTTGGTCGCCGCCCCGTACCCGACCACGGCCTGTTTCACCTCGTTGGCCGTGTACTGCACGACCTCGCACCCCCGCTCGGCCGCCGCCGCCAGGGCCAGGCCGCTGGCCTGGCCGACCGACATGGCCGTCCGGGCGTTCACCTGGAAGAAGACCCGCTCGACCACCACGACGTCGGGCGTCAGGTCGGCCATGAGTTCGCGCAGCTCACGCTGGAGCACGGCCAAGCGGTCCGGCAACGGCCACCCCGGGTCGGTCTCGATGACCCCGGCCGACATGGCCGTCAGGGCACCACCGGGCCCGCGCCGTACCTGCCCGTAGCCGCATCGGGAGAGCCCGGGGTCGACACCCAGTACGAACACGTGTTCGACACTACCGGACGGCAGTGCCGGTGGCGTGGATCCTCACCGGGCCCGGGTGGACGCGCCCGGGCCGACGGCGTCAGCCGTCGAAGGCCGCCAGGACGGCATCGGGGATGTCGTAGTTGGCGTGCACCGCCTGGACGTCGTCGTGGTCGTCGATGGACTCGAGGAGCCGCAGGATGCGCTTGGCGTCGGCCTCGTCGGGGATGGACACGGTGGTCGTCGGGACGAGCGAGAGCTCGGCGCTCTCGGGGGTCATCCCACCGGCCTCCAGGGCGTCGCGCACGGCCGCCAGGTCGTGGGGGTCGCTGGTCAGCACCCAGTGCTCGCCGTCGTCGGTGAGGTCCTCGGCCCCGGCCTCCATGGCCACCTCCATCACGCCGTCCTCGGCCAGGGTCCGAGGGAGCTGCAGGATGCCCTTGCGCTCGAACTGCCAGCTGACGGCGCCCGGCTCGGCCATCGAGCCCCCGTTGCGGCTGAACAGGTTGCGGACCTCGGCGCCGGTGCGGTTGCGGTTGTCGGTCAGGGTCTCCACGATCACCGCCACCCCGCCGGGGGCGTAGCCCTCGTAGTTGACCGCCTCGTAGCGCACGCCCTCGAGCTCGCCGCTCCCCCGCTTGATGGCCCGCTCGATGGTGTCGAGGGGTACCGACGCGTCACGGGCCTTGGCGTACATGGTCCGCAGTGAGGCATTGGTGTTGATGTCGCTCCCACCCTCGCGGGCGGCCACCTCGACCTGGCGGATCAACTTGGCGAAGACCTTCGCCCGGGCGGCGTCCTGCGCGCCCTTGCGATACTTGGTGGTGGCCCATTTCGAGTGACCGGACATCTGTCTTCCCCTGCCTCGCTGTTCCCCGTCGACCCACTCGGGCGACGGCCCACCGTTCCAACACCGGTCGGCGACGACCGGTGCCTCGTCCCGGCGGACCCGGCACCTCGGTCGCCCAACGGGGGCACCCGATGCTACCGGAGGCCGGTCGAAGGGCCGCTCCCGGGGGCCTCAGACGGTCGCCGCCACCTGCGCCACGAACGCCCGGTGCAGCCGCCGGTCGGGGGTGAGCTCGGGGTGGAACGACGACGCCAGCACGCGGTCGCTGCCGCAGCAGGACCGGGATCGGGGGCCCGCCGTCGGCCGGGAGTGACGCCAGGACCTCCACGTCGGGGCCGACCGACACCACCAGCGGTGCTCGGATGAACACCGCGGGCAACGCGGCCGGGGCGGGCGGGTCGGAGAGGCCCGTCACCTCGAGCGAGGTCTCGAACGAGGCCACTTGCCGGCCGTACCCGTTGCGTCGGACGGTGCAGTCGAGCAGCCCGAAGCCCCGCTGGTCCGCCCGGCCGTCGAGGACCGAGGTGGCCAACAGGACCAACCCGGCGCACGTCCCGAACACCGGGAGGCCGGCCTGGAACCGTTGGCCCAGCGGCTCGTAGAGGCCCGAGGAGTCGAGGAGCAGCGACAGCGTCGTCGACTCCCCGCCCGGCAGGATGATGCCGTCGAGCCCCTCCAGGTCGTCGGCCCGGCGCACCCGGTGCGACACCGCACCGACGTCGGCCAACGCCGCCTCGTGTTCCCGGACGTCGCCCTGGAGGGCCAGGACGCCGATCCTCGGGCTCACGCCGGGCCCGCTCGACTGGCGGTGACCACCACCCCCCGGGCGGCTCGCCGGGGGAGGTCGCTCACCAACCCCGATCGGCCAACCGGTCGGTCAGCTCGCCGATCTCGAGGCCGGGCATGGCGTCGCCCAGGCCGGTGCTGACCTTGGCCACGTGGGCCGGGTCGTCGAAGTGCGTGGTGGCCTCCACGATGGCCCGGGCCATGCGGGCCGGGTCCTCGCTCTTGAAGATGCCCGAGCCGACGAAGACCGCTTCGGCACCGAGCTGGAGGACCAACGAGGCGTCGGCCGGGGTGGCGATGCCGCCGGCGCAGAACAGGGGCACCGGCAGTCGTCCGGTGCGGGCGATCTCCTGGACCAGACCGATCGGGGCGGCCAGCTGCTTCGCCCAGCCGTACTGCTCGGCCGAGTCGGCCTGGGTGATCCGCCGGACGTCGCCCAGGATCGAGCGCAGGTGGCGGACGGCCTCGACGACGTTGCCGGTGCCGGCCTCGCCCTTGGACCGGATCATCGCCGCCCCCTCGGAGATCCGCCGGAGCGCCTCGCCGAGATTGGTGGCCCCGCACACGAACGGCACCGAGAACGCCCACTTGTCGATGTGGTGGGCCTCGTCGGCCGGCGTCAGGACCTCGCTCTCGTCGATGTAGTCGACGCCCGAGGGACTGGAGCACCTGGGCCTCGGCGAAGTGGCCGATCCGAGCCTTGGCCATGACCGGGATGGTCACCGCCTCCTTGATGCCCTCGATCAGGGCGGGATCGCTCATCCGGGCGACGCCGCCGTCACGCCGGATGTCCGAGGGCACCCGCTCGAGGGCCATCACCGACACCGCACCGGCGTCCT
This sequence comes from uncultured Acidimicrobiaceae bacterium, assembly GCA_963730735.1. GTDB lineage: Bacteria > Actinomycetota > Acidimicrobiia > Acidimicrobiales > RAAP-2 > CAVSSX01. The sequence continues at coordinate 309,809 of CAVSSX010000008.1, forward strand.
CGGCCACCTTGGCCTGCTCGGCGTTGACCACGTCCATGATCACGCCGCCACGCAGCATGTCGGCCAAGCCCCGCTTGACGGTGAAGGTCCCGGTCTCGCGGGTCGGGTCCACCTGGTTCGCCGAGTCGCTGGTCATGGCGCCATGCTACCGGCGACCGGGGGGCCGGCCGACCCCGCGCGCCGGCCTACCACTCGGCCAGGGCCGCCGTCCGCACGGTCGTCGCGTCGAGCTCACCGTCGGGCGGAGCCGAGCGCCGACCGACCATCGGGTCGATCCACACCCAGCGGGTGGCGGCCAGGCGACGCTCCTCGAACACCGACCCGGCGGCCGGCGCCGGCCCGGCGGCCAGGACGGCCAGGGCGTCGTGGAGCCCGGCCGGGTACCGCACGGCGAAGGAAGCCAACTGGTCGGCCCGGTACTCGCGACCCCGGCCGAGGGCCCAGTGCACGAGGTGGTCGTTCCCGGTCAGCCGGGCGACCGGCCCGAGCATGCTGACCACCACCGCCGACAGCTCGCCGTCCCGACGCTTCAGGTGGGACAGCTCGTGGGCCAGGACGCCCTCGAGCTCGAGCAGCTCCAGGGCGGCCAACAGGCCGGTGGTCACCACCACGGCGGCGTCGCCCGGCGACGAGCCGAAGGCGCACGCGTTGGGGACGGCGTCGTCGACCACCAGCAACCGGGGCGGTCGGAGGCCCATGGTGGCGCACAGGCCGTCGGTGAGGTTGGCCAGTCGGGCCTCTCGGTCGGGTGACGCCGGTCGGGCCCCGATCGCCCGCAGGGCGGCGCCCGTCGCCCGGCCACGGGCCACCAGCCCGGCGGCCGCCGTCACCACCACGAGGACCACCACCCCGACGATCGGCGAGACCACCACGGCCAGGATCACGCCGAGGATCACCCCGGGCACCGCCGCCAGGGTCCAGCACACCTGGGCCGCCCGCCGATGATTGGCTCGGGCCTCGGCCTCGGTCACCGAGGTGGCGCGGAGGGTCTCGGGATCGGGCGCCGGGATGACGACCGGCGCCGGGGCCGGGCGGTCGTTGCGGGACCGGTGGTCGCCCCGCGAGCCCCGGCTCCCGCCGCCCGAGCGGGGCCGTGACCCCTGGTTGCGACCGCCGCCCCCCTGGTTCCTCGAGCCCCCCGACCGACCGCCGCCGTTCCCCGAGGCCGACCGGGACCCGCCCTGGCCGCCCGACGACCTCGAGCTCCCGCCCCGGCGCGACCGGTTGCCCCCGCTGCGGCTGCGGCTCCCGCCCCCGTTGCCTCCGGTCCCGTTGCCCGAGGATCCCCCGGCGGGACGCGGGCGGTCGGCGGGGGTGGGGGTGGGATCGCTCATCGGGCCCTCACGCTACCGGGTCGCCCGGTTCCGGCCGGTGCGTTCGAACTCCACGATGGCCTGCTCGTAGAGGGCCAGGTAGCGGACGGCCAGGAGGTCCATCGACCAGGCGTCGGCGTGGCGGCGGGCGGCGGCCAGGGCGGCGCCCGATGCCGGGCCGGTGGCCGCCCGCACGTCGGCCACGGCGTCGACCAGCGCCTTGCCCAGGACCGCCCCGTCGCCCGGCGGGACGAGGACGGCGTGACCGCCCGACGCCGCCCGGTAGCCGTCGAGGTCCGAGGCGACGACCACCGTGCCGGCCGCCATGGCCTCGAGAAGGACCATGCCGAAGGACTCCCCCCGGAGGCTCGGAGCGCACAGGATGTCGGCGCCGGCCAGGCGCGGCGCCACCTCGGCCTGGTCGAGCAGCCCGAGCCACTCGAGACGGGCCGAGGCCGGGTGACGCCGGCGCAGGGACTCGGTACTCGGTCCGTCACCAGCGATCCACAGCCGCACCGGGTCGGGCACCGCCTCGAACGCCTCCAGCAGCACGCCGAGGCCCTTGCGCTCCTCGTGGCGACCCAGGAACAGGATCGTCGGGCGGTCGGTCGGCGTCGGTTCGATCCCGCTGAAGCGGCCCAGCTCGACCCCGTTGAACAGGACCTCGTAGTGCCCACCCAGCGCCGCCTCGGCCGTCAGCCGAGCCGCCTCGGACACCGCCACCCGTCGTTGGATCCGGCCGGCCCCCCACCACGCCAGGGGCTTGAACGCCTTGTACCACGAGCTGCCTCCGGCCCGGTGGAAGGTCGCCACCATCGGCACCCGGGCGGCGAGCAGTGACCGGTAGCTGATCCCCGGGGCCATCGGCTCGTGCCAGTGGACGACGTCGAAGCGGGTCGGGTCGAGGATCCGGTTGGCCCGCAGCGACGCCGAGGGCGAGAGGGCCACCGGGGCCACCGACCCGTTGGACCGCAGCGAGGTGGTGTGGCCGATCACCCACAGGTCGAGGTCGGGCCCGTCCCCGTCGTGGAGGACCTGCGGCCCGACGGGCCGCTCGTCGTCGGGCGCCACCACGGTGACCCGATGGCCCCGGGCCAGCAGGGCCCGGGACAGCCCGAGGACCTGGCCCTGGACGCCGCCGGGACGCGACAGGTTGTAGGGACACACCATGGCGATGTGCACGGTCGGGCTCAGTCCCCCGCCGGGCCGACCGGGGCGGGCACCGGCAGGTCGCTCGGCCAGTTGGGCTGGAAGAGGTGCCACTGCTCGGGCGTCCGGCGGATGTACGCCTCGAACTGGTGGGCGATCTCCTGGGTGACCCGCTGCACCGAGGCCCGCAGGCTGCCGGTGCGCTCGGTCGGGATGGGCGGGCCGATCAGGATGGTGTGCAGCCGGCCGGGCCCGCTGTAGACCACCCCGGTCACCAGGACGGCGCCGGTGCGCAGGGCCAGGGTGGCCGGCCCGGCCGGAAACGTCGTCGTCTCCCCGAAGAACTCCACCTCGACCCCGTTGCCCACGATGTCGCGGTCGCAGAGCAGCCCCACCAGCCCACCGGCCCGCAGGGTCTTGATGACCGTGCCGCCCGACTCACCGCCGAGCGGCACGATGGTCAGGCCCATCGCCTGGCGCTGGTCGACGAACCACTCGAACAGCTCGGGGGGCTCGATCACCTCGGCCACGCTGGTCATGGGGTAGCCCTCGACGGCCAGCCAGGTGCCGCCCCACTCCCAGCTGCCGATGTGGGGCAGGGCCATGACCATCCCCCGGCCCGTCGCCATGCCGTCGCGCAGGTGCTCGTAGCCGCCCTCGACCCACACCCGCTCCCAGGCGCGGTCCCACGGGGTGGTGGGCAGCCGGGCGCCCTCGACCCAGTAGCGGGCGTAGGTCCGGAAGGAGCGGCGGGCCCAACGGCGGACCACGGCGGCATCCGGGGCCACCGTGGGCGACGTGCTGGCCAGGATCCGCCCGAGATGCCGCTCGGCCATGGCCGCCGGGCCCCGCTTGCGCCGGGCCATGACCTCGACCACGGCCGCCGCCGCCGCATTGGCCAGCGGTTCGGGGAGTCGGCTCAGCGCCTCACCGAGGCCGCGGTAGGCCAGGTAGGTCGAGGTCGACCGGACGGTGTCCATGGTGCGCTCGGGGAATCGACGGGCGTGTGCGACTCAGGACCGGGGGCGACCCGGGGAGCGGCTCCCCGTATCCGGCCGTGCGGCGCTGGTCCGACCGCTCGTCGGTCGGGTCGTCGATCGGCTGGGGGATCCGGTCCGGGTGACCTGTCGGTCGCGGCGGGCCCGGCGGGCCCGTCCGGTGCGGCTGGCCAGGGCCTCCTGGCGGCGGGACCGCCAGCGCCCGAGCGGCTCGCCGGCCCGGCCCGAGGCCCGCGACTGGGTGCCCGACCCCTCCCGGAAGGCCCGCCAGCGCGACTCGACCCGGCCTTCGCCCCAGCGCGGCCGCGCCGTGGCCGCCGGGACACCGGCGGGACCTTCGGCCGAGCGCCACACCCGGACGAACCGTCCGATGGCCGTGAGGGAGGTGAGCACCAGCAGGGCCCACAGCACCGGCAGCAGCAACCAGGTGGCGAAGAAGCCGATGCCCAGCAGGATCATCCGCTCGGCCCGCTCCATGAGCCCGCCCTTGGCCGTCAGGCCCAAGGACTCGGCCTTGGCCCGCTCGTAGGAGATCAGCGAGATCACGCCGAGCACGGCCAGCGGCAGCACGGCCAGGTGGCCCTTGTGCTGGGACACGAGGTACCACGCCACGCCCCCCATCAGCACGGCATCGGCCACCCGGTCGGTGACCGAGTCGAAGAACGCCCCCCGGACCGAGGCGGTCCCGGCGGCCTTGGCCACCGGGCCGTCGAAGAGGTCGTGGGCCCCGGTCAGGATCAACAGGAGGATGGCCAGGTGGAGGTGGCCGGTGGCGACGGCGAACGCCGTGGCGGTGGCCGAGACGAGGCCGGTGGCCGTGAGGACGTCGGCGGAGACGCCGTGTCGTTGGAGCGCTCGGCCCACTGGCTCCGTGGTGCGATCGACCGCCCCACGCCAACGACCGTCGAACATGCAGGCTCCCTTTGGTCCACGAGTGATGCCTCGGGCCGACGAAACTGTGTGCCGCCGACCCCGTTCGGCGGTGGCCGTCACCGCCGCTCCCGTGACCTGCCCAACCGCAGCTGGGAAGGCCTCCCCAGCGTACCATCGGCCCTCCGTGGACCGGGACCCGGCGTCAGCCGAGGTGGCCGGCGACCCCCGTCCACACCCACACGTCGTCCTGGCGGACGGGCGGTCGACCCAGGACGTCGGTGAACCAGGTCCGGGCGAACCGGGGGTTCCGGCCCCGATCCGAGACCACCACCTCGTCCACCTGGTGGTTCGAGAGGTAGCGCCGGACGGCCCGGATCGTGGCGGGTGACGGCGTGGACGGCGCCGGGAGCAGGCTCACCAGGGCCGAGAGGGCGTTCAGGTCCTCCTCGGCCGTGCCCGGCGTGGTGGCCGTGTCCGGCGACCCGCTGGCGTCGGGGACCAGGCCCCGGCCACCGACCAGTCGGAACGGCAGGGCGGTGCGGGCCTGCCAGAGCAGCGCCTGGTCCTGCTGGGACGACGGGTAGGGGTAGAAGAGGACCACGGCGTCGGGCCCGGGGAGGTCGCCCGAGGAGAACCACCTCGGCAGGTGCACGGTGGTGGTGGCGAACGGCAGTGGGAACGCCCGGCCCCAGGGGACGACCAGGGCGGCCACCACGGCCACCGCCGCCAGCGCCGGGACCGCCGCCCGGCCGGGGCCCCGGTACGAGGGTCCGGCCGGGCCCCGACGGGGCCACGCCGCCAGCGTCAGCTGACCCAACCGGTCCAGGGTGAGGGCCACCAGGGCCCCGAGGAAGAAGGTGGCCGGGGCGGCGAAGTTCGCCGGTTCGATGTTGTCGAACAACGCCAGGTTGGCCAACGGGCGCCACAGCAGGGGCAGCCAGCCCGGCGCCCCGGTGCCGACGGCGTAGGCGTGGGAGGCGCCCAGGGCGGCCCAGATCGAGAGCACGACCATCCCGGCCGACAGCACGGCCACCGGCCGCCGGACCAGGACGACGCCCAGCACCACCAACCCGCAGGCGGCCAAGCCCAGGTAGGCGCCGGTACTCCCACCGGCACCGAGGTACCCGACGGCCCGGCTGAAGATGGTCACGCCGCCGCCGCTCGGCAGGTAGAGGTCCCGGAAGGGCTCGGCCAGGATGGTGGCCACCGGGCCGCGCAGGTGCTCGGGGCCCCGCAGCGCGTACCAGGCCGGGTAGGCCAACAGGGCGCCGGCGACAGCCGTCCCGAGGCCCACGCCGGCGGCGGCCCGCGGCAGGCGGCGGCGGAGCACCTCACGACGGGCCACCAGCGCCGCCAGCAAGGTCAGGGCCAACCCGACGGCCAGGGCCAGCAGGGCCACGGTCAGCATCTCGAGCCCGACGAAGAACTGGACGGCCACGGTCAGGCCGAGCAGGAGCCCCCACCGCCACCACTCGGCGGGGCGACCGACCACCAGCTGGTGCGCACACAGGAACAGCACCGGCAGCAGGGCCAACCAGGTCAGCTGGAGGTGGGCGATCGACTCGTTGCCGAGCATCGAGGGCGAGAACCCGAACGCCAGGCCGGCGACGAAGGCCGCCGGTCGGGCGACCGCGAGCGCGTAGCGCAGGCAGGCGTAGGCCGAGAAGGCCGACAGCGCCGGGGCCAGGGTGAGGGCCACGTTCAGCGTGGCCACCGGGCCGAACAGCCACGTCACCGGGGCGAGCGGCACGCCGATGGCCAGCACGCTCGTGTTGGCCAGCAGGTTGAAGCCCGTCGGGGCGTGGACCCGGGTGCTGAAGAACAGGCTCTGGCCGTGACTCAGCGCGTAGGCCGGCCAGGCCAGGTACCAGACGAACGACGACGGGTCGGCGCAGCCGCACGTCATCGTCTGCGCCGGATCGCCCGTCCACACGTGCCACCACAGCCCCGCCGACACCAGGAGGTAGGCGAGCAGCGCCAGCGGCCACCGGGGCCAAGCGGGACGGGTACGGCGCCGTGGGCGACCGGGTTCGGGCAGGATGCCGCATCTTGCCCGCGCCGGGTGGCGCCGGGCTGGTCGGGCAGTCAGGCCGGCGGGGCCGACTCCTCGGTCACCGGCCAGGCCGCCGACACCTTGGCCCAGGCGTCGTCCAGCGACTCGGGGATGACCCGAAGCCCGGCCACCGAGGTCATGAAGTTGGTGTCGCCCGACCAGCGCGGCAGTGCGTGCAGGTGCAGGTGGGCCGGTATCCCGGCCCCGGCGGCCCGTCCGAGGTTCGCCCCCATGTTCACCCCATCGGGGTGATAGGCGGCGTCGAGGGCGGCGATCGCCCCCCGGGTGGCGCCCCACAGCTCGAGCCCCTCGTCGGCGTCGAGGTCGGCCAGGTCGGCCACGTGGCGGTTCGGCAGCACCAGGAGGTGGCCGCTGGCGTAGGGGTACAGGTTGAGCACCACGAAGACCCGTTCGCCCCGCCACACCACGCCGTTCTCGGGCGAGGGCGGCCCGCTGGCCGCCAGCCGGCAGAACACGCACCCGTCGTGCTCCCCGTGCCGCTCGGCCTCGGTGGCCGACACCACGTACTCGTGGCGCCACCCGGCCCAGAGCTGCTGGAGGCTCACCCCTCCCCGCCCGTCCCGGCCTCGACGGCCGTCTCGGGCAGGCGACGGGTGGCCTCGTCCTCGGCCAGGCGGGCCAGGAAGTCGGCCACCGGCACGCCCCGCTCCGGCGAATTCTCGCCCCGCCGGTTGACCCCGACGGTCCGGTTGGCCACGTCGTCGCCTCCGACCACGAGCACGTAGGGCAGCTTCTCGACCTTGGCCTTGCGCACCCGGGCGCCGAGCGACTCGTCGGACCGGCTGGCCGTGGCCCGGAAGCCGGCGGCGACCAGCTCGTCGAGCACCTCGTGGGCGTAGGCCTCGTGGTCGTCACCCACCGGCAGCACCCGGACCTGCTCGGGGGCCAGCCACGTCGGCAGGGCCCCGGCGTAGTGCTCGATCAGGATGGCCATGAACCGCTCGACCGAGCCGAACAGGGCCCGGTGGATCATGATCGGCCGGTGGCGGGCGTTGTCGGCCCCCACGTACTCGAGATCGAACCGCTGGGGCAGCTGGAAGTCGACCTGGATGGTCGAGACCTGCCACGTCCGGCCGATGGCGTCCTTGGCCTGCACCGAGATCTTGGGACCGTAGAAGGCGCCGCCCCCCTCGTCGAGCACCAGCTCGAGGCCCCGGGAGAAGGCCACCGCCCGCAGGGCGTCGGTGGCCTCGGCCCACTCCTCGTCGGTGCCGACGGCCTTGGCCTCGGGTCGGGTCGAGAGCTCGAGGTAGAAGTCCTCGAGGCCGTAGTCCCGCAGCAGGTCGAGCACGAAGGTCATGAGCGAGTCGAGCTCGGCGGCCATCTGCTCGCGCGAGCAGAAGATGTGGGCGTCGTCCTGGGTCAGGCCCCGGACCCGGGTGAGGCCGTGGACCACACCCGACTTCTCGTAGCGGTACACCGTCCCGAACTCGAAGAGCCGGAGCGGCAGCTCGCGATAGGAGCGCTGCCGGCTCTTGAAGATCAGGATGTGGAACGGGCAGTTCATGGGCTTGAGGTAGTACTGCTGTCCCCCGTCGAGCTCCATCGGCGGGTACATGGCGTCGGCGAACCACTCGAGGTGACCCGAGATCTGGAACAGCTCGGCCTTGGTGATGTGGGGCGAGTTGACGAACTCGTAGCCGGCCGCCACGTGCCGGGTGCGCGAGTAGTCCTCCATGAGCCGGCGGATGGTCCCGCCCTTGGGGTGGAAGACGGCCAGCCCCGAGCCGATCTCGTCGGGGAACGAGTACAGGTCGAGCTCGGCGCCCGAGCTTGCGGTGGTCCCGGCGCTCGGCCTCCTCCAGCCGGTGCAGGTGTTCGGCCAGGGCCTTCTCGGACTCCCACGCCGTCCCGTAGATCCGCTGGAGCTGGGGCCGCTGCTCGTCGCCGCGCCAGTAGGCCCCGGCCACCCGCATCAGCTTGAAGTGCCCGAGCTTGCTGGTCGCCGGCACGTGGGGCCCCCGGCACAGGTCGGTGAACCCATCGGAGTTCCAATAGGTCGAGACCGTCTCGGATCGCTCCAGGGTGCTGGCCGGCCCGGCGTCCACCTCGTCGGCCCCCCGCCCGACGGCCTCGATGATCTCGCGCTTGAACGGCTGGTCGCCGAAGAGCGCCAGGCCGGCGTCGATGCTGTGCTCGTGGCGGATGAACGGCTGGTCCTCGGCCACGATCTGGCGCATGGTGGCCTCGATCCGTTCGAGGTCCTCGTCGCTGAACCGGGCCCCGCCGGGCAGCTCGAAGTCGTAGTAGAAGCCGTCCTCGATCACCGGGCCGATGGCGAAGTGGGCCCCCGGCCACAGCCGGGTCACCGCCTGGGCCATGACGTGGGCGGTCGAGTGCCGCAGCACCTCGCGACCGGCGTCGGAGTTGGCGGTGACCACCGACACGGTCGCCCCGTCGAGCAGCGGGGTCGAGAGGTCGACCTCGAGTCCGTCGATGGTGGCCGCCACGGCCGCCTTGGCCAACCCCCGGCCGATCGACTCGGCCAGCGTCTGGCCGGTCGCCCCGGTGGGCAGCTCCTTGCTCGAGCCGTCGGGGAGGTGGACTGTCAGGGTGTCGGACATGGTGGGGTCATCCTTGCATGGTCAATTCGTTCGTCAGCGGTTGCCCGGGGCCTCGGACGGGCCGCCCGGGGTCGTCGCCCGGTCCGGGCACGACTCGCACTTCCTGGCGTCTCCTACCCCCGAAGGGTCAGGGCGTCGGGGGGCGGGGGCGACGGGGCGTGGTGCGCACCCGGACCGGCACCGGCCGTGCGGCGGCCCGGGCCCGACGGGCGGTGGCGGCGGCGAGCGCGCCGAGGGCGCCCAGCGCCACGGTGCCGCTCACGATCCACATGGTTGCCATCACCACTCACCTCTCGCCCCACAGGCTAGCAACGGGTGGTGGGGGTCTAGGCGTTCGGGGCGGTGACCCCTCCGTCGACGTGGAGGATCTGGCCCGTGATGTACGACGCCTGCTCGGACACGAGGAAGCTGACGGCGTTGGCGATGTCCTCGGGCGTGCCGATCCGGCGCAACGGGACGGTCTTCGCCCGGGCCTCGAACAGGTCGCCGGCGTAGGACGGGGCCGTGCCCTCGGTGAACATCTGGCCGGGGGCGATGGCGTTCACCCGGACACCCTGGGGACCGAGGTCCTGGGCCAGCTGCCGGGTCAGGGTCTCGATGGCCCCCTTGGACACCGAGTACATCTCGACCAACCCGGCGGCCGAGGCGGCGGCGGCCGACGACAGGTTGACCACCACCCCGCGGCCGCCCGCCACCATGGAGGGGATGAAGGCCCGGCAGCAGTTGAGCGTGCCCATCAGGTTCACCGACAGGACGCGGTCGAGGTTCTCCTCGTCGGCCTCGAGGATGGGACCGTAGGTCCAGATGCCGGCGTTGTTGACGAGCACCTCGATGGGTCCGACGGCGAGGGCCAGCTCCCGCACGGCCTGACGGTCGGCCACGTCGCACGGGTAGCCGGTCCCACCCACGGCCTCGGCGGTGACGGCGGCGGACTCGGCATCGAGGTCGACCGCCACCACGTCGAAGCCGTCGCTCGCCAGACGGGTGGCGGTCGCCCGGCCCAGTCCCCGCCCCGCCCCAGTCACCAGCGCGATGCCCATTCGTCCCCCCTCCGATCGTGCCCGCCGTTCCCCGGCCCGGCCCGGGCTCAGCCTAGGTGGCGACGCCCCGGCCGACCGGCGTCGCCGGCCCTACAGCTCGACGCCCAACAGGGCCGCCCCGGCGGCGACGGGCTGTCCGGCCCGGGCCGCCGCGTCGAGGGCGGCCAGGGCGCCCGGGGTGTCGAGGTCCTCGTCCAGTCGGGCCCGGACGGCGTCGAGCGGGGCGTCGGTGGCCTCGGCCGACCCGTCCACCGAGCGCCACAGGGCCAGTCGGGCCGCCGCCGTCGCCAGGTCGTCGGGCGACCACTCCCAGTCCTCCCGGTAGTGGTGCCCGAGGAGGGCCAGGCGGATCACCATGGGCTCCCACTCCTTGGCCAGCTGGCCGACGAAGACCAGGTTGCCCAGGGACTTGGACATCTTCTCCCCGTCCAGCCCGACCAGGCCCACGTGCAGCCAGTGGCGGACGAACCGCTGCCCGGTCACCGCTTCGGATTGGGCCGTCTCGCACTCATGGTGAGGGAACACCAGGTCGCGTCCGCCCCCGTGCACGTCGATGGTCGTGCCCAGCTCGCGCAGGGCCAGCGCCGAGCACTCGACGTGCCAACCCGGCCGTCCCGGGCCCCAGCGCGACTCCCACGCCGGCTCGTCGGGCAGCGAGGGCTGCCAGAGCACGAAGTCCAGCGGGTCGCGCTTGTTCGGGTCGTCGGGCCGGCCGCCGTGGACCGCCGCCAGCTCCAGCATGGTCCCCCGGTCGTAGTGGCTCACGTTGCCGAACGCCGGGAAGCTCGAGACGTCGAAGTACACGGCGCCACCGGACTGGTAGGCCGACCCGACCTCGAGCGCCGCCCCGATCAACGAGAGGATCTCGGCGATGGCCGACGTCGCCCGGGGCTCGGCGTACACCGGCAGCAGACCGAGCAGCTGCATGTCGGCGTCGAACCGGGCCATCTCCTCGGCCGCCAGGTCGAGGTAGTGGACGCCGAGCTCGCGGGCCTTGCGCAGGATGTCGTCGTCGACGTCGGTGACGTTGCGCACGCAGCGGGTCTCGTGCCCGAGGTCCCGGAGCCGGCGCTGGAGGATGTCGAAGGTGAGATAGACCTCGGCGTGACCCAGGTGGGCGGCGTCGTAGGGCGTGATGCCGCAGCTGTACAGGGTGACGAGCGGCCCGGGCTCGAAGGGCACCACCTCGCGGCGCGCCGTGTCGAAGAGCCGGAGACCCACCGTCGCTCAGATCCCGGCGAGCCGGAGCGTCGTGTGCGCCTTGTGGCGGATGTTGACGGTGATGAAGGTGGCGGTGAACGCCTCGATGGCCGCCGCCTGGGCCAGGCTGCCGGCGTCGTAGGGGTTGAGCCCGTCGATGGCGGCGATGAGGCCCAGTGTGACCTCGGTCGCCCCCGGGTCGTCCGAACAGGCCAGCACGTCGGCGTCCAGTGCGGCGTCGAGGTTCAGCATCTCGCTGGCCGGGAGGTGGTGGAAGGAGGCCGCCACCTTGGAGTCGGGCAGCGTCGCCTGGAGGTCGGCGGCCATCGAACCCCGGGGCACGAACAGCGGCAGCATCTCGCGGCCCGACTTGAGCAGGGCGATGACCATCGAGATGACGACCTTGCCGGCCAGGGCCTCGCGCAGCGGCCGCACGGTGGCCGAGGCGCTGTCCCACGGGGTGGCCACCACGACCACGTCGGCCGCCGCCGCCCCGGCGTTGTCGGCCCCGGTGATCTCGAGCGTCCGGTCGGGCCACGCCCCCACGGTCTCGGCCACCACCTCGGTCGCCCGCTCGGCGTCGCGTGAACCGATGACCACCGGGATGCCGGCGACCGCCAGCCGCACGGCCAGCCCCCGCCCGGCGGGGCCGGTACCTCCAAGAATCCCTACCTGCACGGGTCAACCCTTTCATACCGTGGTCGGACCACGAGAGCCTGCCATCGAGCCGAGGTGGTGATCGAATCGTCCCCCCCGGTGCCCTCCGTGGGCCGGGGACGACCCTGAGGGCCGGGATAGATTCGTGGCCCATGGGCCTCCTCGACGGCAAGCGCATCCTCATCACCGGCGTCCTCACCGACGCCTCCCTGGCCTTCGCCGTGGCCCGGCTGGCCCAGGAAGAGGGGGCCGAGATCCTCCTCACCGGCGCCGGCCGGGGCCTCTCGCTGACCCGGCGCACCGCCCGCAAGCTCCCGACCGAGGTCGAGGTGCTCGAGCTCGACGTGGCCGAGCCGGAGCAGTTGGCGGCGGCCGGCCGGCTGGTCGCCGAGCGCTGGGACCGCCTGGACGGCCTGCTGCACGCCATCGGGTTCGCCCCGCCCAACTGCCTGGGCAACGGCATGTTCGCCGCCCAATGGGACGAAGTGGCCCAGGCCCTGCAGATCTCGGCGTACTCGCTCAAGGCCCTGACCGAGGCGTTCCGCCCCCTCCTCGAAGCCGCCGGAGCGGCCGGCGGGGCCTCGGTGGTGGGGCTCGACTTCGACGCCACCGTGGCCTGGCCGCTCTACGACTGGATGGGCGTCGCCAAGGCGGCGCTCGAGTCCATCACCCGTTACCTGGCCCGGGACCTCGGCCCGACCGGGGTCCGGGTCAACCTGGTGGCCGCCGGTCCGGTCCGGACCATGGCGGCCAAGTCCATCCCCGGCTTCGCCTCCTTCGAGGACACCTGGGCCGAACGGGCCCCCCTCGGCTGGGACGTCCACGACGCCGAGGTGGTGGCCAAGGCCTGCATCGCCCTGTTCAGCGACCTCCTGCCCATGACCACCGGCGAGATGCTGCACGTCGACGGGGGCGTCCACGCCGTCGGGTCCTAGGGGCGCCGGCCGCTCTCGGACCGCCGGTCCCTACGCTGGAGGGGCTATGACGTCCGCCCACCGCTTCGAACGCCACCTCGAAAGGCGCCGCTAGATGCCCCCCGGGGGCGGCTCGGGGATGGGCATGGGCCGGCCGGGCATGCGCTCGTTCCGCCAGGACCGCTCGGTCCTGCACCACCGGGTGAAGAAGGGCACGGCCCGGCGGATGCTCACCTTCGCCGTCCCCTACAAGCGGATCCTGGCCATCTTCCTGCCGATCGTGGTGCTCGACGCCGTCGTCGGGGCCGTGAACCCGCTGATCTTCCGGGCCATCATCGACAAGGGGATCGCCGGCCACGACAAGCAGCTCATCATCGGCCTGGCCGTGCTGGCGGCCGCCCTGGCCATCGTCGACGCCGTGCTCTCGCTGTTCGAGCGCCGGACGTCGGCCGTCGTGGGCGAGGGCCTGATCTACGACATGCGCTCGAAGGTCTTCCGACACATCCAGCGGATGCCACTGGCCTTCTTCACCCGGACGCAGACCGGCGCCCTGGTCAGCCGGCTCAACAACGACGTCATCGGGGCCCAGCAGGCCTTCACCGACATGCTCTCGAACATCGTCGGCAACCTGGTGACGGTGGTCATCGTGCTGGTGGCCATGTTCATCCTCTCCTGGCAGATCACCCTGGTGGCCCTGGTCCTGCTCCCCCTGTTCCTCATCCCGGCCCGCATGGTCGGTCGGCGGCTCGGGGCCATGACCAAGGAGTCCTACGACCTGAACGCCGAGATGAACATGGTCATGCAGGAGCGCTTCAACGTCTCGGGGGCCATGCTGGTCAAGCTGTTCGGCCACGCCTCGGACGAGGCCACGAGCTTCGACGACAAGGCGGCCCGGGTGCGCGACATCGGCGTGGCCCAGGCCCTCTACGCCCGGCTCTTCCTGGTCGCCCTCACCCTCACCGCCGCCCTGGCCACGGCGTTCGCCTACGGGTTCGGGGGGCTCGAGGCGGTGAACGGGACGCTGGCCGTCGGCACGGTGGTGGCCATCACCGCCTACCTGACCCGGCTGTACGCCCCGCTGACCCAGCTCTCGAACCTCAACCTCGACGTCGCGACCGCGCTGGTCTCCTTCGAGCGGGTCTTCGAGGTCCTCGACCTGGTGCCCATGATCGAGGAGGCCCCCGACGCCGTGGCCATCGCCCCGGGCCCGGCGGCCGTCGAGTTCGACCACGTCTCGTTCTCCTACCCGACGGCCGACGAGGTCTCCCTGGCCTCGCTCGAGGCGGTGGCCACCCTGGAGCAGGCCCCCCGGGCCGAGGTCCTCCACGACGTCTCGTTCACCGTCGAGCCCGGCCAACTGGTGGCCCTGGTCGGCCCGTCGGGCGCCGGCAAGAGCACCATCTCCTCGCTCGTCCCCCGCCTCTACGACGCCAGCGCCGGCACCGTGCGGATCCACGGGGTCGACCTGCGACAGGCCACGTTCGACTCGATCCAGGACACGGTGGGCGTGGTCACCCAGGACCCCCACCTCTTCCACGACACCCTGCGGGCCAACCTCCGCTACGCCAAGCCCGAGGCCACCGACGAGGAGGTGTGGGACGCCCTGGACCAGGCGCAGATCCTGCCGCTGATCGACGCCCTGCCCGACGGCCTCGACACCGTGGTCGGCGAGCGGGGCTACCGGCTCTCGGGCGGCGAGAAGCAGCGGGTGGCGCTGGCCCGGCTGATCCTGAAGGCCCCCCAGGTGGTCGTGCTCGACGAGGCGACGGCCCACCTCGACTCGGAGTCCGAGTCGGCCGTCCAGCGGGCCCTGGCCACCGCCCTGGCCGGACGCACCTCGCTGGTCATCGCCCACCGCCTGTCGACCGTGCGCCAGGCCGACCAGCTGCTGGTCATCGACGCCGGCCGCATCGTCGAGCGGGGCACCCACGCCGAGCTGCTGGCCGAGGGCGGCCTGTACGCCGAGCTCTACCGCACCCAGTTCGCCGAGCAGGACCAGTTCGCCGAGACGACGGGTACGAGGACGGGTTCGCCGAGGACGGGTTCCGACGGGACGGGTTCGCCCACCCGGACCCGGCGGTCGTCCCCGAGGGCTGAGGGACCGGCGCCGGGCTCGACCGTCCCGGTACTGTCGCAGGACCGGGACCCGGCCGCCACGCCGCCGGGTCCGTCGACCACGACGAGGGGGACGGATGAAGTTCGGACTGCCGCTCAAGCAACGCGGCCTCGACTCGGCCGACTTCGGCCGGGTGGCCCTGGCCGCCGAGACGGCCGGCTTCGAGTCGGTGTGGCTGCCCGAGCACCTCGTCCTGCCGACCGACCTGCCGCCGACCTACCCCTACTCCTCGAGCGGCTACGCCCCGATCGACTCGACGACCCCCGAGTTCGACCCCTGGGTGGCCCTCGCCTCGGTGGCCGGCGCCACCTCGACCATCCGCCTGGCCACCGGGGTGTTCATCCTCCCGCTCCGCCACCCCCTGGTCACCGCCCGGGCGGTGATGACCCTCGACCGGGTGTCCCGGGGCCGGGTGACCCTGGGCATCGGCGTGGGCTGGTTGGCCGAGGAGTTCGCCGTCGTCGGCCAGTCGTTCCCCGACCGGGGCAGCCGGACCGACGAGACGATCGACGTCCTGCGCCGCCTCTGGACCGAGCCGGTCGTCGAGTACCACGGGACCCACTTCGAGTTCGCCGCCGTGGCCTTCGAGCCCAAGCCGGTCCAGTCGCCCCTCCCGATCGAGGTCGGCGGGACCAGCGGTCCGGCGCTGCGGCGGGCCGGACGCCTGGGTGACGGGTGGATCGAGCTCGGTTCGACCGGTCCCGACGAGGTGCGCAGCCGGCTCGACGTCATCGAGACGGCGCGCCGCCAGGCCGGGCGCCAGGACCTTCCCTTCGAGGTCACCTGCGGCGTGCCGGGCGAGCTCGACCAGCTGCGGCGCTACGCCGAGGTCGGCGTCACCCGGGTCATGACCGGGCCGCCGCCCACCGAGACGCCCCGCTCGCTCGACGAGCTGCTCGACTGGATCGGGCGGTTCGGCGAGTCGGTGATCGCCCGGTTCTGAGGACCCGGCGGGGCCACCCGTCGCCCGGCACCCCTCAGAAGTAGAATCGGTTCTCGTTTCGACGTCGGGGAACCTGCCTCCCACACCGCCCGGCCCGACCCGACCTGCGACCCGACTTGGAGGTCCCGTGGACAACGACCTGTGCCAGCGACTGGGGATCGAGTTCCCCATCTTCGCCTTCACCCACTGCCGTGACGTGGTGGCGGCCGTCTCGAACGCCGGCGGCTTCGGCGTCCTCGGGGCGGTGGGGTTCAGCGCCAAGGAGCTCGAGACCGAGCTGGCGTGGTTGGACGACCACGTCGGCGACCACCCCTACGGCGTCGACATCGTCATCCCCGGCAAGTACGAGGGCATGGGGGAGCTCGACCCGACCAAGCTCGAGGCCGACCTGAAGGCCATGGTCCCCGAAGGCCACCGGGCCTTCGCCAAGCAGCTGCTGGCCGACCACGGTGTCCCCGAGCTCGAGCGCGGTCCGCGCCGAGAGCTGCTCGGGTGGACGGCGGCCACGGCGGCGCCCCAGGTCGACGTGCTGCTGGCCCACGACAAGGTGCGCCTGGTGGCCAACGCCCTCGGCACGCCGCCCGACGACGTGATCGCCCGCATCCACGGCACCGGGCGTCTGGTGGCCGCCCTGGCCGGATCGGTGAAGCACGCCCGCAACCACACGGCCGCCGGCGTCGACATCATCATCTGCCAGGGCAGCGAGGGCGGCGGCCACACCGGTGACGTCGGCTCCATCGTGCTGTGGCCCGAGGTCATCGACGCCGTGGCCCCGACGCCGGTGCTCGCCGCCGGGGGCATCGGCAGTGGACGGCAGATGGCGGCGGCCATGGTCCTCGGGGCCGCCGGCGTGTGGACCGGCTCGCTCTGGCTGACCGTCGAGGAGGCCGACGTGCCCCCGGCCCAGATGGCCACCTACCTCCGCGCCACCAGCCGTGACACCGTCCGGTCCCGGTCGTTCACCGGCAAGCCCTGCCGGCTGCTCAAGAACGACTGGACCGAGGCCTGGGACCGGCCCGACACCCCCGACCCGCTCCCCATGCCGATGCAGATGATGGTGGCCATCGACGCCGTGGCCCGGGGCCACGCCTATCCCGAGCAGGCCGTGGACGTGAACTTCAACCCCGCCGGACAGGTGATCGGTCGGGCCACCCGGGTCCGCAAGAGCCGCGACGTACTCCTCGAGATGGTCGAGGAGTACGTGGACGCCCTCGAGGCCGTCCGGCTCCCTTCCTGACGTCGCCCGGCCGCCGGCCGTTCCACCCGTCCCCCGGCCCGGCCTAGGGTCGGCCGGGGCCCCCGGAGGCGGGGCCGGACGACGGAGGCGAAGCGAATGGATCTGCACGAGGCGCTGTACACGACCCGGGCCATGCGTCGGGTCCGGCCCGACCCGATCCCCGCCGACGCCCAGGCCCGGATCCTCGACGCCGCCATCCGGGCCCCGAGCGGCGGCAACCAGCAGCACTGGCGCTTCTTGTTGGTCGACGACCCCGAGGTGAAGGCCCGCCTCGCCCCGCTCTACCTCGACTCGGTCAACCAGCTCTGGACGACCGTCTACGCCCGGCAGGTGGCGGCGGCGGCGGCCGCGCCCGACGACCCGGAGTCGATCGCAGTTCGGCAAGGTCCGGAGGTCGGCCCAGTGGCTGGGCGACCACTTCGAGCAGGTGCCCCTGTACCTCTTCGCCTTCGCCCAGCACGAGGTGTCGGGCGGCTCGATCTACCCGGCCATCTGGAGCGCGCTGCTCGGCGGCCCGCGCCGAGGGGATCGGCGGCTGCCTCACCTCGGTGCTGAACGTCTTCCACAAGGAGGAGACCCTCGACATCCTCGGGGTGCCGGCCGACCAGGGCTGGCACATGGCCGGCTGCGTGAGCCTCGGCTATCCCCTCGGGCCGTGGAAGGTGGCGGCTCGCCGTCCGGTCTCCGACGTGGCCTACCGCAACCGCTGGGACGGGCCGCTCGGCCTGTCCATCCCCGATCCCCTGTGGTCGCCTAGCTGACGCTCGAGACCGACGGCGGTCCGGCGCTCCCGTCGGGCGTCGTGGTCGGGTCCTCGGGGTCCGTCGGGCCACCGGCCGGTGGGGCGTGGGCGATGGCCCGCCGGGCCCAGAAGAGGACCAGCTGCAGCACCAGCAGGTAGATGATCAGGGCCAGCGCCAGCCACAGCACCGTGGCCACGCTCAGGCTGCCGGCCAGCAGCACGATGAGGGCGACGACGGCCACGCCCACGATGCGCAGCGGCGACTCGAAGCGGTGGATGAAGCGGGCGGTGGCCAGGCCCCCGCCCGAGACCCAGCCCTGGCGGCCCTTGCCGAAGGCCGCCGACACCTGGCGCCCGACCCAGCACAGGGCCGCCCACACCGATCGGCGCACGGTGACCGCCCACCGGCCGGGACCGCAGAGCCAGCCCACCACGGCGATGACGGCGGCGATCCAGAAGGCCACCCGCAAGGCGTCGTCCAAGAAGCGCAGGACCGTGTCCCACACCGCCCCACTCACGTCGTCGGGGACCATGCCGGCGTGGTCCAGGAAGTAGGTGCGGCCGAGGGCCAGGAGGGCCAGGAACACGGCGATGGCGATGGCCGAGCCGACGGCGGCGCGCACCAGGGTCTTGCGGCGCTGGACGGCGGCCAGCAAGGCCAGGCCCAACAGCACCAGGGTGATCAGCGGCAGCAGCCACCCGATGTCCTTGGCCCAGCGGAAGAAGGTCCGGGCCTGCTTGGCCTGGGGGCTGTTCACGATCTGGAAGGTGAACGGCTTGCCCGTGGCCAGCTGCTCCTTCACCGGGTCGAAGACGGTCACCCCCCGGGCGTCGAGCTGGTCGATGGCCCGGTTGATCGCCGGGGTCAGGGTGACGGCCACCGTCTGGGCCTTGGCCACGGTCGGCGGTGTGTTGCCGGTCAGGAAGTCGACCAGCGACGTGTGCACCCGCCGGTTGGTCTTGTCCCAGAAGGTGTGGAACCAGTCGCTGTTGAAGACCGTCTGCATCTGCTTGACCACGAACAGCTTCAGCTGGTTGGTCACCGGGGCGGCGATGAAGTCGGCCTTGGCCGGCAGGGCGTTGGTGATCCGACCCTGGACGTCGGTGCTCTCGAAGATCCGGTCGGTGGCCGCCACCGCCAGGTAGTTGGTCACCACCTTCTCGCGGACGAGGGGCGCCATGGTCTCGACGTACCTGTCGGTGTTGGTCACCGTGCGCACCGACCAGACGGTGACCACCGACAGGGGTACCAGGATGGACACCAGCACGACCAGGATCCACGCCACCACCCGGCGAGCGACCAGCGCGGCCCGGCTCGAGTGGCGGCCCTGACCGGCGGCTCCGGGTGACGCCATGGCGGCGACGACCGGCGAGACCTCCGGCGTCGGGTCGGCGGGCGTCGTCATCGGACCCCCCGATGGGGCGAGTCGCCGTCGGCGACGAGGTTGGTGTTCTGCATGATGTCCCTCCGTCAGCGCCCCATGGGCTGCGGACACGCTACTGGAACCCTTCGCCACGGGACGGGAGGGCGGGCCTCACCGGACCGGCCGGGGCACGCCGGTAGGGTGACCCCATGGCGTGCGACGTGGCGGTCCGGTTCCCGAACGGCCTCCTGCGCTTCGGGGTCTACGTGCCCGAGGAGGAGACCATGTGGCCGCCGCTGTTCGAGCGGCCCGAGGCCGCCCGGGCCGCCTGGGCGCAGGTCGGCGACGTCGACGCCCCGGCCCCCGGCCACGGCGACGACGGGACCGAGCCGGTCGAGGTCAAGGTGTTCGCCGACTACGGCGACGGCATGTGGTGGGTGGCCGTGGCCACGCCGAGCACGATCACCCTCGGGGCGACGTGGACCGGGGTCATCGGTGCCTACAGCGACATCGAGTGGGAGGACGAGCCCCGCTCGGTGCACCGGGAACGGCCGGACTGGGCCGTCGCCGCCCTCGAGCGCTGATCGGAGCGGCCGGACCGCCGACCCGGCCGATAGCCTCGGGGGATGAGCACCCTCAAGGTCGGCGTCCAACTCCACCCCCAGGCCACGGCGGTCGACCGGCTCCGGGAGGCGTGGCTCGCCGCCGACGCCCTCGAGGTCGACTCGATCTGGGTGTGGGACCACTTCTATCCGCTGTACGGGGATCCGTCGGCGGCCCACTTCGAGGCCTACACGCTCCTGGCGGCGATGGCCGTCGAGACCGTCCACGCCCGCATCGGGGCCCTGGTCACCTGCAACAGCTACCGCAACCCGAACCTGCTGGCCGACATGTCGCGCACCATCGACCACCTGAGCGGGGGCCGCTTCATCCTGGGCATCGGCTCGGGGTGGTTCGAGCGGGACTACGAGGAGTACGGCTACGACTTCGGCACCGCCCCCGGCCGGTTGGCCCAGCTGGCCCGGGACCTGCCGATCATCAAGCAGCGGCTCGAGCGCCTGACCCCGGGCCCGATCGGGCCCCTCCCGATCCTCATCGGCGGCGGCGGCGAGCGGGTCACGCTCCGCCTGGTGGCCGAGTCGGCCGACGGCTGGAACACCTTCGGCCCGCCCGACGCCTACGCCGCCAAGGCCAAGATCCTCGACCGTTGGTGCGACGAGGTGGGGCGGGACCCGGCGGCCATCGAGCGGACGGTGGCCATCAATCCGGGCGAGATCGAGGCGTGGGAGGACTACGCCGCCGCCGGGGCCAGCCACCTGATCGTCATGACCGGCGACCCCTTCGATCTCGAGGCCGTGGCCCGCCTCCAGGAACTGGTCGCCTGACGGCTCACGCCGACGGGCCGGCTCGATCCGGGTTGTGCCAAGATGAGCCCGAACGGGGCGACCGCCGTCCTGCTCGCGCCGTGACGGAGGTTTCAGATGGCCACGACCAACGACACCCACGACAAGTTCCGCGGTGTCGCCCAGCATGACCCGAACGTCCTCGAGGGGCTGCTCGCCTCCCGCCTCGACAACCTCGAGGCCTCGGGCCTCGACCCCAAGACCTACGCCCTGGTCAACATCGCCGCCCTCATCACCATCGACGCCGCCCCGGCCTCGTTCATCTGGCAGGTCGGCCTGGCCCTCGAGGCCGGCGTGACCCCCGAGGAGATCCTCGGCCTGCTGATCGCCCTCAACCCGACCATCGGCAACGCCCGGGTCGTGGCGGCGGCGCCCGAGATCGCCCTGGCCCTCGGCATCGACCTCGACCTGCTCGAGGAGGGCTGAGATGCCCTTCGTCCGTCGTCGCCCCCTCCTGCGGGCCGCCGCCGTCGGCGGTGTCGCCTACATGGGCGCCAAGGCCGGGACCAACCGGGCCATGGCCAACCAGGCCCAGGCCCCCGCGGCACCCGAGCCGGCACCGGCTCCCCCGCCGCCCGCCGCCGCGCCGGCGCCGGCTCCGGCCACCGCCGCCCCCGTCGACACGTCCGACCGCCTGGCCGAGCTCAAGCAGCTCGGCGAGTTGAAGGAGGCCGGGGTGCTGACCCAAGAGGAGTTCGACAAGGAGAAGGCCCGCATCCTGGGCTGAGGTCTCGCCGGCCGCCCGTCGAGACCGCCGCTACCGCGGTACCCATGTCCGAGTTCCCGTCGATCGCCGACTACGCCTTCCTGTCGGACTGCGAGACCAACGCCCTGGTCGCCCCGGACGGGGGGATCGAGTGGCTCTGCGTGCCGCGCCCCGACGCCCCGAGCATCTTCGGCCGCCTGCTCGACCGGGGGGCGGGTTTCGCCCGGCTGGCCCCGGTCGGCGTCCAGGTACCCGCGCAGCGCCGCTACGTCCCGGGCACCATGGTCCTCGAGACGACGTGGGCCACCGACTCGGGCTGGCTGGTGGTGTACGACGCGCTGGTGATGGGCCCCTGGACGGGCCGGGCGCGTGACGCCACGGCCCGCCGGCCGCCGGCCGACGTCACCGCCCGGGGCGCCCTGGTCCGCACGGCCCGGTGCCTCTCGGGCACGGTCGAATTGCAGCTCGACTGCTTCCCGGTGTTCGACTACGGCCGCTCGGTCGGCGAGTGGGCCTACGAGGGCGACGACTACGGGGTGGCCCGGTGCACGCCCCACGACGGCACGGTCAGCCTGCTCGTCTCGAGCGACCTGCGTCTCGGGCTGGTCGGCGCCCGGGCCGGCTCCCGCAGCACCCTCGAGGAGGGACAGACGGCCACCGTCGCCCTGTCGTGGGGCGCCGAGCCGTTGGACCCGGCGGCGGCCGAGGCGGCGATCGAGGAGACCACCCGGTACTGGCGGGGCTGGCTGCGCCACGGGACGTTCCCCGACCACCCGTGGCGGCCCTACCTCGAGCGCAGCGCCCTCACCTTGAAGGGGCTCAGCTACGCCCCGACCGGGGCGCTGCTGGCGGCGGCGACCACGTCGCTGCCCGAGACGCCCGGCGGTGAGCGCAACTGGGACTACCGCTTCAGCTGGATCCGGGATTCGGCCTTCAACCTCTGGGCCCTCTTCGAGCTGGGCTTCGAGTGGGAGGCGATCCAGTACTTCGCCTTCATCGGCGACGCCCTGTCGGGCGGCGAGCTGCAGATCATGTACGGCATCGACGCCGAGCGGGACCTGACCGAGCGGACGCTCGACCACCTCTCGGGCTACGAGGGAGCCCGGCCGGTCCGGGTGGGCAACGGCGCCTTCGACCAGCAGCAGCACGACGTGTGGGGCATGGTGCTCGACGCCGTCCACACCCACGTCCACCAGGCGAGCGAGCTCGGTCCCCTGGCCTGGCAGCTCATCCAGCGCAGCGTGGAGAAGGCCGGGTCGGTGTGGCGCACGCCCGACCGGGGCATCTGGGAGGTCCGGGGCGAGCCGCGCCACTTCACCTCGTCCAAGGTCATGTGCTGGGTGGCCGTCGACCGGGGGGCCAAGCTGGCCGACTCCCGGGGCGACACCGAGCTGGCCACCCGGTGGCGGGCCCTGGCCGACGAGATCCACGAGGACGTCTGCGCCCACGGCGTCGACGGTCGCGGGGCCTTCACCCAGTGCTACGACGCCCCGGCCCTCGACGCCTCGGCCCTCCTGGTGCCCCTGATGGGGTTCCTGCCCCCCGACGACGAGCGGGTGCGGGCGACCGTGCTGGCCATCGCCGACGAGCTCACCGAGGACGGCCTGGCCCTGCGCTACCGGGTGGAGGAGACCGACGACGGGCTCAGCGGCAAGGAGGGGACCTTCACCATCTGCTCGTTCTGGCTGGCCTCGGGCCTGGCCATGATCGGCGAGTCCGAGCGGGCCAACGCCCTGGTCGAGAAGCTGCTCTCCTTCGCCAGCCCGCTCCACCTCTACGCCGAGGAGATCGACGCGGCCAGCGGCAAGCACTGGGGCAACTTCCCCCAAGCCTTCACCCACCTGGCCCTCATCGACGCCGTCCTGCGGGTGATCGAGCTCAACCGCCCGGGCTAGGCGCCGGGTTCGGGCTCCCGCTCGGACCCCTCGCCCATGTAGTTGGCCATCACCACGTCGACGTCGAGGTCGGCCGCCGGACCCGACCACGAGACCTCGCCCCGGGTCAGCAGGTAGGCCGTGTCGGCCATGGCCACCACCCGGTTGATGTACTGCTCCACGATGACCAGCGAGACGTGGCTCTGGGCCAAGCGGTCGAGGGTCTCGAAGATCTGGTCGACGATGAGTGGGGCGAGCCCCATCGACACCTCGTCGAGCAGGATCACCTTGGGGTCGGCCAGGAAGGCCCGTGAGAGGGCCAGCATCTGCTGCTGGCCACCCGACATCGAGCCGGCGATCTGGTTGATCCGCTCGCCGAGGACCGGGAAGCCCTCGATGGCCCGGTCGATGGAGTTGTCCTCGGCCCACGGCGGGATCTGGAGCTCCAGGTTCTCGCGCACCGACAGCGAACGGAAGATTCCCCGACCCTCGGGGATCAGGCACACGCCCCGACGGGCCCGCTGGAACGGCTTCTCGCGGTTCACGACCACCCCGTCCACGCTGACCTCGCCGGCGGACGGGGCGAGCAGGCCCGAGGCCACCCGCAACAGGGTCGTCTTGCCGGCGCCGTTCGCCCCGATGAGGGCCACCACCGTGCGCGGCGGGACCTCGAGGTCGATGCCGTGGAGCACTTCGGTCTTGCCGTAGCCGGCGTCGACCTTGCGCAACGACAGCACGGCGGCGCCGTCGGGCGCCGGCGCCGTCCCCTCGATGGTCGTCCCGTCGACGGTCGTCACTCGACCGGCTCCGGCTCGGGCAGCAGGTCGCTCTCGGTGCCGAGGTAGGCCGCCTGCACGCTGGCGTTGCGACGGACCTCCTCGGGCGTGCCCGAGAAGATCAGGTTGCCGAAGTCCATCACGAAGATCTCCTCACAGACGCTCATGACCAGCGCCATGTCGTGCTCGACCAGCAGGATCCCCGTGCCCCGCTCGGACACGATCCGTTCCAGGATCTCGCCGAAACGGCGGGTCTCCTCGCGGTCGAGGCCCGAGGACGGCTCGTCGAGGAGCAGGAAGCCGAACGGCCCGGCCACACAACGGGCCAGCTCCACCAGGCGGCGTTGACCGGTCGAGAGCGAGCCCACCTGTTGCTCGGCCAGGCCGTCGATCCCGCACAGCTCGAGCGCCTCGATGGTCGCCGCCTCGATCCGGATGTGGTCCTTGGGGTGGCCGACCAGGTGGGAGACCACGCCGGCGCCGGCCATCGACGCCTCGCGCCCGAGTTCCACGTTCTGGGCCACGGTCAGCGAGTCGTAGAGCTCCATCTGCTGGAAGGTCCGGCCGAGGCCCCGACGGGCCCGGGCCGCCGAGCCGAGCCGGGTGACGTCCTTCCCGTCGAACAGGAGCCGTCCGGCGGCCGGTCGGACCAGCGCCGACGTGGCGTTGAACACCGTCGTCTTGCCGGCCCCGTTCGGGCCGATCAGGCCGGTGATGCGGCCCGGGCCGGCCGTGAGCGTGAGGCCGTTCACCGCCACCAGGCCGCCGAAGCGCACCGTCAGCTTGGTCACCTCGATGCCGAACGGGGCCGACCGCACGGCCGGAGCCTCGGCGACGGCCGCCGGGTCGAGGGCCCGGCGTTTCACCAACTTCCGATCCATGGCCGCCCGCCAGGCCAGCGGGAGTCCCTGCTGCAGCCCCAGGGCGGCCAGGACCGCACCGACGCCGAAGAGGCACTGGAGGTAGGTCGGCGTGGTGGCCGAGGAGACGTACGCCGGGATCAGGGCCAGGCCGGCGGCGGCGATGAGGGCGTTCCAGGGCTCCCCGCCGGTGATGATCATGATCACGGCCAGCAGGGTCAGCGAGAGGAACGGGTCGAAGCTCTGCCCGTTGACCGTCTGCAGGGTCATGCCGATGAAGGCCCCGGCGATGGCCGCCAGGTAGGCCGAGATGCAGAAGACCAGCACCCGGGTGACGTTGATGCTCGTCCCGCTCGACGCCAGGGCGGTCGGCGACTCGGCCATGCCCCGCAGGATCCGGCCGAGCCGGCCCCGGACGAGGGCCACCACCACGATCGCCACGATGACCAGTGCGGCCAGGGTCACGTAGTAGAAGCCCTTCGGCGAGTCCACGCTGAGCCAACTCAGGTGGGGCATGGGGACGGCGATGCCGGTGGCCGTCACGGTGAACATCAGGCTCGATTGGTAGAACATGTCCGAGAGCACCAGGCCGAAGCCGAAGGTGGCCAGGGCCAGGTAGAGGGTGGACAGCCGGATGGCCGGGATGGCCAAGAGGGCCCCGATCGGCACCGCCACCAGGCCCGAGAGCAGCAGCGCCGGCAGCCACGGGATCCCGGCGCTCAGCGTCAGCTTGGAGAAGGCCACCACGCCGATGGCGGCGAAGCCCATCTGGCACAGCGAGACCTGACCCGACGTCCGCACCAGCAGGCTGAGGGACAGGAAGAGGATCACGTAGGCCAAGAAGATGGTCCACGAGCCCAGGTGGAACCCGGCGAACTGCGGCACGAAGATCAGGAACACCAGCACGGCCACGCCCAGGGGGACCTGCACCTTGTTGGGCAGCTTCCAGGCCAACGGACGACGCACCAGGGCCACCTGGCGGCTGACCAGTTGGCGGCGGGGGTAGAGGAGCAGGACCAGGAACAGGATGATGAAGGGCAGCGTGGCCGGGAGGCCGCCCCAGATCGAGGTGGTCGACACGTACTTGGTGATGATCGACTCGGCGATCCCGATGACCAGGCCACCGACCCAGGTGAGGGGCAGGCTCGAGAACCCGCCGATGGCCGCCGCCCCGAAGGCCTCGACGACCAGCAGGGTGAGGGCCGAGGCGCTGAGGCCGACGCTCGGGGCGAGCAGGAGGCCCGAGATCATGGCGAAGGTGCAGCCGATGATCCAGGCCAGCCGCCGGACCCGGGCCGGGCTGGTGCCCGACAGGTCGAGGAGGTTGGGGTCGTCGACCACCGCCCGCATGGCCTTGCCCATGCGGGCCATGCGGAAGAACAGGTACAGCCCGGCGGTGGCCCCGAGCGAGATGAGGAAGGTGATCAGCTGCTCGTAGGTGACGGCCGTGCCGAAGAGCTGAAAGGTGGAGACCGACAGAAAGTGCGGGTACTGGCGCACCACCGTGCCGTAGATCAGGGTGCAGACGGCCTCGACGCTCAACAGGACACCGATGGTGGCCACGACGCCCCAGACGATGGTGGTGCGCGACAGGCCCCGGGCGAACGACTCGAAGATGATCCCGAGCAGCGGGCCCAACACGAAGACGGCGATGATCGCCCCCACCGGCCACGGCAGCCCGGCCTGGACCCACAGGGCGTAGAAGACGTAGGCGGCGATGGTGGCCAGCGCCCCGTGGGCGAAGTTGAAGATGCCCGACGTCTTGAACGTGAGCACCAGGCCCACCCCGGCCAGGCCGTAGACCGAGCCGATGGCGACACCGATGATGATGTACGGCAGGAGTGTGCTCACGTCACCGCCCCCCCTTCGCTTCCCCACTCGTCGTCGGCGCGCACCGCGGCGAGTGGCGACGTCGGGCCAGAACTTAGGTCAATCGTCGGGTCGGTTCCTCGGGGACCGAGGCTGCGCCACCGACCGCCGAGCCACCTACCTGGACGACCGCTGTCCGAGGGATCCCGGGGGGCCGTCGTCACCGGCAGCGTCACCTCAGGAGCTGGCCGGCGGGCAGGTGAACTTCCCGTTGTTCAACACGGTGTACTTGTCGTTGACCTGCTTCATCTGCGTGTAGCAGTCGGGGTTCGTCTGCTTGGTCGACGAGAAGGACTCGGGCGAGATCAGGCCGCCGAGGGTCACGTTCTTGAGGGTGTACATCGCCGTCGCCAAGGCCTTGGGCGAGTCGCCGGTCATCTTCGCCGCACCGGCGGCGAAGAGCTCGGCGCCGGCCCAGCTGTAGGCGGTGGTGGCGTTGTAGGTGCTCGACTTGGCCACCCCCGGCTCGTACTTGGTGAGGGCGGCGTGGAAGGCCTTGGTGGCCGGCGTCGAGTCCTGGACCCACGGGAACACCCCTTCGACGGCGATCGAGCCGTTCAGCGCCGAGGTGTTGGAGAAGGCCGGGCCGACCGGGGCCCCGCCGACCAGGAAGGTCGGCTTGTACCCCTGCTGGGCGCACCCCTCGGCGATGTTGATGACCGCCGGCGACGCCAGGGCGGTCAGGATGGCCGTGGCCCCCGACTGCTTGGCCGACAGGCAGTAGGCGGTGTAGCTCGGGGCGGTCTCGGGGGCCGCCGACACGTAGCTCACGGTGGCCCCGTTCGCCGCCGCGTCGGTCTTGATCAACGGGACCACCTGGCCGCAGACGGCCGACTCGGCGCAGTAGATGAAGGCGATCTTGCTGGCGTGGACCAGCTTGGCCGAGGCCGCCTCGCCGTAGATCTCGCCGAGCGTGCTCGCCCCCACCGGGAAGAACAGCGTGTCGGTGGGCGCCGGCGGGTTGGAGGTGGCGCCGATGAGCGGGACGCCGGCGGTCTCGAGGTAGGAGCCGTAGCTGGTCCCACCGTTGGAGTTGTCGTCGACCACGGCCAGCACGTGGTCCTGCTGCACGAGCTCCTGGGCGTCTTGGAGGGCGACCGTCGGGTTGCCCTGGTCGTCGAGGGCGATCACCTTCACGTGGTGGCCGTTGATGCCGCCGGCGGCGTTGGTGGCGTCCTGCCACGCCGTGAGCACCTGGCGGTCCGACCCGTAGTCACCCGACACCGGGCCCGAGTAGGTCCCGATGTTGCCGATCACGTAGGTCGAGGAGGCGGCCGAGGCCGAGGAGACGGCCGGGACGGCGACGATGCCGACCACGCCGCTCAACAGGGCCACCACCCCGAGCAACCGGCGCCCACTGCGCCGCACTACCGAGACCCGACGTCGCTCATCCATGCTCGATCCCCCCCGGGACTGTCGACGTCACGACACCACGTCGCGACTGTTGTCGTTCGACTCCAACCTGTGGCCTTTCGACCGACCGGTTGGTAGAGGAACCCTAGTCCCCGGTCGCCCACCCGGCAATGGTTCGTCCACCTCCGGCGACGACCAGCACCGACCGCGCCGACGCCGTGTACCGTTCGTTCAGGTCCGGCGGTCGATCCAGCGTCGGGCGGTGACGAGGGGGGACCGTGCTACCAACCGATATCAAGCTCGTCTCGGTGGACGACCACGTCATCGAGCACCCGCGGGTGTGGCTCGACCGGCTGCCGGCCCGCTTCCACGACCAGGCCCCCCGGATCATCCAGGACGAGAAAGGGCGCGACGTCTGGGCCTACGAGGACCAGCTGGTCCCCCTCTACGAAGGCATCGTCCGGCTCCGCGACGGCATCGACCGCTCGGCCCTCCCGAACGGCCAGGTCCGCTTCGACGAGATGCGGCCGGGTTGCTACGACCCGGTGGCCCGGCTGGCCGACATGGACATCGACGGGGTGTGGGCCAGCCTGTGCTTCCCCAACTTCACCCGGTTCTCGGGCCACCGCTTCCTGTTCGCCAAGGACCGCGAGCTGGCCCTGTTGTGCACCCAGGCCTACAACGACTTCATCGTCGACGAGTGGTGCGCCGCCGACCGCGACCGGCTGATCCCGATGGCCATCCTCCCCCTGTGGGACATCGACCTGGCCATCGCCGAACTGCACCGGCTGGCCCCCAAGGGCATCAAGGCGCTGGCCTTCTCGGAGAACCCGGTCGTGCTCGGCCTGCCCTCGATCCACACCGACCACTGGGACCCGCTGTGGTCGGTCGTCTCGGACCTCGACCTGGCGGTGTGCATGCACATCGGCTCCTCGTCGCAGCTCATGACGAGCTCGCCCGAGGCGCCGCCGTCGGTCACCGTCGCCCTCTTCGGGGCCAACTCCATGGTCGCCTTCGCCGACTGGATCTTCAGCGGCATCTTCGACCGCTTCCCCCGGCTGCGGGCCGTGCTGTCCGAGGGTGGCGCCGGCTGGATCCCCTACATGCTCGAGCGTTGCGAGAAGTCGTGGCACATCCACGGCGCCGAGCGCTCGGGGGCCAGCCGGCCACCGGCCGAGATCTACCGCGACCACATGTACGCCTGCATGGTGACCGACGTCTTCGCCGTGGAGTCGCTCGACCGCATCGGCGCCGACAACCTGATGTGGGAATCGGACTACCCCCACCAGGACGGCATGTACCCCGACAGCCGCCGGGTGCTCGAGAAGTCGTTGGCCGACGTGCCCGACGACGTCGCCACCAAGATCGGACGGGACAACGCCGCCCGGGTCTTCCGGGTCGACGTCCCGGCCTGAGCCCGACGCCCACCGTGCCGTTCCTCGAGACCGACCACGCCCGCCTCGCCTACCGGTGCGAGGGGGCGGGACCGGCCGTCGTCCTCACCCACGGCTTCTGCGGCACCGGGGCCACCTGGGCCGGCCTGGCCGCCGAGCTGGCCCCGACCCACACCGTCATCACGTGGGACCTCCGGGGCCACGGCCAGAGTGACGCCGGGCAGGACCTGGCCCACTACTCGGCGGCGGCCAGCGTGGGCGACCTGCTGGCCCTGCTCGATGCCTGCGACGTGGGATCGGCGGCCCTGGTCGGCCACTCGCTCGGGGGCTTCCTCTCGTTGGCCGCTCGACTCGCCGCCCCCGAGCGCGTGTGGGCGCTGGCCCTCCTCGGGACCGGCCCGGGCTTCCGCAAGCCCGAGCCGCGGCAGCGCTGGAACGACCACGCAGCCCGAACGGCCGACCGGATCGCCGCCGAGGGGGCGGCGGCCGACTGCGCCGGCATGGGATGCTCGCCCGAGGACCACCGGGTCCCGAACGGTCTGGTGCTCGCCGCCCGGGGCATCCTGCCCCAGCACGACGCGGCGGTCATCGAGTCGCTCGGCGACATCGACGTCCCGACCCTGATCGTGGTGGGCGAGGGCGACGAGCCGTTCCTGGCCGGCGGCCGGTACCTGGCCGACCACATCGCCGGGTCACGACTGGTCGTCGTCCCCGAGGCCGGACACGCCGTGCACCTCGACGCACCGGCCACGGTGAACCGACTGGTGGTCGATTTCCTCGACGCCTCGAGCCCCGCCGGGTCGAGCGCCGCCTGACACCCGGCGCTCACCCGTCCCCGGTCGGCCGACGCCGCCCGGGCGACGTCGTTCAGGGGGCCGACGGACCGCCGGCCGGCGCCGGGGTGGGTGGCGGAGCCGCCGCCGGGGCCGGTGCGGGGGCCGGCGCCCCACCCCCGGGCACCGCCTGTTCGTTTGGCAGCAGGTGGGCGCCCACCAGGTAGGAGACCACGACGGCCACGATGACCACCGGCGCCGCCGCCAGGCCGTCGCTCCCCATCAACAGACAGGCCAGCATCACCGACGACAGGGGCAGCCGGAGCATGGCGGCGGCCAGCGCCCCCATCCCCATGGCCACCCCGGGCACCACCGTGACCCCCGGCAGGTGGGAGAGGGCCACGCCGCCGGCCGCCCCGAGCAACAGGGACGGGAAGATGGGGCCGCCCCGGAAGCTGCTGAGCGAGACGGCGTAGGCCACGCCCTTGAAGGCCAGCAGCAACAGCAGGGCCGAGACGGCCCACGTCCCCGACTGGGTGACCAACGGGTCGAGCAGGTTCTGACCGGAGAACAGCACCTGGGTCGAGGGGTGGTGGGTGGTGGCGGCGAAGGCCACCGCCAGGCCCCCGATGGCCAGGCCGGCGACCGGCGTCAACAGCAACGGCCGTCGGGACGTCACGCTGCGCAGGAACACTGCCCCCTTGCGCAGCAACCACCCGACGACGCCGGCGGCCACCCCGATGGCCAGGGCCCAGGCCAGCTCGGAGGCGTGGGGGTGGGCGTAGGGCGGGAGGCCCGGGAGGGTCAGCGAGAGGGTCCCGAGCCCGGTCCAGGTCCCGAGACCGAGGAAGATCAGCGAGCCGACCCCGGCGGCCAGCAGTCCCGGCAGCAGGACGACCGACAGCATCCCGCCACCCATGCCCACCGCCTCCATGAGGAAGAAGGCGGCGATGATGGGCGAGCCGAAGATGGTCGAGATGGCGGCGAAGCTGCCGGCGGCGGCCACCACCGCCTGGGTGGTCGCCGGGGTGTCGCGGCGGACCAGTCGGATGGCCAGCATGCCGAGACCGCTGCCCAGGGCGATCAACGGTGCCTCGGGCCCGATCACCACCCCGAGCGACAGGCTGGCCAGGGCGGCCAGGATGACGCCGGGAAGGTACTCGGGCAGCGTCTGGCCGGCCGAGAACCCGTCGGCCGGTGAGTGGCCCCCGTTGCCCGGGAGGTAGCGGATGGCGGCGGCGGTACACAGACCGGCGACGGCGAGGATGGGCACCGGCCACCACACCGGCATGCCGTCGAAGCCGAGGCCGTTGGGCAGGTGGATGTAGATCTCCTTCTGCAGCAGGCTGACCAGCTGCAGGAAGCCGAACGCCGCTGCCGAGACCGGCACGCCGATCACGGCGGCCAGGATCATCAGCCGGACGTAGTCCTTGCTCTTGATGATCGAGGCCGGGTCGCTGCCCAACGTCACGGGCGCGCCACCGGGTTCGGCACATCGGAATTGTGGCTTGCACCCATGGGATCCTCCGTCAGCGTTCGGGGCTGCACCGTGGTTGTCCGGTCGCCCCGGGCGACGCTCACTCTATTGAGTCCCGCCCGACCACCGCAGGGACCACCACCGATGACGGGCCGGCGGTTACCGCTGCGGGCTGTCGCCGATGAGGGGCCGGAGGTCGGCGTAACGGTCGCCGAACGCCGCCCCGACGGGCGCCAGCGCGTCGATCTCGGCCAGCTCGGCCGGACTGAGCGACACGCCGTCGGCGGCCACGTTCTCCTCCAACCACGGGATGCGACGGGTGCCGGGGATCGGGATGACGTCGTCGCCCTGGGCCAGCAACCAGGCCAAGGCCAGCTGGCCCGGCGTCACGCCCTTGGACTCGGCCAGCTCGCGGACCCGCCGGACGAGGTCCAGGTTGCGCTGGAAGTTCTCGCCCTGGAAGCGCGGGTTGTGCCGCCGGAAGTCGTCGGGGGCGAAGTCCTCGGGGCTGGTGATCTCCCCGGTCAAGAAGCCCCGGCCGAGAGGGCTGTAGGGGACCAGGCCGATCCCGAGCTCCCGGGCCGTGGGCACGATCTCGGCCTCGAGGTCCCGGCTCCACAACGACCACTCGGTCTGCAGGGCGGTGATCGGGTGGACCGCCGAGGCCCGCCGCAGCGTCTCGGGGCTGGCCTCGGAGAGCCCGAGGTAGCGCACCTTGCCGGCGGCCACGAGCTCGGCCATGGCCCCCACGGTCTCCTCGATCGGCGTGGCCGGGTCGACCCGGTGTTGGTAGTAGAGGTCGATGGTGTCGAACCCGAGCCGGCGCAGCGAGGCGTCGCAGCAGTCCCGGACGTACTCGGGTCGGCCGTCGACGCGACGCTGGCCGTCGGCGGTCCGCACGTTGCCGAACTTCGTCGCCACCACCACCTCGTCGCGGTGGCGGCCGAGCACCGGGCCGATGAGCGTCTCGTTGGCCCCGCTGCCGTAGATGTCGGCGGTGTCGAAGAAGGTGACGCCCAGCTCGAGCGAACGCTCCAGGGTGGCGATCGACTGTCCTTCGTCGGTCGGCCCGTAGAACTCGCTCATGCCCATACAGCCGAGGCCGAGGGAGGAGACGTCGGGTCCGTTGCGGCCGAGGCGGCGGGTGGAGAGCATGCCGCCTGTCTAGCCCACCGACGACGGCGGCCGGTCAGGCGGAGCGGTCGTCGGTCAGCCGGTGGCGGGGGCCAGGTCGAGCGCGCCCCCGGTGGCGACGGCCGGCGGGGCGGGTTCGCGCACCCGGGGCACCAGCGGCAGGCGGGCCACAGCGAAGAGGCCGACCACCAGCAGCAGGTCGCTCAGGATCCCGGCGTCGACCACGGTCCGCAGGATCCCGATCACCGCCGACGCCCCGATGAGCGCGCCGACCACCGACACCCCGACGATGACCCGGCGCAGGTACCAGCCGGCCACGGGGGCGAGCACGATCAGCCCCCACGTGAGGTACCAGCCCCACAGGATCGGGCTGAGGAAGGCCAGGGCCAACAGGGCCAGGCCCAGTGACCGCTCGACCCCCATCTTGGGCGACCGGAACAGCAGCCAGGCGGCGATCACCCCGGCCAACACCAGGGCCAGGGCGGACATCACCGACTGGGCCACGCCGAAGGAGAGTGGGAGGTGCACGAGATGCAGGGCCCCGGTGAGGGTCTTGGCCGCCGCCGTCACCGGCGTCACCCCGGTGTGGACCTGGTCGGCCGCCGTCAGGGTGCGCAGCCAGCCCCAGCCCAGCCCCGAGAGCTCCCCCACCAGTCCGAGGGTGGCGACGGCGATCACGCCGGCGCCGAGCGTTCGCCAGAGCCGGACCCCGGTGGTGGCCATCGGGCCGGCCCACGTCCAGCCGAGGTAGACCACGCCCAGCGCGGCGGGCGCCTTCACCCCCGCCGCTAACGCACACAGCACGATCCCGGGCGCCGGCCCGATGCGACGGGCCACGGCCAGACCGGCCACCAGGAGCCCGACCATCAGGGCGTCGTTGTGGGCCCCACCGACCAGGGTGGCCAGGGCCAGGGGGCTGCCGACGGCCAGGGCCACCGCCGAGGCCGGATCTCGCCCGGCCGCCCGGGCGAGGGTCGGGAGCCCGGCGACGACCAGGGCCAACCCTCCCAGCTCGAGCAGGCGCAGGAGGATCAGGTCGGGCAGGACCTGGTGCCCGGCGAGGTCGGCCGCCAGGCCGTCCACCGAGAGGAAGGTCGGCCCGTAGGGCGACGGCGTGTTGGCCCACACCGGGCCGGGGAAGGTCACGAAGGGCGTCGCCCCGAGCACCCCGGTGCCGTAGACGTACGGGTTGATGTGGTAGCTGACCATCTCGCCCTGCCCGGCGTAGCTGTAGGCGTCGGGGCTGAAGGTGGGCGGCGCCGCCAGCAGCGGGAGCGCCCAGATGGCGATCACCGCCACGACCCGACGGACCGAGGTGCCGGGGTTGCGGTGGACGGTGCGCAGGAACCCGATCCAGACCCGGGCCAGCACGATGAGCCCGCCGTAGACCAAGAAGATGGCGAAGATCGGCGGGGACTTGTCGTTCGACGAGATCGAGCCGAGTGGACCGCCGGGCGTGCCGAAGAACCAGGCCCCGGGGTCGTGGTCGACGAACGGGGCGCCACCGAGGACCGCCCCGACCACCACGGCCGACGTGGCCAGCAGTCCGGCCACGGCCCAGTGCCACAGCACCAGGGGCGCCGCCGGGGCATCGGACGCGACCTCACCCACCGCATGACCGCCACTGCGACCGACCAACCGCGCCGCCATCAGCAGACTTTGGCCTTTCCACCTCGGGTTTGCACGTACACCACCATCGGGGCACGGGGCGCCCCTGAGGGGAAAGAGTATCGTCGAATTACCGTAACAATTGGCAGTTTCGACGGGCCGGGTGTGGTGGACCTGGCGGGGAACTGGAACGAACGGTGGCGCCCACCGGCCGGGCCGGCCGACGTCGGGTCCCGGCCGGGGTTCGGACGCTATTCAGGCAGCTCGTGGGCCCTTCCGTGCTCGTCGACCACGCCGTAGCCGGCCGCCAGCTCGGCCACCCAGTACCGGCCGCCGGTCCGGGCCATCCGCTCGGGGTCGGCGGCCAGCGCGGCCACCACCCGACCCGAGTAGCGCGGGGTCTCCAAGAGGTCGAGGTCGCCGAAGGGCGAGGTGGCGTCGGGGCTGGCCGCCGCCCCGGCGTCGATGTTCTCGGTCCGGGTCACGTTGGGCCACAGCGAGACCACCGCCACGTCGCGGTCGACCAGCTCGTGGGCCATGTCCCGGGTCATCTTGTCGAGCGCCGCCTTGCCCACGCCGTAGGCGACGTTGTAGCGGTAGCGCTCGGCGCCCCGGCCGGACACGTTGGCGATGAGTCCGCCGCCGGTGGCCAGCAGCAGCGGGGCGGCGAAGACCGCCGCCAGGTAGGCGGTGGTGGTGCCGACGTCGACCACGTCCCGCCAGATGCTGATCGGCAGCTCCCAGAACTGCTGGCCGATGGTCGGCCCGAACTGCTGGGCGTTGAAGGCGCTGTTGACCAGGACGTCGAGCCGGCCGTGGTCCCGTTCGACGCCGGCGAACAGGGCGGCCACCTCGCGCTCGACCAAGAAGTCGCACCGCACCGGCGTGGCCGTCCCACCCAGCTCGGCGATCTCCTCGGCCGTCTCCTCGAGCGACCCGCCCTGCGCGCCGCCGCGTGCGAGGGTCCGACCGCCGAGCACCACATGGGCCCCGGCCGCCCCCAGTTCGAGGGCGATGCCCTTCCCGATGCCGCGGCTGGCCCCGCCGACCACCGCCACCTTGCCGTCGAGTGCGCCCATTGTCAGCCGGGGGTGATGACTCGACGGGCCAGCTTCCAGCCCTCCGGGGTCCGTCGGTAGGTGTCCCGATAGACGCCGATCATCCGGATCTGGGGCGTGGCCTGGGTGTCGCTCACCATCATGAAGTACGCCTGTCCCTCCGCCGTGTCCCCGTCGACGGTCACCGCCTGGGTGGTGATCACGTGGCGGGTGTCGGTACCGGGACCCTGTATCCCCTGGGCCCGGCGACCGAGCGCACCTTGGTGGATGTTCTCGATGCCCTCGATGATGCTGCCGGGCATCTCCCAGCGGGCGTCCTCGGTGAAGAGCGCCAGGTAGGCGTCGAGGTCCTCGGCCGGCGCCATGTCGGCCAGGTGGGCCAAGGTCGCCACCACGTTCCGGATCTCGAGGTCATCTGCCAGCTGTTGGGCGTCCACTGCGTCGGCCACGGTCGTTCCCCCCGAACCTGCTCCCCTGGACCGCCTGCGCAGCCCGCCGCGCCGTGCGGCTCCCGGCACCCTACCAATCCCCGTCCTCGGAGCACCGGGGAACGACGGCCCTCGGACGAGGGCGCTCAGGGCTCGAGCACCACCTTGATGGCCCCGCTCGAGCGGTCGCGGGCGGTGGCGAACGCCTCGGTCACGGCGTCGAGCGGGAAGCGGTGGGTGATGACCCGACGGGCGAACTCGGGCCGGGCGTCGAGAATGGCGGCGGCGGCGTCGATGTCGCGCCCCGAGCTGTCCCCGGCGTACATGGACGCCGGGACGAGGTCGATCTCGGCCATCGAGATCTGCATGCCGGGCAGTGTCACCGGGTCCCAGTAGCTGCCGAGCAGCACCACCCGGCCGCCGGGTCGGCAGAGCTCGACGCTGCGGGTCAGCGCGCTCTCGGTCCCGGCCGACTCGAACACCACGTCGTAGTCGCCGCCGACCTCCCCGGCGCCGAGGGCCGCCGCCACCTCACGCTGGTGGTCGTGACGGGCCTCGAGGTCCACCGTCGCCCCGACGGACTGCGCCGCCACCACCGCCGTCTGCCCGATGGTCCCGCCGCCGACCACGGCCACCCGCTCGCCGGCGACCACCCGACCCCGGCGGGCGCCGTGGACGGCGACGGCCAGCGGCTCGACCAGGCAGGCGTCGGCCACCGCCACCCCGGCGGCCAGCGGCACGATGGCCGCCTCGGGCACCAGCACCTGCTCGGCCATCCCGCCGTCACGGCCCACCCCGAGGAGCACCGACGGACCCGAGCGGCAGAGGTTGTAGCGACCGTCGGCGCACTCGTCGCACGCGCCGCAGGCGGCGATCGGCTCGACCGCCACCGGCCGTCCGTCGGGCAGGTACCCGGCCATCTCGTGGCCGAGGGTCACCGGCAGGTTCCACGGTTCGAGGTGGAGATCGGATCCGCAGATGCCGGCCGAGGCCACCCGCAGCACGACGCCTTCCCCCGACGGTGCCGACACGTCGGCCACCGTGGCCCGGCCCTCCACGCAACGGATCGCTCGCATGTGTCCCCCCTCGGGCGTCCCGGCGGAACCGCAGCGGTCCGACGCCGTCGCCGACCCAGAACCTAGGGGTCCGGACCGCCGCCGCGCCGGGCCCCCGACCGACCCGGATGGTCGCTCCAGGGCAATTAGCTAGGCAAAAAGCTATCGTTCGGGCGGAGCGCCGTCACGGCGCCGACACCGCCATGACCCGCCTCCACGCCATCGACCAGCCCGCCGCCACCGGCGACCGTGGACTCATGGTCCGGGTGGTCGAGCTCAACCACCAGATGACCCAGATCCTCGAGGGGATCACCCAGACGGCCGGGCTGTCGATGGCCGACTATCTGGTGCTCGCCCTGATCCGTCGGTCGCCGGACCATCGCAGCGCCCCCGGCCGGATCGCCAAGCGCCTGGGCCGCACAAGCGGGGGGATCTCGCTGACCCTGGACCGACTCGAGGCGAACGGGTGGCTCCGGCGCTCCCAGGACGACCGTGACCGCCGGCGAGTGGTCGTCGAGCTGACCCCGGCCGGGGTCGACGTGGCGACGACGATGAACTACTCGCTGCACGAATGGGAGCGCACCCTCGACCTGCAGCCGGCGGAACGCCAGACGATGGCGGCGGTGATGGACCAGCTGATCGAGCTCCTCGACAGCCATGGGGTCGCCAACGGGTCGACCTCGGACCCCGAGAAGCTCCCGGGGGGACACAACGCGTGAGGACACAGTGCGTGGGGACACAGCGCGTGGGGACAGGACGATGCGGCCCGGGGCGCCCTGCCTCGATGCCCGCACGGACGACAGGGGGATGACGGCATGACGAGCACCGAGAGCACACCGGTGGATGAGCGACGCCGATCGGGGATGTTGTCGGGCCTGCGAGTACTCGAGTTGGCCGAGATGGTGGCCGCTCCCTACGCCGCCAAGCTGCTGGGCGACCTCGGGGCCGAGGTGCTGAAGGTCGAGCCGCCGACCGGCGATCCGGCTCGACGCATGGGCCCCTTCGTCGACGACCAACCGGGTCCCGACCGCAGCGTCCTGTTCCTGCACCTCAACACCTCCAAGACCGGGATCTGCCTCGACCCCGAACGCCCCGACGACCGGGCGGCGCTGGCCGAGCTGATCGGCTCGGTCGAGCTGGTGCTCACCGACCGCACGCCCGAACAATTGGCGGCCGAGGGCATCGACGTGGCGACGTTGCTCACCGCCCATCCCCATCTGGTCATCGCCTCGATGACCCCCTTCGGCACCGTCGGTCCCTACCGGGACTACGCCGCCACTCCCCTCACCACCTTCCACGCCGCCGGCGAGGGCTTCCTCACCCCGGTGGCCTCCCACCTCATGCCCGAGGTGGTCGACCGGCCCCCGCTGCGCCAGGGCCGGTTCGCCGCCGAGTACAAGATGGCCACCTACGCCGCCACGCTGTCGCTGGCCGCCGTCTTCCACGCCCGCCGCACCGGCGTGGGCCAGCTGGTCGAGATCCCGGGCTTCGAGGCGCTGCTCGGCCTCAATTTCTTCGAGTTCCAGCCCTGGTTGAGCTTCGGCATGATGCCGAGCCGGGCGTCGCTGGCCGTGCCCCTGGGCGGCATCATGCCGTGCCAGGACGGCTACTTGCAGTTCACCTTCCACGAGGAGCACCAGTGGCGGGCCCTGGTCAAGCTGATCGGCTCGCCGGCCTGGGCCGACGAGGAGTGGGCCGCCACGCTGGCCTCGCGCGAGGCCCACGCCGACCACGTGAACGCCGTGCTGTCCGAATGGCTGTCGACCCGCACGCGCGACGAGGTGGTCACGGCCGGCCAGGCCATGGGGGTCACCGTGGCCAAGTACCAGACGGTCGAGGAGGTCATGGCCTCCCAGCAGTTCGCCGAGCGCCAGTACCTGCGCGAGGTGACCCACCCGGTCGCCGGCACCCACCGCTATGCCACCGGCCCGTGGCGCTTCTCGGGTGAGGGGCCACGCCCCGGCCCGGCGCCACTGCTCGGCCCGGTCGGCGCCGAGCACGCCCGTGCTCTCCTCCCGGCGGTGCCGGCGACCCACCGGCCGCCCGACGACCCACCGGTCGGGTCGTCGGATCCGGCCGGCCCCCTGGCCGGGCTGCGGGTGCTCGACTTCACGTGGGCCGTCGCCGGCCCGACGGCGACCATGATCCTGGCCAGCCTCGGCGCCGACGTCATCAAGGTCGAGACCCGCCACCGGCTCGACGTCCTGCGACGGGCGACGATCACGAGCGCCACCACCAACCGGCAGAAGCGGGCCATCACCCTGAACCTGCGCCACCCCAAGGCCGTGGAGCTGGCCCGGCGACTGGCGTCCACCTCGGACGTGGTGGCCGAGAGCTTCCGACCCGGCGTCATGGCCTCGCTCGGCCTCGACTACGAGTCGCTGGTGGCCGACAACGAAGACCTGATCATGCTGTCGAGCTCGATGGCCGGACAGGAGGGCCCCTTCGCCCGGTTCGCCGGGTACGCCCCGATGTTCGTGGCCCTGTCGGGCCTGGGCGAGATGACCGGCTACCCCGACGGGCCCCCGTCCCAGATCCGGGTGGGCGGCGACATCATCGCCGGGGTCCACGGTGGCTTCGCCCTCCTGTCGGCGATCGTCGGGCACCAGGCCACCGGACGGGGGACGCACATCGACCTGTCGGCCATCGAGGCCCAGGCCAACCTGATCGGTGACGCCTTCCTCGAGTGCTCGGCCACCGGCCGGGTCCCGACCCGGACCGGCAACGTCGAGCCCGGATGGGTGCCGCACAACACCTTCCGTTGCCGGGGCGACGACCAGTGGGTCAGCATCGCCGTCACCGACGATGCCCGGTGGGCGGCGCTGGTCCAGGCGATCGGCGCACCCGGGTGGGCCGCCGACGGGCGGTTCACCACGGCCGCCGGCCGGGACGAGCACCGCCAGGAGCTCGAGCGCCTGCTCGGCACCTGGACACTCGACCGGACGACGGTCGAGGTCACCGAGCTGCTGCAGGCGAACGGCGTCGCCGCCCTGCCCGCCTACCGCGCGCCCGAGCTGTTCGAGGATCCCCACGTGCTCAGCCGCGACCGGACGGTCGAGGTGCCGGGCGAGGACGGCAACCACCGGCTGTTGCGCCTGGGCGGGACACTGCCGGCGTCGCCGATCCGGCTCGACCGCGCCGGACCGGCCATGGGCGAGCACAACCACGAGGTCTTCACCACCCTGCTCGGCCTCTCCGACGAGGAGATCGCCCTCCTCGAGAAGGACGAGGTCTTCGCCTAGGCCGCTCCCGCCCGCCGCCCGGCCCAACCCGGCGACCCACCGCGCCGGTCCAGAGCACCCGACGACTCGTCGCACCGACCGTCGACGTCACCGACACCCGACAGCCCCGACAACTCGCACAGAAGGTAGGGAAAGCACCATGACCGACAACGACACAGCCACCGGGACGACCGACGGTCTGGGATTGCTCGACCTGCGCGGCAAGGCGGCACTGGTGACCGGGGGCGGCGCCGGCATCGGTGAGGCCTGTGCGCGGCTGCTGGCCGCCCGGGGTGCCTCGGTGCTCGTCGCCGACCGCGACCTCGCCGGGGCCACGGCAGTGGCCGACGCCATCTCGGCGTCGGGTGGGACGGCAGTGCCCCATGCGGTCGACGTGGTCGATCCGGTGGCCGTCGAGGCGATGGTGGCGGCGACGATCGAGCGCTTCGGGGGTCTCGACATCGGCGTGAACAACGCCGGCGTCGGCGGCACCCAGGCCGTCGTGGCCGACCATCCCCTCGAGGCCTGGCGGGACGTCCTGTCCATCAACCTCGACGGGGTCTTCTACTGCACCCGGGCCGAGGCCCAGGTCATGCGGGCCCGCGGTGGCGGCTCGATCGTCAACATGGCCTCCATCCTCGGCGTGGTCGGTCGGGCCGAGTCGGCGGCCTACGTGGCGGCCAAGCACGGCGTCATCGGTCTGACCAAGTCGGCCGCCCTCGGCCACGCGGCCGACGGCATCCGGGTCAACGCCGTCGGACCGGGCTACATCGAGACGCCCATGTTGGCGGCCAACATCGCACCCGAGGACATGGCCGACCTGCGGGCCCTCCATGCCCTCGGCCGCTTGGGCACGCCGGCGGAGGTCGCCGAGCTCGTGGCCTGGTTGGCCAGCGACGCCTCGTCCTTCGCCACCGGCGGCTTCTACCCGCTCGACGGCGGCTTCACCGCCGCGCTAGTCACCGCTCCTTCCGCGGCGGTGCCCCGCCAGCCCACCGCGCCCGGGCTCGGACCCGCCCGGCCGGCCGCGTCTGCGACGATGGCCCGGTGGAACCGTCGGTGGCCCGGGAGATGTGGCGCCGCTTCGAGCCGCTCCACGCCGTCGTCTACTTTGCCCCCGAGCCGATCGAAGCCCTGGCCTCGACCGGTCTTCGCGGATTCTGGATGGGCTACTTCGCCGGCCGGGCCGCGCCCATGGGCCCGGTGATGCCGGCCGTCGTCCATGCCACCTTCTTCAACTTCGCTCCGAGCATGACCGCCCGGGCCCTCCCCGACGCCTGGACGCTCGCCGACCCGTCGACCGTCCTCGATGCCCGGATGGCCGGGTCGACCCGGGCGCTCGGCTCGTTGCTCGCCGAGGACGCCGAGGGCGCCACCGTGCAGCGGGCGGCGGACCTGTGTCGGCAGGCGGCGACGCAGGTGACCGTGGACGGTCGGCCCCTGGCGGCGGCCAACGCCGCGCTGGCCTGGCCCGACGAGCCCCTGCCCAGGCTGTGGCACGCCACCACCGTGCTGCGGGAGCATCGCGGCGACGGGCACGTGACGGCGCTGGTCGAGGCCGAGGTGGACGGCTGCGAGGCGCACGTGCTCCTGATCGCCGACGGGGCCACGACCCGGGCGGCCGTCCAACGGGCTCGCGGGTGGACCGACGAGCAGTGGACGGCGGCGACCGACCGCCTGGTCGACCGGGGGCTGCTCGAGCCGAACGGGACGCTGACCGCGGCCGGCACCCGGCTACGGCGACAGGTCGAGTCGACGACCGACCGGCTGGCCCTCGAGCCCTGGCGCCGGCTCGGCCGGGACCGCTGCGACGAGCTGACCGGGTTGCTCGACCGCCTCGCCACCCGGGTGCTCGGCGTCGGCCTCATCCCGTCGGCCAACCCGATGGGACTGCCGATCGCCCGCTGAACGCCCCCCGGGGGGGGCTACGCCAGCAGGGCCACGAAGGGCGTGGCCACCAGCAGGGCGGCCACGCCCACGCCGACGGCCGCCGTCGGGCGGGAGGTCCGTCCCGGGCCGAGCAGGCGCTCGACTCGAAGGGTGACCGCCGTCGCCGAGGCCCCGAAGGCGCAGGCCGGCACGAGCCCGGCCGTGCCCATCTGGACCAACGCCCGGGCCAGGTCCCGGGGGTCGTGCTGGCGGGCCGAGTAGTCGTCGGCCGCCATCTCGAGCAACCGGGCCACGGCGGCCGGCGCCCGGCGGGCGTAGGGGATCCAGCGCAGCGGCTGGGTGAGCGACGAGAGGGGCAGCATGACCAGCCCGTGGTGTTCGAGCGCGTGGCCCCGCTCGTGCTCCACCACCGCCTCGAGCTCGGCCCGGCCCAGGATCCGGACGGTTCCGGCACTGACCACGATCCGGGGTCGGAACCCCGGGAGGCAGTAGGCGGCGGCCCCTGGGTGGTCGAGCATCGTGGCCCCGGCCACCTCGTCGCTCGTACGGCCGACGAGGTCGAGCACCCGACGGTGGTGGGCCCGACCGCGCACGGTGCGCAGCATGGTGGCGGCCACCACGGCCACCAGCACCACGCCCACGTCGGCCGCCAACGTCAGGCCAAGGGCGTCGGGCAGTCCGAGGCCGGCCAGCGGGTGGCCGTCCACCACCCCGTCGACCATGCGGTCAAGGCCAGCCGCGAAGCCCACGTCGAACCGGGCGACGGCGACGGCCAGGCCGGCACCGATGGCCGCCAGCGCCCCGGTCACGCCGAGGGCCTGCCACAGGGCGACGGCGGCCCGGGGCGCCCTCGAGGGCCATCGGGCGACGTCGAGCCAGGCGCTGAGGGGACCCAGGCAGACGATCGAGAGGGCCACCAGCGCCACCGCCACCAGGTGCAGCCTCATCGACGACCCTTTGAACGGGTGGTGGGTGTCGAGGCGTCCGACGGGCCTCCGAGACCGTCGAGGGCCTGGCGCAGGACGTCGGCCTCGGACACGGTCACCGTCTCGGCGAAGCGCACCAGGACGGCGTCGCGGTCCGTGGCCCCGCCCAGGGCCTCCAGCATCAGCTCGGCCGTGTAGGCCTCCCGGCTGGCGGCGGCCGTGTACCGGTGGGCCCGACCGTCCTTGGTCCGCTCGACCATGTGCTTGCGCTGGAGACGGTCGAGGACGGTGAGGACCGTGGTGTAGGCATGGGTCGGCAGCTCTTCGGCGACCTGGCGCACCGTGAGCCCGGTGCCCATCGACCCCCACAGGACGTCCATCACCTTGCGTTCGAGCTCACCCAGTCGCGCCACGAGCGACGCTCCTTCCCGTTGTCCGCCGGTGCCGCAGCATACCAAGGCGGTGACTTGAACTCCTACACGCTGTAGTACTACGTTGCGCCCGTGATGCGGCCCCCTCACTTCGTGTCGAGACCCCGGTGACCGGTCTCCTGACGCCGGTCCTGGCCGACGCCCCGCTGGCGCCGCTGCGGGGCAGCGCCTTCACCTCGACCCAATTCGACGCCGTCCCGGTGACCATGGTCGTACTCGCCCTGGTGCTGTACCTCCTCGCCGTGCGACGGGTGAACCGCCTCCAGCCCCGGCATCCCTGGTCGGTGGGCAAGACCATCGCCTGGATCGGTGCGCTGTTCACCGTGTCGATCGCCATCTTCAGCTTCGTCGGGGTCTACGACGGCGACCTCTTCTACGACCACATGATCCAGCACCTCCTGCTGATCATGGTGGCCGCCCCGCTCTTCGCCATCGCCTCGCCGATCGACCTGATCTGGCGGATCAGCCGGGGCGAGGCCCGCACGAGAGTGAACTGGCTCCTGCGCTCGCCGCTCGGCCTGGTGCTCGGCCACCCGGCCACCGGCTTCCTGCTCTACGCCATCATGATCCCGCTGACCCACCTGACCTCGTGGTACGACTACACGCTCACCCACGAGAGCGTGCACAACGCCGAGCACCTGATCTTCCTGCTGGTCGGCTA
Organism: uncultured Acidimicrobiaceae bacterium; assembly: GCA_963730735.1. Taxonomy (GTDB): domain Bacteria; phylum Actinomycetota; class Acidimicrobiia; order Acidimicrobiales; family RAAP-2; genus CAVSSX01. Next base: position 353,890 of record CAVSSX010000008.1, read on the forward strand.
CCTCTTCTGGCGTCAGATCTTCGGATCGGACCCCAACCGCTACCGCATGCATCCGGCTCTGCAGTTCGGCTACCTCTTCCTGGCCATCCCCATCGACACCTTCACCGGGCTCTCGCTCGACGGCGCCACCCGCGAGCTGTTCCCGGCCTACCTCTCGATCCCGCGGCCATGGGGACCGTCGAGGATCCAGGACCTCCACATCGGGGGCATCTTGATGTGGGTGGGCGGCGACACCCTCATGCTCTGGCCCATGATCCCGGTCGCCCTGCGCTGGATGCACCAGGAGGAGCGACGGGCGACGCGGGTCGACCGGACGCTCGACGCCATGCTCCCCGGTCGGGACCTGCCGGACGGCACGCACTTCCCCACCGCGCCGCCTCGTCCCACCGCCACACCCCCCGGCGCCGCCGGCAGCGGGTCGGCCACGTCGGTGCCGTGAGGCGCGCCCGTTTGTCCGCCCGCCGCATCGGTGCCGCCCTGGCCGCCCTGGTGGTCACCGGCGGCGTACTGGCCGCCTGTGGCTCGAGCGCGCCCCCGGCCCCGCCGGCCAACCAGGGCATCGTCCAGAACCGGGCGGTGCCGGGCGACATCCCCCTCGTGAACACGGCCGGCCAGACGACGAACCTGGCCGCCTTCCGCGGCAAGTACATCGTCATGGCCCCGTTCCTCTCGCTGTGCCAGGACGAATGCCCACTGGTCACCGGGGCCTTCATCGCCCTCCAGCAGGACGTCCGGGCGGCCGGGCTCGGCAAGGACGTGGTGTTCATGGAGATCACCGTGGACCCCGAGCGCGACACGCCGGCCCGCCTGGCCGCCTATTCGAAGCAATTCGGGGCCGACTGGGAGCTCCTGACCGGCACGCCGGCCAACCTCGACCGGCTCTGGAAGTTCTTCGGCGTGAGCGTGCAGAAGGTGCCCGAAGCGCAACCGCCGAAGACCGACTGGTACACCGGCCAGCCGCTCACCTACGACGTGAACCACACCGACGGCTACATCCTCATCAACCGGGCCGGACATCAGGTCTACGCCGATGCCAACGCCCCGAACCTGCACGGTCAGCTGAACAAGAGCTTGACAGGCCTCCTCAATGCCGGCGGCCTCGACAACCTCCACCACCAGTCGGCCACCTCGTGGACGCTCGACGACGCGCTGGCCTCGCTCAGTTGGATGGTCGGCCGCACCATCCCCTCGACCGCCTCGACCTAGGCGTTCCGCCAGCGGCACCGGTACCCGGGCGCCTCGCCCTCCGTCCGTGCCTCGGGCCCCGGCCGTCAACCCCCGTAGCCTCGGGCCGGCGCCGATTCTCATGAAACTCATACGAAGGCATCAGCCTTCTCTCGGTGCATTCTCAGGTCCCTTTGAGGGGCAGCGGGCAGGGTGGACGACATGGTCCCGTCGACGCCCGAGGAGCACCAGCAGGACACCACCACGGTGTGGCTGGTGCGCCACGGACAGAGCACGTGGAACGTCGCCCACCGGATCCAGGGCGCCGACGACACGGCCACGCTGACCCACACCGGCCGAGGGCAGGCCCGCCGCCTGGCGCGGACCTTGGCCCGTCCCTCGATCGGCACGGTGATCTCGAGCGACCTCCGCCGAGCCCGGCAGACCGCCGCCCCGCTGGCCCGACGGCTCGGGCTGACCGTGACCGTCGACCCCCGGCTACGCGAGCGGGGCTTCGGTGAGCTCGAGGGGCTCCCCTCGAGCCTCCTCACGACCCGGCTCTCGGGCATCGACGGCGAGACCGTCGTCGACCCCGACGCCCACCCGACCGGGGGCGAGTCGCTACGCGACGTCATGGCCCGCACCGACCACTTCTTGGACTGGTTGCACCAGACGCCACAGCCGGGCGACGTCGTGCTCGTGGTCCACGGGGGCAGCCTGCGCACCCTGGCCGCCGGCCTGCGCGGCGTGCCGGTCGAGTCCCTCCGCTGGGAGCCGGTCGACAACTGCACCGTGCTCCCGCTCGAGCTCCACCGACCTTCTGACCCGTCCACCGTTGCCACGACCCTGAGGAGGGCCCCATGAACCGATCGACGCTCACGCTCCCGTCGCGACCGGCGAAGCCTCGGTCGTCCGGCCGCACCATGATGATCGACGGTGGTCTCCCCCGCCGCTACTTCGCCGACGTGGTGGAGAGCGCCGCCGAGTACATCGACCTGGTCAAGTTCGGCTGGGGCACGGCGGTGGTCACGGCCGACCTGTGCGAGAAGATCGACCTCCTCCGGGCCAACAAGATCGACTTCTACTTCGGCGGGACGCTGTTCGAGAAGCACGTCCTCCAGGACCGCTTCGACGACTTCCGACGACTCTGTCATTCCGTCGGCGGCCACCCACGTCGAGGTGTCCAACGGGACCATCGACCTGTCGAACACCGCGAAGGCCGGCTACATCCTGAAGTTGGCCGACGAGTTCACCGTCATCTCCGAGGTCGGCTTCAAGGACGCCGAGCGTTCCGAGAACCTGCCGCCCAGCCGCTGGATCGAGGCCATCCACGAGGACCTCGACGCCGGCGCCGAGCTGGTGACCCTGGAGTCGCGCGAGAGCGGCCGCTCGGGCATCTGCCGGCCCGACGGCCAGCTGCGCTTCGGGCTCATCGAGGAGTTGTTGGCCGCCGACGTGCCGGTCGACCGCCTCCTCTTCGAGGCGCCGACCACCGCCCTCCAGACGTTCTTCGTCACCCGTATCGGCACCAACGTGAACCTCGGCAACATCGCCGCCACCGACGTCACCGGACTCGAGACGATCCGACTCGGCCTGCGGGCCGACACCCTCACCTGCTTCGAGGGCCTGGCCTCGTGAGGGAGTCGGCCAACGTCTTCCACCTGGCCATCCCGGTCTACGACCTCGACGACGCCGAGTCCTTCTACGTCGGGCTCCTCGGGTGCAAGCTGGCCCGTCGCTACGACGACCGGGTGACCCTCGACTTCTTCGGCGACCAGGTGGTGTGCCATCTGAGCGAGCCGGGCCCGGCGCCCTCCGCCCCGGCCAGCCTCTATCCCCGGCACTTCGGGGTGACCTTCCGGGACCAGGCCGAGTTCGACGCCGTGCACCGACTGTGCGAGCAGCGCAAGGTGCCGTTCTTCGCCGAGCGCTCGGTCCGGTTCCCCGACCTCGTCGAGGCCCACGAGACGTTCGTCGTGCAGGACCCTTCGGACAACCTGATCGAGTTCAAGCACTACGCCGACCCCAGGATGATGTACTGACATGACCACCGACACCTGGCTGCGGCCCGACACCGCGGCCCGACCTTCCGGCTCGGTCACGCCGGGCTGGGACCACCCGATCGCCCAGCTCGTGCGGCGCCAATCGGTCACCCGCAACGACGAGCCGTACCTCGAAGGTGCCCGGGACGCCCGACGTGCTGTCGTTCGACGACCTCGGCGTCGCCGTCTCGCGCTGGGGGGCGCTGCTGGACGAGGTGGGTGTCCCGGCCGGGGCCACGGTGGCCATCGCCCTGGCCGATCCGATCGACTTCTGCGCCGCCTTCCTCGGCACGTTGGCCAGCGGCCGGTGGGCGGCCCCCATCGACCCGAACGTGCCGGTGACCACGCTCCACGCCGCCCTCGCCCGGACCTCGGCCGACGTGCTGGTCAGCGCCGACCCGCCGGCGGTGACCGAGCGCGTGACCGTCGTGCGCTGTGCGCCCGGCACGTTCGGCACGGCCGGCTGGAAGGATCTGGTCGTCCTCGAGGCGCCGTGCATCGGCGGCGCCGGCATGGCCGCCCTCGAACACGACGGCGGGGCCCGGGGCGGACGGCTCGGCGGTGTCCTGCTGTCGTCCTCGGGGACCACCGGCGAGCCCAAGTTGATCGCCCTCCACGTCCCCCAGCTGCTCCACACGGCGGCGGCCGTGGCCGAGCACCACCGACTCGAACCCGGCGAGCGCTGCTTCAACCCGCTCCCGTTGTTCCACATCAACGCCGAGGTGGTGGCGGTACTGGCCAGCCTGGTCGCCGGGTCGTGCGTGGTGCTCGACGACCGCTTCCACCGGGAGGGCTTCTGGGACCTGGTGGCCGACCGCCGGATCACCTGGTTGAACGCCGTGCCGGCCATCCTGGCCCGCCTGGGCGAGCGGCGCGAGGGCGAGGTCGTCCCCGCCGGGATCCGGTTCGCCCGCTCGGCCTCGGCCGCCCTCCCCGGCCCGACCCGCGTCCGCTTCGAGGAGCGGACCGGCATCGCCGTGCTCGAGACCTACGGCATGACCGAGGCGGCGAGCCAGATCGCCGCCAACCCGCTCGACGGGCCGCGCAAGGCGGGCAGCGTGGGCCGACCGGTGGGCATCGACCTGCGGGTGGTGCTCGACGACGAGGAGGGCACGACCGCCGGCCGGACGGCACCCACCGGCCAGGTCGGCGAGGTCCGGATCAAGGGTCCGTCGGTCTCGGTGCTCGACGCCGACGGCTTCGACAGCGGTCGGCTCGACGGTGAGGGCTGGCTCCCGACCGGGGACCTCGGCTTCCTCGACGCCGACGGCTACCTGACCCTGGTGGGACGGCGAGACGACGTCATCAATCGGGGCGGGGAGAAGATGCTGCCGACCGAGATCGAGGACGTCCTCCTCGAGGTGCGCTCGGTGACGGCCGCCGCCGTCGTCCCCGAAGCCGACGACGTGTTCGGTCAGGTGCCGGTGGCCTACCTCGTGCTCGACCCGCACGTCGACGCCGACGAGGTGCCCTCGGTCCTCGAGGAGATCCGCCGGCACCTCGAGCACAGCCTGGTCCGGCCCAAGCGTCCCTCGGCCCTCTACGTGGTGGCCTCCTTGCCCGTCGGCCCGACCGGCAAGGTGCAGCGCCGGGCCCTGCGGGCCCCGAGCCATCCGTGACGGCCGTCTCGACCGTCGAGGTCCCCACCACCGTCCCGGCGACGACCGGCGACCGGGCCACCGGCGAACCGCCGACCGCCCCGCCGAAGGGCACCCGGCGCCGGCTCGACCACATCGACGCCATGCGACCGGTCAAGCAGGCCGGCGTGGTCTCGACCCACACCCTCCTGGCCTTCGCCCCGGCCGCCAGCCTGGCCGCCGGCGCCTCGCTGATGCTGCTGCACGTGACCCGCGAGGCCTTCTTGTTCGTGTCCTCGTGCATGCTCACCTACAGCTACCGGGAGCTCCGCCGCCCCGGGGTGCCCCAGTTCTGGTGGAAGCGCTTCCTCTCGGTCGGGCATCCCCTACCTGTGCTGGACGTTGATCTACTTCTTCGTCACCCTGCCGTCGGTCAACAGTGGGAGCTGGGGGGCCTTCGTCCACCTCGGCTACCTGACCGGCACCGGCTACTACCAGCTCTACTACCTGCTGGTCGTCATGGAGTTCTATCTGGTGTTCCCGCTGCTGGTGGCCCTGCTCCGGCGCACCGCCGGCCACCATGTCGCGCTGCTGGTGGCGAGCGGGCTCGTCCAGATCCTCACGGTCGGGCTCATGCACTGGAACGTCCTGCCGGTGGACATGCGGGGTTTCTGGGCCACCCGGGAGCTCACCTCGTACCAGTTCTATTTGATCGCCGGCATGGTGGTGGCCATCCACCTCGACGAGGTCCACCACTGGCTGGTCACCCACACCCGCCAGGTGCTGGTCGCCCTGGTGGTCTCGGCCGGCGTGGCCGAGGGGTGGTACGTGCTGGCCAGCAAGCACGTGGCCTCGTGGATGGGTTCGAGCTCGGACCCGTTCCAGCCCGTCGTGATCCCCTTCAACATCGCCGCCATCGCCGCCATCTACCTGCTCGGGGTGGCCCTGGTCCACCACCGCCGGAGCGACCGCACCCGGAAGGCGGTCCAGTCGGGGTCGGACAACGCCTACGGCATCTACCTGGCCCAGATGCTCTTCATCGTCATGCTGACCTGGCTCGGCTGGTCCCACCTTCGCTCGACCGTCCCGTGGCCCATCCTCTGCCTGGTCACGGTGGCCTTCGTGTTCCTGGCCTGCATCGGCCTGACGGCCATCCTGGCCCGGACCCCGCTGGCCAAGGCCCTCACCGGGCGCAGCCAGGTGGCCTGGCCCCACCGTCGGCGGCCCGGCTCGGTGGACCCGATCGCCACGGAGCCCATCGCCAAGGACGCCGGTACGACATCGCCGCTCGAGTTGGCCGAGACCGGGTGACGCCCGAGCACCTCCCACCTAGGTCAGCGGCGGCAGGACATCGGCGATCGCTTCGGCGATGGCCTGGTAGCCGGCGTCGTTGGGATGGAGATTCGGCCCGAAGGGCGGAGCCTGGCACATCCACGTCATCGTGCACGCCCGGGCCTCGTCCTCCGGCACGGTGCCCACACCGGCCAGGCGGGTCGGCGTCGAGTCGCCGGTGTCGAAGGCCCCGGCCACGTCGGCCAGCTTGATGTCGAACCGGCTGTAGATCGACGCCAGCGTCGTGTTCAGCCGGGCGACCGGACCCAGGCTGGCCGCTGCGAACTGCTGGCCCGCCGGGCCGTGCGTCGCCAGTCCGAGGAACGGGTCCTCGTGGCCGACCCCGACGATCGTCACGCCCGGTCCCGACGCCGCCCGGAGCTGGGTGAGGATGCTCGGCAACTGGGCCGTCAGCTCCTCGAGCGTCCGGTCGACGCAGCCCTCGTCGAGCAGCCGCCGGGCCAGGCAGGGACGTAGGTCGTTGAAGCCCAGGTCGACCGTCACCAGACCCCGGTCGGTGGCGTGGTCGTGGAGGAAGTCGACGGCCGTCTGGAGCTGTGAGCCGGGGGGCCGGTAGCAGCGGTCGACCCCACTGATGAACGAGGCCGTCGTCTCGCCGGGACAACCGACCCGGACCAGGTCGAGGTCCACCCCGTGGGACGCCTCTCGGGCCACCAGGTCCTCGGCGTAGCCCGACGTCGTGGGGGCCCCGTGCGGGGCGGCGAGCGTCGGCTGGACGCCGACCGACGCCGAGCCACCGAGGTCGAGGTAGAACACCGGCGTCGAGGCGCCGGCCGCCGAGGCCCCGGCGGCGATGGCGCCCGAGAGCCCGGCCACCAGCCCGGCCAGCGCCACCGCGGCGGCCACCATCCGTCGGCGACGCCACTCGCCCCACGCGTCTCACCCGCACTCGCACCTTCCCCGGGGCCACCCCAGCACCCACCGATCCACGCCCGGACCGGGCCCGACGCTATAGGACGGCGGGGGGCCCGGCGCGAGCACCCGGCGGGCGTCGGCGTCGGCCACCGGCGGCCGTTCTGGCAGGATCGGGCCATGACCACCCTCGCCCTGCCCTACTTCCTCGCCCGCCCGGCCACCGCCGAGCCCGGACCCGGCGTGGTGGTGATCCACGAGGGGCCCGGCATCAGCGCCCAGTTGCTGCGCATCTGCGAACGGTTGGCCGCCGAGGGCTACGCGGCGATCGCCCCCGACCTGTTCTTCCGCTTCGGCGGCACCGAATCGGCCGATTTCTCGACCCTGATGGGGCAGCTCGAGCCCGAGCAGGCCCTGGCCGACATCGGTGAGGCGGCCGGCATCCTGCGGGCGAGCGGGGTCACCACGGTCGGGGTCACCGGCTTCTGCATGGGCGGGCGCTACTCGTGGCTCGCCGCCCGGGCCGACCTCGGCTTCGATGCCGCCGTCGGCTTCTACGGCGGTGGCATCGCCGGTGAGCCCGGCGATCCGGGCTGCCCGACCCTTCTCTTCTACGGGGCCGACGACCCGTTCATCCCGGCCGAGGAGTACGAGCCGGTGGTCGCCCGCTACCCCGACACGGTCACCGTCTACCCGGGGGCCGGCCACGGCTTCATGCGCGACGGCTCGCCCAGCTACCACGAGCCGTCGGCCACCGACGCCTGGGACCGGACGCTGGCCTTCTTCGCCCAGCACCTCGCCTGATCACCTGGGGCCCGAGTACCTGGGGCCCGAGAACCTGGGGCCCGAGTACCTGGGGCCTGAGTACCTGGTCCTGAGTACCTGGTCCTGAGCCCTCAGGCCAGCAGGTCGTCGCCCCAGTGCTGCCCGGGCCGAGGCCCGGCGGGCAGGCGAACAGGGCGCTCCCGGTGTGCTGGATGTACTCGTTCAGGGCGTCGCTGGTCCCGAGCTTCGTGCTGCAGCGAGATGAACTGCTGCGGGTCCTTCATGAAGGCGATGAAGAACAGCCCGCCGAGGAGGGTCCCGGTCACCGGGTCGATGCCGTCGGTGTAGGAGTAGCCGCGACGCAGGATGCGGGTCCCGCCGTTCTCCTCGTGGCTGGCCAGGCGGATGTGGGCGTGGGCCGGGATGACCGGCTGGCCCTGATCGTCTGCGCGCCGTGAAGTTCGGGGTGGTGAACTCCGTCCCACCGGTGAGCGGCGCCCCGGTGGTCTTGGCCCGTCCGATGACGTTCTGCTGGTCGCTCGAGGACGTCGCGGTCCCAGTTCTCGATGAACATCCGGATGCGCCGGGCCACCAGGTAGCTGCCACCCCGGAACCACGGCTGGTCGGCCTCGGGGCCGACCCAGACGTAGTCGTCCATGAGGTCGGTCTGCTGGGCCTTGATGTTGCGGGTGCCGTCCTTGAAGCCGAGCAGGTTGCGCGGCGTGGCCTCGGCGGTGCTGGTCGTCGACGTCCGCCCGAATCCGAGCTCCATCCAGTTGTGCTCGACCACCCCCATGCCCAGGCGGGCCAGGTTGCGCACGGCGTGGAAGGCCACCAGCGGGTCGTCCGAGCAGGCCTGGAGGCACAGGTCACCGCCGGTGTAGGCCGGGTCGAGGTTCTCGTTGGGCAGCGGCGGCAGGGTCGTGCCAGGGCCGCCGGCTTCTTGGCCGCCAGGCCGAACCGGTCGTCGAAGAACGACGGGCCGTACCCGATGGTGACGGTGAGCCGACCGACGGCCGAGCCGACCGCCTCGCCGGTGTCGAGCGGCGCCGCGTCGAGATCGGTGTCCTCGCCGACCAGCTGGCCCTTGGTCATCTTGGCCGCCGGCGTCGCTCCAGTCGGCCAACAGGTCCCGCAGCGTCTGGCGGTCGGTCCCCTCGACCACGTTGAGCGTGGCGAAGGCCAGCCGGTCCTGGGCCGGGGTGGCGATCCCCGCCTGGTGGGCGCCGTAGAACGGCACCTGCTCCGAGGTGGCGGCGGCGGCCGGGTCAGCGTCCAGCGTGCCGGCCAGGCCGCCACCCAGCATGGCGCCGCCCAGCACCATCCCCGCCCCGGCCGCCCCCATCCCGCCCAGCAGCTGGCGGCGCGACAGCGCCCCCGGGCACCGCCCCGCCCTCGGTCAGCCGGCCGCGCCGGTCCCCGGGGTCACGGCGGCCCCTCATCGACCCGAGCCGACCGGTCGCAGCCCGACCATCAGCTCGACCTGGCCGGACATCTTCGACAGCGACTCGGCGAGGGCCTGCACCTGCGACGAGAGCTGGCGGCGCTGGGGGTCGAGCACCGTCGAGTACTCGACGTACCCGGTGTCGTCGTAGCCCGGCGTGGCCTTGTACTTGGTCATCGTCGTCTCGACCGTGTTCAACCGCTGGTTGATCTGGCTGACCAGGCTGGCGTCGGTCTTCTTCAGGTACGGCGTCAGCAGGTTGCACGACCTCCACGGCCCCGTCCACGTTGGCCTGGAAGACCGGCAGGTCGGTGTTGGAGTACCGCTCCTCCTCACCGGTGATCTTGGCCGTGGCCGCCTCGTTGATGAGGTCGGTGGCCCCGGCGGCCATCGTCACCGGGTTGTAGGTGCGCCGTGGACACCAGGGTCTGGAGCTGCTGCTCGTGCTGGACCAGGCCGGAGCAGACAGGCGGCGGCACCGGTCAGGGTGTTGTCGCTCCACATGCATCTCCTCGATGCGGTGGAAGCCCTGCAGCTTGGACGGGTCGGTCACCGGGTTGTCGATGCGTCCGTCGATGGAGGTGTCGAGCGTGCCCCAGATCTCGGCCACCGGCTCGATGCGCTCGTAGAACACCCGGGCCTGCGGGTAGAGCTGCTCGGCCTGGGCCAGGTTGCCGGCGTTGATGGCCGCGCACATGGCCTGGGTGGACGTGACCAGCTGGGCCACGTTCTGGTTGATGTAGGTCGAGTAGGACGCCACGGCCGCCGACAGGGCCGAGTTCTTCTGCCACGGACGCCGGCTTGCCTTGCCGGTCACGGTCAAGGTGGCGTGCTGCTGGCTGGCCCCGGGGCAGTTGATGACGTACTTCCCGGGCGCCACGGTGAGGGCGAAGCCCCCCGACAGCCCGGGCGTGAGGTTCTCCTGCTCGCCCAGGATGTGGGAGAGGTCCGACGTGCGCAGCTCGGCCTCGGAGACGGCCGCGGCGTTCTTGTTCTTGACGTTGAACTGGATCGGCCCGGCGGCCACCTTGGCCGGCTTGGGCGTGCAGCTCTGGGGCGTGAGGTTGATGTTGACCGTCGTCTGCGTCTCGGCTCCGGCCGCCGTCGACAGGGCCAGCGGGGCGGTGGCCCCACCCAGCACGCAGCACCAGCAGGGCCATCGGCCAGAAGTGGTGGCGTCGGCCCGACCGTGCGGCCGCCTGCGGGCGGCGGGAGCACCGCACCTTCTCGAACCTCGAGGACTCGAACCTCGCCGGGGTGATCGGGGTGTTGCTCACGGCACGTCGCTCCTTTTCCGATGAACTGGTTGACAACTGCCCGACCAACGCCTCGCCGCTGACGGGTTGGTCGGCCGGCTCGTCGCGTCGTGGGCCGCGCCTGGCGTTGGGGCCAGCACATGAGGACCAGCATCGGCACCAGGTAGGCCAGGTAGGCGATGACCTCGATCCACACCGGGTAGGGCTGGATCCCGAGGACCCCGGTGACGAACGACGACAGCGGGGTCCCCGGCCGCACCAGCCACGACAGGTCGAAGGCCTGGGTCTGGCCGACGGTCAGCCACCCGGCCTCGTTGGCCGTGTGGACCGCCGTCATCACCAGGCCGGCGGCGATGACCACCAGCACGATCCCGGTGATCCGGAAGAACCGGGCCAGGTTGATGTGGACGCCACCCTTGTAGATGCCGTAGCCGATGACCACGGCCAGGGCGATGCCGAGCACGGCCCCGAGCCAGCTGGCGGTGGCGTCGCCGCTGGCGTGGAAGGTGGCCAGCAGGAAGACCACCGTCTCGAAGCCTTCGCGCAGGACGGCCAGGAAGGCCATCAGCACCAGGGCCCTGGACGACCCCCGGGCCAGGGCCGAGTCGGCCGCCGCCTGCAGGTCGCCCTTCAGGTTGCGGGCGTGGCGACGCATGAACAGCACCATGTAGGTGACCATCACCACGGCGATGGCCCCCACGACCGTCTCGAGGCCCTCCTGCTGACGCTGGGGCAGCTCCGAGGACACGATCTGCAGCACGACACCGACGGCGATGCAGATGGCCACGGCGATCGACACGCCGATCCAGACCTGCCGCAGCGCGTCGCGCCGCCCCTGCTGGCCGAGGAAGCCGGCGACGATGCCCACGATCAGGGCCGCCTCGAGCCCCTCTCGCAGTCCGATCACGAAGGTCGGTAGCACCACTCCCCTTTGCCGGCGCCCTACGGGTGGGCCGGTCGGCCTGGTCCCGTTATGTAGGCAGCCCTAAGATTTAGGTAGACCATATCTTGAACACCAGGTCGACCGGATGTCAAGGTGACGACCGGGCGCCACTCCCCTGCCCGGATCTCCGACAACCCTTCCTGCGGAGCCCCTTGACACGAAAGTTAGCCTCCCCTAATAATGTGTGTCGTAGGGTCCGTTCGAGGAGCCGGGATGAGCACACAGCAGGCGAACAGCAGGGTGGGGCTGCGACGGGTGGACTGGGTCCGCCTGACCCGGGACCATGGCCACGTGCGGGCCGAGGCCGTCGGCGTCGGCTTCCGGGTCCCGGTGACCTGCCCCATCCCCCTGGCCCTGGCGGCCGAGCTCATCGCCTCGGGCACCCCCCACGTCACCCGCACCGAGGATGCCCACGCCCTGGCCAGCGAGGTCCGGTAGCGCCATGGTCGTCTGCCACTGCCGCGCCGTGAACGACCGGACCGTCGGGGCGGCCATCGCCTCGGGGGCCACGACGGTCGGCGAGCTGACCGAACAGTGCCGGGCCGGCGGCGGCTGCGGGGGCTGCCACGACGTGCTGCAGGCCCTGCTCGACGCCGTGGTCCCTCGGGAGTCGGTCGCTTCGGCGGCCTGAGGAACGACGCCGTCGCCGTCGACAAACCGGCCTACGATGCCCGAAAGGACACCGACGGGACGAAGGGATCGACGTGACGCCGCAGGACACTGAGGTCATCGAGCTGCTGAACGAGGTGCTGACCGGCGAGCTGACCTCGGTGAACCAGTACTTCCTCGACGCCAAGATGCTCTCGAACTGGGGCTACGAGCGGCTCGGCGAGCACTTCCGCTCGGAGTCGATCGACGAGATGAAGGATGCCGACGAGCTCATCGAGCGCCTCTTGTACCTGGAGGGCCACCCGAACATCCAGCGGCTCGGGCACCATCCGCACCGGCGAGACCGCCGTCGAGAAGCTCGAGCTGGCGCTCGAGCTCGAGCGGGTGTCGATCGACCGGCTGAACCGGGGCATCGAGCTGTGCGTGCGGGTGGGCGACAACGGCACCCGGGACCTGCTGGCCCGGATCCTCACCGGCGAGGAGGACCACGCCGACTGGATCGAGACCCAGCTCGAGCTCACCCGTCAGGTCGGGGAACAGATCTACCTGTCCCAGCAGATCCGGGACTGAGCGACCGATGCCCACCGAATACCACCCCCCGGTGGAGGAGTACCTCCAGACCATCGAGTCGTTGAACGAGGAGGGGGCGCCGGTCATCCAGGCCCGGATCGCCGAGCGAATGGGCAAGTCGGCCCCGTCGGTCTCCGAGATGCTGGAGCGCCTGACGACCGAGGGCTACGTCGACCGCACCGGTCGCGAGATCACGCTGACCACCCAGGGGCACGCCGTCGCCGAGGGCGTCATCCGCAAGCACCGACTGGCCGAGCGGCTCCTGGTCGACGTCATCGGGCTGCCCTGGCACCTCGTCCACGACGAGGCCGGCCGCTGGGAACACGTCATGTCCGACGACGTCGAGGCCCGCCTGGTGGCCCTGCTCGGCGATCCCGGGACGTGCCCCCACGGCAACCCCATCCCCGGCAGCGCCAACCTCCAGGAACCCCCGGCCGACCAGGTCGCCCTGGCCGAGGCGCAACCCGGCCAGACCGTCCGTTTCTCCCGGATGACCGAGGAGGTCGAGCTGGACGGGGCCTCGCTCCGCTATCTCGACGACGCCGGGTTCATCCCCGGCACCACGGCCGAGGTCCTCACCCGGGCGCCGGACGGCACGCTGGTCGTCTCGTTGGACGGCCGGTCGCTGGCCCTCGGCCACGAACTGTGCGAGCGCCTGTACGTCGTGCCCGTCGCCTCGTCACCCACGGCGGGAGCCCCCGGGGCCCGCTGAAGGCCGTGGCGCCGACCGGAACCGACCGGTCGGGGGTTTTGTAGATTGACCCGGTGAACGAGACGGCACCGAAGCCGCGCATCATCACGCCGGTCTTCCTGCTGGCCGGGATCTCCAGCCTGGCCTACTTCCTGGCCATCGGCATGACCATCCCGGTGCTGCCCCTGTTCGTCATCCACGGGCTCGGCGGCAACAACTTCACGGTCGGCGTCGTCGTCGGCATCTTCGCCGTGACCGCCGTGATCGCCCGACCGGTGGCCGGCCGTCTCGGCAACCGCCTGGGCCGGCGCATCCTGGTCGTCGCCGGGGCAGTCCTGATCGCCCTGTCGGTGGCCCTCTACGGGCTGGCCGGCGGCGTCGGGGTCCTGCTGCTGCTCCGCCTGCTCGGCGGGTTCGGGGAGGGGGCCTTCTTCACCGGATCGTCCACCCTGGTCGCCGACATGGCTCCCCCGGAACGCCGGGCCGAGGCGCTGAGCTACTTCTCGGTGGCCCTGTTCGCCGGGCTGGGGCTCGGCCCGACCATCGGCCAGGCCGTCTACCACGCCGCCGGTTTCACCACCGCCTTCGCCGTGGCCGGCGGATCGGCCCTCCTGGCCTCGCTCCTGGCCACCCGGCTCCCCGACCCGAGGATCGCCGATGTGGGGGCCCCGGGCGGCGGCCACCTCCTGCACCGCAAGGCGGTCGGGCCGGCGGCCGTGCTGGCCCTCGGGATCGTCGGCCTCACCGCCTTCCAGGCCTACGTGCCCCTGTACGTCACCCAGCTCCACATGGCCGGCCCCCAGTTCGTCTTCTTGGTCTATGCCGGGGTCGTCCTGGTCACCCGGATCGTCGGTGCCTCCTTCGCCGACCGCTACGGCGTCAACCGGGTGGCCACCCTGGCCACCAGCGCCATCGTCGTCGGGCTGGGGGTGATGGCCCTGTGGGCGGCGCCGGTCGGCCTCTACCTGGGGGCGGCGATCTTCGGGGTGGGGATCGCCCTGCAGTACCCGGCGTTGATGGCCCTGGTGGTCAACCGGGCCGAGCCCCACGAGCGCTCGGCCATGATCGGCACCTTCACCATGGCCTTCGACGTGGCCCAGGGGGTCGCCGGGCTGGTGCTCGGCGGCGTGGCGGCGGCGGCCGGCTTCCGGGCGAGTTTCGGGGCGGCAGCCGGGTTCGCCGTCACCGGGCTGGTCCTCTTGCTGACCCGGGTCGGCCGGTCACCGACCGGGGCGGCCCAGGAGCACGACGACGACCCCGCTCCCCTGCACGACCCCGAGAGCTGGCTGCCCCCGGGCATCGAGTGACCCCGGGTCCGGCCGGCCGGTTGGCCGGCCAGGGGGGCTCAGGCCCGTCGGGCCTTGGTCAAGGACCGCTCGTCGTCGGCCTTCTTGGCCGCCGACGCCGAGCGCGGTGCGCCCGACCCCGCCGCTTTCGGGGCCTTCGCCGGCCGGCGTGGCCGGGGTGGACGGTTTCGGGGCGACCTCGGGCTCCTTGTGGCCGTCCTTCCCCCGCTTGCGTCCGTTGCCCCCGTTGTGCTCGTGCCCCGGGGCCTCGAGCTCCACCCCGAGACCCTGCTCGGCCACGGCGCCGAGACCGGCGATCGGGCTGAGCTCGGCGATCAGGGCACCCGGGGCGATCTCGGGGTCGTCGCCCTCGTCCAGGGCCGGGGTGCCGGCCTGGTCGCCGTGCCCCCGGATGACCCGCCAGGTGACCGGGGCGAAGAAGACCGCTTCGACGATGGTCGCCGCCACCCAGAAGCCGCAGAGACCCTCGACGCCGAACAGGGCGGCGCCGGCGGCGGCGGCGGCGGCCTCGAAGCCGGTGGCGACGGTGACCACCCGGGCCGCCTCGGTCAGGCGGTCCTGGGCCCGGCGGATGGCCACGTAGTGGTCCTTGATGACGTAGGGGATGCCGGCCAGCATGAGCAGGCGCAGGATGGTCGTCCCGTGCTCGGCGTACTGCGGGCCGAAGACCCCGAGGATGGTGGAGGCGCCGGGCTCGACGATGGCCAGGGCGGCGATGCAGCAGCCCATCCCGATGGGCAGCGTGCGACGGACGTGGATGGCCAAGGACGACGGGTCACCGCTGGCCTCGGCGAACAGCGACATGGCCAGGAGCGCCGGCAGCAGCAGGACGGTGCTCGACACCAGCTGGGCGATCGAGAAGTAGGCGTAGTCCTGCGGGATGAGGAAGAGGGCGGCCAGCACCGGCAGGAAGAAGGACACCGACGTGATGGCCAGGTTCAGGGCGTGGTGCCGGAAGGCCGCCTGGCGGTAGCCGACGATGATGTCCCAGCGCATGTGGAGACTGGTGGGCCCGTGCGCCAGCTTGTGCAGACCGAGCAGCCACGGGGTGAGCAGGAGCGAGAGGCTGACGCCCACGACCCAGGCGAACAGCAACCCGGTCGTCGTCCGGAAGCCGAGGGCCACGATGCCGAAGACCAGCGCCAGCCGGAAGGCCGAGGCGGCGCCGTTGCGGGCCAGCTGGGCCGGGCCCTTGCGCAGGCCGATGGCCGAGGCGTCGAGGACGTTGGCCACGGTGGAGACGGTGGCCCCGGCCACGAACAGCAGGGCCTCGGCGGGGTGCCGCCCCATCTCCGAGAGGCTGGCCCCGAGGAACGGCGAGAGGGCCCAGGTGCCGAGGGCCAGCACCATGGCCACCAACGCCGCCACGGCGCAGCCGGTCGACACGACGGCCCGGCGGCTGCGCTCGGGCACCCGCTGGACCTCCACGATGAGGAGCGAGCCGATGCCGACGATGCCGATGGCCGAGATGAACGCCGCTGCCGACACCGCCGCAGCCGAGACACCGACGGCATGGGTGTTGACCTTGCGGGTGGTCATGGCCCAGTAGGCGAGGCCCAGGGCCACCGTCACGCCCTGGGTCAGGACCAGGTAGCCGAAACGGCCGATCAGGCCGCTGCCGGCGACGAGGCCGCGCAGCTCGCTCTTCGACGGCATCGCCCGGGCCAGGCGGCCCGGCGTGCCCGGTCCGGCGTCGGTGGCGACGCCGATGTCCTCGGTCTCCGTCCTTGTGGTCGCTCGCCCGATCACGAGGACACCTCCCGCACGATTTTCCCGTCTTCCAGCAGGACCAGACGGTCCGCCTCGACCTCCGCCGCCGCCGGCACCGTCGCCGACCACGTCTTGCGATCCGACGGCACGTCGGATCGCCACAGCACCTTGTTACCCTCGCGGGCCTGGATCTGAACGTTGTGCGTCGGATCGGCCAGGTGCACGATGGCCACCGCCGACCCGTTCTCGTTGTCGGTGACCGACAACGAGGTCGGGGCCCGCCACAGACCCTGCTGGGAGTGCACGGCGATGGCCGTCCCGCCGCCCACCAGGGCGACGGTCAGGACCAACGACGGCAGGGCCCAGCGGTTGCCGGCGTTCCACTGGCGGAACCGGCGCACGCCGTTGGCGACGTTGGCGCTCCCCCGCCACGACGGCTGGTGGCGCAGGCCGAGGACGAACAGCACCCCCAACAGGACCAGGGCCGACGCCTGGGCCGGCAGCTTGGAGGGCACGAAGGCGAACATGGCGCCGATGCCCACCACCACCACCACCAACAGCCGCTCGACGATCCCGTCCACGCTGAGGCTCCGCCGCTTGCGGAACCACAGGCCGGCCACGATCACCGCCGGGGCCAGCACCCACCAGTCGGCCGAGGTCGGCAGCGTGTGGGCCGGGGTGGCGTGGGTCCCGGTCAGCGGGACCTCGCCCAGGATCGTCGACAGGTCGTAGATCTTGATCGGCCCGTTGTTGTAGATCTGGACGACGCCGGGGATGCCGGCGAACTTGCTCAGGTCGGCCGCCGTCAGGCGCTCGACCCCCTGGGTCTCCCCCGGCTCGAAGTAGTAGCCGTAGGCCGGTGGCCCGTCGGCCAGCCGGCTGTCGACGACCAGGTAGCGGATGTGGGCCTTCTTCACCAGGGCGATGTCGTAGTTGCCCCAGATCGGGTCGAAGTAGAGCGGCCCGACGTTGACCCCGCCGTCGCCCTCGGTCACCGGGGTCAGGTGGCCCACGGCGGCCATGAGGACGTTGTCGTCACGGTCGGCGGCCACCGGTGAGTTCTCCGGGAGATGGCTGGCCGCCCACTGGGCGGCGTCGATGGAGTGGGCGTCGATGGACCGCTGGTCGGCCGACTGCAGGTACGGGCCCGGCACGTAGGACCAGTCGGGTCCGGAGCCGAGCAGCATCGAGCCGAGGAAACACAGGCCGGCGATGACGAGGACCACCGGCATGCGCCAGCGTCGGGTGGTGGCGAACCAGGCGCCCACCACGACGGCGATCCCGAAGAACACGAAGGTCGACATGCGACCCCCGACCTCCTGGCTGGCCGTCGACAGGCGGGAGCCGAGGACCACCAGGTAGCCGGCGGCGACCAGGACGGGCAGGTACCGCAGCGCCCCGCCCCGGACCGTGCGGTGCAGCACGACCGAGCGGATGGCCAGGGCCACCAAAGCCAGGAACAGGAGGGCCGAGATGAGCAGGACCGCCTCCTGCCACAGCGGGGCCACCACCCCCGAGGAACCCTTGAACAGGCCTCGCTGCTTGCCCGAGCGGTCGACGATGCCGACGATGCCGTCCCAGGCCGGGTAGAGGATCGGGTTCAGGTAGCGGAAGAGGTGGGGGGCCGTGAAGGCCGTCCAGGCGAGGGTGAACACCAGGCCGATGCCGGTCACCAACGACGCCTGGCGGGCGGCGGCGTAGCGGCGGGTGGCGAACAGGGCCAGGGAGAACACGACCAGCAGCAGCATGGTCAGGCCTCCCACCAGGTGGTGGGTGACCACGGTGCCGGCCATGCAGGCGATGGCCAAGGGCTTGCGGTAGTCCTTCCCCTTCTTCGGGGCGTCGGCGATCCGCAGCACCAGGTAGACGGCCCCGGCGCCGAGCGACAGGGCCAGCGTCTGGTAGGAGAACCCGGCGTTGAACGAGTAGAACTGCGGGCTGGCGGCGTAGACCACGACGCCGGCGGCGCCGGCCCGCGACGACCGGGTGACCCGCTCGGTGAAGAGGAAGACCACCAGGACGAGGATGACCCTCGACACCAGCACCGTCACCAGCTCGGACAGTACGACCGGCAGACCGGTGGTCCAGCGCACGGCCAGGGTGAACATCTCGAGGCCCGGGTAGTAGGGGCTGACCGGCAACAGCGAGTTCTTGGGGAACAGCTGGCGGTGGTCGGCCAGCTGCCACAGGGTCGTCTCGTGGAGCAGCTCGTCGTACCCCGTGTACATCAGGGGGCTCAGGAGGAAGTACGAGAGGACGAGCGCCGTGCCCAGGATGACGCCGACCTGGATCCGCTCGTTGCGGCTGGCGTTGCCCGCCAGCATCCGCCAGGCGCACGGCAGGAAGATCGTCAGCAGGCCGATGAAGAAGAACGTGAGGGCCTTGTCGACCTGGCCCGACCGGCCGATGGCGTAGCCGATGCCCTGCAGGGCCAGGCCCACGCCGACCAATGGGGCCACGGCCCACAGCCGCGAGCGCCGACCCGGACTGGCCGCGACGGGTTGCTGATCATCGCTCGGATCCCCCGACGGGGTCGGCTTGACCAGGGTCTCGGCCACGTCGAGGTCTACCACGGCGGGAGCATCGGCCACCGACGCCGCCGACCCGTCGTAGTCGCTCGGCGGTGGGGCGGTGAGCCGGCGCAGCACGGCGCCGGCCAGGGCCCGCACCGGGCGTCGGCGGGCGGTCCGGCCGGCGTCGTCGGGCGCGACGAGGTCACCGTCGAACGCCGCGTCGGGTGACACGGCCATCGACGGCTCCTCGGGGCGATGCGCCTCCTCGACGACGGCGGGCGGTGGGGTCACGGGTAGGAGAGCTCCGAGACCTTGGGCGGACCGGTGCTCCCGCCGTCCACGGCGGGCCGGTAGGTCGTCAGGACATGGTCGGTGACGAGGGCGGCCGCCCGCGTGCGGGCGCTGGCCCCGAACAGGGTGTGGTCGATCGACGGCAGGACCTCGAAGCGCAGGTCACCGTCACGCTGGAGCCGCCGCATGGGCCACTTGGCCCGCCGCTGGAACGGACGGGCCTCGGTCTCCCCGCACAGCAGGAGGGTGGCCACGCCCTGGTCGGCCAGCGCCTCGAGACCCCGGGCCGGGTGCTTCTGGACGCCCAGGCGATCGAGGAGCCACCACAGCGACGGGGGCGCCTTGTACTCGCCGAACTGGGCCAGCCCCTCGAACCGCTGCAGCCGCCGCACCAACGGGTTCAGCGGCTGGACGGCCTGACGGGTGTCGTCGACCTCACCGCCGGTCCGGGCCTCGGGGGGGACGAACGACAAGATGGGGTTGATGGCACACACGCCCCGGGCCGACAGCACCCGGCCGAGCTCGATCGAGTGGTACGCCCCGGCACACAGTCCGGCCAGGACCAGGTCGCGCTCGGGATGCTCGGTGAGGGCCGCCGCCACCGCCGAGATGTCCTCGCCCGCCTCCAGCGGGTAGCCGATGTGGGGGACCTGACCCGGACGCAACGGCGAGTCGCCGAGCCCGCTGAGGTCGAACCGGACGCACCGCAGGCCGGCGGCGGCGAACCGCCGGGACAAGCTGACCCACAGCCGGGCCGGTCCGATGTGGTGGATGAGGCCGGCGTTGAGGAACACCACCGTGGGCCCGTCGAAGGGGACGGACGGCTCGGTGACGACGCCGAAGAGGCCGAGCTCGCCGAAGCGGGTCGCCCGCTCGGTGACCAGCGCCCCCTCCGAGGGCACGGCCACCACGGCCTCGTCGCGCACCGTGGGGACGATGGTGCCCGGCTCGCCGGCCAGGGCCCCCGACAGCCAGGTGGCGACGGTGTCGATGGCCTCGGTGGGCTGCTGGGCCAGATCGGGGAGCACGTCGACCAGCTCGGCCTGGCCGGCGGCCACGCCCCACTCGATCCGCTCGCCCTCGAGCACCTTCCGCAGCTTCTTGGGCGTCGGCCGGTCGTCGCGCATCAGGGCCAGGACCCGCCGGGCCATGGGCTGGTCGGCACTGGCGATCTCGAGCGCCCCGAGCTGCTCATTGGTCTCGGCGCTGAGCACCGAACCGAGGATCTCGACCGAGTCGGCCGCCTGGGTGACCCCCTCGTCGGGGAGCTCGTCGATGCTGAGGGCCTTGAGCGCCTGCTGCTGGCGGATGAAGGACCGGCCGGTCGGGCACGGGTCCCACAGCACCAGGGCGTCGATGTCCCCATCGCGCTGGGCCTCGACGGCGGCCAGGGTCCCCCCGATGCGGAAGCCCACCACGCCCACCCGGGGGGCACCGCACTCGCGCACGTAGGCCAGCGCCGCCCGCACGCTGGCCTGCCACGCGGCCAGCTGGCCGGGCTCGGACTCGTCACCGGCCGAGTCACCGGTGCCGGCGTAGTCGAACCGCAACACCAGGTAGCCGGCGGCGGCCAGCCGGTCGGCCAGGGCCCGGAAGGCCCGGTGCGACGACACGTATTCGACCCCCATCGTGGGGCAGCACACCACGGCCCCGATGGCCTGCCCGTCGTCGGGCACGTGCAGCCACCCGAACAGCGGACGATGCCGGGGCCCGAACCACGTCGGGACTGCGCTCATTGTTCCTCCCCCACCACGATGCGGGCGGCGACCCGGGCGTTCAGGGCCCGGACCTCTCCCCGCGGACGATCACGATCCGACACGGCCCGGAGCCCCACCCGACGGGGGTGGCCCGGGGTCAAGTGGAACCACGAATCCGTGGCCTCGAAGCCCGGGGTCTGGACCTGGACCCACTGGGCGACCCGCTCGGTGGCGCACTCGAGCGTCCAGGCACCGTCGGCGCCCGGCCGGGCGACGGCCGAGAGGCCGAGGTCGTGCTCGCGGGCCCGAGCCTGGCCCAGGGGGAAGTACACCACCTCGCTCGAGTCGGCGTCGCCCTCGGTCGGGATCTCGGGGCGGAGCTCGACGTGCACGACGTCGTGGGCCGGCGGCCCGAAGCGGTAGGCGTAGGAGAGGTCACGGAACGACGGGAAGGCGGTCGCCAGTTCGACGGTGACCGACGTGCGGGCGGCGACCTCGATCGCCACCTCGGCCGCCTCCACCGTGGTCGCCCCGTCGGCCAGCAGCGTCACACCCAGTGTCCCCCGCCACGCCTGGGCCCGGTCGTTGGCCACGTGGGCCGACAGGCCGTTGAGCCCCTCGTCGGTGACCGACAGGGCCAGCGGGGCGAACAGGCGCCGGAGGGCGAACCAGGGTGCCTTGCGGTGCCCGAGAGCGTCGACCAGGCCCCACCCGGCACCCGGGACGAGGTCGCGCAGCGACAGGACCAGTCCCCCGTCGGCCGGTGAGCCGGCCCGCCGCCACTCGGCGAAGGTCACGGCCATGCACTCGGCCACGGCGGCCCGGCCGAGGTCCAGGTACCGCTCGGGGTCCTCGGTGCGCAGGGTGCGCACGTCCACGTCGAACAGCCGGGCCACGTAGTG
The DNA here is from genome assembly GCA_963730735.1 of uncultured Acidimicrobiaceae bacterium. Taxonomy (GTDB): domain Bacteria; phylum Actinomycetota; class Acidimicrobiia; order Acidimicrobiales; family RAAP-2; genus CAVSSX01. The sequence continues at coordinate 375,576 of CAVSSX010000008.1, forward strand.
GTCACGCACGTCCTCGAAGTCCCAGGACGAGCCGGCGTCGCGCGGGACGGCGGCCTTCCACGTCGGGTGGTGGCCGGCCAGGGCCGGGCCGCCGAACACGGCATCCACCGTCTCGGGCTCGGGCGGCACGGAGAAGGCCAGGCACTCGCCGGCGAACCGCACGGCACTGCGCCGGATGTCGTCGAACCCCCGCAGGTAGGCACCGACGCCGTAGTAGTGGGTGAGGCCCTCCTCGGTCCCGAAGGGCAGCGGCCCCCCGGTGGGGCTCGAGGTGACGTAGGGGGTGTCGGGCAGTCGGGCGGCGGCCGCCTCGGGCACCAGCTGCTCCAGCAGCCGGCCCGTCCACTGTCCCCGCTCGACCCCGGCCATGGCCGCCTGCTGCTCGATCTCGCTCCCACCGCAGAGCACGGCCACCGACGGCCGACCGGCCAGACGGGCGAACTGCTGGTCGAGCTCCCGGCCGAGCGAGGCCTCGAAGGCCTCGTCCTCGGGGTAGTCGAAGTTGGCCAGCATGGCGTCCACCAGGACCAGGACGCCGAGCTCGTCGCAGGCGTCGAAGAACGCCCCATCCTCGTAGACCATGGTCCCGGGCACCCGCAGCATGTTCATGTGGGCGTCGGCGGCGCGAGCCACGGCGGCCCGGACCGCGTCGGCCCCGGCGGCCAGCGACACCACGTCGGGCGGCACCCACAGGGCGCCACGGCAGAACACCGGCACGCCGTTGACCACCACCCGGAACCCGCCGTCGGACCGGTCGACCTCGAGGGTGCGGAACCCGACCGCCCCGAGATCGAACGTCTGCTCCCCGACCACCAGGCGCACCGGGTAGCGGGGCTGGTCACCGTGGCTGGCCGGCCACCAGCGCTCGACGGTGGGGACCCGGACCCGGCCGGTGACCGTCGAACGGCCGTCGGGGTCGGTGAGGACCTCGAGGGCGGCCGAGCTGGTCCCGACCTGCAGTTCGGCCACCTGGCCCCGGGCACCGTCGACGACGGCCTCGAGGATGACCACGCCGTCGTCGCCGTCGAGGCGGGCCACCAGATGGCGGTCGAGGAGCGTGGGCGCCTCCTCGACGCGCGCCCGGACGGCCACCGGCCGCCACGGTCCGACCGGGGCGGCGGTGTTCGACCAACCGGGCATGCGGCCGAGCAGGGTCGTGCGGACGAACCGGAGGGTCTGGTGACGGACGAGTCCGGTCCGCCAGCGCGGGCGGGGGCGCCGCTCGGCCAGACGGGGGGCCAGGGCGGCGAAGCGGATGGCCAGCTCGTTGACGGGCGACAGGTGGCCCAGCACCAGGCGCTCGGCGGTGAACATGTTCTCCCCGTGGAACTGGTGCACGCCGTTGACCCAGACGTCGGCCAGCGTGGCCAGACCGTCCAGCTCGAGCACATGGGCCGCGTCGGCCGACTCGACGGCGAAGGTGGTGCGGAACCACCAGTCCTCGGCGTCGTAGTCACGGTCGGACCAGCCGGCGACCCCGGCCGCCCGCAGGGCCGAGGCGGCCGTCCCCGGCACCTCGGCCGGGTACCAGGTCACCGAGAGGCCATCGAGCTCCTTGGGCATGCCCGCCGCCCCTGCCGGAACCGCACCACACTCCCAGATCGCATCGGCCAGGAGGTCACCCGCCATAGTGGTCGACGAGGCCGTTCACGGCGGACTCCCATGCCTCGGCCATCTCCTCGAGCGGCGTATCGAGGTCGGCCTTGCGACCGGCGACGGCGCGGGCCAGGGCGAACTGGACGCCCTTGGCCTGCAGGGCCACCGTGCCCAGCTGGTCGGCAATGTCCTCGAGGCCGTCACCGTTGCGCGCCCCCAGCCAGCGGACGAACCCGGCGCCGACCTCGGCCGTCGCGCCGCACTGGCGGCAGGTCCCGAAGGCGTACTCGTGGAACCGGTCCATCCCCTCGGACTGCAGCCACTCGACGTCGGCGTGGATCCGCTTGCCCAGTCGCCGGATGGGGTTGTCGACCGCACGGCGCGACAGGTGCGTGCGCAGCAGCTCGGTGGCCACCTCGGTCAGGCGGTCCTCGTCGCGCCACACCCGGTCGAGCTTCACCAACTCGACGTAGGGGGGCATGAGGTGCGGCTCGTACTGGCCGAGGCCGAACACCCCGTCGTAGTCGTCGCCCGAGAGCTCGTAGTAGCCGGCGTTGTGGAAGTAGCCGAGGGTACGGGTCGCCGGGTCGAGGTACTGCGGGACGATGGTCGACTTCACGTGGGCGATCTGGTAGCTCACGCCCCGGGTGTCGGGGAGGAACCACGAGTCGACCTCGACCGTGAGGAGCCGACCGAAGTCGAGCTGCTCGGCGACGTGGTCGACGATCGGACGCCAGACGTTCATCTCGCCGACCTCGAGGCCGTAGAGGGCCCGCAGGTCCTCGGGCGGGATCTTGAAGAACGTCCACTGGTCGCCCTCGAAATCGGTCGACAGGGTGAACGCCCCGGCGGCCCCCGGGTCGAGGTCGAGGGCGTGGAGCACCTCGACCCAGACGTCCACGTAGCAGTTGGTCTCGGTCCAGCAGAGCTCGGCCGAGTGCAACGGGTGCGGCTGGTACGTGGCCGCGTCGATGGGCAGGAGTCGGTGGCTCATAGGGCCAGTGCGTCTCGCACCTCGAGGGGCCAGCGGCTGGCGTCCAGCCCGTGGGTGTGGAAGAGGGCCAGCGTGACCCGCTCGACGCCGAAGCCCACACAGGCGGTGTGGGCCACCTCGCCGTCGGCGGTGGTGATGTCGAAGACCCGGCCGAAGTGGTCGAGGTGGCAGTTGGCCGACGTGATGGCGGTCGGCAGCTCGGTCGAGCAGATGGGCGAGACGAGCTCGATCTTGAGCGCCTCCTCGCGCTGGTTGGAGGCCAGCATCCGGCCGGGACGGCCGAAGAACGGGTCGTTGGCGATGACGTCGTCGATCTCGAGACCGAGCCGCTCGTGGATGGCCAGGCCCCGCTCGACCCAGCGGTCCCGGTGCGCCCGGGCGCCCTCGGGCTCGCCCAGGTAGACGAACTCGTGCTGGCGGAAGGCCTGCATGCGGGCCGGGTCGACGCTCGGCTCGTGACGGAAGCACTGGCCGAAGACCTCGACCACGCGGCCGCCCTCGGGCAGGACGCCGCTCTGGCTCGGGTACAGCGGGTGACAGGCCGCCGAGCACAGGGCCAGGTCGGTGGCGTCGAGATGGTCGCCCCACTCCTCGCCGTCCTCGACGGCGTTCAGGAGCTTGGCGTGGGCCCGCTCGTCACCGGTGAAGGAGTGCACCGAACCCAAGAGGTCGGGGAACGACCGCACGTAGTCGGTGAGGTCGAGCAGGCTCCGGTTCATGACCAGCGGGAAGTGGTAGGTCCCCGACGCCTCGTGGCGACCGGTGGCGCTCACCAGGGCGTCGAGGCCCCGCACCACCCGCTCGAACGCCTCGGCCCGCAGGTAGAGCCCATCGACACCGGTGGGCACGAGCAGGCCGGCATCGAAGAGCTCCTGACGGAACTCCCGATAGGCGTCGCTCGGGTCCACCGGTATCCCCGCCACGGGGAGGTCGGTCGATGACGTGTCGAGGGTGTGGTGCAGAGTCATGTCAGCCTTCCTTGGCCACGAGCAGCATCTGGGCGCTGTTGGCGAGGATTCGATCGTTGTTGACCATCAGGGCGGCGCCGTGGGCGTCTCGCAGCAGCCGGCCGAGGCTGAAGGAGGAGTTCTCGCGGTAGCCCGACATGCCGCAGATCCGCATGGCCCGGCCGACGATGTCGACCACCAGGTCCGATGCCGAGATCTTGAGCGAGTTGCACTCGATGGCGAAGGCCATCGAGCTGAGCGCCTCGGCGTCCTCGGCGATCTCGTCGAAGTGACGGGCCGCCTGGTGCACCACGGCGTCGAAGGGCAGGTGCACGGCCATCAGCTCGGCCACGTGGACGGCCGCCGGCGGCATCGTGCCGGGCTTCTTGCGGGCCTCGGCCCGCACGTAGGTCCGGGCGTGGGACACCGCCGCCTCGGCGATCCCCAGCCACACGTGGGCCCAGAGGATGTGCGAGACCGGGAGCATGGTGGCGCTCGAGATGTCGGTGTAGGCGGCCGGGAGGATGCACTCCTCGATGTCCTCGGCCCGAAGCGTGAAGCCCAGGCTGCAGGTGCCCCGGAAGCCCAGCGTGTCCCACTCCCCGATCGGCTCGAGGGTGACGTTGGGGCGGCGGCACAGCACCAGCACCTGGTCGCTCGGCGGGCTGTCGACGCCCCGGCGGGCCGTCGTCAGCACGGCGTCGGCGTACTGGCCGTAGGAGATGACCGGCGCCTGCTTGGTCAGCCGGAACTGGCCGTCGGCCTGCTCGACGGCGCAGTAGCTGCTGCGCACGTCGCCGCCGATACCGGCTTCGGTGGTCGCCGAGGCCAGCAGCGCCTGGTTGCCCACGACCTCCTCGCGGAGGTAGTCGTTGAAGAACAGGTTGCCGCCGTGGCGGACCAGGGAGGCCACCTGGATCTGGTGCATGGCGTAGACCATGGCGGTGGTGGCGCAGTGCCGACCCAGGATCTCCACCACCTGGGCGATCTCGCCGAGGGTGGCGCCCTCGCCGCCCAGGTGCGTCGGCACCATGGCCGAGAGCAGGTCCTCGGCCCGGAGGGCCTCGATGGCCTCCTTCGGGAAGCGGGCGTCGCGGTCGACCTCGTCGGCCGCCGGGCCGACGGTCGTCTCGGCGACGCGGCGGGCCCGGGCGAGCAGGTCCTCGTGTTCGATGACGGTGCTCACGCCAGCGTCCCCACCAGGCCGCTGAGGGCCTCCTGGATGGCGTAGACCGACTCGAAGGTCTTCTTGCGCAGGAGCTCCTGGGGGAACTCGACGTCGAAGGCGTCCTCCAGGGCCAACATCACGTTGACGCTGGCGTGCGACGTCAGCCCGCACTGGTAGAGGTCGGCGTCGATGTCGATGCTCATGGCGTCGACCGGCAACCGGCCGTACTCCGCCAGGACCTCGCGGATCGTCGTTTCCATCATGCTCCCTTCGATTCGGCAGTGCGTTGCGATTTGTTGCTGAGGGCGATGACCACGGCCACGGCGACGTCGCCCTCATGGGAGAGGGCCACGGTCAGGTTGCCGAGGCCACCCGAGCGGGCCAGCTGGGCGGCGTCCCCGCTGAGGGTGATCGAGCAGGAGCCGTCGGTCTCACGGCAGACCTCGATCGAGCGCCAGTCGAGCTGCTGGGTTCCGGGTCGCAGGACCTTGATCGCCGCCTCCTTGGCGGCGAACCGGGCCGCCAGGCTCTCCACGATCGGACCACGGGGTCCGGTGCAGCTGGCCAGCTCGAGGGCGGTGAAGACCCGCTCGAGGTACCGGGTCCCGAATCGGTCGATCGACTGGGCGACGGCGGCGACGGACGCCACGTCCACTCCCGCTCGAACTTCGGTGGTGTCGGCGGCCGCGGGGCGGATGCGGCTCTCACCTCGAGTGGCGGTACTGATCGGCATATCCAAAGTCTGCGGAATTCGCCGTCAGCCAACTACCACTGCCCGCGTGATCTTTCTAATCACAATGGTGGAGATTTCGTCGCGCTCTGGCGGGGTCCACCCAGGGGCCCGTCAGCCGGTTTTCCCGCCTTTCTGGCCGGTCCGACCTTCTGACCTGGGACGTTAACGATCGAGGGACCGCCCCGGACGCCGGACGGCCCCTCATCTCATTGAACGAGGGCAACCGGGGGTCACCCACCGACCGCACCAGGCGCTCAGCGCTTGCGGGCCACCAGGTGGAAGTACCGGATGCCCGAGGTGTCGTCGCCGACGCTCACCGGGGCGCCCCGCTCGGCATCGAAGGCGCACTCGAGTGTAAGACCGGCCCGCTCGAGCTCGGCGACGGCCTCCTCGAGCGTGACGTAGTGGATCAAGAGGCCGAAGTCGTGGGCCTCGACCGGCCGGACGGCCCACCCCGCGCCCTCTTCGGCCGACTTCATGAGCCGTCGGCGGTTGAGCAGCGCCCGGGGGAAGTGCACCGGGATGCCGGCCACGTGGACCAGGAACCGCCCCAGCCGATCGGCGAACGACCAGGTGGCGAGGGACGGCGAGTGGGCCTTGCGCCATGGGCTGGCCCGGAAGCACGGGCCGACCTTGTTGTGCGTCGACACCACGAGGCGTCCCCCGGGGGCGAGGACCCGGCTCATCTCGGCGATCGCCTGGGCCCGGTCGGCGTGGTCGACGGCGTCGAGCCCGTTGTAGCTGAAGACCACCAGTTGGAAGTGCCCGTCGGCGAAGTCCGAGAGGTTCCGCACGTCGCCCCAGCGGATGTCGGCGCCCGGGTAGTTTCGCCGGGCCACCGCCACCATCTCGGGTGTGTAGTCCACCCCGATGTAGTCATCCGAGACCAGACGCAGCATGGTGGTCGTCCGGCCACCACCCACGCCCACGTCGAGGATCGGGACGGCCCCGGGCCTCCGACGCCACGTAGCTGACGGCGGCCCGCTCGCCGGCGTCGCTCCAGGACTCGATGGACAGGGGCGAACCGTCACCCCCGAACTCGTGGACCACCTCGGCGGTGGACCACGCCGTCCGGTTGACCTCGTCGGGCGTGGATACCGGCTTGTCGTGAATTGCGGTCATGCCGCACCTCCAGATTGCGCCTGGTCAGAGGATCCCAACGGTCGGACGGCGTAGGTCCGATCTCCCAACAGCTGAATGTAGGCGGCTTCGATACGCGGTACCACGCGGCCGGCGGTGAACTCCACCACGGCCTCTCGACCGGCCACGCCCATCGCCTGGCCCCGATCGGGCAGCGCCAGCACGTCGGCCAGCGCCTTGGCCAGGTCCTTGGCATCACCCGGTTCCACCAGGCGGCCGGTCACCCCGTCCTGGACCATGTCCACGATGCCGCCACTGGCCGCCGCCACGACCGGGCGGCCGACGGCCATCGCCTCGAGCACCACCGTCGGACAAGGGTCGGGCCACACCGAGGGCACGACCACGCACCGGGCCGACCGCATCAGGGCGACCACCTCGGGATGGGGCAGCTCGGAGAGGACGGAGGCGCCGTCGGGCAGGTCGAGCGGGCCGTTTCGACGCCCGGCCAGGACCAGCGGCGGCGGGTCGAGGAGCTCCTGATAGGCCGCCAGCAGCACGGGCACGCCCTTGTCGACGCTCAGGTCGCCGACGAAGACGATCGGGCCGTCGACCGGGTCACGACCGGCCACCTCGTCCACCGGGTCGAGGATCTCGTCGGGGATGAAGTTATGGATGACCTCGTAGGGCACGGCCCCGTCGGCCAGGCGGTTGCGATCGGCGACGGCCGAGGACACCGCCAGGAACTTGGCCACCACGGCCTGGCGGGCCTTGGTCCCCCGCAGGTTGGCCAGGGCCGTCGGGACGCCGGCCACCGGGCCGTAGTGACCGGCGGCGCAGACCGTGCAGGCCCGCAGCGACGGCCCGGGGCACTCGGCCCCGTCACGCATGAGGCGCTTGACCGCGCAGACGTGGGAGTAGTCGTGGAGGGTCAGCACCAACGGCACCCCGGTCCGTCGGGCCACCGGCAGCAGGGAGTTGACGATCCAGTTGTGGGCGTGGATGACGTCGTGGCGGCGGGCCCGCACCAAGGCGGTGGCCGCCCGGGCGACGGCCGGGTCCACGATCGGCGGGGCGTGGGGACGCTCGGCGTCGCTGTAGACGCCCGGGATCTTGTGGGCCGTGCTGATCACCCGGATCACCCGCACCCCGGCGTCGTCCTCGGTCCCGACGTCGTCGCCGTCCTTGGCCAGGGTGAGCACGTCGACCTCGTGACCCAGGGTCACGAGGAAGCGGGCCAGGTTGCGCACATGACGCTCCTCACCACCCACGATCGGGGGGTAGAACTGCGCACCCATCAGGATCCTCACCGGATGACGTCCTCGTACACCTTGGCGATCCCGTCGGTGCAGTCGTCCCAGGTGGGCAGCGGGGGCATCGAGGCCATCGAGTTGCCCCGGGCGACGTCGAGCATGGTGGTGGCCAGGTCGGCCGGCGCCGTCTGCACCGGCACGGTGCGCACGAGGCCACCTCGACCGAGCTCGGTCAGCCCGGACCCTTCGGCCACGACGGCCGGCGTCCCGAGGGCCAGGGCCTCCATCACGGCCACCGGGTGCGCCTCGTACTCGCTCATCAAGGTGACGACGTCGGCCCGGGCCAGGAGGGCGCCGAGGTTGCCGCGCTCGCTCGGCCCGAACGACAGGAACTGGACCCGGGACTCGAGGCCGGCGGCGACCACCTGGCGCTGGAGCTCGGCCTCGTAGGGTCCCTGGCCGATGATGCCGAGCCGGGCACCGGGGGCGGCCCGGAGCAGCTCGGGCATGGCGGCGATAACCCGGTGGTGACCCTTGTACTTCTCCAGCCGACCGATCGAGAGCACCAGCGGGTCGCCCTCCATGACCGGCGCCACGTCCTCGTCGACCGGCAGCCGCTCGGCGCCGTTGCGGATGACGCTGAAGGACTCCTGGCCGAGGCCGGTGTGGCGGGCGAACGTGTCGCGCTCGTACTCACAGACGGCGATCAGCCGGTCGGCCTTGCGCAGGGCCGGGCTCAGGGCCGACCACTGTGGGGCGCGGATGACCGTCCGCAGCTTGCTCGAATGGCCGCCGGTGTGGAAGGTGAGGACGGCCGGGGTGTCGCTCTTGCGGGCGGCCCGCAGGGCCAGGAACGGGAGGAGCGTGTTCACGCCCTGGACGTGGACCACGTCATAGCCGCCCTGGCTGATGGCCCGGGCCAGCGTCGGCGAGAGGTAGAAGTCCTCGATCGGGCCCACGGTCGGGTACCGCTCGACGGTGAAGCCATCGCGATGCTCGGTGGCCGACGAGGACCCCTCGACCTCGGTGGTGAGCACGGTGACGTCCATGCCCCGATCGACCAGCCGGCGAGACACCTCGAGCACATGGGTCTCGATGCCGCCCACGTGGGGGGCGAACTTGGCCGTCACCATGGCGACTCGCAGCCGCTTGGTGGACGAGCCCGATGGGTTCGGGAGGACAGAGGTCACGGCACCCTCGCAAAGGCTTGGAATGATGGAGTGGTTACCCAGTGGGTCGTGCCGTTGACGGAGCCGTCGGCATTTCGCACGAGAGCCCAGGCCGGCAGGTCATAGGGGGTCGGATAGAACGTATACCAGGACATCCCGATCACCTCGTTGGTCTGGGCTGCATCTTGGAACGCCTGGGGGAGCCAGGCGGCACGCTGCGCCTCCGAAATGGTGTTGGGACCGTCGGAGATGGCCTCGGCATACCCCGACACCGGCCATCCGTACTCCCCGATATAGATCTTTTTTTGCGGGTCGCCCTGTGCGGCCATCATGGTGTGCAGGGCCATGAAGCCGAGGAAGTTCGTGTCGATCGGTCCCCACGGCCCGCCGTCAACGTACTGGGGCAGGTTCACCGACGGACCGCGGCCGCCGCTGTAGGGGTGGACGCCGAGCACGTCGAAGAAGTGGTTGTCCGCCTGGGCGTAGGGAAACCGGTCGAGGGCGGCGTAGAGCTTGGTCAGGAAACCGACGTCGTTCTGCGACAGTCCCCCGGAGACGATGGTCACCGCCGGGTTGGCCACCTTGGCCGCCGTGTAGCTGCACTCGAGGAGGTCCGAGTACTCGACCGGGTTCGGACCCTGGTCCCAGAACATCGGGAGGTTCTCCTCGTTCCAGATCTCGTAGTACGACACCGACGTCCCGAAGGCCTTCACGACCCGGGTGACGAACCCCGACCAGGCCGCCAGCTCGTCGGGGTGCTCCGGGGCCAGCCACGGCTCGGCGGTGGCACTGGGCTCCCCGGCGTCACGGGCCCATTGGGGGAACCCGTAGAGCTGGAAGCGGAGCTGCATGCCCCGGGCCCGGGCCGCCGCCACGAACTGCTGCAGTGACGCGAACTCGTTGGCCGGGGCCGGACCGTTCGGCTCGTTGGACGACCAGCTCACCCCGAGGTCGACCACGTCGACCCCGGCCGTCTTGGCCAGGTTGAGCAACGACGTCCACTGGGGGACGGTGAGCAGGGCGGGCTGGATCGACAGGTCCTTCAGCGGGTGGCCGGCGGCGGTGACCGAGGCCGCCGCGGCGGTGGCCGCGGCGCTGGCCGGCAGGCCCGGCCGGGGGGCGCAGGACTTGGGCACGGTGGAGGACGACGCGGCGTAGGACGCCTGGGTCACCTGCGAGACGACCGGCGCCGTCGTGGCCCGGGCGGCCGGCGACACGTCGAGGGCTACCTGGAAGGCGACGATGCCCACGCCGGCGAGGGCGAAGGCGGCGCCGGCGAGGAGTCCGAGCCGGCGGTTCATCGGCCGAACTCGGGACGCGAGGTAGCTAGGGACGTCCCTTCGGAGGGACGCAGCGCCCTGGAGGCGCACTGGTAGTGGGAGAAGGTCGGCACGGGTCGAGCAACGTCAGTTCAGACACACGGCTGACGTGGGTCAGGCGGCCGGCCGGAGGCCGGCATCGAGCGCCACCGAGACGGCGGCGACGGCCGAGTGGACACCGAGCTTCTTCTGGAGGTTCTGGCTGTGGGTGCGCACGGTGTTGGCCGAGACATGGAGCCGGGCCGAGATGGCCGTCTGGCTGAGGCCCTCCACCAACAGGCGGAGCACGTCGAGCTCCCGCTTGGTCAACAGGGCCAGTCGGCCCTTCGCCTCACGGGACCCGGTGTCGGGTCGCTCCTGGAGCAGCCCGGTCAGCAAGGGAGGCGACATCCACATCTGGCCCTTGGCCGCCCAGTGGATCGCCTCCACCAGTTCACGGATGGGCGCCGCCTTCAAGACGAAGCCCGAGGCGCCCATGCGCAGGGCCCGGCCGGCGGTGGCGAAGTCCTCGTCGGCCATCAGCATGACGATGGCGGGACTCGAGGGCATGGCCCCGATCTGCTCGAGGATGTCCACACCGTGGGCCGTGTCGAACTCGGCGTCGAGGATGAGCACGTCCGGTCGGCGGGTGGCGATGAGGTCGGCGACCTCGGCGGCGGTCGACGCCGAACCTACGACACGGAGGTTGGCTTCGCCGGAGAGGAAGGCCGACAGCGACTCGCAGAGGACCGGTTGGTGGTCGACGATTGCTACAGCTGTTTCGGTCATGTCATCAGTCTGAGGAATTGACGAGGCTGCGGCGACCGGACAATTGACGATCTTCCTACGACGAGTTGTGGAGACGCGGGCCACTTTCGTTCGGATCGGTCCACCATCGTCGGCACCGTACCCTCTCGACGGCCCACCGATCTCATACCGACGGGCCGTGGACCAGGGAGGATACGCAACCCGGGGTGGGGGTCGCGATGAGGGACTACGGGCCGGCCGACTCCTCACCTCATGCGAGACGCACCCCTCCAGGGCCGCCTTCTCCCCCCGTGGCGACGACCGCATCCGAGGGTGCGGTCGCGACCTCGTCACCGTCTCGTCGCGAGGTCGTCGACCACATCGACGACGTCGTCGCGAGACGTCTGGTACTCGTCGATGACCTTGCCCTCTCGCGCCGGCACGACGGCGGCGCGGGCAGACCTCGTCTCGACTCGACCGCGACCGGTACTCGTGCCCTCCTACGGCGCCGGAGGCGGCCGACCCCGGCGCCCTGGCCCGGTCGGCGACACCACACCGACAGGGACGCCGCCGACCCCCCGACTGCACGAGGTCCGACCGACCCACGTCCCCCAGACGCGGTACCGCGAGGCCCACTCGGCCGGTGGGCACCCGGGGTGGCGCCGGTCGGACCCCGAGAGTTGATGGAGCAATCAGGTAAGGTCGATTACGTCGGCGGACGAGCCGATCCCGGCCCGCCGAGATCGATGACCTCTTCCCGCTGGACGCCTCGGGAGGCCCGGGGACCTAAGAAGGCACGACCGGGAGCGGTGAGACGTCATGGACACGAGAGCCCCCTCGACCGAGGAACCCGAGCGGGCGGCCGCCGGACTCGATGGTGCGTCGGACCCGACGGACCAGCGGGGTGGGCCGGTGGCCGATGCGGCCAAGACCATCGATGCGTGGGGTCCCGACCTGAAGTTGCGGGGGTTCGCCCACGACATGACCAACCCGGCGGCCACCCTACGTTTTCTGGCCCAATTGCTCGACGAGGAGTCGTCCGACGCCCGGGTCCGACAGGTGGCCACGCAGATACAGAGTGAGGCGTCCTACCTCCTCGACCTCTGCACCGACGTGCTCGAGGGTGGACGGATCGAGGAGATCCGGGTCGACCAGGTCGCCCACCGCATCGTGGAGCGCAACCGGCTCGCCGCCGACGCCCAGCTGTCCACCGATCTGCGGCCCTCGATGCTCCGGGCCCGCTCGGTCTCGATCGAACGACTCATCTCCAACCTGCTGGCCAACGCCCTGCGTGCCGCCGGGAACGGGGGTCGGGTCCGGGTCGAGGTCACGCCCTCGGAGGGTGGGGTGACGGTGACCGTCGGCGACTCCGGCCCGGGGTTCCCGGAGCCACCGGCCGACGGCCAGGCCCGCCTCTCGGGCAACGCCAAGACGCCGCGACGCGCCCTCGGGCTCCTCATCGTCGACGGCATCGTCCGCCAGTACGAGGGACGGATCGACATCGGTCGCTCGGACCTCGGCGGGGCCCGTGTCAGTGCCTGGATCCCGTCGTTTCCCCAGCGTCGCGGGGGTACGACGACCTAGTCGCCGCCTCCGGGGGCCGTAGTCCGGCCGCCCCGGCGCCGAGGGACGTCCACCAGAGGACGTAGAAAGTTCGTGTTGGTGCGGGTATCACGCACCGCCTCGATCTCACACACTGTCGACATGGCAGAGACCCAGGTCGCCGTGATTGGCAGCCACCCAGTTCTGAGCGAAGCAATCTGTGAGGGATTGGCGGAATACGGCGACTTGCGCGCCGTGGCCGCCGACTCGTTCCTCGACAACATTGCCGAGTTCGTTGCAAACCAGCACCCCGATGTGCTCGTGCTCGACGCCGAGCTCGCTCGGGCCGACGGGGGCGTGGCCATGGCCCAGCTCCATGTGTCGGCCAACGCACCGGCGGTTGTCCTTCTCTCGAATGACGACAACCCCGAGCAGATCGACGCCGCCGTCCAGCGGGGTGCCTCGGCGTTCGTACTGAAGGTGCCGCCGGCGGCCGAGCTCGCCGACGCCATCCGGTACGCCGCCCGGGGCGAGATGTGGCTCTCCCCACCGCTGCTCACCCAAGTGCTCTCGGCCGAGCGCGACGGCACCACCCACAGCCACGACCCCGAGCCGGCGGTCGCCGAGAAGGCCGACCCGCCGGTCGACGGTGTCGAGCAGCTGACGGCCGACGAACGAGCCATCCTCGACCTCCTGGTCGAAGGGATGGACCACTCCCAGATCGCCTCCCAACTCGCCCTCTCACGGCGCAGTGTCAACAAGTACCTCCAGCAGATACGGACCAAGCTCGGCGTCAAGTCGTCTCGCGCGGTGACTTCGATGGCCAAGGAATCGGGTGTCGGTGATTCCCATTGATCTCCCAACATCCAGAACATCCAGCCAGCAGTTAGCCGTGCCAACCAACCATTCCCAAACCTCGCCACATTCATCGAAGGAGGGCGTCAACCGTTATGTCAGCGCCAGTCACAACTGAAACCGTCCCGATCACCGAGATCTCGAGTGCATCGAGATCCCACGTCCCGACCGCCCTGGTGGACAACGAGCGGCCCCTCGGCCAGCTCCGCAGCCCCAGTGAGCGGCGGCTCCCCAACCGCTCGTCGGTCAGCCTGATCATCCCGGCCAAGAACGAAGCCCGGAACCTGGCGACGGTCCTCGACCACCTCCCCGACTGTGTCGACGAGGTCATCCTGGTCGACGGGCAGTCCTCGGACGTCACCCAGATGATGGCCGTCACCTGCCGACCGGACATCCGGATCATCGACGAGCCGGCGGCCGGCAAGGGCAACGCTCTCCGAGCGGGCTTCAACGCCGCCCGCAACGAAGTCATCGTGGCCATGGACGCCGACGGGAGCATGCTCCCCGAGGAGATCCCCCAAATCGTCTACTTCTTGGACCACGGCTTCGACTTCGTGAAGGGCTCCCGGTTCGTGGGCGGTGGCGGCTCGCTCGACATCACCCCGTTGCGCAAGCTCGGCAACAAGGGCCTGATGATGCTGGCCAACCACTTCTTCGAGACCCAGATGACCGACCTGTGCTACGGCTTCTTCGGCTTCCGGCGCCAGTACCTGGATCACCTGGGGCTGACCTCGGAGGGCTTCGAGATCGAGACCGAGCTCACCGTGCGTGCGGTCACCTCCGGTCTCCGCATCGCCGAGGTCCCGAGCCTGGAGATGCCCCGCCGCAGCGGGTCGTCCAACCTCCACTCCGTGCGTGACGGGATCCGCGTCCTGCGCACGCTGCTGAAGGAGCGGAACCTCCAGAACGCCCCGAAGTCCCGCCCGGACACCCGGGCCTGATCCTGGAGTCATGACGGCTATGACGACCCTCGTGCCATCGGTGGAGACCCTGTCGGTGGGTGTCGTCATCTGTGCGTACACCGAGGACCGGTGGGACGACCTCTCGGCCGCCCTGGCCTCGGTCGAGCACCAGACCCGACTGGCCAAGGACGTCGTCCTGGTCATCGACCACTGCCCGGCGCTGTTCGCCCGGGCCCGAGCGGCCTTCCCCCACGTCACCGTGGTGGAGAACGCCGGACCCCAGGGGCTCTCAGGCGCCCGCAACGAGGGGTTCCGGCGGACGTCGGCCGACGTGGTGGCCTTCCTCGACGACGACGCCCAGGCCGACCCGTCGTGGCTGGAGCACCTGGTGGCCGGCTACCACGACGACGCCATCGTCGGGGTCGGCGGCTCGGTGGTACCGGGTTGGCAGGCCCCGCGGCCGCGGTGGATGCCGGCCGAGTTCGACTGGGTGATCGGTTGCAGCCACTCGGGCATGCCCACCGACGTCGCCCCGGTGCGCAATTTCATCGGCGCCAACATGTCCTTCCGCCGCTCGACCCTCGAGCAGGTCGGCGGGTTCTCCTACTCCCTCGGACGATCCGGGGCCAACAGCGCCGGCTGCGAGGAGACGGAGCTCTGCATCCGGGCCGCCCGGATCGTGAACGGGGCCCAGCTGGTCTACGAGCCCGACGCGCTCGTCACCCACACCGTGTCGGCCGGTCGCCGCACGCCCTCCTACTTCCTGCGACGCTGCTACGGCGAGGGCCGCTCGAAGGCCACTGTCGGCAACATGGCCGGGACCTCGGCGGCGCTGGCCGCCGAACGGAGCTACCTCCGCCAGACCATCCCCCAGGGGATCGGCACCGCCCTGCGGGCCGGCACCCACGGCGACGTCGGCGGCTTCGGCCGGGCGGCCGCCATGGTCGCCGGCGTGTCGAGCACCATGCTCGGCTACCTCTCGGCCCGACTCCGCCGTCCCTACCGGCCCACCAAGCGAACCGGGACCGCCAGCCCCCGGCTCACCGCCACGTCATGAGGCTACCGACGCCCCCGATGGCGGGCGCCCTGGCCTGCGGCCTGTGCTTCGGTGTCGTCGACCGTTGGATGGCCCACGGGCCAGCCTGGTCGCTCAACGTCTCGAACGTCGCCGCCCTGTGGCTGGCCGCGGCCTTCTGTGTCGGCATGACCTCGACCACCCGGTCCCGTGGCGCCGCCTCGGGGCTGGCCCTGCTGGGCGCCGCCCTGGTCGGCTACTACGGCTGGATCGGGGCCGTCGAACGGACCACGGCGATGCTGCCGCTGGCCCAGCGGGCCGCACCGTGGGTGGCGGCGAGCCTCCTCGTCGGCCCGGTCTTCGGCTGGCTGGGCGCCGCCTGGTCGTCGGAGCGCTCCCGGCTGGCGGCGCTGCTGTTGTCGTCGTCGTTCGTGGTCGACGGGCTGGCCTACGTGGCCGTCGACGGCCGGGACGACCGGACCAACACCTTCGTGCACCTGACCATGGCCACGGTCGGGGTCGGCCTCGGGTCCTCGTTGCTCCTCCGGCGGAGGCGGAGCAACGAGTTTCGCACTCGCTCCCGGATGCAGCTCTCGCCGTAGTGGCGAACCAAGGATCGAGAACACACGGGTGGGGGACACCCATCGTGGACGACGTCGGAGACGGGGACACGACAACCAGATGACGTAGAGGATTTGAGTGGGCCAGGGTGCGACCGTTCGGCGGCGCGCTTCGGCAGAAGAGGCGGAGGACGATGCTGACGGCTACCGAAATACATGCATTCCAACGAGACGGCTTCTTGGTCGTCGACCGACCGATCATGCCGGCCAGCTACCTCGACCGGATCGAGCAGACGATCGCCGAGCGCGCCCCCACCCGGACCGACGACCATGCGGTCGACGAGTGGATCGGATTGCTCCGGACGAGCGAGGCCCTGCAACCGGCGGTCGACGTCACCCGGGCCATCGCCATCCAGTTGCTCGGCACCCGGCGGCCGGCGTGCCACTTCGACCACGCCCTGGTGAAGCCGCCCAAGCCGGGCAGCGAGATCGCCTGGCACCAGGACATGGCGTCGTCCAAGACCAAGGCGTTCGGGCGGTCGGTGCACCTGTGGATCCCGCTCCACGACGTCGCCGTGGAGAACGGTTGCCTCCGCTACGCCCGGAGTCCCGAGCCGAGGGCCCTCCTGCCCCACCGCATGCTGGGCGAGGGCCGCTACGAGGTCATCGAACCGGAGCTCAGCGACGTGGTCGACGCCGCCGTCAAACGAGGCGGTCTGGCCATCCACTCCCCGCTCACCATCCACGGCTCGGAGGCCAACCTCTCCGGGCAACCCCGGTCCGCCTGGATCATCCAGTTCGGTGCCGGCATCGCCCCGAAACTACGGGAGCGCCTGCGCACCCCCGGCACCAGCATCCCCCACCGGGCCTCGGGTCGGGCCGCCGCCCGGGCGGCCACCGGCGTCGGCGCCCTCGGGGTTCACGACCCGAGGTAGTTCGAGGTCAACTCGTCGGCCAGCTCGGCCGGCGTCCCGGACCGGACGATCTGGCCCTGGAGCATGACCGCCACGGTGTCGGCGATCGGGAGCACGGTCCGGGCGAACTGTTCCACGATGAGGATGGACAGGCCCTGGGCGGCGAGCTCGCTCACCAGGTCGTAGAGCTGGCGCACCACCAACGGGGCCAGCCCCATCGAGAGCTCATCCAACATGAGGAGCTTGGGGTCGGTGCCGAAGGCCCTCGACAGGGCCAGCATCTGCTGCTCACCACCCGACAGGGTGCCGGCCAGCTGCTTTCGGCGCTCCCCGAGCCGCGGGAACCTCGAGTACGTCACCTCCTCGAGATGCGCCATGTCCACTCCCACCTGCGTGGCCATCAGCACGTTCTCGCGGACGGTGAGGTTGGGGAACACGCCCCGACCCTCGGGCACCGTGCACAGGCCACGGCGGGACAACTCGCCGGCACTGACCTTGGTCACGTCCTGGCCCTCGAACCACACCGCGCCCTGGTCGGCCTGGTGGGTCCCCGAGCACACGTTGAGCAGCGTCGTCTTGCCGCCGCCGTTGGGTCCGAGCAGGGCCACGACCTTGCCCGGGAAGACCTGGAGGTCGACCTCGTGGAGCACCTCGATCGGCCCGTAGCCGGCCCGGATCGAGCGCACCTCGAGCAGCGCACCCGGGCCGTCGCTCACCCGACCCCCTCGGTCGACCCCAGGTAGGCGTCGATCACCGCCGGCTCGAGGCGGATCTGCTCGGGCGGCCCCGAGGCGATGATCCGGCCGTAGTCGAGGACGTGGATGGTGGCACAGACCCCCATGACGAGCGAGACGTCGTGCTCGACCAGGCAGATGCCCAGTTGGCCGTCGGCCACCAGCTGCCCGAGCAGCTTGCCGAACTCGACCGTCTCGCGCTCGGTCTGGCCCGAGGCCGGCTCGTCGAGCAACAGCACCCGCGGCTTGGTCATCAGGGCCCGGGCCACCTCGATGATCCGGGCCCGGGCCGTCGGGAGCTCGCCGACCTCCCGGTCGGCGACGTCGTCCAGCCCCAACAGGCCCATCACCCGGTCGGTCTCGGCCCGGACGTTCGTCCGGTAGCGACGACCCCAGGCGTTGCGGATCTCCCCGGCCACTCGGACGTTGTCACGGACCGAGAGCGAGGTGAACAGCTCGAGCTGCTGGTAGGTCCGGGACAGGCCACCGCGGGCCCGGGCGGCCGGGCCGGCCTTGGTCACGTCGCGCCCGTCCAGGACGATCCGCCCGGCGCTCGGGTCGAGCAGGCCGCTCACGATGTTGAACAGGGTGGTCTTGCCGGCCCCGTTGGGCCCGATCAGACCGGTCACCTGACCCGGCTCGACGGTCAACGAGACGTCGTCGAGCACCCGGTTGCCGCCGAAGCTCATGGCCACCCCCGACACCTCAAGGCCGGCCATGGCCACCCCCTCCGAGCCACCCCATGGCCAACGACCCGGTCGGCGCGGCCGTCCCCGACCGGGTCGACGGCTTGAGCAACGGTGGGGCGTCGACCGGCGGACCGGTGCCACCCGGCGGGGCGAACGCCTCGGGGTGGATCGCCTTGCCCACCACCGGAAGGCCCAGGGCGATGGCGGCGATGCTGGCCACGAACCACCAGTTGGAGATGGCCCCGGTGAGGTCCAACAGATAGGCGGTGGCCGCCAGGGCCACGCCCACGGCCAGGACGGCCTTGGTCCGCCACAGGGGGGCGTAGCTGGCGACGATCTGCCCCACCGACCCGCTCGGATTGCGCCCGAGGCTCACCCCGATCAGCGCCGGACCGACCAGGGCCAGGTTGGCGAAGAAGTTCCACGGCCCGCCGTGGGCCGAGTAGATGTTCTGGAACGAGGCGGTGATCGCCTGGAAGCCCACCCCGGCCAGGATGCCGCCCATCAGGGCACCGGCCACGTTGCCGATGCCGCCCACGACGGTGAGCATGACCAGGGTCAGGCTGACGAAGATGATGAAGGTGTTGGGGTTGACCGACACCGACGCCGACGACAACAGGATGCCGCCGAGACCGGCGATGGCCGCCGAGAGCACGAACACCGACAGCTTCAACTTCACCAGGTTCTGGCCCAACGTGGCCGTGGCCGCCGGGCTGTCCTTCATCGCCGCCAGCCGGCGCCCGTAGGCACTGTGGCGCAGGGCGATGAGCCCGATGCCGATCACCGTGAACACCACCGTCACAGCGGTCAGGAACGACTTGGGGCTGTGCAGGTCGAGCGGCCCGACCTTGATGGACGGGATGTTCAGCTCCCGTTGGTGAAGATCGAGAAGTGGGTGTGGAAGATCGGGAGGATGTGCGGGGTGACGTCGGCGATGATCATGTCCGACACGAAGACCCCGAAGGCCAGGGTGGCCAGGGCCAGGTACAGGCCCCGCAAGCGGAGGGCCGGCAGGGCGATCAGGCCGCCGATGGCGGCGGCGGCCGCCACCCCGATGACGATGCCCCAGATCGAGATGCGTTGGTCGAGGCCGGTCCCGATGATCCCGAGATGGAAGGCGAAGATGGTGGCGATGGCGCCGAGCGACACGGGGGCCAGGTTGATCTCACCGGCGTAGCCGGTGAGGAGGGTCAGCGAGAGGGCGATGATGGCGAACGTCATCCCGACGGTCAGGGCGGTGATCGCCTCGGTGGTCATCACCAGTTCGAGCAGCAGCACCACGGCGATGAGGATGACCCCCCACAGGCCGGCGCTCGGCAGGGTGGGCACCTTGTAGCGCTCCCGGTTCCGCAGGAGCACCGCACCCCGGAGCCGGTCCTGGGGCAGCACCAGGAGCACCACGAACAGGGCGATCATCGGGAGCGAGATCCGGAAGTTCGAGGCCCACTCCCACTAGGTCGGAAGTAGGCCAGGACGTAGTTGCTGGCCAGCCCCAGGACGATGGCCCCGATGAACGTCCGCGGGAGGCTCCGCAGCCGGCCGAACATCGCCGCGGCGAAGGCATCGATCACGAAGAGGGTCAGCTGGCTGACGTCGAGGGTGCCCCCGCTGATCGGGGTGATGAGGACACCGGCCAGCGCCGCCAGGGCCCCGCCGATGGCCCACGACAAGGCGGCCAGTCGCTCGGGTCGTCCACCGTTCAGCTCGAGCAGGGCCGGGTTGTCGACGACCGCCCGCATGGCCACCCCGGTCCGGGTCCGCTGGAACAGGAAGCGGATCCCGACGGCGATCAGCACGGCGGCGCCGAGGGCGATGGCCTCGTGGTCGGTGACGTAGACCCCGAGGAACTTGAACTTGGCCGACTCCCCGAAGAACGGGATGTCGTTGCGGGGCGTGGTCGGGTTCCAGATCCACGTGGCCAGGGCGATGAAGCCCAGCATGATGCTGACGGTGACCACGATCTTGGTGATCTCGGCCGTGTCGCGGAGCCCCCGCATGATCCCGAGGTGGAGCAGGCCGCCGACCAGCGGGGCCAGCACCAGGATCACCACGATCAGGGCCAGCGGGGCCGGCGAGTTCCAGTCGTAGCGGAACTGCCAGTAGCCGAAGGCCGCCAGCATCGCCATCGCCCCCTGGGCGAAGTTGAAGATGCCCGATGTCGTGTAGGTGAGGACCAGGCCGGAGGCCGCAATGCCGTACACGGCACCCGTGACCAGTCCGGCGATGGTGTACGCGAGGAAGAGATGCACCGTGCTCCCCTAGTCCCTACCGGTCATGTCCACCCCTACCGTTCCGACCCCCTCGGACAGCCCGGGTCAGGAAGTGGTCTGGGGCTTGATGGTGTTGGGCGTGGCGTACTTGGTGGAGTAGCCATCGGCGTTCAGCGTGGTCTGCAGGACGTCGGCACCGGAGTTCGGCACGATGTACTTCGACGAGCACTGGAAGGCGCCCAGCTTCTTCGGCACCACCTGGACGTACTTGGTGTTCTGGAGCTTGAGCAGCAGACCGCACTTGGGCGGCAAGTTCTTCGCCGGATTGCCCGGGGCGCTCAGTCCGCCACCGGTCCACGAGGTCACCGTGGCCAGCTTGTTGACCATGCACTGGCGGGTCAGCGTCGACCCGCAGGCCTTGGCCTCGGTGGCCCAGAGCAGGAAGGCCGACGCCGACTGCTCGCCCAGTTGGTCGGTCGGCCCGTAGGGCTTCACGATCTTGAGGAACTGGGCCACCGCCGGGACCACCTTCGCCGCCTCGACCGGCTCGTAGGCCGAGCGCACGTAGAAGTTGTTGGCCAGGCCGCTCGTGTTCCAGGCGGCGAACTCCGGCGAGTACAGGTTGGTGTCGCCGACCCAGATCGGGTTGTAGCCGAGCTGGTTGTCCGCCTCGAGCATGCCGTAGAGCTCAGGACCGGGCGAGGTGTCGGTGTAGACGACCTGGGCACCGCAGCTCTGCAGCTTCTGGGCGAACGGGGTGTAGCTGGGCTCGCCGGTGTAGTTGACCTGGAACGGGCAGTCCACGTACTTCCACCCGGTCTGGGAGAAGGCCTGCTTGGCCTTGGCCATCGACTGGGACTCCGAGGACAAGTTCTCGATCAGCTGGCCGGTCTTCAGCACCTTCGTCGGGAACAGGCTCTTCACCTGGTAGGCCACCGAGACGGGGCTCCAGTTCACCGGGTTGGGCGTCGGTTGGTAGGACTCGTAGGCGTTGGCCACGTCGGAGCCGACGGCGAAGCCCGGCACCTGCACGAGGTTGCACCCGAGCCGTGTCTGCTCACCCGCCTCGTCGAGACCGAAGCCTTCGCCGACGAGCATGAAGTCCTGCTTGCAGGCCTGGGTCATGACGGTGTTCACGTTCAGGACGGCGGCGTCGAGGTAGTCACCCACGACCTTCCGGCCGTTGATCCCGCCCTGGGCGTTACACCAGGCGATGAAGCCCTTGACGGCGTTGCCCATCTCCTGGTCGAGGCCCGGGTCACCGGAGTAGCCCCGGTCGTCGCCATAGGCGATGTGGATGCTCGAGTCGGTCACCCCGAGATTGGTCGCCCCCTTGGCGCTTCCCGGCCCGCACGGCGACGCCAAGGTGCCGAACTTCGTGGTGGCGGCCGACGACGCAACACTGGACACGGCCTCAAAGCTGACCGTCGCCATGGACCCCACGAGGACCACCGCTAACAGCCCGCTGACCGTTCGAGACTTCCGGAACGCTCGCATGTACCCCCCCAAATGCCGGCGCCGCCGGCAGGGTCAGCATGCTGACCCCACCTCCGGAGCGACCCCCCCAGGTCCGCCGTGCGTCGAACACTAGCCACTTCCGCTCGACAGGCGCGCGTCAGGTCGACCGAAGATCGCAGCTTCGTCGGGCCAACCAGAAACCCAGTTATTTCAAGGGTTGTGCGCCAGTCGCGTGCCGGCCTCAGCGACGCCGCCCCACCGAGCGACCTCGTTCAGGCGGTGCGGGCCTTGCGCCGGTGCGATCTCGACCCGGAGGTCGAGGTGGCGTCGGGGGGTGTGCTCGCCGCATGCCGACGGCGACGGAGCTGGATGATGCGCGCCAGACCGGCGACGACGACGATGACCGCACCGGCGACGGCGGCGATCAGCATGACCACCGACGTGGGTCCGGAGCCGTGCACCCACAGGAAATTGATCTTCGTCTGTTGGGTGTTCTGGGCGATGAAGATGATCAGGGCGATGAGGATGACGACGGCGACCACCACCGCCGTCCAGATGGCACTGATCCGCGTCGGCACGGCCGCCGGCTTCGCAGAGGCGGTCGTTCCCGTCGGCGTCGTCCCGGTCGCCGCCGGCGAGGGCGTCGCGGGGTCGACGGGTGCGACCTCACCTTCAGGGTGGAGGGTGGTCGCTGCGGTCGGTCGTGGCTCCGGCACGTCACTCATCGGTTCCATCCCTCGTCTTTCTCGATAGCCCGCCGGCTGGTTCGCAGGTCGGCACCGCCCCTGCCTGGCTATCTATCCCTTACCCACCGAGGCGCCGCTTCGCACCTCCGGCTTCCAGCGTCGACACCCACCGTCGGCCGTCGGACGTGATCGGGCCGGCCGTGGCACGTGGGACGATCGATGCCGACGCACGCGACGAGGAGCGGTCCATGGGTGACACCGGGCAGTCGACAGCGACAGAGGAGCGAGCCGGCACGGGTGTCATGTGGTTCCGGCGGGACCTCCGCCTGTCCGACAACCCGGCCCTGGCGGCTGCGCTGGCCGGCCGGCGACGACTCATACCGCTCTTCGTATGGGACCCGGTCCTCGAGCGGCGGGGGCGCCCCGGCTGGCCTTTCTGGGCGGATGCCTCAGAGAGCTCGATCGTTCTCTCGGCGGCGCCCTGGTCGTGCGGCGCGGGGACCCGGTCGCCGTCGTCCCGGCCGTGGCCGCGGGCAAGGCCGACGACGTATGCTCGCCGCCGACTTCGGGCCCTACGGCACGCCCGGGAGGAGGCCGTCGCCAGGGCCCTGGCGGCTCACCGCCGCCTGGAACGGGTCGGATCGCCGTACGCAGTTGCGCCCGGTACCTTGCGAACTTCGACCGGGCAGCCGTTTCGGGTCTTCACGCCGTTCTCGGGCCTGGACGGCCGCGGGTTGGAGCCACCAGACCCCGCCCCGATCCGGGCGCTCGGCGGTGTCGGCTCCCGGGCGAGCTCGACCACTCGGGCCGACGCCGACCCCCGGCCCGGGGAGGGGCGGCCCAGCGCGCCCGACCGCTTCTGGGGGACGACCGCCTGGCTACGGCCACATCGGGACCGGCGCGACCCACCACCTCTCGACTGTCGCCTTACTTGAAATTCGGCTGCCTCCATCCGCGTCAGGTGCTCGATCCGCTGCGGGCCACCGCCACCACGATCGCTTTGCGGCCGAACTGTGCTGGAGGGAGTTCTACGCGGATGTCCTCTTCAACCACCCGAATCGGCCCGGCGGGCCTACCGGACCGAATGGCGGCGGTTCGAGGTCGAACCGGTGCCGGGGCCGACGACCGATTCGCGGCCTGGGACGCAGGGCCGCACCGGCTATCCGATCGTGGACGCCGGGATGCGACAGCTCGCGGCCGAGGCGTGGATGCACAACCGGGTCCGCATGATCATGGCCAGCTTCTTGGTCAAGGACCTGCACCTGGATTGGCCGGGGGGGCCCGGTGGTTCATGGAACAGCTGGTGGACGGCGACCTGGCGTCCAACCAGCACGGCTGGCAGTGGGTGGCGGGGTCCGGGACCGACGCGGCCCCCTATTTCCGGATGTTCAACCCGGTGGCCAAGGCAGCGCTTCGATCCCGATGGCGACTACATCCGTCGTTGGGTGCCGGAGCTGGCCTGGCTGGCGACCGGCGATCCACGAGCCGTGGAGGCGGCCGGCCCGTGTTCACACGCGCGGGTACCCCGCCCCGATTGTCGACCACGCCGTGGAACGACAGGAGGCGCTGGCCCGTTACCGGGCGTCTGCGCCGGCGACACCGCGGACTGAGGCCACACTGCTTGAGGCCACACTGCTTGAGGCCACACTGCTTGAGGCCACACTGCTTGAGGCCACACTGCTTGAGGCCACACTGACCGCTGCTACCGTCCCCGGCCATGGGACTCCTCGAGGGAACGATCGTGCTCGTCACCGGCTCGACCCGGGGCATCGGCCGCGCCATGGCCGAGCGCTTCAGCGCCGAGGGGGCTCGAGTGGCCGTGCACGGCACCCGGGTGGCCGACGCCGAGGCGGTGGCGGCGGGGCTCCCCGGGGCCATCGGTGTCGGTGCCGATGCCGCCGACCGTGCGGCGGTCGACGCCCTGGTGGCTGACGTCACCGACCGGCTGGGCCCGGTCGACGTCCTGGTCAACAACGCCGGCGTGTCCTCTCGGGCGGCGGTGACCCGGGTCACCGACGAGGACTGGGAGCGGGTCCTGGCCGTCAACCTGTCCGGGCCGCTCTACTTCGCCCAGGCCGTGATTCCGGGCATGAAGGCCCGGAGCGGCGGGACGATCGTGAACGTCATTTCGACCGCCGGGACCCACGGGCTGGTCGGCTTCTCGGCGTATTCGGCCTCGAAGGCCGGGCTGGTCGGACTGACCTTGACCTGGGCCAAGGAACTGGCGCCGTTCGGGATCCGGGTCAACGCCCTGGCGCCCGGGGCGGTCACCGACATGCTGAAGGAATTGCCCCCGGAGGTCCTCCAGCCCATCGTCGACCGGGGGGTACCGACGGTCGAGGCGGTCGCCGGTGCCGGGCTGTTCCTGGCCTCAGACCTCTCGAGCACGGTGACCGGCCAGATCATCCACGCCGTGGGGCACCCGCCGTCCTGAGCGGCCGGTGCCGGTGCTCAGTCGGGTGCCGGGGCGCCGAACTCCGCCGACGTGCCGTTGCGCCGCCGGCGGCGGAGGTTGGCCTGGGCGATGACGCCCACCAGGGCGGTGAACACCACGGCCAGGATCACGGCGGCGAGCCACGACCCGGTGATCGCCCGGAAGACCACCAGGAAGAAGGCCGCCGCCACCACGTACCCGAGGGCGTTCAGCACCGGGTGCTCCAGCCCGAGGCGGTCGAGACGGCGCGACGCCCGGTTGGCCTGGGCCGAACGGTCGATCGACTGACGCAGGTGGCCGTAGCCGGAGTCTTCTGCAGTAGACATGCAACTAGCGTAGCAACGGGGCGGGGGTGGAGCGCAAGGCCCCCTGCAGGCTCGGAACCTCAGATCGCGCTCGAGCGCGCCCCCGTCGAACAGCGCGCCGGATGCCCGTCGGCCTCGAGGTCGGCCGCCACCTCGTCGTCGCCCGGACGGGGGTCCGACGCCGCCCGCTCGGCCGGCGGCGAGCACGGTGGCCAGCGTGGCCACGTCACTGCTCGAGTTCACGAAGAGCTGCCCGGGGATCGCTCCACCGCCGAGGACCCATCGCACCGATCGCCCGAGCACGCCGGGGTCGGTGATCGGTTCGTACCAGCTGTGATGGGGCGACGGGTCGTCGGGCGCCCAGCGGCGACGGGCCGCCGACTTGATCGTCTGGACAGCCACCCGCCGTTCGGCGCACAGGGCGAAGAGCGCCTCGGCGTCGCGCCGGTACGTGTCGATGCCGGCCAGGACCGGAGCTGAACGGCAAGCAGCACCGAGTCGTAGTCGAACGCCGCCAGGCTGCGCTGGTGCATGGCGGCGATCCGCAGGCCGTGGCCGGTGACCCCGATGTGGCGGCACGAGGCCCTCGGCCCGGGCGGCCACCAGTGCCTCGAGCGCCCCGCCCGGCCCGTGGGCCGTGCTGCCACTCGTCCTCCTCGACCAGGTTGTGCAACTGGATCAGGTCGACGTGGTCGACGCCCGAGCCGGGTGAGCGACCGCTCGAGGCTGGCCCGGGCGCCGTCGCCGGTCCGCTCCCCGGTCTTGGTGGCGAGGAAGAAGTCGTCCCGGTGCCCGGCCAGCCACGGCGCGAGCCGCAACTCGGCGTCGCCGTAGTTGGCCGCCACGTCGAGGTGGTTGACGCCGTGGGCTCAGCAGGACCTCGAGCACCTCGTCGGCCCGGTCCTGGCGCATGCCGCGACGAGGGCGGCGGCGCCGAAGATGACCCGGCTGCTCCGGTGGCCGGTGCGTCCGAATTCGGCTTGCTCGATCATGGTCGGACTCTACGGTGCCCCGCCGTCCTGCCGCCCCTCGTGCGCCGGCCGACGGGCGTCGACCCGTCGGGTCTGGGCCATGATGGCCAACGGACCGAGGAGGCCACGTTGGGACAGCGGGGATGCACGATCGGACCGTCGGGCCCGGCGTCGGGGACCGATGGGAGGGCGGCGATGACCACATTGATGTTCGTCCACGGCGCGTGCGTCCGCGACGCCGATTGGTGGTGGAGCCGAATGACCAGCCGCTGGCCGACCGCGGCGTTGCCACCGTCGCGGTGCCCTTGCCGAGCTGCGGCGAGTCCGGCGACACGCTCGGAGACCTGCACGATGACGTCGACTCATGCCGCCCGGTGATCGCCGCAATGGACGGTCCCGTCGTCTCTGCGGTCACTCTTACGGCGGCATGATCATCACCGAGGCCGGCGCCGATGACCGCGTCACCGAGCTGTGTACGTGGCCTCGGTGATGCCCGACACGGGTCAGTCGCAGGGGAGATGGTCGGCTGCGAGCCGGCGCCGTGGATGCGGCCGGGCGACGACGGGACGGTCGCTGTCGATCCCGATCTGGTCCGGGAGTTCTTCCTTCAGGACTGCGACAGCGCGACCACGGAGCAGGCGATCGCGGCTCACGCGCCAGGCCCTGATGCCGTTCACCAGGCGCCTCGCCAGATCGCCTGGCGACGAAGCCCGCCACCTACGTGGTCTGCACCGACGATCTGGCCACCCCGCCCGAGAGTGCAGCGGCGGCGCGTCCGGGAGGGCGCCAGCGCAGTCGAGTTCGCGGCTGGGCATCACCCGTTCCTCTCGCGTCCCGACGCGTTCGCGGCGAGCCTGGTCGCCGCCACCGCCGACCCCTGAGCGCCCCCTGGCGGCCGACGGGGGTCGATTGGCCGCCGCCGCCTAGGCGGGATCCGGGTGCAGCGCCCGGGCCCGAAGATCCCCCGCCGTCGGACCGGGCGGCGGCCCGGGCGCTCGACCGGGCGATCGGGTCGAAGGCGTAGTAGCCGGCCACGGCGGCCTGCAAGGCCAGGAAGGAAGGCGTTGAGGAACGCGTAACGCCCAACGCGAACGGTGTAGTGGCCCCGCCGCCCAACGCGAAGAGATCGTGGCGACGCGGTAACGCTCCTCTTCGGGGAGAGTCTGGTTGAGGAGACGCCGTCCCTTCGACGCGTAGAGCCACACCACCTACCACTCCAGGCGTATGCGTTGAGTGCCATCGTCACGCTGGAAAAGACCGCCGCCGTCCCCCGCGCCCTTTCTGTGCAGTGCCTTCCCGCACGCCCGGTCGGGTACGGGAGGAAGGCGATGGTCATCAGCAGCAAAGTTCAGGTAGACGAGCGGGCGGTCGATCCGAAGGTGAGCGAACACCGAGTGGTGGTTCAGCCACATGATCCCGATGACGGCGAAACTCACGACGTAGGCGGCCAGCGCCGGCCAACGCTGCCCAGCTGTGGGCCAGGTGGTGGTAGTCGTCGGGCTGGGCGATGGTCAGCACCAGCAGGGTGATGGCGATGGCGAAGACGCCGTCGCTGAACGCCTCGACCCGGGCCTTGCTCACCGGGGCCCGCTCGTCGCTGCGTCGGCCTGCGACTGGCCACTGCCGGTGGGAACCACCACCGGGGTTGTCTACCACCGGCTACCAGGCCGGCCGGCGGATTCGCCAACGGCCTGGCACCGGGCTCCTCGAGTACACCTCGGTCAGGCCACGTCGGTCAGGACGAGGAGGACACCTTGGTCGTTGCGGTCTTGACCGGCACCTTGCCACACCGCCGGCGTAGGGCGCGCCCATGTGGCACACCGCGGGCCCGAACGAACCCACCAAGCCGTAGTGGTTCGTCGCCGAGAAGTTGTACTTCAGGCCGAGGAACGTCTGGTTGTGGATCCCTTCGATCGCCGCCTGGATCGCGGCCGGCGACGCCGAGTGGAACTTGGTGATGGCGTAGTCGGCAGCTCCAGCGGCGCGCTGTCGGTGGCGATGAAGGTCAGGTAGTTGGTCACCAGGTTCGAGGTGGCCTTGGCGTACTGGGCCATCAGCTGGTTCTGGGGGCCGAGAACGCTTGATCGACCGGTCGGCGCACTGGTAGTAGTAGGCCGAGGCCTTCGGGGTCAGCGACCCCATGGCGGAGAACCCGCTGTACCACGCACCGGCGGAGGACAGGATGTCCGGCGACCAGCCAGCCGCCAGGATGGCCTGCCAGATCGGGCCGTAGCTCTCACCGGCCGTCACCACCAACAACTGGGCCCCCGAGCCTTCAGCTGGGTGATGGCCGCCGAGTCGTCAACTGCCCCCGGGGTGACGTCACCGTGGTCACCTTCACCTTGGAGGACTGGATCCCGTTGGAGATGAGGTTGGCGAACAACGTGTCGTAGGGGATGCCGTCGTTCAGCATGCCGACGTTGGTGTACCCTTCTTCTTGATCCAGGCTTGCGCGGCCACCCCGGTCTGCTGGAGGACGGGTTGGGACTGAACAGGTACGGGTACTGCCTGGCCTGCTTGGCCGCCGAGGCCAGCGCCGGGAATTCGAGGTTGGCGATCACCGGCATCTTGGCCTTCTTGAACACCGCCAGCTGCTGCAGGGCGGCGGCCGGGTTGGTGGTCAGGGTGACGATGGCCGCCGACTTGTCGGCCACCAGCTGGTTGGCCACGTTCACCGCCGTGGTCACGTCGCTGGCGTCGTTCAAGAGGACCAGGTTGACCTGGTGGCCGTCGATGCCGTTCGGGTGCTCCTGGTTGAAGTACCCCATCGCCACCTGGAACCCGAGCTTGGTGAAGATGCCGTACGATGCACTCGGGCCCGCTCAATGGCGTGGACACCCCCAAGGTGATCGGGCCCTTCGGTATCGGCGGATACTTGGACGCCGCCCCGGCGACCGAGACACTGCCAACCGTTGCCAGGACTCCGGCACACATCACCGCAGCCGCGACGCACCGCAAGCGCTTCCCCATACGACCCCCCCAGATCGGTTCATTGTCGAGCCACCCCCCAGGCAGTCGACGAACCCAAACCAACGGTAACACGACCCACCCGAAACGCAAGAGGGAAACCGACATCGTCTCGACCGAACTTCGACATGTTCGCCAGCTCGTGCCCGGATGTGGCCGACCTCAGAGATCGAGGGTGATGCTGACGGGGCAGTGGTCACTGCCCATGATGTCGGCGTGGATGTCGGCCGCCACCACGTGGGGCCGTAGCGCCGCCGACACCAGGATGTAGTCGATGCGCCACCCGACGTTCCGGGCCCGGGCGTTGGCGAAGTGCGACCACCACGAGTAGTGGCCGTTTCCCTCGTGGAACATCCGGAACGTGTCGACGAAGCCGGCGTCGAGGAAGTGCTCGAAGCCCTGACGCTCCTCGTCGGTGAAGCCCTTCCGGCCCTTGTTCGACTTCGGGTTGGCCAGGTCGTCGGGCGTGTGGGCCACGTTCAGGTCACCGCAGAACACCACCGGCTTGGTGGCCTGGAGCGAGGTCACGTAGGCGAGGAAGGCCGGATCCCATTGCGTATGTCGGAGGTCCAGGCGGCCGAGATCGTCCTTGGTGTTCGGGGTGTAGACGGTTACGACGTAGAAGTCGTCGTACTCGGCGGTGAGCACCCGGCCCTCGGTGTTGGGATCACCGAAGGTGTCGCCCACGACCTTGTGCTCGGCGATCACCTCGGCCGGCAACCCGGGGCTCACCGACGAGGGCACGGTCTTGGAGAAGATCGCCGTGCCCGAGTACCCCTTCTTCTCGGCCGAGTTCCAGTACTCCTGGTACCCGGTCACGTCGATCTCGGCCTGGGACTGTTGGGCCTTGGTCTCTTGGAGACACACGATGTCGGGCTCGAGCGACGCCAGGAACGGGGCAAAGAGCCCTTTGCGAGCCACGGCCCGGATACCGTTCACGTTCCACGAGACGAGTCGCATCCGGGTCAATGTAGCCCGGTCACCGACCGCCGAATCCGGGGGTCGCACCCCCGTCGCCGGCCCTCGACCGGCTCCATTGGCTACGGCGCTCAGCCGAAGGCGGCTCAGCCGAAGGCGGCTCAGCCGAAAGCGTTGTGGCGGACCTCGCCCTCGGCGGCGTCGACCACCGGCACGCAAAGGGGGCACGGACCGCCGGTGTCGCCGTGCCGGCCGCCCGGACCACGGTGACCCGAGCGGTCCGGGCCCGAGTCACCGAGCAGTAAGGGCAGAGGTCACGGCCGAGCGCGTCCACCGTCCAGCCGAGCTCCGCGCCGACGCCCGCGAGGATCCACGGTTCGGCGAATTGGATGATCGGGGTCGAGCGGTCCGGGCGTAGTCGAACCCGACACGCGCACACCTCGCATCGAATCCAAAAGCTGCTCTCGACCGCCACGCCGATCCTCTCGCTGCACGGTCGACGACCACCACCGTCGACCCTCGCTGTCCTCGGAAAACGATAACGACGGGCACTGCGAAAAGGGGTGATGGTCGAACCCGGTCGCCGCCGAGGCCTGGCGATGTTCGGGGTGGGGACCATTGGATCAGCAGCGATCCACCGATCACCAGCGGCGCGCGAGGCTCCGCGTAATTTCGGTCCGGCGATCCTAGGATGCGCGTCATGCGTGCCGTCATGGCATCGCGTCGACGGTCGGGTCGGCAATATCTCGGTCACGTGGTCCGTTGACCCTCACCGCTCCCCCGGTCCTCGACCGAGACGTCCTCTCTCCGGTCGAACCACGTCCGCCGGTCGTCCGTCGACGTCCACCGTCCCACGTCCGTTCCGATGCCCGGGCCCGTCGGACCATTGGCGCCTCGGGATCGCCGCCTTCACCCTCCAGGCACTTGTGCTCGTGCTGTGGAGCTATCACCTCTGGTCCCACTTCGACCTCACCACCGACTTCGCCACGTTCACCCAGGCGTTCCAGCAGATCGGTACCGGTCACCTCGATCCCCGGCTGACGACGTTCCCGTACGACTACCCCAATTACGGCTATCCCTTCTGGCAGAGCCATCTCGAGCTGGTCCTGTGGCCGCTCTCGCTCCTCTACCCGCTCGGGCACAGTTCCTTCGAGCTCCTGGTGGTGCAGGACCTGGCGCTCGCCGCCTCGGGCCTCGTGGCGCTGCGCTGGGGCCTGGACCTGCTCGCCCGGGGCTGGCCGCACCGGGGCTGGAGCGGACCGGCCATCGGGACCGTGCTCCTGACGGTGCTTCTCCTTAAACCCTTGGGTGTACTGGACGGCCAGCTTCGACTTCCACGTGCAACCGATCGCCACCCTGTGCATCCTCCTGGCCGGTCGAGACATCTGGAACGGACGACGACGGGCCCTGTGGTGGGTAGCAGCGACACTCCTGTGCGGCGACGTCGCCACGACCTACGTGTTGGCGCTCGGCATCTCGGCCCTGCTCGCCTCGAAGGCCACCCGGCGTCCGGGCGTCGGCCTGGTGCTGACCAGTCTGGTGTGGTTCGCCATCGTGCTCCTGGTGGGCTCGGGCAAGGGCTCCACGCTGTCGAGCAGCGACGGCTACTTGGCCCAGGGCACGGTGAGCGGGGGTCTGGTCGGCCTGTTGGCCATCGCCGCCGGCACCGTCACCCACCCGGCGGCGCCGCTGCGGACCCTGCACGAGCGGCTCGGCGAGATCCTCAAGTACCCGGCCGCCGTGGGCTACCTCGGTTTCGTCTCGGCGATCAGCCTGCCGATGACGGTCATTGTGCTCGGCGCCAACGCGGTCACCGCCACCCCGGTCTTCGTCGGCAGCGTGGCCAGCTTCCAGAGCCTGGTGGTGGTGTTGTTCCTCGCCGTCGGCCTCATGGAAGTGTGCACGTGGCTCGCCGGCGGAGGCCGCCTCGGGCTTACCCTTGCCGGCGTGGCCGTCACCGGCGTCCTGGTGATTGCCTTGGGCACGTCGCTGTTCTGGATCCCGAAGGTCCGCTCGCTCTCCACCGTGGGTACGCCGGCGGCCTCGACGCTCGACCGGACCCTCGCCACCACCCCCGCCGATGCCGAGGTGGTGGCGGCCAACGGAGTGATCGGCCGCTTCGGTGGACGCCAGCTCGGTCTGAACCCGCTGCTCACGATCGACCGGGGCAGACCATCCCGGTCGAGGCGGCCCAGGTGGTCTTCGTGTTCACCGACGCCTTTACGCCACGAGTCCTGTGCAGAACGCCGCCGACCAGCACTACGTGGTGACCAAGCTGCACGCCGCTGCCCTGGCTGACGGGGGTGGCGTCACCACCTACCTCTGGCGCCCCCCGGCCGGCGTCCACTCGATCACCCTTCCGACGGCCCCCTGACCGCTCCGACCCGCCGGGGTCGGAGGCCGTTCGAGAAATTTCGTGAGGTCATGGACATTCGTACGTTCTCTGGTCAGGGAGCGGTGTCCCTACCGATCGCACATCGATCGCCGGGGTCACTCACTCAATCCGCACGCTGGTCGGAGCATCGGCCCCGGTCGGCCCGATGGCGCCGGGCGTGGACCGGCCTAGTCGGGGGGTGCCATCCCCGATGAGTGGTAGGCCACCATCTCCCGGGCCCGCTCCAGCGAGTAGGGACCCCGCAACATCTGGACCTCGTCGGACTCCTCGGCCGGTGGTCCGTCGGTGTCGCCGCACTGGGTGCAGATCACTTCCCAGGACCGGGTGTCGGTCCCGTGCCAGTGCCACTCGCCGTGGTGGTTCTGGAACCACTCGAGGCGGACCGCCCGACACAGGGGGCAGTGACTGGTGGTGGTGGTCAGCTCGGCCTCGGGTCGCCGAGACGACGACAGACGACGTCCCCGAGCGTCCTCCCGACGGTCCATGTCGCGACCGTACCGAGCGGTCCGGTCGGGCGACACCTGGCGTGAAACGGTCACCGCCCCGTGGGAGCCGTCGTCACACGTCGGCGGCTCTCGGCGCCGCACCCCCGGTTGACAACCGTCACGGCAACGCCCAATATGCCTCCGGGCACGTTGCGATCGAGGTTCGCCTCACCGTGACGTGTCGAGGGGTTCCGGCTGGCGAGCGGGGGCCCCTCAGCGTTGATGCAGGGTGGGCGGAAAGGAAGACCCGGTGGGAACGACGCAGTTGGCGAGCGGCGTACTACGACCCGCGTCTTCAGGCCACCGACGCCCACAGGTGCGCCGGCGAGGCCACTCAGTGGCTCGTGTCCGACGGCCCGGCCCGGCGGTGGCGGATGACCACCTCCGACGAACCGACCCTGCTCGATGACTGGCAGTTTCCCCGCTCAAGGGAGAGTCGCCATCTCGGCCGTCACGCTCGACACGGACGTGGTGCTCTGCCTCGGCGACGATCGCCAGCACGAGCTGCGGATCGGCAACC
The DNA here is from genome assembly GCA_963730735.1 of uncultured Acidimicrobiaceae bacterium. Classification (GTDB taxonomy): domain Bacteria; phylum Actinomycetota; class Acidimicrobiia; order Acidimicrobiales; family RAAP-2; genus CAVSSX01. Next base: position 409,118 of record CAVSSX010000008.1, read on the forward strand.
GACTCTCGGCGCTCGACTCGCGGACCGGATCGACGACCGTGGTGCGCTACGACCCCTATGGGGCCGAGCGCCCCCTCTGGTGCAACCTCACCCGGCTCGGCGCCCTGATCGACCGGGAAGTGGTACACGCCCGAACCGATGCCCTCGGTCGCCTGGAAATCGTGCTGCGCCGTGGTCTCGTCGTCACCGTCGACCCGGGCAACCATCTCGGCGAATGGGTGTACTCCTACGGTTCGTTCGTCCTGGCCTGCCCGCCGGGAGGCTTCCTCCAGTCGAGAGCGTGACCGGCGCTTCCTCGCTCAGGGGCGCCACTCGTGCAGCTCGCGCGCCTCATCAGGGCGACGGCGCCGGTGATGCGTCGGGCCACGGACGGCCACATCGCGCGGAACGTGATGATGGCGATGACGACAAACGGGGCGCTGGCGCTCAGCACCGCCGACACGGAACTGGTCCGAAGGAGGCGTTTCACGGGCGACAGGCTATCCAGCAACCCCGCCGCCGACGGTGGACTCCGAAATCTGGTTGCGAACATATGTTCGCTCTGCCAGAGTAAAGGCATGGCGACCTTCGAGATCACGATGCTCTATCCCGAACGCTCCTTCGTCGACCATCGACGGTTCCTGGCGAGCGTCGTCGGCGCACCGGCCGGCCTGCTCGACGGCTTCCGCCGGCACGGGGACGGCGTGGCGCTGACGTACGTCGTGGATGCCCGCGACCGCCAGGCCGCCCTGCTACAAGCGCACCAGCAGGCCGCCGGCATGTGGCCGAACTTCCGACCCGAGACCGTCGAGGTGGCGGCGGTCGAGGGCTAATCGGTCCCTGTTCGACGCCACTCCCCGGCGTGCACCGTGGTGTCAATCGCATCCCAACGGAGGATGGGTCAGCCCGACTAGGGTCGGCCCGTCACCGACGAGGAGAGTGCTGACGATGCTTGCAAGTTCCTATCCCCTGCTGGACCTGTTCTGGACCATGCTCGAGATCTTCGCCTTCATCATCTGGATCTGGCTGCTGATCATGGTCTTCAGCGACATCTTCCGGAGCCACGACATCGGGGGCGCGGCCAAGGCCGCCTGGGTGATCATCGTGTCGATCCTCCCCTACCTCGGTGTCCTTATCTATCTAATCGTCCGCGGCGGGAGCATGCACGAGCGGGCTGCGGCCCAGGCCCAGCAGCAACAGGAGGCGTTCGACTCCTACGTGAAGGAAACCGCCGGCAGTTCGAGCAACGTCGAGCAGCTGAGCAAGCTGGCCGACCTGAAGGCCAAGGGTGTCCTGACCGATGCCGAGTTCGAAGCGCAGAAGGCCAAGCTGCTCCAGTAGTCGGCCAACGCAGCGCCGCCACGGTCCGGGAGATCCTCTCCCCGACGGGCGGGTCATCGTGAACGAGAAGGGGCTGACTTCGGTCGGCCCCTTCTCGCATCCCCGGTGCCGAGGCCCCGACGGTTCAGCCGGAGCGCCGCCCGGCGGCGTCGTCGAGCTTCGCCACGGCCGCCCGGTGGTCCTGACCGATGGCCGTCATGATCCGTTGGGCCAGTAGGACCGCCCACCGAGTCCCACCATCACGAGCACGAAGAGCACGATGCCCACCGGCTCCGCCTCGGCCAGGGTGAACGAGAGCGGCAGGCCGGCACCCCGACCACGAGGACCAGGAGCCAGGCCCGCAGCACGGTCGGACGGAGGGGGTGGTCGGGCGGCACGCAGTCCCTGACGGCCTGGTACGGCATCCAGAAGTTCACGATCGGCACCACCCAGGACCACGCCCCCCAGACCGGTGACCGGCGGGCCGGGTAGCCGAGCGCCCGGGCGACCTTGGCCGACCGGCACTGCCACACGAGGAAGACGATGAGCCCGGCCAGGGTCACCGGCTCGAAGACGAATCCGACCCAACCGTTGGGGTTCGGCGGAGCCGTCTGGTGGAGGTGCCGACCGTGCACCAAGGCGACCCACAGCTGCCGCTGGAAGTGGAACACCTGCCGTTCAGCCTGGCGGTGGACCCAGAACAGGACGTCGTTGGCCGTGACGGCGACCGCGTAGACGACGAGACCCACCCGGGCCCACGTGGCCATCGTCGCCTCCCTCGACGACAGTGGGGCGAGCGAGGGTGGCGGGGCGACCAACGGCGCCGTCAGCGAGGTCCACTGGGTCCCGTCCCACCATCGCCAGCCGGCGCTACCGGCCGGATCGGCGTACCAATCCGGCGGCGCCAGGGGCTCGTCACCACCGCCCCATCCGCCGCCCCCCGGCGTCGTCATCGGACGACGCCGGCCAGGCACTGCCCGGCCATGCGTCTCGATGATCGGGCGTCGCGGACGTAAGAGAGGGTTCCCCCCGGGGGGCGGGTCAAACGACCAGTGCTCAGGTGGGTCGGCGGCGACGACGCCAGCCCCTCATCCACCGGGCGGTGCAGGTCCCCGTCGATACGGCGTGCTCAGGCGGGGTATGCCATAGAGAAGAATAAGGACGTCGACACGACGAGCGAGCGGAGGTACGTGGTGAAAAAGCTGTGGTTCCTGGCCGGCATCGGCATCGGGTTCGTGCTCGGTTCACGCGCCGGCCTGGCGCCCTACGAGCGACTGCGCCAGAACGCGCAGGACCTCTCGGCCCGACCCGAGGTGAAGGACACCGTGGCCTCGGTGACCGGCTCGGTCACGCAGGTGAAGGACCAGGTGGTCGCCAAGGCCCTGCATCGCCAAGGGGAGCCGACGCTCCAGGAGATCCCGCTCGACAACCAAATGGAGTAGCAGCCACACGGAGTGGGGCCCCGGCGGTGCCCGGGCCCCACGGTCGGTCGACTACCGGCGGACCCCTTCGGAGTGGCGCTGGGTGCGGGCGACGATCACCCGGGAAACGGCCAGCAGGACCAACACGATGATCACGAGCAGCAACGCGGCGTCGTAGGCCAGGTAGTGGGCCTCGGCGTTCGGTTGGTTGTAGAAGGTGTAGACGGGATAGGTCAGGTAGGGGAAGCCCTCGGTGTGGATGAGCTTCAGGCTCGGGATCGGCATCGGTGAAGTTGGCCGTGTAGATCAGGGCGCCGTCTCTCCGACGGCAATGGCGAGGGCGATGAGGAGGCCCGTCACGATGCCGGGAAGCGCCGTCTTCAGGACGACCTTGCGCATCGAATACCCCATGGACATGCCGAGCGCCGCTGCGCCCTCGCGGTAATTGTCCGGTACCTGGCGCAGGGCCGACTCGGTTGACTTGGCGATGTAGGGAATCACCATGATGGACAGGATGATCAGGGCGGGCAGCAGCGAGAACCCCCAGTGGAGCCCCACCACGAGGGCCACGTACCCGCAGTAGCCGAGGACGATGGAGGGAAAGCCGGAGAGGACGTCGGAGACAGGTGCGGAGAAACCCTCCGCTCTGCTTGCCGTTGCGCCGCGGCTTGGCCAGCTCGGACAGATGGATGCCGGCCATCACGCCGATGGAGCCGGCCAGGATCAGCACGCCGCCCATGAGGATCAGCGTGCCGATGATGGCGTTCTCCAGGCCGCCGGTCGTGCCCTTGGTGGGCGTGGTGAGGACGCTCCACTGCCAGTGCGGCACCGCCGCACCACCACGCCGATGAGGATCCACAGGGCGGGGCCGATGACGAGCGCGAGCGCCACGAACGTGAGGATGCGGAACACGATCCCGGCCACGGATCGCCGTCTGCTGCCTGGCATTGATTGCGTGTCCGCCATCTCTGCCTCTCCTAGTTGGGGCCCACGGAGGGGCCGAGGGAGCTGGTGCGACGAATGATGGAGCGGGCGATCAGGTTCACCACGACGGAGATGGCGGCGAGGACGAGGCCGAGCTCGGCCAGGGTGGCCACGGCGAATCCGGTCCCGTCGGTCTGTGCGCCGTCGAGTTGGGTCAGGATCGTGGCGGCAATGGTGGTCATCGACCCGTAGATATTGGGGGCGAAGTGGATGATGGACCCGCCGATCAGGGCGACCGCGACCGTCTCGCCGAGAGCACGACCCAGCCCCAGCACCGTGGCGCCGATGATGCCCGAACGGACCCAGGGCAAGGTGATCTTGTGGGCCACCTCCCAATCGGTCATGCCGAGGGCCGAGGCCCCTTCCTTGGGCAGGCTGGGGACCTGGTGCGAACAGGTCGCGGGTGGTGGAGGCGATGATGGGGATGATCATCAGTCCGAGCACCAGTCCGGCGGTGAGCAGGCCTTCGCCGGTGCCCACCGGGTTGCGGAAGTAGCGGAAGAACGGCACGTCGGGCATGCGGTCCGCCACGATCGGGTAGACGTCGCGGGCCAGGATGGGGCCGAGGGTGAGCAGGCCCCACAGCCCGATCACCACGCTCGGGATGCCCGGCCAGCACCTCGATGAAGAATCCCAGCGGGCGGGAGATCCAGGTGGGCATCCGCTCGGTGAGGGCGAACGCGGCGCCGATCGAGATCGGCAGGGCGACGATGAGCGCGATCAACGAGGACTGCAACGTTCCGACGATGATGGCGAGGGCGCCGAAGTTGGCGCCCTCGGGGTGGGCCACCCCGTCAGTGTGGACGGTGGCGCCGTAACTGCTCCCGTAGGTCCACTCCGTGCCGGTGAGGAAGTTCCAGCCGTTGACCCGGATGGCCGGGTACGCCTTGATGATCAACACCGTCAGCGCGAACACGAGGGCGGCCAAGCGGCATCAACACCCCGATGCGCCCGCCGATCCGCCACGCCGTCTCCTCGTGCGAGCGGAGTCCATCGGCGAAGCGCCGCGGAACGGATCGCCGTGGTGTCGCCGGCAGGGTGACGCGGCGCGGCGGGACCCTCTCCCGCCGCGCCGCTCGTGACGGCCACTACTTGATTTTGCTGATTTGCTTCAGCGATTGCTTCACGACGCTGGCCGGCAGAGGTTGGAAGTTCACCTGGGCCAGGTAGCTCGCGTTATTGCCGTTGGTGGGGTTGACGGCCCACTCGAGAACGGAGCGGATGTTCTTGGCCGTGCTCGAGCTGGACTGCTTGGCGTTCACGATGGCGTACTCGTAGTTCACGATCGGGTAGCCGCCCGGGGCCTTGCCGTAGATGAGCGAGATGGTCCCGTTGGCCGGCGTCTTCTTCGTGAAGGCGGCGGCCTCGAGGGCGACGCTCGCAGGAGCGGGCAGCACGAACTGCTTCTGGGCGTTCTGCAGTTGGGCGTAGGCGAGGCCCGACTGGATGGCCTGGGTCAGGTAGCTGATGCCGACGTAGGCGATGCAGCCCGGGGCGGCCTTGCAGCCGGCCACCATGCCCGAGTTGCCCATCTCTCCCAATGCGCCCGGCGCATTCGGGAAGGTGAGGGTGGTGTTGAAGCCGACGCTCTTGCCCCAGCCCTGGGGTCGGTGGCGGAGAGGAACGAGCTGAACAGGAACGTGTCGCCGCTGCTGTCGGAGCGGTGCAGGGTGACGATCGGCAGGTTGGGAGCGTCACCCCCGGGTTGAGCGGCTGTGATCGCCGACGGCGTTCCAGTTGGTGATCTTGCCCTGGTAGATGCTCGAGATCACCTTCCCGGTCAGCTTCAGGTGCGCGGTGACCCCCGGGATGTTGTAGGTGATGAGCTGGGCCGAGATGGCCAGCGGAATGTTGAGGAGGGCTGGGGGACGCCGTCAGCTCGGCCGGCGAGAGGTAGGCGTCTGAGGCGCCGATGTCGGCCGTGCCGTCGGTGGCGTCAGTGATGCCCGTGCCCGATCCCGTTCCGGCGGTCTGGATGGTGACCGACGGGAACGCCGTGCTGTAGCCCGAGGACCAGAGGTTGAAGAGCGGGTAGAGCAGGGTGCTCCCCGTCTCGCTGACCGTTCCCCCGGAAGGCTTCTCCACCACTGGTTTTGCTGCTCCGGCGGATCCGCTCACGGCCACGATCGGCACGAGGGCGAGGGATGCAGCGATCAGGCACGCTGGTGCCAGACGCTTGAAACGGGACGTGCGCATATAAGGGTCTTCCTCCTGGTTGGTTTGCTGGGATCTGTTGCTGAACTGCGGTAACGAAGGCCGAACGGCGACGCTTAGCCGATCCTGCCGGTGACGTAGCGCTCGGTGCTGGGGTTCTGGGGATTCTCGAAAAGCTGATCGGTGTCGCCGTGCTCGATCAACTGGCCGTCGTAGAAGAACATCGTGTTGTTCGAGACGCGACGGGCCTGCGCCAGGTTGTGCGTGACGATGATCAGGGTGAGCGCGGGAACCAGGGTGGCCAAGCAGGGCTTCGATGTACTCGGTCGAAATGGGGTCGAGGGCGGAGGTGGGCTCGTCGAGGAGCAGCACCTCGGGGCCCACGGCGAGCGCACGGGCCAGGCACAGCAGCTGCTGCTGACCGCCGGAGAGGCGGAACGGGGAATCGCCGAGGCGATCCTTCACGGCGTCCCACAATCCGACTTCGCGCAGTCGTTGTTCGGCGACCACGTCGAGTTGCTTGCCTTTGGCGATCCGATGGGCCTTGACCCCGGCGACGACATTGTCCCGGATCGACATGGGAAACGGGTTCGGGCGCTGGAAGAGCATGCCGATGCGCCGGCGGAGCGTCAGAGGTCGTGGTGCGGCGACCAGATGCTCTGTTCGTCGAAGGTGATGTCGCCGACGTGGTGGAAGCCCGGCGACCTTGTCGTTCATCCGATTGACCGTGCGGAGAAAGGTCGACTTGCCCGACCCGGTCGGACCGATCAGGGCGGTGATGGTGCCCCGCCGGAACGCGATGTCGACGCCGGAGATGACCTTCTTGGAGCCGAAACTCAGGGAGAGGTCTCCGGAGCAGACGACATCTTCGGGCCGGCCGCGGTCGGGATCGAGAGCGGCCAACCGCGGGTCGAGGTCGGTGACCAGCTGCGGGTCGGCCGTGGTCGTGTCGACCGTGCGCTTCATCGGTTCGTCAGCCATTGCGCCTCATCGGGGGGTAAGCGAGCATTGCAACTTCCCGTCGCTGGAGTAGTAATCAGACCGTAACGAGGTCAGGTGAACCTGGATTGATCTGAAGATGACACGGAGGTGAACTTCTGGGAATTCGTTCCCCGGGGCCCGAACCTCGCCCGCCCGGTCGAGTCAGGGCGGGGGCGCCCCGCTCGAGGATCGATCCACGAACGTGGCACCCCGTCGAGCCGGCCAGGCGGTGGCCGCCCGCCGATCGTCCAGCCGCCTAACCTTGCGAAGGTGCAGATCAGCGGGGGTGGGCGTCACGCCGATCGGCGGGGCACGACCGAGGTCGAGCCGGGGCCCAGCGTCGGGGACGACGATCCGATGAGGTCGACCGGCAACCTTCCGCTCGCTTCCCATGGTGTCGGGGCCTGATGTCCGACGACTACGCCGACCAGATCACGCCGGCGTCACCTTGCTGGCGCACGGTCCAGGTACCCGACGGCCGACCGACGCGCTGTCGGGCCCCCGTCCGTTGGTGGGCCCGCGACACGCTGCCGAGCGGCGACAAGATCACGGTGGTGTCGTGCGACGAGCACTGGGACAACCAACACGTGTGGCGACCGCTGGCCGAGGGCTCACGTCGACAGCAGCGGACGGCGCCGAACGAGACGTAGGTCGGCCGACCCGCCGTCTCGCCTAGGTCGGGGCGTCGCCGAGGTCAGGCGGCGGAGCGTCGAACGGCGCCGTCGACGGCGAGGACTCGGGCGAGGGGCCCGGCGGCGGCACCGGTTCCACGGGGGCGTAGCCCTGGAACATGAGCACGAGCTTGTCGAACGTGCCCCTGCCGGCCCACGAGCCGAGCACGAACCCGATGGCGACTCCGCCGAGGAGCCAGAGCTTGAACGTCGCGATGCGTCGCACGGTGTCCCCCTCGGTCAACCCCTCGATTGTTCCCTCGTGACCGTTCGGTGAAACGACCGGGTGACCTCGGCCGGGGCCCCCGTCCAGATGGTCAGGATGCTGCGTCGCCCGGTCAGAGAGAACCGGCGCTGAACCCGTAACGCTGGTAGAGCAGTTCGACACCCTGGGGCTCGGCCGGCGGGGCACCGGCTCGCACCCACTCGTCATGGTGGCGACGAGCCACCGCCTCGGCGTCGACCTCGTCGGCGCGGGGTCGCCCACGAACGTCCGTCCGGGGCACTGGGTGCACTCGACGATGATGGCGTGGACACCGTCACTGGCCCAGTGCTGCGTGGCCAAGAGGGCATGCTCCAGCGGCTCGAGGCGAACCTCGTCCCGATCGCTCATCGGCCCCGGCCGCCACCGGTCGTTCGCCCGGTCGCCCCTCGATGCCCTGCGAGCGCAAGGACCGGCCGAACGGCCACCCCGCCCGGTGCCGCCGGCTCAAACCTTGGGCCGGGCGAGAGCTCTCGGGAGTGCTCGACCCACTGTTCGTGGCCAACGACTTCGGCAACCTCTTTCGTCAGGTAGTGCTCCGGCCAGACCTCGATGAGCTGGTGGCAGCTGCAGACGACCCGGTAGCCGAACCCAACGGTCCCAATTAACCGGCAGTTCCGCAACGATTTGGTGTTCCACGGGAGAAAAGTTACCGCCCAGTACCGATCGGTGGTCATCGGGGGTGGCTCTCACACATTCTCCCAGTTCGGAGGCAACCCTGGGGTGCACCTGGACGCACGCCGTCGCCGCGATCGCCCAGGCGCCACCGCCACGGATTCGCAAACAGCGGCCTCGAGCCTGGACCCGAGGTGGGCGTCGACCGACCGGTCACCGGCGTAACGGCGCCGGTGTCGGCGGGCGCGGCGGTTCCGACCGGGGTGCTCACCGCCCGTACGATCTGCTCGAGCGCCGGGAGGACGCCGATGCACGCCGTGACCTATTCATTGAGCATGTCCCTGGACGGCTACATCGTCGGGCCGGACGGGGAATTCAACTGGTCGGAGCCCGATCGGGCCGTCTTCGACCTGGCCACCGACGAGGTGCGAGGGGTCGGCGTCCACCTGCTGGGACGTCGCCTCTACGAGACGATGCAGTACTGGGAAACCAGCGAGAACCCGACCTGGGACGACTCGCTGCTCGAGTTCGCTGCGCTGTGGACATCGCTCCCCAAGGTGGTGTTCTCGTCCACGCTGTCGAAGGTCGACGGCAGCAACGCCCGTCTGGCCTCGGGTGACCTGGCCGAGGAGATCGAGCGGCTGCGGGACGAACCTGGCAGCGCCGATATCGCCATCGGTGGGGCGACCCTGGCCGGCCAGGCGTCCGGGCTCGACCTGATCGACGAATACCGGATCCGGGTGTATCCGGTGCTGGTCGGTGGCGGCATCTGAGTACTTCTCCGAGCACCAGCGTCGGATGGACCTCGACCTGGTGGAGACCCGCGCCTTCGACTCGGGCGTCGTCTACCTCCGCTACCGCAGGGCCCGCTAGGCGACACGGCGGTCGAACCGGCACCCACCGGGCGCCGATGCGGACACCGGCCAGGTCGGCTGCGCTCGCCGGGTAGACGTGCGAGTGGCGTTGCCTGGTCCCGCCCCTTTGTCGCTCCCCCACGACCGCACAGTGGCCGCCCGCTGCGAGCCCGCTAGCCGCCGAGCGCCTGGCGAACAAACTCCAGACGAGACGGCTCCACCCGCCACCACATCCAACGCCCACGCTTCTCGCCGACGAGGAGGCCCGCATCGGCCAATACCTTGGTGTGGTGGGACACCGTGGGTTGACTCTTGCCCAGGGGCGTCTCCAGGTCGCACGAGCAGACCTCGTCCTGCGCCGCCACCAATGACAGCAGCCGAAGGCGGACCGGATCGGCCAAGGCTCCGAGCACCCGGGCCAACTCCACGCGCCTCGTCGGACAGCGGGGCATCCACGACCGAGGCGCAGCACAGCTCTCCGTGCGGCCACCGGGAGGCGCCCGCGAGTCCGGACCGGTCTCGACTCTCCCTTCTCATCGCCATCCATTGACATCAATCGATCTCTATACTCAGATTGACAGATATCAATCTAACAGGAGGACGCCATGTCCCGGGTGCAGCTCGCCCTCAACGTCGCCGACCTGACGCGGCCGTGGACTTCTACTCGAAGCTGTTCGGCACCGGGCCGGCCAAGGTCCGTCCCGGTTACGCCAACTTCGCCGTGGACGACCCGCCCCTCAAGCTGGTGCTGATCGAGGACGGCGACAGAGGCCGCCGGTGCCCTCAACCACCTCGGCGTCGAGGTCGCGACGCCCGACGAGGTCGGCTGCCGCCCAAGCCGACTGACCGGGCCGGGGCTGGCCACCGCGGTCGAGGAGCAGGTGACCTGCTGCTACGCCGTGCAGGACAAGGTGTGGGTCGAGGGACCCGGACGGCGAGCCGTGGGAGATCTACACCGTGCTGGCCGACGCCGACATGCCCACCGGGGAGCTGCCGGGCTCGGCCGATCCGGCGGCGACCGCGTGCTGCGCCACCCGGGCGGCCTGGCCGCGACCGGGCCCGCCTCGTCCTGCTGCTGATGCCGCCGGCGACCCGACGTGCAGCTGCATGACCGCCCTGTGGCGGCGGCTGCTGGCCGAGTTGCTGGGCAGCGCCTTCCTGGCCGCCATCGTCATCGGCTCGGGCATCGCCGCCCAGCGCTGTCGCCGGGAGATATCGGCCTCGAGCTGTTCGAGAACGCCGCCGCCACCGCCGCCGGCCTGTACGCCTGATCCTCATGTTCGGGCCCGGTCTCGGGAGCACACCTCAACCCGGTGGTCTCCTTCGTCGACGCCGCCTTCGGCGGCATGCCGTGGCGGGATGCCGGCGCCTACCTGCCCGCCCAGGTGGCGGATGCATCGGCGGGGCGGTGGTGGCCAACCTCATGTTCGGCCGCGCCGCGGTCAGCCATCTCGACCAAGCATCGGCCATCGGGCGCCCACTTCCTCTCCGAGGTCGTCGCCACCCTCGGGCTGCTCCTGGTGATCTTCGCCCTGGCCCGGTCCGGTCGGGCCGCCACGCCGCGCCGGCCGCCGTGGGCGCCTACATCGGTGCGGCCTACTTCTTCACCAGCTCGACCAGCTTCGCCAACCCGGCCATCACCATCGGCCGCATGTTCTCCGAACACCTTCGCCGGCATCGCGCCGGCTTCGGTCCCGGTCTTCATCGCCGCCCAGGTCGTCGGCGGCCTCGCGGCGGTGCTCGCGATCCGCGGCCTCTACCGGGCAGCCGACGACTGCCGACGCGGCGGACGTCGTTCTACCGCACCACGAAGAACGGCGCGATCCGTGAGCAACAGGTCCCCGAGGTCCTCTTCGTGTGCGTCCACAACGCCGGACGGTCGCAGATGGCGGCGGCCCTGCTCGACCACCACGCCCAGGGTCGTGTCCGGGTGCGGTCGGCCGGCTCGCCCCCGCCGACGAGCTCAACCCGGCCGTCGTCAAAGCCATGCACGAGGTGGCGCCTCGACTCGCCAGGAACTTCCCAAGCCCCTCACCGACGAGCTTGCCCGGGAAGCCGACGTCGTCGTCACGATGGGCTGCGGCGACACGTGCCCGGTCTACCCGGGCAAGCGGACGTGGACTGGGAGCTCGACGATCCGGCCGGCCAACCGGTCGACGAGGTCCGGCCGATCGTCGACGAGATCGACCGCCGGGTGCGGTCGTTGCTCCACGAGCTCACGCCCGACAAAGGGACCGAGTGGTAGTTCCGGGGCGACGACCCGGCGCACACTGCAAGAACCGAACGCCCGACCTCGTCGACGCCGACTAGGGGGTCGGCAGCCGGAGGAGGTGGACCGGCCAGGCCTCGGCGAGTGGGGGTCCCGAACCCCGCATTGAGATCGAAGTGGTCGGCGTCGAGGGACTCCGCCTGCCAGCCGACGTTGAAGGCGGCGCGTAGTTCGGCCTCGGTGATCCGCCGGGGGCCCCACTCGCCGGGCTCCCGGTCACTGAAGCACATCAGGTGAAGGTGGCCACCCGGACGGACCACGGACGCCGAGCGCCGCCACGTAGCCGGCACACATCGTGTCGTCGAAGACATGGAACAACCCACTGTCGAGGCACGGTGTCGACAGCCGTGGCCGAGGGTGTCGAGCTCGAGCGCGTCGAGCACCTCGGAAACGGGCGTCGCTCGCCCGCTCGTTCGCCTTCCGACGGGCGGCTCTCGATGGCCCGTCGGGACACATCGATCCCCGAGGGCTCGGGCACCGCTCAGTGAGGCCAGGAGGGTGTGCTCGCCGGTGCCGCAGCCGGCGTCCAGGAGCTCCCCGGTGAAACGGCCGGTCTCGGCCAGGCGGGCGAAGGCCGGCTGCGGCCGCCCGATGTCCCAGGGCGGGGGTGCGCCGACGTAGGACTCGTCCCAGTCGGGATGCGCTGCATCGGCCATGGGTCACGACGTGCTCTTCCTTCGGGCTCGGGGGCCGTGGCGCTAGCCTGGCATCTGGCCCATACGCCGTTCCATCTCCTCGGGAGCCGACGTCCTCCATGGGTGGCGATGCTCCAGTGGTGGCCGAAGGGGTCCTCGAACTCCCCACCCCGGTCCCCGTAGAACTTGTCCTCCACCGGGGTGGGGCGTGGTCGCGCCGGCTCTGCATGGCCTTCTTCGAAGGTGGCGTCGACGTCCTCGACGTAGACGTGGATGGCCACGGGCGACCCCCCGATCGACTTCGGACCGCGGAGCCCCATCTCGGGGATCGTCGGCCAACATGATGCACGGAGTCGCCGATGGCCAGCTCGGCATGACCGATCTTGTCGTCGGGGCCGGGCATGGTCATCCGCTCGGCGGCCCCGAGGACCGAGGTGTAGAAGTCGATCGCCGCCCGGGCCCCATCGATGTACAGATAGGGCATCACCCGGGGGTACATGCCCGGAATCGGGTCCACCATGGTCTCCTCCATTCGGCTCGCTCGGCGAGGCCGGGCCGTCCCCGCCCCACCTGCTTAGTGTGGTCGCCCCGCGTCGGGCTCGCCACGGATTCTTCTCAAACCACCACGCCACGGTCGGTACCACGTGACGCACCGGCGGGCAGCGTGACGCACGAGCGACGGCGAGGGCATCGGTCCCAGTGCGTGCCGCCCTGCTGCTCCCGTTGCATTCGAAGAACCTCCGGGAATACCATGGCCATTGCATTTATCGGGCGGTGGTTCTCGCTGCTCGACTCGCTAGCTGACGGCGGCGACCAACCCAACACGACCTGGCGGGTCAACGGGAGGACGTCGATGCGACAACTGAACTTGATCACCTATTTCCGGCGCGCCCGTTGTGGCTACCAGCCACGTTGTGCACGACTGCTGGAGTACTGGCCCCGAACACGGCTACCGCACAAATGGTCCCGCGGCGCTCCGCCGACGACCACCACGCCGAGAGCGCCAGCACCGACGACCACCACGACAACGAGAGCGCCGACGCCGACGACCACGACCACGACGGCCAGGGCCTCTCGGCTGCCGCTCGGCATGGCTGCGCCGGCCCTGCTCGGCGAGTCCGCTTCACTGCAGCAGTCACAACTTGCGGATATGAAGAACAACCTGGGCATCAGCTCGGTCAGGGTCGACGTCAACGAGGAATAGGTTTCACCTACCAGGGTCAGGGAACCTACGACTGGACGCAGTACGACCAGTTGGTGGCCGACATCCAGAACGCGGGCCTGAGCATCGATTTTCTTCTCGACGGCAACCCGCAGTGGGAAGGCAACGGCAGCATGGACGCGCCGTTGAACCCACGGTGTTTGATGCGTCGGGCCCGAGCAGTGGCGCAGCGGTATGGATCGGGTGGGCCCTCGGAGTACGAGATCGCCAACGAACCGAATATCACCGAGTTCTGGACGACGCCGAATGCCGCCGCCTACACGGCGGTACTGAAGGCGGCGTTCACGTCCGATCCGATCGGTACAGCCCTCGGCTGCCGTCATCTCGGCTGGTCTCGCCCCCACGAGCACCGACAGCAGCGGCGACATCAACGCCGTGACCTTCTTGCAGAGCATGTACGCCGCAGGAGCCAAGAACTACATGACCGCGGTCGGCTACCACCCGTACAGCTACGAGGCCCTTCCGGGTTCGTACGAGTCGTGGTCGGGGTTCTCCCAGCTCAGCGCCACCTCTCCGTCGATCAGATCGGTCATGACGGCCAACGAACTCGGGCAAACAGGTCTGGCTGACTGAGGTCGGCTGGCCGACGAACGAGACCACGCTGACCGGACAGACGGGTCAGGCTGCCCAGGCGGCAGAACTTCAGCAAGTTGTGTCCTTCGCCAAGGCGAACACCTGGGTTGGGCCGGTCTACTGGTACACCTACCAGGACAATTCGGCCCTGTCCGGTAACGAGGCGAACTTCGGTGTGATCACGGCGTCGGGGTCGACAAGGCCGGCTACGCAGCGATGGCGAACCGATAATGCTGCGTCCGACAACGCAACGATCCCTGACCTTTGATGCCGGCCGAAACATCCCAAGAACAACCTGTGATCTGGTGGGCGCTGCGGGACTCGAACCCACGACCTCAGCCGTGTGAAGGCTGCGCTCTAACCAGCTGAGCTAAGCGCCCTTTCGGGTAATCAACCTGCTTCGGGAGCCGTTTAGGCCAGAGCCTAAACATCAACCCCCAAGGCCGTTCGCCATTCGACGGCCGCCTCTCGGGAATCTCGTTCTCCCTGTCCTCCATCGCGTCCCTGACGGCCTGCGCCGGGGAGTTGCCGTGAGTACACCGACCGAACCGCACGGATCGACGACCCGAGCGATTCGTCCAGGTCGGAGAATCTACCCCAGCGGCGGCCGGGCCACGGGCGGAGGTCGACATCCTGCGCCACGTGCCGACCAGGCGACCCTCCCCTTCGACGTCAGACAACGGGGGCGTGCGACGAGATGGCGACGCCAACGCGACCGGTAGGGTGGCGCGATCAGCCGATCGGTCGCCGAGACCGCTCGAGTTCCCGGGGGGGGCATGTGGACACGTTGCATCGTTCGAGTCGGTCGTCGTTGCGGTTGCGCCGCGTGGTCATGGGCGCCGCCCTGTTCGCCGGGGGGGCCGGTCTCCTCGCCGTGCCGGCGGCTGCGCCGGCATCGGCCGCCCCGGCGACCTACGTCATCGGGAACATCGGCACCTACTCGGGGCCGGTGTCGGGCGACTACGGCTCGGACCGCCAGGTCCTGAACGCCTGGGCCGACTACACGAACGCCCACGGGGGCATCAACGGCCACCACGTAAAGGTCATCTCGGAGGACGACCAGGGCAACCCGAGTGTCGGTGACCAGGTGGCCCAGGAACTGGTCAACCAGGACCACGTGCTGGCGGTGATCGACGACAACTCGAACGTCAGCGCCACCGGCCCGATCCTCCAGCAGGCCGGTGTGCCGCTGATCGGCTCGACCTCGGTGCCGCCGGCGGCGGACGACGATCTGTTCTTCCCGGTCGGAGCCGGCACCCTGGGCGAGACCTACGGGGAGGTCGCCGGGGCCAAGATCGTGAAGGCCAAGAAGGTCGCCTTCTTGTACTGCACGAACGCCGCCGTGTGCGCCGAGGCCATCCCCCTGATCAAGGCCGACGCGGCGGCGAACGGGGCCAGCGTGTCGTACACAGCGGCCACGCCCGAGGCCGCGCCGAACTACACGGCGTACTGCCTCACGGCCAAGCAGTCCGGGGCCACCGTCATCCTGACGGCGCTGGCCTCGCCGGCGGTGATCGCCATCGCCCAGGACTGCGAGCAGCAGGGCTACAAGCCGACCTTCATCCTCGGCGGGGCGCCGGTGGGTCCGACCTTCGCCTCCGTCTCGGCGATGAACAACTCGATCGCCGTCGAGGGGGTCTTCCCCTGGATCGAGGACTCGACGCCGGCCACCAAGACGTTCCACCAGGCGATCCAGAAGTACGCGCCCGGGATCCTGACGACGCAGACCTACAACGCCACGACCGCCTACAGCTGGGCCGATGCCGAGATGTTCGCAGCGGCGGCCGCCAAGATGAAGGGCGACTCGCCAGCGGCGCTGGCCACGGCCCTGAATACGCTGAAGAACGAGGACCTGGGGGGTCTCATCGCCCCGCAGAGCTACACGGCCGGCAAGCAGGCCACCCCTTCCTGCTACAGCTACATGAAGCAGGTCAACGGGAAGTACCAGGTCCTGAACAGCGGCAAGTTCTCCTGCCCGGCACCGGCGGCCTCGTAGCCGACGGCTGCTGACACCTCGCCGGCAAGCGGGGTGTCAGCAGCGCTTTTCTTGGCGTAGCCAGCGGCGTTGAGTACATTCGCGGCGTGCCGCAGGTTCGCTACGACGCCCTCGAGTACAACTTCTATCCCGAGCTCACGTACTGGCGGCGGGAGAAGTTCCGCAACGACGGGCAACGCCACGAAGCCTTCGAGGGTGACCCCCCGGAGAGCTGGACGTGCCATGCCTGCGGCGGCACGTTGGAGCTGAGCAGTTCCGACGTGCCCGGTGCGCTCGGGGTCCTGAGCGGCAGCGGCATGCCGCTCTGTACCCACGAGGGCTGCCCGACGTCGGGATGGGACCGGGTCCTGCCTACCCACCGCATGGTCAAGCGTCGCCCGCCGGCGGCCAAGCGGGCGGCCAAGAAGGCCTAGCTCCGCTCGGTCCCGGGTCGGCAGCCGTGCCAGCGGCCGACCGGGCGGTGTCACACCCCGGTTGCGCCCACCGATCGACTCCGGATGGCGGTTCGGGGCGGCGGTGGCGGTTTCCAGAATCCCGGGGCGACCTATAGCCTTGTCGCTTCATGGCTCGAGACTCCTCCCCCGACGCCGACGACGCCGGCAGCGCCCAGGGCGGCTCGGCCGGGACCTGGTCCCAGCGGCTCTCGGCCTCGTTCTTCAAGCCGGCCAAGCCCAAGCGCAACGCGCCGGTGAAGCCCGAAAACGAGATGACCGAGAAGGAGAAGGCGGCCGCCATCCGCCAGATCGATCCGCTCGAGACGAAGATCGGCTATCTGGCGGCGGCCCTGGCGGCGATCATCGGCCTGATCGCCTTCCTCCCCTACGTCGACGACCCGCACAAGTCGATCACCCAGTCGCTCAAGCGGGCCGGCAAGACCTGCCCGTCGGGCTTCAAGGCCACGATCGTCAAGGGCGTCCACGACTGCACCGGGCCGGTGGTCTACTCCCGCAGCCACTGGCTCATCGAGATGCTGGTGGTGCTGTTCTTCGCCGCCTTCATCTTCGTCGCCGTGCGCATCGGGCGTCGCTCGGCCCTCGCCTTCGCCACCCTGATCGCCGGATTGGCCATCGAGGGCACGACCGGGAGCATCATCGGCCTGGCCTTCGTCGTCGCCGGCGGTTGGATGATCCTGCGGGCCTGGCGGGTCCAGAAGTACGGGTCACCGACGGCCAAGAACGCGGCCAAGGGCGCGGCGGCTCGCCCGCCTCGCAAGAAGCGCGGCGAATCGGCCGACACATCGTCGACACCGGCACCGCCGCAAGCCAACAAGCGCTACACGCCGAAGGCGCCACCGCCCAAGTCGGGCGCCAAGTCAGGGTCCCGCTACGACGCCACCAAGACCAACGGGTCCAAGGCGGTCGAAAAGGCGAACAAGGCCAAGGCCGTCAACAAGCGGACTACGCCACCTCAGGACTGACCAGCAGGGCCGAGCGGAGCAGCTCGAGCACGTCGGCCCGCCGACGGACCAGGGACCGGGCGGTCGGCTCCTCACCAATGGCCCGGAGCACCTCGACCTCGGTCACCATGCCGATCACCGTCGAATAGATGGCGAGCAATAGGAGCCGGGGGTCGTGCCGCCGCATCAGGCCGGCATCCATCTCCGACTGGAGGAAGTCCGAGGCCCGGTGGACCAACGGCTCGAGGGCCACGGTCAGCTGGGTGGCGGCGGGCGGTCCGAGCCGGGCCACCTCACGCACCAGACCCAGGAGCTCGGGTCGGCGGGCGGCCAACCGGAACACCGAGCGCACCACGGCCTCGACCCGGGACCAGCCCCGCCCGGCCCCGTCGAGGGCGGTCTGCATCGCCTCGGACAGCTCGTCGGCGCTCCGGGCGATCACCGCTTCGAGCAGCGCCTCTTTGCTCGGGAACCAGTACAGGATGGTCTGCTTGCGGATCTCGAGGCTGCCGGCCACCGCATCGAGCGACGTGGCGTCGTAGCCCTTGGTGCCGAACGAGCCCAGGGCGGCGTCGAGGATCCGGTCCGACGTGCTGCCTGCCATCTACCACATGGTAGGCACATCGACTACCAGATGGTAGATGCCGGGTCCCAACGGGACACGCCTCAGCGGGGACGCTCGGCCGCCCGGTTGTGCGTCACCTCGTCGAACGGTCGATCCCGGTCGCTGGCGTACTCCCGGGGCATGCCCAGCACCCGCTCGGAGATGATGTTGCGCTGCATCTCGCTGCTGCCTCCAGCCAGGCTGGCCCCCTGCCGCAGGAGGGCCCGTTGGCCGTAGAGGCCGGGCATCGCCTCGCCCGCCCACACCCCGGCCTCGGCCCCGGCGATCTCGAGGCCGATGTCGGTCTGGCGCTCGGCGTTGACGGCGGCGAACAGGCGGGTGAGCGAGCCGGCCGGGCTCGGGAGGTGGCCGGCGGCGACGCCCTGGCTCACCCGGCCGATGAGCTGGTGCAGGACCGTCATGCCGGCACGCGACTCGCCGATCAGCTGACGCACGTGGGGATCGTCGGCCCGGCCCATCTCCCGGGCCAAGTCGATCAGGTCGTCCCGAGGGGCCTGGCGGGAACCCGGGTGCACGCCGCTCACGTAGGCCGACCCGCCGCCCACGGCGTTGCGCTCGTGCACGAGCAGCCGGGTGGCCACCGTCCAACCGTCGTCGACCTGGCCGAGCACGTTGGCCACCGGGACGGCCACGTCGTCGAAGAACTCCTGGCAGAACTCCTCGACGCCGTTCACCATCTTGATCCGGCGGAGCTCGACGCCGGGCTGATGGATCGGGAGGATGAACATGGTGAGGCCCCGGTGCTTGGGGACGTGCCAGTTGGTCCGGGCCAGGCACAGCGCGTAGTCGGCCCGGTAGGCACCCGAGCTCCAGATCTTCGATCCGTTGAGGAGGAACACGTCGCCGTCGCGAGTGGCCCGGGTCAGGAGGCCGGCCAGGTCCGACCCGCCGGTCGGTTCCGAGAGGAACTGCACCCACACCTCGTCACCCCGGATCAACGGCGGCAGGTACCGCTGTTTCTGTTCCTCGGTGCCGAAGTCGAGCAGGGTGGGCCCGAGGATGCTGAGCGACGGCACGTTGAGGATGACCGGCATCTCGTAGGGCACGGACTCCTCGGTGAGGACCTGCTGGTGGGCGGGCGTCAGGCTCTGACCGCCGTACTCGGTCGGGTAGCAGATGCCGGCCAGCCCGGCGTCGGCCAGGCGGCGCTGGAGCGCCCGGGCGGCCAGTCCGTCGTCCTCGTGGGGCATGAACGGGCGGGTCCGCGGCGGGAGCCGGTCCATGTGGTCGGCGAACCACTGCCGGACGCGCCGTCGGAACGCCTCGAGGTCCTCGGTCGCCGCCTCGGTCATCGTCCCCCCCGTCCTGCCCGGTACGACCCTCGACCGGCGTCCGTGATCCTCGCGCGCCGCCCGGTCGACCGCCGACACCCGGTGGACCGGGCCGGCGGACCTGGGGCAGGATCGCCCTCCGGCTCCGGCACGCCGCCGGGGACGAGACAGGGGAGGCACCGATGCGAGCAGCCGTCGCCGAGAACGGGCAGGTGCGGCTCACCGAGACACCGGACCCCGAACTTCGACCCGGCCACCTCCTGGTCGAGGTGCGCGGCGCCGGGGTCAACGCCGCCGACCGGCTGTTGATCGGGGCCACCGGCGCCGAGGACTCGGCCCCCGGCGTCGCCCTCGGCGCCGAGGCGGCCGGCACGGTGGCCGGCGTGGGCGAGGGTGTCGACGGATGGGCGATCGGCGACCGGGTGATGGGCCTGTGCCGGGGCGGATTGGCCGACCTGGTCCTGATGGAGGCCGCTCGAGCGCTCCCGGTCCCCGAGAACCTCTCGTGGGCCGAGGCCGGTGGCGCACCGGTGTGCTCGCTGACCGCCCACGACGCACTGGTGACGGCCGGCCGGCTCCGCCCCGGCGACACCGTGCTGGTCAACGCCGCCTCGTCGGGGGTCGGGGTGGCGGCGCTCCAGCTCGCCCGGCTGCTCGGCGCCGGCACGATCGTCGCCTCGTCGACCCGGCCGGCCAAGCTCGCCGCGCTGGCCGACCACGGCATCCCGTTCGACGTGGGCGTGGTGGCCGGCGCCGACGACACCGTGGCCCGGTGCCTCGACGCCACCGACGGTCATGGGGTCGACGTCGTGATCGACAACGTCGGTGCCCCGGCCTGGCCGGACCACGTGGCGGCGGCGGCCCTGGGGGCCCGGATCGTCAGCGTGGGCCGCCTCGGCGGCGACGTGGCCGCCGTCAGCCTGGGCGAGGTGGCCCGCAAGCGGGTGTCGGTGGTCGGCGTGACGTTCCGCACCCGCACCACCGACGACGTGGCGGCGCTCATCGCCGCCGCCGTGCCCGACGTCGTCCCCGCCCTCACCGACGGCCGGCTGCGGGTCCTGGTCGACCGGACGTTCCCCCTCGACGAGGTGGCCGAGGCCGAGGCCTATGGCGGGCGGCACGCCCACCTGGGGAAGGTCGTGGTGGTCGCCGGCTGACCCCGCGCCGGAGCAATTCCAGCTCATCTACCACGTGGTAGACACTCCGACTACCGGATGGTAGACACGGGGGATGGCCATCGGCGCCGACCTCCGCGGCTCCCAGTTCTTCATCACCGGTGCCACCGGGTTCCTCGGGACCGCCCTGGTCGAGCGCATCCTGCGGAGCATCCCCGAGGCCACGGTGGTGGTCATGGTCCGGCCGGGGCGCCGGGCGTCGGCCACCCAGCGGGCCACCCGGGAGATCCTGAAGAACGACTGCTTCGACCGCCTCCGGGCCGAGCACGGTGACGACTTCGACACGGCGGTGGCCGCCCGGCTGCTCGCCGTGGCCGGGGACATCGGCCAGGACGGCCTCGGGTTGGACGACGAGGGGCGACGCCTCCTGCGCACGAGCCAGGTGGTCATCCACTCGGCCGCCTCGGTCAGCTTCGACTCGCCGCTCGACCAGGCCGTCGAGATCAACCTCCTCGGCCCCTCGAGGATGGCCGCCGCCACGGCGGCCGCCCGACGGGCGGCGCGCCAGGCCGGCGAGGGCGACGGGCCGGCCCACCTGATCGCCGTCTCCACGGCCTACGTGGCCGGCACCCACCAGGGCGAAGCGGCCGAGGAGCTCCTGAGCGAGAACCGCTTCACCATCGACCTCGACTGGCCCGCCGAGGTGGCGAGTGCCCGTCGTCTGCGCGACGACCTCCAGGCCGAGTCCCGGCGACCGGCCCAACTGGCGAAGTTCTCCAAGCAGGCCCGAAGCGAGCTCGGCGGGGCCGGCGACCACCTGCTCGGGGCCCGGGCCGAGCGGATCCGTGACGACTGGGTCAAGCGGCAGCTGGTCGACGCCGGGACCGCCCGGGCCCAGGCCCTCGGCTGGCCCGACGCCTACCCGTTCACCAAGGCCCTGGGCGAGCGGGCCCTGGTCGAGAGCCACGGCCCCGGGGTGGCCGACGCCGACGACGCCGTGCCCCTGACCATCGTCCGGCCGTCCATCATCGAGTCGGCCCTGGCCGAGCCCCGACCCGGGTGGATCCGGGGCTTCCGGATGGCCGAGCCCATCATCGTGTCCTACGCCCGGGGTCTCTTGAAGGAGTTTCCCGGGGTCCCCGAAGGGGTCATCGACGTCATACCGGTCGACCTGGTGGTGGCGGCGATCCTGGCCGTGGCGGCCCACGGCCCCGACCCGGCCGGGACGACCGTGTACCAGGTGGCCTCGGGCGTGGCCAACCCCTTCCGCTACGGGCACCTGGTCGAGTTGACCCAGGACTACTTCACCCGCAACCCCCTCTACGACGACCGCGGCCAGCCCATCAGCGTCCCCCAGTGGTCCTTTCCCGGGCGCGGTCGGGTGCAGCGCCAGCTCCAGCGGGCCACCTCGGCCATGGACGCCGTGGAGAAGGTCCTCACCGCCCTCCCCCTCCGGGGGAAGCAGGCGACGTTCTCGGCCAGCCTCGAGGACCGTCACGCAGTGGCCAAGCGGGCGCTCGGCTACGTCGAGCTCTACGGCGCCTACTCGGAGACCGAGGCCCGCTACCGGGTCGACCGGCTGCTGGAGCTGTGGTCGTCACTCACCGACGACGACCGGGCGACGTTCTGCTTCGACCCCGGCGTCATCGACTGGGACCACTACGTCCACGAGGTCCACCTGCCCTCGGTGATCGAGCACGCCCGGGTCCGGACCTCCCCGGGTCGTTCGGTGGTGGCCAGTCGACCCGAGCGGGCCCGACGGGCCATCCTCTCGCCCGACCGCCACCTGGCCGTCTTCGACCTCGAGCACACCCTGATGGCCTCGAACGTGGTCGACACCTACGCCTGGCTGGCCAGTCGGCACCTCTCGCCGGCCCGGCGGGCCCGTTTCGTGGCCGAGCTGCTGCGCGACGCCCCAGCCCTCTTGGCCCTCGACCGCCGCGACCGGGGCGACTTCCTGCGTTCCTTCTACCTGCGCTACGAGAACGCCCCGGTGGCCCAGCTCGAGGCCGACGCCTGGGAGCTGTTCCACCGCCAGCTCCTCCCCCGCTCCTTCCCGGCCGGGCTGGCCCGGGTCCGGCGGCACCGCCAGCTCGGCCACCGCACCCTCTTGATCACCGGGGCCCTCGACCTCGTCGTGGCCCCCCTGCTCCCGCTGTTCGACGACATCGAGAGCGCCCACCTCGAACGCAAGGGCGACCGCTTCACCGGCCGGATGGAGCAGCTGCCCCCCATCGGCGAGGCCCGGGCCCTGGTGCTGGCCGACTACGCCGACGCCCACGGCCTGGATCTGGCCGAATCGGTGGCCTACGCCGACTCGGCCAGCGACCTGGCCATGCTCGAAGCCGTCGGCTTCCCGGTCGCCGTCAACCCCGAGTCGCGGCTGGCCGGCATCGCCCGGCGCCGGGGTTGGCACGTGGAGCACTGGGCGAAGGCCGGCGGGGGCGCCCACCACCTCCTGCCGATCGGCCCGCTCGACCGTTCCCAGCCCGGAGGGGTGGCGTGAAGACCCTGCTGTTCGAACGCAACGTGCCGCGGTTCGCCGCCGCCCGCCTGGCGTCGGCCTTCGGGGCCGGCCGGGGGGTCGGGGTGGGCCCGCTGCGGCTGGTCGAGACCGAGCCACCGCCCCTCCCCGGGGCCGGCTGGCACCGGGTGTCGCCGCTGTTGTCGGGCATCTGCGGGTCGGACCTGGCCACCCTCGACGGTCGGAGCTCGCGCTACTTCGAGGATCTGGTCAGCTTCCCCTTCGTGCCCGGCCACGAGGTCGTGGGCACGCTCGAGGCGCCGGCGGCCGACGCCCGGGGCCAGCAGCTCGCCGCCGGCTCCCGGGTGGTCATCGAACCGGTGCTCGGGTGCCGGGCCCGCCACATCGAACCGATGTGCCCGGCGTGTGCCGGCGGTGACACCGGGGCCTGCGAGCGGGTGGCCTTCGGCCACCTCCGGCCCGGGCTCCAGACCGGCTACTGCACCGACACCGGCGGCGGATGGTCGGTGGCCGGGCTGGTGGCCCACGAGAGCCAGCTCCACCCGGTCCCCGACGAGCTCGACGACCGCGACGCCGTCACCGTCGAGCCGGTGGCCTGTGCCGTGCACGCCGTGCTGGGCGCCGGCATCGCCGCCGGTGACCTGGTGGCCGTGCTCGGCGCCGGCATGCTCGGCCTCTCCAGCGTGGCCGCCCTCAGCCACCTCGTCGCCCGCGGTCAGCTACCGGCGCCGGCCTCGATCCTGGTCGGCGCCCGCTACCGCCACCAGCGCGACCTGGCCGTGTCCCTCGGGGCCGAGACGGCCCTCCCGCCCGAGCAGCTGGCCCGGGCGGTCCGCGGCCGCAGCCGGTCCCTGGCGCTCGGTCCGCCGAGCGTCGGCCAGAGCCGGCTCACCGGCGGGGCCGACGTGGTGCTCGACTGCGTCGGCAGCGCCGAGTCGATCCGCCAGTCCCTCGACATGGTCCGCCCCCGCGGTCGGGTGGTCCTCATCGGCATGCCGGGCAAGGTGCACGTGGACCTGGCCTCGTTGTGGCACCGCGAGGTCACGCTGGCCGGCACCTACGCCTACGGCACCGAGCACCCGGCCGACCACGGCGGGCCGACCGGGCCGGTGCGGACGTTCGACATCGCCTTCGAGGTGGTGGCGGCGGCCCGCACCGGACGCCTGGTGTCGGCGACCTATCCCCTGGACCGATTCGAGGAGGCGGTGGCCCACGCCGGGGCGGCCGGACGGCGAGGCGCCGTCAAGATCGCCTTCGACCTCACGGCCTCCGCCGCACGCAAGAAGGGACGCCCATGACCGCCCGACCCGGATTCGTCCTCGACGTCGACCGCTCGACGCCGCCGATCCTGCAGTGGAACGGCGAGGGCTTCGTCCTCCAGTCCCTGCCCGAGGGCAGCCGGGTGATCTACGCCCCCGAGCCCTTCGAGGCCCTGGCGGACCCGGTCGCCGCCATCCGCCACGCCCTGACCCACCCCGAGGGCGACGCCGAGCCCCTGCCGGCCCAGCTGCGGCCCGGTATGTCCCTCACCATCTGCTTCGACGACATCTCCCTGCCGCTCCCCCCGATGGCCCGACCCGACATCCGCCAGCTGGTCATCGAGCAGGTGCTCGAGATGGCCGCCGAGGCCGGCGTGGACGACGTGGCGCTCATCGCCGCCCTGGCCCTGCACCGTCGGATGACCGAGCAGGAGCTCCGCCACGCCCTGGGCGACCGGGTCTACGACGCCTTCGCCCCCCACGGCCTCTTGACCCAACACGATGCCGAGGACCCCGACAACCTGATCCACCTCGGCCAGACCGACCAGGGCGAGGACGTCGAGATCAACAAGCGGGCGGCCACCAGCGACCTCCTGGTCTACGTCAACATCAACCTGGTGGCCATGGACGGGGGCCACAAGAGCGTGGCCACCGGCCTGGCCAGCTACAAGAGCCTCCGGCACCACCACAATCCGCACACCATGCGCCACAGCCGCTCGTTCATGGACGCCCCGGCCTCCGAGCTGCACTCGTCGAACTGGCGCATGGGCCGGCTGATCGCCGACGCCGGGGTCAAGATCTTCCAGATCGAGACGACGCTCAACACCGACACCTTCCCCTCCAATTTCGCCTTCCTGCAGAAACGCGAGTGGGAGTGGGGGGTGCGGGACCGGGCGACGTTCGCCGCCTCGTCGGCCGCCCTCGCCCGGACGCCGCCCCGGATCGCCCGGCAGGTCTTCCACTCGATCAAGGCGCCGCACGCCATGACCTCGGTGCAGGCCGGCGAGGTCGAGGCGGTCCACGCCATCACCACGGCCAACGTCTGGGAGCAGCAGGGCGTGGTGGTGGAGGGCCAGACCGACATCCTGTCGCTGGGCCTGCCCTACATCTGCCCGTACAACGTGAACTCGATCATGAACCCGATCCTGGTCGCCTGCCTCGGGCTCGGGTACTTCTTCAATCTCTACCGGGGCAAGCCGCTCGTGCGCGAGGGCGGGGTGGTCATCCTGCGCCACCCGACGCCCTGGGACTTCCACCCCGGCCACCACCCGAGCTACATCGACTTCTTCGAGCAGGTGCTGGCCGAGACGACCGACCCCAACGTCATCCACAAGACGTTCGAGGAGGCCTACGCCACCGACCCGTGGTACATCCACCTCTACCGCACGGGCCACGCCTACCACGGCGTGCATCCGTTCTACATGTGGTACTGGTGCGCCCACGCCTTGGCCCACCTGGGCCGGGTGGTCATCGTCGGCGGCGACCCGGCGGCCGTCCGGCGGATGGGCTTCTCGCCCGCCTCGACCTTCAACGACGCCCTGGAGTTGGCCCGCGACGTGGTCGGACCCTCGCCCACCCTCACCCACCTGCACTGCCCGCCGATCCTGATGGCCGACGTCCAGTGACCGGGGAGCACCCGACGCTCGGGGGTCGGCCGTGAGCCGGGCCGGGTCGGCCCTGGCCCGGCTGGGGCGGGCCCGGTTCCCCCTGGCCGCGCCGACGTGGCCCGACAGCGTGCCCCGGCCGGCCCCCGAGCGCCACGTGGGCCTCGACTACGACCACGACTGGTCCCGCCGCTACCCGGTGCGCCTGGCCCGGGCGGTCGTCCTCGACAACCTCACCCGGCCGGTGGCCCGGGCCCTGGCCCCGGCGACCATCCGGGGGGACGAACACCTCTCCACCCTGGAGGGCCCGGTCATCTTCGCCGCCAACCACGCCAGCCACGTCGACACGCCGCTGCTCCTGACCAACCTGCCGCTGCGGTTCCGGCACCACACGGTGATCGCCGCCGCCTCGGACTTCTTCTTCGACCGCACCTGGAAGGCGGTGCTCTGGTCGTTCTCGCTGGCCGCCATCCCGATCGAACGCAGCCGGATCAACCGGCAGTCCTCGGACACGGCCGCCGAGCTGCTGACCGACGGGTGGAACCTGGTCATCTTCCCCGAGGGCGGCCGGTCCCCCGACGGCTGGACCCAGCCGTTCACCGGCGGCGCCGCCTACCTGGCCCGGCGCACCGGGCGACCGGTGGTGCCGGTGTACCTGCACGGCACCCGGCACCTCCTGCCCAAGCGGCCGAGCAGCGCCGAGCGGGCACCCGGCGGCTCGGGGACCGAGAACCGGGCCGGCGGCGGCCTGCGCCGCTCGCCGGTCACCATCCTGTTCGGCGCGCCGCTGACCCCCGACGAAGGGGAATCGGCCCGCCGCTTCAGCACCCGGGTCGAGACGGCCGTGGCCCAGCTCGGCCGGGAGGTCGAGACCGACTGGTGGACGGCCCGACGCTCCGGCGGCGCCGAGGCCCTGCGACTCCAACGCGGCCCCGAGGCCGCCCCGTGGCGCCGGTCATGGGCCCTCGGACCGTCACCCGACGAACGGCGCTCGTCCGAGAGCGGCGGCGGGTGGCCGCCGGACTCGGGCCGCTGACCGCCCTCGCCGACTGCCGCGTCGTGGCGACCGCCCGCTAACGGCGACGGCGGGACCGCCCCATCGCCGCCCCGAGCCGTTCGGCCCGCAGCGCCGCTTCGTGGCGGTCGTCCAGGGGCGCCAGGGGTTCGGTCCCGTCGAGCGCCCAGCCGAGGAGCAGATCGGCCAGGGCCGGGTTCCGGGCCAGCACCGGCCCGTGGAGGTACGTGCCGACCACCCGGTCCGACCACGCCCCCTCGCTCGGCGCCGTCCCGGCCGGCGTCGCACCGTTGCCGATCCCGTCCACCACCCGGGCCAGCGGGTGGGCGGTCGGGCCGAGGCGGGTGACCCCGGCGTGGTTCTCGAAGCCGGTCAGGGTGGGCAGCACGGTCCCCGCCACCTCGTAGGGCTCGGCCCGCACCTCGCCGACCGCCCGGGGCCCGGTCCCCTTGGCCGTGGCCACATCGAGCAGTCCCAGCCCCGGCAGTTGGCGGCCGTCGGCCCCGGGGAAGGAGGTCCCGACGATCTGGAAGCCGGCACAGACGGCCAGCACCACCGACCCGGCCTCGAGGGCCCGGGTGAGCCCACCGTCGGCCCGTAGGGCCTCGGCCGCCCGGACCTGGGGCCCGTCCTCCCCCCCACCCAGGGTGTAGAGGTCGGCGGCCGGGAGCGGGCGATCCGAGGGGGCCTCGAGCAGCTCGACCGGGAGACCCCGCCACTCGGCCCGACGGGCCAGCACCAACCCGTTGCCCCCGTCGCCGTAGGTGCCGAGCAGGTCGGGGTAGACCACGGCGATCCGGAGCGCCCCCGAACGGCTCATCGCTCGAGGAGGTCCCGGAACGCCGTGTAGTTGCCGATGAAGTCGACGCCCTCCGCCGTTCCCGCTCCGCCGGCCGCCGTGCCCACGGCGGCCACCGGATCGGGCACCGACTGGTGCGCCACTCCGGCGTAGTGCAACCGCACCGACAAGTCGGCCCAGCGGTCGCCGGTGGCCACCACCGGGCGCCCGGCCAACCGCTCGAACGGGACGTCCCAGAGCCACGAGGGGTCCCGGCCGTCGGCCACCCGGGCGTTGATGCCCACGACCACCGGGGCGCCCGAGGGGCCGACCAGCTCGAGCAGCTCACCCCAGCCGGCCGGGTTCTTGGCCAGCAGGAGACGGGTGGCCACCCCGCCCACCTCCTTGGTGGTGAACCGACCGGCGACGTCGGTCACGGTGGCCATGGCCTCGAAGGCCGCCGCCGGAGCCACGCCGAACGGGGCGGCGGCGGCGGCGGCCATGACCGCGTTGGCCACGTTGAAGCGGCCGGGAAGGGCGAGGGTCACGTCGTGGCGTCCCCCGTCGGCCCAGTGGGCGGCCACCGGCCCCTCGCCGTCCGTTCCCGCCCACGCCGGCCACACCGAGGGTTCGGGTCGGGAGAAGCCGCACGTGCAGGACCAGGTCGTGGCGTCGGGTCCCCCCGCCGCGCCCTCGGTGAAGGTGATGCGCCCCTCGCACGCCGGACAACCGACGGCGTCGGCCCGCCAGCGCATGCCGGCCGCCACCCAGACCACCCGGGGCGCCAGCTCGGCCCCCCACACCACCAGCGGGTCGTCGGCGTTGGCCACCACGACCGGCCGGGCATCGGCCAGGGCGGCCCGCCAACGGCCGGCCAGCATCCGGACCTCGCTCGTGCGGTCGAGCTGGTCGCGGCTCAGGTTCAACAGCACCACGACCTCGGGCACGCTCCGCTCGATCAGCAGCGGGAGATAGCCCTCGTCCACCTCGAGCACCGCCGGTCCCCGATCGGGTCCGGCGGCCAGCGCCGCCACGTGGCCCGCCGGCATGTTCGAGCCGGTGGCGTTGGTGACGACCGATCCCGGTCGCCCCGCTTCGAGGGCCACGGCCAGGAGCCGGGTGGTGGTGGTCTTGCCGTTGGTCCCGCTCACCAGGGCCACCGGCCGGCCGAGGGTCAGCGTCGTCAGCAGCCCCGGGTCGAGGGCCAGGCCGGCCCGGCCACCGACGACCGTGCCGCTCCCGACCTGGATCCGGCGGGAGGCGGCGTTCACGACCCGGACGGCGGCCAGCGCCACCCGGGTCCGGGCCGAGCGGGCCGGCGGACGGGGGCCGCTCACGAGGACCGGCCCGACGGCGAACCCGGCGGACGGGTCCGGGACAGCTCCTCGCCGCTGGGGCGATGCGGCCGACGGGCCTCGGGCGGGAGCAGGTCGGCGATGGCCGTCATCAGCTCGGTGGTGTCGGCCGCGGCGTCATTCCCGGCCAGCCAGCGCGGCGCGCCGACCCGCACCACGACCGTCGGCGGCCGCCGCACACCGGCGATGTCGGGCACCCGGGACGACCGGGGCCAGACCTGCTCGGTCCCCCACAGCCCGACCGGGACCACCGGGGCCCCGGTGGCCGCGGCCAGACGGGCCGCCCCGGTCCGTCCGACGAGGGTCGGCTCGAAGAACGCCTCGCCGCGCGGGATGGTGCCCTGCGGCAGGATGATCACCACCTCACCGGCCCGCAGGGCCGCTTCGGCCGCCGTCAGGGCGTCGGCCGCCCCGTGGCCGCGGTCGACGGCGATGCCACCGACCGCCCGGGCGACCCACCCGACCACCGGGACGTCGAAGACCTCCCGCTTGGCCAGGAACCGGACCGGCCGGCCGAGCCGGGCGGCGACGATCCCGAGAGCGGCCACGTCGAAGTAGCTCCGGTGGTTCGACGCCAGCAGGACCGGGCCCCTTCGGGGGCACGTGGTCGAGACCGCCGATGTCGAAGCGGGCGTAGGGGAAGGCCTCGGGCCGCACGAAGTGGCGCAGCAGGTGGTAGGGCTCGACGCCGAGCACCGAGGGGATACCGGCCGGCCGGTCCCAGGACTCGATCGACCAACGGCGCAGCACGGCCAGGGCCAGCAGCGAGGCATCGGGGTTCACGGCGTGGGCGTGGCCCACGCTCGAGAGCAACGGGACGTCGAAGACGCTGTCCGAACAGGCGTGGCAGTCGGCCAGGTCCACCCCTTCGGCCTCGGCCCAGCGCCGGACGGCCTGCAGCTTGCCGAGTCCCCACACGAAGCCGCCCTCGAGCCGGCCGGTGTAGCGGCCCTCGACCACCTCGTAGCGGGTGGCGACCACCGCCTCGAAGCCCAGGGACTCGGCCAAGGGGGTCACCATGTCGGCCGGCGTGGTCGTGGCCAGCACCAGGCGATGGCCGGCGTCTCGGAAGGCGGCCAGGGCATCGGGGGCGAAGGGGGCGATCAGGGACCGCAGGCCGTCCACGGCCCGGACGGCGGCCCGCTGGACGTCCTCCTGACGCCATCCTCGAGCCACCCGGGCGGCGGCCCGGGCCAGGGCCATGGCCAACGGGTTCTCGCCGAAGCGGTCGTAGAGGGCGTAGAGGTAGCGGTCCCCGGGGACCGAACGACCCTCGGGCACCACCCCTTCGGCGATCAAGGCGGCGTTCAGGACCGGGCCGCTGGCCCGCCGCAACAGCGTGCGGTCGAGATCGATGAACACGGTGCCCACGAGGGGCGAGGCTACAAGGGACCACCCGGGCGCCGGTCCGCCGAAAACCGTCCCCGGACGCGGTGAAGGGATCGCCGGGGGGGTGGCGATCCCTTCACACTGACTCGTCAGGAACGGAGGGGGGGTTCCATCTCCTGCGGTCTGAAGCCATTGTGAACCCTCGCCCCTAATCTGTCAAGCAGCTTCCAGAGATATCTCAGATCATTTATGATGATGTTGGGTCCGGTCGGTAACCCGGTATATACCTGACCGTTACGAGGAGCTCTCCCCCCCTTCCTCGCACAAGGAGCTGACGATGGATATCCGGCATCTGCAGGCGCTGATCGGCATTGCCGACCGGGGCAGCTTCTCGGCGGCGGCCGAGTCGCTGGGCACCGTGCAGTCGAACGTGTCGGCCCACATCGCCCGACTCGAGCGGGAGCTCGACGTGGTGCTGGTCGAGCGCTCCAGCGGTCGGCTCACCGAGGAGGGCGAGATCGTGGTGGCCCGGGCCCGCCGGATGATGGTGGAGATGGACGCCCTGGTGGCCGACGTGATGGCCCTGCGCCAGGAAGTCGTGGGCACGGTGCGGATCGGGATGATCGGCACCACCGGTCGCTGGCTGGTGCCCCAGCTCTTCACCCGGGTCCGGGTCCGTCACCCCCACATCCACCTCCACGTGGCCGACGGGACCAACACCACGCTCGAGCCCCAGCTGGTGTCCGGGCAGCTGGACCTGGCCGTCCTGACCCTGCCGGCACCCGGCGACGAGGTCACGACGACCCCGCTGTTCGAAGAGGACCTGGTCTTGGTGGTCCCCGTCGACCATCCCCTGGCGGCCCAGGCCAAGGCCAGCCCCGGCGGGCTGTCGAGCGACCTGCCCCTCTCGGCCCTCGCCGACCTCGAGCTCGTCCTGCCCATGCCCGGCACCGCCCTGCGCGACGAGATCGACGCCGCCGTGCGGCCGGCCGGGATCGTGCTCCGCCCGACGATGGAGCTCGACGGCCTGCGGATGATCGCGTCGTTGACCTTCGACGGCTACGGGCCGGCCGTGCTGCCGGCCACCGCCGTCCCGGGCTTCCTGCGGGACCGGTTCCTCCTCCTCTCGCTCGAGGGGTTCCCCCGGCGCAAGGTCGGGGTCGCCCTGCGCAGCCGGGGACTCCCCTCGGCCCCGACCCGGGCCATCATGGAGCTCCTCCACGAGGTGGTCCACGACGGGAGCGCCCTGCCGCAGGGCCTCCACGCGCCGGCTGGCAGCGACTGACGCCGGGCCGGCCGACGACGGGCTCAGCCCCCGGGTGGGCGGGGCTCCCGCCACATCGTCCACAGCGTGGGCCCACCGTCGTTCGCCACCTCCTGGGTGACGTCGAAGCCGTGCCGGCGGTAGAAGGGCACGTTGGCCGCCTTGGAGGACTCGAGGTAGGCGGGAAGGCCATTGCGGTCGCAGTGGGACAACACCGGGGCCAACACCGCCGAACCGACCCCCTGGCGCTGACGGGCCGGCTCGGTACCGAGGGTGGCCAGGTGCCAATGCGGCGTCGCCGGTCGGAGCGCCTCCATCCGGGCCAGGAACCGGACGGTCCGGGTGAGCGAGCCGAACACGTAGGGCGTCAAGGGCAAGAGGGCCAGCAGACCCCGCACGCCGCTCAGCGACGGGCGGTCCGGGGGCGACCACACCGCCGCGCCGGCGAGATCCGGGGTCGTGGTGACCACCCCGGTCTGGAGGAGGTCGTAGCCCACCTGGAGTCGGAAGAACGACCGGAGACCACGGGGACGCCGACGCGCCGAAGGGAAGATGAAGCAGGCGACCGGGTCGTCGTCGAAGGCCCGGGCGAGCATGGCGCACAGGGCCGGCACGTCGCTGCGGATGGCCGGGCGGGCCGAGGGGGACCCGTACGCCGAAGCGCTCGGTTCGACACCCTCGATCCGAGCGTCGTCACCTTCGTCCATCTGGCCCCATCGTACCCAGCCGGTCGAGGCGCGGCTCAGCCGGTGGCCATGGCCACGACCGGCAAGTTGAGCGTCAACGCGCCGGCCGAGCCGGCGAAGCGGGCCGCCCCGAAGGCGAAGATCCCGCCGTCGGACGCCACCAGCCAGTAGCCGCCCCCCGGCCCGTCGAGTGCCATGCCGACGATGGGCCGGTTCAGGTGCAGCCCTCCGGTCGAGCCCCGGAAGGGCGCATCACCGAAGGCGAAGACCCCGCCGTCGGACGCCACCAGCCAGTAGCCCTGGCCGTCGGGCATGGCCGCCATGCCCACGATGGGGCGGTCGAGCGTCCGCCCGCCCATCGAGCCGAGGAACCCGGCGTCGCCGAAGGCGAAGATCCCGCCGTCGGCGGCCACCAGCCAGTAACCCTGGCCGTCGGGGGTCGCCGCCATGCCCACGATGGGCGCCGCCAGCCGCAGCGCCCCGGTCGACCCGGCGTACGGCGCATCGCCGAAGGCGAACACCCCGCCGTCCGACGCCACCAGCCAGTAGCCCTGACCGTCGGGCATGGCCGCCATGCCCACGATGGGCGCCGCCAACCGGCGACCGGTCAGGTCGCCGAGTGCCGGGGCACCACCGAAGGCGTAGACGGAACCGTTCACCCCGACCTCCCAGTAGCCACCGTTGGCCGGATCGGTGGCGGTGGCCACGATCCCCAAGCAGGGCGAGCGGATACCGGCGCCTCCGTCGTAGGCCTCGCCGTAGGCGAAGACACCGCCATCGGCGGCCACCAGCCGGTAGCCCCCGGCCGGGTCGAGGGTCGGGCACGAGGGATGGGTGGGCTGGGGGGAGCTGCTCGGCCCGAGCACCACCGGGGTCGACGGTCCGCCCTGCGCCCCGTTGGTCAGGCAGAGAGGATCGATGCGCAGGGACCTGGCGCCGTCGGGGTAGCCCACGTGCCCGGCCGTCCATCCGGCGTAGACCATCCACCACTGGCCGGTTCCGTCCTCGACGACCGTCGCCCCGCCCGGGCCGACCACCGTCGCCGACGACCCGAGGATCGGGCCGGTCGTCGGCTTGCCGCAGGGGCCGAGGGGCCCGGCGCAGACGGCGTAGCCCTCGCCATAGGAGTCGTCGCCCCAGTAACCGGCCGAGTAGAAGAGGTAGTCGACACCCCCGATGGCCACCAGGTCCGGGTTCTCGACCGAGGACTCCCACCCCTGGGTCTGCACGAGCAGCGACGTCGGCTCGGTACCCGGGGCGAACGATCGGCCGTCCGGAGCCAGTTGCTCGGAGAGGATCGTGGCGGTGGTGGTCGAACCCGCCGGGTTGGCCTTCCACACGAGGAAGGGCACCCCTCCGGGTGCCACGAAGACGTCGGGGTCGATGTCCCCCCCGAAGGCCTCACCCCCGTCGCTGGCCGTCGGCAGGCAGACCAACGGACCGGCGCTGTCGTCGGTGTACGGCCCGGCCACCGAGACGGCCACGGCCTCGGAGATGCAGTTCGTCTGAAGGGTGTTGTCGAGGGTGGCGTAGAACATCACCCACCGGCCGCCGAGGTAGGCGACGCTCGGCGCCCACTCCTCGCCGGTGTCGGCCCACGACGGCTCGGCCACCAGCGGGCCGGGCCAGGGTTGGGGTGTCCAGTCGACCAGGTCCGACGACTCGAAGAGCTGGATGTGCCCGAACGCCCCACCCGTCGTGAAGGCGAAGTACTCGCCACCCGACGCCACCACGTCGGGGTCGGGCGCATCGTCGGCACTGACCGGGTTCTGGTAGCTGGCCGGTGCCGCCGCCGCCCGAGAGGCCGGGGCGACGGCCAGCAGGGCGAGCGGGAGTCCCACGAACGCCAGCGCGGCCAGCGCCAGCCGACGTCCCCGGCGTCTCCTGGCCCCACCGTCAACCATGGCCTGCATCCTGGCCGCGGCCGGCCTCGTCGGTCGCGCATCCCGATCGGTGCCGGCCCCGGCGCGTCCAGGGCGGGCGGGACCGGTTAGGTTGCCAGGCGTGCGATCGGATGACCGATGAGCGAGTCCCCCGGACGGCTGGATCCCTCCTTGGTGGCCACCCTGTCCGACGCCGCCCGGACCCGGGCCCAGGACCTCGGGTGCAGCTCCGCCGAAGTGCGGCTCGAACGGATCCAGTCACAGGCCCTCCGGCTACGCGACGGGCGGCTCGAGACGGCGGCCGACGATACCGAGATCGGCCTGGGCGTCCGGGTGGTCGTCGACGGCGCCCTCGGCTTCGCGGCCACCGTCGCCCTGACCACCGACGACGCCATGGCGACCGTCGGCCTGGCCGTGGCGTCGGCCCGGGCCACCGCGCCGGCCGTCCGCCGGCCGGTCGAGCTGGCCCCCGAGGCGTCGCTCGGGACGGTGGACTGGACGTCGCCGTACGACATCGACCCGGTCAGCGTCCCGCTCACCGAGAAGGTCGCACTGCTCGAGGAATGGTCGAACCGCCTCCTCGCCTCCCCCGTCGTCACCCACGTCTCGGCGGCCGTCCTGGCCGTCAACGAGGAGAAGCACTTCGCCGACCTCTCGGGCACGGTGGCCCACCAGCGGCGAGTCCGGCTCTATCCCGTCGTCGAAGCGGTGGCCCTGTCCGACGGGGGCGGCTTCGAGAGCATGCGGACCCTCGCCCCACCGGTCGGCCGGGGTTGGGAGTACCTCCACGGCACGGGCTGGGACTGGGACGCCGAGCTGGCCCGTCTGCCGGACGACCTGGCCGAGAAGCTGGCCTCGCCCACGGTCGAGTCGGGCACCTACGACCTGGTGGTCGACCCCTCGAACCTGTGGCTCACCATCCACGAGTCGATCGGCCATGCCACCGAACTGGACCGGGCCATGGGCTACGAGGCGGCCTACGCCGGCACCTCCTTCGCCACGCTCGACCAGCTGGGCCAGCTGCACTACGGCTCCCCGGCCCTCAACGTGACCGGCGACCGTACGGCCGAGCACGGCTTGGCCACCGTGGCCGTGGACGACGAGGGCGTGGCCGGGCAGTCCTTCGACCTCATCCGTGACGGGGTCCTCGTCGGCTACCAGCTCGACCGCTCCATCGCCCGGACGGCGGGCTTCGGCCGCTCGAACGGGTGCGCCTTCGCCGACTCGCCGCTGCACATCCCCATCCAGCGGATGGCCAACGTGTCGCTCGCACCAGCGCCGGGCGAGGGGCCGACCACCGAGGACCTCATCGCCGGGGTCGACCGCGGCATCTACATCGTGGGCGACAAGAGCTGGTCGATCGACATGCAGCGCCACAACTTCCAGTTCACCGGGCAGCGCTTCTACCGCATCGAGAAGGGACGCCTGGCCGGCCAGGTCCGCGACGTCGCCTACCAGGCATCGACGACCGAGTTCTGGGGCTCGATGGAGGCGGTGGGTGGCCGCTCGACGTACGTGCTCGGCGGGGCCTTCAACTGCGGCAAGGGCCAGCCGGGTCAGGTCGCCCCGGTGAGCCACGGCTGTCCCTCGGCTCTGGTGCGCGGCGTGCGGGTGCTGAACGCCCTCGAGGAGTCGGGACGATGAGCTCGGCCGAAGGACTCCCCCCGGCGGCCGACGTCGTCGAGCAGGCGCTGCTCGAGAGCGGCGGCGAGGCGGTGGTGCTGGTCGAGGAGTCGAGCCAGGCCGAGGTCCGGTTCGCCAACAACTCCACCACCACCAACGGGGTCCGCCGTGACCGGCGGGTCACCGTGGTGCGCTTCGTCGAGGTCGACGGGGGCATCGCCGCCGGGGTGGCCCGCCGCAGCGGCGACGTGGACGTAGCCGACCTGGTCCGGGCGGCCCACGCCGATGCCGCCGGCTCGCCGCCGGCCGGTGACGCCGCCCCCCTGATCGGACCGGGCAGCGGCCCGACGGCGGGGTTCGACCGGCCGCCGGCCGAGACCGACCTCTCGGTCCTGACGCAGGTGCTGACCGAGCTCGGCGGGGCCTTCGACCGGGCCGAGGCGGCCGACCGGGTGTTGGCCGGCTTCGCCGAGCACCGCGTCGACACCACCTACCTCGGCAGCACCACCGGGCTGCGGGCCCGCCACGTCCAGCCCACCGGGGCCCTGCACCTCGTCGGCCGCACACCCGGTGGGGCGGCGTCGGCCTGGGTGGGCGCCGGCACGGCCGACTTCACCGACGTCACCATCGACGCCCTGGAGGAGGAGCTGGTCGAGCACCTGGGTTGGGCCCGCACCACCGTCGACCTCCCGGCCGGCCGCTACGAGACCCTGCTGCCACCGGCGGCGGTCGCCGACATGATGGTGGCCCTGGCCGAAGCGGCCGGGGGACAAGAGGCCGAGGACGGCCGGACCGTGTTCTCCTCCCCGGGGGGCGGGACCCGGGTCGGCGAGGTGCTGGCGAGCCTCCCGTTCGAGCTCCGGAGCGACCCGGCCGAACCCGGCCTCGAGTGTGCGCCGTTCGTGATGACCGAGGCGTCCACCTCCGAGGTCTCGGTGTTCGACGACGGGCTGGGGCTGGAGCGGACGGCCTGGGTGGACGGGGGACGCCTCGCCCGCCTCCTCTACCACCGGGCCGGTGCCGGCCGGTCGGGCCAGCCGACGGCCCCGCCCATCGACAACCTGGTCCTCGAGTTGCCCGGCGCCACCGGGTCGGTCGAGGAGCTGGTGGCCCGGACGGAGCGGGGCCTCCTCCTCACCTGCCTCTGGTACATCCGCGAGGTCGACCCGGCCACGCTCCTGCTGACCGGCCTGACCCGCGACGGGGTCTACCTGGTCGAGGACGGGGCGGTCGTCGGTGCCGTCAACAACTTCCGGTTCAACGAGAGCCCGGTCGATCTGCTGGCCCGAGCCACCGAGGCCGGGTCGACGGTCCGGGCCCTCGGTCGCGAGTTCGGCGAGTGGCGCAACCGCACCGCCATGCCGCCGCTCCGTATCCCCGACTTCAACATGAGCTCGGTGAGCGCCGCCCGCTGAGCGCCGCCGGCCCGCGGTCAGCCCGGCGAGCGGACGTGCCGGGAGACCACGTAGTCCCCGCCGTCGACGAAGGGCGCCCGCTCCCAGGTACCCCACCGCTCGACCAGGGTCAGTCCGGCCGATGCCGCCAGCTCGTCGAGCGTGCCCGGCGACAGACCCCCCGGGCCCACGGTGAAGCCGGTGACCAGCGAGCCCGCCGGCGCCAGGTGGTCGGCCGCCGTGGCCACCACCTGGCCCTCGGTCCCCGGGGCCACGAACAACAGGACGTTGCCGGCCAGCAGCACCACGTCGAAGACCCGGTCGAGCCGGACGGTGGCCAGGTCGGCCTCGACCCACCGCAGCGATGGTGCCTTGCGCCGGGCCGTCGACAGCATCGAAGGGTCGAGGTCGACGCCGACGACGTCGATGCCCCGACGGTCCAACTCGATCGCCACCCGTCCGGTGCCGCAACCGGCGTCGAGCACGCAGGAGGGGCCGAGCGAGGCGACCAGGTCGGCCTCGCCGTGGACGTGGCGGCCCGAGGCCGCCAGCTCGTCGAACCGCCGGTCGTAGTGGTCGCCCCGTAGGCCGTCCCCACCCAGCCAGCGGTTGTCCGAACGGTCGGAGGGCACGGCCGGAGCCTAGGCCCGGCACCGGTGCGACCCGGGTGCGACGGCCGGGTCACCCTGGGAGGATGGTCGGATGCCGCCCACGCCCCCGACCTACTCCGTCTCGGCCCTCGGGGTGGTGCGCTCCCCCCGCCAGGCGCTCGTCGACGACGACTGGGGAGCGGTCGAATCCACCATCGAACTGCTGGCGCCGCTCGGCCCGGCCTCGGCGGTCGGGCTGGAGGACTTCAGCCATCTCGAGGTGGTGTTCCTCTTCGACCAGGTCGACCCCGGTGCGGTCCACACCGGGGCCCGACGGCCCCGGGGCAACCCGGACTGGCCCGAGGTCGGCATCCTGGCCCAGCGGGGAAAGGACCGACCGAACCGGATCGGCCTCACGGTGTGCGAGCTGGTGGCGGTGCAGGCCGGGCGTCTCGGTGGTGCGGGGGCTCGACGCCGTCGACGGGACGCCGGTGCTCGACGTGAAGCCCTACTTCAGCGAGTTCGCACCCCGCTCCCCCGTCCGCCAGCCCGCCTGGAGCCACGAGCTCATGGCCCGGTACTTCTGAGGGTCCGATCCGGGACCGCACTACCACCTGGCATCATCGGCCCATGGACGACGACACCGACGAGAACCGGGCGCCGATCTGCCCGTACTGCGGTGTCACCGCCCTGCCGGCCGAGCCGGCCTTCGTCGTCGACCCCCGGTTCGTCTGCGAGAACCCCGACTGCGACGCCTACGGCGAGGAGGTCTGAGGCGATGCCCGACGCCCCGGTCACCTTGGCCGACCTGGCCGCCGCCGACCCGGTGCTCGCCCGGCTGATGCTCGACCACGGGCCGCCCCCGAACCGGCGCCCGGTGCCGGTGGCCCTGCGCTTCAGCTCGCTCGCCCGCTCCATCGTCTCCCAGCAGTTGGCCGGCAAGGCGGCCGACGCCATCCACGGGCGGTTCGTGGTCAGCCTGGGCGGCGCGGTGACGCCCGAGGCGGTGCTGGCGGCCGATCCCGAGGTCCTGACCGGGTCCGGCCTCAGCCGGGCCAAGGCAGCCTCCATCCGGGATCTGGCCGAGCGGGTGACCCGGCGCGAGGTCACCCTCGACCGGGTGGGACGGTGGCCGGACGAGGAGGTCATCGCCCACCTGGTCCAGGTGAAGGGCATCGGCCGGTGGACGGCCCACATGTTCCTCCTCGGGACCCTGGGCCGCCCCGACGTCTGGCCGACGGGTGACCTCGGGGTGCGGATGGGCTTCGCCAAGGCCTGGGAGCTGGACGCACCGCCCGGGCCGGCGGAGCTCGAGGACCTGGGTGATCGGTTCCGCCCCCACCGCAGCGCCCTCGCCTGGTACTGCTGGCGGGTGGTCGACGACCGCACCGCCGTGCAGGCGCCGGTCAGCTCCTAGTCGGACGGCCCCTCGAGGCCCCACGCCTCGGCCACCAGGGTGGCCGACTGCACCCGGTCCTCGAACGAGAAGGCCCGGCTGCTGATGATCAGCTCGTCGGCCCCGGTTCGTTCCTGTAGGTCCGAGAGGCCCTGGCGGACCTGGTCCGGGTCGCCGATGATGTGGCTGGCGGCGTTCTCCTCGACCACTTCGCGCTCGATCGGCGAGTAGTTGTAGGCGGCGGCCTCCTCCGGTGACGGCAGCGGCCCCAGTCGGTTGGTCCGCAGCTGGAGGTAGGCCAGGGCCGAGGGGCCAGCCAGCCACCGGGCCTCCTCCTCGGTCGGGGCGCACAACACCGAGGCGGCCACCATCAGGTGCGGCTCGGCCAGGATGCCCGAGGGCCGGAACACCTCGCGATAGCGGGCCACCGCCGGGTCGGTCATCTTCGGGCTGAAGTGGTTGGCGAAGGAGAACGGCAGGCCCAGGAGACCGGCCAGTTGGGCGCTGAACAGGCTGGACCCGAGCAGCCAGATCTCGGGGAGGTAGCCGACGGCCGGCTGGGCCGGCAGCGTCGGGCCACCGTCGGGCAGGTGGCCGGTGAAGTACCCGATCATCTCGATCAGGTCCTCGGGGAAGTGGGCGGCGTCGAGGTCGGCGGTCCGCCGCAGGGCCCGGGCGGTGCGCTGGTCGGACCCAGGCGCCCGACCGATGCCGAGGTCGATCCGACCGGGGTGCAGGGCCTCGAGCGTCCCGAACTGCTCGGCGATCACCAACGGGGCGTGGTTGGGCAGCATGACCCCGCCCGAACCCACCCGGATGGTCGAGGTGGCCATGGCCAGGTGGGCGATCAGCACCGCCGGGGCCGAGCTGGCCACCGCCGGCATGGCGTGGTGCTCGGCCACCCAGACCCTCGAGTAGCCCAGGCGCTCGACCGCCTCGGCCAGGGCGACCGACTCTCGCAGGGCCCGGGCCGGCGACGAGCCCTTGGCCACGGTCGACAGATCGAGCACGGAGAGCGGCACGTTGGGCACGGCAGGTACAACACCACCGGGGCCCGGACGCTTCCCGAGGGCCGGCACCCGGTCGCTAGCGTGCACGGCGATGACCACCGAACTCGACACCCGGGCGCTCCTCGACTCGATCCACCGGACCTGGCAGGACGACGTGCTGCCGGCCATCGAGGCCTACACGCGCCTCGAGTGCCTGTCCCCGGCCTTCGACCCCGACTGGGAGGCCCACGGTGCGCTCCTCGAGGCGGCCGGCCAGTTGGCGGCGTGGGCCGCCGACCGCGGGATCCCCGGGCTCACCACCGAGGTCCTGGCCCCCCGGGGCCGGACCCCGCTGTTGCTGGTCGAGGTGCCGGCGAGCGACGGGACCGCACCGGACGCCACGGGCGGCCTCCTGATCTACGGCCACCTCGACAAGCAACCGCCCCAGGGTGCGTGGCTGCCCGGCCTCGGCCCGTACCTCCCGGTCCGGCGGGACGAGCGCCTCTACGGACGGGGCACGGCCGACGACGGCTACGCCCTCTTCGCCGCCGTGACCGCCCTGGAGGCCCTCACGTCCTCGGGGGTGGCCACCCCCCGCTGTGTGATCCTGATCGAGGCGAGCGAAGAGAGCGCCAGTCCGGACCTCGACCAGTACCTCGACGACCTGGCCGAGCGGATCGGACGGCCCGACCTGGTCGTCTGCCTCGACTCGGGTTGCCTGACCTACGACCGGCTCTGGCTCACGGCGTCGTTGCGCGGCTGTCTGGTGGCCACCGTCCGGGCCCAGGTCCTGACCGAGGGCGTGCACAGCGGCATGGCCGGCGGGGTGGTCCCGTCGTCCTTCCGGGTGCTCCGCCAAGTCCTCGACCGCCTGGAGGACCCGAGCACCGGGACCCTCCGACCGGCGTTCCTCACCGCCGAGGTGCCGGCCGCCCACCGGGCGGCCCTTCGGGCGGTGGCCGAGGAGCTGCCCGAGGCCGTGACCGGCAACCTCCCGACCGTCGACGGCCTGGAACTGGCGGGGGCCGACGGGCCCGAACGCCTGGTGGCCAAGGCCTGGGCCCCGGCGTTGGCCGTCACCGGGGCCGAGGGCCTGCCCCCGCTCCAGGAAGCCGGCAACGTGCTGCGCCCCTACACGTCGCTCAAGCTCTCGATCCGCCTGCCCCCGACGCTCGACGCGGCGGCGGCCGGTGCCGACCTGGCGTCGCTGCTCGCCGCCGACCCCCCGGAGGGGGCCGAGGTCACCGTCGAGGTCGAGGAGCCGGCGCAGGGGTGGGTCGCCCCCGAGCCCGAACCCTGGGTGACCGCCGCCCTGGCCACGGCCTCGGAGGCGAGCTTCGGTCGCCCGCCCTCCTCCTACGGTGAGGGCGGCACCATCCCCTTCCTGGCCACCCTCTCGGCCCGGTTCCCCGGCATCCAGCTGGTGGCCACCGGGGTCCTCGGCCCGCACTCCAACGCCCACGGACCCAACGAGTTCCTCCACATCCCGATGGCCGAGGCCGTGACCTCGGCCGTGGCCCACCTGCTGGCGGCGGCGGCCGACCGCTGACCGGGGAACACGGCGTCGCCCGCCGGCGTTGCACCGAAGACACCCTCTGGAGGTTCCTATGACCGCGACCGACACCACCACGACCGACACCGAGACCGAGGTGACGGCGGCGGACTTCTGGTTCGACCCCATGTGCCCGTGGGCCTGGATGAGCTCCCGGTGGATGCTCGAGGTGGAGAAGGTCCGGCCGGTCGAGACCCGATGGCACGTGATGTCGTTGGCCGTGCTCAACGAGGGACGCGGACCTGCCCGAGAACTACAAGTCGCTGCTCGAGAAGGCCTGGGGCCCGGTCCGGGTCTGCATCGCCGCCGAGCAGTCGGCCGGTCCCGAGGTCCTGCTCCCCCTCTACACGGCACTCGGCAACCGCATCCATCCCGGGCAGCGCAAGGACTACGACGCCATCATCGCCGAGGCCCTGGACGAGGTCGGGCTGCCGGCCTCGCTGGCCGACGCCGCCACCTCGACCGAGTTCGACGAGGCCCTTCGGGCCTCCCACCACGAGGGCATGGACCCGGTGGGCATGGACGTGGGCACCCCGGTGATCCACGTGGGCGGCGTGGCCTTCTTCGGCCCGGTCGTCACCCCCGCCCCCAAGGGCCAGGCGGCGGCCGACCTCTGGGACGGCGTGCGACTGGTCGCCGGGGTCCAGGGGTTCTACGAGCTCAAGCGCACCCGGGTCGACGGACCGATCTTCGACTGAGGACGGTCCGGCCTCGGGGCTTCGGCGGCCTCAGGTGACGTCGACGCCCTCGTTCCGGCGCAGCACGGCCAGCAGCTCCTCGTACGGCCCGAGCAGGTAGGCCTGGTCGCCCGGGGCGAACCGGGTGCCGCGGCGGGGCGGGTGCTCCAGCTCGCCCCCGGCGTCGGCCCGGCTGAGGGCGATCACCCGGGTCCGGGCCGAGAGGTCCTGCATGGCCAGGCCCTCCAACC
This sequence comes from uncultured Acidimicrobiaceae bacterium, assembly GCA_963730735.1. Lineage (GTDB taxonomy): Bacteria > Actinomycetota > Acidimicrobiia > Acidimicrobiales > RAAP-2 > CAVSSX01. The sequence continues at coordinate 451,591 of CAVSSX010000008.1, forward strand.
CCCCGCCGGCCACCACCGAGAGCCGCCCGACCAGGAACGGCTGCTGGTCGACGTAGAAGGTGCCCAGCACGTCGAGCCCCAGGGCGGCGCCCACGAACCACGGGGCGGCCAGCGCCGACGTCGACCGCACGTGCTGGAAGTCGAAGCTGTTCTCCATCATGCGGCCGAGGTCCCGGTCGAAGACCCGGACGACGACCGGCGTCTCGAGCCACCGGTCCCCGAGCGACTCGCGGATCGACAGGCCGGTCTCGATGTTGGTGAGGTCGGCGCTGGTCAGGATGGCCACGGCCGAGGCGTCGGCCAGGTTCACGGCCACGTGGGTCTGGTGCTGGGTCGAGTCGGCGATGATCACCGGGACGTCGAGGGCCCGGGCCCGGCCGAGGAACCGGTTGCTGTCGTCGCGCTCGACCACCACGACCTTGTGCCCCTCCTTCAAGAGCCCCTCGGTGACGCTGATGCCGACGGCGCCCAGGCCCACCACCACCACGTGGCCGGTCATGCCGGGCACCTGGCGCCGGCCCAGCGACTGCTCGATGCGCCGAGCGACCAACAGGTTGGTGAAGAGGGCGAACGACGTCGTGACCAGGCCGACGCCGACCACGATCATGACGATCCCGAAGAACTCCAGCCAGGGGGCCTGGGTGCCGAAGGAGAAGTCCCCGTAGCCCACCGTGGCCATGGTGACGATGGCGAAGTAGACGGCGTCGAGCAGCGTCAGGTGGTGGCCACCCGGGGCGATGCGGTACCCGAGGCGCAGCACCACGCTCGAGATGATCAGGACGGCCACCAGGGCGGCCAGGGCCAGGAGCAGGGGGCGGTCGCTGTTGTGCGCCGCCTCGACCAGCTGTCGGCGCAGCCGGTGGGCCAGGCCGACGGTGTGCGGGGGCACCCGGGTGCGGGTGACGTCGGCGGTGATGCCGCTGCGCTCGAGCTCCTCCCGGGTGCCGAGCACCGCCACCCGGTCCCCGGCGACCACCGGGTGGTCCCGGCCCGGGCAGACGGCCATCCCCGAGCCGTCAGCCGGCATGACGGCCACCGGGGCCAGGTTGCCGTAGTGGCCCCGGAACGTGGCGTGGTCCCCGTTGTGATCGACCACGGTCAGCTCGGCCACCACGAACGTCTGACCGCCCAGCTCGAGCTCGTGGTACGGGTTGCCCACACAGGCCTCGACGAACGACGGGGCGGCCAATGCCGCCACGTCGAGCACGCTCCCGGGGCCGGTGACCCGCTGGAGGGCCGCCCCCACCGAGGGGTTGGCCAACTGGGCCACGATGCGGACGTCGGGGCGCAGCTCACGGACCCGCAGGGCGGTCTCGAGGGTCTTCAGCTCGCTGTCCTCGGCGCACACCACGGCCACCGCCCCGTTGAGGCCCGCCGTGAACAGGGCGTCGCCCAGCCGGGCGCTGCCCTGGATGTGGGGGACGCCCCACTCCTGGACCACCCGGGACATCCGCACGTCGGGGTCGTCGTCGACCACGACCACCTGCGCCCCGGCCAGGTGGAGCTGCTCCACCGTGCGCAGGCCGACACCCTTCAGCCCGCACACGATCACGTGGTTGCGCAGGTCCTTGGGGTCGGTCGCTCCCCTGGTCACGGTGGCCGCCACGGCCACATGCTGCCCGTTCGCCCCACCCGCTAGGTTGCCGCAGGGTTAACTTCTGCCGCCGCCGGCGACGGCAGACCCCACCGGATCGACCACGAAGGGACACCACCATGAGCACCGAGGACCTGACCATCGAGACCGCCGACGGAGGAATGCCCACCTACCAGTCCGCCCCCGACGGCACCGCCCGGGGCGCCGTGGTCGTCATCCAGGAGGCCTTCGGGGTGACCGACCACATCCGCTCGGTCGCCGACCGCTTCGCCGCCGCCGGGTGGCTGGCCGTGGCCCCGGCGTTCTTCCACCGCCAGGGTTCCCCGGTCGTGGCCTACGACGACGTGGCCTCGGTCATGCCCATCATGGGCGAGCTGTCGGCCGCCGGCCTGCGCATGGACCTGGAGGCGGCGTTCGACCACCTCGACGCGGCCGGGTTCCCGGCCGCCCGCACGGCCACGGTCGGCTTCTGCATGGGTGGCTCGGTCTCCTTCTTCGCCGCCACCCTGCGCCCGCTCGGTGCGTCGGTCACCTACTACGGCGGCGGGGTGTCCGAGGGCCGCTTCGGCCTCCCCTCGCTGCTCGAGCTGGCCCCCACCTTGCAGACCCCGTGGCTCGGCCAGTTCGGCGACCTCGACAAGGGCATCCCGGTGGCCGACGTCGAGCAGCTCCGCACCGCGGTCGAGGCCGCCCCGGTGGACACCGACATCGTGCGCTACGCCGACGCCGACCACGGGTTCAACTGCAACGACCGCCCGTCGGTCTACAACCCCGGGGCTGCCGCCGCGGCCTGGGACCGCACCCTGGCCTGGTTCGACCAGCACGTGGCCAAGGGGTGAGCGCCCGGCCCACCGGTCCCGGCGGGTCGGGACCGGTGGGCGCGGGCCTCGTCCGGCGTCCGCCGCGTCGGTGGACGCCATGGGCCAAGATCTCGGCATGGCGTCGGCCACCACCCCACGCCTGTCGTGGCTCTTCAGCTCGCTCCGGCCGTACCGGGGCGCCTGGCTGGGCAAGGACCTCGTCGCCGGCCTGACCGTCTGGGCCGTGCTGGTGCCCGAGGCACTGGCCTACGCCACCATCGCCGGGGTCTCCCCGGCCGTCGGCCTGTACGCCGCCCCCTCGGCCCTGCTCTTCTACGCCGCCTTCGGGAGCTCCAAGCACCTGGTGGTGGGGCCGATGTCGGCCACGGCCGCCCTCTCGGCCGCCGCCGTGGGCTCGGTCATCGCCGGCAACCACGGCGACGTCGCCGCCCTCACGGCCACCCTGGCCATCACGGCCGGGGCCCTCGCCCTCCTCTTCGGGATCCTGCGGCTGGGCTTCATCGCCAACTTCATCTCCGAACCGGTGCTGAAGGGCTTCATCATCGGGTTGGCCCTCACCATCATGGTGGGGCAGGTCCCGAAGCTCTTCGGCATCAGCAAGGGTCCGGGCGACTTCTTCAGCCAACTCGTACACATCCTGCGGGACCTGGGCGACACCAGCGGCTGGACCCTCCTGGTCGGCGCCGCCTCCCTGGTGGTCGTGGTCGGCCTCCGCCTGGTGGCGCCGCGCGTGCCGGGATCCCTGGTCGCCGTGATCGGCGGCATCGTCGCCGCCCGGGTGGCCCACCTCGACCAGCACGGGGTCGAGCTGGTGGGCCACATCTCGAGCGGGCTCCCCCACTACGGCTTCCCCCACGTCCCGGCCACGAGCTACCTCGACCTCGGCGGCTCGGCCATCGGCATCGTGCTGGTGGGTTTCGCCGAGGGCCTCGGGGCGGCCAAGACCTACGCCACCCGCGAGCACTACGAGATCGACACGAACCGGGAGCTGATCGGCCTCGGGGCGGCCAACGTCGCCGCCGGCCTGAGCTCGGGGATGGTGGTCAACGGGAGCCTGTCCAAGACCGCCGTGAACGGCGGGGCCGGGGCCCGGACCCAGCTGTCGGGTCTGGTCGTGGCCGTGCTCACCGTGCTCACCCTGCTCTTCCTCACCGGGCTCTTCGAGTACCTGCCCGAGGCCACCCTGGCCGCCGTGGTCATCGTGGCCGTGGCCGAGCTGATCGACGTCGAGGCCATGCGGCGGCTGTTCCGGACGGTGAGCGGCCCGCTGCGCGAGATCTACGGCCCGGCCGCCCGGGCCGACTTCATCGCCGCCACGGCGGCGATGCTCGGTGTGATGGTCTTCGACACGCTGCCCGGCCTGTTCATCGGCATCGCCGTGTCGGTCCTCCTCCTCGTCTACCGGGCGTCACGGCCCCACATCGCCGAGCTCGGCCTCGATGCCGCCTCGCCCGAGCACTTCGTCGACCGGTCCCGACATCCCGGCACCTCCGAAGTGGCGGGCGTCGTGGTGCTGCGGGTCGAGAGCGGTCTCTTCTTCGCCAATGCCGAGGCCGTGCGAGCCGCCGTCCGATCGGCCGCCGCCCGACCGGGCGTCCAGGCGTTGGTCCTCGACGCCGAGTCCATACCGGCCATCGACATCACCGGCGCCCAGATGCTCGGTGAGCTCGCCGAGCAGCTCGACCGCGACGGCGTGCGCCTGGTGGTGGCCCGGGAGGTGGGTCAGGTCCGCGACGTGCTGGCCTCCGCCGGGCTCGACGGCCGTCCTCTCACCGTCTACCCGACCGTGCGGGCGGCCGTCCGGGCCACCGCCCGGCCGACCATCTGACGCCGGCCGGACCCTTCGCTAGGGCGTGACGATGGCGAACGACGGCTGCGGGGCGTCGAGGGTGGCCAACAACCGCCCGAGCACGGCGGCGTCGCCCGACGTGGTCAGGCCATCGAGGTTCCCGCCACCCAGCAGGCCGACGAACCGCGCCTTGGTCAGGGTGACCGAGAAGTCGGCCTGACCCCCCGTGGGCGACTCGTCCTGGATCAGGACGCCATTGGTCAGCTCGATCCGGTGCGTGTAGCCCAGATCCGTGAAGACCCAGTCGATGGTCAGGTGCTCCTCCCAGGCCTTGGGGCCGTTCACCCGGATGGCCACCGAGTCGAAGAGCTGCCCGATCGAGAGCGCGCCCACCATGTCGGCCGAGCCGCCGGTGTCGATCACCGCCTGCTGGATCCCCTGGCGCAGCTCGTAGGCGCCCTGGAGGTAGAAGTTCCGCCACGTCCCGTTCTCGGCGCCGTAGCCCAGGGTGTCGTAGATGCCGGCCAGGAGTTCCCGGGCCTCGGTGTTGGTCTCATCGGCGAACACCACGTGGTTGGCCAGTTCGGCGGCGAACCGCAGGTCCCCGTCGACCAGGAAGCCGCGGGCCTTCTCCAGCACGGCGTCGGCCCCGCCGAACGCCGCCACGTAGCGGGTGGCCGCCGCCTCCGGCGGGTGTTGCCACAGGTGGGCCGGGTTCCCGTCGAACCACCCCACGTAGCGCTGGTAGATGGCCTTCACGTTGTGGCTGACCGAGCCGTAGTAGCCGTGGGTGTGCCAGGCCGCCTCGAGGGCCGGGGGCATCTCGACCATCTCGGCGATCTCGATGCCGTTGTACCCCTGGTTCATGAGCCGGAGGGTCTGGTCGTGCAGGTACGCATAGAGGTCGCGCTGTTGCGAGAGGTACGTCACCACCCGGTCCCGGCCCCACATCGGCCAGTGGTGCGAGGCGAAGGCCACGTCGGTCTCGTCGGCGAACAGGTCGATGGCCTCGTTCAGGTAGTGCGCCCAGATCCGGGCGTCGCGCACCACCGCCCCGCGCAGGGTCAGCAGGTTGTGCAGGTTGTGGGTGGCGTTCTCGGCCATGCACAGGGCCCGCCGCTCGGGGAAGAGGAAGTTCATCTCGACCGGGCATTCGGTGCCCGGGGTCATCTGGAACCGGAGCAGCACGCCGTCGATCCGCTCCTCCTGGCCGGTGTGGGTGATCTCCAGTGTCGGCGGGATCAGCCCGATCGAACCGAGCGAGGTGGTCTGGCCCAGGCCGGCCCCGATCTGGCCGGCCGGGCCCTTGGCCAGCTGGGCCCCGTACATGTACTGGGCTCGCCGGCTCATGACCGTACCGGCGTAGACGTTCTCGGCCACCGCCGCCTCCATGAAGCCGTGTCCGGCCACGATCGGGATCCCGTCTCGGGCCACCCCGTGCACTCCGCCGAAGTGGTCGGCGTGGGCGTGGGTGTAGATGACCGCCGTCACCTCCCGGTCCCCCCGGTGCGAGCGGTAGAGGGCCAGGGCGGCGGCGGCCGTCTGCTTGGAGATCAGTGGGTCGATGACGATGACCCCGGTGTCCCCCTCGACCAGGGTCATGTTCGACAGGTCGAGGCCCCGCACCTGATAGATGCCCTCGGTCACCTCGTACAGCCCCTGCTTGGCCGTCAGCCGGCTCTGCCGCCACAGGCTGGGGTTGGCGGTGTCGGGACACTCGGCGTCGAGGAACCCGTAGGCGTCGTTGTCCCAGATCACCGCACCGGCGTCGTTGGTGACCACGCACGGCACCAGGGAGCCGATCAGGCCCCGGTCGGCGTCCTCGAAATCGGTGCGGTCGTCGTAGCTCGCCTCGCTCATGGGCGAAGGCTGGCACAGCCCCATACGGGGTGCACGGCACTCGAGTCCGGCGTCACCGTCGTGTCACCGGCGCCAACCCGGCGATCTCAGGCCAGCCAGGTGGCCAGCTGCTCGACGATGGCCACCGGGTCACCACCGACCGGGCTGATGCTGAGGGCGGTCACGCCGGCCTCCCGGTAGGCCGCCAGGCGGTCCTTCACGTAGCCGGCCGACCCGATGAGCGAGATCTTCTCCAGGAACTCCTCGGGCACCGCCGCCTCGGCCTCGGCCCGGTGACCGTCGAGGTACAGGTCCTGGATGTGCCGGGCCTCGGCCTCGAAGCCGTACCGGCACACCAGGTCGTTGTAGTAGTTGTGGCCCCGGGCCCCCATGCCACCGATGTAGCGGGCGGCCGTCGGGCGGCCGAGCTCGCGCAGGGCCGTCACGTCGTCCCCGATGGCCACCGCCCCGCCACCCAGGATCTCGAGCGGCGGCAGGTCGGGCGCCCGGGCGGCCGTGCCCTCGGCCAGCGCGTCGCCCCAGACCAGGTGGGCCCGCTCGGGGATGAACAACGTGGTCAGCCAACCCTCGGCCCGGGCCGCCGTGAGGGCGACGTTCTTCGGCCCGAGCGCACCGACGTAGATCGGGATGCGGGCCCGGACCGGGTGGGCGGCGATCTTGATCGGCTTGCCGAGGCCCGAGCCCACCCCCGGCGGGAGGGGGATCTGATAGGCGCCGTGGTGGTCGATGACCTGGCGCTCCCACACCTGCCGGCAGAGGTCGATCATCTCGGCCGTGCGCTGGAGCGGCCGGTCGTAGGGCACGCCGTAGAACCCTTCGATGACCTGGGCCCCCGACGAGCCGATGCCCAGCACCGCCCGCCCCTCGGACACGTAGTCGAGCCCGGCGGCCGTCATGGCCACCAGGGTCGGGGGCCGGGAGTAGAGGTTCAGGATGCCCGCCCCGAGCTGGAGCCGGCGGGTGCGGGCGGCCAGGTAGCCGAGCTGGGTCGGCGCATCGAGGCCGTAGCCCTCGCCGACCCAGGCCATGTCGAGACCGGCCCGCTCCAGATCCTCGATCCGCTCGACCGAACGGTCGAACCCGCTCCCGTGCCCGATGGACATGCTGAGCCGCATGGTCCCCCCTCGTGGTCCGCACCGACCGGTAGCCGCTCTACCGCGCCCATGCCTACCCCATCACGGCCGGCCCGTCACCCCTCGACGGCCCACGCCGGCGTCGGCTCGTTGCGCACGATGACCAGCCGGACGATCCGGTCGCCCTCGACGCCGAAGTAGTGGGTGAGGACGAGCGGGTCGGGCAGACCGGTCTTGTCGTAGTCCCCGTCCATCTCGGCGTCCACGACCACCTCGCCGTGCAGGACCCGCACCGACGTCACGTCCATGGTCACCCGGTCCCCGACCACTTCGCGGGCCAGCCAGCGGGTGATGGCCGGCCGGCCGACGAATTCCCGTCGGGCGTCGTTGACCAGGGCGTCGTCGGCGAACCAGGCGGTGAGGCCCTCGAGGTCGAAGGCATTGCCGGCGGCGACGTAGCCCTGGACGGGGGCCGGGAGGTCGGTGGTGGGCACGGTCGTCATGGTTGACTCGCTTTCTCTTGTGGCCGGAAGTGGCGCTCCCTCCACCCTGCGGCCTCCCCCGGGGGGAGGGTCAAGGCCCGCTCGTCGTCGGTCGACGGTTGACCCTCCCCCCGGGGGAGACGGCACACTGGCGCCATGACCGACCTGCTCAGCATCGGGGAGTTCGCCCGGACCACCCACCTGAGCGTGAAGACCCTCCGGCGCTACCACGAGAGCGGGCTGCTCGAACCGGCCGTCGTCGACGACGGGAGCGGCTACCGCTACTACACGGTCGAGCAGATCCCGACGGCCCAGGTCATCGTGCGGTTCCGACAGCTGGGCATGCCGACCAGGGAGGTGGCGGCCGTGCTGGCCACCGCCGACCCCGACGCCCGAGCCGCCCTCATCGCCGGGCACCTCGAGCGCCTGGAAGGCCAACTGGACGAGACCCGCCGGGCCGTGGCCTCGCTCCGGCGCCTGCTGGCCCCCGAACCGCCGGCGGTCACCGTCGAGCTCCGCCGGGTCGAGGCCGTGACGGTGGCGGCGGTGTCCGACGTCATCGCCCACGACGAGCTGGGCCCCTGGTACAACGGGGCCACCAGCGACCTGGCCGCCGCCGTGCGCCGGTCCGGCGCCTCGGTGCTCGCACCGGCCGGCGGGTGGTACGACCACGAGCTGTTCACCGAGGACCGGGGTCGGGCGACCGTCTACCTGGTGACCGACGAGGTGCCCGCCGACGACCGGGTCGAGGCGGTCGAGCTGCCGGCGGCCGAGCTGGCCGTGGCCGTCCACGACGGTCCCCACGACGACATCGACCTCACCTACGGGGCCCTCGGCGCCTACGTGGCCGAGCACGCCCTCGGTGTCGACGGGCCGCTGCGCGAGGTCTACCTCCGGGGACCGCTCGACACCGACGACGACCGCTCGTGGCGGACCGAGGTCGCCTGGCCCATCTTCCGCACGTCGCCCGGCGCCTGAACCGGGGTCAGGAGTAGCGGGCGGCGCGGGTCCCGGGCGGGTTCGACACCCCGGGCACGGCGTCGGGGTTCTCGACGCACACCTCGCACTCGAGCCCGTCGGGGTCACGGAAGAACAGGCTGAGCATCCAGCCGAAGTCGGTGACGAAGTCGTCGGCCGCTCCCCGGGCCATCAGGCGACGCCGGATCTCCTCGAAGTCCTCGAGCGACGCCGCCTGGAGGGCCAGGTGGTCGAGTCGGCCCCGGCCGAACATCGGGGTCTGCCGGTCGGCCTCGGTGTTCCCCTCGATGGAGAACACGTTCAGCTCGGCCCACTCGCCGATCTTGATGATCGACAGCCGGGGCCCCTTGCCCTCGGGGAACTCCGACCCGTCGCGCAGGATCTCGGCGTCGAACACCTCGCGGTAGAACGCCTGGAGGCGATCGGCGTCGTTCGTGAGCACCGCCACGTGGTTCAAGCCCTTCAGCAGCACCGATCGCTCCTCTCGTTCGTCCTCACCGGCTCCAATGTAGGGGTTGCCCCCCCGGGCCCGGAGGCGCCCAAAGGGGCCGTCCGCACCGCCTCGGAGGGGTCGGCGTGGCAATGTGGTGGTCGACGAAAGGGTGTCGTGATGGGGAACGAGTGGTTCGAAACCGTGGCCGAGGCCCAGCGCCGGGCCAAGAAGCGGCTGCCGAAGTCGGTCTACGCCGCCCTGGTGGCCGGGTCCGAGAAGGGCCTGACGGTCGACGACAACGTGGCGGCGTTCGGCGAGCTCGGGCTGGCCCCCCATGTGGCCGGCCTCTCGGCCAAGCGGGACCTGGCCACCACGGTGATGGGCCAGCCGATCTCCTTCCCGGTCATGATCTCGCCGACCGGCGTGCAGGCCGTGCACCCCGAGGGCGAGGTGGCCGTGGCCCGCGCCGCCGCCGCCCGGGGCACCGCCATGGGCCTGAGCTGCTTCGCCTCCAAGCCGATCGAGGAGGTCGTGGCGGCCAACCCGCAGACCTTCTTCCAGACCTACTGGGTGGGCGACAAGGACGAGATGTCCGAGCGCATCGAGCGGGCCCGGGCCGCCGGGGCGGTCGGCCTCATCGCCACCTTCGACTGGTCCTTCTCCATCGGCCGGGACTGGGGCAGCCCGGTCATCCCGGACCAGATCGACGCCAAGGCGGCCCTGCGCTTCGGGCCCGAGGTGGCGATGCGACCCCGCTGGCTGTGGGACTTCGCCAAGACCAAGACCATCCCCGACCTGACGGTGCCCAACCTGGCCCGTCCCGGCCAGCCCCCGCTGACCTTCTTCGGCGCCTACGGCAAGTGGATGGAGACCCCGCCCCCGACCTGGGAGGACGTGGCCTGGCTGCGCGAGCAGTGGGGCGGCCCCTTCATGCTGAAGGGCGTGGTCCGGGTGGACGACGCCAAGCGGGCGATCGACGCCGGGGTGACGGCGATCTCGGTGTCGAACCACGGCGGCAACAACCTCGACGGGACCCCGGCCACCATCCGGATGCTGCCGGTGATCGCCGAGACCGTCGGCGACCAGGTCGAGGTGCTGCTCGACGGGGGTATCCGCCGGGGCAGCGACGTCGCCAAGGCCCTGGCCCTCGGGGCCCGGGCGGTGATGATCGGCCGCGCCTACCTCTGGGGTCTGGCGGCCAACGGCCAGACCGGTGTCGAGAACGTCCTCGATCTGCTGCGCGGCGGCCTCGAGTCGGCGGTCCTCGGGCTCGGCCTCAGCTCGGCCGACGCCCTCTCCCCGGCCGACCTGGTCATCCCGCCGGGCTTCACCCGCACCCTCGGCGCCGACTGAGCGGTACCAACTCGCCCGGCGTCAGCCGGTCGTTTCCGGGGAGAGCCCGGCCAGGGCGCCGGGGGTCCGCACCCGGTACGAGGCGTCGTCGAATCGGGCGGTGAGCCGTCGGAAGCGCCAGGTGGCGCCCGGCCACAGGGCGGTGTTGCGACCGGACCGGTCGAGGTACCAGCTCTGGCAGCCGCCGGTCGTCCAGACGGTCCGTGCCATGCGGCCCTGGAGCGACCGGTTGTAACGGTCCTCGACCCGCCGGCGGACCTCGACCGTGCCGACGCCGGTCCGACGCAGGAAGGTGACGGCGTCGGCGATGTAGCGCACCTGGGACTCGATCATGAACACCATCGAGTTGTGCCCGAGCCCGGTGTTCGGCCCGAGCAGCAGGAAGAGGTTGGGGAACCCGCTCACCGCCGTCCCGAGATACGCCTGGTGACCGTCCCGCCAGCGCTCGGCCAACGTCTGGCCGCCGGGCCCGGCGATCGTCGAGGTGAAGGAGGGCTCGGTGCTGGCGAACCCGGTGGCGAACACGAGCACGTCAGCCGGCCGCTCGGTCCCCTCGGCGTCGGTGACCGAGTGCCGGCCCACGGCGACGGCGGCCGGGGCCACGTCGACGTTGTCCCGGGTGAGCGCCGGGTAGTAGGTGTCGGAGAGCAGGATCCGCTTGCACCCGATCTCGTAGTCCGGCGTGAGCCGGGCCCGGAGCCCGGGATCGGTCACCTGGGCGCGCAGGTGGGCCGAGGCCACGGTCCGCAGCATCCGGCGCGGCCGGTCGCTCCGGCCGAGCAGTCCGGGGGCCAACAGCTCCTGGCGCCCGAAGACCGCCGCCCGGGCCACCGACTGGGCCACCGGCAGGCGCTCGAAGAGCCGGCGCTCGGCGTCGACCACCGCCCGGTCGCCCCGGGGCACGACCCAGGGGGCGCTCCGTTGATGGACGGTGAGCCGGCCCACCCGGGGCTGGATCTCGGGGATGAACTGGACCGCCGAGGCCCCGGTGCCGACCACCGCCACCCGACGACCCCCGAGGTCGACCGAATGGTCCCAGGCGGCCGAGTGGAACACGGGGCCCTCGAATTCCGAGAGGCCCGGCAGGTCCGGGAGCCGGGGCTCGGAGAGGAACCCGGCCGCCCAGACCAGCACCCGACCCCGCACCCGGCCGCGGTCGGTGACCACGTCCCAGCGCTCGGCGTCGGCGTCGAAGGTGGCCGAGCGGACCTCGTGGCCCTGGTGCAGGTGGCGGGCCAGGTCGAACTCGGCCACGCATCGGGCGAGATAGGCCCAGATCTCACTCTGCGGCGAGTACCGGCGGGTCCATGCGGCGTTCGGGGCGAAGGAGAACGAGTACAGGTTCGAGGCGATGTCGCACGCCGCCCCGGGATAGTGGTTGTCCCGCCACGTCCCCCCGACGGTCGCCCCCCGGTCGAGCACCACGAACCGCTCGACCCCGGCCCGGCGCAGGGCGATGGCCATCCCGATCCCCGAGAAGCCACTGCCGACCACGACCACGTCGACCTCGTCGGGCAGGTCGATCCCGTCGGTCGCCGAGGCCGCCACCTGGATCCCGCTCCCCTACGCCGGCAGATCGCCCATGATCGGAGGGTCGGTCGACCAGGGAAAGTTGATCCATCGGTCGGTGCGGGCCCAGACGTACTCGCAGTCGATGACCGAGGTGGGCTTCTGGTAGAGCACGGCCGAGCGGACGTCACCTACCTTGCCCTCGCAGAACTTGTGGACCAGCGCCAGGGTGTGGCCGGTGTCGGCCACGTCGTCGGCGATCAGGACCCGGGAGTGCTCGAGGTTCACCAGCTCGGGGGTGGGGGGCAGCATGACCGGGAGCGGGAGCCGCTCGCCGGGCCCGGTGTAGTACTCGACGTTCATCAGGTGGATGTTCCGGGTGGACAGGGCGTAGGCCAACGCCCCGGCGGCGAAGAGCCCGCCTCGGGCGATGGACAGGATCAGGTCGGGGCGGTACCCGTCGTCGGCCACCAGCTGGGCCAGCTCGCGGCTGGCCCGGCCGAAGCGCTCCCAGGTGAGCACCTCTCGTTCCTCGAGCGGTGGGGGGGTGGGCGCCACGCCGGGACGATAGCAAGCCCGGCTCCCCCACTCCGCCCGATGGCCCTACATTTCGTGCCGTGCCTCCGCCGCGCTTCGACTTCGATGAGGTGTTCGGGGACGACTACCTCCACTTCGCCGCCGACTACCTCACCGAGTCCCGCTCGGACGACGAGACGGCCGAGATCCTCTCCCTGGTCGACCTGGCACCGGGGTCCCGGGTGCTCGACGTCCCGTGCGGACACGGGCGGATCGCCAACCGGCTGGCCGCCGCCGGCATGGTGGTCACCGGGATCGACCAGCAGGCCCATTTCCTTCAGCGGGCGGCGGCCGACGCCGCCGCCATGGGCGTCGACGCCCTCTACCTCGACGGCGACCTCCGGCGGCTCCCGGTCGCCGGGCCCTTCGACCTGGTCGTCTGCTGGTTCAATTCGTACGGCTACTTCGAGGACGACGAGAACGCCCTCGTCCTCCAGGAGTTCCGCCGGGTGCTCCGCCCCGGGGGCACCGTGCTGATCGAGGCGCTCCACCACGACGGGGTGGTCCGGCACTTCAGTGCCGACCCCGACGCCGTCCTGACCGAGGCCGGGGACGACGCCATGGTCGACCTGTCGGTGTTCGACGCCGACACCGGTCGGCTCGAGACCGAGCGGGTCATCCACCGGGCCGGCGAGGTCCGCCGGAGCCACCACTCGATCCGGCTCCCGACGGTGCCCGAGTGGCGGCGCTGGATGACCGACGCCGGCTTCACCGACGTCTCGGTGACCTCCCGGGCCGACACGGTGCCCACCCTCGAGGACTGGGACGTGGTGGTGCGGGCCCGCGCCTGACCCGGCCGGCGCCGGTCAGCTCCGGGGCACGTCCTTCCACGCCAGGTCCTTGTCGGTCCGGGGCTCCCCCGGCAGACCCAGCACCCGCTCGCCCAGGATGTTGCGCATGACCTCGGAGGTGCCGCCCTCGATCGAGTTGGCCCGGGCCCGCAGGAAGGCCTTGTGCAGGTCGGGGGTCCCGAGGGCCACATGGTCGGGACGGAGCTTGGGGTAGTCCGAGCTGTGGAGCATGCCCTCGGCCCCCATCAGGTCGACGCACAGCTCGTAGATCTCCTGGTTCAGCTCGGCGTAGGCCAACTTGGCCACCGAGCCCTCGGGTCCGGGGGTCCCCTCCCGGCGGGCGATCGACGCCCGCAGGTTGGTGAGCCGGGCGGCCTCGCTGCTCACCCACAGCGACAGCAGGCGGTCCCGCAGGGCCAGGGCGTGGGGCGAGCGGTCGGCGCCCCAGCGCGAGGTGTAGAGCTGCACGGCCTCGCCGATCGGGCCCGGCCCCCCGGGCCGACACGTTCCCGCCGATCGAGACCCGTTCGTTCATCAGCGTGGTCAGCGCCACCCGCCAACCCTCGCCGACGCCGCCCAGTCGGGCCGTGTCGGGCACCCGGGCGTCGGTGAAGAAGATCTCGTTGAACTCGGCCTCACCGGTGATCTGGTACAGCGGCCGGACCTCGACGCCGGGCGCGTGCATGTCGACCAGGAAGGCCGTCATGCCCTGGTGCTTGGGCAGGTCGGGGTCGGTGCGGGCGATCAGGAGGCCGAAGGCCGCCAGGTGGGCCACCGTCGTCCAGACCTTCTGCCCGTTGACCACCCACTCGTCACCGTCGACGCACGCGCCCGGGTGGACAGGCTGGCCACGTCGGAGCCGGCACCCGGCTCGCTGAAGAGCTGGCACCAGATCTCCTCGCAGGTGAACAGGGGCCGCAGGTAGCGGTCCTTCTGCTCCTCGGTGCCGTGGACGACCACGGTCGGCGCCACCATGCCGTAGCCGATGACGTTGCGCATCGCCGGGCGTCGGTGCACCGGCCTCGGCCAGGCGGCGGACCACCCGCCCGTGCAGGCCCGGGCTCAGCCCCAGCCCCCCGTGGCCGACCGGGTAGTGCACCCAGGCGAGGCCCCGGTCGAATTGCTCCCCCAGGAAGGTGGCGGCGGCGACACTGCCCGGCGGCACCTCGGCCAGCAGCTGCTCGACCAGCTCGTCGACCCGAGCCTCGTCCGTCTGCTGCACCGCGTCGGTGGTCGTCACGTGCCCTCCCTCTGGGCCCGCCGTGGCGACACGGCGGTGGCCCTCGGGTCGAGTGTACGGCGCCGACTCAGGTCGAAAGGTCGCCGCCCGCCTGGTGGTCCCGGCGGGCGATCACGTGGACGTCGATCCCCTTCTCGGCGGCGAAGCGCAGGATCTTGGCCACCACCGAGCCGCGACGCAGCTCCTCCCACCGGGTGCGGCGGGTGGCCCCGACCACGATCTGGGTGATCTGGTGCTCCGTGGCGACATCGACCACCGTGCGGGCCGGGTCATCGCCCCGGACCTCGAGCCAGGCCCCCCCGACGTCGTCGACCAGACTGGCGGATCGTGGCCAACGACGACGCCGCCGACCGGGACGACTCGTCGCCGGTGACGTGCACGACCAACAGGTCGCCCTTCACCCGCTGGGCGATCCGGGCGGCCCGACGGACGACCACGTCACCACCCGGGGCACCGGTGACCGCCACCATGATCCGCTCGGCCGTGTCCCAGATGGCCCTCGGGTGCTGGGTCTCGAGGAAGTGGAGGAGCTCCTCTTCGGTCTCGTCGGCCACGAAGCGCAGGGCGAGCTCCCGCAGCGCCACCAGGTTCTGGGTCTTGAAGAAGCCGGCCAGGGCGTCGGGCACCTTGGTCGAGGGGTAGATGTTGCCGTGGAGCATCCGACGACGGAGCTGGTCGGCCGACGAGTCGATCAGCTCCAGCTGGTCGGCCCGGCGGACCACCCAGTCGGGGACCCGCTCGCGCACCTTGACGCCGGTGATCGCCTCGACGGCGTCGGCCAGGCTCTCGAGGTGCTGGATGTTGACCGTGGTGATCACGGCGATGCCGGCCGCCAGGAGTTCGAGGACGTCCTCCCACCGCTTCTCGTGGGGTCCGGAACCGGGCACGTTGGTGTGGGCCAGCTCGTCGATGAGCACCACCTCGGGCCGCCGGGCCAGGATCGCCGCCAGGTCCATCTCCTCGAACTCGGCGTCCCGATAGGCCACGCGGGTACGCGGCACGACCTCGAGGTCCCGCACCAGCTCGGCGGTGTGGGGTCGGCCGTGGGTCTCCACGTAGCCGACCACCACATCGGTGCCGCGGTGGAACCGGCGCCACCCCTCGTCCAACATGGCGCAGGTCTTGCCGACACCGGCCACCGAGCCGAGGTAGATCCGGAACTTCCCGGCCGGCCGGACCGACTGGGATGCGTCGTCGTCCACGGTGGAGGGAGCCTCGGCCACCGTCCCATTGTGCCCCGCCGCCCGCCGGTCGGCCCAGCATCCGACGGTCACGCCAGGACGTAGAATTGCTCGTCTGGCCTGGCGGAACCCCGCTCGGGTCGGCGAGCGGAAGAGGTTCGATGAGCTCGGTCCGAAGGAGTCTGCTGGGCGCCGGGTGCGCACTGGTGGCCATCGCCGCCCTGACCGCCCTCATGGCCGTCTGGCGGGACCACCTCTCCATCGCCACCGCCGCCCTGGTGCTGGTGATCCCGGTGGTCCTGGCCGTGGCCCTGGGCGGCTTCGCCGCCGGCGTCGTGGCCGTGGTGGCCGGCTTCCTCGCCTACGACCTGTTCTTCATCCCCCCCTACGGCACGCTGGCCGTCGGGGGGAGTCAGAACTGGGTGGCCCTCGTCGTCTACGTGGTGGTCATGCTGGTGGTGTCGCGGGTCGTGCAGTTCCTCCAGGCGGCCCGGGCCGACGCCCGGCGTCGGGAGGAGGACACCCGACGCCTCTACGACCTCTCCAACGTCCTGATCGCCGACACCCCGCTCCCCGAGCTCCTCCAGCTGGTGGCCACCACCGTCTACCGGGGCTTCCATCCCCGCTGGGTGGCGGTGCTGCTCCCTTCGGCCGACGGCCTGGCCGTGGCGGCCACCGCCGGCGAGCCGCTCTCCCCCGACGAGGTCCGGTCGCTGCGCCCGGCCCCCGGGAGCCTCCAGAGCCTCACCACCTCGGCCAGTACCGCCGGCATCGTGCAGGCCGCCCTCACGGCCACCGGTCGCCCGGTCGGTGTCCTGGCCATGCCGGCTTCGGTCCTCGACGTCCACGACGCCGCCCTGCTCCGCACCTACGCCAACCAGGCCGCCCTGGCCATCGAACGGAGCCAGCTGCGGACCCAAGCGCTGCGGGCCGAGCTGCTGGAGGAGGTCGACCGCTGGCGCGGGGCGATGATGGGGGCGGTGAGCCACGACCTGCGGACCCCCCTCGCCGCCATCAAAGCATCGGTCTCGACGCTGCGCCGGCCCGACCTCGCCATCCCGGCGGCCGACCGGGCCGAACTGCTCGAGGTGATCGAGACCCAGGCCGACGGGCTCGACCGACTGGTGGCCGACCTGCTCGACATGACCCGGATCGAGGCCGGCTCGCTCGAGCTGCGGCTCGAGGTCGGGACGGTGGCCGACCTGGTCGACGAGGCGGTGGCGTCGCTCGGCGCCGTGCTCGAGCCGGTCGACCTCAACGTGTCCCTCGCCCCCGACCTCCCACCGGTCGAGATGGACCAGGTGCTCATGACCCGGGTGGTGGCCAACCTGCTCGAGAACGCCGCCCGACACTCGCCCCCCGGGGCGGCGGTGGAGGTCCGGGCCGACACCCACGAGGGCGTCGTCGAGGTCACGGTGTCCGACCACGGACCGGGCATCCCGGAGGCCGAGCGCGAGCGGGTGTTCCAGATGTTCAACCGGGTGAGCGGGGGTGGTCGGGCCGGCCTCGGCCTCACCATCGCCAAGGCCTTCGTCGAAGCCCACGGGCAGACCATCACCGTCGGAGAGCGTCCGGGCGGCGGGGCCCGCCTCCGGTTCACCTTGGCGCCGGTGGCCGTGCCGGCCGACGTGGCCTGAGGTCGTCCGGTGGCCCGCATCCTGCTGATCGACGACGACGCCGCCCTGGTGCGGGCGCTGCGGATCGGGCTCAGCGCCCGGGGCTACGAGATCGTCTCGGCCCGCTCCGGGGAGGAGGGCCTCACCCAGGCCTCCCTGTCCGATCCCGACGTCGTGGTCCTCGACCTCGGGCTACCCGACCTCGACGGGGTGGAGGTGGCCCGGCGCCTGCGGACCTGGTCCGCAGTGCCGGTGATCGTGCTGTCGGCGGCCGGGGACGAGGCCCGCAAGGTGGCCGCTCTCGACGGCGGGGCCGACGACTACGTCACCAAGCCCTTCGGCATGGCCGAGCTCGAGGCCCGGTTGCGGGTCGCCCTCAGGCGGGCCCGGGGCGACGGGCCCGAGGCGCCCACCGAGGTGACGGTGGGACGGATCGACGTCGACCTGGTCCACCACATGGCCCGGGTGGACGGGACGCCGATCGACCTCACCAGCCGAGAGTTCGACCTCCTGGCCTTCCTGGCCCGGCACGCCGGCAAGGTCTGCACGCACCAGATGATCCTGCGCGACGTCTGGGGATCGGCCTACGCCAACGAGGCCCACTACCTCCGGGTCTACGCCCATCGGCTCCGCAAGAAGCTGGGCGACGCCGGGTCGGCCCTACGCACCCAGCCGGGCATCGGCTACCAGCTGGTCGACGAGGGCCCCTGACGGTAAGGGAAATGGTGTGACCAACAAGGGGGTTGGCACATGACGCTGCGTGGACAAGACTGCCGAGATGAGCAAGACCGCGAAGCAGGCCAAGATCCCTGGTCCCTCCTCCGCCGGCAACGGGAACGGCGACGAGCCCATCCTCGTCCCGAAGGCCCAGTACGAGAAGGAGCTGGCCCGCCTGCAGGTCGAGCTGGTCCGGATGCAGGAGTGGATCATCCACGAGGGCATGAAGGTGGTGGTGATCTTCGAGGGGCGCGACACCGCCGGCAAGGGCGGGACCATCAAGCGGATCATGGAGCGGCTGAACGCCCGCTACGCCCGGGTGGTGGCCCTCGGCACGCCGAGCGACCGCGAGCGGTCGCAGTGGTACTTCCAGCGCTACGTGGAGCACCTGCCGGCGGCCGGTGAGATCGTCCTGTTCGACCGCAGCTGGTACAACCGGGCCGGCGTCGAGAAGGTCATGGGCTTCTGCACCGACGAGGAGCACGAGGAGTTTCTCCGCACCTGCCCCCAGATCGAACGGGCCCTGGTCCGCTCGGGCATCAAGGTCATCAAGTTCTGGCTGTCGCTGAGTGACGCCGAGCAGGAGCACCGGTTCCTCGAACGCATCAACAACCCCGGCAAGCGCTGGAAGCTGAGCCCCATGGACCTCCAGGCCCGAGCCCACTGGGTCGACTATGCCGAGGCCAAGGACGAGATGTTCTCGTACACGGACATCAAGGAGGCCCCCTGGTTCGTGGTCGACGCCGACGACAAGCGGACGGCCCGGCTCAACCTGATCGCCCAGCTGTTGACCCAGATCGACTACCACGACGTGCCGCACTCGGCCATCGAGCTGCCGCCCCGCCAGGAGCGCAGCTACCAGCGGCCGCCCATCGACTCCCAGACCTGGGTACCGACCCGCTACCAGGTGGTCTGAACGAACAACCCGGTTACCCTGTCACATGCGCAAGTACGTGATCATGGGGATCCAGGGCAGCGGCAAGGGCACCCAGGCGAAGTTGCTGGCCGACGACCTCGATCTCGTCCACATCAGCGTGGGTGACATCTTCCGCCAGAACGTCCACAACCACACCAAGTTGGGCGCCCAGGTGCGGCGCACCATGTCCTCGGGTTCCCTGGTCAGCGACGACATCGTGGAGAAGGTGGTGCGCGACCGCCTGGCCGAGCACGACTGGAACTACGGCTTCGTGGTCGACGGCTTCCCCCGCAACGCCCGGCAGGCCGAGTTCTTCCTCGAGAGCTACGACATCGACGGGGTGATCAACCTCGAGCTCCCCTACGCCGAAGTCGAGCGCCGGGTGCTGTCGCGCCGCTACTGCGAGGGCTGCGGGCTCGACTACAACTTGCTCGACCACGAGCCGGGCTCGCCGCACGTCTGCGAGGCGTGCGGGGGCCGGCTGGTGACCCGGGAGGACGACACGCCCGAGGCCCTGGCCGCCCGCTGCAAGGACTACTACCAGCAGACGGCGCCGGTGCTGGCCATCTTCGAACGCAAGGAGTTCGTGGCCTCCTTCGACGCCACGGCGTCGATCGGCGACCTCCAGACGGCCATCCGCCGGCGCTTCGGCCTCCCACAGGTGGCGGACCGCACCGCCTAGCGGCCGGCCCGCAGCTCGTAGCCGGGGTTCAGGAGGCACAGGCGACCGTGGTGGAGGCCGACCGTCCCCGCCACCCAGAGCTCGGTCCCGACCGCCAGGCCCGGGACGAGGTCTCGACCGAGGAACCGCAGGGCGATGGTCCCGGTGCCGTCGGCCAGCTCGGCCTCGAAGCAGAGCTGCGGGTGACGACGCGAGTGGACCGCCCGCAGGTGTCCGGCCAGCACCGCCCGCTGTCGCGGCCCGCAGTCGGCGACCGTCCGGGCCACCGGTCGACCACCCCAGCAACGACCCGGCGTCGCCGGACCGGGCATCACTTGAGGGCGGTCAGGGCCTCGTTCAGCTGCAGCACGTTGAGGTACGACGAGCCGAGGAAGCCGAGCTGGGCCGAGTTCGTCTGCCGGGCGATGAGGGCCCGGAGGGTGGACGCCGGGATCCCGGTCGCCCGGGACACCATGGGCACCTGGACCAGGGCGTCGGCCGGGGTGATGTCGGGATCGATACCGCTGCCCGAGGTGGTCACCAGGTCGGGCGTCGGGTCGGCCACGCCCATCGTGTGCCAGTAGTTGACCAGATCCTTGGTGTTCTGGAGCAGGGTCTTGGACCTCGGGCCGAGGTTGGTGGCCGCCGACTCCCCGGCGTTGCCGTTGGCCTCCAGCGGGTTGTCGCCCCCGGCCACGTCCTGCTTCGGGTCGGCGGCGTAGGGCCCGGTGTCGTCGGGCCGGCCGTGGAAGACGCAGGTCCCGACCCGGTGACCGGGGCACGCCGTGGCCGCCCAGTTCTGCCCGATGAGGGTCGAGCCCTCCGCGGTCAGCGAGCCGTCGGCCTGGTGCCGGAAGAACAACTGGGCGACCCCGGTGCCGACCAGTGGGTAGACGATGCCGAGACCGACCAGGAACACCAGGGCGATGAGGACGGAACGGCGGAGCTGCGTGAGCATGGTGGGCGCCTCAGTACCAGTGGACGGCGGTCAGGAACAGGTCGATGAGCTTGATGAAGATGAACGGGACGATGAGGCCGCCGACGCCGTAGATCAGGACGTTGCGGCGCAGGATGGCCTGGGCCCCGGCGGCCCGGAAGCGGACGCCCCGCAGGGCCAGCGGGATCAGGGCGATGATCACCAGGGCGTTGAAGATCACGGCCGAGAGGACCGCCGACTCCGGGCTGTGCAGCTTCATCACGTTCAGCGTGTTGAGCTGCGGGTAGGTGGCGACGAACAGGGCCGGGATGATGGCGAAGTACTTGGCCACGTCGTTGGCGATCGAGAAGGTGGTGAGCGAGCCCCGGGTGATGAGGAGCTGCTTGCCGATCTCGACGACGTCGATCAGCTTGGTCGGGTTGGAGTCGAGGTCGACCATGTTCCCGGCCTCCTTGGCCGCCGTCGTCCCGGTGTTCATGGCCACACCGACGTCGGCCTGGGCCAGGGCGGGGGCGTCGTTGGTGCCGTCGCCGGTCATGGCCACGAGCTTCCCGCCCTCCTGCTCGGCCTTGATCAGTTCCATCTTGGTCTCGGGGGTGGCCTCGGCCAGGAAGTCGTCGACCCCGGCCTCCTGGGCGATGGCCGCCGCCGTGAGCGGGTTGTCCCCGGTGATCATCACCGTGCGGATGCCCATGGCCCGCATCTCGGCGAAGCGCTCCTGGATCCCCTGCTTCACCACGTCCTTCAACTCGATGACGCCCAAGATCTCGGCTCCGTCGGCCACCACCAACGGGGTGGACCCGGCCCGGGCCACCCGGTCGACCACGCCCGTGAGCTCCTCGGGCGCCCGGCCGCCCTGCTCGGCCGACCACACCCGCACCGAGTCGGCGGCGCCCTTGCGGATCTGGCGACCGCCCACGTCGAGCCCCGACATCCGGGTGGTGGCCGAGAACGGGATGAACGAGTGCGCACCGGTGAGCTCGCGCTCACGGATGCCGAAGCGCTCCTTGGCCAGCACCACGATAGAGCGGCCCTCGGGGGTCTCGTCGGCCAAGGACGACAGCTGGGCGGCGTCGGCCACCTCCTCCTCGGTGTGGCCGCCGACGGGGAAGAAGGCCGAGGCCATGCGGTTGCCGAGGGTGATGGTGCCGGTCTTGTCGAGCAGGAGCGTCTGGACGTCGCCGGCCGCCTCGACGGCCCGGCCACTCATGGCCAGGACGTTCTTCTGCACCAGGCGGTCCATACCGGCGATGCCGATGGCCGACAGGAGGGCGCCGATGGTGGTCGGGATCAGGCAGACCAACAGGGCAACCAGGACGACCACCGACACCGTGGCCCCGGCGTAGTGGCCGAAGGGCTGGAGGGCCACCACCACCGGCAGGAACACGATGGTGAGCACGGCCAGCAGGATGGTCAGGGCGATCTCGTTGGGGGTCTTCTGGCGGTTGGCCCCCTCGACCAGGGTGATCATCCGGTCGAGGAAGGTCTTGCCCCGCTCGGCCGTGATGCGGACGACGATCCGGTCCGACAGCACCTTGGTCCCGCCGGTGACGGCCGAACGGTCGCCGCCGGACTCGCGGATGACCGGGGCCGACTCCCCGGTGATGGCCGACTCGTCGACCGAGGCCACGCCGTCAACGATCTCGCCGTCCGAGGGGATGACGTCACCGGCCTCGCAGACGACCAGGTCGCCCCGGGCCAGGTCGGCCGCCGCCACCGTGGACTCGTTCCCGTCGTCGTCCAGCCGACGGGCCTCGGTCTCCGAGCGCATCCGCCGCAGGGTGTCGGCCTGGGCCTTGCCCCGGCCCTCGGCGATGGCCTCGGCGAAGTTGGCGAACATGACCGTGAGGAACAGCCAGGCGGTGATGGACCAGCTGAACAGCGTCGGGGTGCGGATCGCCTCGATGAGGACGACGACCGTGCCGACCAGCACGATGAACATCACCGGGTTCTTGATCTGGACGCGCGGATCGAGTTTCTTCACCGAGTCGACCAGCGCCTGGCGCAGGATCTCGCGGTCGAAGAGGCTCCGGGACTCGGCCACCCCGTGGGCGTCGGATCGTTCGGGCACCTCGGCGGTCACGGTGTCGGGCATGTCGGACGTCTCCATCAGAAGAAGGTGTGGTGGCTGAGCTGTTCGACGATCGGGCCGAGGGCGACCGCCGGGAAGAAGGTGAGGCCGCCGATGATCACGATCACGCCGATGGTCAGGCCGACGAACATCGAGTTGTCGGTCCGGAACGTGCCGACCGTCTCGGGCACCACGTTCTTGGCGGCCAGGGCGCCGGCCAGGGCCAGGGCCGGGATGAGGATGGCGAACCGACCGAGCAGCATGTCGATGCCGCCGATCACGTTGTAGAAGGGCGTGTTCCCGGTCAGGCCGGCGAAGGCCGAGCCGTTGTTGTTCCCCTGTGAGGTGAGGGCGTAGAGGATCTCGGTGAAGCCGTGGGGACCGGCGTTGAGTGGGCCGGCCCGGCCCTGGTGGACGGAGACGGCGATGGCCGTCACCACCAGCACGGCGATCGGCATGACCAGGGCCCCCAGGCCGGCGAGTTTGACTTCCCGGGCCTGGATCTTCTTGCCCAGGTACTCCGGCGTTCGTCCGATCATCAGGCCGCCGATGAAGACGGCGATGATGGCGTAGAGCAGGATGGTGTAGAGCCCGCTGCCGGTGCCCCCCGGCGTCACCTCCCCGAGCATCATCCCGGTCAGCAGGCCGAACCCGCCGATCGGGGTGAACGAGTCATAGGCGGAGTCGGCCGAACCGGTCGACGTGCCCGTCGAGGACACCCCGAACAGGGCGGACGAGGTGTCGCCGAAGCGCACCTCCTTGCCCTCGGTGTTGCCGGTCGTCTGGTGGATGCCGGCGGCGGCCACCGCCGGGTTGCCCTGGTGCTCGGCGGCGCTGGTGAAGCCGACCCAGACGCCGAAGAGGATGACCATGGCGGCGAGCAGGGCGGCGCCGTGCTTGATGCTGCCCACCATCTTGCCGAAGGTGTAGGTGAGCGAGAACGGGATGACCAGCAGCAGGAAGATCGACAGCCAGTTGGTGAACGCCGTCGGGTTCTCGAAGGGATGGGCCGAGTTGACGTCGAAGAAGCCGCCACCGTTGGTCCCCAGCTGCTTGATGGCCTCCATGAAGGCGACCGGGCCCCGGGGGATGGTCTGGGTGACCCCGTTCAGGGTGTCGGTGATGTGGGCCGGCCCGGCGAGGGTCTGCACCGCCCCCTCGGCCACGAAGATGATCCCGGCCACGAAGGCCACCGGCACCAGGATGTAGAGGATGCACCGGGTCATGTCGACCCAGAAATTGCCGATGGTCGCCGCATTGCGCCGGGAGAAGCCCCGCACCAGGGCGATGGCCACGGCGATGCCCACGGCCGGTGTGACGAACTGCTGGACGGTGAGCGCCCCCATCTGGGAGAAGTACGACATCGTCTCCTCGCCGCCGTAGTTCTGCCAGTTGGTGTTGGTGACGAAGGAGACGGCCGTGTTCCAGCTGAGGGCGTTCCCCACCGCCCCCAGGTGCTGGGGGTTCCAGGGCAGGCTGCCCTGGATGCGCAGGATGACGTAGGTGAAGACGATCGACACCCCCGAGAAGATGACGACCGAGATGGCGTAGCGCTTCCACGTCTGCTCGTTCTCCTCGTTGGCATCGGTGCCGAGGAGCCGGTAGACCGGCCGCTCGGCCCAGCCGAGGAAGTGGACCCGGCCCTCGAAGACCGCCGCCATGTAGGAGCCCAGGAACCGCCAGGCGACGGCCAGGGCCACCACCAGCGCGACGATGGTCCAGAAGAAGCCCATCAGAACTTCTCGGGCTTGAACATGGCCACGCCCAGGTAGACGAACAGCACCACCGAGACGCCGAGGAGGACACCCTGGACGAGGTTCATACCCGGTCCAGCGCCCAGATCAGGCCGAGCATCCCGGCCACGAACACCAGGATCCCGAGGACTGCGAAGAAATCACCCATGGGGCCATCGTGGGGCCGAGGACGTCAACACGACGTCACGACCGCCGCCCCGGCCATCAATAGATCATCAACGCCCTGCTGATCGACCGATCGACCCCCGTTGGTAGCGTCCAGGTATGCGGCATTGCTCACCCCACGGGACGGCGTGAGCGACCTCGAACGCCAGCTGCTCACCCTGCCCGACGGCCGGGTGCTCGGCTACGCCGAGTACGGGGACCCCGATGGCCTGCCGGTGCTCAGCTTCCACGGCGGCATCAGCTCACGCCTCGACGCCCGGCCGGCCGACGAGGCGGCCCGGCGACTCGGCATCCGGCTCGTCGCCCCGGACCGCCCGGGCATGGGGCTCTCCACCTACCTGCCCCGGCGCACCCTGCTCGACTGGCCGGCCGACGTGACCGCCCTGGTCGACGCCCTGGGCATCGACCGGTTCGCCGCCCTCGGATGGTCGGCCGGTGGCGCCTACGCCGTGGCCTGCGCCTACGCCCTGGCCGACCGGGTGACGGGCATCGCCCTGCTCTCGAGCGCCGCCCCGTTCGAGGTCATCGGCACCCGCAAGGGCCTGGGCGGGGCCGACCGGATCCTGCTCGTGCTCTGCCGGTGGGCCCCGCCCTTGGCCGCCCTGACCCTCGAGGGGGCGGTCGTGCGGCCCCCGGCCAACGTGCTGCGCTCGACGGTGGCCAAGGGCATGACCCCGCGGGACATGGAGGCGCTCGACCGGGCCGGACCGCCCGAGGTCTCCCTCGAGTTCGTGCGCGAGTCGTGCCGGTCGGGCACCCGGGGCGTGATCCGCGACTACCGGGTCTTCGGCGACCCGTGGGGCTTCGCCCTGGAGGACGTCACCGTGCCCACCACCGTGTGGGAGGGGACCGAGGACACGACCGGCCCGCCGACGCTACTCGGCCACGTTGGCCGAGCGCATCCCGGACGCCACCTTGCACCTGGTGCCCGGGGAGGGCCACCTGTCGCTCCCCCGCAACCACGCCGAGGCCATCCTCACCTCGCTGCTCGCCCCGTCGCCCTGAGCGGTCGGGTCAGCCTGAGGGGCCGGGTCAGGCCGAGAGGTCGTGGAGCGCCGCCTCGATGGCCCGGTGGAACGTCGGGTAGGCGTAGATCATGTGGCGCATCCGCTCGGTCGGGACCTCGGCGTGGACGGCCAGGGCCAGGAAGCCCAGCACCTCGCCCCCGGTCGGACCGGCCGACGTCGCCCCGACCAGCACGCCGCGTTCGGCGTCCTCGACCAGCTTGATGAAGCCCCGGTTCCCGGCCTTGTGGATCCACCCCCGGGTGGACTCGGGGATCGAGACGCTCCCGGTCCGGACCGTGAGGCCCTTCTCCCGGGCGTCGTGCTCGCTCAACCCCACCGACCCGATCTCGGGGTCGGTGAAGGTCACCCGGGGCAGCGCCCGGTAGTCGGCGTCGGGGGTCGGGTTGCCGAGCACGTCGGCCACCACGATGGCCGACTGGTACATCGAGACATGGGTGAAGGCGCCCTGGCCGGTGACGTCGCCGATGGCCCACACGCCGTCGGCCACCCGGCACCGCCCGTCGACCGGAAGGGACCGGGCGTGCTCGTCGAGCCCGAGGCTGGCCACCCCGAGACCGGCCAGGTCGGGCCGCCGGCCGGTGGCCACCAAGAGACGCTGGCCCACCACGTCGTCGCGGCCGGCCAGCCGGAGGGTGACGCCGTGGTCGTCCCCCTCGACGCGGTCGATCTGGGCGCCGGTGACCACCGAGATCCCCTCGTCGGCGAACACCTCGGCCAGCAGGCGTGACGACTCGGGCTCCTCCAGGGCCAGCAGCCGGTCGGCCAGCCTCGACCACGGTGACCGCCGCCCCGAAGCGGGCGAAGACCTGGCCGAGCTCGACGCCGATGGCCCCGCCACCGAGCACCACCAGCGAGTCGGGGACCTCCTCGGCCTCGATCGCCCCCCGGTTGGTCCAGTACGGGGTGTCGGCCAGACCGGGGATGGGCGGCGACCACGAGCGGGTCCCGGGGTTGAGCACCAGCCCCTGGCGGGCGGTGTAGGTGGTGCCGGCGACCTCCACCTGACGGGGCCCGGTGACCGTGCCCCACCCCCGGACGAACGAGGCGCCGGCGTCGGTGAGGCGGGCCACCGCCGCCGCGTCGTCCCAGTTGTCGGTGGCGTCCTCCCGGATCCGCCGGGCCACCGGCGACCAGTCGGGGGTGATCGAGGCCGCACCGGCCATGCCCGGGATCCGCCGGCCCTCGGCCAGGAGGTCGGCCGCCCGCAGCATCATCTTGGACGGGACACAGCCCCAGTACGGGCACTCGCCGCCGACCAGTTCGGCGTCGATGCCGAGGACCTGTCGTCCGGCTTCGGCCAGCTGGGTGGCGGCGGCCTCGCCGCCCGGGCCGAGCCCGACCACGATGACGTCGAACGCTTCGCTCACGGGCTCTCCTTCGACGACCGACGACGGGTCGACGCCACGCCGCGTCCGGCGGCCCCGACGCTCAGTTGAGGGAGCGACCGCTGGTCGAACGCATGGCGGCCAGACCGGTGCTGACGCACTCGACCTCCCGCTCGGCGTCGCGGGTCAGGCTGCCGATCTCGGGGGACACCGACTCGCCGGCCGCCAGCACGCCGGCCCGCTGGATGGTGTCGGCGGCCAGCAGCACCTCGGCCACCTGGGACCGCACGGTGGGCGAGGAGGCCGTCCCGGTCTCGTGGCGCAAGATGGCGTCGAGGGTGTCGGCGTGGCGTCGCAGCCGCTGGCAGAGGGACGGGAGGTCGCCCACCGGCGCCGCCATCTACTCGGCCGAGCGCACCGCCGCCTGGGCGGCGTCCACGCCCCGCCAGAGCTCGCGGCGCGTCCGGGCCGACGTCCAGGCGCCGAGCTCGGCGGCCGACGGCGGGGCCGTCCGGTTGCGGCTCCGGGCCATGGCCACGACCACCGACCCGGCCGCCACCGCACTCCGGGTGGCCGCATGGTCACGCACGGCGTGCCAGCGACGCCGGGCCCGCACGAACACCACGCCGATGGCCACGGCGGCGGTGAGGCCGAGCAGCGCCAGGAAGCCGACGAGCGTGAGCAGGATCGTCTCCGTGGTGGACGCGGTCACGAGATCGAGTGTACTGCCGCCTTGCGGCCGAGAAGCCGCAGGTCACCCACTGTGCCCGCCGGCGCTGGCAGACTCGGGCGGCGTGACCCCCGGTGACCCGCCGCCCGGTGACCAGCGCCCCGGTGACCGGCGCCCGTACGACCAGCAGCTCGAGGGCCGGCCCCCGGTCCACCGGCGCCTGGCCCACCTCTGGCCGGTGCTGGGCCTGGTCGCCGTGCTCGTGGTGGGCGGGCTGGTCTGGGTGGTCGTCGATGCCGAGAGCCCGGCCACCCACGCCTCGGCCGACCCCACGACCACGTCCGCCCCGACGACCACCACGACGACCGTCCCACCCGCCCGGCGCATCCCGGCCGGGCCACCGACCGACCAGCGGCGGCTGAGCCTGCTGACCACCATCGGCGGGCCCATCTCACCCAAGTCGGTCGACGCCTCCGACACCGGCCTGGTGTTCGCCCAGAACATGATGTACCGCCACACCATGACCGTGTACACGAGCGCCGGCAGCCTGGTGGCCACGATCCCCGACTCGGTCGACCTCTCGAGCTTCGGCATCTCGGGCCACCCGGGCACCACCCGGGGAGCGCCGGTCGAGGCGGCCTTCACGCCCGACGCCGCCTACGCCTACGTGTCGAACTACTCGATGTACGGCGCCGGCTCGGGCCCCGAGGGGTCCGACACCTGCACCCCGGCCTCGGCGGCGGCCGCCGGGGACACCGACAGCTACGTGTACCGGGTCGACGTGGCCACCCGCACCATCGACCAGGTCATCCAGGTGGGCCTGGTGCCGAAGTACGTGGCCGTCACCCCCGACGGCCGGTACGTGCTGGTGGCCAACTGGTGCTCGTTCAACCTCAGCATCATCGACGTGGCCCAGGCCAAGGTGGTGGCCACCCTGCCCATGGGCGCCTATCCCCGGGGCATCGCCGTCGCCCCCGACTCGTCCACGGCCTACGTGGCCATCATGGGCGGCGACACCGTGGTCAAGGTGGACATGGCCACCCTGTCGGCGGCCGGCTCCTTCGTCGTCGGGTCGAACCCGAGGCACCTGGTGATGGACCCGGCCGGCCGCTACCTCTACGCCTCGCTCAACGCCCCCGGCGAGGTGGTGAAGGTCGACCTGACCACCGATCAGGTGGTGGGGTCGGTCCACACCGGCCAGGACTGCCGGTCGCTGGCCATCTCCACCGACGGTCGCTCGCTCTACGTCGTGAACTACACGTCGAACACCGTCACCAAGTTGGCCTCGTCGAACCTGGCCGTCCTGCAGACGGTCTCGACCGGCGTGCATCCCATCGGCATCACCTACGACGCCACCACCGGGAACGTCTGGGTGGCCGTCTACTCCGGCGAGATCCTGGTCTTCGCCGACCGCTGAGCCGGGCCGGCCGGAGCCCGACGCCGTTCGAGGTGCTCGCCCTAGGAGGTGGTCATGCCGGCGTCGACGGCCAGGGCGGCCCCGGTCACGGCGCTCGACGCCGGGCTGCACAGCCAGGCGATCATGGCCGCCACCTCCGACGGCTCGAGGAGCCGCTCGAGCAGCTGCTGGCCGGCGAACACCTCGGGTGACGCCAACCCGTAGACGGCCGCCGAGGCGTCGAGCACGGCCGTGCGGGTCGAGCCCGGCGACACGGCGTTGGCCGTGATGCCGGTCCCGGCCAGGTCGGCGGCCAGACCCTTCACCAGACCGATGACGGCGTGCTTGGTCGCGCTGTAGGCGGCCAGACGTCGCAGACCCAGGGTGCCGGCGGCCGACGCCACCGCCACCACCCGTCCCTGACGCGGCGCCGGGGCGGCCAGCAGGGCCGGGACGGCCGCCGCCGCCAGGTTGCGCACGCCGAGCACGTTGACCCCGAAGAGGACGTCCCACTGGGCGTCGCTCATCTCCCACAGCGGTCCCCCGCCGAGCACCACGCCGGCGATGGCCACCGCGGCGTCGAGCCGGCCGAACCGCTCGAGCGCCACGGCCACGGCGGCGTCCATGTCCGGGCGGTGCCGGACGTCGCCCACCGCCGCCAGGACCTGACCCGGGTGCCGGTCGGCCACCGCCGCCAGGTCCCGCCGCGTGCCCAGCCGGTAGGACAGCATGGGCTCGTCGGCACAGATGTCGACGGCCACCACCCGCCAGCCGGCCCCGGCCAACAGGTCGACGGTGGCCGCCCCGATCCCTCTCGCCGCCCCGGTGACCACGGCCACCGGTGCCTGGGCGTCGCTGCTCATGCCCGGGCCGCCGACGTCGTGGCGCCGGCCGTTCCGACGACGGCGTCCCACCACCGGTCGACGGCATCACCGAGGTCGGCCACCATCGTCGAGAGCAGGCGCCGGCCCTCGGTGGCGCTGGCCCGACGCGGGTCGCCGAGCACCCCGTTCTCCGACACCGAGCGCACCCCGCCGGCCACCAGGCGCGGCCACAGCTCGGCCAGCGGCTCGGTCCGCCCGGCGGCCAGGCGGTCGGTGCGGACCAGTCCCGGGTCGAGGGCCAGCAGCACCGAGGTCTCGGTGTGCCCGGCGTGGGCGTCGGCGCCCGGGAGCGACGGGGCCCAGACGAGGACCCGGTCGCCCTCGGCGGCGGCGAGCGCCGCCGTGCGCCGGAGGGCCTCGGCGTTCCCGCCGTGGCCCGACACCACCACCACGCCGGCGAAGGTGGCCCGGGCCGAGCGGACCAGCTCGGTCAGGACGCCGGCCAGGACGTCGTGGTCCATCGACAGCGTGCCGGGGAAGCCGGCGTGCTCGCCGCTCGAGCCGAAGGGCATCGGCGGGGCCACGGCCAGGAAGCGGCGGGTGGCGGCGACCCGGTCGGCCACGGCCACGGCCACCCGGGTGTCGGTGTCGAGCGGCAGGTGCGGTCCGTGCTGCTCCAACGATCCGAGCGGCACCACCAGGGCCCGACGGTCCTCGGCCGCCAGCTCGGTCCACGTCATCGGGCCGAGCGCGGTGGCGGAGGCGGTCACCACGGCCGGGAGCGGAGTGCTCGCACTCAGGTGCGGACGGGCGTGCGGAAGTGCACCGGGGTGGGCACCGGGATCGGCACACCCTGGCGGTCGAGCTTGGAGTGCCCGTGACCGGGGTGGGGCGCCGTCGAGGCGCCGGTGGCCAGTTCGGCCAACGCGTCCTCACCGTGGCCGAACACGCACTCGGGGTCGGGCCCG
The DNA here is from genome assembly GCA_963730735.1 of uncultured Acidimicrobiaceae bacterium. Taxonomy (GTDB): domain Bacteria; phylum Actinomycetota; class Acidimicrobiia; order Acidimicrobiales; family RAAP-2; genus CAVSSX01. The sequence goes on from CAVSSX010000008.1 coordinate 482,319, forward strand.
TCGAGCGGCAGACCGGTGTAGAACTTGGCCGCCATGCAGCCGCCCTGGCAGGCGTCGTAGGAGCCGCACGAGGCGCAGGCCCCGGCGCTCTGGGGCTCCCGGAGCTCGGTGAACAGGTCGGACTCGGTCCACACCTTCTCGAAGCCCCCGGGCTGGCGGATGTTGCCGGCCAGGAACTCGTCGTGGATGACGAAGGGGCAGGCGTAGACGTCGCCGATCGGGTCGATCAGGCAGACCACCCGGCCGGCCCCGCAGAGGTTCAGGCCCTCGAGCGGCTCACCCAGTGCCGACAGGTGGAAGAACGAGTCGCCGGTCAGGATCTCGGGGCGGTCCGACAGCCAGTGGTAGAGCTCGCGCTGCTGGGCCCCCGTCGGGTGCAGCTCGTCCCACGAGTCGACCCCCCGGCCCGAGGGGCGCAGACGGGTCAGCCGCAGCTGGGCGCCGTAGCTGTCGGCCAGCGCCGCCAGCTCGTCGAGCTGGCCCACGTTCTGCCGGGTCACCACCACGCTGATCTTGAACGCCCCGAACCCGGCCTCGGCCAGGTTGTCCATGGCCGTCCGGGCGGCGGCGTAGGAGCCCTCGCCCCGCACCAGGTCGTTGGTGTCGGCGATCGCCCCGTCGATGCTGATCTGGACGTCGAGGTAGTCCATGGCGGCCAGCTTCTCGGCCCGGGGCGCCGTCAGCCGGGTCCCGTTGGTGGAGAACTTCACGCCCACCTTGTGGTCCACGGCGTACTCGACCAGCTCGAAGAAGTCGGGCCGCAGCATCGGCTCGCCGCCCCCGATGTTGACGTAGAAGACCTGCATGGCGGCGAGCTCGTCGACCACGCCCATGGCCTCGGCGGTGGTCAGCTCCCGGGGGTCACGTCGGCCCGAGGAGCTCAGACAGTGGACACAGGCCAGGTTGCAGGCGTAGGTGAGCTCCCACGTGAGACAGATCGGGGCGGCCAGGCCCCGGGTGAAGCGTTGGCGGAGCGGCTCAACGGGCATCGATGACCTCCGAAGCGGCGAGATGGGCGAGGGCCCGTTGGTAGCGGGCCCGGTCCTCGGGGGCCACCTGGGCCTCGAGGGCGTCCCGGGCCCGGTCGTAGTCCTCGAGCGAGGTGACCAGGGCGACCAGGGGTCGGGATTTCAGGAACAGGAGGCGCCGGTTGCCGAAGTGGTACGCCAGCGCGCCGAAGGACTCGTCGCGCAGCGCCACCTGCGGGTGGAGGTGCCAGGCCCGGTCGAGGTCGAACGGGCTCGGCTCGGCGGCCGGGCTCCCCTCGGGTTGCTCGACCAGCGCAGCCGCCTCGGACCCGGGACGGGCCACGGCGGCGGAGGTGGGGGCGGCCACGCGCCTAGTAGACCCCGCACATGCCGTCGATGGAAACCTCTTCGACCAGCAGCTCGTCGACCTCGTCGCCGGCGATGAGGTCCTCGGCCGCCAGCTCGTCGGTCTTGTCCGCTACGTCGTTCCCCATGGCGTCGCTCCCCTGCTCGTCGGTGCCCACCAGCCGCTAGGCCACCCCCATTATCGTCACTCGCGCCCTTCCGGGCCAGCCACGCGACAATGTGGCCGTGCCAGGGGACGCGCCGCACCCCAGCCCGGCCGGTGCGGTCCCGGCGGCCCCCGACGGGCCGCCGCCGCTGCCCGAGGGCTTCGGCGTGCGGCCCGGCCCCGGTTTCCGGTCCCTCGACGGTGGCCGGGTCCTGCTCGGCGGGAGCCCGCTCCGGCTCCTGGCCCTTCGGCCCCGGGCCACCGCCCTGGTCAACGGATGGCTGGCCGGCACCCCGGTCGGGCCGTCGGTGGCCGAACGGCGACTGGCCCGACGCCTCGTCACCTCGACCCTGTTCCTGCCCCAGCCCGGTGGGCCGGCCCCGTCGCCCGACCAGGTGACCGTGGTCGTTCCCGTCCGGGACCGCCCGTCGGCGTTGGCGGCCCTGCTGGCCTCGCTGGGCGACCTCACGACGGTGGTGGTCGACGACGGCTCGGACGACCCCGACCGGACCGAGGCCGTGGCCCGGGCGGCCGGCGCCGCCGTCCGGCGGCTGGCCGAGAACCGTGGGCCGGCGGCGGCCCGCAACGCCGGGCTGGCCGACGTGCGCACCCCCTTCGTCGCCTTCGTCGACTCCGACTGCCGGCCGGCACCCGGGTGGCTGACGCCCTTGTTGGCCCAGCTGGCCGACCCGTCGGCCGCCGCCGCCGCCCCCCGGATCCTCCCGCCCGAGGGTGGCCGGGGCTGGCGTGACCGCTACGAGGCCGTCCGGTCCCCGCTCGACCGCGGCCCGGTGGCCGGGTCGGTGCGGCCCCGCTCGAGGATCCCGTTCGTCCCGACCGCCGCCCTGGTCGTCCGGCGCGCCGCCCTCGGCGACCCGTGCTTCGACGAGCGGCTGCGCGGCGGCGAGGACGTCGACCTGGTGTGGCGGCTGGTCCGGGCCGGCTGGGCGATCCGCTACGTCCCCGAGGCCGTCGTCCACCACCGGCGCGACGAGAGCCTCGGGGCGTCACTGGCCCGCCGGGCCTTCTACGGCGCCACCGCTGGCCCGCTGGCCCGCCGGCACCCCGACGACCTGGCCCCGCTGTCACTGTCGGCGTGGACGGCGGCGGCGGCCCTCGCCCTGGTCGCCCGGCGGCCCGCCGTGGCCGGCGCCCTCACGGCCGTCTCGGCCGGCCTGTTCGCCCGGCGGCTGCGACCGCTGGTGGACCACCCGTGGTCGGTGGCCGCCCGGGTGGTGGGGGAGGGGACCCTCCGTTCGACGGTGGCCGGGGCCTCGGGGCTGGCCCGGGTGGCCGGTCCCCTGGCGCTGGCGGCGCTGCTCCCCCGGCGGACCCGGCCGGTGGCCGCCGCCGTGGTGCTCCTGCCGGCCCTGGCCGATTGGTGGGCGACCCGTCCCGACCTCGACCCCCTGCGCTACACGGCCGCCCACGCCGTCGACGACGCCGCGTACGGCGCCGGGGTGTGGCTGGGCTGCCTCCGCGCCAAGACGCTGCGGCCGCTTCGACCCGACATCGTCTGGCGGAGCCCGCCCGGGACCGGCGGGCCAGCTAGCTGATCCTGACCACGCCCCGGATGTTGTGGCCGGCTTCCAGGTCCTCGTAGCCGGCCTGGACGGCGTCGAGGCTGTACTCGCGGGTGATCAGCTCGTCGATCTGCAGGAGCCCCTTCTCGTAGAGCGACAACAGACGGGGGATCTGGACCCGGGGGCTGGCCGAACCGAAGACCGTGCCCATGAGCGTCTGGTTGAACATGGCGAAGTTGAACAGGTTCAGCTTCACGTCGGTCTGGTCGTAGGGGGCCAGGGCCACGGTGACGATCCGCCCGTCCTTGGAGGCGATCGAACAGGCGGGCAGGATCAGGTCGCCGGTGAGCGTGCCCGGCGTGAGGATGACCACGTCGGCCATCCGGCCCTGGGTCAGCTCGGCCACCAGCGCCGCGGCGTCCTCGAGCGACGGCGCCGAGTGGGTGGCCCCGATCTCCTGGGCCTTCTCTCGCTTGAACGGCAATGGGTCGACGGCCACGATGGCCCCGGCCCCGGCGATCCGGGCGCCCTGGATGGCGCCCGAGCCGACACCGCCGCACCCGGCCACCACCACGACCTCGCCCGGGGCCACCTTGGCCCGGTCGACCGCCGAGCCGAACCCGGTGGCGATGCCGCAGCTGATGAGGGCGGCGGCCTTCAGGCTGGCGTCCGGGCCGATCTTGACCAGCGAGTACTCGTGGCAGACCATCGTCTCGCTGAACGCCCCGAGCTGGGTCATCCGGTTCAGGTTCTGGCCGTCGAGGTGGTAGCGCCACTGGCCGTCGCTCATCATCGGGCCGGCCAGGGTGGCGATCCCGTAGTCACAGAGGTTCTGTCGTCCCGAGGCGCACCAGAAGCAGGTGCCGCAGGCCGGGATGAAGCTGACGGCCACGTGGTCGCCCACCGCCAGCTGCGTCACCTCGGGCCCGACGGCGGTGATGACGCCCGACCCCTCGTGGCCGCCGACCATCGGGAACATCGACTCGGCGCCCAGCATGGCCAGGACCTCGGGGGTCTGGCTGATGTCACCGTTGCGCAGGTGCTCGTCGGAGTGGCACATCCCGGCGTAGGCCATCTCGACCTGGACCTCGTGGGGGCCGGGAGGGTCGACGTCGATCTCCTCCAGCTTCCACGGTTCCTCGATGCCCGTGCACACGACAGCCCTGGTCTTCATGACGACCCTCCCCTGACGAGAACGCGTGTCAGGTTAGCCACCACCCGGTGCCGGCGAGCCGGCGGATCGCGCCGTCAGCCGCCGTCGCGACGGCCCTGGGCGATGCGGCCGCACCGCGAGCACCAGGCCGCCGGGGCCGACTCGTCGGCCGGGTGGATGAGCGAGCCACAGTTCACGCACCGCCAGATCACGGGCGAGCGTTCGGACGAGGTGGGCGAGGTCACGGTCGGCCATCCAACCATCTGGGTGCGCGCCGCGGGCGGACCCCGGTCGCCCTCCGGGTGCGGCGCCGATCGGGCATCCCCGACACGCCGCTGGGCACCAGGCAGAATGACTGCCGCTTCACGCGACGACGCGTGACCCGACGACACGAAAGTGAGTATTTCCCCGTGAACAAGCCTGAACTGGTCGCAGCAATCTCCCTCCAGTCCGACGTGGAGCCCAAGTACGTGGCCGCCGTCTTGAAGGGCCTCGAGGACGTCGTCACCGCCAGCGTGAAGAAGGGCGACAAGGTCGCCCTCACCGGCTTCGTGAGCTTCGAGCGCGTCGAGCGCAAGGCCCGCACCGCCCGCAACCCCCAGACCGGTGAGGCCATCAAGGTCAAGGCCTCGAAGGCCCCGCGGGTCGCTGCCGGCGCCACCTTCAAGAAGATCGTGAACGGCCAGGCGCCGGCGCCGAAGCTGGTCACCAAGAAGAAGTAGCCCGGCACCCCGGGTGGCCTCCCTGAGCGAACGCTGTGGGGGCCGGTCGGGTGGGGCCCCGACGGGCGACTAGAAACGGGCCCTCATGGAGCACTTTCTCGCAACCTGGGGCTACCTGGCGATCTTCGTTGCCTGCCTGATCTCGTCGATGGGCCTGCCCATCGGGTCCGAGATCGCCATCGGGTACGGCGGCGCGCTGGCCAGCGGTCAGCTGACGACCGACGCCCACGACCAGCTCCACCTGCCACTGGTCATCCTGGTGGCCGTGGCCGGCGAGCTCGTGGGCTCGGTGTTCGGCTACGCCATCGGCCGGTTCGGCGGCCGGCCCCTGGTCGACCGGGTCGGCAAGTACGTCCTGTTGACCCACAAGGACCTCGACCGGGCCGAGGCGTGGTTCGCCCGGCGGGGCGAGCCGGTGGTGCTCTTCGGCCGACTGATCCCCCTGCTGCGCTCGTTCGTGTCCCTGGCCGCCGGGCTGGGCGAGATGGCCATGGGCAAGTTCCTGGTCTTCACCGTCATCGGCTGCGCCCTGTGGTGCACGGCCCTGGCCAGCATCGGCTACAGCCTGGGCAGCAGCTGGCACCACGTGCTGAAGGACTTCAGCTACGCCGGCTACGTGGTGGCCGTGCTGATCGTGCTGGCCATCGTGTTCGTGATCCTGCACCGGGTCCGGGCCGTCCGCCACGAGCGGGCCGGCGGTCGCCCCCGGGCGGCCCACCGGGCCCGCTGATCTCCGGCTAGTTCACCGCCGCCAGTCGCTGGCGCAGGTCGACCTTGTTGGGCTTCCCGCTCGGCAGGTAGGGCATGTCCTCCTCGGCGACGACCAGCACCCGGGTCGGCACCTTGAACGAGGACACTTCCTTGCTCAGGCGTTCGAGCACGTCGTCGCGGTCGAGGGTCATCGTCGGCGCCGGCACCAGCACCGCCCCCACGACCTCGCCCTTCTCCGTGTCGGGCAGCCCGAGCACCACCGCCTGGCCGACCTCGGGGTAGGCCTCGAGCAGCATCTCGACCTCCCGGGGCGCCACGTTGGACCCCGAGATCTTGATCATCTCGCTCAGGCGGCCCAGGTAGAAGAGGTAGCCGTCGCGCAGGTAGCCCTTGTCGCCGGTGTGGTACCAGCCGTCGTCGTCGAAGGTCTCGAACCGCTCCTTCTTGTAGAGCCCGTTCATCAGGCTGTAGCCGCGGATGCACAGCTCCCCGATCTCGCCCTCGGGCAGCGTGGCGTTGGTCTCGGGGTCGGCCACCCGGTGCTCCACGTAGGGCACCAGCAGACCGAAGGACCCCCGCAGCTCCTCGGGCAGCACCCGGTCGGGCTCGGGGCCGGGGCCCGAGTGGGGACCGACGGTCTCGGTCATGCCCATCGAGTTGTGTCGCAGCTCGATGTCGGTGGTCGTCGGCGTGCCCTCGGGCGGCGGGGCCAGGGCCGGGATGTTGCTCACGTCGCGCCCGCTGGCGGCGATGCGGGCCCGGAGCTTCAGGCCGAGCGACAGCCACACCTGCAGGCTGGTGGCCTGCTCGCGTTCCATCATCTCGAGCGCCAGCTCGGGCTCGAACTTCTCGACGACGATCACCGTCTGGCCGGTGGCCAACGAGAAGTTGAGGGTGCAGCCGCAACCACCGATCCAGAAGAACGGCATGGCGCAGAACGTGCGCTCCTCGGCGCTGATGTGCTGGAAGGCCGAGAGGTTGGCCCCGTGGCGCAGGAAGTTCCCGTGGGTGTGCACGACGCCCTTGGGATCGCTGGTCGTGCCCGAGGTGAAGATGGTCATGAACAGGTCGGCCGGCGTCACCTGGGCCTCGACCGACTCGAACAGCTCCTCGCTCACGGCGTCGGTGTCGAGGGCGTCGGGGCCCTCGAAGTCGAGCGACAGCGGCTCGGCCCAGGCCGAGCGGGCACCGCCGGTGACCAGCACCCGGCGCAGGTACGGGAGGTCGGCCGAGCGCAGGGGGCCGGCGCCCTTGTCGGCCAGGCCCTCGATGGCCTCCTCGGCGAAGGCCTCCTGGTCCACCCCGAGCAGCGTCGACGGGATGATCAGGGTGTCGACGTCACCGTGGCGGAGGGCCCGGCGCAGCTCGGCCGGCTTGTAGGTCGACGAGAAGGGCATGCAGATGGCGCCGATCCGGGTGATGGCGATCCAGGCCACCACCCAGTCGGTGCCGTAGGCGTACATGATCCCGATGCGGGTGCCCTTGCCGACCCCGGCGGCCAGCAGCTCCTTGCCGACCCGCCGCGACGCCGCCTCGGCCTGGCTGAACGTCATCCGACGGTCGGGCATGACGATGAACTCGCGATCGGGATCGATGGCCGCACGGTGCCGGATCACCCCGGGCATCGTGGGCCGGTAGTCGGTCTCAGGTACGCGCATGTCTCCCCCTGCACTCGTGTGGCGGCCCTCGCCGCGGCCGCACGGCCGGCGTCGCCCCCACGGATCCCTTGGGGGAAAGCTACGCCAAATCCACCGACCCGGTCCGCCTCAGGCGGCCAGGGACTTCACCGTCTCGATCAGCCCGGCCGCCGTCTGGTCGCCCATCGGGACCGGGGTCACCTGGAGGTCGGTGACCCCCGCCGCCTTGTAGGCGGCGATGCGCTCGGCCACGAAGGACCTCGGCCCGCACAGCGACGTCCGCTCGAGCAGCTCCTCGGGGACCAGGGCCGCCGCCTCGTCCTTGCGCCCCTCGAGGTACAGGTCCTGGATGGCCTCGGCCTCCTGCTCGTAGCCGTACCGGCGGGCCAGGTCGTTGTAGAAGTTCTTGCCCTTGGCCCCCATCCCGCCCACGTAGAGGGCGACCATGGGCCGGGCCAGCTGCCGGAGGGCCACCACGTCCTCCCCGTCGCCGATGGCCAGCATCCCGCCGGCGGTGATGCGCAGCGGCCCGAGCGACGGGTCCCGCTGGGCCGTCCCCGCCCGCAGGGCGTCGCCCCAGACGGCGTCGGCCTTCTCGGGCATGAACAGCATGGGGATCCAGCCCTCGGCCACCTCGGCCGTGAGGGCCACGTTGCGGTCGCCCAGGGAGGCGATCCACACCGGGATCCGGGCGCGGACCGGGTGGGTGATGATCTTGAGGGCCTTGCCCAGCCCGGTGCCCTGGCCCGGGGGCAGCGGGACCTCGTAGTAGCGACCGTGGTGCTCGAGCGGGGCCTCCCGGGCCCACACGTCCCGGCAGATCTCGACCGTCTCGCGGGTCCGCCCGAGCGGTGCCTGGTAGGGCACCCCGTGGAAGCCCTCGACCACCTGGGGCCCCGAGGCCCCGAGGCCCAGGTTGAACCGACCCTCCGACAGGGCGTCGATCCCGGCCGCCGTCATGGCCAGCAGGGTGGGTGTCCGCGTGAAGATGGGCAGGATCCCCGAGCCGATCTGGACCCGCTCGGTCAGGGCGGCCAGGTAGCCCATCAGGCTCGGGCCGTCGTAGCCGTAGGCCTCGGGCACCCAGACCAGGTCCAGACCGGCCTTCTCCAGCTCGGCCACCCCGGCCGCCGCCGCCTTGAAGCCCCCCGAATAGCTCAGCATCGTGCTGATCTGCATGCGCCCTCCTCGTTGGTGGCTGTCCGGCGCCGCAGCCGGTCAGCGTTCCCCGTAGTCCCACGCCGCCAGGATCGTCCGCACCGCCGTCACCAGGGCGAGCGGCTGGTCGAGCATCACGTGGTGGTACGCCTGGGGCACCTCGACCACCAGTGAGGGTCCCTGCGACTGGGCCACCATGTCCCGACCCATGTCCGCCGTCACCAGCCCGAACTGCGCCCGCAGGAGGGCGAAGGGGGCGATCACGCGGGAGAGCGTCTCGGGCAGGGGCCGGGCCCCCCGGTCGGTGAAGCCGGGGTCGAACTTCCACATCCAGCCGTCGGGCACCTCGAGCAGCGAGGTGCGGGCCACGTGGTCGATGACGTAGGAGAGCGAGCTCGGCTGGTCGGGCACCGGGTGGAACCGCTCGAGGGCCGCCGCCACGCTCGGGTAGACGCGCTTGGGCCCGAAGGCGCTCAGCCGCCCGGCCTGCTCCTCGGGCGAGATCTGGGTGATCGGCGAGTCGATGATGACGATGCCCTTCAACCGGTCGCCCGACGAGGCGGCGGCCTGGACGGTGGCCAGGCCGCCCATGGAGTGGGCCACCACCACGGCCGGCTGGCCGTCCCCCGCCTGCTCGGCCACCGTGAGGATCTCGTTGGCCCAGGTGGCGAAGGAGTACGACGCCCGGTGGTCGCTGTCGCCGTGACCCGACAGGTCGAGGGCCACCACGCTGCAGGCCGCCGTCAACTGCGGGGCCACGTGGTCCCACCAGCGCGAGTTGGCGCCGCCCCCGTGCACCAGTACGAGCGGCGGCTTGTCCCGGCCGCCCCAGCGGCGACAGGCGATGGTGGCTCCGTCGACCACCAACGTGTCCACCTCGACCGGCACCTCGAGGGCGCGCCGGAACCACTCCGGGGCGTCGGCGGCGATCACGTCGGTCTCGGGCACGCCGTCGGCGGTGGGCTGGGGCACAGCCGGTGATGCTAACGGCCAGGGCCGGACCACCCCGGTGGACCCCGGTGCGGGTGACCGGCCCCGGTAGGGTGACGCGGTGGCTGACGACGTCCTGTACTCCCGAGACGGCGCGGTGGGTCGGCTGACCATCAACCGCCCCGAGAAGCGCAACGCCCTGTCCGCCTCGGTGCTCCGGGGCCTGGCCGAGGGCATCGCCGAGGCCAAGGCCGACCGGGCCGTCCGGGTGCTGGTGCTGACCGGGGCCGGCGACGCGGCGTTCTGCGCCGGCGCCGACCTGGTGCAGCTGACGGCACCGGGGGAGGACGGCCCGTCGTTCCTCGACCTCCACGACGACCGGGGCGGCATGGCCACGGTCATGGAGGACCTGTGGGGCCTCGGGAAGCCGACCATCGCCCGGGTCCGCGGCTACGCCCTGGCCGGCGGCTTCGGTCTGGCCCTCTCCTGCGACCTGGTGGTGGCGGCCGACGACGCCGTCTTCGGGACCCCCGAGCTCGACGTCGGGCTGTGGCCCTACATGATCACCGTCCCGCTGCTGCGCTCCATGCCGCCCAAGAAGGCGCTGGAGCTGATGCTGACCTGCCGCCGGCTGGACGCCACCGCCGGGCAGGCCATCGGCTTCGTCAACCAGGTCGTCCCGGTCGACCAGCTGGACGCGGCGGTCGACGAACTGGCGGCCACGCTGGCCGCCAAGCCGCCCGACACCATGCGCCTCGGGCGCGACAGCTTCTACGCCGTCTGGGACCTGGCCGCCCGCGACGCCCTGGCCATGCTGCAGCCCCTGCTCACGGTGACCACCCAGACGGCGGACGCCATCGAGGGCACCACGGCCTTCGCCGAGAAGCGGCCGCCCCGCTGGCGCCAGTAGACGCCACTGCTGGACCTACAGTGGCTGGGTCCGGACGGCGGCCTCGGACGCCACCCACCGCGGTGGCCGATCGCCCCCGAGGGCGAGGAGGAGACGACCGTGCGCTTCACCGACGAGCACGAACTGTTCCGCACCACCGTGCGAGAGGTCGTCGAGAAGGAGATCAACCCCCACGCCGAGGCGTGGGAGGCCGCCGGGGCCTTCCCGGCGCACGAGCTCTTCGGGAAGTTCGGGTCGCTCGGCCTGCTCGGCGTGGAGTACGACCCCGACTACGGCGGCGGCGGGGCAGACCACCGCTTCACCGTGATCTTCGGCGAGGAGATCGGCCGGGCGGCCACCCAGGGCGTGGCCATGGCCCTCTCGGTCCAGACCGACATGGCCACCCCCTCGCTCCACCGCTACGGCACCGACGACCTGAAGCGCCGCTACCTGGCCCCGGCGCTCCGGGGCGAGATGGTGGCCTCGATCGCCGTCACCGAGCCCGACGCCGGCTCTGACGTCGCCGGCATCTCGACCACCGCCCGCCGGGACGGCGACGAGTGGGTCATCAACGGCTCGAAGCTGTACATCACCAACGGGACCCAGGCCGACTGGCTGTGTCTGCTCGCCCGGACCTCGGACGAGGGCGGCTACCGGGGGATGTCCCAGATCCTCTTCCCCACCGACACGCCGGGCTTCACCGTGGCCCGCAAGCTCGACAAGCTCGGCAACCGCTCGTCCGACACCGCCGAGCTGAGCTTCGTCGACGCCCGGGTCCCGGTGGCCAACACCATCGGGGAGATCGGACGGGGCTTCCAGCAGCAGATGAGCCAGTTCCAGGCCGAGCGCCTGATCGCCAACTACATCGCCGTCGGCCACACCCAGCTGGCCGTCGAACGGACGGCCGAGTACCTGCGCCAGCGCCAGGCCTTCGGCAAGCCACTGCTGGCCAACCAGCACCTGCAGTTCGCCCTGGCCGGGCTCGAGGCCGAGATCGACCTGCTGCGTCACTACAACTACGCCGCCGCCGAGGCGGTCGTGGCCGGCGAGGACGCCACCCGCTTCGCCACCATCGGCAAGCTGACGGCCGGCCGCCTGGTGCGCAAGGTGGCCGACACCTGTCTGCAGTTCCACGGCGGCATCGGTTACATGGAGGAGCACTGGACGGCCCGGTACTTCCGCGACACCCGGTTGCTCTCCATCGGCGGGGGCGCCGACGAGGTCATGCTCCAGGTGCTCGCCCGGTCCTCGGGGCTCGTTCCCTGAACTGACCTTCGGCCGGGTGGCAGGCTGCAGCGATGCCACGGACCCCGGCCGGCGACTTCGACTACGACACCCACGGCGCCGGCTACCGGGACCACCGGCGGGCCGATCCCCGCATCGCCGCCCTGGTGCGCACGGCCCTCGGGTCGGCCCGCACGGTGTGCAACGTGGGCGCCGGGGCCGGCTCCTACGAGCCGGCCGATCTGGCCGTCGTCGCCGTCGAGCCCTCGGCCACCATGCGGGCCCAGCGGGCGCCAGGCCTCGGGCCGGCGGTCGAGGCCCGGGCCGAACAACTGCCGTTGGCCGACGGGTCGGTCGACGCCGCCATGGCCTCGGTCACCGTGCACCACTGGCCCGACCCCGACGCCGGGCTGCGCGAGCTCCGGCGGATCAGCCGGGGGCCGGTGGTCGTCCTCACCTTCGACGGCGAGCTGCTCGACCGGTTCTGGCTCGACCACTACATCCCGGAGCTGGCCGAGGTCGAACGGCACCGGTTCCCCGACATCGGCCACATCCTGGAGGTGCTCGGCGGCCGGGGCGAGGTGCTCGAGGTGCCGATCCCCATCGACTGCACGGACGGCTTCACCGAGACTTACTACGCCCGACCCGAGGCCTTCCTCGACCCGGGCGTGCGGGCCGCCCAGTCGGCGTGGGCCTTCATCCCCGACGACGCGGTGGCGCGCTTCGACGAGCATCTGCGCCGTGACCTCACCTCCGGCGAATGGGACCGCCGCTTCGGCCAGTACCGGCACTGGCCCGAGTTCCTCGGCTCGCTCCGGCTGCTCACCGCCCGGCCCGACGAGCGGCGGGGCGCAGCGGCGGGCTGACGCAGCGGCGGGCTGACGCAGCGGCGGGCTGGCGATCAGCCCTCGACGGCCACGCCCGACAACTCGGCCCCGAGGGCGTCGAGGAGGCCGACCGAGCCTTCCTCCCGCCCGACGGCGTTGTCGTAGTCGTCCAGGAACACGCCCTGCTCGGTGAAGGTGAGGCGGGTGCCGTCGCCCTCCGGCGAGAGCTCGATGGTGGTCAGCGACACCGAGATCCGCAGCTCGTCGAAGTACATCTCGTAGGCGAACACGATGCGCTCGTCGGGGACGATGTCGTAGTAGCGGGCCTCGAAGATGTGGGCGGGGCCCTCCGGCGGGCCGACGCTGCTCGACTCCGAGCCGCCGACCCGGAAGTCCAGGGCGTACTTCGTCCGGGCCCACTCGGCCGGGCCACGGAACCAACGCTGCTTGGCCACCGGGTCGGCGAACGCCGAGAAGACCCGGGCGGCGGGCACGTCGTAGACCCGCTCCAGGGTGAAGGTCCGGTGGATGGAGGTTCGCTCGCTCATGGTTGCTCCTGTTGGTCGAGGGTCGCAGGTTCGGTCGGGGACTCCGGCTCGGCCAGGAGGTCGCCGAGCCGGTCCAGTCGGATCTCCCAGGCACTCCGGCGCTCGTTGATCCATTGTTCGGCGGTCCGCAGCGTCGCCGGTTCGACGTGACAGGTCCGGACCCGGCCGACCTTCTCGGTGCGGATCAGCCCGCACAGCTCCAACACCTGGAGGTGCTGGACGGCGGCGGCCAGCGACATCGGCAACGGCCGGGCCAGCTCGCTCACCGAGGCCGGGCCCAGGGTCAACCGTTCGACCATGGCCCGACGGCTCGGATCGGCCAGGGCCTGGAACACCCGGTCGAGAGAGGTGTCTTGATCAAGCATCTACTTAAGTATACGGAGGAACGACCATCAGTCAAGTATTTGGTTGAGTATTGCGACCAGGCCGGAGGAGCGCCCGGAGCGGTCAGCGGGCGGCGATCCCGGCCAGCACCAGGTCCAACTTCGCCGACAGCGCCGCCCCCAGGTCGAAGGGCTCCGGTCCGGCCAGCCACCGGCTCAACGCGTCGACGTAGACGGCCGCCACCACCTCGGCCGCCAGTCCGGGGTCGATGTCCGGGTCGAAGTCCCCCGACGCCTGGCCCCGGGTCACCAGGACCCGGATGGCCATCGGGATCGGACGCTCGACGACCACCACCTCGTCGTGGCGCAGGCTCCGGTACAGGACCCGGGTGAGCTCGGGCTCGGCCACGGTCAGGTGGGCCAGTGCCGCCAGGTACCACCGCAGCGCCTCCAGGGCCGGCTCGCCGGGGGCCGGCGGGACGGCCAGGGTCACGAGCTGGTCGTGGCGGGACTGGCCCCAGGCGGCCAGGAAGTCCCGCTTGTGCGGGTAGTGGTTGAGGACCGTCTGGCGGGCCACGTTGGCCCTCTCGGCGATCTGGTCGATCGTCGTCGCCTCGTACCCGTCGAGGTCGAACAACTCAAGCGCCGCCCGGAGCAGCCGCTGGCGGGTCCGGAGCAGCCGGGCTTCCCGGCGCTCGGCTGCTCCCTGCTCAGGCCCATCAATTGGCATTGAGCCTGAGATTAGCCTTCAGCCTAATTAATGGCAATAACCTGCAACTAGCGCGAGGCAGGCTGACGGCTCTCGGACGAGTCCGCCAGCTCCGCGCCCAGGTTGTCGAGCAGGCTGACGGTGCCTTCCTTGCGGGCCTCGACGTCGTCGGCGGCGTCCAGGAACACGCCCTGCTCGGTGAAGACGAGGCGGGTGGACTCGCCCTCGGGGGTCAGTTCGATCGTCGTCAAGGAGACCGAGACCCGGACGTCGTCGAGTCGCATCTCGTAGGAGAACACGATCCGCTCGTCGGGGACGATGTCGTAGTACCGGGCCTCGAAGGCGTGGACCGGGCCACCGTCGAGACCGACCTCGTGGGTCTCGGTCCCGCCCGGTCGGAACTCCATCTGGTGTCCCGTCTGGTGCCACTCGGGCGGACCGGCGAACCACCGTTGCTTGGTGGCCGGGTCGGCGAAGGCCTGGAACACCCGCGACGGCGGGACGTCGTAGACCCGCTCGAGGCTGAAGGTGCTGTGGGTGCTGCGTCGCTCGCTCATGGTTGCTCCTGACTGACCAGCGGATCGGCGTGGCCCGTTCGTCGGTTCGCGCTCTTTGTAAAGCGTCTACTTAAGTGTAGAGCCCCACCTGGTAATGGTCAAGTGACTACTTGAGTAATGAGTTCGGTCGCACCGGGGGTCGCCTATGGGCTGATGGTCGCCGGGGTGACATCCGGACGAGCGCCGGGCATCCTCGCCCGCCTGGGCCGGTCACCGCCGTCGCCCGATGACCAGCTCGGTGTCGCCCGGCCAGTCCCAGAACTCCCCCGACGGCGACACCCGGTGCAGGAGCGCACGGATGTCGCCACAGAACTCGTCGAGCCGATCACCGAACAGATGCGGGGCGGCAAAGGTCATCGACAGGTAACCCGACAGGACGCTCTCGGCGCTTCGGACGAGGTCGGGTACACCGGGAGCGAAGCGGACCTGGGGATCGCCGAACCTGGTCCGGGCGAGCACGTCCTCGAACGTGTGGTGGCGCTCGGTGGCCCGGCCCTGGCCGGCGCGGGTGGTCGAACCGAGGTACTCGGCAATGACGGCCCGGATCTCGCCGTGGGGGATCTCGGGAACGCCCGGATTCGGGGGCCTCGGGCGCCCTTCCACGGTGTGGACGACCATGACGACGGCGCCGCCGGGCGCCAACAGGTCGTAGACGCTTTCCGCCACCCGCCGCTCATCGGTCCAGTGGAACGACTGGCCGAAGGTGACGAGGCGGAACGGTCCGGGGGCCGGCGTCGGCAGGTCTTCCGCTTGGGCCTGCACCCAGGCGACGTTGGTCACCGAGGACTGCGTGGCCCGCCGACGCGCCTGGGCCAGCATGTCGGGGTCCGGGTCGAGCCCGATCACCGAGTCGAAGAGGTGAGCCAGGCGAAGGGCGAGGATGCCGGGTCCGCAGCCCACGTCGAGGAGTCGACCCGTGCCGTCCAGGCCCAACTCGCCGACCAGGGTCGCTTCGAGCTCGGGACTGTAGGGCGGCCGGCCGACGACGTAGTGCGGTGCGCTCCCCGAGTAGATGGTCGGGTCGTAGTCCATGCGCCTTCCCCAACTCGCGGCGAGAGCCGGCGGACGGACCCGTGCGGGCCCGCTCCCTGCGACCAGCCTCGGCGGTCAGTCCCCCGAGGCTGGGGGGCGTTCGGGCAGCGGGTCGGTCCCGGGCACCCCGTCGGTGACCACGTGCTCGGTCCAGGCCGTACCCGACCAGTAGCGCTGCTGGTGCTTGCCCGACGGGTCGGGCATCCAGCCGGCCGGGATCCCCGACTGTCCGAAGACCGAGCGGGGCGCCGGCGTGCGGTCGGCGTCGCCGCCCGAGCGCAGGTCGGGATCGGCGGTCGTCGTGGTCGGCGTGCTCGAGGTGGACGTGTCGTGGTTGATCGGCGGGGGTCCCCCGCCGTACGGGCCGCCGCCGTAGGGACCGCCCCCTCCCCGGTGCGGCCCGCCGCCGGGCGTCCGGTTGCGTCGCGACATCACCATCCGCAGGACGAACACCGCCAGGATGAAGATGACGAAGATCGACGACCCGTGCCCGTACCCGTAGTACACGTCACCAGCGTACGGCCGATGCCGTCCGGAGGGACCGCAGTCCGGTCCCCGGTGGCCTCAGCCGCTGTCGGCCGAGAGCTGCGGCACGACCGAGGGGTCGGCCGGCGCCGACTCGGTGGCCGTCGTGGCGATCGGCGCCCCGGCCGTGGCCGTGGCGTTGGTGCAGCTCCGGGCGGCGTTCCAACTGTTGAGGGCGGTGGTGGCGGCGGCGCCCGACAACGGCTGGGGCAGGTCGTCGACGATGACCGCCGGGCGCCAGACCACGTTGGTGATGTGCCGCCCGGTGGCCGTGACCAGGAGGGAGCCGCTCTGGTTCTCGGGCGGCGAGTTGTCGTAGAAGGCGAAGTTGCCCAGGCCGTAGTCGACGAAGGCCGTGCCCAGATAGCCGGCGCCCAGGAGCACGTGGGCGTGGGTCCCCACGATGATGTCGGCCCCCGCCTTCACCAGTACCTCGGCCAGGGGCTCTTGCACCGGGTTGGGACAGGTGTCGGTCTCGGTCCCCCAGTGCAGGTACACCACCACCGTGTCGGCCGTCTTGCGGGCCGCCTCCACCGCCGCCACCAGCTCGTCCACCTGGTAGGCCGACGCCAGGCCGGGCTGGGTGGCCGTCGCCGTCCACGCCGTCTGGAGGTCCGAGTCGATGACCTGGGTGGCGGCGATGATGGCGATCTTCTCCCCGTCGATGGTCGTGGTGTACGGCGTGAAGGCCTGGGCGGCGTTCTGGCCGATGCCGAGGATGGGCAGCGTCACCTGCTGCTTGATGCCGAGCGCCATCTGCAGGCCGGCCGCCCCACAGTCCATGCCGTGGTTGTTGGTGTTGGTGATCACGTCGATGCCGGCCGACGTGAGGGCGGTGACGGCGGCCGAGGAGGCGTAGAAGACGAATTGCTTGGACTGGGAGTCCGGGCAGGTGCCGTTGGTCAGCGCCGACTCGAAGTTGGCCATCGTGAGGTTGGCCCCCGACAGGAGTGCGGGCACCGTCGTCCCGAGGGCGGTGGCCGGATCGGCGGCCAGCCGGTTGCCGAGGTTCGAGTCCGAGGGGAAGTTGACGTCGCCCCCGAAGGCCAGCGTCACCGGCTTGCCGTTGCCGTCCCAATCGGGATCGAGACGGGGGTTCTTGGCCGGCGTCGGGGCCGTGCCGCCGTGGGCCGTCGGGGTGGTGTGCCCGGCCACCGGGGTGGACGGGCCGCCGCCGCTGGTCCCGAAGTACAGGCCGAGGGCCAGGGCCAGGACGAGCAGGCTGACGGCCCAGATGCGCCGGTTGCGCCGGACCCGTCGGGTGGCCAGGTCGGGACCGGACGGCGGCCGACGGCGGCCCCCGGTCCCCCCTTTCGACGGGAGGGTCGGTGGGTCGGGCGGCGGCGGTGAACCCGGACGGGTTCCCGGGTGAGGGAGCAGGTCGACGGGCGTAGGCGGCCACACTAACGAATCCGGCCCGACCCGTCGGGGTCCCCGAACGGGCGCTAGACGTCGACCGGCTCGGTGATCACCGCCAGGATGCGCTGGGCGCCGGAGAGGACCACGCCGAGGGTCAGCCACCGCTGGGCGTCGCTGCGCCAGCGCTCCTCGGCCAGCTCGAGGAACGTCTCGACCCGGGCCTCGGTGGCGGCGATGGCGTCGTGGAACGCCCCTCGGGCGACGTCGTTGTCCTCGTGGACCACCCACCCGGCGTAGGCCCGGACCAGGTCGGCCAACGACGTGAGCACCTCACCCAGCACCGGTTTGGGCGGCTCCCCCGCCGGGACCGAGGTGAGGGCCATGGTCATCGACCGGACGTGGATGGCCACCCGCCGGGCCACGGTGAGGGCGGCGGCCGAGCGCTCGAGCTGCGGGGGGAGGTTGCGGGCCCGGGCGTTCCAGCGGGCGGCCAGCTCCTCGTTCTCGAGCGCCGAGCGGGCCGCCAGCACCGAGGTCACCCCGGCCACCGCCGCCGCGTGCCACTCGGCTGCCTGTTCCTGGGTCCACGCCCCGCCCACGCCGGTGCCGATCGCCGCCAGGAGCTCGGCCGCCCGTTCGAGGGGCTCGTCGGCCATGGTGGCGATCTGGTCGATCCGGGGGGCCGACGGGCTGACCAGGACCACGGCCACCCCGATCGCCGCCCCGACGATGGTGTCGATGATGCGCTGGCCCGGGTAGCCCTTGCTGACCGAACCGACGAAGAGCACCAACAGGGCGCTGACCGGCACCTGGACCATGCCCGAGGGCCCGAGGCGCAGGACCCGGCCGACCACCAGCCCGACGAACACCACGCCGGCGACCGCCCAGCCGTTGAGCGGCACCACCCGGCTGACGGCCAGGGCCACCGCCACGCCGATCATCACCCCGACCACCCGCTGGACGGCCCGGGACAGCGAGTCGTAGACCGTCGCCTGGACGACCAGGACCACGGCCAGCGGGGCGAAGTAGGGCCGTCCGTCGGTGTGGCCGAGGGACAGCGCCGCCCACCAGGCGAGGCCCGCTCCCACCCCGGTCTTGGCCGCCAGCAGCAGTTGGCCCCGGCTCACCGTCCCGGGCACACCCCGCAGCCAGTGCCATCCGGAAGCGAGGCGCGCCGACATCCGGCCAGCCTGGCACGACGGCCCGGCGAGGGGATCGATCCGGGCCGGCACCACCGGCCCGACGACGGTCGGCCTAGCGCTTCACCTGGCGGCGCTGGACCTGGGGCGGGGACCCGGGCCGGCGGCTGGCGCCGCCCTGCCCGCTCCGGCGCTCCTGGCGGGAGGCGGCCCGGCGCAGCTCACGCCCGTACTCCTCCTCGTTGCGCGGGATCAGCATCTCCTCGACCGTCTTCACCCGGCGGGCCTCGGGCACCTTCTTCAGCATGCGGTCCAGCTGGAAGAGGTGGTCCGGGAGCCGCCGGTTCTTCTTCTTCGACTTGGCGATGAATTTGACCAGCCGCCGGGCGTACCAGCGGCGAATGAAGCCCACCGACAGCATGCGCCGGGAGACGCCCTCACGGATCTTCGTCGACCGCTCCTTGAAACCCACCTCCTGATTGTGCCCGCTCCCGGGGGTGGTGGGCGACTCGGGCGCGGCCCACCCTGGCCAGCCCGGCTCGTAGGCTCTCCCCGTGCCCCTCGGACGGTCGATCGGTCGACACCTGGTGGCCCTGGTGCTGGCCGTCACCGGCCTCACCGCCGTCGTCCTAGCCCCCACCAGCTCCCAAACGGCGGTGGCGGCGACGGCCCCGGCCGGCGGTACCGCCGTCGGCGTGGCCCTGGCGGCCACCCCCGACGGCAAGGGCTACTGGACGGCGTCCTCCACCGGCGGCGTCTTCGCCTTCGGCGACGCCGCCTTCCTCGGCTCGATGGGCGGGACCCCGCTCAACCAGCCCATCGTCGGCATGGCCGCCTCGCCCTCGGGCAAGGGCTACTGGTTGGTGGCCGCCGACGGGGGCATCTTCAGCTTCGGCGACGCCTCGTTCTACGGGTCGACCGGGGCCATGCACCTCAACCAGCCCATCGTCGGCATGGCCGCCTCGCCCTCGGGCAAGGGCTACTGGCTGGTGGCCTCCGACGGGGGCATCTTCAGCTTCGGCGACGCCGCCTTCTACGGCTCGACCGGGGCCATGCACGCTCAACCAGCCCATCGTCGGCATGGCCGCCTCGCCCTCGGGCAAGGGCTACTGGCTGGTGGCATCCGACGGGGGCATCTTCAGCTTCGGCGACGCCTCGTTCTACGGGTCGACCGGGGCCATGCACCTCAACCAGCCCATCGTCGGCATGGCCGCCTCGCCCTCGGGCAAGGGCTACTGGCTGGTGGCCGCCGACGGGGGCATCTTCAGCTTCGGCGACGCCTCGTTCTACGGGTCGACCGGGGCCATGCACCTCAACCAGCCCATCGTCGGCATGGCCGCCTCGCCCTCGGGCAAGGGCTACTGGCTGGTGGCCGCCGACGGGGGCATCTTCAGCTTCGGCGACGCCTCGTTCTACGGGTCGGCGACCCAGTACCTGAACCCGCTCCTGGTCAACCAGCTGGCCACGACCAACGGGGCCCAGCAGGTGATCGTGGTCGACGCCCCGAACGCCTCGTCGACCACGGCCACGCTCTCCACCTATGAGAACGACGGCCAGGGCTGGTACCAGGTGTTCGCCCCGATGGCTGCCGTGACCGGGTCGGGCGGCTGGCAGCCGGCAGCCAGCCGGGTCGAGGGCGACGGGGCCACGCCGGAGGGGATCTACTCGTTCGGCGCCACCATGTACGGCACCCAGGCCAATCCGGGGGTCCAGTACGCCTACCACCAACTGGTCTGCGGCGACTGGTGGGACGAGGACTCGGCCTCGCCCACCTACAACACCTTCCAGCACGTGGCCTGCGGCTCGACCCCGGCCTTCGCCGGCCAGTCCGAGGCGCTGTGGACCGAGGGCAACGCCTACCCCTCCATGGCCGTGATCAACTTCAACACCCCGCCCACCGGGCCGTCGGGATCGGGCATCTTCCTGCACGCCGACATCGGGGAGCCGACGGCCGGGTGCGTCTCGCTGGCCTACGCCAACCTGGTCGAGGTGCTCCGCTGGCTGCAGCCGGCCGACCACCCGGTGATCGTCATGGGCCCCGACGCCGTGGTCCGCTCCTTCTAGCCACCACGCTCCGGCCACGACCCCGGGGGCCGGTGGTGGGCGCGATCATCTGGCCATGGACCGCCCGACCGAACAACCCGCCCACTCCCTGGCCGTCGTGCTCTTCGAGGGCTTCGAGCTGCTCGACGTGGCCGGGCCGCTCGAGGTGTTCGGCGGCTACGACCAGCGCTTCGCCGTGCGCCTGCTCGGCCCCGAGGCCGGTCCGGTGGCCAGCGCCCAGGGCTACCTGATGGTGGCCGACCAGGCCTACGAGGACGCCGGGCCGGCCGACATCGTGCTGGTCCCCGGCGGCGTGGCCACCCGGTCGGCGGTCAACGACACCGAGCTGGTGGCCTGGCTGGCCCGGTGGGCGGCGCCGGCGCCCTACGTCACCTCGGTCTGCACCGGCTCGGGGCTGCTGGCCGCCGCCGGCCTGCTCGACGGCTACCGGGCCACCTCGAACAAGCAGGCGTTCGACTGGGCCCGGGCCCAGGGGTCGGCCGTCGAGTGGGTGGCCGAGGCCCGGTGGGTGGAGGACCGGGGCCGCTGGACCTCCTCGGGGGTCAGCGCCGGCATGGACATGGCCCTGGCCCTGCTCGCCCATCTGGACGGGGACGAGGCGGCCCTCGATGTGGCCCGCCGCATCGAGTACGAGTGGCACCGCGACGCCGGGTGGGACCCCTTCGCCGCCCGCTACGGCCTGGTCGAGGAGCGCTGAGGCTCGACTGCTAGGGCTGGCCGGGTCGCAGGGCCACGAACAGGCCCTCGGCGTCGGCCACCAGCGTCTCGCCGTCGAACAGGCGTCCGGTCAAGAAGCGCTTGCGCCCGTCGATCCAGTCGACCGTGGCCTCGAGGTGCAGCGGCACGCCGAGGCGGGCCACGTTGCGGTAGTTGATCTTGATGTAGGCCGTGCGGGCCATCGTCGTGTGGCCGATGTTGGCCTGGCGGCCGAGGGCCTCGTCGAAGACGAGGGCGATGGTGCCACCGTGGGCCGCCGAGTTGCCGCCGAGGTGGAAGCGGCGGAACGTGACCTCGGCGGCCATGCGGTCGCGGGTCTCGAACTCCATGCGCATCGGCACCAGCATCGGGTTGCCCCGGCCGGGCAGGTCGATGCGGCTGCCGGCGGGCTGCTCCCGCTCGGCGGCGGCGAACGGCTCCAGCCGGCGGGTGGCCGCCTCGGCCGCCGTCGTCAGTTCGTCCCAGACCTCGACCGGCGGGTCGGAGGCGGCGACGGCGTCCTGCAACGAACGGAACGCCTCGAGGAAGCGGGCGTAGGCGTCACCGCCACGTCGGGCGTTGACGGCGGTGTTGGCGAACGGGTCGACGCCCGGGTCCGAGGGGACCTCGTCGCTCTGGTCGCTGGTCGTCACGCCAGCACCGTACCGGGCGCCGGCGCCCGGGCGGGACGACGCCGGTTCAGAGGTAGCCGAGAGCCCGGCCCTGGGCGGTGAGCTCGTCGCGGAAGTCCGGGTGGGCCACGGCGATGAGCCGACGGGTCCGCTCGGCGATGCTGCTCCCCCGCAACTCGGCCACGCCGTACTCGGTCACCACCTTGTCGACCAGGTTCTTGAAGGTGGTGACGGCGGCGCCGAGGCGCAGTTGGGGCACGATGCGCGACACCGAGCCGTCGACGGCTGTCGAGTGCAGCACGATGAAGGCCTGCCCCTCCTCGGCCATCACGGCGCCGCGGGCGAAGTCGGGCTGGCCGCCCGAGGACGACAGGTACTGGCTGCCGAGCGACTCCGAGGCGCACTGGCCGAGGAAGTCGACCTCCAAGGTGGCGTTGATCGCCGTCATGTGGGTCTGGCGGGCGATCACCGTGGGGTCGTTGGTGTACTCGACCGGCCAGAACTCGACCCCGGGGTTGTCGGCCACGAAGTCGTAGAGCTGCCGGCAGCCGAGCGAGGTGGTGGTCACGATCTTGTTGCGGTGGATGCGCTTGCGGGTCCCGGTGACCGCCCCCGACTCGACCAGGTCGACGAAGCCGTCGCTCAGGAGCTCGGTGTGCACGCCGAGCTCGCGGTGGTCGACCAGGAGCGACAGCACCAGGTCGGGGACGGCCCCGATACCGGCCTGGATGGTGGCCCCGTTGGGGATCCGCTCGGCCACCAGCTCGGCGATCTGGCGATCGCGCTCGGTGGGCGACGGCCCCGGCAGCTCGACCAGCGGCTCGTCGCGCTCGCAGAAGCCGACCACGTCGCTCACGTGCAGCTGGTTGGCGCCGAAGGTCCGGGGCATGAGGCGGTTCACCTCGACGAAGAACGGCACCTGGCCGATGAACGCCGCCGTGTACTCGGCGTTGGTGCCGAGCGAGAAGTACCCGTGGCGGTCGGGTGGCGACACCGCCGCCACCACCAGGTCGGGCCGGACGGCGTGGCGCAGCAGCCGGGGCACGTCGCTGAAGTTGTTCGGCACCAGGTCGCAGTGGCCGGCGGCGAACGCCGCCCGGGTGGCCGGCGAGAGGAACCACGACACGTGCCGGAGCCCCGGGTAGGCGCCGTCGATGTAGGGGCGGTGCCGCAGGGCCAGCATCTGGTGCAGCCGGACGTCCTCAAGCTGACCGGCGGCGGCCTCGATGGCGTCCACGATGCCCACCGGCTCGCCGTTGGCCGCGCCGACGACGATGTTGGCTCCCGGCACCAGCGCCTCGACCACCGCCTCGGGCGGCCGGCGGCGCCGGTTGAGCTCATCGGCGATGGACGGTGGCGGCATCGGGACGATCCCTTCCTCGTTGGACGGGGGCAGGCTACCGGTCGCTCGTCGCCGCCTCGGGCCGCCCGTGGGGGCCGCAGTACGCTGGCCGTAGGCCTTCTGGCGCAGTCCGCCGGGCCGTCAGCTCAGCCGAAGGGGGAAGTCATGGCATACGACCTCGTCATCCGGGGCGGCAACGTCCTCGACGGTTCCGGTCGTCCGGCCTTCCAGGCCGACGTGGCCGTGGTCGGTGACCGCATCGCCGAGGTCGGCAAGGTCGACGGGTCCGGTGCCACCGAGATCGACGCCGAGGGCCAGGTCGTCACGCCGGGCTTCATCGACGGCCACACCCACATGGACGCCCAGGTGCTGTGGGACCCCCTCGGCACCTGCTCGTGCTGGCACGGCGTGACCACCGTGGTCATGGGCAACTGCGGCTTCTCACTGGCTCCGGCCCGACCCGACGCCCGCCAGCTCGTCGTCCGCAACCTCGAGCGGGCCGAGGACATCTCCCCGGCGGCCTTGGCCGCCGGCATCGACTGGGGCTGGGAGACCTTCCCCGAGTACCTCGACCAGGTCGACACCCGGCCCAAGGGGATCAACTACGCCGCCTACGTGGGCCACTCGGCCCTGCGCACCTGGGCCATGGGCGAGCGGGCCTTCGAGCAGGAGGCCAGCGAGGCCGACCTCGACCTGATGGAGGCGGCGCTCCGGGCCTCGCTGCGGGCCGGCGCCATCGGCTTCACCACCTCGCGCAGCATGAACCACGCCACCTCCGACGACCGGCCGGTGGCCTCCCGGCTGGCCTCGTGGGACGAGGTGCGGCGACTGGTCGGCGTGATGGGCGACGAGGGCGCCGGGGTGTTCGAGATGGCCCTGGAGCAGGCCGCCCGCTCGAGGGACCCCGAGAAGCGGGCCGAGTTCCTCGAGCGCCTGCGCTGGCTGGCCCTCGACACCGGGGTGCCGGTGAGCTTCGGGGTGCTCGGCGGGGCCGACGACCACCTGCTCACCCTCATCGACGAGGTCAACGCGGCCGGCGGCACCATGTTCGGCCAGAGCCACTGCCGGGGCGTGGCCGTCATCCTGTCGTTCGAGTCGCGCCTCCCCTTCGACGTGTTGCCCGAGTGGCGCCAGGTCCGAGAGCTCCCCCACGCCGAGCAGCTGGCCGCCCTGCAGGATCCCGAGGTCCGGGCCCGGCTGGTCCACTCGGCGGCCCACGGCGAGTACGCCAAGGCCATCGGCGCCGAGGCCCGGCGGCCCGACTTCGACCACGTCTACGTGATGGACCAGCCGGTCCCCCCCTACGCCACGGTGGCCGAGCTGGCCCGGGCCGAGGGGAAGGACCCGGTCGAGGTGATGATCGACCGGGCCGTGGCCAGCGACCTGCGCCAGCTGTTCGTCCAGCCCATCACGCCCGAGGACCCCGAGCTGATCCTGCCCATGCTGCGGCACAAGAGCTCGATCATGACCTTCTCGGACTCGGGCGCCCACGTGAGCCAGGTAACCGACCAGTCGATCCAGACGCACCTGCTCGCCTACTGGGTCCGCCAGCGCCAGGACCTGACCCTGCCCGAGGCGGTCCGCATGCTCACCAGTGCCCCGGCCGATGCCTGGGGCCTCGTCGACCGGGGGCGGCTGGAGGAGGGCCGGCTGGCCGACCTCAACGTCTTCGACCCCGACACGGTGGCGCCGACCATGCCCGAGGTGGTCTACGACCTGCCGGGCGGGGCCCGGCGGCTCCGCCAGGGGGCGACCGGCTTCGCCGCCACCATCGTGGGCGGCCAGGTCGTGCTGGAGAAGGGCGAGCCCACCGGGGCGCTGCCCGGTCGTCTGCTCCGTGACGGCGCCCGCCGGGCCACGGTCTGAGCACGACTGGCTGAACGACGCCGTCGAACCCCGGCCGCCCCTCTCGGAGGCGGTCCCGGGCGTTCGGTAGGCTGACCCGGGCGTCGGCGGCCGCCGTCGCGTCACCGTCACCGACGGTGTCGGAACGACCGAGAAGGGCCATCGTGAGCCAGGCACTCGACGGCGACGGTCTGCCGCCCGGTTCCGCCGGCCCCGTGGCCGGGTCGCCGGTCGACCCGACGTGGTTGCGCCAGCCCCGTGCCCCCTCGTCGGCGGCCAGCCCGAACGTCCCCGAGTCGGCCCAGTACCGCTTCAAGCGCCGGGTGCTCGGTCCGCCGCTCGTGAGCGAGGACCTCCACGGTCAGCGGCTCGGTCGGCCGACGGCCCTCGCCGTCCTCTCCTCGGACGTCATGTCGTCCTCGGCCTACGCCACCGAGTCGATGCTGCGCATCCTCGTCCCGGCCGTGGGCGTGGCCGCCTTCGCCCTCATCACCCCGGCCACCGGCCTCCTCCTGCTGCTGCTCGGCGTGGTGTGCCTGTGCTACCGCCAGGTGGTGAAGGCCTACCCGGTCTCGGGCGGGTCCTACGTGGTGAGCCGGGAGAACTTCGGCCGGACGGTGGCCCAGATCCCCGGCTCGGCCCTGCTGCTCAGCTACGTGCTCACGGTGGCCGTCTCGGTGGCCGCCGGGGTCGACGCCGTCATCTCGGCCGTCCCGGTGCTCTCGCCGTACCCGGTCGAGCTGGCCGTCGCCTTCGTGCTGCTGCTGGCCTACGGCAACCTGCGGGGCATCCGGGAGGCCGGCACGATCTTCGCCATCCCGACCTACTGGTTCTTCGTCAGCATGGCCGCCCTGGTCGATCGCCGGCATCGTGCGCCTCATCGTCGACGGGCACCTGCCCCAGGGCCCGCTCAACGCACCGGGCCACATCGCCGTCGGCTCGCCCGGCACCGGGCTGCTCCTCGGGTGCACGGTCTTCATCTTCCTGCGGGGCTTCGCCAACGGCGGCTCGGCCATGACCGGCATGGAGGCCATCTCGAACGCCGTCACCGTGTTCCGCGAGCCCCAGGTGAAGCAACGCCCGGTCGACCCTGGTCCTGATGGCCTCGATCCTCGGGCGTGCTGTTCCTGTCGGTCTCGATCTTCGCCGCCCTCACCCACTCGGTGCCCTTCATGTCGGGCACGCCGACCGTCCTGTCGCAGACTGGGCCGCACGATCTTCGGCAACTCGGCCGGCTCCAACGTGGCCTACTACTCGCTGCAGTTCAGCACCGCCCTCATCCTGATCCTGGGCGCCAACACCAGCTTCAACGGCTTCCCGCTGCTGGTGAGCTTCATCGCCCAGGACGCCTACCTGCCCCGCCCGTTCACCACCCGGGGCCACCGCCTGGTGTACTCCAACGGGATCCTGGCCCTCACCGGCGTCTCGGTCCTGCTGCTCGTGGCCACCCGGGCCAGGGTGGCCGCCCTCATCCCCCTGTACGCCGTGCACCGTGTTCACCGGCTTCACCATGGCCGGGGCGGGCATGACGAAGTACCACCTGACCCACCACGAGCCGCACCGGCGCCGGAGCATCGCCGTCAACGCCATCGCCTTCGTCGCCAGTGCCGCCGTCACGTTCATCTTCGTGGTGACCGAGTTCACCAAGGGCGCCTGGCTGATCGTCGTGGTCATCCCCCTCCTCGTCCTGGTGCTCTCCCGGACCCACCGGCGCTACGAGGCCGAGAAGGAGGTGCTGGTCGAGGAGAAGACCGACGCCGCCGCCGTCGAGCCCAAGGTGCTGCGCAACCACGTGGTGCTGGTCCTGGTCGACAGCCTCGACCTGGCCAGCGCCCGGGCGCGTCCAGCTGGGCCGCTCGCTGGCCCTCTACGGCGAGGTCCGGGCCGTGCACTTCGTCATCGACACCCAGCACGCCGAGCGGATCGCCGCCCACTGGGGTGCCCTCGGCTCGCCCTCGGTCACCCTCGAGCTCATCGAGTGCCCCGACCGCCGCCTGGCCCGGGCGGCCACCGAGTTGGCGGCCGAGCTGGCGGCCGACGGCGAGACCGAGGTCACCCTGGTGCTCCCCCGCCGGATCTACCACGGGGTGGCCAACCGCCTCCTGCACAGCCACACGGCCGACCGCATCGTCACCGCCGTCTCGACCATCCCCAACGTCAGCGCCACCATCGCCCCCTTCGACGTGGGCGGGCTCTTGAAGGAGCGGGCCCGCCTGAAGGAACGGGGTCGGGTGAAGGAACGGACCCGCCTGAAGGAGCGACCGCGTCGGGGAACGGCCCACGCTACGGTCGGAGACGCCACCGCGACCGCCCCGGCCGAGCCCCGACCCGGGCGCAAGAAGGGCGGCGAGACGAGGAGGTTCACCACCGTGGAGGGTGCGACACCGATCGGCGACCTCGTCTACCGCCAACGCATGCGCTTCGCCGGCCGGGTCCGCTCGGTGCGTGTCCAGCCGTGGTCGGGCGTGCCGGCCCTCGAGTGCACGCTGGTCGACACGTCCGGGGCGGTGAACATCGTCTTCCTGGGCCGGCGCTCGGTCCCGGGCATCGAGACCGGCACCCAGCTGGTCGCCGAGGGCATGGTCGGACGCCACGGCGGCCGCCTGGCCGTCATCAACCCGAGCTACGAGCTGCTGGAGGCCGGTCGGCTCGACCAGCCGGGGGTCTCGAGCGCCTCCTGAGGCCCCGTCAGCGCACGACGTGCAGCCCGGACGGCGGTCCGACGACCGGGTCGGGGGTCGGCGGGGCCTGGGTCATGAGCGCCGCCCCGACCTGATCGGCCAGGGTCACCGCCGTGGCCAGGTCGGCCGGGGACGGCGGGCGGCCCGGGGCGAATTCGAGGTCGAAGTGCCCGAGGACCTGGTTGTGACCCCAGACCGGGAGGACGGCCGCCGTCGGCGGGCCCACCTCGGCCGGACCCCCGTCGGCCGGGCCAGAGGGCCGCTCGAGTTGGCCGTGGCGCGACACCACGGCAACGGCCGGGTCCCCCGGGCCGGCCCCGTAGGCGCAGTCGTCGAGGGCGAGGACGGTGCGCAGGTACCCGGCCACCGTCTGGATGACCGGCACCAGCTCCTCGCCCGAGGCCAGCAGCGACGCCGTCTCGCTGACACTGGTGCGACGGGCGGCCTCCCGGGCCGACGCCGCCCGGTGGCGCACGATGCGCACCGACAGCTCGCCCACGACCAGCGACACCACGGCCAGCACGACGGTGGTCTCGAGGTCGGGTCGGTGGGCGATGGCCAGGTGGCCGAAGGGGGCGGTGTCGAGGAACTCGAACCAGAACGCCGCCGAGACGGCCGAGACGACGACGGCCACCCGGTGGCCGAAGGCGCCCACCACCGCCGTCGCCGCCGCCAGGAGCAGGGCCAGGTCGGTGTTGGGCCACCGGGTCCGCACCGGGACCCACAGGGCCGCCAGGGCGAGCGGGAGCAGCAGCCCGGTGGTGATCCCCAGCCCCGCGGCGACCCGGCGCGTCATCTGCTCCCGTCCCTTCGAGGACCCGGAACCGGCGGGCCCCTCTCCACGGTAGCGCCGGGATCCCGGGGGGCCACAGCCGGGGATGCCATCGGCGGCCCCGGCGATCTACGCTCGGAGCGACCGGGCGAGGCCCCGGACCACGGGGGGCATGCATGCGGGACGTCTCGAGCATCGGGTTGGTATCGGCCGACTCCCACGTGAACGAGCCCCGGGACCTGTGGGCCACCAACCTGCCGCCCCGTCTGCGGGACCAGGCCATGCGGGGCATCGAGCAGGGCGACCACGGGGGCTGGAAGCTGGTCCTCGAGGGCCAGCACCTGGGCAAGCGGGCGAGCACCGAGGCCGAGCGGCTCGAGGTGCTCGACCCGGTCAAGCGCATGGCGGTGATGGCCGAGGAGGGGATCGTCGCCGAGTGCATCTTCCCGACCATCGGGCTCTACGTCTGGATGCTCGAGGACCCGGTCGGCGGCCGGCTGTCGTGCCGCATCTACAACGACTGGATCCACGACACCCTCCACTCGCGCTCGCCCCGCTTCTGCTGCGCCGGGCTCATCCCGACGTGGGACCTCGAGGACGCCATGGCCGAGGTGCGCTACGTCACCGACCTCGGCCTCGGGGCCTTGATGCTGCCGACCGTGGCCAGTCCCGACTGGAACCACCGGAGCTGGCTCCCGTTCTGGGACCTGGTGGCCGAGACCGGCCTGCCGGTGGTCATGCACCAGGGCACGGGTCACGACATGATCTGGTACCGCGGTCCCGGGGCGACCATCGCCAACCTGATGGCCACCCAGACCATCGCCCCCCGCACGGCCACCATGCTGGCCACGTCGGGCCTCCTGGCCCGGCACCCCGACCTCCACGTGGTCTTCGTCGAGTACAACATCGGCTGGATGGCCTGGATGATGCAGACCGACGACTTCTACACCGAGTCCTTCGCCCGCTACGAGGTCATGGCGACCGGCAACAAGCCGATCAACCCCGAGCTGCCCGAGACCCCGAGCTTCTACCTCCGCCGTCAGATCCACGCCACGTTCCAGGACGACCCGATCGGCCTGCGCCTGCTCGACGTGACCGGACCGGGGGCCCTCCTCTGGGGGTCCGACTACCCCCACGAGGAGGGCACCTACCCCTGGTCGAGGAAGACCGTCGACCGGCTGGCCACCGACCTCGGTGACGACGAGGCCCGGGGCATCTTCCGCCAGAACGCCGCCTCGATCTTCGGGTTCGGTCCCGAGGCCCTGACCCCGCTCGCCTGAGCCGAGAGCGAGGCGACGCCGTGGCCCCGTTGGTCGTCTACGTGCCGTACCCGTTCCTGGTGGCGTCGGTCGACCCCGACCGGCTGGCCGAACTGCACCCCGACGTCGAACTGCTGACGGCACCCTTCGAGATCGACCACACCGTGCGGCAGGCCCGCGAGCAGGACCCGTACTCGGCCGAGCTGCGCCGTCAGGAGCCCCCGCTGACCGACGAGCAGGCCGACGCCTTCGGCCGGGCCGAGGTGGTCTTCACCCTGGACGTCCCGATGGACCTGCCGCCCCGGGCCCCCCGGCTGCGCTGGATCCAGGCCATGGGGTCGGGGGTGGGCCAGTACGTGTCGGCCCGGCTGCCCGACGGCGACATCACCCTCACCAACGGGGCCAGCATCGGGGCGGCGTCCATCTCCGAGTGGGCCATCGGCCGGGTGCTGCAGATCATGAAGAACTTCCCGCTGCACGACGAGCTCCACCGCACCGGCGAGTGGCGGATGTCCCCCGGGCGCTCGCTCGAGGGGCAGACGGTGGCCATCGTCGGCCTCGGGGCCATCGGCCGGGCCACGGCCCGCCGGCTCCGACCTTTCGGCGTCCATCTCCTCGGCATCCGACGGCAGTGGCAGCCCGGGGCCGTCGACCCCGACGTGGACGAGCTCTTCGGTCCCGACGCCCTCTTCGAGGTCCTCGGTCGCAGCGACGTGGTGGTGGTGGCCGCACCCGGCACCAAGGAGAACGAGGACCTCTTCGACGCCGACGCCTTCGCCGCCATGAGGCCCGGGGCCGTCTTCGTCAACGTGGCCCGGGGCACCCTGGTCGACGAGGACGCCCTGCGCCGGGCCCTCACCGAGGGCACCATCGCCGCCGCCGCCATCGACGTGGCCCGGACCGAGCCGCTCCCCGGCGACAGCCCCCTGTGGGCCACCCCCAACCTGTACATCTCGCCCCACAGCTCGGCCATGGCCTCGGGCTACGGCCGGCGGGCGGCCGACCTCTTCTACCGGAACCTCGGCCACTACCTGGCCGGCGAGCCGCTCGAGAACGTGGTCGACCTCACCAACGGCTACTGATCCGGGGCCCGGTCACCCCGGGGCGGCTCAGCGACCGCCGAGCCCCCCGAGGAAGTCGGCCATGCCCTGGAGGGTCTCGGCCGACTGCCAGGCGGCCAGGACCTCGGCGTCGGCCGGGGTCCCCTCGTCGATGGCCCGACGGACCGGGCGGTGCAGCTCGTCCTTGACCATGGCGAACGTGGTCCTCGGGATGCGGGCCAGGGTGGCCGCCCGCTCGACCGCCGTGGCCACCAGGTCGTCGGGCCCGCAGGTCTCGTGGACCAGGCCGGCGGCGACGGCGGCGTCGGGGCCGAGCGTCGCCCCGGTGAGCACCAACCGGGCCAGGCCGGGCCCGGCGGCGTAGCGCATCACCTCGAGGGCGGCGGCGGGGAACGGCACCCCGACCAGGATCTCGGTGAGGCCGATGGTGCCCGCCGACATCACCCGGTGGTCGGCGGCCACGGCCAGGATGCAGCCCCCGG
Organism: uncultured Acidimicrobiaceae bacterium; assembly: GCA_963730735.1. GTDB lineage: Bacteria > Actinomycetota > Acidimicrobiia > Acidimicrobiales > RAAP-2 > CAVSSX01. Next base: position 513,598 of record CAVSSX010000008.1, read on the forward strand.
CGATGGCGTGGCCGTTCACGGCGGCGACGATCGGCCGGGGGAAGTAGAAGACCTCCTCGATCGCCCGGACCAGGGCCGGCAGGAAGGCCCCGACGTGCTCGGGCCCGCCGTCGACCAGGCGCTTCAGGTCCACCCCGGCCGAGAAGGCCCGTCCCTTCCCGGTGAGGACGACCCCGTCGGCCTCGTGCAGCCCGACCAGCGTGGCCGTGATCTCCTCCAGCAGCTCGAGGTCGAGGGCGTTGACCTTGCCCTTCTCGAACCGGACGACGGCGATCCCGTCGCGTTCCTCCACGTCAATCACCGGCGCTCCTTTGACTCGGCGGGCGAACAGTACCAACGTCGGGCGGCCCACCCCGGTGCTCGAGGCGCCACACGAACCGCAGCCCCGACCAGGTGGCGTCGATGGCACACACCTTGTTGTCGACCAGCCGCCGGGCCAGCCCGGCCTGGCGGACCACCTGGTCGCTGAGGTCGGTGGCTACGCCCGAGGTGCGCTTGGGCCAGGCGATCCAGAGGCCGCCCGAGGGGAAGATCATCCGCTCGAGGGCCCCGAGGCGGCGCTCGAGGGCCGCCCGGCGGTCGAAGAAGGCCACCACGACGTCGGCCCGACCCCCCGCCCGCCGGGTCACCACGACCCCGGGTGGCAGCTCGTCGAGCACGTCGTCGGGCGCACCGAGGAGGGCGAGGCGCGCCCCCTCGGTCAGGCCCAGCTTGCGCCAGAGCGCCCGATCGTCCTCGGTGGGCACGGGTCCGGTTCCTCGTGCCGGGCGCTAGCCGAGCGACCCGAGGATGCTCTCGAGCGAGCCGACCGGGATCGCCCGGGGCTCGTCGGTGAAGTCGTGCTCGGTCTTCACCTCGTACATGCACCGCAGCGTCGTCGACTCGATCACCGTGTCGATCCGCTCGTGGCGGACGGCCTCGGACGGCGCCGAGGCGGCCAGGCCCTCGGCCAGCTCGTCGACGGTGACCGCCACGAAGCCGATCGAGAGCACGTCGCGCGGGTCGGTCAGGCTCTGGGCGTTGACCACCCGGGTCGGCACACCGAACCCCCGGTCGGCCTCCCACTCGGCGAGGAAGTCCTCGAAGGTGCGGCCCTCCTTCAGGCGGCGGACGAACACGCTGACGATCATGGACGCTCCTCTCGGCCGGTCGTGGCCGACGGTAGACGAACGGCCCGGGCGGTGTGGCCCAGACTGGCCGGGTGGACCTCGGCTTCGCACCGCTCCGGGAGGACGACCTCCCCCTCCTCGCCACCTGGATCGGTCGGCCCCACGTCGAGCCGTGGTGGGGCGAGCCCTCGGACCTGGCCGCCGTCACCGCCCGCTACCGCCCGCTGCTCGGCCACGACGACCCCACCGAGGGGTTCGTGGTCCGGCTCGACGACCGGTCGATCGGCTTCGTCCAGCGGTACCGGATCGGTGACGACCCGGACTGGCGGGCGGCCATCGCCGCCGCCCTGGGCGAGGCCGACGGTTTCGGTATCGACTACCTGATCGGGGAACCCGACGTCGTCGGCCGGGGCGTCGGGCGGGCCATGATCGCCGAGTTCGTCGACCGCTCCTGGTCCCGCTACCCCGACGCCGGCCGCTGCGTCGTCGCCCTGCAGCAGGCGAACACCGCCTCGTGGCGGGCCCTCGAGGGAGCCGGGTTCCACCGGGTCTGGGCGGGCTCGCTCGAGTCGGACGACCCGAGTGACGAGGGGCCCAGCTACCTCTACGTCCGCACCGCCCGGGCCGCCTGACGACCCTCCCGAGCGCCCCACCTGGCCGCTCGCGGCCCGATGGGAAAGCGAACATATGTTCGCTACACTCCGCGATCGTGGAGGAGGCCATCAGCGCGTGGGGCACCCTGGCCGGCCAGGGGCCGGTGCTGGCCGAGGGCCGGGTGCTGGCCCTCGACCCCACCCTGGCCGGGCTCTTCCCCGACCGGGGACTGCGCCGGGGCAGCGTGCTGGGCGTGGCCGGGGGCCACGGCGCCACCTCCCTGCTCCTCGCCCTCCTCACCCGGGCCCTGGCCGCCGGCTCCTGGGCGGCCATGGTGGGCCTGCCGGCGGTCGGCGTGGAGGCGGCGGTCGGGCTGGGCCTCCCGCTCGAGCACCTGGTGCTGGTCCCCCACCCCGGGGCCCGGTGGACCGAGGTGGTGGGGGCGCTGCTCGACACCGTGGACATCGTCGTGGTCGGCCCGCTCGGGGCCTGCCGGGCGGCCGACGCCCGGCGCCTGGCCGCCCGGGCCCGTGAGCGCGATGCCCTCCTGGTCGTGGCCGCTCCGGGGGCCGGTGGTGGCGCTCGCTCGTCGCGTTGGCCCGAGGCCGTCGACCTGACCCTCGAGGCCACCGCCGTGCGGTGGCACGGGCTCGGCCGGGGTGAGGGCACCCTGGCCCGACGCGAGGTCTGGGTCCGGTCGTGGGGCCGCCGGGGTGGGGCCCGGGAACGGACGGCCCATCTGTGGCTGCCGGGGCCCGACGGGGAACTCCTCCCCGCCGGCCTGGCCCCCCACGAGATCGGGCGCCCGGGTATCGGGCGCGAGGGCGTCGGGCGGGAGCCGGCCGCCGGCGTCCGGGCCGGGTAAGCCATGCGCGCCCTGGTGCTCTGGTGCCCGGACTGGCCGGTCAGCGCGGCGGGGTTCGGCGCCGAGGACCCCGTCGTCGTCCTCGGTGGGGGCCGGGTGGTCACCGCCTCGGCCGGCGCCCGGGCGGCCGGCGTCTCGCTCGGCCTCCGTCGCCGGGAGGCCGAGAGCCGATGCCCCGGGCTGCTCGTGCTCACCCGGGACCCGGCCGAGGAGGCCCGGGCCTTCGAGCCGGTGGTGGCCGCCGTGGCCACGCTGGCCCCCGAGGTCGAGATCACCCGACCGGGCCTGCTCACCCTCGACGCCCGCGGACCGAGCCGCTACTTCGGCGGGGAGGCGGCGCTCAGCCGCCGGGTCGAGGCCTGTGCCCGGGCGGCGCAACCGGGCGAGGGGGCGCCACCCCCGCGCACCGGGGTGGCCGGAGGGCGGTTCGCCGCCGCCCTGGCCGCCCGCAGCGGTGCCCTGGTGCCCGACGGGGAGAACCGGCGGTTCCTGGCGCCCTTCCCCCTCTCGGTGCTCGGCCGACCCGAGCTGGCCGACCTGCTCCACCGCCTCGGGATCCACACCCTGGGGGCCTTCGCCGACCTGCCGGCCCCCTCGGTCCTGGCCCGTTTCGGCCCCGACGCGGCCCGGCTCCACGAGCTCGCCCGGGGGCTCGAGGGGGCGCCGGTCCACCCGGCGGAGCTGCCCGAGGAGCGAGGGGTGGTGACCCACTTCGACCCGCCGGTCGACCGGGCCGAGACCGCCGCCTTCGCCGCCCGGTCCCTGGCCGACGAGCTGGTGGCCGGTCTCGGGCGCCACGGGCTCGTCTGCAGCCGCCTGCGGATCGAAGCCGAGACCGAGCACGGCGAGACGCTGCTCGCGCCGCTGGCGGGCCCACGACGTCCTCGGGCCCGAGCAGATGGTCGAACGGCTGCGCTGGCAGCTCGACGGCTGGCTGTCGGGCACGACCACCGAGCCCACCCCCACCGCCGGCCTCGTCCGCCTGGCCCTCACCGCCGACGAGGCCGTCCCGGCCCGGGGTCGCCAGCTCGGCCTGTGGGGCGGGGCCTCCGACGCCGACCACCGGGCCCGCCAGGGTCTCGACCGGTTGCGGGGGATGCTCGGCGAGGGTGCCGTGGCCACCGCCGTCCTCGGCGGCGGACGCAGCCCGGCCGACCGGGTCACCCTGGTGCCGTGGGGCGAGCCCCGGCCGCCGGAGATGGCCGCCTCGCCGTGGCCCGGTCACCATCCCCTCCCGGCCCCGGCCGTGGTCCACCCCGACCCGGTCCCGGTCGACGTCCGGGGGGCCGACGACCGTCCGGTCACCGTGAGCGCCCGGGGCCGGCTCAGCGGAGAACCGGTCCGGGTCTCGGTCGACGGCGGGCCCTGGCGGACCGTCACCGCCTGGGCCGGTCCGTGGACCACCGACGAGCGGTGGTGGGACCCCCGGTCCCGCCGCCGGCGGGCCCGGTTCCAACTCCTGGGCGACGACGACCACGCCCACCTGTGCGTCGTCGAGGAGGGCCGGTGGCGGATCGAGGCCACCTATGACTGAGCGCGCCCAGTGACCGAGTACGCCGAGCTGCACGCCCACTCCAACTTCAGCTTCCTCGACGGCGCCTCCCATCCCGAGGAGCTGGTGGTCGAAGCCGCCCGGCTCGGGCTCTCGGGCCTGGCCCTCACCGACCACGACGGCCTCTACGGCGTCGTCCGCTTCGCCGAGGCCGCCCGTCGGGCGCAGCTGGCGACGGTGTTCGGCGCCGAGCTGACCCTCGGCCTGACCCGACGCCAGAACGGGGTGGCCGACCCCGAGGGTCACCACCTGGTGGTGCTGGCCCGCGACCCCGAGGGCTACGCCCGGCTCAGCCGGACGATCGCCGAGGCCCAGTTGGCCGGGGGGACCAAGGGCCGACCCCGGGTGGACCTGGCCGAGCTGGCCTCGGCCCACGGTGGGCACTGGCTGGTGCTGACCGGCTGCCGGAAGGGGGCGGTGCCGGCGGCCCTGGCCGCCGAGGGCCCGTCGGCCGCCGGCCGGGCCCTCGACCAGCTGGTCGAGGGCTTCGGTCGGGACAACGTGGGCGTGGAGCTGTGGCACCACGACGACCCGGTCGACTCGGCCCGCAACGACGCCCTGGCCCGCCTGGCCGTCGAACGGGGGACCGAGCTGGTGGCCACCGGCAACGTCCACTACGCCACCCCGGCCGGCCACCACCTGGCGGCGGCCCTGGCCGCCGTGCGGGCCCGACGGGCCCTCGACGAGATGGACGGGTGGCTCCCGGCCGGCCCGAGCGCCCACCTGCGCTCGGGGGCCGAGCAGGCCCGGCGGTTCGCCCGGTTCCCCGGCGTGGTGGAGCGGACGGCCGAGCTGGCCCGGGTACTGGCCTTCGACCTGCGCCTGGTGGCCCCGGGGCTCCCCCCGTTCCCGGTGCCCCCGGGCCACGACGAGCTGAGCTACCTGCGCCAGCTGGTCGAGGAGGGCGCCACCGCCCGCTACGGCCCCCGGGGCGACGAGCGGGTCCCGGGGGCCTGGGCCCAGATCGACCACGAGATGGCGGTCATCGAGCAGCTCGGCTTCCCGGGCTACTTCCTGGTGGTGTGGGACATCGTCACGTTCTGCCGTCGCCACGACATCCTCTGCCAGGGACGGGGCTCGGCCGCCAACTCGGCCGTCTGCTTCGCCCTCGGCGTGACCAACGCCGACGCCGTGGCCCTGGGGCTCCTCTTCGAGCGGTTCCTCTCGGCCGAGCGCGACGGGCCGCCGGACATCGACGTGGACATCGAGTCGGGCCGGCGGGAGGAGGCCATCCAGTACGTCTACGAGCGTCACGGGCGCCACCACGCCGCCCAGGTGGCCAACGTCATCACCTACCGGCCCCGCTCGGCCATCCGCGACGCCGGCAAGGCCCTGGGCCACGCCCCGGGGACCATCGACGCCTGGACCAAGCAGCTCGAGCGGCACGGTCGGGGGGGCGGCCTGCTCGGCGAGCGAGACGCCGGGGGCCGCCCGGTCCACGACATCCCCGAGCAGGTCGTGGACCTCGCCGCCCGGATGGAGCACTTCCCCCGGCACCTGGGCGTCCACTCGGGCGGCATGGTGATCTGCGACCGCCCGGTCCTCGAGGTCTGCCCGGTCGAGTGGGCCACCGCCCCCGGCCGCACCGTGCTCCAGTGGGACAAGGAGGACTGCGCCGCCGTCGGGCTGGTCAAGTTCGACCTGTTGGGCCTGGGCATGCTGGAGGCCCTGCACCGGACCATCGACCTGGTGGCCGAGCACCACGGGGTCACCGTCGACCTGGCCCGGCTCGACCAGGACCCCGCGGTCTACGAGATGCTGTGCCGGGCCGACACGGTCGGCGTGTTCCAGGTCGAGTCCCGGGCCCAGATGGGCACCCTCCCCCGTCTGAAGCCGACGACCTTCTACGACCTGGTCATCGAAGTGGCGCTGATCCGTCCCGGGCCCATCCAGGGCGGCTCGGTCCACCCCTACCTCCGCCGCCGCAACAACGAGGAGCCGGTCACCTACCTCCACCCGCTGCTCGAGCCGAGCCTGCACAAGACCCTCGGCGTCCCCCTGTTCCAAGAGCAGCTCATGCAGATGGCCATCGACGTGGCCGGCTTCAGCGCCGCCGACGCCGACCAGCTCCGCCAGGCCATGGGGTCCAAGCGCTCGGCCGAGCGGATGGACGCCCTGCGGGCCCGGTTCTACGACGGCATGGCCGAGCGGGGCATCCACGGGCCGGTGGCCGACGAGATCTTCGCCAAGATGGCGGCCTTCGCCAACTTCGGCTTCCCCGAGTCCCACTCGGTCTCCTTCGCCTACCTGGTCTACGCCAGCGCCTGGTTGAAGCTGCACTACCCGGCGGCCTTCTGCGCCGGCCTGCTCAACTCCCAGCCCATGGGGTTCTGGGCCCCGCGGACCCTGGTGGCCGACGCCCGGCGGCACGGGGTCGTGGTGCGCCGGCCCGACGTGAACCACAGCGGGGCCACGGCCGGGCTGGAGCCGCTCGACGACGGCCCCGAGGCGGCCGTCCGCCTGGGACTGGCCTCGATCCGCTCCCTCGGCGCCGAGGCGGCGGAACGGGTCGCCGCCGGGCAGCCCTACCGGGACCTCGAGGACCTGGCCCGGCGGTCCGGGCTCAACGAGGCCCAGCTGGAGGCGGTGGCCACCGCCGGGGCCACGGCCAGCCTCGGGCGGGGCGACCGCCGGGAGGCCCTGTGGGCCGCCGGCGCCCTGGCCCGGTCGGGCCCCGGAGCAGCTCGAGGGCATCGTCGTCGGGGCCGAGGCCCCGCCGCTCCCGCCGATGACCGAGACCGAGGAGGTGGTGGCCGACCTGTGGGCCACCGGGGTGACCACCGGGACCTCCCTCACCGAGCTGGTCCGGCCGGCGCTCGACGACCTCGGGGTGACCACGGCCGAGGGCCTGGTCGGCATCGCCGACCGGACCCGGGTGACGGTGGCCGGGGTGGTGACCCACCGCCAGCGGCCCGAGACGGCCCGGGGGGTCACCTTCGTGTCCCTCGAGGACGAGACCGGCCTGATCAACGTGGTCTGCTCGATCGGGGTGTGGGCGCGGTACCGGCGCACCGCCCAGTCGGCCACGGCCATGGTCGTGCGGGGACGGGCCGAGTCGGCCGACGGGGTGGTCAACGTGGTGGCCGAGCGGATCGAGTCCCTGGAGCTGGCCGTGGCCACCCGGGCCCGCAACTTCGCCTGACCAGGACCGACGGCACGACCTCATCCTCTACCTGAGATCGAGGATCGAGGCCGACGCCGCCGGTGGGCCACCTACGACCGACACCCGACCCCGCCGACACCCGGGCGGCGCCCCCGAAAAGAAGCCTGCAGGAGCCTGCGTTTCGACGCCCAACCTACCCGGGAGCGCAACACGACACTGGGTAAGTTGGCGCAATGCTCGGGCATGCTCCACAGCTGACGATCACCGATCTGGCCCTCCCCCGGGACTTCGACGCCCTCTACGGGGACAAGCTGGCCACCGGCCTCAGCCTGGGCGGTGGCGGCCTGTTCTTCGTGGCCTGGCAGATCGCCTACCTCCACCAGCTGGCGGCCGACGGTGTCCGGCTCGACCAGGCCCAACGCACGGTCGGCACCTCGGCCGGCTCGGTGGTGGCCGCCGCCCTGCTGGCCGGCCGACTGGGCCGAGTGAAGGCCGAGCTGTCCCTGGTGGCCAAGGTCCCGGCGATCCTGGCCGCCCTGGCCCCCTCGAGCGACCTCCACCCGAGCCAGCAGCGGGCCCTCGACCTGTTCTGGAAGGCGGCCGACAACGACCGGGCGACCATCCGGGAGATCGGCCACGCCGCCCTGGCGGCCACCACCCCGAGCCCCGAGGCGGCCCGTCGCAGCCTGGCCCTGTTGACCGGGCGCCGGGGATGGCCCTCGCCCCACCTCTTCATCAGCTGTGTCGACGCCTACAGCGGCGAGCGCTGCATGGTCACCGAGGTGGCCGGCGTCCCCGCCCTCCACGCCGCCGCCGCCAGCAGCGCCGTGCCGGGGATCTTCCCCACCCAGCTCATCGGCGACCGGTGGTGCATGGACGGTGGGGTGAGCGGGTCCGGCGTCCACCTCGACGTCCTGGCCGGGGCCAAGCGGGTGGTGGTGCTGGCCCTCAACGACGGCACCGACGAGGACGAGGGCGCCCTGACCAGCCGGCCCGGCGACGCCCTGCGGGAACGCCACGCCCTCGAGGCGACGGGTACCCAGGTCTTCCTCCGGACCCCCGAGCAGGTCGACTACAACGAGCTGATGTCGCCCCAGTCGGTGCCGAGGGCCCTCGAGATGGGCTCCCGCCAGGCCAAGGCCGACGTGGCCGAACTGCGCACCTTCTGGTCCCCCGGCTGATCCCGACGAACCGGCCCCGGCCGACCCCCGCGCCCGACGGCGATCCGCCTCTTGTCTTTTTCTTAGAATCGTTCTAAAGTTGGAATCACCCTAGCTCTGGAGGTCGCCATGACCCGTCGCCCGCTCACGACCGAATCCGGTGCCCCGGTCGTCGACAACCAGCACAGCCAGACCGCCGGACCCTCCGGCCCGGTTCTCCTCCAGGACCAGCACCTGCTCGAGAAGCTGGCCCGGTTCAACCGTGAGCGCATCCCCGAGCGGGTCGTCCACGCCAACGGCTCGGCGGCCTACGGGGTCTTCGAAGTCACCGCCGACGTCACGGCCTTCACCCGGGCCCGCTTCCTCGAGGCGGTGGGCAAGCGCACCGAGGTCTTCGTCCGCTTCTCCACCGTGGCCGGCGGCCGGGGCTCGGCCGACGCCGTGCGCGACCCGCGGGGCTTCGCCGTCAAGCTCTACACCGAGGACGGGAACTACGACCTCACCGGGAACAACACCCCGATCTTCTTCATCCGGGACCCGCTGAAGTTCCCCGACTTCATCCACTCCCAGAAGCCCGACCCGTACACGAACCACCAAGAGGTCGACAACGTGTGGGACTTCTTCTCCCACTCCCCCGAGGCCACCCACATGTTCACGTGGCTCTTCGGCGACCGGGGCATCCCGGCGAGCTACCGGCACATGGACGGCTTCGGCTCCCACACCTACCAATGGGTCAACGCCGCCGGCGAAGCCCACTGGGTCAAGTACCACTTCATCACCGACCAGGGCATCGAGTGCCTGGACTCGTCCGAGGCGGCCGAGCTGGCCGGCCTCAACCCCGACAGTCACCAGCTCGACCTGGTCGAGGCCATCGACCGGGGCGAGTTCCCGTCGTGGACGCTGAAGGTCCAGCTGATGCCGGTGGCCGACGCGGCGACCTACCGCATCAATCCCTTCGACCTGACCAAGGTGTGGCCGCACGCCGACTACCCGCTGCACGAGGTCGGGCGGATGACCCTCGACCGCAACCCCGACAACTACTTCGCCGACGTCGAGCAGGCCGGCTTCGACCCGGGCAACTTCGTCCCGGGCATCGGGCCGTCGCCCGACAAGATGCTCCAGGGGCGGCTCTTCGCCTACGGCGACGCCCACCGCTACCGCCTGGGCATCAACCACACCGAGCTGCCGGTGAACTCGCCCCACGCCACCACGGTCGACAACTACGGCCGGGACGGCGCCATGTCGGGCCGGGGCAACGGCGGCCGGGCCAAGAACTACGAGCCCAACAGCTTCGACGGCCCGGTCGAGACCAACGAGCCGTACGCGGCGCCGCTGGCCACCGACGGCGCCTCGGGCCCCTACGACTGGGACCAGCGGGACACCGACGACTTCGCCCAGGCCGGCGACCTCTACCGCCTCCAGGACCCCGAGGCCCAGCAGCGGCTGGTGGACAACCTGGCCGGCGGCTTGGGCGCCGTCTCGGCCGGGCCGATCGGCGACGGGATCGTGGAGCGGAGCATCGGCTTCTTCCGGGCGGCCGACCCCGAGCTGGGCGAGCGGGTCGCCCGGGGCGTCAAGGAACGGCGGGGCTGAGCCGGGCGGCCAGCCGGTCGCCGCTCCTACGCTCGTCGCCACCATGGCCCCCGCCACCCTCCTCGAACGGCTGCAGACATCGGGCTGGCGGCTCACGCCCCAGCGCCGGGCGGTGGTGCTCGCCCTGGCCGGCGAGCACGTGCACCTCACGGCCGACCAGGTGGCGGCGGGGGCCCGGCGCATCCTGCCCGAGATCAGCACGGCCACCGTCTACAACACCCTCAACGACCTGGCCGCCTCGGGTGAGGTGAGCGTGGTGCGGGTGGCCGACGGCAGCGTGCGCTACGACCCCAAGGCCGGCCCCCACCACCACCTGGTGTGCGACGGGCTGCGGTCTCATCTTCGACGTCGAGCCGACCGGGGTCGAGGGCCTGGCCCTGCCCCGGTCCGAGCGCTTCGGCATGACCGTCGACGGGGTCGAGGTGGTGTTCCGGGGGCGTTGCAGCACCTGCGCCGAACACGGCTGACCGTCCGGCGGCCGACGCCCGGGCGGCCCCGGGCGCCTCGCCCGGGGCCTAGGTTGTCGGACACCAGGCCCGGGCGACGGGCCGACCCGATCCGCCACCGACCGCAGGAGGACACCATGGATGCTGGCCGTGCCAAAGAACTGCTCGACGCCGAGATCGCCCGGGTCACCGGCCTGTTGGCCGACACCGACGCCGACGCCCGGTCCGACCGGTCGGCGGCCAACGACGACGGCGACCTGGCCGACCCGGCCGAGCGACTGACGGCCGAGGAGGGCGACGACGCCATCGCCTCGGGCCTGTCCGACCGACTGGCCGCCCTGCGGGCGGCCGAGCAGCGCCTGGCCGACGGCACCTACGGGACCTCGGTGGTGAGCGGCCTCCCGATCCCCGACGAGCGCCTGGAGGCCGACCCGGCGGCCGACCGCCTGGTCGACGAGCCCGAGCCCGCCTGACGCCACCACCACCCGGGCCCACTCGACGGCTCGAAGGGACCAACGTGGACCAGGACGACGACAGGGGCACGAACGGCGACCGGGACATCGGCTTCCGACGGCTGGTGACCTTCGGCGACGGCGTGGCGGCGATCGCCATCACCCTGCTCGTGTTCCCCCTGGTCGACTCGGCCAACGACATCGGCTCGGCGAGCCTGCACCAGTTCTACGACCACAACCGGCAGTCGTTCATCGCCTTCGGGCTGAGCTTCCTGGTCATCTGGGCCTTCTGGTGGGGGCAGCACCAGGTCCTGCGAGAGGCCAAGTCGTACAACCCGCTCCTGGTCCTGAGCATGTTCGCCTGGTTGCTGGCCATCGTCTTCCTCCCGTTCCCCACCGAGCTCCTCGGCTCGGTGCACGACGGGATCGAGACGGTCCACGTGCTGTACATCGCCACCATGCTGGTGGCGGCGGTGGCCATCTTCCTCGAGGTGTGGGCCATCTCGCACTGGCCCGAACTCCAGCTCGACCCCGAACGCCCGCGCCGACCGCTCGACGTCACTGCCATCCTGGTGGTCCTCATGTCGGTCGCCCTGGTGGTGACCATCGCCGTGCCCTCGTTCGGTCTGTGGTCGCTGGTGCTCCTCCTGGCCGAGCGGCCCCTGGCCCGCCTGGTCCGGTGGCGGCGGGCCAATCGGACCCCGGTGTCCCCTGCCGGCCAGGCACCGAACTAGCCTTTTCGAGCCATGTCGGATGAGCAGGATGTGCCGGAGGTGAGGGGGGTTGCGTCGGGGGCCCTCCTCGCCGAACATCTCCCGTCGTCGCCGGAGCTGGTCGAGACGATCCTCGAGCAGTTGCCGGACCCCATGACCATGGCCGTGGCCGAGCGCGACGCCGACGGACGGGCGGTCGGGGCCCGGATCGTCTTCGTCAACGCCGCCGGCCGGTCGCACTTCACCCACCGCGACGCCGGGGTGGGCCACCTCCTCGGCGACGTGTTCCCGAACATGCTGACCAACGGGACCCACGACGCCTGCCTGTCGGTGCTCAACACCGGCGTCCCGGTCTCGGGCACGTTCCGGTGGAAGGACGACGTCTCCTTCGAGGAACACGGGTACGACTACCGGGTGGTGCGGGTCGGCGACGACCTGCTGGTGTGGATGCACCACGACACCTCGGACCTGCTGTCGGCCATCGCCCACCTCGAGCAGGCCGACCTGCGGACCCGCACCATCCTCGACGCCCTCGACCAGGCGGTCGTCCTGCAGGCCGCCGACCGGCGCTTCCTCTCGGTCAACCGGGCGGCGCGTCGAGCTCGGCCTCGGGGAAGGCACCCGCTCGACCGATCCCGAGGTGGCCCGCTGGGAGGCCCGTGAGGAGGACGGCTCGGAGGTCGACCCGACCAAGCTCCCGGCGGCCAACGTCCTGCGGACCGGGCAGCCCGAGACCGGTCGCATCGTCCAGTTCCTGTCCGACAACTTCGACGAGCCCCGGTGGTTCAGCATCAACTCGTTCCCGCTGGCCCACGCCGGCGAGGCGGTTCCCTACGCCGCCGTCAGCTCGTTCAGCGAGATCACCGATCGCAAGCGTCTGGCCGACGAGCTCCAGCACCTCGCCCTCTACGACGAGCTGACCGGCCTGACCCGCCGGACCCTGTTCTCGGACCGCCTGGACGGGGCGCTCGCGGCGTCGTCGGCCGAGCCGGACGCCGACAAGGGCGTCGGCCTGGTCGTGCTCGACCTCGACGGCTTCAAGGAGATCAACGACGTCCACGGCCACGCCGTCGGCGACGAGGTGCTCCGGCTGGTGGCCCAACGGCTCCAGGAGTCGACCCGCAAGGTCGACACGATCGCCCGGTTCGGCGGGGACGAGTTCGTCGTCCTGTTCACCGACACCACCGAGGCCGAGCTCGCCGAGACCGGACGCCGGATCGTCGAGGCCATCCGCCAGCCCATGGCCATCGTCGGTCCGGGCGAGCCGGAGCCCAGCCGAGGTGACCCTCTCGGTCGATGCCTGCTTCGGCTGCACCATCGCCAACCCCGGCGACCAGCCGGCCGCCCTCCTCTCGAGGGCCGACCGTCTCATGTACGAGATGAAGGCCGAGAAGCGCCCGGGGCGACGCCGGGGCTGACCCCGGCGACACCCGGAGCGCCAGTGCCGGGGGGTGCCAGGCACCCGCCTACACTCAGCCCGACATCGGGACGAGAAGGAGCCAGGGGTTGCGACACCGACGGCGGATGATGGTGGTGCTGGCGGGCATCCTGACGGCGGTTGGGGTGACACCGGCGGTGGCGTCCGCCGCCACCACGAGCACGGCGCAGACGGCGTTCGCCACCGCCGTCAAGAAGCTGGTCACCATGTCCGGCGGCCCGCCCGGGGCGGTGGCCGTCGTCCAGGTCGGCAAGCGCACCACCGTCACCTCGGCCGGCCTGGCCGAGGTCTCGACGTCGACCGCCCCGACGGCAACCGACACCGTCCGCATCGCCAGCGTGTCCAAGGCCTACAGCGGTGCCGTGGTCCTGGCCCTGGTGAGCAAGGGAACGCTGTCGCTCAGCGACACCATCGGCAAGATCCTGCCCACGCTGCCCAAGGCCTGGTGGCCGGTGAAGGTGTCCCAGCTGCTCCAGCACACGAGCGGCGTGCCCGACTACATCAAGAGCCCGGCCTTCTTGAAGTCGTTCATCGCCGACCCCCAGCAGTCGCTCACGCCGACCCAGTTGCTGGCCTTCGTGACCGACGAGCCGCTGCTGTTCCGCCCGGGTTCCAAGTACCACTACTCGGACTCCGACAACATCATCCTGGGCCTGATGGTCGAGGCACGGACCGGTGGGTCCTACCAGGCGGCCCTGGCGCGCTACGTCACGACGCCGCTGCGTCTGCCGGCCACCCAGCTCCCCACCACCACCGCCCTCACCAACCCCTACCTCCACGGCTACGACCGTGAGGACGACGGGACGCTGGAGGACATCAGCATGATCCTCAACCCGGAACTGGCCTGGGTCTCGGGGGGCATGGTCTCGACCACGGCCGAACTCAACAGCTTCGTGCGGGCCTACGCCGCCGGTCACCTCGAGACGGCCAAGGTCCGCGCCCAACAGCTCAAATTCGTGAAGGGTGGCTCCGGTCCCTCGGGCCCCGGGACCAACAGCGCCGGACTCGGGATCTACCGCTACGCCACCGCCTGCGGCACGGTCTACGGCCACACGGGCAACCTGCCGGGCTACACGATCTTCACGGCGTCGAACCTGTCCGGCACCCGCTCGGTGACCATGGTGGTCAACACCCAGTTCAACGACACACCGGCCACCGCCCCGTACAAGGCGCTGCGGGCCACTTGGGGCCTCGGCGTCTGTGCCGCGCTCAAATCGTGAGCCGTTCCGGAGCGAGCCGCCTGCGCTCGGCTCTGGAAGACTTCTGGCTCGTGCCCGGCGGGGGCACCGAGAGGGAGGACGGATGATGCGTCGCTGGATGGTGGTGCTCGGTGTCGGGGTCGTCGGTATCGTGGCCGCCGGATGCAGTTCGTCGACCTCCTCGACCGGCACCACGACCACCACCGGGGCCACGACCACCACGTCGGCGGCCGACAACGCCTTCGCCATCCTGCCCCCGGCCACCACCAAGCCGGCCTACAAGGAGTGCACGACGCAGATCGTCACCGCCGCCGACGGCACGGCGACCCCGCTCCAGTGCGCCGATGGGGCCATCAACACCACGGCGTGGCAGCACTACGCCACCTCGGCCGGCTCGATCCTCGGCCTCGGGGCCTCGGCCACCAAGCAGCAGGTCGTCTCGGCCCTCTGCAGCGCCACGTCCTCGCTGTCGACGCCGATCCTGCAGGACGCCTACCGCCTGGCCTACGTCTACTACGGGTGGGCCTACGGATCGGACCTGGCCACCACCACCCTGGTCACCGACCCGTCCACCTGCGGCTGAGGCCGAGCGGCCAACGAGGCCGTCGATGAGCCCGGACAGCCCCGAGGACGCGGCGGCGGCCCCAGGTCAACACGACCGCGGTGGGCCGTGGACCGCCCTGCGTACGTTCGTCTTCCGCCACGATCGTGACGGGGCACTGCCGGCCCTGCTGCTGGTGCTCACCTTCGGCACCGGCATGATCGACGCCACCACCGTGCTCGGCCTGGGTCGGGTCTTCGTGGCCAACATGACCGGCAACGTGGTGTTCGTGGGCCTGGCCGTCTCCCGGGTCCCGGGCTTCTCACCCACCCTGACGGCGACCTCGTTGGTCGGATTCGTGGCCGGGGCCTTCCTCGGCGGGGCCGTGATCCGGCGCCGGCCGGTCACCCGCGTCGCCCTCCTGCGGACCACCTGCTCGACGCAGGCCGTGCTGGTGGCGGCGGCGGCCGGCGTCTGCGCCGCCCATCCGCACCATCCGCCCCGGTCGGCGGAGATCGCCGCCATCGCCTTGCTGGCCGTGGCCATGGGCATCCAGAACGCCGCCACCCGCCACCTGGCGGTGACCGGGCTGGTCACCAACGTGCTCACCTCCACCCTGACGTCGATCGCCGCCGAGCACCGGCACCTGTCGGACCTCGACGCCGTCCGCCAGGTGGCCTCGGTCCTGGCCCTGCTCCTCGGGGCGCTGCTCGGGGCCGAGCTGGTCAAGCACTTCGACATCGAGCTGTCGCTGGTGATCGTGGTCGGCCTCCTGGTGGTCGTCGCCGTGTCCTGTGCCGTCGCCATCCGGCGCCGCCACACCTGGGGGCCGGCCGACACCTGATCCGACCTTGTCCGAGACGACCCTTGACAGGCGTTGCTTCTCTGGTACATTAGTTGAGTAATGAACCAGTTGACACAGCCTTGCGGCCGGATCGGGGCGGCGAACGGTGCTCGATGACCGCTCGCCGATCTTCACCCAGATCGCCGAGCTCCTGGCCGGCCAGATCGCCGACGGCGAGCTGGCCGAGGGCGACCGGGTGCCGTCCACCAACGAGCTGGCGGCCTTCTACCGGATCAACCCGGCCACGGCGGCCAAGGGCATCAACATGCTGACCGACGACGGCCTGGTCGAGAAGCGCCGGGGCATCGGCATGTTCGTGGCCGGCGGGGCCCGCCAGCGACTCCTCGAGCAACGCCGCACCGAGTTCTCCGAGCGCTACGTCGAGCCGCTGGTGGCCGAAGCCGCCCGGCTGGGCATCGACGTCGAGACCCTGATCTCACTCATCCGCAACTCCCGCTACGTCACCGGAGGTGTCTCGCTATGACCCCGACCATCTCGGTCAGCCGGCTGTGCCGCCAGTACCGCGGCCAGCTCGCCCTGGACGACGTCACCTTCGACGTCGACGGCCCCACCATCTGCGGCCTCCTCGGGCGCAACGGTGCCGGCAAGAGCACCCTGCTGCGGATCCTGGCCGGCCACGAGTTCGCCTCGACCGGCTCCTACGAGATCCTCGGTCATTCGCCCCTCGAGCACGACGCCACCCTGCGCCGGATGGTCTTCGTCCGTGAGGACCAGACCTTCCCCGACATCCGGGTCCGCCAGGCCCTGCGGGCGGCGTCGTGGTTCTACCCCGGATGGGACGGGCAGCTGGCCGAGGACCTGGTCGACCGGTTCGAGCTGCCGAGGAACCGGTCGATCAAGAAGCTGTCCCGGGGCATGCGCTCGGCCCTCGGCATTGCCATCGGCCTGGCCGCCAGGGTCGAGGTCACGCTGTTCGACGAGCCCTACGCCGGCCTCGACGCCGTGGCCCGGCAGCTCTTCTACGACGCCCTGCTGGCCGAGTACGCCGAGCACCCCCGCACGATGATCCTCTCGACCCACCTGATCGACGAGGCCGCCGACCTGTTCGAGCGGGTGGTGGTCATCGACCACGGCCGGATCGTCATCGACGGCGCGGCCGAGGACGTCCGCGGCAGCGCCACCACCGTGAGCGGCCCGATCGCCGCCGTGGAGGAGTTCGTGGCCGGCCGGCCGGCCTGGGATCGCCGCCGGATCGCCTCGCAGGAATCGGTGGTGGTCGCCGGGAACCTCGACGAGGACGACTGGGTCCGGGCCCGGGAGCTCCGCCTCGACCTGGCGCCGCTCTCCCTGCAAGAAGTCATGGTCCACGCGGCCAGCCACGCCAACGAGGAGAGAAACGAGAGGACCCCCGCATGACGACCTGGCTCACCGTCACCCGCTACCACCTGGTGGCGCGGTTCAACTACCTGGTGCTCCCCTGGCTGGTGCTGGCGTTCGTGTTCCTCGTGGACGTGGTCGTCCTCGAGCTCACCCCGGTCGGCCACACGGCCCACCGCTGGGTGGGCGGCCTGGCGGCGTTCTTCGTGGTGCTGTTCGTCCTCGGCCTCCAGGCGGTCGCCCAGTCGCTGCCGTTCGGGCTGGCCCTCGGGGCCAGTCGGCGTTCCTTCTATCTCGGGACGTCGCTCTTGGGCGTCGCCCTGGCCGCCGTCTACGGCCTGGCCCTGACCGGCCTGCAGGCCATCGAGCGGGCGACCGGCGGCTGGGGCATCGACATGGGCTTCTTCCGGGTCCCCTACTTGTTGAACGGCAGCTGGTACGTGACCTGGTTGACCACCTTCGTCTTCCTGGCCCTGCTCTTCGCCTGGGGCATGTGGTTCGGGCTGGTCTTCCGCCGCTGGGGGACGTTCGGCGTGGTGGTTTTCAGCGCCGCCCAGATCGTCGTCCTCTTGATCGGTGCGCTGCTCGCCACCTGGACCCGGGCCTGGCACGACCTCGGCCACTTCTTCACCACCATCAGCGCCCCGGGGCTCACCGGGCTGCTGGCCGCCCTGGCCATCGCGCTGCTGGTCGGCGGCTTCGCCACCATGCGGCGAGTGACCGTCTGAACTGTCCCATCTGATCGGGCACCGCCTGATCGGGCACCGCCTGATCGGGCACCGCCTGATCGGGCACGGCGTGGGCCGGGCCGGGGGCGAAACCTCAGTCGCCCGGACCGGCCGCCGACCACTCGATCCGGGGCGGTCGCACCGAGGCGCACAAGGGCCAACCCTTGTCGTCGGTGAGGCCGAGCCGTCCGACCAGGACCCCCCCGGCCACTGCCCGGGCCATCACCGGCTCGGGGACGGCGTCGAGACGCAACTTGGCCCGGCGGAACATCACGAACGTCCCGGGCTCGGGCACCACGCCCCACGTGAGGTAGACGAACCGGGCGCCGGGCGGCCCCTGGACCTGTGGGCCGCGCAGGTCAGCCCCGGGCGGCGGCCGCACCACGGTGGCGTCCAGCTCCCAGGTGACGGCGGCGGCGTCGGCCGCCACCAGGCCGACGAGGTCCTGCTGCTTTCGACCCTGGACGGCGACATGGATGTTCTCGTGGCCTCCGGGGAAGTCCGGCCCTGGCCCGCACCACCGGCCCGGGAGGTCGGTGGCCTCGATGCGAATCAGGATGCCGGCCACCCCTCAGGCCCCCTCGGTCTCGACCAGGCGGCGCATGGCGGCCAATTCGTCGGCGCCCATGCGGGGGTCCTCGGTCTTGTAGGCCACGACGGCCGGGAGCTGGGCGGCCACCGACCCACGGGAGAACGGCCGGAGGAATTCGCCGATCAACGCCGACCGGAAGCGACCGAGCAGCGCCGCCTTGACCGGCGAGGCCGGGATCTCGGCCGCCGCCAGCAGCGCCCAGGTGATGGCCACGTCGGTGGCCGGGTCGCCGGCCTTGGCATTGGGCCAGTCGATGACGATCGGGCCCTTCGGACCGAGGAGCACGTTCAGTGGGTGCAGGTCGAGGTGGAGCAGCGCCGTGCCCGGTGCGCCGGGAGCCGGCCCGACCCACGGCGGGGCGGCGATGGCGTGGAGCCGGTCGTGGAGATCGGCCAACAGCCGGGCCAGGGAACGCAGCTGCCAGGGTCGGCGGCCGAGGACGCCGAGCATCGTCGGACCCTCGATCCGCTCCATGACCAGCTCGGTCCCGTCGGCCCGGAGCTCGTCGACCGCCGGCGCCGGGTAGCCCTGGTCCCGGACGAAGGCCATCGTCCGGGCATCGACCTCCATCGACCGTCCCTCACGGGACCGCCGCAGGACGAGTCCGGGGCCGTACTCGAAGATGTCCGAGTCGCGTCCCGATGCGAGCAGGCGCCCCGGTGTGGCCACCGGCGCATCGTAGGTCGGGTCGCCCACCCGGCCTCGGACCACGGAACCGGCGACCCGGGTCCCCCACCGATCCGTTCGCCGCTGGCCACAATGGCCGGATGCACGCGTTCGACCCCCTCGCCTGGCACGACTTCTTCGTCGGGTCCATGGGGGCGTCGGCCGCTCTCACCGGCCTGCTCTTCGTGGCCATCTCCATCAACCTCCAGCAGATCCTCAAGCTGCCGGGCCTCCCCGGCCGGGCCGCCGTGTCCCTCGGCATCCTGGTGGCGGCGTTGATCGTGGCCTGCTTCGGGTTGACGCCCGATCTCTCCCCGGTGACGTTCGGCATCGAGGTGGCCGCCGTCGGCGCCCTGGTCACCACGCAGGCGGTGTGGGTGAACGTGGGCAAGCACGATCCGGACGACCGCGTCAGCTGGCGGGTCGAGCGGTTCGTCACCGTGGTCCTGCCGGGCCTGGCCTTCCTCGGCGGCGGGTGCAGCCTGATCGCCGGCGGTGGCGGTGGCCTCTACTGGGTGCTGGCGGCGACGGTCGCCGCCTTCGTGGTCGCCGCCCTCAACGGGTGGGTCCTCCTGGTCGAGGTGCTCCGGTAGGTCGGCCCTCGCTGCGCCGACGGCTCAGCCGGCCAGCAGCTCGTCCAGCCAGTCGAAGGCGGCGTCCCAGAACACGATCGGCGCCATGCCCTCGCAGTGCCCCTCGGCCCCCTCGGACTCCCTGAACAGCCGGAAGGTCTTCTGACCGCCGAGGTGGTCGAAGAGGACCTTGCCCTGGCCGGTCGAGACCTCGTCGGTCTCGTTGTCGGTGGTGAAGCTGGGGCAGGTCACCTTCGGGGCCGACTCGACGTTGGTGTACTTCAGGAGCTCGACGAAGTACTGGCGGACCGAGTCGACCTGGTGGGTGACCATGCGCGGCGCCAGGAATGCCTTGACCGCCGGTAGCTGGAGCATCGACTCGAACTGGGCGTCGGCCGCCGGGTCGTCGATCTGCTTGGCCAGGTCGCCGAGCCGCGTGGTGGCCGCCGCCCCCATGTCGTACTGACCCGGGTCGGCGATCATGGCCGCCAGCCGGGGCTCACCGGCCGCCCCCCGAGGCGCCAGCACGCCGCCGAAGGACCGACCGACGAGGACGATCTTGTCCGGGTCGACCTCGGGCAGGGTCAGGAGGCCGTCGACCATTCCCGGCACGACGTGCTCCCAGTCGGGCCGCATGGCCACCCGCTGGTCGTAGAGGACGCCCCCCTGGCCCGGCCCGTCGACGGCGGCGAAGGCGTAGCCGCGCTGGAGCGCCGACCCGATCGAGGCGTAGAGCTCCTCGGCCGTCCCGTCGTAGCCGCCGATGTGCAGCAGCGTCGGGCGGGGGCCACCGACCCCGGCCGGGGTGAAGAAGTAGCCCGACAGGTTCCCGGACAGGACCCGTCCGGGTTGCTCGAGCAGCGGCAGGGCGGCCCGGAAGGCGGCCACGCTGGCGGCGTAGGCGGTCCGCAGCTCGGTCCCGTCCAGGTTCTCCCGGTGGAAGAAGAACGCCTGGCGGAAGTACTCCGAGGCCCGCAGGTACCGACCCCGGGCACTGACCGGGTGGCCGGCCTTCAGCGCCGCGTCGGCCTCGGTCACCAATCGCTGGGCGAACCCGGACCACTCCTTGTACCAACTGTCGGCGTCGCCCGGCGTGATCAGGGCGGCGATGGCCAGGCACTCGCCCACGTTGGCCATCGCCCGAGTCGGCCTTGCCGACGCTCCGTTGCAACTCCCCGTCGAAGTTGACGTCGTCGAAGTACAGCTTCATCCGCCACCTCCCCGTGACGAGCCGCGACTGTACCGCCGGGCCCCCGATCGGGCCGAACGTCGCCCGGCCCGCCCCCCGGTCTCGCCGGTGGCCGACCCCGCCGGGCTGGGTTCCGCTGCTCAGGCCCGGCGTGGCAGACTGGCTGCAGCGACTCCACGCACACGAACGCTGCGTCAGCGGAGCCGACGTCGGTCCCGGGGGGACCGGAAGGGACGAAGGGGGACTTGCGATGAAGAAGCTGTTCAGCGTGGACGACCACATCATCGAGCCGGCGGACTGCTGGACCAGCCGGGTGGCCTCGAAGTACCGGGACCAGGCCCCGCACATCGTGCGGGAGGGCGACCGGGAGATCTGGCACTACGAGGACGTGCGCAACCCGACCACCGGCCTGAACGCCACCGCCGGCAAGGAGGGGTGGGACGCCGAGCCGGTCAACTTCAGCGACATGATCGACGGCTGCTACGTGCCCGAGGAGCGGGCCCGGGACCTGGCCCAGGAGGGCATCATGGCCTCGGTGGCCTTCCCGACGCTGCCCCGCTTCGGTGGCGCCCTGTTCCCCTCGTTCAAGGACAAGGAACTGGCCTCGGAGTGCGTGCGGGCCTGGAACGACTTCATGTTCGACTGGTGCGCCGTGGCCCCGTCGATGTTCGTGCCGATGAGCCTCATCCAGCTCTGGGACGTCGACCTGGCGGTGGCCGAGACCAAGCGGTGCCTCGACCGGGGCGTGCGGGCCATCTGCATCCCCGAAGAGGTGAGCATCCTCGGCCTGCCGTCGTACTTCAGCGGCTACTACGACCCGTTCTTCGCCCTGTGCGAGGAGGCCGAGCTCCCGCTGTGCATGCACATCGGCTCGAGCGGCTGGCAGCCGTTCAAGTACCCCGAGGCCCCGTCGACGCTCGGCATCGCCATCAGCTTCGTGGCCACCCAGACCCACGCCGTCGGCATGATGTACGGCAACGTCTGCCGCAAGTTCCCCGACATCAAGATCGTCTACTCCGAGGGTGGCATCGGCTGGGTGGGCGCCGCCGTCGAGCGGGCCGACCGCATGTACAAGCGCCACGTCGGCTGGGACGGCACCATCGACAAGAACGACCTGCTCCCCTCCGAGATCTGCAAGCGCAACATGTGGTTCTGCATGATCGACGAGGAGTTCGGCCTGGCCAACCGGGACGCCGTGGGCGTCGACCGCATCTTCTGGGAGAGCGACTACCCCCACTCGAGCTGCATCTGGCCCGGGACGCAGAAGATCGTCGAGGACCTCTTCGTCGGCGTGCCCGAGGACGAGTTCAAGAAGATCACCTACGAGAACGCCGACAACATCTTCAAGTGGAAGACGCCCGAGCCGACCGAGAACATCGACTCGCTGATCGTCACCTCCCGATAGGCCCGGTGACGTTCGCCGGCCCGCCCGGCGAACGTCACGGCCACATCGAGCACCACGCAATCCCCGTCAGGCGCCAGCCAGGGGGAGCTCCACCGGGCTGAGGTCGACCCCCTCGACGCGCCGTCGTTGGCGCATCGAGAAGGGCGGCTGCGCCATGACCCGGGGACGCGTCCCGTGGTTGTGGCTGGAGGCGTGGAACATCAGCGGGTGAGCCAACACCACGTCGCCCTCCTCGGCCACGACTTCGACGACACCGGGCCAACCCGAGTCGTCGAGCATCGCCGTGAGCGGTCCGTCGAAGTCGTCGGCGTCCAGCCCCTCCGGGCCGGCCTCGGCCAGGAGTCCGATGGCCAGACGGTGGGACCCCTCGACGAGCAGGGTCCCACCGCCGCCCGGCTCGACGGTCGAGAAGCAGAAGAGGTTGAGCAGCGCCTGCTCGGGCGACCAGAGGTGATGGCGGAACCAGCCGCCCTCGATGTGCCAGTCGTCGCCGTAGGGGGGATCGTCGAAGCCGGGGAAGGTGATGGGCCACCATCCCATCTCCTCGGTCGGTTGCCACCGCCCCGGCCCGACCAGCTGGTCGACGGCCGAGCGCGAACCGTGGCGTCAGCGCCTCGGTGAACGGCGGAACGGTCAGCATCTCCTGCAGCCAGACTCGGGGTTCGGCGCCACTGCTCCGGGCGCTCCAGGTCGATGCCGATCCGGACGCCCAGCTCACGGCGAACCGCCCGGGCCACCGACGGCGAGAAGGCGTGCCGGAGCAGGGTCCAACCCCGCTCGACGAACGTCGTCGATCTGGCCAGGCGAGAGTGGCGGGGCGGTCGCGTCTCCCGGCACGACCCCGACGTTAGAGCCCGACACCGAGGGCCTCGCCGCCCGCGAACGCCGTGCCGGTTTGCAGGATGACCGGGAGCAGTACGCCGTCGACCATCCTCGATCGACCAGAGGTACGCTCAGCCGGTTCAGCAACGAGGGAGGGGCACCATGGCGGCATGTGCAGCGTGTACCGGTAGTGGCAAGTGCAGTGTGTGCGGAGGGACGGGCAAGGTCGGCACCGTCTTCAAGGGCCAGTGCTTCACCTGTAAGCCCGACTGCTCGGGCAAGTGCGCCAGCTGCGGCGGGACCGGCCAGACGACCTGAGCCACGTGCCAGCGGGGCAACCCTGCCCTGCTCCCCTACCGCTGGGCCGTCGGTCGAATGAGGATCTCGTTCATCGCCACCCGGTGCGGTCGCGTGACGGCGAAGGCGATGACGTCGGCGACGTCCTCGGACGTGATGGCCATCTGCTGGTACATCTTCTCCGCCGCCTGCTTGGTGGCCGGATCGTTGATGTGGTCGGTCAGCTCGGTGGCCACCGCACCCGGCTCGATGACCATGACCCGCACGTCCGGATGCAGTTCTTGGCGAAGGGCTTCCGACCAGCCGTTCATGCCCCACTTGGTGGCGGCGTAGACGGCGTTGCCCGACCGGGCCGTGCGACCGGCCACCGAGGAGAGGTTGACGAGGTCCCCTGACGCTCCCGGAGCTGGTCGAGGAACACCTCGGTGGCCGTCATGGCCCCGAGCAGGTTCGTCTCCACCATCCGCCGGTGGTCGTCGTGTCGTTCGTCGGTGAACGGGGCCAGCAGCATGACCCCGGCGTTGTTGACCAGGATGTCGGCGCCCCCCAGCTCGTCCCGCACCCGGTGGGCGGCGGCGGCCATCGATGGCTTGTCCGTCACGTCGGCCACCATGGCCAGGGCGGCCTCGCCCAACTCGCCGGCCAGCGCCTCGATGCGATCGCCCCGGCGGGCCAGCAGGGCCACCCGGAGGCCACCGGCGACCAACGCTCGTGCGGTCGCCTCGCCGATGCCCGACGAGGCGCCCGTGATGACGGCCACCCGGCCGGTTCCTGTCGCCGTGCTCGTCACGTGCGGTCCCCTCTCCTGTGTCCGACCGGGTCGTCGTCCGGCGTGACCCGAACCACGGGTCCTGGTCTCGTGGGCCCAACGTAGGCTGACGCCGAGCGGACGGAGGAACCCATGGAACTGCTGCACCTAAACAACGGGATCGAGATGCCGGCGCTGGGCTTCGGCGTCTTCCAGACACCTCCGGCAGAGACCCGCGACGCCGTGCGGACGGCCCTCGACCTCGGCTACCGCCACATCGACACGGCGGCGGCCTACGGGAACGAACGAGAGGTGGGCGAAGCGGTCCACGGCTCCGACGTGCCCCGCTCCGAGGTCTTTCTCGAGACGAAGGTCTGGATCAGCGACTTCGGCTACGACGAGACGTTGCACGCCTTCGACAAGAGCGCCCGCAAGCTGGGGGTCGACCAGATCGACCTGCTGATCCTGCACCAGGCCCTGCCCGGCTCCTTCGACCGGACCCTGGCCGCCTACCGGGCCCTCGAGACGCTGCTGGCCGACGGCAAGGTCCTCTCCATCGGCGTCAGCAACTTCATGGTCGAGCACCTGACGACGCTCCTGGACCAGGCCAGCGTGGTGCCGGCGGTCAACCAGATCGAGAGCCATCCCTACTTCTCCCAACAGGCGCTAGACGCCTTCGGAACCGAGCACGGCATCCTCACCCAGGCGTGGTCGCCGATCGGCGGCATCACCTTCTACCGAGACTCGGGCCACTCCAGCACCCTCACCGATCCGGTGATCGGTGCCATCGCCAACGCCCACAGCAAGACCGCCGCCCAGGTGATGCTCCGATGGGGCCTGCAGCACGGACGATCGGTCATCCCGAAGTCCACCAACCCGAGCCGGATCGCCGAGAACCTCGACGTGTTCGACTTCGAGCTCACCGCCGACGAGATGAGCGCCATCGACGCCCTCGACACCGGTCACCGGGGAGGGCCGGAGCCCGAGGTGATCGCCCTCTCGACGCCGTTCGACTTCCCCATTCCCGAGTGACGGCCGGATCGCGATCAACTCGACCGCTCGATCGATTCGCTAACCCTCCGCCGCGACCTCCGGGGACAATGCGTCGAGCACGGCGCCGATGCCCGCGGTGACGTCGGCGATGGTGGCGGCACCGAGTTTCGATCCCATCTCCTCGGCCCAGGCCCGCTGACGGGTCTCGATGTCGTTCAGCACCACCCGCCCGACCGGCGTCAAAGCGACGAGCTTCGACCGCCGATGGTTCGGGTTGTCCTCGTAGGAGAGCAGCCCGTCGCCGACCAGGGCGTCGGCCAGCCGCTGGACGCTCTGGCGGGCGAGGTTCCACGCCCGGGCGATGTCGGGGACGCTCATCGGCGCCGTGCCCGCCGCCGCCAGCACCCGCCAACGGGCGCTCGATTGACCCGCAGGGCGGGTCAGGCGGTCCCCCGCCTCGAGGAGCAGGCCGTCGCACCGCAGAAGCTGCACGACCAGGGAGCTGAAGGCCTCGGCGGCGCTGGAACGACCACCATTATTGACAGCATCCTGTCTACTCGGTACCGTGCTCATGACAGTATGTTGTCATATCTCGAGGAGGAAGCGATGGACTGGAAGATCGAGCTCGTGATGGTGCCGGTGACCGACGTCGACCGGGCGATCCGCTTCTACGTCGACCAGGCGGGGTTCAACCTCGACCACGACCACACCCTCAGCGACGAGCTCCGCTTCGTGCAGCTGACCCCGACCGGCTCGGCGTGCTCGATCGCCATCGGCACCGGCATCACGGACCGGCCGATGGGTCCGGCGGCCATCCAGATCGTCGTCGCCGACGTCGAGGCCGCCCGGGCCGAGCTCGTCGGACGGGGCGCCGAGGTGACCGAGGTCGAGCACCTTCCCTGGGGCCACTTCGTCTACTTCAGCGACCCCGACGGCAACCGCTGGTCGCTCCAGGAGCTCATCCCCCAGGTGTGAGCGGCCACGGCCGCATGCGCTCTAGATCGGCAGCCACCGCGACCTACCAACCCCCCCGGTGGTCCGGTACTCGACAGATGCAGGGGATAGCAGCCAGGAGGAGTACGGCAAATACGAGGAGCACGTGAATCTGTGCCGCGAACGGGTCGGAACTCCGGCGACAACCGCGGTCGGAATGGAGACCGCGGCTATCGCCCCGGAGTCACGGACCATGCCCCGGAACCTTGAAATCGTTACCAACCGACCACCATGTTCCCCACCATGGCGGTGAGTACGGCCAGGATCCACCAACCCACCGCTTGGGGATGAATCGATGCCGTGCTGACTGCCGACTCGGTGTCGAGGTCGGTAACTCCCAGTCCGGAGCTCCGGACCTCGGCCTCGAACCGAGAGAAATCGGCCGATCCGTGCCGGAGTCGCACAAAATCGGCGTGGAAGAACACGGTCCGGCCCTGCATCGCAGGGCGAGTGCCTGCGTGGTGTATAGGAGGTAGGAGATCCCGTTGGTCGAGGGGAATTCTTCCTCAGATACTTCAATGACCCGAAGGGAGAATGCCGGGCCGCTTGCCGGGGCAGGCGCACCACTCAGCGCCACACGACGTTGTGCGCTGGCGGCGAACGGGACGTGGAAGACCGTTCCGAGGCCAACGCCGAGTCCTGTTGCAGTGTGGAGGGAGCCAACACCTCGCCTGGGTTCGAGGGGTCGGGCAGGGGTCCGGCCACCCGACGACCGCCACCTACCACCTCCTTTCCGAAGTGTGAGGAACGGTGCCTCTCCTGAACAGGGGCCCAGCCCCCACGCCACGTTCTGCTAGCACCACCGGGTGTCTGGGGATCGGGTTTGGGCGGCAGTACTGGGGTCACTGTGGAACTCCTGACCGGTTCAACCATCAGCCGGACGAGACTCACGGAGGTCAGACTGGTGAGCGTGCCCGGCGGAAAAGAACAGCCGTGAGGGCCGCTCAGCGGCTGGGACTGCACCCCAATGACCCTGTCCCGATCCAGGAGGCCAATCCCTGATCGACGGAATGGCGTGAATCGAAGGTCATTGCGGGACCTCCTGCAAGACCACGCGTCCCTTGAACGGCCATCCAAGTCACCAGGCGAACTTCGTGCACCTCGATGTCGGGCAGCGGCACCCTTGGCGGCGGTGCGGTGATACCTGCTTCGTCGAGGACTTCAGTCACCAGCCCGATTCGCTCTTCGTCGGTACGCCCTCGGTTTAGCGCACCCCGCACCTGGCGCGACACTTTGGCCGATGGGACACTCCTAAGACGGTTGGCGAGTTCGATCTGCGCCTCCCTCCCCAGGTAGCGCCCTTTTCCTAGCACGAGCGTGTAGGCGTCGCGGAAGGAGAGCGGGAGGTCGGGCTGGAAAGCGTTAGGGTCGGTGAGCTCCTTCCACGTCTCGTACACGCTGTCGCGGGCGACTTCCCATGCGTCGAAAGCCTTGTCGTAGACCTCTCGGGCAGCCATCGATCGGCAGTAGCGTTCTGCGGGTCCGCTACACGAAGAGAGATAAGCGTGTCGGAGGAGACGACCGGTAGGCTCTCCTCGGTGAACCGGATCGACCAGTCATCGTTCGTCGGGACGTAACGGAACCAGGGCTTAGCACTGTTACCGATCTTGATGCAGAAGACGTAGCCATTGCCGCGGACAACCGGGTTCACGAAGCCACTACCTGAGCCATACGGCAGGCTGAGGACGTCAGCCTTCATGGTCGGTTCCATGTTGAAGGCGCCAGAAGTCGCCGGCGGTACTCCTCGCCCGAGAGCGATGCACTGGAGCCGCCGGTGTCGAGTAGCTTCTCGAAATCGTCGACCACCTGGTCATCGGCCAGGTTGACCTCGTGGCCGGGGCCGCGTCCCGGAAGCACCTCGCCGGCCCCGACCGCCGCGTCGGCAAGCGCGAGCTTCTCCTCGAGCCGGGCTTCAAACTCCAGGAGCGCGTCGAGTCGCTCAGCTGGGAAGAACAGGCCGAGGTAGACGTAGTCGTGCTTAGAACCGATGCGGTCTATGCGGCCGTGGCGCTGAACGATGCGCATCGGGTTCCACGGAAGGTCGTAGTTGATCATCTGGCCCGCCTGCTGGAGGTTCACACCCTCGGCGAGCACGTCGGTGGTGAAGAGGATGTCGAACTCATCCGTGGCGGCGGGCTCCCCTGCCGTTGCGTGGACCGGCGGTCTGGGGTGCGAACCCTGCGATCGTCGAAGCACGACCGCCCTGGTCGACACCACCGCTCGCGCCACGCTCATGAACTTTCGCGTAGGCGCCCATGATCGGGGGGCAACCCGCCCTGTAGTCGGCGAGTGGGGATCCCGCTGGAGCGGCCTCGATCGCCGCAACCACGGCATCGTGGATCGGGATGATCGTGTCAGTGAAGGCCGAGAAGACGATCACTTTCCGGCGATCGGCCTGCGAAAGTCCCCGCGGGTCGACGCGTTGCGCCTCCTTCGCGATCTCGGTCAGCTCCTCGATCAGCTTCTCAACTTTGGGCTCGACCCTTCGATCACACGCGGCGAGATCGCGCAGCTCGCACAAGGAGAGCGATGTCGGACTCGACGTCGGCTTCAGTTCGGCTAGTTGGTAGCCGTCGACAGACTCGATCTGGTCGTCCTCGTCGAACTCGGCCACGAACTCGTCAAGGTCGTCAGAGTCGGACGAAACCCAGTCGCTTAGAGCCTCGCCCCTGAGGACGAAACCCCGGCCGAAGGCGTCGAGGAACGCCTCATGGGAGGCGATCATCTTCTCCAGCGACGAATGAAGCGCATGCGGGCTCGACTCCAGCCGCTTGAGCAGGCCCGACCGAAGAAGCCCGACGTTGGTGATCTGGTACTCCTGCAAGTCGTGGTCGACGGTGTACATGCTGGACAGGTAGCGGGCAAGCATGAGCCGCTTCGGGTCACGGCTGCGGTCCTCCCACGCGCGCGGCGCGTGCGGGTCGGTCGGGTCGTCGAGCGCATAGACCATCGCGTCGATGAGCGCGAGGCCGTCGGCGTCGAGGTCGTAGCTCGATGCGCCGAACCTTCGGCTGCGGGAACTTGATCGTGGTCGGCTTGCCGTCAGGCCCGATGATCAACTCGTTGGCGTAGTGCTCCTTTACGAACTTCCGGGTACGCCGGACGGCGACCTGGTCCATCAGGTCGAAGAGGTGCTCGGGCGTGAGGTTCGCCGGGTCGATCGCCTGCGCCTGCTTGATGTACTCGCGGATGCTCGGGATGCCCAGCGACGCGAAACGGGCGTCATCGCGGATGAAGTACTTGATAAGCGTTTCGAGGTCGGTCAGCGAGTTGTTGACCGGCGTCGCCGTCAAGCAGCACAACCTTTTTCGGGCTGCCGGCCGTGATGACTCGGTCGACTGCACCGGAGCGCTGTGCCCCGGAGTTACGCAGGTTGTGCGCCTCGTCGATGACGACGAGCGAGTAGTCCTCGATCTCCTGCATGAACGCGTCGATCGGACCCTTGTCGGGGTCGAGCCGGTTGCGGACCTCCTCATAGGAGTAGACCTTCACCCAGCGGCTGAAGTCATGGCGTGAGGAACGGCTCCCACATCGAGGTCTTCAGTGCGGCCGGAGCGACGATCAGAACCCGCTGTCGGTTGATGTTGGCGGTTCGGTAGATGACCTCGCCGGCGAGGAACGTCTTGCCTAGTCCGACCTCGTCGGCGACGAGTACGCCGCCGTGCTCGTCGAGAAGGCGCTCCATCCGAGCAACGCCATCGGCCTGAAAGCGCGTGAGGTTGAGGCCCGTTCGTACGTTCGGGTTCTCGTCGGCGTCGAGGTGCTCGCCGTAGAGCTCCCACAGCATCCGCAGGTAGATCGACCAAGGCGTGTGCGGTTCCCAAGCCGCCCATAGAGCTCGGCCAGGTCGTAGGGATCGCTGAGCTCCAGAAGTGCTCGAACCACTCGCGGACCTTGCCGGCGGAGCTCGTGCCCCGCCGGTGCCCAGGTTCAGCTCGGCGTTGTGTGCGAGGCCGGCGTAGGTCATGTTCGACGAGCCCGCGATCGCGGCCTGAGCTGCGCTGTCCTCGACAAGGTAGGCCTTGCCGTGAAGGAAGCCGCCCGAGTAGCGGCGAACCTCGACCTTCGATGTCCCCTCCGGATCTACCGCGCGCAGCCACTCGACCATCCGCTTGGCCGGTGTCGGCACGCGGGCGAAGCCCATCGTGTCGCGCTCGGCTTCGAGCCACGCCTGGTGGTCCTGGATCGCTGCGTCACGGCGAGCGTCCTGGTCGGAATCGCCCGAGGCGATCGCGCGGACAGACTCGGCTCAGGCTCGGCTCCTAGCAGCAGGCGCACACGCGGCGCCGTCTCCAATTCGTCGGCCAGCAGCGCAAACCCCGCCGGGTTGATGTACGCGGTCGCGATCGCGATGGGCGGCGGCGTGACCTTGTTCTCTCGCAGCAGGCGAAAGAGCTCGTTGACTTGTCGGCAACCGTCGCCGCCGCGTCGCTCGGCGAGTGGTTCGTCGCGAAATCAGGGAGCTGGGTCACGCCTTGCCCTTCCATCCCGGTAGTGCTTCAGCACTGCGTCGAGCCGGGTTTCGTAGACCCAGCCTCGGTGGAACGTCGCGAAGAGGTGCTCGACTTGGTCCTCGGTCAGGCCATACAGCAGGCTCACAAGTGCGTCGAGTTCGCGATCAGTCGTCCTTCTCCGTCGCTCGGTAACCGAGCCGACAGGCACGCTGACTTCACGGGCCCGGCCGGCGTAGCGGTCGTCAACCGCTCCCAACCTCCCGGCGACCTCGACCACCCTGCGCCCGACCGAAGCGGGGGGTTCGTAGACCGGAACGGCAATTCAGCAGCTCAAAACTCAGCTCAATTCGACCCACCGACGCTGACCCAGTCGAACGGAATGCTCGACTGACGCCAAGTAGAAAGGCTTCCGCCTTGGCCTCCACTCCGTCGGACAAGGAGCGGGCCTTATGGACCGCCGCCGTGCCAGGACGAATCAGATATGGGATCACGGTCCCGCGTTTGTCGCCCGAGCGAATCACGAAATACAATGCGCGCAGAGTCCATAGGCAACGTAGCGTTCGAAAACTGAGTCCCCTGTATGCCAACCGCGTTTCTCACCGCGCGTGCGAGCTTCTTAGCCAGGTAGGGCCGCAGAACACTCGGATCGCCATAAGCAAATGGCGCGCCTGCACCCGGGTCCCAGAGGTTAAAGCACGCACCGGCGACTACGGGGATCCGTCCCCGGGCGACTCGGTGTCGAACTCCATGACGCCGCGATCTCCCTGGCATTCATGTCGCCCTGAATAGGTCCAAACTCCCACCCCTTCCTCACCGCATCAAACCTCGGGCTCCCATCCATTTCACGAAAGACCGCAGCCGATTCTGGATCTGGGATCAGTGGAAGGCCGCTGCGTTCGACCAACCTACAAACTCCTCGCCGGGCACTTCGGCAAGCTAGCTGCGCCGCCGAGGAAGTCCTTCGCGTTCGCGAACGGTCCAGTCCAGCCGACTCTCCTCTCGCCGCCCTTCTCGGTGACGGTCAGGCCGATCGTGTACCGCGGCTCCATGTCAAATGCCCATCGCGCGGTGTTCTCAATGAAGCAAACGTCGGCAAATGAACCCAGGTTGAGAACTGTGCGCCGCCAATCCGCGAGCGCCTCCCTAAAAGTGCTCCACGAGGCAGTACGATCCCGGCCCGACCGCCCGCACCTAGCAGCTGCCAGTTCCGCCACGCCAATGCCCGGTACAGGTCCAAGTGGGCGGCGCCAAGCCCATGGTACGGGCCGGATGAGACAGCCTCAGCCATCGCGCGCATACGGCCCGATCTCCGCCTCGGATTCGGCCTCAAGGTCGGGTCGGCTCCCACGGAAGCGGCGAGCGCCGAATTACGTTGTTTCGTCGGCATAGAGCGGAGCCCTGGCAGGCGGAGCCCCCACCACCGTGCTCTTCAACGGGCAGTTTTTCCCACGGCGGGTTGCCAAGAAGAACGTTGAATCCGGGTTCGTCGCCGAGGAAGACCTCTGGAAAAAGGTAGGGGAGATGAGTGGGCGTAGTCGCTCCGCGACCTCTAGCACCTTTGGGTGGGCCAGGTAGAGCCGAGTGACTCCGCGTCGATGATTACGCCGGGGTGCAGCTCACCCACCCGAGCCGCAACAGCAGCGTCAAGAATCCACGTGCCGCGTCCGCGGCTTCCCGCGCCTGGGCCAGCAGCCGGGCGCCCTCTTCTACTTCCGCCTTATTCGCTTCGGACGCGTTCGCAACATCCACCAAGAGAGATTTCGCGGAGGCAAGATGGTCGATGATCACGTCGTCAAAAAAGGTGGCGGTTCCTTTCATTCGCCCGGGCACAAGCGCGTCGAGCGCCTCTTCGACCGTGCCGATGCCGGTCAGGCGGTCGGCATTAACAAGTCCATGGTCGAGGTTGCTCATCGGCAGGCCGGGCACAAACGTGTGGATCCACAGGGCAAGCCGCGCGAGTTCGACGGCCATGGGGTTGATATCGAGGCCGTAAATGCAACGCCGAGCAACTTGCCGGCGCAGGAGCCCCATCTCGTCGACCTCGCTCTTGGCAACGTCGTCGGATCCGAGCGCTTCCTTGGCCACTCCCGCAAGGCGAAGCAACTCCTCGGTTACACCCGGAACGGTGTGCTCCGTGAGGAACGTGCGCATCAGCGATTCGATTTTGTCGACGGCAGCCACAAGGAAGTGGCCTGATCCCATCGCGAGGTCGGCAACCCGGAAATTGAAGAAGTCGCGCGGAGCGGCAGGTGCGTCTCCCCTGGAGAGATGGATCGCGATCGTCTCGAGATGCGCGGTCAACGCCGGGACGATCGAGCGCTCGATCAGGTGGTCAACCACGACTTTGGGCGTGAAGTAAGAACCCGTCGCCTTCCGCTCACCCGAGGCGGTGTGGAAGTACACCGAGCCTTCTGGTGCCCAGACTTCGTCACCCCGCCCGGCGGGCCTCCACTGCCGCTGCTGTCAACGGTCAGGTCTTCCTCTGCGAGCGACAGGGAGCTTTCCAGGAGGCCCTCGTAGATCGTGCCGAACTCTCGAACACTGAGAGAACGGAAGTCGACCGGGCCCAGTACGCCATCGTCGCTGACGTCGATCAGGAGGCTCTTCAACGCAGGCCCGAGCACGCTGTCCGGTAGCTCGATCTTCGTAATGAGTGCACCCTCGGGCGCCCGCTCTGGGTCCGTCGAGAACAGCCCACCGTTGTAGGTCGGGATCTGCCACTGCGGGTTGCCCTGGTCGATCGCATTCCAGACCTGGACGAGATCAAACCAGATCGTCATGGCGTCGCCGAACTCCTCCACGTCTGAGTCGATGAGTCGGCGTGCGTTGGTCTTAAGGCTGTTGGCGTCGAAGCCTTCGTTGCGTCCCGATGGGAGGAGGCCGCGGTCCTCGGCGTATGCCTGGAAGAGCAACCGGAAGAGGATCCGCAGCGTCACCCGATACGCGGTCGAAAGCCCGTAGGCGTCCAGCTCCAGCCCGGCGCTCTCTGCGAGACGGATGGCAACCTCGACCGCCACGGGCGGCACGATTTGGTCGTAGATCCGCTCTCGAAGACGCGTCCCGAGTTCGCTGGCATAGCGGGCGCTGTCCCGGAGCAGCTGGTCAGCGGAGCCGGAGGCAGCCAGCGAGCTCGCCGAGAAGATTAGTGGGAGCAGCGCTGCGTACTCGGAATCGATGGTCGAGAGATCAACTTCGAAGAAGGTCTCCGCTTGTCCTTTCGACCCAACCCCCACGCCGTCACGGCCTGGGTACAGCCGGATCTGGTCCTTGCGGAGGACGACAAGCCAGGGAATCTCCTGGCGAGAAGCGACCGCGAGGCCGAACGCAACCGGCGACAGCTGGAACCGTTGCGTCTTGGCATCGAAATGCTCTGAATCATCGAGAAGGACGGCGACCGCTCTCGGTGGGTGCCCGTCGGTTGAGAGGAGCAGCGTTCCATTGGGGCCAGTCTGTGTCTTGAAGCCCAGGGCCTCGATGAGCGGCTTCCTGCGCAATCCGAGAAGCGGTCGTGCTTGGTCGCCGAGGGCATTCCAATCGGCGCGTTTGGGTACGTTTGCCTTAACGTGGCGAGTTGCGAACAGGCCGCTGTTAGTGAAGCCGGGGACACCGGTCGAATCGCTTGCCTTGCGGAATCCCGCGGCCGCTCAGTCGCCGCGAGCACATCGGGCTCGTTCAGGACGGATTGGAGCTGTCGCTCAGCTTGCTCAGCCGGAAGTTCAATCGACTGAGCCTGCGGGTCGGGGCCGAACAGATGTACAGTGCCGTCGTGGACGACGGCCACGAGGAGCTGGATCTGGGTGCGCCCCTTCCGAGCAGCGAAGAGATCCCGTAGCACCTGGCGGCTCGGCTCGACCTAGAGGCGGCAAAGGGACGGAAGCCGCCCAGACCGAATGGGTCGGGACCGAGATAGACCTTTTGCAGCGCGAGCCCTGCGGGCGCGATCGCTTCCGACCACGTGACGGTTCGGTCGGCTGTCAGACGCACCTTGCACCTCCCGATCGAGCCGTAGACACCTGTCGAAACCTAATCGACTAAGGGCGACGAAATCGTGATCTTGCGCCGGTTCGGCGACTGGCGCAGCGCCTCACGCGACGCCTTGCGACCGGTGCTAGCTAACGACTCTGGAGGGCTGGTCGAGTCCCTGATGGGCCGCCTGCCAGAGGGATTGATCGGCGGTTCCTGGGCTACGGGAAATGCAGACGTGGTTCCTTGCTGTGGCAACGGCGCGTGCCTGCGACCGGCCAGACTCGCAGAGACTCGAAACACTCCGGATTGCGATAGACGAACGATCCGCAGGTGGAACCCGATTGCGGATTCGTAAACCCCGTTGCCGCGCTGATTGCCGCGTTGGGAGCTAGTTGACCCGACTTAGGTTACATCGGCAATCCAAATCGACCCTGACCAGGGATTGCATAGTGGGCCGTACAGGACTCGAACCTGTGACCCCTTGCGCGTCATGTCCGGGCACGGCGTTCATCGTCGTTCAGGACTATTCACAAACGCCGTGCGCCGACTGGTGTTTGTTCATCTGCGTACACACCACGCTCGGCAGTAGTACGGCGACAAAGTGGTCAGCCAAGTGGTCAGTCCGATGCCACTGGCATCACTAAGAGGCCAGTCCTGCTTCAGGCTTCTCCGGCGCGTCCCCTCCGCGGGGGCCCAGCTTCCCTGCTTCCCGCGCCTTCATCACCAGGCGGCCGGCGTGCGATCGCTGGTAGTTGCCCGGGACTCGTTGATAACCGCCTCGGTGGGATGCCGCCCTTGGCATCAGCGGCGCGGTAGTCCAGGCAACTTCCTCTAGTCGCTCTTCGGTGACGTGTTGCCGTGAGCCTCCCTTGTGCTTGGCCAGCTCCGGGGTCGAGGCCAGAGACCATCGGACAGCGCCGCCGTTCTGAGACCGAACCCTTCCGATCAGAAACGATGGTTGGCTTGTCGGTTCTCGGCTCATCCGACCCCAGATCTGTCCTAACCGGGACTTCCCGGAGCCCGACTCGAGTGATCGGTTCGCCTCCAGGGCGAGCATCGACGCTCACGGACTCACAGACGAGGCGCCCTGCTTTGGCGGCGAAGGTCAGCGACCATCGGGACGGGCTCCTACGGGTCGTCCACTTCGGCTGTAAATCGGTTCATCAGCATCAGGCCGGCGCCGATTGGTCCGCCCCCCTTATCTGGAGCGCCCGAGCCGACGTCCCCGCCATTGATCTTCACGGTGGTATTCGGCGAGAGCAATCAACTTCTCCTCGTTGACCGGAAGCATCGCTGGCTCCGTATGCCATCAATAAGGGTATAGCAGATGATTACATCCTTCCATACCCTAAACGTATGACAACTGCTACGAGCGAACAAACCCCAGCTCTTTTGCCCATCGAAGAGGGTCTGCGGCGCTTGGGGCTCGCCCACACTGTGGGCTGGAGAGAGATCCAATCGGGACGTCTTCGCACCGTTCGTGTCGGGCCTCGGCGTTGGTATATCCCCGCAGTTGCCATCGACGAGTACGTCCAGCATCTCCTCGAAGAACAGACCCCGGAGGTCTGAGACATGTGCCCCCGGGCCACAAGCGGTCGGATGCCATGAGCATCGAGGTCATGACTGCCGTCTGGAAGTACTCGAAGGCTGAAGGAACCGACCTCCTAGTTATGTTGGCCCTCGCGGACAACGCGAACGAGGACGGAGAGTGCTGGCCGTCAATCCGCTACATCGCCCGCAAGTGCCGGATCGACGACCGAACCGTGCAGCGTCGAATTCGCGGCCTCGAGACGACTGGCGAAGTCGTCGTCATCCGAGGTGCTGGCAAAGCCAGCACGCCCGGAGGAACCCGTTCGAACAAGTACCGGATTGTTATCCACATGCCCCGAGAAGAGGGGGGTGGCATTTCCCACCCCCGTCATCTCTGCCGGGGGTGGGGTGGCACAGGCGCCAGGGGTGGGGTGGCACAGGCGCCACCAGAACCGTCACTTAGAACCGTCAAAGAACCGTCATTGGGGGCGGACGCAAAACAGTTGGCGGAGGCGGCGGATTTTGGCCGGCGACGGGCCCTCAGTACGGAGTGGGATCTCGACGTCTTCCGCGATCAGATGAATGGACTCAAGATCCCGTTCACCGACGCTCAGATGATCGCTGCGGAGAACGCCTTCACTCAGGAGCGAAGCCGGCTCGAGGTGGCCTCATGAGCTCCTCAGCGGTCCACACCGCCGGCCCCCGCCGTGAGTCGGCGATGTCGGCCTCAACCCTGCTCCCACCACCCGCAGCGGACGAGCTGCCGATGCAGGGTCCCAGGGCCATCTATCTCGACAAGTTCGTTCCCCTGCAGGTCTGCGCAGACCGCCCTGAGTATCGACCCAGTCGTACCCGGGGCGGTGAGCGACACTGGATCTCGCCGAATAGCGCACCCAAGTTGGCGTATTGGTCAGGTCTCGCCTGCGCTGCTGCCGAGCAACAGCATTATCGGTACGGCGTGCGGGAGGTGTTCCACGCGTCCATGATCCGATTCTGCCAGGCGTCGGGATGCGTCACCACTTCGACAACGAATTCGAGGGGTGCATCCTTGCGGCCACCGGTCATGAGCCGACTGCCAGAGTGGTCTATTCGGCCTGCTGCTACCTGTCGCATCCCGACGAGTACGAGGGCGGAGAGATCGTCATCGACGGCGAATCTCCGACGAAGCCCGAGATGGGCAGCGTAATCGTCATGCGGGGTGACGTCGGCCACCACGTAGAGCCGGTCACCTCCGGTGAGAGGTACATCGTGAAGGCAACGGTCGTGGTTCCAACGGCCAAGCGCTGGGAGATGGGATCTGACGGGTGCTGGAAAGCAGCGACACCCACAGATCCGTCCAACGAAGGGAGTTCCCGATGTCCGGAGTGCCCCAGCCGAACGACCTGGCTACTCAGATCGCCGCAATCGCAACCAGACTGACGCGCTCGAGCACCAGACGCAGTCCTACACGATCGACGAGTCGGGGCGCATTGTCCTCGAGCAAGGAGTCATCGGCCTGAACGGCCCAGATCCGACTCAGGGCGATGAACCGCTCTCTTTGATGACAATGGCATCAAGAGAGCCCAGCTAGGTCTACAGCCCAATGGTCTCTACAACCTGACGTTCTTCGACAATGGAGGTAATCCGAGGGTCCAGCTCGGCCAGCTCGAGGACGGCGACTACGCCCTCGCCGTGTTTAGTCTGGCCAACGACGGCACCTACAGCACGGTTCTTCCGTCCGGACGGAGCCGACACGCCGGCTCAGGACAGCACCGCCTCTCCGACATTCACCGATCTCGCCAGCGGGCCAGACAACGTCGCCACCGTGGCCATCGGCGCCAGCGGGAAGTACTTGGTCCGGGCCTACGTGAAAGTGCTTCCGGGCGGCTCCGGGTTCTCCGGGCTTGTCGGCTTCGCGTCGACGGCGTTGTCCAGAGTCCGACCCTCATCGAAGGCGGCGCGCTCGGCTCGCTCGCCGGCAGCTTCGAGGGCACTGCCTCTCCGGGCAGCCATTCGTTCCGCCTGGTCTATGCCAGCGGCGACGGCAGCGGATCCTCAACCATCGACTTCGAGCAACGGGTGATCGAGGTCGAAGCGTTCTAGCGATGCCACTGGCATCACCACACCCAACACCTAGCAAGAGAGGAAACCACCGCATGAGTTCAGTGTCCGATTACAAGATGGTCACCACGACCGACGCACTGGGTCATAAGAAGACCCAGCTCGCGATCAACCCACGAAAGGCCGAGTACCACCTCACCGGCCCCGACCCGAATGCCATGCCCGACCCGTGGAAGGCGTACGTCGAGTCCGCGAGCCGTGACTCAGGAGTAAGGGTCAACGCCGTGGGCTACCTCGAATCAGCGGCATCGAGCGCGGCAGACCCGGCCTTGAGCGAGGACGGCCCCGACCTGCGCACCAAGGCTCTGAGCAACCGGCGCCTCACCACCGACGAAGCGATCGAGCTCGCTGCAGACCCGGTCGTCGGAGGCGTCGTACTCGGCCCTCTCGGGCGCCAGGTGGACGAGGAGGAAAAGCGGGACATTCAGCGGATGATGATCGAGCTGTCGAACGCGTCCCATGGCCGCCACGACGGGCTTCTCAAGGAGTGGTCGGAGCGTCACAGGGTGCCTCTCCTGCCCTCAGTTGAGCTGAGCAATCAGGATGACGAAGACGATCTGGATCCGGAGCTCGAGGCGGAGATCGCCCTGATGCTCGAACAGGATGCCGTCGCCTCAGTCAGCCAGATGATCCAGATGGCCAACGAGGCAGCCGAGGGTCGATGGGTGGTGGAACTCTGATGCCAGACTTCTTCGACCATCTGATCAGCAGGCTCAAGAAGCTCCCGCCCGAGCCGAAGGTCGTTTGGGCAGAGATGCCGGAGCCTCTGAAAGCGATGCCCCAGCCGGTGGGTACTCCCCCGCTCGCCGACTCCGAGGCGGGCACCCAGCCCGGTCCCGCTCCCGAGGCTCAGGCGCCTCCGGTGCCCCGTTCACGCCGCTCGAGGCCGAAGGATCCGAAGTGACGGGGACCGATGCCGTCGGCATCGATTGGTCCAGCCACTGACTGCCGAGCGAAATTGATTGGTCGTCACGGGCCCTGTCACAACCCATCGAGGAGCCGGGCGTCAACCTGATCCCGGTGATGCCGGAGGCTGATCCAACCGGAACTGCCCCGGCGATTCCGTCGCACGGCCCACGGGTTCCGAGACCCGCATCGTTCGAGTGGGAAGCGAGTGACCGATGGAACCGAGGCACTGCCAAGCCACGTGCAGTGATGTCGCTGAGCCGGAGTGTCAGCACCTTGCCGAAGAAGCGACTGCACACCCAGGATCCGGCTACTGCGCTTATCACGGGGGCAATCTCCCCGACCCGCTGCAGCGGGATCTCGAGCAACGCAGGCGTGCGTACCGTCGGCTCAGAGGGCGTGAGGTCAGAGCTATCGGAGGTACATCCGTGCGCATGGACGCGGACCCCGATTCCGGAGCTCGTGGGGTCATGACGTTGAGACTGATGCCACTGGCATCAGCGGAACCGGGGTTTCGCCGAACTCAAAGGGGCGAACGTGGCTGATCTACGACCTGTAGGCGAGCAGCATCACTCGGCACTCTTGGACGCCCACGCCGCCCACCTGCGGGGCGAGGACTACACCTATCAGCAGATCGCCGATGAGATGGGCTGCTCCGTCTACCGTGGACGTACGGGTGAATCGTGCCTACGGACGGATGGCGGGCCCGAACGCCCTGGCAGCCAAGAACCGGCAACTTCGCGAACTCCAGGACCTGCGGATGGCCGTCTACGCCGTCCTGGAGTCTCAGCATGTTGCGGTCAACGTACGGGGTGTCGTGACCATCGAGATCAACGGCCAAAAGGTCCCGCTTCCGGACTACCACCCTGTCCTCGAGGCCGTTGATCGGCTCCTCGACATCCAGGCCCAGGAAGCGAAGCTGATCGGTACCTACGCACCCTCAAGACGAAGCGTGGAGGTGCTCACAAAGGATGCGCTCACGCAGACCATGGAGCAGATGACCCGCGAGATGGAGCTGCTCGACGAGGAAACTTGGGGGCCCAGTCAGTGACTCGCCCGTGCTGAGCCGCTAGGCAACGCCTTCCGGACCTTTGATCAAAGTTGCGCCCCGCCTCCGAAGTGGATTCCCCACCCGGCTCCGGCGGCCCCTGATGTCGTGAGCATCACCGAGAGGGCTGTTGTAGCGTGCCCCGACATGGCCGATTGGGTGAAGCCCGAGTACAGCAAGGGAGCAGTGAAACGGGCTAGTCGGGCAATAGTACGCCCGACCGAGATCTCAGCGGCAGACCTTGCCGAGGCCCGTGTGGTCGTGAATAACTGGCGGCGGCACAGCTACCCGCTTCAGGTCATGAACATGCTGCTGCGTAGCCACGCCCACAAGGTCAGCAGAGAGGTAGACGTTGTCCGGAGGCTCAAGCGTCTGCATTCGATCGAGAACAAACTGAGAACCACCAATCTTGACTTGTTGCAGATGCAAGATCTCGGAGGTTGTCGTGCCGTGGCCAAGACCATTGACCAGGCGGAAGAGATCCTGCGAAATATCGAACGAAGTCGGACCGGGAACGAACTGTACGACCGGGACGACTACGTGGTCCATCCGAAGCCTTCGGGCTATCGCAGCTTTCATTTGATGTACAAATACCGACCCAGTACTTCTACCCATGCTCCTTGGAATGGCATGAGAATCGAAGTTCAGGTCCGTAGCCTGATTCAGCACTGGTGGGCGACGGCAGTCGAGACGGTGGGTCTGTTCACCACTCAAAACCTCAAAGGCAGTCTCGGTGACGCTTATTGGTTGCGCTTCTTTGTGCTTATGAGCTCGGAGGCAGCACAGCTCGAGTCTCGGCCGTTAGTACCAGGAACGCCCACACGTCGCTCGGATCGCCGGCAGGAGCTGCGGGAACTCGTCTCGGAGCTCGGAGCGATCGAGAAACTGCAAGCCTATGGTTCGGCGCTCAATCAAATGGAGCAGTACACCCGAGAAGCATCCTCTTTCCTTTTGCTCTTAGACGTCCAGGAGCAGCAACTTACGATCTCAGGGTTTGCGAAAAACCAACTCAACATGGCGCAACAGGTATATGCGCAGGCGGAAGCCGAAAATGCTGATCGCAGCGGAGTAGATGTAGTTCTTGTAGAGGCTGACTCAATCGAGGCGTTGCGGCGGGCATATCCGAACTATTTCGCCGACACCACGAGCTTCGTGAGCATGGTGCGGGTGCTATCCGCTAAGCGCGGGGCGACGGCGAAGCCGTCGTCGCTGAGCTCTTCAGTCGCTGATCAGGTCGACCCGAGATACATCTGAGGCTCGATCCGGAGAATCACGTCCGACGAGGGCTTCTGTCCAGGCTGCGATGTGTTGCGCGTGAAGAGAAAACGCTCGCCAACGAGTTGGTACTCCTCAGCTTCGACCTCTTCGGCGGACCCGTCGGGTTTGCCGCTCAGAGCAGCCCTTGGTGATGAGGCGTGTGTGATTCTGAATTTGGCCATCCGCCCAGGGTAACGGGGAGATCCGGTACTCGCTCGGAACGAAGGAGCAGACTGATGCCAATGGCATCACCCAAGCCCCTGAGCCGAGCCGAAGTTGCCGACCTGATCGACTCCATTCGGTCGATGCTCGCCGAGGTCGATGCCGGTGACATCACCATGGCCCCTATGACTCGGCATCGGTGGGAAGGCACGCTGACCGGCCTCGAGATCTCCCTCGGTCGTCAACCGAGCATCGTTCCAGAAGGATTCTTGGACGACCTATTGTAACCGCAGGACCATGCGGTTATAGTGGAACCATGAAAGCGGTCGTCTACTGCCGAGTTTCCACCACGGAACAGGCGACCGACGGCCTCAGCCTCGATGCGCAGGAAGCCCGAGGTCGAGCGTGGGCTGATGCTCATGGCATCGACTCGAGCGAGGTCGTGACTGATGCCGGTGTCAGCGGCACCAAGCCTCTCGGCGATCGTTCCGGCGGCAGCCGCATCGCCAGCCTCCTTGCGAGCCGCTCCCCGACGCCGATGTCGTTGTGGTGGCTCGACTCGACCGGCTTGGGCGTGACGCAGCCGAGACCCTGACGCTGCTGAAGCGCTTCAGGACCGGCAAGGTCGGCCTGGTGTCGCTCGCCGAGCACGTCGACCTCGCCACTCCCCACGGACGGGCCATGGCCGGCATCGGGGCCGTCTTCGCCGAGCTCGAGCGCTCCCTGATTGCCCAGCGCACCTCTGAGGCCCTCGGAGAGCTCCGACGGCAGGGCCGAGCATGGAACCATGCCCCGTTCGGCTGGCGAGTCGAGGACGGCTTCCTGGTAGCCGATGCGGACGAGCAAGCGACCCTCGAGCGGGCCCGGGAGCTTCGGGCTACCGGCTACGGCGATGCGCGGATCGCCACCGTTCTGAGCGCAGAGCAGCGACCGACCAAGCGTGGCGGCTCCTGGGCGGCCATGAGTGTGAGCCGGTGCCTGGCTGTCGCTGAGAAGCTCGGCGAGGAGGCGCCATAGGCAGAGATCGCACCCAGAAGTCGACGTGAAAGCCCCCCGCACCGGGAGCAACCGGCCGGGGGGCACGGCCAACACCTAATCGAGAGGTATTGACATGACTGAAGTTACAGCTGCTCTGGAGTCGGCGCGATGACCTACATTCCCACCGACCTCGACAATCAAGTGCACGAGCTGATGCAGCGGGTGAAGGCGTTCGACCCGGAGCTCTACGTTGCTCTGAGCAATGCCCACAGCCACCATCTCGCCGAGGTCGAGACCGCTGCGGTGGCTTGTCACGGCCGACTGATTCTCGCAGCGATCGAAGGTACAACTTTCGCCGACGAGGACAGCGAGTCAATGCTGACCGAGAACGACAGCATCCTCGTGCAGCTGATCGACGGGAGGTAGCCGGCGCGTCGCTGCCTCACCTGGCGAGAGTTGCGACGGGGAGGGCTTCGGCCCTCCTTCGTCGCTTCCAAAGGTCAGTAGGTAGCGAACCAGATCGTCGTTTCGCTCAGACTGGCGAAGCCAGTCGCGTGTCAGACTTGCTGCACGCTGCTTCCCGGTCGGAGCAAAGGGGACTAGAACCCGAATAGGTCCCGGATGAGCTTGTTCATCGTGTTCGTCCGCGTCTTCGAGGATGCGCTCAAAAAGACCGTCGTCGCTTTCATTTACGTCGTCGATCGTGAGGAGCACAGCTTCCCCGAGAAACTCGGGTGGACTGTCCACCGACACGCTCAGATGGTGCGAATAACCGGATGCCTGGGCTTTGGCATGGGGTTCCACGGCTGCGAAGGGTCGCATCCACATTCGAAGCCCCTCATCAGGACAAATGGCCACCAACAGTACCCCTCGCGGCGGGGCGACTGGTCCAGGAACACCTGATTGAAATCCGCTCGACCAGTGTCGCCACGCCTTGCACTGACAACTCGAATAGGACGATGCCCTGGCACGTTGTCGACGCTACTTGAGTGGGCGACAACGAGTCGTCGGGTTTCGACGAGGTCGGCACCAGCGAAGGCCTTGACGGCAACCCCTGATCGAGTGTCGATGCTACTGGCATCACCGGAAGAGGCTCCCATGAGCCGGTGCCCTTCGCCGTTGTCAGGGGTCAGTAGGAATTTCGCTGTTCAGCGAATCCCCGTTGAAGCAGAACTGGTAATAGTGCCCGAACAGCTGCCCGGTCTCGTTGTAGTAAACGCACGAAGTCTTGATTTGCCCCGAGTTGAGAACGCCCTCGGTCACGAACTCCTGGCGATCGGCGACTTTCCCAGCTGCGACTGGAGTGCCGCGTGGGAGATCCCAAGCTGGACAGCCGAGAACTGTGCCGCGTGATCGCATGCGACGCCTGCTCGGTGTCGAGGTTCTTGACTGCCTGTTGATGGCCACGGCGAAAAGCACGATGATCAGGATGATGATCACGGCAAGTCGCCCAGGACCCACGGCCACTTACGCCGCTTCTTCTTGACTGCAATGGGCGGCTGAACGTACGGAGCGGCGGCCGGGGCATCGTAGGGATCGGCGCCGACCGATTCGCGAGGACTAGCAGCGGCACTGCCATAAGGAGTCGTGTCGGTCGGCGCAGCCATAACCACCGGAGCCGGCGGCGGTTCGACGGGAAGCGGCGGCGGCGCAGGCGGGATGAAACCCGGTGGGAATCCCTCACCCGGGATCCAGCCATAGCCGTCCCATCGGCTCCAGACTCCCGTTGCTGGGTCTGCACGCCAAGTCCAACCGGTAGCGTCCACGAAATCTGGAGTCGGCGTCGTCACTGTGGTCCCCCCGCCTGAGCCTTAGGTGATTCGGCAGGATAACGCCACTCCCAGCCGCCTGCTCGAATCCAGGTGCCATTGCCGCCCATTTCGAGAATGATGTCAGTGGCATCGCGATTCGTGTTTGCCGCTACTCCGGGTTGGCCATGGGTGGCATGAAAGCCAAGACCTTGTCTGCCCTCGCTCGGATCGCACTGCCCCGGCGGCCGATAAGACCTAGGGTCTCGAGACGGTTCAGATCTCGCGAGAGCGTCCTGGGGCCTGCCGTCGCATAGAGACGTGCAATCTTCGTGGTCAGCCCCGTGAGGTCGACCCGACGGATGTCTTCCCACATCGGCAGAGCGAGAACGAGATCCCGCTGACGGTCACTGGCCTTTGAGTTCGGCTCGTCGCGAAATACCTCATGCACGTAGTTGATCCAGGCGATCTGG
The DNA here is from genome assembly GCA_963730735.1 of uncultured Acidimicrobiaceae bacterium. Classification (GTDB taxonomy): domain Bacteria; phylum Actinomycetota; class Acidimicrobiia; order Acidimicrobiales; family RAAP-2; genus CAVSSX01. The sequence goes on from CAVSSX010000008.1 coordinate 558,172, forward strand.
ACCTGCTGGTTCCGGACCATGTCGATGACTTCTCGGATGCCATCCACGAAACCTTCGATGGCGTACACGAGAAACCCGAGGGTGTCGCGAGCTTCGCTAGCACGGGCCAGCTCTCGGTAGTAGCGGTCCCGAGTGAGGTTGTAGTGGTTGGACAGCAGGTGGGCTGCCGGCACAGGTACCAGGCCACAGTTTGCCAGGATCACGAACTCCACCAAGCGGGCGGTTCGGCCATTCCCATCACCGAAGGGGTGGATCCAAGCCAGGTAGAGGTGGGCATAGACGGCCTTCGCCAGCGTGAGTGCGAATTGGATTTCGGGATCGTCGTTCTGGAACGTTGGGCTTTCCAGCCAGTCCGCCAACCGCTGGAGGAGGTAGTCACAGTCCTCGGCCGGAGCTCCTCAATAGATACCCACCCCCACTGAATGGGTGCGGATCTCCCCGGGGACGACGTCTGGGTCATCGTTCGTGCCCTTCAGTACCTGCCGGTTGAAGTCGCAGATGAGGTCCTTCGTGATTCTGATGTTCTCGCCCCGCACCACTTTCGCCTGGATGCCGTCCAGCGCATCGAGAAGGTTGCGAACCTCCTGTTCCTGGTACTGCCGCGATGGGGGTGCCTTATAGGTGCCGTTCAGGATCCCCATGGCCTGATCCTCGGTCAGGGTGTTTCCCTCGATGGCGGTGGTGGCGAGAGCGCCCTTGACCAACGTCACCCGGTACAGATCGGCGGCGGTCTCCGGGCGCAGAGGGGTGCCGGCGAGGTGCTGACACTTCGACTTTGCTTCGCCGACGAGCATCCAATGGCGTGCCTGGACAGCATTGATGCGGGTCGCCTCGAACGTGATCCAGGGGTGGGTTTCCTCATATCTCCGCATACGGCCACTCTACTATCTATGGTACAGTTTGTCCATCAAGTTGTCTGGCCATGTGACCGAGCTTCTGTCCACGGGTTGGGCTGAGAAAGAAGTCACTGACCAGGAGAAAGGTGAGGAACGATGAGCGAAGTAGACCGCCGTTGGGAGGGGCTGCTGTGGAGGGGGTTCGGGATACCCGACCTGATCCCGCCCGATAGGGCACGGGCAATTGTAGCGGAGCGGCTCGGCCTCGAGCTCGAGGGCAGCGAGATCCCGACGTCGTTTCGGCCCGAGATTGCCACCAAGCTGACCGACACCTTCATCCGACTCGCCGGCGATGGTCAGCTGGATGACGTTTTCCTCCCGACCGACCTTCGAAGTGACCGGCGTGACCCCGAAGGGGTCAGACAGGATCTGGTCGAGGAGATCCGCTGGGAGAGCGGCTTGCACGCCACAAGCGTGACGATGGAACGCCTTCGAGCGGCGATCGAGCTGATCTTCGACACGGTCGGGGCTTACGTCTCTGCACACCCGTTCGAGGACCCGGCCGGCCGGCCGTTTCGCTGACCAGACAGGGTTGCCCTTCAGGCGACGATAGATGCTCGAGAGCCCGGGAGCCGATCACCGATCGTGGTGAATATGGCCATGTCGAGCGTCGGGATCCCCCCCCCGAAGTCACTGACACAGCTGTGAGCGACAATGAAGGGCGATCATGATGGCACCCACTAACCGGCGTCGTGCCCAAGGTGAAGGCACCGTCCGGCAGAGAGCCGATGGTCGCTGGGAAGGTCGCCTCCTGGTGGACGGTCTCGATGGTCGTCGTCGAACCAAGTACCTCTACGGTCCTACCCAAAGTGCGGTCATCGCCAAGCTCCGAAAGGCCCAGAGCCACGCCTCCGCTGGGATCGTGGTCGACGACCGAATCACCGTCAGTCAGTGGCTCGAGCGCTGGCTCACCGAGATTCTGCCTGGGAGAGTCGCCCCGGCGACCATCGACAACTACCGCGTCATCGTCGACGTCCACATCGTGCCCGTTCTCGGTAGGAAGCGGCTGACCAAACTCACACCGGACGACGTCCAGCAGCTCATCCGGATGAAGGAAGTCGAAGTCCGCCAGGAGGCGGCGGACGACAGGTGCGCCGTGGTCGGCTATTCGGTGAGCACCCTGCGACGGATCCGTGCAGTGCTCGTCCAGGCGATCAAGCAGGCTGAGCGGTGGGGGCTCGTCGGGCGCAACGTGGCGGCTCTGACTGATGGCCCGAAGGCCGTTCGAGTCGAAGGTCGCTCAATGACACTCGAGCAGGCCCGGATGCTCATGCAGGCTGTCAAAGAGGACCGCCTAGAGGCCGCCTATGTGGTCATGCTCTCTCTCGGGCTCCGTCGAGGCGAGCTTCTCGGCCTTTCGTGGTCGGACATCGACTTCGACGGCGCCAGCATCACTATCCGCCAAGCCCTGCCAGCCCGAAGAGCGGGCGAAGCGCTCGTGCTCCGGGAGCCGAAGTCGGGCTCTCGACGGACGCTGATGGTCCCGAGCCAAGTTCTGACTTCCCTGAGACGGCATCGGGCCGCTCAGAACGCTGAACGGATGCGACTCGGCGTCAGTTGGGCCGACACGGGGCTGGTGTTCACCACAGAGAGTGGCTCAGCCATCGATCCCCGGAACTTCCACCGCTCGACCTCAGCGATCGCTAAGAAGGCCGGCCTCGGTCACTGGCACCCGCACCAGCTCCGGCACTCGGCAGCGAGCATCATGCTCGCCCAGGCGGTCCCGCTCGAGGTGGTCTCCGAGGTTCTAGGCCACGCATCGATCAGGATGACAAAGGACGTCTACGGGCATCTGATCGGCAACCAGAAGCGGGACGCTGCCGATGCCATGGGCATCGCCCTGTGGGGCGGCCAGTAAGGCGCCTTCTCGGTAGCCTGGAGTATGGGGTGGCTCTGGGGTGTCCTCGCAACTTTCGGCCTCGATTGGGCTGCCAAGCTGATCCGCAAGATCCTTCGGGCGCCGGAGCGCCCCCTGGAAGTCACAATCGTTCCGAGCACCGGTACTCCCGAACCTGCGACGTCAGGCGCCTCTCTGCCAGGAACGACGGAAGCGAGCCTGCAGTTCCTTCGAGCGGCGATTCGCGCCCCTCACCCACCTCGGAATCCTCGACGCCATGGGCATTCCCCCATCGATCCAGGGTGCAGTGTGGAGCTGGCCACAGGCATTTCGGTCCCTGCGGGTGCTGGTCGAATCCTCGAACCAACTAGCGGAAGAGGCTCTGGTCATTCGGACGCTCGGATCGAACGAGCTTGCAGATGCGGCGGTCGAAGCCGCTCAAGCGATCTCCTCCTTGATGCAGGCGAGCCAGCCTTCGAGGTCCAACCAGCGGAAGTTCGTCCCGCGGGATCAGCTCGAGGAAGCTGTCGAATCCCTCAAAGTCTTCCGTCGGAAGCTGAGAGCAGAGCTCGAGCTTTCCGAGCGTGGGCGCCCACTGCCAGCCGAGCTGGACGGGCCGCTCGATCCGACGGCGTAAGTGGTCGTCAAAGTGGTCAAATGGATCGGACTGATGCTTCGGAGCGAAGCCGAGATCCCTTAGGTCCAGGTCAAACGAGTGGGCCGTACAGGACTCGAACCTGTGACCCCTTGCGCGTCATGCAAGTGCGCTACCAGCTGCGCCAACGGCCCTCGCCCCTCACCGTACCATCGACGGTGGTGCTCCCCCGGCCCGGGCACGCACCGGCCTCGGCGCCGACTCAGGCCTCGGGGGCCACCCACAGGACCGCCGCCCCGTTGACCCGGTCGTGCGCCAGGTCGGCCAGGGCCACGTCGGCCTGCTCGAAGCCGTAGGGCGTGGTGGTCGCCTCGACGCCCAGGCGGACGGCCAGCCGGAGGAGCTCCTCGCCGTCCTGGCGGGTGTTGGCGGTCACGCTGCGCAGCGTGCGCTCCTGGAAGAGGTGGCGGTCGTAGTCGAGCGGCGGGATCTCGCTCAGGTAGATGCCGGCGACGGCCAGGACGCCCTTGCGGTCGAGCGCCTCGAGGGCCACCGGCACCAGGTCACCGACCGGGGCGAAGAGGATGGCCCCGTCGAGCGGCTCGGGCGGACGGTCCCGGGCCTCGCCGACCCACGTGGCGCCGAGGTCCCGGGCCAGTTCCCGGGCCGCCGCCGATCGGGTGGCCACGTAGACCTCGGCCCCCTGGGCCAGCGCCACCTGGGCGGTCAGGTGGGCCGAGCCCCCGAAGCCGTAGATCCCGAGCCGGCCGCCCGGCGGCAGCTCGGTGCGCCGCAGCGCCCGGTAGCCGATGATGCCGGCGCAGAGCAGCGGGGCCACCTGCTCGTCGTCGAGCCCTTCGGGAATGCGGTAGGCGAACGACTCGTCGACCACCGTCGTCTCGGCGTAGCCCCCGTCATGGTCCCAACCGGTGAACGTCGCCTTCGGGCAGAGGTTCTCGTCGCCCCGACGACAGAACCGACAGGCACCGCAGGTCGACGCCAGCCAGGCCACGCCGACTCGATCCCCTACAGCGAAACGGCTGCTGCCGGTCGCCCAATGCGGCGACCCGGCCCACCACCTCGTGGCCGGGCACCACCTCGGTGACGGTGGACCGGCAGGTCGCCCTCGGCGACGTGCAGGTCGGTGCGGCAGACCCCGCAGACCGAGACCGAGACGGCGATCTGGCCGGGACCCGGCACCGGATCCGGGCGCTCGCCCAGACGAAGCGGCCGGTCGTCGATCGGTGCCGGCTCGACGACGTGCCAGGCCCGCACGCGCCGTCGCTCCCGACGTGCCTCAGGCCACGGCGGCTGCGCCCGGCAACCCCATGGCGGCGACCGGCCACTCGAACTCTCGGGGATCGAGCGGCGGGTGGCCCTTGCGCTGTCGCCACTCGTCGAACGACATCGCCCAGTCGCGGTGCCACTCGACCTGGCCGAGGTGGATGTCGGCGGTGGCCATCGTCGCCAGTTCGGGGAATCGGGAGCAGATGGCCAGCACCACGCCCACCGACGCCTCGGCATCGGCCACGGCGTCGTGGGCGTTGTCGATGACCACGTCGTAGTGGGCGCAGAGGTGGACCAGCGTCCTGCCGCCCCTTCCGGTAACGGTCGACATGGCGGTCGAGGACCACAGCGTCGAGCACCGGCCCGTGTCCACCCGCGCTCGGCCAGGCCCCGGCCGTCCAGGCGCCGGCACTGGACGTCGAGGATGGTCAGGTCGTAGTCCAACTTCATGCCGGTCACCGGCACCCCACGGCGCCCGGCATCGACCAGTCGGTCGGCCAACAGCTCGATCGCCTCGTCGAGCGGCAGGCCCTCGGCCCGGGCGCGCTCGGTGCTGATGCCGTGGACCTCGGTGGCCCCCGAGGGGATCTCCCGCCCCGGGTCGACGAGCTGGCCGTGGCGATCGGTGACGCACCCCTTCTCCCACGTCACCAGGGCGAACGACACCGGCACGTCGTAGAAGCGGTCAACCCCGGTTGTCTCGAGGTCGAAGCCGAGCAGCTCCTCGTCCGGCCAGCCAGTCACTGTGTCCATGCGGCGAGCATGGCAGAAGGGTGTGTCGCGCGGGTGCATCGTCCGGCCAAGGTTCCGGTCGCGGCGAGCCACGAGGTCTGCCACGTGTGCGACCGCCCCGAGGGGCGGGATCCTGGGAGCCGAGGCCCCCGGCCGGCTCAGCGACCGCCGATGGCTCCCCCGACGGCGGTGGTCGCCGCCAGGTCCTCGGCCGACCCGAGCGAGTGCTCGTGGATCGGCGTCTCGAGCTCGTGGACCGCCGGCAGGACCTCTTCGGCGAACAGCTTGAGGCTGTCGCGCACCTCTTGGCCCGGCTTGGCCCCGTGGTTGGGGTGGATGATCAGGTACTCGAGGCTGAGCTCCTTCTGCAGCAGCTTGATCTTCTCGTAGACCTGCTCGGGCGTCCCGATGAGCTCGGAGGCGTTCAGGACCTCGAGGCCCTCCGACTCCTTCACCTCGGCGCCCTGGTTGAAGACCTTGGCGTAGTCCTCGTAGCCCTTGACGTTGGCGAAGTCGCCAGCACCGTTCCACACCGCGTAGTGGTTCCGGGCGGCGAAGCCCTGCTGGCGGACGTAGGCGTGGCCCTTCTCCAGCTCCTCGGGGTCGTTCGAGCAGTGCAGGTAGAGCATGACGGTCGGCTGGTTCGGCGCCATGTCCTTGGTCGCCCGGATGGCGTTGAACTTGGCCACCTGCTGGCGCATCTGGTCGATCGTCTCGGCGGCCACGAACAGCTGGCCCAGGCCGAGATCGGCCGCCATCTCCATCGACGCCGGCGTGTTGAACGCCGCCTTGATGTTGCGGAACAGCTTGCCCTTGTGCCGCGCCTGGGGCCGGACCGAGAACGGGGGGACCTTGTAGATGTTGCCGTCGTAGGCCGGGGTGCGCTCGTTCTCGTCGGCCAGCCGGAGGATCTCGATCATCTCGCGGAACCGCTCCCGGGACTCCTCGCGGGAGATCCCGAAGTTGTCGTACTCGTGGGCCGACACGCCCCGGCCGATCCCGATGTGGAACTTCCGGCCCTCGAGCAGCAGGTCGAGCATGGCGATCTCGTGGGCCAGCTTCACCGGCTGCCACCACGGGGCCACGATCACGGCCGAGCCGACATCGACCCGCTCGGTGCGTCCGGCCCAGTAGGAGAGCCACTGCAGGGGGTTGGCCTGCATCGAGTAGGCGGAGCCGTAGTGCTCGGTGCTCCAGATGGAGTCGTAGCCGAGCGGCTCGACCATGGCGCCGTACTTCAACGTCTCGTCGATCAGCTCGACGTCCGGGCGCTGCGGTGCTCGGGAGTAGTCCTCGGCCAGGAGCCGGTCCCAGTCCCCCTGGTTGTAGGTCGTCACCATCACGCCAACCTGCATGTGTCCCCCTCGACGAGCTCTGTCGCTGGCGACGCGAGTGCGTTCGCCAGGTGTGTGCCCCCACCTTTACGAATCCCACCGGAAGGTGCAAGCCATTGCATCATTGCAGCTGGCGATGCCCGAGATAAGGGGAATTCCGAGGCCGACGTGCGACCGGTGTCGCTTGCCGGGCCGTCCGAACGCCCGCATGCATGTTCGCGTGGGACCTTGGAAACAGTGCCGATATGGAATCCAACTAACGAACTCAAGGCCCGGCTCGACGCCATCGACGAACTCCTCGAGCCGTTCATCGACGGACACGGCCGGCCCGCTCGACCCGTTGGCCGCCGCCGTGCACGAACTGTTGCAGGTGGTGAAGGAGCTGGCCGACGACCGGGCCGGGCGGCCGGTGTGACGGCGCCGTCGGCGCCGGACCCAGCAGATTGATCACTCAGACGGCGAGCCGTCGGTCACACCGAGACGCACCGAATCGCCCTAGGTCGACGCCGGCCGGGCGACACCCGTGTCGGCCCGGCGGGCCCGGTCCCCGCTGCCGTAGCGTCGACGTGCTCGGGCAACCGGCCCGAGCAGTAGAGGCGGGCGCCTGGTGCCGCCCGCCATCGGGAGGGACACCGTGCCATCGCAGCCCACGACCGTGTCGTTCGAGACCACCATCCTCCAGACCGGCAACAACACCGGCATCGTCGTCCCGCCGGAGCTCATCGCCGAACTCGGTGCCGGTGGGCGACCACCGGTCGAGGTCGACCTGAACGGCTACGGCTACCGGACGACGGTCGGGGTGATGGGCGGCCAGCACATGGTCAGTGTGAGCGCCGCCGTCCGCAAGGCGACCGGGCTGCAAGGGCGACGACCCGGTCAGCGTGCGACTGTCACTGGCCGACCATCCGCGCCCGGTCGAGCTCCCCGACGACTTCGAGGCGGCCATGGCCGCCCACGAACCCACCCGGGCCTTCTTCGACGCGTTGCCCAACAGCCTCCAGCGCTTCCACATCGACAACATCAATGGCGCCAAGACCGAGGCGACCCGCGAGCGCCGAATCGACAAGTCGATCAGCCTCTTCCTCGAGGGCAAGAAACGCTGAACCGACCACCCCGCCCAATCGGCAACCGGGACGTCGACGTCACGACGGCAAAGTCGCGAAGGGATCTGCCACACTCTGGCTCTGAATTCCTGACCGGAGAGTGAGGGCCCGATGGCACGCAAGGCGAACCCGGTGTTGTTCATCCATGGCCTCTGGCTGCACGCCAGCTCGTGGGCCCCGTGGGAGGAGCGCTTCGGCGAGGCCGGGTACGACACCTCGGCGCCGGGCTGGCCGGGCGACCAGGACACCGTCGCCCTGGCCCGGGCCAACCCCGAGTCGGGGGCCAACGTCGGCATCGACGACATCACCTACCACTACGCCCAGATCATCGATACCCTCCCCGCCCCGCCCATCGTCATCGGACATTCCTTCGGCGGCATGATCGCCGAGAAGCTGCTGGGCGGCGATCAGCGGGTGGTGGCGGCCATCGGCATCGAAGCGGCGCAGATCAAGGGCGTGCTGCGGCTCCCGCTCTCCTCGCTGCATGCCACCCTGCCGGTGTTCAAGAATCCGGCCAACAAGCACAAGTCGGTCGCCCTCACCGTCGAGCAGTTCCGCTCCAGTTTCGGCAACGCCATCTCGGCCGAGGAGTCCGACGAGCTCTACGAGCGGTGGGCCATCCCGTCGCCCGGGCGTCCGCTGTTCGAGGCGGCCGAGGCCAGCCTGACCCCGCACTCACCGGACCAGGTCGACACCGAGAACCCGGACCGGGGCCCGCTGCTCCTCACCATGGGGGGTCAGGACCGCACCGTCCCCGAGGCCATCACCAAGTCGACCCTCAAGCAGTACAAGGACTCCCCGGCCACGACCGACCTGGTCGAGTTCGAGGATCGGGGCCATTCGCTCACCATCGACCGTGGGTGGGGCGAAGTGGCCGACCGCTGCCTGTCCTGGCTCGACGCCCAGGGGCTCTAGCCCCGGTGGGGTCGTACGAGTCGTCCACCGGACGCCCGCCGTTATGAGTACGAGCGGGCGACCGGGTCCCGAACAGCTGCCGGCCCTCATGCCCTTCGCCGGCCTGGTCGGCGATCGACCGCTCGACCAGCCTGCCGTGGTCCCCCGAGCACCGCACGGCCGGGCCTTCTGCACGGCGGCGCCCTCATGACGCTGGCCGACACGGTCGGCGCCGTGTTGTGGGTTCCTCACTCTGCCCGTCGGGGCCACCACGGCCACCATCGACTCGACCACCCGCATGGTCCGGCCGCTGACGGGGGAACGCTGTACGCCGAGGCTCGGCGGTCGAGCCCGGCGGGTAGAATTGCGGAGGTGCCGCCGGTCACCATCCCGTTCTACGACTGGGCGACGTCGGCCGAACTCATCGGCCAGGCCGATGGGTGGTACCTGTCGTTCATTGGCCCGGAGATCGCCGATCCGATTCTGTTCACCCAAGGGGACGCCGGCGTCATCGACGACCAGAGCACCACTGACGAGATCGTCGCCAAGTACGTCGGGCGGCGACTCGTCGCCGCCGGGTACAAAGCCCGTCGCGGGGTGCCGTTCAACCGCGGCGCAACCGGCTTCTGGTACCTGGTACCGGCCTAGGAATTCGTTCGGCGTTCGCGGCGGGTACTCCTGAACTGGGTCTCGCCACCACCACGGCCCAGGACGACGGTCCCGACCCAGTGCATTAGTGTGGGGCGCCGCCTGGTGGCGTGGCCGAGTGGTTAGGCAGCGGCCTGCAAAGCCGTGGACGCGAGTTCGAATCTCGCCGCCACCTCCAAGCTCTCCGCACGTTGGAGGACCAGATCGTGCTGGGCACCCGGCCACGCCGTCAATGAACTGGTCAGATGCCGCGCCGTTGCATGGCCCAGGCGTCGGCGCGCCTCGACTCCTCGATGCGCGACCGCCTCACGTCCGGTGCTTGAATCAGGGGATGCGTATCGGGCTCATCGCTCCTCCCTGGACCCCGGTACCCCCGGCCCTCTACGGCGGCATCGAGCTCATCGTGGACGAGCTGGCCCGCGGCTTCTCGGCGGCCGGCCACGACGTCGTGCTGTACACCACCGGCGATTCCACCTGCCCGGTCGAGCGCCGCTGGGTGCTGGCGGCGGCCGAGGGGAACCGCATCGGCGCCGCCGTTCCCGAACTGCGCCACGTCATCGGGGCCTACGACTCGCTGACCGACTGCGACGTCATCCACGACCACACCCTGGCCGGGCCGCTGCTCGCCGCCGCCCGCCACGGCGGCGCCCCGGTGGTGACCACGGTCCACGGACCGCTCAACGAGGACCTGGTGCCGATCTACGAGGGCCTGGCCGGCCGGGTGCCGATCATCGCCATCTCCGAGGCCCAGCACCGGCCGGCACCCCAGATCCCGATCGCCCGGGTGATCCTCCACGGGATCGACCCGACCACCTTCCCGGTCGGTGACGGCGGCGGCGACAGCGACGGCCCCTACTGCCTCTTCCTCGGCCGGATGGCCCCGGACAAGGGCGCCCACCGGGCCATCGCCGCCGCCCGGGCCGCCGGCCATCGGCTGCTCATGGCGGCCAAGATGCGCGAGCCCGACGAGATCCGCTACTTCACCGAGATGGTCGAGCCGCTGCTCGGGCCCGACGCCATCTACCTCGGCGAGGTCCCCCACGCCCAGAAGTTGGAGCTCCTGGGCGGGGCCACCGCCCTGCTGTTCCCGATCCGCTGGAACGAGCCCTTCGGTCTGGTCATGCTCGAGGCCATGGCCTGCGGCACGCCGGTGCTGGCCTTCCCCGAGGGCGCGGCGCCCGAGGTCGTGAGCCACGGCGAGACCGGCTTCTTGTGCGAGGACGAGCAGGCCATGACCGAGGCCCTCGGCCGAGTCGGGACGATCGACCGGGCCACCTGCCGCAAGGCGGTCGAGGGCTACTTCTCCACCGAGCGGATGGTGGCCGACCACCTCACGCTCTTCACCGAGCTCGTCGGCTAGGCGGCCGCCGGGGCGCCCGGGGGGTCAGTTCCGCCGGCGCCCGAGGAGCAGCCAGAGGACGCCGACCACCACGGCGACCACGATCACCAGCTTGATCAGGCCCCAGATGAACCCGGCGATGAAGTGCAGCACAGCGAAGGCCACCACGACGGCCAGCACGCCCACCACCACCAGGACGATCCCGTCCACCACCCGCAGGCCGCCGCCCTTGGTCCCGTTCCCGTCAGCCATGGGTCCTCCTCACCGTCTCGCTTCGAGCCTCCGCTAGTGCGGCGGGCCGCCGATGCTACGTTCCCGGGCATGTCCGACGTCTCGCTCCGAGAGCGCCGGCAAGCGCTCCTCGACCAGGCCGACCTGCAGGGCTACGCCTTCTGCAAAGCCTACGCGGTCGAGGCCGATGCCTGGCTGTCACACCTGGCCGAACAGGCCACCGACGGGAATCAGAAGAAGCTCGCCCTGTTGGCCGTCGGAGGGTACGGGCGGGCCTCGCTGTGCCCCTACAGCGACCTCGACGTGGTCCTGGTCCACGAGGGGCGGCGGGACATCTCGACCGTGGCCGACGCCATCTGGTACCCGGTCTGGGACGAGGGCGTGCACCTCGACCACAGCGTCCGGCGACCGCGCGAGGTCCTCGAGGCCGCCGGCGAGGATCTCCGGGTGGCCCTCGGGCTCCTCGACGCCCGGCTGGTCTGGGGCGACGCCAAGGTGGCCGAGCCGCTGCTGGCCCAGGCCCGGGAGCGGTGGACGACCACCTACGGCGCCCGCTGGCTGCCGGCCCTGCAGGAGCAGATGGCCGAGCGCCGACGGTCCCACGGCGACGTGGCCTTCCTCCTCGAGCCCGAGCTGAAGGAGTCGCACGGCGGCCTGCGGGACGTGAACGTGCTCGAGGCCATGTCGTCGTACGCACCGCTGTTGGCCGACTACGTCCGGCTGTCCTCGCTCGTCCCGGCGGCCGAGCTGCTGACCAACGTCCGGGTCGAGCTCCACCGTTCGGCCGGGCGCGAGCTCGACCGTCTGCTGCTCGAGGACCAGGATCACGTGGCGGCCAGCCTGGGGTACGCCGACGCCGACGTCCTGATGGGCGCCCTGGCCACGGCCGGGCGGACCATCGCCTGGGTCAGCGACGACGCCTGGCGCCGCCGGCGCCTGTGGGAGCCCGACAGCTCCCGCCGGGGCCGCCGGCGCCGGAGCGAGTGGGCCGGGGACGCCAAGGTCGAGGAGAAGGAGATGGAGCCGGGCATCATCGTCGTCGGGGGCGAGGTGGCCCTGACCCCGGCCGCCCCGGTCCAGGACGACCCGGCCCTGGCCCTCCGGCTGGCCTCGGTGGCGGCCGAGCTCGACCTGCCCATCGCCCGGGGGTCGCTGCACCGCCTGGCCGACAAGATGGCACCGCCACCCGAGCCCTGGCCGGTGGAGGTCCGCCAGGCCCTGGTGCGGCTGCTGGCCACCGGCCACGCCGCCATCGACCCGCTGGAGGCCCTCGACCAGGAGGGCCTCTTCGTCCGGATCCTCCCCGAGTGGCAGGCCGTGCGGAACAAGCCCCAGCGCAACGCCTACCACCGCTTCACCGTGGACCGGCACCTCCTCGAGACGGCGGCCAACGCCGCCGACCTGGCCGACCGGGTGGACCGGCCCGACCTCCTGCTGCTCGGGGCCCTCCTGCACGACATCGGCAAGGGCTTCCCGGGCGACCACACCGTCGTCGGCATCGAGCTGATGGAGGTCATCGGGGCCCGGATGGGCTTCCCGCCGGCCGACGTCCACACCCTCCAGGAGATGGTCCGCCACCACCTGCTCTTGCCCGACGCCGCCACCCGCCGGGACCTCGACGACCCCTCCACCATCGAGCACGTGGCCGAGGCGGTCGAGAACCGCCGGACGCTCGAGCTCCTGGCCGCCCTCACCGAGGCCGACAGCCTGGCCACCGGCTCCTCGGCCTGGGGCCCCTGGAAGGCCGGCCTGGTGGCCGACCTCACCGTCCGCACCGCCCGGTACCTGGACGGCGAGGAGGCCCCGAAGAGCGGCTGGATCACCGACCTACACCGAAAGATGGTCGAGGAGGTCAAGGAGACCGGCCGGCCGGCGGTGATGCTCGATCCCCCGAGGGTGGTGGTGGCGGCCAACGACCGGCGGGGCCTCCTCGCCTCGGTGGCCGGCACCCTGGCCCTCCACGGCCTCGACGTGCGCAGCGCCGACGCCACCGGCGACATCGGGACCGCCGTCGAGGTCTTCACCGTCGAGGTCGGCCGGGGCACCTGGCCCGACAGCACCCGGCTGCGTGAGGACCTGCAGACGGCCCTGGTGGAGAAAATCGACCTCGACCACCGGCTGGCCGAGAAGGCACGGGCCTACGCCGGGGCCCGTCGGCCCAGCTCGGCCCGCAAGATCGTCCCCCAGGTCTCGGTGGACAACGACGCCTCGGCCACCTCGACCGTGGTCGAGGTGCGGGCCCTCGACGAGCTCGGCCTGCTGCACCGCGTCTCCCAGGCCCTCTTCGAGTGCGAGCTGGACGTGGTGTCGGCCCGGGTGTCCACGATCGGGGTCGAGGTGGTCGACGCCTTCTACGTCCGCAGCGCCGACGGCCAGAAGGTCACCGATCCCACGGCCCTCGACGCCGTGACCGGATCACTCCGCCAAGCCATCGGCGACGCTACGGGATGACACGGTCCCCGTGCCCCGCCCTATAGGTTAAGGGCTCGTAACAGTAGGGTTGCTGCAGTGTCGGCTGCAGGGGGTGTCCTCTGCAACCACATTGCACCCGTCAAGCAATGTTTTGCCTCCTCGTACGACTGGTACATTTTGCGTAGTCATGACGAAATCTAAGACCCCCCGAGCGTCACACAAGCGGGCCAAGCCGCCCCGCAAGAAGGCCCCGTGGATCGTCGCGGCCATCGTGGTGGTCGCCGCCGCCCTGGTGGCCGGGGTCGCCGTGCTGGGGCTCCGGGGCCACGACGGGCCCGCCGCCGCCACCGAGGCGCCCAAGGTCGTGCCGCTGAACGTGCTGTCGACCACCCCGACCAACGGGACGCAGAACGTGGCGGCCAGCACGACCGTGACCGTGGACCTCTCCACGCCGCTCGACGACAACAGCCCGATGCCGACGCTGTCGCCGGACGTCGCCGGCACCTGGTCGAAGCTCTCGCCGACCGAGCTCCAGTTCGTCGCCTCGGGTCCCCTCGTCCCCGGCTCGACCGAGACCCTGACGGTCCCCGGCGGCCCGACCGGCCTCCTCGGGGCCCAGGGGCAACGACTGGCCGAGACCGTGACGAGCAGCTTCTCCGTGGCCCAGGGCTCGACCCTGCGGCTCCAGCAGATCCTGGCCCAACTGGGCTACCTCCCGGTGAGCTTCGCCCCGGCCACCCAGCCGAGCTCCCCCCAGGACGAGGCCGACCCCCAGCAGGGCACGTTCTCGTGGCGCTGGGCCAACACGCCCAGCGCCCTGACGTCGCTGTGGACGCCGGGCACCTACAACGTCATCACCAAGGGCGCCATCATGGCGTTCGAGTCCCAGAATCACCTGACCACCGACGGCCTGGCCGGCCCACAGGTGTGGACGGACCTGCTGGCGGCGGCGGCGGCCGGGACGAGTGACCCGGCCCCGTACAACTACGTCTACGTCACCCAGACCCGGCCCGAGACGGCCACGGTCTACTCGAACGGCGCGCAGGTGTACCAGACGCTGGCCAACACCGGCGTGCCCGGGGCCACCACGGCCGACGGCACGTTCCCGGTCTACCTCCGCTTCACCTCGACCACGATGACCGGGACCAACCCCGACGGATCGCACTACTCGGACCCGAACATCCCCTGGGTCAGCTACTTCAACGGTGGTGACGCCCTGCACGGCTTCGTCCGGTCCAGCTACGGCTTCCCCCAGAGCGACGGTTGCGTCGAGATGCCGCCGGCCAACGCCGCCATCGTCTTCCCGCTGACGCCGATCGGCACCCTGGTCACCGTCGCCAACTGACCGTCCTCGACGGTCAGGCGCCGACCGACCGGGTCCCCGGGGTCGCCGCCCCTCCCCACGCCCCCGGTCGCCGCGACGCCCGGGTCAGGCGACGGCTCAACCCAGCAGCGGGTGCACCAGGCCCAGTTCGGCCAAGCTGGCCTCGGGCCGGAGCGGCGCCGCCCACTCCTCGGGCGTCCCCGGCAGGGCGAAGACGTAGATGTTCCAGTGGTCGTTGAGCCCCGTCGGCTCGAGGTCCCGGTGGAGCCGACGCTCGAGGTCGAGGCGGCGTTCGAACCCGGCCTCGGCGAACCGGGCCGTCCACCACCGGTACGAGGCGATGCACAGGTGGCCCTCGATCGGGACCCCGGCCGCGTCGACCTCCAGATCCTCGTCGGGCACCGGCCCCTCGAAGTCGGCCCCGAGCGAGCGATAGTGCTCGAGCCGCTCCGGGCGGACCTTGCCCTCGAGGTGCCCGTCTGGGCCGCCGTCGTTCACCCCGAACGACGGGATGGTGGCGTAGACGAATCCCCGGCTGACCCGCCGGACCTCCCGGAGCGCCCCCGGCACCTGGGCCGGGGTGAGGTGCTCGAGCACCTCGAGCGTCGACACCAGGTCGAAGGACGCGTCGTCGTAGGCGAGGCCGGTCGAGAGGTCACCCAGCCGGAGGTGGCCGACCGCCCCGGGGGCGGCGTGGTCCACGGCGAACTGGCTCACGTCGCAGCCCTCGGCGTCGATCCCCCGCTCCCGGAGGGCCTCGACCACGTAGCCGGTGGCGCTGCCGACGTCGAGCGAGCGCACCAGGCGGAAGTTCCGCCACAACAGGTAGGCGGTGATGTCGGCGTTCGAGGAGACCCGGTCGTAGCTGGCGTAGCCCGAGAGCCCCTGGCGGTCACCCGACGGGTCACGGCCGACGCCGAAGTAGCCCCGCCGTACAGGTCGTCGGCGGGGCCCGCCGACGACGGGGCGCCGGTCGCCCCGGACTCGACCGTGGCGGCCCGGGTGAGTTCGCGGCCGCCCACCGCCAACGCCCGCCCGACGGCCGGGACCCGGACCGCCGCCGTGTGCAGGCTGCGCCGGCTCCACTCGACCAGGGGCGCGAGCCGGGGACTGACCATGGGCGCCGACACTAGCGGCGCCGACCACGACCCTGGTGGCGACGCGAGCCCGTTCCGGACGGTGGGCGGGCGCCGTCATCGGACCGATCCCGGGCGGCGGGCCCGAGGTCTACAGTCCGGACATGGCGCCCACCCCCTGTCTGTGGTTCGACGGCACGGCCAGTGCCGCCGTCGACCAGTACCTGTCGATCTTTCCGAACTCGAAGCGGTCGACCCCGGCCCCCGCGGACGGCGGCGAGCCGCTCTTCATCGACTTCGAGCTCGATGGTCGACCCTTCCAGGCCATCAACGGTGGGCCGATGTACTCCTTCACCCCGGCCGTCTCGTTCGTGGTGAACTGCGCCACCGCCGAGGAGGTCGACCACTACTGGGACCGTCTCCTCGACGGCGGCGAGCCGTCGCAGTGCGGTTGGCTGACCGATCGCTTCGGTGTCTCCTGGCAGATCGTGCCCGATCGGCTGGGTGAGCTCATGAGCGATCCGGACCCCGAGCGGGCCGGGCGGGTACGCGAGGCCATGCTGTCCATGGTCAAGCTCGACGTCGCCGGCCTGGAGGCGGCGGCCGACGGGCGATGACCCGCCGGCGCCGCCGAGCGCCACGGTCGAGGACCTAGGGACGGTGTCGGACCCGGACCGGCACGAGCTGGCCGAGATGTTCCGGCTGTTCGCCCGGACGATGGCTCGCGACGCCAACGTCACCTACGAACGGATCTGCCTCGGGATCGCCGACGACCCGTGGCTGCTCGACCTCATGGCGACGGCACCACCGGAGCAGCGGCGGCCGAACCTCCTCCTGGCGGCGGTCCACTACCTGCTGCTCGGGGGCCTCGACCATCCGCTGGCCGAGCACTATCCGACCGTCGTCGACTACCGCCGCTACCCCGACGGTTCAGGGCCGGCCGATCCGGATGCGGGCCGTCGAGCACCGGTCGCTCCCGTTCCAGCGCCACGAGGACGGCGCCCTCGAGGAGGGCGGCCCGGGCGCCGAGGAGCTCGTGGCCCTGTTCGCCGACCTCTGCCATCGACGGGCGGCCGAGCTCGAAGGCCTCCTGGCCACCCGGGCCACCCAGACCAACGAGGTCGGGCGGTGCACGGCGCTGCTGCCGGCGTTGGCCACGGTGGCCGCCAGGGCCGGACGACCCCTGGCCGTGCTGGACCTCGGCGCTTCGGCCGGGCTCAACCTTCTCTTCGACCGCTACGCCTACGACTACCGGATGGCCGACCCGGGCTCGCACCGGACGGCCGGTGACCCGGCGTCCACCGTCCGGCTCACGGCCGAGGTGCGCTCGGGCTCCCTGCCGCCGCTCGCCACCCCGCACGTGGCCTGGCGCCGGGGGCTCGACCAGCGCCCGATCGACCCGGCCGACCCCGACGGCGCCCGCTGGCTGCTCGGCTGCCTGTGGCCCGACGACCTGACCCGCTTCCGTCGCCTGCGCGCCGCCCTCGGGATCGCCCGCTCGGCCCCGGGCCTCGCCCCGGTCGAGCCGGGGGACGTGCTGGACGACCTGGCCCGGGTGGTGGCCGACGTGCCCGACGAGTGCCACCTGTGCCTGGTCCACACCTGGATGGCCGCCTACCTCAGCCCCGAGGAGCAGGCCGCCCTGGCCGGGGCCATCGCCGAGACGTCCACCCGGCGTCGGGTGTCGTGGCTCTTCGCCGAGCAGCCCTACGAGGTCCCCGGCCTCCCGGTGCCCCCGGCCCCCGAGGGCCAGGGGTCCAAGAGCGCCACCGCCCTGGTGCTGGCCGACGTGGACGTGGGCGAGGTCCACCCGGTCCGGTTGGCCGACATGCACCCCCACGGGACCTGGCTCCGCTGGTGGGCCGAGCCGCCGGGGGACGCCCCCGCCTAGGTCGCCGGGTCGGTGCCCTCGGCCGACGGGCCCCAGGGGGCGTCGCGACGGCCCGGCACGGCAAGACCGGCGGCGCTGACCATCGACGCCGGCCCGACGGCGCCGAGGCCGAAGCGGGACCGCACGGCGTCGACGGCGGCCGTGATCTCGGCCCACGACTCCTGGAGCTGCACCGGGGTCGGCTCCTGCGGGCCATCGGCGCCCTCGGGGCCGCCGGCCAGCATGTCGAAGGTCAGCTGCCGGGACGCCGAGGTGTCCTGCAGGCCCGACATCGAGATGCCCAGCAACCGAACGCCCATGGCCAGCTCCACCGCGTCGAGGAGGGCCGAGGCCACCGCCGAGAGGGCCGGGGCGGTGTCGATGGGGAACGAGACGGTGTGCGAGCGCGTGACGAGGGTGAAGTCGGAGTACTTGAGCTTGAGGCTCACCGTCCGCCCGGTGAGCTCGGCTTCGCGCAGCAGGCGGGCCACCGACTCGGACATCCGCACCACGTGACGCCGCAGGGCCTCGACGTCGGCGATGTCGTCACGGAACGTCTCCTCGTGCCCGATCGACTTGGCCGGCCGGTCGGCCACGACCGGGTCGCGGTCCTCGCCCCGGGCCAGGGCAGCCAGATGCGCCCCCTGGGCCTTGCCGATGCGGCGGACGACCGCCTGCTCGGGGAGCGCCGCCAGCTCGCCCACCGTGCGGACCCCGAGCTCCTCCAGCCGCTTGGCGGTGGCCGGCCCGACCCCCCACAACGCCCGCACCGGCAGCGGGCCGAGGAAACCCGGCTCCTCGTCGGCCACGATGACCGTCACCCCGTCGCCCGCCCCGGGTCCCGGCCCGGTCGGCCCGGGGCTTGGCCGCCCTCGACGCCAGCTTGGCGATGAGCTTGGAGCGCCCGACGCCCACCGAGCAGTCGAGGGACAGCTCGTCGGCCACCCGCTGGCGCAACTGACCGGCGATCTGGCGCGGCGAGCCCAGCAGGCGCCGGGAACCGGTGACGTCGAGGAAGGCCTCGTCCAGCCCGATCGGCTCGACCAGCGGGGTGGCCGAACGGAGGATCTCGTGCAACTGTCCGCTGACCTCGCGGTAGCGGCCGTGGTGGCCGTCGATGAAGATGGCCGTCGGGCAGAGGGCCCGGGCCCGGACCATCGGCATGGCCGAGCGGACCCCGAAGGCCCGGGCTTCGTAGGAGCAGGACGCCACCACGCCCCGGGCCCCGGTCCCACCGACGATCACCGGGCGGCCCCGCAACGACGGGTCGTCGAGCACCTCGACGGCGGCGAAGAAGGCGTCCATGTCGACGTGGAGGATCGCCGGCTCGAGCTCCCACGACCGGTCCGGGGGACCGCCGGGCGGCGGCGTCACGCCGGGCTCCCCGCTCACCCGAGCTGCAGGCGCCGGAACCCCTCGGCGAACGCCGTCCCGGCCCGATGCCCTTCTTCCTCGGCCCGCTGGCGGACCACGTCGCCGGCCCACCCGTCGGCCCCGGCGAACTGGCTCTGGTGGCACTCGACGGCCTTGGCCTTCACGTCGATGGTCGCCGTGATGTCGACCCAGGTGTCCGGCTCGAGCGTGCCCGACAGGTAGGCCGCCCCCACCTGGTGGGGCGGTCCGGCATCGGGGAAGTAGTGCGGGAGGGCGGCCGCCGGCGAGAGCGCGTCCATCAGGGCCCAGCCGGCCATCCGGTGGTCGCGGTGGTTGAAGTAGGCCTGGCCGAAGAAGACCGCCGTCGGGTCGTGGCCCAGCACCACGTCGGGACGCACCCGGCGGATCCACGTCACCAGCTCGCTGCGGAAGCCCTCCCCCTCGTCGAGGTCACCGTCACCGTGGCCGAGCTGGTGGTGGGCGGTGAGGCCGATGATGGCGGCCGCCGCCGCCTGCTCCTGGGCCCGCTCGCGGGCCAGCTCGTCCGGATCGACCGAGGCGTCGGCCGTCCCCCGACCACCGTCGGTGCAGACCACCAGATGCACCTCGCTGCCGGCGGCGGCCCACAGGGCCAGCGTCCCGCCGCAGGCCACGTCGGCGTCATCGGGGTGGGCATAGACGGCCAGGACCCGCTGCGGCACCTCGGTGATCAGGTCGGCCATCTCCCTCCCCCGCCTCTACGACCGTCGCTTGGGCTCGGTGGTCTTGGTCAACAGTCCCACCTCACGCTGGAAGTCACCCAGGTCCTCGAACCCCTTGTAGACGCTGGCGAAGCGCACGTAGGCCACGTCGTCGAGCGACTTCAGGTGCTCGAGCACCGCCACCCCGACCTGCTGACTGGTGGGCTCGGGGATCGACCGCAGCGCATCCTCCACCTGTTGGGCCAGCTCCTGCATCTGCTCGTCGCTCACCGGCCGGTTCTTGCAGGCCGACCGCACCCCGTCGACCAGCTTGGCCCGATCGAACGGCTCCCGTTGGCCCGAGCGCTTGATGACCCACAGGGGTAGCTCCTCGACCCGCTCGAACGTGGTGAAGCGACGGCCGCACTCGAGGCACTCCCGTCGGCGACGGATGGCCACGCCCTCGTCGGCCAGACGCGAGTCGACCACCCGATCGTCGTCAGCGGAACACCACGGGCATCGCACACCGTCGACGATACCGCCCAGGCCCCCGAGGGGATCCCGGACGCTCGGGGGCTGCAGCCCCCGTTCAGGCGGCCAGCACCGATCGGAAGGAACGAGGACCGTCGGCCCGTCGGAGGGCCAGCCCGGCCGCTACGGCGAGACACGGCCGCCGCCACCAGCTCGACGATCAACGACTCCTTGGCGAAGGGTGCCGACAGGCTGTCCTTGAACCCGAAGAGCCCGACGTTCACCGAGATCAAGAGGCCGGCCACCGTCCCGAGGGCGAACAGCGCCGCTCCCACCAAGACCACGAACCGACGGGCGACGGCCACCGCCACGGCGATCACCAGACCGGCGATGCCCTGCAACAAGAAGAGGGGTCCGATGGTCGGGATCTGGTGGTAGCTCTGCGACCACAGGTGAAGGTGGATGACCGACGACCACACCAACAGGGCGGCGCCGATCCACGCCACCACCGATACCACCGGACCCGGAGAACCGAGCAGCGGGCGCAGCGGCCGAGCGGGCCGGACGTTGTCCGTACGGTCGGGGTCGGGTGGGCGGTCGACGAGGAGGTCATACCTGTACTCCGGCACCACCGACCCTGCCGGATGCCGACGGACGACGATCGACCGACGCATGACGGTCGACGCCGGCCCGTCCATCGACCTCAGGGAAGTTGGATGTGCTCGCCCGGGACGACGACACCCGAGCCGAGCTCGTCGGCCAGCCGAGCCTGCACCTGGCTGACGGCGCCAGGTGCAGCGAACCGCTCGGCGATCGAGTGCAGCGTGTCACCCGACTTGGACGACGTAGGTCACCGGCAGGGCGCCCACGGTGCGAACGCCATCGTGCACCGAGGTCGCCGGATGGCCACCCAGGGCACTGAGCGGAAGGGCCAGGGCCACGGCGAGGCCGGCCACGGCGGCGGCCAACGCCACCCGACGACGCCGGACCGGCGCCGAGACCCTCGAGGGCGCCGGTGCACGGTGGTGCGTCGCCCACTGCGGCGTGGTGCCCGCCGCACGGGAATCGACCGCCGGTCGCTGGCACGGCTCAGACCGGACGCCGGTCGAGCGGTGACCAGCCCGCTCCCGGTTCGGGACCGTCGGGGCCGACGCCATCGGGGCGTCGTCGGACACCACGGTCAGGGTGGGCCGGGGCCAGGGGTTGGCCGCCAGTTCGTCGAAGAGCGCTTCCTGTTCCGACACCAGTGCGATCGCCATCGTGCGTCCTTTCCGGTGGGCGTCCCACCGCATCTCTCCCGGTCCGAGGGTGGACCGAGCGACCCTCCGCCTTGCGGTACCTCCGAGACTACGAACATTTGTTCGTTCTTCGAGCATCACAGCACGAACATTTGTTCGTGTCAACGAATTTCGAACAGATGTTTGCTTTCGTTCGGTCACCGGCTTATCTTTAGCAAACAGGTGTTCGCCGGAGGTCGGTCGAGCAGCCCAGACGGCCACAATCGGGAGGCAGCGAGACATGGCAGAGGTGCTCAGCGGCAAGCGGCAGCAGATCCTCGACTACATCGCCGAACAGCTCCGGGCCCAGGGGTACCCCCCCTCGGTGCGGGAGATCGGCGAAGCGGTGGGGCTCAACTCCTCCGCCACCGTGCACACGCATCTCGCCGTGCTGCAGCGCGAGGGGTACCTGGTCCGCGACCCGACCAAGCCCCGCGCCATCCAAGTCCGCTACGACCCGAGCTCCAAGGCGGCCATGGTGTCGAGCCCGGTGCGGCACGTCCCGCTGCTGGGCGACGTCGCCGCCGGAACCGGCGTCCTGGCCCACGAGAACGTCGAGGAGCTCCTGCCGCTGCCCGAACAGTTCACCGGGACCGGATCGACCTTCATGCTCCGGGTCCGGGGGGAGTCGATGATCGACGCCGGCATCTTCGACGGTGACTTCGTCGTGGTCCGCCAGCAGCCCGACGCCGAGGCCGGCGACGTGGTCGTGGCCGGGATCCCCGACGACGAGGCCACGGTCAAGACCTTCGGTCGCCGGGGCGACCGGGTCGTCCTCACGCCGGCCAACCCGGCGTTCTCACCGATGGAGTTCGACCCCGACGAGGTCACCATCTACGGCAAGGTCGTCACGGTCCTGCGCAAGCTCTGAGCGTCGGAGCGTCGCTCCGACGAGCTCGGCTCAGGCCACCGTGCCCTTGGCCACCGGGGAGCGGTCCGGGGCGACGACGCCGCCGGCGGGCTCGACGGTGATGGCCAGGTTCGAGGGCGACGCCGTGCCGCCGATCGTGAAGGCGGCGGTGCGGACGTTGTTGCCCAAGAGTCCGATCGAAATGGGCTGGCCGTCGATGGTGGCCCACAGCTGGTAGGTCTCATCCGCCGGGAGCGCCTGCATGTTGGAAGATGTCAGGTACCCGTGGCCGCCCGGCACCATGACGAACTCGGCCAGCTGCGCACCGTCGGGCGACCGCATGACCACGATCTTGTGATTGGGGTTGGCCAACGCCGTGGCCACCGCCGACGAATCGCCCTTACCCGACAGGGCCGACTGCAGTTGGGTGGCGTTGTTCTTGCTCTGCACCAGATTGAAGGCCAGGACGGCGATCACCACTGCGGAGGCCACGCCGACGACGGCCGTCACCCGTCGCCACGTCCGCTGACGGCGCCGACGGGCCTGAGCCAGGTCGATCAGCACCGCGCCCTCGGTCGGGCCCACCGGACCGGCGTCGGCCGTCGGAGCACTGCCGAGCCACGGCATCGCCGGGTCGGCCGCGTCCACCGGGCCGCCCTCGCGCTCGGAGAGCCGGGCGGCGATGCGGTCCCACAACTCCAGGGACACCGGCTCGACCGACGTACCCATGGCCGCTGCCATCTCGTGGTGGGCGTCGACCTCGGCCCGACAGCGCGGGCAGGTACGCAGGTGCTCTTCCACCAGCTCGGCCTCGTCGGGCTCGACGGCATCCAGGGCGTAGGCACCGAGAAGGTTCTCGATGGCCTGGTGTTCCTCGTAGGTGGGGCTGTCCGAGCCCTCGAGGTAAGTCATTGCTCTCGTACTCCTGCTTCCGCCAGCACCTGCTTCATTCGTTTCAATCCGTTACGGATCCTGCTCTTCACCGTGCCCTCGGGCTCGGACAGGATCACCGCCACTTCCCGGTAGGTGCGCCCGGAAAAGTAGGCCAGTTCGATGGCCGAACGTTCGGCCTCGGGCAGGGTGGCCATCGCCTGGGCCACCTGGTCGGCCACGGCCAGGTCCCACACCTCGCGCTCGAGGTCGTAGCCGGCGATGGCCGTGGCCCGGGCGTCCTTGGTCTCGCGGTTCTGGCGAGCGGTCAGCGAGCGGACGTGATCGACCGCCCGACCGTGGGTCTGCGTGAGGAGGAAGGACCGGAGGGCGCCTCGGGCTGGGTCGAACCGCTCCGGTTGCTTCCACAGTCGAAGGAAGACCTCCTGGACGACGTCCTCGGCCTCGTCCTGACTGCCGGTGATCCGGCGGGCGAGCCCCAGAGCGGCACCGCCGTGGCGCCGGTACACCTCGGCCAGCGCGTCGTCCTGGTAGCGGGCGATCGCTACGACCAACTGTGGGTCACTGAGTTCGCTGACGGGTGCCATTCGGGCCTTATTCGGAGCTGACCCCGCCGGCGGATGACAGGAATGACCGACATCCGGTGCAGGCCGTCGCGGCGAAGGAAGGAATGAGTATGCGTACCACACCCGCTTCGTTCAACGAGCGGCCAGGACGTCCCGTGGACGACATCGTCGCCGGGGTCGTCGTGGAGCGGCAGGACCCGGCCGGGGTGACTGGACGGCCCGGCCCGGCGGCCACCGGCACCGGTGCAGCGACCTTGGGACACGTGGGCGCCCCGGCCGACGATCGATCGGTACGCCCGGTGCTGCTCGCGACGACCCCGAGATCGGCCGCACGCCGTTCTCCGAGGTCTACATCAATAAGTACTAAAAACTTCCCGATTTCGGCATCCGACCGTCACGGGGCGTCGAACAACTGGTGCACCCCCGCCACTGAACGGTTTCCCGGCGGCTGCACACCCGGCATCGCCGGGATCGACACGACACCCATCCCCCAGCACCAAGGAGCACCACATGACCGGTGACCCCCGGAGCCTCGGCGAACTGCTCGAGGAATCCCAGGACCTGCAATCGGACGCCGTCCGATCGACCATCCAACCCCTGGCCGAACTCAGCGACCGGGGCACCGCCTCGATCGACGAGGGCGACCCGGTCGAGAACCAGCGGTTCGCCGCCGAGCACCGCAAGGCCCTGGCGGCCAGCATCGGTGGCGGTGGGCTCCTGGCCGCCGCCGGCGGTGGGCTGCTGGTCGGCATGCTGGCCTCGCCGGCGTTCGCCAGCTCGTCGCCCGACGTGCAGATGCTGCAGACGGCGGCCTCCATCGAGGTCCTGGCCGTCAACACCTACACCACGGCGCTCACGCTGCCCTACATCGGCGGCTCGGCGGCCAACCCGGTCGTCATGAAGTTCGTCACCGTGACCAAGAGCCAGCACGCCCAGCATCTCCAGGCGTTCAACGCCGCGTTGAAGAAGATGGGCGCCAAGACCCAGAACAAGCCCGACCCGGCGTTCGTCCCGGTGGTCAACAAGGCCGTCGCCGGCCTCAGTGGCGCCACGGCAGCACAGGGTTCGGCCGGTGTCGTGGCCCTGGCCCTCGAGCTCGAGAACGCCGCCGCCGAGACGTACGTCAACGACGTGGCCAACCTCAAGAGCAAGACCAACAAGGCGCTGTTCGCCAGCATCATGGGCGTCGAGGCGCAGCACGCCTCGGTCCTGCTGGCGGTGCAGGCCCTTCTGGCCGCCAATGCCCCGCAGCTCATCACGCTGTCGGCCACCAACGTGGCCTCGTTGCCGGCTGCGGCCGGCAGCGTCGGCTTCCCGAATGCCTTCTACCCGACCAGTTCAGCCGCCCCCGCCAGCCAAGGAGCCGTCAAGTGAAAATCCGTCGACATGAGATCCCGGTGACCAACGCCGAGATCGCCGCCATGACCAAGGATCTCGACGAGATCCATCAGGACCAAGGTGTGCCGGCGCTCCAGGCCAGCATCGCCCAGTTCCACGAGGGAATCCGCTCGGGGCTCCAGAAGAGCACCAGCCGGCGGACCTTCCTCCTGGGCGCCGGTGGCGCCCTGGCCGGAGCCGGCGTGCTGGCTGCGGTGGCCTCGACGCCCGGCCTGGCCGCGGCGGCGACGTCGGCTGCCGCCGTCACCCCGGCGACCAGCGGCAACCCCGAGAAGGGCCTGAGCGGCGACCTCGCCGTGGCGGCCCTGGCGGCCAGCCTGGAGAACCTGGCGATCTACGCCTACCAGAGCGCCATCTCGGCGGTGACCGCCGGCAAGTTGGGCACCGTCCCGCCGGCCATCGTCACCTTCGCCCAGACGGCACTGTCCCAGCACACGGCGCACGCCGCCGCCTGGAACAGCCTGCTCACGGGGAGCGGCCACAAGGCGGTCACGGTGACCGACCCCAAGCTGACCCCGACCGTGCAGACGGCCTTCGGCAAGGTGACCAACGTCACCCAGCTGGGTGAGTTGGCCCTCGAGCTCGAGAACATCGCCGCCCAGACCTACCAGGCCGAGGCGTCGATGCTGAAGAGCAAGAAGGCCGTGCAGGTCGCCGCCAGCATTGCGCCGGTGGAGATGCAGCACGCCGCCATCTTGTACTTCGTGCTCGGCATGTACCCCGGGGCCCAGACCAGCTCGGGCACCCCGCTGGCCTTCAACCCCACCTCTATGGCGGCCTGATCGCGGGAACCGAGGCCCGCACCGGCGTGGTTCCCCTTCCATGCCGGTGCGGGCTTCCCCGCTCGTTCCGCCCCACCCCGCTCCGCCCTACGTCTCGAAAGGACTCACCATGCTTGCTTCCATCGTCGGACCCGACCTCCTGATCATCGTCGCGGTCGTTCTCGTGCTCTTCGGGGGATCCCAGATCCCGAAGCTCGCCCGCTCCCTGGGCTCGGCCAAGTCCGAGTTCGAGAAGGCCACGGCCAAGTCGACCCCCACGCCCCACACGGCCGAGACGGTCGTCGTGCCGGTGGCCGTCCCCGTCCCGAACCACGTCGAGAACTAGGCCGGCGGGAGGCTCTCTCATGCCGCGGAACCTTCATCTCCGTCGCCCGTCGAAGACGACCATCCTGGCGGCGTCGGCGCTGCTCGGCGTGGCCGTCATCGCCAGCGCCTGCTCCAGCGCCACCAGCTCCAGCCCATCGACCACGGCGGCCGGATCCTCGGCCACCACATCGGGCGGCGGAACCACGGCGGCAGCCACGGCGAGCATCACCATCCAGAACTTCGCCTTCTCGCCGTCGTCCACCACCGTGAAGCCCGGCGCCAAGGTGACGGTGACCAACAAGGACTCGGTCGCCCACACCCTGACGGCCAACGACAAGAAGTTCGACACCGGGAACATCGATCCGGGCAAGACGGTGACCTTCACGGCACCGACCGCCCCGGGGAGCTACCCCTACATCTGCACCATCCACCAGTACATGACCGGCATGCTGGTCGTGAAGGGATAGGCGTGACGCCGTGCTCTCACTCGACCCAGCCAAGCTCCTCCTCATCGGCGTGGTGGCGCTCGTCGTCCTCGGACCGGACAAGCTCCCGGCCGCGGCGCGCAAGCTGTCCTCGCTCCACGCCGACTTCCAGAAACTGCGCACCTCGCTCAACACCGAAGTGCAGAAGGCGGTAGAGGGGATCCCCCTGGCCGACGAGCTGCGGGGAGCCCACCGGACCCTCCAGGGCGCGGCGGGGTCACTCGATCCCCGCCAGGCCCTGTACCGGGCGGTCGGCCTCACCGGTGACCCCGGCGTGGCCGCGGCCGGCGACGGGCCGCACCTCGATCCGGCCGTTCCCGGCTCGATCGATCTGGCCGCCATCCCCGTGGAGGCCCCGGCCCCCGACGACGCCCGCCGTGGCACGCCGGTGACCGCCGGTCTCGACCCCACCCAGAACTAGAACAGGAACCACCCGACCATGGCCCTGCACCTGCCGACCCTCGGCCGCCCCACGGCGGAACCGGGCGCCACCGAGCCCACACCCTCGGTCATGTCGCTGGTCGGCCACCTGACCGAGCTGCGCAACCGCACCCTGGTCTCGGTGGCGGCAGTGGCCGTCGGCGCCGTGGTGACCTTCGTCCTGTTCGCCCACATCCTGGGCGTGCTGCTCGACCCGTACTGCCACACTGCCGGCCCGGCCCACTCGTGCCAGCTGTACGTCACCGGCCCGCTCGACGGGCTCTCGATCCGGGTCAAGGTGGCCGCCTATGGCGGGATCATCCTGGCCTCGCCGCTCTTGCTCTGGCAGCTGTGGCGTTTCATCGCCCCGGGCCTGCACCGCCGGGAGCGACGCTTCGCCCTCCCCTTCGTCGCCTCGTCGCTGCTGTTCTTCCTCGGTGGCGCCGCCGTCGCCTACCTGGTCTTCCCCCACACGTTGGCTTTCCTCGACACCATCGGCGGACCGAAGCTCGAGGAGATCTACAGCCCGAGCAGCTACCTCGGCCTGCTGCTGCTCATGATGGCGGTCTTCGGCATCACCTTCGAACTACCGGTCCTCTTGGTCTTCCTCCAGATCGCCGGCATCGTCACGCCGTCCCGCCTGGCCTCCTGGCGGCGGTGGGCCATCGTGGTGCTGGTGACGTTCGCCGCCGTCATCACGCCGAGCTCCGATCCCTTCTCGATGCTGGCCATGGCCGTCCCCCTGGTCTTCTTCTACGAGGCCTCGATCGTGGTCGGCCGACTGATCCAGCGCTCCAAGCGAACGGCAGTGGCGTGACCCTCGGGTCGCTCGCCGCACCGGCTCCCGGCCGGGTGGGCGTGACCGCCGATCGCACGGTCGACGGGTCCCCCGCCCGACGGCTCCTCAGCCGGCGGGGTCTCCAGCGGGCCCTCGGGGTGTTGTGGTTGCTCGATGCGCTGCTCCAGCTCGAGACGCCCAACTTCGCCCGGGACTATCCCCTCGGTGACCTCGCCCAGTCGGTCATGGGCGCGCCGGCCTGGCAGAACCGGGCCGTCTTCGCCGGGCTTGCCCCCTTCACCGCCCACTGGCCGTGGTGGAACCTGGCCTCGGCGCTCCTCCAGGGGGCGATCGGGGTGGCGTTGCTAGCCGGCGTGGGCGTCCGGTTGGCCCTCATGGCCTCGATCGCCTGGTCGGCGGCCATCTGGTTCCTGGGCGAGGCCATGGGCATGCTGCCGTCGGGCTTCGCCATGGCCATCTTCGGCGCTCCGGGAGCCGCCATCATGTACGCCGCCCTGAGCGCCCTGGCCTGGCCCACCGGTCGCCGCGACGTCGGTACCCGGCCCTTCGCCGTCGTGTGGTCCGTCTACTGGATCGGCGCCGCCGTGCTCCAGCTGCCCTTCGTGTATTCCGCCGGCCAGACGCTGCGGGCCGGGTTCTCGATGAGCTCGGACGGCCAGCGGAGCTTCCTGGTCGACGCCTCGAACGGGGTGGCCCACGTAGCCAACGCCGACCCGGTCCTCTTCAGCGCCGTACTCGGCGCCCTCCAACTGGCCATCGGACTCGGCTGGCTCCTCGACCGGGACCACGCCCGCATCTGGCTGGGCCTCGGGATCGCCGTGTCCCTGGCCTTCTGGGTCGTCGGGCAGGGCCTCGGCGGCGTCCTCAACTGGGGGGCGACCGACCCCAACACCGCCCCGTTGGTCATCCTGCTGGCCCTCGTCGCCTGGCCCCGCCGGACGGCGAGGCATGCGGTCGCCGCTGCCCCCCTATAGCCTGGGTCTGCTCAGACGGCCTGGAGGCAACTGCCCCGGGACCCGAAAGGAGACAGCCATGGCGACAACCGTCCCGGACCTCCGACGTTTCAAGGTCGAAGGCCAGAAGTTCGCGATGCTCACCGCCTACGACGTCATGACGGCGCGCATCTTCGACGAGGCCGGCGTGCCGCTGCTGCTGGTCGGCGACACCCTGGGCATCATGGTGCTCGGCTACGAGACCACCCTGCCGGTGACCATGGACGACATGGTCCGGCACTGCCAGGCGGTCCGGCGGGGCGCTCCCCACGCCCTGGTGGTCGGCGACCTCCCCTTCGGTGCCTACGAGACCTCGGTCGAGGACGGGTTGCGCAATTCGGTCCGCCTCCTGAAGGAGGGCGGGGCGGCCATGGTCAAGCTGGAGGGACCCGAGCTCGAGCTGATCGCCGCCCTGAGCGCCAAGGGCATCCCGGTGATGGGCCACCTGGGCCTCACCCCCCAGTCGTTCCACGCCTTCGGCGGCAACCGGGTGCAGGCCCGGACCGAGGAGGCGGCCGACCACCTGCTGGCCGACGCCCGGGCCATCGAGGCCGCCGGTGCGGCGGCCCTCGTCCTCGAGGCGGTGCCCAACGAGGTGGCCCGCCGGGTCACCGAGTCCCTCTCGATCCCGACCATCGGCATCGGGGCCGGCCCCGACTGCGACGGCCAGGTGTTGGTGAGCACCGACATGCTCGGCATCAACACCGGCCCGGCGCCCAGGTTCGCCAAGCGCTACGCCGAGTTGCACACGGCCATCGCCGAGGCCAGCCGGTCCTTCATCGACGAGGTGGCCCAGGGCACCTACCCGGGACCGGAGCACTCCTACGACTGGCCGCTGCGCTCGTCGACGCCGGCCGACCACCCCGCCTGACCCAGCCGGCCGACCCGAGCGCCGGACTCCCGAGGAGCGATGGACGTGCTCGAGAGCCGCCGATAGTGTCCCGACCGTCCCGAGCCTAACGAGGGCAGGTCATGGACTGATGGGGACGGAGAGACGGGGATGCCGTGCCGGGTGGGATGCAGCGGTTTCGGTTACTGGCGACGGCCACGGCACTGCTGCTGGCGGGAACGCCAGCATTAGCTGCTGCCGGACTCCGCAGCCTCGGCGTCCGACGTCGGCCACCTCACCACTACCTGTAACGGGACGCTGCCCAGTGGCTCGGTGGTGGGAATGGCCGCCACGCCGGATGACGACGGCTACTGGATCGCCGGCAGTGCGGGGCAGATCGTCGCGTGTGGTGACGCCATGCCATTCCCCTCCCTGGCCGTGACGCCGGCGCATCCGATCGTCGGTATCGCTCGAACTCCGGACGGGGGCGGCATCTATTTGGTTGCCTCCGACGGCGGGATCTTTACCTTCGGTGACGCCGAGTTTCTCGGCTCTACCGGCTCGATGGTGCTGAACAAGCCGATCGTGGGAATGGCCATCACGACCACCGGCAGCGGCTACTGGCTCGTGGCGAGCGACGGTGGGATCTTCGCCTACGGCGATGCCGGATTCTACGGCTCCACAGGCTTGCTGAAGCTCAATCGACCTGTCGTCGGCATGTCGCCCACCGCTTCGGGCAGCGGCTACTGGCTCGTTGCATCCGACGGTGGAATTTTCGCCTTCGGTGATGCCACATTCCTCGGTTCGACCGGCGGCATGTCCCTCAACAAGCCGGTCGTAGGAATGTCGTCCACCGCCAGTGGCGGCGGCTACTGGCTCGTCGCCTCAGATGGGGGGATCTTCGCCTACGGGGCGCCGTTCCTCGGTTCGACAGGGTCGATAACTCTCAGCAAGCCCATCGTCGGTATGGAGTCCAACAGCCCAGCGAATGGCTACCGATTCGTCGCCAGCGATGGCGGGGTATTCACGTTCGGAGCGTCGCAGTTCTATGGCTCGGCCGTGGCGCCGCCCGCCGCTGCCGTCGCCGACCCCCGGTGCGCCGTCGTGCAGCGCATCCATGTCCAACGCGAATCCTTCGGATGGTGGCACGGTGACCGTCAACATCATGTCGAACCAGCCGAACAGTGCCATAACGGCAACAGCGCACTACAAGACAACGACGACAACGGAGCCCGGAAGTTCGACCAACGCCTCGGGCGCTGGATCGGTCACGTTCGACATCGGCCACCCGGCAGTCGGCTATCAGGTCGCAGTATCGGTAACCGTGGGCGCAGCCTCGTGCGGCACGGCGTTCACTCCGACCTGAGGGTCTTCACCGTTTGCGAGGTAGAGCAGGCGACGTGACAGCACGCCACCCGACCCTGGCGCGTGCTGGGCATTCCCTGCACAACGTTCGTTCGGCCGGTGGCTGCGAGCTCACCTGTAGCCAGGTGGAAGTCCTTGCACACCTCCGGCAAGCGGTGGGGGCGCCAGGGGTGGCGGAATAGGTTCCGTTTGTCCCTGCGGTGCAACATTTTCGATCGGAGGCCCGATTTCTGGCCGCGGCGCGTCAGCCTCGGGCAATGTCGGCCGCGTAGCGTTGTGGGCCGCGATCAGCTGGCGGATTTCTGCGACGACCTGTGACGTGTCGCCACCGAAGATCGCCAGAGCGGTATCGACACGAGGCTCAACCCAGCCGTCGATTGAACTTCCGTAGCTGATGACGGTCGGCTTCTGCCGGTTCGACACGGCGATACGGAGGTGGCCGCCACCCGCGTCGATCGAAATCACCTTCGAGAATTGGCACTCCACTGTCCGCTTGCTGCCCGTAAAGATCAGCCGCTGCGTTGTGAGGTACATGGTGCCCGTGTCAATCACCGTCGGTGCCTCATTGCCAGGCACATAGTGCCCCCGGGAGCGCCCGACCCGTCCCCGCACACCGAAGCCCAGAGGTACGGACACCCCCGACGAACCGCCGGTCCAATGCCCCTGGCCTTTTCGGATCTCCACGAGTCCGACGCCCCGGATCAAACACACCACCGATTCGCCGGGCTTCAGAACGATGTCGTTGCTCCCGAACCCGCAACCGGCCAGGGCGATCTGGAGAACCGATTCCAGTTCGTCCTTGCGCTTGCTCCAGTTGTCGAGGTCCTCCTGGGCCTTTCTGGCCTTGCGCTTTTCGAACACCCTTCCCCCCGTCTGATCCGCTTCGGCACCATAACTTCGACCGGTCGCGTAGATCCACCGAACTCGGGATTATCGACAACGTCGTCTCGTCCAATGATCACCGTTGTCGCAGTTCCGCGGCATTACCTTTTTCGCCGATGACCCAACGATCACGCCCCACCCTGGCTCGATCACAGGAGGCATACGACGCCTTCGCACGGGCGGTGGAGCTCCCCCTCACGATTCTGTCGTTGCTGTGGCTACCGGTCCTCGTCCTTCCATACATCCTCACCCTGTCGAGCTCAGTACGAGAGACCTTCGACGCCATCGACTATTTCGTGTGGGCCGCCTTCGTCGTCGAGTACGCGGTCAAGCTGTACCTGACACCCGACCGGAAGCGCTTCTTCACCCACCACATCCTCGATCTGCTGGTTATCGCTCTACCGATCTTCCGACCGCTGCGAGCTGCCCGGCTGCTTCGACTGGTGAACCTCGGCCGTGTGGGCATCGTCCTGGCGAACGCCCTTCGAAGGACGCGGGCGCTGTTCACCCACCGAGGACTTCATTTCGTTCTGCTCGCCGTTCTGGCCATCGTCTTTGCCTGCTCGGCCCTCGTTCTGTCGTTCGAGCATCACGCCAAGGGATCGAACATCCACAACTTCGGCGAAGCCCTCTGGTGGGCGCTCGTGACAGTGACGACGGTCGGCTACGGGGACAAGTACCCGGTGACGGCCGGTGGACGCGGCGTCGCTGCGGTACTCATGGTCGTCGGCATCGGGCTCATCGGTGTCCTGACGGCCACCGTGGCGTCCTACTTCGTGGAGCAGAGCAACGACAACGAGCGGGCCGAGCTGTTGGTCCGCCTCGAGCGCATCGAGACGCTTCTGACACACTTGGCCGGCGCACCCGCCGGCGAGCACAGCTCCCCGGCAGCCGAACTCGCGGTCTCCGAACCCGAGTCCTAACGTCGTCTGGCCGACGCCCCCGAGCGGATGCCGCTCCGCAGCCGTAGGCCCGTCGGCCTACTGCGCCAACGCCGCGTCCACCAGGCCGGTGGCGATCTCCTTGGCCGTGACGGCGGCGCTGGTGTCACGGTCCATCCAGGCGGTGACCACGACGCCGTCGTAGAGCAGGGCCAGCTGCCGGGCCAACGACTCGGGATCGGCCACCCCGGCCTCGGTGGCCAGCTGGGCCAACAGCTCGTGGAGCCACCCCCGGAACCCGTTGGTCATCTCCTCCACCGTGCCGCCCCGGGGCGACTCGGCGCTGGCGCCGAGGAAGGCACAGCCCCGGTAGCCGGGGGTCGAGATGGTGTCCGCCTGGACGTCGAAGACCCCGAGCAGCCGCTCCCGGGGCGTCGTCCAGCGCTCGGCCAGCGCCCGGTCCATGCGGCCCTTGATGCTGGCGTGGCGGGCCTGCAGGTAGGCCCGGACCAGCTCGTCCTTGGAACCGAAGGTGCTGTAGAGCGTGGCCTTGGCCACCCCGGCCCGCTCGATCACCCGGTCGATGCCGACGGTGTGGATGCCCTCCTCGTAGAAGAGCTCGCTGGCCGCCGCCAACAGGCGCTCGCGGGCCGTGGGCTCGGTGGCCGCACCTGTCGGCGCCGCCACCTCAGTCGTTGCTGTCGTCGCTGCCATGTCTTGACAATAACAGACCGGTCTGTCTACTGTACAGAGATACAGACAGACCTGTCTGTTTTGACCGGGAGGGCCCGATGAGCCAGCACACGACCCGCAGCCAGGAGTACCCCGGAACCCAGATGGCCCCGGCGGCGGCTGGCCGCTGGCACCTGCCCTCGGGGGCGGCCTTCTGGCTCCAGGCCTCCATCGCCGTGCTGCTGCTGGCCGCCTCGAGCGCCCCCACCCCGCTCTACGCCCACTACGAGGCGACCTGGGGGTTCTCGCCCATCACGGTGACCGTGGTGTTCGGGATCTACGCCGTGGCCGTGCTGGCCTCGCTCCTGACCGTGGGCTCGCTATCGGACCACATCGGCCGTCGCCCGATCCTGCTGGTGGGGCTCAGCCTGCAGGTGGTGGCCATGGTGGTGTTCGCCACCGCCGGGGGCGTCGGCGACCTGGTCGTCGGGCGGGTGGTGCAGGGCCTGGCCACCGGGGCGGCCATGGGCGCCGTGGGCGCCGGCCTGCTCGACATCGACCCGGTCAAGGGGACGGTGGCCAACGGCGTGGGCCTCCTGATCGGGACCGGCTCGGGGGCCCTCCTCTCGAGCCTGCTGGTCCAGTTCCTCCCGGCCCCCACCCACCTCGTCTACCTGGTGCTGGCGGCCATCTTCGTGCTCCAGGGCGTGGGCGTCCTGCTCATGACCGAGACGTCGTCGCGGACGTCGGGGGCGCTGGCCTCGATCCGGCCCCAGTTCCGGCTGCCCCGGGCGGCCCGACGGCCGCTCCTGGTGGCCGCTCCGGCCCTGATCGCCGTGTGGTCCCTGGCCGGCTTCTACGCCTCCCTCGGACCGGCCGTGGTCCGGCTGGTCTCGGGATCGGGCGACGTGGTGCTGGGTGGGCTGGCCCTGTTCACCCTGGCCATGGGGGCCGTGGCCACCGTGCTGTTGACCCGGGCGATGGCGCCCCGGACGGTGCTGCGCATCGGCGGGGTGGCGCTGGTGGTCGGCGTGGCCATCACCCTGGTGGCCATCTCGACGACCTCCACCGCCCTCTTCTTCCTCGGCTCGGTGGTGGCCGGGGTCGGCTTCGGCGGCGGATTCCAGGGGTCGCTCCGCACGGTGCTGCCGTTCGCCGCCCCCCACGAGCGCTCCGGGGTGCTGTCGACCATCTACGTCATCTCCTACCTGGCCCTCGGGCTCCCGGCGGTGGTGGCCGGCTACCTGGTCACCGAGGACGGCAGCGTCCTCGGGACCGCTCGGCAGTACGGGGTGGCGGTCATGGTCCTGGCCGCCCTGGCCCTCGTCGGGCTGCTCGGCCGGTCCGACAGCACGGCGATGGCCGACTCGGCCGTCGAGGTGGCCATCGACGAGGCGGCCGAGGAAGCCGGGTCGCTCGGCGGTGCCGTCGACACCGGCTCGGTCGAGGCCACCGTGGTCGACAGCCGGGGCACCGACCATCGGCACGTCGGGGCACGGCTGGCCCCGGCCCGCCCCGCCGCCTGACCCGAACCCTCGAGCGGAGGGTGAACGTCAGGTGCGGGTGAGGAGCGAGGTGAGGACCGACCGGGCACGGTCGAGCGCCGTCCGGTCGACCCGCTCGTCAGGGTGGTGGGCCAGCAGCGGGTCCCCGGGGCCGAAGTTGGCCGCCGGCACGCCGTGGTCGAAGAACGTGGCGACGTCGGTCCAGCCCACCTTGGCCAACGGGGCCGCCCCGGTGGCCGCCACCAGTCCCCCGAGCAGCGGATGGTCGAGCGACGGGGGCGCCCCGTCGGCCTGGTCGAGCAGCTCCAGCCGGTCCCCGGCCGCCGGCTCGAGCAGGTCGGCGAAGAGCCCGGCCACCTCGGCCACCGCCTGCTCGCCCCGGCGGTCCGGGGCGTAGCGGTAGTTGACGGTGAGCATGGCGGCGTCGGGCACCACGTTGTTGGCCACCCCGCCCTCGACCCGGACCGCCTGGAGCTGCTCGGCGTACTCGCAGCCGTCCAGGGTCACCACCCGGGGTCGGTAGCGCTCCACCCGCCCGAGGGCCTCGGCCAGGCGGTGGATGGCATTGCGACCGGTGAACGGGCGGGCCGTGTGGGCCCGGACGCCGCCCAGGTGCAGGGCCAACCGGGCCGTGCCCTGGCACCCGGCCTCGACCCGGGCCGAGGTCGGCTCGCCCAGGATGGCGGCGTCGCCGGCCAGCAGGTCCGGACGATCGGCCCACAGGACGTCCAGGCCGTTGTCGGCCCGGTTGACCTCCTCGCACACGTAGAAGCACCAGGTGACGTCGACCGAGGGCTCGGGCAGGCTGCGGGCCAGGTCGAGCATGACGGCCAGGCCGCCCTTCATGTCGGCCGAGCCGACGCCCCAGACCACGTCGCCCTCGACCCGGGCCGAACCGTTGTCGGCCGGCGGGACGGTGTCGAGGTGGCCGGCCAGGATCAGCCGTTGGTCCCGGCCGAGGCTCGTCCGGGCCACCAGGTTGTCGCCGACCCGGTCCACCGTCAGCCAGGGGCAGGCCGCCAGCTCGGCCGCCACCCGGTCGGCCAGGGCCGTCTCGTGATGACTGACCGACGGCACGTCCACCAGCTCGGTGGTGAGGGCCAGCAGGTCGGTGGTCACGTCCCGACGCCGTGCTCCCGCAGGATGGCGTTGAGCTGGGACTTGTCGTGTCGCTCGCCCGGCGTGAGGTGCCGGAGCACCAGGACGCAGGGCAGGAAGAACTCGCCGCCGGGGAACTCCCGGCGCCGGCTGGCCGAGATGCAGACCGACCACGGCGGCACCACACCCCGACCGAGCTCGTCGCCGGTCTCGGCGTCGATCACCGGGATGGTCGGGTTCAAGATGGTGCCCTCGCCGAGCACCGATCCCTCCCCCACCTGGGCGCCCTGGGTGACCATGCACCGACTGCCGATCAGGACGTCGTCGCCGATGACCACCGGGACGGCGTTCGGGGGCTC
Source organism: uncultured Acidimicrobiaceae bacterium (assembly GCA_963730735.1). GTDB lineage: Bacteria > Actinomycetota > Acidimicrobiia > Acidimicrobiales > RAAP-2 > CAVSSX01. The sequence goes on from CAVSSX010000008.1 coordinate 594,632, forward strand.
GAGCACGCCGCCGATGCCCACCCCACCCGAGAGGTGGACCCGGGCGCCGATCTGGGCGCACGACCCGACCGTGGCCCAGGTGTCGACCATCGTCTCGGGCCCGACCCAGGCGCCGATGTTGACGTAGGAGGGCATCATCACGACGCCCCGGGACAGGAACGAGCCCCAGCGGGCCGAGGCCCCGGGCACCACCCGGACGCCGGCCGCCGCGTAGTCGTGCTTGAGCGGGAGCTTGTCGGCGAACTCGAAGGGACCGAGCTCCTCGGTCTCGATCGACCGCAGGCGGAACAGGAGGAGGATGGCCTGCTTCAGCCACTCGTTGACCACCGTGGTGCCGTCGGGGCCGACCTCGGCCACCCGGGCCTCGCCCCGGTCGAGGAGGTCGATCGCCTCGTTCACCGTGGCCGCAGCCTCGGGGTCGTCGGGGGACAGCTCGCTCAGACCCTCCCAGAGGGTCTCGATCTTCGATTGGAGGTCGGCCATGGGCCGATCGTACCCGGGGCCGCCCAGCTCACCTGTGCTCTCCCCGGCCCCCGGATCGGGCCCGATCCCCCGGCCTCCGGTCGGCCAGGGCCAGGGTCAGGCCGACCAGGCCACCGAAGGCCAGGTGGTCGGCCACCTGGGGACCCTGGGGCAGGGCGGCGATGGCCGGCAGCCGGCGCCCGACCAGCCCGAGGTCGAGGGCGGCGATCGCCCCCCCGGCCAGGACGCCGGCGGCCACCCGGCGGCGGGTGGGCAGGAGCCAGGCCAGCACCACGCCCCAGCCGAGCGACAGGACGACGTGGGCCAGGGCGCCCCGCACCAGCGTCGGTCGACCGAGCAGCGACCCGGCGGCCCGGCTGGCCGCCAACGGGTCCCGGCCGGCCCGCCAGCCGTGGAGGGTGGACGGCGCCCCGCTGGCCACGCCGGCCACGGCGCCGGCCAGGAGGCCCCGTCTGACGGTGGCGGCGGTCGGGCTCACCGCCCCCAGCCGGCGGCGGCCAGGCGCTCGGCCACCAGCTCCAGGCGGGCCATCGGCTGGACCACGGCGATCCGCACGTGGTCCAGTCCAGGCTCGCCGTACAGGTCGCTCGGGCTGACCAGGAGGCCGGCGTCACGGGCCAGGGCCTCGGCCAGGGCCCACGGGTCGGGCCAGCGCTCGGGGACGGCCAGCCACAGGTAGAAGCCCCCGGCGGGCAAGTCGACCGGGCAGCCGGCCTCGGTGAGCGCCGCCGCCAGGAAGCCCAGCCGCTCCAGGTAGCGGTCCCGCTGCTCCTCCACGTGGCGGTCGTCGTCGAAGGCCACCGTGGCCGCCGCCTGCACCGGCCCCGGGACCATCAGGCCGGCGTGGCGTCGGACCTCGCGCAGGTAGGTGACCAGGTCGGTGTCGCCGGCGAAGAAGCCGGCCCGGATACCGGCCAGGTTGGACCGCTTGGACAGCGAGTGGACGGCCACCACGCCCTCGGTGCCGTGTTCGAGGATCGAGCGGGGCACGCCCTGCCAGGTGAACTCGGCGTAGCACTCGTCGGAGAAGACGGGCACCCCGTGGGCCCGGCCCCAGTCGGCCACGGCGCCCAGCTCGGTCAGCCCGCCGGTCGGATTGGAGGGCGAGTTGGCCCAGAGCAGGAGGGCCCGGTCGACGTCGTGGCGGTCGACGGCGGCCAGGTCGAGGCCCGTGCCGTCGGCCGTGGCCGGCGGCACGGCGACCGCCCGGCACCCGGCCAGGGTGGCCCCCATGGCATAGGTGGGGTAGGCGACGGCCGGGTACAGCACGGTGTCGCGGCCGGGGTCGCGCCGGTGCAGGTACTGGGCGGTCGAGGCGACCATCTCCTTGGTGCCGACGCACACCGCCAGCTGGTCGGGCCCGAGGTCGACCCCGAAGCGCCGGGCCATCCAGCCCCGGGCGGCCGTGCGCAGGTCGGCCGAACCGATCGAGGCCGGGTACCCCCGCTCGGTGCCCGAGGAGGCCAGGGCCTGGAGGACCGCCGGCGGTGGTGGGTCGCACGGCGTCCCGATCGAGCAGTCGACGAGGCCGCCGGGGAGCGCCTCGGCCAGCACGGCGTACTCGGCCAGCCGGTCGTAGGGGTAGGCCGGCGGGACGAAGGGTGGCGGGGCGTAGCGGGCCACCGCCTGCTCGTTCGTCGCTCCGGTGTCCTCGCCCACGGCCGTCCTCCCTCGTCGCCCCGCACGGTAACTGCTGGGCGCCCGGGCGCGGGTCGGTGCCTCGGGCGGCCGCCCCCACATCCTTGCGGGTCAACCAAACGGTCGGTAGCGTCGGCCGGGTCCGCACCAGGGTGGGGGACGCCGTCTCGGAACGCTCGGATCGTGGCCAGGGTCGCGCCGGTTGGTGCTGCGACGGCACGCAGAGAGGGGACGCTCGACCATGCAGTACCGCAACTTCGGGGGGACGGGGGTCAAGGTCTCGAACCTGTGCCTCGGGGCCATGATGTTCGGGGCGTTCGGCAACCCCGACCACGAGGACTCGATCCGCATCATCCACGCCGGTCTCGACGCCGGGATCAACTTCGTCGACACGGCCGACATGTACTCGGCCGGTGAGTCCGAGGAGATCGTGGGCAAGGCCCTGGCCGACCGGCGTGACGACGTGATCCTGGCCACCAAGGTCTTCATGCCCATGAGCCGGGACCGCAACCACCGGGGGAACTCACGGCGTTGGATCATCCGCGAGTGCGAGGCCAGCCTGCGTCGCCTCCGGACCGACTGGATCGACCTCTACCAGGTGCACCGGCCCGACGTGTACACCAACATCGACGAGACGCTGGGCGCCCTCTCGGACCTCGTGCACCAGGGCAAGGTCCGCTACCTCGGCTCCTCGACCTTCCCGCCCGAGCAGATCGTCGAGGCCCAGTGGACGGCCGAGCGGCGGAACCGGGAGCGCTTCGTGAGCGAGCAGCCGCCCTATTCGATCTTCGCCCGGGGCGCCGAGGCCGGCATCCTGCCCACCTGCCAGCGCTACGAGATGGGCGTGCTGACCTGGAGCCCGCTCAACTCGGGCTGGCTGACCGGCCGCTACCGCCAGGGCGCCGAGCCCGTGAAGGAGGGCCGGGCGGCCCGCACGCCCGAGCAGTTCGACCCGGCCAACGAGTACAACGCCAAGAAGCTCGAGATCGTCGAGCAACTGGTGGCCCTGGCCGACGAGCTGGACCTGTCGCTGATCCACCTGGCCCTGGCCTTCGTGCTCCGTCACCCCGCCGTGAGCTCGGCCATCATCGGTCCCCGGACCATGGAGCAGCTCGAGAGCCAGCTCGGGGCGTCCGACGTGGTCTTGGACGACGCCACCATGGACAAGTTGGACGCCCTGGTGGCCCCGGGGACCAACGTCAACCCCGACGACGCCGGCCACGTCCCGCCGTCCATCGCCTCGGCCTGGCGCCGTCGCCGCTAGGCCCGGGTCGGGGGGCGGGGTGACGTCGGCGGCGCCGGACGTCCTGATCATCGGGGCCGGAGCCTCGGGCGGCGTCGCCGCCCTCCGGCTGGTCGAGGCCGGCCTGTCGGTGGTGTGCCTCGAGCAGGGCGACTGGCCCGACCGCTCGAGCTTCCGGGGGTCGGCCCCCGACTGGGAGCTCAACGCCCGCAAGCAGTGGTCGGGCGTCCCGAGCGTGCGCCAGGGGCCGGCCGACTACACCATCGACGGCTCCGAGACCGACATCGGGGTGGCCAACTTCAACGGGGTCGGCGGCGGGACCATCCTCTACAACGCCCAGTGGCCCCGCATGCTCCCCGAGGACTTCGCCGTCCGCACCCGAGACGGCGTGGCCGACGACTGGCCCCTCGACTACGACGAGCTGCGCCCCTTCTACGAGCGGGTGGACCGGCAATTCGGGGTGGCCGGGCTGGGGGGCAACCCCTTCTACCCCGAGGGCGCCGAGCCGCCCCTCCCCCCGCTGCCCATCGGCCAGGCCGGGCTGCGGCTGGCCCGGGCCCACGCCGCCCTCGGCTGGCACTGGTGGCCCGAGACCAACGCCATCCTGTCGGCGCCCTTCGGCGGCCGGCACCCCTGCGTCCAGCGGGCCGCCTGTGCCCAGGGCTGCAACGAGGGGGCCAAGGCCTCGACCGACCTGACCCACTGGCCCGAGGCGGTGCGCCAGGGGTGCCGCCTGATCACCGGGGCCACCGTCACCCGGCTGGTGCTCGACGCCCGGGGCCTGGCCGCCGGGGCCGAGTGGCGTGACCGGGACGGCGCCGAGCACCGGACGGGGGCCTCGGTGGTGCTGCTGGCGGCCAACGGCGTGGGCACGGCCAAGCTGCTCCTGTCGTCGACCGACGCCCGCTTCCCCGACGGCCTGGCCAACCGGTCGGGCCTGGTCGGGCGGCGCCTGATGATGCACCCCATGACCAGCGTGACCGGCTACTTCGACGAGGACCTGTCCTCGTGGCGGGGCCACGCCGGGGCCCAGATCCAGTCGCTCGAGTTCTACCGCTCCGACGAGCGCCGGGGCTTCGTCCGGGGCGCCCGCTGGGCCTCGGGCCCGACCGGCGGCCCCTTCGGCGTGGCCCTGGGCGGTCGGGTGTGGGGCGAGGGCCACCACGACTACGTGCGGCAGCGCTTCGGCCGGGCCGCCCGCTGGGGCATCCTGTGCGAGGACCTGCCGGACGAGGACAACCGGGTCGAGCTGACCGGTGCAGTCGACCCGGTCTCGGGCACGGCCGTTCCCGCCGTCCGGTACCGGCTGGGCGAGAACACCCGCCGGATGCAGGCCTGGCACCAGGACCGGGCGCTCGAGGCCATGGCGGCGGCCGACGCCCGGTTCACCGAGATCGAGCAATTCGGGTTCTCCGGGCACCTCCTGGGCACGGCCCGCATGGGCGACGACCCGGCCACCTCGGTGGTCGACCGGTTCGGGATGAGCCACGACGTGGCCAACCTGGGCGTGATCGACGGCAGCGTGTTCGTCACCGCCGGCGGCATGAACCCGACCAGCACCATCTGTGCCCTGGCCCTGCGGGCCGTCGACCACCTGGTGGAGCACCGGGCCGAGCTGCCGGTGCCCGAGGTGGCCACGACCATCGGCGTCGGGTGGGACGCCGGGCCCGGGGCCGCCACCCCCGAAACCGCCGCCCCGGCGGCCACCACGCCGGTGGCGCTGCGCCCGCCGGCCTTCTCCCCCGAGGCCCGCCGGCGCCTGACCGACCTGGGCGACCTGCTCCTGCCGGGCGACCCCTTCGCCCCCTCGGCCCGACAGGTGGGGGTGGCCGATCGGCTGTTCGACCAGGTCGTGGCCTCGCGACCCGACCTCGTCCCGGCGCTGCACCGGGCCCTGGCCTCGGCCACCGACGACGCCCCGGCCCGGCTCGAGGAGCTCCGACGGGGCGACCGGGAGGCCTACCGGGCCGTGGTCACGGCCGTCGCCGGCGCCTACTACATGGACGACGGCGTGCGCCTGGGCCTCGGGTACCCGGGCCAGGAGGGTGTCTCGGTGAACGTCCGGGAGATTCCGGCCTACGTCACCGAGGGCCTCCTCGACGGCGTCCTCGGCGCCGACTGACCCTCCCCACCCCCCCACCCCCCCCCCGCACCTCCCGCCGACCACCCCCCGCGGCCGGGGCGGGTTCCCGGTGCGACGGCCTCGAGACGGCCAGATCAACGGCGAATCAACGACATCACAAGTGGTGTCGACAGCGGGCAACTCGCGTTGTACGATGTCAAAAGGCCCAGGTCATTCGTTTGTATGAGATCTGTTGCGAAGAAATTGGGAAAAAATCGTGCAAATGGAGGAGATGAGCCGTTCCTTCTATGTGCGGACTAGTGCATCCATCGAGAAACGGCTCGGTCGACAGTGCAATACCGGTGCCACCCGGGCGGGCGGGTACAGCCAATGAGCATTGAGGAGGCTCGCGTTCCCATGTCCATCGCCCCCCCGCCGATCCGGCAGACCCGCCTGAGTGCCAGCGCGGTGTTCTTGGCCGTTGGCGTGGTCTGGGCCCTCCTGTACGCGGCGCGCCTCCTCGGGCCGCTCCAGGGCGTGACCTTCGCCATCCTGGGTGCGGCCACCCTGGTCGCCGTCATCGTCGGTATTCGCAAGTACCGGCCGCAGCCCCTGTGGCCCTGGATCGTCATCTTCTGCGCCCTGGTCCTGTTCCTGATCGAGGGCGACGTCCGCCTGCAGCTGAACACCCTGGGCAACCTGACCCACAGCCGATCGCTCGTCCCCGACTACATCGCCATCCCCGGCTACCTGCTGGCCGCCACCGGCCTCACCCGCCTGGCCCGGGGCAACGACCCCGACCGGGGCCGGAACTTCGACATGATCCTCGACGGGCTGGTGGCCAGCCTGGCCATCTTCACCCTGGCCTGGGCCTTCATGATCGACCCGGTGCTGGCCCACGGGGCCTCGCCCCTCCAGGTCCGCGTCGTGCTCGCCTGCTACCCGCCGCTGTCGGTCTACCTCGTGTACATCGCCTTCCGGATCGGCTTCAAGCCCGGCACCCGCACGACCCCGGCCTCCCGGCTGCTGGTCCTCACCATGGTGCTCTTCCTGATCGGCGACACCACCTACATGCTGGCCGAGCTGCACAAGATCACCCTGTCGAGCGAGCTGATCAGCCTTCCGTACCTGCTCTCGTTCGTGGCCTTCGGCGCCGTCGTGCTCCACCCGTCGATGATCAAGCTGTCGTCGTCGCCGGCCACCCGCCAGCAGGAGGCCCCGACCCGGGGCCGGTTGATGCTGGTGGCGGCGACCCTCTCACTGCCGGCCATCGTGGCCGTGATCAACCAGCAGCGCTCGGTCACCGACCGCATCGCCATCGCCTCCATCGTCGGCCTGCTCACCATCGCCGCCAGTCTGCGGATCTTCCGGGCCCTGCACGCCAGCGCCAAGGCCCAGGGCGAGCTCGTCTACCAGGTGACCCACGACACGCTCACCGGCCTGCCCAACCGGGCCATGGTCGAGCTGTTCATCAACGGGGCCCTGCAGGCGGCCGAGGGCGACAACCCGAAGGTGGCCCTGTTCTTCTTGGACATCGACCAGTTCAAGTTCGTGAACGACACCTACGGCCACTCGCTGGGCGACGAGCTCTTGATCGAGGTGGCCGAGCGCCTGCGCGACACCGCCCGTCCCAAGGACCTGGTGGCCCGGATCGGCGGCGACGAGTTCGTCATCGGCCTGAAGGACGTGCGGGACCTGACCCACGCCCGCCAGCTGGCCGAGCGCATCCGGGTGTCGTTCCATGCGCCGTTCAACGTGCGCGATTCGGAGACCTACGTGTTCGCGAGCGTCGGTGTGGCGCTCGCCGAAGGGAGCCACATGACGAGCGCCGAGACGATGATCCGTGACGCCGACAACGCCATGTACCAGGCCAAGAGCCAGGGCCGTGACGCCGTGGCCGTCTTCGACGCCTCCATGCGTGAGCGCGTGGCCCTGCGCCACTCCATGGAGCAGGAGCTCCAGGTGGCCCTGGCCCTCGACGAGCTCACCATCGAGTACCAGCCCCTCATGGACCTCCAGTCCGGCCGGGTGATGTCGCTCGAGGCCCTGCTGCGGTGGACCCGGGCCAACGGCGAGGAGGTCCCCCCGACCACCTTCATCCCGATCGCCGAGGAGAGCGGCCTGATCATCGACATCGGTCGTTGGGTCATCAGCCAGGCCTGCGCCCAGGTCCAGGAGTGGCGCACCACCGTGCACGGGGCCCGCGACCTGCGGGTGGCGGTCAACGTGTCGGCGGCCCAGCTGCGCGACCCCGACCTCGTGCCGACGGTGCGCAAGGCGCTGCGTGAGCACCACCTCCCGGGCTCGGCCCTCGAGCTCGAGCTCACCGAGTCGCTCCTCATGGACAACATCCCGCGGTCGGTGGCCACGCTGGGCGAGCTCAAGCAGCTCGGCGTGGAGCTGTCGATCGACGACTTCGGCACCGGCTACTCGTCCCTCGCCTACCTCCGGCGCCTGCCGGTCGACTCGGTCAAGATCGACCGGGTGTTCGTCGAGGGCCTCGACCGCACCGACTCGTCCAACGCCACCCTGGTGGCGGCCATCATCGCCATGAGCCACGCCCTGGGCATGACCACCATCGCCGAGGGCGTGGAGAACGTGGCCCAGGAGGACCGGCTCCGCGAGCTCGGCTGCAACCGGGTGCAGGGCTTCTACTACTCGGTCCCGGTCGGGGCGCACCAGATCCCCTCGACCATCCTCCGGCTCAACGGCACCGGCGGCCTCCGGCTGGTCAGAGAAGACGAAGCGGCGGGCCGTTCAGCCTCGTAACGGCGCTGAAGACCGACTGGGCGGCGTCCCAGTCCGGCGGCCGGATCACCGGCTCGAGCCCGGTCCCCCGGGCCATCACCTGGTACATGGCCTCGTCCTCGACCGACAGGCGGCGGTGCCAGTCGGCCACGTCGCCCATCACCGGCACGCTGGCCGGCGAGTCCAGGTAGGCCATGGGCAGGACCCCGGGGAACGGCTGGAACGGACGGTGCAGCTTCCACTGGAACATCCGCAGCACCGGTCGGTGCATGATCGTCACCATGTGGGTCACCCCGCAGCGCAGGCCGATGATGCCCACCGCCTGGACCAGGCCGATACCGACCAGGCCGGACAGGGCGGCGCTGCGGTAGTCGGGGGCGACGGCCAGGGTGGCGATGTCCCACAGCGTGTCGGGGTTGTAGACGTAGTCGAGGCGCCCGCAGAGGTCCTCGAAGGACTCGCCCCAGACCTTCTCGATGTCGTGCACCGACTTGTGGCCGGCGGCCGACGGCACGATGATCCGCATCATCCCGGCCGGCCGTCGCCGCAGGTGGTCGACCACGCAGAGCAGCACGCTCGAGGCGGCGTAGGGGTCGTACTCCTCGGCCAGCAGCTCGGGGGTGTTGCCGAAGGCCTCGTAGAAGACCGCCTGCTCGAGGTGGAGGGCCACGGCGGCCTCGGGCCGGTCGGCCCGCAGGGCGTAGACGCCCATGGGCTCGGGATGGCCCGGTCCGATCAGGCGGCCGACGAGCGACTCCAGCTCCAGCTCGCTGAGGGCCGCCGACTCCTCCATGGTCAGAACGACTTCGCGGCGATCTGGTCGGCGTCGAAGAAGTCGGCGGTGAAGCGGACGGCGCCGTCGGCGTCGAAGGCCTTGCAGGTGTAGATGTCGACGCTGAAGAAGGGCCGGGGCGTCTCCCAGGCGTAGAAGTGGGCGCCCGAGGTCTCCCAGTGGATCCAGCCGGCCCAACCGAAGCGCTCGGAGCGGTGGGCCACCGGCGCCATCAGGGTGCGCATGCCGCAGGTGTCGGAGAGCTCCTTCAGGTAGGCGCAGAGCTGCTCGTCGTCGATGGGCGTGCGACAGGTGCCCTCGATGACGAGACGCTGTCGCAGGATGCCCGGGGCGAAATCGGGGAAATCCTCCTCTTGGCTCACCGGGACGTCGACCGACATGATACGGAACGATATCTCGCCCGGTCCCGGCCCTCGGCAACTTTTTGCCACCGGTGTGCTACGAGGCTGCCACCTCGTAGTCACGGAACCGGGCCCGGCCGGCCTCGTCGAGCACCACCCGGACGGTGGCCGCCTCGTCCCCGGCCTGCTGGTCGATGACGTCGCCCTCACGGTGCACGGCGGCCAGCACGTCGCCCCGGGCCCACGGGATGACCAGCGCCACCACCCGGTCGGCCACCCGCAGGCGGTCGGCCACCGTCTGGACCAGCAGGTCGATGCCCTCGCCGGTCCGGGCCGACACCGCCACCGCCCCTTCGATGGTCTTGGCGAAACGGGCCGCCTCGGGGGTGGCGTCGGCCTTGTTGACCACCACCAGCTCGGGCACGTCCAGCGCGTCGATCTCCTCGAGCACGGTCCGCACGGCGTCGATCTGGCCCTCGGGGTCGGCGGCCGACCCGTCGACCACGTGGACCACCAGGTCGGCCAGGCGCACCGAGTCGAGCGTCGAGCGAAAGGCCTCGACCAGCTCGTGGGGGAGCTTGCGGACGAAGCCGACGGTGTCGGTGACCAGCACCGTCTCGCCGCCGGGCAGGGCGAATTGGCGGGTCCGGGGGTCGAGGGTGACGAACAGGCGGTCGGCGGCGTCCACCCCGGCGTCGGTCAGCCGGTTGAGCAGCGTCGACTTGCCGGCGTTGGTGTAGCCGACCAGGGCCAGCTCCCGGTGCCGGCCACGGGCCCGTGACCGGCGCTGGATCTGGCGGGTCCGGTCGACCTGGCGCAGGTCGGCCTCGAGTCGGTGCATCCGGCGGACCAGGCGGCGGCGGTCCACCTCGAGCTGGGTCTCCCCCGGTCCCCGGGTCCCGATCCCACCGGCCTGCTGGCTGAGCGAGCCGCCACGGCCCCGCAGCCGGGGCAGCCGGTAGCGCAGCAGGGCCAGCTCCACCTGGGCCTTGCCCTCGGGGCTCCGGGCGTTCTGGGCGAAGATGTCGAGGATCACCGCCGTGCGGTCGATGGCCGTGCGACCGAGCAGGCGCTCGAGGTTGCGCTGCTGGGCCGGCGACAGGCTCTCGTCGAAGACCACCGTGTCGGCGTCGAGCTCGAGCGACAGCGCCGCCAGCTCGGCGATCTTGCCCTTGCCGATGAAGGTGGCCGGGTCCGGATGGTCGCGACGCTGCACCACCCGGCCGACCACGTCGGCCCCGGCCGTGTCGACCAACAGGGCCAGCTCGTCGAGCGCCGCCTCGACCCCCTCGACCGTGGCCCCGGGCAGGACCACGCCCACCAGGATGATGCGCTCGCGGAACGAGCGGTCGATCAGGGTGCCCGGGAGGTTGACGGTCATGCGCCTCCCCGTCGCGCGTACGAGCCGGCTCACGCGAACGCCGAGCGGTCGACGGTGACGTCGCCGACCTTGACCACCGGGCCGGCGAGCCGCGACTCGGGCGCCTCGCCCGGGCCGAGCTCCACCTCGAGCGGGCCGCCGGGGTTCTCGACCCGCACCAGGTCGCCGACCAAGCCCCAGCCCCGGGCCACGGCCGCCGCCGCCACGCTCCCGGTCCCGCAGGCCAGCGTGGCCCCGACGCCCCGTTCGAAGACCCGGAAGACCAGGGTGTCGGGGGTCTCGGCCGGGGCGATGAACTCGACGTTGATCCCCCCGGGGTAGCCGGCCTGCAGCTCGGTGCCGATGCCGACGATGTCGACCTCGTCGGGGTCGGGGCCCCACAGCACCAGGTGCGGGTTGCCCACGTCGGCCAGGCGACCCCGCCAGCCGATCATCTCGACGCTGGCCTGGCCCCCCAGGGTGACCCGCCCCATGTCGACGCTGGCCGTGGCCCGCCCCGGCTGTAGGCCCGCCGTGTAGTCGACCTGGCGCACACCGGCCGCCGTGGCCACGCAGAAGCGCGGCGGGGCCACCAGGCCGGCCAGCACCGCCGCCTGGGCCAGGCACCGGATGCCGTTGCCGCTCATCTCGGCCGTGCCGCCGTCGGCGTTGACCAGGTCCATGGAGATGGGCGCCCCGGACCGTCCCGGCCCCACCCGGAGCACGCCGTCGGCCCCGATCCCGGTGCGGCGGTCGCAGAGGGCCCGGACCAGCGAGGGCGTGAGCTCGAGCTCGCCGTCGGGGTCGACGGTCACCAGGAAGTCGTTCCCGGCACCGTGGTGCTTGGAGAGGGTGAGGGTGGTCCCGGCCGACGACGGCATCCCCCCAGTCTCGCAGCTCACGTGGCGCTCCCGTGCGCCGAGAGGGCCCCGACGACCACCTCGACGGGGTCCTCCCCCGACCCGATCCAGCGGATCCGGGGGTCCCGCCGGAACCAGGCCCACTGGCGGCGGGCGTAGGCGCGGGTGCGGCGGACCGCCTCGGCCACGGCCTCGTCCAGGGCCACACCCTCCTCCACGTGGGCCAGCAGCTCCCGGTAGCCGAGCGCCTGGCGGGCGGTCCGCGACAGTCCGGCCGGCTGGGCGGCCAGCGCCCGCACCTCGTCGAGGAGGCCGGCGGCCAGCCACGACTCGAACCGCTCGGCGATGCGGCGGTCGACGGCGGCCGGGTCGAACGGCAGGCCGAGCAGGGTCGTGGCCGTGGACGGGTAGGCGGTGAGCCCCGGGCCGAAGGTCGAGAACGGCCGGGACGACCCGATCGTCACCTCGAGCGCCCGGACGATCCGACGCCGGTTGGTGGGGGTGGTCCGGGAGGCGGCCACCGGGTCGAGCTCGACCAGCCGGGCGTGCAGCCGGGCCACGCCGCCGGGCTGGTCGGCCTCGGCCTCGAGCCCGGCGGCCACCGCCGGCCAGCGACCGGGCAGCTCCAGGCCGTCGGTGACCGCCCGCAGGTACAACCCGGTGCCCCCGACCAACAGGGCCCGGTGCCCCCGCTCGGAAATGCCGGCCAGGGCCACCGTCGCCGCCCGCTGGTACTGCGACACGGTGAACTCCTCCGACGGCGCCACCAGGTCGAGCAGGTGGTGGGGCACCTCGGCGCGGGCCGCCGCCGACGGCTTGGCCGTGGCCAGGTCCATGCCCCGGTAGACGCACATCGAGTCGACCGAGACGATCTCGGTGCGACCGCGCCGACGGGCGGCCGCCAGGGCCAGGTCCGACTTGCCCGACGCCGTCGTACCGACCAGCGCCACCCCGGGAGGGCCGGGAGGTCTCAGGCGACGGTCACCGGGATGCGGGTCCGGTGACGGGGCCGAGCGGTGACCTCGACCAGCTCGCCCACCAAGTGGTGGGGGGCGGCCCCGGTCACCGTGATGTCGGCGAACGACCCGGCGCCCGGACGGGGCCCGGGGCCCGGGGCGAAGTGCACGAGCTTGCCCTGGCCGGTGCGGCCGGTGAGCACCGAGGGGTCCCGCCGGCTGGGCCCCTCGACCAGGGCCTCCTCGGTGCGGCCGATCCGGTCCTGGTGGCGCCGGAGGGCCGAGCGCTCGACCACCGTCTTCAACTGCTCGAACCGCTCGGCGATGACCTCGGCCGGGACGAACTCGTCGACCCGCTCGGCCGCCCGGGTCCCCGGTCGGGGGGAGAAGATGAAGGTGTAGGCGCTGTCGAAGTCGGCTTCGGCCACCACGGCCAGCGTCGTCTCGGCGTCGGCGTCGGTCTCCCCGGGGAAGCCCACGATGAGGTCGGTCGAGACCCCGAGGTCGGGCACGGCGGCCCGGGCGGCCGCCAGGCGCTCGAGGTAGCGCTCGGCGGTGTAGCCCCGCCGCATCCCCGAGAGCACCCGGTCGCTGCCCGACTGCAGCGGCAGGTGGAGCTGCGGGCACACCTCGTCGACCTCGGCCATGGCGGCGATGGTCTCGGGACGCAGGTCCTTCGGGTGGGGGCTGGTGAACCGGACCCGCCGGATGCCGTCGACGGCGCCGACCGCCCGCAGCAGCTCGGCGAACTGGGGCCGGCGTCGGGTCAGGTCACGGCCGTAGGAGTTGACGTTCTGGCCCAGCAGGGTGACCTCGACCACGCCCCGCCCGGCCAGGAGGGCCACCTCGGCCACGATGTCGTCGATCGGGCGGCTGGCCTCGGGGCCGCGCACCGAGGGCACGATGCAGAAGGCGCAGGAGTTGTCGCAGCCGGTCTGGATGGTCACCCACGCCGCGTAGTCGAGCTCCCGCACGGCCGAGAGGGCCGGCAGGTGGTCGGGGGCGGCGTCGGGGCCCGGGGCGTCGGGCACCTCCACGATCGGGCCCTCGACGGCGGCCCGGCGCAGCAGCGCCGGAGCGTCGGCCAGGTTGTGGGTGCCGAAGACCACGTCGACGTGGCCGGCCCGCTCGCGTACCCGCTCCTGGTCCTTCTGGGCCAGGCAGCCGCCCACGGCGATCTGCATGCCCGGGCGCGCCGCCTGGAGCGACTTCAGGTGGCCCAGGTGGCCGTAGAGCTTGTTGTCGGCGTTCTCCCGGATACAGCAGGTGTTGAGCACCACCACGTCGGCCTCGGCGGCGTCGTCGGTCGGCTCGAGGCCGTCGGCCACCAGCAGGCCGGCCAGGCGTTCCGAGTCGTGCTCGTTCATCTGACAGCCAAACGTCCTGATCAGAAACTTGCGAGCCATTCCGGCCATCCTAGGCGGGGCGACTCCGGGCGATCGGCCGCTCGGCCCGGTGCGCTCAGCGGTTCTGGTCGAAGTCGAAGAGGTCGCCCGGATCCTCGGGCGCCGGCGTCGGCGCACCTACCGGCGAAGCCGACGATGACGACGGGGTGTCGACCACGACCGAGCGGTCGACCGGCAGCCGGGCGTCCGCCCCCACCACCAGGCCCCGCCGATCGGCCCGCAGCAAGAGCACCCGGCCGCCCAGGCCGGCGGCGGCCAGGGCGGTGGCGGCGTGGTCCCGCACGGCCGGCCCGGTCTCGCCGGTGGCGATGCCGAGCAAGCTCGGACCGGCCCCCGACCAGCACGAGGCCAGCGCCCCGCCCTCGACCAACGAGGCCAGCAGCATCGGGGCCTCGGGGAACAGCGGGCTGCGGTAGTCCTGGTGCAGCCGGTCCTCGGTCGCCTCCTTGATCAAGGAGCGGCGGTCGGCCAGTCCGGCCACCAGCAGCCCCATCCGGCCCAGGTTGAAGGCGGCGTCGGCCCGGCTCACCTGGAGCGGCAGGGCCTGGCGGGCCTTGGCCGTCGGGAGCTCGCGATCGGGGACGACGACCACGAAGGCCAGTTCGGGGTCGAGCGGCAGGGAGACCGCCCGCACCCCACCGCGCACGATGGTGGCGGCGACCAGGCCGCCGACCACACTGGCGGCGGCGTTCTCGGGGTGCCCGTCCAGGCGGGCGGCCACGGCCAGGGGGTCGGCGGCCCCGGCGGCGGCGGCGGCGGCCGCGGCCAAGGTGGCCGACGAGCCGAGGCCCCGGGCCACCGGCACCTGCGAGCGCACCGTGATGGCCAGGCGGTTGTGGCCGGCCACGTCCATGGCCACCCGGGCCGCCAGATGGCCGGCGTCGTCGAACAGCCCGGCGCCCTCGCCCTCGCTGCGCACGGTCAGCCGATCGGCCGGCTCCACGTCGACCTCGACGTAGAGGTCGAGGGCCACCGCCAGCGCGTCGAACCCCGGGCCCAGGTTGGCCGCCGATGCTGGGGCCCGGGCTCGCACCGGCTCAGAATAGGCGCTGGACGAAGGTCTCCGTCGGAAGCGGATGGGTCATGCGGGCGTCGACTTGGACGACCTGGGACCCCAGGTGGACCGTGGCCACACCGACCTGGGTCCCGGCCACCGAGCCGGCCTTGGGGTGGCCGACGGCGGCGAAGTCCTGACGGATGGTCTGCCCCGGGTACCCGAGCACGGCCACCCCCTTGGTCGCCACCGCCGGCACCGTCGTGCCGTGCGAACTGACCGTGGCCACCGGCTGGCCCTGGTGGACGGCGGCCACCGAGACCACCCCGCCCGCCGTGGCCCGGGCCAGGGCGAGCGCGGCTTGACCGGCCTCGGCCAGCACGTCGCCGGTCTGCTGGCCGGTGACGGCGGCCAGGACCTCGAGGTGCTGGCCCGACACGGTGGTCGAGTAGGCCATGACGTCGCAGCCCCCGGCGGCCGTGGTGAACCCCGACTTCACCCCGACCACGCCGGGTGTGCCGAGGCCCGGCGTGTAGGTGGACACCGTGCCGGCCACCGGCAGGGTGACCGAGGGCATCGTCACGATCTGGGCGAACACGGGGTTCTCGAGCGCCGCACCGGCGATCTTGAGCAGGTCCGACGGCGTCGACATGGACTGCTGGTCGTAGCCACTGGCGTCGGCGTAGTGGGTCTGGTGCATGCCGAGGGCGGCGGCGGCGCGGTTCATCTTGGCCACGAACGCCGGGATGCTGCCGGCGTCCCATCGGGCCAGCGTGTCGGCCAGGTTGTTGGCCGAGTGCACCAGCAGGCCCTCGAGGACCTGGCGCTCGGTCAGGACCTCGCCCACCTGGACCGGCACGTTGGCCTCGTCGAGGGTGGTGTCGGCGTTGCGATCGTCCACGTCGGTCTGGGTGAAGGTGATGTTGGCCCCGTCCTGGCCGGCGGCGATCGGGTGGTCCCGCAGGATCAGGTACGCCGTCATCATCTTGGTCAGGCTGGCGATCGGGACCGACGTCTCGGTCCCCGACTGCTCGGTGTAGCCCAGCTGGGGCACGCTGACGGCGCCCTGGCCGACACTCGGCCAGGGCAGGGCCGGTTTCGAACCTTTGACGGTCTGGCTGGCCGCCAGCACCGGTTGGACCTGGGCCGGCGCCGGTGGGGCGGCGAGCCGAACGGCGGCCCAGCCCACCACGGCCGCCACGATCAGCAGGACCAACAGCACCCAGGGCCAACGGCGTCGCCCGGCGCGCGGCGCCGCCTGGGTCATGCGGGCCCGACGGAGCTCGGAGCGGGTCGGTGAGGGCGGCCGCGTCGAGGGTGGCGAGGCCACCGAGGGGGACGATTTGGGCGCAGGGGTCACGACCGTCCGGATCGCCTCACTCCGGCCGGCTCTCGAGCTCGTCGACGGTCATGAGCACGGCCCGGGCCTTGGAGCCCTCCGAGGGGCCGACCACGCCCCGTTGCTCGAGGAGGTCCATCAGTCGCCCGGCCCGGGCGAACCCGACCCGCAGCTTGCGCTGCAGCATCGAGGTCGACCCCAGCTGGGACCGGACCACCAGGTCCATGGCCGCCTGGAGCAGTTCGTCGTCGTCGTCGTTGCCGCCGCCGCTCAGACCGCCGCCGCCCTCGGCCACGGCGTCGATCCCGACCACCGGCTCGGGGGTCCGGCCCTGCCGGCGCCAGAAGGCCACCGCCTCGCGGACCTCCTCCTCGGAGACCCAGGGCCCCTGGAGCCGGCGCGGGATGTTCGAGGACGCGGTGAGGATGAGCATGTCGCCCTTGCCGATCAGCCGCTCGGCGCCCGGCTGGTCCAAGATGACCCGGCTGTCGGCCAGCGAGGACACCGAGAAGGCCATCCGGCTGGGGACGTTGGCCTTGATGACCCCGGTGATCACGTCGACCGACGGGCGCTGGGTGGCCAGCACCAGGTGGATGCCGACGGCCCGGGCCATCTGGGCGATGCGGACGACGGACTCCTCGACGTCGCGGGCGGCCACCATCATCAGGTCGTTGAGCTCGTCCACGACCACCAGGACGAACGGGAGGCGTTCCGGCTGGCGGCCGTCGTCGACCACCTCGGGCTCGACCACCTCGACCTCGGCCGTCGTCGGCCCGCCCTCTTCGCCCTCGGCCTCGGCCGCCGCCTTGGCCTTGGCCTTGGCCCGGGCGGCCACCTGGGCCGCCTGGGCGGCGACCGACGGACCGCCGATGGGGCCGAGGTCGCCCCGGTCGTACGCCTCGTTGTAGCCGGTGATGTCCCGGACGCCGTACTCCGCGAGCAGGTCGTAGCGGCGCTCCATCTCCTTCACCGCCCAGGCCAGGGCGTTGGCCGCCTTCTTCGGGTCGACCACCACCGGGGTGAGCAGGTGCGGCAGGTCGTTGTACTGGCCGAGCTCGACCCGCTTGGGGTCGACCAGGATCATCCGGACCTGGTCGGGGGTGGCCCGCATGAGGATCGAGGTGATGAGCGAGTTGATGCACGACGACTTCCCGGCGCCCGTCGCCCCGGAGATGAGCACGTGGGGCATCTCGGCCAGGTTGACCAGCACCGCCCGCCCGGCGATGTCCCGGCCCAGGGCCACCTCGAGGGGGTGGGTGGCGGCGTCGGCCTCGGGTGAGGTCAGGATGTCGCCCAGCGAGACCAGCTGGCGGGTGCGGTTCGGGACCTCCACGCCGATGGCCGAGCGCCCGGGGATGGGGGCCAGGATGCGGACGTCGGGCGACGCCATGGCGTAGGCGATGTCCTTGGACAGGCTGGTCACCCGGGCCACCTTGACCCCGGCGCCCAGCTCCAGCTCGAACCGGGTCACCGTCGGACCGACGGTCCGGCCCACCAGGCGGGTCTCCACGCCGTGGGCCAGGAGCGCCGCCACCAGGGCCTCGCCGGCCACGTCCAGCTGGCGCAGGTCCTGGCGCTGTTCCTTCGACCGCTTGAGGAGCCGCATCGGCGGCAGGCGCCACTCCCCGACCACCGGGACCCGGTCGGCCCGGGGGGCGACGAGGGGCACCGGCTTCTCGGCCGGGGGCTCGACGACGTCGTCCACCGGGATGTCGAGGACCTCGCGCGGGGCGGGCTCCTCCTCCACCACCGGCGGCCGCGCCGGGGTGGGGACGGTGGCGGCCTCCGGCGGCACCACCGTGGTGGCCAGCGGGACCGGCGGCGCCGTCGGCGCCGACTCGAAGCGCCCGCCGTCCCACCACGAGGACACGGTCCGGGCCACCGCCGACACCGCGCCGACCACGCCGCGACCGAGGGCCCCGAGGCCCACACCGGTGGCCAGCACGACGGCCACCAGGGCCAGGGCCACGAAGATGACCGAGGCGCCGGCCGTCCCGACGCCGCTCGACAGACCCCGCCCGACGGCCAGACCCAGGACGCCGCCGGCCGAGCGCAGCTCGTCGGCCGGCGCCCCGAAGTGGGGTGCGCCCCCGGCCAGGTCGGCCAGGCCCGAGACGGCGACCAGGCCCAGAACGGCGCCGAGCACCGTGCGGGCCGGCTCGGGCCGGCGTCGGCTGAAGATGAGGAGGGCGCCGGCGGCCACGCAGATCGGCGGGACGGTGTAGCGGGCCCAGCCGATCAGGTAGCCGAGGCCGTGGTTGGCGCCCGAACCGACCGGACCCCCGGCCGAGCCGTAGATGGCCAGGCCGAGCAGGACGCCCAGGACGATCAGGGCCAGGCCCCACAGGTCGGCGGCGTGGGTCCGCCAGATGCCGTCGTTGGCCGGCGTGGCCGGGCGGCGGGTGGTCGATGCCCTCGAGGTCGACCGGTTGGCCGGTTTGGCGGCATGGCTCGGGCCCCGCCGGGTCGGCGGGGCGGCGCGGGAGGTGCGGGTGCTCTTCGAGCTCTGCGTGGACCGTGCCGTCGGGCGACTCGCCGCCGGCTGGCCTTTCGTCGTCACCACAGCCATTGCAGGCTACCGCCGGACCGGGGGTCGACGGGGGACGGTCCCCCCCGGGGCGACCCGGGAGGTGAGGGCCGCCGACGGGGCCGCTCGGGCTCGTCGGCCCGCGTGGGCCGGGCGGGCCGGTAGCTACGATTGCCCTGACGAGGGAGCGAACATGAACGATCGAGCGACACAGCCCGGGGGCACCCGACCCGACGTCCGAGGGGGTACCGCCGACGGCGCCACCCTGGCCGATCGGCTCGACGGGGCCTCACTCTGGTTCCTAGAGGTCACCGAGAGCTTTAGGGTCACCCCGGTGATGCAGGGCCTGCGCCTGCGGGCCGAGGGCCTCGAGGCCCTGGCGCCCCTCCCCGGCCAGGACCTGATGGTGGCCGTGCCGGCCGAGGGCGACACCACCTACCGCCGGCGCTACACCATCCGCCGCTTCGATCCGGCGGCGTCCGAGGTGGAGCTCCAGATCGTGCGCCACGAGGAGGGTCCCGGCGGCCGCTGGGCGACCTCGGTCGAGGTCGGCGACTGGGTCGAGGCCATCGGCCCCCGGGGCAAGATCACCCTGGTCGACGACGCCGACTGGCACCTGTTCGCCGGCGACGAGTCGGGGCTGCCGGCCGTCCTGGCCATGACCGAGGCCCTCCGAGCCGGCGGTCGGGCCCAGGCCGTCCTCGAGGTCCCCACGGCCGCCGACCAGCAGACCCCCCACCTGGCCGAGGGGGCCCTGGTGGACCTCCACTGGCTGCACCGGGGCGACACCGCGCCCGGTCGCCCCGAGGCCCTGCTCGAGGCCCTGGGGGCCCTGGAGCTCCCGGCCGGCCGGGGCCACGCCTACCTGACCGGCGAGCTGCGGGTGGTGTCGGCGATGCGCCAGCTCCTGATCGACCGGGGGTTGGCGCCCGACCAGATCTCGCCCAAGCCCTACTGGCGCCTCGGGGTGGCCAACGCCCCCCACGGCGAGCCGCTGAAGGACTGACGGCCGCCCGGCCCAGCTGGCCGGACGCAGCCGCCGGCCCCGGTGGGGGTCGGCCGGTGGCTCAGACGGCGACGATGACCGGGACGATCATCGGGCGACGGCGGGTCCGGTCGGTGACCAGCTTGCCGAGGGCCTTGCGGGCGTGGCGGCCGAGCGCCTCGACGTCCCGAGCCCCGTCGCCCATGGCCTTGACCAGCGCCTGCTCGACCACCTTGGCCGCCTCGTCGAGCAGGATCTCGGCCTCGTCGGCGTGGATCCACCCCCGGGTGGCGATCTGGGGGGTGCCGACCAGCGAGCCGTTCTGGATGTCGACGGTCGCCACCACCATGACGACGCCCTCCTCGGAGAGCAGCTTGCGGTCCCGGAGCACCCCGTGGCCGACGCCCCCGACGGTGCCGTCGACGTAGGTGTACCCGGCCGGCACGTAGCCGTCCCGGCGCAGGCCGTTGCCGTCGACCCGCAGGGCGTCGCCGTCGACGCACAGGAGGACCTGGTCGGCCGGCACACCCATGCCGCGGGCGAGAGCGGCGTGGTGCACCAGATGGCGGTACTCCCCGTGGACGGGCACGAACATGTCCGGCCGGGCCACCGAGAGCAGTGTCTGGAGCTCGCCCTGGCGGGCGTGACCGCTCACGTGGACCGCCTCGGCGCCGGTGTGGACGACCTCGGCCCCCCGGCGGTGCAGGTCGTCGATGACCCGGCCGACCGACCACTCGTTGCCCGGGATGGGGTGGGCGCTGATGACCACCACGTCCTGGTCCTCGATCTTGAGGCGCTTGTTCTCCCCCACGGCCATGAGCGAGAGGGCCGACATCGGCTCACCCTGGGACCCGGTCGAGATCACGCAGGTCTCGCCCGGGGCCAGCAGGTGGATCTGGTCGATGTCGACCAGCGTGCCCTCGGGGAAGTGCAGGATCCCGAGGCGGCGGGCCAATTCCACGTTCTTGCCCATCGACCGGCCGAGGGTGGCCACCTTGCGGCCGGTGGCCACGGCGGCGTCGATCACCTGCTGGACCCGGTGGATGTGGCTGGCGAAGCAGGCGACCACGATGCGCCGGCCCTCCCGGGCGGCGAAGACCCGGCGCAGGGTGACCCCGACGGTCGACTCCGACGCCGTGAAACCGGGCTCCTCGGCGTTGGTCGAGTCCGAGAGCAGGAGGCGGATCCCCGGCCCGGCGGCCAGGGCCCCGATCCGGGCCAGGTCGGTCCGGCGGCCGTCCACCGGCTGCAGGTCGAGCTTGAAGTCCCCCGAGTGCAGGATGATGCCCTGGGGAGTGTGGAAGGCCAGGGCGAAGGCCTCGGGCACCGAGTGGGTGACCGGGATGAACTCGACGTCGCACGGCCCGATCCGGCGCCGCTCGCCGTCCTTCACCGTGACGAAGGTCGCCCGGTCGGCCAGGCCGGCCTCCTCCACCCGGTGACGGGCCAGGCCGACGGTGAGCTCGGAGCCGTAGATCGACAGCGACAGGTCCCGCAGGAGGAAGGCCAGGCCGCCGGTGTGGTCCTCGTGGCCGTGGGTCAGGACCACGCCGTCCACCCGGTCGGCGTTGTCCTTCAGGTACGAGAAGTCCGGCAGGACCAGGTCGACCCCGGGCATGTCGGGGTCGGGGAACATGATCCCGCAGTCGAGGACCAGGATCCGCCCGTCGACCTCGATGCACAGGCAGTTCCGGCCGATCTCGCCCAGGCCGCCCAGGAACACCACCCGCACCGAGCCCTCGCCGGGCACGTCGGTCCGGTGCGTCGTCGGGGTGGAGGCGCCGGAGGCCGGCTGACGGTCCGGACCGCTGCGGCCGTCCACCGCCTCGGTGTCGTTCCCCTTGGGCTTGCGGCTGCGGCGTTTGCGTTCAGGCACGTGCGGTTCCCATCGTGTGGTGCGGAAGGTGGCGGGTGGTGCGGGGGTCGACCAGGGCCCGGGGCCCTGGTCCGGTCACTGCGTGCCCAGGCGGGCGAGCACCCGGCGGGCCTCGCCGTCGAGTTCGGGCGGGGCGACCCCGAGCGGGGCCCGGCACTGCCCGACGGCCAGCCCCAGGGCCCGGCACGCCGCCTTGGCCGGCAGCGGGTTCGGGCACTCCTCGGTGGACTCGAAGTCGAACGACTCGATCAGGCGGGCGTTGGCGTGGCGGGCCCCCTCGACGTCGCCCTTGGCGAACGCCGTCAGGACCTCGCCGAACTCCCGACCGGCCCAGTTGGCGGCCACGCTGACCACGCCGACGGCCCCGATGGCCAGCAGCGGCAGGGTCAGGGCGTCGTCGCCCGAGTACAGCTCGAAGGAGGCCGGGGTGCGGGCCACCAGGCGGGCCGACCCGGCCACGTCGCCGGCGGCGTCCTTCACGGCCACGATGTTGGGCACCTGCTCGGCCAGGGCCACCATGGTGTGCAGGGCGATCCGTCGGCCGGTCCGCACCGGGATGTCGTAGAGCATGACCGGGAGGTCGGTGGCCGCCGCCACCGCCCGGAAGTGCCCGTCGATGCCGACCTGCGAGGGCCGGCTGTAGTAGGGGGTGACGACCAGGATGCCGTCGACCCCGACGTCGGTCGCCTTCCGGGTCAGCTCCACCGAGTGGGCGGTGTCGTTCGAGCCGGTGCCGGCGAGCACCGGGATGGTGACGGCCTCGGCCACGGCCCGCCAGAGGTCGACGGACTCGTCGTCGGTGAGCACCGGCCCCTCGCCGGTGGTCCCGGCGACCACCAGCCCGTCGCTGCCGTGGTCGGCCAGGTGACGGGCGAGGGCCACCGCGGCGTCGACGTCGAGGGCCCCGTCGGCGTCGAACGGCGTCACCATGGCCGTCACGACGGCGCCGAAACGGGGCGAGCGCTCGGTCCCTGACATGATCGGCCCAAGGCTAGCAGTCGACCTCTCGGCCGCTCACGGGGAGCCGCCCCGTCGGGCGGGCTAGCTGACCGCCCGCTCGGCCGGCGACCCGTCGGCGGTGGCGTCCACCTCGGCCACCGTGTCGGTCCAGTTCTCGTACTCGATGACCCCCATCTCGGTGAACCGTTGGCGCAGCCAGCCGTCGCCGCCGTCGAGCAGGCCGAGCTTCTTCACGTTGGGGACGATCTTGGAGAACAGGGCCCGCTGGAACTCCATGCGGTCGGGGGCCTGGGCCACCGCCGTGAGGACGTCGGCCTTGGGCACCTCGAGCCGCTCCCACACCTCCTGGAAGAGCAGGCGGTCGCGCATGCGCACCGCCGCCTCGAAGGCGAACTCCTGGCGGTCGCGCAGCTCGGCCGCCGAGAGACCGGCGTAGTACTCCTGGAGGCTCAGCACGCCGAAGGCCACGTGGCGGGCCTCGTCGGCCATCACGTAGCGCAGCAGCTGCTTCAGCAGCGGCTCGGTCGTGGTGGCGTGGATGAACCCGAAGGAGGCCAGGGCCAGGCCCTCGACCATGATCTGCATCCCGAGGTAGGTGATGTCCCAGCGCGAGTCCGAGATGATGTCGTCGAGCAGCAGGCCCAGGTGGGCGTTCAGCGGGTAGTGGCCCGACAGCTTCTCGTCGAGGTACTTGGAGAACACCTCGACGTGGCGGGCCTCGTCGACCACCTGGGTGGCGGCGTAGTACTTGGCGTCGATCCACGGCACCGTCTCCACGATCTTGGCCGTGCACAACAGGGCGCCCTGCTCGCCGTGCATGAACTGCGACAGCGTCCAGTTCTGGTTCTCCATGCCGAAGTGCAGCCACTCCTTCTGGCCCCAGGACGCGAGGACCGTGCCGGCCAGGTCGCCGCTCCCCCACTGGGCGGCCGGCCCGGCGGCGGCGGCGTTGGCCGCCACCACCCGCTCCTGGTCGACCTCGGTGTCCCACGGCAGGTCGGTCTGGCCGTTCCACTGGGCCCGCTTGGCCTTCTCGTAGAGCCGGTCGAGCTGCGACCGGGCCCCCTTCTCGTAGTCCCAGGTGAACTCGGCCGGGCAGTGGTCGTCGACCAGGTGCCGGCCGTCGGCCTCCTCGTAGCCGACCACCGAGAGCACCGCCTCGAGGTCGTTGACCTCGGTCCGGCCGATCATCTCGAGGTCGGGCGTCCGGGCGTCGTCGTGGTCGGTCCCGTGTCCGGGCACGTTGAGGGTGGTCATCGGGTCGCTCCCTTGCGTCGGGTCGTCGGGGGGTCAGCACTGTCGCGGTGTCGTTGGGCTGGTGGGGCCGCCCGTCGGGCGGCGTCGTGCGGACCGAGGTCCCGCAGGCGCAGGGCGTCGATCCCCGGTAGGACGAAGGTCCGGACCACGTGGCGGGCGGCGTCGAGGTCGGCCAGCGACCAGCCGCCGTCGCGGTCGGCCACGTAGGCCAGCACGATCCGGGCCGCCCACTCGCCGGCCCGCCCGGCGTCCTCGGGCTCGAGCCACCGGCCGAGGAACGGGGCGACGAAGTCGCCGGCCACCCGGAGCACCCGGTCCAGGCCGGCGAAGGCCAACTGGGGCAGGACCAGCCCGGGCTCGTGCTCGGCCACGAAGCACAGGGCCCGGTGGTTGCGCAGCCAGCGGGTCGAGGTGGTGAGGCCCGACACCAGGGCCTCCTCGAGGTCGGTGGCCTCGCCCATGGCGACGGCCAGCGCCGAGAAGAACCGGGCGGTCTCGGTCTCCACCACCGCCGCCAGCACGGCGTCACGGCCACCGGGGAAGGTGCGGTAGAGGGTCGCCCGCGACAGCCCGGCCTCCCGGGCGATGTCGTCGACGGTGGTCTTGGCCACCCCGTGACGGGCCAGGCACCGCAGCGCCCCGTCGACCACCCGGACCCGCACCGAGGACCGGTCGTCGGTCCCGAGGAACGTGATGGCGCCGGGTCGCCGGCGACGAGGCGGCCCGGGCCGTGGTGGCGCCGGGACCGCCGCCCCGCCCCGCCCGGCCGCCTCGGCCAGGGCCGGTCCGTCGGGCATCGGGGTCATATGAAACAGTATGTCGATTTTTGTCTCATCGTCAACGCCCCCCGATGGCCCGCTACGCTGCCCGACGTGCCCCAGATGGACGCCGCCGAGCTCCAGGAGTTCTTCCGCCAGGCCTTCGACGAGGCGGCCCCGCCCTTCGTCGTCGAGGAGGTGGCCGACTGGGGCGCCCGGGTCCGCCTACCGGTGACGGCGGCCCACTCGAGGCCGGGGAACACCGTCTCGGGACCGGCCCTGATGACGGCGGCCGACACCGCCGCCTACACGGCCATCCTGGCCCAGATCGGACCGGTGGCCCTGGCCGTGACGACCAGCCTGCACATCGACTTCCTCCGCAAGCCGCCGCTCCGCGACGTGCTGGCCGAGGCCCGGTTGCTCAAGCTGGGCCGACGGCTGGCCATCGTCTCGGTGGCCCTGTGGTCGGCCGACGCCGACGGTGGCCCCGGCGACCGCTCGACGCTGGTGGCCAGCGCCCAGGTCACCTACTCGATCCCGCCGAGCTGACCCGGGCCACGACGGCAGCGCCGCCGCCGCTCAGGCGTGCGGCGGCGGCACGATGCCCCCGAGGAGCTCGGCCCGGACCAGCCGGGCCACCTGCTCGGGGTCGTCGAGGTCCCAGCGACCGGGTGAGCCGATGTAGGAGAGCACCATGCGGGCCAGGAAGGTGGCGGCCTCGGCCACGTCGACCCCCGGGGCCAGCTCGTGGCGCTCGAGGTAGGGGGTGAGGAAGGCGGCGATGACCTCGATGGTCCCGGGGCTCTCCCCGGTGAGCGCCGGCAGGAGGCTCTCGGGCTCACTGGCCAGCACCCGCTGGAGCACCTCGTGGTCGGAGATGGCCCGGTGGGCGAAGAGCAGACCGCGCTCCATGACCTCCTCGAGCGAGTCGGCCGACTGCACCTCCTCGTAGAGGCGGGCGAAGAAGCGGGCGTACTCGAAGGTGACCACGGCGCCCATCAGCTCGTCCCGGCCACCCGGGAAGTACCGGTACACGGTGGCCCGGGACACCCCGGCCTCCTTGGCCGCGTCCTCGACGGTGGTCCGGGCCAGTCCCCGGCGGGCCACGCAGTCGTAGGTCGCCTGGAGGATCCGCTGGCGCACCACCTCGGTGTCGGCGGCGGCCACCGGGTTCAGAAGCCGAGCAGCGGGCCCAGACCGACGGTGAGCCCCGGGTGGTCGGGCACCTGGCGCACGGCCAGCAACACCCCGGGCATGAACGACCGCCGGTCGTAGGAGTCGTGACGGAGCGACAGGCTCTGGCCGACGGCGCCGAAGATGACCTCCTCGTGGGCCACCAGTCCGGGCAGCCGGACCGAGTGCACCTGGACCCCGCCCGGGCCGGTCCCGCCCCGGGCGCCCTCGAGGACGTGGTCGGTCGTCGGGTCGGCCCCGAAGGCCGGCGACCCGGCTCGGCGGCGGGCGGCGGCGATCCCCTCGGCGGTGCGCATCGCCGTCCCCGACGGGGCGTCCACCTTGGCGTCGTGGTGGAGCTCGATGATCTCGACCCCGTCCATGAACGGGGCGGCCAGCTCGCTCAGGCGCATCAGGAGGACGGCCCCGATGGCGAAGTTGGCCGCCACCACGGCGTTGGCCGACGAGGCCTCGAACCGGGCGGTGGCCTCGGCCAGGTCGCCATCGGACAGCCCGGTCGTCCCCATCACCAGGTGCACGCCGTGGCCGGCGCACCAGTCGAGGTGCTTGCGGGCCGCCGAGGCCAGGGTGAAGTCGACGGCCACCTCGGCGTCGCAGGCCGTCAACGCCTCGACGTCGCCGGTGAAGTGCAGCCCGGGCGCCGCGTCCCCGATCACCTGGTGCACGTCGATGCCGGCCAGGTGGGGGTCGACGGCGGCCACCAGCTCGAGGTCCGGGGCGCCGACCACCGCCCGGCAGACCTCCTGGCCCATGCGGCCACCGGCTCCGAGGACGGCCACCCTGGTCATCCGGGGAACCCTACCGGGTGGGCGTCGATCCGGCCGCGTGGGCCGGGCGTCGGACGGACCGGCGGGACCGGCGCCGCCACAGGACCACCAGCGCCACCACCAGGGCGACCACGCCCACCGCCGTGCCGACCAGGCCGAGGGAGAGCCCCGGCGCCCGGTAGTCGAAGGTGAGCAGCCACGAGCCGGCCGGCACCTCGACCCCCTGGATCAGGCCGACCGAGCGGATGCTCAGGGTGCGGGCCGCCCCGCCCCCGACC
Source organism: uncultured Acidimicrobiaceae bacterium (assembly GCA_963730735.1). Taxonomy (GTDB): domain Bacteria; phylum Actinomycetota; class Acidimicrobiia; order Acidimicrobiales; family RAAP-2; genus CAVSSX01. The sequence goes on from CAVSSX010000008.1 coordinate 621,457, forward strand.
GGGGTGGCCGTGACCCGCCAGCCCGGGAGGTTCGACTCGCTGCGGACCACCAGCGCCGGTGACGACGTGGTGACCCGGTCGACCTCCTGCCCGTAGTCGGTCGTGCTCACCTGGTGGGCGCGGGCCCCGGCCGGGCCGCCCTGCACCCAGACCGGCGGCGGCACCGCCGTGCGCTGGAACCGGGCGTCGGTGTGCCACATGCCGGTGAACCGCCATCCGGTCTGACCCAGCGCCGCCTGGAGGGCCCCGTCCAGCACGTAGTGCTGCCCGTCGGTCGCCGCCACCTGCGACGTGTCGGCCACCGTCCGGGGCGAGCCGCGGACGACCAGGCCGACCGCCGGCACCGGTTGGCCGAACGTCACCGTGCACCGGCTCGCCCGGCAGACCGTCGTGGTCGACGGGAAGCGCACCCGGCCGTCGGGGCCGAGGACGCCCACGGTGGGCGGGGTGCCGGCGGCGGCGCTCGACGTCAGGTCCAGCGAGGCCGAGGCCAGGGTCAGGGGCTGGCCGAAGTACCAGGTCCGCTGGCGGGCCGTGCCCGGGGCCGGGGCACCGGGACAGGCGGCCGGCGCCGACGGCAGGCTGGCGCCGGGGACGACCTCGGGGGCCAGCTCCCTCGAGCTCGTGAGCAGGGTCGAGAGCCGCAGCGGGGTGAAGACCCCCTCGGCCAGGGCGCAGGGGCTCAGTGCGTCGATGTAGTGGGCGCCGGTGGCCTCGCCGTAGTCGTTGTCGACGATCGAGCCGTAGCCCTGGACGCTGCCGAGCTTGGTGAAGACGTTGAGATCGGGCTGGCCCAGCTCGCCCAGCTGTTGCGAGGTGGCGTTCGTCCCGTAGAAGGCGAACCGGCCCCCGGTGCCGAGCACCGCCGCGGCGGTGGCCGGCGTGGGCTCGGTGATGGAGCCGGGCTGGGAGTCGAACCCGGTGGCCGACGACAGCCCGAAGAGCACCACGTCGACCACCACCACCCCGACCACCAACCACCGGTGCGGCGCCGCCCGCAGGTGCGACCAGCCGAGCACCACCAGCGTGGCCAGGAGGGCCACCACCAGCTGGGCCACGAACCACGGCGTGAGGCCCCGGCCGTTGCCGTCGGCCCCGAAGGCCGCCTCGAGGGGGCCGGGGACGGCGATGGCCACCACGCACAGGATGAGGGCGGCCACCGGCGGGGCGGCGGCCACGAACCGTCGCCAGCCGATCGTCCCCAGCCATTCCTGTCGCCGCGACAGGCCCCGCTCGACCCAGAAGGCCAGGAGCACGGCCAGGGCCAGGTCGGTGATCCCGATGTTGCGGCTCTGCAGCCGGGTGCTGCCGAACAGCGGGATGTGGCCGATCAGCCCGCCGACCGGGGTGTACTCACCCCAGGCGAAGATGAGCCCGAGCACGGCCAGGGCCAACCACACCGTCCAGTCGCGCGCCGTCGGGTCCCGGTGCCGTCCGAAGGCCCGGGTGGCCAGGGCGAAGGCCGCCACCAGCGGCAGCAGGCCCACGTAGCCGGTCACCTCGGGCAGGTTGTACTGGTTGAAGTACGGGACCTGGTGGAACACCGACCCGCTCCCGCCGAAGAGGTCGGGCACCAGCAACAGCGCCGTCCACTGGGTGTGCAGCGAGCCCGAGGCGAAGAACGAGTACGGCTCGTTGGCCCGTTGCGACAGGTGGATGAAGTGGTACCCGGGCAGGAGCTGCACGGCACCGATGGCCACCCCCCACAGCCCGGCCACGGCGCAGAGCACGACGAAGCGGGCCCGGGTGGCCCAGGTCACCACCACGTCCCGGTAGGCCCGGAGGGCGTCCCAGACCACCAGGACGAGGACCACGATCTCGGTCTCGGCGATGCTGCGGGGCTCGCCGGTGAGCATGATCAGGCCGACCAGGACGGCCAGGAACACCACCCACGGCAGCACCGAGGCCGGCACCCCGGTGGCCGCCGGGTCGATGTCCGACGACTGGTGGGCGGCGAGCTCGACGTCGTCCCCTCCCCCGGCGGCCGCCCGCAGCCGGCGGGTGGCCGGGCCCTGGCCGACGACGCCCCAGCTGATCTTGAGCACGGCCAGCACGATGATCGGCATCAGCCCCATGCCCTGGACGATCCCGAGGTGGACCATCTGGCCGACCATCGTCCCGGCGAAGGCGTACACGGCGGCGGCCAGGAAGCCGGCCAGCGGCCGCGCCCCGAGCTGACGGGTCAGCCAGTAGGTCCCGAGCGCCCCCGACCAGTACACCACCAGCAGGTTCAGCACCCAGGCGCCGATCGGCGGCAGGAACACGAACAGGAAGGTGAACGGGTAGAGGGCCCCGGCGTTCATGCCGCCGAGCAGCGGGCTGCCGGACCAGATGTAGGGGTTCCACAGCGGCAGGTGGCCGTGGCGGAGCAGTTCCCCGGCGAACGCCCGCAGGGGGAAGTTCTGGATCAGGTTGTCCCCCGACAGGGCCGGGATGCCGAACAGCGCCGGGACCACGAAGGCCAGGGCCGGCACGGCCAGCAGGACGGCGACCGCCCGACCGTCGGCGGTCCTCAGCCATGCCCGCACGGGGGGCGAACCTAGCCCGTCCGGCCGGTGACCGGTGAACGGTGGCGGCGACCCGGCGAGCTCACGCCGCCGGTACGACCAGACCCAGCGCCTCGGCGTCGAACGCCGTTTCGTCGAAGGGACCCACGGCGGCCAGGGTCCGCGGCGCCGACGCCAGGTCGGCCGCCACCCGGGCGACGTCGTCGAGATCGACGGCGTCGATCCGGGCCAGGACGTCGTCGACCGGACGGACCTCGCCGTGCAGCAGGAGCGAGGCCCCGAGCCGGCTCATCCGGGCCCCCGAGTCCTCCCCCGAGAGCAGGGTCTCGGCCCGCAGGTTCCCCTTGGCGATCGTCAGCTCGCGCGCCGTGACCCCGTCGGTGGCCAGCAGCTCGAGCTCACCGACGGCGATGCGCAGGACCTCGTCGACGTGCTCGGGGGCCGTCCCGGCCACGATGGACACCGTGCCGGTGTCGGCGTAGCTGGAACGCTCCGACCACACCGAGTAGGCCAGGCCCCGTTGCTCCCGGATCTTCTGGAAGAGCCGGCTCGAGAGGCCGCCGCCCAGGATGTGGTTGAGCACGGCGATGGCCCAGCGGTCCTCGCTGAACCGGGAGACCGAGCGGCTGCCCAGCACCAGGTGGGCCTGTTCGGTCGGGCGGCGTCGCACGACCAGGGGCCGCGACGGGGCCGTCGGGACGGCACGCGCCGGCGAGGTGCCGCCGGCGGCGCTCGCGGTCCGCTCGGTCACCGCCCGGGCCACGTCGGCGTGGTCGATGGCGCCGGCCACCGAGACCACCATGTTGCCCGGCCGGTAGTGGTCGTCGAAGAAGGCCCGGATGTCCCCGGCCGTGGTGGCCCGGACGCTGCCGGCGGTGCCGAGGGTGTCACGGCCGAGCGGGTGGTCGGGGAAGACCGCCGCCGTCCACTCCTCGGCCACCAGGTCGGCCGGCTCGTCGGCGTGCATCAGGATCTCGTCGAGGATGACCGACCGCTCGGCGTCGACGTCGTCGGGCCGCAGGGCCGGATCCCACATGATGTCCGAGAGGATGTCGAGCCCGAGCGGCAGGTGCTCGGCCAGCAGCCGGATGTAGAAGGTCGTGTACTCCTTGGTGGTGAAGGCGTTGCAGTCCCCGCCGACCTCGTCGAGGGCCTCGGCGATGGCAGCCGCCGACCGGCGCGACGTGCCCTTGAACAGCAGGTGCTCGAGGAAGTGGGACGCCCCGGCCCGCTCCTCGGTCTCGTCACGCGAGCCGGTCCCGACCCAGAAGCCCACCGAAACCGACCGCACGTCGGGCATCGCCTCAGTGGCGAGGCGGATGCCCGACGGCAGTCGTTCGATGATGACCGGCGATGCCGGTGGGTGGGTCAACGGCGCCGGGGACGACTGCGACGGCGCTCGCCGTCGCCGTTGTCGCCCCGGCTCTCGGCCGGTGCGCCCGGGCCGAGGTCGCCCAAGTCGGCGACCAGCTCGGCCTCGAAGGCGTCCTCGAAGGACGCCACCGTCGGCGCGGTGGTCGCCGCGTCGGCCCGGACGGCGCCACGCGGGCCCGGGTCGTTGTGACCGTTGCCGCGATCGCCGTTGCCGCCGCGGTCGCCGTTCCCCCGCCCGCCATTGCCGGCGGACGGGCTGCCGCCGCCGTTGGGGCTGGCCGCCGGGGCGGCGTCGGACTCGGGCACGTTGGCCAGCGAGAGCGACACCTTGCCCTGCGGGTCGATGTCGTCGACCTTCACCTCGATGGCCTGACCCAGGGTCAGCACGTCCTCGACGGCCCCGACGCGCTTGCCGCCGGCCAGCGGGGACAGCTTCGAGATGTGCAGCAGGCCGTCACGACCCGGCAGCACGCTCACGAAGGCACCGAACTTGGTCAGGTTGACCACCCGGCCGGCGTAGACGGCACCGACCTCGGCGGTCGGCGGGTCGAGGATGAGGGAGATCCGTCGCCGGGCCTCCTCGACGGCGTTGCCGTCCTTGGCCCCGATGGTCACCGTGCCCACCATGCCGTCGTCGTCGACGGCGATGTCGGCCCCGGTCTCCTGCTGCAGGGTGTTGATGACCTTCCCCTTGGGCCCGATGACCTCGCCGATCTTGTCGATCGGGATCTCCATCGAGACGATCTTGGGGGCGCTGGTGGCCACCTCGTCACGGGGCTCGGCGATGGCGCCGGCCATGACCTCGAGGATCGCCAACCGGGCTTCCTTGGCCTGGAGCAACGCCTTCGCCAACACGTCGGCCGGCAGGCCGTCGATCTTGGTGTCGAGCTGCAGCGCCGTCACGGCCTCGGACGTGCCGGCGACCTTGAAGTCCATGTCGCCGAAGGCGTCCTCGGAGCCGAGGATGTCGGTCAGGGTGACGTAGGTCCCCTCGTCGTAGACGAGGCCCATGGCGATCCCGGCCACCGGGGCCTTGATCGGCACACCGGCCGCCATCAGCGACAGGGTCGAGCCGCACACCGAGGCCATCGACGTCGAGCCGTTGGAGGCGAGGACGTCGGAGACCAGGCGCAGCGTGTAGGGGAACTCCTCCTGGCTCGGCACGACCGGCAGGAGGGCCCGCTCGGCCAGCAGGCCGTGGCCGATCTCCCGGCGCTTCGGGCCGCGCATGAAGCCCGTCTCACCGGTCGAGAACGGCGGGAAGTTGTAGTGGTGCATGTAGCGCTTGTGCTCGACCGGGGTGATGGTGTCGAGCAACTGGTTCATCCGCGGCATGCCGAGGGTGGTCACGTTCAGCACCTGGGTCTCGCCACGCTGGAAGAGCGCCGAGCCGTGGGCCGTCGGGAACAGGTCCACCTCGGCCGACAGCGGCCGGATGTCCTTGGTGCCCCGGCCGTCCATGCGCAGGCCCTCGTCGACGATGCGCCGGCGGACCAGCTTCTTGGTGAGGGCCCGGACGGCGGCCTTGACCTCGCGCTCGCGACCCTCGAACTCACCGGCCAGGGTGGCCTGGATGGAGGCCGAGGCCTCGTCGAGGGCGGCGTTGCGGGCGGCCTTGGCCGTGACCTTGTTGGCCTCGGCCACCAGGTCGGTGCCGACGGCGGCGACCCGCTCCCACACGTCGTCGAGGTAGTCGGAGAAGGTCGAGAACTCGATCGTCTCGATCGGGCCCCGCTCCTTCACGTACGACGCCACCAGCTGACGCTGGAGGTTGATCGACTCGCGGATCCAGGTCTTGGCCGACTCCAGGCCCTCGGCGAGGACCTCCTCGGTGACCTTGGGCGCGCCGTCCTCGTAGTACTGCCAGGACTTCTCGGTGCCACCGGCCTCGACCATCATGATGGCCACGTCGGCGTCCTCGGTCTCGCCGAGGGCCCGGCCGGCGACGACCAGCTCGAACGTCGCCTCCTCACCTTCCTCGAAGGTGGGGTGCGGGATCCAGGCGCCCTCGGTCGTGTAGGCCACCCGGACGGCCCCGATCGGGCCGTCGAAGGGGATGCCCGAGAGCATCAGGGCGGCCGAGGCGGCGTTGATGGCCAGGACGTCGTGGGGGTTCACCTGGTCGGCACCGAAGATGGTGCCGACGACGTGGACCTCGTTGCGGAAGCCCTTGGGGAACGAGGGCCGCAGCGGGCGGTCGATGAGCCGGCAGGTCAGGATGGCCTGGTCGGACGACTTGCCCTCCCGGCGGAAGAACGAGCCGGGGATCTTGCCGGCGGCGTAGGTGCGCTCCTCGATGTCGACGGTGAGGGGGAAGAAGTCCGTCCCCTCCCGCACCGAACGAGCGGCGGTCGCCGTGGCCAGTAGGACGGTGTCCCCGATGCGGGCGACGACGGCGCCGTCGGCCAGTTGGGCCAGCTTGCCGGCCTCGAAGGACAGGGTGCGATCGGTGCCACTGATGGGCGCCGACACGGAGATGGCCTCAGCCATAGTGCTCCTTGGGGTTTGGGGGCCCCCTCGGCCGGTTCCCAGTGGTCGACCACCTCGTCCTCCCCGGTCCGCCGATGGCGGCCGGTGCGAAGGTGACCGGCGACTGGCAGCCGACTCCTCGGGTTGCCCGTCTTTGTTTATGCAACCGCCCGGCCGACGGCCGGGCGGAAGATCGTTGGGGACGCTAGCGGCGGATGCCGAGCCGTCCGATGATGGTGCGGTACCGCTCGACGTCGTTGTCCCGCACGTAGTCGAGCAGGCGACGACGGCGACCGATGAGCTTCATCAGGCCCCGCCGGGTGTGATGGTCACCCTTGTGGAGCTTGAGGTGGTCCGTCAGGTGCGAGATGCGATCCGTGAGGAGGGCGATCTGGACCTCGGACGATCCGACATCGGTGTCGTGCAACCGGTGTTCGGCGATGATGGCCTGCTTATCGGGCATGTACGAAAAAACCTCGGGACGTGGTGAACATCGGAAGCGGACGGCCCCGTCGCCGGGCACTCGAAGGTGTCCGACGCCGGCGGCCCGCACCCCGCACACCGGTAGGTCGGCGGCGGGTGGCAGGTTGCCTGCCGGCCAAGGTAGCCCCTGACCGGGATCTACGTTAGCAGGCCGGGGGGCCGAACGCCCGAATTCCCCACCGTGTCACGCCCCATGCGCCGCCTCAGCCGCCGGCGGCGAGCAGACGGCGGGTGTCGGCCACGTCACGGCCCATCTGCTCCACCAGCTCGTCGATCGACTCGAAGCGGATCTGGCCGTGCAGACGGTCCACGAAGGCCACCTGGGCCCGCTCGCCGTACAGGTCACCCTGGAAGTCGAGCACGTACGCCTCGACCAGCAGGTCGCCGTCGTCGTCGTAGAAGGTCGGGCGCCGACCGACCGAGATGGCGGCCGGCAGCTCGGTGCCGTCGGGCCGCCGGTACCACCCGGCGTAGACGCCGTCACCGGGCAGGGCGATCTCCCGGGGGATCTCGACGTTGGCCGTCGGGTAGCCGAGGGTGGCGCCACCCCGGCCGTCCCCGTGCACCACCTCGCCCCGTACCTGATGGGGCCGGCCGAGCAGGGCGGCCGCCTCGGCCACCCGGCCGTCGGCCACCAACTGGCGGATGCGGGTCGAGGACACGGCCACGCCCTCGTCGCCCCGCAGGCTGATCCCCTCCACCTCGAAACCGAGCGACCGGCCCAGCTCCCCGAGCAGGGTGACGTTGCCCTTGCGCCCGTGGCCGAAGTGGAAGTCCTCGCCGACCACGATCACCTTGGCCCCGGCTTTGTCGACCAGGATCTCCCGGACGAACTCCTCGGCCGTCTCGTCGGCCCGGCCGGCGTCGAAGGGCACCACCAGCGTGCGGTCGATCCCACAGTCCTCGAGCAGCTCGAGCTTCTGGCCGAGGTCGGTCAGCAGCGACGGCGCCGAGTCGGGCCGGACCACCGTGGCCGGGTGGCGGTCGAAGGTCACCACGGTCGTCGGGACCCCGAGGTCGGCCGCCCGGCGGCGCAGCTCGGCCAGCAGGTGCCGGTGGCCGAGGTGGACCCCGTCGTAGGCGCCGATGGTCACGACCGACCCGCCCTCGAACGGTGTGCAGCCCTCGGGGGCAAGGACCTCCATCAGGGGTGAGGTTAGTTGCCGACCAGGACCACGGCGGGACGGATCCGGTCGGTCCCGGTGGCCTCGTAGACGGCCAGCAGCCGTTGGCCGCCGTCGACCAGGGCCCAGGGGCCCTCCCCCACGGCCCCGAGCGACACCCGGTCGAGCGGGAACCCTCGAGCGACCAGCCGAGCCACCTCCTGGTCGGTGGTGACGCGATCGAGGTCTCGGAGGGCCTCGGCTGGGGTGAGGACGGCGTCGGCGCCGAGCGCCTCGAGCGGCGTGGCCTGGGCCACGCCGAACGACCCGATCGCCGTGCGGCGGAGGGCCCGGACGTGGGCGCCGCCACCCAGGGCGGCGCCCAGATCGGCCGCCAGCACCCGGACGTAGGTGCCCGACGAGCACTCGATCTCGGCCGACAGGACCCCGGGCTCGGGGCCCTCGGCCAGGTCGAAGCGGTACACGGTGACCGGACGGGGCGGCCGCTCGATCTCTCTGCCCTCCCGGGCCAGCTCGTGCAGCGGCCGTCCGCCGATCTTCACCGCCGACACCATCGGCGGTATCTGCTCGATCGGGCCGGTGAGGGACACGGCCGCCGCCCGGGCGGCGGCCAGGGTGACGCCCGCCATGTCCCAGGTCGACACGACCTCCCCGGCGGCGTCGAGGGTCGACGTGGCCGTCCCGAGCACGATCTCGGTGGTGTAGGTCTTGGGCAGAGCGGTCAGGAAGCGGAGCAGCCGGGTGGCCCGGCCCAGGCCGACCAGGAGCACGCCGGTGGCATCGGGGTCGAGCGTCCCGGCGTGGCCCACCCGCTTCTGGCCGAAGATCCTCCGGCACCGGGCGACCACGTCGTGCGACGTCATCCCGGCCGGCTTGTCCACGACCACCAGGCCGGTGGTGAGGGTGCCGGCCCGGCCGGCCGTGGGGGTCGAGGGCCCGGGGCTCATGCCGGCCCGTCCGGCGTCGGCTCGTCGGGCGTCGGGTCGTCGGGCGCCGGCTCGTCGGGCGTCGGGCCCCGGCCGCCAGTGTGTCGGTCGTCGGCTCGGCGTCGTGGATCCGCCGCAGCACCTCGTCCACCCGGGCCCCGGCCGAGACGGCCGGATCGGCCACGAAGGTGAGGCGCGGCGTGCGCTTCATCCGGACCTGGCCGCCCATGTGTCGTTGGAGCTGGGCGCGGCGCTCGTCGAGGGCCGCCGCCGCCTCGTCGTCGAGCGAGGCCACGTAGACCGTCGCCGTCCGCAGGTCGGGCGACGTGTCGACCGAGGTCACGGTCAGCAGCCGGAGGCGCTCGTCGGCATCGGCCAGCCGCTCGAGCTCCTCGGCCACGATCTGCCGGAGGACCTGGTTGACCCGCAGCGACCTCGGGTACGAGCTGGCGCTGCCCCGATCCGGGGTGCGGGAACGGCGGGACGCCATGTCGAGCGCTCCAGACCTCAGGTACGCGGGATCTCGCGCTCCTCGAAGGTCTCGATGACGTCCCCGGGCTTCAGGTCCTGGAAGTCCGAGAGACCCAACCCGCACTCGAAGCCCGAGGCCACCTCGCGGGCGTCGTCCTTGAAGCGCTTGAGCGAGGTGATCGTGCCCTTCCAGATGATGACCCCTTCGCGCAGGAAGCGGACCTTGGAGCCTCGGGTGATGACGCCGTCTCGGACGTAGCAGCCGGCGATGGCCCCGACCCGGGGGACCCGGAAGACCTGGCGGACCTCGGCCTCGCCGGTGACCACCTCTTCGAACTCGGGCGTGAGCATGCCGAGCATGGCCGACTCGATGTCCTCGAGCAGCTTGTAGATGATCTCGTAGGTCCGGATCTCGACGTCGCTCGCCTCGGCCAGCTGGCGGGCCCGCCGGTCCGGTCGCACGTTGAAGCCGATGATGGTGGCGTTCGACGCCTGGGCCAGCGTGACGTCGTACTCGGTGATCCCGCCGACGCCGCGGTGCACGAAGCTGAGCTTCACGTCGTCGCGCTCGAGCTTGCGGAGGCTCTCGGTGACCGCCTCGAGCGAACCCTGGACGTCGGCCTTCAGGACCAGGTTCAACGTGGCCGTCTCGCCCCGCTGGATCTGCTCGAAGAGGTCCTCGAGCTTGGCTCCGGTGGCCGCCGAGGCCACCGGGTTGTGGCCCGACAGGCGGAACCGTTGGGCCCGCGCCTCGCCCAGCGTCCGGGCGGTCGCCAGGTCCTTGGCCCCGCGCAGCTCGTCGCCGGGCCGGGGGGGCTCGGAGAAGCCGAGCACCTGCACCGGCATGGAGGGCAGGGCCTCCTTCACGTGGTCGCCGTGGTCGTCGACCAGGGCCTTGACCTTGCCCCAGGCCGCCCCGGCGACCACCGGGTCGCCGACCCGGAGGGTGCCGTGCTGCACGATGAGGGTGGCCACCGGGCCCCGTCCCACCTCGAGCTCGGCCTCGAGCACGGTGCCCCGGCCGCGGCCCTCGGGACTGGCCCGGAGCTCCTCGACTTCAGCCACCAGCACCAGCTGCTCCAAGAGCTCGTCGATCCCGTCGCCGGTGAGCGCCGAGAGCTGCACCGTGATGGTGTCGCCGCCCCACGCCTCGGGGACGAGGCCCCGCTCCGAGAGCTGCTGGAGCACCCGGTCGGGGTTGGCGTCGGCCCGGTCCATCTTGTTGATGGCCACGATGATCGGCACGTCGGCCGCCTTGGCGTGGTCGATGGCCTCGATCGTCTGGGGCATCACCCCGTCGTCGGCCGCCACCACCAGGACCACGATGTCGGTCACCTCGGCCCCTCGGGCCCGCATGGCCGTGAAGGCCTCGTGGCCCGGGGTGTCGATGAACGTCAGCAGCTGGTCGTGCCAGCTCACCTGGTAGGCGCCGATGTGCTGGGTGATGCCACCCGCCTCGCCGGCCACCACGTCGGTGGAGCGGATCTTGTCGAGCAGGAGCGTCTTGCCGTGGTCGACGTGGCCCATGACCGTGACCACCGGGGGCCGAGGCCGCAGGTCGTCCTCGAGCTCCTCGTCGTCGTCGTCGTCCTCGAAGAACCGGGCCAGCAGCTCGGCTTCCTTCTCCTCGCCCGGGTCGACCAGGCGCACCTCGGCGCCCAGCTCGGCGGCGAACAGCTCGATCATGTCGTCGGAGAGCGACTGGGTGGCCGTCACCATCTCGCCCTGCAGCAGCAGGAAGCGGATGACGTCACCGGCCGACCGGTTGACCTTCGGTCCGAGGTCGCGTGCCGTCGAGCCCCGCTCGACGATGATCTCGCCGTCGGGCACCGGGGCGGTCGACGGCAGGTACGTGGTCAGCTGGGTCGGCTCGAGCTCTTCGAGGTTCCGCCGACGCCGACGGGCACGGCGCTGCGGCGGTCGACGCCCGGGGACACCGCCCCCACGACCACCGGGGGCACCGCCACCCGGGCCGGCGGCCGGACGGCCACCGCTGAAGCCGCCACCGCTGCCGGGACGGCTCGGGAAACCACCACCGGGACGGCCGGCACCGCCACCCGAGGGAGCCGGACGACCGCCGGTGCGTTGCGGGTAGGCGCCACCGGCGCCGCTCGGACGACCGGCGGGGGCCGAGGGCCGGCGGCCACCCATACCGGGCGGCGGAGGGATCGGTCGACCACTCGGGCCCGTCGGCGGACGGACCGGCGGCGGGGGGATGACCTTGCCGGTGGAGCTCAACGGCGGCCGGGGCGGCCGCGGGGGCACCGGCGCGCCGCCGGGCGCGGGCGGGGCGGACGGCGTGGGGGCGGCCGGGGCCGCCGGTGTCGGAGCGGCGGCGGCCGGGGCGACCGGTGGCGGCCGGCGGCGGGGGCCGTCGGCGGCGCGGCGGGAGCAGCGGCCGCCGGGGCCACGGGCGGGGCGGCCGGGGCCGGGGCGGCAGGAGCCGCCGGCGGCGCGACAGGTGACGGCGGAGCAGCAGCCGGCGCGGGAGCAGCTGCGGGCGGCGCGGCCGATGCGGCAGCCGGTGCCGGAGCGGCAGCCGGGCGGGGCGGGGCGGCGGGGCGGCGGCGGCGGTGGGGCGGACGGCGCCGGGGCGGCGGCCGGGCGGGGCGGGAGCGGCCGGGGCGGCCGGTCGGCTGCTCACGACCCTCGGGCGGGCGGGCGCGTCGGACGCCGGGGCCGACGACACCGTCGTGTCACCCCGACTGGTCGACCGGACGACGCGACTGGGCGCCGAGGCCGAGGTCGACGGCTCGGCCTTCTTGGCCGGGGCCGGCTCCTCGGGCGACACGGCACGACGGAGGCCCTCGGCGTCGGCCTTGCGGCGGACGCGGTCGGCCTGGGCGTCCTCGATCGACGAGGAATGGCTCTTCACACCGATGCCCAGCGCAAGGCAGAGGTCGAGCCCCTCCTTGTTCGTCAGGCCCAGCTCTCTGGCCAACTCGTAGACCCGTATTTTCTTCGCCAACTCGTCCTCAATGCTCTTTTTGTCGCCAACGCCACACAGGTCGCTGGGCTATCTATCCTCGCACATCGGGGCCGTCGTCCCTCTCCGGGCTCCGGCCCATGCCGCCCGCACCCCGGCGACCTGGTCTTGCGCCACCGGCTGGCGGAAGGCCCGGTCGAACGCCCGTCGCCGGACCGCCAGGTCCAGGCACGTCGTCGACGCGGCGCACAGCCACGCCCCTCGACCGGGTTCGTGTCGGCCCAGGACCAACGTACCGTCGGGGCGCCGCGCCACCCGCACCAGCTCCTCGGGCGGGGCGACCCGCCGGCAGCCGATGCAGGTCCGCAGCGGGGCTATGCGGCCCCTCCCGCCGATCCGGGCGGGGCGGTCTCGACCGACGGCTCGGCCTCGGCGCCGACCGCAGCCGGGGCCGCCTCGGGGGCGCTGGCCTCGGCGGCTACCCCATCGGCCGTGGCCGACGCCTCGGGTCGGCCTCACCGTCGGGGCCCGACTGCTCCTCGGCGGCGTGGGTCCACTCCTCGGCCGAGATGGCCTCGCCACCCTCGGCCGGCTTCCAGACCATCTCGCCGTTCTCGCTCTCGACCCACTCGCCCTCGGCCCACTCCTGGCCGCCGTAGCCGGCTTCCTCCTCCTCGAGCTGGGTCTCGCTCTTGATGTCGATCCGCCAGCCGGTCAGCCGGGCGGCCAGCCGGGCGTTCTGGCCCTCCTTGCCGATGGCCAGGGAGAGCTGGTAGTCGCTGACCACCACGGTGGCCGTGCCGGTCTCGTCGTCGAGGCGGACCTCGCGTACCCGGGCCGGGGCCAGGGCGTTCTGGATCAGCTCGACCGGGTCGTCGGAGAAGGGCACGACGTCGACCCGCTCGCCCCGCAGCTCGTTGGTGACCATCCGGACCCGTGACCCCCGGGCGCCCACGCAGGCACCGACCGGGTCGACGTTGGGGTCGTTCGACCACACGGCGATCTTGGTGCGGTGGCCGGGCTCACGGGCGGCGGCCCGGATCTCGACCGTGCCCGACGAGATCTCGGGTACCTCCAGCTCGAACAGCCGCTTGATCAGACCGGGGTGGGTGCGGCTGACCACGATCTGGGGCCCCTTGGTGGTCTTGCGGACCTCCACGATGTAGGCCTTCAGCCGGGCGCCGTGCTCGTAGCGCTCGTAGGAGACCTGCTCGGCCTGGGGCAACAGCGCCTCGACCTTGCCCAGGTCGAGCAAGGTGTAGCGGTTGTCGGTCTGCTGGACGATGCCGGTGACGATGTCGCCCTCCCGGCCGGCGTACTCCTCGTACTTCATGTCCCGCTCGACCTCGCGGATGCGCTGCAGGATGACCTGCTTGGCCGTCTGGGCGGCGATGCGGCCGAAGTCGTCGGGGGTGTCGTCCCACTCCCGCACGACGTTGCCGTCCTCGTCGAGCTCCTGGCCGTAGACCCGGATCTCGCCCGACTCGGGGTCGATGGTGACGACGGCCTCCTCGGCCGCGTCGGGGCGCCGCTTGTAGGCGGCCACCAGGGCGTTGGCCAGGGCGTCCAGCAGCGTCTCGACCGAGATGCCCTTGTCGCGGGCGATCTGGCCCAGCGCGTCGAGAAACTCGAAGTTCGTCTTGCTCATGGCGTCATGACCCTCTCTGTCGTCGCGTCGTTCTCGTTACCCGGGGCCGGCCGGCGGCGGCCGGCGGCGCCCCTTCGGGGCG
>CAVSSX010000009.1:0-10717 GCA_963730735.1 uncultured Acidimicrobiaceae bacterium
TCGAAACGGCCCCCTCGACCTGCCCGACGGCGCCTCCGTCCTCTCCGAGCTGCCCCATCCCGAGGTGGTCGCCCTGATGCGGTCGGCCCGGTGCGTGGTCGTGCCCTCGGTGTGGCCCGACCCTTGTCCGACGGTGGTGCTCGAGGCGATGGCCGTCGGCCGCCCGGTCGTGGCGGCGGCCAGTGGCGGCATCGTGGACATGGTCCAGGACGGGGTGACCGGCCGCCTGGTGGAACCGGGTGATGCCAAGGACCTGGCCAAGGCGCTGGCCGACGTGCTGGCGCTGCCCGATCGGGGCCAGGCGATGGGCGTGGCCGGTCGAGAGGCCGTGGTGGAGTTCACCGCCGGCCGCGTGGTACCGCGTATCGAAGCCGCCTACATTCAGCTGTTGGGAGATCGGACCTACGCCGTCCGACCGTTGGGATCCTCTGACCAGGCGCAACCTGGAGGTGCGGCATGACCGCAATTCACGACAAGCCGGTATCCACGCCCGACGAGGTCAACCGGACGGCGTGGTCCACCGCCGAGGTGGTCCACGAGTTCGGGGGTGACGGTTCGCCCCTGTCCATCGAGTCCTGGAGCGACGCCGGCGAGCGGGCCGCCGTCAGCTACGTGGCGTCGGAGGCCCGGGGCCGTCCCATCCTCGACGTGGGCGTGGGTGGTGGCCGGACGACCACCATGCTGCGTCTGGTCTCGGATGACTACATCGGGGTGGACTACACACCCGAGATGGTGGCGGTGGCCCGGCGAAACTACCCGGGCGCCGACATCCGCTGGGGCGACGTGCGGAACCTCTCGGACTTCGCCGACGGCCACTTCCAACTGGTGGTGTTCAGCTACAACGGGCTCGACGCCGTCGACCACGCCGACCGGGCCCAGGCGATCGCCGAGATGAGCCGGGTCCTCGCCCCCGGGGGACGCCTCGTGGTGTCGACGCACAACAAGGTCGGCCCGTGCTTCCGGGCCAGCCCATGGCGCAAGGCCCACTCGCCGTCCCTCGCCACCTGGTCGTTCGCCGATCGGCTGGGGCGGTTCCTGGTCCACGTGGCCGGCATCCCGGTGCACTTCCCCCGGGCACTGCTCAACCGCCGACGGCTCATGAAGTCGGCCGAGGAGGGCGCGGGGTGGGCCGTCCGGCCGGTCGAGGCCCACGACTTCGGCCTCCTGATCCACTACGTCACGCTCGAGGAGGCCGTCGCCGAGCTCGAGCGGGCCGGTCTTACACTCGAGTGCGCCTTCGACGCCGAGCGGGGCGCCCCGGTGAGCGTGGGCGACGACACGTCGGGCATCCGGTACTTCCACCTGGTGGCCCGCAAGCGCTGAACGCCTGGTGCGGTCGGCGGGTGACCCCCGGTTGCCCTCGTTCAATGAGATGAGGGGCCGTCCGGCGTCCGGGGCGGTCCCTCGTCCGTTAAGTCCCAGGTCAGGGGGTCGGACCGGCCGGAAAGGCCGGAAAACCGGCTGACGGGCGCCCGGGTGGACCCCGCCGGAGCGCGAAGAAATCTCCACCATTGTGATTAGAAAGATCACGCGGGCAGTGGTAGTTGACTGACGGCGAATTCCGCAGACTTTGGATATGCCGATCAGTACCGCCACTCGAGGTGAGAGCCGCATCCGCCCCGCGGCCGCCGACACCACCGAAGTTCGAGCCGGAGTGGACGTGGCGTCCGTCGCCGCCGTCGCCCAGTCGATCGACCGATTCGGGACCCGGTACCTCGAGCGGGTCTTCACCGCCCTCGAGCTGGCCAGCTGCACCGGGCCCCGGGGTCCGATCGTCGAGAGCCTGGCCGCCCGCTTCGCAGCCAAGGAGGCGGCGATCAAGGTCCTGCGGCCCGGGACCCAGCAACTGGACTGGCGCTCGATCGAGGTCTGCCGTGAGACCGACGGCTCCTGCTCGATCACCCTCAGCGGGGACGCCGCCCAGCTGGCCCGCTCGGGTGGCCTCGGCAACCTGACCGTGGCCCTCTCCCACGAGGGCGATGTGGCGGTGGCCGTGGTCATCGCCCTCAGCAATAAATCGCAACGCACTGCCGAATCGAAGGGAGCATGATGGAAACGACGATCCGCGAGGTCCTGGCGGAGTACGGCCGGTTGCCGGTCGACGCCATGAGCATCGACATCGACGCCGACCTCTACCAGTGCGGGCTGACGTCGCACGCCAGCGTCAACGTGATGCTGGCCCTGGAGGACGCCTTCGACGTGGAATTCCCCCAGGAGCTCCTGCGCAAGAAGACCTTCGAGTCGGTCTACGCCATCCAGGAGGCCCTCAGCGGCCTGGTGGGGACGCTGGCGTGAGCACCGTCACCGAACACGAGGACCTGCTCGCCCGGGCCCGCCGCGTCGCCGAGACGACCGTCGGTCCGGCGGCCGAGGAGGTCGACCGCGACGCCCGCTTCCCGAAGGAGGCCATCGAGGCGCTCCGGGCCGAGGGCCTGCTCTCGGCCATGGTGCCGACGCACCTGGGCGGCGAGGGGGCCACCCTCAGCGAGATCGCCCAGGTGGTGGAGATACTGGGTCGGCACTGCGCCACGACGGCCATGGTCTACGCCATGCACCAGATCCAGGTGGCCTCCCTGGTCCGCCACGGCGGCAACCTGTTCTTCAACGACTACCTCCGCGAAGAGGTCGTGGGCAACCAGGCGCTGCTGGCCTCGGCGACCACCGAAGCCGGCATCGGCGGCGACGTGCGCAGCAGCTACTGCGCCGTCGAGCAGGCCGACGGCCAGTTCCGGCTGACCAAGCAGGCGCCGGTCATCTCCTACGGCCAGTACGCCGACGCCGTGCTGACCACGGCCCGCCGGGGCGTCGACAGCCCGCCGAGCGACCAGGTGCTGGTCCTGTGCCGCCGCCCCAACGTCACTCTCGAGCCGATCGGGGAGTGGGACACGCTGGGCTTCCGGGGCACCTGCAGCCTGGGCTTCACGCTTCGGGCCGAGGACATCGAGGAGTGCATCCTCCCGGCCGCTTACACCGACATCTCGAGCGCCACCATGCTCCCGGTCTCGCACATCCTCTGGGCCCACGTGTGGCTGGGGATCGCCGAGGCGGCGGTGTCCCACGCCCGGACCTACGTGCGGGCCGAGGCCCGCAAGAAGCCCGGCACGATGCCCCCGGCGGCGGTCCACGTGGCCGAGCTGATGGCCGTGCACCTGCCCTTCGACGCCGTGGTGCACCAGGCGGCCCGTCACTTCGACGAGATCGCCGAGGACGCCGAGGCGCTCAGCTCGATGGCCTTCGCCATCGAGTGCAACTCGCTCAAGATCTCGGCATCGGACCTGGTGGTCGACATCGTCGGCCGGGCCATGCGGATCTGCGGCATGTCGGGCTACCGCGAGAACTCCTCCTTCAGCCTCGGCCGGCTGCTGCGAGACGCCCACGGCGCCGCCCTGATGGTCAACAACGATCGAATTCTCGCCAACAGCGCCCAGATGCTGCTGGTGGCCAAGGAAGGCTGACATGGCTCTGCACCACACCCTCGACACGTCATCGACCGACCTCCCCGTGGCGGGGATACCGGTGGACCCGAGCGACGCCTATCGGGAGTTCCGTCAGGAGCTCTTCGATGCCGGCCTGCTCGTGCCCACCGGTGTCGATGGGCTCTACCTGCGGGCCGAGGCGTTCGAGCGGGTGGTGCGGGGCCTCGACGCCCTGGTGAGTGCCACCGGTCGCCACGAGGCGTCGGGGACCTACCACTTCCCGCTGGTCATGAACCGGAGCCTGCTCGACCTCACCGACTACGTGCGGTCGTTCCCCGACCTCTTGGGTTCGGTGCACTCCTTCACCGGTGACGAGCGGGCCCACGCCAAGCTCCTGAACGCCGTCGAGGACGGCGAGGAGTGGGGCGACCACCTCGACGCCACCGACCTGGCCCTGTGTTCGGCGGCCTGTCACCCGCTGTACCCGAGCCAGAGCGGCGTCCTGCCCGAGGGCGGGCGCGTGGTCGAGGTCTTCGGCCAGTGCTTCCGTCACGAGCCGAGCGTCGACCCGGCCCGCATGCAGGCCTTCCGCCAGCACGAGTTCGTCTTCCTGGGCGAGCCCGAGGGCGCCCGGGCGCACCGGGACCGCTGGGTCGAGCGGGGCCTGGCCATCCACGAGCGGCTCGGTCTCGAGATCGACGACGTCATCGCCAACGACCCGTTCTTCGGCCGTCCCGGCCGGATGCTGGCCTCCAACCAGCGTGAGGAGGCGCTCAAGATCGAGCTCGTCTCGCCCATCTGCTCGACCGAGCTGCCGACAGCCATCACGTCGGCCAACTGCCACCTGGACCACTTCGGCCGGGTCTTCGACATCACCACCGCCGACGGCGAGGTGGCCCACACCGCCTGTGTGGGGTTCGGCGTCGAGCGGGTCACGCTGGCCCTCTTCCACACCCACGGGCTGGACGCCAGCCGTTGGCCCCTCGAGGTGCGAGACGCACTGGCCCTATGAGCCACCGACTCCTGCCCATCGACGCGGCCACGTACCAGCCGCACCCGTTGCACTCGGCCGAGCTCTGCTGGACCGAGACCAACTGCTACGTGGACGTCTGGGTCGAGGTGCTCCACGCCCTCGACCTCGACCCGGGGGCCGCCGGGGCGTTCACCCTGTCGACCGATTTCGAGGGCGACCAGTGGACGTTCTTCAAGATCCCGCCCGAGGACCTGCGGGCCCTCTACGGCCTCGAGGTCGGCGAGATGAACGTCTGGCGTCCGATCGTCGACCACGTCGCCGAGCAGCTCGACTTCGGTCGGCTCCTCACGGTCGAGGTCGACTCGTGGTTCCTCCCCGACACCCGGGGCGTGAGCTACCAGATCGCCCACGTGAAGTCGACCATCGTCCCGCAGTACCTCGACCCGGCGACCCGTACCCTCGGCTACTTCCACAACGCCGGCTACTACGAGCTCTCGGGCGACGACTACGACGGGGTGTTCGGCCTCGGCCAGTACGAGCCGCACCTCATGCCCCCCTACGTCGAGTTGGTGAAGCTCGACCGGGTGTGGCGCGACGAGGACCGCCTGACCGAGGTGGCCACCGAGCTGCTGCGCACGCACCTGTCGCGCCGTGCGGTCGACAACCCCATCCGGCGACTGGGCAAGCGGATCCACGCCGACGTCGAGTGGCTGCAGTCCGAGGGGATGGACCGGTTCCACGAGTACGCCTTCGGGACCTGCCGCCAGTGCGGCGCGACGGCCGAGGTCGGCGCCGGGTTCGTCCGCTGGCTGGGGGCGCGCAACGGTGACGGCCTCGAGGACATTGCCGACCAGCTGGGCACGGTGGCCCTGCAGGCCAAGGGCGTCCAGTTCGCCCTGGCCCGCGCCGTCGCCGGTCGCAAGGCCGACCTCGATACGCCGCTCGAGGAGATGGCCGAGGCATGGGAGTCCGCCGTGAACGGCCTCGTCGACCACTATGGCGGGTGACCTCCTGGCCGATGCGATCTGGGAGTGTGGTGCGGTTCCGGCAGGGGCGGCGGGCATGCCCAAGGAGCTCGATGGCCTCTCGGTGACCTGGTACCCGGCCGAGGTGCCGGGGACGGCCGCCTCGGCCCTGCGGGCGGCCGGGGTCGCCGGCTGGTCCGACCGTGACTACGACGCCGAGGACTGGTGGTTCCGCACCACCTTCGCCGTCGAGTCGGCCGACGCGGCCCATGTGCTCGAGCTGGACGGTCTGGCCACGCTGGCCGACGTCTGGGTCAACGGCGTGCACCAGTTCCACGGGGAGAACATGTTCACCGCCGAGCGCCTGGTGCTGGGCCACCTGTCGCCCGTCAACGAGCTGGCCATCCGCTTCGCCGCCCTGGCCCCCCGTCTGGCCGAGCGGCGCCCCCGCCCGCGCTGGCGGACCGGACTCGTCCGTCACCAGACCCTCCGGTTCGTCCGCACGACCCTGCTCGGCCGCATGCCCGGTTGGTCGAACACCGCCGCCCCGGTCGGACCGTGGCGGCCGGTGGCCGTCCGGGCGCGCGTCGAGGAGGCGCCCACGCTCCTCGACCGCCATCTGGTGGCCCGCCTCGACGGCGACGACGGCGTGGTCATCCTCGAGGCCGTCGTCGACGGTGCCCGGGGCCAGGTGGCCGAACTGCAGGTCGGGACCAGCTCGGCCGCCCTCGAGGTCCTCACCGACCCCGACGGCCGTTCGACGGTCACCGGCCGGGTCCGGGTCCCCACCGTCGAGCGCTGGTGGCCGGCCAGCCACGGTGACCAGCCCCGCTACCCGGTGCGCCTGGTGGTCGGGGAGCAGACGTTCGATCTCGGGGCGGTCGGGTTCCGCACCCTCGAGGTCGACCGGTCCGACGGCGGGTTCCGGGTGGTGGTCAACGGCGTGCCGGTGTTCTGCCGTGGCGCCCTGTGGGTGCCGCCCGACGTGGTGTCGCTGGCCGCCGGGGCCGACGCGGTCCGGGCCGCCGTGGCTCGCGCCGCCGACGCCCACATGAACATGCTGCGGGTGCCCGGGACCATGGTCTACGAGGATGGGGCGTTCTTCGACGCCTGCGACGAGCTCGGCGTCCTGGTCCTGGTGGACGCCATGCTGGCCAACTTCGACTACCCCGAGGACGAGGCCTTCGAGGCCTCGCTCGGCCGGGAGCTCGACCAGCAGTTCGCCCGTCTGGCCGGTCGGCCGTCGGTGGCCGTGCTCTGCGGTGGGAGCGAGATCGAGCAGCAGGCGGCCATGGCCGGGGTCGAGCGGGGACAGTGGACGGGCCGGCTGCTGGAGCAGCTGGTGCCCGAGGCGGCCGCCGCCCGACTGCCCGACACCCCCTACGTCACCTCGAGCCCCACCGGGGGGCCGCTGCCCTTCGGGACCGAGGAGGGCCTCACCCACTACTACGGCGTCGGTGCCTACCTGCGGGGGTTCGACGACATCCGGCGCAGTGCCGTGCGGTTCGCCGGCGAGTGCCTGGCCTTCTCCGTGCCGCCCGAGCCCGAGACGGTGGATGCCGTGTTCGGCGGCCCGGCCCTGGCCGGCCACCACCCGACGTGGAAGGCCGCCGTCCCGCGCGACGCCGGCTCGTCCTGGGACTTCGAGGACGTGCGTGACCACTACGTGGCCCGGCTGTTCGACGTGGACGTGCGCACCCTGCGCACCGAGGACCCCGAGCGGTACCTGGACCTCGGCCGGGCCGCCGTGGCCGAGTGCATGGCCGTGGCCTTCGCCGAGTGGCGGCGGGCCGGCTCACCGGCCGACGGGGGACTGGTCCTGTCGCTGCGCGACCTCGTCCCGGGTGCCGGGTGGGGCCTGGTCGACGCTCTCGGGCACCGCAAGGCACCCTGGTTCGCCCTCCGGCGCCTGTTCGCCCCGCTGGCCCTGTCGGTCACCGACGAGGGGCTCAACGGCCTGTCGGCCCACGTGGCCAACGACCGGGCCCAGGCGTGGCGGGGGACACTGGGTGTGACGCTGCTGGCCGACGGGGCGACCACGGTGGAGGCGGCCGAGGTGGCGATCGAGGTCGCCGCCCGCACGTCGGTCACCGTCGAACTGGCGACCGCCTTCCCGTCGTTCCGTGACCTCTCCTACGCCTACCGCTTCGGGCCGCCGGCCCACGACGTCGTGCACGTCGAGCTCCGCCCCGAGATCCCGACCGAGGGCGACGCCGACTCGAGCGAGGTGGTGTACTTCCCCCTGGGCCAGGCTCGGGCCCGCGAGCACGACCTCGGCCTCTCGGCCGTCGCCCGGCCGGGCGCCGACGGTGCCTGGACGCTCGAGTGCGCCACCGAGCGGGTCGCCCAGTGGGTCCAGGTCCAGACCCCGGGCTTCGAGGCCACGGATTCGTGGTTCCACTTGACCCCGGGCCACCCCCGTCGGGTGGGGCTCCGGGCCGTGTCGGATCGTGATCGTCCGCGGGGAGAGGTCCGGGCCCTGAACGCCCGGGTCGCCGCCCGCATCGTGGTGGGGGAGGAACAATGAGCGCAGTCCCGACGTGGTTCGGGCCCCGGCATCGTCCGCTGTTCGGGTGGCTGCACGTGCCCGACGACGGGCAGGCCATCGGGGCCGTGGTGTGCTGCCCCACGATGGGGGTCGAATACGTGTCGTCGCACCGGGCCTTCCGGGCCCTGGCCGACCGGCTGGCCGCCGCCGGCTACCTGGTGTTGCGGTTCGACTACGCCGGCACCGGTGACTCGGCCGGTGACGAGTCCGAGCCCGGCCAGCTGGCCGCGTGGCAGGCCAGTGTGCGGGCGGCGCTGGCCTACGTGCGCGAGTGCGGTGCCCCCCGGGTGGGCGTGGTGGGCTTCCGCATCGGGGGGACCCTGGCCGCCGTCGAGGCCCAGCGCGATGGGGACATCGACGCCCTGGTGCTGTGGGACCCGTGCCCGACCGGCCGGTCCTTCATCCGCCAGCAGCAGGCGCTCAAGGCCCTCAGCATCGACGAGCTCCCCGACGAGGGGGTCACCCAGGCGGCCGACTCGGTCGAGATCCTCGGTTCGGTGCTCAGCGCCGAGACCAATGAGCAGCTCGGGGCGCTCGAAATCGCCAGTGCCGACCAGCCCATGGCCCGGCGGGTCCTGGCCCTGATGCGCGACGACCGGCCGACGCCCAAGAAGCTGCGGAAGGTGCTCGAGGGCGAGCGGATCGAGTGGGGCGTGGCCGCCGGCCAGGCCGAACTGGTCGACGTGCTCCCCGATCTGGCCCAGCAGCCCACCGAGGCCATCGACACCGTCGCCACCTGGCTGTCGGGGGCCCTGGCCGGCGAGCCGGGCACCATCGTCCCCACGGTGCGCGACGAGGCCGTGGTGGCCGTGCCCTCGGAGGGGGCGCTGGTCACCGAGCGGGCGACCCGCTTCGGCGAGCTCGGCCTCTTCGGCGTCGTCACCGAGCCGTCCGTCCCCTTCGACGGGCCCACGGTGGTGTTCCTCAACGCCGGCCTCATCCACCACATCGGACCGGCCCGGCTGTGGGTCAGCTTGTCCCGGCGGTTCGCCGCCGCCGGCCTGCGGTGCGTCCGGTTCGACCTCAGCGGGCTCGGCGACTCGCCGTTGCGTCCGGGTCAGGTCCCCCACATCGGCTACCCGCTGGAGGCGGGCGAGGACATCTCGGCGGTGGCGGCGGCCCTCACCGAGCATCCCGAGCGCGACCTGGTCCTGGCCGGACTGTGTGCCGGGGCGTACCACTCGATCGAGCTCGGCCGGGTGCTGTCGGCCCGGGGCGTGTGTGCCATCAACCCCATCTTGTCGTTCGTCCCCCCCGAGGCCCGGACCGGCGGTGAGGTCGACGACACCCGTCAGGCCGTCCAGCCGCTGAACCCGTTGGTGCGGCGGCTGCAGCGGTTCGAGGGGCTGGCCCAGTTCGGCGAGTACAAGGCGCCCCCGTCGCTGTGGTGGCTCCTCGATCGCCTGGGCGTCCAGAAGCACCCGGCCCGGGGTCTCGAGGCGCTGGCCGACCAGGGCGTGGCCACCCTCCTGCTGTGCGGGGAGACCGAGGCCCGTCCGTTCCAGCGGCGGGCCAAGTGGCCCATGCGGCGGCTCCAGCGTGACGGTGACCTGCGCTTCGAGGTCCTGCCGTCGATCGACCACACCCTGTTCGGGGCCAGCGCCCGCACGCGGGCGGCCGCCCTCGTCACCGACCATGTCCTGACGACCTACCGGCCCGCCGTGGACGGCGGGAACACCGGTCCGCCCAAGGTCTCGGAGCTCTCCTACCCGTGACCCCACCGCCCGCCGTCGTCGAGGAGGCGCATCGCCCCGAGGAGCCGTCGATGGCCGTGTCACCCGACGCGGCGTTCGACGGTGACCTCGTCGCGCCCGACGACGCCGGCCGGACCGCCCGCCGACGCCCGGTGCGGGCCTTGGCCGGCGCCGTGCTGCGCCGGCTCACCGCCCCACCGCCGAGCGACTACGACGGGTCGGCGGCGTCGGTGGCCGATGCTCCCGCCGTGGTAGACCTCGACGTGGCCGAGACCCTGGTCAAGCCGACCCCGTCGGGGGATCCGAGCGATGATCAGCAACCCGTCGCGGCCAGTCCGGGTCGGCGCTCCCGGCTGTGGGCCGTGGCCCCATTGGTCGGCGTGGGCCTGGCCCTGCAGGGCATCGGCTACGCCATCGGCCGGTCAGGCCAGGTCGACAAGGCCCTCACGTTCTTCTTCATCGGCCTACTGACGATCTTCCTGCCGTGCGCCTGGCGGATGCTGGCGGGCAACGCCAGCCGCAACGAGCGGATCCAGGTCGGCGTCATCCTGGGCACGGCGCTCGTCCTCTCGTACTTCCTCCTGAGCCCCCTGATGTACACGGGGTACGACGAGCTGCTCCACGAGACGACCCTGTGGCAGCTGGCCGACCACCGCCAGCTGTTCCCCAAGAACTCGCTGTTGCCGGTCAGCCCCTACTACCCGGGCCTCGAGATGTTCACCCTGGCCGTGCGCTGGACCACCGGTCTGCCGGTCGTACTGTCCGAGCTGGTGACGGTGCTGGTGTCGAGGGTCATCCTCGTCCTGGTGGTCTTCCTCTTCACCGAGCGGGTCACCCGGTCGTCGCGGGCCGGCGCCGCCGGCGTCGTGGTCTACGCCGCCAGCCCGCAGTTCTACTCGTTCAACGCCGGGTTCTCCTACCTAAGGCTGGCCCTGTCGCTCGGCGCCGGGGCCGTCTACCTGGTGCTGCGGATCGCCGACGCCCCGAAGAAGGGGAAGGACTACCGCAAGCCCTTGGCCATCGCCTGCATGGCCGGCACCGTGGTCACCCACCACCTGGTGGGAGGCCTGACCATGCTCTGCTGCTGTTCGTGTCCTCCCTGGCCCTGTTCGCCACTCGCC
>CAVSSX010000010.1:0-158077 GCA_963730735.1 uncultured Acidimicrobiaceae bacterium
ACGCCGTTCGGGCTCTACGACTGCGACGTGCCGGTCGACGGCGCCGTCGCGGTGGTGGTCTCCGCGGTCGAGACCGCCGCCGACCGGCCGCGCCCGCCGGTGCTTGTCGAGGCGGTCGGCACCCAGATCCTGGAACGGCTGAGCTGGGACCAGGACACGCTGTCGCACGAGCCGGCGGAGCAAGGGGCCGGCCAGCGCTCCTTGGACCCGCACCGACCTGCGCCACGACGACATCGACCTGGCGCTGCTGTGCGACGACTTCCAGCGGGCGGAGCGGTGTTCTGGATGAAGGCGCTCGGGTTCTGCGCGCTCGGCGGTGCCGCAACTTCATCGACGAGGGCCGAGGCATCGCCCTGGATGGCCGCCAGCTGCCGCTGAACCCGCACGGCGGCCGGCATCGGCCAGGGGCTGCATCGGTTTCGGTCACGTCCGCGAGGCGATGCTGCAGTTGCGCGGTGAGGCTACGGGCCGCCAGGTGCCTGACGCCCGTACCGCGGTGGTGACAACCGGAGGCGGCGCGCCCGGCGGCGCACTGCTATTGCGGCGCTCATAGCGGCGCGGCCACGAAGAGCAGGGAGGAGGCTGGGGTGGAGCCGGCGACCCGGGGCATCCGCCGCGCCTGGAGGACGCCCTCGTTCGTGTCGGCCGCCGGTGCGGACATGGCGGACTGGGGAGGGGACGTGAACAAGATGGAGCACCCCGAGAGCGGCGATGGCCAGCGGGGCCTGACCGCGGTGCTCGGGGTGGACGCCGTCATAAAGGGGAGCTCGCTTCGTGCCGATCTTGGAAGGACCCAACCGGGGCAAGCGCAGCATGGGCCTGGCCCTGGAGATGCCGGAGGCCAGGGCGGTGCTCGATGAGTTGGTCAAGCGCAGCGACGTGTTCCTCACGAACTTCTTCCCCGGCGCGCCGGCCAAACTCGACATCGACCTCGCGGACATTGACGGTCAACCCAGACATCATTTACGTGCTCGGCACAGGATTCGGCACGCGGGGCTCCCGAAGCGGACAAGGGAGGCTACGACCTGACCGCCTACTGGGCGCGGGGCGGCAGCGGCGACGGGGCGACGCCGGCGGGCGCCGACGGCGGTCATCAATGCCCGCCGGCGGGTCAGGCGATGAGATAGGCGGAATGACAATCGCGGGCGGCATCGCCGCCGCGTTGTTCGCCCGCGCCACCACCGGCGAGACGTCCGTCATCGACGTGTCGCTGCTCGGCGTCGGCGCCTGGGCCACCCAGTTCACCGCCAACCTGGCGCTGCAGGCCGGGGGATGCCGCCGCGGCCGCCGGTGCCGCGGCACGGCTCGGCCAGGAATCCCCTGATCGGCCCGTACCGGACCTCGGACGACCGCTGGATCCTGTTCTCGATGCTGCAGCCCGGCCGCTACTGGGCCGAGTTCTGCAAGGCCAGCGGCCACGAAGAGCTCGCCACCGACGAGCGCTTCGACACGGTGGAGAAGCTGATGGCCAACGCCCCGGCCGCGGGTGAGCTCGTGGCGGGCGTCATGGCCGAGAAGACGTTCGACGAGTGGCTGGAGATCCTGGCCGGCATCGAGGGCCAGTGGGCCATCGTGCAGGACTCCTGGGCCGTCGCCAACGACCCGTCGCTGCGCGTCAACGGCATGATCGCCAGCTTCGACGACGCCGACGGCATCCGCCGCGAGCTGATCACCAACCCCGTCCAGTTCGACGAGACCCCGGCCACGCTCAGCCGCGGCCCGCTGTTCGCCGAGCACACCGACGAGGTACTGCGTGAGCTCGGGCTGACCGACGAGCGGCTGGTCGAGCTGAAGATCGCCGGCGCGGTCACCTGACGGGACCGGACTGGTGGAGGAGCGACGGGGCTGGCGGCCGGTGTCCTGATGCCGGAAGGCGGCGGGCCCCACCCGGCCGTAGTGCTGGGCGCCGAGGCATACGGGGTGAACGGCTTCATCCGCGGCGTACAGGAAAAGCTGGTTGCGCTCGGCTACGCGGTCGCGCTGCCGGACTACTACCACGGCAACGGCCCGGCCGAGCCGGATAACTACGACGATTTCACCGAGGTGAAAGAGCACATCGGCCGGCTGGACTTCACCCGCGGTGCCCGTGACCTCGCGGCCACGGTGGACGCGGTCCGGGCCATGCCCGGTATCGACCCGCGGCGGGTCGCCGTGTGGGGCTACTGCACCGGCGCGACGCTCGCCTGGCTGGCCGCGGGCCTGCGCGGCGACCTGGCGGCGGCGGTACTTTACTTTCCGAGCCAGCCGGTATTCGCGGAACTGGGCCGGCCAGGCCCGTGCACCCGGTCGACTTGCTCTGGCAGCTGACCTGCCCGGCGCTCTTCCTGTATGGCGACCAGGACAAGCTGATGCCACCCGGCGCGCTCGCGGACCTGCGCGCCCGGATCGACCACTGGCAGGTCGAGGCCCAGGTCAAGGTGTACTCGGGCGCTGGCCATTCATTCACCTGCCCGCGAGGCCCATGCGCAACGCGGAGGCCGACCGGGCCGCCTGGACCGACGCCATCACTTTTCTCTCCGAGCGATGGAAGCGTGAACCATGAACAAGCCGTTTTTCCACGTGGGCATCCTGGTCAGGGACATCGAGGCGGCCCGCGCCGACTTCACCGCCAAGCTCGGGGTGGAATTCGAGCCGGTGCACGGCCAGCAGATCGCTACCGGCGAGACGACCAGGTTCTGCTACTCGCTCCAGGGCCCGCCCTACCTGGAGCTGGTGGAGATGACCGGGACCGGGAGCTGGTCGGCCGGGCAACCCGAGGGTTTCCACCACATCGGCATCTCCGACCCGAGCGTGCCCGCCCGCTGCGCCGCCTTCGGCAACCAGGTCGACGTGATCGCGCCCGGCGAGGACGGCGCGCCGCGGGTGGTCCTCACCCGGCCCGAGGCGCTGCACGGCATCCGGGTCGAGTACTTCGACGCGGGCGTCGCGGCCTACTTCCTGCAGTACCTGAACAGCCGGACCGTCAGCCCGTGAGCCCGTGAGTCTGTCAGCCCGTCAGCCCGTCAGCCCGAGAGCGCTCGCCAGGCCAGGCTCCGGCCGTCCAGCGCCGGTCCCGCCCAGCGGAATCCGGGTCGCCTGGGTTTCCCGCGTCCTCTTGACATGCCGGCCCGGGAAGTTGATTATGAATAGAATACTGATTAATCTAATTTTCACCTAGGGGGCTTCAGCTGTGGCGATGACATCGATCATCCCGGGGGCAGGCCCCTGGCGCCCGTGATCCCGCGGGTGCGCGCCGACGAGAGCGACGGCCGCCCGCCCCCCGAGCACACGGTCCTTGGCCGCAGCGCGTGCATCATGGAGGCGTTCAACGGCGGGCGGCAGGTGCTGAGCCTGGCCGACCTGAACAAGCGAACCCGGTTGCCGAAGTCGACCTTGCACCGCCTGGTCGACCAGCTGTGCCAGGTCGGGTGGCTGGAACGCGATCGCGGTGGCTACCGCGTCGGCCTGCGGATGTTCGAGCTCGGTACCCTCGCGGTCGAAGGAAACGGTTCCACGAAGCCGCGTTCCCGCACCTGCAGTCGCTCGCCTCGCGCACCGGGCTGGCCGCGCAACTCGCCATCCTCGACCACGCCGAGGTGGTGTACCTGGAGCGGATCGTGGTGCGCCCGATCCGGCTGCCGACCCGGCGTGGCGGTCGCAAGCCCGCCTACTGCACCGCGCTGGGGAAGGCGCTGGCCGCCTACGACGAGGATGCCGATCCACGCGCTGATCTCCGCCCCGATGCCGCGCAAGACGGCCAAGACGATCACTGAGCCGGTCGCCCTGTCGGCGGAGCTCAAGCGCGTTCGCGAAGCCGGGGTGGCGTACGACCGCGGCGAGGCCTACGAGGAGCTGGTGTGCGTCGCCGCGCCGATCCGCAGCTCCGGTACCCGATCGGGGCGGTCTCGTCATGGCAGGCCGACCGGATGCGGTGGAGCGTTGGCGGCCGAGGCCGGGCGCGGCACGGCGGCCGCGATCTGGAACGCCAACCTCAGCCTCCGGGGCGGCGTCCCCCGTCGGTGACCCAGGATGGTGGAGCATAGCTCCCCGCCGAAGCGACTGACGCATATCGAACGCTGGGCAGCGACAAGAGAGGAGGTAGCGCGGCGCCAGGCCGCGCTACCGGGGAGGTGGACGCGGCCGCTACCGCTGGCGCGGGCCCGTCGGCGGCTCAACCTCGCGACCTCCGGTTTCCTACTGTTTTCGACTTAGTATCAGTTTTCGGCTCTTCTGGTGACCGGTTTGTCGGAAATATGACACCAGAACTGATACGGAGTCGCCGACCGGGAAGGCTCCGGCGGCTGAAGCCACCCGAGACAGCCTTAACTTACGGCGTTAAAACCAAAGGCCGTGTGATCCGCCAGTTCATCTGCGACACGTGAAGCGTGAATCGGGAAGTCCGCAGGCCGACGGCCTATGATCGCCATGGGTTTCTTTCGCAGCGCAATGGGTTTTTTCCGCAGCGGTGCTCGGAAGCATCGCGACGAGAGGGTGGCCGAGCTCCGGAAGGAACAGGCCCGGGCGGTCACGGCACAGCCCGCGGTCGCCCGCCAGGGAATGATGCGCGAAGAGAGGGGGCGGCCGGGCTCCTAGACCAGCAGGCAGCGACGGTCACGACACAACTCGCGGCGGCCGGCCGGGAAGTGAAGCGCGAGGCGCGTCCCAACCCGAACAAGCCAGGGTGGGGCCTGTCCATCGGCCAGGAGGTCGGAAAACCTCGCGGGGACGGCGCTGGCCAGGAATAAAAACACCGCCCTCTTTCGCCTTCCTAGCGGCCTTGTCGGGTTACTGGGGAGGTGGCGGTCCCTATGGTGACGGCGATTTCCGCCGGGCGTGGATGGGTCTGACGTGAAAGTCGATTTGCCCCGCTGCCGCCCGATGCTAGCCTTCATCAGGCATTTGCCGGAGGGCCGTTTATCGGTGCGATAGCGGAGGGAGGCCGTGATGGCCAAGCTGAACCAGATCATCGCCGTTGAGAAGGGCGTGAAGAGCAAGTCATTCCAGGACCTGACCAAGGCTCATCACGCCGTCCAGAAGCCGACCCTGCTTTCCGGCCCTCCCGGGTGTACCAGCCCAAGGACGAGGAGGGAGAACAACTGCCCCCAGAGTCGACGAAGGTTCAGATCAAGAGCGAGGAGATCCTGCGCGACACGGCGGCCACGCTCACCCGGCTGTTCGACGTCACCGCGACCAAACTGGCTAACTGCCACGCGAAGGCCGACGTGACGGTAGACGGCCAGGTGCTGCTGCGCGACGTCCCGGTCACCTACCTGCTCTTCCTCGAGAAGCAGCTCACCGACCTCGAACACCTCACGGGCCGGCGGCGCCCTTTGGGGCGCCCTGGCCGGGGCCCGCCCGTGGCCGGAGCTCGGCCCTTGGCCGAGGAAGCGCCCTTGGCCGGGGCCTTGCCCTTCTTGGGCTGGGGCCCACCGGTGTCGGCCCCCCAGTCGAAGACCGTCCGGGCCCGTTCCACCTGGTCGTAGGCGATCCGCAGGGATCCGCCGGGGACCTCGTCACCCTCGAGGACGAACCCGTCGTCGTCGGACGAGACCAGCTGGCCCTCGACCCGGCGCACCTCGGTGCCGGGCAGGGTGCGCACCGACACCTTCTCGCCCACCGCCCGGGCGAAGTGCCGGGGCAGGCGCAGACGGCGCTCGAGGCCCGGGCTCGAGACCTCCAGGGTGTAGCGGCCGTCGTAGGGCTCGCGGGCGTCGAGCACGGCCGAGACGGCGCGATTGGCGTCGGCCAGGGCGTCGAGGTCCACGCCACCGTCACGGTCGACGGTGACCAGGACGCGACGCGAGGCGAACTCGACGTCGAGGAGCTCGAGCCCGGCATCGGCCAGGACGGGTGACAGCACTACGAACCAATCGTCGGACAACGCCGCCACCTCCTCTCCTCGCCTTACGCCACGCCCCTTCTCCGAGGCCTGCCACCGACCGGCTCCGCCGGCGGCCTGCCTATCCCTCCGGTCACTCGACACCCGCCCAAAAACAAAGCGTGGGCAGCGGCCCACGCTTCGACGAGGTCTCGATACTCCGACCGGACAGCAGGTGAATTATAGCAACCACCGGGCCGTCCGGGGACGACGCCGACGGCCTGGTCGGGCCTAGTAGGCCCGACCGACCACGGCGACCAGCGACGACCCGTCGTCGCCCTCGGCGGCCAGGCTGCCGTCGGGCTCCTGGAGGCAACGGATGCTCAGGGACTGCGCCGCCAGGCGGTCCTCGCCGTCGTCGCCCAGGGCGGCGACGGGCAACCGGGCGAACCCGTCGGCCCCGGCGGCCACCGCCTCCTCGACGCTCGACACCTCGACGGTGTGGGCGGACCGGAAGGCCGCCGCCTCGGCGAACAGGTCCTCGGCCGCCCCGGCCAGCGCCCTGCGCCACCTCGGTGGCCACCCCGGCCAGCGGCACCGGGGCCTTGGCCCGCAGGTGCCGGGTGACCAGGGTGACCTGGCCCTCGGCCAGGTCCCGGGGCCCGACCTCGAGGCGCACCGGCACCCCTTTTCGCTCCCAGTCGACCGAGCGTCGACCGAAGCCCAGATGGAAGCGCTCGTCCAGGCGGACCCGGTGGCCGGCCGCCCGCAGCTCGTCGACCAGGGCGGCGGCCGCCGTGCGGACCTCGGGCTCGTCGCGCACGGCCAGCACCACGACCTGGGCCGGCGCCAGGGCCGGAGGCAGCCGCAGGCCGAAGTCGTCGCCGTGGGCCATGACCAGGGCACCGAGCAGTCGGGTGGACACGCCCCACGAGGTCTGCCAGACGAGGTCGAGGACGCCCTGGTCGTTGGTGAACTGGATCGAGAAGGCCCGGGCGAAGTTCTGGCCCAGCTCGTGGCTGGTCCCCATCTGCAGGGCCTTGCCGTCACCCATCATCCCCTCGCACGTCCACGTGCGCAGGGCCCCGGCGAACCGCTCCCGGTCGGTCTTGTGGCCGGTGGTCACCGGGACGGCCATCACCCGCTGCATGGTGTCGACGTAGACGTCGGTGAAGATCTTGAGGGCGTAGGCACGGGCCTCGGCCTCGGTGGCGTGGGCCGTGTGGCCCTCCTGCCAGAGGAACTCGGTGGTCCGCAGCAGGAGCCGGGGCCGCAGCTCCCAGCGCACCACGTTGGCCCACTGGTTGATCAGGAGCGGCAGGTCCCGGTAGCCCTGGATCCACTTGGCGAAGAAGCTGTTGATGACCGTCTCGCTGGTCGGTCGGACCACCACCGGCTCCTCGAGCTGCTTGCCGCCGCCGTGGGTCACCACCGCCAGCTCGGGGGCGAAGCCCTCGACGTGGTCGGCCTCGAGCTTCAGGAAGGACTCGGGGATGAAGAGCGGGAAGTAGGCGTTCTCGGCCCCGGCGGCGGCGATGCGCTCGTCGAGGGCCCGCTGGAGCAGCTCCCAGATCCCGTAGCCCCAGGGCCGGATGACCATGGTGCCCCGCACCGGGCCGTTCTCGGCCAGCTCGGCCCCGGCCACCACCTCTTGGTACCAGCGGGGGAAGTCCTCGGCCCGGGGGGTGAGCCCACCCTTGCCCCGTCCGCTCGAGGTGGGTTCGGCGGCCGGGGCGGTCATGGCTGGGCACACTACCAACCGGCCCCCGGGGGCCCAGCCGGGACGTCAGTTCGTGCTCTCGTCCTCGATCCGGCGGCGGATCCGGTCGATGGCCACGTTGGCGTGGTTGGCGTCGGACCCCTTCTCGTCGAGCAGCTCCCGCCGGTCGGCCTCGGCGGCGGCCGCCGCCCCGGCGTCGGCGGCGGCCAGGCGGGCCTCGACCCCTTCGGCCACCAGCTTCTCGGCTTCGGCCACCAGGGCCTCGACCATCTCGTCCTCGGGGACCACCCGGACGATCTGGCCCTTGATGAACAGGTGGCCCCGGTGCTTGCCGGCGGCGATCCCGAGGTCGGCCCCCCGGGCCTCGCCGGGACCGTTCACCACGCAGCCCATCACCGCCACCTGGATCGGCAGGTTGCGGCCGTCGAGGGCCGCCTGGGCGGCGTTGGCCACGGCGATCACGTCGACCTCGGCCCGGCCGCACGACGGGCAGGCGATGAGGTCGAGGCCCTTGCGCTCGCGCAGGCCCAGGGCCTCGAGCAGCTGGCGGCCGGCCTGGGCCTCCTCGACCGGGTCGGCGGTCAGCGAGTAGCGGATGGTGTCGCCGATGCCCTCGGCCAGCAGCGTGCCGATGCCGGCCGAGCCCTTCAGCAGGCCGGCCGGCGGCGGCCCGGCCTCGGTCACCCCGAGGTGGAGCGGGTGGTCGAAGGCCTCCGAGGCCAGCCGGTAGGCGGCGATCATCATGGCCACCGAGGAGGCCTTGACCGAGATCTTGACGTCGTCGAACCCGACCTCTTCGAAGTAGGCCAGCTCGATCCGGGCCGACTCGACCAGGGCCTCGGGGGTGGCGCCGCCGAAGCGCTTGTAGAGGTCGGGGTGCAGCGACCCGGCGTTGACGCCGATGCGGATGGGCACGCCACGGTCTCGGGCCTCGCCGGCCACCTGCTTGATCTCGGCCTCCTTGCGCAGGTTGCCGGGGTTGAGCCGGAGCCCCTGGACGCCGGCGTCCAGGGCGGCCAGGGCCATCTCGTGGTGGAAGTGGATGTCGGCGATGATCGGCACCGGCGAGCGGGGCACGATCTGGGCCAGGCCCTCGGCCGCCGCCTCCTCGTTGCAGGTGCAGCGCACGATGTCGGCGCCGGCCGCCGCCAGGGCGTAGATCTGGGCCAACGTCCCCTCGACGTCGGCCGTCTTGGTGGTCGTCATCGACTGCACGGTCACCGGGGCGCCGCCGCCGATGGGCACGCCGCCGACATGGATCTGTCGGGTCGTGCGACGGGGGGTCAACAGGTCGGGGGCGTGGTCCACGCTCTCCATTCTGCCGTGCGCGGCCGCTCCCCCGTCACCACGTCACTCGACCGTCACCGCGCCGGCACCGCCGCCGGCGGTCGCGACGAACGTCAGTTGAACGGATTGGCCATCGGATGGGCGATGTCCAAGAAGACGGCCGAGCCGACCACCACCACCAGGAGGGCCACGAAGACGTAGACCACCGGCAGCAGCTTGGCCGCGTCGGCCTGGTAGTAGGGCTTGCCCCGTCGGGTGCGGATCCGCTCGTAGACGGCGATGGCCACGTGGCCCCCGTCGAGCGGCAGCATCGGCAGCAGGTTCACCAGGCCGATCACGATGTTGAGGGCGATCAGCACGTCGATCAGGTCGAGCCAGCTGGTCTGCTCGGCCTGGGTGGCCACCCGGACGGCGCCGACGATCGACGAGGGCCGGGTGCCGTTCTGCGTCGCCACCTGGGCGTCGTGGGCGTTGGTGACCTGGCCGTACAGCGAGCTCAGGCCGTGGGGCGAGAACAGGTGGCCCAGGCCGGCCACGGTGGCCGAGGTGGTCGTGCCGATGTCGACCACCGCCGTCCCGATGGCCCGGATCGGCCCCTCCGACGTGCGCACCTGGCCCGTCTGGATCCCGATGAGCCCGACCGCCTTGTCCTTGCCGGTGGTGGGCACCGCCCCGGCGGTGGCCGTGGTGATGGTCTCGTGGCCGTTGGCCGTGGTCCGCCCGACGGCCGGCACCACGGTCAGGGTCTCGAGCGTCCCGTCCCGGTCGACCTGGAGGGTCACCTTCTTGCCCGGCGAGTCGTTGATCACCGAGACCAGCTGGCTGGGGTCGGTGACCTTCTGCCCGTTCACGGCCACGATGTCGTCGCCGACCTTCAGGCCGGCCAGTTGGGCGGCGTTCTGGGTGTGGCCGGCCCACTGCTCGAAGCCGCCGATCGACACCCCGTTGGCCGAGGGCACCCCGAAGATCAGCACGGCCGCCCAGGCCAGGAAGAAGGCCATCACGAAGTGCATGAACGAGCCGGCGCAGGCCACCATGATCCGGTTGTGGAACGGTTGCTGGCGGTAGGTCCGGGGCTCGTCGGCCGGGTCGATCTCCTCCAGGTTGGTCATCCCGGGGATCTTCACGTAGCCCCCGGCCAGGATCGGCTTGATCCCGTAGTCGGTCTCGCCCCGACGGATGGACCACAGTCGGGGCCCGAAGCCCACGAAGTACTCGGTGACCTTCATGTGGCTCCACTTGGCCGTGGCGAAGTGGCCCAGCTCGTGGATCATGACCATCAGCAAGATGGCCACGATCACCACCAGCAGCGGGCCGCCACCCAGCACGATGAAGAGGCCGGCGATGAGGACCACCGCCGCCAGCAGCCGGGCCAGGGCCCAGCCGTTCGAGGGCTCGGGCTTCCCGGCCCCGGGCGCCTCGCCCCCGGGCCCGACCGGGAGCGCCGGCGGGGCGTCGGCCGGCGGGGCCAGCGATCGGCTCGGGGTCGTCGCCACGGTGTCCTCAGGCGGCGGCCGTGCGGCGGGCCAGGGCCGACCGGGCGCCGTCACGGGCCAGGCGGTCGGCCTCGAGCACGTCCTCGACCGTGTCCATCGGCTCGTCCTTGAAGCCGGCCAGCGTCTCCTCGACCACCGCCGCGATGCCCAGCCAGTCCACCCGGCCGTCGAGGAAGGCGGCCACCGCCACCTCGTTGGCGGCGCTGAGCCACGCCGGGGCGGCGCCACCGGTCCGGCCGGCCTCGTAGGCGAGCGAGAGGCACCGGAACACGTCGCGGTCCGGCGGTTCGAAGGTCAGGGTGGCGGCGGCCGTCCAGTCGATGGCCCCGAAGGCCGTCGGCAGCCGGTCGGGCCAGCCCATGGCGTAGCCGATGGGCAGGCGCATGTCGGGGTT
This sequence comes from uncultured Acidimicrobiaceae bacterium, assembly GCA_963730735.1. Classification (GTDB taxonomy): domain Bacteria; phylum Actinomycetota; class Acidimicrobiia; order Acidimicrobiales; family RAAP-2; genus CAVSSX01. Next base: position 10,695 of record CAVSSX010000010.1, read on the forward strand.
CGACAGCTGGGCCATGGTCGTGCCGTCGATGAGCTCGACCATCGAGTGGACGATGGACTGGGGGTGCACCACCACGTCGATGCGGTCGTAGTCCACACCGAACAGCTCGTGGGCCTCGATGACCTCGAGACCCTTGTTCATCAGGGTCGAGGAGTCGATGGTGATCTTCGGCCCCATGGACCACGTCGGGTGGGCCAGGGCGTCCTCCAGGGCGACCTCGGCCAGCTGCTCCAGGGTGCGCCCCCGGAACGGGCCGCCCGACGCCGTGACCAGCAGGCGAGCCACGGCGGCGATGCCCGGGCCCCCGTCCCCGGCCCCCACGCTGCCCAGGCACTGGTGGATGGCGCAGTGCTCGGAGTCCACCGGGACGATCTGGGCGCCCGGGGTGGCCCGGGCCCGCTGCACCACCGGGGCGGCGGCGATCAGCGACTCCTTGTTGGCCAGGCCCAGCCGCCGGCCGGCCTCGAGGGCGGCCATGGTGACGGGGAGTCCGGCGAAGCCCACCACGCCGTTGATGACCACGTCGCCCAGCCGGGCGGCGGCGGTCAGGCCCTCGGGCCCCGAGAGGACCTCGGTGCCGGCCGGCACCCGCTCGGCCAGGCCGGCGGCCAGGCTCGGGTCGCCGATGGCCACCAGTTGCGGGGCGAGCAGGGTCGCCTGCTCGGCCAGCCGGTCGACCGAGGACTGGGCGGCCAGGGCCACGACCTCGAACCGATCGGGGTTGGCCTGGACGACCTCGACCGCCTGGGTCCCGATGGAGCCGGTGGAACCCACCAGGCTCACGCTGGTCCTACTCATCGGCCCTGCCCTTCCTCGGCGGTGTCGGTCCGGTCCCGGCCAGCATGCCATCGGGGCACCGGCCGCTGGAGGTCACCCCAGGTGGAGCGCCTTGACCAGGAAGTACGTGGCCGGCAGCACGAAGAGCAGCCCGTCGACCCGGTCGAGAATGCCGCCGTGACCAGGCAGGATCCGCCCCATGTCCTTCAACCCGAGCGTGCGCTTGACCATCGACTCGCACAGGTCGCCGAGGGGCGAGACGATGGCCACCACGATCCCCAACCAGGCGGCGTCGGCCAGGTTCCAGGGGTGGATGAAGTGGACGATGATCACGGCCACGGCGATGGCGAAGAGGCCACCGCCGATGGCCCCCTCCCACGTCTTGTTGGGGCTGATCGAGGCGGCCAGGGGGTGCCGGCCCATGGAGCGACCGACGGCCAGGGCCCCCACGTCGCAGGCCACCGAGGTGATCACGGCGCCGAGGAGGAAGGCGATCCCGTGGCGGTTCGGGAACAGGTTCGGGTTGAGCAGGAGCCCGGCAAAGGACCCGAAGACGCTGACCCAGCAGAACACCAGCAGGGTGGCCCCCGTGCCGGCCACCGGGTCGGTCCGCTCCACGCCAGCCAGGTACCAGATGAAGCTGAAGGCCACCAGCAGCACGATGACCAGGGGCAACGCCGTGAGGCCCTTGTTGTAGGTGGCCACCATGAGCGACAGGGTGGCGGCCAGCCCGAGCAGGGTGGCCGGGTGGTAGCCGCCACGGCGGAAGGCCGCGTAGGCCTCGGCGGCGCCGAGGAAGACGACCACGGTCGAGATGAGCATGGCGAAGACGGTGCCGAGGTCGAACAGGATCAGGACCAGGACGAACAGCGCCACGCCGATGCCGATGGCCACCGGCATGTTCCGGCTGTTGTCGGCGGTGGCCGCCGGGGCCCCGGCGGCCGGGACCGTCGGTGGGCGCAGCGGCGGACGTCTCGGGGCCGGCGGGGGTGGTGTCGGCGCCACCGGCGGTCGGGCCGGGGCGGCGGTCTCCCCGACGGCCGCCTCGGCGGTGGCGCCCCGGCGGCCCCGGCGGGCGCCCAGGCGACCCAACCGGCTGCGGGGCTCCTCGTAGTCGTCGTCCTCGGCCTCGTAGAACGTCCCCGCCGCCGCCCCGGCGACGGCGCCGGCGGCCACCGGCGGAAGGTCGTCGTCCAGCTCGGGCACCACCACCCGCGGCACGCCGGCCCGGAAGCCCGAACCGGGTCCGGTGTAGGGCTCGTGGGGCGGCGCCTCGACCTCGGGCTCGGGGATGACCCGCACCGGCGGGGCCACCACGGTGTCCTCGTCGCTGTACTCGGCCCCCTCGGTCAGCGGGTCGACGTCGGCCTCGGCCGGCGGCGTCGCCGCCAGGTCGAAGGCCCAGGGCTGGCGCTCCTGCTCGTCCGAGTCGTCCATCGCGCCCAGGCGGTCGTCGGCCAGCATCGAGGGCTCGAAGCTCTCCTCGTGCACGGCCCAGTCGCTGCCCTCCTCGCGCCAGGTGGGTCCGGGCATGGCCGACCACGGGTCGTCGGCGGCCGGGGCGTCGTCGTCCCGGGCCAGGACCTTGGGCACCTGGCCGGTCGGGGCGTCGGTCCAGTGCGGCAACTCGGGGTCGGCCACCGGGCCGCTGTCGGCTCCCCAGGGGTCCGGCGCCACCGGCGGCGTCGCATCGGTGGCGGTCCCGGGCGCCTCGTCGGCGCCGGGCGCCGCCGGCTCGGGGGTGGCGGCGCCGACCGGCTCGGCGCCCACGATCCGGATCTGTCCGGTGCGGTACGCCAACGGCTCGTCGTCGTCCAAGTGGTCGTTCTCGTCCATCGGTCCCCGATCAGACCTGCAGGAGCTCGCGCTCTTTGACCGAGAGCAGCTGGTCGATGGCGGCCACCTGCTCGTGGGTCAGCTTCTCGAGCTCCTTCTCCAGCCGCTCGAGGTCGTCGTTCGACAACGAGCCGTCCTTCTCCAGGGCGTCGAGCTCGTGGCGCGACGCCCGACGGAGGTTGCGGATGGCCACCCGACCCTCCTCGGTCTTGTGGCGCACCACCTTCACCAGGTCCTTGCGGCGCTCCTCGGTGAGCGGGGGGAAGGCCAGGCGGATCACCGTCCCGTCGTTGGTCGGGTTGATCCCGAGGTCCGAGGCCTGGATGGCCTTCTCGATGGAACCGAGCGAGCTCTTGTCGTAGGGCGAGACCACCAGCAGCATGGCGTCGGGGACGCTGAACCCGGCCAGCTGACGCAGCGGCGTGGTGGTGCCGTAGTAGTCGACCACCAGCCCCTCGATCAGGGCCGGCGAGGCCCGGCCGGTGCGGACGTTGGCGAACTCCGCCCGGACGTGGTCGATGGCCTTGGCCATCTTCTCCCGGGCGTCCTCCAGCACCAGTGCGCCGAGTTCATCGTCGCTCATCTGACCAGCGTACCGATCTGCTCGCCGCCGAGCGCACGATGGAGGTTCCCCGCCGTCATCAGGTCGAACACCCGGATCGGCAGGCCGTTGTCCCGGCAGAAGGTGATGGCCGTGAGGTCCATCACCCGCAGGTCCTTGCTGACGACGTCCATGAACGAGATCTCCTCGAACCGGGTGGCCGACGGGTCGAGCTTGGGGTCGGCGCTGTAGACCCCGTCCACCCCGCCGTGGGTGCCCTTGTAGATGCACTCGGCCTCGATCTCGGCCGCCCGCAGGGCGGCCGAGGTGTCGGTGGTGAAGTACGGGATTCCCCATGCCGGCTGCGAAGACTACGACCCGGCCCTTCTCGAGGTGGCGGATGGCCCGGCGACGGATGTACGGCTCGGCCACCTCGGCCATCTGGATCGCCGTCAGTACCCGGGTCTCCTGCCCGTGGTGCTCGAGGGCGTCCTGGAGGGCCAGGGCGTTGATGACCGTGCCGAGCATGCCCATGGCGTCGGAGGTGGCCCGGTCCATGCCGGCCCCGGCCCCGGTGGTGCCCCGCCAGATGTTCCCGCCACCGACCATCACCGCCAGCTCGAGGTCGAGCTCGTCGCGCGCCTCGGCGATCTCACCGGCCAACCGCTCGACCACCACGGCGTCGATGGTCTCCTCCGACGACGACGAGGCCAGGGCCTCGCCGGACATCTTGAGCACGATGCGCCTGGTCTCACCCACGTGCGGCCGGCTCCCGCATGTCCGGGGTCGTGTGGAGCGGTCCGGGGACGGGCGGCCTCAGGAGCCCACGACCACCTGGGCGAACCGCACGATGCGGGCCGAGCCCACCAGCGCGGTGATGGTCTGCTTCTCGTCGCGTACGTAGCTCTGGTCGAGCAGGACGCGCTCTTTGAACCAGCCGTTCATCCGACCGTCGATGATCTTGGGCAGCGCCGCCTCGGGCTTGCCCTCGTTGCGGCTGATGGCCTCGAGGGTGGCCCGCTCCTCGGCCACCTCGGCCTCGGGGACCTCGTCGCGCGACAGGTACTGGGGCCGGGCGAAGGCGATGTGCACGGCGATGTCGTGGGCCAGGGCGTCCGACCCGTCGGCCACCACCACGGCCACGGCGTTCACGCCCCGTCCGGCCTGCGTGTGCAGGTAGGTGTCGACGACCTCGCCGTCGCCGGCCACCAGCCGGAAGACCCGGCCGACCGAGATGTTCTCCTTGAGGGTCTGGGTCAACTGGTCGACGTCGCCCTGGAGCTCGGCCGCGGCCGACTCGCCCTTGGCGGCGACCACCGCCGCCAGCTCGTCGGCCAGGGCCACGAAGTCGGCCGACTTGGCCACGAAGTCGGTCTCGCAGCGCAGCTCGACGATGGCCGCCGCGTTGTCCTGGCGGACGACGGCCACGGCGCCCTCGGTGGCCTCACGGTCGAGGCGCTTCGCCTTGTCGGCGAACCCCTTCTCCCGCAGCCACTTCACGGCCTCCTCCATGTCGCCGTCGGTGGCCTCGAGGGCCTTCTTGGCGTCGGACATGCCGACGCCGGTCGACTTGCGGAGGTTCTGGACGTCCTTGGCGGAAAATGCAGCCATGCTCAGGCCTCCACTGCGGCCCCGACCGGTGCCGGGGCGTCGGTGGCCGGCGCGCCCTCGGCCGCCGGCGAAACCGGTGCCTCGGTCGCAGGGGCCTCGGTGGACGGTGCCGCAGCCGCCGGGGGCGGCGGGATCGGGGCGCTGCGCCGGGGGGCCGGGCTGGCCTCGGGGGCCGGGGCCGGGGCCGGCCGGTTGGCGGCCCGGTGAGCGGCGATGAAACGACCCTCGGTGACGGCGTCGGCGATCACCCGGCACATGAGCGAGCCGGAACGGATGGCGTCGTCGTTGCCCGGGATGACGTAGTTGATGACGTCGGGGTCGCAGTTGGTGTCGACCACCGCCACCACCGGGAGGCCGAGCTTGTTGGCCTCGGTCACGGCGATGTGCTCCTTCTTCGTGTCGATGACGAAGATGGCCTCGGGCAGCCGGTCGAGGCCGCTGATGCCGCCGAGGTTCCGGCTGAGCTTCTCCAGCTCACGGACGTGGCGGAGGGCCTCCTTCTTCGGCATGTTGTCGAAGTCACCGGCCGCCTGCATGGCCCGGAGCTCCTGCATGCGCTTGACCCGGCCCGACACGGTCGAGAAGTTGGTCAGCATCCCGCCGAGCCAACGCTGGTTCACGAAGGGCATCCCGCAGGCGTCGGCGTACTCGGCCACCGGACCCTGGGTCTGCTTCTTGGTCCCGACGAACAGGATGTTGCCGCCGCCGGCGACCAGGTCGCGCACGAAGCCGTACGACTTGTCGATGCCGTCGAGGGTCTTCTTGAGGTCGATCAGGTAGATCCCGTTGCGTTCGCCCAGGATGTAGCGCCGCATCTTCGGGTTCCAACGTCGGGTCTGGTGCCCGAAGTGGACCCCTGCGCCCAGCAACTGGCGCATCGTGACTACTGCCATAAGTGGTGGTTCCTTCCAGCTGGTTGAGCTTCCCCGTGCGCAGCACCTTCGAAGAAGGCGACCGTGGAACGCGCTCGGGTGCGTCGTCTCGGTGTGCACCCACCGGTCGGCGGGCCAGAGGAAAGGATACCGCCTGGCGGGGGCGACCACCACCGCCCCGGTCCCTCAGGCCCGGGGGTGCGTCCCCTCGAAGACCGTCCGGAGCCGCTCCTTGCTGACGTGCGTGTAGATCTGGGTCGTCTGCAGGCTGGCGTGGCCGAGCAGCTCCTGGACGACCCGCAGATCGGCCCCGCCGTCGAGCAGATGGGTGGCGTAGCTGTGGCGCAGGGCGTGCGGGTGGGTGGGCACCGGCGAGCGCCGGTCCAGGATGCGCCGGACGTCCCGGGGACCCAGGCGCCGGCCCCGGGCGTTGAGGAACACCGCCTCGGGCGGCGTGTCGGGTCCCTGGAGCACGGCGAACCCGTCCCCGAGCCACCGGGCCAGGGCGCGCACGCACCCGTCGTGGACCGGCACCCGTCGTTCCTTGTCGCCCTTGCCGAGCACGGTGACCGTCCGTCCCCCAGGTCGACGCCTCGCCGGTCGAGTCCGCAGAGCTCGGCCACCCGCAGCCCACCGGCGTAGAGCAGCTCCAGCACGGCGTCGTCACGCAGCCGCACGGCGGCCTCCCGGGCCGCCGCCGGCTTGGCCGGTGTCGCCGAGGGAGTCGGCGGGTCCGGGTCGAGGAGCCGGCCCAGCTCGGCGTGGGAGAGGACCTTGGGCAGCCGGCCGCCGCTCGACGGCGCCGACAGGCGTCGGGCGGGATCGCCCTCGATGAGGCCGCGACGCCGGCACCAGGAGAAATAGGAGCGCAGGCCCGCCGCCTTGCGGGCGATCGACGCCCGGGCGTAGCGCCGGGTGGCCAGGAACGAGAGGTACCGGCGGAGCACGATCCGGTCGACGTCGTCCGGGCCGTCGGCCCCGCCCCGCTCGGCCCAGGTGACGAACGCCCCGATATCGGCACGGTAGGCCCGGGCGGTGGCCGCCGAGCGGTTCTCGAGCCACCGTTCGAAGGCCGGGAGCTCCCAGGCGGCCGCCGGCTCGCCCGGCCCGGCGGCCGGGTCGTCGGCGCCGGGCATCGGGTCGTCGCTCACCCACCCCAGGCTAGGGCGCCCGTCCCGTGGGCCGGGTGACCCGATTCCCACCCGCCACCTGGCCGAACCCGATCTCACCCCCCTCGGCCCCGACCAGGGCCGACCGCTCCCGGGGGCGACGCCACGACGGCGGGGCCTATGGCATGATCGTGGCCAGCACGCGGCCAGTACCGCTCGGTGGTGACGGGGGGAAGGTTCGCCTCGTTCGGTTCTCCGGGCACCGTCCGGTGGGAGAGGTGAACGGAACCCGATGGCCAGTCGAATCCTGGTAGTTGAGGACGACGAACGGATCCGTTCGTCGATGCGCCTGGCCCTCGAGGGTGAGGGCTACGAGGTCGACGACGCGGCCAGCGGCGAGGAGGCCCTGGACCTCTTCGCCGCCCAGGCCCCCGACGTCGCCCTGATCGACCTGATGCTCCCGGGCATGGACGGCTTCGAGTGCTGCCGGGCCCTGCGTCGCCAGAGCGCCGTCCCGATCATCATCGTCACCGCCCGCACCGACACCCACGACGTGGTGGCCGGGCTCGAGGCCGGGGCCGACGACTACGTCACCAAGCCCTTCGTGGCCAAGGAGCTCGGGGCCCGGATCCGGGCCCTCCTGCGCCGGGCCCGACCGGCCGAGGAGGAGCCGACGGTGATGTCCTTCGGCGACCTCGAGCTGCTGCCCGACGAGGGTGTGCTGCGCCGGCGGGACGGGAGCGAGGTGCACTGCACCCGGACCGAGTTCCGGCTGCTGTGCGAGCTGGCCGCCAACCCCAACAAGGTGCTGAGCCGGGAGCAGCTGCTCGACCGGGTCTGGGGCTACGACTACTTCGGCGACGGGCGGTTGGTCGACGTCCACATCCGTCGGCTGCGGACCAAGGTGGAGCCCGATCCCGCCCTTCCCCGCCACATCCTCACCGTGCGAGGGATGGGCTACAAGCTGGTCCCCTGACGTGACCATCGCCCCGGCGGCCGGCGCGGACAGTCGGCGGGGTGGGGCCTCGGGTGGGCACCTGTGGCGACGGTTGGGCCTGCGTGCCCGGGTCACCCTTCTCTTCACCCTCGGCGCGTTCCTGCTGTCGCTGATCATGGGTGGCCTGTCCTACTTCACCGCCCGGCACTTCCTGGTCAACGAGCGCCAGAGCGCCTCGTACCACCAGACCTATCTCGACGCCACGCAGGTGCGGAACAACCTGAAGCCGCACCAGAACCCCTGCCACAACGACGGCAACGACGCCCTCGAGTCGATCGACCTCCCCTCGGGGACGAGCTCGGTGCTGGTCACCCCGAACAGCTCGTGCTCCTCGTTCTTCTCGGTCGAGAAGACCACCCTGCCGGTGGGCCTCCGGGCCCTGGTCGCCTCGGGGACCCCGGCGACCCAGAACATCGTCCTCGGCGGGGTGCCCCAGATCGCCGTCGGCGTGCCGATCCCGGCCTTCAAGGTCGAGTACTACGAGGTGTTCGACGTCGGTGACCTCCAGCACACCCTGCGCATCCTGCTGGTGGCCCTGGCCGCCGCCGGGGTGGTGACGACGGTCCTCGGGGCCGCCGTCGGGCGGTCGGCCAGCGCCCGGTCGCTCCGGCCGCTCACCGGGGTCTCCCGGGCCGCCATGGCCATCGCCTCGGGCGCCCTGTCCACCCGGCTGCCCGAGGCGACCGGCGACCCCGACCTGGCCGGCCTGACCAGCTCGTTCAACCAGATGGTCGACCAGCTCGAGACCCAGATCGAGCGCGAGGCCCGGTTCACCTCCGACGTCAGCCACGAGCTGCGCTCGCCGCTCACCACCCTCTCGGCCACCCTGACGGTGCTCGAGGACCACCGGGACGAGCTGGACCCCCGGGCGCAACAGGCGTTGGCCCTGCTCGGCGAGGACCTCCGGCGGTTCCAGCGGATGGTCGGCGACCTGCTCGAGATCTCGAGGTCCGACACCCGGTCGGCCGACGTGTCGGCCGAGGAGGTCCAGGTGGGCGAGCTGGTCCGCCAGGCCGTGGGCGTCAGCACCCGGACCCTCCCGCCCGACGTCGTCCCGCCCGACCTCCTGGTCGATCCCAGCGTCGACACGGCCTGGGTCAGCGTCGACAAGCGACGGTTCGAGCGGGTCATCGCCAACCTGCTCGAGAACGCCGCCCTCTACGGCGACGGGGCCACCCTGGTGGCGGTGCAGCCCGGCCTCGGCGGGGCCGACGGGTCGCCGACCGTCGAGATCTCGGTGGCCGACCGGGGCCCCGGTGTGGAGCCGGCCGAGCGCACGCGGGTGTTCGAGCGCTTCTACCGGGGCCAGGCGTCGGGCCGACGGGGCGCCGGGACCGGGACGGGGCTCGGCCTCTCCCTGGTGGCCGAGCACGTCCGGCTCAACGGCGGCCGGGTCTGGGTGGACGAGGCCGAGGGCGGCGGGGCCCGGTTCGTGGTCGAGCTGCCGCTCGAGGACGCCGAGCTGTGGCGGTGACCCGGTGACCCTGACCCGAGGGGCACGGCGCTCGCTCGCCGCCCTCCTCGCCGTGGCCGCGCTGACCCTCGCCGCCTGCGGGGTGCCGATCAGCAGCTCACCGAGCGCCCTGCCGAAGAGCCAGGTCCCCAACGGACTGCTCTCCCCGGTCGTGCCGCCGAGCAGCACCACGACGCAGCCCGCCGGGCTGTCCGAGTCGATCTACCTGGTCAACTTGGCGACGTCGAAGATCGAGGCGGCCAACCGCAACGTGCCCAACCCGGCCACCCTGGCCGCCGTGCTGGACGCCCTGCTGGGCGGCCCGAGCGCCCAGGAGGCCAACCAGGGCTACGGCACCTCGATCCCGGCCAACACCGTCCTCTTGTCGGTGGTCATGGGTCCGTCCAACATCACCTTGGACTTCAGCCTCGGGTTCGGCACCATCTTCGGACAGCAGCAACAGACCCTGGCTGCGGCCCAGATCGTGCAGACGGTCGGCGTCTACCTCGCCGCCGAGAACCAGTCGAAGGGGGTGCTCTTCCAGATCGAGGGCACCCCGACCTCGGTGCCGATCGCCTCGGGGGTGGTGACGTCGGCGCCGGTGACGCCGGCCATGTACGCCCCCCTCGTGGGCACCACGCCGACCACCACGACGACCTCGGTTCCGGCGACGTCGACCACGGCGTCCGCCGGCTAGCGGTCGCCGATCAGGGAGGTCAGGCCGAGGCGGGCTCGGGCGTCTCGGGCTGCCAGGGGACCCGGGGGGCGCCCGACCACAGGTGCTCGAGGTCGTAGAAGTCCCGGGTCTCGTCCAAGAAGACGTGCACGATGAAGTCGCCGTAGTCCATGAGGACCCAGGTCCCGTCGGCCAGGCCCTCGATCCGCAGCGGCGAAGGGCCGCCGTCCGCCTTGACCTGCTCCTCGATCGCCTCGACCAGGGTCTTGACCTGTCGGACGTTGCGGCCGCTGGTGATCACGAAGGCGTCGACGACGCCCAACAGCTCCTCCATGTCGAGGATCACCGTGCGGTTGCCCAGTTTCTCGTCCGCCGCCAACGCGGCAACGCGGACAGCTTGCGACATCGTCGTTTCCAATGAGCCCTCCGACCCGTTCAGGGCGGCGGTATCGCTCACCGGCGCCTCAATGCACGACTTCCACGACGGCGATGGTCGCCCCGAGCGTGACCGCCATCCCGGCGAGCCCCAGGGCCGCCCAGAGGCGCCGCTGACGCCGGGCCAGCTGCCGGTGGGCCCGCAGCTCCATGCGGCCGAGCACCGGTTCCCGCACGGCCCCGTCGGTGACCAGCCGGATGACCGGCGCCAGGCCGGGAGCGGACGGCGCGACCGGGGCCGGAACGCTCTGGGGTGTGGTGGCCGCCGCTCGCACCCGAGGGAGCTCGGCGGTATCGACACTCGACACGGTCATCTGCCCCCAGCGTACAGATCCCTCCGCAGAATGCAATGGACCACCGCGTCGGGCACCAGGCCGTCGACCGACCGGCCGGCGGCCAGGAGGTCACGGACCTCCGAGCTCGACACGTCGACGCCCGGCCCCTCGACCACCACCGCCCGCCAGCCGGGAGGCAGCGTGGGCCGCGGGCTGCGGGGCCGGGACACCACGGCCAGCGTCACCAGCTGCTGGAGGTCGCCGACCCGTTCCCAGGTCGGGAGGGAGTCGACCAGGTCGGCCCCCACGATCACGAACACCTCGGGCGCCGGCTCCCCGGCCCGGTCGGCGTCGGCCAGGACCTCCTCGACCGTGTCGACGGTGAAGCTGGGCCCGCCCCGCTCGATCTCGATGCGGCTGGCCACGAGGCCGGGGACGCCCTCGGCGGCCGCCGCCACCATGGCGAAGCGGTCCTCGGCCGGGGTGACCGCCCGCTGTCCGGACTTCTGCCAGGGGTCGTGGGCCACCACCAGCAGCAGCTGGTCGAGGTCGAGGGCCGTCCGGCAGGCGGCGGCCGCCGCCAGATGGCCGGCGTGGGGCGGGTCGAACGTGCCGCCGAGCAGGCCGATCCTCACGGGGCGGCCCGGAGGGCGGTCGGGAGGGCGGTCCAGGGCGATCGACCGGGGGTCCGAGGCATCGGCGACCCAGCCTACGACCTCGCCATCGTGGACCCCGGCGGGTGACACCGACCCCGCCCGGTACGCCGTACGCTGGGGGGATGGAGCAGACCTGGCACGCCGGCTCGTGGCGCCGGTACCCGGCGGCCCAGCAGCCGGTGTGGCCCGACGACGAGGCCCTGAAGCTCGTGGAGGCCCGCCTGTCGGCCCTGCCCCCGCTGGTGTTCGCCGGCGAGGCCCGCCAGCTCCGGCGCTCGCTGGCCCAGGTGGCCAACGGCCAGGCCTTCCTGCTCCAGGCGGGCGACTGCGCCGAGTCCTTCACCGACTTCTCGGCCGACAACATCCGGGACAAGCTCAAGGTCATCCTCCAGATGGCGGTGGCCCTGACGTACGCCGCCGGTGTCCCGGTGGTCAAGGTCGGCCGGATCGCCGGCCAGTTCGCCAAGCCGCGGTCGTCGCCGACCGAGCGGATCGGCGGGGTCGAGCTCGACTCCTTCCGGGGCCACATGGTCAACGACGAGGCGTTCGACGACGACTCGCGCCGACCCGACCCCGAACGGCTGGTCACCGCCTACCAGCACTCGGTCTCGACCCTGAATCTCCTGCGGGCCTTCACCAAGGGGGGCTTCGCCGACCTCTCCCAGGTCCACGCCTGGAACCAGCAGTTCGTGGCGTCGTCCTCGGAGGGCCAGCGCTACGAGCAGATCGCCGGTGAGATCGACCGGGCCCTGCGGTTCATGGCCGCCTGCGGCATCGACCTGGGGGCCGAGCAGGGCCTGCACCAGGTGGACTTCTTCACCAGCCACGAGGCCCTGATCCTGAACTACGAGGAGGCGCTGACCCGGCAGGACTCGCTCACCGGGGACTGGGTCGACTGCTCGGCCCACATGCTGTGGGTCGGCGAGCGCACCCGCCAGGTCGACGGGGCCCACGTCGAGTTCCTCTCCGGGGTCCTCAACCCTGTCGGGGCCAAGATCGGCCCCGACGCCACCCCCGACGAGGTGGTGGCCCTGTGCGACCGCCTCGACCCCGAGCGGGTGCCGGGCCGACTGACGCTGGTCGCCCGGATGGGGGTGCGCCGGGTGGCCGAGTCGCTGCCCCCCCTGCTCGAGGCGGTGCGCCAATCGGGACACCCGGTGGTCTGGACGTGCGACCCGATGCACGGCAACACCTTCACCAGCGAGGGCGGCCACAAGACCCGGCGCTTCGACGACATCATGGAGGAGCTGCGGGGCTTCTTCGCCGTCCACGCCGCCGCCGGGACGTGGCCGGGTGGCGTCCACGTGGAGCTCACCGGCGACGACGTCACCGAGTGCCTCGGCGGGGCCGAGAACATCCTCGAAGGGGACCTGGGCGACCGCTACACCACCACCTGCGATCCCCGATTGAACGCCCGCCAGTCCCTCGACCTGGCCTTCGGGGTGGCCGAGCTCCTCCGGGGCTGATCACACCGCCGTTGCCGGCCGCCGGGGGTGTCCCCCGATGCCTGCAGCACGCCTGTAGCATTGCCGCCACGTGAGACCTCGCCGTCCCTCGCTCCCCCGCTGCTTCGGTGCCCTTCGGCGCGCCCGCCCCTCGGCCCCGGCGCGCCCCGGTGCCGGTCGATCGCTGGTCCTGACGCGCCGCCGCGCCGCCGCCGGACTGGCCGGCGTCGTCGGCACGGGGGTGCTCACGGTGGTGGCCGCCCCGGCCGGTGCCGACACCACCACGACCACCACCACCGCCAGTACGAGTACGAGCAGTACGACGTCGACCACCACCGACCCGACCACCACCACCGTGCCCAGCGCGTCAGCGGCGACCTCCACGACCAGCACCACCAGCACCACGGCCCCCACGGCGGCCGCACCTCCGGTCGCCTCGCCCAACGCCACCACGCCGAGCGCCTCCACGGCCGTGTCGGCGTACTGGTTGGTGGCCTCCGACGGTGGCATCTTCGCCTTCGGCGGCGCCGGCTTCTACGGCTCCACCGGGTCCCTGACCCTCAACAAGCCGGTGGTCGGGATGGCCGGGACGACCGACAGCCGGGGCTACTGGCTGGTGGCCTCCGACGGCGGCATCTTCGCCTTCGGTGACGCCCCCTTCTACGGCTCGACCGGCAACCTCCGCCTCAACAAGCCGGTGGTCGGGATGGCCGCCAACCCCCAGGGCAATGGCTACTGGCTGGTGGCCTCCGACGGCGGGATCTTCTCGTTCGGCAGCGCCCAGTTCTACGGTTCGATGGGCAACAAGCCGCTCAACCAGCCGATCGTCGGGCTGGCCGTGACCCCGGACGGTGGCGGGTACTGGGAAGTGGCGGCCGACGGCGGGATCTTCGCCTTCGGCGACGCCCAGTTCTACGGGTCGACCGGGAACATCCACCTCAACCAGCCCATCGTGGGCATGACGCCCACCGCCGACGGCAAGGGCTACTGGTTCACGGCCAAGGACGGCGGGGTCTTCGCCTACGGCGACGCCCCCTTCTACGGCTCGCTCGGGAGCGTCCCCCAGGCCCGGCCCATCGTGGCCATCACCTCGACCGGCGACGGCAAGGGCTACTGGTTCACCAACAACAACGGCGCCGTCAGCGCCTACGGCGACGCCCCCTACTGGGGCTCGGCACCCCAGGTGATCAACAAACCGATCGTCGGCCTGGCCGAGGCCGCCGGGACCGGGAGCTTCACCGGCTCGTCCTACCCCTCGGGCTCCTACGGCTACGACATCTCGAACTTCCAGACCACCAACCTGCCCCCGTCGCCCCACACCATCGGCGTGGTCGAGGTGAACGGGTTCGGTCTGAGCGCCCCCAACGCCTACCTGGCCAACCAGGCGGCGTGGGCCGGGGCCGGGCTCAATCTCTACACCTACCTGTCGTGCAGCGACAGCGGCGGGACCAACGGCACCACCTGCACCTACGCCACCGGCTACGCCGAAGGCCAGTACGCCTACCAGACAGGCGGTGGCGGCCGGGGTCAACACCGCCGTCGGCTGGTGGGTGGACGTCGAGGGGACCAACTGGTCACAGACCAGCACGGCGGCCAACGCCGCCCTGGTCCAAGGGGCGATCGACGCCATCCACGGCGAGGGCATCAACAGCGTCGGCGTCTATGCCAGCCCCGGGAACTGGAACTCCATCGTCGGGGCCTACCAGCCGGCCGTCCCCTACTGGGCCGCCTCCTGGGAGGTCAACCCGGCCACCACCTGCACCTCGGTGCGCACCCAGTTCCCCAAGGCCATGTTGCCGACCGGCCCGGTCCAGCTGGTGCAGTACAGCTCGCCGAGCTTCGCCTACCCGCTCGGCGGGATGAGCACCGCCTACGACGACGACTACGCCTGCTAGCTGACGCCTACCGGCTCACCGGGCGCCCGGCGTATCGGGCTGGTCGAGCGGGGTGACGTCGTTGTAGCGACGGAGCAGCCAGCGGTCCCGGTCGAGCTCCCACTGGGTCATCGAGGCGTGCTCGGTGCGCAGCCAGCCCCGGAAGGTCCGGTTCCGGTCGATGGGCAGGAACTCGAGCATCGTCGACTCGATCACCCCGGCGTGGCAGGCCACCACCACCAGCTCTCCCCGGTGCCGCTCGGCCACGGCGGCCACCGCCCCCGCCGCCCGGTCGGTGAAGCCGAGCCAGCTCTCCCCCTCCGGGGCGATCGGCCGGGCCGGGTCCTCGTCCCAGCGGGGGTCGCCGAACCGCTCGCTGAACACCGGCCAGGTCAGGCCGTCGGCCTCGCCGGGGTGCAGCTCGGAGAGGTCGTCGCGCTCGACGACGGTGAGCGGCGGCCCGTCGCGCCAGAGGTCGAGGGCCGGGGCCAGGATCCGGGCCGTCTCGATGGCCCGGGGCAGGGTCGAGGCGTAGAGGGCCCCGACGCCCCGCAGCTCGCCGCTGAGGGTCAGTCGCTCGGCCAGGGCCTCGACCTGGGTCCTCCCCTGGGCGGTCAGCCCGGTGCAGCCCCGGGGACCGCCCACGATGCCGTTCACGTTGCAGTTGGCCTCGCCGTGGCGGACCAGCACCACCCGGGTGACCTCCGAGCTGAGCAGCGGGATCGTCCGCACCCCCTCGGGGGGTCCGGTGACGACCTCGCCGACGACCTCGACCGGGGCGGCGGCGGCGTCGGAGGCCGTGTCGTCGGCGGCGCTCAAGTGAGGTCGCCGACGAACAGCTCGAGCTGTCGCAGCGTCCGGCACTCGACCACGGCGTCGCAGTGCACGGCGTACTCGTTCACGATCGAGTCGCCCGAGCCCCAGTAGTCCTTGGGCTCGGGGTTGAGCCAGTAGACGTGGCGGGCGGTCCGCTGGAGCTGCTCGAGCACCCGGGCCTCGGAGGCGTGGTAGTTGTTCCGGGCGTCGCCCAGGATGAGCACGCTGGTGCGCGAGCTCACCTGGTCACCCCACTTCTCGTCGAACACCGAGAAGGCGTGGCCGTAGTCGGAGTGGCCGTCGACCCAGATCACGTCGGCCTCGTTGTTGATCCGGTGGACGGCGGTGAGCGGGTCCTCCACGCCCTCGAAGAACCGGGTGACCTCGTCGATCCCGTCGACGAAGACGAAGCTGCGGACCTTGGAGAACTGGGAGCTGATGGCGTAGACCAGGTGCAGGGTGAACCGGGCGAACGAGGCCACCGAGCCCGAGATGTCGGCGATGACGAAGATCTCGGGCTTGGCCGGCCGGGGGTGGCGGAACCGGGGCTCGACCGGGACGCCGCCGGTCGACAGCGACCGGCGCATGGTGGCCCGGAAGTCGAGCGGCCCCCGTCGGCCCTGGCGGCGCTTGCGGTTGAGGCGCACGGCCAGCTTGCGCGACAGCGGGTGCAAGGAGCGCTGCAGCGCCGCCAGCTCGTCCCGGGTGGCGTGCATGACGTCCACGTCCTCGGGCAGGGGCTTGCGGACCGACTTGGCCAGGACGTCGGCCCCCCGGTCCTCGACCAGGCGCCGGCGGATCTCGGTCTCGATGGCCTGCTTGACCTTCTCGGAGCGGGCCTCGTACTCGTCGCGCACCAGGCGCTCCTCGAGCGAGGTGAACCCGCTCTGCTGGCGGGCCCGCTCCTCGCGCATGATGCGCTCGAGCACGCCGTCGAGGTCGAGGTTCCGCAGCGTCCGGTAGAGGTAGTAGGTGCCGCCGACCGGCCGGCCGGGCTCCATGCCGGCGAAGCGGGTCACGGCGTTCTTGGCCACGATGGGCACCAGGGACTCGTTGCCCTGGGCGATCGAGCGGTAGAGCAGCTCGGCCAGCTCCTCGGCCGTCATCCCGTCGCCGCCACCGCCCCGGCCGTTCTTGCCGGCCCCCCGGCCGCCGCTGCCCGGGCCGTCCTCGTCGGCTCCGTCCTGGTCATCGCCCAGGCCCTCACCCTCGCCCTCACCTCCGGGCACGCCGAGTCGGTTGGCGAAGTAGATCTCGAACGCCGTCTCGAAGGTCCGCCAGTGCGAGCTCGACTTCACCATGGTGGCGGCCAGGGCGTACTTGAGGGCCTCGCGGTCCTCGAGCGGGATGTGGTGGATGGCCTCGGCCGCGTCGAGGTGCTCGGTCAGCGAGACGGGCAGGCCGGCGTTGCGGAGTTCGACGACGAAGCCCGAGAGGAGGTCCAGCATGGCCGGCCGACCGTCCTCAGGCCTCGGCGGACAGGAGTTCCTTCGCCGCCCGCTCGATGTCGGTCTGGTACTTGAGCAGGATGTTGAGCGTCTCGCGGGCCTGGGCGGCGTCGATCGACTCGACACCCAGCACGACCAGGGTCCGGGCCCAGTCCAGGGTCTCGGAGACCGACGGGGCCTTGCGCAGCTCGAGCGTGCGCAGCGAGCGCACGATCCGGGCCACCTGGTCGGCCAGCTCGGCGCTGATGCCCGGGACCCGGGTCGAGATGATCTCCCGCTCCCGGTCCAGGTCGGGGTAGTCGATGTGCAGGAACAGACAGCGGCGCTTCAGGGCCTCGGAGAGCTCCCGGGTGTTGTTCGAGGTGAGGAAGACCAGCGGCAGGCGGGTGGCCCGCACCGTGCCCAGCTCGGGGATCGACACCTGGTACTCCGAGAGGATCTCGAGCAGCAGGGCCTCGGTCTCGAGCTCCACCCGGTCGACCTCGTCGATCAGGAGCACCACCGGCTCGTCGGCCCGGATGGCCTCGAGCAGCGGCCGGGTGAGCAGGAACTCCTCGGAGAAGATGTCCTCCTCGAGCTCCTTCCAGCTGGGGCCGCCGGCCGTCGCTTCGCCGAGGGCCCGGCCCTCGCCCGACACCTGGCTGGCCTGGATGCGCAGCAGCTGCTTGCGGTAGTTCCACTCGTAGAGGGCCTTGGACTCGTCGAGCCCCTCGTAGCACTGCAGCCGGATCAGCCGGCTGCCGGTCAGCTCGGCCACCGACTTGGCCAGCTGGGTCTTGCCGGTGCCCGCCGGGCCCTCGACCAGGACCGGCTTGTTCAGCCGGTCGGCCAGGTACACCACCCCCGAGATCGAGTCGTCGGCCAGGTACTGGTGCTCGGCCAGCCTGGTCCGCACGTCCTCCACCGTGTCGAACCGGGACGGTCCGGCGTCCGGCAGCCCCAGTGCCTCGGTCGTGACGGCCCCGGCCGCCCCCTTCGCTCCGCTCGTGGCGGTCATTGCCGTACCTGCCCTTCCCCTCGGACGACCCACTTGACGCAGGTCAACTCGCGAATTCCCATCGGTCCCCGGGCGTGGAGCTTCTGGGTCGAGATACCGACCTCCGCCCCGAGCCCGAGCTCGTCGCCGTCGACGAATCGTGTGGACGCGTTCACCACCACCGCCGCCGCGTCGACCTCGGCCACGAACCGCTCGGCCGCCCCCAGGTCGGTCGTGACGATGGCCTCGGAATGGCCCGTCCCGAACCGGGCGATGTGGTCGATGGCCCGGCCGAGGTCGTCGACCACGGCCACGCTCAGCACCAGGTCCAGGTACTCGGCGGCGAAGTCCGCCTCGGTGGCCTCGGCCACCCCGGGCAGGATGGCCCGGACCCGCTCGTCCCCCCGCAGCTCGACGTCGGGCAGCGCCCGGGCCAGCGCCGGCAGGAAGTCGGCGGCGACCGCCTCGTGGACCAGGAGCGACTCGGCGGCGTTGCAGACCCCCGGTCGCTGGGTCTTGGCGTTGACGGCGATCCGGGTGGCCATCTCGAGGTCGGCGGCGGCGTCCACGTAGAGGTGGCAGTTCCCCTCGCCGTCGAGCACGTAGGGCACGGTGGCCTGGGCCAGGCTGGCGATCAGGGCCGGCCCGCCCCGGGGGATGAGGCAGTCGATGATGCCCCTGAGCTGCATGAACTCGACGGCCGTCTCGTGGCTGGTGTCCTCGACCAGGGCGATGGCGTCGGTCGGCAGGCCGACCTTCTCGAGCGACCGACGGAGCACCGACACGACGGCCCGGTTGGAGGCGAGGGCCGACGCCGAGCCGCGGAGGAAGGCGGCGTTGCCGGCCTTCAGGCACAGCCCGGCGGCGTCGCTGGTCACGTTGGGCCGGTTCTCGTAGATGACGCCGACCACCCCGAGGGGTACCCGGACCCGGGTCACCCGCAGGCCGTTCGGCCGCACCGACCCGTCCAGCACCTCGCCGACCGGGTCGGGCAGGGCGGCCACGGCCCGCAGGCTGTCGGCCATGGCCTCGAGCCGGGCCGGCGTTCAGGCGGAGGCGGTCGATCGAGGTGGTCGAGGCCCCGTCGTGGGCGGCCCGCTCGAGGTCCTCGACGTTGGCCGCCAGGATCACGTCCTGCTCGGCCACCAGCAGATCGGCGGCCAGGCGAAGGGCCTGGTCACGGGTGGCCGAGCTCGACCGGGCGACGGCCCGAGCGGCGTCGCGGACGCGACCGCCCACCTGCTCGAGTCCCCCGGTGACCATCTGACCAGCCTACCCCGTCGACTCTGGACCCCTACATTTGGGATTGCCGGGCGTCGCCACGGGGTAGGTGAGGAACCTGTGCACACCCCGAGACACGCCAGGATCGAATGCGAGCGCTGCTGGGCCCGCCCGGCGCCGGGACCCGCCACCCTCCACGACGCCGGTGACAGGGGGCGCTCGACGCCGACCCGGCCGCCCGGGCGCTCGAGCACGGGTGGAGCCGCTCGTTCGAGGGGGCCTGGATCTGTGGATCGTGCCTCGAGCCCCTGCTGGCCCTCGAGACGGGCTGAGCAGGCGGACGCCGTTCCCACCGGTCGAAAGCCATAGCTCGACGCAATCAGGGGTGCCGGGTCGATCGGTCGACGTGATGGGTGCCCCCAGAGCTAAGGGCAGCCGGCGTCGGGCCGGGTCCGGCCGACGTTCAGACCAGGACGACCAGGTCGTCGCGGTGCACGACCTCGTGCGGCAGGTCCTCGGGCAGGTTGCCGGTGTGGCGGCCGAGCCACTGCGACGCCCGGCCCGAGGGGTAGCGGGCCAGGCCCTTGGCGAACACCCGCCCGTCGGGCCCGACGATCTCGACGGCGTCGTCCACGCCGAACTCGCCCCGGACCTCGAGGACGCCGGCCGGCAGCAACGACCGGCCCCACTCGACCAGGGCCCGCCGGGCCCCCTCGTCGACCACCACCGACCCCTTGGCCCCGACGGCGAAGGCGATCCAGAGCTTGCGGGCCGGGAGGCGCCGGTCGTGGGCCCGGAACACCGTGCCGGCCCCCGGTGCCCCGTCCAGCACGGCGCCGAGCACCCCGGGCCGGGCGGCGTCGGCGATGACCGTGGCCACGCCCGACCAGGTGGCGATCTTGGCCGCCGCCAGCTTCGAGGCCATGCCGCCGCTGCCGACGGCCGACCCCGGTCCCCCGGCCAGGTCCTCCAGCTGGTGGTCGATCTCGACCACCTCCTCGATCAACGAGGCCTCGGCGACCAGTCGGGGGTCGGCGGTGAGCAGGCCCGGCGTGTCGGTGAGCAGCACCAGCAGGTCGGCGCCGATCAGGTGGGCCACCAGGGCGGCCAGGCGGTCGTTGTCGCCGAAGCGGATCTCCTCGTCGGCCACGGCGTCGTTCTCGTTGACCACCGGCACGACGCCCAGCTCGAGCAGGTGGGACAGGGTCCCCCGGGCGTGCAGGTACTGCTGGCGGTGGATGAAGTCGAGCGGGGCCAACAACACCTGACCGGCCAGCAGGCCGTGCGGCGCCAGGCCGTCCTGCCAGGCCCGCATGAGCCGGTGCTGGCCCACGGCCGAGACCGCCTGCAGCACGGCCCCCTCGGTGGGCCGGGGTCCGTCGGTCCCGAGGGCCGACCAACCGACGGCGATGGCCCCCGACGAGACGACCACCACCTGATGGCCCTGCTCGAGCAGGGCGGCCAGCTGGCGGCACACGTCGGCGATCAGGGCGTCGTCGGCGTGGCCGTCGGGCGCCGTCACCGAGGACGAGCCGAGCTTGACCACCAACGTCCGTCGCCGCCCGACGTCGGGCGCGGTCACGACCGGGGGCCGCCGGGGCCCTTGGACCGGGCCGCCGCCGGCCGGCGGCGGCGGCCACCGGCTCGCTCCTCCTCCCGGTCGAGGGCGGCCTGGCTGCCCTCGCGGTACCAGGTGAACGACACCGAGCCCACCTGGACCGAGTCGCCGTCCCGGGCCCCGGCCCGGGCCAGGGCCCGGTCCACGCCGAGCTTGCGCAGCCGGTTCGCCGCCTCCTGCTCGGCGCCGACGTCGGTGAGGTCCGAGAGGCCGACGGCCCGCTCGGCCGCCCGGCCGGTGACCCGCCAGCCGCCGGTGCCGTCCCGCTCGATGCCGAGCCCCTCGGGGGCCGGGCGGTGGACCACCACCTCGCGCGAGGTGTCGGTCAGCTCGGTCGCCCGGGCCTCGGTGACGAGGTGGGCCAGCCGACCGAGCAGCTCCGGCAGGCCCTCGCCGATCACGGCCGAGATCGAGAGTTCGATCAGGTCATCGGCCTCGGCCGGGTCCCCGGCCCGGTCGGCCCGAGAGCCGATCACCAGCCGGGGTCGCTCCAGGAGGTCGGGCTGGTACTCCCCCAGCTCCTCGAGCAGGACCCGCAGCTGCTCGGCCGGCGGCGGCGCCTCGTCCGTCGCCAGGTCGAGCAGGATCAACAGGGCCCGGGCCCGCTCGACGTGGCGCAGGAACTGGTGCCCGAGGCCGCGGCCCGAGGCGGCCCCCTCGACCAGGCCCGGGATGTCGGCCATCACGAACTCGACCTCGTCGTTCCCGGGCCGCCCGGCCCGTCCGGCCCGGGCCCCGATCCGGACCACGCCCAGGTTGGGCACCAGGGTGGTGAACGGGTAGTCGGCGATCTTGGGCTTGGCCGCCGACACGGCGGCGATCAGGGTGGACTTGCCGACGTTGGGGAAGCCGACCAGGGCGACGTCGGCGGCCAGCTTGAGCTCGAGGTCGAGCCACTTCTCCTCGCCCCCCTCGCCCTGTTCGGCGAAGGCCGGCGCCCGACGCTTGTTGGACAGGAACGTGGCGTTGCCCCGGCCGCCCCGGCCGCCGGCGGCGGCCAGCCACCGGTCGCCCGCCCCCTCGAGGTCGACCAGCACCGAGCCGTCGCGGTCCCGGACGATCGTGCCCACCGGCACCGGCACCACGATGTCCTTGCCGGCCGAACCGTGGCGCTTCTTGCCCGACCCGTGGGTGCCGTCGGTGGCCCGCCGGTGCGGGTGGTCGCGGAAGCCCAGCAGCGACGCCTGGTTGACGTCGGCCACCAGCCACACGTCCCCGCCGTTGCCCCCGTCACCGCCGTCGGGGCCGCCCCGGTCCACGTGGGCCTCGCGCCGGAAGGACACCGAGCCGGCCCCGCCGTCGCCGGCCCGGGCGTGCAGCTGGGCCTGATCGACGAAGGTGGCCATGCCCCGATCCTACGGGCCGACCAGCGCCGGCCCTGGCCACGGGCGGATCCGGCCGGGTTCCGGAGGGACCGACGCTCAGGTGGCGGCGGCCAGGCGCCGGGCCCGGGTCCCCACCTGGCGGCGGGCCTCGGCGCCGTCGACCGTGCGGCAGACGCCGTCGGCCACCACCCGGCGACCGGCCACCCAGACGTCGGTGACCAGCCGGCTGGAGGCCGACCACACCAGGTGGGCCAGCAGCTCGGCCTCGCCCGGCACGAACCTCGAGTCGTCGAGCTCCAGGCGCACCAGGTCGGCCGGGCGTCCGGGGGCCAGGACACCCGGTCGAGAGGCCCAGGGCCTCGGCCCCGCCCCGGGTGGCCAGGCGGAGCGAGTCGGCGGTCGAGAGGGCCCCGGGGTCCCCGGCCACCGCCCGGGCCAGCAGCGGGGCCAGCCGCAGCTCCTCCCACAGGTCGAGGTCGTCGTTGGAGGCCGGGCCGTCGGTGCCGAGCCCCACCCGCAGCCCCCGGGCCCGCAGCTCGGCCACCGGGGCGATCCCGCTCCCGAGCTTGCCGTTGCTCCCCGGGCAGTGGGCCACGGCCACGTCGTGGCGCTGGTAGAGGTCGAGGTCGGCCTCGTCCAGCCACACCGAGTGGGCGGCCAGGACCCGGCCGTCGAGGATCCCGGCCCGCTCGAGCAGGGCCGGTGCGCTGCAGCCGTGGGTCTCGGCCACCAGCGCCACCTCGGCCGCCGTCTCGGCCACGTGCACCTGGACCAGGGCCCCGAGCTCGGCCGCCAACCGGCCCGTGGCCACCAGGCCCTCGTAGGGCAGGGCGTAGGCCGAGTGGGGGCCGAGGCCCACCTCGAGCAGGCCGCCCGGCTGGTGGAACTCGGCCGAGAGCCGCCCGGCCTCGTCCAAGAAGGCCGGCCAGGCGCCCTCGGGACCGGCGCCGGGCAGGTCGAAGATCCCCGGGGTGAGCACGCACCGGATGCCGGCCTCGGTCACCGCCGCCACCACCGCCCGGTTGTGCAGGTACATCTCGCAGGTGGTGGTGACCCCGCAGCGCAGGAGCTCGTCGGCCCCGAGGAGCATCCCCCAGTAGACGTCGTCGTCGGTCAGCAGGGCTTCCTTGGGCCAGATGGCCTCGGCCAGCCACCGGTCGAGCGGCAGGCCGTCGCCGGCGCTGCGCAAGCAGGGTCATCGGGGTGTGGGCGTGGGTGTTGACCAGGCCGGGCAGCACCAGGCCCCCGATGGCCACCTCCTCGGCGCTCCAGGCCGGGGCCTCGGCCGAGGGGCCGACCCAGGCGATGCGGTCGCCCACCACGTCGATCGTCCCGGGCCGGAAGAGCGACCCGTCGTCGTCCACCGTGACGACGGCGTCGGCCCGCAGGCGGAAGGCGTCGCCGGCCACGGGGGTCGCTCAGACCGCGGCGACGAAGAGCCGGCGCGACAGGTCGGGCCCGAGGGCCACGGTCGACGTGCCGACCTCGAGGACCATCGTGCCGTCGGGGGCCCGCGAGGCGACGGTCGCCGACGCCCCGGGGGTGAAGCCGTGGGTGTCGAGGTAGGTCATCCAGGGCAGGTCGACCTCGATGTCCTCGGCCACCCGCTCCAGCCGGACGGCGTCGCCCGGGGGCACGTCGGTCAAGGGGCGCTGCCCGTCGGTCGGGGCCCGGTGGCCCGAGCCCGGGATGGGGTTGCCGTGGGGGCAGGTCGACGGGTCGCCCAGCAGGATGACCAGGCGGGCCTCGACGGCGTCGGAGATGACGTGCTCCCAGCGGCCGGCCTCCTGGTGGACCTTGTGCCACTCGAGGCCGATCACGTCGGCCAGCAGCCGCTCGGCCAGGCGGTGCTTGCGCACGACCTTCTCGGCCAGGGCCTGGCCCGAGGGGGTCAGCTGGATCTTCCGGCCGCTGCGGTGCAGGTAGCCGGCGTCCTCCAGCCGGTCGAGCATCTCCGAGACGGTCGGGGCCGATCGGCCCATGCGCTCGGCGATCCGGGCCTGGATGACCGGGACGCCCTCCTCGACCAGCGCGTGGATGGTCTCGAGGTACTCCTCGACCGGAGTGTGGAAGCCCTCGTCCATGCGGGCGATCCTACCGCTGGGCCCCGCCGGGGCGACCGCCCCGGTGTGCTTAGAGCGGGCGGATGTCGACGAGCTTGCGGCCGCGGCGCTGGCCGAACTTCACCGTGCCGTCGGCCAGGGCGAACAGCGTGTCGTCGCCGCCCCGCCCCACGTACTCGCCCGGGTGGAACTTGGTGCCCCGCTGGCGCACGATGATCGAGCCGGCGGTGACCGCCGTGCCGTCGAACACCTTCACCCCGAGGCGCTGGGCGTTGGAGTCCCGGCCGTTCCTGGTCGAGCCACCACCCTTGGTCTTGGACATCGGTCGCTCCCTCTCAGCCGGCGCCGTTGATCGAGGTGATCTCGACCGTGGCGTAGTGCTGGCGGTGACCCCACCGCCGGCGCTGGTTGGTCTTGTTCTTGTAGGTCCCGGCGTTGATCTTGGGACCGAGCTCCTCGCCGACCACCTGGGCGGTGACCGTGATCCCGGCCAGCTGGCCCGGGGTGGCGAGCACCGTCGATCCGTCGACCACCAGGACGGGCTCGAGCGACACCTCGGTGCCGACCGGCTCGCCGAGCAGCTCGACTCGCACGCGCTGGCCCTCGGCCACACGCTCTTGCTTTCCTCCGGAACGGATGACGGCGTACATGAGGGAGAGAGCTTACCTCATCCTCGGGGCGCGCACGGACCTCACAGGGCCGAGGCGTCGAGGACGATCCCCCGGCCGTTACAGACCTCGCAGACCGTGGACAGCGACTCGAGCAGGCCCTCGGAGATGCGCTTGCGGGTCATCTCGACCAGGCCCAGCTCGGAGATGTCGAACACCTGGGTCCGGGTCTTGTCCCGGGCCAGGGCGCTGCGCAGGGCGCTGGCCACCTTGTCCCGGTTCTCGCGGATCTCCATGTCGATGAAGTCGATGACGATGATGCCGCCGATGTCGCGCAGCCGGAGCTGGCGGGCGACCTCCTCGGCCGCCTCCAGGTTGTTGCGGTAGACGGTCTCCTCGAGGTTCGTCTTGCCCACGTTCTTGCCGGTGTTCACGTCGATCACCGTCAGGGCCTCGGTCCGCTCGATGATCAACGAGCCGCCCGAGGGCAGCCAGACCTTGCGGTCGAGCGCCTTGTGCAGCTGCTCGTGCACGTGGTAGCGCTCGAAGATGGGCAGGGGCTCGACGGCCGTGTCGTAGTACTCGACCCGCTCGGCCAGGTCCGGGCTGACGTTGGCCACGTAGCTCCGGACCTGCTCGTAGAGGGCCCAGTCGTCGATGACCACCCCGCGGTACTCCCCGTTCAGCTCCTCGCGGAGTATCCGGACGGCCAGGTCGGGCTCTTGGTACAAGAGGCCGGGGCCGCTGGTCCGGGCGGCCTCGGCGTCGATCGAGTTCCACTGGCCGACCAGGGTCTCCACGTCGCGGCCCAGCTCCTCGGCCGACACGCCCTCGGCCGCCGTGCGCACGATCAGGCCGTGGCCGGCCGGACGGACGTCGTCGACGATCTTGCGCAGGCGCCGCCGCTCGTTGTCGCCCAGGCGCTTGGAGATGCCGAAGGCCGTCGAGTTGGGCACGAGCACGGCGAACCGGCCGGGCAGGGAGACCTCCTGGGTGAGGCGGGCCCCCTTGGCCCCGATGGGGTTCTTGGTCACCTGGCAGATGATCATCTGGCCCGGGCGCAGCACCTCCTCGATGCGGGGCTGCCCGCCCCCGCCCCCCTCGACCTCGTCGAGGTCGTAGTGGACGTCGCCGCGGTACAAGACGGCGTTCTTCGGGATGCCGATGTCGACGAAGGCCGCCTCCATGCCCGGCAGCACGTTCTGGACCCGGCCCCGGTAGACGTTGCCGTCGATCTGGTTGGTGTCGTCGGAGGCCCGCGACACGTAGTGCTCGACCAGCGTGCGGCCCTCGAGCATGGCGATCTGGGTCACCTGGGGCTGGACGTGGACGCACACCAGGTACCGCCCGACCTGCTTGGTCTTGCGCTCGCGGCCACCGCGTCGCCGGCTCCGGCCCTTGCGCTCGCCGTCCTCGTCCTCACCCGGCCCGTCGCTGGTGGCCACGGCCCCCGGGACGTCGGCCGCCGGACGGCCGGGTGCGTCGGGACGGCCGGGCCACCCTGACGACTCGGCGCATCGGGGCGGCCGGCGCCGACCCGGGCGAGCGGACCCGCCCCCGTTCGACTCGCGACGCGGCGCCGGGGGCGCGGCCACCGGCGGGCGGGGCGGTCCCGTCTGGGGCACGGCCGGGCCCGGACGGGTGTCGCCGATGCGCGGCCGTTCGAGCACCTCGCCGGCGCCGTTGCCGTTCCCGGGGACCGGGGGTGGCGGGCTAGGCGGTGCGGCTACCCCGGGTGAACCGATGGTGGTCCCCACATCGGGGGACCCGTTCTGTGCAGCCGGGCCCACTTCGGACCGGCCGATCTCCGACTCGGACATGAGGGAGATCCCTCCTCATACTTCTCACGACGCACGCTCCTGGTGAGCGTGCGGAGCGTCGGCGCCGGCCGACGGGGCACCCTCGAGGGGCTCCCAGCGTGCGGCGTCTCGCTCGATCCATTGATGCGTCCTGCGGGCTCGGGCCAGCACCAGGTCGGCCCCGAGCCCCTCGACCAATTCCACCGGCTTCACTCCGCGTGGCCGCGTGGCCAGCTCGGCTCGGAGGTGGGGAAATCCTTCTGACGGCGACTCGCCGTCGGCCAAATTCGTTCGGGGCGCTGCGACCAGTTCGAGCACCCGCACCGAGGGGCGGAGGTCGTCGTCAACCGGCCGACCCTTGCGCACTCGGTGGACCCGGAGGCTCGGAGCAGCGAGCACCTGCGCCACCCGCTCCGCTAGCTCCACTTCGGTCACGCCGAGCACCTCCAGCTCCCAAGAACACGATGTTACCTCCTGCTGCAGCGATCCCAGGGATTTGGGCACCGACGCGACCCGGCTGACGTCCACGCCGACCGGGAGGAGGGAGCTCAGGAGCTCGGCCAGCATGACCAGGTCTTTCTCACTGCCCGAGCCGATGGCGGGCCCGGTGGCCGGCCTCGGCGGGGTGCCCTCGACCAGGGCGCCGTCGGTCGCCGGGCCGTCACCTCCCGGCCCCTCGAGGCGCACGTCGAGGTACTCGGCCACCGACTCGCAGCCGGTCGGCAGGGCCAGGCCGAAGCTGAGCAGGGGGTGGGGCGAGAACCCCTCGGACCAGGCCACCGGCAGGTCGCTCCGGCGCAGGGCCCGCTCCCACATCCGGGCCACGTCCCGGTGGCTGGTGAAACGGACCTTGCCCAGCTTGGAGAAGCGGATGCGCAGCCGCTCGGCCCCCGGGGGCAGCGCCGGGGACGCCACGGCTAGGTGCGGGCGGCCAGCAGGCGCACGGGCACCCGGTCGGCGGTGCTCAGGTCCTGCCCGGTCCCCTGGCTGCCGCCGGCCGGCGGCGTGGGCGAGGCCACCACGTGCTCGAGGCCGAACCCGGTGCAGGCCCCGCAGTCGTAGCAGGGGGTCCAGCGGCAGTCCTCCAGGCCGACCTCGGCGATGGCGTCCTGCCACTCGGCCCACAAGAAGTCCCGGTGCAGGCCGGCCGACAGGTGGTCCCAGGGCAGCGCCTCGTCCTCGTCGCGCTCGACGCGACACCGTCTCGGCCAGCGACAGGCCCTCGGCCTCGAGGGCCTGCTCCCAGACCGAGAGGTCGAAGCGCTCCGACCACTCCTGGAAGGTGCCCCCGGCCCGCCAGACCCGCTCGATGACCGCCCCCGTGCGGCGGTCGCCCCGGCTGGCGATGCCCTCGGCCACCGTGGCCGCCGGATCGTGCCAGCGCACGGTGAGGCCCCGGACCCCCCGGACGGCGTCGCGCAGGAGGGTGATCTTGCGCTCGAGCTCGGCCGCCGTGTCCTGGCGGAACCACTGGAAGGGCGTCTGGGGCTTGGGCACGAAGCCGCCGACCGAGGCGGTGACGGTGACGTTGCGCTGGTAGCGCCGGCCGATCTCGACGCAGCGGGTGCCCAGCTCGGCGATGCCCAGCACGTCCTCGTCCCGCTCGGTCGGCAGCCCGATCAGGAAGTACAGCTTGATCCGCCGCCAGCCCTGGGAGAAGGCGGCGTCGACGGCGGCGTAGAGGTCCTCCTCGGAGATCAGCTTGTTGATCACCCGGCGCATCCGGTAGGTGCCGCCCTCGGGGGCGAAGGTCAGCCCGGTGCGGCGGACCCGCTGGATCTGGGCGGCCGTCCCGACGGTGAAGGCGTCCACCCGCAGGCTGGGCAGGCTGACCGACACCCGCTCGCCCGACCGGGGGTCGTCGACGATGTCGCGGACCGTCGACTCGATGCCCGAGAAGTCGGCCGTCGACAGCGAGGTCAGCGTCACCTCGTCGTAGCCGGTGCGCTCCAGGCCCTCGGCCACCATGGTGGCCACCTGCTCGGCCGGGCGCTCGCGGACCGGGCGGGTGATCATGCCGGCCTGGCAGAACCGGCAACCCCGGGTACAGCCCCGGAAGACCTCGACGTTGAGGCGGTCGTGGACCACCTCGGTCAGCGGCACCAGCTGGTGCTTGGGGTAGGGCCAGTCGGCCAGGTTCGAGATGGTCCGCTTCTCGACCACCTCGGGCACGCCGGGCGTGTTCGGGGTGGTGGCCACCAGCCGCCCCGCCTCGTAGTGCGGGGTGTAGAGGCTCGGCACGTAGACCCCGTCCACCTGGGCCAGGGCCACCAGGAGCTCGTGGCGCGACCGCTCGGCGACCGGCCGGGCCAGCCAGGGCACGAGCACGTCGGTGATCTCGCCGACCACCTCCTCGCCGTCGCCCAGCACGAAGGCGTCGACGAAGTCGGCCAGGGGCTCGGGGTTGAAGGCGCAGTGCCCTCCGGCCAGCACCAGGGCGTCCTCGGCCCCCCGGTCGGCGGCGTGCAGCGGGAGCCCGGCCAGGTCGATCAAGTTGACCACGTTGGTGTAGACGAGCTCGGCCGAGAGGTTGAAGGCCACCACGTCGAACGACGCCGCCGGGAGGTGGTGCTCGAGGGAGAACAGGGGCACGCCGGCCGCCCGCATGGCCCCCTCCATGTCGACCCACGGGGCGTAGGCCCGCTCGGCCAGGGCGTCGGGGTGCTCGTTGAGCAGCTCGTAGAGGATCTGCAACCCCTGGTTGGGCAGACCGATCTCGTAGGTGTCGGGGTACACCAGCAGCCAGGCGGCCAGGCCCGGGCGGTGCTCGGGGTCCTGGGCCCCCTGCTCCATGCCGATGTAGCGGGCGGGCTTCTCGACCCCGGGGAGCAGACGCTCGACCTCGGGCCACAACGAGTCGGTCACCGGACAAGTGTACGGCCGGGGCGACCCGGGGCCCGCCCTGCGACCAGCCGGGTCGCAGGGCCGGCGGCGCCGGGCCAGCATGGGACCACGGCCACCGGCGCCGTGCCGGCGCCCGGCCGGGGCCGCACCGGTGGGGACAGGAGCACCGTGGCCTCGAGCGCGCTGTTGATCATGGACCTGCAGGCGGGCATCGTCGAGCGGATCGGCGACCAGGCCGAGGAGCTGCTCGCCACCCTCTCGGGGGCGGCCGACGCCGCCCGGGCGGCCGGCGTGCCGGTGCTCTTCGTCCGGGTGGCCTTCCGGCCCGGCGCCCCCGAGGCCAGTCCGAGGAACGCCTCGTTCGCCCAGGCGGCCTCGAGGGGTCTCGACGAGGACGCCCCGGCCACCCGCATCCATCCGGCGCTCGGTCCCCGGACCGGTGAGGTCGTGATCACCAAGCGCCGGGTCAGCGCCTTCACCGGCAGCGACCTCGAGGTCGTCCTGCGGGCCCTCGGCGTGGACCACCTGGTGCTGGCGGGCATCGCCACCAGCGGGGTGGTCCTCTCCACCCTCCGCCAGGCGGCCGACCTCGACTTCGGCCTCACGGTGCTGGCCGACGGCTGCGCCGACAACGACCCCGAGGTCCACCGGGTCCTCCTGGAGAAGGTCTTCCCCCGTCAGGCCACGGTGACCCCGGCCTCGGCCTGGGCCCAGGGACTCAGCGCCGGCTGACGCCGTCGGATCTCACCCGCTAGGCGAGGCCCGGTCGCCCAGCCGTCCCGGTCGCTCAGCCGCCGGTCCCGGCCGGGGTGGTCGTGGTCGTGCCGCTCGGCGCGGTGGTCGTGGTGGAGCTGCTCGACGAACTCGTACCGGGCTTCGTCGTCGTGGTCGTGTTCGGCGTGGTCGTGGTGGTGGTGGTCGTGACCGGGGTGCCGATCGGGGGCTGGGTGACCGGCGGGGTGTCGGTCGGCGGGTTCTTCACCGTCGGGAGCACCACCGGGTTGACCGGGTTGGCGTAGAGGTAGTTCCAGATGTTGGCCACCGCCGGGGCGGCCGCCTGGGCGCCGTAGCCACCCTTGTCGACCACCACGGCGATCACGTACTTGGGGTTGGGCACGGGGCCGAACGAGACGAACCAGGCGTTGGGCTCCTTGGTGTCGCCGACGTCGGCCGTGCCGGTCTTGCCGGCCACCTGGAAGTTGGACGGCAGCTTCGAGATCTGGGCGAACGTGCTGTTGGCCGTGCCCTTGGGGTTGTTCACGACGCCGAGGAAGCCCTGCAGCATCGCCTGGTAGTTGGCCGGCGAGTAGGAGATGGTGCCCGTCTTCACCGGGGTCGAACTGCTTGACCACCTTGCCGGTGGTCGGGTCGACCAGGGCGTTGGCCACTTGCGGCTGGTACCTCGTCCCCCCGTTGGCGAAGGTGGCGTAGGCCTGGGCCATCGAGATGGGGGTGACGACGGTGGCGCCCTGACCGAAGGCCATCTCGATGTTGTCACCGGCGTTCCAGGTCTCGGCGGCGAACACGTTCGGCGCCTCCTGGTGGAGCTTGTCCGCCGTGGCCTGGCTGTCCACCCGGCCCTGGACCTCGTAGGGCAGGTCGATCCCGGTCAGCTCGCCCAGGCCGTACTCCATGGCCACGCTCTGGACGGGGGTGTCGCCGAACTTGGCCCGGTTGTCGCTCTGCCAGAACAGGTCGCCCAGGTTGTAGAAGAAGGCGTCGGAGGAGGCCGTGAGGGCGCCGGTGATGGTGATCTCCCCCTGGCCGGCGTTGTCGTCGTCCTTGAACTGGCACAGCCCGGCCGAGGTGCCCGGGATGCAGTTGCGGGCCGTGTAGGTGCCGGTGTCGTTGTAGTAGGTGTTGGGGCCGATGATGCCGTCCTGGAGGGCGGCGGTCGCCGTGGCCAGCTTGAAGGTCGACCCCGGCGTGTAGAGGCCCTGGATGGCGTTGTTGTTCTCGGCCCCGCTGGCCGAGATGGCGGCGTAGTTGGCCTGCGAGATGCCCCCGGTCCAGTCGTTCAGGTCGTAGGTCGGGTACGAGGCCATGGCCAGGACCTGGCCGGTGTTCACGTCCATGACCACCGCCGCCCCGTTGTCGGCCTGCGGCAGGGCGCCGGTGGTGTGGTCCCGGGTCTGGCGGTCGGCCTCGATGTCGGCCTGCAGGGCCAGCTCGACCTGCTCCTGCAGGCCGAGGTCGAGGTTGGTGACCAGGGTGTCGCCCGGGGTCGGCTGGGTCTTGCGCAGGGTGCCCACGACGTCGCCGGCCGAGTCCACCTCGAGGGCCTGCTGGCCGGCCTCGCCCCGCAGGTACTTCTCGTACTCACCCTCCAGCCCGGCCTGGCCGAACATGCTGCCCAGCTCGTAGCCCTGGTTGGGGTTGGCCGCCAGCTGGGCCGAGCTGATGTCGCCCACGTAGCCGAGGACCTGGGAGGCCACGCTGTTCTGGGTGGCCGTGGCCTGCTGGGGATAGGACCGCTGGGTCACCTGCTGGACCGAGACCCCCGGGTACTCGCTGGCGTGGGTCTCGAGGTACTGGACGGTGGCCGGTGAGGCGTTGGATTGGATGGGCACCGGCTGGTACGGGCTGTAACGGGGGTTGTTGACGTCGGCCGTGACCTCCGCCGGGGTCTCCCCCACCAGCGCCGCCACCTGGCCGATGACCTCGGGGTGCTGGGTGGCCTCGACCCGGGAGAGCACGATCTCCTGGACCAGCTGGTTGCCGACCAGCACCGTGTTGGACCGGTCGGTGATCTGGCCCCGGGGGGCGGGCACCGACACCACCCGGACCGAGTTGGTGCTCACGGCGGCGGCGTAGTTCTTCGAGTCGATGACCTGGAGGGTCCACAGCCGCAGGATGAGGATGCCGAACAGCAGCACCACGACCAGGCCGACGATGATCAGGCGCAGACCCGGGCGCCCGGTCTGCTCCTCGGGCGAGGCGACCAGGGCGGCGACGTTGACGCTCTTGCGGGGCCGGATCCGGGGCTGGCGGACCCGGCGGGTCGACTTGCGGCTCCGGTGGGCCGCCGAGCGGGCATAGACCCGGTCCCCGTGGATGGGGTGGCGGAGGGTCCGCCGCCTCACCACCGCCCCCCGATGGTGGCCAGCCGGGACCGCGAGCCCTCCGCGGTGCCGAGTGCCCAGCGCATCAGGCGGACAGCCACCGGCGCCAGCACGGCGTTCACGATGGCGACGACGGCCACGATGGCCCCGAGATCGGTGTCGAGCATCGATTCCTGCCCGAGGACTGCGCCCAGCACGGCGTACAGCATGACGGCTACGGCGCTCGCCGCGAGCGCGACCCCCGGGGCCAGGAACCAGATAGTGCGGTCGACGGCCCGGGTGCTGTAGCCCACCCCGAAGCCGACCACGCAGTAGACCAGGGCCGACAGCCCGAAGGGGGTGGGCAGGAAGAGGTCGGCGGCGATGCCGGCGGCGAAGCCCACGGCCGCCCCCTCCTCCGGACCGGCGGCCAGGCCGGCGGCGATGGGCAGCAGCACCATCAGGTCGGGGTGGGCCCCGAAGATCCGCAGGTCGAGGCCGAGGGTGGTCTGGACGAGCAGGGTCAGGACGACCACCACCAGCCCCCGGAACACCTGGCGCCCGGTCATGCCGGCGGCTGCCAGAGGACGACCTTGACGTAGGCCAGCTGGCTCAGGTCGGCCACCGGCTCGATGGCCACGGTCTTCTGGGTCGAGTCGGGCACCGACTTGAGCGCCGACACCCGGGCCACCGGGATGTTCGGCGGGTACACCGCCCCCTGCAGGTTGTTGGTGGCCAGGATCTCGCCCTTGTGGAAGGTGGCGGTGGGCGGCACGCTGTCGACGCTGAGCGGGTTGCCCGGCCCGTTGCCGTCGACCAGGGCGGTGCACGAGGGGCAGCCGGCCCCGCCGAAGCTGACCCCGATGGTCGACTGGCCGTCGGTCAGGAGGCGGACCGAGGCGCTGTTGTGGAAGGACTCGACCACCTGGCCGACCATGCCGCCGGCGCCGACCACGGCCATCCCGACCAGCACCCCGCTGTTGCGGCCCTTGTCGATGGTGATGATGGCGGCGAAGTTCGACGGGCTGATCTGGGTGGTGGCCGCCGTCACCGTGTCGAGCGACCCGAGGAAGGCCAGGTGGTTGAGCAGTGCCAGCTGCTGGAGCATCCGGGCGTCACCGGGCTGCTCGGCCACCTGCTGGCGCAGCTGGCCGATGGTCGCCTGGAGCTTGCGGTTCTCCTGCTGGAGGGACCCGTAGTTGACGGCCCCGGCGAAGGCGTCGCCGATCGGGTGGAGGATGTCGTTCACCACCGACTGGAAGGGCGAGAAGATCGTGTGGGCCACCGACTTGAGGCCGGAGGTCACGTGATGCGTGTCGCCCCGCTGGTCGAAGGTGATGATGCTGACCGAGATCAGGACCAGGACCAGCAGGGTCGTCAGGGTGCGGCGGCCCCGCCGCGGCTTGGCCACCAGGTTGTGCCCGAACGGCTCGTCAGCGAGACGTCGAGGTGATCAGCACCCGCTTGAGCGCGTCGAACTCCTCGAGGCACTGCCCGCTGCCGATGGCCACGCAGTTCAGCGGGTCACGGGCCACCACGATGGGCATGCCGGTCTCGTGCGTGAGGCGGGCGTCGAGGCCGTGCAGCATGGCCCCGCCGCCGGTCAGCACGATGCCCTGCTCCATGATGTCGGCGGCGAGCTCGGGCGGCGTGCGGTCCAGGGTCACCTTGACGGCGTCGATGATGGCCGACACCGGCTCCTCGATGGCGTGGCGGATCTCCTCGGTCGAGACCACGACCGTCTTCGGGAGCCCGGTGACCAGGTCACGACCCCGGATCTCGGCGTGGAGCTCCTCCTCGAGCGGGTAGGCCGACCCGAGGGCGATCTTGATCTCCTCGGCCGTGCGCTCACCCAGGGCCAGGCTGAACTCCTTCTTCACGAACGAGACGATGGCCTCGTCGAGCTCGTCCCCACCGATGCGGACCGACTGGCTGCAGACGATGCCGCCGAGGGAGATGACCGCCACCTCGGTGGTGCCGCCGCCGATGTCGACCACCATGTTGCCGGTGGGCTCGTGGACGGGCAGCCCGGCGCCGATGGCCGCCGCCATGGGCTCCTCGATGATGTAGGCCTTGCGGGCGCCGGCGTACTCGGCCGCCTCCATGACCGCCCGCTGCTCGACCCCGGTGATGCCCGAGGGCACGCAGATGACCATGCGGGGCTTGGCGAACCGGCGCTGGTGGACCCGGTGGATGAAGTAGCGGAGCATCTTCTCGCAGATCTCGAAGTCGGCGATGACCCCGTCCTTCAGCGGCCGGATGGCCTGGATGTTGCTCGGCGTGCGGCCGATCATCCGCTTGGCCTCGGCCCCGACGGCCAGGGGCCGTCCGTCCTTCACGTCGACGGCGACCACCGACGGCTCGTTGAGCACGATGCCCCGGCCGCGGACGTACACGAGGGTGTTGGCCGTCCCGAGGTCGACGGCCATGTCACGACCCAGCAGGTTCAATCGGTTGTCGGCCATCGAGGCAGTCTCCTCCGCGAGCAACAGCACCGGACGGCCGGAGCCGGGCCCGGTGGTGATGTGGCCCCAACCCTACGGGACCGACGGATCGGGCACAAGGGCGCCGTGCCCGAAATTGCAGCGTTTATGCAGGCTGAGGGCCTAAGCGCCCCTCGGGCGTCGCCGAAGGGTCAGGCGAGGCCGGGGAAGAACAGGGCGATCTCCCGGTCGGCCGATTCGGGCGAATCCGAGGCGTGGACGATGTTCTCGGCCGTCACCGTGGCCAGGTCGCCCCGGATCGTCCCGGGGGCCGCCTCGGCCGGGTTGGTCGACCCGACGAGGAGGCGCACGATCGACGTCACGTCGTCGGGGCCCTCCACCACCATGGGCAGCGCCGGCGACCGGGTGATGAAGACCACCAGGCGGTCGTAGAAGTCCTTGCCCTGGTGCTCGGCGTAGTGCTGGGCCGCCACCTCGGCGGTGATCGTCCGCAGCTCGGCCGCCACGACCCGCAGGCCCTTGCGCTCGAGTCGGCCCACGACCTCGCCGATCAGACCGCGTTCGACGCCGTCGGGCTTCACGATGACCAGGGTGCGCTTCACGAGGCGAGGACCCTAGCAGGGCCCCCGGACGCGACTCGGCCGCCGCAGCGCCCGGGAGGGCGACACGGCGGCCGAGGTCCGCGAACCCCGAGGGGCCCGGGCGGACCGGCCACGAGAGGCGACCGGTCCGCTCCGGGTCAGCCCTCGGTGGCCATGCCCACGATCGGCGCCGAGAGGGGCTTGCCGCCCATCGAGCCGAGGAACGGAGCGTTGCCGTAGGCGAAGACCCCGCCGTCGGTGGCGACGAACTCGTAGCCGCCGCCGTCCGCCGTGGCCGCCATGCCGGTCACCGGCTTGGCCAGGGTCAGGTTCCCCGTCGACCCGTAGAACGGGGCGTTGTAGGAGAAGACCCCACCGTCGGAGCCGAGCAGCCAGTAGCCACCGGTCGCCGGGTCGACGGTCAGGCTGACGATCGCCCCGTTGAGGTGCGTACCGGCCGGCGAACCCTGGGCCGTGGCGTCACCGAAGGCGTAGACGCTGCCGTCCTTGCCCACCACGTAGTACCCGTTGCCGCTGGGCGTCACCGAGATGCCGGCGATGTTGTTCACGTGGACCCCGTTGCCCGGGACGCTGCCCAGGTAGGGGGCGTTGAAGGCGTAGATCCCGCCGTCGCTGCCGACCACCCAGTAGCCACCGGTGTTCGGGTCGGCGGCGATGCCGACGATGTTGGACACGCTGGCGTAGGCCGGGACCGCACCGGCGAAGCCGGCGTCCCCGTAGTTGAAGATCCCGCCGTCAGCGGCGACGAACCAGTAGCCGCCACCGTCCTTGGTCGAGGTCATGGCCACCACCGGCTTGTTCAGGTGGATCGCCCCGGTGGAGCCGTAGAACGGCGCACCGAAGGAGAACACCCCACCGTCAGAACCGAGCAACCAGTAGCCCTTCGATCCCGGCGTCGGAGGCGCCGGCGGCGGGGTCGTGGTCGTCGTCGTGGTGGTCCCCGCAGGAACGCTCACCACGTTGGATGCCGCCGACGCTGCCGACGGGAGGCCCGTGTTGGAGTTGAGCGCCTTCACGGTGAAGGTGTAGCTCGCTCCGGCCTGCGGGGCGCTCACCGTGTAGCTGGTGGCGTTGTTGACCGTCACCGGCGCACCGGCGGTCCCGTTCACGACGGGTGTCACCGAGTACGAGGTGATGCCGGCCACTCCGGTCCAGCCGACCGTGACGTTCCCCGAGCCGGCGCTGTAAGCAGCGGCGCCGATGACGGGGGCGTCCGGGGTGGACAGCGACGACACCTGGTACACCCGCAGGTGGTCCCCGATGTAGAGGTTGCCCGCCGGGTCGACGGCCACGCCGACCGGGTAGCCCATGGGCGAGCTGGTGGCGGCCACGCCGTTGACGGCCGGGCCCTCGGTGCCGTTACCGGCCACGATGGAGAGCTGGCCACCCGGAGTGACCTCGGCCACCTGGGAGATGCCCGACGGCCGATGGCCGGCGGGGCCGGCACGATGGCCGGGTCCACACCGGTGCTGCCGACGTACACGTCGCCCTGGTTGTCGACGGCCAGCGATCCCGGCTGCAGC
Source organism: uncultured Acidimicrobiaceae bacterium (assembly GCA_963730735.1). Lineage (GTDB taxonomy): Bacteria > Actinomycetota > Acidimicrobiia > Acidimicrobiales > RAAP-2 > CAVSSX01. The sequence continues at coordinate 47,580 of CAVSSX010000010.1, forward strand.
GGGGTGCTGGTGGCGGCCCCGGCGACCATCGGCGTGGTGCCGTTGGCGGCCTGGGTGCCGTTCCCGGCGAAGACCGAGAGGTTGTGGGTGGTCAGATCCACCTTGTCGACCACGTGGTACAGCTCATCGGCGAGGTACATCGAGTTGCCCGAGATGACCAGGCCGAAGGGGCTGCCGATGGGGGTCGAGGTAGCCGGACCGGCCTGCTGCTGGCCCGAGACGCCGGTCCCGACGACCACCGAGAGGTTGGCGTTGGACTGGCCGGGGTTGGTGACCTCCTCGATCACGTGGTTGCCATAGTCGCTGATGTACATGTTCCCGGCACCGTCGAAGGTGATCGCCTCGGGGTTGTTCAGCTGCGACCCGGTCGGCGGTCCGGCGGTGTAGCCGCCGGCGCCGGTGCCGGGAACCAACACCACCGGGGGGCCGGCGGACTGGATCACGGGGGCGATGCCGGCGATCACCGAGAGGTGCGCCGAGCCAGTGCCGGGGTTGGTGACCTGCTCGATCACGCTGTTCTGCGTGTCGGCGATGTACAGGCTGCCGTCGTGATACGTAACCCCGACCGGCTGGTCGAGATCCGAGGCGGTCGGCGAGCCGGCGGTCGGTGCGCCCGGCGTCCCCTGTCCGGTCGTCGGGTCCAGGTGGCCGGCCACGATCGACAGGTTGCCGTTGGGCGTCACCTCCTCGACCAGGTTGGCGTAGGAGTCGGCCATAAAGATGTCACCCGACGGGTCGGTGGTCACCTCCTCGGCCGAGCCCAGCGGGCTCTGCGTGGCGGGACCGGCGGTGACCCCTTGCCCCGGGGGGGCAATGGCGAAGGAACCGTTCCCGGCGTAGAAGGTGAGGACCCCCGTGGCGGCCGCCGCGCTGGTGGGCGCCGCGGCCAATGTGGCGCCCAACCCCCCAACCAATGCAACTGACGAAAGGGCGGCAACGGTGCGCCGTCCCTTTCCACGAGTAAGTCGCCGACTTCCCATATGAATTCCTCTCGTAAATCCGGATTTTCGCCGGACGCAATCCTGGCAGAGACAACTGCTCCGGATGGATCGGTACCCCGGGTTCGGGCGAGAGGAAACCCCCGTGACCTGGTTTTTTTTGGACTAGTGCCGATGGGGGAGGGAAAGCTCCACCATCTGGATGAGAAAACTCATACAGATGGTGGAGACCAGAGATTCAAACCTTCATTTATGCCAAACCTTCACCACAGCTTTTCCCCCGAATGTGGATACGGGGTAGCCGATTTAGTGATCGGTGGCGCGCTCCATGAGGAGCCAGCGGGCGTCGGCCACGACGTACAGGGAGCCGGTGACGACCAGCATCCCGTCCTCGTCGACCATGTCGAGGCCGCGGTCGACGGCATCGACGACCGACGTGGCCACCACGGCGTCGAACCCGAGCGACGTGGCGGCCTCGGCCACCACCTCGGCCGACTGGGCCCGGGGCGAGTCGGGGGCGCAGGCCACCACGATCCCCACCCCGGCCGAGCGCAGGGGCTCGAGCATGGCCGACGGGTCGCGCCCGGTCAGCATGCCGACCACGGCGATCCCCTCCCCTTCGACCGAGAACTCCTCGACCAACGAGGCGGCCAGGGCGGCCATCCCGGCGACGTTGTGGGCCCCGTCGACCAGCCGCAGCGGCTGGTGACCGACCACCTCGAGGCGACCGGGCACCGAGACCCGGGAGAACCCCTCCTCCACCACCGCCTCGTCGAGCGGTGACCCGAAGAAGGCCTCCACCGCCGCCAGGGCACAGGCGGCGTTGCGGCCCTGGTGGGCCCCGTGCAGCGGGAGCAGCAGCTCACCGTAGGCGGCACCGGGCGTGCGCACGTCGATCAGGCGACCGCCGACGGCCACCCGGTTGGCCGTGCAGTCGAACTCCACCCCCCGGACCCAGATCTCCCCGGCCCCGGCCGCATCGGCGGCGTCGCGGATGATCTTGACCAGCGTGGGGTCGGTCTCCCCGATGACCGCCCGGCTCCCGGCCTTGATGATCCCGGCCTTGTCGGCGGCGATGTCCTCCACGGTCGGGCCGAGCACGTCGGTGTGGTCCAGGCTGATGTTGGTGATCACGGCCACGTCGCCGTCGACCACGTTGGTCGAGTCCCAGGTGCCGCCGAGACCGACCTCGACCACCGCTGCGTCCACCGCCTCGTCGGCGAACCAGCGCAGCGCCGCCCCGGTCAGCAGCTCGAAGCGGGTCGGCCGCTCGGCCAGCATCGGCTCGGAGAGGGCCAGGGCCGAGAGGACGTCGGCGAACTCGGCATCGTCGATGGGTTCCCCGTTGCGGGCCAGCCGCTCGTTCACCCGGGAGAGGTTGGGGCTGGTGTAGGTCCCGACCGACAGCCCCATGGCGCCGAGGAGGGCGGTGGCGATGGCCGCCGTCGAGCCCTTCCCGTTGGTCCCGGTGACGTGGATCGACGGGAACGCCGCCTGCGGGTCGCCGAGCACCGCCGCCAGGGCCCGCATGCGGTCGAGCGTGGGCACGGCCCGGCGGGTGGGCATGCCCCGCTCGAAGTCGATGTGGCCGTCCAGCCAGGTGAGGGCGTCCTCCAGCGAGGCGAACGGGGCGACGGGGAGCGGGGTGTCGGCCATGGTCGTCAACCGGGCGACACGGTCGCCCGAGGGTTGCTCAGGAAGCGGCCCGACGGCTCCGGGTGACCTTGGCCGGCGGGTCACCAACGGGGACCAGGGTCGGGTTGACCCGGTCGAGCACCACGGCCCGGTCGACCACGCACTTGCCCACGTCGCTGCCGCGACGGGAGGTCGTACATGACGTCGAGCAGCACCTCTTCGAGGATGGCCCGCAGGCCCCGGGCGCCGGTGCCCCGCAGGAGGGCCTGCTCGGCCACCGCCTCGAGGGCGTCCTCGGTGAACTCCAGCTTCACCTTGTCGAGCTCGAACGTCCGCTCGTACTGGCGCACCAGGGCGTTCTTCGGCTCGACCAGGATCTTGATCAGGGCGTCCTTGTAGAGCTGGGACACGGCGCTCACCACCGGGAGCCGGCCGATGAACTCGGGGATGAGGCCGAACTTGATCAGGTCCTCGGGCAGCACGTGGCGGAGCATCTCGGCGTCGTCGCGCTCGGTCCGGCGGACCTCGGCCCGGAAGCCGATGCCCTTGCGGCCGATCCGACTCTCGATGACCTTCTCCAGGCCGGCGAAGGCGCCACCACAGATGAACAGGATGTTGGTCGTGTCGATCTGGATGAACTCCTGGTGGGGGTGCTTGCGGCCCCCCTGGGGCGGCACCGAGGCGGTGGTCCCCTCCAGGATCTTGAGCAGGGCCTGCTGCACGCCCTCGCCCGACACGTCCCGGGTGATCGACGGGTTCTCGCTCTTGCGGGCGATCTTGTCGATCTCGTCGATGTAGATGATCCCGGTCTCGGCCCGCTTGACGTCGTAGTCGGCCGACTGGATCAGCTTCAAGAGGATGTTCTCGACGTCCTCGCCCACGTACCCGGCCTCGGTCAGCGCCGTGGCGTCGGCGATGGCGAACGGCACGTTCAGCATGCGGGCCAGCGTCTGGGCCAAGCAGCGTCTTGCCGCAGCCGGTCGGGCCGAGCAGCAGGATGTTCGACTTGGACAGCTCGACGCCGTCCTCGGAGGTCGTGCCGGCCTGGACCCGCTTGTAGTGGTTGTAGACGGCGACCGACAGGATCTTCTTGGCGTACTCCTGGCCGACCACGTAGTCGTTCAGGAAGTCGAAGATCTCACGCGGCTTGGGCAGATCCTCGAAATTGATCTCCGAGGTCTCGGTGAACTCCTCGGCGATGATGTCGTTGCACAGGTCGATGCACTCGTCGCAGATGTACACGCCGGGGCCGGCAATGAGCTTTTTGACCTGCTTCTGCGACTTCCCACAGAAGCTGCATTTGACGAGGTCACCCCCTTCGCCGAACTTCGCCACGGTGCTGTTCTCCCCTTGCTCGTTCGTTCCAGAACTCGAGTGGTATGACCCGCCGGCCGTCGATGACGACCGAGTGCAGACCTTAGGCGGCGCCGAGTGCCTCCAGTGGCACCAGGTCCCGGGTGTTGATCACTTCGTCGATGACCCCGTACTCCACGGCCTCACCGGCGGTGAGGATGTAGTCCCGATCGGTGTCCTTGGACACCTTCTCGACCGCCTGCCCGGTGTCGGCGGCCAGGATGCCGGTCAGCAGGTCGCGCATCCGGAGGATCTCCTTGGCCTGCAGCTCGATGTCGCTGGCCTGGCCCTCGACCCCGCCGAACGGCTGGTGCAGGAGGATCCGGGCGTGCGGCAGGGCGAAGCGCTTGCCGTGGGCACCGGCGGCCAGCAGGACCGCCGCCGCCGAGGCCGCCTGGCCGAAGCAGAAGGTCGACACGTCGGGCTTGATGAACTTCATCGTGTCGTAGATGGCGAAGAGAGCGGTGATGTCGCCCCCGGGCGAGTTGATGTAGAGGTGGACGTCCTTGTCCGGCTCCTCGGACTCCAAGAACAGCATCTGGGCGCAGATCAGGTTGGCCACGGTGTCGTCGACCGGCGTGCCCAGGAAGATGATCCGCTCCTTCAACAGGCGCGAGTACAGGTCGTAGGCCCGCTCACCCCGGTTGGACGACTCGACCACGGTGGGGACGAGGTACCCCTGGGCCCGGTAGCGGTCCCCTGCGTGCGTACTCATGCGTCCTCCTCGTCCGTGACCTCGGCCCCGTCGGCCTCGGCCACCACGTTCGGTTCGTCAGGCTCGTCCTGCGCACCCGGTGTTTCCTCGTCGGTCCCCTGGTCGGCCCGCAGGGCGTCCCGGGAGATCGGCGTGCCCTCGTCGTCGACCAGCTCCACGTTGTCGAGCAGCCACGTCAGCGCCTTGGCCTTCTTCTGTTCCGAGCGTACCGCGCCGGTCCTGCCGGCGCGATCAAGCTGGTCGCTCAAGTCCTCGGGCTCGAGCTCCATCCGGGCGGCCATGGCCACGATCTCGTCGGCCAGCTCCTCGTCGGTGACCGTGATCGACTCGGCGTCGGCCACGGCCCGCAGGGCCAGGTCGCCCTTCACCGCCCGTTGGGCGTCGGTCCGGATCTCGGCCAGCAGGTCGTCGCCGGTCCGGCCGGTGGCCGCCAGCAGCTGGTCGATGCTGAGGCGCTGCTCCTCCAGCCGGTGGCTCAGGTCGTGGACCCGCTGGTTGACCTCCTCGTCCACCAGCACCGAGGGGACCTCCTCGTCGTCCACCAGCTCGATCAGGGCGGCCACGGCGTTGTCCCGCAGGGCCATCTGGGCCTGGACCACCTTGACCCGGCCCATGCGGGTCCGCAGGTCCTCGCGCAGGGCCTCGGCCGTCTCGAACTCCGAGCTCTCGGCGGCCCACTCGTCGGTCACCTCGGGCAGCTGCTTGGCCTGCACGTCCTTGACCAGCACGGTGAAGGCGATCTCCTCGAGGCCTTCGGGCGTGGCCGAGAAGGTCAGCACCTGACCCGGGGTCGAGCCCCGGAGCTGCTCGTCGAGCTCGGGCACGACGTTGCCGCTCCCGAGGGAGTAGAGGAAGTCGTCGGCCCCGAGGGCCTCCTCGCCGGCGGCCGTCGTGCCGTGGATGTTGATGGTCACCTGGTCGGTGTCGATGGCCGGGCGCGACACCTCGATCAGCTGGGCCTCGTTCTCCCGCAGCCGGTCGATCTGGGCCTCGACCTCCTCGTCGGTCACGGCCAGTCCGGGGATGGTGACCTTGAGGCCCTGGTAGCCGGCGACGCCGACCGTCGGACGGACCTGGACCACGGCGTCGAAGGCCACCGGGCCGCTCTCCTCGCCCGAGGTGATGTCGATCTCGGGGGCGGCGATGGGGTCGACCTCGGCGTCCACGATGGCCCGGGCGTAGAAGTCCGGCAGGGCCTCCCGCAGCGCCTCCGAGCGCAGGGCCACGGCCCCGCCCATCCGGGCCTCGAGCACCTTGCGGGGCACCTTGCCCGGTCGGAACCCGGGGATCCGGGCCTCTCGGGCCAGGTTCCGGACGACGTCATCGAGAACTTTGTCGACCTCCGGCTCCTCGATCTCGACCGAAAGTCGGACGAGGTTTCCTTCTTGGGGTTCGGCGGTCGCTCGCATAGTCGGATCGTCACTCTACTGGTCCCCGAGAAGACCCCGGGTCGGCTGGGGCGCCGGTGTCGGCCGGCCCCGTTCCCCGTCAGCTCAGGTCAGCTCAGATCATGAAGGGCATGGCGGCGAGCACCCGCCGGCCGAGCTCGGCGTCGCCGTCGAGCTGCACCCCGCCCTCGGCCAGGACCTCGTCGGCCCCGACCCGGCCGCAGCCGAGCCGCCAGTACGCCGGCGCCCCGAGGGTCAGGCGGACGGTCGGGTCGGCCGGCGAGCTCGGCGGGGGCCACGGCCCGGCCGTGCTCGATCACCAGGGCCAGCGTCCGGGGGTCGGGCCCGGTGACCTCGAACACGACCGTGGTGCCCTCGGGGGGTCCCACCTTGCGACCGACCACGAAGCCCATGGCCATGGCCACCCGGTCGAGGGTCACCGACTCCCCCGACCCGCCCCGGCCGCCCGGCCGATCGAGGGCCCGACGGATGTCCTGCTCGTGCACGAAGCAGTCGAACGCCCGGACCGACATGAACTCGCGGTACGGGACCTGCCCGGCCGGGCTCCACCCGACCTCGTCGAAGCGCTCGGTGGGCATCTCGGCCATCTGGGCCAGCCGACGCCCGGTGACGTCGTGGAACTCGGCCAGCACCTCGTCACCCGGTCGGGCCCGGCGGGACACCACCCAGGCCTCGTTGGCCTCGCCGATGGGGTTGTGGACGTAGTCGGGGACCGAGTCGAGCGGCTCGACCTCGGCGTCACCCAGGAGGAAGCGCTCGGTCCCGATCAGGTGGGCCACCTGGTCGCGCACCGACCAACCGGGGCACTCGGTCGGTCGGTCCCAGGCGGCGGCGTCGAGGTCGGCGCAGGCCGCCTCGATCGACGACCAGACCTCGGCCAGCGCGCCGATGACCGGTTCGTCGGAGGTCGAGGGCACCGGGTCATGGTACGCCGAGCGGGCCCGAGGGTGCCCGGGACCAGGGCATCTCGGTGGCGCCGAGAGCCTCGGGATCCCCCGCAGGCACGAAGGACCCCGGTAGCTTTCGACGGACGTGCCTAACCTAGGCAGCGCTCGGCCGGGGCTCCCCGGAGCCGAGCGGGGGGAACCAAACCAAGGAGGGGTCACGATGGCGTCCTACGAGGGCTATTGCGTGAAGTGCCGTGAGAAGCGGGAGTTCGACGGCCAGGAGGTCGAGCTGGCCAACGGCCGGCGGGCGGCCCAGGGGACCTGCCCGACCTGCGGCACCAAGATGAACCGCATCCTGGGCAAGAAGAAGGACTGACGGACCGGCCCGTCCGGCGCTGGCGCCCCAGCCGGGGTTCTAAGCTCGGACGGGGTCGGACGGGGTGTGGCGCAGTTGGTAGCGCGCAGCGTTTGGGACGCTGAGGTCCCCGGTTCAAGTCCGGGCATCCCGACTCAATGGCGGACGGCCGGGCGGCCAGCCACCCGGTGACCGTCCAGTGGCGGTTCAGCGGCCGACGATGTCGGGGAAGCGGTCGCCCGAGACCGGGGGGCTGAACAAGAAGCCCTGGGCCCGCTCGCAACCGAGCAGGCGGAGGGCGTTCAGCTGGGTCGGCGTCTCCACGCCCTCGGCGACGATCTCGTGGCCGAGGGCCCGGGCCATCGAGATCACGGCGGCCACGATCTGGGTGCCCCGCTCCCGGTCCAGCTGGTCGACGAAGGACTTGTCGATCTTGAGGCTGTCGAGGGGGAGCTGCTGGAGGTAGCTCAGCGAGGAGTACCCGGTGCCGAAGTCGTCGATGGCCAGCCGGGTCCCGAGGGCCTTCAGGTCGGCCAGCACCTCGCCGGCGGCCATGCGGTCGCGCATCAGGGCGCTCTCGGTGATCTCGAGGGTCAGGTTCCCCGGGGCCAGCCCGGTCGTGGTCAGGACGTCCCGGACCGTCCGCACGATCTCGGGCTGCTCGATCTGACGGACGGCCAGGTTGACGCCGATGTTGTGGCTGGGCCCGAAGAGGCCGGCCGCCTGCCAGGCGACCCACTGCCGGCAGGCCTCGGCCAGCGCCCAGGCGCCGATGGGGACGATCAGGCCGCTCAGCTCGGCCACCGGCACGAACCGGTCGGGGGCGAGCAGCCCCTCCTTCGGGTGGTCCCACCGCAGCACGGCCTCGGCGCCCACCGTCCGCAGGGTCGAGATGTCGACCACCGGCTGATAGAAGAGGACCAGCTCGCCCCGCTCGAGGGCCCGGTTCAGACCGTGCTCGGTCGACATCTGCTCGACCACGTGGCGTCGCATGGCCTCGCCGAAGACCTTGTAGGTGCCCCCGCCGTCCTCCTTGGCCTCGTGCATCGCCGCCCCGGCGTTCGACAGCAGCGTCGTCCGGTCAGTGGTCGGGTCCTTGGTGGTGGCGATGCCGGCGCTCACCACCAAGAAGACCTCGGTCCCCCCGATGTCGAAGGGCTCGCGCATGGCCTCGAGGGCGTCGTCGACGAAGCGGGAGGCGTCCTGGGTCGAACGCTCGCCCTCGAACAGGGCCAGGAACTCGTCGCCCCCCAGCCGGGCGAGCAGCGGCCGGAGGCCGCCACCGGCCATCCGGAGCCGGGCCACCAGGGCCACCAACAGGTCGTCGCCGGCATCGTGGCCCATGGAGTCGTTGAAGATCTTGAAGCGGTCGACCCCGAACACCACCAGCGAGACCGTCCCCGGCTCGTCCTTCAGGTCGTTCAGCGCCACCTGCACCCGCCGGGAGAACAGGTTCCGGTTGGGCAGACCGGTCAGGGGGTCGTGCTGGCGGTCCCGGGCGATGGCCTCGGAGAACCGGGAGGCCTCGGCGCTGGCGTCGTGGATGAAGCCCCAGATCCGCAGCTCGGTGCCGATCCCCTCGGCGAAGACGCTCATGGTGCCCGAGCTGAGGGTCCCGTCCTTGTGGACCAGCTCGATCTCGATGACCAGCGGACGGCCGGGTCGGCCGCCCCGGTTCATCTCCTCGATGACCTCGGGCGTCCGGATGACCGCCATGCCCTGCTCGAACATGTCGAGCGAGCCCGGGCCGACGATGTCGAAGGCCGACCGTCCGACGATCTCCTCCCGGGTCCACCCGAGCATCCGCTCGGACTGCAGGTTCCATCCGGTGAGGATCGTGTCCTGGTCGAGCTCGACGTACCCGTCGCGGAGGGAGTCGAGGATCGACCGGAGCTGGGCACCCCTCCCGATCGAATTGGTCACGCCCCAGCCCTGCCTTCCGCCTCGATGCCGTCCGGCCTCGTCGCCTCGCCGCACGGTGCCGCCGCCGCCGACGCCGGTGGAGGATCCCGGTCGCCGGCCGGTCACGTCCGACACCGATCGTACCCGGTGACCACCACCGGATCGGGGGAGGGCCCCGGCCGCAACGGGTGCCCACAGGGGGTTCCTTGTACCCTGACCGGGTGCTCGAGATCACCGGGGTGCTCCAGAAGTCGGCGTGGGACGCCAACACCGTGCCCCCGGTCGAGAAGGTGCGGCCGGGCCTGTGGTCCATCCCGGTGCCCATTCCCAACAACCCGCTGCGCTACGTGCTGGTCTACGCCTTCGAGCTCGACAACGGGGTGGCCCTGGTCGACGCCGGCTGGCCGACCGACGACGCCTGGGAGGCGCTCGACGCCGGCCTGACCAGCATCGGGGGCAGCGTGAACGACGTGCAGTCGGTCACCGTGACCCACATCCACCCCGACCACTACGGCCTGGCCGGCCGGGTGCGCGAGGCCTCGGGGGCCAAGGTCGGGCTGCACCCGGCCGACGCCAAACTGCTGGTCGACCGCTACGACACCCCCGACCTGCTGCTCGAGCAGATGACCGAGCTCATGATGATGTCCGGCGTGCCCAGCGAGCACCTCCCGACGCTGGCCCACGCCTCGATGGAGATCAAGTCGCTGATGTCCATGGACCCACCGGACGTCCTGATCGAGGACGGCGAGTCGGTGGACGTGCCCGGCTGGGACCTCCGGGCCATCTGGACCCCCGGCCACTCCCCCGGGCACATCTGCCTCTACAGCGACGACGCCAAGCTGCTGTTGTCGGGCGACCACGTCCTGCCCCACATCACCCCGAACATCTCGGTGCACCGCCAGCAGGCCGACAACCCGCTGGGCGACTTCCTCGAGTCGCTGGCCAAGCTCCGGGCCTACGACCCCGACGAGGTGCTGCCGGCCCACGAGTACCGCTGGGCCAACCTCCACGCCCGCCTCGACGAGCTGGTGGCCCACCACGAGGACCGCCTGGCGGCCATCGAGGCCGTCCTGGCCACCCGACCGGGCATCTCGGTCTGGGAGCTGACCCTCTCGCTCACGTGGTCCCGGCCGTGGGACCAGATCCCGGTGTACATGCAGCGGGCGGCCAACGGCGAGACGCTGGCCCACCTGGTGCTGCTGGAGCGGCGGGGACGGGTGCGGCGCGAGGTCGACGTCCCGGCCCGCTTCTACCTCACCGCCTGACGCCGGCGGCCACCCGCCCGGGGCGAGCCGCGTCAGGTGCGGCGCAGGGTGACGCTGGCCCAGACCCGCCGCCGGCAGGCCGGGCAGGTCATCTTGTGGTCGAAGCGTCCCCGGGGCAGCCAGTAGCCGACCGGGAGCTGGAAGATGACGAAGTCGAGGAAGCCGACCCGGCGGACGGCCCGACACGACGAGCACACGACGGTGATCGGCCCGTGGTCGGCCAGCGGGTGCTCGGGCCGCCCGGGGGCGTCGCCCTGGCGTGCCGGGGCCGAGGTGAACAGGACCCGCTTGCCGAGCGGGGTGCCCGCCCCGCGGCGGGGGCTCGGACCTTCGTCGGGGTCGACGCCGACCGACGGGCCGGCGTCGGGGTCGACCGGCGCCCAGAACAGCGCCCGCTTGCCCAGCGGGTCCGGGGCGGCCCGGCGGCGTTCGGCCGGCGTGGGCCCGCCGACCGCCCGGATCGGGCGCTCCTCCGGCGGTCGGGCGACCGACGGGTGCTCGCTCCTTCCCCGGTCCACCATCCGGCTAGGCCTGGGCCAGGCGGTCGACGACGGCGGTGGCGACCCGCCGGTAGGCGTCGGCCCCGGGCGAGCCCGGCGAGTGCTGGAGGATCGACTGGCCGAGCGCCGGGGCTTCGGCGAAGCGCACCGACTTGGGCACCGGTGGGCCGAGCACCGGCAGGTGGTAGCGGGTGTCGACCTCCGACAGGACCTGGCGGCCGTGCCGGGTCCGGCCGTCGTACATGGTGGCCACCACCCCGAGCACGGTGAGCTGGTCGTTGGCGAACATCCGCACGTCCTCGATCGTCTCGAGCAGCTGGCCGACCCCCCGGTGGCTCAACGCCTCGCACTGGAGCGGGATGAGCACCCGGTCGGCCGCCGTCAGCCCGTCGATGGTGAGGATGCCGAGCGACGGTGGGCAGTCGATGAGCACCAGGTCGTACTCCTCGAGCACCGGGGTGAGGGCCCGGGCCAGCACGTGCTCCCGGCCGGTGCGCGACAGCAGGTGGACCTCGGCCCCGGCCAGGTCGATGGTCGCCGGCACCAGGGTCAGCCCGTCGATGCCGGGGACCGGCCGGGCGACGTCGGCCACCTTGGACCGGCGGACCAGGACGTCGTGCAACGACTGGTCGAGGGTGTCGGGATCGAACCCGAAGGAGAACGTCAGGCAGGCCTGCGGGTCGAGATCCACGACCAGCACTCGATGTCCCTGTTCGGCCAGAGCGACCCCGAGGGACTGGACCGTGGTCGTCTTGGCCACGCCGCCCTTCTGGTTCGCCACGGCCACCACCTTGGCCATCCGCCGAGTCTACGACCGCCGGGCCACGGCGTCACTGGCGGATTCCAGCGTCACCGGTGATCCCTGGGTCCCCGGGGGCGCGCTCGTAACATCTCGCCGATGCGCCCCACCCGCTGGCGGGCCCCCGACGGGGTGTCGGTCCTGCTGCTCGCCGCCGTGCTGGCGCCGTTCGGGGTCGAGTGGGTCCGGCTGCAGTTCTTCGGGCCGACCGACGTCCACCTCCGGGGCGACATCGCCGTGGCCGACTACAACGCCCGGCTGGCCATGCACGGGCACATGGTGGTCGGCACCTACGACCGGTTCGGTTGGCACCACCCGGGCCCGGCGCTCTACTACCTCTACGCCGCCTTCTACTGGGTGTTCGGGGCCACGCCCCGGACGCTCTTCGCCACCGCCCTGTTGCTCGCCCTGGCCTCGACGGCGGCGGCCGTCGTGGTGGTGCACCGGCGGGTCGGGGTGGCCGCCGGTCGGCTGTGCACGGTGGCCGCCGGCCTGTTCCTCATCTTCCTGGCCTCGAGCGCCTCGGCGCCGGGCACCCTCGACATCCTGTCCATCCTCACCAGCCCATGGAACCCCGACGTGGTCATCGCCCCCACCCTGTTGTTCATGGTCCTGGCGGCGTCGGCCGTCGACCGGGGGCCGAGCATGGTGGCCATGCTGGTGGTCGGGTCCTGCCTGGTGCAGGCGGACGTGGGCACGACGCCCCTGGTGGCCGTGGTGGCCCTGGCCACGGTGCTGGCCGCCCTGGTCCGCTGGCGGCGCCGGCGCCGGGCGGCCAACCGGCCCCCACCCGCCCCACCGGCCCGCTACGGCCGCCACGCCCGGTTGCCCGAGAGCCGCCGGGCGACGCCCTCGGCGGCGCCGGACGATCCGCAGGCGACCCGACGGCGCTCTCCAGCCACCACGGCGCTCACCGTGGGGGTGGGCGCCGCTCTGCTGGCGCTGGTCTGGTTCCTGCCCGTCTACCAGCAGGTGCAGTCGACCGACGGCAACCTGGCCGCCATCGCCCACTTCTTCACCACCCACCGCAATCCGCTGAACCACTACGGGTTGCTGACGCCGTTCTCCTACCTGGCCAAGGCCTTCGGCGGGCTGGGTCAGGCCCGGACCGACGTCCCAGCGGTGCCGCTGGCCGCCTCGTACCTGGTGGCCGCCGTGAGTGCCGTCGTCCTGGTGGCCACCCTCGTGCTGTCGCCCCGCCGGCCGCCCTACCTGCGACGGCTCGGCGGCCTGGTCGTCCTGGGCCTGGTGGTGGCCATGTTCGCCGGCAACGACATCATCGGCGTGCCGTTCGGCTACCTGATGGAGTGGTCCCTCGGCGTGTTCACGGCCGGGGTCTTCGCCGTGGCCGCCCTGGTTGCCGTCCGCCTGGCCCGGTGGGCGGGCGCCGGCCCGGCCGGTAGCCGACGCCGGGGCCTGGCCGCCGCCAGCGTGGTCGTCACCCTGGCCGTGACGGCGGTCCTGGCCGTCCAGGTCGCCCGCTACCCCTCCCTCGCCTCGGCCAGCGACCCGAGCGTCGGCCGGGTCACCCAGCAGGTGCGCTCGGCCCTGCGCCACCCGGACCTGCCGACCCTGGTCGTCGGGCGGCTGAACACCCCCGATGCCCTCTGGGTCTACGACGGCCTGATCAACGAGCTCCAGCGGGACGGCGTGGACGTCGTCGTCCAGCCGGCGTGGTTCAACACCTTCGGCAACGGGACCTTCGGGCTCCACCACATGCTCGCACCGGGGCCGCACCGGACCGAGACGGTCGTCACGGTGACCGAGCCGAGACGCTCGGCGGCGGCCGCCGCCGCCCGGGCCTTCCCGCCCATGACCACCTCGGTGCGCGTCGAGCGCTGACCCGGTTGCGGAAGGAACCGACGACCTGCGCCCTATCGTTTGGTGCCGAATTACAGACGATTGCCGATAGTTTTTGAGGTATTCACAAACTATTGATGTAACACCGCCGCCTATTTGACGAAAGAACCGGGGAATGGAACTCTCGGTCCGACCCGGAGAGGCGGCCGGGTGGGTCGCACGGTTCGGGGCAATCCAGCCGCCGCCGCCCCGTCGGACGGCGGTCTGGGAACCGGCCACGCCGCGCCCCACGTCGCCCGACGTACCGGTGTACCAGGTCGACGAAGCCCTTTCTGGTGGCCGATCTCGACCGCACGACGGCACCCGATGGCGGGCCCGATGCCGGCGTCGGCGATCAGCCACACGGACCCAGGGGGCGGGCGCCGACCGTGGCTCGAGGCTCGGTTCGCCGTCATTTCGACGACGAATGTTGCAGACCCTCAATATTGAAATACTTGACACCACGGCTCGGTCACTCCACGATATCTGCCAGGTTCGTGGGCAGTATTTATTGTTTTTCCACTAACTCGATTGAACGATGAGGCGGGCACCGTTGACCGACAGATTCCAGCCTCGGGTGTCCGATGCCGTCCGCCCGGGGGCGACGGACCAGGCGACACGTCCCACCGGCGCTCCGGCCCGGCCCACCGGTTCCGCGCTGTCTCCTCCGCCGACAGCGGGTGCCGGTCGGGCCGGGCGGGAGCGTTCGGCCTCCCGGGCCCGCACCCGGCGTGCCGCCATCGGCGACGCCTTCCTCCTCCTGGTCGGCGCCGGCCTCGGGGTCACCCTGGGGCTGGCCATCGTGGCCGAGAGCCGCCAGGCCCTGGCGGCCCCCGGTGGCGTGGCCACGGCCGCCGCCCGGTTCTCCGGCCTGGTCGCCGCCTACCTCCTCCTGGTCATGGTGCTGGTCATGGCCCGCATCCCGGTCATCGAGCGCTCGGTCGGGCAGATCCGCCTGGCCCGGTGGCACCGCCGCATCGGCGGCTGGCCCATCCTGCTGGTGGCCGCCCACGCCATCCTCGTGACCTGGGCCGTGGCCGTCACCTCCCGGAGCGGCTTCGGCCCGACGCTGGTGCGGTTCCTGCGGACCTACCCCGACCTCCTGGCGGCCACGGTCGGCTTCGCCCTGCTGGTGGCCATCGGGGTCAGCTCCTACCGGCGCTGCCGCCGCCGGCTGCGCTACGAGACGTGGTGGGCCCTCCACCTCTACGTGTACCTGGCCCTGGCCCTGTCCTTCCCCCACGAGATGCTCGGGGCGTCGTTCGCCCAGCACCCCCTGACCCGGGTGTGGTGGGCCACCATGTGGGGCCTGACCATCGGGCTGGTCGTCCTCTACCGCATCGTCCTGCCGGTCCGCCGGACCTTCACCCACCGCCTGCGGGTGGCGTGGGTCCGCCAGGAGAGCCCCGGCGTCACCTCGATCATCTGCCGGGGCCGGCACCTCGAGCGCCTGCAGCTGGAAGGCGGCCAGTTCTGCCAGTGGCGCTTCCTCACCCGGGGCATGTGGTGGCAGGCCCACCCCTACTCGGTCTCGGCCCTCCCCCGGCCGCCCTTCATCCGCCTCACGGTCAAGAGCCTCGGGGACCACAGCCACGGGCTGTCCACCATCCCCCTCGGGACCCGGGTGGCCATCGAGGGCCCCTACGGCAGCTTCACCCGCCACGCCGTCGCCGGCGACGCCGTGGCCCTCATCGGGGCCGGGGTGGGGGTCACCCCGCTCCGGGCCCTGCTCGAGGACCTGCCGCCCAGCGTGGACGCCTCGGTGGTCCTGCGGGCCACCACCCCCGAGGACCTGCCCCTCTCCGATGAGTTCGCCGGGCTGATCGAGCAGCGGGACGGCCAACTGCACGAGGTGATGGGCCCGGGCGGGTCGGTGAGGATGGACGAGCCGCTGTTGGCCCGCCTCATCCCCGACCTGGCCTCGAGGGACGTGTTCGTCTGCGGACCGGCCCGGTTCACCGCCGACGTGCTGGCCGCCGTCCGGGCGCTGGGCACGCCGGCCCACCGCATCCACCACGAGGCGTTCGCCTTCTGATGGTCGGTCGAGCCGTGTGGCGGGCCCGCCGGGCCATCCTGATCCTGAGCGGCACGCTCGGCGCCATGCTCCTGGTCCTCGAGTTCCACACCCCGGATGCGTCCCACCCGGCCGGGCGCCGGTCGGCGCCGTCGGTGGCCATGCCCGACACCACCGCCACCACCGACCCGGGCCCGCCGACCACCACCGGGCCCGACACCGAGCCCACCACCCTCCCGTCCACCGCCCCGACGCCAGCCGGCGGGTCGGCCCCCACCACGACGGTGCCCACCACGACGGCCGCCCCTCCGGCAGCCTCGTCCACGCCGGCGAGCTCGGGTGAGGCCCCCACGCCTTCGGCCGGCAACCCGCCGACCAGCGCAAACGCCACCGTCGAGGCCCCGGCGGTCGTGGCCCCCACGACCTCAACCTCTACTTCAACGTCAACCTCGACCACACCGACCACCACCCCGTCGACCACCACCACGACGACCACGCCGGCCACCACCCTCCGTCCCTCGGTGGCCGGCCAGCGGGCCACGACCCGGACACCGGGGACGGCCACGGTGACCCCGCCGACCACGACGCCCCGAACCCTCTCGAGACGCAGCGGGGGGAGCACCCGCCCGGCCGGGCGGGTCACCCACACCGCCCCGTAGGGGGCCGCCGGCGGGCAACCGGAGGGGCGTCAGAATCGTCATCCAACTGCCCCACACCGCTGCCCGGCCACCTGACAAGGTGGCGTCGAGGCGACCGTCGCCACTCGACAGGAGGATGCGCCATGCGGACACTGACCACTCCCGACGGCGTCGTGATCGCCTACAAGGACTGGGGCTCGGGCCAGCCGATCGTGTTCAGCCACGGGTGGCCCCTGTGCTCGGACGACTGGGACGCCCAGCTGCTGTTCTTCGTGAACCACGGCTACCGGGTGGTGGCCCACGACCGCCGCGGCCACGGGCGCTCGATGCAGACGGGCGAGGGGCACGACATGGACCACTACGCCGACGACCTGGCGGCGGTGGTCGAGCATCTCGACCTGCACGACGCCGTCCACGTCGGCCACTCGACCGGGGGCGGCGAAGTGGTCCGCTACCTGGCCCGGCACGGCGAGAGCCGGGTGGCCAAGGCCGTGCTGATCAGCTCGGTCCCCCCGTTGATGCTGAAGACCGAGGCCAACCCGGGGGGCCTCGACAAGGAGGTCTTCGACGGGTTCCAGGTCCAGGTGGCCACCAACCGGGCCCAGTTCTACCGCGACCTGCCCGAAGGCCCCTTCTACGGCTTCAACCGGCCCGGGGCCACCGTCTACCCGGGCGTCATCGACAACTGGTGGCGACAGGGCATGATCGGCGGCGCCAAGGCCCACTACGACGGCATCGTGGCCTTCTCCCAGACCGACTTCACCGAGGACCTGAAGGGCATCTCGGTGCCGGTGCTGGTCATGCACGGGGACGACGACCAGATCGTGCCGTATGCCGATTCCGGACCGCTGTCGGCCAAGCTGGTGCAGAACGGGACGCTCAAGACCTATCCCGGCTTCCCCCACGGCATGCCGACGACCGAGGCGGCGACCATCAACGCCGACCTGCTGGCGTTCATCCAGAGCTGAGCGGGCGGCCGGGACGTCTCGGACCGGAATTCGCAGTTCCAGGGGATGTTTCACGTTCTCGCGGCAGACTGTCGATCGCGGGGCGGCCCGCTCGTCGTATCAGGTGAGCGGCCCCACAGGTCGGGCCGACCGACAAGGGAGGACAGCAATGGCCGAATACTTGATCCTGATCTACGGGGACGAATCGGCGGTGGGCACGACCGCGGCCGACGGCGACGAGCAGCTCGGGCAGGCCCACGCCGACTTCGCCGAGGCCAACGGATCGGCGCTGCGGGGTGGCAACGCCCTCCAGCTCACGTCCACCGCCACCTCGATCCGCCGCCAGGCGTCCGGGGAGTTCACGGTGACCGACGGGGCGTTCGCCGAGACCAAGGAGGCCCTGGGCGGGTACTACCTGATCGAGGCGGCCGACCTCGACGAGGCCCTGGCCATCGCCAAGCAGGTCCCGATGCCCAACGGTGGCGTCGAGGTCCGGCCGATCTGGAACATGGGCTGATCGGGGCGTCGGCACCCGGCAGGACGGCCGCCGAGGCGGCCGTCGCCGATGCGCACCGTCGCGAGTGGGCCTTCGTGCTCGCCGCGACGGTGCGCGTCACCGGCGACCTCGACGTGGCCGAGGAGTGCGTCCAGGACGCCTACGCCAGCGCGCTGGTCCGCTGGCCGGCCGACGGGATCCCGCTCGCGCCCCGGCGCCTGGCTGACCACCGTCGCCCGCCGGCGGGCCATCGACGTGGCCCGTCGTCGCACGACCCACGACCGGACGCTGCCGCTGCTGGTCGAGCGGGCCGAGGTGCCCGGACCCGAGCTCCCCGGCGCACCGACGGTGGTCGACGACCGGCTCCGCCTGATCTTCACGTGTTGCCACCCGGCCCTGTCGACCGAGGCCCAGGTGGCGCTCACCCTCCGCCTGGTCTGCGGGCTGACCACGGCCGAGGTCGCGCGGGCGTTCCTGGTCAGCGAGCCGACGATGGCGGCGAGGCTCACCCGGGCCAAGAAGAAGATCAGCGCCGCCCGGATCCCCTACCGGGTCCCGCCGCTCGAGGAGCTGCCGGCCCGGACCGACGCCGTGCTGACCGTGGTCCACCTGCTCTTCGCCACCGGGCACACGGCGCCGTCGGGCGCCGACCTGCTCCGGCTCGACCTGGTCGAGCGGGCCCTCGACCTGGCCCGCATCCTGCGGGACCTGCTCCCCGACGACGGGGACGTCGCCGGCCTGCTGGCCCTCATCCTGCTCACCGACGCCCGGCGCTCGACCCGGGTGGGCGCCGACGGCGCCCTGGTGCTCCTGGCCGACCAGGACCGGTCCGGCTGGGACCGCACCGCCATCGTCGAAGGGGTGGGGTTGGTCCACGAAGCGTTGCGGCGACGGCCCCCGGGACGGTTCGCCCTCATGGCGGCCATCGCCGCCGTGCACGCCGAGGCGCCCGAGTGGGACGCCACCGACTGGCGACAGATCGTCGAGCTCTACGACCTGCTGCTGCGCATCTGGCCCTCGCCGGTCGTCGCCCTCAACCGGGCCGTCGCCGTGGGCCTGGCCGACGGTCCGGCCGCCGGACTTGCCCAGCTCGATGGGCTGGCCGAGGAGCCGGTGCTCGCCACCTACAGCTACCTGGCCGCCGCCCGGGCCGACTTCCTGCGCCAGCTCGGGCGCACCGAAGAAGCTCGCGCCGCCTACGAGGAGGCCCGACTGTTGAACGAGAATGCCGTCGAGCGGGAGTTCCTCGCCGCCCGCCTCGACGGGCTGTGACCGAGAGGACGTGCGGTCCCTACGCCTGCGTCCCCGAGCCCACCGAACGCCGGCGCCACGCCACGAGGTCGGCCACGACGGTGGCCAGGATGCCGACGATGAGGATCGCCTGCACGACCACCATGGCCGTCGGTCGATGCCCGGACAGCTCCACCCCTACCATGACCAGCACGGCCACCGCCAGGACCACCCGGACCCACAGCCACTTGGTCAGCATCGCTGCTCCCGGCGCTCGCTGGTGCCGGTGTCTGTGGCCATCGGTTCCTCCAATCCGACCCAGTACCATCCCGGGTCGTCGACTGGCTGTCGGCTGCGGTCAGTCTTCCCGGTCGCCCGACCACGAAAACGTCGCAGCGAGCGAGCACGGGTGCGACAATCGTGCTCGTCCCACCGGGGCCAGCATCCAATGTCTGCTTTCGGGCGAGCAGCACCAGTTCGATTGCCCGTCGCCCACGTCCACGCTTCGGAGGCCGCTATGTCCCAGGTCCGGGTCCACAACTTCTCTGTCTCACTGGACGGGTTCGGCACCGGGGAGGGCATGACCTTCGAGGACCCGTTCGGCCACGCCAAGCAACGCCTGCATGAGTGGTTCTTCCCCACCCGATGCTTTCGCTCGATGATCGGCCAGCCCGGTGGCACCGTCGGCATCGACAACGCCTTCGCCGAGCGCAACTTCGTAGGGGTCGGGGCGGAGATCATGGGCCGAGGAAAGTTCGGGCCCCAATCGGGCCCGTGGACCGACCTCGGCGCCGACGACGAGTGGCAGGGCTGGTGGGGGCCGAACCCGCCGTTCCACACCCCGGTGTTCGTGCTGACGCACCACCCACGCCCGTCGATCGAGATGGAGGGCGGCACGGTGTTCCACTTCGTCGACGCCAGCCCCGAGGAGGCGCTCGACCTGGCCCGCCAGGCCGCCGGTGACCTCGACGTGCGCATCGGTGGTGGCCCGACCATGGTCCGAGAATTCCTGGCCGCCGATCTCATCGACAGTCTGCACCTCGCCGTGGTGCCGATCGTGCTCGGCCGCGGCGCTCGTCTGTGGGACGGACTCGAGGGCGTCGAGACGCGCTTCGACGTCGAGACCGTGGCGTCACCGAGCGGCGTCATGCACCTGACTTTCACCCGCCGGTAGCCAATCCCCCACGGTCCGACTGCGTGAGGGGAGCCGGGGGTCCGCCGCTACCGCGACAGCCGGATGGGTCCCGCTGCCGTCGGCGTACACCCACCCAGCCCGGCACCTACTACGCCACACGCCGGGGGTCGGGACCTGATCTGCGTTCTCGCCACCCAACCCAGTGAACCGTCGAGTTTTCGCACGACAGCGCGGCGACGTTCCGAATCGAGATATCCGCAGCACCGACCGGTCCCGAGCCTCGGCAGCTCCGGATACTGCGTCAGTACCGTCAGTTCCGGGGGCGACCTCCCCACCGCCTACGTCCTTGTGGACGTGAGCGCCACCGAGAGCCTCAAGATTCTCGCCAACTCGTGCGAACAAGGATCCGCTTTGGCGAGGGCGGCCCTCGCCCATGTCGCTGGTCGATGAGCCCGCGTCTCGTAGCAGGGCGAGTTCCGATAGGTCAGCGACCGCCGACACGATCGTGCGAAACCGATCAGGACGACGAACGGCCTTCTCCCGGGCGAGCACTCGCACTCCCCTCGGATGGTGGCCCTGTCCCAGCGGCAACTCTGAGCTAGGTGATGCGCCCCCGGCACGACTCGAACGCGCAACCTGGTGGGTAGAAGCCACCCGCTCTATCCAGTTGAGCTACAGGGGCAGAGAGGAAAGCCTAACGGGCCGACCGGGCCGAGAGCTGCCACCCTCGGTGGTTCCTGCACGTGGCAGCCGCGGCTCAGCGATCGAGCCAGCGCTCGAACTGACACTTGGCCGCCCGGGAGTCGGCGCCCTCGCGGTACAGCCAGGAGATCCGGCCCATCCATCCCCATTTCCCGTTGGCCACCGAGAAGTAGATCCGGAGATACGCCATCCTCGTCACCGTGCCGTGCGTCGACACGATGAGCTTGATCTCGGTCGGGACGTGACTCTCGTCGATCAGCTGCGAACGCGCCTCGGCGAGACTGGAGGCCCCGAGGACCCGCTCGCGGTCACGGACCTCGACCGTCACACCCTGCTTGGCCCCGTACGGGCTGACCGTCTGCCGCAGGTAGTGCTCGACGGCTTGATAGCGCGACCAGTCCCACTCGGAATCGATCCAACGGACCCGCGCCCGCGTTCGAGTCCCGACCGGCATGGCGGACATTCTGGCCCACCGAGAGCCTTGCACGCTCATGCGATCGGGCGCGTGTCACCCCCGACCACCTGCGGTTATGTGCAACAGCCGTTCCTTGTGGCCGACGAGACCTACCCCCGTCCGGACCGCCGCCAAACCTGCAAGGGGGGTGCGCCGGATCGAGTGCGGCCGGCGACCCTTGGAGGCGCGGCGGGCGGGCGGCCCGGGTGCATCGGTGTGGCACACTGGGCGCCTTGGTGGGCGTAGCTCAGCAGGTTAGAGCGCCAGGTCGTGGCCCTGGAGGCCGGGGGTTCAAGTCCCCTCGCTCACCCCACTGCACCGGCCCCGGCGTCCTGCCGGGGCCGGTCGCCGTTGCGGCCCCGACGGGGTAGCGGCGGCGGCGACCGGGGGCCCGACGGGGGCGGACCGGTGCCGGGGGTGGTCGCCGATGGCGGCAGAATGGAGCCATGACGTCGATCTCCGGGGGCCCCGCACAGACCTCGGGCGGCGCCGCCCAACGCCAGCACATCCTGGACACGGCGCTGTCACTGATGGCCCAGCGGGGCGTCGACGGCACCAGCATGCGCGACCTGGCCACGGCCGCCGGCTTGAACGTGGCGTCGATCTACCACTACTTCCCGTCCAAGCGCGACCTGCTGGTCAGCGTCCTGGCCGAGCGGGGATTGATCGAGGGTCTCTCGGCATCGGCACCCCCACCCTTCGACGACGTCGTGACGGCCGTGCCGGCCGACGCCGACCCGGCCGGGGTCCTGACCGGGTTGATGGACGACATGCTGCAGTCGATGCTCGAAGTCGAGGACTTCGTCCGGCTGATGCTGGGCGAGGTCATGCGGGGCGACGACACCGCCCACCTCGTCGGCCACGAGCTGCTGGACACCACGCAGGAATCGCTCGAGCGCTGGCTGTCCGATACGCAGCCCGAGCTGTGCCGCCGCTCCGGCGCCCCGGCCGCCGCCCGGGTGCTGCGGGCCGTGCTCATCGGGACCTTCTTCGAGCACGTGGCCGGAGTGCTCGACGACAAGGGCGACCCGTCGGCGGCCTTCCGGCGACGGGCCGAGGAGACCACCGCCGTCCTCGATCCGGGCGCCTGACCGGCTAGCGGGGCCCGAACCCGAGCCGGCGGTCGGGCAACCGGCTGAGCGACGCCCCCGGCTGCTCGACCTCGTCGATCAGGCCGTGGTCCCTGGCCTCTTCGGGCGACCAGATGGCGCCGGCGTCGAACTCGGCGGCGACCTCCGCCGACGTCCAGCCGACGGCGTCGGCCAGCCGATCACAGAACTGCTCCCACTGGCGCCGCTGGGCGTCGGCCCACCGCTCGAGGTCGCTCGCCCGGGCCGAGTAGCTGGCCTCGGGCTGGCGGACGATGAACACGGCGTGCGGCGTCGCCGTGCGGTGACTGCCGACGGCGAGCACGCCGAGGGCCGGGCCACCGACCCGACCCCGGGCCGACACGGTCACCGGCACGCCGAGGAGGTCGATCACGTCCATGAGGGCGAGCGCGGCGTCGACGTCCCCGTCGGGGCTGTCGAGGTGCACGGTCACCCGCTCGTCGCCACTGGCATCGAGCGTCATCAGCTCCATGGCCGCCTCGGCCGACGTCGCCCCGTCGAGCCGGCCCGAGACGAGCACCACCCGCCGGGCGAAGAGGTGACTGCGGACGACGTCGCCGAAACCGCCCGACCCGGCACGGGGATCGGCGAAGGGGTCACCGGGGCCGCCCCTCATGCCTCGGGCTCCCCGGCCCGCCATTCGAGCGTCCAGCCGATGGCGGCGGCGTAACGCTCCAGGGTCGATAGGCGTACGTCGCCGTTGCCCGCCTCGAGACGGGCGACCGCCGATTGCGAGGTCCCCATACGCGCCGCCACCTCGGTCTGGGAGAGCCCGAGCTCCCGGCGCCGACCGACGAGCTCGACCGACAGCGCCCGCCGACGGGTCGCCATCTCCCCGAAGCCCGGGAACACCGGCTCGTGACGTCGCTCGCTCATCCCCGTCCTCTCCACCATCGGGCCTCGGCACGGCTCCGGCTGCTCGACCGGTGCGACGCCGTACCTCACGTATGGTATCTCTTGTTTGATATATCCGCACGCCCGGCAAGCCCGGTCCGCTGGCGTCGAACCGAGGAGACAACCATGGTCCCACGCAGTTCCTTGATCCCGACGGTCATGGAGGAGTCCAGCCGCGGCGACCGGGCCTTCGACATCTACTCGCTGTTGCTCCGAGAGCGGATCGTGTTCCTCGGCCAGGAGGTCGACGACCAGATCGCCAACCTCATCGTCACCCAGATGCTCTACCTGGAGGCCCAGGACCCGGAGAAGGACATCGCCCTCTACATCAACTCCCCCGGCGGCATGGCCTACGCCGGCATGGCCATCTACGACGTCATGCAGCACGTGGCGCCCGAAGTGGCCACCATCTGCGTGGGGATGGGGATGTCGGCCGCGGCCATGATCCTGTGCGGCGGCGCGCCGGGCAAGCGACTGGCCCTGCCCAACGCCCGCATCATGATCCACCAGGGCTCGGCCGGCACCCGGGGAGCGCCGAGCGACATGGAGATCCAGCTGCGCGAGGTGCTGGCCACCACCCGCCGCATGGCCGAGATCATCGCCCACCACTCGGGCCGCTCGGTCGACCAGGTCGAACAGGACATCGACCGGGACTACTTCATGACCGCCGAGGAGGCCCGTGACTACGGCCTCATCGACGACATCATCACCCCGCGGCGGGGCCTGAGCGCCGTCGCCGCCGGGGAGCTGGTCCCCGCCGGCTGACGTTCACGGACCGTTCGCCGGTCCGACACCTAACCTGGCGCCGTGCCGGTGTACGTCGACGACTGGCGCCAGCGGGCCACCATCCGGTCGCACGAGGACCGGTGGTCGCACCTGCTGGCCGACACCGAGCCCGAGCTGCACGAGCTGGCCGAGCGCCTGGGCATCCCCCGGCGGGCCTTCCAGCGCCACCGCCGGCACCCGGCCCTCGACCACTACGACCTGCCCGAGCACCTGCGCCTCCGGGCCATCGCCCTCGGCGCGGTCCCGGTCACCTGGCGACAAGCCGGGCGCATGGTGCGCGAGTGGCGGCGCGAGTCCCCTACGGCGGCGGCAGCCCGCCGGGCCGGCTGAGCCGCCGCGGCGATTGCTGGCGGGTTAGCCCGACGGCGCCGTGGTCGTCGTCACCGCCCCGGCGCCCGAGGTCGATCCCGAGGTCGTGGTGGTGGTCGAGCCCACCGTCGTCGTCGTCGCCCCTGGCAGGGTCGTCGTGGTGGTGGACGACGTCGTGGTGGAACTGGTCGAGGCGGTGGTCGGGCTGGTCGTCGGTGGTGGTCGAGGTCGTCGACGAGGTGGTCGGCGACTCGATGACGTCGTAGATCGAGGGCGAGTTGCCACTGCCTCCACCCCCGAGCAGCGAGGAGAGCGGCCGACCGGCCGAGAGCTCGACCACGGTGACCAGGGCCAGGGCGACCAGGAAGACCAGGAGGACCGTGCGAGCGATGACCGGCCAGCCGTAGCGGCGGGTGGCCCCGGGACGGCGGGTGGTGGCCGGCGGGCAGGGGCCGGCGGGACAGGGGTCGTGGCCCGCCAGGGCTGATCGGAGCGGTAGACGCTCAGGGGCACGGCCTGCGTGGGTACCGGCTCGGTCGGGGGCCCGAACCGGTGGCCGGGCGGACCGACGGGCCGGGGTGTCGGGCCGGCGACCCGGGTGGGGCTGTCGGTCACCACCGTCGGGTTCCCCTCGGCCGAGGTGGCGCCGTCGGGTTCGCCGTCGTCGGTGACCGGGTCCACCCGACCGGTGGCCAGGGTGGCGCCGAGGTTGCGCAGCAGGCCGGGCTGGTCGTCGTCGCCGATCACCACCTGGCGGACGGCCTGGTGCGTGCGCTCGATCGAGCGGGCCACCACCCCGGTGCCGACGGTGGCCACGACGCTCCCGACGGCCACACCGATGACGGTGCCCTTCACCCCGAAGCTCGAGGCGATGACGGCGGCCAGGACGGCCCCGACTGCGGACGCGATGATCTGGATCGGGCTGATCTTCATGGGCAGGTCACGATCGGGGGCGGCCGACACGTGGGCCCCCGGAGAGTTGGCGGCCCGGGTGATCGGGCCATCTCGAGGTTACCGGTCCGGTCGGGCGACGTACGGGCAGTGCCGGCAGCCGCAGGCACAGCAGGTGCCCCGGGCCCACAGGGCGTCGGCCGTCAGCACCAGATAGCCGGTGGCCGGGTCGACGTAGGTCGGCCAGCCGGCGTCCACCGCCTCGGCGTGGGCGGCCAGGATGGCCGCGTAGTCGGCCCGTCCGGGGGCCAGCCGGTCGGGGTGCGGGACCCGGAGATGGGCGGGGATGCCCCCGCTCACAGGGCCCGCTCGGCGAATTGCCGGGCGCCGGTGTCGAGGATCCAGTCGTGCCCGAAGCGGGCCAGCGGCCGGGCCAGCACCGAGAGCGCCTGCAGCCAGCGACGGCTGGGGGCCAGCGCCGCCACCAGGTGGATCTCCGAGCCGCCGGGGGCGTCGGCCAGGTCGAGCCGGGCCGTGCCGGTGACGTCGCCCCCGATGGTGACCTCGATGACGTGGGGGCCGTCGACCCGGTCGACGGTCACCGTGAAGTGCAGCGTGTACGGGAGCGGCGGCTGGATGGCGCAGTCCCAGACGTCCCCCTCGACCAGGCCCTCGGCCTCGAAGTGGCGCAGCCACGGCCACCAGGTCCGGTACTGGTCGGTGCTGGCGATGGCCGACCAGACGGTCTCGGCGTCCTTGGGCATGGGGAAGCGGCGGTCCGAGCGCAGTTCCACCCGCTCAGCCTGACCGATCCACCGGCCCGCCGTGAACCGCCCGGCGGGAACCTTCGGCGGACGCCCTGTGCTAGAGCTAGCCGGCAATGCGTGTGGCGCCGGAGTCCCGCTACGAACTCCTGACCTGCGCCCTCCGCGGTCACCTCCTGGTGGGCACGGACGCCATCGTCGTGCGGGCCGACGACCACCTGGTCGTCCGGGAGGACGGGCCGACCCGCTGGCACCGGTGCCTGCGCTGCGACGGGTGGTTCCCCCTGCCCCGGCCGGCCGAGCCCACCCGGCCGACCGTCCCGACCCGCGACGAGATCGAGCTCCCGCTCCGGGGGCGTCGGCTCCGGGACCGCTACGTCCTGCGGCTGATCGCCGTCGACCGGGCGATCCACGTGGTGGTGCTGGTCGGGCTGGCCATCGCCGTCTTCTTCTTCGCCAACCACCGCCAGGAGATCCGCCACGACTACCTCGAGATCATGAACTCGCTCACCGGCAGCTCGGGCGGCCCCGACGCCCTCGGCGGCTTCCTCGGCCACTTCCGCCACCTCTTCGTCGTCCAGCCGGCCCACCTCTACGAGGTGGCCGTGGTCCTCCTCCTCTACGCCGCCCTCGAGGCGACCGAGATGGTCGGGCTGTGGCAGGGCCAGCGGTGGGCCGAGTACCTCACCTTCGTGGCCACCCTCGTCCTGGTGCCGCTCGAGGTCTACGAGCTCGCTCAGTCGGTGAGCTGGTTCAAGTTGCTCACGTTCATCATCAACGTGGCCATCGCCCTCTACCTCTTGTGGGCCAAACGGCTCTTCGGGATCCGGGGTGGCCACGAGGCCCTCGAGCGCCGGCGGGACGAGCACTCCGGGTGGGAGGCCCTCGAGCGGGCGACGCCCGATCTCGGGGCGCCCTGACCGACCGGCGCCCGATCCCGTTCGCGTAGGGTGCACGCGATGGCTGCACCCACCCCGCCGACGGCCCGCGTCCTGTTGACCACGCCCCTCCCGGCCGAAGCGGTGGCTGTGCTCACCGACGCCGGGCACGAGGTCGTCCTGCGGGACGGCCTGGCGGCGTCGGAGGTGGGCGGGTTCGACGCCATCGTCTGCTCCCTCGCCGACCCGGTCGACTCGGCCGTGCTACGGACCGGCGCCGCCGGGCGCCTGCGGGTGGTG
Organism: uncultured Acidimicrobiaceae bacterium; assembly: GCA_963730735.1. Lineage (GTDB taxonomy): Bacteria > Actinomycetota > Acidimicrobiia > Acidimicrobiales > RAAP-2 > CAVSSX01. The sequence goes on from CAVSSX010000010.1 coordinate 74,724, forward strand.
AGCACGGTGGCCGTCGGCTTCGACAACATCGACGTCGCCACGGCCGACGAGCTGGGCATCGTCGTCTGCAACACACCCGGGGTGCTCGACGAGACCACGGCCGACCTGGCGTTCCTCCTGCTCCTGTCGGCCTTCCGCCTGGCCTCGGAGGGCGAGGCCCGGTTGCGGACGGGGCGCTGGGAGGGCTTCGGGCTCATGGACCACCTGGGCCGCGACGTCCACGGGACCGTGCTCGGGCTGGTCGGCTACGGCCAGATCGCCCGGCAGGTGGCCCGGCGGGCCCAGGGCTTCAGCATCGAGGTCCTGCACTACACCCGCACACCCACCGGCCTCCCGGGCGAGGTGGCCTCGCTCGACGAACTGCTGGCCACGGTCGACGCCGTCAGCCTCCACGTGCCGCTGACCGACGCCACCCGGCACATGATCGGGGCCCGGGAGCTGGCCCTCATGAAGCCCACGGCGGTCCTGATCAACACGGCCCGGGGGGCCGTCGTGGACGAGGACGCCCTGGTCGACGCGCTCGAGGCGGGCACCATCTTCGCCGCCGGGCTCGACGTCTACTCCCGGGAGCCCGCCGTACCCGATCGGCTGCTCACGGCGCCGCGCACCGTGCTCCTCCCCCACATCGGCAGCGCCACCGTCCAGACCCGCACGACCATGGCCGAGGTGGCCTGCCGGTCGGCCTGCGACGTGCTGGCCGGGCGACCGACCGACAACGTGGTGGCCGCCCAGCGCGGCTAGCGGGGGCGAGACCGCGGGCCCGAGGTTCCCTGTTACCTTCTCCCGATGCCCGTGACACGATTTCTCCTACCTGCTATAGGGGCCTCGGCCCTGCTGGCGGCGGCCGCCACCGGCCCCGCCGGGGCCGCCACGCTCACACCCAAGGCCACCGTGACCGCCTCGTTGGCCGCCGCCAACAAGCAGCAGTCGGTCCACTACAACGCCACCTCCAAGGCCGGCACCCAGTCGATCACGCTGACGGCCGACGCCGGCGTGAGCAGCGGCCAGCAGATCGTCGTGGTGAAGAAGGGCAAGACGACGGGCCATATCCAGGCCCGCTACGTCACCTCGGGCGTCTACTTCAAGGGCGACGTCTACGGCCTCGAGGCGTACCTCGGGATGCCGGCCTCGCTGGCCCCGACCTACGCCGGCAAGTGGATCGTCTTCACCTCCACCGACACCGACTACGCCCAGATCACCAAGGCCCTCACCCTCTCGGCCGCCGTGGCCCAGATCAGCATGACCGGGCCGTACACCTCGGGGGGCACGACCACGGCCGGTGGCAAGGCGGCCTCGGCGGTGAAGGCCTTCACGTCGACACTCTCGTCGGCCGGCAAGAAGGGCCCGGCCACCGTCTACATCGCCGCCAAGGGGACGCCCCTGCCCATCAAGTTCACCGGGGCGGGCACCGAGAGCGGCAAGAAGACCACGGGCGTCGTCTCCTACAGCAAGTGGAACGAGACGATCAACCTGGTCACGCCCACCGGCGCCATCCCGGCGTCGTCGATCAGCACCACCGGCTGAGCCACCGGCGACGGCGACCGGGTCGCCGTCGCCGCCCGCCGCTAGCGTGAACGTGGGCCTCGACGCCCGGCCCCTCACGCCACGGAGGTATGCGCTCATGGAGAACCGCGACTCGCTCTACATCGACGGGGCCTGGGTCCCGTCGACCGGCACCGGCCGCCTCGAGGTGATCGACTCGACCAGCGAGCAGGTGCTGGCCACCGTGCCCGAAGGCACGCCGGAGGACGTCGACCGGGCGGTGGCCGCCGCCGCGGCGGCCTTCCCCGGCTGGTCGACGACCTCGGTCGAGGAGCGGGCCAAGCTCGTCGGCCGAGTGGCCGAGGCGCTCGGCGCCCAGACCGACGAGATCGCCGACCTGATCGCCCACGAGGTCGGCATGCCCCTGGCGTTGGCGAAGCTGATCCAGGTCGGCCTCCCGACCGGTGCCTTCGCCGACGCCGCCGAGCAAGCCAACGCCTTCACCTGGGAGGAGGAGATCGGGAACTCGCTGGTCGTGCGGGAGCCCATCGGGGTCGTCGGCGCCATCACGCCGTGGAACTACCCGCTCTACCAGATCGCCCTCAAGGTGGCCCCGGCCCTGGTCGCCGGGTGCACGGTGGTGTTGAAGCCGAGCGAGGTGGCCCCGCTGAACGCCTTCGCCCTGGCCGACATCCTCCACGACGTGGGCTTCCCGCCGGGCGTCTTCAACCTGGTCACCGGCCTCGGGCCGGTGGTCGGCGAGGCGATCGCCTCGCATCCGCTGGTCGACATGGTGACCTTCACCGGCTCGACCCGGGCCGGCAAGCGGGTCATGCAGCTGGCCGCCGAGTCGGTCAAGAAGGTGGCGCTCGAGCTCGGGGGGAAGTCGGCCAACATCCTGCTCGACGACGCCGACCTCGACGTCGCCGTCCCGGCCGGGGTGTTCGCCTGCTACCTCAACTCCGGCCAGACCTGCTCGGCCCTCACCCGGATGATCGTCCCGCGGGCCAAGCTGGCCGAGGTCGAGGCGAAGGCCGTGGCCGCTGCCGAGACGTTCACCCCCGGCGACCCGTTCGACAAGGCCACCCGGCTCGGGCCGCTCGTGTCGGCCGCCCAGCGGGACCGGGTACGCGACTACATCGCCAAGGGCGTCGACGAGGGAGCCCAACTGCTCACCGGTGGGGCCGAGACGCCCGAGGGGATCGAGCACGGGTTCTTCGTGCGGCCCACGGTCTTCTCCGAGGTCGGCGCCGACATGACCATCGCCCAGGAGGAGATCTTCGGTCCGGTGCTGGCCATCCTGCCCTACGACACCGAGGAGGAGGCCGTCCGGATCGCCAACGATTCCGCCTACGGCCTGGCCGGCGGTGTCTGGAGCGCCGACACGGCCCGGGCCGAGCGGGTGGCCCGGCAGCTGCGGACCGGCCAGATCGACATCAACGGGGGCAACTTCAACCCGGTGGCCCCCTTCGGCGGCTACAAGCAATCGGGTGTCGGACGCGAACGAGGTCGCTTCGGGTTCGAGGAGTTCCTCGAGGTGAAGTCGCTCCAGCGCTGACGTGGCCGACGCCGCTCCCGCCGAAGGTAGCGTCGGAGGCGTGACGCACTTCGACGAGGTGACGTCGGTGACCGACGGCCCGGCGGACGGGACGTTCACGGCAGAGATCGACCTCGGGTGGTCGGTGGGCGACAAACCCAACGGCGGCTACCTCCTGGCCATCATGGCCCGAGCGGCCAGCCGGATGGCCGTGGCCGCCGGGCGCCCGCACCGGGATCCCCTGACGGCCAGCGCCTCCTACCTGCGGGCGCCGTCGGGCGGCCCGGCGATCGTGCAGGCCGAGGTGCTGCGCAGCGGCCGCAGCGCCAGCCAGGTGCGCACGACGCTGTTCCAGCAGGACCGGCGGTGCGTCGAGGCCACGTTCACCCTCGGCCAGCTCCGGCCCGGGAGCGCCCCGTGGTGGAGCGACGTCCCGGCGGCCGAGGTGCCGCCGGAGGACGCCTGTTTCCTGCTCGAGGCCGACCGGCCCGGGGCCCCGTTCGAGGTGCCGCTGATGCGCCAGCTCCTGATCCGGCTCGACCCGGCGGTGGCCGGCTTCGCCTCCGGGCGACCGGGCAGGGGTGGCGAGCTCCGGGGGTGGCTCCGGTTCGCCGACGGGCGGGACTTCGACCCGCTGTCGCTGCTCCTGGCCGCCGATGCCCTGCCCCCGGCCACCTTCGAGCTGGCCCCCACCGGCTGGGTGCCGACCATCCAGCTCACCGTCTACCTGCGGGCGGTGGCCGCCCCCGGTCCCCTGGTCGTGCGCCAGCGGGCCCGGCTCGTCGAAGACGGGCTGGTCGACGAGACCTGCGACGTCTGGGATGCCACCGGTCGCTTCGTGGCCCAGGCCGTCCAGCTGGCCCAGATCCGCCTTCCGGCGGAGGCCACCGGGCCCTGAATCTCAGGCAAAACCCAGATTTCTGAAACTTTTCGTTGCCGACACCTTGACTCTTCGTGAACGTTCCGTGAAAGTGACGATGAGGCCACCCCGGGGGGGCCGCCGGCTCGGCTAAGTCGAGCCGGCGGAACCGGGGGCCTCACCCCGGGCCCAGTGGCGCCGACTCGGGGTGCCCACGCATCGATCGAGGGGCACCGCCGACTGCGGCATGCCCTACACTCGACGCACGGCGCCTCTAGCTCAATGGCAGAGCAACGGACTCTTAATCCGCAGGTTCTGGGTTCGAATCCCAGGGGGCGCACGCAAAGGCCCAGGTCAGGGCCAGCATGTTACCTCACCCACGGGCGACGCCGGCGGTCCCGCTGAGTGGGGCAGCAGCCGCTCACTCACACGTACATCGCCGTCGTCCATCCGGCGGACCGTCACCACCGCCCGTCCTGCCGCCGGCCGGGCCACGGACGGCTCGACCGACCCCTGGCGCCAGGCGACGACTACCCGCCTCGTCTCGTATCGTGACCGGGTGCTTCGGGGAACAACCTCATGACGATCGCCTACGACCTCTCGGCGTAGACAGCTTTCTTCGTCGCCTCGGCCGGGGCGACCGCCGCCCTGAGTGGCCTCATCTTCGTCGGCCTCAGCGTGAACGTGACCAAAGTCCTGGAGCTCGACCAGCGTCGCGGGGGAAATGCGGTGAGCGGCCGGGCCCTCGAGGCCCTCCTCGGTCTGTTGAATGTGCTCGGCATCAGCCTCGTCCCCCTCGTGCCCTCAGTCCCCCGGGGCGTGTTGACGGCGGTGCTGCTCGTCATGGCCTTCACCGGGTCGGTCTCCCCCACCCGCACGTTCTTGTCGGCGCGCCGGACGCCCCACACTCGCCGAAGTCTCGGATTCCTCAGTGGCCAGCTCTCCGCCGTCTGGCTCACCTCGTTGTTCTATTTGCTGGGCGGGGTGACCTTGGCCGCCACCGCCGGCGGCGGCCTCTACTGGCTGCCCGCCGCCTTCGTCCTGGCGGTGTTCGGGGCCGGGGTGAACGCCTGGATCATGCTGGTGGAGATACCCCACTAGCAATCCCCCGGCGGCGCCGGGGCCGCCCTTCCAGCCGACAACCCTTGGGGCGCCGGCGGGATCAGAATGTGGCCATGGGTGCTGCCCTGTTGCCGCAACTCCATCCCGACGGGGTGGTGACGTTCCGCCACGCGGACGACCAGACGTGCACCTTCGCCTGCCGCCGGCGCGACAGCGACGGTGAGCGGTTCGTGGTCGTACCGGACACCCAGATCGGGCGTGCACCGGTGCTCGGGTGGGTGCGCACCTGCGGCTCGGTGGTGAGCGGCGGCGAGTACCTGGTCCCGATGTGGCAGTGGGAGATGCGGGTGCTCCCGTCGGGATCGCTCCGCTACCTCGAGTAGCCGGCCCACCCTCGTCCGGGCATCGCCCGCCCGGTCCCACCGACGCGAACGAGCCCTCCGGCTGACGGGTCGGAGGGCTGGTACATTGATCGGGGTCCCGCCGTTCCCAGCGGTAAATCCGACCTTTAGTGCTAAAGAAAGTACACGATACCGCCGCGTTGATGTCGGCACCGGCGGCCTCGGGAACCGACCGTCGCCCTACCGAGGGACGGCGTTCGCGCCAGGAGTACCGCCCCCGTCACGGCCCGAAGGTCGTGGTCGTCGAGGACGGGGGCGCCGGCGCCTCGAGACCGCTCAGGTCCGGCGTCGTGTTCCCGCTGCCGTACACCCGGTTGCAGAGCGTGCCGATGGCCGCGGCGATCTCGCCGTAGGCCGTGTTGCCGATATCCGACGTGTCGCCGGCCGCCTCCTCCCGGGCGCCGACCCCCGGGATGTTGTCGGCCTGGGGGGTGACGGCGCAGTAGGTGCTGCCTTTGATGGACGACAGCTCCGGCGTCCCCTCCGCCCCGTCGCTGTCCACCCGCTCCCGGATGGCCTTGCTCCCGACGCCGGGCACGCTGGTCGGTCGGGGGCCGAGGCTCTGGACGTCGGCGGCGTACGCCTTGGCGGCGAAGGGTCCGCTGATGACCACGATGGTCATGGCCTCGGAGTCCCCGGAGCCGGCGGCGACGATGCACTGCTGGCCGATGTGGGTCTTCTGGAAGTTGTACAGCTGGGAGGTCTCGGGTTTGACCGTGATCTTGGAGATCTGGTTCGTGAGCAGCGGCTGGATCTCGGCCTTGGTCAGCTGGGAGCACGTTCCCTTGGCCCCGCCACCGCCGGCCGCAGCCTTGGTGGTCGCCGAGGCGCTCGGCGCACCGAGGCCCAGCCCCACCACGGCGATGGCGGACACCGCAAGGGCCAGTCGAACCGGAGGTCGCTTCATTGGACACCCTTCCTTTGGGCGACGGCCGCCACCGTCCCTGCCGTGGTCCGAGCGCCGACCCCGCCCCCGCTCGTCCGGGGGTGGCGTGCCGTGTCGCTGGACGCGCCCACGAGATTCCCCGTCGGCTCAGTTCGGCGCTCGTCCCCCACGGGGCGATGGTGGCATGGGGGCCGGACCGGCGATAGTGGGGAAACGGCGGATTTACGGCGCCGCGTTCATCGAGCCACACGCGCCGACAGGGCGGCGCGCGAGTCGATGTCGAGGCGGCGATAGACGTCGCCGAGGTGCTTCTCGATCGTCTTGACCGAGACGTGCAAGGTCCGCGCCGCCCCGTCGTTGGTGTAGCCACGGCTGATCAGGTCGGCAACTTGGCGTTGGCGTGGCGTGAGCTGCTCGGCCCACGGAGCGGTGCCCGGCTGCTCGGTGAGGGCGCGGGGCACCGCCGCCCGGGACGGCAGATCCAGCGCCTTGAGTACCCGCCGGACGTGGCTCTGGGCCGTCCGGGGGGAGACGCCGAGGGCGGCGGCGATCCGCGCGTTCGATGCGCCGGCCAGCAAGAGCTCGGCCACCTCGTGCTCGCGTGGGCTCAGCGGGGCCTGGGGTTCGCCGATGAGCCGCAGCCCGATGCTGCGGAGGTCACGGCGGGCCAGCAGGGCCAACGACGTGGCCCCCAGCGAGAGCGCCTGCGCGCTGGCCGTGGACAGCGCCCGACGGGCCGATCCCGGGTCGTCGGCTCGCAAGAGGAGGGCGGACCCGGCCACGAGCCGGGCTCGGGTGGCGTCGAGGTGGCCGGCGCTGTCGGTGGCCATTGTCGCCGCCCGTTCGGCCAGCACGGCGCCCGCCGCCACCTCGCCGTCGGCCACCGCCAGCCGGGCGCGGATCCGGTCGACGGCGGCCACGGCCATGCCGTGCGGGGGCAGTCCGGTGAGGGCCCCGGCGCGCTCACCCCACTGCTGTGCCGCCGGGATGTCACCCAGACTCAGCGCCGCCGTGACGAGCAGCTCGTAGCCGTAGGCCCGGTCGACCAGCTGGATGTGCGGGAGTCCGGGACCGCCGGCGCCGCGGAGGAGGATGTCGACCGCCGCCGTCGCCTCCTGGGCAGTGGCCAGGGCGTAGGCCGTCAGGATCAGGGCGCCGGAGACGAAGTAGCCGGCGGGACAGCGCGACGCCAAGGTGTCGATGGCGGCGACGTGCCGGTGCAACTCGTCGTGGCGGCCTCGCAAGGCGTCGACGTAGGCCCGCGAACCCCGGACCACCAGTCGCAATGCGTCGAGCCCGTGACGTTGTGCGGCCCGTTCGACGTGTGGCGCCAGGGCGTCGGCCTCGTCCAGTCGACCCTGGAACAACAGCGCGCGGACCAGGGCCTGTCCGGCGAAGACGGCTTCAGGGTGGTCGGCTTCAGGTGCGGCCCACCACACCCGGTCGGCCACTATCTCGGCGAGATCGAGACGGCCGACCGACATCGCCGCCTCTGCCGTGAGGGCGGCGGCCCAGAGGTTGTCCGCCAGATCGTTCTCGTCCAGGCCGAGCACGGCCGTCACCGTTCCTTCGACCGCCGCCACGTCGGACCCGTTGCGCTCCAGGCCGCCCATGGCCGACGACAGCGCGCACAGCGCCCGGAACAGGTGCGGCTCGGCGCCGCCGGACAGGCCGGAGCAGGCATCGTCGTAGGCGGCCTCGAACCGGGCCTCGAGGATCGAGGCGAACGAACGTCCGGCGGCCAACCGCCCCTGACGCGCCGACGCACCGCCGGCCTGCGCCAGTCCCGGTTCCACCAGCCGACGGATGTCACCGGCGTCGCCGCGCAACAGGGCGAGCTGGAGCGTCACCCCCTCGTCGCCCGGTCCCCGGTCGATGGGCCCCTCCCTCGGCGCCGACTCGTCCTCGGACCGCTGCTGGGCGGTCGCTGGCAGCGGCGACGCGGCTCGGGTGGACACGGTCTCACCGTACTAATTCGCAGAGGATTGCGCGGATGCGACGCAACCGCACAGCGCCGAGGCGTGGCCGTCAGGGTGTCGGATCGCCGCGCAGCCAGGGCGACCAGTCCCCGCCGGGGTCGGTGGTCTGCCCCACTTCGATCAGGTGACCGTCGGGATCCCGGATGTAGCAACGGATCTCGTACTGGTGCTGCTTGGGCGGGGTCAGGAACTGCGCGCCGCGGGCCCGCCACTCCTCGTAGACGGCGTGGATGTCCTTGACCCGGATGTTGAGGAAGCTGCTGACCCGGGTCGGATCGTCCGGTGTGGCCAGCGTGACGTCGGGCTTGTCGTCGGTCGGACCGCCACCGACGTTGATGATGATGAAGGTGTTGGCCAGGGCGACGTAGGTCACGTCGCCCGAGAAGGCCACCGTGCCCCCGAGGACCTCGGTGTAGAAGCGCCGGGAGCGCTCGACGTCGTCGGACACGATGAAGTGGGCGAGGACGATCCCCTCGACCGGTGGGACGAACTCGGCCATCTCGTACCTCCGCTGCTGGGGCCCCGCACCGGCGGTCGGCGGGTCGGTGCCGTCGTGTTGGTGAGAGGAATTCCGGCATCCCGCGTCGTCCCTCGACTCACCGGATCGGCCTGTCGAGCGTACCCACGGGGACCAGTGGACGTCGGAAGCAACCAGCGCGAGTGTGGCCCGGTACCGACCCGCCCGAGGGCGGAGGCTGTTCGCCGAGACGGAGGGGCCCGCGGTCATGGACATGAAGCTCGAAGTGGTGGTGGTCCCGGTCGCCGACGTCGATCGGGCCAAGGCCTTCTATCTGTCACTCGGATGGCGTCTGGACGCCGACGTCCTCGGCCCGGACCACTTCCGGGTGGTGCAGCTGACGCCGCCCGGCTCGCAGTGCTCGATCATCATCGGCCACGGACTCACCGGCGCCGCCCCGGGTTCGACCGAGGGGTTGCAACTCGTGGTCGACGACATCGACGCCGCCCGGGCCGAACTTCTCGAGCGTGGGGTGGGCGTCAGCGAGGTGTTCCACGACGCCGGTGGCGTGTTCCACCACGCCGGGACCGCCGCCCGGGTCCGGGGAGCTGCGCCCGAGCACGCCAGTTACGGCTCGTTCGCCTCGTTCGACGACCCCGACGGCAATTCCTGGTTCCTACAAGAAGTGACGAACGCGCCTCCCGGGGCGCTGATCCCCGAGCTGTCGGCCCACACCGAGGAGGACTCCCCCGATGACGACGACCTTCGATTCCGCCGACGAACTGGCGGCAGCACTCCGGCGGGCGGCGGCGGCGCACGGCCGCCACGAGACGGAGATCGGGCATGCCGACGCCAACTGGCCGGACTGGTACGCGCAGTTCATGGTGGACGAACAGTCCGGTCACTGATCCGGGCCGGTCCGTCGGCCGGCCCCCTACGAGAGCAGCGGCGCCACCTCGCTGCCGAAGGCCTCCATCTGGTCGAGCAACTCGCTCTTCGAGCGGTTGAAGAAGCGCAGGTGCAGGGCATTGGCCCCGGCGGCGATGGCCGTGCGCAGTTGCTCGGCGATCTGCTCGGGCGTGCCGCTCAGCGTCGGGCCCCGCTCGACCGAGGGGGCGTCGCCCACGTAGAGCATGCCGGCGTGGAAGCCGATGTCGAAGCGGTGGCCGGCCCGCCCGGCCTTCTCGGCGCTGGCCTGGATGGTCTCGATGATCTCGGGGAGCTGGCTCACCGGGTTGCCCATCGGGATGTAGCCGTCGGCCGATCGGCCGACCCGCCGCCAGGCGGCGGCCCCCATCCCGCCGATCCAGATGGGCAGCTCGGCCTGGTCGGGTTGCGGGCCGATACCCATCTTGTCGAACTGCGAGAACTCGCCGTCGAACGAGGCGTACTTCGGACCGATGGCCGCCCGGACGGCCTCGATGGACTCGTCGAGGCGTCGGCCCCGCTGGTGGAAGTCGATCCCGAGGGCCTCGAACTCCGCCTCGACGTGGCCCGCCCCCATGCCCAGGATGACCCGGCCGTGGGAGAGGTGGTCGAGGGTGGTGAAGGACTTGGCCGTCTGGAGCGGATGCCGGTAGGCGGCGATCCAGACGACGGACAGGAGCCGGACCGACTCGGTCTGGCCGGCCAGGAAGCCCAACGTGGCGATCGTGTCGTACCAGGTGGTGGTCATGTGGGCGGCGTAGTCGTTGTCGGGCACGGCGATGTGGTCGCACACCCCGATGAAGGTGTGCCCGGTGGCCTCGGCCTTCTGGGCGATGTCGACCAGGTCCTCGATCGACGCCTCGAGCTCCCAGTCCACCCGGGTGGAGGCACTCAGCGTTTGGATCGGCAACTGCATGCCGTAGATCACCTGGCCTGGAGCAACAACGTTCGCCATCGGACGCCTTTCGCTAGATCGTGTGCAGATCTTGCACGTTTTTTCTCCTCGGGGCTCAGGCGCCGGTCGTCGGGGCGGCCGGCGGCGGGTCGAGGGCGCCGGCGGCCGGCGAGGCCTCGCCCCACGGACGGAGCAGGAGGGCCAGCGCCGGGAAGACGATCACCGAGACCAGTCCGGCCGTCACCAGCGCCGCCGCCGTCGACCGGGAGAGGAAGTGGAGGTCGAGGCCGATGGTCACCACGATGATCGGGAAGGTGAGCGACGTGGCCTGCATCGCCCCCGAGGCCACCGCCCCCCGGGTGGTCATCCCCCGGCGCAGCAGGAGGCCGGCCGTGAGGCCCCGGGCGACGGCCATGCCGACCACGAAGAGCGGGACCAGCAGCAGCGTGCTCTCGCTGTGGAACACCCCGCGGATGTCGAGCTGGACCCCGGTGCTGATGAAGAACACCGGCACCACGAACCCGAAGCCGATGGCACTGAGCTTGGCCGTGTAACGCTCCCGGGACTCGTCGTTCAGGTGACGGTTGGCGGCGTGCAGGACGATGCCGGCCACGAAGGCCCCGAGGACGGCGCTCAAACCGAAGCTGTGCACCAGGGTGGCGAAGAGCAGGAGGAGGACGAAGGCGCTGCGCACGCGTAGCTGGGAGGTGGTCTCGTCGAGCCGGTCGAGGGACTCGCGGAACCAGCGAGTACCCCACCAGGCCCGGATGGCGATCACCGCCACCACCCCGCTCACGGCCAGACCCACCACGTAGAGGACCTGGATCGGGGTCGACTTGGGGTCGGCCGAGAACAGGATGGTGAACAGCAGCAAGGAGGCGAACTCCCCGATGCTGGCCGTCACCAGCACCGTCTGGCCGAACGACGAGCCGGCCTCGCCGGCGTCGCGCAGGATGGGGGCCACCACTCCGAGCGAGGTCGAGGTGAGGGCGATGGCCAACAGCCGGAGGTCCCCGTGGGCCCCGGCGGCCTTGAGCCCGATGGCCAGGGGGAAGGCCAGGACCAGCGCGGCCACGAACGCCCCCAGTCCGAGCCGGGCCTCTCGACCGACCAGTGACTTCGGCGTCAGCTCCATGCCGGCCAGGAACAGGAGGAAACCGAGGCCGATGAACGAGAGGACCTCGACCGGGACGCTGATGGTGAGCACGTTCAGGACCTGGGGCCCGAGGACGACCCCGGCCACCACCTCGAGCACCACCGGGGGCAACAGGCCCCTCGGGACCAGCTCGGCCAACATCGGCGCCGCCACGGCGACCACGGCGATCACCAGGAGCCCGGCGTAGCCGAGGTCGGCGCTCACGGGGACCCCTCGGCGGCGGGCGACGTCGACCCGGCGGCCGGCACCCCTGGGGCGCCACCCGACCACCGAACCCCCGTCGCCCTCATCTGCCCGTGTGCTCCCTGGTCGGTTCCGGCCTCTTGGTTGGAGAGGATTCTGTCGGGCCGCCGGCCGCGTCGCACCTTGGTGCCCCGACGGCGCGAGGTGGGGATATTTGGTCGCACCCTTTCGCAATAGCCGCTGCTCTGAGAAGCTGTAGCGATGTCGACCCCGGACATCCAGGCCGCCCCCGATCAATCGCCGTTCCCGCCGATCGCCGACTACGGGTTCCTCTCGGACTGCGAAGCCAGCGCCCTGGTGGCGTCGAACGGCAACGTCGAGTGGATGTGCCTGCCCAGGATGGACTCGCCCTCGGTGTTCGGCGCCCTGCTCGACCGTGACGCCGGACGCTTCCGGTTGGGGCCCGACGGCATCGACGTCCCGGTGGCCCGGCGCTACCTGCCCGGCTCGATGGTGCTCGAGACGACGTGGGGCTCCGACACCGGCTGGATCGTCGTCCGCGACGTGCTGTTGATCGGGCCCTGGCACAACCAAGAGGCGCGCTCGCGCACCCACCGGCGCACGCCGACCGACTATGACGCCGAGCACGTCCTGCTGCGGACGGTGCGGTGCGTGACCGGCGAGGTGCAGGTGACCCTCGACTGCGAGCCGCTCTTCGACTACGGCCGCCAGCCGGCCACCTGGACCTACAAGGGCGACGGCTACCACCAGGGCGTGGCCCGGTGCGACGACATGGACCTCGAGCTGACGTTGACCACCGACATGCGGCTCGGCTTCGAGGGCCCGAGGGCCCTGGCCCGCACGCTGTTGAAGGAAGGCGACAAGCGCTTCTGTGCCCTGTCGTGGAGCGGCGTCGACCCCCCGAGGAACTTCGACGACGCCTACGCCCGACTGGTCTGGACGGCCCACCACTGGCAGCACTGGCTGGCCCGGGGCAACTTCCCCGACCACCCGTGGCGCACCCACCTCCAGCGCAGCGCCCTCACCCTGAAGGGCCTCACCTACTCCAACACCGGGGCCCTGCTGGCTGCGGCCACCACCTCGCTCCCCGAGACGCCGGGCGGCGAACGGAACTACGACTACCGGTTCAGCTGGATCCGGGACTCGACGTTCGCCCTGTGGGCGCTGTACACCCTCGGCTTCGACTGGGAGGCCAACGACTTCTTCTACTTCATCTCCGACGTGGCCGGACAGGGCGACGACCTCCAGATCATGTACGGGATCGGCGGCGAGCGCGATCTCGAGGAGCAGACGCTCGACCACCTGAGCGGCTACAACGGCGCCCAGCCGGTTCGGGTGGGCAATGCCGCGCACGACCAGCGCCAGCATGACGTCTGGGGCTCGCTGCTCGATTCCGTCTATCTCCACACCCGGTCGCGCGACCGCCTCGACGACAACCTCTGGCCGCTGCTCAAGCGCCAGGTCGAGGCGGCCCTGGCCCACTGGAAGGAGCCCGACCAGGGCATCTGGGAGGTCCGGGGCGAACCGCAGCACTTCACATCGTCCAAGATCATGTGCTGGGTGGCCGCCGACCGGGGGGCCCGCCTGGCCCACCTGCGCGACGAGCACGAGCTGGCCCAGAAGTGGCACAAGGCGGCCGACGAGATCCACGCCGACATCTGTGCCCGCGGCACCGACGGCCGGGGGGTGTTCACCCAGCACTACGGCACCGAGGCCCTCGATGCCTCGCTGCTGCTCATCCCGCTCTTCCGGTTCCTGCCCCCCGAGGACCCGCGCGTCCGCAACACGGTGATGGCCATCGCCGAGGAGCTGACCACCGACGACCTGGTGCTCCGCTACCTGACCGAGGAGACCGACGACGGCTTCTCGGGCCACGAAGGCACGTTCACCATCTGCTCGTTCTGGCTGGTGTCGGCCCTGGTCGAGATCGGCGAATTCCACCGGGCCAAGCAGCTGTGCGGCAAGCTCCTGTCGTTCGCCAGCCCGCTCGACCTCTTCGCCGAGGAGATCGACCCCCACAGCGGCAGCCAGCTCGGCAACTTCCCGCAGGCCTTCACCCACCTGGCCCTCATCAACGCCGTCATCCACGTGATCCGGGCCGAGCAGGGCGAGATGGCGACCCCCTTCGACCAGCACTGACTTCGAGTCCGCGTTGGTCGGGCAGCCGGGTGCTCAGCTGCGGCAGGCCACCCGGGCCGAGGGCGCGGACAGGGACCCGGTGACCGGGAACCGCACCCGGATCCGGGTGGCACCCTGACGGAGCGTCGGCACGACCACGTCGCCGGCGGCCACCGACGAGCCGGCACTCGCCACCTCGACGGCGCAGGTCACCGAGCCCGACGTCGGGCCGGTCAACTCGAGCGTCACCTGTTCGTGGCCGGCAGTCGGCCCGGGGCCGACGCTGACCACCCGGGCGGCCACGGCGCTCGAACCGTCGCCGGCGAGCAGCACCTCGATGCCCGTGCCGATGGCCGCCGCCGCCAGCGCCACGGCCAGCAGCAGGGCCAGGAGACGGACCGCCCGGGGCCGTCGCCGACGCGGGAACTCGACGTCGGCCGGGTCCACCCCGGTCGGGTCGTCCTCCCACCACGGACGGTCCGGGAACGAGCCGTCGGCCTCGGGCACGCTCGTCATCGGCGCACCCTACCCAGCCGGCCACCGGCGGCACCGGCCGGGCGGGCCCCATCGAGCCGAGGTACACGACGGCGGGGATAGCTCTACGCTGCCCAGATGTCAGCGATCCGCCCGCCCGAGGTGTCCACGACGGCGACCGGGAGCCACCGATGAGCGACCGCCCGGACGTCACCCTCGGGGTGGCCGGAGCCACGGTCGAGCGGCCGGTCGAGCGGCGCCCGCCGGCCGGCGCTCCCAACGTGGTGGTCATCGTGCTCGACGACACCGGGTTCGCCCAGCTCGGTGCGTTCGGATCGGACATCGCCACACCGAACATCGACCGTCTGGCGGCGGGCGGGGTCCGTTACAACCGCTTCCACGTGACCTCGCTGTGCTCCCCGACCCGCGCCGCCTTCCTCACCGGGCGCAACCACCACGCCGTCGGGATGGGCTTCCTGGCCGACATCCCGCTCGGGTTCCCGGGCTACACCGGCCGACTGCCGCCCTCGGCGGTGCCGCTCCCGCGGATCCTGCGCGACGCCGGCTACAACACCACGGCCATCGGGAAGTGGCACCTCACGCCGCGCTGGCAACGTTCCCCGGCCGGGCCGTTCGACAGCTGGCCCCTCGGGATGGGCTTCGAGCACTACTACGGCTTCCTCCAGGGCGACACCAACCACTGGACGCCGAACCTGGTGGCCGACAACCACTACGTCGATCCGCCGGCCACCCCCGAGGACGGCTACCACCTGACCGAGGACCTGGCCGACCGGGCCATCCGCTCGGTGGTGGACCAGCAGCAGGGGGCGCCGGGCAAGCCGTTCTTCTTGTACTTCGCCCTCGGGGCCATGCACGCCCCCCACCACGTGGCCCCCGAGTGGGTGGCGCCGTACCGGGGTCGCTTCGACGACGGGTGGGAGGCCTGGCGAGACAGGACGTTCGCCCGGCAACTCGAGCTCGGGGTCGTGCCCGAGGGCACCGTGCTCACCCCGCGCCCGCCCTGGGTCCAGGGCTGGGACGAGCTCTCCCCCGACGAGCGGCGCATGCACGCCCGCCAGCAGGAGGTCTTCGCCGGGTTCCTGACCCACACCGACGCCCAGATCGGCCGGGTGGTCGACGCCCTCGAGCGCCGGGGCCTGCTCGACGACACGCTCCTGCTGGTGTTCTCGGACAACGGGGCCAGCGCCGAAGGCGGACGGGCCGGAAGCGTCAACGAGCACCGGTTCACCGCCCGGATCCGCGAGTCGGTGGCCGACAACCTGGCCGCCTACGACGACTGGGGTGGCTTCAGCACCTACAACCACTACAGCTGGGCCTGGGCCTGGGCCGGCAACACCCCTTTTCGGCTGTGGAAGCGCTACACCTGGCTCGGCGGGACGCGGACCCCGCTGGTCGTCCACTGGCCCCGGGGCATGGAGGCCCGCGGCGCCGTCCGTTCGCAGTTCGCCCACGCCGTCGACCTCGCCCCCACCATCCTCGACGCCATCGGCCTCGAAGCGCCCGACGTGGTCGACGGGGTGGCCCAGCAGCGGATCGACGGCGCCAGCCTCCGTCGCACCTTCGACGACGAGACCGCCCCCGACCCTCGCCGCACGCAGTACTTCGAGATGCTGGCCTCCCGCTCGATCGTGCACGAAGGGTGGAAGGCCACCACCGACTTCGTGTCCGAGGGCGTGGTGGACGAGGAGCTCCTGGTCGGCAGCCGGGACCTGGCCGACGACCACTGGGCGCTCTTCGACCTCGACACCGACTTCTCCGAGTCGACCGACGTGTCGGCCGAGCACCCCGAGGTGGCCCGCCAACTCGAGGAGAGGTGGCTGGAGGAGGCGGTGGCCAACCACGTCCTGCCGATCGACGGCACCTTCCTCAACCGGGTCGGGGCCATGATCCACCCGGCCTACCCGCCGGGGTCGGACCGGACCTTCTCGCCCGAGGGCAGCCCGGTCAACGACGAGTCGGTCCCGATGCTCTGGGGCGGCTTCCGGCTCACTGCCGACGTCGACGTGCCGGCCACCGACCCCGGTGGCGTGCTGTGGGCGCTCGGCGACTGGAACGGCGGCTACGCCCTCTACGTGGCCGAGGGCCGGCTGACCTTCAGCTTCGCCCGGGCCGGCGACCTGGTCGAGGTGGTGGCCGACCGCCCGGTGCCGTCGGGCCCCCAGGCCCTCGGGGTGGCCTACCTGGTCGACCCCGACGGTGATGGCCGCTTCGTCCTGCTCCACGGGGACGAGCCGGTGGGAACGGTCGACGTCGTCGGCATGCTGCCGCTGGCCATCCAGCACGGGGGTGCCCGGGGTCGGCTGGGGTTCGACCGTGGGTTCCCGGTGTCGAGGCGCTACGCCCCGCCCGACCCGTGGAACGGCGAGCTGCGGAGCGTCCGGATCCAGACGCCGGCCGGCCAGCAGCCCGACCCGCTCGAGGAGATCCGGGCGGCCCTGCACAGCGACTGAGCGCCCGGCGGCCTCAGCTCCCCAGCAGGGCCCGCAGCTCGGCCTCGGTCATGGTGCCGGGTGCCCCGCCACGGGCCGAGAGCTGGCCGGCCAACCGTTGGACCAGGGCGTTGACCGGCGTCGCCACCCCGTGGAGCCGCCCCACGAGGACGATCTCCCCACTCAGGTAGTCGGTCTCGATCGTGCCCGTCCCCCGGGCCAGGCTCTGCCAGGACGACCCGCCCTGGTGGGCGCCGCTCGCCGTGGCCTGGATGCCGGTGACCGCCCGGCGTCGCTCGGCGTCCTCCTCCAACGAGGCGTAGGCGATCCCGGCGGCGTCGAGGGCCGCCTCCCCCTCGGCCCGGATGGCCGTCGCCAACTCGCCCTGACGGGCCGACGGGCCGCACAGCGCCTCGAGGGCGTTGCCCAGGTTCATGAGCAGCTTGCAGTACTTCCACCGCATGATGTCGGCCACGGCGTGGGAGTCGATCCGGCTGGTCGAGAGGGCGGCGGCGATCCGTTCGGCGGTGGCATCGGTCCCTGTGGGGTAGCGGCCGAGGTCGAGCAGGGCCGTCACCCCGGCCCAGTGGGACTGGACCTTCCCCGGCTCGAGGTAGGTGGCCGGGCACATGACGCACATGCCGTAGGTGTTCGGGAAGACCCGCAGGGCCCGGCGCTCGTTCTCCACGCCGTTCTGGACGCACACCACCGCCACCGTCGGCGGGGCCACGGCGGCGAGCGAGGTGAGGGCGGCGTCGGTGTCCTGGCTCTTCACGCACAGGAGCACGACGTCGTCCTCCCGCCAGTCGAGCTGGGCCGGGCGCTCGACCACCGGGACGGCCAGTCGGACCGTCTCCTCGGGTGACTCGAGGAGCAGGCCGTGCTCGGCCATGGCCTGACGATGGGCGCCCCGGGCGATGAGCACCACCTCGTGGCCACCCTGGAAGAGCCTCGCCCCGACGACCCCACCGATGGCGCCGGCCCCGAACACCACGAAGCGCATGCCCGATGTTGCCATGGCCCCGGGAGGGCGCCGGCACGGCCATGTGACGAGGGGCGACAGGGGGCGTGGGAAGCTGTGGTCATGGCGACGGACACCCCGAGGATCGCCCCACGGTGATGGTCGGCGACCTGCTCGGGCAGGCCACCTCGCTCGGCGGCCAGGCGGCCCGGTTGCCGTTGCGACTGCTCGGCACGTTGGCCGAGCCGTTCCGCAAGGACCTGGGCCGCGACGTCCGCCGCTCGCTCGGGGTGCCCGAGCGACCCGAGCCCCCGTCACGCGACCCGGCCCAGGCCTTCTTCCATCCCGACAGCGTCACCCGCCACGTGCACGCCGACCTTCCGGCGATGGTCATCGGTGGCCTGGCCGCCCTCCTGCTGCAGTCCCTCCACCCGCTGGCCATGGCCGGGGTGGCCGAGCACTCCAATTACCGGGAGGACCCGACCGGACGCCTCCGGCGGACGGCGTTCTTCGTCGGGACGACGACCTTCGGCACCGTCGACGAGGCCTGGGGGGCCATCGAACAGGTCAAGGCGGTCCATCGTCGGGTCCACGGCCGGGCGCCCGACGGCCGCAAGTACTCGGCCGCCGATCCGAAGCTGGTCACCTGGGTCCACGTGGCCGAGATGGCCAGCTTCCTCGACGCCGCCCAGCGCTACGGCCCGCGCCACCTCAGCCCGGCCGAGTGCGACGCCTACTTCGACGAGACGGCCGACATCGCCCTGGCCCTCGGGGCGACCTGGGTGCCCCGGTCGGTGGACGAGGTCGAGGCCTACTTCCGGCGGGTCCGACCCACCCTCTACGCCGGCCCCCAGGCCCGCGACGCTCGCAACTTCCTCCTGCGAGGCGTGGCCCGGCGTCCCGAGGACCGGGCCGTCTACGGCCTGGTGCTCTCGGCGGCCATCGGGCTACTGCCGACCTGGGCCCGACGCGAGCTCGGGCTGGTATCGCCGCCGCTGGTCGACCGGGTGCTGGTGAGGCCGACCGTCCGGGTGCTCTGTGCCGCCCTCCGGTGGGCCGTCTACCCCCCGGGGCCGCGCCCCGAGGAGCGGGAGACCCGGGCCGACCTTTCTTGAGGTCCGCCCGGGCCACCGGCCCCGGTTCCCGCCGATCAGGCCGCCGGCCGCAAGCCGGCGTCGAGGGCCACCGAGACGGCGGCCACCGCAGAGTGCACTCCGAGCTTCTTCTGGAGGTTCTGGCAATGGGTGCGGATCGTGTTGGTCGAGACGTGCAGCCGGCTGGAGATGGCCGTGTGACCGAGTCCCTCCACCAGCAGTCGCAGGACCTCGAGCTCCCGCTTGGTCAGCGCCGAGAGCAGCTTGGAGGACTCGGGCGCCACCGGCTGGGACGAGGTCTGCAGCAGGCCGGTCAACAGCGGCGGCGACATCCACACCTGCCCCTTGACGGCCCACCGGGTCGCCTCGACCAGCTCGTGGATGGGGGCCGACTTGAGGACGAACCCCTTGGCCCCCTTCTGGAGCGCCCGGGCGGCCGTGGCCTTGTCGTCGTCGCTCATGAGGACGACCACCACCAGGCGGGGGTTGACCGTGTGGAGCTCGTCGAGCAGGTCCATGGCGTTCATGGCGTCGAACTCGGCGTCGAGGATCAAGACGTCGGGTCGCTGGTTGAGCACCAGGTCGTGGGCGCCCCGGGCCGAGGTGGCCGAGCCGATGACCCGAAGGCCGGTCTCGTCGGCCAGCATGGCCGACAGCGACTCGCACAGCATGGGCTGGTGGTTGACGATGGCCACGGTCGTCGCCGGGCCGGCGTCGGCCTGGGGCTCCTCGGGCCGCACCGGCGTGCGGTCGGCCGGGGCCTCCCGGCCGAAGTCGATCCCGGCCGAGAGCAGCCGACGGCCGGTGCCCCGACGGTCGAACTGCACGCCCCGTTGCTGGACGATCAGCTCCTGGTCGGACGGCTGGTCGTCGTGGCGGATCCGCCACTCGATGTTGCGCAGTGCCTCGCCCATGGTCACGCCGTCCTCGTCGAGGACTCGTCCTCATGCTGCAGGAGGCCATTGCGGGCGGCGTAGGCGACGAGCTCGAGCCGGGAGTGGACGCCGACCTTCACGTACAGGTGCTGGAGGTGGGTCCGGACCGTCGAGACCCCGACGTCCATCGACTTGGCGATCGACGAGGTGCTCTCCCCCCGCCACAGCCGCATCAGCACGTCCTGCTCCCGGGCGGTGAGGGCCGGCGTGCCCTTGCCCCGCTGGCCCCGGCCGAGCGACTTGGCCAGGTGCGACCAGGCCTTCTCCGACGGCGTGTGGGTCCGCCGCTTGCGGATGGCCGGGGCGCTGACCCGACGGAGCAAACGCTCAACCTCTTCTACACCTTCAGTCTTGAGGGCCACACCGTCGGCCCCGTCCTCCAGGGCCTGCTGGAGCATGGTCCGGTCGGAGTCGGCGGTGAGCACGACGATCGGGATCTCGGGCATGGCCTCACGCAGCAGGCGCACGCCGGCGGTGTCGGCCATGCCGGGGAAGTGCAGGTCGGTCAGCCAGACATCGGCCTCGTCCCGGTTCTTCAGGGCCAGGCCCTGCTCGGGCGAGGACACCTGGGCCAACACCTTGTGGCCCCGCTTCATGAGCAGGGTCGACAGCGCCTCGGCAAACATCATGTGGTCGTCGCAGATAACGATTTGCATGCTCTCAGCTCGCTTCTGGACCGGCGGTCCAGTGGTAGTTCCGACGTGTTTGCCGTGCGACCCCACCGACGGTACGCGAAATGCGCTCGGGGTCCAAAAGGGGCCGGCGGGCCCCGTCCACGTGCGAGTGTCCCGGTCCCCCGGCCGACACGGAGCTCTGGCCCACGACGAGGCGCAGGCCCCGCCGATCACCCATCCTGAGGTTGGTACTCGCTGTCACATGAGAAGTAACGGGCCACATCATCAACATGCACGGTTCAATCCCAATTTCTCCACAATTTCTCGTAACCCCCGTTGGGTTTTGTGCGAAAACGAGCTGCAACTACCACTGCACACGGAGCAATCGTCGGCGGTCCCGGCCGTCGGGGTCACGGCCGTCGGATCCTCTGCTCGGCCCTGCTCCTAGCAGCCGCGGCATGAGGTCGCGCCGGGGGCGACGAATGTCCTGGTGGGAGCGTCGCCCGGACGTCGGCAACCGGCGGCGCAGCTGGCGCTCGATGGTCGGCCCACCTCCCCGTTGCGGCGCTCGGAGGCCACCACTTTCCGCAGATAGTGTGCAACCGGTAGTGTGCAACGGGAGACGCCTTGTAACCATGACGGAGTTGTGATTGAATTTGATTGCTGTAGTGATCTAGTGCTACATCATGAGGGGCTACTGACGGAGGTAGTACCGATTGATGACGTGAAGGCTCTGCACATTGTCGGGGTGCGCAGAGGGAGAGCAACCGGGGTGACGGGACCCCGCCAGGAACAACCGACGAACACCGAGGGATAACGAGCCACCGCCATGCTCCAATCCGACGACTTCGAGAACGACACGAGCCCCCGTGAACGAGACGGCTCGGTCGACCTCGCCCGCGACGCCGAGCTCGTCCGCCGCTGCCAGGGGGGCGACCAGCAGGCCTTCCAGGAGCTCTACGAGCGGTACCACCGCCGGCTCTACTACTACTGCCTCCGCCAGGTGCGGCAGCACCACGAGGCCGAGGACGCCACCCAGGAGGTCTTCTCCAAGGCCTGGCGGGCCCTCCCCAACTTCTCCGGCGAGCGGCGCTTCTACCCCTGGCTGACCGTCATCGCCTCGAACGTCTGCACCGACATGTACCGCAAGTCCCACCGGACGGTGCCGGTGAGCGACGTGCCGCAGAACGAGGTCGACGTCCGCACGGCCGACTCGGACGAGCAGCTGATCCAAGAGGTCGACAGCGAGATGGCCGTCAAGGCCCTCGGGCGGCTCTCCCGCCGCCACCAGCGGATCATCGCCCTGCACGAAGGCTCGGAGTGGTCGACCCGGGAGATCGCCGACCTCGAGGGCATCAGCGTCTCGGCCACCGAGACCCTCCTGTGGCGGGCCCGCCAGGCGCTCAAGCGCGAGTTCGCCGACGTCGCCCGGGCCGGCGGCCGCTACGGGATCGGCCTGGGCGTCGCCCTCGCCGGCATCCGTCGCTTCGTCCTGCGCTCGGGCATCAAGACGTCCTCCAAGATCGCCTTCCTCCCCTCGCTCCGCAGTCCCATCGGCCCCACCATGGCCCTCGCCGGGACCCTGGCCGTCACCGGTGCGGTCACCGGCGTGGTGACCGGGGCCGTCTGGGTGGGCTCCTCCAACCAGACCTACGCCGCCGCCGCCACCCCCCAGCAGCAGCCGAACTCGGTCGACCTGGTCAACGGGTCCCCGCAGGTGGCCGTGGACGGCGACTTCGCCGCCGCCATGAACGGCATCCCGATCGCCCTCGGCAACAGCGTCGTCGGCACCATGTTCGGTCTCGAGTCCTCCAACCTCGGCGGCGCCGGGAGTTGGAGCATCGGGGCCGCCGGCACCACCGCCGCCAACTCGACCCTCCTGTCCGACGACGGGACGCTGCCCGACGGCTCGGACCCGGGCACCGACCCGACCGACACCACGGACACCACCGACCCGACCGATCCCGGCGACACGACCGACACCACCCAGCCGGACCACCCGATCGCCGACGCCGTGCAGAAGTTCCTCGAGTCCCTGGCGGCCCAGAACGCCAACTCGAACATCCTGGCCATCCTGAGCCAGGCGGTGACGGGCAGCGGGACCACCACCACCACGACGCCGACCACCACCGACGGCACGGGGACCGACGGCACCGGACCGACGGCACGGGCACCGACGGGTCCACGTCGGGTGACACGTCGGGTGACACGTCGACGAGCACGGTCCAGTCGACCATCGACGCCATCCTGCAGGCCGCCGAGGAAGCCCTCCAGGCGGCCGAGGCCGCCTGGGCCAAGGCCCACCCGACGACGACCACCACCACGGCGCCGCCGGCCACCACCTCGACCACGGCTCCGGTGACCACGACCACCACGGCGCCGACCACCACCAGCACGACGTCGTCGACCACCACGTCGACCACCTCGACCACGTCGACCACCCTGCCGCCGACCACCTCGACGACGGCACCGACCACCACGACGACGGCACCGACGACGACCACCACGACCAAGCCGGCGACGACCACCACGACCAAACCCACGACCACCACGACGACGAAGCCGCCCAAGACGACGACGACCACCGCCCCGGGCTCGACCACCACCACCACGACGGCGCCCCTCCAGGGCCTCTTGTGCAAGCTGTTCGGGATCGGCTGCAACACCTGACCCGACCGGTCCGGCGTCCGATGACGCCACCGCCCCGCTCGAACTGACCACCAGCCGCCGTCAAGGGGCGGCGGCTGGGCAGTGCGAGAAGTGGGCGACGGCCGTCAGGCCCTGACGGCGGACCTCGCCCGACGGGTCAACCGGGGCGGAGCCCCCACGTCGCCTCCCAGGCCTGGTTCGGCTCGAGCACGACCAGATCGTCACCCGAACGGAAGGCGTCGGGCGGGCACGTCATCGGCTCGATGGCCACCGCCGCCCGCTTGCGGTCGGGGTCGCCGATGGTGTCGCCCGTGTAACACATGAGGTACGAGAAGCGATCGTCGACCCACAGCTCGAGGCTCCGGTCGTCGATCGGGTTGCGCAGCGACGCCCGGGCCAGGCCGTCGCCGTCGCGACGGAGCCCGGTGAAGGCGGTGTCCATCTGGCTGTGTCCGATGGAGCGGCTGCGCAGATAGTCGAACTCGGAGCCGGCCACGTCCACGACCTCACCCGTCGGCAGGCCCCGCTCGTCGAGCACCAGCCGCTGGGTGGCCGGCAGGTGGAGGATCGACGAGTCGACCCGGTCGGTGCCGACGGTGAGGTACGGGTGGAAGCCGAGGCCGAAGGGCAGCGTCAGGTGGCCGGGGTTGCTGGCCGTGGTGGTCACCGACAAGCCTTCGCGGCCGAGCCGGTACTCCACTCGAAGGTCGAGGAGGAACGGGTAGGCCGGCATCGGATGGATCCGGTAGGTCAGGACGACCACGTTCTGGGCGTGAGCCTCGACGTCCCAGGGCGACCAGCGGACCAACCCGTGGATGGCGTTGGACTTCTCGACCTCGTTCAGGGGCGCCGCGCCGGCGACCCCGGCGAACTCGTAGGTCCCGTCACCCAGCCGGTTGGGCCACGGCGCCAGCACCTGACCGCGTCCGCTGTGTGACCATTCGTCCGCCCCGAAGCCGTCGATCACCGGTTGGCCACTCACCGTGTAGGACCGCAGCGTGGCACCCACCTCGGCCACCACCACCTGCTGGCGCCCGTGTCCGATCATCCACTGCTTGCCGGTGGGAGAACTGGGACCGTCGAGGTCGTGGCGGAGCGGCATGTGGTCACCAGTCTGGGAGGGGTCCGGTCGGCGGTATCGTACTGGCGCGTGCGGATCCTGGTGACCAATGACGACGGGGTCCATGCGCCGGGCTTGGCGGCGATCGCCCGGGCCCTGGCCACCTGGTCGGCGGCGGCCTCCGACGGTGAGGAACGCGATGTCGTGGTGGTGGCCCCGCTGATCAATTTCAGCGGGGCGAGCGCCGCCGTCGGCACGGTCTACGAGCGCGACGCCATCGACTACCGACGGGTGGTCATCGAAGGGGCCGAGGCGCTCCCGACCTTCGGCATCGACGGATCGCCCGCCTTGTCCACCATCGTCGGCATCCTCGGCGGCTTCGGCCCGACGCCCGACCTCGTCGTCTCCGGCGTGAACCTCGGGATCAACGTCGGCCGCTCGGTGCTGCACTCGGGCACCGTCGGCGCCGCGCTGACGGCGTCGCAGATGGGCGTGCGCGGCCTCGCCCTCTCGATCCGATCCATCAAGGGCCCCATCCCCTGGACGACGGCCACCACCTGTGCCGTCCAGCTGTTGCCCACGATGGCCGCCGCCCCGCCGGGCACGGTGTTGAACCTCAACGTCCCGGCGGTGGAGCTCGACGAGCTGCGCGGTGTGCGGCGCGGCCGGGTGAGCCGCATCGGTCTGATCAAGGCGGCGACGACCGAGGGCGGTCCCTTCACCCGACCCGACGTCGCGCCGGGCCACGAGGGGAAGGTGGCGCTGGTCCTCGGGGCCGCCGTGCCGGAGCTCGGCGCGGTCGACGACGGTGACCCGAGTGACGACGCCGCCTTGGTCGCCGAGGGCTACGCGTCACTGACGCCACTGGTCAGCGTGCGGGCCGATGAGCGCCCCGACACCGAAGAAATCGTGCAACGGGCGCTTACCTCGCTGCAGCCCCTCTTGACCCCCCGCTGACCTCGGCCCACGCGTCGAGCCGACCGTCGGCGTCGCCATTCGGCGGTCCGCCGACGGCGCGACCCGTTGCTCACCCACAGTGGGTGGGGTACGTTGCGCCCACTCGTTCAACCAACGGTGAGCGAGCCACCACACAGCGCGGAGGCTGTGAGCGGGGCGAAGTAGCGCTTCCCGGTGGCTCTTCCCGCTGCCGCTCCATTCCACTTCGGCCCACCGGGCCCTAGCGGCTGACGATCGCGGCGGCGCCCGACCGACCCACGACCCCTGGCTCTTCCTCCGCGCGCCAACACGGAGGCATCAGCACCGACATCCAGGGTCTTCCCGTCTGCACCTCGTAGGGACCTACGTGAGTCCAGGGCCGCCCGTCCTTCCGACGCCGGCTTGCGAGATGAATGCACCAAGGACGGCTGCCCGCATTCCATGCCCACCGAGCCTCCGGGCTCGTCCTCACGAAGAGGAGGCGCAAAATGCGCAAGCACCGATTGTTTGGCTTCACCATCGCTCTCCTGGTCGTGGTCGGCGTGTCGCTCCCCCCGTCGACCGTCGCCAATGCCTCGAACACCCCGTCGACCGGCGGCGTCGACCGCACAGCCGAGCGGGCCGGCCCCGACGGCGAAGCTCCTCGTCGACTCGAACGTGACGACCACCGACACCCCGTCGAACGCCGACGGCATCGCCGCCGACTACCGGATCGCACCGACCACGACGATCCCGGTGGCCGCACCCGCCGACGACCTCTCGACGATCCCCGGGCGTGGCACCGGTCAACCTGCCGGCCACCGTCTTCCCCCAACAGCGCGCCTACTTCGGCGACCTGGCCGTCCAACAACAGACCCAGATCGACGCCGCCCTCGTCTCCATCACCTACCTGCGCTCGCTGGCCGCCGCCCAAGCGGCCCAGGCGGCGGCAGCCCAAGCGGCGGCGGCCCACGCCGCGGCCTCGGCGGCCCAAGCGGCGGCGGCGGCGTTCGCCGGCGCGCAACACGCCGCCATCCCGGCAGCCACACCGACGCCGACGGCACCGGCGGCGTCCACGGGCGCGGCACCGGCCGGGGGTGCGTGGGCCGAACTCCGTCAGTGCGAGTCGGGCGGCAACTACGCCGAGAACACCGGCAACGGGTACTACGGCGCCTACCAGTTCGCGCTGGCCACCTGGAACGGACTCGGGTTCTCGGGACTCCCCAGCCAGGCCTCCCCGGCCACCCAGGACGCGGCGGCGGCCGAGCTCCAGGCGCGCAGCGGCTGGGGCCAGTGGCCGGCGTGCTCCCGCAAGCTCGGACTCTGAGCCGACCCGGGTCGCACCCATACACCAGTAAACGAACGGGTTCTGCGCGGCGTCAGTCGTCGTGGTCGCGACCCGGTCGTCGCAGCCGCTTGACGTCGGACCGCTGACGCTTGCTCTCGAGCCGTCGCTCCTTCGAGCCCCGCGACGGTCGGGTCGGTCGTCGCGGGGCATCGACCCGGAGCCCGTCGGCGATGCGCTCGGCCAGGCGGGTGAGGGCCAGCTGGCGGTTGCGGGCCTGGGAGCGGTCGTCGGTGGCGCTCGCCCGGACCACCGTCCCGAGTCGCTCGATCAAACGGGCCCGCTGACGGGGCCCGAGCACCGACGAGCGCTCGACGTCGAACCACACCTCGACCCGGCTGGCCGTCCGGTTGGCGTGCTGGCCGCCCGGGCCGCCGGACGTCACGGCCCGCCAGCCGATCTCGTCCAGGGGGATGGCCAGCGAACGGGTCACCCGCAGCACACCGTCCTCGACGCCACGTCCTTCGGCCACGGCGCGAGCGTAGGCACCGTCACGCCGGGGCGTGGTGACCGACCCCGCCCGGTGACCCCTCCACTACGCTCCGGCGATGGACTACCGACACCTCGGCAACAGCGGCATGATGGTCTCGGCCATCTCCTACGGCAACTGGATCACCCACGGCGGCCAGATCGGCGAGGACGCCGCTGTCGCTTGTGTGCACGCCGCCCTCGACGTCGGCATCACCACCTTCGACACCGCCGACGCCTACAACGTGGGTCGGGCCGAGGAGGTGCTCGGTCGGGCGCTCGCCGGTCAGAAGCACCAGGGCATCGAGATCTTCACCAAGGTCTACTGGCCGACCGGCCCCAACCCCAACGACCGGGGACTGTCGCGCAAGCACATCATCGACTCCTGCAACGCCTCGCTCCGCCGACTGCAGACCGAGACGATCGACCTCTACCAGGCGCACCGCTTCGACGTGGAGACGCCGCTCGAGGAGACGCTGCAGGCCTTCGACGACCTCGTGCGTCAAGGCAAGGTCCACTACATCGGGGTCTCGGAGTGGTCGGCCAGCGAGATCGCCGAGGCCCTGCGCATCGCCGACGAGCTGGGGCTCGACCGGATCATCTCCAACCAGCCCCAGTACTCCCTCCTGTGGCGGGTGATCGAGGAGGAGATCGTCCCTTTGTCCGAGCGGGAGGGCATCGGCCAGATCGTGTGGTCGCCGTTGGCCCAGGGCGTGCTGACCGGCAAGTACCTCCCCGGCTCCCCGCCGCCCGAGGGCTCCCGGGCCACCGACGAGTCGGGGGGCTCCCGGTTCATCAACCGGATGCTCACCGACGAGGTCCTCGAGCCGGTGGCCAGGTTCGCCGAGCTGTCACGCGACGCCGGCTACACGCCGGCCGAGGTGGCGCTGGCCTGGGTGCTGCGCAATCCCAACGTGGCCTCGGCCATCGTCGGCGCCACTCGGCCCGAGCAGGTGCTCGAGAACGTGAAGGCCATCGACGTGACGCTCGACGACGACCTGGTGGCGGCCATCGATGCCGCCCTCGAGCCGGCCATCCAGCGCGACCCCTCCCTGACCGTCAGCCCGTCGGCCCGCCCCTGATCGGGCACCGGGCACCCGGCCCGGACCCCGCCGCCACCGTCCCGTCACATACCCCCTAGGGGTATACTCCGGCGAGGACGAGGAGGGCGCGCATGCCGGTCGGGTACGGGGAGCACAAGGACCAGGTCCAGGCCAAGCTCCGGCGGATCGAGGGTCAGGTCCGGGGCCTCCAACGGATGGTCGACGAGGACACCTACTGCATCGACATCCTGAACCAGGTGGCCGCGGCCACCCGGGCCCTCCAGGGCGTGGCCGTGCAACTGCTCGGTGACCACCTGGCCCACTGCGTCCACGAGGCGGTCCTGGCCGGTGGCCCGGGGGCCGACGAGAAGATCGACGAGGCCAACCGGGCGATCGAACGCCTGGTCCGCTCCTAGGCCGACCGGTGCACGCCCTCCTGGCGCTCACCCCCGGCGGCCTCCTGACCGACATCGGGCGCAGCCTGCGCGAGGGCCTCTACATGTTCTGGGAGACCCTCTGGGCCCTGGTGCTCGGCTTCGGGCTCTCGGGAGCGGTCCAAGCCTTCGTGTCGCGCCGGGAGCTGCAGGCCACGCTGGGCGACCACCGGCCGGCGGCCGTCCTCCGGGCCTCGGGGTTCGGCATGGTGTCGTCCTCGTGTTCCTACGCCGCTTCGGCCCTGGCCAAGTCCCTCTTCCAGAAGGGGGCCGACTTCGTGGCCGCCATGATCTTCATGTTCGCCTCGACCAACCTGGTGGTCGAGCTCGGCATCATCCTGGTCGTGCTGATCGGCTGGCAATTCGCCGTCGGCGAGTTCGTGGGCGGGGCCATCATGATCGGGTTGCTGGCCCTGGTCGGTCCGATCGCCTTCGCCCCCCGCCTGGTCGAGGCGGCCCGTCGCCGGGTGCAGCGTGAGGCGGCGACGGTCACCGGCGCCCACGACCACCACGGTCCGGCCGAGCACCACCACCACGAGCCGTCGGGCGACGAGGGGCCGATCGGGCCACGACGCCGGGACGGCCGAGGACCCCGACACCGAGCCCTGGTCGCTCCGACTGCGCTCCCGGGCGGGATGGACCGACGCCGCCAGCTACACCATGGCCGACCTCACCATGCTCCGGCGGGAGATGGTCATCGGCTACGTGGTGGCCGGCTTCCTGGCCACCCTGGTCCCCGACCACGTCTGGCACGCCGTCTTCTGGCAGGGCCACGGGTTCTGGACCACCCTCGAGAACGTCATCGTCGGCCCGTTCATCGCCCTCATCAGCTTCGTCTGCTCGATCGGCAACGTGCCGCTGGCCGCCGCCCTGTGGGTCGGCGGCATCAGCTTCGGCGGGGTGATCAGCTTCATCTTCGCCGACCTCATCGCCCTGCCCATCCTGCTGATCTACCGCAAGCTCTACGGCGGCCGGATGGCCCTGCGGATGCTCGCCACCTTCTGGATCATCATGTCCCTGGCCGGGCTGGCCACCGAGCTCCTGTTCCGGGCCATCGGCATCATCCCGACCACCCGGCACTCGACGATCACCGACGAGCACTTCTCCTGGAACTACACCACGTGGCTCAACATCGTGTTCCTCCTCGTCTTCGGCCTCCTCTACTGGCTCTACCGACACCGAGACCAGTTCGGGAGCGAGGGTCGCTACGCCATCGACCCGGTGTGCGGCATGCAGGTGGAGGTCGCCCACGCGCCGGCCACGATGCGCCAGGACGGGGTCGACCTCTACTTCTGCTCCGACCACTGCCTCGGCCAGTTCCGCGCCCAACCGGGTCCCCGCGTCAGACTGGAGCAATGACCGCCGACGCCCTCGAGCAGATCCGGCGCTCGTGCCTCGGCCTGCCCGAGGTCACCGAGCGGCTCAGCCACGGCTCGCCGGCGTTCTTCGCCCGCAACAAGCGGTCCTTCGTCATGTTCTGGGACAACCACCACGGTGACGGGCGCCTGGCCGTGTGGTGCGCCGCCCCCCACGGCGCCCAGGCGGCGCTGCTCGACGAGGACCCCGAGGTCTACTTCCGACCGCCCTACGTGGGCGCCCGGGGCTGGATCGGCGTGCGCCTCGACCGCGGCGTGCCGTGGGAGGAGATCGACGTCCTGATCGAGCAGGCCTACCAGACCGTGGCCCCCCGAGTCCGCCCGGCCCGGCCCTAGGTGGCCGGCACCCCCGAGGTCCGCCGTCGCCAGCGGGTGGCGGTGTACGGCATCTGCGAGGACGACGAGGGCCAGGTCCTCTTGACCCGGGCGGCGCCGTCGCTCACCGTGCGAGGCCAGTGGTTCCTGCCGGGTGGTGGGATCGACCACGGCGAGGACCCGGTGGCCGCCCTGCGGCGCGAGTTCGTCGAGGAGACCGGGCTGCACGTCGAGGTGGGCGAGCTGCGAGGCGTGCTCTCCGACGTCACCGAGCTTCCCGGCCACCTCAGCCTGCACACCATCCGTCTGATCTACGGCATCGTGTCGTTCTCGGGCACGCTGGCCGACGAGACCGACGGCTCGTCGGACGCCGCCCGGTGGGTGAGCCTGAAGGAGGTGTGGTCGTACCCGCTCCTCCCCTACGTCCGCCGCTCGCTGGAGGAGCTCCGCTGATCGCCGGCCGGGCCCTTCGACACCGTCGCCTCACCGGCGCCCAGGCCCGGCACCCACGGCACTCGCCACCCCGTACGCTGGGGCCCGGACCCGAGCCCGGGGCCGGTGCGATCCGGCCTCGGCCAGGAAGGACGGCGACGTGGCAGTGGCGGCAACGCAGCCCCACCGGGTAATCATCATCGGCTCGGGGTTCGGCGGCCTCTTCGCCGCCCGGGCCCTGCGGGGCGCCCCGGTGGACGTGACGGTCATCGACCGGATGAACCACCACCTGTTCCAACCGCTCCTCTACCAGGTGGCCACGGGCATCCTCTCGGAGGGCCAGATCGCCCCGGCCATCCGCGACATCCTCCGCTGGCACCGCAACACCCGGGTCCAGCTGGGCACGGTGACGGCCATCGACATCGAGGCCCGCACGGTGACCGCCACCCAGGGCGAGCGGGTCCTGGTCGACCGCTACGACAGCCTCATCGTGGCCGCCGGGGCCCAGCCGACCTACTTCGGCCATCCCGAGTTCAGCCAGTGGGCGTCGGGCATGAAGACCATCGACGACGCCCTCGAGCTACGCGGCCAGATCTTCGGGGCCTTCGAGGTGGCCGAGACCGAGCCGGACCGTGACGCCCGGGCCGACTGGCTCACCTTCGCCATCGTGGGCGGTGGCCCGACCGGCGTCGAGCTGGCCGGGCAGATCGCCGAGCTGTCCCGTCGCTCGCTCGGCCGCAACTTCCGGTCGATCGACCCGGCCGACGCCCGGGTGCTCCTGTTCGAGGGCTCGACATCGGTCCTCGGCTCCTACGGCCCCCGGCTCTCGGCCGACGCCGCCGCCACCCTCGAGGGCCTCGGCGTCGAGATCCACACCGACACCATGGTGGTCGGGATGGACGAAGCGGGGCTGACCGTGAAGGCCGGCGACGGCACCACGACCACCTATCCGGCCCGGACCAAGATCTGGGCCGCCGGCGTGCAGGGGGTCCCGCTCGGGCGCATGGTGGCCGAGGCCACCGGGGCCGAGGTCGACAAGGCCGGCCGGGTCAAGGTCCGACCCGACTGCACCGTGCCCGGGCATCCCGAGATCTTCGTCATCGGCGACCTCATGGCCCTCGACGACCTCCCCGGGCTGGCCGAGGTGGCCATGCAGTCGGGGATCTTCGCCGCCCGGACGATCCGCCAGCGGGTCGCCGGCCGGCCGACCAAGCCGAAGTTCCGCTACATCGACCTGGGCACGGTGGCCGTGGTCTCGAGGTTCCGGGCCGTGGCCAAGCTCGGACGGTTCGGGGTCGGCGGGCACCTCGGCTGGCTGCTCTGGCTGGTCGTCCACCTCACGTTCCTCACCGGCTTCAAGAACCGGATCAGCGCCCTGGCCCGCTGGGCCATCAGCTTCATCGGGACCGACCGCACCGAGCGCACCATCACCACGCAGCAGGTCATCGCCCGCCACATCCTCGAGACCCACCGGGCGTCGACCGCCCTGCCCCCGGAGGCGCCGGGCCCGAAGTGAGCCCGGTCGGCGGCTCAGCCGTCGACGAGGTCCGTGTACTCGGGGTGCTCCTCGATGTAGCTCTCGATGAACGGGCAGCTGGGGACGACCCGGAGACCCCGGCCCCGCACGTCGTCGAGGGCCCACCGGGCCAGGCGGCTCCCGATCCCCCGGCCGCCGTAGGCGGGGTCGACCTCGGCGTGGACGATGGCCCGGCGTCCCGGCAGGTCCCGGTAGCTGGCGAACCCGACCCGGTGGCCGTCCAACGACACCTCGTAGCGCGACCGTTCGGCATTGTCGACCACGGTGACCGTGTCC
Organism: uncultured Acidimicrobiaceae bacterium; assembly: GCA_963730735.1. Classification (GTDB taxonomy): domain Bacteria; phylum Actinomycetota; class Acidimicrobiia; order Acidimicrobiales; family RAAP-2; genus CAVSSX01. The sequence continues at coordinate 107,065 of CAVSSX010000010.1, forward strand.
TGGTCCTCACTCACTGCTGCGTCCCTTCCCGTCGAGGTGGCTCAGGCCGGCCGGAGCTCGGCGGCCAGGTAGGCGGTGAGCCCGCCGGCGATGCCCTGTGCCGCCTGGGCCCGCCACGTGGCGCTCTGCACCAGGCCGGCGTCGGTGGCGTTGCGCATGTTGGCACACTCGATCAGCACCTTGGGGACGGTGGACAGGTTGAGCCCGCCCAGGTCCGCCCGCTGGTCCAGGCCGTTCTGGCCGCTGTAGTTCGACGGCGGCTCACCGGTGTCGCCGGCGAAGGCGTTGCGCACGTCGACGGCCAGCTGTTGGGAGGGGGCCACGATGGGCGTCGAGTTGGAGATGGAGCTCACCACCGGCAGGGGCGAGGTCACGTCGAAGCCCCGGCCGCTGGCCGGACCACCGTCGGCGTGGATCGAGATGGCGGCATCGGCGTGGGCGTCGTTGCCGATGGCCGCCCGTTGGTCGACGCACGGCCCGACCCCGGTGTCGGTCGTGCGGGTGAGCACCACCTGGGCCCCCTCGGCGACCAGGAGGGCCGCCACCTGGGTGGCCACGTCGAAGTTGAAGGCGTGCTCGGCGTACCCGTTGTCGGTCGCCGTCCCGACCGTGTCGCACGCCTCTTGGAACCCGCCGGAGTTCTCCAGCTGGTCGATGGAGCCGGCGGCGGCGGCGTTGCCCCCGTTGTGGCCCGGGTCGATGGCCACGACCTCCCCGGCCAACGGCGGCACCGAGACCGAACCCTGGTAGCGGGCCGACCCGTAGGCGAAGATGCCACCGTCGCCCCCCGCCACCAGGTAGCCCCGACCGTCGGCGCTCGGCACCAGGGCCACCGCCGCCCGGGCGAGGCCCAGGTCGGCGGCCGAGCCGTAGAAGGGGGCCCCGAAGGCGAAGATCCCGCCGTCGGCGGCCACCAGCCAGTAGCCACCGGTCGCCGGGTCGGGCGCCATGCCGGTGATCGGGGCGGCCAGGGTCAGCGAGCCGGTCGAGCCGGCGAACGGGGCGTCCCCGAAGGCGAAGATCCCGCCGTCGGCGGCCACCAGCCAGTAGCCACCGCCGTCGGGCGTGGCCGCCATCCCGACGACCGACTTGTTGAGGGCGATGGCCCCGGTCGAGCCGAGGAAGGGGGCGCCGAAGGCGAAGATCCCGCCGTCGGCGGCCACCAGCCAGTAGCCACCGGTCGCCGGGTCGCCGGCCATGCCGACGATGGGCTGGTTGAGCGCCCGCCCGCCCATCGACCCCTGGAAGCGGGCGTCGCCGTAGGCGAAGATCCCGCCGTCTCGGGCCACCAGCCAGTAGCCACCGCCGTCGGGCGTGGCCGCCATGCCCACGATGGGCTGGTTGAGGGACAGCGACCCGGCCGAGCCGTAGAAGGGGGCGCCGAAGGCGAACACGGCGCCGTTCGACGCGGCCAGCCAGTAGCCACCGGTCGCCGGGTCGGCGACGGCATCGACGAGGGGCGCCACGCTGGTGGGCACGCTGGTCTCGTGGGCGGACGACCTACCGGCGGCCCCGGCGAGCGGGGCCGAGACGACACCCACGCCCAGGGACAGGATCGCCACGGCGGCCAACGCGCGGCACCGCCCGATCACGCCACCTCGCACCATCGAGCGTCTGCCCTCCCTGCCCTACCCCCGGGGAACCGGAGCTAGCTGCACGCTACGCCCGAGACCTCGGTGGCCGCCCACCGACCGGGGTCACCGGTCGGTGGGCGCTCGGCTCAGGAGCAGCCGCTGGTGGAGCCGCAGCTCCCGCAGACGTAGCACGAGCCGGCCCGCTGCATGGCGTTGCCGCAGCTGTAGCAGTACGGGGCGTCGCGCTGCTCGGCCCGGACCAGGGTGTGGGGCTCGTCGTGACCGGCCGTCGTGAGCACCGGCTGGGCCGGGCTCTCGTCGACCACCCCGACCGACGGCGTGGCCATCTCCTCGACCCCGGGCAGCGTGGGCTGGGTCCGCTCGGCCGTCGACATCACCCCGAGGTCGTTGCGCTCCTCCACCGTCAGGTAGTCGAGGGCCAGGCGCCGGAAGATGTAGTCGACCAGGCTGGTGGCGATGCGCAGGTCGGCGTCGTCGGTGATGCCGGCCGGCTCGAACTTCATGTTGGCGAACTTCCGCACGTAGGTGGCCAGCGGGACCTGGTGCTGGAGACCGAGGCTGATCGAGATCGAGAAGGCGTCCATGATCCCGGCCAGGGTCGAACCCTGCTTGGAGACCTTGATGAACACCTCGCCCGGGCGACCGTCCTCGTACTCGCCGACCGTGACGTAGCCCTCGCAGTCGGCCACCCGGAAGGCGAAGGTGCTCGAGCGGCGGCGGCGGGGCAGGCGCTCACGGATCGCCCCGACCACCAGGGTCTCGGCCTTGCGCTGCTGCTCGTGGACCAACGCCTCCTCGAGCTCGGCGATGCGCTCGGCGATGGCCCGGTTGTGGGCCTCGGCCTCCGAGCCCGCCGGGGCGACGTCGCCCCCGTCGAGGGCGTCGTCGTCCTTCTTGGTCGTCGACAGCGGCTGGGCCACCTTGCAGTTGTCCCGGTAGATGGCCACGGCCTTCACGCCGAGCTTCCAGGCGTCGATGTGGAGCTGCTCCACGTCCTCGACCGTGACGTCCTCGGGCATGTTGACCGTCTTGGAGATGGCCCCGCTGATGAACGGCTGCACGGCGCCCATCATCCGGACGTGGCCCGAGTAGTGGATGGTGTTGTCGCCCATGGAGCAGGCGAAGACCGGCAGGTGCTCGGCCGCCAGGTACGGCGCACCGACGATCGACATGTGCTCGTTGATGTAGGCGACGATCTCGGCGATCTGGCCCTGGGTGTAGCCCAGCTGGACCAGGGCCCGGGGCACGGTCTGGTTCACGATCGACATCGTGCCCGCCACCGACCAGCTTCTTCGTCTTGACCAGGCCGAGGTCGGGCTCGACGCCGGTGGTGTCGCAGTCCATCAACAGGCCGATGGTCCCGGTCGGGGCCAGCACCGAGGCCTGGGCGTTGCGCACGCCGAACTGCTCGGCCAGCTCGACCGCCTCGTCCCAGGCCTCCTGGGCCGCCGACAGCAGCTCGGGCGGGACGACGTCCTCGTTGATCTTGGCCGCCTCACCCTGGTGCCGGCGCAGCACGTCGAGCATCGGGTCGGCGTTCTCGTGGAACCCGGCGAACGGGCCCATCCGGCCGGCCGTGCGGGCCGAGGTGGCGTAGGCGTGGCCGGTCATGAGGGCGGTGATGGCCCCGGCCCACGCCCGACCGCTGTCGGAGTCGTAGGGGTGACCGGTGGCCATCAGCAGGGCGCCGAGGTTGGCGTAGCCGATACCGAGCTGGCGGAACTTCCGGGTGTTCTCGGCGATCTTCTCGGTCGGGTAGTCGCCGTTGCCGACCAGGATCTCCTGCCCGGTGAACAGGACCTCGACGCCGGCCTTGAAGCCCTCGACGTCGAAGGTGTCGTCGTCGTCGAGGAACTTCATCAGGTTGAGGCTGGCCAGGTTGCAGGCCGAGTTGTCGACGTGCATGTACTCCGAGCACGGGTTCGACCCGTTGATGCGGGCCGTGTTGGGGGCGGTGTGCCAGGTGTTGATGGTGGTGTCGAACTGCATGCCGGGGTCGGCGCACTCCCAGGCCGAGTGGGCGATCTGGCGGAACAGGTCCCGGGCCTTCACCGTCTTGATGACGGCGCCGCCGCCCCGGGCGACCAGGTTCCAGTCACCGTCGTCCAGCACCGCCTGCATGAACTCGTCGGTCACCCGGACCGAGTTGTTGGCGTTCTGGTACTGCGTGGAGTGGCTGTCCTTGCCGTCGAGGTCCATGTCGAAGCCGGCGTCGCGCAGCACCCGCGCCTTGCGCTCCTCGATGGCCTTGCACCAGATGAAGTCCTCGATGTCGGGGTGGTCGGCGTCGAGGATGACCATCTTGGCCGCCCGCCGGGTCTTGCCGCCCGACTTGATGGTGCCGGCCGAGGCGTCGGCCCCGCGCATGAAGCTGACCGGGCCCGAGGCCGTGCCCCCGCCCTTCAGCAGCTCGTGGGAGGACCGGATCCTCGACAGGTTCACGCCGGCGCCCGAGCCACCCTTGAAGATGGTGCCTTCCTCGGTGTACCAGTTCAGGATGGAGTCCATCGAGTCGTCGACCGACAGGATGAAGCAGGCCGAACCCTGCTGGGGCACGCCCTTCACCCCGATGTTGAACCACACCGGCGAGTTGAAGGCCGCCTTCTGGTGGATGACCATGTGCTTGAGCTCGGCGCGGAAGATCTCGGCCTCCTCCTCGTCGATGAAGTAGCCGTCCTTCACCCCCCAGGCGGTGATGGTGTCGACCACCCGGTCGGCCACCTGCTTGAGCGACCACTCCCGCTCGGGCAGGCCGAGGGTCCCCCGGAAGTACTTCTGGGCCAGGATGTTGGTGGCGTTGACGCTCCAGAACTCGGGCACCTCGACACCGAGCTGCTCGAAGGCCACCGTGCCGTCGCGGTAGTTCGTGATCCGCGAGTCCCGGCGCTCCCAGCGCACCTCGTCGTAGGGGTGGACACCCTCGGTGGTGAAGTGACGACGGATGCCGATACCCGCTCGCTGGGGTGCGATGGCCATGTCCCTGGACTCCTCTGTTCGTGTGCTTGGGGGCTTCGTGTCCGACAGACTGCATTCTGCGACCGGGGTGCGACAGCTACCCCCGGATGCTGCTGGTGGCGAACTTCGGGGTGCGGCCCTTTCGGCCCCCCACCACAACATGTTGTGGTGGGCTTTCCCCCGAGGCACGAGATAGTGGGTTCATTACAGCACTGTAGTTACAACCTGTCAACAATTGGGTAGGCCTTCCGGTCCAGCTCAGAGGGCGTTCGCGAAAGTTCGCACCGGCCGTGGCCGGGACCCGCCGACCACCCCCCAGATGTAGTGGTCGACGCCCCCGGGCAGCGGTGGTGGGACACCGGTAGGGTCCCGCCCGATGCCCGTGGTGATCGCCATCGACGCCGGGACCACCGGGGTCCGCTCGCTGGCCGTCGACACCGAGTGCCGGGTGGTCGACCTCGCCTACCGGGAACTGACCCAGCACTTCCCCCGCCCCGGCTGGGTCGAGCACGACCCCGAGGAGATCGTCTCGGCCGTCCGGTCGACCCTGGCCGAGCTGACCGGTCGACTGGCCGCGGCGAACCTCGAGGTGACGGCCCTCGGCATCACCAACCAGCGCGAGACCGTGGTGGCGTGGGACCGTCGCACCGGGCGCTCCCTCCACCGGGCCATCGTCTGGCAGGACCGACGGACGGCCGACCGCTGCGAGGAGCTCACGGCGGCCGGGCACCTCCCCCTGGTCCGGGCCCGGACGGGTCTGGTCCTCGACCCGTACTTCTCGGCCACCAAGATGGCCTGGCTCCTCGAGCACGGTGGCGTCGAGGCCGGCCCCGACCTGGCCCTCGGCACGGTCGACGCCTGGGTCCTGTGGCAGCTCACCGGGGGCGCCCGGTCGGGCGCCTCGCCGGTCTTCGCCACCGACGTCACCAACGCCAGCCGCACCCTGCTGCTCGACCTCACCACCCGGGCGTGGTCCGAGGAACTGGCGGCGCTCTTCGGTGTCCCGATCGACGCCCTGCCCGAGGTCCGGCCGTCCTGCGGTCGCTTCGGCACCGTCGACGGGTCGGCCCTGGGCGACGACGGTCCGGCCCTCGACGGCGTGCCCATCAGCGGGATCGCCGGCGACCAGCACGCGGCGCTGTTCGGCCAGGCCTGCCTCGACCCGGGCATGGTCAAGGTGACCTACGGCACGGGGAGCTTCGTCCTGGCCAACGCCGGCCCCACCCCGCCGCCACCACCCGAGGGACTGTTGGTCACCGTGGCCTGGGACCTCGGCGACCACGGCGGCGCCCGGGGGCCCGTCGCCTACGCCCTCGAGGGGTCGGCCTTCGTCTCGGGGGCGGCGGTCCAGTGGCTCCGGGACGGCCTCGGCCTGATCGAGCGGGCCGCCGACCTCGAACCGCTGGCCACGTCGGTGCCCGACGCCGGCGGGGTCACGGTCGTGCCGGCCTTCGCCGGGCTCGGCAGCCCGTGGTGGGACGCCCGGGCCCGGGGCACCATCACCGGCATCACCCGGGGCACCGGCCGGGCCCAGCTGGCCCGGGCCGTGCTGGAGGCGCTGGCCTTCCAGGTCCGGGACATGGTGGACGCCATGGCGGCGGTCGCCGGCCGGCCGGCCGAGCTCCGGGCCGACGGCGGGGCGGCGGTGATGGACACGCTGCTGCAGCTCCAGGCCGACCAGACGGCGACCACGGTGGCCCGTCCCCGGAGCATCGAGTCGACGGCCCTCGGGGCCGCCGGCCTGGCCGGTCTGGCCGAGGGGTTCTGGGGTTCGCTCGAGGAGCTGGCGACGCGCTGGGCGGCCGACGCCACCTTCGAGCCCGAGGTCGACCCCGAGCTGGCCGACGCCCGCTACCGCGAGTGGCTCTCGGCCGTCGACCGGTCCCGGGGGTGGAGCGACGGCTGAGCGGCGGTCAGCGACCCGGGGCCGGGTAGATCTCCTCGACCCGGGCCCCGTCCACCTCGTGGATCTCGCTGCGCAGCAGCTCCACCAGATCGTCGCTGGCCAGATCGACCACGAACTCGTCGATGGCCCGCCCCTCGACCCGGTCCCGGATGTCGATGGAGACGATGTCGCCGCCCACGGCGCCGATGCGGCTGGCCACCAGGCCGAGCGCACCCGGTCGGTCGGGCAGCCAGATGCGGAGGACGTAGCTGGTCACGGCGTCAACCTACGCGCTCTGTGTGAACGGGCGGTTTCGTAGCGATGAAGAGTCCGCCGAACCGCCGGCGCCGACCGGGATGTACTCGTGCAGGTACGGCCGGCCCGACAGCCGGGCGATCTCGAGCATCAGGTGGTCGGTGAAGGCCCGCAGGGCGTCGTGCAGCTCGGCGTCGGTGGCCTCCTCGGCCACCTGGACCCGCATCGGCGCCCCGAACCGGACGGTCACCCGACGGCCCGGCCGCCAGAGCCGGTGGCCGACCGGTTGGACCTCGCTGGTGCCCACGATGCCCACCGGCACCACCGGGACCTGGCACTCGTAGGCCAGGCGGGCCACGCCGGTCCGCCCTTTGTGCACGCACTGGTTGGGCGAGCGGGTGCCCTCGGGGTAGACGCCGAGCACGTGGCCCACCCCCAACACGTCCCGGGCGGTGGCCAGGGCCCGCTCCGACACGTCGCCGCCGGAGCGTCGGATGGGGATCTGCCCGACGGCCCGGAAGAACCACGCCGTGCGGCGGTCGTCGAAGTACTCCGCCTTGGCCAGGTAGGTCACCCGCCGGGGCACGGCCAGCGGGAGGAAGAAGGAGTCGCAGAAGGACTGGTGGTTGGCGGCCAGGATGACGGCGCCCCGGCGGGGCACCAGGTGACGGCCCTCCCGGCGGACACGGAAGGTGAGCAGCAGGACCGGCGTGAACAGGACCTTCAGCACCCAATAGACCACGAGAGCACGGTACTCCCGGGGAGCGCCCGACGCCGTGGGAGCGCCGGCGCGGGCGGCCACCCGTCGTGCCGACGCCCGCCGTGGGGACGGGACTTAGGAATGTCTAGATGACACAAATTTGTGTTATCTCAGAGATTTTTCTATATTGATGGCATGCCGACGGACGCCGAGATCACCTTCGCCGACCACACGGGCCGCTTCTACGCCCGTCGCTACGGGTTCGCCCCGATGGTCGGGCGGCTCCTCGGCTACCTGGCGGTCTGCGACCCCCGGGAGCAGAGCATCGGCGAGCTGGCCGAGGCCCTCTTGGCCAGCCGGAGCGCCATCGCCAACGCGGTCAACACGCTCGAGACGCTCCGGCTCATCCAGCGCTCCCGGGCGGCCGGCGAGCGGATGGACCGGGTGCGGATCGACATGTCGTCGCCCCAGGCGACGGGGTTCGACGTCAGCGAGTACCTGGACCAGGGCGAGCTGGCCCGCGAGGGCCTCGGTGTCCTGGAGGGGGCCACGCCGGAGCGGCGGGCCATCCTCTTGGAGTGGGCGGCCTTCGCCGACTTCCTGGCCGAGCGGCTGCCGGCGCTCGAGCTCGAGTGGAAGGAGCGGCGGGCCCAGCTGCAGGCCACCGGCGAGCTCCCCGAGTCGGAGCCGCAACGATGACCACCCGATCGCCCCAGCCGGGCATCGAGGCGCAGGGGGTCGTCAAGTCGTTCGGCTCCCATCGGGTGCTCGACCGGGTCGACCTCGCCGCCGACGAGGGCTCGATCCTGGCCCTGCTGGGCCCGAACGGCGCCGGCAAGACCACCATGGTGCACATCCTCTCCACCCTGCTCCCGGCCGACGACGGCTGGGCCCGGATCGCCGGCCGCGACGTCGCCGCCGAGCCCGACGCCGTGCGGGGGCTCATCGGCGTCACCGGCCAGTTCTCGGCCGTGGACAACCTGCTCACCGGAACCGAGAACCTGCGGCTGATGGCCGACCTCCGCCACCTCGGGCGCTCCGACGCCGAACGGCGGGTGGCCGAGCTCGTGGAGCAGTTCGACCTCAGCGACGCCGCCGACAGGGTGGCGTCCACCTACTCGGGCGGCATGCGGCGACGGCTCGACCTGGCCATGACCCTGGTCGGGCGACCGCAGGTCATCTTCCTCGACGAGCCCACCACCGGGCTCGACCCCCGCAGCCGTCGCACCATGTGGGACCTCGTCCGCCGGCTGGCCGCCGACGGGGTCACCATCCTGCTCACCACGCAGTACCTCGACGAGGCCGACCAGCTCGCCGACCGCATCGCCGTGCTCGACCAGGGTCGCATCGTGGCCGAGGGGACGCCGGACGAACTGAAGCGTCGGCTCCCGGGCGGCCACGTCTCGCTCCACTTCGCCGACCCGGCCGACCTCCGCTCGGCGGCCATGGTGCTCCCCTCGGCCGCCGCCGACGAGGACCAGCTGGTGCTCCAGGTCCCCTCGGACGGGGCGGCGGAGTCGCTGCGCCAGCTGCTCGACGACCTGCACCGGGCCGGCGTGCCGGTCGACCGGCTCTCGCTGCACGCCCCCGACCTCGACGACGTGTTCCTCTCCGTGACCGGGCGCCCGGCAGTCGACGAGACCGTCGACGACGAGTCGGCATTGGCCCACGGAGCGACCCGGTGACGACGACACTCCCCTTCGCAGTTCGCGACGCCCGGACCATGCTGCGCCGCAACCTGAAGCACCAGCTCCGCTATCCGTCGATGACGCTGATGCTGGTGGGCCTGCCGATCGTCCTCCTGCTGCTCTTCGTCTACGTGTTCGGCGGGCAACTCGGCGCCGGCCTCGGCCCCCACCAGGGTCGTCACGCCTACCTGGACTACGTGGTCCCCGGCCTGCTCCTCATCACCCTGGCCTCGGCCGTGCAGGGCACCTCGATCATGGTGGCCATGGACATGACCAGCGGCATCATCGACCGGTTCCGCACCATGGCCATCTCCCGCGCCTCGGTCCTCACCGGGCACGTGGTGGGCACCCTGCTCCAGGTGCTGGCCGGCATCGGCGTCCTCGTCGGCGTCGCCTTCGCCCTCGGGTTCCACTCGAGCGCCGGCCTGCTGCCGTGGCTGGCCGCCGTCGGCATCCTGGCCCTGTTCACCCTGGCCCTGGTCTGGCTGGCCGTGGCCCTCGGGCTCGCCGCCAGGAGCGTCGAGACGGCCAGCAACACACCGATGTTCCTGTTGCTGCTCCTGTTCTTGAGCAGTGGGTTCGTGTCCACCGCCACCATGCCGGTCGGGCTCCGGCAGTTCGCCGAGTACCAGCCGTTCACGCCGGTGGCCGACACCGTGCGGTCCCTGGTCTCCGGCGGCCCGATCGGCACCCACGCCGTGGTCGCCGTCGCCTGGAGCCTCGGGATCGCCCTCGTGTCCTACGTCGCCGCCGTCCGCCTCTACAACCGGCGCCGGGCGGCATCACCCAACTGAACCGCCAGCCGAACCGAGCCGCCGACGGCTCAGCCGAGCTTGGTGAGGGACCGCCGCAGGTTCCGCATGGCCTGGGCGATGCGCTGCTCGTTCTCGATCAGGGCGAAACGCACGTGGCCGTCGCCCCCGGGGCCGAACCCGACCCCGGGCGAGGTGGCGACGTTGCCCTCGCGCACCAGGAACTTGGCGAACTCGAGCGAGCCCATCTCCCGGTAGGGCTCGGGGATCGGCGCCCAGACGAACATCGTCCCCTTGGGCGGCGCAACTTCCCAGCCGATGCGGTGCAGCCCGTCGCACAGGGCGTCGCGACGCGCCTGGTAGGCCAAGTTGATCTCGCGGGGGTACTCGGGGGCCTCGTTCATGGCCACGATGGCGGCGATCTGGATCGGCTGGAACGTGCCGTAGTCGAGGTAGCTCTTGAGCTTGGTCAGGGCCTGGACGATCTCGGCGTTGCCCACCATGAAGCCGACCCGCCACCCGGCCATCGAGAACGACTTGGTCAACGTGTAGAGCTCGACGGCCACGTCCTTGGCCCCGGGCACCTGGAGGATCGACGGCGGGTCGTAGCCGTCGAAGCCCAGGTCGGCGTAGGCGAAGTCGTGGACCAGGACCACCTCGTGTTCCTTGGCGAAGGCCACCAGGCGCTCCATGAAGGCCAGGTCCACGCAGGCCGTGGTCGGGTTGTGCGGGAAGGAGAGCACGATGACCCGGGGCTTGGGCCACGCCGACTCCCACGTCTCGACCAGGGCGCCGAAGAAGGCGTCACCGGGGCTCGGGGTGCCGCCGAGCGACTCGGCGGTCAGCGACGGCGCCGGGTCGACCATGGGGATCTGGCGGACGTCGGCCCCGGCGAACAGCGGGGCGTAGATGTGGATCGGGTACGAGGGCGAGGGGACGAGGGCGGTGTCGCCCGGGCCGACCAGGACCCACATCAGGTGGGACAGCCCCTCCTTGGCCCCGATGGTGGTGACGACCTCGGTGTCGGGGTCGAGGGCCACGTCGAACTTGCGGGCGTAGAGGTCGACGATGGCCTGGCGGATCTTGGGGATGCCGCGCGACGCCGAGTAGCGGTGGTTGCGGGGGTTGTGGGCCGCCTCGGCCAGCTTCTCCACGGCCACGTCGGGCGACGGCAGGTCGGGGTTGCCGAACCCCAGGTCGATCACGTCGGTGCCAGCCCGCCGGGCCTCGTCCCTCAGGTCGTTGATGGTGGCGAAGACGTACGGCGGCAGCCCGTTGATCCGGCGGAATTCCATGTCCCAGGCTATCGCCGACGACCGTTGGCCCCGGACCCCGCCCCGAGTGCCTCGAGCGGCGCCGGCCAGCTGAAGACGGCCCAGGTGGCGCCGGCCGCGGCCAGGTCGGCGACCAGGTCGGACGTGGCCACCGGATCGACCGAGTCGTCGGCCGCCCGGGGGGTCGGACCGCCCCAGGTCACCTCGCCCGTGGCCGCCTGGCGGGCCACCTCGTCCAGGCTGGCCCCCCACAGGTTGAGGGCCGCACCCTCGTCCCGGGCGACGGCGGCCGTCCGGGGCGACCCACCGCCGACCCACACCGGCAACCCCGGGACCCGAGGGTCCTGGCCACCGATCGGAGGGACGACCGCCGGTCGTCGGGTGACGAGAACGGGACCCCGTAGGCCAGGTTCTCGGCCGCGCTCAGGCGGTCCCCGGTCCCGAGGCCGGCGATGACCCGGCCGGGGGCCAGCCACTCCAGGGCGGCGAACTCCGAGCACAGCACGGCGTCGGGGACCAACCCGATGCGGGCCACCAGGGTCCCGAGGCGCAGCGCGCTGCTCGACCGGGCGATCGCCGCCAGCAGCGGGAAGGGGGCGAGGGCCGGGCGCTCGGGCGACCCCATCGGCCAGAGGTGGTCGTAGCAGAAGACCCCGTCGACCCCCGCCGCCTCGGCCCGGCGGGCGACCTCGAAGGCCAGGTCGGGACGGTCCTGGAAGGTGGGCAGCACCACACCGGTCCTCACCGGTCGAGCCCACCCGCCCGAGACGGCCAGTGCGCCGCCGACGGCCCCGGCCCGCTCACCCAGCGCCGCCCCGACGATCTCGACCGCGCGGGCGTGACGACGCCCCCTCGACCAGGGCGACGAACGCCCGACGGGTCGGGCGCGAGCAGCACCTCGCCGGCCTCGGCCAGGCCGCCCCCGATGACGATCCGGGCCGGGTCGACCACGGCCGTCAGGTTGGCCAGCCCGAGGGCGATCCACCAGCCCAGGTCGTCGACGACGGCCAGGGCCCCGGCGTCGCCGTCGAGGGCCGCCCGGGTGACGTGCTCGCCCCGGACGTCCTCGGGGTCACCCCCGGCCAGGGCCACCACCTGATGGAGCCGGCCGGCATACGCCGCCTCCCGGGCCAGGCGGCCCAGGCCGCCCCCCGAGGCGTAGCGCTCCCAGCAGCCCCGGCGCCCGCAGGGGCACGGGGGTCCCGACGGGTCGACGACCATGTGGCCGATCTCCCCGGCGAAGCCGTAGGCACCCGTGCGGACCCGGCCCCCGTCGAGCAACCCGCCCCCGATACCGGTGCCCAGGGTGACCATCAGGACGTGGTCGCTCCCGGCCGCCGCCCCCAGCCGGTACTCGGCCAGGGCGGCCAGGTTGGCGTCGTTCTCGACCAGGACCGTCGCGCCCGGGAGCCGGCCGGCCAGGAGGCCGGCGAGGTCGGCGCCGGCCGCCCCGGGCAGGTTCGGGGCGAAACGCAGCACGCCGGTCCGGTCGACCATGCCCGGTGCCCCGACCCCGATGCGCCGGGCCGCCCGAGCGCCGGTGTCGGGAGCGCCCAACCCCGGCAAGGACACCACGGGCGCTCGCTCGGCGACGGCCGACTCGAGTCGCTCGACGACGGTGCGCACGGCGTCGGCCACCTCCGCCCCGACCGGCTCGGACGACGGCACCTGGGTACCGAGCTGGGGCGTGGCCACCCGTACCTCGGCCACCACCTCGCCCTCCGGGTCCACGGCCACACCCAGCACCTTGGTCCCGCCGATGTCGACGCCGAACGAGAGGTCGCCTCCGGTCCGACGGCCGTCCGTCACGCCGAGGACTCGACCCGGGCCTTCAGATCGCGCAGCGCCGTCGACATGATGCGGCTCTGGGCGCGCATCTTGATGAACCCGGGGATGGGCACCCGGAGCTCGACCTCGAGGTGGTAGTTGACTTCGGTCCCGCCACCGTCGACCGGCTCGAAGACGTAGGTTCCGTCGAGCTTGGTCGTGATGTCGCCCTGTGTCTGACGCCAGGCCAACGCGTGGGGGGCGTCGGCGTAGTCGTAGGCCAACGTGTAGCTCGGTGCTGCGACCGAACGCGGCGGCCCGGAAGCTCACCAGCGTGGGTCGGTCCTGGTCATCACGCTCGTGGACGGTCACCTGCTTGATGTCGGCGGCCCATTCGGGGTACCGCTCGATCGCCCCGGCGACATCGAAACACCGGTCCGGGGACGCCGTGACATTGCATCCGCTCCGTGGCCTGGTCCGCCACCGTCACCCTCCTCCTGAGAACTCGCCAAAGGATCTGTCACACGCAACGATCTGGCCCATTGGCACTGGACGCCGTCAGCCTTGCACTTCGGTGAGGGCGTCGGCCAGCCTAGGGGCGAGCCGTGCGTAGTCGAAGGATGCCAGGGCCCGCTTTCGAGCGGCGTCGCCCATGGCCCGTCGGCGACCGTCGTCGGCCAACAGCGACCGGATCGCCGCCGCCACCTCGCTCGGATTCTCGGGGTGGCCCACCACCAGCCCGGTCTCCCCGTCGACCACCGCCTCGGCCGCACCGCCGCTCTCCCCGGCCACCTGCGGGACCCCGGCAGCGGCCGCCTCGAGGAAGACGATGCCGAATCCCTCCTGCTCAAGACCCATCCAACGGTTCCGGCAGGCCATCACGAACACGTCGGCCGAGGCCACCAGGGCGGCCTTGTCCTCCTCGGAGACCCGACCGAGGAGGCGGACCGGTGCCCCGCCGGCGGCCACCAGACGCTCGAGGCGACCGGTGTCGCGGCCGCTGCCGGCGATGGCCACCACCAGATCCGGGAACGACGGCCGAAGCCGACGGGCCGCCTCGATGAGCACGTCCATGCCCTTGCGGGGGACCAGCCGGCTCACGCTGACCACCAGGGGCCCCTCGCCCGGCAGCCCGAGCCGCAACCGGTCGGTGCGGCGCCGCGCCGGGTCGCTCGGTCGGAACTGCTGGCAGTCGACCCCAGGGGGAACCTCGACGACCGTCGGGAGGTCGCCGCTCGCCCGACGACCCTCGGCCGCCGGGTACCCGCCGGCCGAGATGATCAGCGAGGCCCGCCGCAGCACGTGGGCCAACGAGTGCCGGCCCCCGGGGAGCCGGCCCGGGACCGTGACCTCGGCTCCGTGGAGGATCAGCCCGTACGGGACGCCGAGACTCGGCCCGATGAGTCCGAGCGGCAGTGCCGGGTCGACGACGACCAGGCCGGCGCCCACCTCGGCCGCCAACGCTCGCGCCCGCCGGGCCACGTCGGGGGTGGGAAGGAGGACCTTTCGTCGGAAGCGCTCGATCCGGATGCCGGCCGACGCCTGCTCGAAGTCGAACGACCGCGGCATCGGGGTGGGAGGACGCCGTGAGGACGACGAAGCTGTCGGGGTCGAGCCGACGCCAGAGCTCCCACAGATAGGACTGGATACCTCCCACCTTGGGAGGGAAGTCGTTGGTGACGAGGATGTGCCGTTTCAACCGGCACCTGCGCCAACCACGACCGACGACCGGGGGGCCGGGGGCGGCCTCCGCCGAACGCCCCGACCCCCACCGGCCGTCGACTCAGGCTGTCGCTTCCTGGAATCGCAAGCTCGGCAGGAGGCCGGCCCGCTCCAGCATCCGGACCGCCCGGGCCTCGTCGGCGTCGATGACGACGGCGTCATCGGGATCCCGGCCGAGCACGAACGTCACCAGGCAGTCGCTGCAGGCATCGGTGTTGCGAAGCACACACTGGTCGCATTCGATCGTGAGGGTCGTGCTCGTCATTGGGGTCCCTTTCCGTGCCGCAGTTCGTCGCTCTCGTTGATGGACCCAGCATGGCGAACGGGTGTATCACGCGGCCGGAAGAAACGAGAGGCGAACCTGACGGCGCGGGTTGTCGCCGTTGGGGTCGACCAGGACCACCGACTGCCAGGTCCCGAGCAACAGCTGGCCGTCGGCCACCGGCACGACGAGCGACGGGCTGACGAACACCGGGAGGACATGGTCGGCTCCGTGACCGGGCGAACCGTGACGGTGGCGATAGCGGTCGTCCCGCGGGAGCAGCCGGTCGAGGGCCTCGGTGGCATCGGCCTCGGATCCCGAGCCGACCTCCATCAGCGCGATGCCCGCCGTGGCGTGGGGAGCGAAGACATTGCAGAGCCCGTCGCCTTTGCCGGCACAGAACGAGGTGACGAGCGAGGTCAGGTCGGTGATGCGTCGAGCACCGGTCACCACCTCGTGCAGCTCGGTCGCCATCACAGCGCATCACCATCCGAGGTCGTTGCTCGCTGCGCCGAGGTCACGACGTCTCGCACCTGGGCGGCGCCCAGCACGACACCTTCGTCGACAACCCGAGCCGGCGCTCCCCCGATCAGGACGTAGAACGGCGGACCGGTGACCCGATAGGCGCGGAACGCCTCGTCGGACATGACGACGGTCGCGTCGTCGTGTGCCAACCCTTGCACTGCGTCGGCGCTCTCCGTTGTGGGACCACGGGTCACCAGGACGACGTCCACCGGGACGCTCCCACTCGCCACGAGTTCCCCCGCCCCCGACCACACATCGGCGCACCCGACACACGTCGAGGAGAGGAACAGGAGCAACAACCAACGGCCGTCGACGAGGGCCACGTCCACTGCGTCCCCGGAAGGGCTTACCCCGGAGAGTCCCGACGCCCTCGTGGCCGGGCGGTCCCGATAGGTCGGGACCGGCACCAAGCCGTCGAGGGGACCGGCAGGACTACTCAATTGGCGGACCCTGGGTGCCCGGAGGCGAGGCCGGGACCTCGGCGGTCTCGTCGATCGCCTCGACGGAACGTCCGTGCCCGCACCAGCGGCAGGAGATCTCGTCGATGGTCTCGAACAGGACTTCTTCGTCCTCCACCTCGAGCTCCCCACCCACCGAATAGTGGTGGAAGCCCTTGGTCTGGCGGGTCGTGGTCACGTCGAAACGCGTCAGGTTGCCGCACGCCGTGCATCGGTACCGGGTCGTGGTCACGTCCCTCACGGTACTCGCCGCGGCCCGATGCCCTACCACTCGACGCGAGCGGCGCCGGAGTGAAGCACGGCTCAGAGACGGCTCAGGATCTCCGCCTTCTTCGCCTGGAATTCGCTCGCCGTCACGAGGCCCCGCCGAAACAGGTCGTCCAGCTCGATGAGCTGGTTGGCCACCGATGACGGTGCCGTCATCGACGTGATGATGGGTGAACCGTGCGGCGGCGTCGCCATGCCCGGGTACGACAGGTGGACGATCGGTTCCCCCACCTCCCGAGGCGGCCCCGCTGGTCGGGGTACCGGGGCCGGCGGCACGACGTCGTCGGAAGGCCATTCGGGGCCCTGAGCCAGCCGATCGAGCTGATGGTTGAGGACCCGTTGGAACGCCCGGGGGCGCCGGACGTCGTTCACGACAATCCCGCCGTCCTCCCCTTCCACCTCGATCACGACGCTCCCTGTCCCCAGCACGCGCTGGACCAGCGACTGCTGCGTGTGCACTTCGGTGACCCGCTGCAGCCGCACCTGAGCGACCTGTCGAGACGAGATGCCCCGACGAAGCACCAATCGGTTGGTGGTGACGATGAGGCTGGTCGTCGCCCATCGGATGATCCGCACGAGCAGCCAGACCACGGGGACGGCGACCATTGCCGCCAGCAACCAGCCGACGACCGACGGCGCCCCGGGGAACTCGGTGGCGATGGCGATCGCTGCGCCAATTGCCACCGCAGACAAGAGGGCCGGCCCCGTGAAGAACACCCAGTGGGGCCGAAGATCGACCAAGACCTCCTCATCATCGGAGAGCAATCGGCTCGAGATCGGCACTCCTCCCAGCGTACCGGTCGACCCACTTGACCGGCGGTTTGTTCGTGCAGGGTCCGCCTTCTCGAGCGACGGACCGCCCTGAAACGGTGGGAGGACCGGAGGGAGAACGGCCCGTCACAACTGAGGTCGGCAGCCTCCCTCCAGCGTCAGCTGACCTCTCACAGCGGTCGGACCCTCCAGGGGCGCCCTAGCCACGGATGACCGAAAGAGGCCCTGGACCCGATGACCAGAATGAGGCCACGGACAAGGCCCCGACACGTTGTCATCGCTGCCGCAGGGGCGAGCGCGATCTTCATCACTTCACTGGTGGGGGTGTTCGCCGCATCGACGGTCAAGCCATTGCCGGCGGCTGCAGATGGCCAGGTTCCTTGCGGACCCACTACACAGCCGCCGTATCCATCTGCAGGCTTCTGCGCTGACTACAACGGGGACACGACGTGGTACGGAACCTACGGCCCGGGATTCCCAACTGCCCAGGGCTGGGGATTGTGCGCAGACCGACCGGCGAGCGGAGGTGGGTTTCCGGCTCCGGACTACTCCTATTCGCCCGGCGGCGCGCCATCCGGGGCCGGCGGTGACTGGAACGCCCTGGGGTTTGCCTTGAGCGAAGGCCAGGCGTACGGCTGGTGGAACGGTCAACCAGGGCAATTCACGTCCGATCAGGCCGCAGCAGCAGCCAAGATCCTTTACGACACCGTTGTGTGGGGAACTCCCACCCCGTCGATGGACACCGGGGTTCTTGCGGCGTACGACGACTTCGACTCTTGGTTCAACGAGGCTCGAGGGATGAGCTCGTCGCCCCCGCAACTCAGCGTCGGACTGACCAGTAGCAGCAACTCCTTCGTTGGAAGCGCCACCGACGACATCCACCTCCAATTCCCTGGAACCGGGGCACCCCTCGTCGGCCAAGCGATGCTGCTGTCCATCTCGAACGGAACCTTCAATACGCCCACAGGCCCCTCCAATATCGGAGCTGCGACCGACAGCGGCGGCAACATCGAGGTCCCGATCTACGCCACAAATTTCGAGCCCCATCACCGTGACGGTCACCAGCGCCGCAGGCGTCGGGCAGCCCGGCTTGGGCTTCTACCATCCGACGACCAGAGATCTAAGCGCTCAATTCCTGGCTGGGTTTCCAGCGCCGACCATCCTGGAAGCGACTCAGCCACTGACTTCCAGCGGCCAGCCTCAACTGCAGTTCGGGACCCTTTCCATTCAGAAGGCCGGCGACGACACCGGGTACTACGGCTTGGCCGGCGCCGAGTTTCAGGTCCTGCAGGGAACCACGGTCGAGGCCACCCTGACGACCGATGGGTCGGGGGCCACTTCCTTCTCGCCGGAATTGGCCGTCGGGACGTACACGGTCCACGAGTTGACGCCACCGTCTGGGTATTCAGTCGCACCCGATCAGACCGTCACCATCAATGCCGCAACGAACACCGTGGTCGACTTCACCGGCCCGGAAGAGGACCACGTTGTTCCGGCCTCGATCTCGATCGAAAAGGTCGACGCCGAAGGTGGCGGACCTCTCGCCGGGGCAACATTCGACCTCCGCTACTCGACGGGAAACAATGGCGCCTACGACCAGGACCTCGGCACGTGTACGACCGGACCCAGCGGCACGTGCTCGCCGACCGGCAATGACGGGCCGGCAGCGTTCTTGCCTGGCGACTACCAGATAACCGAAGTAGCGACCCCGAGCGGCTTCTACCTCGATCCGACCAAAGCGGTTCAAAACCTTACGCTGGTTCCTGGCCAGGTCGGTCAAGCCGTCTTCGCGGATTTCTCGCTCGGGAGCTTGCAGATCGCCAAGAGCGGCGACGACACGGCCTACGTCAGCGTCGATGGCGCCATCTTCACGGTGGCCGGGCCCGCTCCCTCCACGGCCAACGTCGGCACGCTGACGATCGGAACGGACGGTCAGTCACCCGTTCTTGCTGGTCTGTCACCGGGCACCTACACGATCTCGGAGACCGCGCCGCCGCGGGGAACCAATCGATTTCTCCGGTCGCAGTAGCAGTCACCGTGGGTCACGCCACCACCTCCGTCGATGTCCTGGACCGGGTACTGCCGTCGACGCTCGGCCTGGAGAAGGTTGACCGCGAGAGTGGAGCGCCGCTCGCCGGTGCGGTCTTCGATGTGAAATTCGACCCTGTCGGTACCGGGACTTACTCCGCCGATCTGGGCACCTGCACCACCACATCGGCCGGCACGTGCACACCAGCAGGCAATGACGACGGCAACAGCCTCCTTCCCGGGAACTACCAGATCACCGAGGTCACCGCTCCACCGGGGTACGAGCTCGATTCCTCGACGGCCACCGAGGAGCTCACCCTCACGCCAGGTGAAGTGGGCAGTGCAACCTTTTCCGATCCCCGGTTCGTCGCAGCCAGCTTTCAGAAGGTGGCCGTCGGCAATGTCAACCTCGACGAGGTGGTCGACGCCGGAGCCGTGATCAATCTCACCTCCCCCGGCCCCGATGGGGCGGTCGTGACCAGTTGCACGACGGACACCCTCGGCCGCTGCACCACGACACCGGTACTGGTTGCCGGCCGGGACTATTGCTGGAGCGAAGCGACGGCTCCCACGGGACTTTCGCCTGGAGCGAACGGGTGCTTCACGGCAAGCAACTCCCAAGCCGCTCAACCAATCGTCGTGACCGACAACGGTGAGTTCGTGGCAATCGCAGCGAAGAAGGTCGACGCGGCCAATCCGACGTATCCGCTGGCCGGTGCAGTCCTCGACCTGTATCGAGTCGACGGGGGACACGGCCCGGGCACGATTCCTAATGCTCCACGCGGACTCGTCGCGCCCTCCGGAGACACCTGGGTCGCCCGTGCCACCACAGATTCCAACGGTGCGGCGAACTTCCCCCTGCAGTTCCCGGGTTACGCCTATTGCGTGGTCGAGGAGCAGGCCCCATCCAACTACGAGCTCGACGTCACACCACGATGTACCGGCGTGCTCGGCGGAGCCGTCCAAGACCCGGCACCGGTGAACTGGATCACGGTCCCTGACGTAGAGGCGGCCGTGAATCTCCAGGCGCACAAGTTCAACGCTCTTGCACCCGCCACCTCCATTCCCGATGCCACGTACGACCTCTATGTCGAAGGGAAGGCGCCACCATCCGGCGTCCCGTCCCCGCTTCCCCCTGACGCGGTGATCGAAGGTGGCGACACCTGGTACGCCCGGGGTACCACCAACAGCGCGGGAGTCCTCACCTTCATCGTTCCGGCCGGCTTCTCATGGTGCCTTCTGGAGCACACGGCTCCGGTCGACTACTCACCAGATCCCGCACTGCACTGCACTGCGGTCCTTACTGCGTCCAGCACGCCGACAGAAGACTCGCTGGCACTGCCGGAAACCCTCTCGAACGTGATTCTCTCGGCCTACAAATTCAATTCGACCACGCCCAACACGGTGATTCCCGGTGCAACCTACGAGCTGGTTGTCCACAATCCAGCACCACCTTCTGAAGTGGATCGCCCAGCTCCCCCAGGCGCCCCTGTTCCCGCGAATGAAAGCTTCTGGGCCGAAGGGACGACGGATGCCAATGGCCTCCTGTCCTTCAGCGTTCCCGCGGGCTCTTCCTGGTGTCTTCACGAAATTTCATCGCCGAGCGGGTACCTCCCAGACCCTTCGTTCCACTGCACCGGCGTATTGACCACGGACTCGGTCTCGGCTGCGGCGACGATCGCCCTCCCTGAAACACCAGTACCCGGCTCTCTGGCCTTCACTGGTGGCCTCCCCCTCTGGAGCGCGGTGGGTGGTCTTGGCGGTGTCGTCGTAGGCGGAGGGATTTCCTTTGTCACACGGACTACTAGCCGCCGTCGACTCACCAAACGCCGAGAGGCAGATGACTAGCCGGCACTCGAGTCGATTCGCCTCGAGACCGAATCGCGCGTTTTGGCGAAGCGAGCGAGAAGACCGTCACGATCACCCGTGCTGGGTGTCCCTTGTCCTTCTCACGAGTGTTGCGACAGCTCTGGCTCTCTCGGCCTTAGGCGCGCCCAGCGCATTCGCTTCGGCACCGTCGGTGCTTTCGGCCGTGTGCCCCGGCCCGCAATGTCCCCTCACTTCTCCCACCCCTACGGAGCAGTCGTTCTCCGAGGATGTTTTGGCACGTATCAACCTCGAGCGAGCCGAACCGGCCCGGGACTATGTCGAAAGTGGCCACTCGATGAGCCTTCCCCCGCTTCGGTCGGATCCAGAACTTCAGCAGACGGCCCAATCCGCCGCCGAATATCTCGCCCGTACTGAACTGCTCGAAGGTTACGACGGCCCATTCCCCGGCGAGGAGGACGCCACCGGTGAAAACAGCGGCGGCCCGGGCTACGACTCCGCTGGAGAAGACTTGTCGGTAATGCAATCGCCAAGTCATGCCGCCGCCGTGCTCTCAGCGGCCTCGGACTATTGTCGGAGTGGGAGTCGCCTGCGACGCCCAGGGGCATGCATGGGAGGTCGAACTCTTCGGCGACGCCAATTCGTCTACGGCCTCGGCCGGGGAGGCTCGTCACCAGGCGCAACTGGCATCTGATTCTGTCTTCGCCGTCTCGGACGGTTCCGTCAGTTCGGTCCAAGAGCCTCCTTCTGACGGCGGAGGCACCGATGACGCTCGATATGTGTTCCCGACGCAACCGATCGCCGCCGGAAGCCCCTACGCCTCGGGCGTCGACTGGACGTGCGCCGGGCCGACGTTCGAACCAGGCTCGGCTCCCACAGAACCACTTCCTGGCCCCGTGACGGGCATCGCCGCCACGGGTGATGGCGCCGGCTACCTGCTCGCGAATGCGAGCGGGGCAATCGCCGTCCACGGTGACGCGACATTCCGAGGGTCTCTGGCGGGAACCCAACTGGCCGACCCCGTCGAAAGCATCGAGTCGACCTCAGACGGTGGAGGTTATTGGCTGCTTGGTTCGGACGGAGGAATCTTCAGCTTCGGAGACGCTCGCATGTTCGGATCCCTCCCGGCGCTAGCGTTAGGAGTCAACAACGTCGTCGGTATGTCACGCAGCGAGGACGATGCGGGCTATCTCCTAGTGGGCAGCGATGGAGGAGTCTTTGCGTTCGGAGACGTTGATTTCGCCGGCTCACTACCTGGACTCGGACTGAGGGTGAACGACGTTGCCGGCATTGTCCCCACCACTGACGGCCGCGGCTACTGGATGGTCGGAAGCGACGGCGGCGTCTTCGCCTTCGGCGATGCCGACTTTCTGGGCTCGCTTCCAGGACTCGGCATAACTACCAGCGACATCGTGGGCATCGTCCCGACCTCGGACGATCGTGGCTACTGGATGATCGGTTCCGACGGAGGGGTGTTCGCCTTTGGGGATGCCGGGTTCGTCGGTTCGCTCCCAGAGCTTGGAATCCATACTCGCGACATCGTGGCTATCGCCGCTTCACCAGTGAGCTCGGGATATTGGCTCGTCGGTTCAGATGGAGGAGTCTTTGCGTTCGGGGTTCCGTTCTACGGTGCAGACTGAGTCCGTCCGCCAGTGATTGGAAGCACCATGTCGCATGTCGATATCGAACCGGATGCCCTGCGCGAGCGCCTGCGTTCCGGAGAAAATCTCTTCCTGCTCGACGTCAGGGAACCATACGAGGTCGAGGAATGGGCCTTCCCGGGGGCGCTAAACATTCCCCTCGGACAGCTGGGAAATCACACCGACGAGCTTCCGCAGGACCAGGTCATCGTGGCGATCTGTCATGCAGGTGTCCGCTCGGCGGCAGCGGCCGACGCCCTGAACGAGGCCGGCTGGAACGCCGAGAGCCTCGCAGGCGGGGTTGTCAACTGGGTGTCGACCGAGCCTGCCTGAACGCCTGGTCGCCGGCTTCCGATCAAGAACCGGCTTTGTCATCCACCGGGAATCCGAGGAGCTTCGATTCGGAGAGCCAAGGGTGCTCCGGCGCGAAGAGATGGACACCGAGGTCTCGTGAGATGTCCTCGCACACTTGGATCCCCCGAACGCTGTTGCCGAATCGGTCGAGCCTCGGAGAGTAGAGACCCAGGCCACCGACGCTCGGGAGCACCGCCATGATCCCCCCGGCGACACCGCTCTTGGCCGGCAGCCCAACCCAGTACGCCCATTCGCCCGAGTAGTCGTACATCCCACAGGTAAGGGTCACGCTCAGGACGTCGCGCACGTACTGACGCTCCAACGCCACCTCGCCCGTTCGGGGGTTGACGCCGGCGTTTGCCAGCGTGGCGGCGATCTGCGCCAGATCGGCTGCCGACACCAGGACCGAGCACTGCTTCACGTAGAGGTCGATCGTTTCCTCGACCTTCTCACTCACGATGCCCCGGCTCAGCATCAGGTAGGCGATGCCCCGGTTCCGGTGGCCCGTGGCGAGCTCCGAACGATAGACGTCCTCGTCGATCTCGACCTCGCGGCCCAGGTAACGCCGGTAGACCTCGAGGATCTTCGCTAGACGATCTTCTGGTCCGTCCCCTTCGATGAGGTCGGTGGTGGCGATGGCGCCGGCGTTCACCATGGGATTGAAGGGTCGGTTGGCCACCTCATCGAGGACGATGGCGTTGAACTGCTCACCCGAGGGCTCGACGCCCACCCGCTGGAGCACCCGATCGCGCCCCCAGGTCTCGAGGGCCAACCCGTAGATCAGCACCTTGGAGATCGACTGGATCGTGAACTGGTCGTCGACGTCCCCCGCTCCGTCCACCTGGTCGTCGGTCGAGTGCACGGCGATGCCGAACCTCGAGGGATCAGCGGTCGAGAGCTCGGGGATGTACGAGGCGACCTCCCCCTCGTCGTTCCCCTGATGGCGACCATGGAGCTCCGTCAGGTACTGCTGGAACCAGTCGACTCGTCGCTGGTGGAGATCGGCGCCGAGCGCCGCCACCCGGCTCGCCCTGACTTGGCCCGGGGTCTGCTGTATGGATTCCTGCTCGGCTGCCACCTGTCGCCTCCCGGTCTCGGCGACCGCTCGCCGCCGACCGACCGGAGGGTAGCTCGGACAGCCCGACGCAGGTCACCGAGGCCAGGGGCCGAGGGGCGCCGAGAAGTACGCTCGCCTCGGGCCGGTGCGGCGCCGGAGGGTCGACGACATCGCAGGGGGGCACATGCCGGGTGACGAGAGTGCAGTTCCGGACTACGGGGCGCGCCTGCGTCTCGATGGGCGAAGGTTCCTCGTCGGAGGGGCCGGATTCGGGATGGGTCGACAAGCAGCCCATGCCCTGTCGGGACTCGGCGCCCGGGTCCTGTGCATCGACCTGATCGAAGAGCGGGCCATGGCCGTGGCCAAGGAGGTCGGCGGCACCCCGTGCGTGGCCGACCTCCGACAGGCCCCCGACGTCGCCCGGGCCGTCGGACAGGCTGAGAGTGAGTTCGGCGGGCTCGACGGGATCGTCGACATCGTGGGCGGCTCACGTTGGAGCACGATCGCCCAGATGACCGAGGACGACTGGGACGGATCGTTCGATGACAACCTCCGCCACACCTTCCTGATGCTCAAATTCGGCGCACCGGCCCTGAAGCGCTCAGGTGGTGGACCCATCACGTTCGTGAGCTCGATCAGCGGCACCACGAGCTCCCCGTTCCACAGCGCCTACGGTGCCGCCAAGGCCGGCGTGGTCTCCCTGGTCCGCTCGGCGGCGGCCGAACTTCGAAGGGACAACATCCGGGTCAACTCGGTCGCCCCCGGACCCACCGCCACGCCCAGGATGATCGAGGCCACCGGTGAAACCGCCGACGGCACGCTCACCGGCTGGGGAGACCCGTCCGACATCGCGTCGGCGCTCCTGTTCCTCTCGAGCGACCTGGCCCGTCACGTGAGCGGCCAGACGTTCGCCGTCGACGGTGGCGCCACGGCGGAGTACCCAATGCCGCTGCCCGCCTCGATGACCGGCGCAGCCGAGTAGCTCGACGTCGCTCACTCGTCGATCGGCGCCCCGAAGCGGACCACGTTGCCATCGAGGTCGACGTGTGAGCCCTCTCGCATACCCCACTCGGTGTTCGAGACCGGCCGAGTCACCCCGCCGATGCCGGAGCGGCTCCACTCGGCGAAGAGTGCGTCCGCATCCTTGACGTACAAGTACGCCGACCTCGAGTGGACGTGGGGGTCGTAGTCCGACTGCTCGGTCAGATGAAGACTGACCTTCCCCCGATCGGCGAAGCCGTAGCCACCACCGCTCCACGGTCGGACCCTGAAGCCCAGTGACCGATAGTGATCGAGCGCCCGATCGAGATCACCGACGGCGAAGATCGGCGAGAACGAGGTCATTCGAGGTTTCGAGGCGTCAGGCACCGAACTCGATGATGCCACGATCCCGCCGTCGTCCCTTCTTCCGCCCCGTTCCGGGGTACGCCGAACCTGGAGCGTTCTTCCTGGTCAACGGACGCAGACGGAAGAACTGTCGGATCTCGCGGACGAAGAGCTCTGGCTGCTCCATCGCCGCGAAGTGCCCACCCCGCTCTACCTCGTTCCAGTAGACGAGGTTCGGGAACGCCGCTTCGACCCAGCGCCTCGAGGGGGCGTGGATCTCCCGGGGGAACTTCGAATAGCCGGTGGGAACGCCGACCGGGTCCGAGGGGGTCCGGCGGTAGCTCTCCCAGTAGAGGCGGGCCGAGGACGCACCGGTATTGGGCAACCAGTAACACATGACGTTGTCGAGCAGCTCGTCCCGGGTGAAGGCATTTTCCGGGTGGCCGGAGCAGTCGCTCCAGGCGTGGAACTTTTCGAGGATCCACGCCGCCTGCCCAGCCGGGGAATCGGCCAGGCCGTATCCGAGGGTCTGGGGGCGGGTGGACTGCTGGGAGGAGTACCCGGTACCCCGACGCACGAATTCGCGACTGGCGGCGATCGATGCCTGTTCGGCCTCGGTGAGCTCGTCACCAGGGGCCGCCGTCGCGCCCAGGGCCAGGGTGAGGTGGACCCCGGCACAGTGCTCGGGGTCGACCTGGCCGATGCCCGATGTCACCGACGCGCCCCAGTCCCCGCCCTGGGCCCCGTAGCGGGTGTAGCCCAGCCGGGCCATGAGGGCCGCCCAGGCCTCGGCGATGTGCTGCACCGTCCAACCTGTCCGTTGCGGCTTGTCGCTGAAGCCGTAGCCCGGGAGCGACGGGACCACGACGTGGAAGGCATCGGCCGACGACCCCCCATGCGCCACCGGGTCGGCCAACGGTTCGATGACCTTCAGGAACTCGACGACCGAGCCGGGCCAACCGTGGGTGAGGATGAGCGGGAAGGCATCGGGCTCGGGCGACCGGACGTGGAGGAAGTGGATCCCGAGACCGTCGAGCGGGGTCCGGAACTGACCCAACTGGTTGAGCCGGCGCTCGGTGACCCGCCAGTCGTACTCCTCGGCCCAGTAGGCGCAGATCTCCTGGACGTAGTTGAGCGGGATGCCCTGTGACCAGTCGTCCACCGTCTCGGGCTCGGGGAACCTGGTGCGCACCAGGCGGTCCCGGAGGTCGACCAGGTCGGCCTCGGGCGTGGCCAATGTGAACTCGGTGACGTCGTCGCTCATGGGGATCCCCCTCCGTTCGCCCCCTACTCTCGCCCAACTCGCCGAGCGGCGCGGCGACCCGGACCCCAGTAGCCGCCGCCTACCATCGGGCCATGTCGCGGCGGGTCGACGAGGGCTGGACGGTGTTGGTGAGCTACACCACCCCCGGCGTGGACCGGTGCGTGGACCTGTTCTGCCGACCCGACGCCACCTACGGCTTCGAGGAGTTCCGACGGGACCCCGAGGACCTGGGGACGTGGACGCCACTGAGCTATTACTCGGCCGCCTCCTTCGACACTGCGGCCGCGGCCGAGGCCGCTGCCCGGGCGGCGGTACCGTGGCTCGACCGGCAGCTCGGGACCTGAACGGCCTCAGTCCCGGAGGCGCACCGGCCGGCCCGTCCGCGTGGCCCAGGTCTGGACGAGCTGATCGGTGCCCACCTCGTCGATCAGGATCTCCTTGTCGGGGAGCTCGAAGGACCCGTCGGGCACATCACCGTGGTCACGGAGGTGGGTGGCGAGCTCGTAGTGCACCCGAGCCGCCGACGCCGTTCCCCACCCGGTGAAGAGGGAGAACGTCTGCCCGGGCAGCAGGGGCCCGTAGCCGGCGATGGGCAGCGGGACCTCGGCGGCGACCTGGGCCGCCTGCTCCGCCGTGGCGAACGTGGGCAGGAAGACATCGGCGCCGGCTTCGGCGTACGCCAGGCCCCGGCGGATCGTCTCCTCGAGCGACCCGGTGCCCCCGCCCCACGCCGCATGGAACTCGTCGCACCGGGCGATCACGACGAAGTCGGGGTCCCGCCGGGCCTCGACCGCTGCCGAGATACGGGCCTGCATGTCGACGATGGACATGAGAGGACCGTCGTAGGTGGTGTGCTTCGGGGTGGTCTCGTCCTCCATGTGGATGCCGGCCACGCCGACGTACTCGAACCGTCGGACGGTCCGGTGCACGTCGGCGACCGACTCGCCGGCCTGGTCGGCGTCGACGATCAGCGGGATGCTGATGGCCTCGGCCACCCGGCCGGCCTGCTCGATCATCTCGGTCGGGGTGAGGGCCCCCGCATCGGGGATGGCGTAGTGCATCATCCCCGTGGCGTGCCCGCCCATGTACGCCGATGCGAACCCCACGTGCTCGACGATGCGGGCGCTCAGGGCGCTGTAGCAGTCGGGGACGATGAAGGGTTCCCCGCTATCGAGAAGGGCACGGAATGCCTGTTGCCTGGTGGTCATGGGACCCGAGTTCCTTTCCCCCGTGGCCCGGAGCCGGACCACGCAGGAGCCTGCCCCCGGCCACCGGGCGCCTGCAAATAGGCCGGCCGGGCCGAGCCCGTCCTACGCCCCGGGCGTCCTCAGGTGGAGCAGGACCAGGGGAACGTCACGGCCGAGGGACGACGTCTGCGCCTGGTAGCGCTCGAGGTCGGGGTGTTGCTGGGCGACGGCGGCGAAGACCGCCGTGCGCTCCTCGCCGAGGGCGACCCGACCCACCGCCGGCGTCTGGCGGCGGTTGATGCGCACCCAGCACTGCGGGTCGGCCATGAGGTTGCCGACCCAGAACGGGTTGGTCGGGCCGCCCCCCTTGGTGCCACAGACCACCAGGTCGTCCTGGTAGCGGAAGAAGGGCAGACAGGAGGTCCGCAGCGCGCCCGACGCCGACCCGATCGTGGTCAGCAGGAGGTTGTCGCGGTGATACGAGCGACCGGCGGCCTTGGCGAACTCGAAGGCGATCAGGGACTGACCGGTCCACCGGGTGATGAACCGGTCGATGGCCTTCCCCCGTGGCGTCGGCTTCAGCACGATCATCCACGGTCGGCCGTGCGACGAGAACGAGACCCGTCCCTCAAGTGTCGATGTCGGCTTCGGCTCCATCGTCCCCCCTGGCGTGTTGCCCCACCTCCAGCATGCCATTCGGGGTTGTCGGCGGCCCGGCCGGGCCCCGAACCGCCGGGACGGGGACGGCCGACTCCCGGGGCGGGGCCGCCCGGGAGCCCAGGGTACGGGTCCGCCGGAAATACCAGAGCCCTACGTTGTTGTGTGGAGGTGGGTCCGTGCCTTCCCCCACCCGACGTAGGAAGATCGTTTAAACGTGGGGCGTCGCCGACCAGGGCGTTCCCCACACTGACGGCATGAACGAGATCGCCGTGGCCATCGTCAACCGTCAGCCGGTGCTGTCCCAGTCGCTGTCGGCCTACCTGTCGGACCAGCCCGAGCTCCGGGTCGTCGACTCGGCGAGCACGGCGGCGGAACTGGCCGACGTCATCGCCGTCCGATGCCCCGACGTCCTGGTCGTCGACGCCGAGTTCAGCCCGGCCCACGGCATCGAGATCCTCGAACAGTTGAAGGCCATGCCCTGCGCCCCCGGCGTCGTCGTCTTGATGCGCGAGCACGACCGGGCCACGGCGGCCAACGCTCTTCGGCTCGGTGCCCAGGGGTTCGTCGTGAAGACCGCCCCCGTCCACGAGCTCGTGGAGGCCATCCGGTGCGTGGCCCAGGGTCAGAAGTGGGCGTCACCGCCCCTGCTGACCGTGATGCTGTCCGAGCCCACCAACTCGGTCGCCGAGGAGGCCCGACGGCGGCTGGCCACGCTCACCCGGCGAGAGCTGGACGTGCTGACGCTGCTGGTCGAGGGGCTCAGCCAGAAGGAGATCTCGGCCCGGCTCCACGTGTCGAGCTACACCATCCGGTCGCACAGCCAGAACCTCCAGAAGAAGCTCGGCGTGCACTCGGCGGTGGCGGCGGTCGCCCTGGCCCACCACGCCAACCTCGTCCCGGCAGCGTGAGCAGCGGACCAGGACCGGCCGTGCCGGCGTTGCGCTACGACCCGCCCGCCCTTCGCGCCTATCTGCGGCGTCACCGGCGCGACAGTTTCACGCGGACGTCGCGGCTGGGCGGGCTGTCGAGGGACGTTCGCCGAGCGAACGAGCCCGAACTGGGCAGGGGCCGCTCAGACGACGACGGGTTCGGCGGTGCCGTGCAGCACCTCGCCGACGGGCATCCGGTCGCCGGCGTCCCAGAGGGCGTCCTCGAGCGTCGGGAAGATGGCGATTGACCGGTTGAGCCCGGTGATCTCGAAGATGCGCGTAGCCAGGAAGTTCGGGCTGACCACCCGCAACTGACCCCTGGCGCCCTGGCAGCGGCGGTAGGTGCGGAGCAGGAGGCGCAGGGCCGTCGAGTCGAGGAACGTCGTCTCGGTCAGGTCGATGACGACCGCCGAGCCGAAGGCGGCCATGGCCGTCTCGATCTCGAGGTCGAGCTCGGTCACGGTGGAGATGTCGATCTCGCCGATGACCGAGATCACCGCCGTCCCGCCGTAGGGATGAATTGTCACTCCGATGAGCGTCTGCATTGCCGCACCTCCACCCTTGTAACGCTCGGTGCGCCCTGAACCCACGGTCGGGGGCCGAGAAATCTACGAAATTTGCATGAGACAGGAAATTCTTTGCGCCTACAGCACACTCAATCTACGCAACCGGCATTGTAAGCAGGTCGGGTCCGAGTGCGCCACCCCCGGTGCAAGAAATGTCGGGCCGTCGTGACCGCCCCAGTGGGAGAAGGTCGCGTTGGATCTCCGCACGGAGGATCCACCCTCGGATCTGGGTCATGCTGTCGTTTCCGATGCGACCGACATCGCCACCCGGCCCGAACGGCACCCGTAGGACGGCGGGATGACGGCGCGCGTCGAGCCCGGGCGCAGCCGGGGCATGCGGGCCCGGCAGCTGCTGCGGATCCGCACGCTGTGGATCTCGGCGCTGGCCATCACCGGGGTGCTCATCTTCCTGGTGACGCTGGTCTACATCGGTTCGGTCGTCGACCCGCTCGACCATCTGAGCGGGCTCCCGGTGCTGGTGGTCAACGACGATGCCGGCGCCACCGCTGGCCCGACGCACGTGAACCTGGGCGACAAGGTGGTGTCGGCGCTCCGAGACACGCCGGCGGTGGCCGATCGGCTCACCCTCGAGTCCTCGAGCCTCGCCGACGCCAGGTCCCGCATGGACACCGACGGGGCCTACGCCACCATCGTGCTCCCGAGGACCTTCTCCTCGTCGACACTCGAGCTCTACGGCGTTGGCTCGTCGAGCACGAGTGCCCCCGGCCTGCCGGCCGTCGAGCTCCTGACCAACGTCCGAGCGGGCAGTCTCGGGGTGAGCCTCGCCTCGGGCGTGGCCAGCCCGGCCCTACTGGCCATCTCGCACGCCCTCGGCCACACCCTGAGCGGGACCTTCCCCGCCCCAGCCGGCGCGTCGGCGAGCACCCTGGCACTGCGGGCCAACCCGATCACCATCACCACCGTGCCCTATCGCCCACTGCCCCCGCACTCGGCCCTGGGCCTGAGCGCGTTCTACATCTCCCTGCTCGCCATCATGTGCGGCTTCCTGGGCGGCACGCTGATCAACGCCACCGTCGACGGCGCCCTCGGCTACGCCACGACGGAGATCGGGCCGAAGTGGACGCAGCGCATGCCGGTGGCCATCAGCCGGTGGCAGACCCTGGCGGCCAAGTGGGTCATGGCCCTCGTGATCCCCCCGATCCTCGTGTTGCTCCTCTTGGCCGTGGCCGTCGGCATCCTGCACATGGACGCCGCCTACTTCGGCCTCCTCTGGCTCTTCCTCTCCTTCGGTGCCGTCGTGATCGCCCTCGGCACGCTCGTCCTCTTCGCCGCCTTCGGGAACCTGGGCCAGCTGGTGGCCATGCTCGTCTTCATCTACCTGGCCCTGGCGTCGTCAGGCGGGACGATCCCGGTCCAGGCGCTCCCCGGGGTCCTCAAGTTCACGGCCAACTTCGAACCGCTCCGGCAGGTCCTCGACGGGACGCGCGCCATCCTCTACTTCAATGCCTCCGGCGCGGCCGGGCTGACCCGGGGCTTCGTCCTCACCGGGCTGGGGCTGGTGCTGTGGCTCGTCCTCGGGGTCGCCGTCACCACCTGGTACGACCGTCGGGGCCTGGTCCGGATGGAGCCCGACGTCCTCGAGTACGTGAACCGGTCGGCGGCGGCCTACGTGGCGCGCTCGGAGACCGACGCCTCGTCGGGGTCGCACGACGCCCCGCCCGACGAATCGAGCGGAACGCCGTAGTCAAGGACCGGGTCCCGGTTGGACCCCGGCTACCTCAGGTGACGGCCCCGAGCTCTTTCATCTCGACGATCTGCTCCCACGAGAGACCGAGCTCGAGGAGGATCTCCTCGGTGTTCTCCCCGAGCTCGGGGGCGCGGGACGGACCGACGATGTGCTCGTCGAACTGGACCGGTGCGGCGACGATCTTGGCCACCTCCCCCGGACCCACCTCGTGCTCGCGGATGAAGCCGTTCGCCGTGACCTGCGGGTCGTCCAGGACCTCGAGGGTCGCCCGGAGCGGCTCCCACGGTCCGGGCAGGGTGGCGAACCGCTCGACCCATTCGGCGAGCGTCCTCGAGGCGAAGATCTCGGTCAGCGTCTGCACGCACTCGTCCCGGTTGTTGTAGCGGGCCGCCGCGTCGACGAAGCGCTCGTCGGCGATGAGGTCCTCCCGGTCGAGATGGGTGCAGAGCGGCCCCCACCAGCGGTCCGACTCCATCATCAAGAGCCCGATCCAGCGGCCGTCCGAGGTCTTGTAGTTGTTGGCGATCGGGTTCGAGACGGGCATCTCGACCCGGCTGAACTCGGACCCGATATGGGCCGAGTAGGTGATGTCGCTCGAGAGCGACCACATCGCCGTGCCGAGCAACGAGACGTCGACCAGCGCGCCCTCGCCGGTCCGCTCCCGATGGAAGAGGGCGGCGGCGACGCCGAAGGCGATGTTCATCGATCCCGTCTTGTCACCGAAGCCCGGGCGTGACCGCACCGGACGCTCGGCGTCGGGCGCCGTCAGGGTGTACGCCGTGCCGCTCCGGAGCCAGTGGGTCACGGCGTCGTAGCCCGGCTTGCCGGCGTCGGGGCCCCGAGGCCCGGTCGACGTGGCCCGGACGTAGACGATGTCCGGCTTGATGGCCCGGATGTCCTCGACGTCGAACTGGTTCTTGGTGCGGGCCCCGGGCAGGGCATTGGTCATGAAGACGTCGGCCGACTCGACCAGCTTGCGCAGGAGCTCGCGGCCCTCGGGTCGGGACACGTCGAGCCCGATACTCCGCTTGCCCCGGTTGGCCTGCTCCATGGCCAGATGGCTCGGGACCAGGCCGCGACCGCCGGTCTCGAGGCCACGCTGCGGGTCACCCCGGGTCGGGTGCTCCACCTTGATGACCTCGGCGCCGAAATCGGCCAGGACGGCGGCCGCCGAGGGGACGAACATCCACGTCCCGACCTCCACCACCTTCACCCCGGCGAACATCTCGCTCATCTCGGGCCGTCCACGGACACTCGAGCCTCGCTCTTCGACACGCGCAACGTTCTCCCCCTCGTCGATACCGATCGGGGCCAGATCCTACCGACAGTCCCCGCCAGCCCCTCCAAACACCAGGTCACGGTCGGTTCGAACCCCGGCGGCCGGCCCGGGACCCGCCGCCCCGGCGCGCCGGCGGCCGGCCTGTGCCAACCTCCTGGTCGCCCCTCCGGACGGGGACGGCGAGCCGGCGGGTACCCGCCCCCGGGCGCAGCACCGTCCGGTCGGGTGGGCTCGACGGCGGGGATCCGCCGGCGAGGGACGAACCGGTCGCAACAGAGGGGGCATGCCAGTGCAGGTCGACGACCTCGTCGTCAGGGAATCGGTGCGGGATCTGATCGCCCGCTACAACACCAACGGTGACACCGGGAGGTTCGAGGCGGTGGTCGAGCTGTTCGCCCCGGACGCCGTGGTGACTTCGGCCGGCCGGACCTTCAGCGGCCAGGACGGCGTGCGGGAGCTCTTCGGTGCCGCCGGCGCCAGCCTGGTCGAGCTCAGCGAGGTCCCGATCATGCGCCACTTCACCTCGAGCCATCAGATCGACGTCCTGGAGGACGGCGGCGCCACGTCCTACTGCTACTTCCAGGCCTTCGTCGGCACCGGCGGGCTGGACCACTGGGGCCGCTACATCGACCGGTTCGGGCCGGTCGACGGTCGCCTCCGCTTCACCGCCCGACGGATCGTCATCGACGGTCAGGTGCCCGACGGCTGGGCCGATCGGCGGGAGCTCCGATGACGTCACCCGTCCACGACGACGCCGCCGCCGCCTACCAACGGGCGCTGGCCCTGGCCGCCGAGCCCCCGTCCGACGCCGCCTCGGCCATCCGGCTGGTCGAGTCGGTGCGCCGGCTGGTCGAGCTGGCCAACGCCAACGACGCCGACGACGCTCTGCTCGAGGAGATCGCCGCCGACGTCGACCGGGTGTCGGCACTCCTGGCCGGCCACGCCGAATCGAGCCACTACGCCCGGGGTGACCGCCTGGCCGGGATGACGGGGATCTTCCTCGCCCACCCGGTCATCGGGCCGCTCAACCCGCTCGCCCCGGGGATCGTCATGACCCCGCACGGCGACGAACTGATCGGCGAGGTGACGTACGGCCCGCCGTTCGAGGGACCACCGAACTGCGTCCACGGCGGGCACATCGAAGCCGGGTTCGACGCCGTCCTGGCCATGACGGCCGGCATGCACGGCCGGGCCGGCCTGACCAAGGCGCTCCAGGTCGAGTTCGTCACCCCGACCCCGCTCAACACGCCGGTCCGCTACGTCGGGGTCATCGAGGAGCGGCGCAACCGCTCGACCGCCGTCCGGGCGGAGCTGCTGGCCGGCGACCAGGTCTGCGCCCGCGGCTCGAGCGTGCAGGTGATGCGACGACCGACCTGACGCCGGGTCGTCACGCCGGGGGCCCGGTCCGTATCCTGGCCGCATGGCCGACCCCTACCAGCAGTTCCCGAACCTGCGCTTCGAGCGCTCGGCCCCGGGCGTGCTCGAGGTCGTCCTCGACGCCCCCGGGCTGAACGCCGTGTCGACCGAGGCCCACCAGGAGCTGGCCGACGTCTGGCGGACCGTGGACACGGACCCCGAGACCCGCGTGGCCCTCATCCGGGGCGCCGGCCGGGGGTTCTCGGCCGGGGGCAGCTTCGACCTCCTCGAGGAACTGACGACGGACTTCGCCGTGCGGACCCGGGTCATGCGCGAGGCCCGGGACCTCGTCTACAACGTCATCAATTGCTCGAAGCCGATCGTCTCGGCCGTCCACGGCCCGGCGGTAGGCGCCGGCCTGGTCGTGGCCATGCTGGCCGACGTCTCGGTGGTGGGGCGCAGCGCCCAGATCATCGACGGCCACACCCGGCTCGGCGTGGCCGCCGGGGACCACGCGGCCATCTGCTGGCCGCTCCTGTGCGGCATGGCCAAGGCCAAGTACTACCTACTCACCTGCGAGCCGCTGACCGGCGAGGAGGCCGAGCGGATCGGCCTGGTCTCCCTGTGCGTCGACGACGACTCGGTCCTGACCCGGGCCCGCGCCATTGCCGGGTCACTGGCCGAGGGGGCCCAGAGCGCCCTGCGCATGACCAAGTGGTCGCTCAACAACTGGTACCGGATGATGGGGCCGACGTTCGACGCCTCGGTCGGCATGGAGTTCTTCGGCTTCGGCGGCCCCGATGCCGCCGAAGGCCTCTCGGCCATCCGGGAGCGCCGACCACCCCGCTTCGACGGCCCCACCGCCGAGTAGGCCGCACCGACGACCGCGGTCCCAGACGACGACACACGAAGGAGGAGACGCCGACATGACGGCACACAACGTCCGCTGGACCTTCCATTCGACCGGGATCATCGCCGACTACGACGCCGCCGTCGGTTCCCTGGCCCGCCTCTTCGGTCTCCGGGTGCTCGAGTACAGCGAGTCCGAGGTGCCCGAGGTCGGCCGGCGGGGCGGGATGACCTGGGTGGGTGACAACTCGATCGAGATCGGACAGCCCCTCATTCCGGGCGCCGGGGCGTGGAAGTTCGTGGCCAACAACGGCGGCGGCGTCCACTCGGCGGCGCTCCAGGTGCAAGACGTCGAGGCGACCATCGAGCACCTCGAGCGCCTCGGGGTCCCGGTGGCCGCCCGGCCCGACCCCCACTTCTTCTTCACCGACCCCCGGGCGACCGGGGGCGTCTTCTTCGAGTGGGCCGACATCGAGGTGGCCGAGGACCCCCGCTTCGGGGCCCCCGAACCGCCGTTCACCACCGAGCCGGCGTTGGAGGTCCGCCACCACGCCTTCATCGGTGCCCTGGTCGACGACCCGGCCCGTTGGGCCCACCGCTTCGCCGAGCTCTTCGGTACCGAGGTCACGTTCGAGGACCCGACAGCGGCGCTCGGTGCGCCCCGCGCCGGCGTGTCGCTGGGCGACCAGACGCTGGCCCTGTTCGCCCTCCCCGGTGCCGACAGCCCTGCGCTGTGGGGGCGCGACTACCAACGGCCCCGCACCCATCTCATCGGCCTCACCGTCCCGGCCCTCGACGATGCCGTCGCCACGCTGGCTGACCAGGGCGTGGGCGTCGTGGCCCGGTCGGACCGGATGCTCGTCCTCGACCCCGAAGCCACCGGTGGCGTGGCGGTCGCCCTGGTCGACCACCTCCTGGAGGGCGACCCCCGCGTGGCCACCGGGTCGTAGGGAGGATCAGGAGCCTCCGCCTCCGTCCACCGCCCGGCGGTGGCGGTCGAGGAACCGCCGCTGTTCGGCCCGCAGCTCGAGGTCCTCGGGGGCGCCGCCGAAGCCGCCGTGGGGCATGGCCTCGAACACGTGCAGCTCGGCCTCGACGCCGGCGGCCCGGAGCTTGCGGTGCATCCGGACGGTGTTCGACAGGTAGAGGTCCCGGGTGCCCGTCTGGAGGAAGGTGGGCGGGAACCCGCTGACGTCGGCGAACAGCGGCGAGAGGTAGGGCTCGGTCAGTTCGTGGCCGTTGGCGTAGAGCAGGTTGGTCTCCATCAGGCTCCCGAGCACGTTGTCGATGCCCAGGTTCGTCTGGAACGAGTCGCCCGACTCGGTGAGGTCGGCCTCCGGCGTGAGCAGCACCAGCGCCGCCGGCAGCGCCAACCCCTCGTCCTTGGCCCGGACCACCAGCGCCGCCGCCAGGTTCCCGCCGGCCGACCCGCCGCCCACGAACACGTCCGCCGGGTCCCGGACCTCGAGCAGGGCCCGATAGACGGCCATGCAGTCGTCGAGCGGCGTCGGATAGGGGTGGTGGGGCGGCATCCGGTAGTCGGGCGCCCAGGTGAGCATCCCGCTGGTGAGGGCGGTCAGGCCCCCGAGGGCCCGGCAGGCCGGGCCGCCGCCGAGGATCAGTCCGCCGCCGTGGATGTTGAGGTAGATGGGACCGTCGGGATCCTCGGGGGCGCCGTCGGCCCGGAGCACGAAGGTCGGGACGCCACCGATCTCGGTGAGCTCGGACGTCACCGGGAGGTCGGTCGGGAAGCGCTCGAGCATGCCGCGATCGGCCTGCTCGACGTGGCGCAACCATCCCTCCAGGTCGTCGAGCTCGGGCATCGTGGCCGGCATGCGGGAGGGCTGGGCCAGGAACCGGCGAGCCTCCTCGCTGACACTGGTCGGGATGGGCGGCTGGGGCCTCGGGGTCGACTCGGTCACCTGGCACCTCCTGGACGAACCGGCAGAACCCTAGTGGTGCGGGCCACCCGGAGGTCGAGGTCCTCGCCCTCACCGTCGGCGGGCCCATCTGGTTGACTGGGCCGCGCCGGCGGGGGGACCGCTCGCACGCGACAGGAGAGTGGTACGTGCCAACTGCCCGAACGATCGTCTGGATCACCGGCGCCACCCAGGGCATCGGTGAAGCCCTGGCCGCCGCCGTCCCCTACCCCGACGCCCGGATCATCAACATCTCGCGACGCGAGAACCCCTCGCTCGAGAACGTCGTCGCCGACCTGACCGATCCGGCCTCGTGGGACGCCGTGAGCGAGCACCTGGCCGAGGAGTTGGCCGCCTTCGACGGCGAGCGGGCGATCTTCATCCACAACGCCAACTACGGCGGCTCGTCGGGCTTCGTGGGCGAGATCGATCCGACCGAGTACCGACGCCAGGTCTTCGCCAACAGTGCCGCCTCGCTGGTGCTGGGCGACGCCTTCATCCGCGCCTGTCGTCCGGGCTACGAGTCCGGCCTGGTCATGATCTCGTCGGCGTCGGCCAAGTTCGCCATGCAGGGCATGGCCGTCTACGGCGCGGCCAAGGCGGGCATGGAACAGTGGGTCCGGGCCGTCCGGGCCGAGCGTCGGACCCGGGACGCCGACCCCTGGGTGGTGGCCATCCGACCGGGGTTCATCGTCACCGACTCCATGCGGGCCCAGTACGCCGACGGCCAGGGGGACCTCGACGCCTTCCCCGGCGGTGCGGCGGTCGCCCAGGCCATCGCCGACGGGCGCGGCGAGAGCCCGGCCGAGTGCGCCGAGAACATCTGGCGACTGCTGCCCCCGGACCCGGCCGGCCGGACGGTGCTCTTCCTGGGCGAGTTCATCGAGGGCTCGCAGGGCTGACCCCGGCCGGCACGCCCGGCCGAGCGAACGGCGGGGGAACCGGCAAGGATGGGAACGCTCGAAGTGCCACGCAACCATGAGGAGCGAGAGACATGTCACGGCTCGGTACCTGGACCCCGACGACCATTGAGGAGCGCATGGACCGCCTGGAGTCGCTGGCGGCCATCCAGCAGCTCCCCCACCGCTACGGCGTGGCCATCGACTCGCGCGACATGGACATGATGGTCGACCTCTTCGTCGCCGACGTCCGGGTCGGCAAGGAAGAGTACGGCCGAGAGGCGCTGCACAAGTGGTACACGGCCACGATGAGCAGCCCCAAGGCCTCGTGCCACTTCATCGGCAACCACGTGGTCGACTTCGACGACGCCGATCACGCCCACGGGATCGTCTACTGCCACGACGAGCTCGACCAGCCGGCGACCGGCGAATGGGTCCAGGGCATGTTGCAGTACTGGGACACCTACCGCCGCGACGACGGTGA
Organism: uncultured Acidimicrobiaceae bacterium; assembly: GCA_963730735.1. GTDB lineage: Bacteria > Actinomycetota > Acidimicrobiia > Acidimicrobiales > RAAP-2 > CAVSSX01. Next base: position 145,273 of record CAVSSX010000010.1, read on the forward strand.
GTGGTACTTCGAGCGCCGTAAGTTCCACCGCCTCTACATCACCGACTGGCTCAACCGTCCCTCCCACGGGGCCGGCAATGAGGGGGGTCGTTCGGCGCTGCGTAGCTACCAGCTGCCTGAGGCCTACCCGTCGTGGGCGGCCTTCTGGGAACGGGTGGAGTTGGAAGGGGTCTGAGCCCCTCGGGCGACCGACCATTCGGTCGCCCTGGCCGCCCACGGGAGGCCCATAAATGGCGTGTCCTCGCCGAAGCGAGGTCCTCATCTAGTACTTCGCGTCTAATGCATCGCGCCTAGTACGCCGCGGGTCACGAAACGACGCTCCAAACGCGCCCCGTCGCGACTTCCGGACGACCTCCGTCGCCAGGTTCTACCAGGTAGGACCATGTATCTGTGCTGCCTATCCGCTACATCAGGTACGACGATGGCCGGCCCATGCGCCACGAAGTAGCGGAGGTTTTCTCCACCATTTCGACTAGAAAAATCATTGAAACGGGGGCTGCTCTACGTAGGCGGCCTCGTACAAACTGTCTACATCACCACAGCAATGGTGGATGCGATGGACACGCAACATCGATCCACACCACGCACAAATAACAGGGCAGGCAGTGATCCGCCGGGCGTATTGGTCGCCTGAGTTCGGCGGGGAGCCAATGGCGAAACCGGGCCTTCACACGACAAAGGAAAGGACACGGCGGCACACAGGCTCGGTTGACGACCATCGCCCACGCACCACGCACGAAGGCGGCGGTCCCTCCGAAGGACACGACATAACCGTTGACCCTCGATCACGAAGGCAACAGAGGAGAGGACACATGCTGTACACCGAGGCGGATCTGGACGGGCGGGAGGGGGCTCGCAAGCTGTACGTGCCGCTGACCCTTGCGTCGGCCGCAGCTACCGTCATGGCCCCGAAGGCCGGGACCGGCCTGCAGGAGGTCGACGAACCCGACATCGACCGGGACGACGAGATCGTCGACGCCGAGCTCGTCTCGGACCTCGAGGTCGCCGAGACCCGGGCGAAGACGATCATCGCCGTCATCCCGGCCCGCAACGAGGAGTCGACGATCGTCGCCTGCATCAACTCGTTGCTGAACCAGGAGCGTCCGCTCGACGGCATCGTGGTGGTGGTCAACAACAGCACCGACCGCACCGAGAAGCTGTGCGTGGAGACCTTCGAGGGTGACCCCCGGGTCCAGATCCTGGTGATGAAGAAGAACGCCGACAAGAAGGTGGGGGCGCTGCGTTGCGGGTGGCAGGCCATCACCCAGACGCTGGCGGCCAAGGGCATGGAGCTCGACTACCTGATGGGCGTCGACGGCGACACGGTCGTGTCGGCCGACTCGGTCGGGGCGCTCGAGGCCGAGATGAACGCCAACTCGAAGCTCGGCGGGCTGTCGGCCAAGTACACCTTCGACCCGAAGCTGGGCCGGACCGCCGGCGAGCGCCTGCTGATCCGCATGCAGCGCTTGGAGTTCGCCTCCTCGGGCCTCGACACCATCTACCGGAACCGCTTCACCTACGTGCTCGGTGGCCAGGCCACCTTGTTCCGGGTGAAGGCCATGATGGCGGTGGCCGAGCGCCAGAACCTCCACAGCCCCTGGGACCCCGACGACGAGGTCGAGGACATGGGACTCACGTGGAACATGAAGGAGCTCGGTTGGGAGACCAAGGTCTCGGCCACCGCCCGGGCCTACGCCGGACCGATGTTCGACGTCCGGAGCCTCTACAGCCAGCGCCGCAAGTGGGACTTCGGCACCCTGAAGCTCCTGTTCCGCACCAAGCCGTGGGTGGCCAGCCAGGTCTGGGCACTCCAGGTGCGGAACCTGCTCGACGTGACCGTCCGGGTGGGCTTCGCCTTCCTGCTGACGATCTCGCTCGTGCTCCACATCTACACCTGGTCGTGGTGGTGGCTCGTGCCTCCCGTCGTGGCCAGCATGCTGAACTGGAAGATCGCCCGGAAAGTGCCGAACCGGACCTTCGTCGACACGCTCCTCGCCGTCTTCCTCGTGCCCGTTGAGATGTACCTGGTCTTCCGACTGGTGATCTGGTCGGTGTCGTTGTTCCGAGTGATCACCGGCAGTCGGAAAGACCTGTGGATGAGCCAGTACCAGTCGGAAGAGAGGACCGGACGATGACGTCGGCCAAGGACTTCACCAAGAAGCTGTTCGCAGTGGCCGGAGTCGGCACCGTCGCCGTCCTGGCCTTCACCCTCCCGGCCGGCGCCCTGACGTCGAGCCAGCAGGACGCACTCAACCAGGAGCACTCGCAAGCGAGCGCCGCCCTGGTGTCGGTGTCCAAGGCCAACGCCAAGATCGAAGCGGACGAGCTGACTCGTCCGGTGCAGGTCTCGATGGCCCAGCTGACCGGGGACACGACCAAGGAGGCGGTGGCCCTGGCCAAGGTCTCGGTGCCGACGGCGGCCGAGGCCAACAACAAGGCGCTCATCGCCAGCTACTACAAGCTGGGCTACGACGCCGCCGAGCTGGAGCCGGCCATCGGGAGCTCCGACACCTCGCTGGAGGCGGCCCTCGTCCGCCAGGTCCAGGGTGACGAGGCGGCGACCAACAACGATGCGATCCAGCTGGAGAGTCAGCTCAGTGGCCTGACCGAGACCCAGGTGCCGCCGGCACCGGCCCCGGCCACGTCCACCGCCGCCTCCTCGACGGCGGCATCGGGTACGGCGGCCACGACGGCCACCACCCCGGCGGCGGCGTCGACCAGCAGCTCGACCGAGACGGGCTGGCGGAACTCCTCGTTCGTCCTGAACGTGGTCCACCCGGTGGTCGCCGTCGGGTGGAAGATCCTCATCGTCCTCACGGTGCTGTCGGTCATCTTCATGATCCGGCGGCTGCTCCGCCCGGCGCACGGTCTCCGGCCGTGAGCGCCTGGATCGGCCCGCACGTCCGGTGCCACCGACACCACGCCAACGACCGGGCGACCAAGCCCCGGCGGGCGACCGTGGTCGCCGGGACGTCGGTCCGGTGCCGGCCGGTGGCGGCTCGGCCGTCGGCCAGCCATCTGCACGCCCCACTGCTCCACCGGCTCTGCGCCAAGCGAAGTTGACGTCGGCGCCCTAGGCTCCGGACGACGGGCACTGCCCCGGCCACCTACGGGTGTCCGGGGCTTCCGCCGACCAGGAAGCAGTGACGTTCACCGGGGGGGTGCGGCATGGGTCGACTGTCGGGAAAGGTTGCGTTCATCACCGGCGCAGCACGGGGCCAAGGACGGGCCCACGCCGTCCGACTGGCCAGCGAGGGGGCCGACGTCGTGGTGAGCGACATCTGCGGCCCGGTGCCCGGCAACATGGTGGCCGACGCCACGCCGGACGATCTCGACGAGACGGTCGCGTTGGTGGAGAAGACCGGTCAGCGGGTGTTGGCCCGCCAGGTCGACGTGCGGGACCTGCCGGCGCTCCAGAGCCTGGCCGACGACGCCATGTCGGAGCTCGGTCGACTCGACATCATCGTGGCCAACGCCGGTGTCCTGGCCTGGGGCCACGCCTGGGAACTGTCCTCCGAAGCGTGGCAGTCGGTGATCGACGTCAACCTGACCGGTGTCTTCCACACGGTGCGGGCCACCGTCCCCCACCTGATCGACCAGGGTCAGGGCGGGTCGATCATCCTGATCAGCTCGAGCGCCGGGCTGAAGGGCCAGCCGTTCACCCTGCACTACACGGCATCGAAGCACGGCGTGGTGGGCATCTGTCGAGGCCTGGCCAACGAGCTGGGCGAGTTCGACATCCGGGTCAACAGCATCCATCCGGCCGGCGTCAACACGGCGATGATGGACGTGCCGGGGCTGTTCGAACTGATCCAGGAGGCGGCCACCACGCTCGCTCCGACCTTCATGAACACCCTCCCCCACCAGTCCATGGAACCGGGCGACGTCTCGGGCACGGTGGCCTGGCTGGCCAGCGAGGACGCCCGCTACCTCACCGGCGCCCAGATCCCGGTCGACTTCGGGATGACCAACCGCTAGGCGGCCGCCGGACGGCGGGCGGGCTCAGAACGCCGCGGCGGTCCCGTCGCTGTCCACCAGCGTGTAGCCGGCCCCGCCGGCGGCCGGGAAGAGGTCCACCACGCTCTGGCCGGTCCCGGCGGACGAGCCGTAGAACTGGGCGTCACCGAAGCTGAACACGCCGCCGTCGGTGGCCACCTCCCAGTAGCCGTTGCCGTCGGGGACGCGGGTGATGCCGACGACCGGTTGGTTCAGGTGGATGCTGCCGGTCGAGCCGTAGAAGCGGGCGTCGCCGAAGGCGAACACCCCACCGTCGGACGCCGCCTCCCAGTAGCCCTTGCCGTCGGGCGTCGAGGCGATGCCCACCACCGGCCGGTTGAGCGGGGTGCCCCCCATCGATCCATAGAACTGGGCGTCGCCGTAGGCGAACACGCCACCATCGGTGGCCACTTCCCAGTAGCCCTTGCCGTCGGGCGTCGAGGCGATGCCCACCACCGGTTGGTTCAGGTGGATGCCGCCGGTCGACCCGTAGAACTGGGCGTCACCGAAGGCGAACACGCCACCGTCCGATGCCACCTCCCAGTAGCCCCTCCCGTCGGGGGTCGACCCGATGCCGACCACCGGTCGGTTGAGGGGCGTCGCCCCCATCGACCCGTAGAACTGGGCGTCGCCGTAGGAGAAGACCCCGCCGTTGGCGGCCGCCTCCCAGTACCCGTTCCCGTCGGCCGTGGGGGCGGCGCCGACGAACGGCGCCCTCGGGCTGAACGAGAACGAGTTGGTGGTGAGGCCGGCCCCGCCGTTCCAGAGCTCGAAGCCCGCCTCCACGCTCAGCAGGTACGACGACGCCTGCAGGTAGCCACGCGACTCGGCGTCACGGATGATGTTGCCGAGGTCGAGGTTGGACACCGACGACGTGCCGCCCATGATGACGTAGGTCGTGTCGGGCCCGTCCCCACCCGGCCCGTTCCACACCTGGAGGCGATAGCCGTCGATGTTGACGATCGCCACCGGCGAGCCGGCCGGCTGGACGCCGCCGTTCGAGTTCAGCCACACCATGAGCTCACCGGCATTGGGCGCGCCGCCGGTCGAGGGCGATTGGTTGAACCACAGGTCGAAGGCCACGTCGTAGGACCCCGAGCCGGTCTGCGACGTGGACCAGCTGGCCGAGGGGTCGCCCATGGCCGACAGGCGGATCGGCAGGTCGTTGCCCGCCGTGCAGTAGCCCCAGTGACATCCCTCGTAGATCGAGGGGAAGCTGCCGGGCGCGGCCGCCGTGTTGTTGTGGATCGAACTCTGGGTGACCGTGAAGTCGGCGTTCCCGTCGGTGCTGACGCACTGCGTCTGGTTGGAGTTCCACTCGTCGGTCTGGAAGATGTACCGACCACCGTCGATCTGGGCGGTGTTGATCGCACCGCAGTAGGTGCCGGCCCCGCTCGCCGCACCGGCTGGGGCCTGGCCGGAGCCGACCTGGGCGACGACGAGGGGCGCGCCGATCACCGCAGCCGCGGTGAGGCATCGCCAGGCGTGGCGGGAAGGTCGTCGAGCGGCCATACGCCCGGTCACGTTAGTGCAGCTGGGGTAGCCGACTGACTGCGCCCGCGGGCACCCGACGTCGGCCATCGGCGACCACCCGTACTCGTGCCCCGCCTCCCCACAACGAAGGAGTCCGAGCGACGCCACATCGTCCGTCTGCACGAGGCGGACCTCACGCCGCATGGTTTCTCGTGTCCGCCCGGCGCCCAACTCCATAAGAAGTCGTAGACAGATCATGGGAACGGGGGGTTCATCGGGGTCGTGCTTCCTACAGAGTGTTGATATCGGCAGCGCAGTCGTTGTCGTAGTGCCGCAGCAGTACCAGCAAGGGCAGGCAGTGATCCGTCGGGCGTATTGGTCGCCTCAGTCCGACGGGGAGCCAATGGCGAAACCGGGCCGCAGCTTCACAAGAAGGGAAGCGCAGCAGCTCGGAACACGACCATCGTCCTGGCACCACCCCCGCTCAGCGGATGGTGGCTCGCACTTCGGCGGCGGTCCTCCCGAGGCAATCGACACGACCGTTCACCTTCGAGAGAAGGAACGAAGAGAGAGGGCAGATGCTGTACACCGAGGTGATTCCGAACAGAGAGGATGAGGCACGCCGTCTGTTCGTGCCGATTGCCATCTCCTCCGCCACGGCGGCCGTGATGGCGCCGAAGCCCAGTGAGGACGTGGAGGAAGCGCCGAACGACGTGCCGGCGACCGAGTACGACGTCGCCGACGCCGAGCTGGTCTCCAATGTCGAGGTCGTGCCCTTCGAGACCAAGACGATCATCGCCGTGATCCCGGCCCGCAACGAGGAGACGACGATCGTCGCCTGCATCGCCTCGCTGCTCGACCAGGAGCGGCCCCCTGACGGTGTCGTCGTCGTCATCAACAACAGCACCGACCGGACCGAGAAGGTGGCGGTCGAGGCGTTCCGGGGCGACCCCCGGGTCCAGATCCTGGTGATGGAGAACAACCCCGACAAGAAGGTGGGGGCGCTGCGCTGCGGGTGGCAGGCCATCACCCGGACCTTGGCCGCCAAGGGCATGGAGCTCGACTACCTCCTCGGGGTGGACGGGGACACCGTGCTGTCGCCCGACTCGCTGGGTGCGCTCGAGGCGGAGATGAACGCCAACTCGAAGCTCGGCGGGCTCTCGGCCAAGTACACCTTCGACCCGAAGCTGGGCCGGACCCGGACCGAGCGGCTGCTGATCCGCATGCAGCGCCTGGAGTTCGCCTCCTCGGGTCTCGACACCATCTATCGCAACCGCTTCACCTACGTGCTCGGTGGCCAGGCCACCTTGTTCCGGGTGAAGGCCATGATGGCGGTGGCCGAGCGCCAGAACCTCCACAGCCCCTGGGACCCCGACGACGAGGTCGAGGACATGGGCCTCACGTGGAACATGAAGGAGCTCGGTTGGGAGACCAAGGTGAGCGCAACGGCCCGGGCCTACGCCGGACCGATGTTCGACCTGCGGAGCCTGTACAGCCAGCGTCGCAAGTGGGACTTCGGCACCCTGAAGCTCCTCTTCCGCACCAAGCCGTGGGTGGCCGGCCAGGTCTGGGCCCTGCAGGTCCGCAACATCCTCGACGTCACCGTCCGGGTGATGTTCGCCCTCCTGCTCACCGTGTCCCTGGTGCTCCACATCTACAGCTGGTCGTGGTGGTGGCTGGTGCCGCCGGGCGTGGCCATCTTGTTGAACTGGAAGATCGCCCGGAAGGTGCCGAACCGGTCACTGCTCGACACCTTCCTGGCCGTGATCCTGCTGCCGGTCGAGATCTACCTGGTCTTCCGGTTGGTCATCTGGACGGTGTCGCTGTTCAAGGTCGTCACCGGTAGCCGCAAGGACCTGTGGATGAACCAGTACCAGTCGGAAGAGAGGAACGGACGATGAAGGTCACCCGGAGTCTCACCAAGAAGCTGCTGGCGGCAGCCGGTGTGGCGACCGTCGTGGGGCTGTCCTTCAGCCTCCCGGCCGGAGCGACCACCACTCCACCACCGCCGGCAGCGGCGGCGCAGCAGCAGGCGGCGGCGACGCAGCGGACCGAAGCGACCACCCTGATGAACATCGTCAAGGCGGGCAACGCCGAGATCCAGGCGGACCAGGTCGAGAAGCCGCTGACCACGTCCCTCGCCGCACTGACGAGCGACACGACCCGGCTGGAGGGCCAGCTCCAGTCGGCCGTCGTGCCCAAGCAGGCGAGCGGCAACGTGCACTCGCTGCTCAACAGCTACTACAAGCTGGGGTACGACGCGGCGGCTCTCGAGCCGGTCGTCGGCACCACGGACCTCTCGTTGGCCGAGACCCTGAACGACCAGGTGCTGGCGGACGAGACGGTGTCCAGCGATGCCGCCATCCAGACGGTCAGTGGGCTGAACCCGCTGACCCAGCCCCCGGCCACGGCGCCGGCGACGACCACCGCCGCCACGGCCAAGAAGTCGGCCACCCAGCAGACGACCGAGACCGGTTGGAGGAACTCGGCGTTCGTGTTGAACGTCGTCCACCCGGTGGTCGCCGTCGGATGGAAGGTCCTGATCGTCCTCACGGCGATCTCGGTCCTCTTCATGATCCGCCGGCTCCTGCGCCCGGCCCATGGCCTGAGGCCCTGAGCCTCACCGGCGCAACGGCGCCGGATCGGCGGTCGGACGAAGGGCGGGGCTTCGGCCCCGCCCTTCGTCGCGTCGGCGCCGACCCGTCCTCGCTCTTCGGATCAGATCGGACACCGTCCGAAGATGCAACCCCCAATTGGATGATTTTTCGGTTGAATGGCGACCCCGCCGGGTATCGGGGTGGTAGCGGGGGGGGGGGGGGGCGCCGAGATGAACGGGCCCGAAAGATCGCTTTCAACGAACAAAGGGGAATGGGATGTTATTGCTGCTTGCCGCACTGGTCGTGCTCATCGTGTTCGGGGTCGGCTTCGCTATCCACGTGCTGTGGATCGTGGCCGCGGTGCTGCTGGTCCTATGGCTCATCGGACTCGTCACCGGCGTCGGCCGGGGGTCGCGTAGCCGGGCCTGAGCGGCTGACACCGGCCGGACACGGTCCAGTCACGGGGCGCTACGACAACCGTCGTGGCGCCCCGTGGCGCGCCCTGGCCTCGACCTATCGAGGGCCGTCAGCCGCCGGCATGTCGAGTCAGTCGACGGAGGCCATGGATGACGGGGAGACGGCTGCGGCTAGGCGGCCGGGGTGAGCTCGCTGGCGCAGTGCTTGCACTTGAGCGCCGCCACCGGGAGGTCGTCGGAGAGGCACTCGGGGCACGTCTTGGTGGGGGCCGGGTCGCCGAACACCGCGTGGCCCCGCCGCTTCATGTACGCCCGGTAGGGCACCACGATCACGAAGTAGATGACGGCCATGAAGATGATGAAGTAGATGATCGCCGAGATGAAGGCCCCGACGTCGATCCGCTGACCGTTGATGGTCCAGCCGAGCCCTTGGCCGTTGGCCCCACCGCCGCCGGCCGCGTTGACCAGTGGCGTGATGATGTTGTCGGTGAAGGCCTTGATGAGCGTGCTGAACGCCAGGGCGACGACCAGCCCGACGGCGATCACGACCAACTCGCCCTGCATCAGGAAGTTCTTGAACCCCTTGAACATCGCGGTCTCTCCTGGGTCGCGGTGCCATCAGCGGACGACGACGCGACGTCCCACCGTCTGGCGCTCAGACTAGGCAATCACCCGACCGTTGTCGTCGACCGACCCCGCTCCGTCGGCTGCCGCTGGCCGGCGGCGGCGGGACGATCGTCGACCGCCCGAACGGGCGAAGCTCGGGCGTCTCGTCGATCAGTCTCTACACTCTGACGGTGCCGCTCGATGCCGAGCAATGGGACCCCGGGCCGCCCGGAACGGGCCTGCGTCACTGGGTCAGGTCGGTGCTGTGGATCGACGACCGGCTCAAGTGGCTCTACTGGCTGGCCGCCCTGGTGCTGGCCCCTTGGATCGTCGTCCTGTACTTCACCCAACCGCCACGCGGCTTCACGCACCACGTCCACGCGCTGGCCGTGGGCCTGATCCTGGCCATGATCGCCGGGCTGCTGTGGACCGCCCAGACCTACCGGACGCGGTCGGACGCCGCCATGATCGCCGCCACCTTCACCGGCACCGTCACGCTGATCTCCATCTGGTTCCGGGTGCTGACCCAAAGCGGCGGTCGGCGATGGGAGGGGTCGGTCCCGGTGGCGGTGATCCTGGTGGTGGTCGTCGTGCTGCTCTGCGCCACCGTCATCCGCTCGTCGCTCTCCGAGGAGTACCGGTCGGTCCCGCCGGCCACGTGGCTGTGGGTGGCCCTGGTCGTCGTGGCCGTGGCGCTGGTGCCGTCCTTGGTGGTGGCCATCTTCTTCGTCCCCGGCGTCCAGAAGGCCGGCCACCTTCGCCTGGCCTGGACCGGCCTCGACGTGGCCGAGCTGATCGCCCTGTCGGCGACCGGCTACGCCCTCGACCGCCGCTCGTCGGCCACCGCCGTGCCGGCCACGATGACCGGGGCCCTCCTCGTCTGTGATGCATGGATCAACGTCGTGCCGAGGACCGGCGTGGCCAAGCTCGAGGCCATCCTCATGGCCTTCGTCGAGGTGCCGCTGGCCATCCTCAGCTTCTGGTTGGCGTCACGGAAGGCGGCGAGTTGGTCGGCGGCCCGGGGTCGCGCCGCCCGGTCGACCCGGTAGGGGTCCACCCGACGCCCCTGACCCCGGCTCCGAAGGCCGTCCCCTCCACTCGGCTCATCGGGACGTCGACGGCAGCGCATCGAGCAGGCGGTCGATGAAGGCGACCTGGCCCTTCACCAGCTTTCGCCGTCCGAGCTCGGCCGTCATCCATTCGGCCCGGTCGACCTCGGGGAACGAGGCCAGCCGCCCCGACTTCGGCGGCCACTCCATCTCGAATTCGTTGCTGACGATCTCGCTCACCGAGAACTCGGGCACGCCGATGGCCCAGGCCCGGATGCGCTTGCCACTCGCCTGCCGGACCTCGCCGAGATCGATCCGCACCCCGTCCGGCGCCGGCACCCCGACCTCCTCGGCGAACTCCCGCTCCGCCGCCGCCAACGGGTCGGCGCCCTCGGGGTACTCGCCCTTGGCCAGCGACCAGGCGTGGTCCTCCTTCGTCGCCCAGAAGGGCCCGCCGGGATGCACCACGAAGATCTCGAGGCCCCCATCCGTTCCGAGGCGGAAGGGCAGGAGGCCGGCGCTGTACTTCGGCATGGCTCTCCGTTCCTTTCTGCGGCATCGCCAGTCGCCCGGCGACCGCTCGATCAGATGCTCGAGACGACCCGGTCGATCGACGCCAGGTGCGCCTGCTTGTCGGCCTCCCCGAGGAAGGAGGCCGTGAACGAGTTTCGTGCCAGCTGGACCACCTCGGCGTCCTCGAGGTCGAGCGCGTCGGCCACCGCCAGGAGGTTGTCGGCGACGTAGCCGCCGAAGTAGGCCGGGTCGTCGGAGTTGACGGTGACCAGCAGGCCCCGCCGCAGCAGGGTGGCCAGGTTGTGCTGCTCGAGGCCGGGGACGACCCGCAGCTTGAGGTTGGACAGCGGGCACACGGTGGGGGGATCTGCTCGGCAGCCAACCGTTCGACCAGCCGCTCGTCCTGGGTGCACGCGACGCCGTGGTCGATCCGGACGGCGCCCAGTTGGTCGAGCGCCTGCCAGATGTACTCCGGCGGACCCTCCTCCCCGGCATGGGCCACCACGGGCAGCCCCAGCTCGTGCACCCGGTGGAACACCTCGGCGAACTTCGAAGGAGGGTTGCCCACCTCCGCCGAGTCCAGGCCCACGGCATCGATCCATTCGAGGTGGGGCCGCGCTTGCTCCAGGGTGGCGAAGGCCGACGCCTGGCTCAGGTCCCGCAGGAAGCACAGGATGAGCCTCGAGGAGATGCCCCACCGCGCCTGCCCCTCCTCGAGGGCCCTTCGGATCCCGGTCACCACGGTGGCCATGGGTATGCCGCGATCGGTGTGCGTCTGCGGGTCGAAGAAGACCTCGGCGTGTCGAACGCCCTCCGAGGCGGCCCGGCGGAGGTAGTCGGCGGTCAGGTCGTAGAAGTCGTCGGCCGTCACCAGCACGGCGCAACCGGCGTAGTAGATCTCGAGGAAGGACGACAGGTCAGCGAACCGGTAGGCACGGCGAGCCGCCGCAACGTCCGGATAGGGCAGCCGCACGCCGTTGCGACGGGCCAGTTCGAACAGGAGATCGGGCTCCAACGTACCCTCAAGGTGAACGTGAAGTTCAGCTTTAGGTAGTGCCCGCACAAGTCGTTCCCGAGCTCACGGGCACCCTTGTTCCCATCACCCCGGCCGTTCGAGGCCACATCCTTGGCAGTCAATTGGAAACCCTCGAGGTTCGGCCGATCACGATCATGATCTTGCCCCACCCGGGCCCCGCTCCGACATTCGGTGGAGGATCGGTCGCTCCGATTCATGCAATCGGATGACAATAGGGGTTGACAACGCCCCATCGTGAAGTCGGTCCCCGGCATCGTCTCGATGGCGACCACGGCCCCCAGTGGCTGTCAGGGGGTCACGTTCACGGTGGCGGCAACCCTCAGTGGTACGTCGACCTGATCGACTCCTCGGTCGCTGCCGGTACCTGCTGCTGGCCGTCGCTCTGATCCCGCTCTGGGTCGGAGCCCGGCGTCCGCCCGCTACTCCGTGAACGGGTCGGGCGACGGGAACGACGGGGCGGGCACCCTGGCCATCCCTGCCGCACCGACCCTCACCGTCGTCAGCCTCATCGGGCTGACCTGCACGGTGAAGGTCACGTACGTTACGTCACCCGCAGGAGAGCAGACGACCATCTTTCGACAGATCGGGACGGGCGCGTCACACAGATCGCCGGTCCGTTCACCGCCGCCGGCTCCTACACCGACACCGTCCTCCTGACCATCGTGTCCGGCCCCCCGAGCTATTACCTGGTCGCCGCCTGGACCAACGACACTCTCTGGACCGCCAAGTCCACCCCGGTAACCGCCACTGCCTGCTAGCCGGCGCCGGTCAACCGGGTGCTACCGGTGGGCGGGAGCTCGGCGATGCCGGCGGCCGGCGGCACGAGGCGTTCTGGCCCGGCCCGGTCCCGGCTGGTCGATCCGCCCGGTCCCGGCTGGTCGATCCGGCCCGGTCCCGGCTGGTCGATCCGGCCCAGTCCCGGCTGGTCGATCCGGCCCGGTCCCGGCTGGTCGATCCCGGCCCGGTCCCGGCTGGTCGATAGAGTGCCATCGTCAGGGAGATGGTCCTCCATGGCCACGCCCCGGCCGGCTCCAAGCGGTGCGGGGGCACCATCGCGGACCCGACGCGAATGACCCCCCGGCCGGAGCCGGGGGGTCATTGGTCACGATTTGCCGCCGG
>CAVSSX010000011.1:0-18917 GCA_963730735.1 uncultured Acidimicrobiaceae bacterium
CGGTCGCCTGGAGGATCTCGGTCCCGCCGGCCACGGCCCATCCCTCGACGGCGGCCACCAGCGGCTTGCGCAGCTGGTAGTGACGCAGGAGCGCCTTCCAGTGGAGGTCGGGGTCGGCGGCCATCCGCTGGCGGTAGTGCTCGGGTTGGGGGCTGCCCATCGACTTCAGGTCCATTCCCGAACAGAAGGTCCCGCCGGCCCCGGTGAGGACCGCACAGCGGATGTCGTCGTTGCCGTCGATCTCCTCCCAGGCGTCGGCCATGCCGACGAGCATCGGGACACTGAGGGCGTTCTTCGCCTCGGGGCGGTTCATGGTCACCACCGCCGTGGTCCCGTGGATCTCGAACGTCAGGTGCTCGGTCGATGCCATGGCTGCGATCCTCCTCCTCGGTGCGGCGGTGCGACCGCCCGGACGGTGGTCGCCGCCTGCCGGCCCGGTGACCCCCCCTAGAACCGGTTCCAGAACCTAGCAGTCACCCCCCGGCGGCCACGGGGTGGGGGCCTCCCTCCGTGCGGTCGGGCGTCCCGGGTGCTGTACTGGCCCGGTGCCGCACGCCGAGGTCTCGAACCCTCGACCCCGACACGGCCGGGGCCGGCCCGGAGCTGCCGACCGCCGGCGCTCGTGCTCGGTCGGGTGACCACCGCCACCACCGACGACGGTCAGTCCGTCGACCGCCCGTCCGCGCTCCAGGCGACCTGGCGGGTCCTGATCGGCCGGCCGCTCAAGTCGAGCGAGGCCAGCCACGGGGAGATCTCCCCCCTCGAGGGGCTGCCGGCGCTCTCCCTCGACGCCCTCACCTCGGTCGCCTACGGGCCCGAGGCCATCGTCCTGGTCCTCGGGACGGCCGGCGTCGCCGCCCTCCACCTCGTCCTGCCGATCACCATCGCCATCGTCGCCCTGCTGGCCCTGCTGGTGATCTCCTACCGCCAGGTCATCGATGGCTACCCCCACGGCGGTGGTTCCTACGCCGTGTCCCGGGCCAACCTCGGCAGTGGGGCGTCCCAGGTGGCGGCGGCGTCGCTCATCGTCGACTACACCCTCACCGTCGCCGTCTCCATCGCCGCCGGCGTCGCTTCGCTGACCTCGGCCTTCCCGGCGCTCAACGGGGCCACCGTCCCCCTGTGTCTGGCCGAACTGGCCGTGCTCACGATCCTGAACCTGCGGGGCCTGGGCGAGGCAGCGCGGGCGTTCCTCCTCCCGACGCTGCTGTTCATCGTCGGTCTGCTCGCCGTCATCGTCATCGGCCTCGTCCACCCCCTCGACCCCCACCTGGCCCAGCCCGGCCAGTCGCAGACGGCCACGGTGAACCTGGCCCCGGTGGGCATCCTCCTGGTCCTGAAGGCGTTCTCGGCCGGTTGCAGCGCCCTGACCGGCGTCGAGGCCATCGCCAACGGCGTGCCCCTCTTTCGGCCACCCCGCCAGAAGCGGGCCAAGCAGACCGAGCTGCTGCTCGGCGTCCTCCTCGGGACGATGCTGCTCGGGCTGGCCATCCTCGTCGACAAGTTCCACGTCGGGCCCCGCTCCACGCAGACGGTGCTCTCCCAAGTGATGGGCTACTCCGTCGGTCGCGGCTGGTTCTACTACGTGGTCTCGCTGTCCATCACCGCCGTGCTGGGACTGGCCGCCAACACCTCCTTCGGTGGCCTCCCGGTGCTGGCCAGCCTGCTGGCGCGTGACCAGTTCCTCCCCCACGCCTTCGCCCTGCGGGGCGACCGCCTGGTCTTCACCCGTGGCATCTGGGCCTTGTCGGCGGCAGCCGCCGTGCTGCTGCTCGTCGTGCGGGGCAACACCAACTCGCTCATCCCCCTCTTCGCCATCGGCGTGTTCATCGGCTTCACGCTGGCCCAGACGGGCATGGTGGTGCACTGGCGACGGGAGCGACCACCGCACTGGCGATGGAAGGCCGGCCTGAACGGGACCGGGGCGGTGGTCACCGCCGCCACCACGATCATCTTCCTCTTCTCCAAGTTCGTCGACGGGGCCTGGGTGGTGGTGCTCCTCGTGCCCCTGCTCATCTGGATGTTCCACCGGGTGCGCGCCTACTACGCCCGGCTGGCCGGCGTGCTGGCCATCGGGTCGATCCCGCCGAAGCCCGACGCCGGCACGGCGACCGTCGTCGTGCCCGTGAACGGGGTCAACCGCCTCACGACCTACGTCATCTCCGAGGCCCTGGCCCTCTGCGAGCAGACGATCGCCGTGGCCGTGACCTTCTCCGACGACACCGAACGCGAGGCCGAGCTCGAGCGGGAGTGGGCCGAATGGGACCCCGGGGTCCGGCTGATCACCCTGCGGTCGCAGTACCACTCGGTGGCCCGCCCGATCGTCCGGTTCCTCGAGGTCCTCGAGCACCGCCAGAAGGGCGACGGCCAGATCGTCGTCCTCATCCCGGTCATCCAACCCGACAAGTGGCGCTACCGGTCACTGCACAACCAGCTCGACCTGGTCCTGTCGGCCGCCCTCCGGGACCGCCCGCACGTGGCCGTGGCCCGGCTGCCGGTCACCATGGCCCAGCTCCGGGACATCGGGGGGCCACCGGGCGACGGATCCCCCGTACACGTGCCGTAGCGCCAGCGGTATGGCGAGCGGCACGAGGTGCCACCGTTCAGTCCGGCCGACCTGTCCGACATGGAGCACCTCCAGGGGGTGTTCGAACGGGCGTCGCTGTCCGACCAGAACGACCGCGACCTGTTGCGCCAGCACCCCGAGTGGCTCGTGCTCTCCGAGCGGAGCGTGCCCGAGGGGCGGGTGCGGGTCGCCGTCGACGACGATGGCACGCCGGTCGGCTTCGCCACCTAGTTGATCGTCTCGACGACCGCCGAGCTCGAGGACCGCCCCGATGGGTAGGTAGAAGGCATGGATCCCAAGGAACGGGACCGGATTCTCGAGCAGTTCAAGAAGGAACACCGCAACGACCGCCCACCCCGGCCCGACCGGGGGCGGCGACGGATGTTCGGACGACGGGAAGACCTGCGGATCGACTCGACCCTCGAGTTCGGGGGTCGTCCGACGGGCACCGGCGGTCTGGAGCACGTGGCCCGGGCGGCCACCCGGCGCCGGCGGTGGCAGATCCGCACCGTCACGGCCGTGGTGGTGAGCTTCGTGCCCGTCGCCCTGGCCATCGTCATGGGCGTCCTGGTGGGTGCCGCCGCCGCCTGCATCACCTTGGTCGCGACCATGGTGCCCCTGTGCATCATGGTCAGGTGGGTCGACGTCGGACCATGACCGCCGCCGGACGGTGGCGTGCGGCGACCGACGCCTGAGGTTGGCAACGGCGGGACACGGGTATTTCTGCATTCGTGGGCAATGTTCGTTGACGTTCCCACTGAGTGCGGCCGCACACATTGGCGGCAACGGTCATGCCACGTGTGCGTTGGTCGGCGACGTAGAGAGGGAGGGGCCTGATGGTCGAGGCGACAATCCGAGGCGTGGCCAAGCGGCGGGCAGTGGCGCTGGGCTCGCTCAGCCTGGCGGTCGCTGCGCTGGTCGCCGGTTGCAGCAGCCCGTCGTCGGCGACACCGAGCAAGGCCAGTTACGACAAGCAGGCGGACGCCATCTGCAAGACCTACTCCGCCAAGGAGAATTCTGCCGCGTCGGCGTTGACGAGCAGCACGACGAATGCCCAGATCGTCAGCGCCCTGAACAAGGCCATCAGTCTCGGCGAGGAGGGATCCAAGAAGCTGCAGGCACTCCCGAAGCCGACCGGCGAGCGTGCCGCTCTCAACAAGGCGTTCACGGCTCAGACGGCATTGGTCGACCAGTTGAAGAAGGTGCTGCAGGCAGCCAAGGCGAACGATGCCGAGGCGTTCAAGTCAGCGGCGTCCGGACTGACCACGATGGGCTCGTCACTGGACCAGCAGTTCGACGCACTGGGCTTGACCACCTGCGGCTCGGGGTCGCAATAGAGGCCGTGTGGCCGTATGGCGACCTCGACCATCACATGGCCGCCCCTCGAGTATTAGCCCAGTAGCTGCTTGGCGATGACCACTCGCTGGATCTGGTTGGTGCCCTCGTAGATCTGGGTGATCTTGGCGTCACGGAGAAACCGCTCGACCGGGAAGTCCTTGGTGTAGCCGTAGCCACCGAGCAGCTGGACGGCATCGGTCGTCACCGACATAGCCGTGTCGGAAGCGAAGCACTTGGCCATCGCCCCCACCCGCGTCAGGTCGCCGCCCGGATCCTCGTCGACCAGTGAGCACGCCTGGTACACGAGCGCCCGGGCAGCCTCGGTCTTCATGGCCATATCGGCCAGCATGAACCGCAGCCCCTGCAGCTCGGCGATGGGGCCGCCGAAGGCCCGCCGCTGCTGCATGTAGCCGGCGGCATAGTCGATGGCCCCCTGGGCGATCCCCACGGCCTGGGCGCCGATGGTCGGCCGTGACCGGTCCAGCGTGTGCATGGCGATGGTGAAGCCCTGGCCCTCCTGGCCGATCAGGTTGGCCGCCGGGACCCGAACCTCGTCGAGGACGACCTCGCCGGTGGGGCTCCCCCGCAGGCCCAGCTTGTCCTCGTGCTTGGCCACCTTCACCCCCCAGTCGGCCTCGACCAGGAAGCACGAGATGCCCCGGTGCCCGGCCGTCGGATCGGTCTTGGCGAAGACGGTGTACGTGTCCGAGATGCCGGCGTTGGTGATCCAGTACTTGGACCCGGTGAGCACGTAACTGTCGCCGTCGCGCACCGCCCGGGTCCGCATCGATGCCACGTCGCTGCCGGCGTCGGCCTCCGACAGGCAGTAGCTGGCCTGGGCGGCCCCCGAGGCCACCCGGGGCAGGTACGTCGACTTCAGCTCCTCGGACGCCCAGTTCATGACGGGCAACATGCCGAGCTTCGAGATGAGCAGTGTGACCGAGGTCGACGCACAGACCCGGGCCAGCTCCTCGGTGGCGATGGCTTGGGTGACGGTGTCGGCCCCGGCCCCGCCATAGGCCTCGGGGATGCCCAAGGAGGGCAGCTCCAGTTCACGGCAGGCCTCGAACGAGGCCCACGGGAACGAGGCCGTCCGGTCGGCCTCGGCGGCGTGGGGCGCCACCCGGTCGTCGCAGAACTGCCGCAAGGTCTCGCGGAACTGTCGCTGGGTGTCGGTGAGCGAGAAGACGCCGCCGGAGGGGGGCTCGGAGGTCATGGCACGAGTCTCGCAGCTGGCGGCCCCGACCGAGCGCGCCCGGGGGGACCTAGGTGGTGGCCAGGTGCTCGAGCAGCCGCCGACCCAGCTCGTCCGGTGCCTGCTCGGGGATCCAGTGGCTGACCCCCGGCAGGACCTCGAAGCGGTAGGGGCCGGTGACGAACTCGGCCGTCGCCTCGGCGGCCGTCCGCCCGAGGGCCTGGTCGTCGGTCGACCAGACGTACAGGGTGGGCGTCACCACCGGCGCCATGCCGTCGGTGTCCGTGCGCGACATCGCCCGGTACCAGTTGATGGCGGCGGTGAGCACCCCGGGCCGGCTGAGCAGGTCCACGTAGGCATCGACGCTCGGCGGGTCGACCGCCCCGACGTAGACCGCCCGCAGGACCTCGCCCTTCCCGTCCTCCCCCAACAACAACCGCTCGGGCTCGCCCGGCTTCTGGAAGTAGCGCATGTAGCCCGACTTGCCCCGCTGCTCGGCGTCGCCGGCGATGGCCGCCCCGAGGGCCATCGGGTGGGGGGTCGAGACGATCGTGAGGCTGCGCAGGCGCTCGGGGTGCCGGGCGGCCACGTGCCAGGCCACCGCCCCGCCCCAGTCGTGCCCGACCAGGTCGAACCGGTCCCAACCGAGCGCGTCGGCCATGCCCAGGGCGTCGGCGACCAGGTGACCGATGCCGTAGGCGGCGACACCCGTCGGCCGAGCGCCGTCGGCATAGCCCCGCTGGTCGGGTGCCACGGCGCGGTAGCCGGCCGACGCCAGGAGCTCGAGAGTCGACCTCCAGGCCCGCGAGGTCTGGGGGAACCCGTGGAGCAGCAGTACCGGGCGTCCGTCGGCCGGACCGGCGGCGAGCGCGCTGAAGACGAACCCGTTGGCGGCGAGCTCCGTCGGCTCGATGACCGTGTCCACCCGGAGCGGACTCAGCCGGGAGTGGCGGCGAGCGGTGCGGGCAGCAGCAACGTCGACCAGTCGGTCAGGCGCTCGGCCACCTGCTCGGGCGTCAGGCGCAACGTGGTCTCGGGCACCCGATCCACCACCTGGCGCTGGACGAAGTAGTCGTGGGCCGCCGACTTGAAGGCCCCGACCCGCTCGGCCACCAGTTCGCTCGGCGCCCCGCCCAGACACCCCCACAGGGTGAAGGCGAACGTGACGTCGTACACGCTCGGCGCCCGGCCGTAGGCCCCGGCCCGCTTGGCCCCCACCAGGGCGCAGGCGACGGCGGCGTCCTCGACCGACTCACCGGGCGTGAGCTCCAGCCGGCTCTCCATGCGGTGGGCCAGCCGGAGGGCGAAGCCCTGGTCGGGCCCGGGATTGCCGAAGCCCGATCCGGCCACCCGACGGGGCAGCGTGAGCTCGCTCGGCCGGTCGGGCGACCAGGCCTCGGGCGTCTTCAGCTGACGGGCCGGACGGACCTGGTCGGCCTCGGTGATCGGGACGAAACTGGGCTGGGTCATCGTCGCTGAGGCTACCCCAGTCGGATCGGGGCCCCCGAGTCGGACTCAGGCCGTGTGCACCAGGGCGAAGACGATCGAGTCGTACAGCGCCTGCCAACTGGCCTCGATGATGTTCTCCGAGACCCCGATGGTGGTCCAGGTGCGCGTCCCGTCGGAGGTGTCCACGAGGACCCGGGTGACGGCCCCCGTGCCCCGGCCGGTGTCGAGCACCCGGACCCGGTAGTCGGTGAGATGCACGCCGGCCAGCGCCGGGAAATGCCCGCCGATCGCCGACCGCAGGGCCCCGTCGAGGGCGTTGACGGGACCGTTGCCCTCGGCCGTGGCCACCCGGCGCTCGGAACCGATGAGGACCTTGACAGTGGCCTCGGTCGTCTCGCCCCGCCCCCCGACCGGGAGGTCGCTGCCCGGACCACCGGTGCCCGGCACGTGGTGGTCGGCGATGACCCGGTAGGACTCGACGGCGAAGTAGTCGGGCTCCCACCCACCGGCCCGGCGCAGCAGCAACTCCAGGGACCCGTCGGCCACCTCGAAGTGGTAGCCCTCGTGCTCCAGGCGCTTCAGCTCGTCGAGCACCCGGCCGAGCACCTCGCCATCGAGCTCGAGGCCCAGCTCGGCCGCTTTCATGACCAGGGTCGACCGCCCGGCCATCTCCGACACCACGACCCGGGTGCCGTTGCCGACCGCGGCGGGGTCGGCGTGCTCGTAGAGGTCCCGGCGCCGGGCGACGGCGCTGGCGTGCAGGCCGCCCTTGTGGGCGAACACCGACGACCCGACGTACGGCTGCTGGGGGTTCGGCGAGATGTTGACCAACTCGGCGATGTGGTGGGACACCGGGGTGAGACGCTCGAGCCGCTCGGGCGGGATCGTCCGGATGTTGAGCTTCAGCGACAGGTTCGGGATGGCCGCGGCCAGGTCGGCGTTCCCGGCCCGTTCGCCGTAGCCGTTGACGCACCCCTGGACGTGGGTGGCGCCAGCTTCGACGGCGGCCAGGGAGTTGGCCACGGCACAGCCGGCGTCGTTGTGGCAGTGGATGCCCACCTGCACCTCGGCCCGCGAGACGACGTCGGACACCACGTGGCCGACGATGTGCGGCAGGGTCCCGCCGTTGGTGTCGCAAAGCACCACCGATTCGGCGCCGGCCTCCTCGGCCGCCCGCAGGACCCGCAGGGCGAAGTCCGGGTTGTGCTGGTAGCCGTCGAAGAAGTGCTCGGCGTCGAGGAAGACCCGCTTGTCGTGGGAGCGCAGGAAGTCGACTGAGTCGGCCACCATGGCCACCGCCTCGTCGAGCGAGGTCCGCAGGGCGTCGCTCACGTGGCGGTCCCACGACTTGGCCACGATGCACACCACCGGCGTCTGCGCCTCGACCAGCTTGCGCAGGACGTCGTCGTCCTCGGCCCGCACGCCGGCCCGGCGGGTCGAACCGAAGGCGACCAGGGTCGATGTGGCGAGACGGAGCTCGGTCGGGGCCCGCCGGAAGAACTCGTCGTCCTTGGGGTTGGCGCCCGGCCAGCCGCCCTCGATGTAGGTCACGCCGAGGTGGTCCAACTGCTCGGCCACCCGTAGCTTGTCGTCGACGGTCAGCGAGAGACCCTCTTGCTGGCTGCCGTCGCGCAGCGTGGTGTCGAAGATGTCGACCGACGTCGGCAGGTCCCGTGGGATGTCGTGGTTGTGCGCCACCGCCGAGTGCTGGTGGGCGCCGAGCGTGGCCCGGACCGGCTGCCGCCGCTCGGCTACCTCGTGCTCGTGCTCGTGCTCGTGCTCGTGCTCGTGCTCGTGCTCGTGCTCGTGCTCGTGCTCGTGCTCGTGCTCGTGCTCGTGCTCAGTCGACATAGTCGAGCCAGTCCTTGTAGCGGTCCACCTCGCCCCGCACGGCGGCGAAGTAGGTCTGCTGCAGTTCCTTGGTGATGGGGCCGGGCTTGCCCGTGCCAACCTGGCGGTCGTCGACCGAGCGGATCGGCACGACCTCGGCCGCCGTCCCGGTCAGGAACGCCTCGTCGGCCAGGTAGAGGTCGGTGCGGATGAGCTCCTCGTAGCGGACCTCGATATCGAGGTCCCGGGCGATCGTCTCGACCGAGTCCTGGGTGATCCCGCTCAGTGCGCCGGCGGCCGAGCTCGGGGGGGTCACCAGGACCCCGTCGCGCACCACGAAGATGTTCTCCCCGGTGCATTCGCTGACCCGACCGTTGGGGGTGAGGAGGATGGCCTCGTCGTAACCGCCCTTCAGCGCCTCGATCTTGGCCAGCGACGAGTTCACGTACATGCCCGTGCTCTTGGCGGCCGTGGGCACAGCGTTGGGGTCGTGGCGCTGCCACGAGCTGATCTTGACCGACACGCCGTTGGCCACGCCCTCCTCGCCCAGGTACGAGCCCCAGGGCCAGGCGGCGACGGACACGTTGACCGGCGAGGGCAGGGGGTTCAACCCCATCTCCCCGTAGCCGAGGTACACCAGCGGTCGCAGGTAGCAGCCGTCGTTGAGGCCGTTCTCGCGCACGACGGCGCGCGTCGCCTCGACCACCTGCTCCTCGGTGAAGGGGACGTCGATCATCAGAATCTTGGCCGACTCGAAGAGCCGGTGGATGTGCTCGGTCAGCCGGAAGACGGCCACGCCGTTGGCCGTCGGATAGGCCCGGATGCCCTCGAAGACGCCGGAGCCGTAGTGGAGTGAGTGGCTGAGCACATGGATGGTGGCGTCGGCCCAGTCGACGAGCTTTCCGTCCATCCAGATCTTCTCGGTCGGGGTGATGGGCATGGTGTCAGAGCCTTTCTGCGATGGCGTCGCCAATGTCGGCGGTCGAGGGGGCCGGGCGGTCGGCCGTGGAGGTGTCGGACTGGTCGATGTAGCCGTGGACCGCCTTGAGTACTCGGTCGGCGGCGTCGACCTCGCCCAGGAAGTCGAGCATCAGGGCGGCCGAGTGGATCGCCGCCAGGGGGTTGGCGATGCCCTGGCCGGCGATGTCGTGGGCCGCGCCGTGGACCGGCTCGAACATCGACGGCCCGGTCCGGGCGGCGTTCAGGTTGGCCGAGGCGGCGAACCCGATGCCCCCGGCGACCGCACCGGCGAGGTCGGTCAGGATGTCCCCGAACAGGTTGTCGGTGACGATCACGTCGTAACGCGTGGGCTGCTCCACCAGGTAGATGCAGGCGGCGTCGACGTGGTTGTAGTCCACCGCCACGTCGCCGAACTCCGGCGCCACCTCGTTGACGGTGCGCTGCCAGAGGTCCCCGGCGAAGGTGAGGACGTTGGTCTTGTGGACCAGGGTCAGCTTGTGGTCCGGGCGACGCTGGGCCAGCTCGAAGGCGAAGCGGACGCACCGCTCGACGCCCATGCGGGTGTTGACCGATCCCTGCGTGGCCACTTCGTGGGGCGTGCCCTTGCGAAGCCAGCCACCTTCACCGGCGTAGGTGCCCTCGGTGTTCTCGCGGATGACCACGAAATCGGCGCCCTCGGCGATCGACCCCGGGGTGCCGGTGAAGGGCCGGAGGTTGATGAACAGGTCCAGCTCGAAGCGCATGCGGAGCAAGAGCCCCCGCTCGAGCAGGCCCGACGGCACCGAGGTGTCCCCGATGGCCGGCCCGATCGCCCCGAGCAGGATGGCGTCGAAGCCCCGCAACTCCTCAAGCACGGAGTCGGGCAGCACGTCGCCGGTCCGCTGGTAGCGGGCGGCGCCGAGGTCGTAGTCGGTGGTGTCGAGGGTCACCCCGGTGGCCGCCACGACCTTCAAGGCCTCGGCGAGCACCTCGGGACCGATGCCGTCGCCGCCGATGACGGCGACCCGGTGGGCGCTCATCGTGGCCGCCGGACGGGGTGCGGGACCCGGGCGACCGGGTGCAACGTTGCGTGGTCCACTGCGGTGACTCCTGTTCGTCTGCGGTATCGCTGGGGCTCGTGGCGGCGCCCGATCGCCATCGGTGTCCGCTCCCCCGGTGCGCCCTCCGGGCGCCCGGTCCGACGGCACCCGGGAAATGAAAAACCGCCCACAAAGTGGACGGTCGACAAGGCACGCACCGGAGGGTGCGTGCCTACGGAATGATCGCTACGGGGCGTCGGGAGTGCGTCATCAGGGGGTTAGTTTCGCCCACCTGGGGCCGGCCGTCAACCGGTCGCCGACACCCGTGGCCGGCGGTGGCTCACCGGTGGCGGCGGCGCAGCCGGTAGCCTGAGTGTTCACACGACCGCCCGACCAGGACCCAGCCTTCACCGCCGAGGAGCATCGGTGGCGACGGAGCGGGACGGCCGGCCCGTGCGCCTTCCGAGGAGAGACAGTGACAGACACCGCGAACGACGCAATGCCGACGAAATTGACCCAGGAGACCTACGACCGGCTCGAAGCCGAGCTCGAGGACCTGACCACCCGCGGCCGGGTGGACATCGCCCAGGCCATCGAGGCCGCCCGGGCACTCGGCGACCTGAAGGAGAACGGCGACTACCACGCGGCCAAGGACTCCCAAGGGAAGATGGAGTCCCGCATCCGCCAGATCCAGGCCCTCTTGAAGGACGCCGAGATCGTCGAGGGTGACCAGGGCGCCGACGGCAAGGTGGCCACCGGGACGACGGTGACGCTGCGCTACGAGGGGGACGACGAGGACGACGTCCAGGAGTTCTTCGTGGGCTCCATCGAGGAGAAGCGCGAGGGCCTGGCGGTGGTCTCCCCGAGCGCCCCGCTCGGCCAGGCCCTGCTCGGCCGGAGCACCGGCGACCTGGTCGAGTACGAAGCCCCGACCGGCGTCCTGCGGGTCGAGATCGTGGCCGTAGGGAGCTGAGCATGACCGATTCGACCCCCAAGACCCTGGCCGACAAGGTGTGGGACGCCCACGTGGTCCACGCCGAAGAGGGTGAGCCCGATCTCATCTTCATCGACCTGCACCTGGTGCACGAGGTGACGTCGCCCCAGGCCTTCGACGGGCTGCGCCTCACCGGCCGGGGCGTCCGCCGCCCCGACCTCACCGTGGCCACGGCCGACCACAACGTGCCCACCACCGACATCGACAAGCCGGTGGCCGACCCCATCTCGGCCAAGCAGCTCGAGGTCCTCTCGGCCAACTGCACCGAGTTCGGGATCACCTGCTACCCCATGGGCGACCCCAACCAGGGCATCGTCCACGTCATCGGTCCCGAACAGGGGCTCACCCAGCCGGGCATGACCATCGTGTGCGGCGACAGCCACACGTCGACCCACGGGGCCTTCGGGGCCCTCGCCTTCGGGATCGGCACCAGCGAGGTCGAGCACGTGCTGGCCACCCAGACGCTGCCCCAGATCCGACCGGCCACCATGGCCGTCACCGTCGACGGTGCGCTGCCCCCCGGGGTCACGGCCAAGGACGTGGTGCTGGCCATCATCGGCCGCATCGGGACCGGCGGCGGCATGGGCCACGTGATCGAGTACCGCGGCGAGGCCATCCGGTCGCTCTCCATGGAGGGCCGCATGACGGTCTGCAACATGAGCATCGAGGGCGGCGCCCGGGCCGGCATGGTGGCGCCCGACGAGACGACCTTCGCCTACCTGAAGGGTCGGCCCCACGCCCCGACCGGCGCCGCCTGGGACGAGGCGGTCGAGTACTGGAGGAGCCTGGCCACCGACGAGGGGGCGACGTTCGACAAGGAGGTCGTGCTCGACGCGGCCGACCTCGTCCCCCACATCACCTGGGGCACCAACCCGGCCCAGGTGGCCCCGATCGACACCCGGGTCCCCGATCCCGGCGACTTCGCCGACCCGGGCGACCGTGAGGCGGCCGTCCGGGCCCTCGAGTACATGGGACTGGAGGCCGGGACGCCGATCAAGGAGATCCCGGTCGACACGGTGTTCCTCGGCTCCTGCACCAACTCTCGCATCGAGGACCTGCGCCTGGCCGCATCGGTGCTCGAGGGCCGACAGGTGCACACCGGCGTCCGGGCGCTCGCCGTCCCCGGATCCCATCGGGTCAAGGCCCAGGCCGAGAGTGAGGGCCTCGACAAGGTCTTCCTGGCCGCCGGCTTCGAGTGGCGGGAGCCGGGGTGTTCGATGTGCCTGGCCATGAACCCCGACAAACTGGCCCCGGGCGAGCGGTCGGCCTCCACGTCCAACCGCAACTTCGAGGGGCGCCAGGGGCGGGGCGGTCGCACCCACCTGGTGTCACCGGCCGTCGCCGCGGCGACGGCCGTCGCCGGCACCTTCGCCACCCCCGAGGACCTGGCATGAGACCGGTCACCGTGGTCACCGGTCGGGCAGTGCCCCTGGACCGTTCCAACGTCGACACCGACCAGATCATCCCGTCGGACTGGCTGAAGCGGGTCGAGCGCACCGGCTTCGGCGCCGGGCTGTTCTCCGAGTGGCGCGACGACCGGGACTTCGTCCTCAACCATCCCGAGTTCGTGGGCGCCACCATCCTCGTGGCCGGCCACAACTTCGGGACCGGCTCGTCGCGCGAGCACGCCGTGTGGGCCCTGGTCGACTACGGCTTCGAGGCGGTGGTGTCGTCGCAGTTCGCCGACATCTTCCGGAACAACTGCACCAAGCAGGGACTGCTGCCGGTGCAGGTGAGCCCCGAGATCGACTGGGCGCTGATCGACGCCATCACCGCCGACCCGTCGCTCGAGCTGACCATCGACGTCGCCCGGGGCACCCTGGAGGCGCCGGCCGCCGGCATCGAGACCGCGTTCCCGCTGGACGAGTTCACCCGGGAGCGCTTCCTGAACGGCTGGGACGACATCGGCCTCTCGCTGCGCTACGAGCGCGACATCGACGCCTACGAGGCGAACCGACCCGATTGGCTGCCGACGGCCTGAGCGCTACCGGCCCGGTCCCTACGCCGGATCGGGGCCGGCGAGCTCCCGGCGCGCCGCCTCGGCGATCTCGGCGCTCAAGTAGGCGTGCCCGTCGATGCCCCACCCGCCCTCGGGCGACTCGGTGATGAGCACCCAGGTCCGCTCGACGAGCCCCGGGTCCCCGGCCGCCGCCGCCACGATATCGGTCATCTCCCGGACCACCCCGAGCTGCTTGGCCCGGTCGAGGACGCCCACCGGGGTGAGGACCTGGACCCGGACGTAGTTGCTGTCGCCGGCCGCGTTGGCCAGGGCGTCGGGGCCCAGGGCGTGGACGAAGGCCGCCGTGTTCTCCCGGAACAGCGGGATCGGCGGCACCTGTTCCCAGCGCATCAGGGCGGCGGTCAGGTCCGCCGTCAGGCGGCGGGTGTCGGCGAACGTCCCCTCGGCGGCGATCACGTCGATCATGGGCATGTCGGGCTCCTCCCAGCGTTATGCTGCGCGTCATAGTGACGACGACAGCATGCACTATGACGACCGTCATAGTCAAGGAGGCGACCGATGGCCGCTGACAGCCGGGCCAAGATGGTGCAGAGCGCTGCGTCACTGATCAGCGCCCGTGGCGCCGCCGCCACCTCGTTCGCCGACGTGCTGGCCGACAGCGGTGCCCCCCGGGGCTCGATCTACCACCACTTTCCCGACGGGAAGCGCCAGTTGACCGAGGACGCCGTGCGCCTCACCGCGGCCAGGGTCCTCGAACGCCAGGGCGCCTGCCCGGCCTCGACTCCGGCCGGGGTGCTCGAGTGGTTCATCGACCTGTGGCGCCAGGTCGTCGTGGCGTCGGCCGCCCGGGCCGGTTGCACCATCGCCGGCGTCACCGTCGACACCGCCGCCGGTGACACCGAGGTGCTGGCCGTGGTCCGGGCCGCCTTCGGGTCCTGGGTGGACCTGCTGGCGGCGCAGTTGACGGCGTCCGGCCTGCCACCCGACCGCTCCTCGGCCGTGGCCACGGTCACCCTGGCCACCATGGAGGGGGCGCTGATCCTCTGCCGGGCCGAGGGCGACGTCGGGCCCCTCGACGTGGCGGCGGCAGAGCTGCTGCGCCTGGTGGCCACCGGGGTCGACGGCCGGCCCGGCTGAGCACCGCCGGACCCCGCCCTCAGGGTCGCCGGGCGGCCCGGGCCAGCACGTCGGCCAGGGGGAGGTCGGCCAGGGAGTCGACGACCACGTCGGCGGCCGAGAAGTCGAGTGGACGGGTCAGCTCGTGCGGCACGGCCACGGTGAACAGCCCGGCGGCCACCGCCGAGGTCACACCGTGCGGCGAGTCCTCGACGGCCACCGAACGGCCGGGATCGGACCCGAGCTCCTCACACGCCGTCAGGTACGGGTCCGGGGCCGGCTTGACCGCCAGGCCCTCGCGGCGACACACCAGGGTGCGGAAGCAGGCCCGCAGGCCGAGGTCGTCCAGGTGCCCCTCGACCCAGTTCACGGGCGAGGACGAGGCGATGCCGACCGGCACGTCCAACCGCCGGGCGTCGTCCAGCCATCGACGCACCCCCGGGCGCGGCCCGAGCTGCGCGTGGAGCTCGTCGCGGTGCTGGCGCCGGCGCTCGTGGTGCCGGACGTCGATGGTCCGACCGAGGCGGGTCTCGAGCTCGACCTCCGGATCGAACGACTCGACGGCGCCGATCGTGCGCTGCCAGGCCGTCAGGTCGAGCTCGTGGCCGTGGGCCCGCCACAGCTCGGCCCATGCCAGGTAGTTGGACCGCTCGGTGTCGAAGATCGTCCCGTCGAAGTCGAGCACCAGGCACTGCCCACCCACCGCACCAGCATCGCAGGCGGCCGGGGCGGCCCGTCCCGGCCGGTGGTGGGGTCGGTTCAGCCGGCGGCGAGCGCCCGCCGACGCAACGGCGGCAGGGTCGGCGGGGGTTGCCGCCGAGGCGGCAGTTCGGCCAGCAGGGCCACCGACGCCTCGGTCACCTTGCGGACGGCCGCTTCGAACGCCGCCTCGGTGGCGGCCGAGGTCGACTGGACGCCGCTGATCTTGCGGACGAACTGCCGGGCGGCCGCCTCGATCTCGTCGGGGGTGGCCGCCGGCTCGAGCCCGCGGAGGGTGGTGATGTTCCGGCACATATCCCCAGGTTATCGGGACCAGCGCGCCGGATCCCGGGCCGACGCAGCATCGTCGGACGAACTCGCCGCGGGGGGGGGCAACCGGTGGGTCGACCGAGGCCCGGCCGGCAAATCACAGTAGTGTGATTCGTCGAGCCGGCGGCCGGTGGCCGCCGCCGAGGCGAGGGGACGACCCGATGACGCAGACCATCGACCACAGCCACCGGCTCCGAGCCGACCTGGACCGGACGCTGGTCCGGGCCATCCTCGAGCATCCCCACGAGTACCCCTGGAAGCTGCAGGGGACCGGGCTGCTCGGCCTCCGGCTGGACGACCAGCGCGCCCACCGACTGCACGTCTGGGCGCCGGACCTGGCGGTCGGCCCCACGGTCATCCACGACCACCCCTACGACTTCGTCTCCCGGATCATCGCCGGCGAGCTGACCAACGTCCGCTACGAGGAGGACCCGGCCGGCGTCACCTACCGGCGGGAGCGCTACGCCCCCGCCGACGAGGACGACCGGGTGGCCGACACCGTCCGCCTCTCGGCGACCGAGGCCACCTACCGGGAGGGTGACGAGTACGCCCAGGTGGCCCACGGGCTCCACGACAGCCGCCAACTCCCGGGGACCGTCACCGCCCTCACCATGACGTGGCGGGAACCCGAACGCCTGACGGTCTGCCGCCCCGACGGCGCGCCCTGGATCTCGGGGGCCGCCCGACCGGCCACACCCGAGGAGGTCGACGGCATCACCCGGGCCGCGTTGGCCTGGTTCTAGGCCGGCCCCGGGCACGCTCGCCCGATCCGTAGTGTGGGTCGGGGACGGCACACGGGAGGCGACAGATGCGGTGCAGCGCACGGCGACTGGCCACCGTGGGCCTCGCCCTGGTCACGACGGGGGCGGTGGTCGCCACCACCCCCGCGGCCGCGGCGACCACCTGCCGTCCGAGCGCCCGGCTCCTCTGCGTGTCGCCCGGGTCGCCTCGGGCCACCGTCCGGCTCCGGGTCGGTCAACGGCTGACCGCCACTCCGGCCGCTCCGGCCTTCCGTTGGAGCCCCACCCGGGTCGTCGGCCCGTCGGTGCTGGTCCGCACCGGCCCCGCCCGGTCGGGTGCCCCGGTGACCTTCCGGGCGGTGAGGGTGGGCCGGACCACGGTCGTGTCGGACGGGACGGCCCGGTGCCCGGGCCACCAGGCGTGCCCCCACCTCGCCGTCGAGTGGTCGGCCACCGTCGTCGTCGGCCGATGACGACCGGTCGTCGGGTCGACGACTACTCGACCTCGGCCCGCACCCGCTCCAACGTGGTGCGCATGCCCCGCCGGTTGGTCTTGCCCCGGGACCAGCCGAAGAGCTTCCAGTAGAGCCGGAGTGGCAGCGCGTCGGCCAGGTCGAACGACTCGGTGACGTCGGTCCCGTCGCCGGCCGGTTGGAGGTGGTAGCCCCAGATGCTCAGCGGTTTGTCGCTCGGGCCGACCCCGAAGGTGAACGAGCGGCCGGGCTCGCACTCGCGGACCGTGCACGTGGTCCAGTAGACGGGGCCCTTGCCGTTGCGCTTCACGTGGCCCCGGAACTTCGCCCCGGGCGCCGGTCCGGTCGCCCCTTCCAGCCATTCGGCCTCGAACGTCTCGGGGCTGTAGCTCCCGATCCGGGTGACGTCGCTCAGGAGCCCCCAGATCTTCTCGGGTGTCGCCTTCATGTGGACGGTCTCTTCAAGGAGCACGACCCACCCTACGTCCGGCGGTGCCGGGGCCCCGGTCGGGTCAGTCGGCCGCCGGCAGGGTGTCGGGGTGGGGCACCATCCGGGTGTCGCTCCAGAGCTCGCCCTCGGGGACCCCGCCCGCCCTCTCGGTCCAGGCCCAGCAGCGCCAGAGCAGCCGGCCCGGCGTGGTGTAGCCGTCCCGGCCGTGGGCCATCCTCGTGTTGTCGATGGCCAGGGCCTCGCCGGCCCCCAGCTCGAAGCGCTCGGCCAGGGCACCCACGGCGTCGAGGATCCCCTGCCACAGCGTGAGGAGGCGGTCGACCCGGGCCGGGTCGGGATCGTCGTCGCGCGGCCGGACGTCGAGCGAGCGCCGGACCGCCGAGAGCCCACCGGGCAGCGGCAGGGCGATCGGGCCGACGGCGGGGAGGCCGCCGGGGGCGCTCTGGTCGACGGCGTGGCCGGTGACGAACGCCGCCAGCTCGCGCCCCTCGGCCGAGCGGTCGAGCTCGACCAGGAGCCGCTGTTGGTCGACCAGGAACGACCCGCCGTCGCCCGGGCTCGGGACCGAGCACAGCAGGAAGAACACGTCCGGGGCCTGCGCGCCGTAGGAGAACCCGTCGGTGTGCAGCGGCAGCATCCGGCGGGCGGCGTCGGCCGTCAGCCGCCGGTCGACCCCTCCCCCGTCGGTCACCTCGATCGGATGGCCGGCCGCCACCAACCGGGGGCCGAGGACCAGCGCCGCCAGCTCCTCGGCGTTCGCTTCGGCGGTCCCGAGGCCGCCCAGCACGGCCGCCCCCCGTTCGAACACCAGCGCTCGGGCCCGGGCCGGATCGGCCGTGCGCTCGGGGACGACGGCGCAGGCCCGGGCGAGGGCCCCGAGGTCGAAGCT
This sequence comes from uncultured Acidimicrobiaceae bacterium, assembly GCA_963730735.1. Lineage (GTDB taxonomy): Bacteria > Actinomycetota > Acidimicrobiia > Acidimicrobiales > RAAP-2 > CAVSSX01. The sequence goes on from CAVSSX010000011.1 coordinate 18,010, forward strand.
CATCGCCGGCCGGTCCGGGTCGGCGCCGTCACCGACCGTCCGGTCACGCGTCCTCCAGCCAGCGGTAGCGGGTCCAGCCCTCGACCGGTCGGGCGCCCATCGAGCGGTAGAGGGTGAGGGCCCGCTCGTTCCAGTCGAGCACGTCCCACTCGACCCGGCCGTCGGTCCGCGACCGCAGGTGCTCGAGCAGGACCCGGGCGATGCCCTGGCGGCGGAAGTCCGGCCGCACGAACAGGTCCTCGAGCCAGATGCCCGGCCGGCCGAGGAACGTGGAGAACGTCGGGTACCACAACGCCATTCCGGCGACCGTCGCCTCGGGCGATGGGGTCCCGGTCTCGTCGGGCGCCACCGTGGCCAGGCTCACCCGGACGAATGCCTCCTGCCCGACGATGGCCGACCGCAGGTCGTCGACGGTGCAGACCACCTGGTCGGCCAGCTCCTCGAACGCCGCCAGCTCCCCGATCATGGCCATGACCTCGCCCAGGTCGTCCTCGCCGGCCTCCCGGATGGCGACCGTCACCGGCTCCGTCCCGCTCACCAGGGTCGGGCCTCGTCGGCCGTCGACGGTCGCCGGGCGCCCAGGCGGCGAGCACGGCGAAACGGTGGCGCTTGAAGCACAGGTCGACGTCGGCAAAACTGGGTGCCTCAGCCACCGGCACTGCTCGAACACCGGGACCGGGAGGTCGTGCGCCATCCGCTGGGCCGCCCCCTCTTGTGGGCCTCGGTCGAGGCGCCGAGCGCCGTGGTCTCGGTCAACCAACGCTGGTGGTAGGCGGCGTCGAGCTCCGGCGTCGGCCCGGCCACCTGCTCGGCGTTCACGAACACCCCGCCAGGCACCAGGACGTGGCACACCCGCTCGAAGAGCCGTCGCTTCTCGTCGTCCACCAGGTGGTGGATGGCCAGGGCCG
>CAVSSX010000012.1:0-613732 GCA_963730735.1 uncultured Acidimicrobiaceae bacterium
GCCACCATCTTCGAAGCGGCCGGCATCCCCGAGCCGACATTCGTCAACGGGATCCAACAGACGCCGATCCACGGCGTCTCGATGGCCTACGCCTTCGACGACGCCACCGCCGACGAGCGCCGGGAGACCCAGTACTTCGAGGTGGCCTGCAACCGCGGGATCTACCACAAGGGTTGGACGGCGGTCACCCGGCACAGCGTGCCGTGGGACTTCAACGCCGAGCTGCCCCCGCTCGACGACGACGTGTGGGAGCTCTACGACACGGCCACCGACTGGTCCCAGGCCCACGACGTGGCCGCCGAGCACCCCGACAAGCTCCGGGACCTCCAGCGACTCTGGCTCATCGAGGCCGTGAAGTACAACGTGCTGCCGCTCGACGACCGACGGATCGAGCGGTTCAACTCGGACATCGCCGGGCGCCCGGAGCTGGTCAAGGGGAACGCCCAGCTCCTCTATGGCGGCATGAGCCGCCTCAGCGAGAACTCGGTCCTCAATCTGAAGAACAAGTCGCACTCGATCACCGCCGAGGTGGTGATCCCCGAGGGCGGCGCGACGGGCGTCATCGTGTCGCAGGGCGGGGCGTTCGCCGGGTGGAGTCTCTACCTCCACGACGGCAAACCGAAGTACTGCCACAACCTGGTCGGTCTCATGCGCTTCTACGTGGAGGGCGATACCGAGGTCCCGGCCGGGACGCACCAGGTGCGCATGGAGTTCGCCTACGACGGGGGTGGCCTGGCCAAGGGGGGCACGGCGGCCCTCTTCGTCGACGGGGAACCGGCCGGCAGCGGCCGCATCAACGCCACGGTGCCGATGATCTACTCGGCCGACGAGACGTGCGACATCGGCTCGGACACCGGCACGCCGGTTAGCGAGGACTATGCCGGCGACGCCAGCATCTTCACCGGCACGGTGCACTGGGTGGAGCTGCGGGCGGGGGACGACAACCACGACCACCTGATCACGCCGGCCGAACTCATGCGGGTCGCCACCTCGATCCAGTAGCGAGACCACCAGCTCGTCGGCGGCGGGCGGCGGCGGCGTGGAGGCGATGTGGCCTCGCCTCGAGCCGTAGGGCGTCGCCGTCGCCACGAACTGGACGTGCAGCTCCGGGGCTGGGACTCGAACCCAGAACCCTCTGATTAACAGTCAGATGCTCTGCCATTGAGCTACCCCGGAAGGGGTCCGTTTGGACCGCCTGAACTTAGCAGGGCGGGCGGCGAGTCCCGGCCCGCCCAGCGACCCCTCGCTCGCCGTCAGGCCTCTTCGAGGTAGTCCCGCAGCAGGTAGGCGGCGTCCGGCCGGCGCAGCTTGGCCAGGGTCTTGGACTCGATCTGGCGGACCCGTTCCCGGGTCACCCCGAACTCCTTGCCGACCTCCTCGAGCGTGCGGATCTTGCCGTCGTCGAGGCCGAAGCGGAGTCGGACGACGTCCTGCTCGCGTGGCGAGAGGTGGCCCAGGGCCTCCTTCACGGCCTGGTCGAGCATGGCCCGGGTGGCGGCATCGTCGGGCACCACCGCCGCCCGGTCCTCGATCAGGTCCGACAGGCTGAAGTCGTCCTCCTCGCCCACCGGCTGTTCGAGGGAGATGGTGTCCTGGTTGATCCGCTGGATCTCCCGCACCCGCTCGACCGGGAACTCGACCCGCTGGGCGACCTCTTCGGCCGTGGGCTCACGTCCGAGCTCCTGGAGGAGTTGGCGCTGGGCCCAGACGACCTTGTTGATGGTCTCGACCATGTGCACCGGGATACGGATGGTCCGGGCCTGGTCGGCGATGGCCCGGGTGATCGCCTGACGGATCCACCAGGTGGCGTAGGTCGAGAACTTGAAGCCCTTGGTGTAGTCGAACTTGTCGACCGCCCGCATCAGGCCGAGGTTGCCCTCCTGGATGAGGTCCAAGAAGGCCAGGCCCCGGTTGCGGTACCGCTTGGCGATGGACACGACCAGCCGCAGGTTGGCCTCGATGAGGACCTCCTTGGCCTGTCGGCCCCGCCGCACCAGCCGGCGGTCCTTGCTCTGCTCCTCCTTGGTGGGCACCGTGTCGTCCAGCCGGCCCTCGGACTCGGCCAGGGCGACGGCGGCCAGGCGCTCGGCGGCCTCGGTGCCCTCCTCGATCCGCCGGGCCATCTCGACCTCGAGCTCGGCGTTCAAGAGGGCGACCTTGCCGATCTCCTTCAGGTAGGTGTGGATCGGGTCCTCGGAACCGCCCCCGAAGTAGCCCCCACCACTGCTCGCCCGGGGCTTGGTCGCCCGGGTGGCCGGTGCCCGTCCGTTGGTCGTCGGCCGGGTCTCCTCGACCGCGGCGGCGGCCGACTCCGGTTCCTCGGCCACTTCCGCCGCCGCCTCGGCGCGTGGCCCGTCGGCCGGTGCCTCGGCGGCCGGCGGGTCGACCTCCAAGGTCTCGTCGAGGACGATGGTCTCGGTCACGTCGACGTCCTGGACGAGCTCGATGCCCTCGTCGGTCACCACCGTGACCAGCGCCTCGATGGCCTCGGCGGTCAGCTCGACCGCCGGCACGACTTCGACCAACTCGCCCTGGGTCAGCACGCCCCGCTCCCGGCCGGTGGCCAGGAGGAGCTCCAGGTCCAGCAACGAGACCCCCGCCGGGAGGTCGTCGATGTGGGCCAGGGTGGCGGTCGGCGCCACGGCGCCCGACGGGCGCGCCGGCCCGGTCGGCTCCGTGGGTTGCTCCCCGCTCATGGTGTCGTCTGATCCTTCAAGACAAACAACGCTAGCAACGCCTCTGCGGCCTCGCGACCGGTTGCCGGATCGTCGAGTTGTCCCAGCCAGCGCCGTATCCGGCCCACCTCGGCCCCCGGAGCGGCCAGATCGCCGTCGCCCGAGCGCGCTTCGACCTGGAGGTCGACCAACGCCCGCCGGGCCCGCTCGCGCACCAGGTTGTAGATCACGGCGTCGACCGGGTCGGTGACCCGGGCGTCGGCGATCGGCGGCTCCTCGGCCACGACCCGGCGCAGGAGGTCGACCACGTCGGGCGGGGCGTTGTCCACGGCCTGCTGGAAGCTGTCGGCGTCGGCCAGGGCCACGAAGGCCCGGCGCTGGACGTCGTCGGTGAACAGGACCTCCTCCAGCCGGTCGGCGACCGCCTCGGGTCGGTGCACCGCCCACCGCAGCGCCTCGAGGCCGGGACGACCGGCGGCCCGGTCGACCGGCGCCCGGCGCGGGCGTGGGCCGGGGTCCCCGTCGCCGGCGTCGTCCCACTCCGACGGTCCGGGGTCCCCGTCGTCGGCGAAGGTCGGCTCGGGCACCGGCTCCTCGGGGCGGCCGCGCGCCGACCGACCGGCGGACGGGGGCTCGGCCGGCGGCCGGCGGGTACGGGCCTGCTCGAGGCGCTCGCGCACCCGGGCCGGCTCGAGGCGGCACCGGTCGGCCACCTGCATGACGTACTGGTCGCGCACCAGGTCGTCGGGATGTTCGGCCACCGCCGCCAAGGCGGCGTCGGCGGCCCGGGCCCGTCCCTCGACGGTGGTGAGGTCGGCGGCCTGGAAGACGCGGTCCACCCGGAACTGGAGGAAGGGGCGGGCGCCGGTGATGGCCGAGCGCAGCGCCTCGGGGTCGGTCCGGGCCAGCTCGCCCGGATCGCTGCCCGAGGGCAGGAGGGCCACGGCGACGTCGACCTCGTGCCGACGCTCCCATTCGTAGACGCGCTGCGTCGCCGTCTGGCCGGCGGCGTCGGCGTCGTAGGCCAGGACGATCCGCTTGCCGAAGTTCCGCAACAGGGTGAAGTGCTCCTCGGCCAGGGCCGTGCCGCAGGTGGCGACGGCCCGCGGGATGCCCACCCCGAACAGCCCGATGACGTCGGTGTAGCCCTCGCAGACGACGACCTCGCCCGAGGCCACCACGTCGTGCTTGGCCCAGTTGAGGGCGTACAGCGTCTTGCGCTTCGAGTAGATCGCCGTCTCCTGGGAGTTCTTGTACTTGGGCTCGGGCCGGCGGTCCGGGTCGACCGGCGCGCCGGGGCGGGGCGGGAGGATCCGGCCGCCGAGGGCCACCGGCTTCCCCGAGGGGTCGCAGATCGGGAAGATGATCCGACCCCGGAACGCGTCCTGGGCCCGGCCCCGGCGGTTCACGAACCCGAGGCCCGAGTCGGTGAGGACCCGTTCGGAGAGGCGCAGGGCCCGGCTGAGGGCGTCCCAGTCGTCGGGCGCCCAGCCCAGGCGGAACTGCCGGACGACCCCGCCGTCGTAGCCCCGGGAGCGCAGGTAGTCCCGGGCCCGGCCGGCGTCGGGGGCCGACAGCAGGCGGTCGTGGTACCAGGCGACCGCCCGCTCCACCGCGTCGAACAGCTCGGCCCGTCGTTTGCGGTCCTGCCCGGCCGCCGCGTCCTCGTGCAGGGTGATGCCGGACCGGTCGGCCAGCAGCCGCACGGCATCGACAAAGCCCAGGTGCTCGGTGGCCCGGACGAAGGTGATGGCGTCACCCTTGGCCTGACAGCCGAAGCAGTAGTAGGCCCCCATCTGGGCATTGACGCTGAACGAGGGCGACTTCTCGGCGTGGAACGGGCACAGGCCCGTCCACCGCTGCCCGGTCTGGCGCAGGGCGACGTGCTCGCCGATCAGCGCCACGATGTCGGTCGCCGACCGGACCTGGTCCACATCCTCGTCGGGGATGGCCATGTCCCGACCGTACCGGAAGGATGTCCCTCCCGGAACGGCCCGGACGGACTCAGCGAGCGGCTTTGGCCGCCTTCTTGCCGCTGGCCGCCGCCGCCGGGGCGTCCCCGGCGGCCAGCACGGCCTGGGCGGCGGCCAGTCGGGCCACCGGCACCCGGTAGGGCGAGCAGCTGACGTAGTCGAGCCCGGCGGCGTAGAAGGTCCCGATGGACTCGGGGTCCCCGCCGTGCTCGCCGCAGACACCGACCTTCAGGCCCGGGCGGGTGGCCCGGCCCCGGGTCGTCCCCAGCCGGACCAGCTCGCCGACCCCGTCGGGGTCGACCACCTCGAAGGGGTTCCGGGGCAGCAGGCCGAGCTCGAGGTAGGCCGACATCATCCGGCCCTCGACGTCGTCGCGGCTGAACCCGAAGGTCATCTGGGTGAGGTCGTTGGTGCCGAAGGAGAAGAACTCGGCCACCTCGGCGATCTCCCCGGCCCGCAGCGCCGCCCGCGGCGTCTCGATCATCGTCCCGATGGTGACGTCGAGCGACCCGGCCTTGCCCGGCTTGGCCCCGCCCTTGGTGCCGTTCTTGCCCGACGGGGCCGGCTCCTCCAGCACGGCGGCCACGGCCGCCTCGACCCAGCCCCGGGCGAGGGCCAGCTCGGCCCGGCTCACGGTCAGCGGGATCATGATCTCGACGATCGGGTGCCCCCCGTCGGCCACCCGCTGGCGGGCCGCCTCCATGAGGGCCCGGACCTGCATGGCGTAGAGGCCGGGCTTGACCACCCCGAGCCGGACGCCCCGGGTCCCGAGCATCGGGTTCTGCTCCTTCCACATGAGCGCCGCCTCGTAGAGGGTGCGCTCTTCGTCGGTCAGGCCGACCGTCGCCTCCTTCACCGCCATCTCGGTGGTGTCGGGCAGGAACTCGTGCAGCGGCGGGTCGAGGAGGCGCACGGTGACCGGCAGTCCGTCCATGGCCGTCAGGATCTCGATGAAGTCGTTCCGCTGGACCAGCCGGAGCTCCTCGAGCGCCTCGGTCTCGGACTCGGGCGTGCTGGCCAGGATCATCCGGCGAACCACCGGGAGCCGGTCCTCGCCGAGGAACATGTGCTCGGTCCGGCAGAGGCCGATGCCCTCGGCCCCGAGCCCCCGGGCGTTGGCGGCGTCGTCGCCGGTGTCGGCGTTGGCCCGGACACCGAGGCGGCCGGCCCGGACCTCGTCGGCCCAGGCGAGCACGGTCTCGAACTCCTCGGGCAGCGAGGCGTCGGTCGTGGCCACCTGGCCCACGATGACCACGCCCTCGGTGCCGTCGAGGGAGAGCCAGTCACCCTCCTTCACCACCACACCGTCGACGGTGACCGAGTGGGCGGCGATCTTGAGCTTCTCGGCGCCGACGACGGCCGGCTTGCCCCAGCCCCGGGCCACCACGGCGGCGTGGCTGACCAGGCCGCCCCGGGCCGTCAGGATGCCCTCGGCGGCCAACATGCCGTGCACGTCCTCGGGCGAGGTCTCGCTGCGGACCAGGATGACCTTCTCGCCCCGCCCGGCCGCCTCGGCGGCGTCGTCGGCCGTGAAGTAGGCCCGGCCGACGGCCGCCCCGGGGGACGCCCCGAGACCCCGGGCGAAGATCGTGTGGCCGCTCGAGTCGAACTGGGGGTGGAGGACCGATTCCAGATGGTCCTCGGTGATGCGGGTCAGGGCCTCGGCCTTGGTCACCCCGAGCTTGGGCTCGCCGACCATGTCGACGGCCATCTTGAGGGCGGCCCGGCCGGTGCGCTTGCCCACCCGGGTCTGGAGCATCCAGAGCTTGCCCTGCTCGATGGTGAACTCGGTGTCGCACATGTCCCGGTAGTGCTTCTCCAGCCGCTCGAAGATGGCCAGGAGCTCGGTGTGGACCTTCGGGAACTTGCCCTTCAGCGCCGAGAGGGGCTCGGTGTTGCGGATCCCGGCCACCACGTCCTCACCCTGGGCGTTGACCAGGAAGTCGCCGTAGGCGCCCTTGGCCCCGGTCGCCGGGTCCCGGGTGAAGCCGACCCCGGTGCCCGACTGGTCGTCCCGGTTGCCGAACACCATGGCCTGGACGTTGACGGCGGTGCCGAGGGTGTGCGAGATCCGCTCGCGGTCTCGGTAGGCGATGGCCCGGGGCCCGTTCCAACTCCGGAACACCGCCTCGATGGCGCCCCGCAGCTGGGCCGAGGGGTCCTGGGGGAAGGGGTCGCCGGTGTGGCGCTCGACGATCTGCTGGTACGAGTCGACCAGGTACCCGAGCAGCTCCGTCGGCACCTGGGCGTCGTTGGTCGTCCCGGCCAGCTCCTTGGCCGCGTCGAAGAGCGAGTCGAACTCCTCGCCGGGGATGTCGAGCACGATGCGCCCGTACATGGCCACGAAGCGCCGGTAGGAGTCGTAGGCGAACCGCTCGTCGCCGGTCTGCTTGGCCAGGCCCTCGACCGACTGGTCGTTCAGGCCGAGGTTGAGGACGGTGTCCATCATGCCCGGCATCGAGAACTTGGCCCCCGAGCGCACCGACACGAGGAGGGGGTCCGAGGGGTCGCCGATGACCTTGCCCATGGCCTTCTCCAGGCGGGCCCGGGCCCGGGCGACCTCCTTGGACAGGCCCTCGGGCCAGCCGCCGTCCATGTAGGCCCGGCAGGCGTCGGTCGAGATGGTGAAGCCCGGCGGGACCGGGAGCTCGAGCACCGAGGTCATCTCGGCGAGATTGGCCCCCTTGCCGCCGAGAAGGTCCTTCATCTCCATGGGGGGATGCGGATGCTGGTGGTCGAAATCGAAGATGAAGGGCATACCGGGCTCCTCGTCCGCTCCGCGGACGTGCTGTCGTCGTTCAGCGTCCACCCTACCGGTCCGCCGGGTCGGCCCGGGATGCCCGCCAGCAGGCCTGTGTCGCGGTGGATCAGACTCGGACGCTGGAGAAACTCGACGTCGGCCGGCGCCGTCCACCGAGGCTCCGGGCCGTCCTCGGGGACACCCGGTCGGCCGGTCCGACAGGGTCGGGTAGAAAGGTCCCGACGCCGGTCGGGGGGCCACGCACGCCGGCCGAGACGGCGCCGCCGGCCGTTCCGCAGAAGGGGTACCACCAATGACCATCCCCGACCTGGCGATGACCTGGGACCCGGTGCCGTCCGTTGACACCCGAATGACTTTGTTTCTAAGTTTCTTAGTTAATGGCTGAACTACCGGGCATCGAGACCGACGACCTGGTGAAGGTCTTCCGGGGCAAGCGCGAGGTGCGGGCGCTCGACGGCGTGTCCTTCGAGGTGCCCCGCGGCACCATCCTCGGCCTGCTCGGGCCGAACGGGTCGGGCAAGACCACCGCCGTGCGCATCCTGTCGACGATCCTGACGCCGGACCGGGGCTCGGCCCGGATCCTGGGCCACGACGTGGTGAAGGAGGCCGACGTCATCCGCCGGACCATCGGCCTGGCCGGCCAGTACGCCACGGTGGACGAGAACCTCACCGGCCGGGAGAACCTCCGGCTGGTCGGGCGGCTGACCCACATGTCGAAGAAGGACACGCTGCTTCGGGCGGACGAGCTGCTCGAGCAGTTCAACCTGGCCGACGCGGGCAACCGGCCGCTCAAGACCTACTCGGGCGGCATGCGCCGGCGACTCGACCTGGCGGCCGCCCTGGTGGCCCGCCCCCCCATCCTGTTCCTCGACGAGCCGACCACCGGGCTCGACCCCCAGAGCCGGCTCGACCTCTGGGTGATCACCGAGGGCCTGGTGGCCTCGGGCACCACCGTCCTGCTGACCACCCAGTACCTGGAGGAGGCCGACCGCCTGGCCGACCAGATCGTGGTCATCGACCACGGCTCGGTCATCGCCCGGGGCACGCCGGCCGAGCTCAAGGCCGAGCTCGGCACGACGGTGATCTCGGTCACCCTGGCCGACGCCGAGGCGGCCAAGGGGGCCGCCTCGCTGCTGGCCGGCCTGGTCGACAAGGAGCCGGTGCTCGACGGCGCCAACGTCGAGCTGACCGTCGAGGCCGGCCCGGCCACCGCCGCCGAGGTCCTGCGCACCCTGGACCAGCACGGCGTCACCGTGGCCGGCCTGGCCCTGCGCGAGCCCAGCCTCGACGACGTCTTCTTGAGCCTGACCGGGCACCGCACGGCGGAGGATGAGGACGCCGACGCCGCGCCCGAGGGGAAGGAGCACCCATGACCGCCATCACCGTCGCCCCGGGCGACCTGAGCGGGGCACCCGTCACCCGGCACTCGATCGGCCACCGGCTCCTCTGGGCGTTCAACGACGCCAAGACCATGACGTGGCGGAACCTGGTCGCCTACACCCGGATCCCCGACGCCATCTTCTTCTCGAGCGTCCAGCCGATCATGTTCGTGCTGCTGTTCCGCTTCGTCTTCGGCGGGGCCATCAGCGTGCCGGGCACGACCTACGTCAACTACCTCATCGCCGGAATCTACGTGCAGACGGTGATGTTCGGCTCGGTGTCGACCAGCGTCGGTCTGGCCGAGGACCTGCACAAGGGCCTGATCGAGCGGTTCCGGGCGCTGCCCATGTCCCGCTCGGCCGTGCTGGCCGGCCGCACCACCGCCGACACCGTCCGCAACGTCGGCGTGATGATCCTCATCACCGCCGTCGGCTACCTGGTCGGGTTCCGGGTCCAGACCAACTTCGGCGAGTTCCTGGCCGGGGTGCTGCTGGTGCTGTTCTTCGCCTACGCCGTGAGTTGGGCCTTCGCCATCGTCGGCCTCTCGGCGTCCAACAGCGAGACGGCCCAGCTGGCGGCGTTCCCGGTCCTGTTCCCGCTCACCTTCGCCTCCTCGGCCTTCGTGCCGGTGACCTCGATGCCCGGCTGGCTGCAGGCCTTCGCCAAGAACCAGCCGGTCAGCCAGGTGTGCGACGCCACCCGCCAGCTCATGCTGGGGAACACGTCCTCGGGCCTGTGGTCGACCAACAACATCTGGATCTCCCTGGCCTGGACGGTCGGGATCCTGGCCGTCTTCGCCCCCATCGCCGTGTGGAAGTACCGCAAGGCCGCCGCCTGAGCGACGACCGAGGAGGGCTCAGGCGTCGGCCGCCCGGTCCCGCAGCTCGGCCAGCAGCCCGTCGATGGGCACCCGGACCTGCTCGGTGGTGTCCCGGTCGCGCACGGTGACCGCCCGGTCCTCCAGGGTGTCGAAGTCCACGGTGACGCACCACGGCGTCCCGACCTCGTCCTGGCGGCGGTAGCGCTTGCCGATGCCCTGGGTGACGTCGTAGTCGCACATGAAGTGCGGCTGGAGCAGCGAGAGGACCTCACGGGCCGTCGGCTCGAGGGTGTCCTTCTTCGACAGCGGGAGCACGGCCACCTGGTACGGGGCCAGCCGAGGGTGGAGCCGCAGCACGCTGCGAGCCTCCCCGCCGACCTCGTCCTCGTCGAAGGCCGAGAGCAGGAAGGCCATCATGGTGCGCGTCGCCCCGGCCGCCGGCTCGATGACGTGGGGCGTGTAGCGCTCGTTGGTGGTCGGGTCGAAGTAGTCGAGCCGCTCCCCCGACGCCGCCGAGTGGGCCTTCAGGTCGAAGTCGGTCCGGTAGGCGATGCCCTCGAGCTCGTCCCAGCCCCACGGGAAGCGGAACTCGACGTCGGACGTGCCGGCCGAATAGTGCGAGAGCTCGTCGGGGTCGTGGGGCCGCAGCCGCAGCTCGGACTCGGGGATCCCGAGCTCGAGGTACCACCGGAACCGCTCCTGCTGCCAGTACTCGTACCAGGTCGGCCCCTCGGCCGGCGGGACGAAGTACTCCATCTCCATCTGCTCGAACTCACGGGTCCGGAAGACGAAGTTCTGCGGGGTGATCTCGTTGCGGAACGACTTGCCGACCTGGGCGATGCCGAACGGCGGCTTCTTGCGGGTGGTCTGCAGCACGTTGGCGAAGTTGATGAACATGCCCTGGGCCGTCTCGGGCCGCAGGTAGGCCACGGCCCCCTCGTTCTCGACCGGCCCGGCGTGGGTCTTGAACATCAGGTTGAAGGCCCGGGGCTCGGTGAACTCGGTCGAGCCGCAGTTCGGGACAGACGCCGTCGATCTTGTCCTGGCGCCAGCGGCTGTGGCACTGCTTGCAGTCGACCAGCGGGTCGGTGAAGTTGGCCAGGTGGCCCGAGGCCTCCCACACCGCCGGCGGGGACAGGATGGCGGCGTCCAGCCCGACGACGTCGTCGCGCAGCTGGACCATCGAGCGCCACCAGGCGTTCTTCACGTTGCGCAGCAGGTTGACCCCGAGCGGGCCGTAGTCGTAGGTCGAACGGAACCCGCCGTAGATCTCGGCCGACTGGAAGATGAAGCCCCGGCGCTTGCAGAGCCCCACGATCTTCTCCATCAACCCGTCGTCGGTTGACCCACCCTCGGGCGCGGCGTCGGGAACGGCTGCTGCAGGCGACATGGGGCGAAGGATACCGGTGGCCGGGTCGCCGCCGGTCCCCGGGCTCGTCCTCAGGCGCCCCTCGAGGCCGCCACCGGCCCACCGGCGGGGCCGGCGGCCCACGCCTCGGCGTCGGGCGGCCCGGTCACCAGACGGGCGGTCACCTCGTTGGCCAGCAGGCGGCCGGCGACGGTGAGCACCGCCCGCCCGTCACGCCGTTCGACCAGGCCGCGGAGCTCGGGGGTGTCGGGCAGCGCCTCGCTCGGCACCCCGTCGGCCGTACGCAGGGCGAGGGCCAGGGCCTCGGTGGCCCGCTGCTCGGGACGGAGCCACTCCTCGCCGGCCACGATGCTGGTCCCGGCCTCGACGGCCGCCACGTAGCGCTCGGGGGTCCGCAGGTTCCACCACCGATGTCCCGACCGGTGGGCGTGGGCGGCCGAGCCCACCCCGAGGTAGTCGCCCTGGTGCCAGTACAGCTGGTTGTGCCGGCACCGGTGGCCGGGGCGGGCCCAGTTGGACACCTCCTCCCAGGCCAGTCCGGCGTCGGCCAGCGCCCGGTCGGCCGCCTCGTACCGGTCGGCCTGGACGTCGTCGTCGGGATGGCGGGCCGGGTCGCCGGCCAGGGGCGTCCCGGGCTCGACGGTGAGGGCGTAGGCGCTCACGTGCGGCGGCGGCTCGGCCAGGGAGAGCACGTCGTCGAGGGTGCGGCGCCAGTCGGCGTCGGTCTCGCCCGGTCCCCCGAAGATGAGGTCGAGGTTCCACGTGGCGAAGCCGGCCGAGCTGACGGCCGCCGCCACGGCCTCGAGGGCGTCGGTGCCGTGGCGCCGCCCCAGGCCGGCCAACACGTGGGGGGCGGTCGACTGGACGCCGAAGGACATCCGGGTCACCCCGGCCCGACGGTAGGCGAGGAGCCGCTCGGGGCTGGCGTCCTCGGGATTGCACTCGACGGTGACCTCGGCCGCCGCCGCCCTCGGCACGGCGTCGAGCAGCCGGGCCAGCTCGTCGGCCGGCAGTCGTGACGGGGTGCCGCCGCCGAAGAACACGCTGGTGGCCGCCGGGAACGGGCCGTCGTCGCCGGCCCGGGCGAGCTGGGCCACGCAGGCGTCCACGTAGCGCTCCATCAGGTGGTCCCGATCGGTGTAGGTGGCGAAGGCGCAGTAGTCGCACCGGAACCGGCAGAACGGGACGTGCACGTAGACCCCGAAGGGCACCGCCGCCTCGCCCGGGTGGCCGTCGCCGGTCATCGGCTCAGAACGACGAGGCCGAGTGGATGCTGCGGAGCCGGCGGTCGAGGTGGTTCTCCATCGCCTCGGTGGCCAGCGCCGCCACCTCCTCGGTACCCGGTGGGTTCTCGCCCGACAGGACGTCGCGCAGCGATCCCCCGAGGATGCGCCGCAGGAGGGCCAGGGCGTCGGCACTGAGCGGTCGGCCGCGGCGGCACTGCCGGCAGAGGGCACCCCCCTCGAGCAGGTCGAAGGCGACCAGCTCCACCTCCCCGTCGGCCTGCCCGCAGCTGGCGCAGCTGTCGAGCACCGGGCCGTTGCCCTCGAGCACCAACGCCTTCAGGAAGAAGGACGCCGCCAGCAGCGACGGGTTCTGCGCCGGGTCGGCCAGGGTGCGCAGCGCCCGCACCAGCATCTCGTAGAGGCGCGGGTCGGCGTGGCGCTCCTGGGCCAGCTGATCGCTCACCTCGAGCAGGGCGAACCCCTGGGCCACCCGGGGCAGGTCCTCGCGCACGGCCCGGAAGCTGTCGATCACCTCCACCTGGTTCACGATGTCGAGGTCCCCCCGCCCCTGCCACAGCAAGAGGGACACGTGGGAGAGCGGCTCGAGCCGGCCGCCGAACTTGCTGCCGGTCCGGCGGACGCCCTTGGCCACGGCCCGGACCTTCCCGTTCTCCTCGGTGAGGAAGACGATGATGCGGTCGGCCTCGCCCAGGCGGTAGGTGCGCAGCACCACCCCCTGGTCCCGGAAGAGGCTCACCGTTCCGGGCCTTCACGGGTGGGTCCCTCGGAGGGGACCGATCCACCACCGGGGGCGGGGCCCGGCGACGTGGCGCCGGGTCCCGGGGTGCCGGACGCCGTCGTCCCCGACGCCGTTGTCCCCGACGCCGGCGGCCCGGGCCGGGGAGCCGGCGGGCGGCCGTGGGGGTTCGGCCCGGCCAGCCAGTTGCCCCCGCCGATGAGGGCGACCAGGGCCACCGCCGTGATCACCAGGGGCACGGCCGGGCCGAAGCCGGCGATGGCCATCACCACCAGCGCACCGAAGGCCAGGATGCCGAGCACCCAGGCCGTGCGGGTGACGATCACGGGGCGATCCCGCCGTAGCGGCGGTGGCGCCGCTGGTAGTCGACGACGGCGTCGTAGAGGTGCGAGCGCCGGATGTCGGGCCACAGCACGTCGGGGAACACCAACTCGCTGTAGGCCAGCTCCCACAGGAGGAAGTTCGAGATCCGGTACTCCCCCGACGTCCGGAGCACGAGGTCGGGATCGGGCATGTCGGGGAAGTAGAGGTGGCGCTGGATCGCCCGCTCGTCGATCTTGTCGGCCGGCGTGCCGGCGGCCACCAGCGCCTTGACGGCGTCGACGATCTCGGCCCGGCCGCCGTAGTTGAAGGCCAGGGTCAGCGTCATCTTGCGGTTCCCCTCGGTCTTGGCGATGGACTCGTCCATGCCCCGCAGCACGTGGCGCGGCACCCGCCAGTCCCGCCGGCCGGCGAAGCGGATCCGGACCCCCTTCTCGTTCAGCTCGTCGCGACGTCGGTTGAGGAGCGACTCGCTGAAATTCATGAGGTAGCGGACCTCGTCACGCGGCCGACGCCAGTTCTCGGTCGAGAAGGCGTAGACGGTGAGCCACTTGAGGCCGATCTCCAGCCCGCCGTTGACCACGTCGAGCAGCGCCTCCTCACCGGCGGCGTGCCCCTCGGTCCGGGCCAGTCCCCGCTGGCTGGCCCACCGACCGTTCCCGTCCATGACACAGGCGATGTGGGCCGGGACCCGGTCGAGGTCGAGGTCGGCCGGGACCGCCGCCTCGGGTCCGACACCCGGCGCGATGACCGGCCCGTCGGCCGCCTGCGCCCCCCGCTGCTCGACCGCCGCGCCGCCGCCCCGCCGGGAGCGGAGAGGCCGGGAGCCGGAGCGGGGCATAGGGCGAAACTACCGCCCTGGTACTCCAGGCCATGACCACCAGGCATGATCGGGGGATGCCCGACCGCCCCGACCCCGCCCCGAGGAGGGGTGCCGCCCCGGGCGCCCCCGACGCCGCCGAGGCCGGGCTCCGCCAGGTCACCGGGGCCATGGTCGACGCCGAGGAGCGGCCCCAGCAGCAGCAGATGACCCGGGCCGTGGCCCGGAGCCTGGACAGCGGGCACCACCTGATCGTCCAGGCCGGCACGGGCACCGGCAAGTCGCTGGCCTACCTGGTCCCGGCGGTGCTCTCGGGCAAGAAGGTGGTGGTGGCCACGGCCACCAAGGCCCTCCAGGACCAGCTGGCCGACAAGGACCTCCCCCAGGTGGCGGCGGCCCTCGACCACCCGTTCACCTTCGCCGTCCTGAAGGGGCGGAGCAACTACCTGTGCCGGCAACGGGCCCTCGAGGTGGCCGGGCGCGGTAGCCCGGCGGACCCCGAGGGGCTCCCGGCGTCGGTCGCCCAGGACCTCTTCGGCGAGGTCGCCGACCCCGTGGCCACGGCCGTCACCCGGCGGGGCGGTCGGGCCCGGATGGACGCCGCCCGGGCGGCGTCGCCGCGGTCACGCCGGGCGGCACCGCCCCCCGGCCGGTCGGCCGAGGAGGAGGACGCCGGCGGACTGGCCGACCAGGTGCGCCGGCTGCTGCGCTGGGCCGACGACAGCCCGACCGGGGACCGGGCCGAGCTCCCCTTCGAACCGAGCGAGCGGGCGTGGGCCACCCTCAGCGTCGGTCCCCGCGAGTGTCCCGGAGCCTTCCGCTGCCCGTCGGGACCCACCTGCTTCGCCGAAGCGGCCCGGGCGGCGGCGGCGGCGGCCGACGTGGTGGTGGTCAACACCCACCTCTACGGCGCCCACCTGGCCAGCGGCAGCGCCGTCCTCCCGCCGCACGACGTCGTCATCTTCGACGAGGCCCACGAGCTCGAGGAGGTCATGACCTCGAGCCTCGGGGTGACGCTCACCCCCGGTCGGCTGCGGGCCGCCGGGGCCCTGGCCCGGCCGCTGCTCTCCGACGAGCGGGGCGCCGACGCGGTCGACGGCCTGGCCACGGTGGCCGACCACCTCCAGGCCGAGCTCGAGGGTCGGATCGGCGAACGGGTGCTGCGCAACGTGGCGCCGGGGACCCCGGCCGGCCCGGCCGCCGACCGCTCGCTGGCCGACGTGCTCGAGCTGGCCACCGGGCGGGTCGAGGCCCTGGCCACCCAGCTGCGCCGGGGCGACCGGGACCGCGACGAGCCCGACTCGGGCGCCGACACGGCCCGGCGGGCCCGGGCGGTGAGCGCGGCCGGCCACCTGAGCGACGACCTGGCGGCGCTGGCCGGCCGCAGCGACGACGAGGTGGCGTGGGTCGACGGGACGGCCCGGGCGCCGGTCCTCGCCCTCTCGCCCATCGACGTCGGGCCGCCGCTGGCCGCCATGCTGTGGGAGGAGGTCACGGCCGTGCTCACCAGCGCCACCCTGCCGGCCAACCTGGCCGGCCGGCTCGGGCTGAGCCGGCTCCCGGTGGACGAGCTCGACGTCGGCAGCCCCTTCGACTACCGCGAGCACTCGCTGCTCTACGTGGCCCGCCACCTGCCCGACCGCCGTCGACCCGAGTCCGAGGCAGCGCTGCACGACGAGCTCGAGGCCCTCATCACGGCGGCCGGCGGCCGCACGCTGGCCCTGTTCACCAGCCGGCGGGCCACCGACCTGGCCCACAAGGCCCTGGGCGACCGGCTCCCCTATCGACTGCTGGTCCAGGGATCGCTGCCCAAGCGGCGGATCCTCGAGGAGTTCGCCGCCGACGAGACCTCCTGCCTGTTCGCCACCCTGGGGTTCTGGCAGGGGGTCGACATCCCCGGCCGGTCGCTCTCACTGGTCACCCTGGACCGCCTGCCCTTCGCCCGACCCGACGAGCCGTTGCTCGAGGCCCGACGTGAACGGGCCGGCGACGAGGCCTTCCGCCTCATCGACCTGCCCCGGGCGGCCATGCTGCTGGCCCAAGGGGCGGGCCGGCTGATCCGCTCGGCCGACGACCGCGGTGTGGTGGCCGTGCTCGACCCCCGCCTGGCCACCGCCGGCTACCGGGCGGCCCTGCTGGCCGGCGTGCCGCCGATGCGGCGGACCACCGACCGCCGTCAGGTCGAAGACTTCCTGGCCCGGATACTCTCGACCGAGCCGACCGGTCAGTAGCCGAGGCGGTCGAGCGCGTCCTCGCGCTGCTGCCAGCGCTTCTCCACCCGGACGAAGAGCTCGAGGTAGGCCCCCTCGGGCAGCTCGGCCCGCACCGCCGTGCCGACGGCCTTCAGCACCTCGCCCCCGACCCCGATGACGATCCCCTTCTGGGAATCGCGCTCGACCAGGATCTCGCAGCGGATCCGGGGCCACTCCCACTCGGTCACCCGGCAGGCGATCGAGTGCGGCAGCTCGTCGCGGGTCCGGGCCAGCAGCTGCTCACGCACCAGCTCGGCCACCCGGAGGGCCTCGGGGGTGTCGGTCACCATGTCGTCGGGGTAGTACGGCGGGCCCTCGGGCAGCCGGGCCACCACGGCGTCGAGGAGCGCCTCCACCCCCTCGCCGGTGGCCGCCGACACCGGGAAGTAGTCGAGGTCGGCCGCCGCCCAGCGGCGCGGCCCGGCCTCGGCGTCGAGCTGGTCCACGGCCGCGGCCACCGTGACCAGGCGCTCGATCACCTGGTCCCGTTTGGCGTGGTCGACCTTGTTCACCACCACCAGGAGGGCCGGCGGGTCGTGGTAGCGGTTGGCCACCTCGAGCGAGCGGGCGAGGACCATGCGGTCCCCGGGGCCGATCAGGGCGGTGGCGTCGACCATGGCCAGGATCACGTCGACGTCGTCGAACGCGCCGAGGGCGGTGTCGTTGAGCCGCTGCCCGAGGGCCGTCTTCGGCCGGTGGAGGCCGGGCGTGTCGACCAGGACCACCTGGGCGTCGTCGCGGTGCACGATCCCGCGGATCTGGTGCCGGGTGGTGTTGGGCCGCGGCGACATGATCGAGACCTTCGACCCGACCATGGCGTTGACCAGCGTCGACTTGCCGACGTTGGGCCGTCCGACCACGGTCACGAACCCCGAGCGCACCCGGTCAGTCCTCGGCGCCGGGATCGGACGGGGGGCCGGTGTGCTCGATCAGGACCCGTGACGTCCGGCGGCCCTCGACCCGCTGGGCCACCAGCCGGAAGCCGTCGACCTCGACCACCTCGCCCTCCTCGGGGACGCCGCCGGCCAGGTCGAGGACCAGGCCCCCGACCGTGTCCCACGTCCCCTGGGGCAGCTCGGCCCCGAGCAGCTCGCTGGCGTCGTCCACCGACATCAGGCCGTTGACGACCACGCTGCCGTCGGCGTTGCGTTCGACGACCGGTTCCTCCTCGTCGAACTCGTCGACGATCTCGCCGACCAGCTCCTCGATGAGGTCCTCCAGGGTGACCAGCCCGGCCGTCCCGCCGTACTCGTCGACCACGATCGACAGGTGCGACTTCTGGTCCTGCATCTCGCGCAACAGGGCCGAGAGCCGCTTGGTCTCGGGGACGAAGCTCGCCGGTCGCACGTGCTGGCCGACGTCGTCGGTCCCGTGGCCCTCGCGCTCGGCCCGGATCAGGTCCTTGGTGAAGGCGATCCCGAGCACGTCGTCGACGTTGTGCTCGTGGACCGGCAGGCGGCTGCGGCCGGCGGTCAGCGCCTGGTTCAGGCCGTCGGTGACGGTGAGCCCGGCGTCGAGCGTCTCCATGTCGGGGCGCGGCACCATGACCTCCCGGGCCACCGTGTCGCCGAAGTCGATGATCGAGTGGATGAACGCCCGCTCCTCGGGCTCGATGACGTCCTCGTCGTGGGCCACGTCGGCCATGGCCAGGAGCTCGGACTCGGTGACCGACTGGTCGGCGTCGTCGCTGTCGCCGCTGCGCCCGATGAGCAGGTTGGCGAAGCCGATGAGCACACCCGAGACCAGGCGCACCGGCGGGAAACGGACGATGCCGGCGACCAGCGGGGCGCTGAACAGCGCGGCCCGCTCGGGGTTGTGCACGGCCCAGTTCTTGGGGACGGCCTCGAAGAAGACGAAGATCACCACCACTTCGAAGACCGTGCCGATGACGACGCCCCAGGCGCCGAACCAGCTCGACGCCAGCACCCCGACCAGCGTGGCCGAGATCAGCTGGCAGATGAGGACCAGCAGGAGCACCGGGTTCAAGAAGCGCTCGGGGTGCTCGACCAATCGGACGAGGGGCCGGGCGCCCCGCCGGTGGTCGTCGAGCAGGGCCTTGGCCTTGACCCGGCTCATCCGGGTCAGGCTGGTCTCGGCCAGGGCCAGGACGGCCGACACGGCCAGGAGGACCACGATGACGGCCACCAGCAGCCAGTCCACCGCCTCGAAGCCGTCGGTGGCCAGCACTAGGGGCCGTCGGCGGGTCGGGGGGGCCGGCCGGCCGGGGTCGCCGGGTTGAAGCGGGCCAGCAGCCGGCGCTCGAGCGCCTCCATGCGCTCGGCCTCGGCCTCCACCTGGTGGTCCATGCCGAGCAGGTGCAGGAGCCCGTGGACGACCAGGAGGGCCACCTCGTCCTCGTAGGTCACCCCGTGCACGACGGCGTTGCGGGCGGCCACCGCCGGGCAGACGACGACGTCGCCCAACAGGGTCAGCGGCTCGTCCTCGGGCTCGGTGCCCGGACCGCTCCCGCCGAGGTCGGGCGACCGGCCCCCGGGCACCGGGTCGTCCTCGATCGGGAAGGACAGGACGTCGGTCGGACCCTCGTGGCCGAGGAACTGCTGGTTCAGGGCGGCGATCGACGGCTCATCGACGAACAGCAGCGAGACCTCGGCCTCGCCCCGCACCCCCTGGGCGTCGAGGACGGCCCGGGCCAGCGCCGCCCAACGCTCCAGCTCGACCGCCTCGGAGGACTGCTCGTCGGCGGCGTAGACGTCAATGGGCATGGTCGGTCGGCCCGGCCGACGGTTCGCCGCCTTCGGCGACCTCGTAGGCGTCGACGATGTCGGCCACGATCTTGTGGCGCACGACGTCGCGCCGGGTGAGGTGGACGAACTCGATCCCCTCGACCCCGCTCAGGATCCGCTCGAGGCCGACCAGGCCCGAACGCCCGCCCTGGACGTCGATCTGGGTGACGTCGCCGGTGACCACGCACTTGGACCCGAAGCCGATCCGGGTGAGGAACATCTTCATCTGCTCGGGCGTCGTGTTCTGCGCCTCGTCCAGGATGATGAACGACGAGTTCAGCGTGCGGCCCCGCATGAAGGCCAGCGGGGCCACCTCGATGGTGCCGCGGTCGAGGAGCCGCTGGGCACCCTCGGGCTCCAAGAGGTCGTAGAGGGCGTCGTAGAGCGGGCGCAGGTAGGGATCGACCTTGGCCATCAGGTCACCGGGCAGGAACCCCAGCCGCTCGCCGGCCTCGACCGCCGGGCGGGTCAGGATGATCCGACTGACCTGGCGGGACTGCAGGGCCTGGACCGCCTGGGCCACGGCCAGGTACGACTTCCCGGTCCCGGCCGGGCCGATCCCGAAGGTGATCGTGCTCTGGCGGATGGCGTCGGTGTAGCGCTTCTGGCCGGCGGTGTTGGGGCGGACGGTCCGGCCCTTGGCCCCCCGCACCACCTCGGCGTTCAGGACCTCGGAGGGCCGCATGTCCTCCCGGACCATGTCGATCGTCCGGGCCAGCTTGACCGAGTCGAGGCCCTGCCCCGACTCGAGGACCAGCACCAGCTCGTCGAACAACCGGGCGACCCGCTCGGCCTCGGGTCCGTCGACGGTGATGAGGTTGCCCTGGACGGCGATCCGGGTGTTGGGGAACGCCGCCTCGACCAGTCGGAGCAGCTCGTCGCGCTGGCCGAGCAGGCCGGCCATCAGGTGGTTGTGCGGGACCAGGGTCTCGGCCCGCTCGGGGCTCGTCCCGGTGGCCCACACCCGGGCACCGCTGTCGGTGCCGCTCACCCGGGGGGCCAGTCCAGGGTCCGTCCGCCGACCACGTGCAGGTGCAGGTGGGGAACGGAGTTGAGGGCGTCGGGGCCCACGTTGAAGATCAACCGGTAGCCGTGGTCGGGCAGGCCGATGCCCTCGTCCTCGGCCACCTGGCGGGCCGAGGCCAGCATGGCCGCCAGCACCTCGCCGTCCGTCGCCTCGATGACGCCGGCGTTCTCGATGTGGCGACGGGGCACCACCAGGACGTGGACCGGCGCGGTCGGGTTCAGGTCACGGAAGGCCACCGTGAGGTCCGAGGTGTGCACGATGGTCGCCGGCACCTCGCCGGCCACGATCCCGCAGAAGAGGCAACCGTCCAGGCGGTCGGCGGCGCTCACCCGTCCACCTCGGCGCCGTCGTCGCCCGGTTTGCGGGCCGGGTACAGGTGCTCGAGGGAGCCGGGGGCGATGCGGCAGGCGTCGATGTAGCGGTCGATGTCGGACTCCTTCACTCGGATCACGCGACCGAACTTATAGGCCACCAGGTCGCCTTCGTCGATGAAGCGGTACAGGGTCCGCAGGGTCATGCCCAGGCGGGCCGCCGCCTCCTTCGTGCTGAGCCACGTGACGTCCTCGGCCATCAGTCCGAGTCTCGCGCCCCGGCCGGGCCGCCCCGACCGTCGGGGCCCACCGGGGCCACCACGCCGTGGCGCAGCGCCGCCAGCAGGACGGCGGCGCCCACCGTCGCCGTCTCGGCCCGCAGCACCTGGGGACCGAGGCCGACCGTCGGCAGCCCGACCTGGCGCTCGGCCTCGCTCCACCCGCCCTCGGGTCCGATCACGACGGTGGGTCGCCCGAGCGACACCGGTCCCCCGCCCGGCTCGGCCAGGGCCGCCGCCGACCCCTCGGCCGACGCCGCCCAGCGGTCGAAGGGCTGGACCTCGTGGATCCGGGGCAGCCAGGCCCGTCGGCACTGGGCCGCCGCCTCTCGGGCCACCCGTTCCAGGCGGACGAGGGCCCGGCCCGAGCGCTCCCCCTCCCAGCGCACCACCGAGCGGGCCGAGGCCAGCGGCCAGATCTCGTCGATCCCGAGCTCGGTCAGCTTCTGGACCACCCACTCGGGCCGGTCGCCCTTCACCGGCACGAAGGCGATGCCGAGCACCGGCGACGGTCTCGGCTCGACGGTCACCGGGCCGAGGCGGCGCACGATGGCCTCCGGGGACGGGCCCCCGACGTACTCGGTGACGGCCCAGGCCCCGCGCCCGTCGCTCACCGCCACCTCCTCGCCGGCCCGCAGGCGCAGGACCCGCTGGAGGTGGTGGACGTCCTCGTCCGAGACGATCGGAGCGGCCGGATCCTCGACGAACACCTGGGCGGCGCTGGCACCCCGACGGGCGACGCCGTCGGCCGCCGGGGAGGACACGCCGTCTCCCGGCGTCGGCCGGGGCGGCCCGTCGGGGCGCTCAGCCAAAGGCCGACCGGATGCCGCGACAGCATCCCGTCGCCGGCACCCTCGTCGATGGCCTCGCCCCGCTCCTGGGCCAGCTGGCGCAGGAGCTCCTGCTGCTTGGCGGTGAGGTCGGTCGGGGTGTCGACCACGACGTGGACGAACAGGTCACCCCGGCCCCGGCCCCGGAGATGGGTCACCCCGGCGCCCTTCAGACGCACCACGTGCCCGCTCTGGGTGCCCGGGCTCACCGCCACCTGGCGGACGTCCTCGAGGGTGGCCACCTCGGCGTGGCCGCCCAGCGCCGCCTGGGCCGTCGAGACGTGGACCGTGGTGTGCAGGTCGTCGCCCTCGCGCTCGAAACGCTCGTCCTGGGTCACCGTCAGGTGGACGAACAACGACCCGTTGGGGCCGC
This sequence comes from uncultured Acidimicrobiaceae bacterium, assembly GCA_963730735.1. Taxonomy (GTDB): domain Bacteria; phylum Actinomycetota; class Acidimicrobiia; order Acidimicrobiales; family RAAP-2; genus CAVSSX01. The sequence goes on from CAVSSX010000012.1 coordinate 21,918, forward strand.
CCCGGGGCCCGGCCGGACCCCGGTCGGCCAGGCGCAGGGTCGAGCCGTGCTCGACCCCGGCCGGCACCTCGACGGCGAAGCTGCGGTCCTCCAGCCGCCGGCCCTCGCCCCGACAGTCGGGGCACGGGTTCGGGATCACCTCGCCCAGGCCCTGGCAGCGGCCACAGGCCACGGCCGTCACCACCTGGCCGAGCAACGATTGGCGGACCCGTCGGAGCTCGCCCGTCCCCTGGCACTCGGGGCAGGCCAGGACCAGGGTCCCGGGCTCGGCCCCCGAGCCGCTACAGGTGTCGCAGGTCACCGGCAGGCGCACCGAGAGGTCCTTGCGGTCACCGAAGGCCGCTTCGACCAGGGTCAGGTTGAGCGACACCTCGGCGTCGGCCCCCGGGACCGGGCCCCGGCGCCGGGGGCGCCCGGCCGAGGCCCCCATCCCGCCGAAGAACGCCTCGAAGAGGTCGCCGATCCCACCCTCGAAGCCGAAGCCGGCCCCCGGGGCACCGGCGCCCTGCCCGAACACCCCTTCGGGCCCGAACCGGTCGTAGCGGTTGCGGCGCTCGGGGTCCCGCAGGACCTCGTAGGCCAGCGAGACCTCTTTGAACTTGGCCTCGGCGGCGGCGTCGCCCGGGTTGGCGTCGGGGTGCAGCTCGCGGGCCTTCTTGCGGTAGGCCCGCTTGATCTCGTCGTCGGTCGCCGCCGGGGAGACCCCGAGCAGCCCGTAGAGGTCCATGCCGTCAGTTGCGGGCATGGTCACCGCCCAATCGCTGGCCCAGCCGCTCCCCGACCACGTGGGCCGCCGCCAGGGCCTGGGGGTAGTCCATGCGGGTCGGTCCGAGCAGGCCGACGGCCCCGGCGTCGCGCCCGTCGACGTACATCGGCGCCACCACCACGGCGCACGAGGCCAGGGGCTCGTAGCCGTGCTCGGTCCCGATGGCCACGGACAGCCCCTGGGAGAGCACGTCGCGCAGCAACGACACCACGACCATCTGCTGCTCGAGGATGCCGAGCACCGCCCGGACCGTCTCGACGGCGTCGAAGGCCACCGCCACCCGGGACGGCCCGCCGACGAAGACCTGCTCGCCGTCGTCGTGGCCCGAGAGATCGGCCAGCGCCCGTCCGGCCAGCGCCACCACCGAGTCGGTGCGGGCGTCGCCGGCCCCCGGGACCGGCTCGCGCTGGGCCAGGGTGCTGCCCTGGAGGTGGGTCTGGAGCCGGGCCGTGGCCGCCAACAGGGTCGACTCGGCGATGTCCTCGTCGAACTCCACCGAGCGCTTCTCGACCGCCCCGTCGGAGAGGACCACCACCAACAGCGCCAGCCGCGGTCCGAGGCCCACCAGCTGGACCGAGCGCACGGTGGCCAGGTCGTGCGAGGGTCCGACGACCACCGCCGCGCACGAGGTCAGGTCCGAGAGCAGACCGGAGGCCCGTTCGAGCACCTGCTCCATCTCCCCGTGGACCTGGTCGAAGAAGGTGGTGACCTTGTGGCGCTGGGCCGGGCCGAGCTTGCCCGGCTCGGCCAGGTGGTCGACGAAGAAGCGGTAGCCCTTGTCGGTCGGGATCCGGCCGGCGCTCGTGTGCGGCTGGACCAGGTAGCCCTCGTGCTCGAGGGCGACCATCTCCGAGCGGATGGTGGCCGAGGACACGTTGAAACCGCCCCGGCTGGCCACGTGGGAGGAGCCGACGGGCTGGGCCGTGCCGATGTACTCGGAGACGACCGCCTCCAAGATGGCCGCCTTCCTCGGGTCGAGGGGCTCGGCGATGCCGCTCGACTCGTCGGCGGGGTGTCCCTTGGGCGTTGGCATCAGCAGTTCTCCACGGTTAGCACTCGATTCTACCGAGTGCCAGGTCCCGGAGGCACGCACCGGGCGTCCCGGGTCGGCCCATGGTCAGTCGTCCAGCCGCAGGGCGGAGATGAAGGCTTCCTGGGGGACCTCGACGCGCCCGATGTTCTTCATCCGCTTCTTCCCCTCCTTCTGGCGGTCGAGCAGCTTTCGCTTGCGGGAGATATCCCCGCCGTAGCACTTGGCCAAAACGTCCTTGCGCTTGGCCTTGACCGTCTCGCGGGCCACCACCCGACCCCCGATGGCCGCCTGGATGGGGACGTCGAACAGCTGGCGCGGGATGAGCTCGCGCAGCTTGTCGGTCATCCGGCGACCGTAGGTGTCGGCCACGGCGCGGTGCACGATGGTCGAGAAGGCGTCGACCGGCACGTGGTTGATCAGGAGGTCGACCCGGACCAGGTTGGCCGTGGCGTACTCCTCGGGCTCGTAGTCGAGGCTGGCGTAGCCCTTGGTGCGGCTCTTCAGCTGGTCGAAGAAGTCGACCACCACCTCGGCCAGGGGGATCTTGTAGACCAGCTCGAGCCGCTCCGGCGAGAGGTACTCCATGCGGATCATCTCGCCCCGCCGGCTCTGGCAGAGGTCCATGACCGTGCCGGTGTAGTCGGTCGGCGTGAGGATGGTGGCCCGGAGCATCGGCTCGTCGATGTGGTCGATCCGGCTGGCCTCGGGCAACTCGGTCGGGTTGTCGACCGTCACCGAGGAACCGTCGGTGAGGAAGGCCCGGTAGGCCACCGACGGGGCGGTGGCGATCAGGGAGAGGTCGAACTCGCGCTCGAGGCGCTCCCGAACGATCTCCATGTGCAGCAGGCCCAGGAACCCGCACCGGAAGCCGAAGCCCAGGGCCTTGGAGGACTCGGGCTCGAAGGTGAAGCTGGCGTCGTTGAGCTTCAGCTTGTCGAGGGCGTCGCGCAGGTCGGGCAGCTCGTCGCCGTCGATCGGGTAGAGCCCGCAGAACACCATGGGCTTGGGGTCCCGGTACCCGGCCAGCGCCTCGGTGGCCGGGTGCACGGCGGTGGTGACCGTCTCGCCCGATCGGGCCTCGCCCACCTCCTTGATCCCGGCGATGAGGTAGCCGACCTCACCCGGCCCGAGCTCGCCCACCGGCACGCCGACCGGGGAGCGCATCCCGATCTCCTCGATGTCGTGGACGGCCCCGGCGTGCATGAACCGCAGGCGGTCGGACTTCTCCATCGTCCCGTCCACGATCCGCACCGAGCTGACCACTCCCCGGTACTGGTCGTAGGAGGAGTCGAAGATGAGGGCCCGCAGCGGGGCGCTGCGGTCGCCCGTCGGCGGCGGGATCCGCTCGATGACGGCGTCGAGGAGGGCCCCCACGCCGTCGCCCGTCTTGGCCGAGATGTGCAGGATGTCCTTGGCCGGGAGCCCGAGCACCTTCTCGATCTCGGCCGCGTAGCGCTCGGGGTCGGCCGCCGGCAGGTCGATCTTGTTCAGCACGGCCACGATCTCGAGGTCGTGCTCGAGGGCCTGGTAGCAGTTGGCCAGCGTCTGGGCCTGGATGCCCTGCGAGGCGTCGACCAGCAGCACGGCCCCCTCGCAGGCGGCCAGCGACCGGCTCACCTCGTAGCCGAAGTCCACGTGGCCCGGGCGTGTCGATCAGGTGCAGGACGTGGTCGTGGTAGCCGACCCGGACGTTCTGGGCCTTGATGGTGATGCCCCGCTCCCGCTCGATGTCCATCGAGTCGAGGTACTGCTCGCGCATGAGGCGCGGGTCGACGGCCCCGGTGATCTCGAGGATACGGTCCGACAGGGTCGACTTGCCGTGGTCGACGTGGCTGATGATCGAGAAGTTCCGGATCCGGTCGATGGCCAGCGGAGAGGCGTGGAGGTCGAGGGGCACGGTCCGACGATCGTACCGGCCCCGACCGCCGGTCCGACCCGAGCGTCCGACCCGAGCGGCCGGCCCGCGCACACGGGCCGGCCAGGCCCCGCCGCTGCTACCATGACTCCTCGCTCCGGCCGGGCGACCCGCTCGCCCCCGGACACCGACGTCGAACGCACGAGGACCTCACGTGGCCAACATCAAGAGCCAGATCAAGCGCAACCGCCAGAACGAGAAGCGGCGCGTCCGGAACAAGTCGGTGCGCTCCGAGCTGCGGACCCGCACCAAGCAGGCCGTGGCCTCGGCCGAGCAGGGCGCCGAGCTGTCGGCCGAGCACCTGCGGCTGGCCGTCAAGCGGATCGACAAGGCGGCGGCCGCCGGGGTCATCCACAAGAACCAGGCGGCCAACCGCAAGTCGCGCCTGATGCGGCGGGTCGCCGCCCTCGAAGCGGCCGAGTAGCTCCTCAGCCGGTGCGGGCCGGACGGGCCCGCACCAAGCGGGTGAGCCGGGCCACCAGGATCTCGAGCACCACCTCGGCCGGCAGCGCCGTCCGACCCTTCACGTCGAGGTCGGCGTCGGCCAGCAGCGTGATGGCCTGACCCAACTGGTCGGCCCCCAATCGCCGGCTCTGCGCCAGGGCCTTCTTGCCCACGAAGGCGCTCTTCACGCCGAGCAGCCGGGCGGCGTCCTCGCCGTCGGCGACGTCGGCACCCTCCAGGCGCAGCATGTTGGCGAAGTGCCGGTGGAGCACGGCCACCAGCTCGGGCCCCGAGCGGCCGCCCGAGGACGTCATGCGGTGCAGCGCCGCGAGGGCGGCCGGCGTCGAGCCGCTGTCGACGGCGTCGGTGAGGTCCCACGGCGGGACCGAGCCGGCCTCGCCGAGGAAGGGCTCGAGCTCGGCCACCCCGATGGTGGCCCCCTCGCCGTAGGCGCCGGCCAGGACCTGGAGCACCCCGGCCAGCCGGCCGAGATCGTCGCCCAGGTGGTCGCCCAGGCGAGCCGCCGCCGGGCCGTCGAGCTGCACCGGTCCCGGCGCGGAGGTGCTCGGCCAGCCAGCCCCGGCGGTCCCCGGCCGTGCGCACCGTGGTCTCGATCACCCGGCCGTGGGCGGCGACCGCCTTGGACAGCGCCGTCGGGATCGTGCCGCCCCCGCCCACCAGCACCAGCACCGTGGTCTCGAGCGGGTCGTCGAGCAGGGCGGTCAGCCGGGGGACGTCGGCGGTCAAGATCCGACCGGCGTCGCGCACCACCACCACCCGCCGGTCGATCAGGAAGGGCGGCGTGGTGCAGGCGTCGACCACTGCGCCGAGGTCGAGGTCGTCGCTCCCACCGCCGCCGTGCTCCTCGACCACCAGCGCCGGGTCGCGCTCGCCCACCAGTTCCTCGAGCAGCACCCGAACAGCCTGGGCGACCAGCGAGGCGTCGTCGCCCCGGACCAGGTAGGCCGGCGCCGGGCCGTCACCGGGGGAACCGGCCCCGCCGCGCCGCCGGCGGCGTCATCGTGCGGCCCCGACCGCCTCGAGGGCGTCTCGGACCCGGCAGGTGCCGGCCACGTCGTGGACCCGCAGCACCCGGCACCCGAGCGAGACGCCGAGGGCGGCGGCCGACAGCGACGCCTCGCGCCGCTCGGTCAGCTCGAGATCGAAGAGCACGCCGAGGAAGGTCTTGTTGGACGCCGACAGCAAGCAGGGGGTAGCCGAGGCCGGCGAGCGCGTCGGAGGCCCGCAGCAGGGCGAGCGACTGCTCGGCCGTCTTGCCGAGGTCGAGCCCGGCGTCGAGGACGATCCGCTCGAGGCGGGATGCCGGCGGCCCGGGCCCGGACCGCCCGCTCGGTGAGGAAGTCGGCCACGGCGACCACCACGTCGTCGTAGTGCGGCTCGGGGTCGCGCACCCGGGGGGCCAGGCGGATGTGGGTGGCCACGACGGTGGCCCCGGCCCGGGCGGCCACCGGCAGGTAGTCGGGATCGGCGAAGCCGCTGATGTCGTTGCCGACCACCGCCCCGACGCCGTAGGCCGCCTCGGCCACCGCCGCCCGCCAGGTGTCCACCGAGACCGGCACGTCGAACCGGTCGGTGAGGGCGTCGATGGCCCCGACCACCCGGTCGAGCTCCTCGGCCTCGGTCACCTCCTCCCCCGGCCCGGCCTTGACGCCACCCACGTCGAGCAGGTCGGCGCCATCGGCCACCAGCTGCTCGGCCCGGGCGAAGAAGGCGTCGAGGCCGAAGGTCGCCCCGCGGTCGTAGAACGAGTCGGGCGTCCGGTTGAGGATGCCCATGACCAGCGCCCGATGGGTCAGGTCGTAGGTCCGCCCACCGAGCTCGAGTTCGAGCGGCGGCGTGGCGCCCGCAGGCGCCGGCGGCCGGGCCGCCGGGGTCGGCATCAGCGGGCCATCAGTAGAGCTTGAGCGACAACGCCTTGCGGTAGGTGGCCACCCGCGGGTCCTCGGGGCCGAAGGCCTCGAGGACGTCGAGGAACTCCCGCCGGGCGTCGTCGTCGCCCGGGATGCGCTCGAGCAGCCCGTCGAGCAGCGCCGTCACCGAGCCCTCGGACAGGTCGACCTGCCGCCCGGCCAGCCGGGCCTCGGCGGCGAGCGCCCGGGTGGGGGCCGTCTCGGGGATCCGGGCCAGCAGCTCGAGCGCCCCGTCGGGGTCGCCGGCGTCGAGCGACAGCCGGGCCAGGCCGACGATGGCCCCCTCGTGGTCGGGCGCCAGCTCGAGCGCCCGGCGGAGCGAGGCCTCGTCGCCCGCCGCCACCAGCTGGTCGGCCTCGGAGGGCTGGTTCACCAGCCCCGAGACGAAGTCGGCCACCTGGGCCTCGGGCACGGCGCCCATGAAGGCGTTGACCACCTTGCGGTCCCGCAGGGCGAAGACCGCCGGGATCGACTGCACCTGGAACATGGCCGAGACCTGGGGGTTGTCGTCGACGTTGACCTTGGCCAGCTCGACCGCTCCCTCGGTGGCCGCCACCGCCGCCTCGAGCATCGGGCCGAGCGTGCGACACGGCCCGCACCAGGGTGCCCACAGGTCGACGACGACCGGCACCTGCTCGGAGCGAGCCAGAACGGCCTGTTCGAAGGTGGCATCGGTGACGTCCGCCATGTGGTCCACCGTACCTGCTCGCGTTGAGCCTCCGGCCGGTGGGACCGGTTAGCGTGGCCGCAACATGGAATCGACCCTCGCCACCGACCGGGGCCCCCGCCCGGGCGACCCGCCCGGGATCGACGTGGCCCGGGTGACCGAGTGGTGCGCCGACCACGTGCCCGGGGCCGTCGCCCCGTTCACCTTCACCCTGGTGGCCGGCGGTCGCTCGAACCTCACCTACGAAGTGGGCGACGCCGCCGGCCGGCGGTTCGCCCTCCGGCGCCCACCGGTCAGCCACGTGCTGCCCACGGCCCACGACATGGCCCGGGAGCACCGGATCATCAGCGCCCTCGGGCCCACCGGGGTGCCGGTGCCCGAGGCCTACGACCTGTGCGCCGACCCCGAGGTCACCGGGGCCCCGTTCTACGTGATGTCCTTCGTCGACGGCCACATCCTGCGCGACGTGCCGGCCGTCACCGCCGCCTTCCCGGCCGAGGACCGCCGGGCGATCGGCGACCACCTGGCCGACACCCTGGCCGCCCTGCACGCCGTCGACGTCGACGCCGCCGGTCTCGGCGACCTCGGTCGGCACGAGGGCTACATCGAGCGGCAGCTGCGCCGCTGGACCACCCAGTTCACCGACATGCAGACCGAGGGCATGACCTACGGCGACCTGATCCTGAAGGTCGGCGCCGACCTGGCGGCCGAGATCCCGACCCAGCAGGGGACGTCGGTGGTGCACGGCGACTACCGGCTGGACAACGTCGTGCTCGACGACGAGGGTCGGGTCCGGGCCATCTTGGACTGGGAGATCTGCACGCTGGGCGACGCCATGGCCGACCTCGGCATCCTGCTCGTCTACTGGGGCCAGCCGGACGACGACGAGTACTACCTGGGCACCGTCCCGCCGAGCGCCGCCCCGGGCTCGGCCACCCGTGACCAGGTGCTGGCCCGCTACGCCGAGTCCTCGGGTCGTGACGTCACCGACGTCTCGTACTACGTGGCCTTCGGCTACTGGAAGCTGGCCTGCATCCTCCAGGGGGTCTACGCCCGCTACACGGCGGGGGCCGAGGCCGGCGACAAGGGCAGCGTGGAGGAGTTCCCGACCTCGATCGCCCGTCTGGCCGCCAAGGCCGACGAGACGTTGGCCACCCGATGAGCGACGACGCGTCGGCCCGGTTCCTCGAGGTCCACAGCCAGCCGCTGCTCGACCGCCCGGTGTTGGTCGTGGCCCTGGAGGGCTGGGTGGACGCCGGCCTCGGGGCCTCCACGGCCATCGCCGCCCTCCTCTCGGAGTCGCCCACCGAGGCCGTCGTCACCTTCGACGGCGACCACTTCTTGGACCAGCGGGCCCGGCGGCCGGTGGCCAGCATCGTCGACGGGGTGACGACCGAGCTCACCTGGCCCCGGACCCAGGTCCGGGCGGGCCACGACGCCCGGGGCGACGACGTCTTGTACCTGATCGGCCCGGAGCCCGACTTCCACTGGCGCCAGTTCATCGAGGCGGTCGTCGACCTGGCCACCGGGTACGGCGTGCGGATGGTCGTCGGGTTGGGTGCCTTCCCGGCCCCGGCCCCCCACACCCGGCCGGTGAAGCTGGCGGCCACGGCCCCGGCCTCCTCGGCCGAGCTGATCGCCCGGGTCGGCATCGTCCCGGGCGAGCTCGAGGTGCCGGCCGGGGTCTCCTCGGCGCTCGAGCTGGCGTTCGGGGACGCGGGGATCGACGTGGTCAGCCTGTGGGCCCGGGTGCCGCACTACGTGGCGGCGATGCCCTTCCCCGAGGCCAGCGCGGCCCTCATCGACGGGTTGTCGGCCATCTCGGGACTGGCCTTCGACTCCTCGGCCCTCCACGGCGCGGCCGACAGCTCGCGACGCCAGGTCGACGAGCTGATCGCCGGGAACCGGGACCACCTCGACATGGTCCAGAAGCTCGAGGAGAGCATGGACGACACCGAGGGCAACGCCCTGGGCCTCGAGGAGCTGCCGTCGGGCGACGAGATCGCCGCCGAGCTCGAGCAGTTCCTGCGGGGCGAGGACGGCTGAGCCGGGCCGATCCCGGCCCCGACGCGGGGGGACACCGATGAAGATCGACGGGGGGGTCGGGTTCAGCCCCGAGGGCATCGCCGAGGAGGCCCGGCGGGCCGAGGCCCTGGGCTACGACGGCATCTGGTCGGGCGAAGCGGCGCACGACCCCTTCCTGCCGGTGGCCCTGGCGGCCGGCGCCACCGAGCGCATCGACCTCGGGACGTCGATCGCCGTGGCCTTCGCCCGCAACCCCATGAACCTGGCCGTGCTGGCCAACGACCTCCAGACGCTGTCCAAAGGTCGGTTCATCCTGGGCCTCGGCTCACAGGTCAAGCCCCACATCACCAAGCGCTTCTCCATGCCGTGGTCCCACCCGGCGCCCCGCATGCGCGAGCTCATCCTGGCCATCCGGGCCATCTGGGCGTGCTGGGCCGATCCCGGGTCGTCCCTGCGCTTCCGGGGCGAGTTCTACACCCACACCCTCATGACCCCGTTCTTCGACCCAGGGCCCAACCCCTTCGGGAACCCGGCCATCACCCTGGCCGCCGTGGGCGAGCGCATGACCGAGGTGGCCGGCGAGGTGGCCGACGGGGTGCTGGCGCACGCCTTCACCACCGAGCGCTACCTGCGCCAGGTGACCCTCCCGGCCCTCCTGCGAGGGGCCGCCTCGGCCGGCAAGACCCGGGCCGACCTCGAGGTGTCGTGCCCCAGCTTCGTGGTGACCGGGCGGACCGACCAGCAGATGGCGGCGGCGGCCGACGCGGTGCGGGCGCAGATCGCCTTCTACGGCTCGACCCCGGCCTACCGACCGGTCCTCGACCTCCACGGGTGGGGCGACCTCCAGCCCGAGCTCAACGCGCTCAGCCGCCGGGGTGAGTGGGAGGAGATGGGCCGGCGGATCGACGACGAGGTGCTCGACACCTTCGCCGTGGTGGCCCCGGTGGACCGGCTGCCGGGGGCCATCCGGGCCCGCTTCGGCGAGCTCATCGACCGGTTCAGCTTCTACGCCCCCTACCCGGTCGACGAGTCGACCTGGCGCGAGCTCATCGAGGGGTTCGCCGCCGTCTGAGCCGACCCGGGGCGCGACCCCGGGCTAGATCCACCGCCGGTGCTTGAACACGCCGTAGAGCACGACCGACATGGTCAGCATGAGAGCGACGGCGGCCGGGTAGCCGTAGTACCAGTTGAGCTCGGGCATGTGTTTGAAGTTCATGCCGTAGATGGTCCCGACCAGGGTGGGGGCGAACAGGATGGCCGCCCAGGCCGAGATCTTCTTCACCTCTTCGTTCTGGGCCAGGCTGGTCTCGGTGAGCGCCTTCATCTCCTCGTTCTGACGCTGCGACACAAGGGTCGTCTGCACCGAGAGGGCGTTCTGCAGGAGCGCCCGGAACCCGTCGGCCTGCTGGACGATGCGGATGATGTGGTCGTTGACGTCGCGCAGGTTCCGGCGCAGCTCGAGGTCGACGTGGTACTTGTCGAAGCCCTCCTCCAGGGCGGCCAGCATCCCGATGAGCGGATGGGTGGCCCGCTGGAACTCGATCACCTCGCGCGACAGGTCGTAGATCCGGCGGGAGACCGCCGGGTCGCCCTGGAACAGCTGGTCCTCGATCTCGTCGATGTCGACCTCGAGGCCGGCGATCACCGGCTCGTACTCGTCCACCACCTGGTCGAGGATCACGTAGAGGACGGCCTCGGGCCCGCGCCGCAACAGCTCGGGCGCCTCTTCCAGTCGCTTGCGCACCGTGGCCAGGTCCGGGGTCTCGGCGTGACGGATGGTCACCACGAAGTCCCGCCCGGTGAAGACGTGCAGCTCGCCGAACTCCACCTCCTCGGTGTCGTCGAGGTAGCGAGCCGGCCGCAGCACGGTGAACAGGGTGGAGCCGTAGCGCTCGAGCTTCGGCCGCTGGTGGGCGGTCACCGCGTCCTCGACGGCCAGCTCGTGGAGGTCGAACTCCCGGGCCACCGACTCGATCTCCTCCAGGTCGGGCCGGTAGAGCCCGATCCAGGCCATCCCCTCGCCAGCCCGGTAGGCCTCGAACGTCTCGTCCAAGTTGAGCGGGTCCTGACGGCGTACGCCGTCCACGTACACCGCATTGTTGACGAGCGCCATCAGTACCCCGATCGGTCGAACCCGGACCCGGCTCATCGTAGTGACGCCGCCCACCGCCCCTGGAAGCCGGATCGGCCCCGCCGACGGACCACCCGGTGACGACGGGCTGGCCACCGAGGCAACTAGGTTACTAGCATGCTAGAGTCACGTCATGGGCGACGACGACGTCAAGCAGTTCAACGTCTACCTGCCCATCGGGCTGATCAAACGGGTCAAGCACCAGGCCATCGAGTCCGGCTCGTCGCTGTCGGCGTTGGTGGCCGAGGCGCTGCGCACCTACCTGGACGACCCCGATGGTCGGCCGACCCCACCATCGAGCAAAGGAGACCCGATATGAGCACCGAAGGGATCGAGGCGGTCTTCCTGGAGACCCACAACTGGGGCGCATCGGCCCGGTTCTTCCAGGCCCTGGGCTTCGACTTGGAATTCGAGACGGACCACGCCTCGGGGCAGCTGCGGGCGGGCGACGGCCCCTACCTGTTCATCGCCGAGGTGCCCGAGGACCGCACACCCGAGATCCAGATCGTCATGAAGGTGGCCGACGCGGCGGCGTTCCGGCCCGACCCGGTGGTGGACGTGGTGGCCCCCTTCGAGGACACCCACTTCGGGACGCAGCTGATGACCGTCAGGGATCCCGACGGTCGTTTCTGGAGCCTCCAGGCGCCGGCCGCCGACTGATGGCCGACCACCTGGTTGATGGCGACGGGACGGCGCCGAGGGCGGCCGCCGAGAGCAGCGCCGTCCGGGTGGCCCTGTGGCGGGCGCTGCACGTCGAGCTCGACGCGCCACCCCACGTCCTCGAGGACACGGTGGGGCTGGCCCTGGCCGACCCCGACGGCGACTGGCGCCGGCGGCCCGACATGGATCCGGTCGGCACCCGCCGGTTCCGGGCGGCCATCGTGGCCCGGGCCCGCTACATCGAGGACCTCGTGGCCGACCAGGCCGAGCTCGGCGTCGACCAGTACGTCATCTTGGGGGCGGGCCTCGACACCTTCGCCCAGCGGCGGCCCGACGTGGCCGCCCGCCTCTCGGTCTTCGAGATCGACCAGCCCGGCCCTCAAGCCTGGAAGCGCCAGCGGCTCTCGGCGCTGGGTCTGGGTGTCCCCGAGTGGCTGCACCTGGTCCCGGTCGACTTCGAGACGCCCGGGTCGTGGTGGGGCGAGCTCGTCGCCGCCGGCTTCGACCCGACCCGCCCGGCCGTCGTGGTCTCGACCGGGGTCGCCATGTACCTCACCAAGGAGGCCACCCGGTCCACTCTCGAGCAGTTGTCCCAGCTGGCGCCGGGCTCGACCCTGGCCATGACGTTCCTCATCCCGCCCGAGCAGTTCGACGACGAGGACCGGGCCGGGTTCGAGGCGGCGCAGCAGGGCGCCCGAGCGGCCGGCACGCCCTTCACCAGCTTCTACTCGCCCGACGAGATGCTGGACCTGGCCCGGGCGGCCGGCTTCCCCGCCGCCGCCCACGAGTCAGGTCGCTCGCTCGGCGACCGCTACTTCGGGGGCCGCACCGACGGCCTGCGGCCGGCCAGCGGCGAGGACCTCCTGGTGGCCACCACCTGAGGCGGCGCGCCCGCTACGACCCGGCCAGGGCGTCGAGGCGGGCCCGCTGCTCGGCCCGCACCGGCCCACCCAGGACCCAGCGCAGCGGGGTGCGCAGGAGCAGCGCCACGAATGCGGCCGAGATGCTCAGGGTGAGCACCCACAGCACGACCACCTCGCCACCCCAGCCCAGGTGGGCGCTGATCCCGAGATCGCCCAACCACTGGCGGACGAAGTTGATGACCAGCACGTGGCTGAAGAAGATGCCGCCGGTCAGGGCGCCCAGGTAGCGGGCCGAGAACACCCGGGAGCGGGGTGGATGGCCGTTCTGCGTCCGCTGGTACCACCACCAGGTCCCGCACTCGAGGCCGGCCACGGCGGCGGTGAACCAGAGGAAGGCGATCGGCTGGTAGAGGTCGGACGCCCCGCCGGTGGGCGACCCGGTCCACACGGCCACCAGGTACCACATGGTGGCGGCGATACCGAGGACGACGGCGCCGGCGATCACCTGTCGGTACCAGCGCGAGGCGAACCGGCGGACCTGGTCGAGGTGCAGGGCGACGAGGATCCCGGCGACGAACTGCTCCTGGTAGGTGATCGGATTGCGGGCCCAGGGCCAGTAGTGCTCGAACCACAGGGTGAAGTGCCCGAGGCTCCCGAACTGGCGCTGCCAGTGCAGGACGGCGGCCAGGAAGAGGGCGAAGAGCAGGCTCACCGTCATGATCCGGGCGTGGTGGCGCGAACGCCGGATCAGCCGGAGCAGGAAGGGGAAGACCACGTAGAGCTGCAGCAGCACCACCACGAAGTACAGCTGGTAGTAGCCGAACACCAGGTCGTGCCAGAGCAGGTAGCCGGCGCGGTCCCACGAGCCGTCCTCGGCCAACGTGTACCCCCAGTAGATGGCCGTCCAGGCCAGGTAGGGCACGCCGAGCTGCACGTAGCGACGGGCCCAGAAACCGCGCACCGACCGGGGCCGGGTGATCTGCGAGTAGGTCAGGAGCAACGCCGACAGGAAGAAGAAGGCCGTCCGGCTGAAGTGCAGCAGCATGACGAACGCCCACGCCGCCTCGTTGCCGGGCTGAATGGTCCACAGCAGGCTGTGCTGGAGGACGACGGCCCCGCAGGCCACGACCCGGTAGGAGTCGAACTGCCCGAGGTAGCCGCCCTTCTTGGGCAGGGAGAAGTCCGTGGCGGCGCCGGTGGTGACCTGGCCGCCCGTCGCCGGGGCGGGCGGCGAGGCCACGGCGGTCGCCGCGTGCAGCGTCGGGGCGCGGACGTCGGGGGGGTCAACGAGCACGGGGCACCTCTGCGCATCCTCCCGCAGGCAACGCCCTCTCCGCTAGCTCCGGGCTCCGATTCGAGCACGACGCCACCCCGTGCGCCACACTGAGCCGACCGAGGAGGGATCCATGGACCACCCGCGCACCGCCATCCCCACCAACCTCGCCGGCCGCTACGACCTGGACCCGCTCGACTGGGCGGTCATCGAGGCCCGGCTCGACCGGGGGGTGAGCCAGGCCCCGGGCACCGGGGGGCCCGACCGCCACACCAGCTGGTTGACCACCATCAACGCCGACGGCAGCCCGCACGTCACCGGTGTCGGCGCCCTGTGGGTCGACGGCTCGTTCTGGTTCGAGACCGGTGCCGGCACGCGTAAGGGCCGCAACCTGGCCCGGGACCCGAGGTGCTCGCTCAGCCTGGCCACCCACGAGTTCGACCTGGTCGTCGACGGCACGGCGGCCCGGGTGGTCGATCCGGACCTGGTGGCCACGATGGCCGGGCAGTGGCGGGCGGCCGGCTGGCCGGCAGAGGTCGACGAGTCGGGCACCGCCCTGACGGCCGAGTACAGCGCACCCTCGGCCGGTCCCCCGCCCTGGTCGGTCTACCGGATCGACGCCGGCCGGGCCACGGCGACGGCGACGATCGAGCCCGGCGGGGCCACCCGCTGGCGGTTCCTCGAGACGCCGTAGTCGGCGGTCGCTCAGGCCGGCGCCGGTCGCTCAGCGCGACGCCCAGGCGTCGGGGTTCGAGGTCAGCTTCACGATGTGGCTCGGGAGCTTGCCCGCCGCCACCTGGGCCAGGGTGACGTGCTCGAGCACGGCCCGGAGGCTGGCCCGCACGGCGACCCAGACGTCCTGGAGATGCTCGGCCGCCCCGTCGTAGTGGGTGGCCTCGGGCCGGAAGCCCCGCACCTCGGCCAGCGGGCCGTCCAGGGCCCGGATGACCGCCGCCACGGTGATCTCCTGTGGCGGACGGGCCAGGCGGTAGCCGCCCTCGGCCCCCCGTTGGCTGGCCACCAGGCTGGCCCGACGGAGATCGGCCAGGATGGCCCCGAGGAAGCGAGGCGGCAGCCCCTGCTCGGCGGCCAGGGTCTCGGCGGTCTGCGGGCCACCGGCGGCGGCCAAGGTCAGCAGGGCGCGCAGTCCGTAGTCCACCTTCGCCGGGATATGCACCTAGTGAGTCTGCCCGGTCCGCCCGGTCCCGTGACGGATGGAGCCCACCCCACTCACTCGAGTTGGCGCCACTTCCGCTCGAACGGCAGACGCCAGGCGGCCGGGGCGATGAGGTCGTGGATCGAGTCGGGCCCCCAGGAATCCTGGGGGTAGAACTCGACCGGCGGCGGCGACTCCAGCAACGGGGTCGAGATCTCCCACAGCCGCTCGATGCCCTCGGCCGTGGTGAACAGCGTCTGGTCGCCGCTCATGGCGTCGTGGTGCAGGCGCTCGTAGGCCTCGAGGACGTCGGCCTCCTGGCCCGTCTCGTGCAGGGCGAATTGGAGCGACAGCTTGTCGAGCACCATCCCCGGGCCGGGTCGCTTGCCGTAGAAGGAGAGCGAGAGCTTGGACGAGTCGGCCAGGTCGAAGGTCAGGTGGTCCGGGCCCTGGGTCCCGACGCCCGAGCCGGCCGGGAACATCGACTTGGGCGGCTCCCGAAAGGCGATGGAGATGATGCGGGCCCCTTCGGCCATCCGCTTGCCCGTGCGCAGGAAGAACGGCACCCCGGCCCAGCGCCAGTTGTCGATCTCGCACCGCAGGGCCACGAAGGTCTCGGTCTGCGAGTCGGGGGCCACCCCCTCGACCGACCGGTACCCCTCGTACTGGCCCCGCACCACGTTGGCCGGGTCGATGGGCCGGAGCGACCGGAAGACCTTGTTCTTCTCGTCGTTGATGGCCCGGGGCTCGAGGGCGGTCGGCGGCTCCATGGCCACGAAGGCCAGCACCTGGAGGAGGTGGGTGACCACCATGTCGCGGAAGGCGCCGGTCGCGTCGTAGAACGAGCCCCGGGTGTCGACCGACAGCGACTCGGGGACGTCGATCTGGACGTGGTCGATGTGGTCGCGGTTCCAGATCGGCTCGAACAACCCGTTGGCGAACCGGAAGGCCAGGATGTTCTGCGCCGCCTCCTTCCCGAGGAAGTGGTCGATCCGGTAGACCTGGTCCTCGCGGAAGACGTCGTGGACCACGGCGTTCAGGGCCTGGGCGCTGGCCAGGTCGGTACCGAACGGCTTCTCCATGATGATGCGGGACCGCTCCACCAGGCCGGCCTCCTGCAGCATGCGCACGATGCCGCCGGCGGCCGACGGCGGCGTACTCAGGTAGTGCAGGCGCCGGCTGTCGGGGCCGAGCATGGCCTCGGCCTTCCCGACCGTGGCCGCCAGGCCGGCGGCGCCCTGGGACTGCGGCACGTAGAAGAGACGGGAGGCGAACTCCTCCCAATCGTCCTCGACGGCGTGGGCCCGGCCGAACTCCTCGCAGGCCGCCCGGGCGAACGTGCGGAAGTCCTCGTCGTCGAATTCCGGCAACGAGGTCCCGACGATCCGGTACTCGGGCAGGAGCCCGTGATGGGAGAGGTGGAGCAGCCCCGGCAGGAGCTTGCGCCGGGCCAGGTCGCCGGTGGCCCCGAAGAGCACCACGACGTAGGGATGCAGCAGGTCCGGCGGGGCGACGGCGCGGTGGCCGTCGAGTGTCGGGGTCTGGACCATCGTGTCGCCGTCCTCCTGCCTCGGACCCCCCAGGCGGACCATAGGCCATGGCCTGCCGGACGAGTGCCGCTGTCGCCGTCCTGTCACCGAGGCCGCGGATCCGGTCGGCGGGACGCGGTCCCGTCGACCACGCGCCGTACCCGCCCGGGCCCTCGCCCGCTCACGGTAGATGGCGCCGCC
Organism: uncultured Acidimicrobiaceae bacterium; assembly: GCA_963730735.1. Taxonomy (GTDB): domain Bacteria; phylum Actinomycetota; class Acidimicrobiia; order Acidimicrobiales; family RAAP-2; genus CAVSSX01. The sequence goes on from CAVSSX010000012.1 coordinate 38,512, forward strand.
GCCAGCTGGGTTTCGGGGACGTGAACTCGCCCGGCGTCCCTGCACCCCCCCTGGGTACACTCGACCAATGCCCCGACGACGATCGCTCTACCTATCCGGCGACGCCGACGCCGACAAGCTGCTCACCACCGACCCGCTGGCCCTGGTCATCGGGATGGTGCTCGACCAGCAGATCCCGCTCGAGCGGGCGTTCAGTGCCCCGGCCGAGCTGGCCGAGCGACTCGGCGAACCGCTGGACGCCGGACGCCTGGCCGCCATGGACCCCGAGCAGCTGGCGGCGGTGTTCTCGGCCCGCCCGGCGCTCCACCGCTTCCCCGGCTCGATGGCCGGTCGGGTCCAGGCGGTCTGCCGGGTGGTGGTCGACGAGTACGGGGGCGACGCCGCCCGCATCTGGAAATCGGCCACGAACGGCAAGGAGCTGCTGGCCAACGTCAAGGCCCTGCCGGGCTTCGGCGAACAGAAGGCCCGGATCTTCATCGCCCTGTTGGGCAAGCAGCTCGGGGTCACGCCGGACGGCTGGGAGACGGCCTCGTCGCCGTTCGGTGACGCCGGGTCGCACCGGTCCATCGCCGACATCGTCGACGCCGACAGCCTGCTCCTGGTCCGCCAGTACAAGCAGGAGATGAAGGCCAAGGCGAAGGCCACGGCGGCGGCGACCGGGGACGCGGCCAGCCCGCCCGCCGGCACCCGGTCCCGCTCGAAGGCGGCGACCGGCTCGGCGAAACGGGCGGCCCCGCGCGGGTGAGCCACCCCCTGGTCGGCCGGCGGCTGTACCTGTGCACGGCCGATCGACCCGACCTGGAGGCCTTCGTGGCCGCCTGCATCGACGGCGGCGTCGACGTGGTGCAGCTGCGGGACAAGGTGCTCGACGCCCGGGCCTGCGTCGAACGGGCCCGGGCCTGCCGGCGGGTGTGCCACGACCACGGCGTGCCCTTCTTGCTGAACGACCGGCCGGACCTGGCCCTCGAGGCCGAGGCCGACGGCGTCCACGTGGGGCAGGACGACGTGCGGGCGGCGACCGCTCGGCGCATCCTCGGGCCCGACGCCCTCATCGGCCTCTCGACCCATGGTCCTGACGATCTGGCCGGCGCCCTCGACCAGCCGGTCGACTACCTCTCGGCCGGCCCGGTCGAGCCGACGCCGACCAAGCCGGGCCGGCCGGGGACCGGTCTGGCCTACGCCGGTGCGGCGGCGGCGGACGTCGCCGCTCCCGGTCTTCGTCACCGGCGGCGTGACCCCGGAACGGGTCGACGACCTGGTGGCCGCCGGGGTGCGCCACTTCGTCGTCGTGCGCTGGCTGACCGAGGCGGCCGACCCCCGAGCGGCCGCCCGGGCCCTGCGGTCGCGCATCGACGAAGCGCTCAGCGGCGACGCTCCAGCCACCCGATGAGGGTGGCCACCGCCCGGGGATCGGCCCGGAGCCAGCGACCGGCACCGGGCACGATACGCAGGTCCACCGGGCCCGAGGCCGCGTCGGCCAACGCATAGGCGGCCGACGTCGGCACCTCGGTGTCGTCGGCCCCGTGGACCAGCAACAACGGTCGGCCCCGCAAGGCGCCCGCCGCCACCAGGGGCTCGAGGGCGATGATCTCGGCCGCCCAGGCCGCCGGGTCTCGGGGGAAGCTCCGTCGGTGGATGATCCCGCTGGCCCGGGAGCGGGCCACCGCCACCGACGGGTCGAGCACCCACGCCGACAGGTCGGCCGGCGATCCGAGGCAGGCCACCCCGGCCACCCGGGGGTTCTCGGCCGCCAGGCGCAGGGCGAGGGCGCCGCCGAAGCCGAAGCCGACCAGATGGACCGGCTCACCGTCGGCGCCGCCGTCGTCGGCGTCGGGGCCCGGGTTCCCCCGTGTCTGCTCGAGCAGGAAGCGCAGGTCCTCCAGCCAGCCGTCGGCCGAGAAGTCACCTTCGGACCCCCCGAGGCCCCGGAGCGTGGCGGTCACCACCCGCCAGCCGGACTCCTCGGCCAGGCGGTCGGCCAGCGTGGGGTAGGTCCGGCCGACGTCGGTCGAGCCGCCCTTGAACGGCGGGAACTCGTGGCAGATCAGCAGGGCCGGCCCGTCGAGCGAGCCGGTCGCCGTCGTGGTCTCGTAGGCCCGCAGGACACCCGCTGGCCCGTCCAACAGCCGCCAGGAGCCGCTCATCCAGGGCGCCCGGCCACCTGGCCGGTCAGATCCCGATGCGCTGGGCCAACAGCTCCCGGTGGTAGGCGGGGTCACCGAACAGCAGCTCGGAGGACTTGGCCCGCTTGAAGTAGAGGTGGGCGCTGTGCTCCCAGGTGAACCCGATGCCCCCGTGGATCTGGATGTTCTCGGCGGCGGCGTGGAAGTACGCCTCGGAGCAGTACGACTTGGCCAGGCTGGCCACCACCGGCAGCTCGTCGGAGCCCTCGGCCGCCGCCCATCCGGCGTAGTAGGCGGCCGACTTGGCCGACTCGACCTCCAGCAGCATGTCGGCGCACTTGTGCTTGATGGCCTGGAAGCTGCCGATCGGCCGACCGAACTGGATGCGGTTCTTGGCGTACTCGACCGCCGTGTCGAGCACCCGCTGGGCCCCGCCCACCTGCTCGGCCGCCAGGGCCACGGCGGCCAGGTCGAGGGTGGCGGTGAGGCCGGCCTCGGCCCCGCCCTCGGTCCCGATCAGCCAGGCCGGCGTGGAGGAGAACTCCAGGCGGGCCTGCTTGCGGGTCTGGTCCATGGTCGGCAGCGGCGTGCGGACCAGACCGTCGGCGTCGCCCTGCACCCCGAACAGGCTCACCCCGGCGTCGGTCCGACCGGCCACCAGGATCAGCCCGGCGGTGTGGCCATCGAGCACGTAAGACTTGTGCCCGTCGAGCGCCCACCCGTCACCGGTCTTGGTGGCCCGCAGCTCGATGCCCGAGAAGTCCCAGCGTCCGTTGTCCTCGGTGAGGGCCAGCGTCCCGATGGTCTCGCCCGACGCCAACCCCGGCAGGAGGTACCCCTTGGCCGAGTCGTCGCCCGAGGTGAGCAGGGCGTTGGCGGCCAGGGCCACGGTGGAGAAGTACGGCGCGCACAACAGGGCCGCCCCCATCTCCTCCAGGACCACGATCAGCTCGACGTAGGAGAAGCCCGAGCCCCCGTACTCCTCGGGGATGGTGAGGCTCTGCAGGCCGAGCTGGTCGGCCATCTGGCTCCACACCGCCGGGTCGTAGCCCTCGGTGGTGGCCATCAGCCGCCGGACTTCGGTCTCGGGGGACTTGTCGGCCAGGAACCGCCGCACGGCGGTGCGCAGCTCCTCCTGCTCGTCGCTGAAGGCGAAGTTCATGCTCGGCCGTCCCTCCCCGCATCGCTTGGGCGCAGTACCTGGTGGCGGTCCGGGACGAGCCGTCGCCGGGACGGCCCACAGGTCCGCTCGCCGTGTCTACCAGAACGAGATTCGAACGACCAGCGCAGGCCGGTATCCGACCGGCGGGAATCGCCCCGTTGTGCAAGCCTGGAGGCGTGCCGGGACTCGTCCGTATCTGGGAAGACGCCACCACCGAGGTCCACCGGATCGTGGTCGGACCGGTGGAGAACAACGTCTACATCGTCCGCTGCCGACGGACGGGCGACGCCGTCCTGGTCGACGCGGCCAACGAGCACGAGGAGCTGCTCGAGATCTGCACCCGCCTCGGGGTGCGCCAGGTCGTGGAGACCCACGGCCACTGGGACCACATCCAGGCCGTGCCCGCCGTTCGCGAGGCCGGCATCTCGGTCTCGGTCACGGCGGCCGACGCCGGCATGCTCCCGTCCTACGACCTGATCCTGGAGGACGAGGCGGTGCTCGAGGTGGGGCGGCTGCGCATCCACACCCTGGCCACGCCGGGCCACACGGCCGGCTCGATGTGCTTCGCCGTCGAGGACACCCCGCTGTTGCTCACCGGCGACACGCTGTTCCCTGGTGGCCCGGGCAACACATCGTTCGAGGGCGGCGACTTCGCCACCATCATCCGGTCGATCGAGGACCGCATCTTCTCGCGCTTCGAAGCGTCGACGGTCATCTTGCCGGGACACGGCGCCTCGTCCACCGTGGGCACGGAGCACCCCCACCTCGGGGAGTGGATCGACCGGGGCTGGTAGATCGCGGGCCCTGTGCCATCGCTCGGATGGCGGCACCCGGATGGCGGCAACCGGATGGCAGGCGCTCGGGCGGCGACGCTCAGACGGCGGTGAAGGGGTGGCGGGGCGTCTGGATGAGTTCGATGCCCTCGGGCAGTCCGCTCACCGAGACCTTTCCCCCGTCCACCTCGACGTCCACCCGGGACCCGGCCAACGGGATGCCCTCGACCCGCAGCGGGCCGATCTCCGGCGGCACCATGGGGGCCAGCCAGGTCTTGCCGTAGGGGACCCAGGGGTCGAAGCGCAGCAGGGTCCGCAGGCACAAGCAGGGGCGACGCCGCCGACCACGCCTGGGGCGAGCACGAGGTGGGGTAGCCCACCGGGATCGGGTAGGCGCTGCGCTCGAGGCCGGTGTAGAGCTCGGGCAGCCGTCCGCCCTGGGCGGCACCCGCCTCGAGCAGCGAGAGCACCAGGTGCTGGGCGCCCTCCTCGAACCCGTAGCGGGCCAGGCCGGCGGCGGCGATGGCCGTGTCGTGGGGCCAGACCGATCCCGAGTGGTAGCTGACCGGGTTGTACCCGCCCATGGAGGTGGCCAGCGTCCGTACCCCCCAGCCGCTGTCGAGCTCCGGCGACAGGAGATGCTGGGCCACCGAGCGGGCCTTGTCCTCCTCGACGATGCCGGTCCACAGGCAGTGGCCGATGTTGGAGGTGAGCGAGTCGATGGGCTGCTTGTCGGCGTCGAGGCCGATGGCGAACCAGCCCCGGTCCTCCAACCAGAAGTCCCGGTTGAACGCCGCCTTCAGGTCGGCGGCCTTCACCCGGTAGCGCTCGAACGTCGCCTCGTCCCCGACCTCGAAGGCGAAGTGGGCCCGAGCCAGGTAGGCGCCGTACACGTAGGCCTGGACCTCGCAGAGGGCGATGGGCGCCTCGGCCACCCGGCCGTCGGCGTAGCGGACCCCGTCCCAGCTGTCCTTCCAGCCCTGGTTGGCCAGACCCCGGTCGGTCGCCCGGTGGTACTCGACGTACCCGTCGCCGTCGGCGTCGCCGAAGTCCTCGATCCACGCCAGCGCCCGGTCGGCGTTGGGCAGCAGCTCGTCGACCTTCTCGCGGGCCAGGCCCCAGCGGCGCAGCTCGCCCAGGAGCATGACGAACAGCGGCGTGGCGTCGGCCGTGCCGTAGTAGATGCTGCCGCCGCCGAGCGACAGGCTGGCCGCCTCGCCGAAGCGCATCTCGTGGAGGATCCGACCCGGTTGCTCGTCCTGGCGGGGGTCGACCTCGGTCCCTTGGAACCGGGCCAGCGTCTGGAGCACACCCAGGGCGAGGTCCGGATCGACCAACAGGGCGCTCCAGGCGGTGAGCAGCGAGTCGCGGCCGAAGACGGTCATGAACCACGGCGCCCCGGCCGCCACCACCGCCCGCTCGGGGAAGTCCGGGTCGAAGATCCGCAGTGCGCCGAGGTCCTCGGCGCTCCGGGCGATCACCGTCCGGAGCCCTTCGTGCTCGGTCTGGACGTGCGGCACCCGCTGACGCCACTCGGCCAGGCGCTCGGAGGGGGTGGCCCGCTCGACCGGCTCGCCGCAGCGGTAGCGCGGGACGACCAGCGACGACTCGATGATCGGGATCACCTCGACGCAGGCCGTCCAGGTCCCCCGGGCCGGGACGACCGCCTCCAGGCGGGCCAGGTTGTCGCTCAGGGCGACGGTGGTGCCGTCGTCGGCCGGCAGGAACCGGAGCTGCACCCCCCGGTTGGTCGGCCCCCGACGGTAGGCGAAGCCGAGGGCGTGGCCCTCGATGTCGATCGAGCGCGTCGTCTCGCCGTCGGTGTCGCCGGGCCGCCCCTCCTTGACGGCGAAGAGATTGGCGAAGTCGGCGTCGGCGAACAGCTCGATCGAGCACACCGTCGCTTCGGACCCGAAGTTGTGGATGGTCAGGTCCTCACGCATCCCCTGGCCCACGTAGCGGGCCCGGAACACCATGAGGGTGGAGTCGGCGTGCCCGGAGGCCGGCTCGCAACGCGACACGAAGGTGGCGGCGAAGGGGTCCGGACTGACGGCGGCGAGCGGTTCGAGCCGCTTGCCGTCGATCCGCAGCTCGAAGCGGCTGAGCACCCGGGTGTCACGGACGAACAGACCGTGCGCACCGCCAGGGATGATGTCCCCCGCCCGGTCGCTGATGGTGAAGGTCGACTCGTCGACCAGGGTGATGGTGCCGGCGCCAGAGTCGACCGAGGCCACCTTGCCGGCGTACGTCCAGGGGTTGGCCACTGCGAAGGACAGTACAAGAGGCCAGCCAGCCGATGGAATTTGGTCGGCCGTTCTCTAAATCCGACCAATCAGGTAGTATTTTGACGTGAGCCCACTCCTGGAAATCGACGACCTGCACGTGGCGGTCGACGGCCACGAGATCCTGCGGGGTGTCACGCTGGCTGTCGGGGCCGGCGAGGTGCACGCCCTCATGGGTCCGAACGGCGCCGGGAAGTCCACGCTGGCCTCGACCCTGCTCGGCAACCCGGCCTACGAGGTGACCGGGGGCGCCATCCGGCTCGACGGCGAGGACATCACCGCCTGGGCCACCGACGTCCGGGCCAAGGCCGGCCTGTTCCTGGCCTTCCAGTACCCCGAGACCATCGGTGGGGTCTCGGTGATCCAGTTCCTCCGCCAGGCCATCGCCGCCCGGACCGGACAGGAGGACCTGTCGATCCTCGAGGTCCGCTTCGCCATGAACGAGTGGATGGAGCGCCTCGGGATGGACCCCGCCTTCGGCGAGCGCCACCTGAACGAGGGGTTCTCGGGCGGCGAGAAGAAGCGCAACGAGATCCTCCAGATGGCCCTCTTGCAGCCGAGGATGGCCATCTTGGACGAGACCGATTCCGGCCTCGACATCGACGCCCTCCGGGTGGTCGGCCGGGGCGTGCGCACGGTGCGCGAGGCCCACCCCGAGCTGGGCGTCCTGGTCGTCACCCACTACCAGCGCCTCCTGGAGGAGCTCGTCCCCGACCAGGTCCACCTGCTGGTGGACGGCCGGGTGGCGGCGAGCGGCGGCCCCGAGCTGGCCCGTCGCATCGAGACCGGCGGGTACGACGAGTGGCGGTCCTGAGATGACCGCCGAGGAGGCCCTGACGGTGCCCTACGACGTCGAGGTCGTCCGCAAGGACTTCCCGCTGCTCACCCGACGCGTCCACGACCTCCCGATCGTCTACCTCGACTCGGCCTCCACCTCGCTGCAGCCCCGGTCGGTGCTCTCGGCCATGGAGCAGTACTACGAGACCACCCACGCCAACGTGCACCGGGGCGTGTTCGCCACCGCCGAGGAGGCCACCCACCTCTACGAGCAGACGAGAGAGATCGTCGGCCGCTTCATCAACGCCCCGCGGCCGGCCACCGAGATCGTCTTCACCAAGAACACGACCGAATCGATCAACCTGGTGGCCCACTCGTGGGGGCGGAGCAACCTGGTCGCCGGCGACGTGGTCGTCCTCACCGAGATGGAGCACCACGCCAACGTGGTGCCCTGGCTGCAGCTGGCCGAGGAGCGGGGCATCGAGCTGCGCTACGTGCCGATCGACGACCAGGGCCGCCTCGACCTGACCGGTCTCGAGGCGCTGGTCGACGGGGCCAAGCTGGTCGGGGTCTCGGCCATGTCCAACGTGCTCGGCACCATCAACCCGCTGCGCCAGATCGCCGACGTGGCCCATCGGGCCGGTGCGCTGGTGCTGGCCGACGGGGCCCAGTCCGTCCCGCACCTGCCGACCGACGTCCAGGCCCTCGACGTCGACTTCCTGGCCTTCTCGTCGCACAAGATGCAGGGCCCGACCGGCATCGGCGTGCTGTGGGCCCGATCCGAGCTCCTGGCGTCCATGCCCCCGTTCCTCGGTGGCGGCGGGATGATCCTCGACGTCCGCACCGACCGGTTCCTGCCGGCCGAGGCCCCGCACCGCTTCGAGGCCGGGACCCCGCCGATCGCCGAGGCCGTCGGGCTGTCGGCCGCCGTGGCCTACCTCGAGGAGATCGGCATGCCGGCCATCCGGGCCCACGAGCGGGCGCTCACCACCTACGCCCTCGACACCCTGGCCGAGCGGCTGGGTGACGACGTGCGGGTCTTCGGCCCGCCGGCCGGCGACGACCGGGGCGGGGTCCTCTCGATCGCCTACCGGGACATCCACGCCCACGACCTGGCCCAGGTGCTCGACGAGTACGCCGTCTGCGTGCGACCCGGGCACCACTGCGCCAAGCCGCTCATGCGCCGCCTCGGCGTCTCGGCCACCGCCCGGGCCTCGTTCGGCCTGTACAGCGACGAGCACGACGTCGACGTCCTGATCGAGGGTCTGAGCGCAGCCGGTAGATTGTTCGGGTAACACCGCGTGCCACCGGGTGGCCGGAAGAAGGTGCTTGATGCCCGATCTTGAAGAGCTCTACCGCGAGATCATCCTCGACCACTACCGCTCACCACGCAACCGCGGCGAGCTCCCGCCGCCGGCCCACCGGGTCGAGGGCTTCAACCCGCTGTGCGGCGACGAGGTCGTCGTGACCATCTCGGTCGAGGACGGCACGGTGGCCGACATCAAGATCGGTGGGACCGGCTGCTCGATCAGCCAGTCCTCGGCCTCGCTCATGTCCTCGGCGGTGAAGGGCAAGCCGGTCGAGGACGTCTACAAGCTCATCCGCACCTTCAAGGAGCTCATGTCGATCCACGAGGCCAGCCTCGACGGCGAGGGCAACGAGCCCGAGCCGGTCGACCTCTCGAAGCTCGGCGAGCTGGCGGCGCTCCAGGGCGTGGTCAAGTTCCCCGTGCGCATCAAGTGCGCCACGCTCAGCTGGAACACGCTCTCCCAGGCGCTCGACGAGGAGTCGGCGGCCGTCTGAGGCACCGGTCGACCCTCGGGTCGACCGCCCACCTCCATCGATCCCACCGGGGCCCAATGCGCCGCGGTGCGGGCGCCGCAGCGGGCGCGCCTCAGTGGGGCGTGCAGGGCGTCGGGTCGAACGACGGTGGCGGGGCCGCCGTCGTGGTCGTGGTGCCCGCCGTCGACCCGGTGGTGGCCGGCGCCGTGGTCGGGGTGACCACGGGCGGCGGCGTCGAGTGCAACGACGTGTTCGGCGGCGGCTGGGTCGGGGTGGTCAGCTGGCTACCGAAGGTCGACACCAGCAGCTGCTGGGCCGCCGGCTGATCGACGAAGAGGACGTCGCCCCACGGCTGCACGTCACCGTCGGAGATCGTGGGCAGCGTCGTGGTGCCGAGGGCGTTGGCGTTGACGCTGTGGAAGTCCTCGGCCAGGCCGACCAGGTCACCCAAGCTGAAGTTGTCGTCGATCTTCAACCCGTGGGGGATCGAGCCGATGAGGGCGTTCAGGGTCAGGGGGTTGTACTTGGTCTTGGCCGTGTCGATGAGGGCCCGCAGGAAGGCGTCCTGGCGCTGGATCCGGCCGAAGTCGCTGGTCCCGTCGTACTGCCATTCGCCGTTTTGGTAGTAGTAGTAATGCCGGCTGCGGGCCACCGCCAGGGCCTCCTGGCCGTTCAGCAGCTGACAGCCGGTCTGGGTGATGTTGAGGCCCGACAGCGAGTCCTTGGCCGGGTAGTTGAAGTTCAGGTAGACGCCACCCAGGGCGTTCACCGCCCCTTCGAACCCGTTGAAATTGACCTGCATGACGTGGTTGATCGGGATGCCGAAGTTGGCCTCGATCGTCTGCACCAGCTGGTTCGGCCCCTCGTCGTAGGACGAGTTGATGCGGTTGAAGGTGCCGAACGTGGCCACGTCGCCCCCGACCATCGACACCAGGGTGTCGCGGGGGATCGAGATGATGGTGATCTGCTTGGTCGAGGGCACGACGTGCCAGATCATGGTGACGTCGCTGCGCTGGCCGCCGACGGCCGAGGCCGTGCCGTCCTGGGCCTGCTGGGCCGACGACAGCCCCTCCCGGGAGTCCGAGCCGATGACCAGGAGGTTGAACGGCTGGCCGGCGGCGGCCTGCTGGTCCGCCGCCACGTGGACCTTCTGGATCTGGTCGTAGCGGTAGCGGGCGTAGCCGTAGATCCCGCCCACCAGGAGTCCGAGCAGCACCACCACCGTGAGCAGGCCGGTGACGACCTTGCGACGGCGGCTCCATCGCCGGCGGCCACGACGGGTCCGGCCCGGGCGCGACGACGCCCGGTCGATCTGGGCGCCGAGGGTGCGCAACCCCTGCTCGTTGGCGACCGGCGCCTCGCCCGAGGAACCCGGGGAGGACGAGCCGAGGGCCCGCAGCCCGGCCTCGTTGGGGACCGATCCGCGCCGGCGCGGGGGCGGCGGATCCGAAGGGCCACCGGGTGGACGACCGCTGGCCATGGCTTGTCAAAATAGCCCGGGAGGGGCGAAAAGTGGCGGCACGCTCGGCCGTCGCGAGGCCGGCCGAGCGGCGGTCAGCCCACCCCGTAGGCGGTGTAGCCGGTCCGCTCCAGCTCCTCGGCCAGCTCGGGCCCACCGGTCGCCGCGATGGCCCCACCCACCAGGACGTGGATGACGTCGGCCCGCAGCTCGACCAGCAGGCGCTGGAAGTGGGTGACGGCCAGGACGCCCAATCCCCACTCCCGGGTGGCGCCTTCGAGCCGACGGGACACCGCACCGAGGGCGTCCACGTCGAGCCCCGAGTCGATCTCGTCGAGGACGCAGAACGCCGGCCGCAGCACGCCCAGCTGGACCACCTCGTTGCGCTTGCGCTCGCCGCCGGACAGGTCCACGTTGAGGGCCCGGGACAAGAAACGCTCGTCGAAGCCGATCGCCGTCGCCTCCTTGCGGAGCCGGTCCTCGAGCTCGGCCTCGGGGACGCCACCGTCGGTGGCCAGCGCTTCGCCCAGCACGGCGGCCAACGAGACCCCGGGCACCTCGATCGGCTGCTGCAGGGCGAGGAACAACCCGGCCCGGGCCCGCTCCCACGCCGGGCGGCCGAGCAGCTCGACCCCGTCGATGGTCACGCTGCCGCCGGTGACCACGGTGCCGGGCCGCCCCATCAGGGCGTGGGCCAGGGTGCTCTTGCCCGAGCCGTTGGGCCCCATGACCACGTGGACCTCACCGCTCTTGACCGTCAGGTCGACCCCGTGCAGGACCTCGCGTCCGGCGACCTCGGCCCGGAGGCCTTCGATGACCAGTCCCTCGCCGCTCACGGGAGGATCACCGCCACCTCGTCGTCGGCCACCTCGACGGCGTAGACGGCCACCGGCTGGGTCGCCGGGAGCGAGCTGGGCTCACCGGTCCGCAGGTCGAAGGCGCTGCCGTGACGGGGACATTCGATCTCGCACTCGGCTTCCCACACCTCGCCCTCGGCCAGGGAGTAGTCCTCGTGGCTGCAGCGGTCGGCGACGGCGTGGAACTCGTCGCCGGTGCGCACCAGGGCGATCCGCGCCCCGGCCACGTCGAAGCGCCGGGCCTGACCCGGCTCGAGCTCGGCCGGTCGACACAGCACGACCCGGGAGCTCACGAGGGCGTCCCGTCGCCCACGGCCCCGGCCAGCCGGCTGCCCACCTGCCGGCGCAGGGCCTCGATGGCCGTCGGCTCGGGCGAGCGATCGACGATGTCGTCGAAGAAGCCCAGGACGATCAGCCGCTCGGCCCGCTCGGGTGGCACGCCCCGTGATTCGAGGTAGTAGCGCTGGTCCTCGTCGACCGGGCCGACCGTCGAGGCGTGGCTGCACCGCACGTCGTTCTCCTCGATGTCGAGGTTGGGCACCGAGTCGGCGTGGGCCGACTCGTCGAGCACCAGGTTCTGGTTGTTCTGCATGGCGTTGGTCTTGACGGCGCCCCGACGGACCCGGATCAGACCGGTGTAGATCGACCGTGACGTCCCGGCCACGGCCCCCTTCGAGAGCAGGTCACTGGTCGTGCGGGGGGCGGCGTGGTCCTGCATGGTGCGCAGGTCGTGGATCTGCTCGCCCGTGCCCAGATAGACCGACTTCAGCTCGCTCGAACCGCCCTGCCCGGTGATCTCGACGTCCGCCCGGATGCGGTCGTAGGCGCCGCCCAGGCCGAGCGTGAAGGCCCGCAGCGAGGCGTCGCGGCCGACGGTGCCGGCGACCCGGGCCAGGTGCCAGGCACCGGTCCCGAGCACCTGCATGGAGACGTAGACCAGGTTGGCGGCATCACCCACGGCCAGCTCGCTCACCGGCACGACCAACGACCGAGTCCCCTCGGCGGCCCCGGCCACCACCTCCACCACGCTGGCCTGGGCGCCCGCTCCCAGCCGCACGACCGTGCGCGGGAAGGTCGCCGTGGCGCCCGATGCCGCCGCGGTGCCATCGCACCAGTGGGCGATCACGATCGGGTCGGCGACCACGACCCCGGCCGGGACGTCGATCACGATGGCCCCGGGATGGAAGGCGTCGTTCAGGCGCACCATGGCGTCACCGCCCTGGAGCACCGAGCCCAGGAGCTCTCGGCCCTCGGTACCCTCGGCGGCGTCGCCGAAGAGGACGCTCGCCGGGAGGCCGCCCCGGTCGACGCTGAGCGGACGGCCGTTGCGGACGACCGCCAGGCCGCTGCGCCGCGGCAGGGTCGAGAGCTCGACGGCGGCGGCCGGACCGTCGCCGGCCGGCACGTCGCCGGTCAAGGGCCGGTAGGCGTCGAGGTCGAGCGAGTCGATCGGCGAGTAGCGCCAGACCTCTTCGGACTCGCGGGGCAGGGGCATCGACGTCAGCGCGTCGTAGGCGTCGCTGCGGCGTCGGCGGAGCCAGTCCGGTCCGGTCAGGCCCGCGACCTCATCGGCGGTGAAGGTGAGCAGCGGACGACCTTTCCTCGAACAGTGACTCGGCGACATGGGCCGCCGGCTGGCGCAGGACCCCGATCCCGGTGCAGGAACGGCCAGTCGCGACCCCGCCACTCTACCGGGGCCACGGGTGACCCCGGCCCGGGTCCCAGGTCAGGGCGGCGAACGGACCCGAAGGCCCGATCGAGGGGCGACGGCCCCCGGTCGACCGCCCGCCGGGCCACCAGCCACCGGCGTTCGTCACCTCCCGCCGTCGACGTCACCAACGTTTCAACTTCCCGCCGCCACGCCATCACCGAACGTTAAGCCGCATCTCGCACAGTCGAGCCATGACCACTCGACGCATGACCCGCGAGATCGCGCAGCAGATGAGCGTGGCCGAGCAGCACGATTGGTTCCGCTCGCGCCACTCGCGGCGGACGATCCTGAAGGGCGGCCTGGTCGGGGCCGGCACCGTGCTCGCCGGGGACGCCCTCCTCACCCGGGCGGCCGGGGCCACGGTCCAGGGCCCGGGGCCGGGCCACGGCCCCACCCTGGTGTCGAGCACCACCCCGGCCAACGCCTCGGGCGTCGTCCCGTTCGGCCGGCACATCGCCTACGGCGCCGACCCGACCCGGCAGATGAGCATCGCCTGGCAGGTGGCCAGCCCGGTGGCCAGCCCGTTCGTCCGGATCGGCACCAGCCCCTACAACCTGGGTGAGCAACTCCCGGCCAACCTGAAGAACGTCAACACGCCGTGGGCCGACATCACGGACTTCATCGACAGCGTCGGCCCGGCGGCCACCGCCGCCAAGGCCCCCGAGGAGCAGTACTACGCCCACGTGGCGGCCACCAACCTCCAGCCGGGTACCACCTACTACTACGCCGTCGGTCACCAGGGCCTCGACCCGGCGCCCTCCAATCTCGGCCAGGGGGCCATCTCGAGCTTCACCACCGCCCCGGCCGGCCCGACCCCGTTCACCTTCACCGCCTTCGGGGACCAGGGGTCGACCTACGACTCCATCGCCACCACCAACTTGATCCTGGCCCAGAACCCGGCCTTCCATCTCCACGCCGGCGACATCTCCTACGCCGAGAGCGGCGGGGAGGGCCTGCTCACCGACCAGTACGACCCCCGGGTGTGGGACTCGTTCTTCACGACCGTGGCGCCGACGGCGGCATCGGTCCCCTGGATGCCCTCGCTCGGCAACCACGAGATGGAGCCGTGGTACTCGCCGAACGGCTACGGCGCCGACGTCGACCGCCTGGACTTCCCCGGCAACGGCCCGAGCGTGGCCCCCGGGACCTACTCCTTCACCTACGGCAACGTCGGGTTCATCAGCCTCGACCCCAACGACGTCTCCTACGAGATCCCGGCCAACCACGGCTACACCGGCGGCCAGCAGACCGCCTGGCTGGGCCAGACCCTGGCCGCCCTGCGCCAGAACCGATCGATCGACTTCATCGTCGTGTTCTTCCACCACTGCGCCTACTGCACCTGCGTCACCCACGGCTCCGAGGGCGGGGTCCGGCAGTACTGGACGCCGCTGTTCGACCAGTACCAGGTCGACCTGGTGATCAACGGCCACAACCACATCTACGAGCGCACCGACCCCATCACCGCCGGAGCGTCCACCACGACGGCGCCGAGCGGGGCCACCGTCAACCCGGCCACCCAGGGCACGACGTACATCACCGCCGGGGCGGCGGGCGAGAGCCTCTACAAGTTCGGCGTGGCCGACAACTACGAGGGCTCCCCCAGCTCGGTGCCCTCGGTGGCCAGCTACGTCAACCAGACGGGTGCCGTCCAGGTCCCCGAGACGGTGACCTGGTCCCAGGTCCGCTACACCGGTTACAGCCTCCTGGTCGTCCAGGTGGTGCCCCGGTTCTTCGGTCGCACCACCATGCTGCTGCGGGCCATCAACGAGTCGGGCACCGAGATCGACCGGGTCACCCTGGCCCGGAGCTAGTCCGCCGCTGCCCACGCTTGGCTGTCTCCCACCGGGACGGCCAAGCGTGGGCAGCACCCCCGGACTGCGACGACGGGCGTCCGGGCCGGGCACCGGCGCCGACCCCCGGTAGCCTCGGGCTCCGTGCCCGATGGCCCGTCCTCGCCCGAGCCGATACGCCGGTTCCCCGGTGGTGGCGGCAGCCGGCGCGACACTGCGGCCCGGGACCGGGTCCTGGCCGCCACCCTGGCCCTCCTGGCCGACGTCGGCTACGCCGACCTGACCATCGAGGCGATCGCCGCCCGAGCCGGCGTCGGCAAGCCCACGGTCTATCGGTGGTGGAAGAACAAGGCCCAGGTGGTCTACGAGGCGAGCTGCACCTTGGCCGAGCGGGACGAGATACCCGCCACCGGCGACTTCGCCCGGGACCTGGCCAGCTTCGTCGACCGGGTCGCCCACTTCTTCCGGCGCGACGGCGTCGTGGCCGCCCTCCGAGGCATGTTGGCCGACACCGAGGTCTCCCGGGCCATGGAGCAGGAGCACACCGGCCCGGCCCGGGCCCACCTGCGGTCGTTGGTGGACGGCGCCCGGCGAGCGCGGCGACATCCGGCCGGACGCCGATCCCGACGCGCTGTTCGACCTGGCGGTGGGAGCGGTGATGCTCCAGGCGCTCGACGGAGCGGCGGCCGCCGGCGCCGGTCATGATGGGGTCCCGGCCATCGTCGACACGCTCTTGCGAGGGGTGGCGAATTGGCCAGAACGAAACGCTCCGTTACGATCTGTCGGCGAAGGATGAGCGGCGGCCGCGGAGGGCCGCCTTGGGGGGGACATGCAGCTCGAAGGACGCATCGCGCTGGTCACCGGGGCCAGCCGAGGGGTGGGCCAGGCAACGGCGCTGGAACTGGCTCGTCGGGGGGCCGACCTGGTGTTGTCGGCCCGCACCGTCGACCAGGCGCTCCCCTCCATGCCGGGGACCCTGGCCGAGACCCGGGCCGCCGTCGAGGCCCTCGGCCGGCAGGCCCACGTGGTCGGGGCCGACCTCAACGACATGGACTCGGTGGAGCAGCTGGCCGAGCAGGCGTTGGCCTGGCGTGGGCGCATCGACGTGCTGGTCAACGACGCCGCCTTCCTCGGCCGGGCCGCCTACCACGACCTCGACGAGCTGGAGCTGCGGAACTTCGAGCGCCAGTTCCGGGTCAACGTGACCGCCCCGTTCCTGCTGTCCAAGCGGCTGGTCCCCTCGATGCGGGTCGCCGGCGGCGGCGTCATCGTCAACGTCACCTCGGGGGCCGGGCTCATCGGGACCTACACCACCCCGGGCATCACCTACGGACCGACCAAGGCGGCGCTCAACCGTCTCACGACGTTGCTCGCCCGGGACCTGCGGGACGACCACATCGCCGTCTTCGCCGTCGACCCCGGCTACACCCGCACGGTGCTGGTCGAGCAGACGGCCGAGCAGGCCGGCCAGGACCTCTCGACGGCGCACCCCGTCGAGGTGCCGGCCACGGTGATCGCCGACCTGGTCGAGGCGGATGCCGAGCGCACCACCGGGCGGATCTTCCAGTCGGTCGAAGGGTCGGGGACCACTCGTGATGGCCGACGCCAACCTGCCCATGCCCGAAGGGGTCGAGCTCGACCTCACCGACGACGCGTGACCACGGCGAGCCGGCGACCCCTCCCGTCGGTCGGCATGACCCACCCATCAGAAAGGATCTACCAGTGAAGTTCTCGATGTCGTTGTCCGGGCTCGGGGCCCGCCACTACCCCGAGGTGGCCGAAGCCGCCGAGGCCAACGGATTCATCAGTATCGCCATCCCCGAGCACCTGATCTTCCCGGCCGAGATGCCCCCCTTCTACTCGTACACGGCCGACGGCTACCCGCCGATGCACTCGGACACGCCGGCCTTCGACCCCTTCGTGGTCCTGGCCGGGGTGGCCACCCGGACGACCACCATCCGCCTGGCCACCGGGGTCTTCATCCTCCCGCTGCGCCACCCCATCGGGGTCGCCCGCTCGGTCATCACCCTCGACCGGATGTCCGGCGGCCGGGTCGACCTGGGCATCGGCGTGGGTTGGATGCCCGACGAGTTCGAGATCGTGGGCCAGGACTTCCACAACCGGGGTCGTCGGACCGACGAGATGATCGAGCTCATGCGCCGCCTGTGGAGCGAGGAGACCATCGAGTTCCACGGCGAGTTCTACGACATCCCGCCGGTCAAGTTCCTGCCCAAGCCGATCAACAAGGAGCGGGGCATCCCGATCATCGTCGGCGGCACGTCGCCGGGCGCCCTGCGCCGGGCCGGCCGGTTGGGTGACGGTTGGGTCCACCACACCCAGATCCGGGCCTCGCTCTACAACGGCGAGTCCAACCCGGGCGTCAACAACGACGACTTCATCCAGCTGGCCGACCACCTCGAGGTGATCCGCCGCCACCGCGACGAGGCCGGACGGAGCGACGCCCCGTTCGAGATCATCGCCGGCATGGGGGCCACGCTCGAGGGGATGCGCCGCTCCGAGGAGCTGGGCGTGACCACGTACCAGGTCGGGCCGACGACCGCCGGCCTCAAGGGCACCAAGGAGAGCTTCATCGACTGGATCAAGGAGTTCGCCGACGAGGTCATCGCCAAGGCCTGACCTCGGGGCCGCCGGGGCCGGGCGTTCTCAGTGATCTCTCAGTTCGCCCGGCCCCCGACCGACGATTCCGACCGCCGTGAAGGGGGCCTGAGCAGGGACGACGTGCCGCGGCCCCGGAGACCCGGCCGGCACCAGCCCCCGGGGCGCCCCCCAGCCGGGTGGTCCCGCCGTGGCCTGGCTCGCCGGTACGGTGGCCGCCGAGGTCGCCGACGGCGACCCGGGATGCGGCGGGTGGGGCCGGGAAAGGCGCGATGCGGTGGCAACGAACCAGAACGTCCGCCGCCGGTCCGGCCTGCGGGCGCTGGTGCCCGAACCGGTCGCCGCCAAGGTGCCCGAGATCCTCCTGGTGTTCTGGGTGACCAAGATCCTGACCACCGCCGGGGGCGAGGCGGCCTCGGACTACTTCAAGACCTTGGGCAACGTGAAGGGCGGCGGGATCGAGGTCGTGCTCTTCGTGGTCGGCCTGGCGCTGCAGTTCGGCACCCGTCGCTACCGGGCGCTCGCCTACTGGTTCCTGGCCTACGCCATCGCCATCATCGGCACCGGGGTGGCCGACTTCCAGCACCTGGACCTCCATCTCCCCTACGCCGCCACCACCGTGCTGTGGGCGGTGATCCTGCTGGCCGTGTTCTGGTGCTGGCACCGGACCGAGGGGACGCTCTCGATCCACAGCATCACCACCACCCGGCGAGAGTGCTTCTACTGGGCGACGGTGTTCGCCACCTTCGCCCTCGGGACGGCGCTCGGGGACTTCACGGCCAACGCCCTGGGGCTCGGCTATCTGGCCTCGGGGATCCTGTTCGCCGTCGTGATCCTGCTGCCGGCCTCGCCTGGCGGTTCGGCCTGAACCCCATCGCCGCCTTCTGGATGGCCTACGTGGTCACCCGGCCGCCCGGGTGCGTCGTTCGCCGACTACCTCTCCAAGCCGGCCAACATGAGCGGGATCGGCTTCGGGGACGGCCCGACGGCGATCGTCTTCGCCCTCGGCGTCGCCGTGCTGGTCCTCTACCTGACGGTCGCCCGACCCGACATCCAGCCCCCGCTGGCCACCGGCCGGCCCGGCGCCGACTGAACGTCCGCCGGAGCCCTGCCCTACGCTCCGTCGAGGCGGCCGGCACCGGCGCCGCACGCCGGGAGGCAACCATGTCCGACTGCACCACCTTCTCCTCGGAGGTCCTGACCATCGAGGCCGAGGGCGCCGTGGCCACCCTGTGGCTCGACCGCCCCGAGGCCCGCAACGCCATGGGACCGGCGCTGTGGCGGGACCTGCCCCGGGCCATGGCCGCCCTGACCGACGACGAGGCGATCCGGGCCGTGGTGCTCGCCGCCCGGGGGCCCCACTTCAGCGTGGGCCTCGACCTGGTGGCCATGGGCGGGTCCCTGCTCGGCGGCGACCGGCCGGCCGACGCCCCTCGGCCCTCGCATGCCGGCACGACGGCGTCGTCGCGGGCCCAGATCGTGCGCCTCCAGGAGGCGGTCACCTCGGTGGCCGACTGCCCCAAGCCGGTCATCGCCGCCGTCCACGGCTACTGCATCGGCGGCGGGGTCGACCTCATCAGCGCCTGCGACATCCGCCTGGCCTCGGCCGACGCCACCTTCTCGGTGCGAGAGACCCGGGTGGCCATCGTGGCCGACCTCGGCAGCCTGCAGCGGCTGCCGAGGATCATCGGCCTCGGGCACGTGGCCGAGCTGGCCTTCACCGGCAAGGACATCGGCGCCGGCCGGGCCCGCGAGATCGGGCTGGTCAACGAGGTGGCCGACGACGCGGCGGCCGTGGTCGACGCCGCCCGGGACCTGGCGACGGAGATCGCCGCCAACTCACCCCTCGCCGTCCAGGGCACCAAGGCGGTGCTGGCGGCCAGCGAGGGCCGCACGGTGGCCGAGGGCCTCGACTACGTGGCCACGTGGAACGCCGGCATGCTCCAGTCCGCCGACCTGGTCGAGGCCATGACGGCCTTCGCCGAGAAGCGCACCCCGCGCTTCACCGGTCGCTGAGCGACCCGCCTCAGCGCCGCCGGCGCCACCAACGACCGGACTTGGCCTCCCGCTTGGCGTCCTCCCGCTGCACGTCGGCCAGCACCTCGGGGCCCACGGCGTTGATGAAGTCCTCGGCCTGGTCCAAGAGGGCGGCCACCTCGTCGCCCGGCACCGCCGGCTCCTCCTCGAGCGGCGGGCTCGACCAAGGAGCCGTGGACCCACCCCACGTCGGCCAGCCGCCGCTCGTAGGAGGGGCAGTTGGCCGGGCAGCGCCACGGGGCCTCGGGGGCCAGGTCGAGCTGGCAGAAACGGGCCACCTCGCCCGACGCGTACGTCCGGGACTGGAAGTGCTTGCACTCCTCACGCATCGGCACCACACCATGGTGCCACCTGAGCGTCGAGGATGTCAGCCGACCGAGCCCTCCATCTGCAGCTCGATCAGACGGCTCCACTCCACGGCGTACTCCATGGGCAGCGTCCGGGTCACCGGCTCGATGAACCCGTTCACGATCATGCCCATGGCCTGGCTCTCCGAGAGGCCCCGGCTCATCAGGTAGAAGAGCTGGTCGTCGCCGACCTTGGAGACGGTCGCCTCGTGGCCGATGCGGGCGTCACGCTCCCCCACCTCCATGTAGGGCTTGGTCTCGGAGATCGACTCCTCGTCGAGCAGCAGGGCGTCGCAGCGCACGAAGGCCTTGGCCCCCGTGGCGCCCTCGTCGACGTGGACCTTGCCCCGGTAGGTGGTGCGGCCGCCGCCCTTGGAGATCGACTTCGAGATGATGGTGGACGTCGTCTCGGGCGCGACGTGGTACATCTTCGCCCCGGCGTCCTGGTGCTGGCCGGCACCGGCGTAGGCCACCGACAGGACCTCGCCGGAGGCCTTCGGCCCCATCAGGTAGACCGACGGGTACTTCATCGTCAGGCGGGACCCGATGTTGCCGTCGATCCATTCCACGTGGGCCTCGGCCTCGGCCCGGGCCCGCTTGGTCACCAGGTTGTAGACGTTGTTCGACCAGTTCTGGATGGTCGTGTACGTGATCCGGCTGCCCGGGAGGGCCACCAGCTCGACCACCGCCGAGTGCAGGGAGTCGGTCGTGTAGACCGGCGCCGAGCAGCCCTCCACGTAGTGCACCTGGGAGCCCTCGTCGGCGATGATCAGCGTGCGCTCGAACTGGCCCATGTTCTCGGCGTTGATCCGGAAGTAGGCCTGCAGGGGCATGTCGACCTTCACCCCGGGCGGGACGTAGATGAACGACCCACCGGACCACACGGCCGAGTTGAGGGCGGCGAACTTGTTGTCGTTGGGCGGGATCACCTTGCCGAACCAGCGACGCACCAGTTCGGGGTACTCCCGCACGGCGGTGTCCATGTCGGTGAACAGCACGCCCAGGGCCTCGAGGTCCTCGCGGTTGCGGTGGAAGACGACCTCGGACTCGTACTGGGCGGTGACGCCGGCCAGGTACTTGCGCTCGGCCTCGGGGATGCCCAGCTTCTCGTAGGTGTTCTTGATCGACTCGGGCAGCTCGTCCCAGTCGCCGACCTGGTCCTTCGTCGGCTTGATGTAGTAGTAGATGTCGTCGAAGTCGAGGTGCGGCATGTTGACGGCGAACCACTCGGCCATGGGCCGACGGTCGAACCGGCGCAGCGCCGACAGGCGGAAGTCCCGCATCCAGTCGGGCTCGTTCTTCATCTGCGACATCTCGCGGACGATGGTCTCGTTCAGGCCCTTCTTGGGCTTGAAGATGTAGTCCTCTTCGTCGCTCCAGCCCAGCTGGTAGCGACCGAGGTCGAGATCTGTGCTGGTCATGGTTCTCCTGGCCTCCTACGGCCGACCGGATGCCGACGGTTGGGGCGATCCAGTCGCTGGATTTCCCCTATCACGATAGTAACAACCTCCCGACCCTCCCGGAACGTACCGGCGGTGCCGCACCGATACGTTCCGGCGGCCTGGCAGGCTGGACCGGTGACCACCGCCCCCGACCCCCGCACGCCCCCCGCCCCGGCCCGTCGGCCGACGGTGCTCGAGTCCCACGGCGACCGACGGATCGACGACTGGTTCTGGCTCCGCCAGCGCGACGACCCCGAGGTCATCGAGCACCTCCGGGCCGAGAACGCCTACACCGAGGCCGTGCTGGCCCCCCTCGCAGCCCTACGGCAGCGCCTGTTCGACGAGATGGTGGCCCGGATCGAGGAGACCGACCTGTCGGTGCCCGTCCGACGGGGGCCGTGGTGGTACTACAGCCGCACCGAGGAGGGCCGGAACTACCCGGTCCACTGCCGACGGCCGGCGGCCGAGGGGTACGACCCACCGTCCGACCAGGCCGACGGGACGGTCGCCGACGAGCAGGTCCTGCTCGACGAGAACCTGGAGGCCGGCGGCCACGACTACTTCGCCGTGGGCGTGCTGTCGGTCAGCCCGGACCACCGCTGGCTGGCCCTGGCCACCGACACCTCGGGGGCCGAGAAGTTCGACCTGGTGTTCCGGCCGCTCGGCGACGAGGCGGCGGCCCCGGCGGCCACCGAGACGGTGTCCGGCGTCTACTACGGCCTGGCCTGGGCCAACGACTCGTCCAGCGTCTTCTACACCCGGGTCGACGAGGCCATGCGCCCCTACCAGGTGTGGCGCCACGTCCTCGGCCAGGATCCCTCCACCGACGTCCTGGTGCGCGAGGAGGCCGACCGCCGCTTCAACGTCGGCGTCGGGCGGACCAAGGACGACGCCTTCGTGGTCATCGGGGCCGAGAGCTCGACCACCAGCGAGTCCTGGGTGGTGCCGGCCGACGAGCCCTCGACCCCACCCCGGTTGGTGGCCGGCCGGCGCCCGGGGGTCGAGTACGCCGTCGAGCACCACCCCGCCGCGGGCGGGACCTTCCTCCTCCTCACCAACGACGGCGCCGAGGACTTCCGCCTGGTGTCGGCGCCCGAGGCCACGCCGGGGCCCGAGCACTGGACGCCGGTGCTGGCCCACCGCCCCGGCAGCCGGCTCGAGGACCTCGACGTCTTCGACCGGTGGCTGGTCGTGGGCGAGCGGACCGGCGGCGAGGCCCGCATCCGGATCGTCCCCCTGCCCGAGGACCCCGCCCCCGACGCCCCGTTCGGCGACGATCCGCTCTCGTCGAGCTGGCTCCTCGACACCGCCGATCACCCGGCCACGACGTGGGTGGGTGCCAACCCCGAGCTGTCGTCGCCGCTGGTGCGCTACGGCGAGACCTCGCTCGTCTCGCCGAGCGCCGTCTTGGACCTCGACGTGGCCTCCGCCACGCCGATCCTCCGCAAGCGCCAGCCGGTGTTGGGCGGCTACCGACCGGACGACTACCGCACGTCACGCCTGTGGGCCACGGCCGAGGACGGAACGAAGGTCCCCCTGTCGATCGTCCACCGGGCCGACCTGCTCGAGCCCGGGGCGGCGCCCGGGTCGGCCCCGGCCACCCCGGCCCCCTGCCTGCTCTACGGCTACGGGGCCTACGAGCACTCGGTCGACCCGATGTTCTCGTCGCTCCGGCTGTCGCTGCTCGACCGGGGGTTCGTCTTCGCCATCGCTCACGTCCGCGGCGGCGGCGAGCTCGGGCGCCCCTGGTACGAGGACGGCAAGCTCATGGCCAAGCCCCACAGCTTCAGCGACTTCGTCGCCTGTGCCCGGTTCCTGGTCGATGCCGGCTTCACCACCTCCGAGCGCTTGGTGGCCCGGGGGGCGTCAGCCGGCGGCCTGCTCATGGGGGCGGTGGCCAACCTGTGGCCCGAGGGGTTCCGGGCCGTGGTGGCCGAGGTGCCCTTCGTCGACTGCCTCACCACCATGCTCGACGACAGCCTCCCGCTCACCGTCGGCGAGTGGGAGGAGTGGGGCAACCCGGCGGCCGACGCCGAGGCCTACGCCGTCATGAAGTCGTACTCCCCCTACGACAACATCCGCCCGGTGGACGCTGGACGGGACGCCGGTGCGCTACCCCGACCTCCTGGTCACGGCGGGCCTCAACGACCCCCGGGTCGGCTACTGGGAACCGGCCAAGTGGGTGGCCAAGCTGCGGGCGGCCAACCCGGCCAACCGGGTGCTCCTCAAGACCGAGCTCGAGGCCGGTCACGGTGGGCCTTCCGGTCGCTACGACGCCTGGCGGGACGAGGCGATGGTGGTGTCGTTCGTCCTCGACGCCGTCGGCCTGGCCTGAGCAACGGTCGACGAGACCTCGGCCCGATCGGCGGCGTCGGTCAGGTAGTGGGTGGGTTGAAGGTCATGGTGAAGGGGACGCCGTAGCCGGCGGGCAGGACCACCGGCTCGCCCGAGACCGTCACCGTGGCGGCACTCGGCGCGCCGAGGAGCACGGTGTTGATCCCGCTGAGCTTCACCGTCTGCTGCTCGCCCGGCGTGAGCGTCATGGCCAGCGGCGAGGTCCCGGTGGCGGCCGAGCGGACCTGCACCCAGCAGTTCCCGGTCGTGGCGGCGATGGTCACCGTGTAGTCGTCGGCGGTCATCGTGTAGCTGGCCGTGGTGGCCGTCGACGACGTGGCCGTGAAGGCCGGGGGCGCCGTGGTGGTGGTCGTCGTGGCGTGGGTGGCGCCCTTGGCGGTGGTGCCCTTGGTGGTCGTCCCGTTGGTCGTCGACCCGTGCTGGCTGTCGGCGTTCGACGAGCTGTGGGACCCGCCGGACGGGACGGTCGTCGCCGGCGGCGTGCTGTGGTGGCTGCCCGAGCGGGCCCCGACGTACGCCAGCCCGGCGGCCACCACCACGACCACGGCGGCCACGGCGATCGGGGCCCCGAGACGTCGGGGCCGATGGTTCATGGCCGACATGGCCCGCAGTCTGCGTCCGTTGACCGCCCCGTGGCGCGTGGGGCCCGTCGCCCTCGCGCAGCGTGGCGTCCTCGAAGACCAGCGGTCCCTCGCTGCCGTAGGCCCTCGGCGGGGGTGGGATGGCGTGCGAGCCGATCGGTCCGACCGGCGGGTGGAGCCGCTCCGGCGCCGCCGCCGAGGCATCCCCCGAGTCGGGTCCGCCCAGCACCCGCACCCCGGTCGGCGACCGCATCCCCTGCAGCGTCTCGATGGTGTGGCGGTACCCGTCCACGGAGTGGACCTCGTCGGAATTGCGGCGTCGGGCCGCCCACACCACGACCGCCGCCACGACCACGACGACCACTGCGACGACCACCAGGATCATTGCCCCCATTCAACAGGACGGGGCAGGCAAATGACACCGCGTCGTCACCGAGCGATCCGGCGAAGCCGATGGCACGCTGGTGCCGGCGGGAGGGCGGCACGGGCGATGCTTGCAACCCCAGTTGAAGAGCGCTACTGTCTGGCCCACAATTGAGGAGCTGGCGATGACACAGGCGGGCAAGGTGGACGGACGGCGGGTCCGTAGCCTTCGAACAAGGAACGCGATACTCGACGCGTTCATGGATCTGGTGGGTGACGGAGACCTCGCCCCGACGGCGCAGCGGATCGCTGACCGTGCGGGGGTGTCGATCCGGTCGGTCTACCAACACTTCACGGATGCCGAGGGGCTGTTCACCGAGGCACTCCTACGCCTGCTGGCCAGGACCGAGGAGCTGGCCGTGGCCATCGATCCGACCTGGCCACGACCTCGACGTCTGGCGGCGTTGGTCGACGAGCGGGCCGAGATCTTCGAGATGATCACGCCCTTCAGCCGGGCGGCGTTGGCCCTCGAGATCCAGCACCCGGCGCTCGAGGACGGTCGGCGCCGCCTGGCGGCGATCGCCCTCGACGAGGTCAGCCACGTGTTCGCCACCGAGTTGGCGCAGTACCCCGAGCCGGCGCGCACCGAGCTCCTGCGGGCGATCGACGCCGTGAGCACGTGGTCGGCCTGGCACCACGTCCGTGAGGGTGGCTGCCCGATCGAGGCGACCAAGCAGGTCCTCCACCGGTCCCTCTCGCTGTTGCTCAGCGGGGCGTCGGTCTAGCCAGTCGGCCGTCCCGGCGGCGCCACGACGGCCTACCGCATCGGGCGGAGCCACTCCTCGTTCAGGTGCGCATCCCGACGATAGGGCCGCAGCCCCGCCGGGAGGTCGCCCCGCCGGGGGTTCGACTGGTCCCGGTTCGAGAGCACCGGCGTCGTCACGCCCCAGTCGGCGCCGACGTCGGGGTCGTCCCAGGCCAGACCGAGCTCGTCCGCCGGGTTGTAGTAGTTGTCCACCAGGTACCAGAGCAGGACGTCGGTCAGCGACGCGAACCCGTGGGCCACGCCGGGAGGGATGAACAGGCCCCGGTCCTGCTCGCCCGAGAGGTCGAGGACCTCGGTGGCGCCGTCGGTCGGCGATCCTTGGCGCAGATCGTGGAGCACCACCCGGGCCGTGCCCCGTAGGACGTACCAGTAGTCGGCCTGGTGCAGGTGGTAGTGGAGCCCGACCACCGCCCCGGCGGCCTTCTCCGAGCGGTTCGACTGCACCATCTCGCGCCCGAGCGGCAGCCACTGCCGGCGGTAGGTCTCGACGAAACGCCCACGCTCGTCACCGTGGACGTCCGGCTCGATCACGACGACGTCGTTGATGATCGTGGAGGGGACGATCGGAGGGCATAGCCGGAACCTAGATGGCGAAGCCGCCGAAGCCGGCCCGGTAGAAGAGGAGGGGCGTGCCCTCGCCGATGCCGATGTCGAGCACCCGCCCGGTCACCAGCTCGTGGTCGCCGGCGTCGTGGATGATGCCGAGCTCACACTCGACCCAGGCCAGCGAGCCGTTCAGGATCGGGGCACCGGTCGTGCCCGCCCGCCAGCCGACGCCGGCGAACTTGTCGCCGCCCGAGATGGCGAAGTTGCGGCACACCGCCTCCTGGGCTCGACGCCAGGATGTTCACGCAGAACGCACCGGCCTCGGCGATCTTCGGCCAGCTGGTGGAGGACTTGGCCGGGGCCAGGGCGACCAGCGGCGGGTCGAGGGACAGCGAGGTGAAGGCCTGACAGGTGAAGCCCACCGGACCCTGGTCCTCCATGGCCGTGACGATGGTCACGCCGGTGGCGAAGTGTGAGAGCGCCTCGCGGAACCGGCCTTCGTCGAAAGTGGCCGCTCCGGTCGCCCGCATGTCGGCGTTGTCGTCAGGTGCGTTCATGGGCAGGTCGTCCGGGGCATCGCGCCACGGTGGTCAGAACCTAGCAGGACCGGCTGAGGTGCCCCGGACGTCGGGGCGACGCTCACCCGGCGGCGAGGTCGATCGTGCTGCCTTCGACGGCGGCGGCGATCTCGTCCAGGCGCCGGGCCTCGGGCAGCCGGCGGGCGTCGGCCACCAGGCGGTCGATGTCGTCGTCGGCGTGGAACGGATCGTGATGGATGAAGCGCAGGCGGCGAGCTCCGGCGGCGGCCGCCACCCGGACGGCGTAGCCGGCGGTGGAGTGGCCCCAGGTCGACTTCCGCTCGAACTCTTCGTCGCTGTACTGGGCGTCGTGGAGCACCAGGTCGGCCCCGTCGCACAGCTCGAGCACCCCGTCGTCGATGCTGCGGCCGTCGAGCGGCATCTGGTGGTCGGGCACGTAGGCCAGGACCCGGCCGTCGGACTCGATGCGGTAGCCGAGGGTGTGCCCGACGTGGGACACCGCCCTCGAGCGGACCTTGGCCGAGCCCACGGCGAAGTCCTCGTCGACCAGGTCGTGCAACGTGATCTCACCCTGGAAGTCGGCCATGTGGATCGGGAAGAACGGCGGCTGGACCAGTTGGCCCAGCACGCCCTCGAGGGTCAGCTCGCCCTGGCTCGGGCCGAAGATCGTCAAGTGGTTGGCCGGCTCGAACAGGGGGCCGAAGAACGGCATCCCGAGGATGTGGTCGAAGTGCAGGTGGGTGAGCAGCGCCGTGGCCACCACCGGGCGGCCCTGCTGGCGGTGGAGGCGGTCGAGCTCCCAGCCGAGCGCCCGCAGGCCGGTCCCGAGATCGAGGATCAACGGGTCGTCGGTCCCCGCCCGGACGAGCACGCACGAGGTGTTGCCCCCGTAGCGCTGGTACCTCTCCCCCGAACAGGGGCAGGACCCCCGCACCCCGTAGAAGCTGACCTCCACGAGCGAAGCGTAGTGCCGGGGGACGAGGCGCGGTTCGTCGCCACCGCCCGGCTAGACCAGGTGGGCCGAACCGTCGGCCGAGCGGCCCACCAACCCCTCGGCCACCAGGTCGGCCAGCACCCGCTCGGCCCGGTCGGGATCCTCGGGCCAGCCGGCGGCGGCGGCCACGGCGGCGGCGGCGATCGGGCCGCGCCGCAGGCGCGGCGACCAGCCGGCCACGGCCCTGGCGGTCGGAGCCGGCGAAGCGGGACTGCGGCCGCGAGGTGCCGGCCGAGGTCCGGGCCGGGTCGGGGTCGGGCCGACCCGCCCGCGACCAGGCGCACCGGCGCCGGAGCGGGCAGCCCGGGCAGTCGGGACGGGCCCGGCAGTGTCGGGCCCCGAGGTCGAGCATGGCCTGGTTGTAGGCCCACGCCTGGCCCGGCGGGCAGGAGCCGGTCGGCCAGCGCCTGGGCCTCGCGCCGGCCGCAGCGGCCGGCCGGCCACGGCCCGGGCCAGCACCCGGGCCACGTTGGTGTCGAGGACCGCCGCCTCGTCCTCGAAGGCGAAGGCCAGCACCGCCCGGGCGGTGTAGGGGCCGATCCCCGGCAGGGCCTCGAGGGCGACCAGGTCCGCGGGCACCCGGCCGCCGTGCCGGGCCACGACGGCCTCGGCCGTCGCGTGCAGGGCCCGGGCCCGGCGGTTGTAGCCGAGTCCCTCCCACGCCCGGACCACCGCCGCCGACCCGGCGGCGGCACAGGCCGCCGGGGTCGGGAAGGCGGCCAGGAACCGCCGGTAAGGGCACCTCGACCCTCGACGCCTGGGTCTGCTGCAGCATGACCTCGCTCACCAGGACGGCCCACGGGTCGCGGGTGGCCCGCCAGGGCAGGTCCCGCCGGTGGTCGGCCGCCCCAGGCGAGCACGGTGCGCCCGAAGCCGGACGCCGATCGGGTCGTCAGCGCGACCGGCGACGGGCCGCCGCCGGCCGACGTCGGGGCGTCAGTCCCAGACGTCGTCGCCATAGGGGCGGCGGCGGGCCGGAGCGGCAGCTCGGCGCCACACCATGACCTTGCGGCGGAAGAAGCAGACCTCCTCGCCCCGCTGGTTGAACGCCTTGGTCTCGACCGTCACCACGCCTCGGTCGTCCCGGGAGCTCGAGGGCGTCACCGCCAGCACCTTGGTCTCGGCGTAGATCGTGTCCCCGTGGAAGGTCGGCGAGCGGTGCAGCAGCGTCTCGACCTCGAGGTTGGCGATGGCCGCCCCGCTCACGTCGGGGACGCTCATCCCGAGGGCCAGCGAGTACACCAGGTTGCCGACCACCACGTTCTTGCCGTGGACCGTCTCGTGCTCGGCGAACCAGGTGTTGGTGTGCAGCGGGTGGTGGTTCATGGTGAGCATGCAGAACAGGTGGTCGTCGGCCTCGGTGATCGTCTTGCCCGGCCAGTGCCGGTAGACGTCGCCGACGGTGAAGTCCTCGAGGCAGCGGCCGAAGGGACGGTCGTAGGTGGTCATCGTCGCTCCGTCGCTGTGCTCGGCCGCCGGGCCGATCAGCCCTCGGCCTCGGGCCGGGGCCGGGTGGTGAAGCCGAGCGAGGCCCCGGGCAGGGAGTCGCCGTCGATGACCAGACGCCAGGCGAAGCGGGTCCCGGGGTTGAGGGGCACCGGGCCCATGTTCACGGCCAGGGCGACGTCGATGGGCGATCCCTCGGGGATGCCCACCGGCTGGGTGACGGTGAACTCGCCGCGCACCTCGACCGGCTGGGTGCCCTCGGCCGTCTCGACCATGACCGGCTGACCGTCGGCGTCCTCCAAGAACAACTCCCAGTGATGGGCGATCTCGGCCTCGTGCCAGGCCACGTCGATCTTGATGGCCACCGCCGAGGGCACCGGGTCGGGGCCGGTCATGGACCATCCCCCGCCCAGGATGTAGAGCTTCCCGTCGGCCACCTGGGCCGCGTCACAGAGCAGCATCGTCACGTTCACGGGGCTGAGGCTAGTAGAGCCATCGCGCGCCGCGGACCTAGAGTTGCCGGCGATGACCCCGGCCGCCGCACCCCGCCGATGACCGCCCTGCAGGGGCTCCGCGACGAC
The DNA here is from genome assembly GCA_963730735.1 of uncultured Acidimicrobiaceae bacterium. Taxonomy (GTDB): domain Bacteria; phylum Actinomycetota; class Acidimicrobiia; order Acidimicrobiales; family RAAP-2; genus CAVSSX01. The sequence continues at coordinate 67,901 of CAVSSX010000012.1, forward strand.
GTGTACCGGCGGCCCCTGGCCACCGCGCTCGATCGGTTGGCCATCGGTCCGGGCTGGCGCTGTGTGGACGTCGGGGCCGGCGGTGGCGACGTCTCCGTGGCCCTGGCCGAGGTGGTCGGGCGCACCGGGCGCGTCTACGCCGTCGACAGCGACCCCCTGGCCCGCGACGAGGTGGCCGAGGCCGCCGCCGCCCACAGCCAGGTGCTGGCGATCACCCAGGCCGGCGAGGACCTGATGCTGCCCGAGCCGGTCGACCTGGCGTTCTGCCGGTTCCTGCTGCTGCACGTGGTCGACCCGGCGGTGGTGCTGGGCCGGATGGCCGCCGCCGTGCGGCCCGGGGGCTGGGTGGTGGCCCAGGAGCCGATCACCACCGCCGGCCGGGTGGGCGGGCTGGCCCTGTCCATGCCCGACGCCCGGCACCCCGACGTCGGCGCCCTGCTGCCGGCCCTGGCCCGGGACGTCGGTCTCGAGCTGGTCGACGCCTGGGCCGAGGCCCCGGCGGGGGTGGGGCCGGGCCCGGTGACCGGCTACCTGGCCGGCCTGACCGGCGTCGACCCGGGCGACGATCCGGTCGTCCTCCCGCCCCTGGTCACCGTGGTTGGCCGGCGGGCCGCCGGGTAGGTTCGCGACGATGCCCCCGCTCGACGGCCCTCGCCCGACGGCCCTTCGCTCGACGAGACGGCCCGTACCCGACCCCGACATGGCGGCGGCGGCCGACGCCGTGGCCCTGGCCGAGGGAGTCGTGGCTGCCGCCGTGGCCACGCTCGGGCCCGACGGGGTCGACGCCCACCAGGTGGTGGCCTACGACCTGGCCCACGCCGCCTCGGCGGCGGCGACCGCCCGGGCCACGCTCGACTACGGCGCCCTGGGTGAGGTCGAGGCCGCGCTGGCCTGCGCCTTCGTCGCCGACGCCCTCGTCGACCTGGCCGCCCGGGTGGTCGGTCGCGAAGCGGCCTGGGGCGTCGACGTCGGTTGGATGGCCCCGGCCCAGGCCTTCGTGACCGCCTACCGCGACCCGGCGTTCCTGGCCGCGCTCTGCGGTCAGCAGGGTCCCCGGCACCTCGACGAGGATTTCGAGCTCGTCCGGGCGACGTTCCACCGGTTCGCCGAGGAACAGGTCCGGCCGCGACGCCGAACACGTCCACCGGACCAACGGCGACATCCCCGAGGAGATCATCACCGAGCTGGCCGAGCTCGGCGGGTTCGGCCTCTCGGTGCCGGAGGCGTACGGCGGCTACGCCACCGGCGGCGAGAGCGACTACCTCGGGATGGTCGTGGCCACCGAAGAGCTCGCCTGGGGCTCCCTCGGCATCGGCGGCTCGCTCATCACCCGGCCCGAGATCCTGACGCGGGCCCTGGTCTTCGGCGGGACCGAGGAGCAGAAGCAGCGCTGGCTCCCCCGGCTGGCCAGCGCCGAGCTGCTGGCCGCGGTGGCCGTCACCGAGCCCGACTACGGCTCCGACGTCGCCGGCATCGTGACGTCGGCCACGCCGGTCGAGGGTGGCTGGCTGGTCAACGGGGTGAAGACCTGGTGCACCTTCGCCGCCCGGGCCGACGTGCTGATGCTGCTGGCCCGGACCGACCCCGACCGCGCCGCTGCCCACCGGGGGCTCTCGCTGTTCGTGGTCGAGAAGCCCCGGGGCGACGGTCACGGGTTCGTGCTTCACCCAGGACGGCGAGGGCCGTCCGGCCGGACGACTCGAGGGACGGCCCATCGACACCCTCGGCTACCGGGGCATGCACTCCTACGAGTTGGCCTTCGAGAACTGGTTCGTCCCCGACGCCAACCTGGTCGGGGGGCCCGAGGGGCTCGGCCGGGGCTTCTACCTCCAGATGCAGGGCTTCGAGAACGGCCGGCTGCAGACGGCCGCCCGGGCCCTCGGCCTGATGCAGGCGGCCTACGAGGCGGCCTACGACTACGCCGCCAACCGGGTCGTGTTCGGCTCGGCCGATCCTCGACTACCAGCTGACGCAGGCCAAGCTCGCCCGCATGGCGGTGCTCATCCAGGCGACCCGGCAGTTCTCGTTCCAGGTGGCCCGGATGATGGCCAAGGGCGAGGGCCGGCTGGAGGCGTCCATGGTCAAGGCCTACGTCTGCCGGGCCGCCGAGTGGGTGACCCGCGAGGCGATGCAGATCCACGGCGGCATGGGCTACGCCGAGGAGTTCCCGGTCAGCCGGTACTTCGTCGACGCCCGGGTGCTCTCGATCTTCGAGGGGGCCGACGAGACGCTGGCCCTCAAGGTCATCGCCCGCCGGCTGCTCGAGCCGCCCCGCTAGCGCCGTCCTCAGTCGGCGGCCGACCGGCGGAGGCCGGCCCGCTCGCCCCGGGTGACGAACTTGGTCGCCATCTTGCGGCTGGCCTCGTCGATCATCTCGTCGCCGAACATCACCGCACCCTTGCGGTCCTGCTCGGTGGCCTGGCGGTAGGCCTCGAGGATGGCCCAGGCCCGGTCGAACTGCTCCTGGGTCGGCGAGTACACCTCGTTGAGCACGCCCGCCTGGTCCGGGGTGAGGGCCCACTTCCCGTCGTAGCCGAGCACCCGGGTCCGCTGGGCGAAGTCCCGCAGGCCGTCCAGGTTGCGCACGTAGAGGTACGGGCCGTCGATCACCTGGAGGCCGTTGGCCCGCCCGGCCATCAGGATCTTGGAGAACACGTAGTTGAAGTGGTCGCCCGGGTACTCGGGGATCTGCACCCCGCCGGTGAGCACCGGCATCTCCATCGAGGCGGCGAAGTCGGCCGGACCGAAGATGATCGTCTCGAGGCGGGGCGAGGCGGCGCAGATCTCCTCGACGTTGATGAGGCCCCGGGTCGTCTCGATCTGGGCCTCGATGCCGATGTGCCCGATGGGCAGCCCGGCGTTCTTCTCGACCTGGGTGAGGAGGAGGTCGAGGGCCACCACCTCGGCCGCCGACTGCACCTTGGGCAGCATCAGCTCGTCCAGCCGCTCGCCGGCGTTGCCCACGACCTCGATCACGTCGCCGTAGGTCCACTCGGTGTCCCAGGCGTTGATCCGCACGCAGAGCACCCGCTCGTCCCACGTCAGGTTCTTGATGGCGTCGACCACCTTGGCCCGGGCGGCCACCTTCTCGAGCGGCGCCACCGAGTCCTCGAGGTCGAAGAAGGTCATGTCGGCCGGGACGGTCGGCGCCTTGGCCAGGAACTTCTCAGTGGCGCCGGGCGTGGAGAGACACGAGCGGCGGGGAAGGTCTCGGGATCGTGCGGACATGCCCCGATGGTAACAAAGGGCGATCGGGACCCCGCCGGGCGACGCTCAGCCCAACCGCTGGCGGAACTCCGACAAGGTCGAGTCCCAGACCTGGGCCGCCTCGGCGGCGTCGTAGACCTCGGGGCGGTCGTCGTTGAAGAAGGCGTGGTCGGCGCCAGGGTGGACGATCACCTCGACGTCCACCCCGAGCTCGGCCAGCTGCCGCCCGAGGGCCTCGGCCGCGTCGGGCGGGAACGACTCGTCCAGGGCGGCACAGTGGATGACCGTCCGGGCCCGGAGCCGGGTGTAGTCGGGCTGGGCGTCGGGCCAGGGGATGACCCCGTAGCAGGGCACCACCACGGTGACCGCGTCGGGGCGCTGGCACGCCAGCACCAGGGCCAGGCCGCCGCCCATGCAGAAGCCGATGACGCCCACCCCGTCGCCCGTCGAGCGCCGGAGCAGCTCGTCGACGGCCCCGCTCATCACCGTGGCCGCGTCGTCCAGGCGCATCGCCATCATGGCCTTGGCGGCGTCGTCGGGCTCCGAGACCGTCTCGCCGTTGTACAGGTCGGGGGCCAGGGCCACGAAGCCCTCGGCGGCGAAGCGGTCGGCCACGTCCTTGATGTGGTCGACCAGGCCCCACCACTCCTGGATGACCAGCACGCCGGGCCCGGACCCCCCGTCGGGCACCGCCAGATAGCCCTGTCCGACGCCACCGTTGCTCGGAAATGTGATCGACTCTCCCATTCCGAGCACGGTACCCCCCGCAGGCCTCCTCGCGGGCCCGCGGACCTGGCGAAAATCTTCACATGTCGGTCACATTTGGAAAGAAGGGCTATGAGCAGGTACTTCGCACCAGCAGTGCGAATAAATCTCGGCCATTCGCAGCCGGGGGTGGTTGCACTGAATGACCGGACCCGCCAAGATGTCGCCCATCGTGACTGACGTCGGACGCCAGCAGCGCCCATCGACGCCGCGGTCAGCTCGGAGCAGGAAGCTGCTCTGGCGGGTCGGCGGACCCGCAGTGACCGTGCTCACAGTGTGCACGAGCACTGTGCTTCCTTCGGCGCGTCCGGCCGGCGCCGACCAGATCTCCGACGCCAAGGCCAAGGCGGCGTCGATCGAGGCACAGATCTCCTCGACCGGTACCCGCATCGACGCCCTCGACCAGCAGTACGAGGGTGCGGTCAGCCGCAAAGCCGCCCTCGACCAGCAGATCACCACCACCCAGGGCAAGATCAACTCGGCCAAGGCCCAGGTGGCCTCGGACCAGTCGGTGCTCAAGAAGGCGGCGGTCAACGCCTACGTGACCGGTGGGTCGGCCGCCTCGGACAACCCCTTGTTCGCCAACAACCAGAAGACCCTCGCCGCCCAGTCGGAGTACAACGGCGTGGCCGAGGGTGACCTGAGCGTGGCCGTGTCGAACCTGCACACCGCCCAGTCGGTGCTGACGGTCCAAGAGACCCAGCTGCAGGGCCAGCAGGCCCAGGCGGCGGCGGCCGCGGCCGCGGCCCAGTCGGCCATCGGCCAGGCCCAGCAGCAGGAGTCGCAGCAGCAGGCGGCCCTCACCCAGGAGAACGGGCAGATCGCCAACCTCATCGCCCAGCAGCAGGCGGCCGCCGCCGCCGCCGCCGCCAAGGCCGCCCAGGCCAAGATCGCTGCTGCTGCCGCCGCGGCCGCCCGCACGGCGACCGTCCAGCACGTAGCGTCGTCGTCGTCGGCCTCGGGGGTCACCACCAGCGCCAACGTGCCCGTCGCCCCGCCCTCCAGTGGTATCGGTGGCGCAGCCGTGGCCGCCGCCGAGGCCTACCTCGGGACGCCCTACGTCTGGGGCGGGGCCAGCCACGCCGGCGTGGACTGCTCGGGCCTGGTCATGCTGGCCTACGCCGCCGTCGGCATCAGCCTCCCCCACTACTCGGGTGGGCAGATGGCCGACTCCACGCCGGTCCCGATCTCCGACCTCCAGCCCGGCGACCTGCTCTTCTACGGTCCCGGTGGCAGTGAGCACGTCGCCATGTACATCGGTGGCGGCCAGATGATCGAGGCGCCCTACACCGGGGCCCACGTGTGGATCACCGGCGCCCGGTTGAGCGGCGACTTCGTCGGAGCCGGCCGGCTCTAGCCCGCCCCGGTAGGCCGACCCTCCCGATCCGGGGGGTCGAGCGGACCGGTCGACTGATCCAGGCCATACTGTCGGCGGGGCAACCCGAGCCATGAAGCCCATTCCCGTCGCCTTCCACATCGGCCCGCTCGAGGTCCACACCTACGGCATCGGCCTCGCGCTCACCTTCTACTTCGCCTACCGCTACTTCGAGCACCGGCTCAACGACCGGGGCTATCCCACCGAGTGGGTCCTCGGGATGTTCCTGTGGACGATCCTGGCGGCCGTCGTCGGTGCCCGGGCCTTCCACGTCCTCTCCAACCTCGGCTACTACACCCACAACCCGGGCGACGTCTTCGCCATCTGGCACGGAGGGCTCTCGTCGTTCGGCGGCCTGATCTTCGCCGTGCCCACCGGGATCCTGCTCACCCGACGGCGGTGCCCCGAGCTCGGGATCGCCCGGGCCCTCGACATCGTGGCCCCGGTGCTCATGGCCGCCTGGGCCATGGGCCGGCTCCTCGGCCCCCAGCTCATGGTGGCCGGCGGGGGCCACCCGACCCACCAGTGGTTCGGCATGTACTACGCCGGCCAGGTCGGGCGCCGCCTCCCGGTCCCGATCTTCCAGGCCCTCGAGGACTTCGCCGTGTTCCTCGTGCTGCTGGCGGTCGAACGGGTGCTGCGCCGCTGGCCCGACGGCTCGCCCCGCACCAACTACCCCGCCGGGACGGTCCTCGGTGTGGGCATGGTGCTCTGGGGCATCGAACGGTTCTTGGACGAGCACCTCTGGCTCGGCGAGGACGGCCACCTCGGCTCGCTCCTGGTCCAGATCGCCGGGGTGGCCCTGGCCGTGGGCGGCGTGATCCTCCTGATCGTCACCCGACGGCGGTGGCAGGCCTGGCTCAGCGCCGGCGCGCCGGGCGGGCACGCACCGATCGACGGACCGTCGGGCGGTGCCGCCGCCACCGACGCCGTGCCGGGGTCCCCCCGGCCGACCATCGGCGCCCCCTAGAACGATTGACCGCAACCTAGAACATGTTCTAGGTTGCCCGACCGGGGGGTCCAGGGGTCGAAGCGTCGGCGACGAGCGTGCGGTCGCCGCCGACGCTTCGGCATCGCCGCTCGTGCGGCCCCGGGGCGCCGACACCGGGTGTCCGGGTACCGCCATCGCCTAGGTGCTGGCGGACGCTCCCGAGGTGGCCTCCGCCGTGACATCGGTCACGTGACCCGCCGCCGGCGGAGTGACGCTGACCGGGACGCCGAAGTCCGAGAGACCGACGGTGATGTCGACCGATCCGCCGGGCGACCCCAGGGTCCCCGCCAACGTGATCGCTTCCTTGACCTGACGAACCCGGTGCTGTCCGTCGATCCACACCGAGATCGGGAAGCTCGAGAGGTGGTACTTGCTCTCGAGGTTGGCCAGCACCGGGGCCAGCGCCGGTTTCCCGGTCGCCTGCGCTTCCTTGCTGACATCGATGGTCGAGGTGTATTCCGTCGTGGCTGCGCCGCCGAGCGTTGCGTGACCGACTTCGTGGACCCCGCCCGTCGACGCCGACGCCAGGACGGCCAGCGTCTGTTGTGGCCCCTGGTCGCCCGAGTCCACCAGTGACGCGTAGGAGGTCCCGACGTTGGCTTCGAGCAGCGTGTTGAGGTTCAAGCGAGATCCACGGCGTCGTCACGTGCAGTGCGCTCAACGACGCCGGGGGCAGCTCCATGTAGAGGATCCCGTTGACCGTCTTGATGGCCAGGGAGGCGCCACCGACCTTGGCCGTGAACGACCCGTCGCCCCCGGTCGTCTGGGCCACGCCGTCGAGCGTGACCGTCGTTGCCTTCCCGGCGCTGGTGATCTTCTCGGTCACCACCTCCTTGGCCGAACCGGTCGCCAGAGTGGCGTGGTAGTCGGCCAGGAAATTCGTCGTCACTGGCGGGGCCGCGCCGGCCCCACTCGGGCATCGCCAGGAGCGACGCCCCACCCAATGCGGCCACCGCCAAGGTGGCCCGCCCCGCACGTTCGAGGTTTCGCCGCCGCTGCTTGCGCATGCGCGCCTCCCGCTTCGGGCTGCCGCTGGGTAGCTCCTCCGCCGCCCCCGACCGCCGGCTCCGGCAACCGCCCTGACCCCACCCGCCATTCGGATGCCCTCGTGAGGAAGGTACCCAGCCGACCCTTCGGCGACACCCGGTCGGTGCCCGTCCCAGGCCCGGTGACGGCGGCGCCCGCCGCCACCCGGCGACTCAGTTGCCGAAGCGCTCCCCGGTGGCGTCGGGGTCCTCGAGATATGCCGCCAGCGAAGGGTCGACCACGAGTCCCTGGCCGACGTGGGCGGCGGCGATGTCTCTGATCGCCTCCATCGGGACCTCGATGAAGATCCCTTCGGCTTCGGCCGTCAGCTGGCCGTCGTGGTAGATCCCGCCCCACGCCCGGATCTTGCGCCCCTCCACTGCCACCTGACGGGCCCGGAGCCCGAGTTCGACCATCAGCGGCGTCGGGCGGTGGAACCGCACGGTGAGGGTCCCGGTCATGCCCGGTCGGCCCGCCAGGATGTTGACCGACCCCAGCAGCTCGTCGAAGGCCTCGGCCAGGACCCCGCCGTGCACGCAGGTCGGCGGACCCTCGAAGCGGAAGCCGAACGTGGCCCGGCCGCCCAGCTCCGGCTGCCCGTCGGGTCCCGGCACCGCCCAGACCTCGAGCGGCGGGGCGACCGGGTTCTTGAGGCCCGTTGCCGGGCTGGTCGGGAAGTAGTCCTGCGGGTGCCCGCTCGGATCGGTCACCCGCCGGCCCCGGAGGCCGGGCTCGGCCACCGCCTCCAGCTCGGCCGTCAACGCGGCGACGTGGTCGGCCACCCGGGCGAAATCGGCGTCGGGGACCCGTCGGCCGACGACCACCTCGGAGAGCTGACGGAGCGCCGCCGCCAGACGACCTCGGCCCGTCGGCTCCCCCGACACCGGGAGCCCGTTGACGGCGGTGGCCTCGGGGGGGAGCGGCGGTTGCGCCGGGGCCACCGTCTATCGCCGCTGGAAGTTCGCCGGGCGCTTCTCGGCGAAGGCCCGCGGGCCCTCCTTGGCGTCCTCGGTGGCGAACACCGGCCAGCCGATCTCGAGCTCGCGGGCCAGGCCGTCCTCCTCGGACATCCCCTCGGTCTCCTGGACCGAGCGCTTGATGGCTTCGACGGCCAGCGGTCCGTTCTGTCCGATGACCGCGGCGATCTCGAGCGCCGCCTCGAGCGCCGTGCCGTCGGGGACCACCCGGCCGATCAGGCCGATGCGCAGCGCCTCGTCGGACCGCACCTCGCGCCCCGTGAGCAGCAGGTCCATGGCCACCGTGTAGGGGATCTGCCGCCGCAGGCGGACCGTCGAGCCCCCGAGGGGGAACAGGCCCCGCCGAGCCTCGAAGACCCCGAACCGGGCCCCCTCGCCGGCCACCCGGATGTCGGTCGCCTGGAGGATCTCGGTCCCGCCGGCCACGGCCCATCCCTCGACGGCGGCCACCAGCGGCTTGCGCAGCTGGTAGTGACGGAGGAGGGCCTTCCAGTGGAGGTCGGGGTCGGCGGCCATCCGCTCGGCGGTAGTGCTCGGGTTGGGGGCTGCCCATCGACTTCAGGTCCATTCCCGAACAGAAGGTCCCGCCGGCCCCGGTGAGGACCGCACAGCGGATGTCGTCGTTGCCGTCGATCTCCTCCCAGGCGTCGGCCATGCCGACGAGCATCGGGACACTGAGGGCGTTCTTCGCCTCGGGGCGGTTCATGGTCACCACCGCCGTGGTCCCGTGGATCTCGAACGTCAGGTGCTCGGTCGATGCCATGGCTGCGATCCTCCTCCTCGGTGCGGCGGTGCGACCGCCCGGACGGTGGTCGCCGCCTGCCGGCCCGGTGACCCCCCCTAGAACCGGTTCCAGAACCTAGCAGTCACCCCCCGACGGCCACGGGGCGGCGGGCCTCCGTCCGTGCGGTCGGGCGTCCCGGGTGCTGTACTGGCCCGGTGCCGCACGCCGAGGTCTCGAACCCTCGACCCCGACACGGCCGGGGCCGGCCCGGAGCTGCCGACCGCCGGCGCTCGTGCTCGGTCGGGTGACCACCGCCACCACCGACGACGGTCAGCCCGTCGACCGCCCGTCCGCGCTCCAGGCGACCTGGCGGGTCCTGATCGGCCGGCCGCTCAAGTCGAGCGAGGCCAGGCACGGGGAGATCTCCCCGCTCGAGGGGCTGCCGGCGCTCTCGCTCGACGCCCTCACCTCGGTCGCCTACGGGCCCGAGGCCATCGTCCTGGTCCTCGGGACGGCCGGCGTCGCCGCCCTCCACCTCGTCCTGCCGATCACCATCGCCATCGTCGCCCTGCTGGCCCTGCTGGTGATCTCCTACCGCCAGGTCATCGACGGCTACCCCCACGGCGGTGGTTCCTACGCCGTGTCCCGGGCCAACCTCGGCAGCGGGGCGTCCCAGGTGGCGGCGGCGTCGCTCATCGTCGACTACACCCTCACCGTCGCCGTCTCCATCGCCGCCGGCGTCGCCTCGCTGACCTCGGCCTTCCCGGCGCTCAACGGGGCCACCGTCCCCCTGTGTCTGGCCGAACTGGCCGTGCTCACGATCCTGAACCTGCGGGGCCTGGGCGAGGCGGCCCGGGCGTTCCTCCTCCCGACGCTGCTGTTCATCGTCGGCCTGCTCGCCGTCATCGTCATCGGCCTGGTCCACCCCCTCGACCCCCACCTGGCCCAGCCCGGCCAGTCGCAGACGGCCACGGTGAACCTGGCCCCGGTGGGCATCCTCCTGGTCCTGAAGGCGTTCTCGGCCGGTTGCAGCGCCCTGACCGGCGTCGAGGCCATCGCCAACGGCGTGCCCCTCTTCCGGCCACCCCGTCAGAAGCGGGCCAAGCAGACCGAGCTGCTACTCGGGGTCCTCCTCGGGACGATGCTGCTCGGGCTGGCCATCCTCGTCGACAAGTTCCACGTCGGGCCCCGCTCCACGCCAGACGGTGCTCAGCCAAGTGATGGGCTACTCCGTCGGTCGCGGCTGGTTCTACTACGTGGTCTCGCTGTCCATCACCGCCGTGCTGGGACTGGCCGCCAACACCTCCTTCGGTGGCCTCCCGGTGCTGGCCAGCCTGCTGGCCCGTGACCAGTTCCTCCCCCACGCCTTCGCCCTGCGGGGCGACCGCCTGGTCTTCACCCGTGGCATCTGGGCCCTGTCGGCGGCAGCCGCCGTGCTGCTGCTCGTCGTGCGGGGCAACACCAACTCGCTCATCCCCCTCTTCGCCATCGGCGTGTTCATCGGCTTCACGCTGGCCCAGACGGGCATGGTGCGTCCACTGGCGACGGGAACGACCGCCGCACTGGCGTTGGAAAGCCGGACTGAACGGGACCGGGGCGGTGGTCACCGCCGCCACCACGATCATCTTCCTCTTCTCCAAGTTCGTCGACGGGGCCTGGGTGGTGGTGATCCTCGTGCCCCTGCTCATCTGGATGTTCCACCGGGTGCGCGCCTACTACGCCCGACTGGCCGGGGTGCTGGCCATCGGGTCGATCCCGCCGAAGCCCGACGCCGGCACGGCGACCGTCGTGGTCCCGGTCAACGGGGTCAACCGCCTGACGACCTACGTCATCTCCGAGGCCCTGGCCCTCTGCGAGCAGACGATCGCCGTGGCGGTGACCTTCTCCGACGACACCGAACGCGAGGCCGAACTCGAGCGGGAGTGGGCCGAATGGGACCCGGGCGTCCGGCTGATCACCCTTCGGTCGCAGTACCACTCGGTGGCCCGCCCGATCGTCCGATTCCTCGAGGTCCTCGAGCACCGCCAGAAGGACGGCGGCCAGATCGTCGTCCTCATCCCCGTCATCCAGCCCGACAAGTGGCGCTACCGGTCACTGCACAACCAGCTGGACCTGGTGCTGTCGGCTGCCCTCCGGGACCGCCCGCACGTGGCCGTGGCCCGGCTGCCGGTCACCATGTCCCAACTCAGGGACATCGGGGGACCGCCGGGCGACGGCTCGCCCGTGCACGTGCCCTGACGCGAAACACCCACACCGACCGTTCAGCCACGTGGCCCGCTCCGTTTCGACGCCGCCAACGATCCGCTCGGCCGAGATGGCCGACAGGGAGCAGCTCCAGCGGGTGTTCGAACGGGCGTCGCTCTCCAACGAGAACGACCGCGCTCTGTCGCAGGAGCATCCCGAGTGGCTCGTGCTCTCCGAGCGGGGCGTACTCGAGGGGAGGGTGCGGGTCGCCCTCGACGAGCACGGCACGGTGGTCGGCTTCGCCACCTCTCTGATCGTCTCGGGGACCGCTGAGCTGGAGGACCTCTTCGTCGACCCTTCCTTCATGCGACGGGGCATCGCCCGGGCACTCGTCCTCGACCTATCGGCGCGCCTCCACGGGCTCGGCTTCGACCGGATGGAGGTGACGGCCAACCCGCACGCCATGGCGTTCTACGAGCACATGGGGTTCGCGACCGAGCGGATGGTCGAGACGCCGGGCTATCGGACGCCCCGGATGAGCCGACGTACGGGCGCCTCCGACTGACCATCCCCCGCCGGCGCTCCGGCGTCGTGGCCCCGGTCGAGGACCTCCCGGCGGCGAGCTCGAACGACAGCCGACGAGCAGCGGGCCCAGGCTGAAGTCAGACCCGACTGGGTAGAATTGGGCATGGATCCCAAGGAGCGGGACCGGATTCTCCTGCGGTTCGAAAAGGAACACCGCAACTACCGCCCGCCCCGCCCCGACCGAGGTCGGCGACGAATGTTCGGACGACGAGAGGATCTGCGGATCGACTCGACCATCGAGTTCGGGGGCCGTCGGTCGAGCACTGGTGGTCTGGAGCACGTGGCCCGGGCGGCCACCCGGCGCCGGCGGTGGAGGATCCGAACCGTCCCGGCCGTCGGGTTGAGCTTCGTCCCCATCGCCCTGGCCGTCGGCATGGGCGTCCTGGTGGGTGCCACCGCCGCCTCCATCACCTTCGTTGCCGCGATGGTGCCCCTGTGCCTCATGATCCGGTGGGTCGACGTCGGGCCCTGACGTCGAGGCGGCCAGGGGAAAGGACCGCCCCCGCCGTGGTTGCGTCGGATCGACGTCAGCCGAGCAGCTGCTTGGCGATGACCACCCGCTGGATCTGGTTGGTGCCCTCGTAGATCTGGGTGATCTTGGCGTCACGGAGGAACCGCTCGACCGGGAAGTCCTTGGTGTAGCCGTAGCCACCGAGCAGCTGGACGGCGTCGGTCGTCACCGACATGGCCGTGTCGGAGGCGAAGCACTTGGCCATCGCCCCCACCCGGGTCAGGTCGCCATCCGGATCCTCGTCGACCAGCGAGCACGCCTGGTACACGAGCGCCCGGGCGGCCTCGGTCTTCATCGCCATATCGGCCAGCATGAACCGCAGCCCCTGCAGCTCGGCGATCGGGCCGCCGAAGGCCCGGCGCTGCTGCATGTAGCCGGCGGCGTAGTCGATGGCCCCCTGGGCGATGCCCACGGCCTGGGCGCCGATGGTCGGCCGTGACCGATCCAGCGTGTGCATGGCGATGGTGAAACCCTGGCCCTCCTTGCCGATCAGGTTGGCCGCCGGGACCCGCACCTCGTCGAGGACGACCTCGCCGGTCGGGCTCCCCCGCAGGCCCAGCTTGTCCTCGTGCTTGGCGACCTTCACGCCCCAGTCGGCCTCGACCAGGAAGCAGGAGATGCCCCGGTGGCCGGCCGTCGGGATCGGTCTTGGCGAAGACGGTGTAGGTGTCGGAGATGCCGGCGTTGGTGATCCAGTACTTGGACCCGGTGAGCACGTAGCTGTCGCCGTCGCGCACCGCCCGGGTGCGCATCGACGCCACGTCGCTGCCGGCATCGGCCTCCGACAGGCAGTAGCTGGCCTGGGCCGCCGCCCGAGGCCACCCGGGGCAGGTACGTCGACTTCAGCTCCTCGGACGCCCAGTTCATGACGGGCAGCATGCCGAGCTTCGAGATGAGCAAGGTCACCGAGGTCGACGCACAGACCCGGGCGAGCTCCTCGGTGGCGATCGCCTGGGTGACGGTGTCGGCCCCGGCCCCGCCGTAGGCCTCGGGGATGCCCAAGCGAGGGCAGCTCCAGCTCACGGCAGGCCTCGAACGAGGCCCACGGGAACGAGGCCGTCCGGTCGGCCTCGGCGGCGTGCGGCGCCACCCGGTCGTCGCAGAACTGCCGCAAGGTCTCGCGGAACTGTCGCTGGGTGTCGGTGAGCGAGAAGACGCCGCCGGAGGGGGGCTCGGAGGTCATGCCACGAGTCTCGCAGCTGGCGGCCCCGACCGAGCGCGCCCGGGAGGACCTAGGTGGTGGCCAGGTGCTCGAGCAGCAGCCGGCTCAGCTCGTCCGGCGCCTGCTCGGGGATCCAGTGACTGACCCCCTGGAGGACCTCGAAGCGGTAGGGGCCGGTCACGAACTCCGCCGTCGCCTCGGCGGCCGTCCGCCCGAGGGCCTGGTCGTCGGTCGACCAGACGTACAGGGTGGGCGTCACCACCGCCGCCATGCCGTCGGTATCGGTGCGCGCCATCGCCCGGTACCAGTTGATGGCGGCGGTGAGCACCCCGGGCCGGCTGAGCCGGTCCACGTAGGCATCGACGCTCGACGGGTCGACCGCCCCGACGTAGACCGCCCGCAGGACGTCGCCCTTCCCGTCCTCGCCCAACAACAACCGCTCGGGCTCGCCCGGCTTCTGGAAGTAGCGCATGTAGCCCGACTTCCCCCGCTGCTCGGCGTCGCCGGCGATGGCCGCCCCGAGGGCCATCGGGTGGGGGGTCGAGACGACCGTGAGGCTGCGCAGGCGTTCGGGGTGCCGGGCGGCCACGTGCCACGCCACCGCCCCGCCCCAGTCGTGCCCGACCAGGTCGAACCGGTCCCAACCGAGCGCGTCGGCCATGCCCAGGGCGTCGGCGACCAGGTGCTCGATGCCGTAGGCGGCGACGTCCGTCGGCCGGGCGCCGTCGGCGTAGCCCCGCTGGTCGGGGGCGACGGCGCGGTAGCCGGCCGCCGCCAGGAGTTCGAGGGTCGACCTCCAGGCCCGCGAGGTCTGGGGGAATCCGTGGAGGAGCAGTACCGGCCGTCCGTCGGCCGGGCCGGCGGCGAGCGCGCTGAAGACGAACCCGTTGGCGGCGAGCTCCGTCGGCTCGATGACCGTGTCCACCCGGAGCGGGCTCAGCCGGGATGGCGGCGAGCGGTGCGGGCAGCAGCAGCGTCGACCAGTCGGCCAGGCGCTCGGCCACCTGCTCGGGCGTCAGCCGCAAGGTGGTCTCGGGCACCCGATCCACCACCTGGCGCTGGACGAAGTAGTCGTGGGCCGCCGACTTGAAGGCCCCGACCCGCTCGGCCACCAGGTCGCTCGGCGCCCCGCCCAGGCACCCCCACAGGGTGAAGGCGAACGTGACGTCGTACACGCTCGGCGCCCGGCCGTAGGCCCCGGCCCGCTTGGCCCCCACCAGGGCGCAGGCGACGGCGGCGTCCTCGACCGACTCACCGGGCGTGAGCTCCAGCCGGCTCTCCATGCGGTGGGCCAGCCGGAGGGCGAAGCCCTGGTCGGGCCCGGGATTGCCGAAGCCCGATCCGGCCACCCGACGGGGCAGCGTGAGCTCGCTCGGCCGGTCGGGCGACCAGGCCTCGGGCGTCTTCAGCTGACGGGCCGGACGGACCTGGTCGGCCTCGGTGATCGGGACGAAACTGGGCTGGGTCATCGTCGCTGAGGCTACCCCAGTCGGCTCGGGGCCCCCGAGTCGGACTCAGGCCGTGTGCACCAGGGCGAAGACGATCGAGTCGTACAGCGCCTGCCAACTGGCCTCGATGATGTTCTCCGAGACCCCGATGGTGGTCCAGGTGCGCGTCCCGTCGGTGGTGTCGACGAGGACCCGGGTGACGGCGCCCGTGCCCCGGCCGGTGTCGAGCACCCGCACCCGGTAGTCGGTGAGGTGCACGCCGGCCAGCGCCGGGAAGTGCCCGCCGATCGCCTGCCGCAGGGCCCCGTCGAGGGCGTTGACCGGCCCGTTGCCCTCGGCCGTGGCCACCCGGCGCTCGGAGCCGATGAGGACCTTGACGGTGGCCTCGGTGGTCTCGCCCCGCCCGCCGACCGGGAGGTCGCTCCCGGACCACCGGTGCCCGGCACGTGGTGGTCGGCGATGACCCGGTAGGACTCGACGGCGAAGTAGTCGGGCTCCCACCCGCCGGCCCGGCGCAGCAGCAGCTCCAGGGACCCGTCGGCCACCTCGAAGTGGTAGCCCTCGTGCTCGAGGCGCTTGAGCTCGTCGAGCACCCGGCCGAGCACCTCGCCGTCGAGCTCGAGGCCGAACTCGGCCGCCTTCATGACCAGGGTCGACCGGCCGGCCATCTCCGACACCACGACCCGGGTGCCGTTGCCGACCGCGTCGGGGTCGGTGTGCTCGTAGAGGTCCCGGCGCCGGGCGACGGCGCTGGCGTGCAGGCCGCCCTTGTGGGCGAACACCGAGGACCCGACGTAGGGCTGCTGGGGGTTCGGGGAGATGTTGACCAGCTCGGCGATGTGGTGGGACACCGGGGTGAGGCGCTCGAGCCGCTCGGGCGGGATCGTCCGGATGTTGAGCTTCAGCGAGAGGTTGGGGATGGCGGCGGCCAGGTCGGCGTTGCCGGCCCGTTCGCCGTAGCCGTTGACGCAGCCCTGGACGTGGGTGGCGCCGGCCTCGACGGCGGCCAGGGAGTTGGCCACGGCACAGCCGGCGTCGTTGTGGCAGTGGATGCCCACCTGCACCTCGGCCCGCGAGACGACGTCGGACACCACGTTGCCGACGATGTGCGGCAGGGTCCCGCCGTTGGTGTCGCAGAGGACCACCGATTCGGCGCCGGCCTCCTCGGCCGCCCGCAGGACCCGCAGGGCGAAGTCGGGGTTGTGCTGGTAGCCGTCGAAGAAGTGCTCGGCGTCGAGGAAGACCCGCTTGTCGTGGGAGCGCAGGAAGTCGACCGAGTCGGCCACCATGGCGACCGCCTCGTCGAGGGAGGTCCGCAGGGCGTCGCTGACGTGGCGGTCCCACGACTTGGCCACGATGCACACCACCGGCGTCTGGGCCTCGACCAGCTTGCGCAGGACGTCGTCGTCCTCGGCCCGCACGCCGGCCCGGCGGGTCGACCCGAAGGCGACCAGGGTCGAGGTGGCGAGACGGAGCTCGGTCGGGGCCCGGCGGAAGAACTCGTCGTCCTTGGGGTTGGCGCCCGGCCAGCCGCCCTCGATGTAGGTCACGCCGAGGTGGTCGAACTGCTCGGCCACCCGCAGCTTGTCGTCGACGGTCAGCGAGAGACCCTCCTGCTGGCTGCCGTCACGCAGCGTGGTGTCGAAGATGTCGACCGACGTCGGCAGGTCCCGGGGATGTCGTGGTTGTGCGCCACCGCCGAGTGCTGGTGGGCGCCGGCGTGGCCCGGACGGCTGCCGCCGCTCGGCTACTCTGCTCTCTCTCGTGCTCGTGCTCGTGCTCGTGCTCGTGCTCGTGCTCGTGCTCGTGCTCGTGCTCGTGCTCGTGCTCGTGCTCGTGCTCAGTCGACATAGTCGAGCCAGTCCTTGTACCGGTCCACCTCGCCGCGCACGGCGGCGAAGTACGTCTGCTGCAGTTCCTTGGTGATGGGGCCGGGCTTGCCCGTGCCGACCTGCCGGTCGTCGACCGAGCGGATCGGCACCACCTCGGCCGCCGTCCCGGTCAGGAACGCCTCGTCGGCCAGGTAGAGGTCGGTGCGGATGAGCTCCTCGTAGCGGACCTCGATAGCCGAGGTCACGGGCGATCGTCTCGACCGAGTCCTGGGTGATGCCGCTCAGGGCGCCGGCGGCGGAGCTCGGGGGGGTCACCAGGACCCCGTCGCGCACCACGAAGATGTTCTCCCCGGTGCACTCGCTGACCCGACCGTTGGGGGTGAGGAGGATGGCCTCGTCGTAGCCGGCCTTCAGCGCCTCGATCTTGGCCAGCGACGAGTTCACGTACATGCCCGTGCTCTTGGCCGCCGTGGGCACGGCGTTGGGGTCGTGGCGCTGCCACGAGCTGATCTTGACCGACACCCCGTTGGCCACGCCCTCTTCGCCCAGGTACGAGCCCCAGGGCCAGGCGGCGATGGACACGTTGACCGGCGAGGGCAGCGGGTTCAGACCCATCTCCCCGTAGCCGAGGTACACCAGCGGCCGCAGGTAGCAGCCGTCGTTGAGGCCGTTGACTCGCGCACGACGGCCGGCGTCGCCTCGACCACCTGCTCCTCGGTGAAGGGAACGTCGATCATCAGGATCTTGGCCGACTCGAAGAGCCGGTGGATGTGCTCGGTCAGCCGGAAGACGGCCACGCCGCTGGCCGTCGGGTAGGCCCGGATGCCCTCGAAGACACCGGAGCCGTAGTGGAGCGAGTGGGTGAGCACGTGGATCGTGGCGTCGGCCCAGTTGACGAGCTTGCCGTCCATCCAGATCTTCTCGGTCGGGGTGATGGGCATGGTGCTAGAGCCTTTCTGCGATGGCGTCGCCGATGTCGGCGGTCGAGGGGGCCGGGCGATCGGCCGTGGAGGTGTCGGACTGGTCGATGTAGCTGTGGACTGCCTTGAGTACGCGGTCGGCGGCGTCGACCTCGCCCAGGAAGTCGAGCATCAGGGCAGCCGAGTGGATCGCCGCCAGGGGGTTGGCGATGCCCTGGCCGGCGATGTCGTGGGCCGCGCCGTGGACCGGCTCGAACATCGAGGGCCCGGTGCGGGCCGCATTCAGGTTGGCCGAGGCGGCGAACCCGATGCCCCCGGCGACCGCGCCGGCGAGGTCGGTCAGGATGTCGCCGAACAGGTTGTCGGTCACGATCACGTCGTAGCGGGTGGGCCGCTCTACCAAGTAGATGCAGGCCGCGTCGACGTGGTTGTAGTCCACCGTCACGTCGCCGTATTCGGGCGCCACCTCGTTGACCGTGCGCTGCCAGAGGTCCCCGGCGAAGGTGAGGACGTTGGTCTTGTGGACCAGGGTCAGCTTGTGGTCCGGGCGACGCTGGGCCAGCTCGAAGGCGAAGCGGACGCACCGCTCGACGCCCATGCGGGTGTTGACCGAGCCCTGCGTGGCCACCTCGTGGGGCGTGCCCTTGCGCAGCCAGCCACCCTCACCGGCGTAGGTGCCCTCGGTGTTCTCGCGGATGACCACGAAGTCGGCGCCGTCGGCGATCGACCCCGGGGTGCCGGTGAACGGGCCGGAGGTTGATGAACAGGTCCAGCTCGAACCGCATGCGGAGCAAGAGGCCCCGCTCGAGCAACCCGGACGGCACCGAGGTGTCCCCGATCGGCCGGGCCGATGGCGCCGAGCAGGATGGCGTCGAAGCCCCGCAGCTCCTCGAGGACGGCGTCGGGCAGCACGTCGCCGGTCCGCAGGTAGCGGGCGGCGCCGAGGTCGTAGTCGGTGGTGTCGAGCGTGACCCCGGCGGCGGCCACGACCTTCAGGGCCTCGGCGAGGACCTCGGGGCCGATGCCGTCGCCGCCGATGACGGCGACCCGGTGGGCGCTCATCGTGGCCGCCGGGCAGGGTGCGGGACCCGGGTGAGCGGGTGCAACGTAGCGTGGTCCACTGCGGTGACTCCTGTTCGTCTGCGGTATCGCTGGGGCTCGTGCCGGCGCCCGATCGCCATCGGTGTCCGCTCCCCCGGCGCGCCCCCGGGCGCCCTGTTCGACGGCACCCGGGAAACGAAAAACCGCCCACAAAGTGGACGGTCGAGAAGGCACGCACCGGAGGGTGCGTGCCTACTGAATGATCGCTACGGGGCGTCGGGAGTGCGTCATCAGGGCTTTAGTTTCGCCCACCTGGGGCCGGCCGTCAACCGGTCGCCGACACCCGTATTCGACGGTGGCACACCGGGGGCGCCGGCGAAGCCGGTAGCCTGAGTGTCACACGATCGCCCGACCAGGACCCAGCCGTTCACCGCCGACGAACAACGGAGGGGACGGAACGGGACGGCCGGCCCGTGCGCCTTCCGAGGAGAGACAGTGACTGATACTGCGGCGAACGACGAATGCCACGAAATTGACCCAGGAGACCTACGAGCGGCTCCAGGCCGAGCTCGAGGACCTCACGACCCGCGGCCGGGTCGAGATCGCCCAGCCCATCGAGGCGGCCCGGGCTCTCGGCGACCTGTAGGAGAACGGCGACTATCACGCGGCCAAGGACTCCCAGGGCAAGATGGAGTCGCGGATCCGCCAGCTCCAGGCACTCTTCAAGGACGCCCAGATCGTCGAGGGCGACAGGGCGCCGACGGAAAGGTGACCACCGGTACGACGGTGACCCTCCGCTACGAGGGGGACGACGAGGACGACGTCCAGGAGTTCTTCGTCGGCTCGATCGAGGAGCGCGGGAGCGACCTGTCGGTCGTGTCCCCGAGCGCCCCGCTGGGCCAGGCCCTGCTCGGAAAGAGCTCCGGCGACCGGTCGAGTACGAGGCCCCGACCGGCGTGCTGCGGGTCGAGATCGTGGCCATGGGGAGCTGAGCATGACCACCACCCCCCCGAACCCTGGCCGACAAGGTGTGGGACGCGCACGTGGTCCACGCCGCCGAGGGCGAGCCCGACCTCCTCTTCATCGACCTGCACCTGGTCCACGAGGTCACGTCGCCCCAGGCCTTCGACGGGCTGCGCCTCACCGGCCGGGGCGTCCGCCGCCCGGACCTGACGGTGGCGACAGCCGACCACAACGTACCCACCAGCGACATCGACAAGCCGATCGCCGACCCCGTCTCGGCCAAGCAGCTCGAGGTGCTCATGCCAACTGCGCCGAGTTCGGGATCACCTGCTACCCGATGGGCAATCCCAACCAGGGCATCGTCCACGTGATCGGGCCCGAGCAAGGGCTACCCAGCCTGGCATGACCATCGTGTGCGGCGACAGCCACACCTCGACCCACGGCGCATTCGGGGCCCTCGCGTTCGGGATCGGGACCAGCGAGGTCGAGCACGTGCTGGCCACCCAGACCCTTCCCCAACTCCGACCGGCGACCATGGCCGTCACGGTCA
The DNA here is from genome assembly GCA_963730735.1 of uncultured Acidimicrobiaceae bacterium. Classification (GTDB taxonomy): domain Bacteria; phylum Actinomycetota; class Acidimicrobiia; order Acidimicrobiales; family RAAP-2; genus CAVSSX01. Next base: position 88,162 of record CAVSSX010000012.1, read on the forward strand.
ACGGCGTCCTACCTCCCGGGGTCACGGCCAAGGACGTCGTCCTGGCCATCATCGGCCGCATCGGGACCGGCGGTGGGATGGGCCACGTGATCGAGTACCGCGGCCAGGCCATCCGGTCGCTGTCGATTGAGGGTCGCATGACCTTCTGCAACATGAGCATCGAGGGCGGCGCCCGGGCCGGAATGGTGGCGCCCGACGACACGACCTTCGCCTACCTCAAGGGTCGGCCCCATGCCCCGACAGGCGCCGCCTGGGACGAGGCGGTCGAGGACTGGAGAGCTTGGTCACCGACGAGGGGGCGACGTTCGACAAGGAGGTGCTGCTCGACGCGGCCGACCTCGTCCCCCACATCACCTGGGGCACCAACCCGGCCCAGGTGGCCCCGATCGACGCCCGGGTTCCCGATCCAGGCGACTTCACCGACCCGGGCGACCGTGAGGCGGCCGTTCGGGCACTCGAGTACATGGGACTCGTCGCCGGGACGCCGATCAAGGAGATCCCGGTCGACACTGTGTTCCTCGGTTCCTGCACCAACTCGCGGATCGAGGACCTGCGCCTCGCCGCATCGGTGCTCGAGGGCCGACACATCCATACCGGCATCCGGGCGCTCGCCGTCCCCGGGTCCCACCGGGTAAAGGCCCAGGCCGAGAGCGAGGGACTCGACAAGGTCTTCCTGGCCGCCGGCTTCGAGTGGCGAGAACCGGGGTGTTCGATGTGCCTGGCCATGAATCCCGACAAACTGGCCCCGGGCGAGCGGTCGGCCTCCACCTCCAACCGCAACTTCGAGGGGCGCCAGGGTCGGGGCGGTCGCACCCACCTGGTGTCACCGGCCGTCGCCGCGGCGACCGCCGTCGCCGGGACCTTCGCCACCCCCGAGGACCTGGCATGAGGCCGGTGACCGTGGTCACCGGCCGGGCGGTGCCACTCGACCGCTCGAACGTCGACACCGATCAGATCATCCCGTCGGACTGGCTGAAGCGGGTCGAGCGCACCGGCTTCGGCGCCGGGCTGTTCTCCGAGTGGCGCGACGACCGGGAGTTCGTCCTCAACCACCCCGAGTTCGTGGGCGCCACCATCCTGGTGGCCGGGCACAACTTCGGGACCGGCTCGTCGCGCGAGCACGCCGTATGGGCCCTGGTCGACTACGGGTTCGAGGCGGTGGTGTCCTCGCAGTTCGCCGACATCTTCCGGAACAACTGCACCAAGCAGGGGCTCCTGCCGGTGCAGGTGACCCCCGAGGTCGACCGGGCGCTGATCGAGGCCATCACCGCCGACCCGTCGCTCGAGCTGACCATCGACGTCGCCCGGGGCACCCTGGAGGCGCCGGCCGTCGGCATCGAGACCACGTTCCCGCTGGACGAGTTCACCCGGGAGCGCTTCCTGAACGGCTGGGACGACATCGGCCTGTCGCTGCGGTACGAGAGCGACATCGACGCCTACGAGGCGAACCGACCCGACTGGCTGCCGACGGCCTGAGCGATCCGGGGTGGTCCGCTACGCCGGATCGGGGCCGGCGAGCTCCCGGCGGGCGGCCTCGGCGATCTCGGCGCTCAGGTAGGCGTGCCCGTCGATGCCCCACCCGCCCTCGGGCGACTCGGTGATCAGCACCCAGGTCCGGTCGACGAGCCCGGGTCCCCGGCCGCCGCCGCCACGATGTCGGTCATCTCCCGGACCACACCCAACTGCTTGGCCCGGTCGAGGACGCCCACCGGGGTGAGGACCTGGACGCGCACGTAGTTACTGTCGCCGGCCGCGTTGGCCAGGGCGTCGCCGCCCAGCGCATGGACGAAGGCCGCCGTGTTCTCCCGGAACAGCGGGATGGGCGGCACCTGTTCCCAGCGCATGAGGGCGGCGGTCAGGTCCGCCGTCAGGCGCGGGGGTCGGCGAACGTCCCTCGGCGGCGATCACGTCGATCATGGGCATGACGGGCTCCTCCTCGAGGTTATGCTGGCGTCATAGTGACGACGACAGCATGCACTATGACGACTGTCATAGTCAAGGAGGCGACCGGTGGCCGGTGACAGCCGGACCAAGATGGTGCGGAGCGCGGCCTCCCTGATCAGTGCCCGTGGTGCCTCGGCCACGTCGTTCGCCGACGTGCTGGCCGACAGCGGTGCGCCTCGGGGCTCGATCTACCACCACTTCCCCGACGGGAAACGCCAGCTGACCGAGGACGCCGTGCGCCTCACCGCGGCGACGGTGCTCGAGCGCCAGGGCGCCTGCCCGGCCTCGACGCCGGCCGGAGTGCTCGAGTGGTTCATCGACCTCTGGCGCCAGGTCGTGGTGGCGTCGGCCGCCCGGGCCGGTTGCGCCATCGCCGGTGTCGCCGTCGACACGGCCGCCGGCGACGCCGAGGTACTGGCCGTCGTCCGGGCGGCGTTCGGCTCCTGGGTGGAACTGCTGGCGGCCCAGCTGACGGCGTCCGGCCTGTCACCCGAACGGTCCTCGGCCGTGGCCACGGTCACCCTGGCGACGATGGAGGGGGCGCTGATCCTCTGCCGGGCCGAGGGCGACGTCGGACCCCTCGACGTGGCGGCGGCGGAACTGCTGCGGCTGGTGGCCGCCGGAACCGACGGCCACCCCGGCTGAGCGCCCGCCGACCCGGCCCGCTCAGGCTCGGCGGGCGGCCCGGGCCAGCGCTTCGGCCAGGGAAAAATCGGCCAGGGAGTCGACGACCACGTCGGCGACCGAGAAGTCGAGCGGACGGGTGAGCTCGTGCGGCACGGCCACGGTGAATAGCCCTGCGGCCACCGCCGAGGTCACACCGTGCGGCGAGTCCTCGACCGCCACCGAGCGGCCGGGATCGGCGCCGAGCTCCTGGCACGCCGTCAGGTAGGGGTCGGGCGCCGGCTTGACGGCCAGGCCGTCGCGTCGGCACACCAAGGCGACGAAGCAGGGCCGCAAGCCGAGGTCGTCGAGGTGCCCCTCGACCCACTCCACGGGCGAGGACGAGGCGATGCCGACCGGCAGACCCAGTACCGCGGCGTCGTCCAGCCATCGGCGCACCCCCGGGCGCGGGCCGAGCCTCGCGTGGAGCTCGTCGCGGTGCTGCCGGCGGCGCTCGTGGTGCCGGGCCTCGATGGGCCGACCCAGCCGGGTCTCGAGCTCGGCCTCGGGATCGAACGACTCGACGGCGCCGATCGTGCGCTGCCACGCCGCCAGGTCGAGGTCATGGCCGTGGTCCCGCCACAGCTCGGCCCACGCCAGGTAGTTGGACTGCTCGGTATCGAGGATCGTCCCGTCGAAGTCGAGCACCAGGCACGGCCCACCCACCGCTCCAGCATCGCAGGCCGGCGGGCCACCCCGTCCCGGCTCGAGGAAGGTCGGCTCAGCCGGCGGCGAGCGCCCGTCGACGCAGCGGCGGCAGGGTCGGCGGGGGCTGGCGACGAGGCGGAGTGCGGCCAACAGGGCCTCCGACGCCTCGGTCACCTTGCGGACGGCTTCCTCGAACGCCTGCTCGGTGGCGGCCGAGGTGGCCTGCACGCCGCTGATCTTGCGGACGAACTGCCGGGCGGCCGCCTCGATCTCCTCGGGGGTGGCCGCAGGCTCGAGCCCGCGGAGGGTGGTGATGTTCCGGCACATGCCACCAGGCTATCGGGACCGGTCCGCGCGGATCACGGGCCGACGCGCGTCGCCGCCGAACTGCCGTGGGGGAATCACAGTAGTGGTGAGTGGCCCGGCCGGCAAATCCGTGACGATCGTCGAGCAGGCGGCCGGTGGCCGACGCCGAGGCGAGGGGACGACACGATGCCGCAGACCATCGACAGCAGCGCACCGGCACCGAGCCGACCTGGACCGGGCGCTCGTCCGGGCACATCCTCGAACATCGCCCACGAGTACCCCTGGAAGCTGCAGGAGACCGGACTACTCGGCCTTCGGCTCGACGACCAGCGCGCCCACCGACTGCACGTCTGGGCGCCGGACCTGGCGTCGGCCCCCGGTCATCCACGATCACCCCTACGACTTCGTGTCCCGGATCATCGTCGGCGAGCTGACCAACGTCCGCTACCTGGAGGACCCGGCCGGCGTCGCCTACCTGCGGGAGCGCTACGTGCCCGGGGCCGAGGACCGTCGGACGGCCGACGTCGCCCGCCTCTCGGCGACCGAGACCACCTACCGGGAGGGTGACGAGTACGCCCAGGCGGCCCACGAGCTCCACGACAGCCGCCAACTCCCGGGGACGGTCACCGCCCTCACGATGACGTGGCGGGAACCCGACCGCCTGACGGTCTGCCGCCCCGACGGCGCGCCCTGGGTCTCGGGGGCCGTCCCGACCGGCGACGCCCGAGGAGGTCGACCGCATCACGCGGACGGCGCTGGCCTGGTTCTGAGCCGCCGGCCCCGGCCGCCAGTCCGATCGCCCGATCCGTAGTGTGGGTCGGGGACGGCACACGGGAGGCGACAGATGCGGTGCAGCGCACGGCACCTACTGGCCGCGTCGGCCTCGCCCTGGTCACGACATCGGGGCGGCGGTCGCCACCACTCCCCTCGGCCGCGGCGACCACCTGCCGTCCGAGCGCCCGGCTCCTCTGCGTGTCGCCCGGGTCGCATCGGGCCACCGTCCGGCTCCGGGTCGGTCAACGGCTCACGGCCACTCCGGCCGACTCCGGCCTTCCGGTGGAGCCCCGCCCGGGTCGTCGGCCCGTCGGTGCTGGTCCGCACCGGGCGCCGCCCGGTCGCGGTGCCCCGGTGACTCGTTCCGGGCGGTCAGGGTGGGCCGGACCACGGTGCGTGTCGGACGGGACGGCCCGGTGCCCGGGCCACCAGGCGTGCCCCGCACCTCGCCGCCGAGTGGTCGGCGACCGTCGTCGTCGGCCGATGAACGACCGGACGCCGGATCGCCGACGACTACTCGACCTCGGCCCGCACCCGCTCCAACGTCGTGCGCATGCCCCGCCGGTTGGTCTTGCCCCGGGACCAGCCGAAGAGCTTCCAGTAGAGCCGGAGTGGCAGGGCGTTGGCCAGGTCGAACGACTCGGTGACGTCGGTCCCGTCGCCGGCCGGCTGGAGGTGGTAGCCCCAGATGCTCAGCGGCTTGTCGCTCGGGCCGACCCCGAAGGTGAACGAGCGGCCGGGCTCGCACTCGCGGACCGTGCACGTGGTCCAGTAGACGGGGCCCTTGCCGTTGCGCTTCACGTGGCCCCGGAACTTCGCCCCGGGCGCCGGTCCGGTCGCCCCTTCCAGCCATTCGGCCTCGAACGTCTCGGGGCTGTAGCTCCCGATCCGGGTGACGTCGCTCAGGAGCCCCCAGATCTTCTCGGGTGTCGCCTTCATGTGGACGGTCTCTTCGAGGAGCACGACCCACCCTACGTCCGGCGGTGCCGGGGCCCCGGTCGGGTCAGTCGGCCGCCGGCAGGGTGTCGGGGTGGGGCACCATCCGGGTGTCGCTCCAGAGCTCGCCCTCGGGGACCCCGCCCGCCCTCTCGGTCCAGGCCCAGCAGCGCCAGAGCAGCCGGCCCGGCGTGGTGTAGCCGTCCCGGCCGTGGGCCATCCTCGTGTTGTCGATGGCCAGGGCCTCGCCGGCCCCCAGCTCGAAGCGCTCGGCCAGGGCACCCACGGCGTCGAGGATCCCCTGCCACAGCGTGAGGAGGCGGTCGACCCGGGCCGGGTCGGGATCGTCGTCGCGCGGCCGGACGTCGAGCGAGCGCCGGACCGCCGAGAGCCCACCGGGCAGCGGCAGGGCGATCGGGCCGACGGCGGGGAGGCCGCCGGGGGCGCTCTGGTCGACGGCGTGGCCGGTGACGAACGCCGCCAGCTCGCGCCCCTCGGCCGAGCGGTCGAGCTCGACCAGGAGCCGCTGTTGGTCGACCAGGAACGACCCGCCGTCGCCCGGGCTCGGGACCGAGCACAGCAGGAAGAACACGTCCGGGGCCTGCGCGCCGTAGGAGAACCCGTCGGTGTGCAGCGGCAGCATCCGGCGGGCGGCGTCGGCCGTCAGCCGCCGGTCGACCCCTCCCCCGTCGGTCACCTCGATCGGATGGCCGGCCGCCACCAACCGGGGGCCGAGGACCAGCGCCGCCAGCTCCTCGGCGTTCGCTTCGGCGGTCCCGAGGCCGCCCAGCACGGCCGCCCCCCGTTCGAACACCAGCGCTCGGGCCCGGGCCGGATCGGCCGTGCGCTCGGGGACGACGGCGCAGGCCCGGGCGAGGGCCCCGAGGTCGAAGCTCATCGCCGGCCGGTCCGGGTCGGCGCCGTCACCGACCGTCCGGTCACGCGTCCTCCAGCCAGCGGTAGCGGGTCCAGCCCTCGACCGGTCGGGCGCCCATCGAGCGGTAGAGGGTGAGGGCCCGCTCGTTCCAGTCGAGCACGTCCCACTCGACCCGGCCGTCGGTCCGCGACCGCAGGTGCTCGAGCAGGACCCGGGCGATGCCCTGGCGGCGGAAGTCCGGCCGCACGAACAGGTCCTCGAGCCAGATGCCCGGCCGGCCGAGGAACGTGGAGAACGTCGGGTACCACAACGCCATTCCGGCGACCGTCGCCTCGGGCGATGGGGTCCCGGTCTCGTCGGGCGCCACCGTGGCCAGGCTCACCCGGACGAACGCCTCCTGCCCGACGATGGCCGACCGCAGGTCGTCGACGGTGCAGACCACCTGGTCGGCCAGCTCCTCGAACGCCGCCAGCTCCCCGATCATGGCCAGCACCTCGCCCAGGTCGTCCTCGCCGGCCTCCCGGATGGCGACCGTCACCGGCTCCGTCCCGCTCACCAGGGCCGGGCCCCGTCGGCCGTCGACCGGTCGCCGGGCGCCCAGGCGGCGAGCACGGCGAAGCGGTGGCGCTTGAAGCACAGGTCGACGTGGGCGAAACCGGCTGCCTCGAGCCACCGGCACTGCTCGAACACCGGGACCGGGAGGTCGTGCGCCATCCGCTGGGCCGCCCCCTCGTGGGCCTCGGTCGAGGCGCCGAGCGCCGTGGTCTCGGTCAACCAACGCTGGTGGTAGGCGGCGTCGAGCTCCGGCGTCGGCCCGGCCACCTGCTCGGCGTTCACGAACACCCCGCCAGGCACCAGGACGTGGCACACCCGCTCGAAGAGCCGTCGCTTCTCGTCGTCCACCAGGTGGTGGATGGCCAGGGCCGACACCACGGCATCGAAGGGCCCCTCGGGCAGCTCGTCGGTGAGGTCGGCCGTCCGCACCTCGGCCTCGATATGGCGATCGGCCAGGTGCTCCCGGGCGAGGGCCAGCATGGCCGGCGAGACGTCCACCAGGCAGAGCGACACGTCCGGGCGCACGGCGGCGATGAGCAGCGAGAGCAGCCCCGTGCCCGCCCCGAGGTCGAGGACGCGAGCGCCCTGCTGCAGGCCGCCGGTGGCCACGTCGACGGCGATGCCGTAGAAGTCGTCGAACCCCGGGATGAGCTGGCGGCGCGACGCTGTCGTAGCTGCCGGCGGTGGCGTCGAACGCCTCGGCGACGGTGGTCACGCCGGCTCCCCGGCGGGCGACGCCGACCCGGCCCCCGAGAGCTGCCGGTTGGCCGCGCTGACGACGGCCGAGAGCGAGGCGTCGAGGATGCTCGAGTCCATGCCGACCCCCCACCAGGTCCGGCCGTCGGGTGCCTGGGCCTCCACGTAGGCCACGGCCGAGGCGCCGCTCCCCGAGGTGAGGGCGTGCTCCCGGTAGTCCTTCACCTCGAAGTCCACTCCGAGGTCCTGGCGCAGGCCGGCCAGGAGGGCGTCGATGGGACCGTTCCCCTCCCCCTTGACCGTCGTGTGACGCCCGTCGACCAGCAGCTGGGCCACCACCACGGTGTGCCGGGCGCCGGTGGTGACCTCGCTGCCGATCAGCCGGAGGCCGGCGTCCTCGGGCAGGTAGGTCTCGCTGAAGACCTCCCACATCTCGGCCGGCTGGATCACCGTGCCGCTCCGCTCGGTCACCGCCTGGACCCGCTTGGAGAACTCCACCTGGAGGCTGCGGGGCAGGTCGAGACCGTGCTCGGCGTCCATCAGGTAGGCCACGCCGCCCTTCCCCGACTGGCTGTTGACCTGGATGATCGCCTCGTAGGTGCGCCCGACGTGCTTGGGGTCGATGGGCAGGTACGGCACCTCCCAGGTGTCGTAGTCGGTCCCGATGGCCGTCATCCCCTTCTTGATGGCGTCCTGGTGGGAGCCCGAGAAGGCGGTGTAGACGAGGTCGCCGGTGTAGGGGTGGCGGGGGTGCACCGGCATCTTGGTGGCGAACTCGGCCACCCGGCGCACCCGGTCGATGTCGCCGAAGTCGAGCCCCGGGTCGATGCCCTGGCTGAACAGGTTGAGGGCCAACGTGACGACGTCGACGTTGCCGGTGCGCTCACCGTTGCCGAACAACGTGCCCTCGACCCGGTCGACGCCGGCCAGCACGGCCAGCTCGGCCGCCGCCACCGCCGTCCCCCGGTCGTTGTGGGGGTGCACGCTGAGGATCACCGAGTCGCGCTGCTTGATGGTCCGCCCGAACCACTCGAGCACGTCGGCGTAGACGTTGGGCGAGTACTGCTCGACCGTGTTGGGGAGGTTCAGGATGATCGGACGCTCGGGGGTCGGCTCGATGACGTCCATCACCGCCTCGCAGATCTCGATGGCGAAGTCGGGCTCGGTCCCCATGAAGCTCTCGGGCGAGTACTCGTAGCGGACCTCGGTGCCCACCAGCGTCGACTCGAGGCTCCGGCACCGCCGGGCGGCGTTGACGGCGATGTCGATGATGCCCTGGCGGTCGAGCCCGAACACCACCCGCCGCTGGAGCGCCGAGGTCGAGTTGTAGAAGTGGACGATGGCCCGGGGCGCCCCGACCAGCGACTCGAACGTCCGGTCGATCAGCTCGTCCCGGCACTGGGTGAGCACCTGGATCGCCACGCCCTCGGGGATCAGGCCACCGTCGATGATCTGGCGCTGGAAGTCGAAGTCGGGTTGCGAGGCGGCCGGGAACCCGACCTCGATCTCGCGGAAGCCGATGGCGCAGAGCTCCTCGAACAACGCCATCTTGCGCTCGGGGTCCATCGGGTCGATCAGTGCCTGGTTGCCGTCCCGCAGGTCCACGCTGGCCCAGCGGGGGGCGTGGGTGAACTCCCGGTCGGGCCAGGTGCGGTCGGGCAGCTGCATCGGTACGTGGCTCCGGTACAGGCCGAAGGGCATGGGCGAGGGGTCGCAGGGCAGCGCCAGGCGCTGCGGTGCGGCATCGCCCGTCGTGCTGGTGTGTGCTCCGCTCATGGTGGACTCCCTCTAACGGCCCCGGCCACTGCTCGTCGACGTCCCCGCCACCCGTCTCCGCCCAACAAAAAACCTCCTGGCCACGAGGGCGCAGGAGGTTGCGGGCGAACGCATGTGGCGTTCGCCGTCAGGTAAGCAGCAGGTCCGAGTTCGGTGCTTCGTACATTGCCCTCCAACTGTGCCAGCACCACCGAGCCCCGTCAACCCACCCCGACCGACCGCCGGTCGTCCCGTGCCACCACTACGCTGCGCCGCATGCGACGTTTCCTCTTGGTGCTGGTCCTGGCGGCCACGGTGGCCACGGTGGTGGCCGCCCTGCGGTCGCGCCGATCGCGGGGCGTCGGCCCGCACGGCGGCGGCACGCCGGTCAGCTTCGATACCTGGCCCGAGGTGCCCCGGGCGCCCGCCGCCGCCTGAACCTCCGCCGCCGACCTGGTCGGCGCCCGGTGGCTCAGAGGGAGATGCGGTGGAGGTCGAGGATGCTCTCGTCCCCCCGGAGCCGGTCGAGGACCGAGTCGCTCACCGGCTTGTCGGTGGCCAGGACCATCAACGCCGTGCTGGCCCCGTCGCCCCGGCTCGGGCCGACGGCCATCGACGAGATGGAGAGACCGGCCTCACCGAGCACCACGCCGACCAGGCCGATCACGCCGGGTCGGTCGTCGTTGCGGACCACCAGCATGTGCGGCGACGGCGGGACCTCGACCGAGTGGTCGTCCACCATCACCACCCGGGGCTCGGCCCGCACGCCGGCCCCGGTCAGGGTGCCGGCCACGGCGTGGGTGCCCGAGCGCAGCACCACCAGGTTCTTGTAGTCGTGCGAGGTGGTGGTCGAGGTCTCCCGGACCTCGAGGCCCCGCTGTTCGGCCAGCTGGGGGGCGTTCACGTAGGAGACGGGCTCCTCGGTCGAGCTGGCGAAGAGGCCCTTCAGCACCGACAGGGTCAGGATCCCGGTGCCGGCGCCGGCCAGGTCGCCCTGGTACTCGACCTCGAGACCGTCGGGCAGCGAGTCGTGCAGCCCGCCGAAGAACCGGCCGAGCTGCTCGGCCAAGGGCATGAACGGTCGCACCGTCTCCGACACGTCGGTGGCGGCGACGTTGACGGCGTACGGGACGAAGTCCCCGGCCAGGGCGAGCACCAACTGCTCGCCGATCGTCACCCCGGCCTTGTCCTGGGCCTCGGCGGTCGAGGCGCCGAGGTGGGGGGCGACGACGACCGAGCTCAGCTCGAACAGCGGCGACTCGGTGGTCGGCTCCTTGGCGAACACGTCGAGGCCGGCGCCCTGGACGTTGCCGTCCCGGATGGCCTCGGCGAGGGCCTCCTCGTCGACGATGCCGCCCCGGCCGGCGTTGATGATCCGGATGCCCGGCTTGGCCTTGGCCAGCAGGTCACGACCGATCAGCCCGATGGTCTCGGGGGTCTTGACGGCGTGGACCGTCACGAAGTCCGACTCGGCGATGAGCTCGTCGAGCGTGCGCAGCTCGACGTTCATGTGGCGGGCCCGGTCGGCCGACACGTAGGGGTCGTAGGCGATCAGCTGCATGCCGAAGGCCAGCGCCCGCTGGGCCACCAGGGCGCCGATGCGGCCGAGGCCGACGATGCCCAGGGTCTTGCCGTGCAGCTCGACGCCCTCCCACTTCGACCGCTCCCACTTCCCGGCCACCAGGGCCGAGTGGGCCTGGGGAATGTTGCGGGCCTGGGCCAGCAGCAGGGCCATGGCCTGCTCGGCCGCCGACAGGATGTTCGAGGTGGGGGCGTTGACCACCATCACGCCCCGGGCGGTGGCCGCCTCGACGTCGACGTTGTCGAGGCCGATGCCGGCCCGGCCGACCACGATCAGGTCGGTGGCCGCCGCCAGGACCTCGGCGGTGACCTGCGTCGAGGAGCGGATCACCAGGGCGTGGGCGCCCGGGATGGCGGCCACCAGCTCCTCGGGGCTGAGTCCCTCACGTACGTCGACCTCGTGGCCGGCCGCAGCCAGCTGGTCGAGCCCGCTCTGGGCGATCTTCTCCGTTACCAGTACCCGTGCCACCTCGGTGGTCTCCTCTCCGCCCCCGCTGTGTCCGTCAGTGTCGTCGCTGTCAGGGTCGTCCTGCCACCCGAGGTTCTACCCCCTCGGCCGCCGTTCACCCATCGCGGCACCCGGCGGGTGGCGGCGAGGGGCCGGAGCGTGCCCTACTCGGCCTCGGCGAAGAGGGCCGAGAGCCGGGTCAGGCCCTCGACCAGGTCGTCGTCACCCAGGGCGTAGGACAGGCGGAAGTAGCCGGGCGCCCCGAACGCCTCGCCGGGCACCGCCGCCACCTGGACCTCGTCGATGCACAGCTCGGCCAGCTCGGCGCTGGTGGTCGGCTGCCGGCCGCGGAGCTTGCGCCCGAGCACGCCCGTCACCTTGGGGTAGGCGTAGAAGGCGCCCTCGGGAGCCACGCAGGTGACCCCCTCGATCTCGTTCAGCATGGCCACCATCGTCCGGCGGCGGCGGTCGAAGGCCTCGCGCATCATGGCCACGGCCGACAGGTCGCCGGACACGGCGGCCAGGGCGGCCCGTTGGGACACGTTGGCCACGTTCGAGGTCTCGTGGGACTGGATGTTGGTCGCCGCCGTGATGGCGTCGGTCGGACCCAGCAACCACCCCACCCGCCACCCGGTCATGGCGTAGGTCTTGGCCACCCCGTTGGCCACCAGGCACCGGTCGGCCAGCTCGGGGACGACGACCGGCATCGAGTGGTGCTCGGCCCCGTCGTAGACCAGGTGCTCGTAGATCTCGTCGGTGAGCACCCACAGGCCGTGGCCGGCCGCCCACTGGCCGATGGCCTCGATCTCCTCGCGGGGGTAGACGGCCCCGGTCGGGTTGGACGGCGAGACGAACAGCAGGACCTTGGTCCGCTCCGTCCGCTTGGCCTCGAGGTCCTCGACCGAGCACCGGAACCCGGTGGTCTCGTCCGAGGGGACGATGACCGGCACCCCGCCGGCCAGGGCGATGGCCTCGGGGTAGGTCGTCCAGTACGGCGCCAGCACCAGCACCTCGTCACCGGGGTCGCACAGGACGGCGAAGGCGTTGGACACCGCCTGCTTGCCACCGTTGGTCACCAGGACCTGGCTGGCCGAGACCTGGTAGTTCGAGTCCCGGAGGGTCTTGACGGCGATGGCCTCGCGCAGCTCGGGCAGGCCGCCGGTCGGCGTGTAGCGGTGGTTCGAGGACGTCACGGCAGGCGGCCACGGCCGCCTCCACGATGTGCTCGGGCGTCGGGAAGTCGGGCTCCCCGGCGCCGTAGCTCACCACGTGGGCCCCGGCCGCCTTGAGGGCCTTGGCCTTGGCATCGACGGCGAGCGTCGCCGACGGTGCGACCGCGGCGGCGCGTGCCGAGATCCGAGCGTGCAAGGGGGCGAGTTCTTCTCGTGCCGTCACGGGTGCCATGATTCCATACGTGACTCCTCCCCCCGACACCGACGCCTCGACCCTCCGGATCCCCGCCGAACTGCTGCCGAGCGACGGCCGGTTCGGCTGCGGACCCTCCAAGGTGCGCCCGGCCCAGCTCGACGCGCTGGTCGAGGCGGCCCCGACCTACCTCGGGACCAGCCACCGCCAGAAGCCCGTCAAGTCGATGGTCGGTCGGGTCCGCAGCGGCCTGACCGAGCTGTTCGGCCTGCCCGACGGCTACGAGGTCCTGCTGGGCAACGGCGGGACCACCGCCTTCTGGGACGCCGCCACCTTCGGCCTCATCGAGGCCCAGAGCCAGCACCTGTCCTTCGGCGAGTTCTCCTCGAAGTTCGCCACCGCCGCCAAGGCCGCCCCCCACCTGAAGGACCCCCAGGTCATCGAGTCCGAGGTGGGCACCCACCCGCTGCCGGTGGCCGACGGCGACGTCGACCTGTACGCCCTGACGCACAACGAGACCTCGACCGGTGTGGCCATGACCATCCGCCGACCCGAGGGCGCCACGCCGCCGGCCGACGGTGGCGGCCTGGTGGCCGTGGACGCCACCTCGGGGGCCGGCGGGCTGCCGGTCGACCCGGCCGAGTTCGACGCCTACTACCTGGCCCCCCAGAAGTGCTTCGCCTCCGACGGTGGCCTCTGGGTGGCCCTGTGCTCGCCGGCGGCGGTCGAGCGGATCGAGCGGATCTCGGCCTCGGGCCGGTGGATCCCGGCCTCGCTCGACCTGAAGACGGCCCTCGACAACTCCCGCCTCGACCAGACGTACAACACCCCGGCGCTGGCCACCCTGTTCCTGTTCGCCGACCAGCTGGAGTGGATGAACGGCCAGGGCGGCCTGGCGTGGACCACGGCCCGCACCGACCGCTCGGCCGAGATCCTCTACACCTGGGCCGAGGCGGCCGACTTCGCCCGTCCCTTCGTCGCCGACCCGGCCGACCGCAGCCACGTCGTCGGCACCATCGACTTCGTCGATGAGGTGGACGCGGCGGCGGTGGCCAAGGTCCTCCGGGCCAACGGCATCGTCGACACCGAGCCCTACCGCAAGCTGGGCCGCAACCAGCTGCGCATCGCCATGTTCCCGGCCATCGAGCCCGACGACATCGCCGCCCTCTGCGGCTGCATCAACTACGTGGTCGGGGCGCTGGCCAGCTGACGCCCCCGGTGGCCGACCTGGTCCTCATCCACGGCCTGGGCAACGACCACACCTACTGGGACAACGTCGTCGACCGGCTCGGGCGGGACTTCGAGGTCCGTGCCGTCGACCTCCCGGGTCACGGGCTGGGCTCGAGCCGCCTCGAGCCGACCGAGGCGGCGCCCCGACAGCTGGCGGCCGCCCTCATCGGACGACTCCGGGACGAGGGGATCGACCGACCGCACCTGGTGGGGCTGTCGCTCGGCGGGTGGGTGGCCCTCGAGATGGCCGAAGCCGGGTTCGGGTCGAGCGTGGTCGCCCTGGCCCCCGGCGGGCTCTGGTCGAGCGGCCCGACGGCTGGCGGCCTCACCCGCGAGACCATGACCCAGGCCCTGCTCCGGGTCGTCGACCCGCTGCTGCCGGCGCTGGCCCGCCGGCCGGCCATCAAGCGGGCGGCCCTGCGGGGCAACGTCGTGCACCCCGAGCGGGTCACCGAGGCCCAGCTGGTGTCGAACGCCCGGGCCTTGGCCCGGGCCCGGGGACGCACGGCCTGCTTCGAGGCCATGCGGGTCACCAGCTACCGGGGCACGGTGGCCAATCGCCTCCCGACCACGGTGGCCTTCGGTGACCACGACGACGTGCTCCCGGTCGACCGCTGCCAGGATCTGCGCCGCCTCCCGCCGGGCGCCCGGCACCTGGTGGTCGACGACTGCGGCCACGCCATGACCTGGGACCAGCCCGACCGCTGCCTGGCCCTCATCGCCGAGACGACCGCGTCGGCCGGCTGACCGACCGGCGGCACCGGCCCGGGCGACGGCGCAGGCGGGTCAGCCCCCCGAGGCGTCCTGGACCCGGGTCTTGCCGGCGGCGATGAAGGGCATCATGCTGCGCAGCTCGGCGCCGACCTGCTCGATCTGGTGCGCCTTGCCCTTCTCGACCAGCTCGTTGTAGTGCGGCCGACCGGCCTTGTTCTCGGCGATCCACTCCTCGGCGAAGGTGCCGTCCTGGATGTCGGTCAGGATCTGGCGCATCTCGGCCTTGACGGCGTCGTTGATGACCCGGGGGCCCCGGGTGACGTCGCCGTACTCGGCGGTGGTCGAGATCGAGTACCGCATGCCGGCGATGCCCTGCTCGTACATGAGGTCGACGATCAGCTTCAGCTCGTGGAGGGTCTCGAAGTAGGCCGACTCGGGCTGGTAGCCGGCGGCCACCAGGGTCTCGAAGCCCGCCGTCACCAGCGCCGTCATGCCGCCGCACAGCACGACCTGCTCACCGAAGAGGTCGGTCTCGGTCTCCTCGGAGAACGTGGTGTCGAGGACGCCGGCCCGGGTCGCCCCGATGGCGTGGGCGTAGGACAGGGCCAGGTCGTGGGCCTTGCCGGTGGCGTCCTGGTGCACGGCCACCAGCGAGGGCACGCCGCCGCCCTCGGTGTACGTCCGGCGGACCAGGTGGCCCGGGCCCTTGGGGGCGACCATGGCCACGTCGACGCCTTCGGGGGCCACGATCTGGCCGAAGCGGATGTTGAAGCCGTGGGCGAAGAACAGGGCGTCGCCGTCGCTCAGGTTCGGGGCGATGTGCTCGTCGTAGACGGCCTTCTGGTCGGTGTCGGGCAGCAGGATCATGATGACGTCGGCCTCGGCGGCGGCCTCGGGGATCGAGAGCACCCGCAGGCCGGCCTCGCTGGCCTTGTTCCACGACGACGACCCCTCGCGGAGGCCCACCCGGACGTCGACGCCCGACTCGGACAGGTTGAGGGCGTGGGCGTGGCCCTGCGAGCCGTAGCCCAGGATGGCCACCTTGCGCCCCTGGATCAGGCTCGGGTCGGCGTCGGATTCGTAGTAGAGCGTGGCCATGTCGTTCGTTTCTCCCTGGTATTCGTACGTGCGGTCGTGATCGGGTGTCGTAATCGTGCGGGTCGTGTGGCGCGGTGCGAGGGCGTCGGCTCGAGGCCCCCCGGCCGGGCTAGCGGTCGAGTTTAGGCAAGGCCACGCGCCCGGTCCGCTGGAGGTCCACCATCTCGTAGCTCTCGAGCAGGACGGTGAGGTCGTCGAGCTTGTCCGGCCGGCCGGCCAGCATGACGGTCAGCTGGTCGGGGCCGACGTCGACCACCTCGCCGCCGAACACCCCGACGAGCTGGATGACCTGGGACCGCTCGGTCGGACCGACGGCCACCGTGGCCAGCAGCAGCTCGCGCTCGATGGCCCGTCCCGGCGCCAGCTGGGTGATGGCCACCACGTTGACCAGCTTGTCGAGCTGGCGCACGATCTGCTCCAGCGGGGCCGACTCGGCGTCGACCACGATGGTGATCCGGCTGAACCGGTCGTCGTCGGTCGGGGCCACGGCCAGCGAGAAGATGTTGAAGCCCCGCCGGCTGAACAGCCCGGCCACCCGGGCCAGCACCCCGGCCTTGTTCTCCACCCGCACCACAGGATGTGGTGACGGGGCGCCGCCCCGTCGGCCGCCCCGGTGCTCTGGAACCCGGCGAGGTTGGCGATGGCGCTCATGCCCGGCCGCCGAGCTGGTCGGGGTGGACGACGATGTCGTCGTTGGACTTGCCGGCCGGGACCATCGGGAAGACCTTCTCGAAGGCGTCGGTGCGGAAGTCGATGACCACCGGGCGGTCGTCGATGGCGTTGGCCTTCTCGATGGCCGGCGCCACGTCTTCGGGCGACTCGGCGCGGATGCCCACGCACCCCATGGCCTCGGCCCACATGACGTAGTCGGGCAGGTCGGGCGAGAGGTACACCTCGGAGTACCGCTCCTCGTAGAACATCTCCTGCCACTGGCGGACCATGCCCAGGTAGGCGTTGTTCAAGATGGCGATCTTGACCGGGATCCGCTCGGCCGCCGCCGTGACCAGCTCCTGGGCCGTCATCTGGAAGCACCCGTCACCGTCGATGGCCCAGACCGTGCGGTCGGGCCGGCCGACCTTGGCCCCGATCGACGCCGGCACCGAGAAGCCCATGGTGCCCGCCCCGCCGGAGTTGACCCAGGTGTAGGGGTGGTTGAACTCCCACCACTGCGAGGCCCACATCTGGTGCTGGCCGACGCCCGACGCCACGATCGTGTCCTCGGGCGAGCGGTCGCGCAGCGCCTCGATGACCATCTGGGGCTTGATCGGCCCGTCGGGGTCCTGCTCGTAATAGAACGGGAACTCGGCCTGCCACCGCCGGAGCTGGGCCCACCAGTCGTCGAGGGCCGGTCGAGCGGCCGCCGGGGTCGACGGTGCCGGCCGGGCGCCGGTGGTCGTGCCGGCCGCCGCCTCGTCGTGGGCCAGGCCCAGGGCGTCGAGCGCCGCCAACAGCTCCTCGATCACCAGACGGCTGTCGCCGGCGATCCCCACGTCGGGGATCCGGACCTTGCCCAGCTCGGCCGGGTCGATGTCGACGTGGATGACCTTGGCGTCGGGGGCGAAGGCGTCGACCTTGCCGGTGACCCGGTCGTCGAAGCGCGAGCCGAGAGCGACCAGGAGGTCGGAGCGCTGCAGGGCGGTGACCGCCGTGTAGTCGCCGTGCATGCCGGGCATGCCCAGGCACAGGGGGTGGGCGTCGGGGAAGGCGCCCCGGGCCATCAGGGTGGTGACCACCGGGATGCCGGTGCGCTCGGCCAGCTCGAGCAGGGCGGCGGCCGCCCGGGCCTTCAGGATCCCGCCCCCGGCGTAGATGACCGGGCGCTCGGCGGCCAGCAGGAGCTCGGCCGCCCGGCGGACCTCCGCCGGGTCACCCTCGGTCACCGGGTGGTAGCCGGGCAGGTCGAGGTCCTCGATCGAGGTCGGCCAGTACCACTCCATGGTGGCGTTGGAGATGTCCTTGGGCATGTCGATCAGGACCGGGCCCGGGCCGGCCGGTGGTGGCCACGTGGAAGGCCGCCGCCACCACCCGGGGGATGTCGGCGGCGTCGGTGATCAGCCAGTTGTGCTTGGTGATCCCCATGGTGACGCCGGTGATGTCGCACTCCTGGAAGGCGTCGGTGCCGATCGAGGCCGTGGCCACCTGGCCCGAGATGACCACCAGCGGCGTCGAGTCCATGTAGGCGTTGGCCAGCGGCGTGACGATGTTGGTGGCGCCGGGCCCGCTGGTCACCATGGCCACCCCGGGGCGCCCGGTCACCTGCGAGTAGCCCTCGGCCATGTGGCCGGCGCCCTGCTCGTGGCGCACCAGGATGTGGCGGATCGACGAGTCGATGATGGGGTCGTACACCGGCAGGATGGCTCCGCCGGGGAGGCCGAACATGACCTCCACCCGCTGCATCTCGAGGCTCTTGATGAGCGCCTGGGCTCCGGTGAGTTCCATTGGGGTGTCCCCTTGCTGTCGTGTCGTGGGTGGCGAGGTGGTGCGGTTGCGGCTGCGGTGCGGGGCCGGTCGGCGACCCCGGAAATTGAAAGGACCTCCCGCAGGGGAGGTCCGGACGCGCGACGAGTGTGGCCGCGCGTCAGGTTACGAGTACCAGAATCGTCTGCGGGCGGATGGTGGTCGACATCGCCCGCCATTGTGGCACGACCCGACCGCCCCCACAACCCCCGCCCCACGCCGCCCGGAGGGCCGGCGGCGGGGCATCCCGGCTGCCGGCCCTCAGGCCTCGGTGATCGCCCCGCGGTCGGCCCCGGTCACCAGGCGGGCGTACTTGGCCAGCACGCCGGTCGTGTACCGGGGCTCGAACGCCTTGACCAGACCCCGCCGCCGGGCCAGCTCCGCCTCGTCGACCATCAGGTCGATGCGGTGGGTGGTGGCGTCGATGACGATGCGGTCGCCGTCCTCGACCACGGCGATCGGTCCACCGTCGACCGCCTCGGGCGCCACGTGGCCGACGCAGAAGCCGTGGGTGCCGCCGGAGAAGCGCCCGTCGGTGACCAGGGCGCAGTCGGCGCCCCGCCCGGCCCCCTTCATGGCCCCGGTGATGGCCAGCATCTCGCGCATCCCCGGGCCGCCCTTGGGGCCCTCGTAGCGGATGACCAGGACGGTGCCGGGCTCGATCGATCCGGCCAGGATGGCCTCCATCGCCGCCGGCTCGCCGTCGAAGACCCGGGCGGTGCCGTCGAAGGTCGGCTGGTCGATCCCGGCCACCTTGACCACCGAGCCCTTCGGGGCCAGCGAGCCGGTGAGGATGGCGATGCCGCCGGCGGTGTGGATGGGGTCGCTGAGCGGGTGGACGACCACGCCGTCGGGCGCCGGGACGTCCATCGCCGCCAGGTTCTCGGCCATGGTCTTGCCGGTCACCGTCAGCACGTCACCGTGGAGCAGCCCGGCGTCGAGCAGCTCGCGCAGCACGACCGGCACCCCGCCGATGCGGTCGATGTCGACCATGTGGAAGCGGCCGTGCGGCTTGGTGTCGGCCAGGTGCGGCACCCGGGCGGCGACCCGGTTGAAGTCGTCCAGCTCGAGCTCGACCCGGGCCTCGTGGGCGATGGCCAGCAGGTGCAGCACGGCGTTGGTCGAGCCCCCGAGGGCCATCACCACGGCGATGGCGTTCTCGAAGGCCTGCTTGGTCATGATCTGCCGGGGCCGGATGTTGGCCCGGAGCAGTTCGACCACGGCCCGGCCCGAGGCCAGGGCGTAGTCGTCCCGACGCCGGTCGACGGCGGCGGCCGACGAGCTGCCGGGCAGCGACATCCCGAGGGCCTCGCCCACCGACGCCATGGTGTTGGCGGTGAACATGCCGGCGCAGGACCCCTCGGTCGGGCAGGCGTTGTGCTCGATGAGGCTGAGCTCCTCGTCGCTCAGCGCGTCGACGGCGTGCGCCCCCACGGCCTCGAACACGCTGGTGATGTCGATGGCCCGGTCGGCCACCCGGCCGGGCAGGATCGACCCGCCGTAGAGGAAGACGCTCGGGAGGTTGAGCCGGGCCGACGCCATCAGCATGCCGGGCAGCGACTTGTCGCAGCCGGCCAGCGTGACCAACCCGTCGAAGCGCTCGGCGTGCATGACCGTCTCGACCGAGTCGGCGATGACCTCCCGGCTGACCAGCGAGGCCCGCATCCCCTCGTGGCCCATCGAGATCCCGTCGGAGACGGCGATGGTGACGAACTCGAAGGGGAAGCCGCCGGCCTGGCGGACACCGTCCTTGGACCGCTGGGCCAGGCGCTGGAGCGGCAGGTTGCAGGGGGTGACCTCGTTCCACGAGGAGGCCACGCCGATCTGGGGCTTGTCCCAGTCGTCGTCGGTCATCCCTACGGCCCGCAGCATGGCCCGGGCCGGGGCCTTGGTCGGGCCGTCGGTGACCTCGAAGCTGCGGGGCTTGAGCCCCTGGTGCTCTCCGGGCGGCGCGTCGTGCGCGGTGCGGTCGTCGCTCATGGAGCGCAGCTTAGGACGCGCCACCCCGGGCGGTGGCCCGGGATCTCGGTCAGCCGGCGTCGCGCAGGCGCTCCAGCTCGGCCTTCACCGCCGCCCCATTGGCCTGGCCTCTGGGTGGCCTTCATCACGGCGCCGGTGAACAGACCGGCGAGCTTCTCGTCGCCCTCGCAGAATCGGGCCCACTCGACGGGGTTGGCCGCCACCGCCTCGGCCACCGCCGCCGTCAGGGAGTCCTCGGACAGGGCCTCGAAGCCGAGCCCCTTGGCCACGGCGGCCGGGTCCCCGCCGCCGGCGGCCGCCAGCTCGGACAGCACCGCCTTGGCCTGGGTGGCCGAGAGCTCGCCCTTGGCCTCCATGGCCAGCAGGCCGACGAAGGCCGCCGGGTCGAGGGCCCGGCCCCGCTCGGGGTCGCCGGCCAGCTCGTTGGCCGCCCGGGTCACCGCCAGCGCCGGGTCGATCCCCCCGGAGGCGGCCGCCACCACCAGCGGGTCGAGGTCGAGGTTGACGATGGTCAGCACCTGGTCGGCCTGCGCCGGGGTCGGCTCGCCGCCCAAGAGGGTCACCACGGCCGCCCGGCGGTCGGCCGGCATCGGCCCGAGCGCCCCGGCCACCTCGGCCAGCCACTCGGCGCCGGGGACCACCGGGACCAGGTCGGGCTCGGGGAAGTAGCGGTAGTCGTAGGCCTCTTCCTTCGACCGCATGGTCGAGGTCCGGCCGGCGTCCTCGTCCCAGTGCCGGGTCTCTTGGACCACCCGGTCCCCCGCCTCGAGCAGGGCGATCTGGCGGGCCGCCTCGTACTCGACCGCCCGGACCAGCGAGCGCAGCGAGTTGAGGTTCTTGATCTCGCAACGGGTCCCGAACTCCTCGGACCCCTCGGGTCGCACCGAGACGTTGGCGTCGACCCGCATCGATCCCTCCTCCATGCGACCGTCGGACGCCCCGGTGGCCACCAGGATCGACCGGAGCTCGGCGGCGTAGGCCCGGGCCTGGGCGGCCGAGCGGATGTCGGGCTCGCTCACGATCTCGACCAGCGGGACGCCGGCCCGGTTGTAGTCGACCAGCGAGTGGTCGGCCGAGTGGATCCGGCCGCCGGCCCCGATGTGGGTCGTCTTGCCGGTGTCCTCCTCCATGTGGGCCCGGGTCACACCGACCACCGAGCCGTCGGGCAGCTCGAGCCACCCCTCGGCGTTGATCGGCTCGTCGTACTGGCTGACCTGGTAGTCCTTGGGCATGTCCGGATAGAAGTAGTTCTTGCGGTGGAAGCTCGAGGGCCGGACCTCGCAGTGCAGCGCCGTGCCGATCGACATCGCCATCTCGACCGCCCGCTTGTTCAGCACGGGCAGGGAGCCCGGCAGGCCGAGGCACACCGGGCAGATGTTGGTGTTCGGCTCGTCGCCGAAGGCGTTGCGGCACCCGCAGAAGAGCTTGGTGTCGGGTCTGCAGCTCGCAGTGGACCTCGAGCCCGATGACCATCTCCCAGCCGCCGCTCACGTGGCCGCCCCTTCCAGCTCGGCCGCCTCGTGGGCCGCCGCCTCGACGGCGGCGGCCACCGTGAACAGCACCGGCTCGCCGAGGGCCGGGGCCAGCACCTGCACGCCGACCGGCAGGCCGTCGTCGCCGGTCAGGAAGGGCACGCTGATGGCCGGGTGCCCGGCCAGGTTCGACGGGATGGTGCAGACGTCGGAGAGGTACATCGACGAGCGGGTCGGCGGTCTTCTCGCCGAACGCGAAGGCCGTGGTCGGGGCGGTGGCGCCGAGCAGCACGTCGAAGCGCTGGTAGGCACGGTCGAAGGCCTCGATGACCAGCGTGCGGACCCGCTGGGCGGTGCCGTAGTAGGCGTCGTAGTACCCGGCCGACAGGGCGTAGGTGCCGAGCATGATGCGCCGCTTCACCTCGGGCCCGAAGCCCGCCGTGCGGGTGGCCGTGTTCATGGCCGTCACGTCGGGCGCCTCGACCCGCAGGCCGTAGCGGACCCCGTCGTAGCGCGACAGGTTGGACGACGCCTCGGCCGGGGCCAGCAGGTAGTAGGCCGACAGGCCGTAGGTGAGCTCGGGGATCGACACGTCCTCCACCTCGGCCCCGGCCCGGGCCAGCGCCTCGGCGGCCTGGCGGACCCGGGCGGCCACGTCGGGGGCGACGCCGTCGACCAGCTCGGTGCACACCCCGACCCGCAGTCCGGCGACCCCGGTGGCCACCGGGGCGCTCGGCGCCGCCGGCCAGTCGGCGAGCGACGTCGAGTCCCGGGGATCGTGGCCCCCGATCGCCTCGAAGCAGCAGGGCGGCGTCGGCCACGGTGGTGGCGAACGGGCCGATCTGGTCGAGCGAGCTGGCGAAGGCCACCAGGCCGTAGCGCGAGACGGCGCCGTAGGTCGGCTTCATCCCGACCACGCCGCAGAAGGCCGCCGGCTGGCGGATGGAGCCGCCGGTGTCCGAGCCGAGGGCCAGCGGGACGAACCCGGCGGCCACCGCCGCCGCCGACCCGCCCGACGAGCCGCCCGGGACCCGACCCAGGTCCCGCGGGTTCCGGGTCGGGCCGACGGCCGAGTTCTCGGTCGACGAGCCCATGGCGAACTCGTCCATGTTGGTCTTGCCCACCACCACCGCCCCGGCGGCCCGCAGGCGCTCGACGACGGTGGCGTCGTAGGGCGGCCGCCAGCCGGCCAGGATCCGCGAGGCGCAGGTCGTGGGCACGCCCCGGGTGCACAGGTTGTCCTTCAGGGCCACCGGCACCCCGGCCAGGGGGCCCGGGTCCCGGCCCTCGGCCACGGCCGCGTCGACCGCCTCGGCCTCGGCCCGGGCGGCGTCGGCCATGACCTCCAAGAAGGCGTGGACCTCACCGTCGCCGGCCGTCATGGCGGCCAGGGACTCGTCGAGCACCGAGGCGGCCGAGCGCTCGCCCGAGCGGACGGCGGCGGCCAGGCCCCGGGCGTCGAGCGGCGGGGTCACGGGGCCTCCCCGAGGATCCTCGGCACCCGGAAGCGGCGGTCCTCCACCGAGGGGGCCTGGGCCAGCACCTCGTCGCGGTCGACCCCGGGCACCACCTCGTCGCCCCGGAGCACGTTGCTCACCGGGATCGGGTGGCTGGTCGGGGCGACGTGGGCCAGGTCGAGGGCGGCCACGTCGGCGGCGTGCTCGAGCACCGAGGCCAGCTGCGTCGTGTACTGGTCGAGCTCGGCGTCGGTGAGCTCGAGCCGGGCCAGCTTGGCCACGTGGGCCACCTGCTGGCGGCCGATGGCCGGGGTGCCGTCGCTCACGCCGCCCCCGCCAACAGATCGCGGACGAACGTCACCGTGCGCTCCTCGATCTCGGCCCGGTCGGCGTCGAGGGTGGCCACGTGGAAGCTGCGTCTCGAGCCAGATCCGCTCGACCGGTCCGGCCACCTCGGCCTCGAGGAGGTCGCCCGAGGACGGGGCGACGACGTGGTCCTGTCGGGAGGAGAAGAGCAGGACCGGACACGAGATCGACCCGAGCCCGGCGGCCAGCTCCGGCAGGGCGTCGAACAGCGACCCGGCGGCGGCCAACGGCGTCTCGGCGTAGGCCCCCTCCTCGACGCCCTCCTCGGCGATGTCCGAGCCGATCCCCGGCAACAACGCTTCGCCGGCGTCCAGCATGGCCGTGAGCCCGTCGCGCAGCTCGGCCGCCACCGGCTCGACCAGCGGGTTCACCAGCACCAGCCCGGCCACCTCGACGTGGCGCTCGGCCAGCCAGCACGAGAGCGCCCCACCCATCGACAGGCCCACCACCACGACCCGGGCGCAGCGCTCGGCCAGGTCGCAGTAGGCGTCCTCGGCCGCCCCGGACCAGTCGTCCCAGCGGGTCGGGACCATGATCGGCGACGGCGGTGCCGTGACCGGGGAGCAGCGGGAGCTCCACGGTCAGGCCCTCGGCGGCCAGCAGCTCGGCCAGCGCCCGCATCGAGTGGGGGTTCCCGGTGAAGCCGTGCAGGACCAGGGCCCCATCGGGGCCGCCGATGGACGAGAACGGCTCGGCGCCGGGAAGTACGGGAGCACTCACGTCGGGGGATGCTACCGGTGGCGCGTCCGGCCCGGTGCCCGCCGGGTAACGTCGCAGGGTCCGCACCGCCCGACCACCCTGGAGGCCGACCCGCATGCCGTACCCGTTCTTGAGCGACGAGTGGCTGCGCGAGGCCCGGGCGATCCGCGAGGAGCACGGCGGGTCCGCCCCGGCGGTGTCCGCCCCGGTCCGCATGAACCTGGTGATCAACGAGGTGCCGTTCGGCGAGGGGGTCATCGACGCCCACCTCGACACCTCGGGGGGCACGCTCGAGCTCGACACCGGCCACCTCGAGGGTCCCGACCTCACGGTGACGGTCGACTACGCCACGGCCAAGGGCATCCTCATCGAGGGCAACTTCCAGATGGCCATGCAGGCCTTCATGGCCGGGAAGATCCGGGTCGAGGGCGACATGTCCAAGCTGATGGCCCTCCAGGCGGCGCCGCCGGACATCGACGCCGGCGACGTCGCCGACGCGCCTGCGGGCCATCACCGAGTAGCCGCCGGCGGGCTCAGGACCGCAGCCGGGGCATCTCCGCCTGGAGCTCGGCCACCGTCCAGCGGTCGTCCTTCTCGAGCGTCTCGGTCATGGTCCAGTTCTGGAAGTTGCGGATGGTGCCGCCCTGGACGAAGAAGACCCGTCCGGTCTCCGGTGCCTCCTCGGTGGCCAGGTAGGCCACCAGCGGCGAGATGTTGGCCGGGTCCCACGAGTCGAACTCGGCCCCGTTGCCCGGCGCCTTCACGATGTCCGAGAGCCCCGGCGTCTGCTCGGTCATCCGGGTGCGGGCGGCCGGGGCGATGGCGTTGACCCGGACCCCGTAGCGGCTGAGCTCCTCGGCGATGATCACCGAGAAGGCGGCGATGCCGGCCTTGGCCGCCCCGTAGTTGCTCTGCCCGGGGTTCCCGAGCAGGCCCGAGGTGGACGAGGTGTTGATGACCGACGCCTTGATCTCCCGGCCGGCCTTGGTCTGCTCGCGCCAGTAGGCGGCGGCGTGGCGGGTCGGGGCGAAGTGGCCCTTCAGGTGCACGTGGATGACGCTGTCCCAGTCCTCCTCGCTCAGGTTGATGAGGACCCGGTCCCGCAGGATGCCGGCGTTGTTCACCAGCACGTGGAGGTCGCCGAAGGCCTCCAGCGCCGTCTGGATCAGCTGGGCCGCCCCGTCCCATTCGGCCACGTTGTGGTCGTCGCTGATCGCCTCGCCGCCCATCGCCCGGATCTCGTCGACCACCTGCTGGGCCGGCGACCGGTCGTCACCCGACCCGTCGAGTGCGCCGCCGAGGTCGTTGACCACCACCTTGGCCCCCTCGGCGGCGAACAGCAGCGCGTGCTGTCGGCCGATCCCCCGGCCGGCGCCGGTGATGATGGTGACCCGACCGTCCAATGCGCCCATCTGACCCGTCTCCCTCTCGCCCCCCATGCGGACGCTCCTCGGCGTCCGGGGGCCCGGCGGCGAGCCGCCCAGCCCTGGCGTGGGAGAAGACTAGACGGGCGGTCGCTGCAGCTTCATCGGCCGCCGGTGCGCCGGAACCACCACTGCCGATCGCGGGCATGCGCGTGGAAGTGGTCGGGGATCTGGCGCATGACCCGGTCCATGGTCCAGGCGTCCTCGCCGAAGCGGGCGTCGGCGACCCGGGTCAGCTGGGCCAGCATGTGCTCGACCGCCGCCTCGGGGGGCTCGTTGCCGTGCTCCTGCCACACGACCATCGGCGTGTCGCAGACCTCGCAGTCGGCCACCCAGCAGACCTCGTCCTCGTGGTGCCAGGGGGTCAGGCGGGCCGCTTCGCACAGCTCGCAGTGGTCGACTTTGGGCATCGGTCGGCCTCAGTTCCCGTTCCGTGCCCCTGGGTGTAGAGGGTCACCGACGACCCGACGTTCACCGTCGTCCCCGAGGCCGGGATGGAGGTGAAGACGTTGCCGCCCGACGGACCATAGACCGTGCCGACCGACAGGCCGGCCGCCTGGAGGGCGGCGGTGGCCGCGGCCACCGAGTCACCGCCGAGGTTGGGCACGGCGACCGTGGGCGGGCCGGTGGAGACGCTGACGTTGATGGTCGAGCCCGGCTGGACCATCGCCCCGGCGGCCGGCGAGGTGCCGATGACCTGGCCCGAGGGCACCGTGGTGCTCGAGGCCCGGGACTCGGTGGCGGCGAAGCCGGCCGCCTGCAGCGTCGCCTGGGCCTGGGCGAAGGAGTCCGACGACGGGATCGACGGCACGGGCACCGGCGCCGGGCCCTTCGAGATGGCCACGGCGATGGTCCCCCCGTAGGGGGCCGAGGTCGGGTTCAGCCCGGCGTTGTAGGACCAGTTGATGACGT
This sequence comes from uncultured Acidimicrobiaceae bacterium, assembly GCA_963730735.1. Taxonomy (GTDB): domain Bacteria; phylum Actinomycetota; class Acidimicrobiia; order Acidimicrobiales; family RAAP-2; genus CAVSSX01. The sequence goes on from CAVSSX010000012.1 coordinate 114,519, forward strand.
CACCGGCCGGCACCGTCGAGCTGTAGGCCTCGAGGGCCGGGCAGCTGATCTTGAGGCCCAGCGCCGCCAGCACCGGGGTGGCGCTGGTGCACGTCAACCCGGTCGAGCGACGGCACGGCCACCGGCGGCGGTCCCTTGGACGGGACCACGGTGACGTGGCTGCCCTCCTTCAACGACGTGGTGGGCTTCGGGGTCTGCGAGAGCACGATGCCGGCGGCCGCCGTCTTGGAGTACGTCGACGTGGCCTGCTGCACGGTGAAGTGGCTCTTGGCCGCCAGGGCCTGGGCGGCGGTGACGGACAGGCCGGTCAGGACCGGCACCGGGTGCGACGGCGTGAAGACCTTGTCCTTGGTGGCCCAGATCGCGCCGCCGGCGATCAGGAGGGCCAGGACCACGGCGGCGGTGATCCAGGGCCACCAGCGGCGCCGGGTCCGCCGGGCGATGACCGGCGGGGGCGGTGCCTCCGACGATCGGCCGGCCACCGGTTTGTCGGGCGGGGCGGCGCCGGGCTCCGAGGGGGCCTCCACGTCGTAGGGGCCCTTGACCACCGGCGGGGTGGCTGCCGGCGGCCACCACCGGGGTGGCCACCGTGGTCCCGGACCCCTCGAGGGCCTCCACGTCGAAGACCTTGGCCGACGAGCCGTTGGCCCGGTCGCCCTCCGAGGGGCGGGACGGGGCCACGGTCGGCTCGGCCACCGGGGCCACGAAGCCGACCACGGTGCGGCTGGCGTCCTCGGCCACCGGTGGCCGCAGCGGGAGCGGCGCCGGCGCCGGCAGCGAGGCGGCCACCGCCTCCAGACGGGCGGCGAACCCGGCGGCGTCGAGGCGCTGGGCGGCGTCGGGCGCCGCCCCCCGGGCCAGCACGTCGTCGAGCGGGCCGAGCTCGGGATGGCGGGGCAACGGCGCCCCGACCCGGGCCATGAGGGTGCCGACGGTGGTGTCGGCCACGAACGGGACCTCGCCGGTCACCGACTCGTAGAGCACCAGCGAGAGGGCGTAGACGTCGGCGCGGCCGTCGACCGGTTTGCCCTGGGCCTGCTCGGGGGCGGCGTAGCGGGCGGTCCCGACCATGGCCCCGGCCGGCTCGGTCCAGGCCGCCTCGGCCAGCGCCCGGGCCACACCGAAGTCGGCCACCCGCACCCGGCCCTCCTCGTCGAAGAGGAGGTTGGCCGGCTTCACGTCACGGTGCACCAGACCCCGGGCGTGGGCGTAGGCCAGGCCCTGGGCGACCTGGATGCCGAGCCGGGTGGCCTGGGCGTGGCTCAGCCGGAACCCGCGGTCGAGGACCTCTCGCAGGCTGCCCCCGCCCAGGTACTCGAGCACCAGGTACGGGCCGTCGGCGGCATCCCCCCAGTCGAACACCCGGAGCACGTGGGGGTGGTTGAGCGAGGCCACCGAGCGGGCCTCGGCCCGGAAGCGCTTCAGGAAGGCGGCGTCGTCGACCAGGGCCGGCTGGAGCACCTTGACGGCGACAAGGCGCTCCAAGGACACGTCCTCGGCCAGGAAGACGTGCGCGGACGCGCCGGCACCCAGGGCGGAGACCAGCCGGTACCGCTTGCCCAGGACCCGGCCCACGGAATCGGAAATGAGGGGCATGGAAGCGTTCAAAGGCTACCGACGAAGGTGCCCTCCACGGTGGACGCCCCCCTGAGCAGGGGGGTCGCCTCAGTCGGCCGGGAGTTCGCCGGTCTCGAGGAGGGCGGCGAACCGCTCACCGGGGACCATCGGGATGCCCAGCGATTCGGCCTTGGTCACCTTGGCCGCTCCCGGTGCCTCGCCCACCACCACGGCGAAGGTCTTCTTCGAGACCGACCCCGGCGACTTGCCGCCCCGGGACACGATGGCCTCCTCGGCCTCCTCCCGCGAGAAGCCCTCGACGGTGCCGGTGACCACGATCGACTTGCCGGCCAGCGGGCCCTCGGGCGGCCCGGCGTCGACCACCACCCGCTCGGACCGGGGGGTCACGCCGGGCTCGGTCAGGTTGACCCCGGCCGTGCGCAGCCGCTCGATCACACTGCGGTTGGGCGCCGAGCCCAGGAACTCGACCAGGGCGTCGGCGATGATCGGGCCGACCCCGTCGACCGCCGCCAGGACGGCGACCTCGGCGGCCAGCAGCTCGTCGAGGGTGCCGAACGCCCGGGCCACCGCCCGGGCGCCGGTCGGGCCGAGGTGGCGGATGCCGAGGGCCACCAGCAGCCGGGAGAGCGGCCGGCCCTTCGAGTCCTCGATGGCCGCCACCAGGTTGGCCGCCGACAGTTGGCCCAGCTTCTCCAAGCTCACCAAGGCCGCCGACTCGAGCAGATACAGGTCGGCCGGATCGGCGATGAGGCCCGCCTCGACCAGCTGGGCCACCCGTTGCTCGCCCAGCCCCTCGATGTCCATCGCCGTGCGCGAGGCGTAGTGGATGATCCGCTGGACCCGCTGGGCCGGGCAGTCGATGTTCGTGCAGTAGGTGTCGCTCTCCCCCGGCAGGCGCACCAGCGGGCTGCCGCACGACGGGCAGGTGGTCGGGAAGACCCACGGCGGCCGACGGCGCTTGGGCGCCCCGGGCACGTGGCGCACGGGCCCCACGACCTCGGGGATCACGTCGCCGGCTTTGCGCACCGTGACCAGGTCCCCGGGCCGGACGTCCTTCAGGCGGACCTGGTCCTCGTTGTGCAGCGTCGCCATGCCGACGGTCGAGCCGGACACGAACACCGGCTCGAGGACGGCGAACGGGGTCGCCCGGCCGGTCCGGCCGATCGACACCTGGATGGCCAGCAGCTTGGTGGTGCGCTCCTCGGGCGGGAACTTGAAGGCGATGGCCCAGCGGGGCGCCCGGGAGGTGGACCCCAGCCGGTCGTGCAGCGCCAGGTCGTCGACCTTGACCACCACGCCGTCGATCTCGTAGGGCAGGTCGTGGCGTTGCTCGGCCAACTCCCGGCAGCGGGCGAACGCCGCCTCGATCCCGGTCACCAACCGGGCGTCGGGGCTCACCGGGAAGCCGGCCGAGCCCAACCACGCCAGCACCTCGCTCTGGCGGTCCGGGAGCCACCGGACGTCGCCCCCGCCGGACTCGGTCGGCACCCCGTCGACCTCGCCGATCTGGTACGCCCAGAAGGCGAGGGGCCGGGCCGCCGTCATCTGCGGGTCCTTCTGGCGGAGCGAGCCGGCGGCCGAGTTCCGGGGGTTGACGAACACCTTCTCGCCCGCCGCCAGCTGCCGCTCGTTCATGGCGGCGAAGTCGGCCGTCGGCATGTAGACCTCGCCGCGCACCTCGAGGTGGCCTGGGAACGGCCCGGCACCGGCCTCGAGGGTGTGGGGCACGACCCGGATGGTGGCCACGTTGGCCGTGACGTCCTCGCCGGTGACCCCGTCGCCCCGGGTCGCCGCCTGGGTGAGCCGGCCGTCGACGTAGGTGAGCGACATGGCCACCCCGTCGACCTTCGGCTCGCACGAGAAGGCCAGCTGGGCGAGGTCGGTGTCGGGCAGCAGCCGGCCCAGTCGGTCCCGCCACGCCGCCAGCTCCTGCTCGCTGAAGGCGTTGTCGAGGCTCATCATGGGCACCCGGTGCTGGACCGGGTCGAAGAGGCCGGACGGGGCGGCGCCGACGGTCTGGGTGGGCGACGTCGGTGTGACGAGCTCGGGATGCTCGGCCTCCAGCTGGCGGAGCTCGCGGACCAGCGCGTCGTACTCGGCGTCGGCGATCTCGGGGTCGTCGAGGGCGTGGTAGCGCTCGTTGTGGTACTCGATGACCTGCCGCAGCTCGTCGATCCGGGCCGCCGGGTCGCCGGACGCCGCCACGGGGCCGCTCAGGCGGCGATCCCGGCGCCGAGGACGGCGTCGGGATCGGCCGGGTCGTAGAGGGCCACGGTCTGGCCGGGCGCCACCGGACGCTGGCGCTCGGCGAAGCGGATGCCGGGCGCCCCGTCGAGGTCCACCAGCCAGCAGGCCGCCGGACGACCGTGGGCGCTCACCTGGGCGAGGGCCGCCCCGTCGGTCCGGAGGGGGTCGCCCACCCAGGTGAGGCTGGCCGGGGCCAGCGCCACCCGGTCGACCGTCGCCGCCTCGGGCCCGTCGACCGTCACCCGACGCCGGGGGACGTCCACGGCGACGACGTAGCGGCGACGGCCGTCCCGACCGTGGCCCATGCCCCGGCGCTGGCCCACCGTCACCAGCTCCACGGCGTCGACCGTCCCGACCTCGTCGCCCGACGCCCCGTCGACCACCGTCGCCGGGTGCAGGTCCAGGCGCCCCTCGAGGAAGCCCCGGCGGCCCACGTCCGACCGGATGAAGCACACGTCCTGGCTGTCGGGCTTGTCGGCCGTGCGCAGGCCGAGTCGCCGGGCCGAGGCCCGGACCTCGGCCTTGGTCAGGTCGCCCACCGGCAGGACCAACCGGGACAGCTGGTCCTGGCCCAGCATCGAGAGCACGTAGGACTGGTCCTTGGCCGGGTCGGCCCCCCGGCGCAGGCGCAGGCACCCGGCGCCCGGGGCCACCCGGGCGTGGTGGCCGGTGGCCAGGGCGTCGAAGCCCAGCCGCGCCGCCCGCTCGAGCAGCAGGTCGAACTTGATGTGCCGGTTGCACTCGATGCAGGGGTTCGGCGTGCGCCCCTGGCGGTGGCCGTCCACGTAGGGCGCCACCACCGAGGTCTCGAAGGCCTCGGTCAGGTTGAAGACGTGGTGGTCGATACCGAGCTGCTGGGCCACCCGGCGGGCGTCGTCGACGTCGGCCACCGAGCAGCACCCCGAGTCCGACGCGCCGCCCCAGAGCTTGAGCGTGGCCCCGACGACCTCGTGGCCCGCCTCGGCCAGCACCGCCGCCGCCACCGACGAGTCGACCCCGCCCGACATCGCCACCATCACCCGCACCCGAGCAGTCTCCCATCCCGCTGCGTCAGGGTCATCGGCGCAATCGGCCGACGGCGTCGACCACCGCCTCGACCGCGTGGTCGACCTGGGCCCGGTCGGTCCCCCGCCCGAGGGTGAAGCGCAGCCCGGTGCCGGCATCGGCCGGGGCGACCCCCATGGCCAGCAGCACGTGGCTCGGCTCGACGGCCCCGCTGGCGCAGGCGGCCCCGGCCGAGACGCACACCCCGGCGTCGTCCAGCAGCACGAGGAGCTCCTCCTGGTCGCAACCCTCGAAGCGCAGGTGGCTGTGCCCGGGGAGCACCCGGTCCCGTCGGACGCTCTCGGTGACCCCCTGCACCCCCTCCAGGACGGCGTCGGCGAAGGCGTCGCGCAGGGCGGCCACCCGGCGGCCGGCGGCGTCGCGGTCGGCGCACGTGGCCCGCAGGGCGGCGGCCGTCCCCACGATGCCGGCCACGTTGAGCGAGCCGCTGCGGCGTTCCTGCTCCTGGCCGCCCCCGACGACCAGGGGCTCCAGGCGGGTGCCCTGGCGGGCCACCAGCACCCCGACCCCCTTGGGGCCGCCGAACTTGTGGCCGCTCACCGTCACCAGGTCGGCCGGGCCGGCGAGGGTCGCCACGTCGAGCCACGGGGCGGCCTGGACGGCGTCGGTGTGCAGCACGGCCCCGGGGGCCCAGCGGTCCCGGAGCGCCGCCACCTCGGCCAGCGGCTGGATGGTGCCCACCTCGTTGTTGGCCAGCATCACCGACACCAGGGCCACGTCGCCGTCGAGCACCTCCTCCAGGGCGGCCAGGTCGAGGCGACCCTCGGCGTCGACGGCCGTTTCGACGAGGCGGATCCCGTCCGCGCCCTGACTGCCCGATCGTCGGACGGCGGTGGCGCAGGCCTCGCGCACCGCCGCGTGCTCGACCGCCGAGCACACCACCGTGCCGGCGGCGCCCCGGGCCCACAGCGTCCCGAAGACGGCCAGGTTGTCGGACTCGGTCCCGCTGCCGGTGAACACCACCTCACCCGGTCGGGCCCCGAGGAGCTCGGCCACCTCGTCCCGGGCCTCCTCCACCGCCCGGCGGGCCTGCCGGGCCAGCTGGTGGCTCCCCGAGGCGTTGGCGAAGCACTGGTCGAGGAAGGGGTCCATGGCCGCCCGGGCCTCGGGGCGCAGCGGGGCGGTGGACGCGTAGTCGAGGTAGACGAGCGGCCGCCGGGCGGGGCGGTCCCCGTCGGTCACGCGATGACGACCGTCTTGGCGTTGCAGAACTCCCGGATGCCGAGCGCCGAGAGCTCCCGGCCGAAACCGGACCGCTTGATGCCGCCGAAGGGCAGCTCGGGGGTCGAGGCCACGATGGCGTTGCAGAACACCTGGCCGACCTCGAGCTCCTCGATGCAGCGCCGCTGCTCGTCGGGGTCGACGGTCCACACGCTCGAGCCCAGACCGAAGGTGGTGTCGTTGGCCACGGCCAGGGCCTCGTCGAGGTCGGCCACCCGACGGAGCACGGCCACCGGACCGAACAGTTCCTCGGTGGCCGCCCGCATGCCTGGCGCCACCTCGGCCAGCACCGTGGGCGGGTAGTAGAACCCGGGGCCGTCGGGCACCTCGCCGCCGCAGAGCACCTTGGCGCCCCGGTCCCGGGCGTCGTCGACCTGGTCGGCCAGCTGCTGGCGCTGGGCCGCCGAGACGATCGGGCCGACGTCGGTGGCCGGGTCGAGGGGGTCGCCGACCACCAGGGCGGCCATGGCCGAGACGAACCGCTCGGTGAACTCGTCGGCCACGTCGTCGACCACCAGGAACCGCTTGGCCGAGATGCAGGACTGGCCGTTGTTCAAGGTGCGGGAATTGACGGCGGCGGCGGCGGCCGCCTCGAGGTCGGCCGAGGCCAGGACGAGGAACGGGTCCGAGCCCCCGAGCTCCATCACCGACTTCTTGAGGGCGTCGCCGGCGGCGGCGGCCACCGCCCGGCCGGCCCGCTCGCTCCCGGTCAGGGTGACGGCGGCCACTCTCGGGTCGGCGATCACGTCGGCGACCACGTCGTTCTCCACGAACAGGTTGGTGAAGACACCCTGGGGGAAGCCGGCCCGGCGGAACAGGTCCTCGAGCAGCAGCGCCGTCTGGGGAACGTTGGGCGCGTGCTTGAGCAGGCCGACGTTGCCGGCCATCAGGGCCGGGGCGGCGAAGCGGACCACCTGCCAGAGCGGGAAGTTCCAGGGCATGACGGCGAGCACCGGCCCGAGCGGCTGGTAGTGCACGGCGCTCGAGGTGTTGGCGGTGACCACCGGCTCGTCGGCCAGGAGGGCCTCGCCGTGCTCGGCGAACCAGCGAAAGGCCATGGCGCACTTGGCCACCTCGCCCTTGGCGGCGGCGAAGGTCTTGCCCATCTCCGTGGTGAGCACCCGGGCGATATCGGGCAGCTCGCCCTCGAGCAGCTCGGCCACCGTCACCAGCCCCCGGGACCGTTCGGCGTAGGTGGTCCGCCGGTAGTCGACGAAGGCGGCGGCGGCCCGGGCGAGGCGGGCCTCCACTTCCTCGGGGGTGTGGGTGGCGAAGGTCGACTCGACCTCGCCGGTCGCCGGGTTGACCGTGGCATAGGGCATAGGGCGATTCTTACCGGTCCGCCAGCCCCAGGTGCACGGCCACCGTCCGCCGGAGCAGCTTGCCGGTGGCGGTGTGGGGCAGGTCGTCGGCCCGGACGTACTGCTTGGGCCGCTTGTAGGGGGCCAGCCGCTCGGCGGCGGCGGCCCGCAGCTGGTCCAGGTCGAGGTCGGACGTCCCCACCACGGCCGCACACACCCGCTGGCCCCAAGCCTCGTCGGGCAACCCGAAGACCGCCACCTGGGCCACGCCCGGCACCTCGGCCAGCACCGCCTCGACCTCGGCCGGGTAGACGTTCACGCCCCCCGAGATGATCAAGTCGTGCCGGCGGCCCGACAGGTACAGGTAACCGTCGGCGTCGAGATGGCCCAGGTCGCCGGCGGTGAAGGCGCCGTCGCGCCAGGCGGCGGCGGTGGCCGCCGGGTCGCCCCAGTAGCTGAAGCGGGCGAACGGCGGGGCCTCGCACCAGATGGACCCGACCGCCGGTCCCTCCTCCGGCGCCCCGTCCCCGGGCGGCTCGCCGATGAGCAGCCGCCGACCGGCCCGGGCCCGGCCCACCGTGCCCGGGCGCTCGAGCCACTCGTCGGGGCCGCACACGGTGAACTGGCCCTCGGTGGCCCCGTAGAACTCGTAGAGCACGCCGGGCCCGACCCGGGCCATGGCCGCCCGCTTGGTCACCGGCGGGCACGGCTCCCCGGCGTGGGCCAAGAGGCGGAGCGAGTCGAACCGCTCGTCCGGCCCGAGCTCGTCCAGGGCCAGCAGGCGCAGGAGGTGGGTGGGAACCAAGAAGGCGGTGGTCGGCCGGTGCGTCCGCAGGGCCTCGAGGGCGGCGCCGGCCTCGAAGCGGCGCAGGATGACCAGGGACCCGCCGCGCAGCAGCGTGCTGGTGGCGAAGCGGATCGAGACGGTGTGGTACATCGGCGAGCAGACCAGGTGCCGGTCGTCGGGCACCATGCCCCACAGATCGGCCTCGTCGGCGAAGACCTGCGCCGCCGTGGCCTCGTCCCACAGTCCCGACGTCACCCCCTTGGCCCGGCCGGTCGTCCCCGACGTGAAGTGCATCGGGCGGGTCAGCGGGAACGGGGCCAGGTCGACCGGCGCCCCGTCGTCCAGGGCGGCCAGGGCCTCGTCGGTGAAGATGCGCAGCCGGGGGGCGGCGTCGTCGGCCAGGAGGTCGCGCTCACCCGGGGTCAGGGTGGCGTTGAGCAGCACCGGGATGATGCCCCGGCGGGCCGCCCCGAGGACGGCACAGAGCAGCGCCGCCGACGAGGAGCGCCAGAAGGCCACCCGGTCGCCCGGCTGGCAGCCGGCTGCCACCAGGGCCCCGGCCGCCCGTCGCTGGGCCGCCTCCGCCTCGGCCGCCGTGAGCAACTCGACCGTCGGGTTGGCGCTGACCACGCCCGCAGCGTACCGACCGGCGGGTGACCCCCGGCGGGCTGGGAGCGAACGGTCGGTCGGCGCGATGCTCTGGTGGTGGCGACCGGACACGAGGCCGAGGGCGGGGAGGCGGCGGCCGACGAGGCGGTGCTGGTGGCGGCGGTGGAGCTGGCGGCCGAGGCCGAGGCCCGTCGCCTGATCGACCGGGCGACCCGGGTGGTCGTCCTCACCGGGGCCGGCATCTCGACCGACTCGGGCATCCCGGACTTCCGGGGTCCGAACGGGGTGTGGACCAAGGATCCGGGCGCCGAGCGACGGGCCACCCTCGACGTCTACCTGGCCGAGCCCGAGGTGCGCCGGGCCGCCTGGCAGCGCCGGGCCGAGGACGAGGGCACCGAGGTCCGGCCGAACGCCGGACACCGGGCGCTGGTGGCCCTCGAACGACGGGGCACGCTCGACACCCTCGTCACCCAGAACATCGACGGGCTCCACCAGGCCGCCGGCAGCGACCCGGCCCGGGTGGTCGAGATCCACGGCTCGGTGCGCGACGTGGCCTGCCTGCGCTGCGGGCATCGGGATCCGATGGGCGTGGCCGTGGCCCGGGTCCGGGCCGGCGACCCCGACCCGGCCTGCCTCGAGGTGCTGGACGACGGGACGGTCTGTGGCGGCATCCTGAAGTCGGCCACCATCAGCTTCGGTCAGCAGCTGGTGGCCGCCGACCTCCTCCGGGCCGAGACCGCCGCCCTGCACTGCGACCTGCTGCTCTGTGTCGGCAGCACCCTGCAGGTGTACCCGGCGGCCGGAATGGTCCCGCTGGCGGCTCGCGCCGGGGCACCGATCGTGATCGTGAACCGGGACCCGACGCCGTTCGACGACCTGGCCTCGGTGGTGCTCCGACGGCCCGATCAGCGACTCGCTGCCGGCCATCCTCGGCGCCTGAACCGAGCCCCCGGGGCTAGCTCTTCTTCTTGTCGCGCCGTGGCTTGAGGGCGAACCACCAGATGCTCGCCATGGTCCCGACCACGCCCACCGCGGCGGCAACCGGCTTTACGACCTTGCGGGCCCCTGAGTTCGCCATAGCGACGAACCTTACCGTGTCGGTCACCAGCCGAGCCCGTTCCGACGCGCTCGCCCCGGGCCGCCGCGGGACGGCATCGCCCGGGGGCGACGACGGCCGGGGGCGGTGAGCGAGGGCCGCCAGGGCGCCGGACGGCCGATCGCGCCGCGGTCGGCGGCGGGGTGCACCGGCACCTCGCCACCACCGACCCGGGCCGAGCAGGGGTCCGGCCCCGGCGGGGCCGGGACCCGAGACGACTAGGAGAGCGCCGCCTCGACGTCGATCTCGATCTTCACCTTGTTGCTCACCACCAGGGCGCCGGTGTCGAGGACCCCGTTGAAGCTGACGTTCCAGTCCCGCCGGTCGACCGTCGCCGAGGCCGACAGGCCGAGGACCACCGAGTCGGGCGCCATGCCCGGCCCGGTGCCGAGGTACTCGACGTCGAACTCGACCGACTTGGTGACCCCGCGGATCGTGAGGTCGGCCACGACGGTCAGCTCGTCGTCGGAGTTCTTGGTGACGCTGGTGCTGCTCAGGGTCCAGGTGGGGTACGTCTCGGCCTCGAAGAAGTCGCCGGTCCGCAGGTGGCCGTCACGCATGCTCCTGACCGGTGTCCACGCTGGCGGCCACCACCTCGGCCTGGACCGAGGACTGCTCGATCGGGTCGGCGATGGTCACGGTGCCGTTGAACTCGCGGAAGTGGCCGCGGACCTTGGAGCCCACCAGGTGGCGGGCCACGAAGGCGACGGTCGAGTGGGCCGGGTCGATGGCGTAGACGCCGGGCTTGGGGAGGGCGGGAGAGTCGGACATGGGGGCTCCTTTGGGACGGGGTTGCTGTCTCCCTCCAATGTATCTGCTTCCTCAACTACTTGTCAATCAACTACTTTTTGAGCAACTAATGATTTGTCAGAGATCCTGGTATATTGGCGGTGTGACCACCATCGAAGGACTCGAGCAGGCCGGGCTGGACGCCGACGGCCACGAGGACGCACCGGCCATCTGCGAGTGGGTGGCCCGGTTCGGCGACGAGCGGATCACGCTCATGGGCCTGCTGGTGGAGGCGCACGCCAAGCTGACCCGGGTGCTCAACACCGAGCTCGAGGCGGCCTGCGGCCTGCCCCTCGGGTGGTTCGACGTCATGATCCGCCTCGGGCGCTCGCCCAACGGTCGACTGACGATGACCCAGCTGGCCTCGGAGGTGTCACTCACCTCGGGTGGTGTGACCCGGCTGATCGACCGCATGGTCGAGGGCGGCCTGGTCGAGCGGACCGACTGCCCGTCGGACCGCCGCAGCGTCCACGTGGTCCTCACCCCGGCCGGCACCGAGAAGCTGCACGAAGCGACGGTCGAGCACCTGGCCGGCCTCGAGCGCCACCTCCTCGAGCCGCTCGACGAAACCGAGCAGGCCGCCCTGGGCGCGGCGCTGCGCAAGCTGGTCGGCGACGGGCCGGTCTGCGGCGGCTAGGGCGCCGAGCGGTCCGGACGAACCGGTTCCCGGCCGACCGGCTCAGGCCTTGACGATCGAGGCCCGCACCTCACCCGAGTAGCCCTCGAGCTCGAAGGTGGCCGTGGCCGCCCCGGCCACCGGTCGCCCACCCGACGAGACGGTCGCCGCCAGGACCTCGCGGCCGACGAGTTCCACGTAGGGGGCCAGCTCGTCGATGCCCTCGAGCGTCAGGTGAATCCGGTCGGCCACCTCGAGCCCACTCGCCTTGCGCAGGTCCTGGACGTTGCGCACCACCTCGCGGGCCAGTCCCCGCAGGCGCAGGTCCTCGTCGATGGCCAGGTCGAGGGCGACCACCTCGCCCCCGTCACGCGAGACGGCGTAGCCCGGTTGGCCCTGGACCCGCAGGTCGAGGTCGCCGGCCCCGAGGGCCACCGGCCCGACCGACAGCTCGACCGTCACCGTCTCCCCCGCCTCGAGCGCCGCCGCCGCCGCCGCGCCGTCGAGGCCGGCCAGCGCCGGCTTGACCTCCTTCACTGCCGGCCCGAGGCGGGGCCCGAGGGTCTTGAAGTTGGGCACCAGCTCGAAGCGCAGCACCTCGCCCAGCTCGTCGGTGACCTGCACCTGGTCGACGTTCAGCTCCTCGGCCACCATCGAGAACAGCACCGGCGGCGTGCCCGGCGGGAGGTAGACGAGGGCCCGGGCCAGCGGTTGGCGGACCCGGACCCCGGCCTCGCTGCGGGCCGCCCGGCCGAGCGAGGTCAGACGACGGGCCAGGGCCATCTGGTCCTCGAGCCCGGCGTCGGCCAGGCTCGTGTCGACCAGGTCGACGGCGCCGCCGACGTCGCCCGACGCCCCGGCCGAGATCGGCCAGGCCCCGAGGTGCACCGAGTCCTCGGGCGCCGCCCCGGTCAGCTCCCGCCACAGGCGGTCGGCCAGGAACGGGCACAGCGGGGCCAGCAGGGCGGCCACCGACACCAGCACGTGGTGCAGGGTCGCCTGGGCGTCGAGGGTGTCGGCGGGATCGGCCCCGGGGTCGGTCCGCCAGAAGCGCCGGCGGCTCCGGCGGACGTACCAGTTCGAGATGTCGTCGACCAGCGAGGCGATGGCCGTGGCGGCGGCCAGGGGCTCGTAGGCGTCGAGGGCGTCGGTCACCGCCGTCGCCGTCGAGGCCAGCCGGGACAGGGCCCAGCGGTCGAGCGGCGGGCGGTCGGCCGGGTCGTGCACCGCCGGGTCGGCCGGGTCGAACCCGTTCAGGGCGGCGTAGGTGGTGAAGAAGTACAAGGTGTTCCAGAGCGTGAGCAGGGTCTCGCGGATGGAGTGGTCGATGGCCGGGAGGCTGACCCGGGTCGGGGTCCACGGAGAGCCCTGCGAGTACATCCACCACCGCAGGGGGTCGGCCCCCCGACCGTCGAGGATCTCCCAGGGGTCGATGACGTTGCCGATGGACTTGGACATCTTGCGCCCGTCGGCGTCGACGATGTGACCCAGGCACATGACGTGGCGGTACGGGGCCTCGTCGAACACCAGCTCATTCACGGCCAGCAGCGAGTAGAACCAGCCCCGGGTCTGGTCGATGGCCTCGGTGATGAAGTCGGCCGTGCCGACGAAGGCCTCGGCCGACCCGGCGACATGGGGGTACCCCACCTGGGCCGAGGGCATCGACCCCGAGTCGAACCAGGCGTCGATGACCGCCTCGACCCGCCGGGCCACCGGCAGCGAGGCCGGCGGCGCCCCCGGGTCGGCGGCGCGGCACTCGGGGCAGGCGAAGGTGACCTCGTCGACCGCCGGGCGGTGGGGGTCGACCGATCCCACGTCGCGTCCGCAGAGCTCGGAGAGCTCGGCCAGCGAGGCCACGCAGGTGGCGTGGCCCTCGGGACACTTCCAGATGGGGAGCGGTGTGCCCCAGTAGCGGTCGCGCGACAGGGCCCAGTCCACGTTGTTCGACAGCCACTCGCCGAAGCGCCCGTCCCGGATGTGCTCGGGGTGCCAGTCGATGTGTTGGTTGGCCGCCAGCAGCTGGTCCTTGCGCGGACGAGGTCGCCACGTACCAGCTGGGCTTGCCCCAGTAGATGAGCGGCGTCCGGCACCGCCAGCAGTGCGGATAGGAGTGGACGTAGGGCAGGCGCCGCACCAGGAGTCCCCGGGCCTCGAGCTCGTCGTTGATCGCCGTGTTGGTCTCGCGGCACCGCCTCGCCGGCCAGCCAGCCGACGTCGGTCGGTGAACCGCCCGTCGGGGCCCACCGGGTTGAGGGTGGGCAACCCCGCCGCCCGCCCGACCTGCCGGTCGATCTCGCCGAAGGCCGGCGCCAGGTGGACGATCCCGGTGCCCTCCTCGGTGGTGACGAAGTCCCCGGCCACCACCCGCCAGCCGTCGGCGCCGGGCGGCGGCGCCAGGTCGTCGAAGGGCCGCTCGTAGCGCAGGCCGACCAGCTCGGCCCCGGGCACCCGGTGACTCGACCACCGCCTCGGGACCGAAGACCGACTCGACCAGGTCGTCGGCCACCACCCGGCCGCCCACCACGGCGTAGGTCAGCTCGGGGTTGACGGCCGCCCCGGTGTTGGAGAGCAAGGTCCACGGGGTGGTGGTCCAGACCACCAGTGACCGGGCGCCCCCCGGGGCGCCGGCCGGGTCGGCCAGCGGGAACGTGACGTAGGCCGACTCGTCCTCCTCGTCGGTGTAGACCTCGGGCTGGCCCAGCTCGTGGCTGGACAGCGGGGTCCCGCACCTCGGGCAGTACGGCAGGACCTTCAGGTCCTCGTAGAGGAGCCCCTTGTCGAAGAGCTGTCGGAGGTTCCACCACACCGACTGCACGTAGTCAGGGTCGAACGTCCAGTAGGCGGCGTCGAGGTCCACCCAGTAGCCGATCCGCTCGGTGATCCGCTGCCAGTCGTCCACGTAGCTGCGGACCGACGCCCGGCACAGGCGCACGAACTCGGCGATGCCGACCTCGTCCTCGATCTGGCGCTTGCCCGAGATCCCGAGCTGCTTCTCGACCTCGACCTCGACCGGCAGGCCGTGGGTGTCCCACCCGGCCCGCCGGGGCACCGAGAAGCCGCGCATGGTGCGGTACCGGCAGAAGAGGTCCTTGTAGACCCGGGCCCAGACGTGGTGCAGGCCCGGGCGCCCGTTGGCCGTCGGGGGGCCCTCGAAGAACACCCAGGGCGGGGCGTCACGCCGGCCCTCGACCGAGCGCTCGAAGACCCGGTTGGCCGACCACCGTGCCAGCTCGGCCTCTTCCAGTGCGACGAAGTCGACATCGGGTGGGACGGGGCGGAACACAGGACTCCTGATCAGCGGGGGTACGGGTGCACGACCCTAACGCCCGCAGCCCGCACCGGGGCACACCGGGCCCGGTCCGGCGCCCCCACCCGCTCACCCATCGGTCGGGGCCGCCATGGGGTCGGCCCAGTGCCGGGCCACGACGCGGTCCCACACCCCGTCGTCGAGCTGCTCGAGCGACGAGAGGACGACGTCGGCGATGCCGAACATCCGGTGGTCGCGCTCGGCCTCCTCGGGCACGGCCACACACGCCATGCGGGCCGCCTTGGCCGCCAGCACGCCGGCCGGCGAGTCCTCCCAGACCACGCACCGCTCGGCCGCCACGTCGAGGCGCTGCGCCGTGGTCAAGAAGACGCCGGGGTGCGGCTTGCCGTACGGCTCGTCCTCGGCCGAGTGGACCACGCCGAAGTGCCGGGTCAGGTCGAAGTGGCCGAGCACCAGCTCGATCAGCCGGTACTGCGACGACGACGCCACGGCCATGGGGAGGCCCCGCCGGGCGCACTCGTCGACGGCGTGGAGGGCGCCGGGCATCAGCTCCCCCTCGGACAGCACCAGCTCCATGACCCGGTCGACGACCTCGTCGGACACGGTCTCGACACTCGGGCCGGGCCAGGGGAACCGGGCGAACCAGTAGCCGATGGCCTCGTTCACGAACATGCCCTTGGTCTGGCGGCACGACTCGGGGCGCATGGGGACACCGAGGTCGCCCAGGATCTGGATCTCGGCCAGGTGCCAGAGACGCTCGGAGTCGACCAGGAGGCCGTCCATGTCGAAGATGGACGCGGCGAATTGCGGTTCGTTCATCACAGCGGACCTGGCCCGGCGGTCGGCCGGACGGGGCGGGTGCTCAGCCGGGGAGCTGCGCCTCGATGGCCGAGACCAGGGCGGGGTCCTCGGGGTCGACCTGGGGCCGGAAGCGCCCGACGACCTCGCCGGCCGGGGACACCAGGAACTTCTCGAAGTTCCACTTGACCTCGCCCGCCTCGCCGTCGGCGTCGGGGGTGGCCGTCAGCTCGGCGTAGATCGGGTGCTGGTCGGCCCCGTTGACGTCGATCTTCTCGGTCAGGGGGAAGGTCACGCCGTAGGTGGTCGAGCAGAACGTCTCGATCTCCTCGGCCGTGCCCGGCTCCTGGCCCAGGAACTGGTTGCACGGGAAGCCGATGACCGAGAACCCCCGGTCGCCGTAGGCCTTCTGCAGGCGCTCCAGCCCCTCGTACTGGGGCGTGAGGCCGCACTTGGAGGCCACGTTCACCAGCAGCAGGGCCTTGCCCGAATAGTCGGCCAGCGAGGTGGGCGTGCCTTGGAGGGTGTCGATGGGGGAGTCGGTGAGCGCCATGCCTGCAGGTTATCGGCCCCGGGCCGGCCGGGCCGCGGCCGGCCGGGCCGCGGGGCGCCACCTAGTCTCGGGTCGGAGCACGAGGGGAGACCGCAGATGCACGCAGTGGTGATCGAGGACAACCAGCTGGTCTGGCAGGAGCGGCCGGACCCGGTCCCCGGCGACACCGAGGCCCTGGTGGCGGTGCAGGCCGCCGGCATCAACGCCGCCGACCTGATGCAGCGCGACGGCTACTACCCGGCCCCCCGGGGCGCCCCGGCCGACATCCCCGGGCTGGAGCTGGCCGGCGAGGTCGTGGCCATCGGCCGTCAGGTGAGCCGGGTCAAGGTCGGCGCCCGGGTGATGGCCGTGGTCGGCGGGGGTGGGCAGGCCACCATGGCCACGGTCGACGAGTCGCACCTGCTGACGGTGCCCGACGGGATCGGCTGGCCCGAGGCCGGGGGCTTCCCCGAGGTGTTCTCGACCGCCTTCGACGCCCTGTTCACCAACTGCGGCCTCCAGGTGGGTGAGCGGGTCCTGATCACCGGGGCGGCCGGCGGCGTCGGGACGGCCGCCGTCCAGCTGGCGTCGGTGGCCGGGGCCCACGTGGTGGCCTCGGTGCGCGACGCCGCCCGGGCCGAGGCGGTCACCGGCCTCGGGGCCGAGGTCGTGGTCGACCCGGCCGACGTCGGCGCCCACGGCCGCTACGACGTGGTCCTGGAGCTGATCGGGGCGGCCAGCCTGCCGAGCGCCTTCGACGCCCTGGCCCTCGAGGGACGGCTCATCGTGATCGGCGTGGGCGGCGGCCGGGTGGCCGAGCTGAACCTCCTCGACCTGATGAACCGGCGGGCCCGCATCATGGGCGCCACGCTCCGCTACCGGAACCGGGCCCAGAAGGCCGCCGTGACGGCGGCCATGGCGGCCCAGGTGGTGCCGCTGCTCGCCTCGGGCAAGGTCGCCGTCCCGGTGCTGGCCACCTTCCCCATGGCCGAGGCGGTCGCCGGCTACGGCCGCTTCGAGGCCGGCGGGAAGCTGGGCAAGGTGGTCCTCACCGTCTGACGGACGGCTCAGGCCGACACCGAGTCGCCGGCCGGCGGCAGCACG
This sequence comes from uncultured Acidimicrobiaceae bacterium, assembly GCA_963730735.1. Lineage (GTDB taxonomy): Bacteria > Actinomycetota > Acidimicrobiia > Acidimicrobiales > RAAP-2 > CAVSSX01. The sequence goes on from CAVSSX010000012.1 coordinate 131,530, forward strand.
GCCCGGAACGACCCGGTCGGGGCCGATGCCACCCACTCGTCGGTCGGCCGGCTCGGCACCATCGCCGCCGCCAGGCCGGCCAGCAGGAAGGACCCGCCGAGGATGGCGAACGACACGGCGTAGTTCGCCACGTGGGCCACCCCGCCGGCGACGACCCCGCCGGCGATCACCGTGGCCACCACCTGACTGCCGATCGAGCCGCCGATGGTCCGGACGGTGGCGTTCATGCCGGTGGCGATGCCGGTCTGGGTATCGGGCACCGAGTCGACGATCAGATTGGGCATGGCGGCGAAGGCCAACCCGATCCCGAACCCGCTCATCGTCGAGGCGAGGAGGAACTCCCACGGCGCAGTCGTGGGAGAAGGCCAGCAGCACGAAGGGCGCCGCCGACAGCAGGCCACCCACGATCAGCGGCAGCTTGGAGCCCCAGCGGGTGGTGATGCGGCCGACGAACAGGCCGATGATCAGCATGGCGGCGGCGCTCGGGGCCAGGTAGAGGCCCGAGACCGTGGGCGACGCCCCGAAGCCGTAGCCGTTCGAGGTGGCCGTCTGGACGAACGGCGGGATGACCACGATGGTCGAGTACATCCCGATCCCGAACAAGAAGGCGGCGACGTTGGTCCACCAGACCGTCGGGATCCGCATCATCTTCATGTCGACCAGCGGGTTGTCGGCTGCGGAACTCGGAGCGGACCCAGGCCACGAAGACGACGACCGACCCGGCGAACAGGCCGACGGTGGCCGGGGCCGTCCAGCCCCACGTCGGGGCGACGGTGACGCCGACCAGGAGGCCCAGCAGCCACGTGCTCATGAGCACGGCGGCGGCGTAGTTGAGGCGGCCCGGGAACCTTCACCGGCGACTCGGGGACGAAGAGGATCGCCGAGACCAGGGCGAGCAGGGTCATGCCCAGCGGGATCCAGAACAGCCAGTGGTACGACAGGTCCTGGACGATGGGGCCACCGAGGACGATCCCGAGCCCGCTGCCCACGCCGAGGATGGTCGAGATCAGCCCGAGGCCGCCGGCCACCCGGTCCTCGGGGAACTCGTCGCGGATGATGCCGAAGGCCAGCGGGAAGACGGCGCCGCCGATGCCCTGGATCACCCGGGCGGCGATCATCACCGAGATCGACGTGGCCAGGGCGGCCAGCAACGTGCCGGCGCTGAGGACGGCGAAGACCACGACGAGCATCCGCTCCTTGCCGTACATGTCGCCCAGCCGGCCGACGATCGGCGTGGCCACCGAGGCACTCAACAGGTACGCCGTCAGCACCCAGGCCACGGTCGACTCCGAGGTGTGCAGGTCGTGCTGGAGCGTCGGCAGGGCCGGCAGGACCATCGACTGGAGGATGCAGTAGGCGAAGGAGCCGAGGGCCAGGACGGCGAAGGTCACCCGGTAGTGCTGACGGGGCCGTTCGGTGACGGGGCCGTCGGGCTCACGCCGCGACGCCCTGCGGTCCCCTCCCCTTCCCCCCAGCACGTCCCTCTCCCACCCTTCGCGCCACGCTCCGGCGCCGCCGATCGTACAAGACCGGAACCTTGTTCCGTTTGTGCGAGACGACAATTCCCAGGTCGTAAGGCCACCGGCGCCCGGCCGACCCGGCCTGGCCCATCCGGACGCCCGGCGCGTATAAGTTCAACGTTGACGTAAGGGTAAAAGCATCGGCCGGGTGGGGAGGTCAGGCCGGACGACGGGCGAGCGAAGGTGAGGGTTCGATGGTGGACAGCGCAGCAGCGGTGACGACCGGAGCCGTCGACCGACCCGCCACCCCGTCGGACCGCTACAAGTGGATCGCCCTGTCGAACACCACGCTCGGCGTGGCCATGGCCTTCATCAGCTCGTCCATCACCCTCATCGCCCTTCCCGACATCTTCCGGGGCATCGAGCTGAACCCGCTGCTCCCCGGCAACACCGGCTACCTGCTCTGGACGCTGATGGGCTTCTTGGTGGTGACCGCCGTCCTGGTGGTCAGCCTGGGCCGGGTGGGCGACATGTTCGGCCGGGTCCGCATGTACAACCTGGGCTTCGCCATCTTCACGGCGTTCTCCATCCTGCTCGCCCTCGACCCCTTCCACGGCGCCGCCGGCGCTCTGTGGATCATCATCCTGCGCCTGGGGCAGGCGGTCGGGGCGTCCTTCCTGATGGCCAACTCGGCGGCCATCCTCACCGACGCCTTCCCGGCCAACCAGCGGGGCCTGGCCCTCGGGATCAACAGCGTGACGGCCATCGCCGCCTCGTTCATCGGCCTCATCCTCGGCGGCCTGCTGGCCCCGGTCGACTGGCGCCTGGTGTTCTTGGTCTCGGTGCCCTTCGGGCTCTTTGGGACGGTGTGGGCCTACCTGAAGCTCGAGGACCGCAGCCCCCGGCGGCCGGCCCGCATCGACTGGTGGGGCAACGTGACCTTCGGGGTCGGCCTGGTGGCCCTGTTGGTCGGCATCACCTACGGGATCGAGCCCTACGGCGGCCACACCATGGGATGGACCAACCCGTTCGTGATGGGGATGATGCTCGGCGGCATCGCCCTGCTGGTGGTGTTCGGGGTGATCGAGACCAAGGTCGAGGACCCGATGTTCCACCTGCCGCTCTTCCGCATCCGGGCCTTCTCGGCCGGCAACCTGGCCAGCTTCCTGGCCGCCCTCGGCCGGGGCGGGATGATGTTCATCCTGATCATCTGGCTCCAGGGGATCTGGCTCCCCCTCCACGGTTACAGCTTCGCCGACACCCCGCTGTGGGCCGGGATCTACATGGTCCCCCTGACCGTCGGGTTCCTCATCTCGGGGCCGATCTCGGGCATCCTGTCGGACCGCTACGGGGCCCGCCCCTTCACCACCGGCGGCATGCTGCTGGCCGCCCTCACCTTCTTCCTCCTCCAAGCGCTGCCGGTCGACTTCAACTACGTGTGGTTCGCCCTCCTCCTGCTGCTGATGGGCCTGGCCATGGGGGTCTTCTCCTCCCCCAACCGGGCCGGCATCATGAACAGCCTCCCCGCCGACCAGCGCGGGGTGGGCGCCGGCATGGCCACCACCTTCCAGAACTCGGCCCAGGTGCTGTCCATCGGCATCTTCTTCAGCCTGATCATCCTGGGCCTGGCGGCCACGCTGCCGGCCAGCCTCTACGGCGGCCTGGTCGCCCACCACGTGCCGGCGGCCGACGCCGCCCGGGTGTCCCAGCTGCCCCCGGTGGCCAGCTTGTTCGCCGCCTTCCTCGGCTACAACCCGATGCAGCAGCTCCTCGGACCGGCCCTGCACCACGTGACCTCGTCCCAGGCCGCCTACCTCACCGGGCGCAGCTTCTTCCCCCAGCTGATCGCCAAGCCGTTCGCCGCCGGCCTGTCCAAGGCCTTCGACTTCGCCGCCGTCACCTGCCTGATCGCCGCCGGGGCCTCCTGGCTGCGGGGCAAGCGCTACGTGCACGACGACCTGGTCGTCACCGGCCACCTGGCGGCCGACGGTGGGCCCCTCCCGCTCGCCGACGCCCTCACCGCCGAGGGCGAGGGGGACGACGACGGTCTGCCGAACCCCGACGGCGAGGCGGTCCACGCCCTGGTGGGCGGGAACGCTCAGGCGAGCAGCGACGCCAACGGCGTGTAGTCCAGCCCGTGGGCCTCGGCCACCGGCGCGTAGGTGACCGAGCCGGCGACCACGTTGACCCCTTCGGCCAGCGCCGGGTCGGCCGACACGGCGTTGCGCCATCCCCGGCCGGCGATCTCCAGGGTGTAGGGCAGCGTGGCGTTGACCAGCGCGTGGGTCGACGTGTGGGGCACGGCCCCGGGCATGTTGGCCACGCAGTAGAAGAGCGAGTCGTGGACGGCGAACACCGGGTCCGAGTGGGTGGTCGGCCGGGTCGACTCGAAGCACCCGCCCTGGTCCACCGAGATGTCGACCAGCACCGAGCCCGGGCGCATCCGGCCCACCAGGTCGTCGGACACCAGCTTCGGGGCCTTGGCCCCGACCACCAGCACGGCGCCGATCACGATGTCGGCCGTGAGGCAGCACTCCTCGATGGCGTGGGTGCTCGAGGCCACCGTCTCGAGCGCCCCCCGGAAGTGGTGGTCCACCTCCCGGAGCCGCTCCAGGTTCCGGTCCAGGATGTAGACGTTGGCGTGGAGGCCGACCGAGAGGGTGGCGGCGGCCATCCCGGCGACGCCGGCCCCGAGGATCACCACCGTCGCCGCCTCGACCCCGGGCACCCCGCAGACCAGGCTGCCCCGACCGCCCCCGGGCCGCATCAGGTGGTGGGAGCCCATCAGCGGGGACATCCGGCCGGCCACCTCGCTCATCGGGGTGAGCAGCGGCAGCGAGCCGTTGGCCAGGCGCACCGTCTCGTAGGCGATGGCCGTGTTCCCGGCGGCCACCAGGGCGTCGGTGCAGGGTCGTGAGGCGGCCAGGTGGAGGTAGGTGAAGAGCACCTGGTCGGGCCGCAGGGCCAGGCGGTGGTACTCCTCGGCCACCGGCTCCTTCACCTTGCACACCATGTCGGCGGTCGACCACACCTCGTCGGCCGACGCCAGCAGGGTGGCCCCGGTGCGGGCGAAGTCCTCGTCGGGGATGGACGAGCCGAGGCCGGCGCCCGCCTCCACCACCACCGTGTGGCCGGCCGCCGTCAACTCACGGACGCCGGCCGGCGTGATGGCCACCCGGTACTCGTCGTCCTTCACCTCTTTCGGGATGCCGACGATCATGTGGTTCCTCCCCCGCTCGATCGGATGGTCATTCGGCCCCGGCCCCGTCGGCGCGGATCCCGAAGAGGCCGACCGGCTCGCCGATGTCGTCGGGCACCCACGTCGGGGTGTCCCGGTTCAGCACCTCGCCCCGGAAGAACGGCGGGCGGATGGCGGCGTAGGAGAACATCAGGACGATGCCCAGGATGAGGGCGCCGATGTCGATGACGAAGGTCCCGCCCATGTGCCAGTGGGGCGGGAACTGCATGGTCCACGATGTGTAACTGTTCTCCGGGTTCCAGTAGTGCCAGAGGCTCCAGGCGAGGGCCAGGAAGAGCATGATGCCGCCGACCAGCGGCAGGATGCCCCGGACCCACAGGTTCCGGGCGCTCTGACCGAGGGTGCCGCGGAAGTACCAGGCGCAGGACAGCCCGGTGAGACCGTAGTAGAAGGCGATCATCACCCCGAGGGCCGAGACCGAGTCGGCGATGACCGTGCCGGCCGACACGCTGTTCATGATCACGTACAGGATGATCGACACCCCACCCATCACCAGCGTGGACACCGTCGGGGTCAGGTGCTTGCGGTGGATCTTCTCGAACGACGACGGGATGGCCTTGAAGTGGGCCATCGACAGCGTGGTGCGGGCGGTGGGCAGGATGGTCGTCTGGGTGGAGGCGGCGGCCGAGCTGAGCACCATCAGCAGCAGCAGGTGGGTCAGCACGCTGCCGAAGCCCGAGGTGCCGAAGACGGCGCTGCCCAGACCCGACAGCACGTCGTTCTGGTTGGCCGGATTGCCGAGGCCGATGCCCTTGGTGCCGAGACCGGCGAAGGACTGGGAGGCCACCACGACCAGGACGTAGGTGGCCAGCAGGACCAGGGTCGAGAGCACCGCCGCCTGGCCGGGGATCTTGTCCCGTTCAGCCGTCTCCTCGTTGACCGACACGGTCGTGTCCCAGCCCCAGTAGATGAACAACATCAGGGTGACCCCGTTGACGAAGGCCGATGGTGAGGAGATGTCGAAGGGATTGAACCAGGACCATTGCGGGACGAGGTGGCCGACCGGGGCGCTCCCGTTGCCCACCTTCACCAGGGCCACCACCGAGAGCACCAGCAGCATGGTGAGCTCGATGCCGAGCAACCCCTTCTGGAAGTTGGCCGAGACCTCGATCCCCCGGAAGCAGATGTAGGTCATGACGACGATCCACAGGATGCCGACGAGGAGCACCCAGTTGCTCGAGGCGTTGTCCCCGATCGAGCTGGTGTTGAAGAGCAGGAAGACGTACTGCCCGGCCACCTGGGCCAGGCTGGCCATCACCAGCACGTCGGCGGCGACGATGCCCCACCCACCCATCCAGCCGGTCTTGGGACCGAAGGCCCGGGTGGCCCACGAGAAGGTGGTGCCGCAGTCCGGGTCGATGCTGTTGAGCTCCTTGTAGGCGAAGGAGATCAACAGCATCGGGATGAAGGCCAGCACGGTGACGATGGGCGCCTGGACACCGATGGCCACCACCACGAAGCCCAGGGTGGCGGCCAGGCTGTAGGCCGGGGCGGTCGAGGCCACACCGATGACCGTGCTCGAGATCAGCCCGAGCGCCCCCGACTTCAGGCCCTTGTCCCCCGTCTCGGGGGCGGTGGTGGCGACCGCTTCGCTGCTCATCGTGGTCTGCTCCTCTCCTCACTGGTGGTCCGACACTGCCTGCCTACGGCGCGTCGCAACCCCTGCGGGGCGGCGCGTCGACGTCCCGGTCACCGTCGCCGTCATGCTTCGATGTTGCTCATGACGTGCTTGATGCGGGTGTAGTCCTCGAAGCCGTACATCGAGAGGTCCTTGCCGTAGCCGGACCGCTTGAAGCCGCCGTGGGGCATCTCGGCCACCAGCGGGATGTGGGTGTTGATCCACACGCACCCGAAGTCGAGGTCCCGGGCCATGCGCATGGCCCGGCCGTGGTCGCGCGTCCACACGCTCGACGCCAGCCCGTACTCGACCCCGTTGGCCCACTCGAGCGCCGTCGCCTCGTCGTCGAACCGCTGGACCGTGATGACCGGCCCGAAGACCTCCTGCTGGATCATCTCGTCGTCCTGGCGCAGGCCGTCGACCACCGTCGGGGCGAAGCAGTAGCCCCGGTCACCGACCGGGTCCCCGCCGGTGATCACCCGGGCGTGGGTCGGTGTGCGCTCGATGAAGCCCTGGACCCGGGCCAGTTGGGCGGCGCTGTTGAGCGGCCCGAAGTCGGCGTCGGCGTTGTCGAGGCCGCCGACCGTGGTCCCCTCGGCCTCGGCGGCCAACGCCGCCAGAAAGTCGTCGTGGACCCGGGGCCCGGCGAGGACCCGGGTCGCCGCCGTGCAGTCCTGACCGGCGTTGAAGTAGCCGGCGCCGGCGATACCGGCCGCTGCCGCCGCCACGTCGGCGTCGTCGAACACGATGACCGGCGCCTTCCCCCCGAGCTCGAGGTGGACCCGCTTCAGGGTGGCCGACGCCCCGGCCGCCACCTCCATGCCCGCCCGGACGCTGCCGGTGATCGAGACCATCGAGGGCACCGGGTGCTCGACCAGGGCCCGGCCGGTGTCGCGACCGCCGCAGACGACGTTGAACACGCCGGGGGGCAGGTGCTCGCTCATGATCTCGGCCATGAGCAGCGTCGAGGCGGGGGTGGTGTCCGACGGCTTGAGCACCATCGTGTTGCCGGCGGCCAGGGCGGGCGCCCACTTCCACACGGCCATCAGGAACGGGTAGTTCCACGGGGTCACCGCCCCGCACACGCCGATCGGCTCGCGCCGGATCATCGAGGTGTGTCCGGCCAGGTACTCGCCGGCCGACTTCCCCTCGAGGACACGGGCGGCCCCGGCGAAGAAGCGGATCTGGTCGACCATCGGCGGCACCTCTTCGGACATGGTGAGGGCCAACGGCTTGCCGGTGTTCACCCCCTCCAGCCGGGCCAGCTCCTCGCCCCGCGCCTCGAGGGCGTCGGCGATGCGCAACAGGGCCAGACTCCGCTCCGACGGGGTGGACCGCTTCCATCCGCCGAAGGCCGCCCGGGCCGCCTCGCAGGCCCGGTCCACGTCCCGTGGTCCCGAGACGGGGGCCTCGGCGAACGCCTCGCCGGTGCTCGGGTCGATGACCGGTGCCCGCGCACCGTCGACCGAGTCCACGTACTCGCCACCGATGAAATTCCGCAAGGTCTGCAGCGTCTGCTCCCTCCGAGTCGTTGCCGGGTGAATCTAAACCCAACCCGCCCCACGGCGCATGTATTCGTACTGTCACTGCGATTTCATGTCCGATTCCTGGTGCGAGGACGGTCATCCGTGGCAGAATTCGTCGGTACGCCCGATGTCGACGAGGGAAGCCGAACCGCACATGCCCACCGCAGCCCCACTCCGCTCCCGGCGACCCGGCGCCACCGAGGGCCGGGCCGACGACGACCGGGCCGACTTCGACGACGTCGACCTCGGGGGCAGTCAGCCGGTGGCCCTCGACGAGGCCAACCGGGCCATCATCGAGGCCCTGCAGCGCGACGGCCGGCGGGCCTACGGGTCCATCGCCGAGGAGGTCGGCCTGTCCGAGGCGGCGGTGCGGCGCCGGGTCCAGCGGCTCCGGGAGCAGGGCGTCATGCAGATCGTCGCCGTGACCGACCCGATGCAGATGGGCTTCGTCCGCCAGGCCATGGTCGGCATCAAGATCGAGGGCGACGTCCGTCTGGTGGCGTCCAAGATCGCCGGCCTCGACGTGGTCGACTACGTCGTGATGTGCGCCGGGTCGTTCGACCTCCTGGCCGAGCTGGTCTGCGAGGACGACGACGAGCTCCTCTCCATCTTGAACGACTCGATCCGATCGATCCCCGGCGTGCGGGCGACGGAGACCTTCATGTACCTGAAACTCGAGAAGCAGACCTACACCTGGGGGACGCGATGAGCGACATGGCACCAGTCAGCGGGACCGTCGAGGGCGACGACAGCCTGAGCGAGCGGGCACGGCGACACCTGTGGATGCACTTCACCCGACTCGGCGTCTACGACGAGGAGCACGAGGTGCCGGTGATGGTGCGCGGCGAGGGCGCCTACGTGTGGGACCAGCACGGCAAGCGCTACCTCGACGGCCTGGCCGGCCTGTTCACCAGTCAGATCGGCCACGGCCGCACCGAGCTGGCCGAGGCGGCGTCCAAGCAGATGAGCGAGCTGGCCTACTTCCCGCTGTGGACCTACGCCCACCCCCGGGCCATCGAGCTGGCCGACCGGATCGCCGACCTCGCCCCGGGCGACCTCAACCACGTCTTCTTCACCTCGGGCGGGTCCGAGGCGGTGGAGTCGGCGTGGAAGCTGGCCCGCCAGTACTTCAAGATGATCGGCCAGCCCGGCCGCTACAAGGTCATCAGTCGCGACATCTCGTACCACGGCACGACCATGGGGGCCCTGTCCATCACCGGGCTGCCCACCCTCAAGGCGCCCTTCGAGCCGCTGGTCCCCGGGGCCCTGAAGGTGGCCAACACCAACTTCTACCGGGCCCCGTACTTCGCCGACGACCTCGAGGCCTTCGGCCGGTGGGCGGCCGACGACATCGAGCGCACCATCGAGCAGGAGGGCGCCGACACGGTGGCCGCCGTCTACCTCGAGCCGGTCCAGAACGCCGGCGGCTGCTTCCCGCCGCCGCCCGGGTACTTCGCCCGGGTCCGGGAGATCTGCGACCGCCACGGCGTGCTGCTCGTCTCCGACGAGGTGATCTGCGCCTTCGGGCGGCTCGGCGAGTACTTCGGCGCCATCAAGTACGACTACCAGCCCGACATCGTCACGGTGGCCAAGGGGCTCACCAGTGGCTACGCCCCGCTCGGGGCCATGATCGCCAGCGACAAGCTGATCGAGCCGTTCCTCCACGGCGACGCCAGCTTCGTCCACGGCTTCACCTTCGCCGGCCACCCGGTGAGCTGTGCCGTGGCCCTGGCCAACCTCGACGTCTTCGAGGGCGACGACATCCTGGGCCACGTCCGCGCCACCCAGGGTGCCTTCCGTTCGGCCCTCGAAGGTCTCTACGACCTGCCGATCGTCGGTGACGTACGGGGCGACGGCTTCTTCTACGGCATCGAGCTGGTGAAGGACAAGGGCACCCGGGAGTCCTTCAACGACGACGAGAGCGAGCGCCTGCTGCGCGGCTTCCTCTCGGGTGCGCTGTTCAACGCCGGGCTCATCTGCCGGGCCGACGACCGGGGCGACCCGGTGGTGCAGCTCTCGCCGCCGCTCATCTGCGGACAGACCGAGATCGACCTGATCGCCGACGTGCTGCGCGACGTCCTGTCGGAGGCCTGGCGCCGCATCTGACCGCCGGCGGCCGGCAGCGCCCGCCGCCAGTCGTCGCCACCCCAACCGAGGAGCACCGTGGCCCCCCACGCCGGTCCCGACCGCTACCGCGGCCTGTCGCTGTGGTTCGACACCCTCGGGGCACCGGTGGTCCCGCGGCCGCCCCTGTCGGGCGACACCGACGTCGACGTGGCCATCGTCGGCGGTGGGTTCACCGGGCTCTGGACGGCCCGTGCGTTGGCCGTGGCCGATCCCTCGCTGCGGATCGCCGTGCTCGAGCGCGAGGTCGCCGGGTTCGGGGCGTCGGGCCGCAACGGCGGCTGGTGCTCGGCCCTGTTCGCCGCCTCCGATGCCCGCATCGCCCGCCAGCACGGCCGGGACGCGGCGACCCGGATGCGCCGGGCCATGGAGGACACGGTGGACCAGGTCGGAGCGGCGGCCACGGCGGAGGGCATCGACTGCGCCTTCGCCAAGGGCGGCACGGTGGTGGCCGCCCGCAGCGCCGCCCAGGTGGCGCGGGCCCGGGCCGAGATCGACGAGGCCCGGCAGTTCGGTCTGACCGAGGAGGACCTCCGCTGGCTCGACGCCGGGGCGGCGGGCGCCATCGTCGGGATGGACGGCGTGCTCGGGGCGACCTACACCCCGCACTGTGCCGCCCTGCACCCGGCCCGGCTGGCCCGAGGGCTGGCCGAGGCGGTGGCCCGTCGGGGCGTCGCCGTGTACGAGCAGACCCCCGTCACCTCGATCACCCCGGGGGGACCGGGGCGTCGACCGAGCGTGCGGGCCGGGTCGGCGACGGTCCGGGCCGACGTGGTGGTCCGGGCCCTCGAGGGATGGACGGCCGAGCTCCCCGGCGACGAGCGGGCCCTCGCCCCGGTGTACTCGTTGATGGTGGCCACCGAGCCGCTCCCGGCCGACTTCTGGGCTACCGCCGGGCTGGCCCGGCGCGAGACGTTCTCCGACTTCCGCCACCTGATCATCTACGGCCAGCGCACCGACGACGACCGGCTGGCCTTCGGGGGGCGTGGCGCCCCGTACCACTTCGGCTCGGCGGTCCGGGCCGGCTTCGACCGGGTCCCCTCGGTCCACGACGCCCTCCGGGCGACCCTCCTCGAGCTCTTCCCCCGGCTCGAGGGCGTGGCCATGACCCACGCCTGGGGCGGCCCGCTCGGCGTGCCCCGGGACTGGTTCTCCTCGGTCGGGCTCGACCGGGCCACCGGGATCGCCTGGGCCGGGGGCTACGTCGGCGACGGGGTGTCGACGACCAACCTGGCCGGCCGGACGCTGGCCGACCTGATCCTCGACCGGTCGAGCGACCTCGTCACCCTGCCCTGGGTGGGCCACCGCTCGCCGCGCTGGGAGCCCGAGCCCCTGCGCTGGCTGGGCGTCAACGCCGGGCTGTGGGCCATGCAGTGGGCCGACCGCAGCGAGGGCCGGCGGGGTCGCCCGAGCCGGCTGGCCGAGCGCATGGGCTCGCTGATCGGCCACTGAGCAGGGCCGCCGGGGCTCGGCGCGTCGACGGGGCCCGGGCCTACGCTGCGGGCATGCCCGACGCCCGACTCGACTGCGCGCAGCTCATCTACACCTACGCCGAGCGGATCGACGCCGGCGACTACGAGGGCATCGCCGACCTGTTCGCCGACGCCGAGATCACCGCCGAGGGCTCCCCCGACGTCCAGCGCGGCCGGGAGGCCGTCCTGGCCATGTACACGGCGTCGACCCGCCGCTACGAGGACGACGGGACGCCGAAGACCAAGCACGTGATGACCAACGTCATCGTCGAGGTCGACGAGGCGGCCGGGACGGGCACCAGCCGGTCCTACTTCACCGTCCTGCAGGCGGTGCCCGGCGCCTTCGCCCTCCAACCGGTGGTCGCCGGCCGCTACCGCCACCGCTACGAGCGGGTGGACGGCCGGTGGCGGATGGCCGGGATGCACATCATCGTCGACCTGGTCGGCGACCTGAGCCACCACCTCTTCTTCGACATCCCCACGTGACCGGCGGGACGACGCTGCCGGGCGCCGTCGACTGGGCGACCATCTCGTCCCTGGCGACCGCCGCCGGCACCCTGGTGCTGGCCGTGGCCACGTTCGCCGCCGTGCGCTCGGCCAACCGGTCCTCGCGGGCGGCCGAGCGCTCACTGCTGGTCGGGATCCGACCGCTGGTCGTGCCCAGCCGGCTCGGCGACCCGCCCGAGAAGGTCGGCTTCGCCGACCAGCACTGGGTCAGCGTGGGCGGCGGCCGGGCGTCGGTGGAGGTCACCGACGAGGCCGTCTACCTGGTGGTGCCGCTGCGCAACACCGGCGCCGGCATGGCCGTGCTCCACGGCTGGGACGCCCACGTCGGGCGGATGACGATGGGCGACACCACGCGCCCGGATCCCGACGGCTTCCGCCGCCTCACCCGCGACCTCTTCGTGGCCTCGGGCGACACCGGGTTCTGGCAGGGGGCCGTGCGCGACCGCAGCGACCCGCTGTTCATCGAGATCCGCCACCGCCTCGACGAGGAGGCGGCGATCACCCTCGACATCCTCTACGGGGACCTCGAGGGCGGCCAGCGCAGCATCACCCGCATGACCCTCAGCGAGATGGGCGAGCACGGCTGGTTGGCCACCGCCGCCCGGCACTGGAACCTGGACGTCCCCGACCCCCGCTAGGTCAGGCCTCGCTAGACGAGGTCGCGCTCGTCCCAGCGACCCTCGTCGGCGCCCGACCCCTCGACCCGGCGGCCGTCGGCCGGACCGGCGGCCGCCGCCACCACCAGGTCGGCCAGGACCCGCCGCAGCTCGACGGTCGTCCGGTCGGCCCGAGTGTGCAGTTCGTCGAGCGGGTCGAGCGGCAGGACGAGTCGACGGTAGGCCTCCTGGATCCGCAGGTCCTCGACCAGCACGGCCATCTCGAAGTCCACCGCCTCGGCCATCCGTTCTTCGCTGCCCCCGAGGTCGTCCCGCCACAGGGTCGAGTAGATGCGGACCCGGTCGACCGACTCGGGCTGGAGGAAGAAGCCCACGACGTTGGTCCCGCCGGCGTCGAGGAAGTCGATGCGCAGCGACAGGTGGAACGGCGCCGCCAGCCGGTAGGTGAGCCGACGCCGCTGGGTCAACGGGCGCTGGCCGGCGGCCACGCCGGGGTCCTCCCGATTGGCGAAGAGGTGCTCGTAGCCGGCGGTGAAGGTCCAGCCGTCGCGCTCGACCACCAGCCGAGGGACCTCGGCCGCCTCCTCGGCGCCGAAGGTGCCGGCGTGGACGAAGGGGAAGTGGGCCACGTCGAGGAAGTTGTCGGCCAGCAGCCCGGCCGACGCCCGGGCCCGGACCGGCGGCAGGTCGCCCACGGCGAACGACGGGTCGTCGGCCTCGGGGACCTCGGGCACGTCCCCGAACGGCGTCTCGGGGGCCAGGTACACCATGCCGTGGCGCTCGGCCACGCCGGCCGGCGGCGTGAGGGCGGCCCGGGCCGGGATGGCCGCCTCGCCCCCGAGGGCCGGGATCTCGACGCACCGGCCCCGCTCGTCGAAACGCCAGCCGTGGTAGGCGCACCGCAGACCGCCGTCGACGCAGGTCCCGAGCGAGAGCGGCGCCCGCCGGTGGGGACAGCGGTCGAGGAAGGCCTGGAGCCGGTCGCCCGCCCGGTACAGCACCCAGGACTCGCCGAGGAGCTCGACGGCGGTCGGCACGTCGGTGATCTCGGCCGACCGGGCCACCGGGTGCCAGCACCGACGCAGGGCCGGGTGCTCGTTGCCGAGCTCGGTACGTCCGTCCACCCGCCCCACCCTCGCCGGGCCGGCCCGCCCCGTCAAGGTCACGGCGTGCCGGCTCGTCCGGGGCGCCCGGACGTCGCCGGCGCTACAGTCCGACCGGCCGTCGCCGCCCCGCCCGGGGAACCGGCCCAAGGGGGGGCATGATCCTCGACCAGTTCCGTGTAACCGATCAGGTGGCCGTGGTCACCGGGGCCGGCCGGGGCATCGGCGCCGCCAGCGCGGTGGCCCTGGCCGAGGCGGGGGCCGACGTGGTGATCGCGGCGCGCACCGAGTCACAGCTGCGCGAGGTGGCGGCCGCCGTCGAGGCGGCCGGCCGGCGGGCCCACATCGTGGTCGGTGACCTGAGCGACCTGTCGGTGGTGGCCTCCCTGGCCCCGGCGGCCGTCGAGGCCTTCGGGCGCCTCGACATCGTGGTCAACAACGTCGGTGGGTCGATGCCCACCGCCCTCCTCGACACGTCGCCCGAGTTCATGGCCGAGGCGTTCCACTTCAACGTGGTCACGGCCCATGCCCTGGTCCTGGCGGCGGTGCCGCTGATGCTCGAGACCGAGCACGGGTCGATCGTGAACATCTCGTCGGTCGTGGGCCGGATCGCCGGGCGGGGCTTCGCCGCCTACGGCACGGCCAAGGGGGCGTTGGCCCACTACACCCGGCTGGCGGCGATGGACCTGGTACCGCGCATCCGGATGAACGCCATCGGCGTGGGCTCGGTGGCCACGTCGGCCCTCGACACCGTGCTCACCAACGAGGACCTCCGCACGGCCATGGAGCGGGGCACGCCGCTGCAACGGATCGGTCGGCCCGAGGAGATCGCCGCCGCCGTGGTCTACCTCTGCTCGCCGGCCGGGGCCTTCCTCACCGGCAAGGTGCTCGAGGTGGACGGCGGGCTCCACGTGCCCAACCTCGACATGGGGATCCCCGACCTCTAGGGCCGGTCGGGCCTCAGGCGGCCGAGGAGCCGGAGCCGAAGAGGCTCCCGAGGCTGCCCGAGCCGAGGCTGCCGCTCTCGAGGCCCCCCAGGATCTGCTGGAGGGTGCCGGCCGGCAGCTGCCCGACCGACGAGGCCGGCGGGGCCGTGATGTTGACCGGGCCGTTGTAGGCCAGCACGTTGAAGGTCAGCGCCACGTGCTCGGCCGCCGAGCCCGACGGCTTGACGGTCAGCGCCGTCGACGCCCGGACCAGGCGGTTACGGCTGTCGGCCCACACCCGCACCGGGATGGTGGCCGGCAGCCCCTTGAGCGCCGTGTTGGCCTGGGAACCGAGGGCGCCCGAGAGGCCCGGCGCCAGCGACGAGGCCGAGGAGGTCTTGACGGTCAACTGCCAGCCGGTGGCCTTCACCCCGTTGATGGTCTTGCTGCCCAGCGATTTCACGGTGGCCCCGGACTTGCGGGCCGAGCTCACGATGCCCGACGCATCGGCCAGGGTCGTGGCCATCGAGTGGGTGGCGTTGGTGATCGACGTCGGCGCCGACCCGCTCAACGGGAACGACACCCACTGCTTGCCGCCGAGGACCGAGGCGAGCGCCGGGATCGACACGTACAGGTTCCCGCCGTCGACCACCACCTGCAGCTTCTGGGCCGAGGTGCCGCTGCCCGCCGCCCCGGCCGGCACGGCCACCGACGCCTGCAGGTCCCCGGTCGAGAATTCGACCGCGCCCTTGCCGGTGAGCACGGTGGCCGTCGAGCCCTTGGTCACGCCGAGCGCCAGCCCGAAGGTCGCCGTCGTCGGCGCCGTGGTGGCGGCGCCGGCCGTCGAGATACCGAGGCCGAGGGCCGCCATCGTCGCCACCAGACCGCCGGCCACTGCCCTCTGTGTGAGTCGTCGCATGTTCGCCTCCGAAATGTTTCGCAACTGACATATCAGCACACTTCGTGCACTTATGCCGCGTCCGGAGCGGATCTTTAGCGTTCTTTTAGTGTCCCCGGCGGATCCACTCGTCGAGGTCACCGGCCTCGTCCCCGATGGTCGTGGTCGACCCGTGGCCCGGCAGGACCCGGGTCTCGGGCGCCAGCACCAGCAACCGGTCACGGATCGAGGCGATGATGGTCGGGAAGCTCGAGAAGCTGCGCCCGGTGGCCCCGGGGCCGCCCTGGAACAGCGTGTCGCCCGAGTAGACGACGGCGTGCTCGGCGTCGTGGAGCGAGCAGCCCCCCGGGGTGTGGCCCGGGGTGTGCACCACCTCGACCGTCGCGCCCCCGGCGGTGAGTCGCTGGCCGTCGGCCAGCAGGCCGTCGGGCGAGCGGTCGGGGTAGACCTGGTGCCACAGCTCGAGGTCGGCCGGGTGGAGCCAGATCGGCGCCTCGAGTCGATCGGCCAGGGCCGCCGCCGCATTGATGTGGTCGTTGTGGCCGTGGGTGGCCACGATGGCCACGCACCGCCGGTCGCCCACGGCGGCGGCGATCGGCTCGGCGTCGTGGGCGGCGTCGACCACCAGGACCTCCCGGTCGTCGCCGACCAACCAGATGTTGTTCTCGACCTCGAAGTCCTGGCCGTCGAGCGAGAAGATCCCGCTGGTGGTGACGAGCTCGTCCACGCTCAGAGCACCACGACGGAGCGGAGCACCTCGCCCCGCTCCATGCGGTGGAAGGCCGCCTCGACGTCGCCCAGGGCGATCGTCTCGGAGACGAAGCGGTCGAGGTCGAGCCGTCCCTGGAGGTAGAGGTCGACCAGCAGGGGGAAGTCCCGCGAGGGCAGGCAGTCGCCGTACCAACTGGGCTTGAGGCGCCCGCCCCGGCCGAAGAACTCGATCATGGGCAGCTCGATCGTCATGTCCGGGGTCGGCACGCCCACCTGGACCAGGGTGCCGGCGAGGTCCCGGGCGTAGAAGGCCTGGGCCATGACGGCGGGGTTGCCCACCGCCTCGATGCAGACGTCGGCGCCGTTGCCGTCGGTCAGGGCCCGCACCGCCTCGACGACGTCCTCGCTCGAGGCGTCGATGACGTGGGTCGCCCCGAACTCGGTGGCCAGCGCCAGCTTCGAGGGGTCGAGGTCGATGGCGATCACCTTGGCCGCTCCGGCCAGGACGGCGCCCACCACCGCCGCGCACCCGACACCGCCGCACCCGAAGACGGCGACCGAGTCACCCGGGCCGACCTCGCCGGTGAACATGGCCGAACCGAGCCCGGCCATGACGCCGCAGCCGAGCAGCCCGACCGCCTCGGGGCGGGCGGCCGGGTCGACCTTGGTGCACTGCCCGGCCGCCACCAGCGTCTTCTCGGCGAAGGCGCCGATCCCGAGCGCCGGCGAGAGCGGGGTCCCGTCGAGCAACGTCATCTTCTGGGTGGCGTTGTGGGTGGCGAAGCAGTACCAGGGCCGGCCCCGCCGGCAGGCCCGGCACTCGCCGCAGACGGCCCGCCAGTTGAGGACCACGAAGTCGCCCGGGGCCACCGACGTCACCCCGGCGCCGACCGACTCGACGACACCGGCGGCCTCGTGGCCGAGCAGGAACGGGAAGTCGTCGTTGATCCCGCCCTCCCGGTAGTGCAGGTCGGTGTGGCACACCCCGCACGCCTGGACCCGCACCACCGCTTCGCCCGGCCCGGGATCGGGGACGAGGATGGTCTCGAGCGAGACCGGTGCCCCCTTGGCCGTCGCCACCACCGCCTGCACCTGGGACGCCACCGTCCCTCCTTTCCGAGCCTGGACTGCAGTGTGCCATCCTCCCCGGGATGGACGACAACCGACCCGGGCCGCCCGACGGCCACGGGCGACCTGGTCGAGCTCGAGGTGGGCGAGGTGGCCGCCGGGGGCGGGTGCGTGGCCCGGGTGCCCGACGGCCGGGTGGTCTTCGTCCGCCACGCCCTACCCGGCGAGCGGGTGGTGGCCCGGGTGGTCCAGGAGGGCGCCTCCTTCCTCCGGGCCGATGCGGTGGAGGTCCTCTCGCCGTCGCCCGACCGGGTGACGCCGCCCTGCCCCCACGCCGGGCCGGGACGCTGTGGTGGCTGTGACTACCAGCACGTCGAGCTCGGGGCCCAGCGGCGTTGGAAGGGCGAGTTGGTGGCCACCCAGCTGCGGCGGGTGGCCGGTCTCGAACGGGCGGTCGAGGTGGAGGCGCTCCCGGGCCCGGCCGACGGGCTCGGGTGGCGCACCCGGGTGCGCTTCGCCGTCGACAACTCGGGCCGGGTGGGCCTACGACGCCACCGGTCCCACCGCCTGGAGCTGCTCGAGGCCTGCCCGCTGGCCACGCCCGACGTGGAGGCGGTCGGTGCCGAGGGCCACCGGTGGCCGGGCATCGAGGAGCTCGAGGTCTGCGCCCCGACCGACGGCGAGGCCGTGGTCGTTGCCACCTCGCGCCGGGGACGGCGGGCCACGCCGCCGCGCACCCCGGGTGGTCTGGTGCTCGACGGGCGGGCCCGACGACCACCCGGACCGGCTCGAGTTCACCGCCCTCGGGCGGACCTATGCCGTGAGCCCCGGCGTGTTCTGGCAGGTCCACCCGGCGGCGCCCTCCGTGCTCGGCCAGGCGGTGCTCGACGCCGTGGCCCCCCGCCTCGGGGAACGGATCGTCGACCTGTACGCCGGGGCCGGGTTGTTCACGGCACTGCTGGCCGAGGCCGTCGGGCCCACCGGCTCGGTGGTGGCCGTCGAACGGGACGCCCGGGCCTGCACCGACGCCGCCGCCAATCTGGCCGACCTCCCGGGGGCCGAGATCCGGCGGGCCGCCGTCACCCCCGAGCTCGTGGCCGACCGACTGGGTCGTCCCGACGCCGTGCTCCTCGACCCGTCGCGCGAGGGGGCCGGCACCCGGGTCATGGCCGCCCTGTCCGCTCTCGGGCCGCCGCTCCGACTGATCGCCTACGTCTCCTGCGACCCAGCCACGTTCGCCCGGGACATCCGGGTCCTGCTGGACCAGGGGTGGCGGCTCGACACCCTTCGGGCCTTCGACCTCTTCCCGATGACCGAGCACGTCGAGCTCTTCGGCGTGCTGCTGCCGCCCGGTCCGGCCTGACCGCCGTCCCCGCATCCGTCGGTCCCGACGGCGCAACCGCCGTCAGGTGCCGGCGACGAACTCGACCAACGCTTCGGCCACCTGTGGCACGTGGGTCATGACCCCGAGGTGCCCGGCGTCGGGGATCTCGACGAAGCGGGCACCCGGGATGGCGGCCGCCGCCTCGGCCGCCCGGGCCGGCGGGGAGTCCGTGTCGTACTCGAAGGCCAGCACCAGGCAGGGCACCGACACCTCGGCCCAGCGGTCGGTCCTCGACTCGTCGTGCACCCAACCGCTCGCCGCCTGGTACTGCCCGAGACGGCCCGGGTTGGACCAGGGCTCGTCGTCACCCAGCAGCTCCAGCCAGCTCACGACCACCTCCTCGGTCTGGAGCTCGTGCGTCGGCAGGTACCGCATGACCTCGAGGGCGGCGTAGTACTTCGGCAGCTCGACGTCGCCTTCGGCCAGGGCGACGTCCACCCCGATCACCGCCTTCTCCCACGACGTCGACACGTTGCAGCTGCCCATGAGGGCGGCCGAGCGGACCCGGTCGGGGTGCTCGATCGCCAGCGTCTCGACGATCCAGCCACCCAACGAGTGCCCGGCCAGGTGCACCGGCTCGGTGAGGCCCAGATGGTCGAGCAGCCCCAGGGTGTCGGCCACCATGTCGGCGATGGCGTAGGGGGCCGGGGGCGACGAGCTGGGGGCCATCCCCCGGTTGTCGAAGGTCACCACCTGGTAGCCGGCGGCGGTGAGGGCCGGCGTGAGCGTGAAGTCCCAGGCGAGGGCCGGGGCGCCGGCCCCGGCCAGGAGCACGATGGGCGGCCCGTCGCCCCGGACGTCGTAGTGGAGAGTGACCTCGTCGAGGTCGACCGTCGGCATGGGGCGCTCCTGTCGTGGCGGCGGGTGGGTGCCCGTCATTGTGGACCCTGGGCCGGGGCGCCGGGCCCGGGACGGGGCACCGCCCCCCGCAGTCGGCCGCCCGGGTGCCCGTGGTAGTGAATGACGTGGCCCTCCTCCCACTGGTCGGCATCGCCGCGGCGTCCTTCGCCAGCACCAACGTCGACAACCTGGTCATGACCTCGGCCCAGCTGGCGGCGGCCCCGAGGCACCGGACACGACGGATCGTCGCCGGTCAGCTGCTCGGGGCGACCGTGCTGATCGTGGTGGCCCTGATCGTCGCCTCGGCGCTGGTCAGCATCCCCACCCGGTGGATCGGGCTGCTCGGGGTGGTGCCGCTCGTCCTCGGGATCCGGGGTCTGCTGGCCCTGCGACGTCCGGCCGACCACCCGCCGCCCCGGTGGCCGTTGGCCGCCGGGTTGTGGACCTCGGCCCTCGTCACCATGGGCAACGGCGGCGACAACCTGGCCGTCGTCCATCCCGCTCCTGCGCGAGAACTCGGGGGCCGACCGGGCCCTCGTGGTCGGGGTGTTCCTCGTCCTCGACGTGGTGCTCTGCGCCATCGCCGTGGCCGCCGGTCGGCACCCGGCGACCGTGCGGACCTTCGAGCGCGGCGGCGCCGTGGTCACCCCGATCCTCTACTGCGTCATCGGTGTCGTGGTCCTGCTGCGGGCCGGGACCCTCTGACCGTCGACCCGTGGCTCAGACGGCGCCCGACTGTCCCCCGTCGAGGTTGATCGCCGTCCCGGTGACGTAGGAGGCCCGGTCCGAGAGCAGGTAGGCCGCCAGGTCGGCGAACTCCTGGGCCCGTCCCACCCGGCCGAGGGGGATCCCGGCGTTGGCCACCAGGCCGGCGTAGACGTCCTCGAGCGGACCGGCCCGACTGCTCGGCCATGCGCTCCCACTGCCCGGACTCCGACGAACCCGATCAGGACGGCGTTCACCCGGATCCCCTCGGGCCCGAGCTCCTTCGACAGCGCCTTGGTCAGGGCCATGCCGGCCGCCCGGCTGACCGAGGTCGGCCCGCTCCGAGCGGCCGGCTGCTTGGCCGCCACCGCCAGGACGTTCACGATCGACCCCCGGGTGGCCCGGAGGTGGGGGATCGTCCGGCGGATCAGGCGGACGGCGGCGAAGAGCTTCAGCTGGAGGTCGGCCTCCCAGTCCTCGTCGGTCGAGTCGACGAGCGCCATGGCCGAGGCCCGGCCGGCGTTGTTGACCACCCCGTCGATCCGGCCCCACCGCTCGAGGGCGGCGTCGACGAAACGATCGAGATCGGACGGTCGGGTGACGTCGGCGGCCACCCCGATGGCGTCGCCACCGTCGTCGAGCAGCGTGGTCACGGCCGCCGCCAGGCGTTCGGCGTCCCGACCGCACACCGCCACCCGGGCCCCCTCCTGCACCAGTTCCTGGGCCAGGGCCAGCCCGAGGCCGTCGGAGCCCCCGGTCACGAGCACCACCTTGTCGACCAACCCGAGCTCCATGGGCCTCCTTCCGTCGCCCCGAGGCTACCCACGGCTCGGGCGAGCACGGCCGCTCTCGAGCTGCGCAATCATCGGTTTCGTACGGTATGTTTCGGACTGTGCCCACCGACCATCGGCCATCGGCCACGTTGCCCCGGGCGACACCGGTGCCCGACGTCGAGTCGGACACGCGGCCAGCCGAGGTGGCGCTCACGCCGACGTCGGGGATCGTGCTCGGCCTGGTCTGGCGCTACGGGCGGCTGACGTCGCACGAGCTCAAGAAGCACGTGGCCAACGGCATGGGCCGGATGTGGCCCTTCCCCCATGCCCAGCTCTACGCCGAGCCGCTGCGGCTGACCGAGGCCGGCCTGCTGCGGGAGGAAGAGGAGACCACCGGCCGCCGGCGTCGCTGGTTCGAGCTGACGCCGAAGGGCAGGGCGGCCCTGGCCCACTGGGTGGCCGCCCCGCCGTCGATCGAGCCGCAGTTGCGGGACGTGTCGCTCCTCCAGCTGCTCTTCGCCGACGCCGCCGAGCCCGAGCAGTTGAGCCAACTGGTCGACGCCGAGCTCGAGCGGCGGCGGCACCGGCTGGTCGACCTCGAGTCCCGCCAGGCGCTCATCACCGACGGCGAACCGGCCGCCGCCAACCGGCGGCTCCTGTTCGAGCTGGGCATCGCCACCGAGCGGGCGGTCACCGAGGTCTGGGAGCGGCTCCAGGCCGACCCCGAGCGGATCCGCCAGCTGACGGCGAGCGACACCGACGGTGCGGCACCGTGAGCCGCACCCACACCGACGCCATGCCGGCCGAGCCCGAGGACCTGACGCCCGGCGGCTACAGCCACCGCCAGATCCTGGTGATCATCGGCGCCCTGATGCTCGGCATGTTGCTGGCCACCCTGGACCAGACGATCGTGTCCACCGCCCTGCCCACCATCTCCAAGGACCTGCACCGGCCCGACCTCTACAGCTGGGTCGTCACCTCGTACCTGCTGGTGTCCTCGGCCACCATGCCCCTCTACGGCAAGCTCAGCGACCTCTACGGCCGCAAGCGGATCTTCGAGGTGGCCATCACCATCTTCCTGCTCGGCTCGATCTTCAGCGGGCTCAGCCGGTCGATGCTGCAGCTGATCATGTTCCGGGGCCTGCAGGGCCTCGGGGCCGGGGGCCTGATCTCGCTGGCCCTGGCCATCGTGGGCGACATCGTGTCGCCCCGGGAGCGGGGCCGGTACCAGGGTTACTTCGGCATCACCCTGGCCGCCTCGAGCGTCCTCGGCCCGCTGATCGGCGGGTTCCTGGTCGACACGGCCAGCTGGCGGTGGTGCTTCTACGTCAACATCCCCATCGGCATCGTGGCCCTGCTGGTCATCGACCGGGTGCTCAAGCTCGACCACCGCCCCCGGACGGTGCGGATCGACTGGGTCGGGGCGGTGCTGGCGGTGACCGGCGTCTCGCTCCTGTTGGTCGGCGTCCAGGAATTCGGCACGGCCGCCCGACTGACCACCGACAGCCTGGTCTTCGGCGTGATCGGCCTGGTCATCATCGTGGGCTTCGTGATCTGGGAGCACTACCCCGAGGAGCCCATCGTCCCCCTCCGGCTGTTCCACCGCTCGACCTACAGCCTGTCGGTGGTGCTGTCGTTCATCCTCGGGACGGTGATGTTCGGCGGGATCATCTTCTTCCCGCGCTACCTCCAGCTCGTCCGGGGGATCAGCCCGACCATCTCGGGCCTGGCCCTGCTGCCCATGCTGGTCGGCATGATCGGGGCCTCGACCATCTCGGGCATCCTGGTGTCGCGCTTCGGCCGCTACAAGGTCTTCATCGTCTCGGGCATGGTCATCCTCACCGCCGGGTCGTGGCTGGTCACCCACCTCGACACCTCGACCAGCGGATGGACCTTCTCGGGGTGGATCTTCGTGATCGGCGTGGGCACCGGGCTCCAGATGCAGAACCTCGTCCTGGCCTCGCAGAACGCCGTCGAACCGGGCGACCTCGGCGCCGCCACGTCGGGGGCCATGTTCTTCCGCACCCTCGGTGGGGCCATCGGGGCCTCGGTCTTCGGGGCCATCCTGCTGGCCTTCGAGCGCACCAATCTGCCGCACCTGGTCCTGCACTACGGGGCCAAGGAGGGGGCGACCCAGGCCTTCACCCAGGGCATGGCCCACGCCTACGTGTTCGTCACCATCATCGTGGCCGTCGGGATCCTGCTCTCGTTCTTCTTGAAGGAGGTCGAGCTGCGCAAGACCTCGTCCTCCACCCTGAACGCCCGCCAGGCCCTGCTCGACGCCGAGGAGGCGACGCAGCTGGCCGAGGCCGGCGAGTAGCCCGTCCCGGCGCCTGATGACCGGCGCCCCGATGACCGGCGCCGTCCGCGTCGTCAGCCTGGTCCCCTCGGTCACCGAGACCCTCCTCGCCTGGGGGGTCCCGCCGGTGGCCGTGACCCGGTTCTGCGAGCAGCCCGACCTGCCCCACGTCGGCGGGACCAAGGACCCCGACGTGGCCGCCATCGTCGCCCTGGCGCCCGACCTCGTCGTGCTCGACGCCGAGGAGAACCGGCGGGAGGACCACGACGCCCTGGTCGACGCCGGCGCCGCGGTCCACGTGCTCCACGTCCGAGGGCTCGACGACGTCGGCCCGGCGCTGGCCGGCCTGGCCGCCCGCCTCGGCGTGGCCTACCAACCGCCGGACCTGCCCCCGGCGCTCGCCGTGCGGTGCCGGGCCTTCGTCCCCATCTGGCGACGCCCCTACCTGGCGCTCGGCGCCCCCACCTACGCCACCTCGCTCCTGGCCCGCCTCGGGGTGGCCAACGTGTTCGCCGGCGACGGGCCCTACCCCACCACCACCCTCGAGGCGGCGGCGGCCCGGCACCCCGACGTGGTCCTGGCCCCGAGCGAGCCCTACCCCTTCACCCGCCGGCAGGTGCCCGAGCTCGAGGTGGTGGGGCCGGTCACCCTGGTCGACGGCCAGGACCTGTTCTGGTGGGGCGCCCGGACGCCGGCCGCCCTCGAGCGTCTCGGGCGGGTGGTCGACGGCCTGGCCCGCTGAGCCCGGCCGCCACGATCCCCGCACGCCGAGGCCTCAGCGCTCGAACACCACCGAGCCGTCCACCACCGTGGCCCACACCTCGGGGGCCCTCGGCGCCTCGGGGGCCACGTCGGCTCCCGCCGACCCCGGGGCCACGAGACACAGATCGCCGGGCTCGCCCGGCGCCACCCGCCGGGGCTCGGCCGGCCGATCGGGCCGGCCCGAGAAGAGCGCCCGGGCCACCGTGGCCGGCACCCGCTCGTCCGGACCGAGCACGATGCCCGAACCGGTCCGCCGGTCGGTCGCCGCCGCCGCCACCCGCCACGGGTCGAACGGCCCGAACGGGGCGTCGGAGCCGGCGGCCACGGCGACGCCGCCGGCGCGCAAGGACGCACAGCGGTAGAGGTCGGGCAGGTCCTCGGGCGCCACGTCCTCGAGGTACTGATCACCGCGCGCCGCCACGAAGCCGGGGTTGGTGACCACCGTGAGCCCGAGGCGGGCCAGGTCGCCGATGGACTCGGCCGGCACGATCCCCCCGTGCTCGATGCGGTCGCCGTCCACCGTCCCGCTGCCGGCGAAGGCGCTCAACGTCACGACCAGCTGCAGGCGGGTCACGCAGTGCACGGCGACGGCCGAGCCGGCCTGGTGCAACCGGTCGAACGCCGCGGCCAGATCGTCGGGCAGGGGGATGGTGCCGTCGTCGAGCAGCACCTTGGCCGGGCCCGGCGACAGACGGGGGTGCTCGGGCACGGCCACGGTCGGTGGGCACATCACGTACACCCGTTGGGGCAGGTCGCCCCGCCCGACGGCGTCGGCCAGCTGGGCCACGTCCTCGGCGCCCAGGTCCGGGGTGGCCTCGGTGAACCCCGTCACCCCCAGCCCGGCCGCCCGAGCGCCGAGGGTGGCGAAGTCGACCGGCGCCGGCCCGAGGCGCTCCCCCAGCCACCGGTCGAGCCGGACGAGCCGACCGGTGGGGCGGCCATGGTCGTCGCGCTCGACACCGGGGAACCGAACGTCGTCCACGCGGAGCGCGGCGAGGCCGCGGTGGTTCAGCACCCACTCGGCACCCGAGCGGTGCTGGACCCGGACCGGCACCTCGGCCACCAGCGCGTCGAGCAGGTCGGCGTCGAGCCGCCCGGCCACCGACTCGTGGTAGCCGACGGCCCGGATCCAACCGCCCGGCGCCACCCGGGCCGCCGCCCGGGACAGCGCCGTCCGCAGGCCCTCGAGCTCGGTGACCTCGGGCGGGCCGACGACCACCGACCAGGCCGCCGCCGCCGTGGCCCGCAGGTGGATGTGGTGATCGTGCAGGCCGACCAGGAGCTCCCCGCCGGCGGCGTCGAGCACCGGCTCGCCCGGCCGGGCCACCAGTCCGGTGCCCACCTCGACGATCACGCCGTCGCGCACCCGGACGTCCGACCGACCGGCGCCCTCGACGACGGCCCCGGTGACCAGCAGGTCGCTCACGGGGGCACCACCTCGGCCACCTCCTCACCGTGGCCCACCACCCAGCGCCCGGGGGCGACCTCGGTGACCGGGTGCGGACCCGGGCACCCGGTGCCCCAGTCGGCGTGGGCCGAGGCCCCGGCCATGGACACGTCCACCAGCCGCCCGCCGCCCGAGGCCATGGCGGCCAAGCCGCCCAGGGCGGCGTAGATCCCGGTGACCGGGTCGGCGATGGCGTCGGCACAGAACACCGGCTGTCCGTCGGCCGTCCAGGCGACCAGCCCGCCGGCCACCGCCGCGTCGTCGCCGAAGGCCACCCGGTTCGACCATGGGCCCGTCCGGCCGTAGCCGGTGACGCTGATCCAGGTGCGCCCGGGGCGGGCGCCGAGGAACGTCTCGGGCCCGAGACCGAGGTTCGACAGCGCCCTCGGGCGCGACGCCTCGAGCACCACGTCGGCTTGATCGAACAGCGCCGCCAACTCGGCCCGGCCGGCCGGTGTCCGGAACGACACGGCGACGCACTCCTGCCCGGCGTGTAGTCGGTCGTAGAGGGCGGGGTCGCCGATCCGGGCCGCATCGGGGCGATCCGGGTCCTCGACCTTCACCACCCGGGCCCCGGCCGCACCGAGCAACGACGCGCACAGGGGGCCGGCCCACATGGCCGAGAGGTCCAGGACCAACGGCACCCGACCGTCGACGTCGGCGGTCGGCCCGAGCTCGGTGACGGTGAAGGGCGCCGGCCGCTGGCCGGTCCGGCGTCGGCCGGTCGACGGCAGGGCGGCCGCCGGGACGCCCAACAGTTGCAGCCGGTCGACCAGCTCGCCGGCCCCGGTCGAGACGGCTGCCCGGGTGAGGTCGGACCACGGCTCCCCCCCGCCCCCGGTGGCCAGGGCCACCAACGCACGATCGTCGGGACGGGCCAGGTTCACGGCCAGCCAGCCGTCGGCCGCCGCCACCAGCCGGCACCAGCCGCCGGCCGACACCTGGCCGGCCCGACGAAACCCCCGCACGCGGGCCCGCACGGTCACCTCGTCGACGGCGTCGGGACGCACCTGGCGGCCGAGGGCGGCGGCGAACCCGGTGATGCCGGCGGCGGCGGCGGCCAGCCGACCGAGCACCGGCCCCTCGGGCCAGCACGGCGGCCCGTCGGCCGGACCGGTCAGCCACATGGCCCCGGAGCGGGCCCACTCGAGCACCGAGCACCCCGACGCCTCGGTCGGGCGGGGGGCCGGGGCGACCAGTCCGGCCCGGTCGAGGTCGGCGGCCAGCTCGCGGTGCAGGTCCGGGGCGACGTCCTGCTCCACGCCAGGCTCGGACACGCCCCGAGGTTACGCTTCTGACGTGGGGGAACCGGCCGTCGACCCTGCCGTCACCGTGCTGCCGGCCGCCGAGCTGCTCCGCCGGGCCGGTGGCGGACTGGACCCCGAGGCTTTGGTGGCCGACCGCGCCCTGCCCATGGTGGCCGTGGCGGTGGACGCCGATCCGGCCCTCGGGCCCTTGGCCGAGCTGGCCCGCACGTTGCCCTGCGTGACCGTCGGCGTGGCCACCGGCCCCCTCCCGGCGGACCCACCCGATCTCGATGTCCTCCTCACCGCCGAGCGGGCCGCCGGGCGGCCCTGGGTCACGGTGGCCGCCCTCGGCGAAGCGCTCAACGGACTGTCGGCGGCCGTCCGCCGGTCACCGCTGGCGGCGGTGGCCCTGGTCCAGCTGCTGCGCTTCTCGCCCCGGCTCTCGGTGGCCGACGCCCTGGTCGCCGAGTCCTTCGTCTACTCCATGCTCCAGTCGAGCCCCCGTCACGTGGCCTGGCTCGACGCCCGGTCGTCCACCCGCCGCCCGGCGGAGACCCACGCCGTGCGGGTCGAGCGTCGGGGCTCCGTCCTCTCGGTCACCCTCGACCGGCCGGCCGTCCGCAACGCGTACAGCGCCCGGATGCGCGACGAGTTGGTGGCCGCGCTCCAGGTGGCGGCGGCCGACCCGACGGTCGATCGGGTCGAACTGGGCGGGGCCGGCCCGGCATTCTGCAGCGGCGGCGACCTGGACGAGTTCGGGACGACCCCCAACTCGGCCGAGGCCCACGCCGTCCGGGTGACCCGCAGCGCCGGGTGGTGGCTCGACCGGCTCTCGGCCCGGGTCACGGTGACGGTCCACGGGGCCTGTGTCGGCGCCGGTGTGGAGCTGCCGGCATTCGCCGGCCACGTCGAGGCCGAGCCCGACGCCCGGTTCTCCCTGCCTGAAGTGGCCATGGGCCTGGTGCCCGGGGCGGGCGGGACGGCCAGCATCCCCCGACGGATCGGGCGGCGGCGCACGGCCTACCTGGCCCTCACCGGTCGGGCGCTCGACGCGCCGACGGCCCTCGAGTGGGGCCTGGTCGACCGGCTGGTCGAGGCCGGGGCTGAGCCGGCGACGCGGGACTAGATTCGCCGCGGTGCCGCGCCCGACCGCCACCGATGCCCTCCTCGGGCACCCGGTCCGTTGGCCCATCGTCGGCGCGCCGATGGCCGGCGGGCCGTCGAACCCGCGCCTCGTGGCGGCGGTGGCCGAGGGCGGTGGCCTCGGGTTCCTGGCCGCCGGCTACCTCGACGCCGGGGCCATGATGGACGAGGTGGCGGCCGTCCGGCGCTCGAGCGATGCCCCTTTCGGGGTGAACGTCTTCGTGCCCCAGGATCCCCAGGTCGACGAGGTCGCCGTCGCCGCCTACCTCGAGGAGCTCCGCCCCGAGGCGGCGGCGGCCGGCGTGACCCTGGACCCGACCTACGACGACGGCGACTGGGCGGCGAAGCTCGACCGGCTGGCCGGCGACCCGGTGCCCCTCGTGAGCTTCACCTTCGGGTGCCCGACGGCCGACGTCCTCGAACGGCTGCGCCGGGCCGGCTCGACCGTGGTGGTCACCGTGACCACGCCCGAGGAGGCGGCCACGGCCGAGGCCCGGGGGGCCGACGCCGTGTGCGCCCAGGGGATCGAGGCCGGGGGCCACCAGGGCAGCTTCGACGACGCCGAGCCCACCACCCCCCGGGGCACGCTCCAGCTGGTGGCCGCCGTCCACCGGCAGGTGGGGATCCCGGTGGTGGCCGCCGGTGGCCTGATGACCGGCGCCCAGGCATCGGCGGCGCTGGCCGCCGGGGCGGTCGGGATCCAGCTGGGGACGGCGCTGCTGCGGTCCCCCGAGTCCGGCGCCCCGGCGTTCCACAAGCAGGCCCTGGTCGACCGGGCCTTCGCCGCCACCGCCCTCACCCGGGCCTTCACCGGACGGCGGGCCCGGGGACTGGTCAACGACTTCATGCGGGCCCACCCCGATGCCCCGAGCGCCTACCCGGCCATCAACAACGCCACCCGTGATCTGCGACGCCAGGCGGTGGCCCGGGGCGACGCCCACGGGACGAACCTGTGGGCCGGTGAAGGGTACGCCGCGGCCCAGGCGCAACCGGCGGCCCGTATCGTCGAGGGCATCGGCCGGGCCCTCGACTAGTCGAGCGGCGCGGTCGGCTCGTCGTCCGCCACGCGGCTCAGTACCGCTCGCCGACCAGGTCGGGGTGCTCCGCCAGCCACGTGCGCAGCTCCTGCTTCACGATCTTGCCGGTCGAGTTCTTCGGCAGCTCGTCCACCCGCACCACGTGGCGGGGCGCCTTGAACCCGGCCAGGCGCAGCCGGACCCGGCGGATCAACTCCCCGGCGGCGAGGTCGGTGCCCGGTCGGAGCACGACCACGGCGCACACGTTCTCGCCCCAGTGCGGGTCCGAGACGGCGACCACCGCCACCTCGCGGACCTCCGGGCAGCTCCGCAGGATCTCCTCTTCCACCTCGCGCGACGAGACGTTCTCGGCGCCGGTGACGATCACGTCCTTCTTCCGGTCGACCACCGAGAGCAACCCTTCGGTGTCGAACACACCGACGTCGCCGGTGTGGAACCAGCCCCCGGTGAAGGCCTGGGCCGTCGTCGCCTCGTCCCGCCAGTACCCGACGGTGACCTGATCGCCCCGCACCACGATCTCGCCCCGTTCGCCGACCGGCACCTCGTGGTCGTCGTCGTCGACCACCCGGATCTCGACGTTCGGGGCCGGCCGACCGCACGTGGTGAGGAGTGCCTCGTCGCCGGCCAGGGCCCGGTGGTGTTCCTCGATGCCCAAGAAGGTGGCGTTGCCGGCGAGCTCGGTCATGCCGTAGCCCTGGGTGAAGTCGATCCTCAGGTCGTCGAAGGCCCGGCGCAGGAGGGTGGGCGGCATGGGGGCGGCCCCGTAGGCCAGGGCCCGCCACGTGGCCAGCTGGGACCGTTCGTCGGGGTGCTCGTCGAGATGGTCGAGCAAGCTCGAGAGCATGGTGGCCGGCATGGTGGCGTGGGTCACCCGGTGCCGACCGACCAGGGCCACGAACTCTCCCGGCGTGTACCGGTCGATCAGGACCACCGGCCGGCCGCCGGCCAGGATGCGCAGCACGTTGTAGCCCGACACGTGGCAGAGCGGGAACGGGTAGAGGAAGACGTCGTCGGCACCGATCGGACGACCCCACTCGCTGGCCAGGAGGGAGGCGGCGAAGTTGCGGTGGGTCAGCGTCGCCCCCTTGGGCGAACCGGTGGTCCCGCTGGTGTAGATCAACCAGGCCGGCGCCACCTCCTCGGGCGGTGTCGGCCCGTCCCCGTCGCCGGGCCCCTCGTCGAGCAGGGCGTCCCACTGCTCGAGATCGAGCACCGTGGTGACCTCGGGGAACTCGGCGGCCAGGGGCCGCAGCTTGTCGAGCTCGGCCGCCGGGCCGACCAGCACCGTGGCCCCCGATCGCCGCAGGATGGCCGCCAGCTCGGCCGGGGCCAGGCGATGGTTGAGGAACACCAGCACCCGGCCGGCCCGTGGCACGCCGTAGTAGGCCTCGACCCAGCTCGGGTGGTTCTCCCCGACCATGGCCACCCCGCCCCCGGGGGCGGTCATCGAGGCCACTGCCCCGGCCGCCGCCTCGGCCCGGCGCGACAGCTGACCGAACGTCAGGACCTGGTCGGCGAAGTAGAGGGCCGGGCGCTCGGGATCGGTGGCGGCGACCCGGTCGATGGCCTCGTGCAGCAGCGCCATCGCGTCTACGCAGCGACCGGAGGGGCCCACCGCTGTCGGAGGAGGGGCAGGACCTCGCCGGTGAGTCGGGCGATCTGGTCACGGACCTCGGCCCCGGTGATCCCGGGCAGGTGGACCCGTAGGTTCAGGGCATCGGCCCCGATGGCCTCGCACGTGGCCTGGAGCCGTTCGGCCATCTCGAGGGGGTCGGTGGTGGACACGGTCTGGTCGTCGGCGAACGGTCGGTTGCCGCTCGAGTAGCTCTGGTAGACGGCCCGCTGCTGCTCGACCAGCTCGGCCTTGGGCTCGCCGATCCACACTCGGCGGATGAGCACCTTGGAGCCGGTGCCCCCGGCCTCGTCGTACGCCTGGCAGAACGAGGTCAAGCGTTCGACCGTCGACATGCCCTCGGTGAGGATGCCGGCCCCGCACCGCGCCGCCCGGCGGGCGGCGGTCGTCGACGCGGCGGCCGACACCACCGGCACCGGCGACTCGGCGCACCGCTGGAAGGCCCGGTCACCATCGAGCCCCCGCAGGTCCTTGCCCCGCAGCATGTCGACGATACGGGGCAGCTCGGCCTTGAACATCGGCACCGCCTCGGCCAGCGGGACGTCCATGGCCTCGAAGTCGAGCGGCAGGGCGCCGGCGGCCACCCCGAGACCCACCCGGCCGGGGTGGCGCACGTCCAGCCAGGCGACCTCCTCGGCCACCTGGGCCGTCGGGCGCAGCGGCAGCAGCATCGGGCAGGCCGCCGCCCACCCGGTCTCGTTCTCCTCGAGGATGAACGAGGTCATCTGCATCGGGTTCGGCAGGTATCCGGCGAAGCCACCGTGGTGCTCGCTGGTCATGATGCCGTCGAAGCCGCCGGAGAGACCGGCCCGGGCCTGGTCGAGCAGTTCGCGCAGCACGCCGGCGGCGTCCAGCTCGTTGTGTGGGTAGAGCCGCAGCGAGATGGAGCCGGCGGCGAAGGGTGCGGTGGTCGACATGCGCTACTCGAATCTCGCCCGGACGGCGGGGTTGGTGACGAAGACCGGCAGACTGTCGCCGCCGGCGCCGAAGGTCATGCCTCCGTCGGCGGTCACGGTCTGACCGGTGATGTAGGAGGAGAGGTCGGACAACAAGAAGAGGGCGGCGTTGGCGATGTCCTCGGGGTCGCCCCGCCGGCGGAGCGGGATCCCCTGCACCGCCTCGGGCAGGTCGCGCTGGCCGGCCCGGGGCGTCTTGATGGTCCCGGGGGCCACCAGATTGACCCGGATCCCGTAGGGGCCCCACTCGAGCGCCATGGTCCGGCTGAACGACTCCAGACCGGCCTTGGACGCCCCGTACGCCGCCAGGAGCGGTGCGCCGCGGGCGGCGACCGACGAGATGTTCACGATGGTGCCGGTCTGCCCGGCGTCGATGAGCGACCGGGCGACGTCGCGACACGTGGCCACGGCGTAGCGCAGGTTCCGGGCCACGATCCGGTCGAAGGCGTCGAGGTCGTAGTCCGCCGTCCGCCACCAGTCGTCGGGTAGGGCGCCGCCGACCACGTTCACCAGGTGCCGGACCGGGCCCAGCTCGGTCGCCACCCGGCGCACCGCCGCCGACAGGGCCTCGTCGTCGGTCACGTCGGCCACCACCCCGAGACCCCGACGCCCGAGCGCCGTCACCCGGGACTCGGTGTCTTGCGCATGCTCGTCCACGTAGGTCACCACACCCACGTCGGCGCCGGCCTCGGCCAGGGCGACGGCCATCGCCGTGCCGATACCGCCACCACCGCCGCCCACGACCAGCGCCGTGCGCCCGGAGAGATCGATCGTCACCGCCACGGGACGGCCCTCACTTCTCGGTGCGTCCGCCGACCGACGGGGCCCCGCCGGGCTGGCCGATGGCCGAAGGACTGAAGGGCGACCACGAGCCGGTCGACACGTGGTTGCCGGCGTCGACGTCGATCAACACGCCGGTGATCGACCCGGCCTCCTCGGAGAGCAGGAAGGCCACGGCGGCGGCGATGTCCTCGGCCTCGGTGAGCCGTCCGAGGAGCAGGTTGTGCCCGGCCCCGGCCCCGCCGTCGGACTCCCACATCGGGCGGGTGGCGTTGGTCCGGGTGAGACCGGGGGCCACGGCGTTCACCCGGATGCCCCGGCCGCCGAGATCGTTGGCCAGGGTCCGGGTCAAGGCGTTGAGCGAGGACTTGGCGGCCGAGTAGGCGGCCATGGACGGCGTGGTCTTCTTGGGCGAGCCGCTCGAGATGTTGACGATGGCCCCGCCGCCGCCCTCGCCCAGGCCCCGGGCCACGGCCTCTTGGATGAGGGCCAGCGCCGGCCAGGTGTTGATGGCCACGGTGGCCAGGAAGTCGTCACGGCTGATGTCGAGGGCCGAGCCCTGGAAGCTCGCTCCGCCCACGGCGTTGCACAGGAGGTCCAGGTGGCCGAACTGCTCGAGCGCCGTATCGACCAGCAGGCCGGGCACGACCGGGTCGTCGGCCGAGCCGGCCACGGCGATGACCGAGAGGCCCTCCCCCACCAGCTCGCGCTCGGTGGCCCGCAAGCGCTCCTCGCTCCGGGCGTTCATCACCACCGAGGCGCCTTCGAGGGCCAGCCGGCGGACGGTGGCCGTGCCGATGCCCGGGTTCGTCGAGGCGCCGGTGACGATGGCCACCTTGCCCTCGAATCGCCGACCGAACGTGCGCTCGTCCATTGTCTCCCCCAGGGGTCTCCGGCGCGTCCGCGGCGCCGGAGTGAACCTAGGCGCGAACCCCCGTCCGGTGGAAACGGCGTCACGCCGACCAGCGCCGTCGGCCGCAGACGAGGCCCGAGGTCTACGATCGGGAGGTCCGAAGGGGGGCGACATGATCATCGAGACGCCGAAGGTCTGGGACGAGGTGGCCGACGTGCTGGTCATCGGCTCGGGGGGGGCGGCCCTGACCGCCGCCACCCTGGCCGCCGACGGTGGGGCGTCGGTGCTGATCGTGGAGAAGGCCGAGATGATCGGCGGGACCACGGCGGTGTCGGGCGGCGTCATGTGGATTCCCGGCAACAGCCACATGCGCGACGCCGGCCTGGAGGACAACGAGGCCGACGCCCTGGCCTACGTCCAGCACCTGGCTCTCGGCATCGAGCACGACCCCGAGCTGCTGGAGGTGTTCGTGCGCACCGGGCCCGAGGCCCTCGAGTACCTCGAGTCGAAGACCCCGGTCGCCCTCACCTCGCTGACGCTGTTCCCCGACTACTACTACCCCTACGACATCCCGGGGAAGCGACCGGGCGGCCGCTCGGTCGAGCCGGTCCCCTACGCCTTCGGCCGCGAGCTGCCGGAGTGGCGGGACCGCCTGGTCAGCCGGGGGACGCTCATGTCGCTCGGGTCCTACACGACCCTGGCCGAGGACCTGTTCGGTTCGGGCGACGAGGAGTTCGAGGCCGAGCTGGCCCGCCGCGAGGCCGAGGACGTCCGGCCCAAGGGGGCGGCCCTCATCGGCATGCTCTGGAAGGGGCTGCTCGACCGGGCGGCGACCATCCGGCTCGGCACCCGGGCCCGGGAGCTGGTCGTGGTGGACGGACGGGTGATCGGCGTGGCGGCCGAGCACGACGGGCAGGTGCTGCACTTCGGGGCCCGCAAGGGGGTCGTGCTGGCCTGCGGCGGCTTCGAGTGGAACCGCCAGATGGTCAGGGACCTCCTCGGCTACGAGGTGCACCCGCTGTCGCCCCCCAACAACGTGGGCGACGGCCTGGTCATGGCGGCCGAGGCCGGGGCGGCGCTGGCCAACCTCTCGTCCTACTGGGGCACCCCGGCCATGTTCGATCCCGGCATCGTCGAGGACGGCGAACCCGTGCCCCAGTTCGAGGGCGGGCGGGGCATGCCCGGCTCGATCGTCGTCAACGGACGGGGCCAGCGCTTCGCCAACGAGGCCGTGCCCTACAACGACTTCCCCAAGGCCTTCGGGGTGTTCGACGCCTCGCGGTTCGAGCGGCCCAACGAAGGCCCGGCCTGGCTGGTCTTCGACGCCGAGGCCCAGGCGTCGACGCAGATCCTGTCGATGGTCCCGGGCCAGCCGGTGCCCGAGTGGGTGCACCAGTCCGACACCATCACCGGCCTGGCCGAGCAGATCGGCGTGGACCCCTCGGCCCTCGAGGCCACCGTCGAGCGGTACAACTCGTTCGCCGCCGACGGCGTCGACCCGGACTTCGACCGGCACCGCTTCGCCATCATGATGGCAGCACCGTTGCGGCCCGTGTCGGGTGGCCCGTACTACGCGGTGGCCATGTACCCGGGCATGCTCGGGACCAACGGCGGTCCCCGGGTCAATGCCGACGCCCAGGTCCTGGCGCTCGACGGCTCCCCGATCACCGGCCTCTACGCCGCCGGTAACACGGCGGCCAACGCCTTCGGCTGGGCCTACCCCTCGGGTGGGGCCACCATCGCCCACGGGGTGGTGTTCGGCTACCTGGCCGGCCGGCACGTGGCGGCACAAGACCCCGACTCCAACTTCGATCAGACCACCTAGGACGCCCCAGCGGGAGGGCGCCCTGGGGCGTCGGTCGCCACTAGGCGTCGGTCTCCACTAGGCGTCAGTGGGGACGGCGTTGTCGGCGGGCACCGCGTGGTCGATGAGAACCGCTGCGATCGCGGCGGCGGTGGCCAGGGTGTCGGTGTTGAGCACCCGGCTGCGGGCCGAGGCGCCGTCCAGGAGCAGGGCCAGCTGTTCACCGAGCTGTTCGGGGTTGGTGGCGCCAGCCTGGCGGGCGGCTTCGGTGAGCCGGGCGGCGAAGGCCAACTTGTAGTGGCGAGCGTTCACGCGTGCCGGGTGGTCGGGGTCGGCGAGTTCGACGGCCGCCGCGATGAACGGGCACAAGGGCGCGTGGACGTCGAAGGCGGCGAGGAGTTGTTGGCGAGGCGTGAGGTCGGCCCGGTCGAACACGTCCGGCAGGACGTCGGGATCGAACTGGCGTAGGTACTCGGCGATCAGCTCGTCCTTGCCCGCGAAGTGCTGGTACGCGGTCCGCTTGGACACGTGGGCCACCGCACAGAGTTCGTCCATGCCGGTGTTGTTGATGCCCTGCGTGCGGAACAGCTGTTGCGACGCGCCGAGGATGCGCTCTCGTGCACCCCTCCCCCGCCGCAGGCCCTGCGGTCCCTTGTCCAGCTCCGGCATACGCCCAGCGTAACGCTTGGGTACCGATCGGTGTGCATAGCTTGCACCACGTCTCGAGCTCCAGTACGTTAAGTACTCAGATCGGTGTACATAACATCGGGATCGACAACGGAGGAGGCGTCATGGGAAAGCTCGATGGCAAGGTCGCGGTGATCACCGGCGGAACGAGCGGGATGGCGCTGGCCGGCGCCCGGCGGTTCGTCGAGGAAGGCGCGTACGTCTTCATCACCGGCCGGCGGAAGGACGCGCTGGACGAAGCCGTCGAGCTGATCGGCCGGAACGTCACCGGGGTGCAGGGCGATGCAGCCGACCTCGATGATCTGGATCACCTCTACGACACGGTCCGCCAGCAGAAGGGCGCCCTCGACGTGTTGTGGGCGAGTGCCGGGGTTGGCGAGCCCGGCCGGCTCGACGAGGTCACCGCGGAACAGTTCGATGCCGCCTTCTCGCTGAACGCCCGCGGCACGCTGTTCACGGTGCAGAAGGCGCTCCCGCTGTTCAACGACGGTGGCTCCATCTTCATGACCGGGTCGAACGCGTCGCTCCGGGGCTACCCCGAGTGGAGCGTGTACGCGGCGAGCAAGGCCGTGCTGCCCGCCTACGCACGGGTCTGGGTGGCCGAACTGAGGGACAGGAATATCCGGGTGAACGTGCTGACCCCCGGCCAGGTGGGCACGCCGATGATGGAGGAGGTGATGGACGAGGCCACGAAGGCCCAATTCGAGTCCGTGATCCCGCGACGAAGGATGGGCCGCCCCGAAGAAATCGCCTCGGTGGCGTTGTTCCTCGCTTCGGACGACTCGAGCTACGTCAACGGCATGGAGCTGGTGGCCGACGGGGGCACCACCGTGATCTGAATCGACGCCTGGAGCCCGGCGACACCCGCGTCCTGGCTCGACGGTCAACCGGCGGCGGCCAGGAGGTCCGGGTACTTGTGCTCGAGGGCGAGCCGGATCCCCTCGCGCCAGGTCATCTCGCAGGCGCCGAGCACCCGACGCATCGTCGAAGCGTCCATCGGGTTGGCCGGGTAGGTGCCGTCGGTGTACTTGAAGCGCGGCTCGAGGCCCAGGAGCTCGCCGGCGAAGGTGCAGTACTCCTCGACGCTGACCTGCTCCTCACCGCAGAAGTTCACCACCACCGGTGGCACCTGACCGGCCGAGAGCGACCGGACGGCGAGGGCCACGGCGTCGTCCTCCCACAAGAGCGAGATGCCCCGGGGCTCGGACGGGTTGATCCAGATCTCCTTGCCGAGCACCATTCGGTCGATCGAGGAGAAGGCCCCGCCGCTGCCGCCGTCGGGCCCGTAGAGCGCCCCGATGCGCAGGATGATGGCCGGGGTCTCCCACAGCGACGCCAGGAACTGGACCGACTGCTCAGCGGCGATCTTGGACATGGCGTAGGCCGGGATGTCCACGCCGTACTCGTCCTCCTCGACCAGTGGTCGGGGCTGGTGGCGGTAGACCCCGGCCGTCGAGCAGAACACGAAGGTCCCGGTGTCCCGGCACTGCGAGAGCAGGCGCGACGTCCCCTGGGTGTTGATGGCAAAGGTCTCGGCCATGTCGCGCTCGGAGAACGGCGGGATCAGCGAGGCGGCGTGGAAGACGGCGTCGAACGGCGGTAGGTCGGCGAGTTCGTCGCGGGCCAGGTCCTTGGCCACGCACCGCACGCCCAGGGCCTCGAGGCCGGCCTTGGCCTCGGGGTCCGAGAAGCGGGCGAGACCCCAGACCTCGTTGTCCTGCACGAGGGCCCGCACCAGCGGCAGTCCGAGGTTCCCCGTCGGGCCGGTGACCAGAATCCGTGTGCCGTTCATGGCCCTCAACCTAGGGCAACGGTCGTCGCCGGGACGGCCTGGTCGACCACGGACGGCCGTCCGCTCGGCGTCTCGGCGGCCCGGTCCTCGGGCGGGTCGGGGATTTCGGGCGCGACGGCGCCGAGCGCCAGCGACAGCACGAACACGAGGCCCACGGCGACCTGCACCGTGGGCCCGACCGAGTGGCGGCCGATCTCCCAGGAGTCGCCGACCCAGGCCAGCACCAGACCCAGGTACCCGGTGAGCACGACCGCACCCCACCACCCGACCGCCCGTCTTAGCCCCCCGAGGGCCCGGCGCCGGACGACGAGCACCACGGCGGCCAGTCCGGTGAGCGTCAGCAGGATGGTCTGGCGGTACGTGAGCAGCAGTCCCCGGACGGCCGCCGGCACGACAGGATGGGCGGGCGTGCCGCCGTAGAAGTCGAGCTGGCGGTAGTTCAGTTCCTGGTGGGCGCCGAAGGTCCCCGAGAGCACCCATCCCGGGTGGAGCGCCGCGTACTCGAGGTAGGTCCGGCCGCCGGCCTGGCCCATCCAGGCCCGGAAGCCGGCCAGCGCCGGCGAGTGGTGGAGGGCGTTGTCCGACGCCAGGTCGTACGGTCCGGCCAGATGGCGGAGGGCCGGCGTCACCGGCATCCCGTGGGCGGCGAAGAAGGCGGTCATCGAGGGGCTCACCAGCACCCGCTCGGTCACGACGTGGAAGAACGGCTGCTGCCACAACGAGCCGGCGTCGGTCGAGGCGATGACGGCCACGCCACCGGCGATGGCGACGCCGGCCGCCACCAGTTCCGCCGGCCGGCGATGCGAGAGGAGGACCAGCACCAGGCCGACGACACCGCACACGAGGAGCACATAGCCGTTGGTGTCCCGGGTCCCGGCCCAAAGAAGGGCGACCACCACGACCCGCAGGAGCGAGCCCCGGTGGGCGAGCCACGAGGCCAGTGAGCCGAGCAGGAGGGCCAGCAGGGAGAGCGAGAGCGAGTCGCTCAGGATGGCCGAGTACCAGTGGGTGACGTAGTCCGTGCAACTGAGCACCAGGACCCCGACGAAGGCCACGTAACACGCCGGCCGGCGGGTGACCAGCAGGGCCTGGTACGCCAGGTAGCCCCAGCAGAGCGCGCCGACCAGCGCCTGCACCACCACGATGGCCACCAGGTCCCGGCGCAACAGTGCGTAGAGGAGCGGCACCACCGGTAGTCGCTCGCCGGTGAGCGTCACCCGGCCGAGGTAGCTCGCCGAGTCGTAGTCGAGCTTGGGCGTGGTCAGCATCGACGGGAGGGTCGAGATCACGGCCACCGCCACGATCACCAGGAGCTCGGCCCCCCGCACGGCGCGACCGCCACCGAGGCGCTGCGGAGGGGCCGTCGGTGCTGCCTGCAACGGGGCACTCCCTCCAGTCGACAGCCAGTCGTCGATCGGGGCCGCCCGGACGTCGTCCGCGGATCATTCGCTCCCCGAGTGCCCCTACCGTAGCCGTCGACCCCTGGACCAGGAAGTTTCCACGCCCCTTCCCCCGAGCCCGGGTGAGGGCCCGGTTGCTACTGTGCACACGGCGTCGGCAACGGGTCGGATCCCGTCCGGCGGTGCGGAGCGGCACCGGACGAAGGTGCGCACGTCGTGTCAGGGGGGCGCTTGTGAGTGACCTAGAGGAAACGGTACGCCGGCTCGAGGCGCGGGTCGGCCAGCTCGAGGACCAGCTGGAGCTGTACCAGCTGATCACCAGCTACGGCCCGGCGGTCGACAGCGGCTCCGGCGCCGTGGCGGCGGGCATCTGGGCCGAGGGCGGGGTCTACGACACGCTCCACGTCATGGAGAATCCGGGCGAGATCGAGGCCATGGTGGCCAGCGACGGTCACCAGTCGCTCATCGCCAACGGGTGCTCGCACGCCATGGGGCTCCCGCTGGTGGAGCTGGACGGGGACACCGCCGTCGCCACCGGGTACTCGCAGGTCTTCGTGAGCGACGGCGACGCGTTCAAGGTCTGGCGGGCCTCGGCCAACCGTTGGGAGTTCGAGCGCGGGCCAGAGGGCTGGCGGGCCGTGCGTCGGGTGAACCGGGCCCTCGACGGCGCCGACGACGCCAAGCAGATCCTCCGCGACGGCGTGGCCCACCGACCCACCTGAGCCCGGTCGTCCCGGTCGCCCCGGGCGACCGCCAGCACCGACGACCGCCAGCACCGACGACCGAGCACCGGACCGGGCACCGGTCCCGAGGGAGACGACCCGTGACCGAACTGACCCTGCTGTACGACATGCGGGCGCCCCAGCCGGGCGTCCCGGCCGACCAGCTCTACCAGGCGGCGGTGGAGCAATCCGCCTGGGCCGACGCCCACGGGTTCGCCGGTGTCACCCTGACCGAGCACCACGCCACCACCGACGGCTACCTGCCGTCGCCGATGGTGCTCGGAGCGGCGGTGGCCGCCGTGACCCGGCAGATGGAGCTACGCCTCTCGCTGGTGCTGCTCCCCCTCCACAACCCCCTCCGGGTGGCCGAGGACCTGGCCGTCCTCGACCTCATCAGCGGAGGCCGCCTCCGGCTCACCGTGGGGATGGGCTACCGGGCCGAGGAGTACGAGCAGCTGGGCATGGACATCCACCGCCGGCCCTCGCTCATGGAGGAGGGCGTCGAAGCCCTCAAGCAGGCGTGGACCGGCGAGCCGTTCGAGTACCGGGGCCGGACCGTCCAGGTGCTGCCCCGCCCGGCCCAACGGCCCCGACCGGCGATCGCCATGGGCGGCTCGTCGCCGGCCAGCGCCCGGCGGGCGGCCCGGATCGCCGACGCGTACCAGCCGCTCGCCCCCCGGCTCTACGAGCTGTACCTCGAGGAGCTGACCGCCCTGGGCAAGCCCGCCCCCGTCGACCACGGTGCGGCCGGGGCCTCGGGCTACTACCTCTACGTCTCCGAGGACCCCGAGCGGGACTGGGCCCGCATCGCCCCCTACGCCCTGTTCGACACGAACGAGTACGCCAAGTGGATCGGGTCTCGGCGGGGCAGCTTCACCGTCGCCACCGACACCGAC
The DNA here is from genome assembly GCA_963730735.1 of uncultured Acidimicrobiaceae bacterium. GTDB lineage: Bacteria > Actinomycetota > Acidimicrobiia > Acidimicrobiales > RAAP-2 > CAVSSX01. The sequence goes on from CAVSSX010000012.1 coordinate 171,979, forward strand.
GCCCTGCGGGCCATGGGCACCTACCGGGTGGTGACGCCCGAGGAGTGCCTCGAGCTCGCCCGGACGGAGCGCTCACTGACCTTCAAACCCCTGGTCGGGGGCATGGAGCCGGACCTCGGTTGGGAGGGCCTCCACCTCTTCGCCGACAAGGTGCTCCCCCACCTCGACGCACCCGGGACGAACTGAGCCGAGGCCGGCACCTGCGTCATTGACAGATGTCATCGGCTGATGACATTCTGGCCGGGTGACGACGACGACCTCCGAACCGGCGCCTGCGGGCGGGTCGCTCCAACTGCGGGCGGTGCTGCCGACCCTGGTCGCCGTGTCGGCCCTGGTCGCCATCGTGAGCAGCCTGGGGGCGCCGCTGATCCCGTCGATCGCCCGCCACGACCACGTCTCGCTCTCGACGGCCGAGTGGCTCCTGACCGCCACCCTCATGGCCGGCGCCCTGGCCACCCCGGCCATGGGCCGGCTGGCCGACGGCCCCCACAAGCGGCGGGTGGTCGTGGTGGCGCTGCTGGTGGTGCTGGCCGGCTGCGTGCTCTCGGCCGTCTCGGACACCTTCTTGGTGATGGTGATCGGCCGGGGCCTCCAGGGGGTCGGGCTGGGGCTGCTGCCGGTGACCATGGCCATCGCCCGGGCGGAGTTCGGCACGGCCAAGGCCGGTCGGGCCATCGCCACCCTCTCGGTGACCGGCGCCGTGGGCGCCGGCCTCGGCTACCCCCTCACCGGGGTGATCGCCCAGCTCTTCGACTTCCGGGCGGCCTTCTGGTTCGGGGCCATCACCGTGGCCCTGGCCCTGGTGCTGGCGGTGGTGGTCCTGCCGGCGACATCGACCGCCGCGTCGAGGCCCTTCGACTTCCTCGGCATGGTGACGCTGGCCCTGGCCGTGGTGGCCATCTCGGTCGTCCTGAGCGAGGGCGGTGAGTGGGGCTGGACGTCGGGGGGCTCGCTCGCCCTCTTCGGCGCCACCATCGTGCTGGTCGGGCTGTGGGTGCTCCACGAGCTGCGTCGGTCCGACCCCCTCATCGACGTGCGTCAGATCCGCAACCGTTCGGTGCTGACGGCCAACGTCTCGGGGTTCCTGATCGCCGTGGCCATGTACCTCTTCCTCCCGATCATCATCGAGTTCGTCCAGGTCCCGGGGACCGACGGCTACGGGTTCGGGGCCTCGGTGGTGGTGTCGAGCCTGGTCTTCGTCCCGCTGTCGGTGGGCTCCTTCCTGGCCAGCCGGTGTCTCTCGGCCTACGACCGCCGCTTCGGCACCCGCAGCATGATCCCCCTGGGCTCGATCGTGTTCGCCCTGTCCTCGTTGTTCTTCGCCCTCGAGCACCGTTCGCTGTGGGAGGCCTTCGTGGCCGCCGGCTTCGCCGGGGTCGGGTTCGGCTTCACCTTCGCCGCCATGCCCGGGTTCATCGTCCGGGCGGTGAAGCGCAGCGAGACCGGGAGCGCCATGGGCCTCTACCAGGTGCTCCGCAGCATCGGCCTGTCCGTCGGCAGTGCCCTGGCGGCCGGCATGCTCACGGCCTACACCCGCACCGGCCACACCTTTCCCGACGTCGAGGGCTTCCGGGACACGTTGCTGCTCGCCTCGGGGCTCTGCGCCCTGACGGCCGTGCTCAGCTACTTCCTCCCCGGTTCCCTGGCCGCCGCCCAGCCCCGAGGTCGAGCGGCTCATGGAGGAGGAGGGCGAGCTCGGCGGGGCCGGTGCCCTGCTCGACGGCGACGAGGTGGCGGCCGTGGTCGCCGAGCGATGACCCCCGCCACCCCGCCGACCGAGGCCCGGGTCCGGCGGTCCCGGGACGCCGCCGCCAGCCGGGCCGACCTCCTGACGGCGGCCCAGGAGCTGTTCGGCCAGCGGGGCTTCGACGGCACCACCATCCGGGACATCGGCGAGGCGGCCGGGGTCGACGCGGCACTGATCGCCCGCTACTTCGGGAGCAAGGCCGACCTGTACATCGCCGCCGTGGTGGCCGAGGCCCGCGACGAGACGCTGCCCGACCGCTTCGAGCGGGTCGAGGACATCGCCCGGGCGCTGCTCACCCGCACCGACACCACCGGCCTCGGCCCGGTGACCCAGGCGCTCATCCGGGCCGACACCACCGAGGAGATCCGCGAGGCCGCCCGGGGCCACCTCGGTCGCCGCATGGTCGAGCCGCTGCGGACCGACCTCGCCCGCCAGGACCTGGACCGGCCCCAACTCCGGGCCGAGGTCCTGGTGTCGGCCCTGATGGGGGTGAACCTGGCCCGGGCCCTCGGATGGTTCGACGAGCTGGCCGGCGTCGAGCGCCAGCAACTGGTCGCCCTGGTCGCCGAGCTGCTCGACGGCCGGGATCGGCCCCCGGAGGCTGCTCCGTCCTAGGACGACGGCCGGCGGCTCAGGGTTCGACCAGCGCCGCCAGCTCGGGCGTGTGCTCCCGGATGTCGTCCCACACCTCGGGGCTGACGCCGGCCCGGATCTGGCCGAGGACCGTCCTCGAGGGCGGCCGGTGGCAGGGAGGCCGACAGGTTCCGCAGGCGGGCCGCCCGGTGCTCGGGACTGAGCCCGCTGACCACCCAGGGCTGGAGCCGGGGGTCGTCGGGCACCGACGACAGGATGGTGCGCAGGAGCCGGCCCTGCTCGTCGTCGTCGAAGAGCAGGGGGACCTGGGGCAGCACCTCCTCCTCCTCGAGCTCGAAGTGCGCCCGGAGCGAGTCGCGGATCTCGTCGAGCTCGTCGGCCACCATCGCCATGCCGGCGTCGCCCGGGAACGTCCGGGCCTCGAGCAGGGCGCTCCGGACGTCGTAGAGGAGGAGCTGCTCGGCGTGGTGGTCCTCGAGCAGCATGGTCGTTCACCACCCCGCCGGCCCGGCGGATGGCGGCGAAGAGGATGGCGTCCTCGACCCCCGAGTGCAGGCGGAGCTCCTGGTCGAAGTAGGCCAGCCGGTCGGCGAACGCCTCGACCTGCCCGGCATCGAGCGAGCGGGCGTCGTGGGCCAGCCCGGTGACGTCGTGGGCCAGGGCCTCGTGGAGGTCGTACCAGGTCCGCAGCGGTCCGGTGATGCGCGCCGTGGCCATCGACCGAACGCTGCCAGCTCGGACCCGGCCGGTCAACCCCCGTCCGCGCGATGGTGGTGCCGTGCTCTACCGCCCGCGCACCGACGACGACCTGCCGGCCGTCGTCGCCCTGGCCCGCCAGGTGCACGACCTCGACGGCTACCCGGTGGTCCTGGCCGACGATCCGCTGGCCTTCCTGGCGACACCCGACGCCCTCGGTGCCTGGGTGGCCGAGGAGGACGGGGCCGTCCTCGGCCACGTCGCCCTCCATCCCCGCAGCTCGGCGCCGGTGCTGGCGGCTGGCCGCCGAGGCCACCGGCGGCCCGCCGGCACAGCTCGGGGTCGTGGCCCGGTTGCTGGTGGCCCCGACCGCCCGCCGGCGGGGCATCGGTCGGGGTCTCCTCGGCCGGGCGGCCGAGGAGGCGGTGGCCCTCGGTCGCCGGCCGGTCCTCGACGTGGTGACCGAGCACCGCTCGGCCATCCACCTCTACGACCGCTGCGGCTGGCAACCGGCCGGGACGGTGACGGTGACCTTCCCGGAGCTCGAGGTCACCGAGGTCGTCTACCTCGCCCCGGCGCCGGTGCTCGCCGCCGCCGACGCCCGGGCCCTCGAGCTGGCCGTCGCCCATCCGGTCACCCCGACCGCCACGCCCTGAGCACGGGTCGGGCCCCGCATCCCCCGCCCGACCGCGGCAGGGCGGTTCGACCCGACGCTCACTCGACCTGCAACAGGGCCGCCGGTCGGGAACGGGCGGCGACCAGCGCCGGCCCCACGGCCAGCAGGTTGGCCACCACCAGGGCTCCCACCGCCACGGCGGCGATGACGCCGACGGTGACCACCGGCACCGGGAGCACGCCGAGCGAGGTGGCGAACGCCCGCCAGACCAGGCGTCCGAGGGCGATCCCGGCCGGGACGCCCACCACCACCCCGACCACGCCCACCGTGGTGGTCTGCCACAGCACGCTGGCGGCGACCTGGCGGCGGACGAACCCGAGCGCCTTCAAGAGGCCGACCTCCCGGCGCCGGCGGGTGACGCTCACCAAGAGGACGTGCAGGAGGGTGGCCACCCCGAAGAGGATGAGCACCAGCCCCAACAGGAGCGGGAAGTTCACCGCCTGACCGAAATTGACCAGGTTGGCCGGCGTGACGGGGCGGGTGTACTCCTGGGGATAGGCCCGCTGGAGCTGGGCCAGGGCCGCCTGGCCCCGGGGGCCGGCCACGGCGCCGACCAGGAAGGCGCCACCGGCGGCGTTGACCGCCCGGACCTCGCAGGCCACCTGGCTGGCGCCGGACGGACAGCTCCCGGCGAGCAGGGCGTCGAGGGACACCACGGCCCCGGTGCCCAGCCCACCGGTCCCGAAGTCCGGCGGGAACACCGTCTGGCCCACCACACGTGAAGCGGGCGGTCCGGGTCCCGCCGGTCGGGCTCGGGGCCGACACCGTGACCGTCGATCCCACGTGGACCCCGAGCTGGCGGAGGGTGGTCGCCCCGATCGAGATCTCGTCGTCGGCCCTCGGGAGGCGCCCGGCCACCGCCGTCAGCAGCAGCGGGCCCCGCACCGGTTGGCCGGCCAGGGCATCGACCGTCCGGCCGTCGACCCGGATGTCACCGGCGATGCCGGCGGTGATGGCCGTGATCCCCGGCGTGCCCTCGATCGTGGCCAGCTCCTGGTTCGTCTGGGCCAGCGAGCCGGTGGCGTCGGCCGGCAGATAGGCGTCGTAGGGGCGGCCGAACAGGGCCGGCGGCGGCGGTCAGGTGGGTCAGGCTCGACCCGAACACGACCGTGGCGCAGAGGGCGGTGACGGCGAGCACCGACCCGAGGAGGGCCGAGCCCACCGGGACGGCGTTGCGCCCTCGGCCGCGCTCGAGGGCGTGGCGGACCCCGAGCAGCATGCTCGGGCGGGCCCCGGCCTCGCTCAGGGCGGCCACCACCCGGGAGGGCCGGACCGACCGCTCCCGGTAGTCCGGCCGGACCATCCGGACGGTCCGGACGGCCGGACCGATGCCCAGGGCGGCCACGACCACCAACGCCACCAGCCGCCGACGGGCACCAGCAGCAGCGGGTCGAAGGCGAGGCCCGGCGACGGGATCGGCCAGCCGGGCCTCGCCGACCGGGGCGAGGGGCGAGAGGACGAAGGCGAGCAGCAGGCCGCCGGCCACACCGACCACGCCGACCGCCACCGTCCGGGCCATGGCCAACCAGAACAACTGGCGCCGGGCGACCCCGAGGGCCGACAGCGTGCGGTAGGCGTCGCCCTCGACGGTCGCCTGCCGGCTGAGCGCCTGGGCGACCACGATGATCCCGGCCAGGCCGGCCAGCGCGGCCAGGATGCCCCAGCCGATCGCCTGGGGCCGGATGGACGAGTCGATGGCCGCCGCCTCCGTGTCGAGGTCGGTGAACGAGAGACCCCCGAGCCGGCGGGCGTCGGTCTCGAACCGGGGTAGGTCCGACGCGCCGTGGCGGAGCCGGACGAAGTAGGCGTAGAAGTCCACCGTCCGGCGGTCGATGAGCCGGGCGAAGGCCGGGGTGGTGAACACGTCGTAGGCGGCGCCGTTGGTGGCCGGGAACTCCTGTTCGGCCACCTCGATCCCGACCACGTGGAAGGCGACCTCGGGCCCGGTGGGCACGACCGGCTGGTCGCCGAGCGCCGCCGACCGCTGGTCCGGCGAGACGAAGCGGGTGTGGATCACCGAGCCCAGGTGGACCCCGGCGTCGCGGGCCAGGGTCTCCGAGGCCAGCACCTCGTACGGGTTCGACGGGTCGGGCAGGCGACCGGCCACCAGCTGCACCATGTGGCTCGAGGCCGGCCGTCGACAGGTCGAAGGTGGCCGATTCGCCCTCCGAGACCGCACGGCAGCCGGCGCAGGTGAAGGCTTTGCTGCCGGGGAGCACGGCGAGCGTCGAGCAGCGACACCTCGGGCAGTCGGGACAGCGTCGGCATCGGCGTCGGGCTGTAGACGAAGCCGTCGTAGCCGTGGGCCGCCTCGTAGCGGGGGAAGGCGGTCGCCGTGCGCCGACCGGCCGAGGCCGAGGCCAGGACGACCCCGCTCACCAGGGTGATCAACAGGGCGAGCAGGAGCCACGATCGCCACCGGTGGCGCAACTCGGCCCGGAACAGCGCTCTGACGACAGCCACCTCGACCTCCCCCGACCGAGTGTGGTCGACGGCCCGCCGGCCGACAAGGGCGTCAGCCCACAGCCGCCTCGTGGTGGTAGCACCACCGCCCGGGACCGGGCGGGCGGCGACGGGGGTGGCGCCCCGGTCGGGGTGGTCAGGCGAAGGCCGGGAGGACCCGCTCGGCGAAGAGCTCGAGCGTGCGCGGGTCGCCCCGGTCGTGGGTGAAGAAGATGAAGAAGGTGATGCCCTTTTCGACCGACTCGGCCATCCGGTCGATGATCCGCTCGGGGGTGCCGATGTAGCCGCCGGCCTCGAGGCCCCAGGTCGGGCCGGGATAGCGGCGCTCGGCCCGGGCTCGGGCCTCGGCCACCGCCGCGTCGTCCTCCCCGATCACCAGGACCGCCTCGTGGGACCGGCGGATCTCGGTGTGGTCTCGCCCGATCTTGGCGCACTCGGCCTCGAGGACGACCTGCTTCTCCTCCCAGTCGGCCAGGCCGTAGACCGGGATGTTCCAGACGTCGGCGTACTTGGCCACCAGCGGCAGGGTGTGGCGCGGCCCCATGCCCCCCACGTGGACCGGGGGCCGGGGGCTCTGGACCGGGGGCGGCAGGTTGGGGATGTCGTGCACGTCGTAGTGGGTGCCCGTGAACGACGTCAGCTCGTTGGCGAACATGCTGGTGACGATCTCGAGCGACTCACCGAGCCGCTCGGAGCGCTCGGCGAACGGTCCCCAGGGCAGACCGGCCCGGAGGTGCTCCTCCTCCACCGACCCGCTGCCCAACCCGAACTCGAAGCGGCCGCCCGAGCACACGTCGAGCGTGGTGGCCATCTTGCCCAACAGGGCCGGGTGCCGGAAGTTGTTGCACACCACCAGGTGGCCCACCCGCAGCCGCTCGGTCTGGGCCAACAGGAAGCTGGCCAGCGTCCAACCCTCGAGCGAGGTCACCCCGGGCAGCATGGGCCCGTAGAGGTGGTCGTAGAGCCAGAACGAGTGGTAGCCGAGCTCCTCGGTCAGCTGGGCCCGGACCAGCATGTCCTCGTAGGAGTACGCCAGCTGCGGGACGTAGATCCCGACCTCGACCTTCTGCCCGGTCATCGCCACCCCCTACGCCGGGACCGGCCAGCCGACGCGCTTCCAGATGTTGGCGACGTCGCGTCGGAAGATCTGCCAGCCGTCGCCGACCCGGCGGAGCTGGTCGTCGTAGCGCACGCCCACGATGAGCGAGTCGACCTCGCCGGCGGGGTCGGCGAAGTGCCGGGCGATGAGGTAGGTCTCGGTGAAGGCGGTGTCGCCGTCCACCCGGCGCAGCTGGTTGCCGATGAAGTGCTGGGTGGCCGGGAAGTGGGCCACCCCCGGCAGCAGGATGTCGAGGTACTCGTCGCGGGGTCCACCGAACTGCGTGCCCTGGACGTAGGCGTCGTCGGCGAAGCACGACCGCACCAGGTCCCAGTCCCGCCCGTCGATGCCCCGGGCGTAATTGATCATGATCTGGGCCACGGCCCGGTCGTCGAGCAACGACTGGACGGCGGCGGCCAGGTCGGCGCCCTCGAGCGTCATGCTCCCTCGCCCACCACGATCAGGGCGTCGGCCGCGCAGGCCGCCCCACCGTCCACCCGGATCGGGTTGACGTCGATCTCGGCCACCTCGGGCAGCTCGAGGGACAGGGCGGCCAGGCCGACCATGATCTCGGCCACCGCCGCCTGTTCGGCCTCGTCGAGGCCCCGCCCGGCGCTCACCAGCCGGCCACCGAGGAGGTCGCCCAACGACCGCCGGGCGGCGGCGGCGGAGAACGGCGGCCGGAGCATGGCCGTTTCCGACAGGATCTCGACCAGGATGCCGCCCAGGGCGACGACGACCGTCGGGCCGAAGACCGGGTCCCGGTGCAGGCCGGCGGTCAGCTCGATCCGGGCCGGCACCATCTCCTGGACGAGCACGCCCTCGGAGACGGCGTTCGGGGCCTTGGTGGCCACCTCGGCCAGCATGTCGTCGTAGGCCGCCCGGACGTCGTCGGGGCTCCGGAGGCCGAGGCGGATGGCCCCGTACTCGGTCTTGTGCGGCAGGTCGTAGGACATCACCTTGATGGCCACCGCCCCGCCGATCTCCCCGGCCGCGGCCGCCGCCTCGTCGGCCGAGCCCACCAGGCGCTCGGTGGTGACCGGGATGCCGTAGAGGGCCAACAGCTCCTTGCTGGTCGACTCGAGCAGCGACGGGTGCCCGGCGTGGGCCGAGAGCAGCGCCCGGGCCTTCTCGACCCGGGCGGCATCGACCGTCCAGCCGTCCCGCGGGGTGATGGGCAGGTCGCGCAGCGACAGGTCGGCCACCGCCCCGAGGGCCCGCATGGCCCGATGGGGATCGGTGTAGGTCGGGACGCCGGGCTCCTGGAGCTCCTTCATCCACGCCGTCGAGGTGATGGCCACCGGCTTCGTGCTGCGTTGGTAGAACTCGATGACCGTGTCCACCTGGGGCCCGGGGAACGCCCAGATCACCGGGGCCAGCATGTCGACGACCCGGGAGTCACCGACCAGGTTGAGCACGTCGCGGAAGGCGCTCGGCATGGCCACGACCTGGGCGGTGGTGTCGACCGGGTTGGCGATGCTGCCGTAGAAGGGCTCGGGCATGAGCGCCATCATCTCGGCCTGCTCGTCGGCCGGGATCTCGGGGACCTCCAGGCCCTCGAGCGAGGCGGCGTCGGCCAGCAGGACGCCGGCGCCGCCCGACGACGTCATGATCCCCACGCCCCGGGTGGCCACCCGTCGGCCGTCCTGGAAGATGGTGCCGAGGTCCAGCATCTCCTCCATCGAGTGGACCACGTAGACCCCGTACTGGCGGCACACGGCGTCGAGGACATCGGCCGAGCCGACGATGGAAGCCGTGTGGCTGAGGGCCGCCTTGGCGGCGGCGTCCGAACGCCCGGCCTTCAAGAGGATGATCGGCTTGTCGAGCTCGTGGGCCCGCACGGCGGCGTCGATGAAGACCTCGGGGTCCCGCAGGGTCTCGCTGAAGACCATCAGGACCTTGGTCGTCTCCTGCTCCACCAGGTGGCGCATGATGGCGGCGATGTTCACGTCGGACTCGTTGCCGGTCGAGATGAACCATCCGAGCTTGAGCCCGGCCAGCATGGCCTTGGTCGTGATGTAGGAACCGAACCCACCGCTCTGGGAGACCAGCGCCACCGGGCCCGGCGGGGGCAGCGGGGCCGACGGCGGCAGGGCGAAGTTGGCCATGACGCCGCCCCACAGGTTCATGAAGCCGATGCAGTTCGGCCCGACGACCCGCAGCCCGGTGGCGTTGGCGATGTCGGTGATCTGCTGCTGGAGGGCGATGCCCTCCTCGCCCGCCTCGGCGAAGCCCGAGGTGATGACCACGGCGCCGCCGACGCCCTTGTCGGCGCACTCCTGGAGGACGCCGGGGACGTGCTGGGCCGGCACCACGACCACCGCCAGGTCGACGGGGTCGGGCAGCTTGGAGATCGACGGGTAGGCCGGGACGTCCTGGACCACCTCGTCGCGGGCGGCGATCGGGATGACCGGGCCGTCGAAGGCCCGCAGGAGGTTGGCGAACACCTGGCCGCCGATGCCGGCCACCTTGTTCGACGCCCCGACGCACGCGATGGACCGCGGCGAGAGCAGTCGGTCCAGGGCCGTGCGGCCCTCACCGCCGCCGTTGTCTGCTGCGCTGCTCATTGTCTCCCCCCGGTCTCGGCGATCACGCCTGGCTCGATCCTTCTGGGTCCGGTGTGGTGCCCACCCGTCCCGGCGCCTCGATGGCGGCGATCCGGGGCACCAACGTCGCCCCCATGCGTACCACTTCCTCGAGGAACTCGGCACGGCTGGTGACCGGCTTGTACACACCGCCGTAGAGGTAGGTGACCCCGACCGCCGCCAACTGACCGGCGATCTCGACCATCAGGTCGTCGGCGTCGGTCGCCGTGGTGGCCGAGGCCAGGCCGCCGAGCGACGAGGCCACGGTCAGCGGGGCGGTGCGGCCGACCGAGGCGGCGTGGGCGGCGGCGTAGTCGATGCGCGCCGACAGCTCGTCCATGGTCTCCATGGCCGGCGAGTGGCGGCGGGCCGCCGTCTGGGCCGAGTTGGGCATCGGCGCCCACCCGTCGGCCAGCTCCACCGCCCGGCGGATGGCCTGGCGCGAGTTGCCGCCGATCCAGATCGGCGGGTTGGGCAGCTGGACCGGACGGGGCAGGGCGACGTTGTGCTCGGCCGAGAAGTGCCGGCCCTTCACCGTCACCGGCTGGCCGGTCCAGGCCTCCTTCATGGTGACGATGGCCTCGTCGGTCAGCTCGTTGCGCTCGGCGAAGTCGACCCCGAGGGCGGCGAACTCGGCCTCGAGGTACCCCGTCCCCACGCCCAGGATCACCCGACCGCCGGAGAGGGCATCGAGGGAGGCCACGGCCTTGGCCGTGAGGAACGGGTTGCGGTAGGGCAGCACGCAGAGGTGGGTCTGGAGTCGGAGCCGCGTGGTGGCGGCGCCGGCGAAGGAGAGCGCGACGAACGGGTCGAGGGCGTGGTGGCCCGCCGGTCGCCATCCATCCCTGCTCGGGCAGCGGGTGCTCGGTGACGTAGACGGCGTCGAAGCCGGCGGCCTCGGCGGCCTGGGACATCTCGGCGACGGCGTCCCCGGTCACGAACTCCGACGGCAGGTCGACGCGCTGCGTCGGGAGTCCCAGTGAGATCTTCATGGCCAGCCCCTCCTCGCCCCCACCAATGCCCCCAGGACAGTACATGACAGCGATGTCTACGGTCGGCTGTGCGTCCCGCCGGGATAGCACTAAAATGCTGGCCAACGCGGTCCTCGCCGGATGGGATGCCCGCGTCAGCTTGCCTTGACGCTCCCAGAGGGGCGTGTTAGTGAGGCGGAGATCGAGACGGCGCACACGGCGCCAAGGGGGACTGCAGTGCTGGCCTTGTTCACCGAAGAGCAGCAGATGCTGCAAGAGATCGCCACGCAGCTGGCGACCGCCACCGGGCTCTCCAACCCAGAGGACCTCACGAAGGTCGACCGGGCCAAGGGGTGGGCCAGCCTGGCCGACGCCGGTCTCCTGGCCCTGCGGGCCCGGGACGCCGACGGCAGCCCCGGGGCCTCGGGGGTCGAGGTCATGCTGGTCACCGAAGCCCTCGGCGGGGCCCTGGCCCCGCTCCCCTACGTCGCCTCCGGCGTGCTGGCCACCGAGCTGCTGGCCGTGGCCGGCGCCCCGGCGGCGTGGCTCGACGAGCTGACCTCGGGCGAGACCCGCTACGCCCTCCTGCTCTCGGCCGACCTCGGGCGCCTGGCCCGGGTGGACGAACTGGACAGCGCCGTGGCCTGGGATGCCGACGGCGCCACCTACGCGCTGGCCCTGTCGGGGTCGGCCGACGCCCCCCAGGTGGTCCGGGTGGCCCTGGGCGACAGCTGGAAGCCGCTCGACGGCGTGGACCTGACCAAGGTGCTGCTGGCCGACGGTGACAGCTCGTCGGTCGAGGACGCCGGGTCGCCGCTCGACGCCGGCCAGTACCAGCGCTGGTTGGCCCTGGCCCTCACCATGGTCAGCGCCGACGTGGTCGGGGCCATGCGCCAGGGCCTGCTCGACGTGGTCGAGTACGCCAAGCAGCGCTACCAGTACGGCGTGCCGGTCGGTTCGTTCCAGGCCGTCCAGCACCTGTGCGCCGAGGCCCTGGTGGCGGTGGAGGGCGCCGACAGCACGGTCAAGTACGCCGCCTGGGCCGTCGACGAGCTCGAGCCGGCCGAGGCGCTGCTGGCCGCCCGCACGGCCAAGGCCTACACCGGGATCACCGCCCGGACCGTCCCCGAGACGATCATGCAGGTCTACGGGGGCATCGGCCAGACCTGGGAACACATCGCCCACTTCGTCAACCGCCGGGCCATGCTCGACCGCCAGGTCTTCGGCGACGACGACGTCCAACTATCCGCCATCGCCGACGCACGGCTGGGAGGCAACTGACATGGACTACCGGGACACCCCCGAAGAAGCTGCGTTCCGGCTCGAGCTCCGGTCCTGGCTCGAGAAGAACGCGCCGAAGAACTATGGCGAGATCCACGACCCGGCCGAGCGCAACAAGCTCCACCGGGAGTTCCACCGCTCGCTCTACGAGGCCGGCTACATCGGCATGGCCTGGCCGGTCGAGTACGGCGGCCGGGGCCTCAGCCCGACCTACGACGGCATCTTGAACGAGGAGGCCGGTCGGGCCTCCAGCCCGCCGCTGCCCGGGATGGTCAACTACCTGGGCCGGGCCATCTACACCTGGGGCTCCGAGGAGCAGAAGAAGCAGCACCTCTCCAAGCTGCTCTCCGGCGAGAACTCGTGGTGCCAGGGCTTCAGCGAGCCCGACGCCGGCAGTGACCTGGCCGGCCTCAAGACCCGGGCCGACCTCGACGGTGACGAGTACATCGTGAACGGCCAGAAGATGTGGACGAGCGGTGGCCAGTTCGCCGAGTGGTGCCTGCTGCTCGCCCGGACGGACAAGGACGCCCCCAAGCACAAGGGCATCTCCTGCCTCCTGGTCGACATGAACACCCCGGGCATCGAGGTGCGGCCGATCGTGCTGGCCGACGGCGACCCCGAGACCTCCGAGGTCTTCTGGGACAACGTGCACGTGCCGGTCGAGAACCGGCTCGGCGACCCCGGCCAGGGCTGGCTGGTGGCCATGACCACCGTCACCTACGAGCGGGGTCCGGCCGACATCGGCTTCATCTCCACCTACCAGAAGGCCCTGCGGGCCATCGAGGAGCTGGCCGCCGAGAAGGGCCTGGCCGACGACCCGGGCATCCGGCGGGAGATCGCCCACGCCTACGTCCGGGGTGAGGGACTGCGCCTCAACGTCATCGAGCAGCTCTCGATGCGCGTCGGTGGACGCCAGCCCGGGCCCGAGGGCTCGGTGGCCAAGCTGCTGTGGGCCGACGCCGAGCAGACGCTCCAGCACCTGGCCATGGACCTGGCCGGGGCCGACGCCCTGACCGGCCGCAAGCCCGAGCGCCTCGAGGCCTACTTCCGGTCCCGGCCGGTCAGCGTCTACGGCGGCTCGTCGCAGATCCAGAAGAACATCCTGGCCCTCTCGGCGCTGGGCATGCCCCGCAAGTAGCCACGGGGGCGACATCGAGCCGGGGCCGACGGTCCCCCCGGGAACGCAAGAGGCCGGGCGCCCTGGGCGCCCGGCCTCTGCAATTCTCCCGAGGAGCGGCTCAGGCGGTGATGCCGAAGCGCTCCAGGCCGAAGCCCTTGATGGCGTTGCCGCGGGCCAGCTTGTAGATCTCCTCGTCGTTCAGCTCGGCCTGCTGGCAGATCTTGATGAAGATCTCCTTGGACACCGGGAACGTCGAGTCGGCGTGCGGGTAGTCGGTCTCGAAGCAGATCTGGTCCATCCCGATGACGTCGCGGTTCCGCAGCCCCGTGGCGTCGTCGAAGATGCAGCCGTAGACCCGGCCCGGGATGTAGCTCGACGGCGGCTCGGGCAACCAGGTGCCGAAGCTGTTGTCGCTCCGCTCCTCCCACAGCTTGTCCGCCCGCTCGAAGATGTAGGGCATCCAGCCGACCTGGCCCTCGGAGTAGGCGATGGTCAGCTTGGGGTACTTGGCCAGCGTGCCCGAGAACACGTAGTCGAGCAGCGAGCCCATGGCGTTCTGGAACGTCAGGGTCGAGCTGATGATGAACGGGGCGTCGGGCGCCGTCGACGGCATCTTGGACGACGAGCCGATGTGCATGCACAGCACCGTCCCCGTCTCCTCGCAGGCCCGGAACACCGGCGCCCAGTGGTCGTCCTTGTTGTGGATCGACGGGAGGCCCAGGGGCACCGGGTTCTCCGGGAAGGTGATGGCGAAGCTGCCCTTGGCGGCGCAGCGGCGGATCTCCTCCGCCGCGGCCAGTCGGGTCCCAGAGCGGGATCATGGTCAGCGGGATCAGCTTGCCCTTGCCCTCGCCGCCGGACCAGTCGTCGATCATCCAGTCGTTGTAGGCCTTCACGCACAGGCCGGCGAGCTCCTTGTCCTCCCGCTCGAGGAAGGTCTGGCCGCAGAACCGGGGCAGGGTGTTGGGGAAGTTGATCGCCGCCTCGACGTGGTTGGCCGCCATGTCGGCCAGGCGCTCGGTCTTGTCCCAGGTGCCCTTGCGGATCTCGTCGAAGGTCGTCAGGTTGAACCCGACCTCGTCGAAGCCGACGGCCGCCGACAGCATCATGAGCGGTGACACCAGGTCGTCGTAGTACCAGACGTCGGACCACTGGCCGTCGTCGCTCTCGACCCAGCCCATGGCCCCGCCGCCCTCCGGCGACCCGCCGAGCGTGATCTTCTTGCGCTCGATCCGGGGGCCGCGGTCCTGGTACTTGGCCGGCAGCCGCGACGACCACAGGTCGGGCGGCTCGACGACGTGGTCGTCCACCGAGATGATGCGAGGGACGTCGGTCATGGTGTGTCCTTCCTGTGGCACGTGAACAGTTGCGAGGTGGCGCAGTCGGTCAGTGGGTGGTGACGCTGTCGGTGTTGCGACCCGACCGGAGCACCGTCCCCCCGAGGGCGCCGGTCGACTCGCCGTTCTCGATGGTCGGCACGCCGTTGACGAACACCTTGGTGACGCCGATGGACTTGGAGGTCAGCCGCAGGCTGTCGCCCGGCAGGTCGAAGACCCGCTTGGCCGGACCGCTGTCGACGGTGTCGGGGTCGAAGATGCCGATGTCGGCGAAGTTGCCGACGGAGAGCGTCCCCCGGTCCCGCAGGCCGAACAGTCGGGCCGGCACGTCGGTCATCAGCTGGACCGCCCGCTCCAGGCTGACCAGCTTGCGACCCCGGAGGGTGTCGCCGAGGAAGCGGGTCGGGTACGGCGAGCCGAGCATCCGGTCGAGGTGGGCCCCGGCGTCGGAGCCCCCGATCAGGACGTCCTGGTTGGCCCACAGGTCACGGCGGGCCGCCCAGTCCTCGTCGGTGTTGGCCACCGGCAGCGGCCACAGGACCGTCTTGTACTCGTCGGCCGAGGTGATGTCGAGCAGGCAGTCCCAGGGGTCGATGCCCTTCTCCTTGGCGATGTCGGCCACGACCCGGCCCTCGTACTGGTGGTTCTCGGGGGCGATGGTGTCCCCGATCCGGTAGTTGGAGAAGTCGGCCAGCCGGGCGAACACCGTGCCCTCGGCCGCCGCCTGGAGCTTGGCCTTGGTGGCCGGGTCCCGCAGGGCGGTCAGCTTCTCGTCCAGGGGGAGGGTGAGGACGTCCCGCCAGCCCGGGATCAGCCAGATGGCGCAGAAGGTGCCGAGGCTCATGTTGTTGTCGGCGAAGATCGGCATGGTCAGGGCGACCACCCGGCCGCCGATCTCCCGGGCCCGGACGCTCGGCAGCAGCTGGTGCTGGGTGCGCTCGGCGTCGCCGGCCGAGACCGACAGGACGTTCCAGTTGATCGGCCGGTTGGCGTGGGCGCTCATCTGGGCCATGAGCTCGATCTCGTCGTCCCGGAAGCCCTTGAGGCAGCCTTCGAAGATCGCCTCGAGCGTGGTGCCGGGGTGCTGGCTCACGATGTCACAGAGGGCCAGGACCTCTTCCTCGGTGGCCTGGCGGGAGGCCACCGGGTTCCCCTGGTGGTCGGGGTGGGTCGACGACCGGGTGGTCGACAGGCCCAGGCCGCCGGCCTCGAGCGACTGGTGGAGGACCTCGGAGATGGCCTTCAGCTCGTCGGGGTTCGACGCCCGCTCCAGCGACTCCTCGCCCATCACGTAACGACGGAGGGCGCAGTGGCCGACCAGGAAGCCGGCGTTGACGCCGATGTTGCCCTCGAGGCCGTCGAGGAACTGGCCGAAGGTCTCCCAGTTCCACTCGATGCCGTTCTCGAGGGCGGCCAGGGGCATCCCCTCGACCTGGGCCATCATCCGGCGGGCGTAGTCGGCGTCGTCGATCTTGATCGGGGCCAGGGTGAAGCCGCAGTTGCCGCCGATGACCGAGGTCACGCCGTGGTTGGACGACGGCGTGGCGTACCCGTCCCAGTGGAGCTGGGCGTCGTAGTGGGTGTGGGGGTCGACGAAGCCCGGCGTGACCAGCTGCCCGTCGGCGTCGATGGTCTCGCGGGCCGACTCGTCGATCTGGCCGACGGCCACGATCCGGTCGTCACGGACACCGACGTCGGCGGTCCGGGGAGCGGCCCCGGTGCCGTCCACCACGGTCCCGCCCTTGATCACGTAGTCGAGCATGAGGCCTCCGAATCGAGACAACTGGGGACCGAGTTGCGATCCTGGCCGCCCCGGGGTGCGAGATCCCCGCACCTCGTCGACGACCCCGGACCGGAGGAACTCATCGCAGGATTCCCCTCACGCCCCCATGGGATTTGACGATGCAAATCACGTTACCAGCTAGCTGACAAGGCCGTCTATCGACCGCCGGCCGGCTCAGGGCCAGTCGGGGAGCAGCTGACGGTCCCGGCACAGGGCCTGCCCGTCGATGACGCTGCCGTTCAGTCCGGGGGCCTCGGGCGACGTCGCCAGCCACGCCGTCGCCGCCCCGATGACGTCGGTCGGCGCCCCCGTCGAGTTGTCGAAACCGAACTCGGCCATGTCCTGGGCGATCCGCTCGGTGGCCACGTAGCCCGGGTCCATGTTGAAGAACAGGATCCCCCGGTCGCCCAGCTCGACCGCCAGCAGCCCGGCCACCCGGTGGATGGCCGCCTTGGACATGCCGTAGCCGAGGCCCCACCCGCCCGAGCCGGCCGGGGCCGGCGGGTCCATCTGGCCCGAGCCCGAGGTCAGGTTGACGACCATGCCCGAGCCCCGGGCCAGCATGCCCGGCAGGACCAGGTCGATCAGCACCAGCGGCGAGAGCACGTTGGCCTGGACGTGGCGGTCGAGTACCTCGATCGGGGTGTCGACGAAGTGGTCCATGTGGCCCGGGCCGACGTAGCGGCCGTTGTTGACCAGGAGGTCGATGCGACCCCACCGCTCCTCCACCCGGGCCACGGCGGCGCCGAGGGAGGCCCGGTCCAACAGGTCGAGGAAGATCGGCATGGCCCGCCGGCCCTCGGCCTCGATCTGGGCCACGGTGGCCGCCACCGAACCCGGCAGCGGCTTCGTGTCGGACTTCTTGATGGTCGACGAGTGCTCACGGGCCTCGCCGTCGACCATCGTCCGGGCGGCCACGGCCACGTCGAAGCCGGCCCGGGCCAGGTGGATGGCGATGGCCTTGCCGATCCCCCGGCTGGCCCCGGTGACGAAGGCGACCTTTGCTCCCGATTCCTCTGCTGCCATGACGATTCCTCCCCTGGTGTGGTGACGGCCCGGTCGGGCCGGCGGCGGTGGTGCGGTGCGGTGCTGGTGCGGTGCGGCGGTGTCGTGTGATGGTGGGCTGGTCGGCCCGGTTCGGTCGGCCGCTCAGCCCTGGCGGCTCTCGAGCTCCGAGGGCACCCGCACGATGCCCTTCTCCTCGAGGAGCCGCTCGTAGCCCTCGGGATCGGCCGGTACCGGCGTGACGTCGCCGGTGTAGAACTCGAGCAGCTCGGTGCCCTCGGGACCGGCGATCAGCGGGCCGAACACCGCCCCGTGCTCGAGCAGCACCATCATCCCGGGCGTGCACTCGGTCTCGCCCACGAACAACGTCCCCTTCAAGATGAACAGGACGTGGTCGCTGCTGTGGCCGTGCTCCTCGAGGACGAGGCCCGGGTCGTACTCGGTGTAGATCACCGTGCGGGTGTCGGACATCTCCATGAACCGCAGATGGACCCCCACCCGGCGGTCACCGTGGACCTGGGCCCGGACCTCCTGGGCCGGTACGTCGTCGATGTGCCGGAACACGAGCTCGGCCATGGCTGCCCCCTCCGCTGCGGTCGCCCGGTGCGGAGCGACACCCCGAGTTTGTACCCCCGGAACACTCGACGTGCCACCCGATTGCGTGGCGGGGATTGAATCTCGGATGAGACACGATTATCATGTTTATGCGGACCGTCGATCGGAGCTAGCGATCGACACCGGCGCACACGAAGGACCGCATCCCACCGGGTGCACTGATCAGGAGAACCTCATGCCGTCTCGTGTCCTCGACTTTCCGGTGTTCGACGCCGACAACCACATGTACGAGACCGAGGAGGCGCTGACCAAGTTCCTCCCGGCCGCCTACAAGGGCGCCATCGACTACGTCGACGTCCACGGACGGACCAAGATCGTGGTCCGGGGCCAGATCAGCGACTACATCCCCAACCCGACCTTCACCCGGGTGGCCGCCCCGGGCGCCCAGGAGGAGTACTTCAAGCACGGGAACCCCGAGGGCAAGTCCTACCGGGAGATCCTGGGCAAGGCCATCGAGGCCCCGCCGGCCTTCCGTGAGCCCGGGCCGCGCCTCGAGCTGATGGACGAGCTGGGCATCCAGTGGGCGACCATGTTCCCGACCCTGGCCAGCCTGGTCGAGGAGCGGATGAAGGACGACCCCGAGCTCACCCACGTCGTCATCCACGCCCTCAACGAGTGGATGCACGAGCACTGGACCTTCAACTTCGACGACCGCATCTTCGCCATCCCGGTGGTCACCCTGCCCATCGTGGACAGGGCCATCGAGGAGCTCGAGTGGCTGCTCGAGCGGGGCGCCCGGGCCATCCTCATCCGGCCGGCGCCGGTCCCCGGCTTCCGGGGCATGCGGTCCTTCGGCCTGGAGGAGTTCGACCCGTTCTGGGAGCGGGTCGTCGAGTCCGGGATCCTGGTCACCATGCACGCCTCGGACAGCGGCTACACCCGCTACGCCAACGAGTGGGAGGGCGTGACCGGCGAGTTCCTGGCCTTCAAGCCCAACGCCTTCTCGATGGTGTCCCAGCACGACCGGGCCATCAAGGACGCCGTCTCGGCGCTGATCTGCCACGGTGCGCTGACCCGGCACCCGGACCTGCGCATCGCCCTGGTCGAGAACGGCAGCAGCTGGGTGCGCCCGCTGCTCCACGAGCTCGAGGACACCTACCGCAAGATGCCCCAGGCCTTCCCCGAGGACCCGGTGACGGCCTTCAAGCGCAACCTGTACGTCCACCCCTTCCACGAGGAGGACCCGGTGGGCCTGGTGAACCTGCTCGGCGCGGACCACGTGCTCTTCGGGTCGGACTACCCCCACCCCGAGGGCATGTCGGACCCCATCACCTTCATCGACGAGCTCAAGGGCCTGCCCGACGAGGACATCCGCAAGGTGATGAGCACCAACATGCAGGAGCTCATGGGGCTGAAAGTCGACGCCTGAGTTGCCGCCCGGGTGCACGCACCCCGGGCCACACGATCAACGGAGGGAGGTGGCGCGCGCCCTCGGGTGCGCGCCGGGAGCCGGGGTCACCCTGGCCGGAGTCGTCCGGCCAGGGTGACCGTTCGGCCCACCGACCTCCGGCCTACCAGAGCTGGTCGGCGTAGTCGTCGGTCCCGACGTTGGTGCCGTAGAACGGGGCGGCGAAGGTGAGCTTGGCCACCGGGCCGGCGTCCACCGTCTCGCCGAACGCCTGGAAGGCCTTCCACGAGGCGGTCGGGTCGCCCTCGATGAACACCAGCTGGACCAGCCGGTCCGGGTGGCCGCCGTCGGTCCCGAGCTTCATGGGCGACTGGCTCGGGCCGGCGTCCGCCGGGGCCGGGTGCTTCACCCAGGACGACCAGGTGGTCACGCCGTCGGCGGCCAGCAGGGCGGGCACCGCCTCGGCCTCGAGCCATGCCTGGTGGTCCTCACGGCTGACCCCGTCGGCCGGCTCGGTCACCAGCACGCCCATGCCCGGGAAGTGGTGGTCGAGGGCCAGCTCCAGCGGGACCCCGTCCTCGTCGGCGTACTTGACGCCGGTCAGGTCGTAGATGCTCGTGTGGGCGTGCGTCCGCTCCTGGAAGCCCCGGCCGTTGGCGTAGAGCCAGACCACCTGCTCGCCCGCCCACTTGAGGTGCTCCTCCACGTGGTCCTTGTGCATCCAGTAGATGGACAGGTACGAGCCGGCGTCGACCGGCTCGGCGAAGGGGCTCCCCTCGGGGAAGCGCAGGTCCTTCAGGGGTCGCGGGGCCACCCAGCGACCGCCGGCGAACAGCCAGGGGCCGATCATGCAGCCGGCGTAGAAGTGGTCACGCTCGTACCAGCGGTTGTAGGCCACCTCGTGGCCGGGGTGGGGGTCCACCATCGTGAACAACATGCTCCCGATCTGTACCGGGTACTGATCCATGGCTTGCTCCTCTTGTCGGTTGTTGGCGGTGTTGGTTGTCAGGCGGTTTCTAGGTTGCGATGGTCGGTCGGTGGCCGTCGTGGCCGTCCCGGCGCCGGGTCCGGCGGCGGCGGCCTAGCCGGGCGGGATCGGCAGCGAGACGGTCGCCGTCCCCGGCGCCAGCCGGACGCCGTCCTGGGTCTCGGTCCACACGGTCAGATCGACCAGCCGGCGGTCGCCCTCGTCGACGATGGCGTCGACGCGACCGTGCGCCGTCACCGTCTGGCCCTTCACGTTGGCCGACCGGAACTCGCAGGCGGCCCGGACGATGCGACCCTCGTCGCCCATCCACTGGCGCAGGAGGTTGTGGAGGTAGGCCCACTGGAGGTTGCCCATCCCGAAGGCCGTGGCGTACCCGGCGTCTCGGCCGGCCTCGTCGTCCATGTGGATGGGTACGAACTCGTCGTTGACCGCGGCGTAGCGGTTCCAGTTGGCCAGTCCGGTCTCGCGTACGAAGGTGGGGATCTCGTCCCCGACCGACACGTCCTGCACCGTCACTCCCCCCACGGACCGTCCTCTCCTCGCCCACCAGTGTGCCGCGTCGCTCCGACCGGTGCCCGGCCGTCCCCCCGTCGCTCGCCCATCAGTACCGGATGACCGTGCCGTGGGTCCGGCGCACCAGCTCGCCCCGTTGGTTGGTCCAGGTGTTCTCGAGCGTCGTGAACAACATCAGCCCGAGCCGTCCCGGCCGCTCCCGGTAGCCGCCGAGCCGGTTCACCCCGGTGATCACGTCGCCCGGCCGCATCGGCACGCCGTACTCGACCTCGATGCCGCCGTTCAGCATGTGGTGGAGGTCCGGCGGTTCGATGCCGAGCGTCTTCTCGGTCGTCCCCGGGTCGTTGCCCCCGCCGGTCCCGCCCTCCGACGACGCCACCATCCAGGCGAACGGGTTGAACTCCTCGGGCGCCACGATCCCGCCGGCCGGGGTGGTCTCGGCGAAGGCGGCGTCGACGAAGCGGCGCGGTGGCGGCTCGGGGTAGTAGACGGCGATGGCCCATCGCCGGATGTCGGACTCGCTCACCGGGAACGACACCTGGCGCCCGAGCTCGCGGCCCACGGCCGCCTGCATGGCCGCCGAGATGTTGGTCGTGACCGTCTCGGCCATCAGGCGTTGTCCCGGGGGTCACCCGGTACCGCCGCCACGGTGAAGCGGAACGCCGCCCCGAAGGTGTCGGCCGGGTCGGTGGCCACGGTCGTCTCGTCCCGGCCGAGCACGGCGACCCCGGACTTCTCCAGCTGGGCCACCGTGGCGTCGAGATCGGCCACCTGGAAGGTCATGGCGTGACAGGTCTCGCCGAAGGTGGCCAGGTCACGGGCGGCCAGCGAGTCGTCGCCGGTCGGCGTGGCCAGCTCGACCACCGTCTCGGGACCCATGGCCACGAACGTCCCCGTGGTCCCCGAGAGCGCGGAAGACCCCTGGTGGATCACCTCACCCTCGAGCCACCCGGTGAACACCTCAAGGCCGTGGTCGAGGTTGCCGGTGACCACGGTGATGGTCGACAGGCGCTCGATGCCGAGGGGGTTGGCCGTCGCCGCCCACTCCGCCGGCCAGCCGGGCGAGAACCTCGGGTCGAGGATCGGCCCCGGCGGGCTGGTGCGGCCGTCGACCACCGGGGGCTGGAAGAACTCGAGCTGGGTCAGGGTGTCGCGGGGGTGGGTGTAGATGTCGCCCACCTCGGGCCGGCCGCCCCCGGGGGCGTAGCTCACGATGCGGACCCCGTGGTCGGTCAGCCGGTCCCAGATGGCGCCGACGTCCTCGGTGTACCACGCGATGGAGTGCAGGTGGCGCCCGAACTTGGCGAAGAACTTCCCGACCGGCATGGCCTCGGCGCCCGGCTCGTCCGAGGGGGCCATCGTCTCGATGATGGTGTCGCCGATGGCGATCAACGACCCGTCGCGCTTCTCGTGCGGGAGGTAGCTGTGGTCCATGATGCCGCGGCGGGGATCGAAGACCTCGTCGTACCAGTCGTCGAGTGGCGTCAGGGCCTCGGCCACGTGGACGACGTGGAACATCTTTCCGATACTGATCGGCATGACCCCCCTGACCTGACGGAGCCGGCGCGAGCCGCCGGCGAGACTAGTTTGTCAGACAGCGGTCTTCTCGTGCCGCTCCGGCGGGCCGTGACACCCGTCCCCGGCCACCCGAGGCCTCCCTGTCAGCCACGAATCGCCGCCGGTGACCACGCCCGGGGCGAGTCGAACGGCCGGGAGTCGTTTGTGACACGTCTGTCTGGTCGGACGGACGGGCTCACGCCATGTGGTTGCCGCCGTTCACCCGGAGCACCTGGCCGGTCATGAACTTCGAACGGGCCGACACCAAGAAGGCGATGGCCTCGGCGATCTCCTCGGGCTCGGCCCACCGACCGAGGGGGATGCCGTCGGTGATCTTGGCCGCCCGCCCGATCGGGCTCTCCGCGGCGTCGTCGTCGGGCGCCGGCCACGAGCGCGTCGGGCCGGGGGCCACCGTGTTCACCCGCACGGTGGGTGCGCCCTCCTTGGCCAACACACGGGTGAGCGACTGGATCCCGCCCTTGCTGGCGGCATAGGCGGCCATGCCGGCGTAGGGCAGCTCGGCCGCCCCCGAGGCGATGTTGACGATCGAGCCACGGCCGGCGGCCAGCATCCGAGGGAGGGCGGCCCGGCAGACGTAGAAGACCCCGGTCAGGTTGGTGGTCAGGACGTCGGCCCAGAGCTCGTCGGTGGTGTCGTCGACGGTGGCCAAGGGGTAGATGCCGGCGATGTTGGCCAGGGCGTCGATCCGCCCGAACCGCTCGGCGGCGGCATCGACCAACGCCGCCACGCTGGTGCTCGAGCGCTGGTCGTACGGCACGGCCAGCACGTCGGCCCCGGCCGCCTCGGCCTCCTTGGCCACCTCGGCCAACGTCGCCTCGTTCAGGTCACCCAGCGTGAGCGAGGCCCCGGCGGCGGCGAACCGGAGGGCCGTGGCCCGCCCGATCCCGTGACCCGCTCCGGTGACCAGCACCGCCGTGCCGTCGAATTCCCCGTCGGACACTGCCCCGTCCACCACCATGGTCCCCCCCTCTCGGCAGCCGTGGCCGCCCTTGTTCCCCCGGCGTCGGGGTCCGGCGAGCCCTCAGGCGCCGGGCGTCCGGAAGTCGGTGTGCTTGCTCCCGGTCCACTCCGGGGTCCGCCGCTCGAGGAACGACATGGCGCCCTCCTTGGCGTCGGGCTGACCGACCAGGAACTGGAACCCCTCGCGCTCCTCGGCCCGGGCGGCGTCGCGGTCGCCGGTCAGGAGGTACTCGTAGAAGAGCCGCTTGGTCATCCCGACGGCGGCCGGCGCGGTGTTGGCGGCGATGTCCCGGGCGATCTCCATGGTCGCCGGGAGCACCTCGGCCGCCGGCAGCGCCCGGGACACCAGCCCGAGCTCGGCCGCCTCGGTCCCGAGGAACGTGCGCCCCGAGAGCAGGAGCTCGAGGGCCCGGGAGGTGCCGATGGCCCGGCTGAGGAGCCAGAGCGAGTTGGCCTCGGGGAGGATGCCCCGGCGGGTGAAGACGAAGCCGAGCTTGGCCTCCTCGGCGGCGATCCGGATGTCCCACTGCAGGGCGTAGGTCAGTCCCACCCCGACGGCGTGCCCGTTGATGGCCGCCAGGATCGGGGTCGACAGCTCCCAGGGCGAGATCGACGACGCCGAGGGCCCGATGTCGTCGGCCGGGCCGCCGGCCCCGGTGAAGGTCGTCTGCTCGGGGTCGAGGGCGGCCCCGGCGCAGAACGCCCGACCGGCCCCGGTCACCACGATCGCCCGGACCGCCTCGTCGGCGTCGGAGGTCACCAGGGCGTGACCCAACTCGAGGCCCATGCGGGCGTTCAGCGTGTTGAGCTGCTCGGGCCGGTTGAACGTGATCAGGGCCACGCCGTCGGTGACCTCGTACAACAAGGTCTCGTACTGCTGGTCACCGGCCATCGTGGCTGCCCTCCCCTGTCCTGCGCTCGCCCCGGCGTGCCCGATCGGCCGGAGGGCATCGCCCGAACGACCGGATGAGACACCACTGTCAGGTCATGGATAGTGTAACCCCCGACCGTTTGGCAGTACCGGGGGAGGGTTCCATCAGTGCCTGATCATCAATGGGCTCGGGGTTCGGCGGCCATTGTCGGCGCCGCCGACATCGTGTCACCCACCGGCGAAATCGAGGGCACGCCCCGGGCCATCGAGATGGCGGTGATCAAAGAGGCGCTCGACGACGCCGGGCTGACCATCGCCGACGTCGACGGGGTGGCCTCGTGCACCGGCGGGCTCTTCATGCCCTCGGTCGAGCTGGCCGAGTACCTCGGCGTCCAGGCCAGCTGGACCGACGCCACCCAGACCGGTGGCTCGAGCTTCGAGATCATGGTCGAGCACGCCGCCGCGGCCATCCAGCTCGGGCATGGCCGACGTCGTGGTGGTCAGCTACGTGAGCACGCCCCGGTCGAACGCCAAGCGGGGCGGCCGGGGCTTCTCGGGGGCCGCCGGCCAGGCCGACGCCGCCGCCGCCGGGGTGGTCGCCCCCCGGCTCGAGTGGGAGATGCCGTTCGGCATGCAGTCGCCGGTCGGCGCCTACGCCCTGGCGGCCAGCCGGCACCAGGCGCTCTACGGCACGACGCCCGAGCAGATGGCCCAGATCGCGGTCGACACCCGGGCCTGGGCGGCCCTCAACCCCAAGGCCCGCTACCGGACGCCGCTCACCATCGACGACGTGCTGGCCTCGCCCATGGTGGCCTCGCCGCTCCACCGCTTCGACTGCTGCCTCGTCACCGACGGCGCTGGCGCCATCGTGCTGACCAGTGCCGAGCGGGCCCGGAGCCTGCGCCGACCCCCGGCCTACGTGCTCGGGGCGTCGTCGGCCCACAGCCACCAGATGATCAGCCAGATGCCCGAGGTCACGGTGACCGCCGGCTCGGTGTCCGGGCCGGCCGCCTTCGAGCTGGCCGGGCTCACCCCGTCCGACGTCGACGTGGCCGAGCTCTACGACTCGTTCACCATCACCGTCCTGCTGGCCCTGGAGGACCTGGGGTTCTGCAAGAAGGGCGAGGGCGGGGCCTTCGTCGAGGACGGGAAGCTCGGACCGGGCGGGGCCTTCCCGGCCCAGACCTCGGGCGGCGGACTCTCCTACACCCACCCGGGCATGTTCGGCATGTTCCTCCTGGTGGAGGCGACCCGCCAGCTGCAGGGCACGGCCGGCGACCGCCAGGTGGCCGGGGCCGAGGTGGCCGTGGCCCACGGGGTCGGCGGCGTCCTCTCGGCCACATCCACCATCGTGCTCGGAACGGAGGCGACGCTATGAGCCGGCCCACACTGCTCGAGTCCGAGGAGGCCGCTCCGTTCTGGGAGGGCACCCGGTCCAAGACCCTGCTGCTCCCCTGGTGCACCGAGTGCGAGCAGGCCTTCTGGTACCCGAGGCCGGCCTGCCCCCGGTGCCTGTCGACGGCCATCGAGTGGCGGCCGGCGTCGGGCGACGCCACCGTCTACGCCGTCAGCGTCCAGCACAACGCCGCCCTGCCTCAGTTCAAGGACCTGGTGCCCTACGTCGTGGTGCTGGTCGACCTCGACGAAGGGGTCCGCATGATGAGCAACGTCGTGGGCACCGAGCCCGACGCCGTCGCCGTCGGCCAGCGGGTCACGGGTGCGCTGGGAACCGGTCGAGGACGGCCGGAACCTGGTCACCTTCGAGCCCGCCGGCTAGCACCACCGGGCCGGCCGGGCCGGCCGGCAACG
The DNA here is from genome assembly GCA_963730735.1 of uncultured Acidimicrobiaceae bacterium. Lineage (GTDB taxonomy): Bacteria > Actinomycetota > Acidimicrobiia > Acidimicrobiales > RAAP-2 > CAVSSX01. Next base: position 198,018 of record CAVSSX010000012.1, read on the forward strand.
ATCACCGCAGCACAACCGACACCACCACCGCAGCAGCACCACCAATCGACACGGAGGGGAATTCGACATGGCACAGATCGACGAAGGACGCGTAGCGGTCGTCACCGGCGCCGGCCGGGGCATCGGCCGGGGGCACGCCCTCGAGTTGGCCCGTCAGGGCGCCAAGGTGGTCGTGAACGACCTCGGGGGCGAGACCGACGGCAGCTCCCCGTCGATCACGGCCGCCCAGGAAGTCGTGAACGAGATCACGGCGGCCGGCGGCGAGGCGGTCGTCAACGGCGACGACATCTCGACCGGGGCCGGCGCCGAGCGCCTGATCCAACAGGCCATCGACACCTTCGGCACCATCGACATCGTCGTCAACAACGCCGGCATCCTGCGGGACCGGGTCGTGATCAACCTGACCGAGGAGGACTGGGACGCCGTCCTGGCCGTCCACCTGAAGGGCACCTTCCTCACCGCCCGCACGGCCGCCCGCTACTGGCGGGAGAAGGCCAAGGCCGGCGAGGAGAACGACGCCCGGATCATCAACACGTCGTCGGTCTCGGGCCTCTTCGGCAACGTGGGCCAGAGCAACTACGGGGCGGCCAAGGCCGGCATCGCCGCCTTCACCATCATTTCCTCGATCGAGTTCGCCCGCTACGGGATCACGGTCAACGCCATCTCCCCCTCGGCCCGGACGCGGATGATCACGCCTCGCGGCCAGGAGCGCATGAGCGCCTCGGCCGAGGGCGGCTTCGACACCTACGCCGCCGAGAACGTCGCCCCGCTGGTGGCCTGGCTGGCCAGCCCGTTCTCGAAGGACGTCACCGGCCGGGTCTTCAACGTGTCCGGGGGCCGCATCAGCGTCCTCGAGGGCTGGCACGAGGGGCCGACCGTGGACAAGGGCGAGCGTTGGGAGCCGGCCGACCTGACGGCGGTGGTCCCGGACCTGGTGGCCCAGGCAGCGCCGAACGTCGACCTGCGCGGCGGCTCCTGAGCCCCTCGGGCCGGCGGCACCCGCCGGCCCGCCAGCCGCGATGACGACGGCGGCGCCCGGGGTCAGACCCGTTCGGCGCCGAAGATCGAACGCTGGATGAATTCGGCCAGGCTGGCCGCCAGCTCCTCGGTGCTGACCAGCAGCTGACCACGGAACATCGTCCGGTTCGCCCCCTCGATCAAGGCGTAGAAGGACAGGGCGGCGATCTGGGGGTCGATGCCGCTCGCCCCGACCGACCGGATCCGCTCGGCGAACACCAACGTGTTGCGGCCCAGGCTCTCGAGCAGGTTCGACCCGGCGGTCGCCCGGTCGTCGGCACTCAGGGCCTCGCTGACCGCCTGGAGCATGGCCCCGTGGACCTGGAACGTCCGGCAGACCCGCACCAGCCACTGGTCGAGGTCCTCCAGCCCGGCCGGGCCGGGTTGCAGGACCGGGATGGCGGCCAGCGCCGGCTCGAGGTCGCTGATCACGTCGGTCATCGCCGCGTACAGCAGGTCGTCCTTGTCGGCGAAGTGGAGGTAGACGGTACCGTGCGCCGTCCCGGCCCGCTTGGCGATCCGGGCCATGCTGGCGCCGTGGTAGCCGTAGGAGCCGAACTCGGCCACGGCGGCATCGAGGAGTTTGGCGATGGTGCGGCGCCCGTGGGCCCGGGTCGTCCGGCTGGCGACGGTCAGGCTCCATCGGCCCGACTCGTCGGCGGCGGGTTCGTCGACCTCGGGGATCCCGGGCGGGGCCTTCGGGCTCACCGGGACCCCGGGGCGGCGGCGCGACAGCACCGGCATCGTCGACCTCGACCCGAGCCCCCCGCACCCCGTCATGGCCTCACGGCTCCCCTCGGCGGTGGCCCCACTCGCCGGGCCGGGAAGCGTCACCGCCCGCGGCATGGTCGACGGGGGCCACGGCCCGGTCCAGCTACCCAGCAGCGCGCGTGCGGGGCAGCCCGAGACCGCCCTCGGCGATGATGCTGCGGTGGATCTCGCTGGTGCCGGCGTAGATGCGCGTCACCTGGCTGTGGCGGTAGGCGTGCTCGATGGCCGCCAGGTCCTCGTCACCCATCCCCCGTCCCCGGGCCAGCGTGGACGGCCCGAAGATGTCGAGCAGGTCGCTGGCCACCTTGGAGAAGGCCTCGGACGAGTAGACCTTGGCCATCGAGCCCTCGGCCAGCGGCCGCTGGCCGACCTGGTGCATCCACCCGGCCCGCATGCCGAGGAGGTCGGAGACCTCGATCTCGAGCGCGGCCTGGGACAGGCGGGCCCGCACGCTCGGGTCGTCGATGAGTCGGTGACCCTCGGCGTCGGGCGTCTGGGCCTCGCGGACCGCCACCTCCAGGATCTTCTCCATGTCGCCGGCGAAGCTGCCCGAGTGCTCGAGCTCGAGGGCGGCCGACGCCACCGACCAGCCTTGGTCCACCCCGCCCACCCTCAGGCTGTCGGGGATCCGGACGTCCTCGTAGGTGGTGATGTTGGTCCGCTCGCCGCCCAGGGTCTTGACCTCGGACACCGAGAACCCCGGCGTGGTGGTCGGCACCATGAAGATGGTGAGGCCCCGGTGCTTCTTCACCTCGGTGTTGGTCCGGGTGAGCAGGAACACGTAGTCGGCCACCTGGGACAGGGTGGTGAACATCTTCTCGCCGTTGATGACCCACTCGTCACCGTCGCGCACGGCCCGGGTCCGGGCGGCGGCGGCATCGGACCCCGAGTCGGGCTCGGTGTAGCCGAGGGCGATCACGACGTCGCCGCGCACGGCGGGCTTCATGATCGTCTCCTTCTGTTCGTCGGTACCGAACATCCGGAGCGTGGCGGCGATGAGCATCGTCGTCCCGATGGCGTCCATCGGGGCCTCGGCCCGGCGCAGTTCCTGGTTGAGGGCGACCTGTTCCAGCCACCCCCGGCCACCACCGCCCTCCTCGACCGGCCAGCCGGCGGCGATCCAGCCCTTGGCCCCGAGGGCCCGGGCGAAGTCGCGGTCGTAGTAGGTGCCGGTGGCGGCCATCGTCTCGTGGATGTCCGGCGTCAGGTGCTGGTCGAGGAATTCACGGGCCTCCTTGCGGAGTGCCTCGGCCTCGTCGCCAAGTTCGAAGTTCATCGTCGCTCCCTCTCTCTCAGGCGGCCGGACGGGACCCGGCGGGCCCCCACAGAAGATCGGCAATCCGCTCCAGCTCCTTGGCCCGGTCGCCCACCTGGAGCGACCACGCCTTGATCCGGCGGAAGAACAGCTGGATGTCGTACTCGAGCATGAACCCGTACCCACCGTGGAAGTGGAGCACCTCGTCGACGGCCTTCTCGGCCGACTGATCGGCGGCCACGAAGGCGATCTGCAGGAGGGCCCGCCAACGGTCAGCCCGGACGTCCACGGCCCAGCCGGCCTTGTGGGTCGCCAGCTGCGCGCCGTCGAGCGCCGTGGCCGCGTCGGCCAGGCGGTGGGCGATCGTCTGGAAGGAGGCGATCGGCACCCCGAAGGCATGGCGCTCGGTGGTGTAGGCCACCCCGATCTCGATGGTGCGCTTGCCCGCCCCCACGAGGAGGGCGGCGGTCAGCCCACGCCACTCGAGCACGGCGTCGCCGAACAGCTCGATGGCTTCGGGGCCCGAGGCCAGCTCCACCACGGTCGCCGACGTCGAGCGATCGGCCACCGACAGCGAACCGAGGTTGCGCGGGTACGGCGACGGCTCGTCACCTCGCACGGCGACCACCCGGTCGCCGTCCCGGGCCAGGACCACGTCGGCCACCGCGCCGGCGGGGACGAATCGCAGTGTCCCGCCGACCACCGGTCGGGGGCTGAGGGTCACCGGCTTCCCAGCCTCGAGGACCTCGGCCAGCAGCTCGGTGGCGGCCGGCGTGCCGAGGTTGGCCAGCAGCCGGGTGGCGGCGACCGCCTCGGCCAGCGGGACCGGGGCCAGGAAGGCCCCCAGCACCTCGTGGACCAGCAGGACGTCGAGGAAGAGGGCCCCGGCACCTCCGGCCGACTCGGGCAGGGCCATGTCGATCCCGCCCAGCTCCTGCACCCGGGCCCACAGCGCCGGGGAGAACCCGGTGGCCTCGGACTCGCGGACGACTTCGGGGTCGCACTCGCGCTCGAGCAGGGACCGATAGGCCGCCTGCAGCTGTTCCTGCTCATCTGAGAGCCCGAGATCGAACAACGCCCCTCCTCCACTCGCTCCCGCGAGCATACCGAAACGTGACATTCACGTCTATCAACCGCCGGACAACGCCCAGGTCCAGGCGACACGGCCAGTCCAACGGAGTCGCGCCGCCAACGACGGCGATGGAACGTCGTCGTCAGGTTGGCTAGCGTCCCGGTACCCGGGCGCGACGCGTCGTGGGTCAGCGGGGGGAGGGTCGACGATGCGGCGATGGGAGCTGGACGCCCGGGAGCAGATCCGGGTCCTGGTGGCGCAGTACAACGGCTTCGGCGACCGGGGGAAGGTGACCGAGCTGGCCGAGCTGTTCGCCCCCGACGGCGTCCTCGAGATCCATGCCGGGCCGGCCAACGCCGGACCGGCGGCCATCGTGGCCTACCTGTCCAACGTGGTCTCGGACAACACCGCCGGCGGCACCTACTGGCGTCACTTCGTGGCCACCCACAACGTGGAAGTGACCGATCGGCGCCAGGCCACCGGCACGGCCTACTTCCAGGTGCTCGACGACGACGGACTGGACCACTGGGGCCGCTACCGAGACCGCTACCGCCGGGACGCCTCGGGTCGCTGGCGCTTTGCTCACCGGCTGGTCCGGATCGACGGTCGCACCGAAGCCCTCCCGGGATGAGGCGCCAACCCGATCTGTGCCACGATCTCCGTCCGTCCCTCTGCCCACCGTCTCGCGGCACGCCGTCTCGCGGCGCACCCTCTCGCCGAACACCTTCTCGCCGAACACCTTCTCGCTGAACACCGTCATCCGACGCCGCCCACCGGCGGCACCGAACCCCTGGGGGGAACCATGAGCACCACCGACCAGCGCCTGCAATTTGGAATGCAGCTCCCGATCCAGTCCCGTTCCAAGCTCTACCGCGAGCCGTGGGAAGACGAGGCCGGCGGCCCCGAGCTGGCGTCGATCGCCCAGGCGGCCGACCGGTCGGGCTTCGGCTACATCGCCGTGTGCGACCACGTGGCCATCCCGACCGACAAGGCCGAGGCCATGCAGACGGCCTGGTTCGACACCGTGGCCACGCTCGGTTGGCTGGCCGCCCTGACCACCAACGTGCAGCTGCTGTCACACGTCTTCATCGTCGCCTACCGCCACCCACTGGTCACCGCCAAGTCGTTCATGACCCTCGACCACCTCTCGGGCGGCCGGGCCATCCTGGGCGTCGGGGCGGGCCACGTCGAAGGCGAGTTCGACGCCCTCGGTGTCCCGTTCGCCGAGCGGGGACCGATCACCGACGAGTCGGTCGACGTGCTGCGGGCGGCGTTCGACGAGGAGTACCCCGACATCGACACCCCCCGGTTCTCCATCCACGGGGTGGGCCAGTCGCCCCGACCGACCCAGGCCCACCTGCCGATCTGGGTCGGCGGGTCCTCTCGACCGGCGCTGCGCCGGGCGGCCGAGCGGGGCGACGGCTGGCTGCCCCAGGGTCCGCCCAAGGAGGGCATGGGTCCGGCCATCGAGTACCTGCACCAGCGCCGGTCCGAGCTGGGCCGGACCGGGCCGTTCGCCGTCGGTGGGTTCGCGTACCCCATGTACATCGGCACGCCCTCGTGGGACCTCGGCCCGATGGCCGTCTCGGGGAGCCCCGACGAGCTGGCCGGCAAGATCCGCGAGTGGGCGTCGGTCGGCTCCACCCACATGATGGTGCGGCTCCGCAGCCGCTCGGCCGACGAGCTGGTCGACCAGATCGAGCGCTTCGGCGCCGAGGTGATCCCCCAGACGAAGTGATGCCCGGGCACGGGGCCCGGGCATCGACTCCACATCGGGTGCGGGGCGGCGCCCCGCGGCGTCGGGCGCCTACTTGACCATGGCGCCGGCGTCGACCGGCATCGAGACGCCGGTGACGTAGCGAGCCTCGTCGGACACCAAGAACAGCACCACGTTGGTGACGTCCTCGGCCTCGATCCACGGGATCGGGATGAGGTTGGCCTTCTGCATGATCTCAGCCAGGTCGTCCTTGCCGGGGTTCTCGGCGTCGGGCATGAACAGCCGGTAGGTGCCCTCGTTCTGCAGCATCGGCGTGTTGGCGCTGGCCGGGTGCACGGTGTTCACCCGGATCCGGTACTGGGCCAGCTCGTTGGTCAGCGAGTGCATCAGGCCGACCACGCCGTGCTTGGCCGACGAGTACGGGGCGGTGTGCGAGAAGCCCCGGATCCCGGCGGTCGAGCTGGTGATCACGATGGCCCCGCCCTCGCCCCGCTCGATCATGTGCGGGATGACCGTGCGCACGGTGTTCCAGGCGCCGGTGAGCATGACGTCGATGATGTCCTGCCAGGTCTGCTCTTCGTACTCCCAGGCGTTGTTGAAGTTGATGACGCCGGCGTTGGCCAGGCAGATGTCGACCTTGCCGAACATGGCGATACCCTCGTCGACCACGTCCTGCAGCTGGCGGTAGTTCCGCACGTCGGCCTTCTTGGCCAGCATCTTGCCGCCGGCCTCTTCGACCAGGCGGACCGTCTCGTCGAGGTCGGCCTGGGTGGCCAACGGGTACAGCGTGGCGATCGACGGGATGTCCTCGCAGATGTCGATCCCGATGATGTTGGCGCCCTCCTGGGCGAACCGGACCGCGTGGGACCGGCCCTGGCCCCGGGCCGCCCCGGTGATGAATGCGACCTTGCCCTCAAGCCGTCCCATAGTTCCCCCTTGCCCCGTCCCGGGGCAGTCGATCGTCGGTTACCGCGGCCTGAAGTATAGGGACGGGGCAGGCGGCGGAACAGTTCGACCGGTCCCGGGCACCCCGGGTACGAATTCCCTGCTCCACTACAGTGCACACATGGGAGGGGACCAGCTGGCGGAGGGGCCGGGCGACGCGCCGTCGGCCGGATCGCCACGCTCCGAGGCCACCCCGGCCCGGCCCGACCAGGAGCTCCGGAACCGCCTCCTCGAGGCCGGTCAACGGGTGTTCGCCGAGACCGGCTACGCCGGCACCCGGGTCGACGACGTCATCGAAGCAGCCAACACGTCGCGGGCCACCTTCTACCGCTACTTCAAGTCGAAGAACGCCCTTTTCTCCGAGCTCAGTCGGCTGTGCTTCGTCGACCTGCGGGTGGTCACCCGGGCCATCGGGTCCCTGACCCCGGGCGACGGCGCCCGCGACCAGCTCATCGAACTGCTCCAACAGTGGCGTCAACTGTTCGAGCGCCACGGCGGGGTGATCCGGGCCTGGTTCGAGCGCGATGCCGTGGCCGACTCGCCGCTCTCCAAGGAGGCGGCCAAGGCGTTCGACTCGCTGTTCGAGGAGCTCCTCGGGCCCATCGCCGCCGCCGACACCGGTTCGCGGGTCCATCCCGAGGTCCAGGCGGCCCTCTTGTTCATCCTGATCGACCGCTCGTACTACTACGTCACCTCGCGCCAGAGTCACGTGAACCCCGACCGCTTGGCCCCCACCCTGGCCACGATGATCGAGCGTTCCTACCTCGGCGCCGGGGCACCAGCCCAGGGCCGCCGCCTCCGTATCACCAACGACTGAGTCGCACCGAGCCTGGGTCGCACCGAGGACCGGGTCGCACCGAGGACTGGGCGCACCGACCACTGGCCCCACCCGCCGCCCGACGGGTCGGCGGGTCGGCGTTCAGGCCGACCAGACCAGGCTCTGCAGCTCGCTGTAGGCCTCGATGCCGAACTTGTTGCCGTCCCGGCCGACACCGCTCATCTTGAAGCCGCCGAAGGGGGTGTAGGGGTTCCGGCCGGTGGTGTTGATGCCGACGTTGCCGGCTCGCAGGCGCCGACCGACCTCGTAGGCCCGGGCGGTGTCCTTCGAGAAGACGTAGTCGTAGAGGCCGTAGTCGCTGTCGTTGGCGATGGCGATCCCCTCCTCGTCGTCGTCGAAGGGGACCACCACGATGACCGGGCCGAAGATCTCCTCGCGCACCACGAACATGTCGTTGCGGCACTCGGCGAGCAACGTCGGCGCCACGAAGTAGCCCTTGTCGAGGTGCTGGGGCCGACGGCCGTCGACCACGATCTCGGCCCCGTCGTCCTTGCCCGAGGCGATCATCGACTCGATGCGGGCTCGGGCCACGTCGGAGATCACCGGGCCCACGACCGTCGAGGGGTCGAGCGGGTCACCCGTCGGCAGGAAGGCCGCCGCCGCCGACAGCCCGTCCACCAGCTCCTGGTAGATGGAACGGTGGGCGACGACCCGGGTCGGGGCGGTGCAGATCTGGCCCGAGTGGAAGGCCCAGACGCTCACGATGTTGCGGACCGCCGTCGGGATGTCGGCGTCGGCCAGCACCACGGCGGCGCCCTTGCCCCCGAGCTCCATCAGCAGGCGCTTCATGGTCTTGCCGCCGGCCTCGAAGATCTTGGACCCGACCACCGTCGACCCGGTGAACGAGATCATGTCCACGTCCTTCGAGTCGACCAGCGCCGCACCGACCTCGGGCTTGGAGCCGGTGAGGATGTTGACCACACCGGGCGGGAAGCCCACCTCGTCCATCACCCGGACCAGCTCGATGATCCCGAGCGGGTCCTGCGGGGCGGGCTTGATGACCACGGTGTTGCCCATGGCGAGCGCCGGGCCGATCTTGCCGGCCGTGTTGGTCAGCGGGAAGTTGTACGGGGTGATGCAGCCGACCACCCCGACCGGCTGACGGGCGGCCACCGCGCCGAGGAGGGCGCCGGGGGCCAGCGGCGAGCTGGCGCTGGCCACCGGCACCAGCCCCTGGTCGAAGTTCTGCAGGGCCAGCTCGGCGTACTCGGCCAACCGGTTGGTGGCCCCGGGGACCTGGGCGCCGGCCGCCACCGCCCACACGGCGCCGGTCTCGGCCTGCACCAGGGGCGCCACGTCGGCCTCCCGCTCGCGCCACCGGTCCGACGCCGCCTGCAAGAGCGCGGCTCGTTCCTGACGCGAGGTGCGCGACCACGTCGTGAAGGCCTCCTTGGCCGCCGCCACGGCGTCGGCGACGTCGTCAAGCGACGCCTCGGGAGCCTCGCCCACGACCTCTTCGGTCGCCGGGTTGATGATCGAGTAGGTCCCGTCCTTGGGCTCGACCCAGTCGCCGCCGATCCGGAGCTTCCAGACCTCGTCGGGTGATGTGATGCTCATGATCCCTCTCTCCGCCAGCGTGCCGGACCGGTCACGCCGGTTCCGCCACGGTCAGCTCCTCTAGGCCGTCTTCTTCTCCGGCTTCTTCTCCGGCCGCCAGAACGTCACCAGCAACCCGGCCGCTCCGCCGACCCCGGCGATGAGGCTGATCAACAGGCCGGTCAACGGACTCGGGTTCCACACGTGGGCGCCGATGTCGATCGACCAGTGCCCCGGCCCGAGGGCCCCGATGACCACGCCGAGGACCGTGAGGACCATGACGTACTCGTAGCCCTCACCGGGCCGGAAGATGAAGAACCCATTGGTCCGGTGGTTGGTGATCCAGGCCACGAGCATGACCCCCACCACGCCGGCCCCGGCCAGCGGGGTGCCGAGCCCGAGGATCAGGAGCCCTCCGGCGCCCACCTCGGTGACGCTGGCGAACCAGGCGTGAAGCTTGCCCGGGTGCATGCCGAGCGAGTCGAACCACCGGCCGGTGCCCTCGATCTTGCCGCCACCGAAGATGTGGTTGATGCCGTGGGCCAGCATGACCACGCCGACCACGACCCGCAGGGCCAGCAGCGCCAGGTTGATGGCGTTCACGTCAGCCATCGGTCCGTCCCCGGCCTACCTCGCTGTGCCCCACCACGTCGTCTCGACCTCCGATTCGGGCCACGCCACCGGCGTGGGCCTGCAATGTGTTGTGCATGCTAGTTGTGGGCTCCCCACCCCCAGCCGGCCCGACGTCGCCGGTCATGCCGGCAACTTGGTCCGGAGCTGCGCCTTGATGATCTTGCCGGTCGAGGTCCGCGGCAGCTCGTCGACCAGGTAGATCTCTTCGGGGACCTTGAACTTGGCCAGGTGTTGCCCGACGTACTCCTGGATGGCCGGGATGTCGGGCAGCGGGTGCTCGTCGGACGGCACCACGAAGGCGACCACCCGCTCGCCGAGTACCGGGTCCGGCTTGCCCAAGATGGCCGCGTCGGCCACGTGCGGGTGCAGGCGCATCACGCCCTCGATCTCGAGTGAGGAGATGTTCTCGCCGCCCCGACGGACGATGTCCTTCTTGCGGTCGACGAAAAAGAAGAAGCCGTCCTCGTCGAAGTAGCCCAGGTCGCCGGTGTGGAACCACTGGGCGTCGACCACGGCCGCCGTCGCCTCCTCGTCCTTCAAGTAGCCGTCGAAGGAGATCGTCCCGAGGCCGAAGACGACCTCACCCTCCTCGTTGGGGGCGGCGACCGAGCCGTCCTCCTTCAAGATGGTCATGGTGGAGTCGGGGAACCGACGACCGGCCGAGCCGGGCTTCCGCTCCTCGTCCAGCCGGGTGTAGGTCCCGAGGCCGGCCTCGGTCATGCCGTACCAGTCGATCAACGGGGCGCCGAAACGCTCCTCGATGATCGGCGCCGTCCGGGCCGCCCCGAGCACGATGAGCACGCGGAGGTTGTGACGGCGCTCGTGCTCCCCTTCGGGCCGGCCGAGCAGGATGTTGACCAGGGGCGACAGCGTGAACAGGTAGGTCGGCCGGTAGAGGTCGACCAGCCGCCAGAACCGGCTGGCCGAGAACTTGCGGGGGAAGACGGCACTCCCCCCGTAGACCAGGGCCGACATCATGCCGCCCATGCCGTTGCCGTGGAAGAACGGCGTGATGACGATGGCCCGGTCCTTCGAGCTGATGCCGAACATCTCCACGTAGTCGATGCCGGCGCCCGCCGTCATCTGGTTGAGCACGGCCTTGGGCCGCCCGGTGGTCGTGCCCGACGTGTACATGATGTGCTCGGAGAAGGAGAACTCCTCCTCGGGCAGCTTCTTGCGGGGGTCGTCGGGCGCCGCGTCGACCAGGGCGTCGTAGGAGTGGGCGCCCTCGGCCACCGTGCCGTCGCCGCCCGGCGTCGGGATGGACACGACGTGGCGGACCTGCGGCAAGGACGCCTGCAGCGCCACCACCCGGGCGGCCAGCTCGTCGTCGCAGACCACGGCGGTCGACTCGGAGTGCTCGAGGATGAACGAGATCTCCGAGTCGGTCCACTCGGGGTTCCCGGCCACGCACCGCAGTCCGGCCGCCCCGACGCTCAGGTAGGTCTCCACCCACTTGGGCTGGTTGGCCGCCAGGAGGGTGATCGTCTCGCCGGGGCGGATCCCGAGGTCGGTGTGCAGGGCGCCGCCGATGGCCGCCGTGTTGTGGGCCAGTTCGGCGTAGGTGCGGGTCCCGTCGGTCTCGGTGATGAGGGCCAACGAGTCCGGCTGGGCCACCGCCCACTGCGAGATGAGGTCGAACATCGTGGTCATGACATCTCCTCTTCCGGCACTCCGGCCGGGTGGATTCCAGGGCCGACGCTACCGGCGGGGGGCGTCGACGTCACTGCTCGACTCGGACCCGCCCCGCCGGGTCAGTCAGCCAGGTACGTGGCCAGCAGTTCCTCGCGCGAGGGCAGCTGGTCCTGGGTCCCCGAGACGGCGATCCGACCGGTGGCCATGATGTAGGCCCGGCTGCACAGGTCGAGCGCCAGACCGGCGTTCTGCTCGACCAGGATCATCGACACCCGGGGGGCGATGGCCCGCAGGGCGGTGAACACCGACGCCACCACCAGGGGGGCGAGACCGAGGGACGGCTCGTCGAGGAGGAGGACCCGGGGTGCGGCCAAGAGGGCCCGGCCGATGGCCACCATCTGCTGCTCACCACCCGACAGCATCCAGCCGCCGCGCTTGCGCAAGGGCGGCAGCTGCGGGAAGAGGTCGTAGATCTCGTCGATGGTGAAGACCGGGTCGCGCCCGCTGCGGGCCGTGCCCCCGATGGTCAGGTTCTCCTCGACGGTCAGTCCGGCGAACAGCCGTCGGCCCTCGGGGATGTGCACCACACCGGCCCGGGCGATCGTCTCGGGCTGGCTCTTGGCCAGGTCGGTCCCCTCGAAGAGCACCTCGCCGCTCGAGTCGATCAGGCCCGAGATGGCCCGCAGGGTCGAGGTCTTGCCGGCGCCGTTGGCCCCGAGCAGGGCCACGGCTTCCTTGCTCCCGACCTCGAGGTCGATGTGGTCGACGGCCGGGGTCGGCGTCCCGTAGGTCACCGTGAGCCCCCGGACGGCCAGCAACGGCGCCGAGCCGTTGCTCGGCGCCGGCGCCGGAGCGGTGGACGGGGCGGCGGCGTCGGTCATACCGCCTCCCCGAGGTAGGCGTTCATGACGGCCGGGTCGAGCCAGACGTCCTTGGGGGCACCGGTGGCGATCTGCCGGCCCAGCTCGAGCACCACCAACCGCTGGCAGAGCTGCTCGATGAAGGCGATCTTGTGCTCGATCACGATCAGGCTGATGCCGTCGCTGGTCACGCTCTGCAGCAGCTCGGCCAGGCGGGTGGTCTCGGTGGTGTTGAGGCCGGCCGCCGGCTCGTCCATCAGCAGCATCCGGGGCTCGGCGACCAGGGCCCGGGCGATCTCGAGCCGCCGACGCTCACCGTAGGAGAGCCCGGCGGCCAGCGTGTTGGCCCGCTCGAGCAGGCCCACCCGCTCGAGGGCGTTGCAGGCCGACTGCCAGCGCCTCTTCTCGCGCTGTCCACATCGCCGGCCGCAGCGGCCAGGCGCCGATGAGGCCGCGCATCGCCTGGTCGGGCGAGCTGACCAGCACGTTCTCCATGCAGGTGACCATGGCGTCGACCTGGGGCGTCTGGTAGGTGCGGAAGACACCGTGCTTGGCGATGGCCCCGGGCCGGCCCAGCGGGACCGGCTTGCCGTCGACCGTCACCCGGCCCTTGGCCGGCACCAGGCCGGAGACGGCGTTCAAGAAGGTCGACTTGCCCGAGCCGTTGGGACCGATCAGGCCCACGACCTCGCCGCCGGCGTCGACCGAGACCGAGATGTCGTCGACCGCCACCACACCGCCGAAGCGAACCGACAGCCCGGTGCACTCGAGCATTGGACTCATACCGAGCCTCCCATTCGCATCTTGAACTTGGCCCGTCGCATGCGGATCTCGGCCGGCAGCGACGTGAGGCCGCCGGGCAGGATCAGGATGATGACCAGGATGGCGATGGCGTAGACGAGCTCTTCGTAGTTCTGGTAGCTGTTCAGGATCTGGGGCAGCGCGGTGAGGACGATGGCCCCGATGATCGGGCCCCAGACCATCCCGATGCCGCCGAGCAGGACCATGAGCAGGACCAGCAGGGCGATGCTGACGTTGTTCTGGGTCTGGAACGAGGCGATGTCGACGAACCCGGCCGACGAGGCCAGCAGCGCCCCGGCCGCCCCCATGTACCCGGCGCCCGAGGCGAAGGCGACGATCTGCAGGTAGGCCGTCCGCAGGCCCGAGGTCTGGGCCACCGGGCCCATGTCCCGCACGAACACCAGGTCACGTTGGGCTGGCGACCGCTCGAACAGGATCAGCAGCGCCGTCCCGATGATGGCGATGGCCACCACCAGGTAGTACTCCTTGGTGTTCGAGTCGATCTTGTACCCGAAGAGGTCCGGTTGGGGGATGCCGAACTTGCCCGGGTCACCGCCGGTGAACGAGGTCCAGTTCTCGTAGACGATCAGCATCAACTCGCCGAAGGCCAAGGTGGCGATGGCGAAGTGGATCAACGGCGAACGGACCAAGAGCAGCTTGGTCAACCCGCCGATGATGGCCGTGACCACCACGGCCAGGAGGAACGCCGGGATGAACCCGTGGCTGGGCGCCGCCCACGCATAGACGTAGGCGCCGGTGGCGTAGTAGGCCGGCGTGGCGAAGCTGAACTGCCCGGCCAGGGCGAACTGGAAGTAGAAGCCCAGCGACAGGATGGAGAACAGCCCGGCGTTGAGGGCGATGTTGTAGCCGTACCCGCTGGTGACCACCAACGGCAGCAGGGCAGCGATGACCACCGCCCCGGCGAACACCAACCACTGATGCTGCGAGTAGACCCGCGGACGGATCAGCCGGGCCGCGATCTTGTCCGACAGCTCGTGCAGCGGCTTGGCCGGTTGCTCCGGCACGCCGCCCTCAGTAACGGACACCGACGGTCGCCTTCACGAGGCCCTCGGGCCGGAACACCAGGACCACCAGAAGGATGATGTAGGGGTAGGCCTCGTTCCAGTTGGGCGAGACGTACCCACCGAGCAGCTGCTGGACGACGCCCACGCCGATGGCGGCGCCCATGGCCCCACCGACCCGGTCGAAGCCGCCCAGCACCACGGCGGCGAAGGACGCCAGCATCAGGCCGAACCCGAGGGTGGGCGACGCCGAGAGGATCGGGGCGATCATCAGGCCGCCGATGGACGCCACCGCGGCCGAGAGGCCGAACATGATCATGGTCAGCCGCCCGGCCCGGATGCCCTGGAGGGTGGCCGCCTCACGGTCCGAGGAGACGGCCCGCACCTGCCGGCCGAGGGCCGTCCGCTGCAGCATGAACTGGATGATGATGAACACCACCGCGGTGACGATGATGACGAGGACGTCCTGGTACGGGATGGCCGCACCGAAGAGGTGCCAGACGCCGCTGCCGAACGGGGCGGGGAGGGGCCGGGGGGTGTTGGTGAAGATGAGCCCGATGACCGATTCGATGAGCAGCGAGAGGGCGAACGTCGAGATGACGATCGCCAAGAGTGGTCGTTTTCGTAACGGTGCGTACCCGATCCGCTCGACGACCACGCCCACGGCGAACGACATGATGATCGCCCCGATGTAGGCCAGCGCCGTCGGCAGGTGCAGGTCGACCAGCAGCCAGATCCCGAAGTAGGCCCCGAGGGTCAGCAGGTCGCCCTGGGCGAAGTTGACCACGCCGGTGGTCTTGAAGAGGAGGACGACGCCCAGGGCCACGAGGCCGGCGATGGCGCCGTCGGTGATACCCGAGAACAGAATGGAAATGAAGCGAGACATGCCGTCCTCAGTTGGCCCGGCGCGGTCTAGACAACTGCATTCCCATTGGGTATCCCCCCATTCGCCCGGCCGTGAGGGCCCTTCCCGTCTAGGACCGAGCCATTCTGACTGCGGCCCCTGGCCCCGTCAAGATCAGCCTGACAACGCTGTCTCTCCGGCCGCCAACTGCGTGGCCCCACCACCTCGGCCGGGCCACCCCCCCAACGCCGGTTGACAATTTCCCGACGTTGACCAGCGACTTTACCAGCTTGCCCACTCGTGAGCTTGTGAACCAGGTAACGAATGAGGCGGCGGACGAAGCCCCTCAGACTCCGATCTGAGCGGTCATTCGACAGGCCGGGAGACTCGGTCATCAGAAAACCCCCGGGGGCGTCGTCTACCGTCTCGCCC
Source organism: uncultured Acidimicrobiaceae bacterium (assembly GCA_963730735.1). Lineage (GTDB taxonomy): Bacteria > Actinomycetota > Acidimicrobiia > Acidimicrobiales > RAAP-2 > CAVSSX01. The sequence goes on from CAVSSX010000012.1 coordinate 213,396, forward strand.
ATGCCCGTCACCCACGTGCTCATCCACGGCTCGGGCCACACGGCGCGGGTGTGGGACGAGGTGGTGCCGCGGCTCGAGGACCCGGCCCGGACCGTCGATCTGCCCGGCCGCCGGCACCGGCCGGCCGACCTGACCGAGGGGACGATCGAACGGTCGGCGGCGGTGGTGGTGGACGAGGTCGTCGCCCTCCCCCCGGGCCCGGTGCTCCTGGTGGCCCACTCCTCGGGTGGGCTGCTCCTGCCGGCGGTGGCCGCCCGGCTCGGGGACCGCGTGGTGCACCTGGTCTTCGTGGCCGGTCTCATCGCCCCCGACGGGCGGCCGGTGAGCGAGCTCGTCTTCCCCGACGACCCCGACGGCAGCCGGGCGACCCTCGACGAGTTGTGCGCCACCCACCGGGGCACGACCTTCGGCGGTCTGGTCGACGGCGAAGTCCCCACGCCGACCGACCTCTCCGTCACCGAGGACACCCGGTTGGCCGGGGCCATCGAGTCCCTGACCCTCATGTACCAGCCCGTGTCGTGGCGGGGCGTGTCGCCCTCGCTCCCCCGGACCTTCGTCGCCTGTCGTCGCGACCCGATCCAGCCACCCGACCTGCAGGCCCGGCTGGTGGCGGCGGCGGGCGCCGACGACGTGGTCGAGCTCGACGCCGACCACACCCCGGCCCTCAGCGCCCCGGTCGAGCTGGCCGCCGTGTTGAACCGGGTCGCCGCCGCCTACCGCTGACGGCCGGCCTCGGCCGGGGCCAGGCGGGCCACGGCGACGGTCGTCGCCCGGTCGTGGTTGCCCGGGTCGGTGACGTCCACCCGCACCGTGTCCTCGTTCAGCCGGGTGGTGGTGGTCACGGCCGGCCCGACCCGGATCCCCGAGAGGTAGCGGCACTCGAGGTCGAGCACCCGGCGACCGGTCAGCGACTCGGCCGCCGCCTCGGCCAGGACGGCCAGCACCCCGCCCTGGATGGTGCCCGAGGGCTGGTTGACGTAGGCCCCCCGGGCCACCTCGAGGACGCCCGGGGCGCGCTCGGCGATCCCGAGCGCCTCGACGATGGGCGCGGCCATGACCCCCTCGGGGTGCTGGGACCGGGGCAGCAGGTCGATGACGTCGCTCGGGCGGGGCGAGGCCACGAAGGTGGCGTGGGAGAAGGCCACCAGGGTGCCGGCGGGATCCCGGAACTCGCAGTCGGCGACCGTCGTCGTCCGCCCGGTCTTGGCGATGCGCCCCACGATGTCGATCCGGTCGGACCCGACGTCGCCCAGGATCCGGGCCGTCAGGTCGACGGTCAGGGCCAAGCTCGGGGCCACCACCTGGCCGGCCAGGACACCGGTCCACACGTCCGAGAGGGTGGCCAGCACCGACACCCGGATCTGGTCGGTGCCGGGCACCCGCACCGGCTCGGTGACGTCGACCCACCCGAGGGCCAGGTCGCCCTCGACCCGCATGTGGTAGCCGAGGTCCTGGAGGAACATCCGCCCGTCGGCGTCGATCTCGCGTGTGGGGCATGGTTGCGAAGGGTGCGCGGTTCCCGGCCGCCACCCGGCGGCCGGCGAGGGCTACTTCTTGACCGGTTCGGGCGCCCGGACGAGGTTGGGCACGGCCGGGACCACCGGGGCTGCCGTCTTCCAGTCGGGCACACCGTGCTCGGGCTTGCCCCGGGCGGAGTGGTCGTCGTTGACCTCGGCCCAGTGCGAGTGGTTCAGCTGGTGCAGGGTGAAGCAGGCCTGCAGGGCGTTGAAGAAGCCCATGTTGTCGACGGTCTGGTTCACCGACTCCTTGATCAGCAACGAGGTGACCGTGGGCCGCTCGGCGATGCGCCGGGCGTAGGCCAGGGTCTGCTCGGCCAGCTCGTCCTCGCTGAAGAGCTTGGTGACCATGCCGATCCGGTGGGCCTCCTCGGCCGAGATCGAGTCGCCGGTGAGCATGAGCTCCTTGGCCCGGCGGGGCCCGAACTCCCAGGGGTGGGCGAAGTACTCCATGCCGCACATGCCGAGGCGCACGCCGACCGGGTCGGCGAACTTGGCCGTGTCGGCGGCGATGATCAGGTCACAGGCCCACATCAGCATGAGGCCGGCGGCGTAGACGGTGCCGTGGACCTGGGCCAGGGTGATCTTGCGCAGGTTCCGCCAGCGCATGGTGTTTTGGTAGAAGTAGTGCCACTCCTGGAGCATGCGCTTCTCGGCGCCCTCCCGGCTCCCGCCGTTGGTCCGGGCCGAGATGTGCTGGTCGGGACCGGGCGTGTACTCGAGCATGGCCTGGGCCGAGCCCAGGTCGTGGCCCGAGGAGAACATCGGGCCCATCCCGCCCAGGATGACCACCCGCACGTTGTCGTCGGCCTCGGCGGCCAAGAAGGCGTCGTTCAGGTCGACCAGCAGGCCGCGGCTCTGGGCGTTACGGGTGTCGGGGCGGTTCAGCAGGATCCGGACGATCCGGCCCTCGTCCAGCTCCTCGTAGGTGACGAACTTGTACTCCGGCATGGCTACTCCTTCGGGCGTGACCGTCCGGTCGCCGGGGCCGAGCGCCCCGGCGACCGGTCGCGGCTACTTCTTGACCGGGTCGGGCGAGCGGACCAGGTTGGCCACCGCCGGGACGACCGGCGGGGCGGTCTTCCAGTCGGGCACGCCCTGCTCGGGCTTGCCGGCCGCCCAACCGTCGTCGTTCAGCTCGGCCCAGTGCGAGTGGTTCAGCTGGTGCAGGGTGAAGCAGGCCTGCAGGGCGTTGAAGAAGCCCATGTTGTCGACGGTCTGGTTCACCGACTCCTTGATCAGCAACGAGGTGACCGTGGGCCGCTCGGCGATGCGCCGGGCGTAGGCCAGGGTCTGCTCGGCCAGCTCGTCCTCGCTGAAGAGCTTGGTGACCATGCCGATCCGGTGGGCCTCCTCGGCCGAGATCGAGTCGCCGGTGAGCATGAGCTCCTTGGCCCGGCGGGGCCCGAACTCCCAGGGGTGGGCGAAGTACTCCATGCCGCACATGCCGAGGCGCACGCCGACCGGGTCGGCGAACTTGGCCGTGTCGGCGGCGATGATCAGGTCACAGGCCCACATCAGCATGAGGCCGGCGGCGTAGACGGTGCCGTGGACCTGGGCCAGGGTGATCTTGCGCAGGTTCCGCCAGCGCATGGTGTTTTGGTAGAAGTAGTGCCACTCCTGGAGCATGCGCTTCTCGGCGCCCTCCCGGCTCCCGCCGTTGGTCCGGGCCGAGATGTGCTGGTCGGGACCGGGCGTGTACTCGAGCATGGCCTGGGCCGAGCCCAGGTCGTGGCCCGAGGAGAACATCGGGCCCATCCCGCCCAGGATGACCACCCGCACGTTGTCGTCGGCCTCGGCGGCCAAGAAGGCGTCGTTCAGGTCGACCAGCAGGCCGCGGCTCTGGGCGTTACGGGTGTCGGGGCGGTTCAGCAGGATCCGGACGATCCGGCCCTCGTCCAGCTCCTCGTAGGTGACGAACTTGTACTCCGGCATGGCTACTCCTCTCAACAGTGGTGGTTCGGTCTCGTACGTCGCCCGGTGGCGGGCGGTGCGTCAGTGTCGGTGAGCAGTGCCCGGTGAAGTCAGTGTCCGGTGAAGTGCGGGTCGCGCTTCTCGATGAAGGCGGCGGACGCCTCCTTGAAGTCGTCGCTCAGGAAGGTGACCCCCTCGAGGGCCAGCCCGAACTCCAGGATCAGGTCGAGGCGCTCCCGCAGGATCTGGTTGACGGCCTTCTTGGTCCACTTGAGGGCCAGCGTCGGCCCGTCGGCCAGCCGCCGGGCCAGCGCCTCGGCCTCGGCCAGCAGCTGGTCGGCCGGCACCGCCTTGTGGATCATCCCCATGGCCGCCGCGTCGGCCCCGCTGACCCGGTCCCCGGTCAGCAGGTGGTACTTGGCCTTGCCGAAGGGCATCAGGAGCGGCCAGAGCACGGCGCCGCCGTCGCCGGCCACGATGCCCACGTGGACATGGGTGTCGGCGAAGACGGCGTCCTCGGCGGCGATCACGATGTCGGTGAACAGGGCGATGGTCGCCCCGAGGCCCAGGGCGTAGCCGTGGACGGCCGAGACGATGGGCTGCTGGATCTCGAGCATCTCGTAGAGCAGGTCCTTGCTCTTGAGCAGCGAGGCCACCCGCTCGCCCGAGGACTGCTCGTTCTCGCTCATCTCCTTGATGTCGCCGCCGACGCAGAAGGCCCGGCCCTCGCCCTTCAAGAGGATGGCGCCCACCGAGTCGTCGTTGCGGACCAGGGAGATGATCCCGTCGAGGTCCTCGTGGAGGCCACCACCGACGGCGTTCATGCGCTCGGGACGGTTCAACGTCACCGTCAGCAGCCGACCCTCCTGTACCGCCAGGACCTTCTCGAAGCCGCTGTAGTCAGCCACGCCTCTACTCCCCCTCGTTCCACCCGCCGTTCGCCATAACGTGACGAACGCGTCTCGTCCGCTGGCACCTTACCCATCCCGACCGGTCCCCGCCTGCTGACGGGGACCGGTCGACGGTCACAACTTGGTGATCACCTCGTCGGCGAACCGCTTGGTGAACTCCTTGGCGCCGTCGGGCGTGACCCGCCCGTCGACCGGGGGCGCCGACACCAGGATCCGGGTGACCCCGAGGTCCCGGGCCCGCCGGATGGTGTCGAGGTCGGTCCCGACCCCGACGGTGAACTCGAAGGCCTGGCCCTCCCGCCCGGCCTCGCGGCGGTGGTCGTTGATGACGGCCATCTTGGCCGCCAGCTCGTCCAGGTCCTTGGAGCCGATCTCGATCCACCCGTCGCCCAGCCGGCCCGCCCGGCGCAGGGCCGCCTTCGACGTCCCGCCGATCTCGATGGGGATGTTGGGCTTCTGGAGGGTCTTCGGGGCGAACTTCACCGGGCCGAAGTCGTAGAACTCACCGTGGTGCTCGATCGTGTCCTCGGTCCACAGCTCGCGCAGGATGCCCATGATCTCGTCCATGCGCTTGCCCCGGTTGTGGAAGTCCTGGCCCACGGCCTCGAACTCACCCTCGAGCCAACCCACGCCGGCGCCGAGCGTCACCCGACCACCCGAGATCCGGTCGAGGGTCACCAGCGCCCGGGCCGTCGGGATGGGGTGGCGCAACGGCAGGATGAACACGTTGGTGGCCAGGCGGATGGTCTCGGTGGCGTTGGCCACCGCGCCGAGGGCCACCCAGGCGTCGAACATCGGCGTGTCCGAGACGATCGGGGGGAAGCCCGAGTCCGAGTAGGGATAGGTCGGCGGCACGTCGGCCGGGAGCACCAGGTGCTCGGGCACCCACACCGACTCGAAGCCGTTCTGCTCGGCCGTCTGGGCGATCGTGGCGTAGTGCCTCGGTCCGATCCCGAAGAACGGTAGGCCAAACTTCATCGGTCCCTCCCTTGCGGGGCCCCCGGGGCCCCCTCGTACGACGTGGTTGTCGATGGTGTCACCCGTGGGCTCAGGGGGCCCGCCACGGCTCGTGGGCCGGCGGCTCGTCGCTCAGGCGCGAACTGCGGCAGGGCGAAGTCGTCGTCGAGGTTCACGAAGGTGACCTCGACCCGCTTGCCGATGGCCACCTGGTCCTCGTCCTCGGGCCGGGTGGGGTCGTCCGCGGCGCACCAGGTTGGTCATGAGCCGCAGCGAGATGGTCTCGTCCTCCAGGCCCCAGCGCCACTGGACCTGTCGCTGCTCGTCCAGCTCGACCAGGACCACCGGGTAGGGCACCCAGTCCCGGAAGGCCGGCTGGATGGCCTGGGTGACGATCTCGTAGCTGAAGATGGTCCCCTTGCCGCTCACCGGCTCCCACGTCCAGTCGCCCGACGTGCAGAACGGGCACGCCGCACCGATGATCCCCCGCAAGAGCGTGCACGACCCACAGCGCTGCACGACGAGGCGACCCTGCCGGGCCGCCTCGTAGTAGCCCCGGTGCTCGGAGTCGGTCGGCTGGACCTCGAGGATCAGGTTCATGTACTCGGCCACGGCCCTACCTCCCGAGGATGAGGGCGCTGGCCACGGCGGGCGTGCCCCACCCCATGTTCATGGCCAGCTCGGCGTCGTGCACCTGGCGGCACCCGCCCTCGGCGTAGTCGTAGGTGTGGATGCCCTGCTCCCACCCGGGACACGAGTCGTCGGCCTGGTGGCGCAGCTGGCGCACGTTCTCGATGACCAGGTTCATCCCGTGGGTGTAGCCCTCGCAGAGCTGGCCGCCGCTGGTGTTGTTGGGCCGGGCCCCGCCGAGATCGATCGTCCCGTTCGAGACGTAGTCGCCACCGCCGCCCTCCTCGCAGAAGCCGTAGCCCTCGAAGAGCAGCACCGGGGTGAAGGTGAAGGCGTCGTAGCAGCCGGTGACGTCGATGTCCTCGGGCTCCACGCCGGCGTTGCGGAAGGCGACCCGGTTGGCGTAGTACCCGGCCTGCCGGGTGATCGGGTCGCACTGGTAGTGGCTGTGCATGCCCTGGAACGGCTTGTTGACCCGACCGGCCACCGACTTGATGGAGATCGGCCGCTGCTTGCAGGTGACGGGCCCGGTCGGCCGAGGTGACGATGACGCAGGTGGCGTTGTCGGTCTCGATGCAGCAGTCGAGCAGGTGGCAGGCCGGCTTCACGATCCAGCGCGAGTCGAGGACGTCGTCCACCGTCACCCGCTGGTTGTAGTAGGCCCGGGGGTTGTTCGAGGCGTGGTTGCGAGCAGGCCACCTTCACGTGGGCCAGCTGCTCGCTGGTCGTGCCGTACTCGTACATGTGGCGGGCGAAGGTGAACTGGAAGTTCTGGGCCGGGCTGGACAAGCCGTAGGGGACGGTGTCGAGGTCCTGGCCCACGACGCACCTTGGCCGCCGGCCGCCCCGAGGCCGGGGAGCCGCCCTGGCGCACCCCGGAGTAGCCGTTCATCGAGCGGTAGACGGCGACGGTGTGGCAGAGCCCGGCCTCGATGACCCCGGTGGCGATCCCGATGATGGTCTCGGTGCTCGAGCCGCCGCCGAACGTGTCGGTGTAGAAGTCGAGGCGGATGCCGAGGTCGGTGGCGATGGTCTGCGACAGCGTCATGTCGCCGACGTGGTAGTTCAGCATCCCGTCGACCTCCCAGGGATGCAGGCCGGCGTCGGTCATGGCGTTGCGCACCGCCTCGGTGCCGAGGTCCCGGGTGCTGCGACCCGAGTTGCGGCTGAAGCTGGTCTCGCCGACGCCGACGATGCAGTACTTGTCCCTCAGCCCGGCCATGTGGTCCCCCCTCCCCGACCGGGTGTCGCCGGTCGGCCCTACCCCGCTAGTCGGACGACGGCAGGGGCTTGGCGCTCTTGATGCCCAGCTGGTCGTCGCCCACGGCCAAAGGGTACGTGCCCGCCTTGACGCACAGCAGCTCGAGGCCGATGTCGTCGAGCACGTAGCGCTTCCCGAGCTGGGCCCCGTCGCCCTCGGGCACCGTGGCCGTGGCGCCGGTGGGCACCTCACCGGCCGGTCCCATCGGGACGCCGCCGCAGGTGAGCTCGACCGGGTCCTTCGGGGCCCGGATGACCACGCACTCCGTGGGGTCCACCCCGCTCGCCACCCGGCTGCCCGCTTTCAACTCCATCGTGTGTTCCCTCTCCCGACCCGTCCCCGCTGCGGCGGGCGACGGCTTCTTGGGGGCGCTCGGCGTCCGCCCGCCCCCTTGTTCCGACCGTCCCCGACCGTGTCGCCCTCGGCGCCGGCGGGCACGGGGCCCGGCGAACTGCCGGCGGAGCGTCCGTCGGGACGACGGCGAGACTAACAGTCGTCGGCTGCCGGGTCGTCGTGCCCGGGCGCCGGGGGCTACGTGATGCCGACGTTGTGGCCCGGCGATGACCACCGAGTCCTCGTCGAGCGAGATCTCGGTGGTCTCGGTGCCGCTGCGACGGGCCCGTCGCTCCTGGATCAGCAGGAAGACGGCCGGGATGGCCGAGACGGCCACGATGCCGAGCTGCCACCGAGTAGGTGTTGCCGAACGCCCGGGCCAGGTCGTCGTTGCTGGGGTGGCCACTGGCGGCGACCGTCGCCTGGCGCAGTTGGTGCTCGAGGATCACCGCCAGCACGGCCGTCCCGATCGAGCCGCCCACCCGCTGGATCACGTTGAGCTGCGGGCTGGCATCGTGGATCTCGCTCGGCCGGAGCACGGCGAAGGCCGCCGCCATCGCCGGCATCATCGACGCCCCGACCCCGACCCCCCGGATCACCAGGATGAGGTCGATGACCAGGTAGCTGGTGCCCCCGGTGACGTAGACCAACGGGATCGTGGACAGGGTGATGACGGCGATGCCGATCAACGCCACGATGCCGCCGCCGATCCGGTCGACCATGCGGCCGGTGACGCCCATGGCGGCGGCGGCGCCGATCCCCTGGGGCACCAGCAGCAGGCCGGTCATCACCGGGTCGGCTCCCCGCACGGTCTGGAAGTACAGCGGGAACAGGATCATGCCGCCGAAGATCGCCGCCCCGAGGCAGAAGGTGGCCACCGAGGCGGCCACGAAGGCCGGTTTCTCGTACAGCCGGACGTCGAGCAGTGGCTCGGGGATCCGCAGGGCGTGGAAGGCGAAGACGACGATCAGGGCCAGCCCGATCAGCATGGGGAGGAGCCACTGCAGGAGCGTCCCGGTCTGGACCTCGGCGATGCCGTAGATCATCGCCGGCAGCCCGATGGCCAGGTAGCTGAGGCCGAGGACGTCGAGCCGGCCGGCCGGCTCGGGCTCGTCCCGGGGCAGGAACCGCAGGGACACGAGCACGGCGACGATCCCGACCGGGACGTTCACGAAGAAGATCCAGTGCCAGCTCAGATGCTCGAGCAGGAGGCCACCGACGGTCGGGCCGATGATCGGCCCGATCACCGTCGGGATGCCGACGAGGCTCATGACCCGACCGATCCGGCGGGGCCCGGCCGCCCTGGCCAGCGCCGTCTGGCCCACCGGCAGGATGAGGCCGCCGCCGATGCCCTGGAGCACCCGGAAGGCCACCAGCGAGCCGATCGACCAGGCGAACCCGCAGAGGGCCGAGCCCACCGTGAACAGGATGATGGCCCCGATGTAGAGGCGCTTGGTCCCGAACCGCTTGGTGGCCCACCCGCAGATCGGGATGACCGCCGCCAGGGCCAGCAGGTAGGCCGTGACCACCCACTGGACCGAGGACAGGGGGGCGTGCAGGTCCTCGGAGAGGGCGTTGAGCGCCACGTTGACGATGGTCGTGTCGAGGACCGACATGATCGACCCGAGCACCACGGCGATGCCCAGGCGGTACATCGCCCGGTCGATGGCCTGGTCGGCGGCCGGCTCGACGGGGGCGGATGGGGTCATCGGTAGCCACGATATCGGTACCGCTGATCGACCAACCGGTCGTTTGCTTCTGTGGGTGCGGCGCCGTAGCTTCACCTGCGGCGACGCCGGGTCGCCGGAGTCTGGGGGAGACGACGTGCGTCGGGTGGCAAGGGCTAGCGGACGCTCGTACGTCCGGCGACGGACGAGGAGGCGCGCGAGCGGTGAGCGATCGCACCGCCTGCATCGTGGGCATCGGCCAGACGGCGTACACCAAGCGCGGCGGCGCCACCGAGCGCGAGTACCGGCTGGCCTGCCGGGCCATCCTGTCGGCCGTGGCCGACGCCGGCCTGCGACCGGCCGACATCGACGGGCTGGCGCCGTTCTCCGACGAGCGGAGCAACCCGTGGACGCTGGCCGGGGACCTCGGGCTCGACGAGCTGCGGTTCGCCACCACCACGGAGATGCCCGGCGGCGGCGGCGCCTGCAGCGCCGTCCTCGAGGCGGCGCTGGCCGTCGAGGCCGGCGCTGGCCGAGGTCGTCGTGGTCTACCGCTCGCTCTGCCAGGGGCAGTTCGCCCGCATCGGGGGCACCACCACCGACGCCGGCGGCCCGGTGGCCGTGCCGGCCCTGACCGACACGGCGATGGAGACCGACTCCCTCCAGGCGTTCAGCGCCCCGTTCGGCGTGCTCGGCCCGTCGGTGATCTTCGCCCTGCCGATGCGGCGGCACATGGAGGTCTTCGGGACGACCAGCGCCCAGCTCGGCCACGTGGCCGTGACCCAACGGGCCCATGCGGCACGCAACCCACTGGCGGTGATGGCCGGCCGGCCGCTCACCCTCGAGGACCACCAGGCGTCGAGGCTGGTCGCCGACCCCTACCGGCTCTTCGACTGCTGCCTCGAGACCGACGGGGCCTGCGCCGTGGTCGTCACCACCGCCGAGCGGGCGGCCGACCTGGCCAACCGTCCGGTCACCGTGGTGGCCGGGGCCGAGGGCGCCGAGGGCGCACAGCTCGGCGGGCCCATGGCCAACGCCGCCTGGACCGCCGACGGCTACGGCACCGGCGGCATGGCCCGGGTGGCCGAGCGCCTGTACGGCCGGGCCGGCGTCGGGCCCGGGCGACATCGACGTGGCCCAGCTCTACGACAACTTCAGCGGCCAGGTGCTGTTCGGTCTGGAGGACTTCGGGTTCTGCGCCCCCGGCGAGTCGGGTGCCTTCGCCGAATCGGGCGCCCTGGCCTGGGGCTCCGGCTCGCTGCCCACCAACACCGCCGGTGGCAACCTCTCGGAGGCCTACATGCAGGGACTCAACCACGTGATCGAGGGCGTCCACCAACTCCGGGGCGACGCCACCAGTCAGGTCGAGGGCGCCGAGCTGTGCCTGGTGACCAGCTCGCCGGGCATCCCGACGAGCGCCGTGATCCTGGGTCGACGATGAGCGCCCGCTGGTTCCCCGACGCCATGCCGACCCCGGCGGTGACCGAGGACACCCGGCCGTTCTTCGAGGCCGCCCGGCACCACCGCCTGGTCATGCAGCGCTGTGCCTCGTGCGGGGTCTTCCGCCATCCGCCCCGCCCGGTCTGCGGTCGTTGCGGCTCCTTCGAGGTGGAGTGGGTCGACCTCCCGGGCACCGGGACACTGTTCACCTACTCGATCGTCCACCTGCCGTTCCTGCCGGCGCTGCGCGACGTGGTGCCCTACGTGGTGGCGGTGGTCGAGCTCGACGGCACCGGGGGCACCCGGATGACCTCGAACCTGGTCGACGCACCGATCGACGAGCTCCGGGCCGGGCTGCCCGTCGAGTGCGTCTTCGAGGACATGGGCCCGGAGCTGACGCTGCCCCGGTTCGTCCTGCGCTGACGGCGGGCCTCTCAACCGATTGACCCTCGGTTCGACCGGCCGTAACCTCGACCTCGGTCGCTCGGTGACGCCCACCAGGGGCGCCAGCGCCGCACGGCGTCCCGTCCGGACGCCATAGGGAGGAACACGCCAGATGATCACGCCCTCGTTCACCACGCCGGTCAGCACCACCGATGCCATCGTCCAGGCGCTCGCCGACGCCGGCGTCGAGTACGTGCTGGGCATGCCCGGCGGCTACACCGGCACCATCTACACCTCGCTCCACGCCCACCCGAGCATCAAGGTGGTCCAGGTGCGCGAGGAGTCGATCGGCTCGGCCATGGCCGACGCCTACGGCCGGATGACCGGCAAGCCGGTGGTGGTCATGGGCCAGGGCGAGTGGATCGCCGGCAACGCCGGCCAGGGGTTCCTCGAGGCCATGCTGGGCAGTGCCCCGATCCTGATCCTCACCGAGATGTCCGACGGCGGACCGCTCTCGCACCACGGCTACTACCAGTCGGGCACCGGCGACTACGGGAGCTGGGACGCCCTGTCCACGCTGCGGGGCGTGACCAAGCGGGTCATGGTGAGCCACGACCCGGCCCAGGCGGTCCAGCACACCCAGCTGGCCATCAAGCACTCGATCACCGGCGAGCCGGGGCCGGTGGCCGTCATCTACCACGGTGACGCCCTGAAGGGCACGCGTCGGCCCGGACTCGGTCCCCCGCCTCTTCCCGACCAGCGCCTACCTGCCCGAGAAGAGCCAGGCGGTGGACGAGGTGGTCCTCGGCGCGGCGGTCGAGGCGCTCCGGGGGGCGACCCGGCCGGTCATCATCGCCGGCAACGGCGTGCGGGTGGGGCAGGCCTGGGACTCGCTGGCCGCCCTGGCCCGGGCCCTCGACGCCCCGGTGGCCACCACGGCCGCCGGCAAGGGCGTGTTCCCCGAGACCGACCCCCTCGGGGTCGGCGTCATGGGGACCTTCGGCATGCCCACGGCCAACGCCGTCGTCGGCTCGGCCGACGTGGTCCTGGCCGTCGGCACCAAGCTGGCCCCGATCGACACCGCCGACGAGAGCACGGCCCTGCTCGACCCGACCCGCCAGACGTTGATCCAGATCGACGTGGAGCCGCTGAACGTCAGCTGGACCTACCCCATCGACCACGCCCTGATCGGCGAGGCCTCGGTGGTGCTCGACCGTCTGGCCGGCGCCCTGACCGGCGGCCTGGCCGCCCGGGACCAGGGGGCGGCCGAACGGGTGGCGGCCGCCGAGGAGTCCCACGGCGAGCTCAACGAGCGCCGAGTTCACCACCGACGAGGTGCCCATCGCCCCCCAGCGGGTCATCTCCCTGCTCCAGGAGACCTTCCCCGAGAACGGGGTCATCACCTGCGACGCCGGCGAGAACCGGCTGTTCATGATGCACTGGTACCACCCGAAGTCGGCCAACAGCTACCTCCAGCCGGCCGCCGGCGGGGGCATGGGCTACTCGGTCCCGGCCGCCCTCGGGGCCAAGCTGGCCAACCCCGACCGGCCGGTGCTGGCCGTCTGTGGTGACGGCGGGTTCGCCATGTCGATCCACGCCCTGATGACGGCGGTGCAGGCCAAGATCGCCATCACCGTGGTGGTCTTCAACAACAACGCCCTCGGCTGGGTGCTCCACGGCATGGGCGAGAAGGCCGTGGCGGCGGGCTTCGACGAGTTCGACCACGCGTCGATCGCCCGCTCGGTCGGCTGCGACGGGGTCCGGGTCGACAGCACCGAGTCGCTGCGTGAGGCCCTGGCCTCGGTCGGCTCGAGGACCACGCCGTTCGTGATCGACGTCCCGACGTCGCTCAAGACGTCGTTCAAGGACATCGTCCAGTCGCTGGCCGGCGACCGCTGGAAAGAGAGCGAGTAGCCGGGCGGACGGACCGCCCCGGGCTCAGCGGCCCTTGCGGTCCCACTCCGCCGGGTACTCGACGTACCGGCGGTCGAGGTCGGTGACCGCACCACAGCCGAGCAGCCGCAGCGTCCGGTCGATGTCGGTGCGCAGCAGGGTGAGGATCTGGTCGACCCCGGGGCCACCGGCCGCCGCCAGGCCGTAGGCCCAGGCCCGGCCGATCAGCACGGCCCGGGCCCCGAGGGCCACGGCCCGCACGGCATCGGAGCCCCGCCGGACGCCGCCGTCCACCAGCACCTCGACCTGGCCGCCGACGGCGTCGAGCACCTCGACCAGGGCCGGCAGCGAGGCCGGCATCCCGTCGAGCTGCCGGCCGCCATGGTTGGACACGACGATGGCCTCGCAACCGACGTCGACCGCCCGCCGGGCATCGTCACCGGTGACGATGCCCTTGGCGATGATCGGCCCACCCCACTCGCGCCGGAGCCATTCGAAGTCCTCCCAGCGGGGCGGAGCGGCGGTCCACTCCATCAGCGCCTCCTCCACGTTCATGGGGGACTCGGGCGGCCCGAGGTTGGTGGCGTTGATGATGTCGAGCTGGAAGCGGTCCCGGGCGAACTCGAGCAACCAGTCGGGGCGCAGGCCGACCTGGGGGGCGAACTTCACCATGTTGCGCAGATCCATCTGCAGCGGCGGGGACACGCCGTTGCGCAGGTCCCGCTCGCGGTTCCCCGGGAGCTGGGTGTCCATGGTGACCACCAGGGCCGAGTAGCCGGCGTCGCGCGCCCGGGCCACCAGCTGGGCGGCACCGGGGCGTCCGCCGAGGAAGTACAGCTGGAACCACGTCGGGGTGGTGGCGGCGGCGATGACCTCTTCGATGGTGTGGCCCGACATCGAGCTGAGGGTGAAGATGGTGCCGGCCCGTCCGGCGGCGGCCGCCCCGGCCACGTCGCCGTGGCGGTCCATCATCCGGGTGAAGCCGATCGGCCCGAGGATGATCGGCATGGGCAGGGTCTGCCCGAGCACCGTGGTGGTGAGGTCGGGGGCCGGCACGCCGGCCGTGACGCCCATTCTCGGGCGGAAGCCCACGGCGGCCATCGACGTCCGGTTGGCCCGCAGCGTCCCCTCGGTCTCGGCCGCCCCGTCGAGGTAGTCGAAGACCACCCGCGGGACCCGGCGCTGGGCCAGGGTCCGGGCCCGGTCGACCGTGACCAGGCGGCCCGGACGGCGGCGGCCGGCCCACACGCGTCGTGCCCACGCCACCAGACCGCCCGACATTCCCCCCGTTGCGTCCATCCGAAGAAGGTACCGCGCCGCGCTCGGGCCCGACGAGTGGACGGACACCCCGAGGGGCAGCCCCGCTTTGGCCCGGGCGTCGGCCGGGCACTAGAACGGTCGGACCGGAAACGCCGGTGCAGGGTGACGAATCGACGAGGTGCACCGAATGGCACGAGCAGCGCAGCGGGTCGGTATCCGTTCCCTGGCCGTCGGGGTGACCGTGGCCGCGGCGATGGTGGCTCCCCTCTGGACGGTGGCCAGTGGCGCCGCCACCAAGGGGTCGGACCCGGGCAACAAGATCTGCACCCTCACCAAGTCCGAGACGACCAGCAACGCCAAGACGGCCAGCGCCCTCGAGAAGGCGCTCCTCGCCGGCAACTGGGCATCGGCCAAGAAGGCCCTGCTGGCCTCGTTCGGCGGCGAGGGGAAGGTCGAGCAGCAGGCCACCGCCGCCTACTCGGGCGCCCCGGCGGCGGTGAAGGCCACCGTGCCGATCCTGCTCAGTCTGGTCAAGACGGAGGAGAACCTGGTGAAGACCTCGACCAGCGCCGCCCAGTTCGAAGCGAGTTTCGAAACGGCGGCGATGAGCCCCAAGTACTCGGCCGCCGAGAAGACCGAGGCCGCCTACTACACCAAGATCTGCGGCTCGGCCGGCTAGGCGGGACGCCCGGTCGGTCGGTCCCGCCCGGCGAGGACGCCCACCGCCACCAGCACGGCCAGCACCACCCCGGTGGCCAGGGCCGGCTGCGGGGTGGCGCTCGAAGCGAGGACCAGGCAGGCGGCCACCGGCGGGGCCACGCTTCGAAAGGCCCCGGGCGTCTTGAACCGGAAGTGCAGGGCCCACACGGTCACCAGGTAGACAGCCACCGGGACGGTGAGGGCGAAGCCGGCGCCCAGGTTCGACAGTTCGGTCCGGTGCGAGACCTGCCGGACCTCCAGGGCCAGGCCGGCCCCGGTGGCCGCCACCGCCGCGAACACCAGGTAGTGGCCATAGCCCCACCCGAAGGCGCCGGTCAGGCGGGTGGCGAACCTCGCCCGGGCCTGGCGCAGGGCCTCGCCCGCCGGCAGGTCGAAGTAGATCCACCACATGGCGAACACGGTGAGGATGCCGCCCGCCACCACGTCGGCCAGGCTGCCCAGGGTCGACTTGGCGACCAGGGCCGACTGCACGCCGAGCGAGACGGCCAGCAGGGCCTCGCCCAGCACGATGATGGTGAACAGCCCGTAGCGCTCGGCGATGTGGCCGGGGTGCCACGCCGTGCGGCCCACCGACTCGGCCCACAGCGGCACCGACAGCTCGAGCACGGTCAGGACGAGGAAGGCCGGCAGGGCCAGGCTGTCCGGTAGGAACAGCCACGAGACCCAGCCGACCTGGAGCACGGTGACGCCGATGAGATAGCGGACCGAGCAGCGTCGGGTACTCGGGTCCGAGATCGCCGCCCGGAGCCACAGCGAGTCCATGGCCAGCCGCATGACCACGTAACCGGCCACCATGACGCCGTAGTCCATCCGCTCGAGGGCCCGGGGGATGCCCGCCGCCAGGATGAGGACGCCGGCCATCAGCACCAGGACGGCCAGACGGTAGGCGGCGTCGTCGGTGTCGTAGGCCGAGGCGAACCAGGTGAAGTTCATCCACGCCCACCAGATGGCGAAGAACACCAGGGGGAACCCGATGAGCACGCGGTGGACCGACCCGGTGGCCAAGCCGTTCCCGAGACCGTCGGCGGCCTGGGCCACGGCGACGACGAACGTCAGGTCGAAGAAGAGTTCGAGCGGGGTCGATGCCCGATGGGGCTCGGCGGGGTCACGGGGCACCATGGGACCGAGGAGCTGCATCGGGTCATTTTTCCAGGCCCGCCGGCCGCCCGAGGGAGCCGGGGCGGCGAGACTGGGTCGGTGGAACTGACCCCGTCGCATGTGGAAGAGGCGGCCGCCTGGTCGGCGACGCAGTTCTCGGCCGTGCCCGCCGACCGGTGGCTGGCCTCGGACCCCGCCCACCCCTGGTCGCCCCGGCGGACCCTCGACCACCTCGTCGACACGCTGTTCCTCTACAGCGCCTACGTCGCCCGACGGGCCGAGGGTCGTCTCGGCGTCCCCCGCGACGGCGACGCCTCGGCCACGACCGAGGGCCTGCTCGACGCACTGGCCTCTGGCGCGGCCGTCCTGACCCGGCTCCTCCAGGGCCTCGCCCTGCACGAGCGGGCCTTCCATCCTTCGGGATCGGCCGACCGCTCGGGCTGGGTGGCCATGGCCTGCACCGAGCTGCTGGTCCACACCGACGACGCCTGCCGGCCGGCCGGTGGCCGACCGCCGACCCGCCTCGACGACCTGGCCGACGCCGTGGTCGACCGGGCGTTCCCCTGGGCCCCGCGCCAGGGTGGTGGCTGGGACCGGCTCCTGTGGGCGACCGGGCGGGCCGCGCTCGGCCGACACCCGGCGGAGGGCGCCGACTGGTGGTGGCACCCGGCGCCCCTGGGCGAGTGGGACGGCACGCCCCATCGACGCTCGGCGCCGCCGCAGTGGTGACGGCGGGCCGGGCGGTCAGGCGGGTCCGGGCGGTCCGGCGGCTTCGGGCGGACCGGCGGCTCGGGCGGACAACGGCCGGCTACGTCGCGGCGGTGATCCGTCGCCGCTCGACCAGGTCGCCGAGCACGAAGGCGAACGCCAGGGCGGCGGCGCCCAGGGCGTCACGTCGGCCGAGGTGCCGCAGGGCGGCCAGGCTGGCCAGCGTGTCGAGCGAGTCACTGGCCAGGGCCGCCGTGGTCCACCGCCCGACGTCGGCCGGCACCCCGGAGCGGGCCGCCCCCACCGTGCCGGCACCCAGCACCAGGTCCCGGATCCCGATGGTCCGCATGAGGAGCACGGCCGCCCCCGACGGCGTCTCGCCGCCGGTCCAGCGCATGGGCGCCGCCGGCGCGACGAGCAGGGCCACACCGACCGTGGCCCGGAGCCACCCCATCGTCTCGCCGTCCCTCAAGGGCACAGGCGGAGCGTAGCCAGCGACCCGTATCGGCGTCGGGGGCACGACGAGCGCCGGCCGCCCGGAACCTGGTCATAAATCTTACTTGATTGATCGGGTTTATAGGTTTACGCTGACCACATGCGATCGGCCGGGAACCCGAACGACACCTGGGGCACCCAGACCCGCCTGACCTTCGACGAGCGCTGTCGCTGACCCGCCCGGCGCGCCCGTCCGGCGCCCTGAGCCAGTGCCCACCCCTCGATCTCGGAGTACCCGCCATGCCGACCACCCCCGCCACACCCCTGACCACCCTGTCCACCCGCCGCCGGGCCGCGCACCCGTCGTCCCACCCGGCCGGCCAAGGACTGGTCGAACCGACCGACCTGCCGCTGTCGTTCAGCGCCCTTCGGGTCATCGCCGCCGGACTGGCCCGGGTCCAAGCGCCGGTGCCGCCGGACGTGGAGCAGCCGACCGGCGCTCGCTCGGTGCGGCTCCTCGCCACCTCGGCCTACGACGTCTGGCTCATCACCTGGCCCGACGGCTCGGCGCTCGGCCCGCACGACCACGGTGGCGCCCGGAGCGTGACCCAGGTCGTCGACGGGGAGATCGTGGAGATCGTCGGCGGTCGCTCGGCCGAGCGGGCCACCGCCCGGGTCCTGCGTCGTGGCGAGTCCTTCGGCCACGGTGGGACCGACGTACACGAGCTGGCCAACTGGTCCGGCGCCGACGCCACCACCCTGCACATCTATTCGCCGCCCCTGGCCGACGTGACGTTCGCCGAACGCCCGTCGGACGGTGAGCCGGTTCGCTGGCGGCGGCGGCCCGTCGCTCGGCGTCGGGCCCAGGCGAGCACCGGCGAGGTCCACCCCGAGCTGGCCGTGGTGCACGGCTGACCCGCCGTCGTCACCACCGACATCGAAGGGCGGCCCTTGCGCCCTCTCGATGATCGCCCGGCCCTGGCTGACGCACCCCCCGGGGTCAGCCGGTGGCCGGGGCCGTCGTTGCTCGCGGCTCAGCGACGCTGCCACTCCTCGGCCAGCAATTGATGAGAGCGCACCCGGTCGGCGTGGTCGTGGGTGATCGTGGTCACCACCAGCTCGTCGGCGCCGGTCACCGAGGCCAGCGTCTCGAGCCGGTCCGCCACCTGGCTCGGGGAGCCGACGAACTGGGTGTCCACCCGGTCGGCCACGAGCGCCCGGTCCTGGTCGGTCCAGGCGGCCGCCCGGGCCTCCTCGGGCGTCGGGAACTCGATCGCCCCCTCGGCCCGGCGGATGCTCCGGACCCACAGGGCGTAGCCGGTGGCCAGCTCCCGGGCCCGATCCTCGTCCTCGGCCACCACCACGTCGGCCGAGACGGCGACGTAGGGGCGCTCGAGGTGGGCCGAGGGCTCGAACGCCGCCCGATAGCCGTCGGCCGCCTCGAGGACGGTGGCCGGACTGACGTGGTAGTTGGCGGCGAACCGCAGCCCCCGGGCCCCGGCCACCCGGGCGCTCGCCCCACCGCTGCTCCCGAGGATCCACACCTCGACCCGGGCGCCCTCCCCCGGCACGACGTGGGCGGCGATGCCCTCCGGGCTGCAGTAGGTGCCGTCCAGCAGGGCCAGGATCTCGGCGATCTGCTCGGCGTAGTCGGGCGCCACGGCGCCGGGCTGCTGGAGCAGCCGGCGGCTCATGGCCACCCGGGGTGACCCGATCAGGTCGGCCATCGGGAAGGGAGCGGGGATCCACAACCCGTCCACCTCGTGGGCCACCCGGGGCGGGCGCGACCGCCTCGGCGTCGACGCCGAGGCTTCCTTGATCGGCCGACCGGCCGACCGGCCGAGACCCAGATCGAAGCGACCCGGGTAGACGGCGTCGAGCAGGCCGAACTCCTCCACCACCGACAGCGGGGTCCGGTGACCGAGCTGGACGGCGCCCGAGCCGATCCGGATGGAGGTGGTGGCGGCGGCCACCAGGGCCAGCAGGAGCGCCGGGGTGGTCCCGGCCACGCCGGGATTGAGGTGGTGCTCGGCGAACCAGTAGCGGGCGTAGCCCGCTCGCTCGGCCTGCTGGGCCAGGTCGACGCTGTTGCGCAGCGCCTGGGCCGGCGTCGAGCCGGACGAGATCGGGGCCAGATCGAGGACGCCGAGCGGGAGCGGGGCCACGAGGGTCAGCGCCGCCCGTCGAACGCCACGCCCGCCGGTCCTGGCCTCACGAGGCCGACCGCTCCTCGTGGAGGTCGCCGGGGCGGTCGAGGCCGAGGTGGTGTCGCAGGGTGGTGCCCTCGTACTCGGTCCGGAACACGCCGCGCTCTTGGAGGAGCGGCACGACCTCGTCGGCGAAGCGGTCGAGGCCGCCGGGCGTGAGGTGCGGGACCAGGATGAAGCCGTCGGAGGCGTCCCGCTGGACCAGATCGTCCAGCGACTCGGCCACCGTCGAAGGGCTGCCCACGAACGTCTGGCGCCCGGTGACCTCGATGATCAGCTCGCGGATCGACAGGCCGCCGGCCTCGGCCCGGGCCCGCCACGCCGCCGCCTCGGCCATCGGGTCGCGATGGAGCCGCACGCTGGCCCGGCCCCGGGCGATGGTGTGCTCACCCGGGTCGGGGTCGATCTCGGGCAGCGGCCCGTCGGGGTCGTAGGCCGACAGGTCCCGGTTCCAGAGCTGCTCGAGGAATTTGATGGCGGTGGCCCCGCTCACCTGGAGGCGTCGGACCTCATGGGCCAGGTCCCGGGCCTCGTCGTCGGTGTCGCCGAGCACGAAGGTGGCGGCCGGCAGGATCAGCAACTGGTCCCGGCGCCGGCCGTAGCGGGCCAGCCGGCCCTTCACGTCGGCGTAGAACGCCTGGCCGGCCTCGAGGGTCCCATGCCGGGAGAAGATGGCATCGGCCGTCGCCGCCGCGAACTCCCGGCCGTCGGACGAGTCCCCGGCCTGGAAGATCACCGGTCGGCCCTGCGGGCTGCGGGGCACGTTGAAGCGGCCGGCGATAGAGAAGTGGTCGTCGTGGTGGTCGAAGGTGCCGGCCCGCCCGTCGCTCAGGAAGACCCCGGTGGCCTTGTCGGCCACGATCTCGTCGCCCCGCCAGGTGTCGAGCAGCTCCCACGTGGTGCGCAGAAACTGCTCGGCCCGCGAGTACCGGTCTTCCTGGGCGAGGAAGCCGCCCCGCCGGAAGTTCTCCCCGGTGAACTCGTCCCACGACGTCACCACGTTCCAGGCCGCCCGGCCGGCCGAGAGGTGGTCGAGGGAGGCGAACTGCCGGGCCACCTCGTAGGGCTCGTTGAAGGTCGAGTTGATCGTTCCGGCCAGGCCCAGGCGGTCGGTGACGGCGGCCAGGGCGGCGAGCACGGTGAAGGTGTCGGGCCGGCCGACGACGTCGAGGTCGTAGATCCTCCCCGCCTGCTCGCGCAGCCGGAGACCCTCGGCCAGGAAGAAGAAGTCGAACTTGGCCCGCTCGGCCGTCTGGGCCAGGCGGACGAACGACTCGAACTCGATGTGGCTGCCGGCCTCGGGATCGCTCCACACCGTGGTGTTGTTGACCCCGGGAAAGTGGGCGGCCAGGTGGATCTGCTTGGTCATGACGGCGCCCCGGTCCGGGCGGTGGCGTAGCGGTTGGCCGGCCGCTCGAAGCCCAGTCGGGCCCGCAGGGTGCCGGTGTCGTAGCGCTCGGGGTAGACGCCCCGGCGCTGCAGCTCGGGGACCAGGCCCCGGGTGATGGCCTCGAGATCGTGCGGGATGGTCCCCGGGCGGAGGCGGAAGCCGGCCAGGCCGGCCGCCTGCCAGCGGACCAGGAGGTCGGCGAGCCCGCTCGGCGAGCCGGTGAACACCAGGGCGTCGCTGCGGTACTCGTGGCCGAACAGCTCGTCGAGGCGGGCCCGGCGGGCCTCGGCCACCTTGGCGTCCTGGTCGAGGAACACCACCAGGTCGGCCATGACCCGGACCTCGTCGTCCGGCCGACCGGCGGCCGCCTGGGCCGAGCGCACCGTGGCCACGATGGCTTCGGCCGAGGTCTCGTCGACCGGGGTGACGAAGCCCACGTCGGCCGAGGTGGCGACCAGCTCGTAGGGGACCTGCTGATGGGCCAGGGCGGCCACGAGGGGCTGACCCTGCGGCGGTCGGGGCGTGATCGAGGGGCCGCGCACGCTGAACTGGGCGCCCTCGAAGTCGATGTAGTGCAACCGGTCGATGTCGACGAACCGTCCGGTCGAGGCGTCGCGGATCTCGGCGTCGTCCTCCCAGCTGTCCCAGAGCCGGCGCAGCACCTCCACGTAGTCACGGGCCTCGTCGAACAGCTCGCCCACCAGCCCGGCGTGGTCCTCGGGGGGTCCCCCCGGATCGGGGAGCCGTCGCCGCCCGAAGTGCTCGGCCAGGTAGGGCTGGGCCGCCACCTGGACCCGGACGCCGGCTCGGCCGTGGCTCACGAAGTCGAGGGTGGCGATGGCCTTGGCGGCGTGGAACGGCTCGGTGTGGGTGACCACCACGGTGGGCACCAGTCCGACGTGGCGGGTCACCGGGGCGACCCGGGCGGCGATCAGGACGGCGTCGAGTCGCCCCCGGACCTGGTCGGTCCGCTCGTCGGGACCCTTTCGGCTCGAGGACTGGAGGCCCAGCGAGTCCTCGATGGTGACGAAGTCGACCAGGCCCTGCTCGGCCTCGTTCACCAGGTCGGCCCAGTAGCGGGCGTCGAAGAGCTCGGCCGGCCGGGCCGCCGGCTCACGCCAGGCCACCGGGTGCCAGCCGGCGCCCTCGAGGGCGACGGCCAGGTGGACCGGCGCCCCGGGAGCCGGGCTCACCCCGGCCCCACCAGGGCGCGGTCACCGGGCCGAGTGCGCATCCTCTGAGTGTATGCCGTAACACCGACCCATTTAGTCGGGATTTGCGACGGCGGTGTCGAAACGGCGGTGTCCGGCGGCCGGTGCGGTCGCTACCCGGTGCCCGACGGTTGTCGGGCCACCGTGGCCAACAGGTCCCGATGGTCGCTGCCGAGCCCGGTCATGGTCTGGATCTGGGTGACCGCCAGGCCCGTCCCGGTCAGGACGTGGTCGATGCGCACCAGGGGCGGGATGATCCCCCAGTCTTGCGACCACGTCATGTCGAGGGCCTTGCCCCGAGCCGCCGCGCCGTCGATCAACCCGGTGTCGAGGATGCCCCGGAAGCCCCGGTTCCCCCAGGTGGCGTTGAAGTCGCCGACGACCAGCAGGTGCTGGAGACCCCGGGCCCGTATCAGGCGTTGGATCAGCGCCAACTGGTCTCGCCAGAGCTGGAACGTGGGCCGCTTGGGGGCGATGGTGTGGACCACCCAGAGGCGGAACGACCCCGACGGGAGGGCCACCGTGGTCTGGACGATGAGCGGCTGGTCGGACAGGGACACCACGTGGGTGTCCGACAGCGGCCAGCGCGAGGCGATGAAGAAGGCCCACGGGTCGTACCGGGCCACCTGGTACTGGTACGGGAGCGACGCCAGCGCGCCCGACTGGCGCAGGTCGTCCACGTGACCGACGGTGGCCTCCTCGAAGGTGACCAGGTCCGGCCGCAGGTCGCGGATCTGCTGCTCGTAGCCCGACATGGTCCGGTTGCCGTCGTAGAGGTTGCCGTCGAGCAGCTGGAGGGACGGCGCCCCCTTGGTCCAGGCCGGCGCGGGTGTGGCGGCCGACAGCTCGGGGTACATGAGCGCCACCTGGGCCACCACCACGAGCAACGCCGCCCCCGCCAGCACGTAGCGGCGCCCGACGGCGGCGACCAGGGCCACGACCCAGGCCGGCAAGTAGACGAAGGCGGTGACCGTGTTGAGGATGGCCAGCGGCTCGAGGTCGTCCCACGCCACCACCCGCAGCAGGGCCAACAGGGCCAGCCCGGCCACGATGACCCAGCCGATGATCGCCGCCGCCAGCGGGAGCTGCCATCGCCGCCAGCGGGTGTAGGCCGACGGCGGTGCCTCGGGGAACCCGTCAGCCGACATCCGGCCAGCGTACGGCACCTCACCGGGGGCGCCGCCGCGGCGGGGGCCGTCAGCGGTTGAAGGCCAGCTCGAGCCCCGGGCTGGGCCACGGGCAGGCCACCAGCCGGCCCGAGGTGCCGAGGGTGATGAAGGCCGTCGAGCCGTCGGGGCCACCGAAGCACAGGTTGGTCGTCATGTGGTCGTGCAGGCCCTCGGGGAGCACGTAGCGGACCACCGAGCTGCCGTCCGGGGCGATCGAGGTGACGCCGCCGGTCGAGAGGGTGGCCACGCAGACGTTCCCGTCGGCGTCGACGGCGAGCGAGTCGAACCCCTGGAACCCCGGCAGTCCGCACAGCACCGTCTCGGCGCCGGTCCCCTCGACCGGGGCCAGGGTGCCGGGCCCGGTGATCTCCCGGGCCCGGAGGCGGGCGGTCACCGTCTCGGCCACGTAGAGCGTCCGACCATCCGGGGACAGACCGATGCCGTTGGGGCTCTCGATGGGATGGATCACCTCGTCGATCGACCGGCCGTCGATCGAGGCCACGTAGACCGAGCCCACGTCGCGGAACCGGCCCTGGAACTTGCCGGTGTCGGTGAACCAGAAGGCGCCGGAGGTGTCGAACACCAGGTCGTTGGGGCCCGAGAGCCGGCGGCCCTCGTACTCGGCGTACAGCACGTCGACCGCCCCGGTGTCGAGGTCGACCCGCTCGATCCACCCCCCGGTCCAGTTACCGTCGGCGAACCGGCCGCCGTTGTTGCAGACGTAGAGGGCCCCGTCGGGGCCGATGGCCGCACCGTTCGGACCGCCGCCGGTCTCGGCCACCACCGACACGTCGCCGTCGGGACCGACCCGGCTGACCCGTGCGGCCTCGATCTCGGTGACGATCACCGAGCCGTCGGCCAGGGCCACCGGCCCTTCGGGGAAGCTGAGGCCCTCGGCCAGGACGACCACGTCGCTGAGCTGCACCGTCGGGACCCCCGACGAGTGCCACGGCAGCCCGGTCGCGGCGACCTCGGCCACGTCAGACCTCCGGAACGATGCGGACGTGCATCGGCTTGTCGTCGCCGATCAGGGCCCACAGCCCGGCTTCGGCGTCGGCGATCGAGTAGGCGTCGCTGGCGAAGCGCTCGAACGGCCAGCGGTCCGAGTCGAGCAGCGAGATGGCGTACTCCATCGAGGCGAGCGATCGGGACACCGCCCCCTTGAGCGTGAGCTGCTTGGCCGACACCGTGTCGACCGGTATCTGGGCCATGCCGTTCGGACCCTTCATCCCGGCGAGCACCACGGTGCCCTTGCGCCCGGCGATCTCGACGGCGTCGGTGACCGAGGCGAGCGACATCGGCGTGCAGTCGATGACCAGGTCGGGCGGGCGGGTCATGGCCCCGAGGACCGTCTCGACCACGTTGGCGCCCGTGACGTCGAGGGCGTGGTCGGCCCCGAGCACCTTGGCCAAGGCCAGTCGCTCCCGGTCGGCGGCGAGGCCGGTGACGGCGATCTCGCTGGCCCCGGCCACGTTGGCGGCGATCACCGAGGCGAGGCCCCGAGGCCCGGGACCGAGGATGGCGATGGACTGCCCGGCCCGGAACCCGCCGACGTCGAGGACCCAGTCGACGCCGTTGGACATCACGTTGAACAGCGAGGCGGCGGCCACGCTGATGTCGGGCGACATCGGGACGACGATGGCCTCGGGCGCCAGGTAGAGGTGCGACGAGAAGCCTCCCCACAGGGCCGGGGCCACGTCGGGCGACCGGAACCCGTAGATGGTGGTGTCGGCGAATTCCGGTGCCGTGCAGCCCCGGAGCCCGGCCCGACAGGTCCGGCACCGGCCACAGGTGAGGGTGGAGTGGACGGCCACCCGGTCCCCCTCGTCGACGTTCCACTTGGCCCGGGCCGCCGAACCGATGGCCAGGATCCGGCCGAAGGGCTCGTGGCCCGGCACGATCGGGTACCGGTCGCCCAGCGAGCCCTCGAACACCTCGACGTCGGTGCCGCAGACACCGCACCCCTCGATGGCCAGAAGGGCGTCGTCGTCCCCGATGGCCGGGAGCGGCGCCTGGCGGATCTCGTATGCCTTGGGCTTGGTCTGCACCACGAAGGTTGCCTGCTCAGCCATGGGTCCTCCTCATCTCGACACCAACGTGCTCGACCCTCACCGATGGACGCGCCAGGGTGCGGGACACCTCATCGCAACGGCCGGAAGAAGTCCCGCAGGCTCGCCGCCACCAGCTCGGGTTCCTCCCAGGAGGCGAAGTGCCCCCCCGACGGCAGGTCGACCCAGTGGTGGACGTCGTGCACGCGGTCGATCAGCTCCCGGGGGGCCCGGCGGGGCGGGAACGACGGATCGAAGCGGGGCATGGCCACGCCGGTGGGGACCGGGAGCCGCCGGCCCGGCTCCATGGGCGGGTCGGCGGTCACCCGTTCGTAGTAGGCCCGCATCGACGAGGCGATGGTGCCGGTGGCCCAGTAGGTGGTGGCGCTGGTGAGCAACTCGTCCTTGGTGTAGCGGGACTCGACGTCGCCGTGGCAGTCGCTCCACGTCCGGTGCTTCTCGACCAACCACGAGACCAGGCCGGCCGGCGAGTCGTTGAGGGCGTGACCGATGCTCTGGGGCTTGGTCCGGTGGAGCTCGGCGTAGGCGCCCTCCCGGGCCGCCCAGGCCCGGGCGTGCTCACCGAACGCCAGCTCGGCGTCGGTGGGCGGTGGCGCCGGCGGCTCGAAGGAGGCGGCCGGGAAGAGCGCCGGGTCGTGGGTGTGGAAGCCCACCACCGAGTCGGGGTGCTCCACGGCCAGCCACCCGTTCACGTAGGCCCCGAGCCCCGTCCCGTGCACGCCGTAGCGCGAGTGCCCGAGCCCCTCGGACAACAGGGCGTGGAGCGTGTCGGCGGCCCGGTGGTAGCCGAAGCCCCGGGCCGGCGGCGGTCCGGAGAACCCGAAGCCGGGCAGCGAGGGCACCACGACCTCGAAGGCGTCGGCCGGATCGCCGCCATGGGCCCCCGGGTCGGCCAGGAGGGGCAGGAGCTTCGTCATCTCGAGGTAGCCGCTGGGCCAGCCGTGGACCAGCAGGATCGGGAGGGGATCCGGGCCGACGCCCGGTTGACGGGCGAAGTGGACGGTGACGCCGTCGACGACCGCCGTGTGCTGGGGGACCTCGTTCAGGCGGGCCTGCTGGGCGTACCAGTCGAAGCCGTCGGCCCAGTAGGCCACCAGCTCGGCCAGGTAGGCGGCGTTGGTCCCGTAGTCCCAGCCGGCGTCGGGCGGTTCCTCGGCCAGACGGGCCTGGCCGGCCCGCCGCCGGAGGTCGTCGATGACGTCCCGGTCGATGTCGATACGGAAGTCGGTGACCTCCACATGCCCCCCTGGCTCACCTCGGCGGCGCGATCGGGGTCGGCTCCGCCGACCGGCCCGTTCGACGTCGTACCGCTCAGATGGTGGGCGGCGCCGACGGCGTGAACTGGTAGAGGCGCTCGGCGTTGCCCCGCAGGATCTTGTACTGGATCTCGTCGGAGAGCTTGGCCGCGTTGAGCCGCTCGTGGGCCAGTTTGATCGAGTGGGGCCACGTCGTGTCCGAGTGGGGGTAGTCCATCTCGATCATGACGTTGTCCACCCCGACCACGTCGAGCATCCCGAGTCCGGTGGCGTCGTCGATGAAGCAGCCGTAGAAGTGCTTGCGGTAGTCCTCGTAGACGTCGATCTTGAAGACGTCCACGCCCTCGCCGACCGTGGCGTGGGCCCCCTCGACGCCGTTGCCGCCGAACTGCTCGCCCTTGGCCACCCAGTGGCGCTGGGTCTCGAGGACCTGCTTGGAGCGCTCGAGGAACCACGGGATCCAGCCGATGCTCCCCTCGGACAGGGCGATCTTGGTGTCGGGGAACCGCTGGAACATGCCGCTGAAGATCCACGACAGCATGGCGCCCGCCGGCCGGATGGCCCCCATGGCCATGTTGGCCATGAACGGCGAGTTCGACGCCACCTTGTACATGACCGACGACGACCCGATGTGGATCGAGAGCACCTGCTCGTTGTCCTGGGCGGCGGCGATCACCGGGTCCCAGTAGCGGCTCGGGTCGTGGATGGTGGGCAGGCCGAGCGGCTCGAAGTTCTCCGAGAAGCAGAAGCTGTGCGAGCCCTTGGCCGCCGTCCGCTCGATCTCGGCCACGGCCGCCGCCGGGTCCCACAGCGGGATGATGGTCAGCGGGATGTACCGACCGGGATCGGTGGCGCACCACTCGTCGATCATCCAGTCGTTGTAGGCCTTGACGCAGAGGAGGGCCAGCTCCTTGTCCTTGGCCTCGTAGAACAGTTGGCCGCAGAAGCGCGGGATCGAGGGGAAGTTCAGCGAGGCCAGCACGCCGGCCTCGTTCATGTCGAGCAGGCGGGCCTGTGGGTCGTAGCAGCCGGGGCGCATCTCGCTGTAGGGGTAGCCCTCGGTGGTGATGTCCTCGGGCGGACGGCCGGCCGTCGCCCCGAGGCCGCCGGTGATCATCCGCTTGTCCTCGTAGACCCAGTACTCCTGGCCGTCGTCGCCCGTCTCGATGCGGGGCCCGACGTCGCGGTACTTGGCCGGCAGCCGGTCGGTCCAGACGTTGGGCGGCTCGATCACGTGGTCGTCGACCGACACGATCCAGTCGAGGTCGTAGCGCTGCTGGTCAGCCATAATCACCCTCCTTGGTGTTCCTGTTCGGTGCCGTCGCTGGCTGCGCTCGCCGGGCCGGGGCCCGCCGGATCACGCCTCCAGACCGGCGGCGATGACGTCGTCGTGGTAGCGGGCCTCGCCCAGGTCGAACTCCCAGTGCTTGGCCCGGCGCGTGTAGAGCTGGACGTCCGCCTCGAGCATGAAGGCGACACCGGCGTGGACCTCGTGGGCCGAGTGCACGATGCGCTGGGCGGCCCGGCTGGCGAAGGACTTGGCCAGGGCGACCTCGCGTCGGGCCGGCACCCCGTTGTCGAGGCGCCAGGCCGCGTGGCGGAGGAGGAGCGCCGTCAGGTGCGTGTCGATGGCGATGTCGGTGCAGAGGTACTGCACCGCCTGGAACTGGCCGATCGGCTTGCCGAACTGGCTCCGGGCGTTGGCGTAGTCGACCGAGATCTCGAGCAGCCGCTCCCCGGCGCCCACGATCTCGGCACACCGCAGCACCGTCGCCCGGTCGAGGGCCGGGGTCAGGAGCGCCCAGCCCTTGCCGATCTCGCCGACGACGTCGGCCTTCGGGACCACCACGCCGTCGAAGGCCACGGCGAACAACGGCGAGTTGGCGATGTTGTCCATCCGTTCGATGGTGACGCCCGGGGCCGCCGGGTCGACCAGCAGCAGGGTGACGCCGTCGGGCCCCGCCTCGGTGCGGGCCACGACCAGCAGCCGGTCGGCGGAGTTGGCGAAGGGCACCAGGATCTTGGTCCCCTGCAGCACGATCCCCTCGGGCTGCTCGACGGCCGACAGGGTCACGGCCTCGGGCCCGAACGAGGCCTCGGGCTCGACCAGGGCCGGGACGACCACCGCCGTGCCGGCCACCATCTCGGCCAGGAGATCGGCGTGGGCCAGACCCGGCTCACGGACCAGGGTCTCGCCGACGATCACCGCCGAGGGCAGGTGCGGGCTCGGCGCCAGGGTCCGGCCGAAGGCCTGGTAGATCACCGTCAGGTCGACCAGCGTGCCGCCGGACCCACCGAGCTCCTCGGGATAGGTCAGGCCCAGCCAGTCGAGGCCGGCCATCTCGGCCCACAGATCGGGGAGGTAGCCCCGCTCGTCGTCCTCGAGCTCGCGCACCGTGGTGAGCGGGCAACGGGCCTCGAAGAGCTGGCGGGCGATGCGACCCAGCTCCAGGTGGTCGTCGTCCAGCGTCGTGTCCATGGTCACGCCACCTCGTGCGTCATCGGGGGAGGCCCAGGCCTCGGGTCGCCAGCACCATGCGCTTCACCTGTGAGGTGCCACCGGCGTGGTTGGCGAAGGACCAGCGGTACCAGGCCTCGGCCCCGCCGTCGAACGGCGCCCAGCGACTCTCGGTCCGCACCTGGGACAGCGGACCGACGATCTGGTTGATGATCTGGGCGAAACGGGGCTTGTTCTCCTTGGACACCACCACGCCGAGCGCCCCACCGAACTCGGGTCGCCGTTGGTTGGTGGCGTTCGAGAGCGCCTCGTAGCTGAGCAGCTTCTCGGTCTCGATCATCAGTTCGAGCTCGGCCAGCTGGCCCCGGACGATGGGGTCCTTGATGAGCAGGGTGCCGCCCCGGGTGGTCGTCCGGCAGTGCTGGACCACCTCGTCGAACATGCGCTGCATCTCGATGTGGCGCGCCCCCCGCCGCCGCCGGCGTAGAAGGCGTTCATGATGTAGCTCCAGCCCTTGCCCTCTTCGCCGATGAGCTGGTCGCCGGGCACCCGGACGTGGTCGATGTACGTGTGGTTCTGGCGACCCCCGCCCAGGTTGTAGAGCGGCGAGAGGGAGATGCCGGGGGCCTTCAGGTCGAGGCAGAACACGCTGATCCCCTGGTGCCGGGGCACGTCGGGGTTGGTCCGGGCGGCCAGGAACATGACGTCGGCGTGGTGTCCCCAGGTGGTGTAGGTCTTCTGCCCGGTGATGATCCAGTCGTCGCCGTCACGCTCGGCCCGCGTCGACAGCGAGGCGAGGTCGGAGCCCGAGTCCGGCTCGGTCAGCCCCTCGGCCCAGAAGCGGTCGAAGCGGGCGATGCCCGGGAGGAACCGCTTCTTCTGCTCCTCGGTGCCACCGACCAGGAGGGCACCGGCCGCCAGGCCCCAGCCGATGCTGTTCACCATGGGCGCCTCACGCCGCTCGATCTCCTCGGCGAAGATCAGGCGGTCGACCGAGCTGCGGCCGCTGCCGCCGTACTCGACCGGCCAGGTCATGCCGATCCAGCCCTTCTCGCCCAGCTTGCGGGTGAAGTCGAAGGCGAACTTCCAGAGCTCGGGGTCCTCGTTGAACTCGTGGTTGAAGGCCATCTCGTCGGGCAGCTCGGCGTCCAAGAACGCCTGGACCTCCTTGCGGAAGGCATGCTCCTCGGCGGTGAAGGTGTAGTCCACGCTGCTCCCTAGTGAGTGGGGCCGGGCCGGGGGGACCGCAGGGTGCCTCCCACGATGGGTCGCCGGGCCTGCCGCAGCGGCCTCGAGCGCCAGCGAAGCTGGTCCCGTCGTGAACTCCCCCGAGCTGTCACCCTGCGTATCCCCCGATCGGCGCCGGCGGGACTCCGTACGACGCAAGCGCCGACCCGAGTCGCACCGCACAGGCTCGGCGGGCGATGCCCGCCCGACCCGTGCCCGACGGTTCTACCATCGGCGCCCCAGAGCGTCAACCGATCGTTTGGTATTGAGAATGGACGGTCTCGGTGGCACACTGGCCGGGCATCGAGGCAGAGGGGGGCAGGGGTGACCGAAGACGCCGACCTGGTATCAGGCCTGTACGTGGAGCCGGACGGCAACGGACGCTGGCGCTTCCCCCACGTCCCGCCGGGCGAGCGCGGCGTCGTGTTCGGGGGCCAGTTGCTGGCCCAACTGGCCGCCGCCGCGGCGGCGGCCGAGGGCTCGGGCACCAAGACCATCAAGTCGGCCCACGGCCTGTTCGCCCGGCCGGTGCTGGTCGACGAGGAGGCCACCGTCAGTGTCGAGTTCCTCCACTCGGGGCGGGCCTTCTCGAGCGCCACGGCCACCATGTGGCAGAAGGACCGTGAGTGCGCCAAGGCGCTGGTCCTGCTGGACGTCTTCGAGAAGGACCTGATCCGCCACGGCGCCGAGGCGCCCGACGTGGGCACGCCCGAAGCGGCCGTGCCCTGGGGCGACCCCACCGCCGGACGCGAGGTGCGGACCGTGGGCGGCGTCGACATCCTCGACGCCGACACCACCGGCCCGGCCGAGGTCCACGCCTGGGTGCGGGTCCCCGGGGCCACCGACGCCCAGGTCCTGAACCAGTGCCTGCTGGCCCACGCCACGGCCAGCTTCCTGATCGGCTCGGCCATGCTGCCGCACGCCGGCGTGGGCCAGTCCATCGCCCACCGGGACATCTCGACCGGCATCCTCGGCCACACCATCAGCTTCCACGAGGAGGTCGACCTGCGTGACTGGGTCCTCCTGTCGAACGAGAGCCCGTACGCCGGACGCGGCCGGTCGTTCGGACGGGGCCAGGTGTTCTCGCGCTCGGGGCAGCTGCTGGCCTCGTACTCCCAGGAGGCCATGATCCGGCACTTCCCCGAGGGGCAGTCCCCGGCCGGGCGCGAGTCCACCATCTTCTGAGCGGCGCCGGGCCGGCGGCGCCCGACCCACCACCGAACTTCACGACCGAGGAGACCCGACGTGCGCTTTGCCAATGTCGACGGACGGATGCAACTGGTGACCGGCGGCGGGCTGGTCGACGTGGCCACGGCCTCGGACGGCCGGCTGCCGGCCGACCCCCAGGCTGGTCTGGAGCGGTGGGACGACCTCCTGTCCTGGGCCCGCGATGCGGCACCGGGCAGCTCCGGCCCGGCCGGCGCACCGCCGGTGCCCGACGGCTCGCACCTCGGGGCACCCGCTCCCCGACCCCGGCAGGTGTTCGCCATCGCCCTCAACTACCAACTGCACGTGGGTGAGTCCGACTTCACCGCCCCGACCGAGCCGTCGGCCTTCACCAAGTTCCCGAGCTGCATCGCCGGGCCGACCGACGACATCCCGATCGTGAGCGGCGCCTGCGACTGGGAGGTCGAGCTGGTCGCCGTCATCGGCCGGACCGCCCACCACGTCGAGGCGGCCCGGGGCTGGGAGTACGTCGCCGGGTTGACGGTGGGCCAGGACATCTCCGAGCGGGTGGTGCAGGTCCGGGATCCGGCCCCGCAGTTCTCGCTGGCCAAGTCCTTCCCGGCCTTCGGCCCCATGGGCCCGGTGCTCGTGACCCCGGACGAATTCGACGACCCCGACGACCTGGCCATCGGCTGCTCGGTCAGCGGCCGGGAGGTCCAGAGCGCCCGGACCTCCGACCTCATCTTCTCGGTTCCCGAGCTGGTCGGGCGGCTGTCGACCATCGTCACGCTCTGGCCGGGCGACGTGATCTTCACCGGCACGCCCTCGGGCGTCGGGGCGGCCCGCACGCCACCGGAGTTCCTGGCCGCCGGCGACGACCTCGTGAGCACCATCGAGGGCATCGGCAGCCTGCACAACCGCTGCGTGCCGGGATGACCACCCCACCATCACCGAGGAGCAATTGATCCGCGCACTGGTCGTCGCCCCAGGGAGCCCGACGGGACTCGAGCCGAGGGACGTGGCCGAGCCACAACCGAGGTCCGACGAGGCCGTCGTGGAGGTGCACGCCATCTCGCTCAACCGGGGCGAGGTTGGCCACATCCGGCTCCTGCCCGAGGGCACCGTGATGGGGTGGGACGTGGCCGGCGTGATCACCCAGCCGGCGGCCGACGGCAGCGGGCCCCCCGAAGGCGCCGAGGTCTACGGCTACGCCGAGCGGCGGGGCGGCTGGGCCGAGCGGGCCGCCGTCCCCACCTCGGCCCTGGCCGTGCTGCCCGAGGGGGCCACCATGGGCCAGGGGTCGACCCTCGGGGTGGCCGGGCTGACGGCCTTCTACTCGCTGCGGCTCGGCGGGTCCCTCCTCGGTCGGCGGGTCATCGTGACCGGGGCGGCGGGCGGCGTGGGCCGGCTGGCCATCCAGCTCGCCTCGCTGTCGGGGGCCGACGTGGTGGCCGTCGTGGGCGACGACCCGTCGCGGGCCGAGACCGTGACGTCGTTGGGCCTGCCGCGGCTGACCCTCGAGCACGGCCTGGCGGCCGAGGGACCGCCGGCCCATCTGATCCTCGAGTCGGTCGGCGGGGAGTCCCTGACCAACGCCTTCGCCCGGGTGGCCACCGGCGGCGTCATCGTCACCTACGGCCGGTCGTCGGGCGAGCGGGGCGCCGTCCCGCCGGACTGGTTCTTCCGCAACGCCACCCTCGTCGGGCTCAGCTTCTCGAGCCACGATGCCATGGACGCCACCTCGCCGACCGGCCTCGAGATCCTCGGCCAGCTGGTGGCCGACGGTCGCCTCGACGCCGGCATCGGGCTCGAGGCGCCCTGGGAGGAGATCGACGGCGCCATCGAGCAGCTCCGCGACCGTCGTGTCCAGGGCAAGGCCGTCCTGCACGTGCGGACCCCCTCCTGACCCCCACCAGCACCGACCAAGGAGCGACGCCCATGTCCGAGAACACCACCTCGCTGGAGGCACGCCTGCAGCGACTCGAGGACCTCGAGGCCATCCGGCAGCTGTTCGTCGACTACGGCCACCACCTCGACCACGAGGAGTTCGCCGAGTACGGGGCGCTCTTCGCCGACGACGGTGAGGTACTGCTCGGGCCCATCGGCCGGGCCACGGGGCCCGAGGCCATCGAGGCGCTCATGCGCCGCACCCTCGAGGGCCGCGGCGGTGGCAGCTTCCACGTGATCACCAACCCCATCATCAACCTCGACGGGGACCGGGCGACCACCGAGGTCATGTGGACCGTGGTGTCTCGCGACGACCAGGACCGCACGTCGGTCAGCATGCTCGGTCGCCATCGCGACACGCTGGTACGTCAGCGGGGCGAGTGGAAGTTCCTGCGGCGGGAGGGGTTCATCGACATCCCCTCGAAGTACTCGAGCGCCGGCTCGTCGAGCTAGGGACTAGCCGCCGAAGCCCTTGCGGCCCTGCTTCACCTTCTTGTCGGCACGCTTCTCTTTGAGCGTCTTGCCGGACTTCTTGCTGGCGGTCTTGCGGGGAGACTTGTCGGACATGTCCACCCCCTTCCTTCGCCGAGCGTAGTCCCGGGCTCCGTCCGGACGGACGGCCGGTCACTCGTAGTGCGGTGGCCGCTCATAGTTGCGGTCGACTGCCGCCCGCAGCAGGGCGGCGTTCTCGGCGGTGAGCCGGGACACTTCGGCCCGCAGCCGGGCCACCTCGGCCCGGGCTGCCGCCAGCTCGTCGCCGTCGGCACCCGTGGTGCCGGGTTGCTCCTCGGGTCCAGCCACCATGGCGGCCACTCTAGGTTCGGGCCCGCAGGGGACCCCGATCGCCAGCCAGGGCTGTCCGGGGGAGCGGCGAGCCGCTACCTTGGCGCCGTGGATCCGTACGGCCCCGACCTCTACACCGAGCCCGACGGCGACCCCGACACGCTGGCCAACCTGGGCCCGCTGACCCCCATGGCCGGGGTGTTCGAGGGCGTCCGGGGCACCGACGAGCACCCGGTGGCCACCGGGACCGAGGCCAACACCTTCGTCGAGACCTACGACGCCCAGCCGATCGACCGGCAGACCAACGGCCCCCAGCTCTTCTACGGCTTGCGCTACCACACCCACATCGTGAAGCCCGGTGAGTCCGAGACCTTCCACGACCAGGTCGGCTACTGGCTCTGGGAGCCGGCGACGGAGACCGTGACCCTGACGCTGGGCATCCCCCGCGGCCAGGTGCTGCTGGCCGGGGGCCGCGCCGCCGCCGATGCCACCGAGTTCGAGCTCCGGGCCGAGGTCGGCTCGGAGGTGTACGGCATCGCCTCGAACCCGTTCCTCGACCAGTCGTTCCGGACCCTCAGCTACCGGATCCACGTCACCACCCACCCCGACGGGACCTGGTCCTACGAGGAGGAGGGTGTGCTCGACATCCCCGGACGCGACGAGCCCTTCCACCACATCGACCACAACACCCTGACCCGGATCGCCGCCCCCACCCCGAACCCCCTGGCCCTCCAGGCGGCGGCCGCCGGCCCGGCGCTCGAGCTGTCGCTGGGCATCGGCGACCTGCGCGGCACGCCCTAGGGCGGGTGGCGTCCGGGCGGACGGGCCGTGACGCCGGCCTCGGACTATCGTTCGGTCCGCCAACCCGACCACCTCGAACGAAGGCGTGACCCATGCTGCTCTCCGGCGCCCTACTGGCCGACGCCCATCCCGTGAGTTGGGTCCTCTACTCCGTCGTCAGTTTCGTGGTCTGGCTGATCATCATGGCCTGGATCTACGCCCTGGCCCGGCGCAAGGGCCGCCACGCCATCCTCTGGCTGATCGCCGGCTTCTTCTTCTCGCTCATCGCCCTGATCATCCTCTTGCTGCTGCCCAACAAGCGCACGACCCGGGCCGCCTGAGCCCGGGCGACCGCCTGGTCAGGGCAGTGGGTCGACCCGCAACCGGGTCAGGCGCATCGAGCTGATCCGCCAGGTCCCGCCCTCCCGGCGGTACTCCTCCTCGTAGTGGCCGTAGCCGAAGAAGGCCATCCGCTCGCCGTCGCCGGGCACCTCGACGTAGTCGAACATGGCCCAGATGCCCCGGGCGTGGTCGGCGTCGAGGACCTCGATCTCGGGCATGTGGCCGTGGTGGACCGTGCGGACGGGGTCGACGTCACGGATGAGCGACTCGACGAAGGCCGCACCGCTGTGGGCCGGCTCGCCGTAACCGGTGTCGACGAACGCGTCGGCGGTGAACACGTCGCGCATGTCGTCCCAACGCTTGTGGTCGAGGAAGCGGAAGTACCGGGCCTTCAGCTGCTTGATGGCCTCGATGGCCACCAGTCGTTCCACCTGCGCCGTCGTGTCGTCCATCGGTTCCCCCCTCGTCGACCCGATCGTAGGCCGGGGGCGGCCTCAGGACCCGGTGGCCTTGGACAGGTCGGCCTTCACCACCCGGCGGAGCAGCTTGCCCATGTCGTTGTAGGGCAGCTCGGCCACGAAGACGACCACCTCGGGCGACCGGGACGACCGCAGCCGGCCGCGCACCCAGGCCTGGAGGTCCTCGGTCGAGACGGTGGCTCCGTCGGCCACCACCACGGCGGCCGCCACCCGCTCCCCCCACTCGACGTCGGGTAGCCCGACCACGGCGGCGTCGGCCACGGCGTCGTGGGCCACCAGGGCCTCCTCGATCTCGCCGGGCGACATGTTCTCGCCGCCCCGGACGATCACGTCGTCCATCCGGCCCTCGATGAAGAGGTACCCCTCCTCGTCGAGTCGACCGGTGTCCTTGGTGGCGAACCACCCGGCGGTGCCGTCGGACGTCCGGTCGAGGTACTCGCCGGCCACCTGCTCGCCCCGGACCATGATCTCGCCGGGGATCCCGTGGCCGACCGGTGTCCCCTCGGGGCCCCACACCTCGAGCTCGATCGTGGGCAGGGGCCGGCCCACCGAGCCCAGCCGGGCCCGGACGGCGGGGTCGTCGCTCCCCCAGGCCGTGCGGTGGTCGTCGGCGTCGAGGACGGCGATGGTGGAGCTGGTCTCGGTCAGGCCGTAGGCGTTGACGAAGTCGACGTGGGGCAGGTGGGCCATCGCCCGCTCGATGACCGGCAGCGGCATGCGGCCGCCGCCGTAGGACAGCGCCCGCAGGCCGGGCAGGGTGACGTCGTCGCGCTCGAGGACGGTCAGGATCCGGCCGAGCATGGTCGGCACCACCATGGCGTGGGTGATGCGCTCGTCCCTCGCCGTGGCCACCCAGGCCTCGGGGTCGAACTGCGGCAGCTGGACGACCCGGCGCCCGGCGTAGACCGAGGTCAGCACGGCCGAGATCCCGGCGATGTGGTACGGCGGCACGCTCACCAGGGTGGCTTCGTCCTCGTCGGCCCCGGCGAACTCGACGGTGGTGATGACGTACGAGGTCAGGTGCTTGTGGCGGAGCACCGCCGCCTTGGGCTCGCCGGTGGTGCCGCTGGTGAAGAGCAGCACGGCGATGTCCTCGGGGTCGGCCAGGGCGTCCTCGGCCGACGGGGCATCGGGGTCGAGGGTGCGGGACAGGAAGTCGGCCCGGGTCACCACCTCGAGGTCGGGCGTCCCGCCGACCCGGTCGACCACCGGCGCGTCGACCACGGCCACGGCCGGCGTCGTGCGGACCACGATGCGGTGGAGCTGCTCGTCGGTCAGGCGGTAGTTGAGGGGCACGAACCGGGCCCCGGCGAAGGCCGAGCCGAACAGGAGCAGCGGGATGGCCTCGGAGTTCTGGTCGATCACGGCCACGTTCTCGACCCCGGCGGCGGCGATCCAGGCCCCGGCCCGCTCGGCCCGCTGGAGCAGCTCGGCGTAGGTGGGACCGCGGCCGCGACTGCCGAAGGCCGTGCGGTCGCCCAGGCCTTCGGCGGCCATCTGCAACAACAATGCCAAATTCATGCGGACCTCAACCGTTCCGGCTGGCGAAATCGGGGCCACCGAGGCCCCGGACGATGAACTGCGAGTACCAGTCGGCCACGCCGGTCTTGGAGAGCCGGCCGGACGGCTGGTGCCACTCACGGGTGCTGCGCAGGAGCTCGAAGACGGCGATGGTGGCCAGCGACACGTCGACGTCGGGGTCGAACGCCCCCTGGGCGATGCCCTGCTTGATGATGGACTTCACGTAGTTGCTGTACTCGTCGCGGCGGGCGATGACGACCTTCAGCCGGGGATCGGTCAGCCGGTGGAAGGAGGATTCACCCACCTCGCCCCAGATCCGTTCCTTGGACGAGAGCGTGGTCCAGCGGGTGATGAAGGCGGCCAGCCGCTCCGGCGCCGGGGCGGCCGCCGTGGCCTCGTCCTCCTCGAGCGTCCCCTCGAAGACGTCCTGGGACCGTCGGACGATCTCGAAGAGGAGGTCCTCCTTGGTCTTGATGTAGTAGTAGATGCTGCCCTTCAGGATGCCGACCTCGGTGGCGATCTCCTGGAGGCTGGCCGCCTCGTAGCCCTTCTTCAGAAAGACGTTGGCCGCCGCCTCGAGGATCTCCTCCCAGCGGGCCTCGCTGTCCATGGGCTTGGACCGTCGGGCGTTGGGCCGGGGTCGCGCTCCGCCGGAGCCGGGGACGGTGTCTGGAATTCGGGTGCCTGCCACGAGTGTCCTTCTGGTCGGGCCGGGGTCGGCGGCTGGTACGACGCCCCGCAGAGCGGGGAAGTCTAGGGGCCGCCGTCTCCTAGCTGAAAGTCTCCCCGGCGTTGGTGTCGATGGCCTGGCCGGTCATGGCGGCCGAGAGGTCCGACGCCAGGAACACCACGGCCCGGGCGCACTCCTCGTCGGTCGCCAGTTTGTTCATCGAGACGTCGTTCACCATCACCGCCACCTGCTCCTCGAAGGTGGAGTCGCGCTGCTCGGCCAGGATGTCGAGGTAGGTGTGCAGCGCCGGGCCCCACATCCGTCCCGGGACGACGGTGTTGACCCGGATGTCGTACGGGCCGAGCTCCCGGGCCAGCACGTGCGAGGCCGTGAGCAGCGCCGCCTTGGAGGAGGCGTAGGGTCCCCGACCGGCCCGGACCCGCCGGACGATCTGGGAGCCGATGAACACCACCGAGCCGCCGCCCCGTCGCCGCAGGGCCGGGATCGACGCCTTGACCAGGCGCAGCGACCCGAAGAAGTTGACGTCGAAGGCCGCCTTCCAGGCGTCGACGTCGCCGTCCTCGAGCTTGGTCTCCCGGGGTCCGGTGGCGAAGGCGTTGGCCACCACCGAGTCGACCCCGCCGAACGTCGACTCGGTGGCCTCGACCAGTGCCCGGCACTGCTCGTCCACCGTGACGTCGCACGGGTGGAAGGCGATGTGGTCGTAGCGCTCGGAGAGCTCCTTGGCCAAGTCGGCCAGATAGCTCTCCGAGCGCGAGCTCAGCATGACCGAGGCGCCGGCCTGGGCGGCGTCCTCGGCGATGTGCCGTCCGAGGCCCGGGCCCACCCCGCTCACCACCACCACCTTGCCGGCCAGCAGTCCCCCGCCGTCGATCATTGACTCCCCCTTCGTCGTGCCCTCGCCCGCCTGGCGGGCTCAGGCGGGATCGGCGAGCTCCGCTTGGAGCACGAACTTCTTGACCTTGCCCGAGGCGGTCCGCGGCAGCTCGTCCACGTAGCGCCACACCCCGGGGATCTTCTGCGGGGCCAGGCCGGCGGAGCGCAGGAAGTCGGCCAGCTCCTGCTGGTCGACCGGCTCGCCCAGCGAGAGCACGAACGCCGCCGGCTGCTCGCCGAGCCGGGGGTGCGGGGCCGGGACCACCGCCGCCTCGGTCACCCCGGGGTGGCGGACCAGCAGGTCCTCGATCTCGCGCCCGGAGATCTTCTCGCCGCCCCGGTTGATGATCTCCTTGGAGCGACCGGTCATCGACAGCACGCCCTCGGCCGTGAGGAACCCGAGGTCGCCGGTGCGGAACCAGCCCTCCTCGTCGAAGGCCTCGGCGGTGTGCTCGGCCAACAGGTAGCCGAGGGTCCGCTGGGGCCCGCGGACCAGGAATTCGCCGATCTCGTCCGGGCCGAGGTCCTTGTCGTCGGTGTCGACCACCCGGACCTCGCAGCCCGGGGCGATCCGGCCGTCGGTGCCGCAGCGGATCTCCGCCGGCTCATAGGGGCCGCTCGAGGTGACGCCGGGGCACTCGGTCATGCCCCAGGACCGGGCCGGGTTCATCCCGACGGCCTCGGCCGCCATGGCCAGCGCCGTCGGGATGGTCGAGCCGCCGCAGGGGTAGCCGATGAGGTCGAGCCGCTCCTGGCCGCGGGCCTCGAGGGCGGCCAGGATCTCCTGGATGAAGATGGAGGCGCCCGACGAGGTCGTGACCCCGAGGTTGTTGAAGTCGTCGATGGCCTGCTCGGCGTCCCACCGGTCCCGCAGCACGACCGAGCTGCCGGTGTACACCGGCACGGCCACCGCCGAGAGCAGCCCGGTGGCGTGGGCCAGGGGAGCCGGCATGTACGACCGGTCACGCCAGCTGTAGCCGAACTGGCGGGACGACCGGACCGGGGACGACAGGAACGAGGCCGAGCTGTGGGCCACGCCCTTGGCCCCCGACGTGGTGCCCGAGGTGAACCCGACCAGGGCCGGGGCGTCGATGTCCACGTTGTCGGCCAGGAACGGCTGGGCCGTCACCACCTCGTCGAACGGCGTCCATCCGGGCGCCGTCCCCCGCAGGACGATCTTGGTGTGCGGGACGTGGCCGGCCGAGGCCAGGGCATCCTCGATGAGCCCGACGTGATCGACCCGCCGGAAGGACTCGGGCGCCACCACGCAGGCCGGGCGGACGGCCTCGACCACCTGCCGGAGCTCGTGCTCGCGGAAGATCGGCACCACCGGGGCGCTGATGGCCCCGGCGGCCCAGATCCCGTAGGCCACGGCCAGGGACTCCCACCAGTTGGGCAGCTGCCACATCACCACATCGCCCGGCCCGATGCCCTGGGCCTGGAGGAACCCGCCGACGCGGGTGGCCAGGTCGAGCAGCTCGCGCCAGGTCAGGGCGGTATCGCCGGCGTCGATGACGGCGGTGAGGTGGCCGAACTCGCGCCGGTTGCGGTCGATCAGCGCGCCCAGGCTCACCGTCGAGCGGTAGCCGCCACGGGCGTAGAACTGGCGCAGCTCGGCCGGCAACGGGGCGGCGGCGTAGGTGAAGGTACTCATCGGACCGCCGTCACCACGTGCGGCGTGACCTGAGCGACATGCATGGTGCTCTCCGTGGCGGGACCGGGCCGCCCCCCAGCCGGCGCTCTACCAACCGTTCGTCAGGCTAACGGCCGGGCCTGAAGAGGGTCAAGGTCGACCGGGCTCGGTGGCGAAGGCCTGCGCCACCCGTCGCTGCAGGTCGCCGACCGGCGGCCACAGCTCGGGATGGGTGACCACGAAGTCGGCCTCGTCCCGGATCGCCCGGACCACCAGCGGACCCACGGCCTGGGCATCCATCCAGTTGGCCGGCCGGCCGGCCGGGGCCGGTTGGGCGACCGAGGCCTCGTCGGCCAGCGAGTCCGGCCGGGCGGCCACCGAGGTCGTCGACAGCTCGGTGGCCACCGGACCCGGGAGGAGCACGGTGACGCCGATGCCCGTCCCGACCAGGTCCTGACGCAGGGCCTCGGAGAGGCCGACCACGGCGAACTTCGACGCCACGTACATCGTTTGCGAGCCCATCACCCCGACCCGCAGCGACGACATCGACCCGGTGTTCACGATGTGCCGCGGCCCCTCGCCGGCCAGCATCCCGGGCAGGAAGGCCCGCAGCCCGTTCACGATGCCGAAGACGTTGACCCCGAAGATCCAGGACCACTCCTCGGGGGTCGAGTCGACCAGGGCCCGACGGGCGGCCACCCCGGCGTTGTTGCAGAGCAGGTGGACCGGACCGTTCCGCTCGGCCACCGCCGCCGCCAGGGCCTCGGTCGAGGCCGGGTCGGCCACGTCCACGTGGGCCGCCCAGGCGTCGGCCCCCCCGGCCCGCAACTCGGCCGCCGCCTGCTCGGCCCGGGCTTCGTCCCGGTCGGCCAGGACCACCCGCATGCCCTCGCCCACGAATGCCGTGGCCATCCCGAGGCCGATGCCCCCGGCGGCCCCGGTCACCACCGCGGAGCGGCCCGAGAACTCCTCCACGACGTCTCCCCCGCCCGTGGTCGGGCTAGCCGTTGGTGATGCGGCGGTGCGACATCTTCCAGCCGTCGTCGGTCTTGCGGAACGAGTCCCGGTAGTGGCCGATGGCCCGGAGCACCGGCGTCTTGTCGGTGTCGCCGACGAACAGCCAGTAGGACTCGGCCTCGGCCGTGCCGTCGTCGTTGACCTTGACCGACAGGGTGGTGTTCACGTGCCGGGTGTGGGTCCCCGGGCCCTGGAACCCGTCGCCCCGCCGCTGCTCGCGGTCGGCCCGGATCTCCGCGTGGCCCCGGGTGTAGGCATGGGGCAGGTTCTCGGCGGCATTGGCGTTCATCTCCCACACCGCGTCCTCGGTGAAGCACGGGAGGTAGTCGTCGAGGTCCGCCGCCATGTCGGCCCCGTGGGCCACCGTGGCCACCAGGTTGCGGATCTCGATCTCGTCGGCCAGCCGCTGCAGAGCCTTCTCGTCCATGGTCATCCCCCTCGTTCCGACCGCCCTCCCGGGGCGGTCCCCGCATGATGCCAGGGATCGGCCGGGCAAGCACTCGGCCCCGAATCGACCGTCGATGAAGGGGTCGGTAAGTTGACCCGGTCGCCTCCCGAGACCGGCGAGCGACAGCACGGACAGGGGGAGCCAGCGCGCATGGAGCAGGAGACGCACGTCGAGCAGTGGTGGTTCACCCACCCGATGGCGGCCCCCGACGAGCACGGTGGTGAGGGTTTCCACGTCTCGAACCACGGGATCGCCCGGATCCTCTTCGACACGCGCAACCGCTACTTCGAGGCCCTGCCGGTCGAGGGGGGCATCTGGTACGCCCCGGTGACCCCGCTGATCCGCGAGATCACCCTGCGCTACGAGTCCGAGGTGATGTCGGGCGCCCCGGTCGTGGGTCGGGTGGCCGTGACCTCGCGAGGGAATCGCTCCTTCGTGATGACCGAGTCCATCACCGACCTCTCGGACCCCGAGGCGCCCCGCCAGGTGGCGTCCGGCCACAGCGTCCACGTCGCCGTGGATTCCGCCGCCCGGGCAGCGGTCGAGATCCCCGACTGGATGCTGGCCGCCCTGGAGGGACTCCAGGGCGGGCCCATCCCGCCGCGAGCCTGAGCCCGACCGGCCGCCGTCACGCGGCGGCCGGCGTCACCCCCATGAGCGAGGTCAGGTTGTCGCCCATCATCTTGCGCACGTCGGTCGGGGCGATCCCGGCCTTGGCGCAGTAGTCGACCCAGCTGAGCGGGTCGTCCAGGCACTCCCCGTGGGGCCAGTCCGAGCCGAAGAGGAGCTTGTCGGCACCGAGCAGGTCCACCAGCTCGTCGATGGGGTCCTCCCAGAACGGGTTGACCCAGATCTGGCGTTGGAACACCTCGATCGGGTCCTCGGCGAACTCCTGGGGCATCTTGCCGTAGGTGCTCTTGAAGTCCTCGAGCACCCGGGGCACCCAGTCGCTCCCGTTCTCGACGCTGGCCACCTTGAGCCGGGGGAAGCGGCTCAACATGCCGTGGGCCACGATCGAGAACATGGCGTCCATGATCGGGCGGTGGCCGATCGAGAGCGTCTGGAAGGCCGAGGGGGCGAACGGGCGCCACTCGCCGACGGCCGCCCCGTCCCACTCGTTGGCGAAGCGGGTGTAGCCGCTGTCGGAGAGGTGCAGCGTGGTCAGGATCCCCGACTCCTGGACCCGGGCCCAGAACGGGTCGAACTCGGCCAGGAACGGCGAGCGGGGGCCCCGGTAGCCGCCGACGGCCGCCGGGCGGACCAGGATGACCTTGGCGCCGCGCTCGAGCACCCACTCGAGCTCGGCGATCCCCCCCTCGCACGTCGAGAGGTTGATCACCGGGGTGGCGAAGATACGGCCCTTGTAGTCGAAGGTCCACTGCTCGTGAAGCCACTGGTTGAACGAGTGGATGGCCGCCAGGGCCAGGTCCGGGTCGTCCATGAGGTTGACCTCGAGCACGCTGGCCAGCGTCGGGAAGAGCAGCGTGCCGTCGATGCCGAACCCGTCGAGCGTCTCGAGACGGGCCTCGGGGTCGACGAAGGCCGGGATCGACCGCATCGGCTTGCCGGTGATCTCCCGCAGGGTCCGACCGTCGGCGTTGTCGCCGGTGACGTAGTCCCGGAAGGCCCCGGGCCGGGCCACCACCTCGAAGGTCGGGTTGGGGATGTAGTCACTGATGACGTTCTTGATGGCGATCTTGGTCCGGCCGTCGACCTCGACGTAGCGGATGGCCCCCTTGTACTGCGCCGGCAGGTGCCGCAGGAACGAGTCCGTGGTCTCGTAGAGGTGGTTGTCCGAGTCGAAGACGGGGAAGTCGAGGTGCGCTGCCATGGGATCCTCCTGTCGCGGTGACCGGCGCGGCACGGCACGCCTGATCCAAGGCTACCGACCCGGGGGGCGGCGGGCGGGATCGGACGGTCGGCGCCGGCACCCGTGGTCGCCCCGGCCGGGCGACTAGAACGGGGCGGTGGCGAGCGCCGGGCCGGGGCCCGGTGTCGAGGGGGATGCCGTGAGCGAGATATTCGACGGGGTGCGCGTGGTGGAGGTCGCCGGGTGGCACATGGTGCCGGCGGCGGCCATGGTGCTCGCCGACTTCGGCGCCGACGTCATCAAGGTGGAGCACCCGTCGGGGGGCGACCCCCAACGCGGGGT
Source organism: uncultured Acidimicrobiaceae bacterium (assembly GCA_963730735.1). Lineage (GTDB taxonomy): Bacteria > Actinomycetota > Acidimicrobiia > Acidimicrobiales > RAAP-2 > CAVSSX01. The sequence goes on from CAVSSX010000012.1 coordinate 257,347, forward strand.
CCCCACCCCCGGCGTGCCGTCGAGCAGCAGTGGGGTGAGCCTCACCATCGAGCAGAGCAACCGGGGCAAGCGGAGCGTCACCCTCGACATCTCCCGGCCCGAGGGGCGGGCGGTGCTGGCCGACCTGGTGGCCACGGCCGACGTCTTCATGACCAACACGCTGCCGGGCAGCCGCCGCAAGCTGGGCATCGACGAGGCCGACATCCGGGCCATCCGGCCCGACATCGTCTACGTGCGGGGCGACGCCGTGGGCCGACGGGGTCCCGAGGCCGGCAAGCCCGGCTACGACTACAGCGTGTTCTGGGGCCGGGGCGGTGTGGCCCACGCCGTGGCCGGGCCCGGCGCCGCCCAGCCGGTGACGCCCCGACCGGGGTTCGGCGACCGGACGTCGTCGATGAACATCGCCTTCGGGGTGGCGGCGGCGCTGTTCCGCCGGAGCCGCACCGGCGAAGGGGCCATCGTCGACGTCTCGCTGCTGGCCGGGGGCATGTGGTCGAACTCGGGTGACGTCGTCTACTCGAAGAACACCGGGACCGACTACAGCGCCCGGCCGGGTGGGAAGACCTACCACCAGACGGCCGACGGCCGTTGGGTCATCGTCACCATGCCCGATCCCACCCGTTGGTGGCAGGACCTCGCCCGGGCCCTGGGCCGTCAGGACATCGTCGACGACCCGCGCTTCACCACCCGCCAGGCGCTCGGCGAGCACCGCGAGGCGCTGATGCAGGAGCTCTCGATCGGCTTCGGCCGGTTCACCTTGGACGAGCTGCGCCAGAGGTTGGCCGACGTCCCGGCACCGTGGGAGCCGGTGCTCACCCCGCTCGAAGTGGCCGACGACCCCCAGGTGGTGGCCAACGAGTACGTGGCCGAGGTCACCCAACCCGACGGCGACACCTTCACCCTGGTGCGGGCCCCGGTGCAGTTCGACGAGGGCGTGCCCGAGCTGCGACCGGCACCGGTGCTCGGCGGCCAGACCGACCAGGTCCTGGCCGAGTTGGGCTACGACCCCGAGCGGGTGGCGCAGCTGCGCACCGACGGCGTCGTGGCCTGAGGGCGACGTGAGGCGAGCGCGCCCCTAGCCGATGGCGATGGGGTTGATCGGGCTGCCGGTCGCCCCGGTCACCGGCAGGGCGCCGACGACGAAGAGCGACTCGTAGCACTCGTCGGCCGCCAGCTCCTTCAGCCAGAGGTGCTCGACCAGCGTCACCCCGAGCTTGACCAGCAGCTCGATGTGGACGGCCAGGAAGATGTTCTTGTCGAACGGGATCGACTCGACCGCGGCGTTGTCGGCGCCCACCACGGCGATGTCGTGATCGCGGATGAAGTTGACGGCGTCGAGGCCCAGCCCCGGCTCGAGCCCGGCCGGCGGCCCGTCGGGACCCAGGCGGGCCTCCAGCCAGCCCGTCCGGACGATCAGGATGTCGCCGGGCAGCACCTCGGTGCCCTGGGCCGCCCGGGTCGCCTCGAGGTCGTCGCTGGTGACGATCCGGCCCGCCTCGAGGTGCGTCTCACCGGCCCACTTGGCCACGTCGAGCAGCACGGCCCGGCCGGCGAAGCTCCCGGTGTGCTCGATCCCGCACTTGCCGGCCCCGGCCTTCGGGGTGAAGGACTCGGCCGGGTGGCCGTTGTAGACGGTGCCCTCGGCGTAGACGTGCGACAGCGCGTCCATGTGGGTCCCGGCGTGGCTCGGGATCAGGATCAGGTCCTCGTTGGCCCCGACCCCGGGCACGGCCCCGTAGGTCTCGTAGACCGGCGAGTCGGCCGGGGCGGACAACGTGAGGCGCTCGGGGTTCGGTCGGTCCGAGACCTGCGGCGTGGCGAAGTGCCCGATCGGGATGGCCAGGCTGTAGACCTTGCCGCTCTTCAGCCGACTGGCGGCGGTCAGCACCGTCGGGCCGTCGATCAGGTTCAGGGCCCCGCGCTGGTCCTCGTTGCCCCAGCGTCCCCAGTTACCGGTCTCGCTCATGGCGTCTCCCTCTCTTGAAGGCTCTCTTAGAGATCAGCCTCGACCGGCAGCCCGCCCGCCGTGGCCTGTAGTTCGGCGCCCATGGCGCCGTCGTGCCCAGCAGGATCGGGTTGATCTGGTTGATCGACGCCGCCGTGGAGCTGCCCTCGAGCACGATGGCCCCGTTGTCCATCACGTAGAACCGGCCGGTCCGCTCGAGCGCCCGCTCGACGCTCTGGTCGACGACCACCACGGCGAGTCCCGTCGCTGGTCACCAGCCGCTCGACCGTGTCGTAGATCTCGTCGACCAGCACCGGGGCCACGCCCGAGGCCGGCTCGTCGAGCAGCAGGTAGCGGGGGCGGCTCATCAGGGCCTGGCCGATGGCCACCATCTGCTGCTGGCCACCACTCAGCTCACCGGCCGTCTTGGTGCTGTACTTCTCCAGCACCGGGAAGAGCTCGTAGACCCGGTCGATGTCCTGCGGGATCTCCTTGCGGGCCGTGCCGGCGCCGGGCGAACGCCCCCAGTCGGAGGTTCTCGATCACGCTCATGTCCTTGAAGATGCGCCGGCCCTCGGGCACCAACGACACCCCGGCCAGCACCACGGCGTTGGCCGAGGCACTGGTGATGTCCTTCCCGTCGACGGTGACCGACCCGGCCGCCTGGCCGAACCGCAGCCCGGACAGGGCGGCCAGCGAGGTGCTCTTGCCGGCGCCGTTCCGGCCGACCAGGGCGACGATCTCGCCGGGCGCGACCGTGATGGTGAAGTCGGACGACCACCCGGACCCGGCCGTAGCCGGCGCAGAGGCCGTCGACCCGCAGGCCCTCGGTGCTGCGGATCTCGGCCGCCGTGGTCACGAGGGGTCCCCGGACACGCCGGCCGGCTCGGCGTCGGCGGACCCTCCGGCGCCGCCGACGGTGATCTTGCGCCGACCGATGTACACCCGGACCACCTCGGGGTTCTGGCTCACCTCGGCCGGCGTGCCGGCCGCGATGACCAGGCCCTCGTCGAGCACGGTCACCTCGTCGGCGATGTCGAAGACCACCGGGAGGTTGTGCTCGACGATGAGCACGCCCAGGCCGGCCTCGGCCATGTTCCGCACGGCCTGCTTGAGGGTCTCGGCCTCGCCGACCGAGAGGCCGGCGGCCGGCTCGTCCAGGAGGACGAAGCTCGGGGCCCCGGCGACCGCCCGGGCGATCTCGAGCAGGCGCTGGGTCCCGTGCGGGATCAGCCCGGCCATGTCGAAGGACTGGGTGACCAGACCGACGTCGTTCAGCACGGCGAAGGAGGTCATCATGGCCGTCTTGTCGTCCCGCCGGGCGCGTGGCGTCCGGAACAGCGTGCCGAAGAGCGGCCCGGACGACTTCTGGTCGGCGCCGGCGATCACGTTGCCGAGCACCGTGTCGAACGGGTTCAGCTTCGGCGTCTGGAAGGTCCGGGACACCCCGAGCTTGGACACCGGCACCGTGCCCCGGAGCGAGTCGAGCCGCTTCTCGCCGATCCGGATGGTGCCGCCGTCGAGCGAGTAGTAGCCGGTGATCAGGTTGAGCAGCGTCGTCTTGCCCGACCCGTTCGGTCCGACCAGGGCGTGGATCTTCCCCCGTTCGACCACCAGGTCGACGCCGGCGACGGCCAGGACGCCGCCGAACCTGCGCTGGGCGCCGCTGACCACCAGGGGCTCCCGGGCGTCCCGGTCGGCGGCGACCGCCGGCACGGCCACGGCCGCCGCCGCCGGATCGGCCCCGGCATCCGCCGCGCCCTCCAGCAGCTTGCCGAGGTTCGGCGGCGACATGGCCTTGGGGTAGAAGCGGGACAACAGGTCGCGGTAGACGCCCATGATGCCGGTGGGCATGATGATGGCCACCACGATCAGGACGGCGCCGTAGACCAGGCCCTCGTACTGGTTGAAGCTCGAGAGCAGGTCGAGCGCCAGGCCGATGAGGGCCACGCCGACGATCGGGCCGAGGATGGTCCCGGCGCCGCCGACGACCACCCCGGCCAGCACGTAGATCGAGGTCTGCACCGACACGCTGTCGGGGCTGATGAACTGCTGGCTGTAGACGTAGAAGCCGCCGGCCAGGCCGATGGGGATGGCCGCCAGCAGGAAGGCCCACAGCTTGGTCCAGTAGGGGGCGACACCGAGCGACTGGGCCATGTCCTCGCTGGCCTGGATCGAGCCGAAGCGCCGACCCAGCCGGGAGCTGCGTATGACGAAGGACAAGCCCGCCATCACCAACACCATCACCACCCCGACGGCGTACAGCGCGTACCCGCTGGGTTTCTGGACGAAGGTGATCACGGTCAGCAGCGACAGGCCGCTCTGGCCACCGGTGAGGGACCACTGGCCGGCCACCGTCGGGATGACCAGTGAGATGAAGAGGGTCACCATGCCGAGGTAGAACCCGCCGACCCGCAGCGTCAGGGCGGCGATCACCGCCGCCAGGACGACCGAGACGACGATCGAGGCCAGGCACATGGCGGCCAGGCTCTGCATGCTCGTGTAGTGCGTGGCCACCACGGCGGCGGCGTACCCGCCGGCGGCGAACAGGGCGCTCGGGCCGAGGAAGGCCACCCCGGCGTAGCCGAGCACGATGTTCAGGCCGACGCCGACCATGACCAGCGAGAGGATGAAGTCGAGCTCGCCCAGCTTCTCGACGCCGGTGCCGTAGATGAGCGGGAAGGCGAGGCCGATGGCCACCCAGACGACGATGGTGGCGAGGCGCCCGGAACGCGTTCGACAGAGCAGCATGGCGTCAGACCGTCCGGGCCACGGTCGAGCGGAACAGACCCTCGGGTCGGATCGTGAGGACGACCAGGATGAGTATCAGTCCGACGAGGATCTCGTAGTTCGAACTGACGTAGGCGTCGAAGAGCTGCTCGCCGACCCCGAGCGCCAGGCCGCCGACCACGGCGCCGCGGATGCTGCCGAACCCACCGATGGCCAGGGCCAGGAAGCCCTTCAGCGTGAAGTTCAAGCCGATGTTGGGGTCCGAGAAGGTGATCGGGGCGATGATGAACCCGGCGATGGCCGCCAGCAGGCCGGCCATGATGAAGGCCGTCCGGCTCATCGAGATGGGGTTGATGCCCCGGAGGCTGGCGGCGTCGCGGTCCTCGGCGGTGCCCCGCATGGCCTGGCCGAGCCAGGTCCGTCCGTAGAACACCTCGAGGGCCAGGATCACCACGATGAACGTGCCGATGATCAGCAGCTGGCGGTAGCCGATCTGCACCGAGCCGATGTGGATCCCGTTCAGCCCGAGCGGGCTCGGGATGGCCTCGATCGAGCGGTGGCCGAAGAGGATGGCCACGACCGCCTCCAGCACGGCGCTGAACCCGAGGGTGGCGATGAACCAGCCGAAGCTGGCGGCCCCGCTCTTCTTCAAGAACGGGCGGACCACGAACTTCTCCTCGATGCCCGAGATGATCGCCACCCCGCCGACCACGACCACCAGGCCGACGACCCACGGGAGGTGCCAGACGTCGAACACCAGATACGAGCCCATCACACCCAGCATCACCAGGTCGCCCTGGGCCAGGTTGAAGACCCGGGTGGCGTTGAAGATCACGGTGTAGCCGATCCCGACGAGCCCGTAGATGGACCCGATCGCCAACCCCGCCACCACGGCGGTCCAAAACAGCGTCACCGCGTACCCCCCCCTTGGGGCCCTTGGGCCACCATGGACGGACCGGGCAACAAACCGCCGGCGCTCACGCCGGTACAGCCGAAGCCAGACCCGTCATTCCGACCCTGACGGTCCCGAGCCCGGCCCACCCCGGTCCCCGTCACCGACGTCACTTCAAGATGAGCCTCAGTCTGAGTCCGGGCGGACCCAGTGTCAACCCGACAATTTGCCGAGCGCGCCACGAGTGCTCGCGCCGACCTCACTGCCCTCCCGCCACCAGGAGATCCGGGCGACGGGCGGCCACCATCCGCCGCAGTCCGTCGGCCAGATCGACGGTCAGCGGACCCGTCGCCGTGGTCATCGGGCCGATGTCGACGGCCACGCTCGAGATGGTCTGGTCGGTCTCGACGAAGCTCGGCTCGAGGCCGGTCATGCCGCCGAGGAGGGCGCACCACTCCTCGATCGAGGAGCCCTCGCCGCCCCAGTTGAACGTGGTCGCCGGGACACCGGCGGCCGAGAGGAGCCCGGGCAGGGTGGCCAGGACATCGTCCTCGTGGATCGGGTTGAACCGGTTGGGCCGCTCGGGGTGGACGGGGATGTCCATACCGGCGGCCATCATCTCGAGATGGCCGGCCGGCCAGCCGCCGTTGTCGCCGTAGGGCACCGAGAGCCGGGCGATGGTCGTCGGCACGTTCCATCGACGGGCGCCGTAGCGGGCGACCGCCTCGGCGGCGATCTTGCTGATGCTGTAGGTCTGCATGAACGGCATGCTCTGGTCCCAGATCCGGTGGTTGTCGCCCAACGGGCTGTCCTCGGTGAAGACGGCGCCGCCGAGGGCCGGCTGGTACACCGCCGTCGACGAGCAGTGCAGGAAGGCCCGGGCCCCCTGACAGTGCTCCTGGAGGAGCGCCACCGAGCCGGCCCCGGCGTCGAGGTCCGGGCCCCAGCGGCCCGACTTGGCCACGGCCAGGTTCAGGGCGTAGGTGAAGTCGGTGGGGATGGCCCCGAGGTCGGGTGTCTCGAGGTCCACGAATTCGCAGTGCACCCCGTCGGCCTCGAGGGCCTCGCGCACCGACGGATCACTGAACCGGGCGATCCCCCAGACTTCGTTGTCCTTGGCCAGTGCCGCCGCCAGCGGTCGGGCCACCTGGCCCGTCACACCGACCACGAGAATCTTCTCGTCGTTCATCGAACGCCCCCCCTCAAGAGGTCCCCAGCATGACCGCTCCGCGCCGCCTCCGTCACGACGTCTTCGTCACGCCATCTGTCGTCACGCCACCCGTGGTGACGCCATCTGATCGACGGATCGCCCCCCAGAGCGGCGAGGAGCCCCTCCCCGACATCGGAAGGGGCTCCTCGGCCCTGTCACGCCCCTCCCCCTCCTCGGGGGTGCCAGGGCAGCCGCGCCAGTGGCGAGGCGGCTCGTCGCGGGCTCAGCCCTTGGTCGGCACCTTGCCGACACCGCCGGCGTACGGGGGGCCCATCTTGCAGACGGCAGCACCGAACTGACCGGTGAGGCCGGAGTGGTTCGTCGGCGAGAAGTTGTACTTGATGCCGATGAAGTTCTGGTTGTGGATCCCCTCGATGGCCTTCTGGATGGCCTGCGGCGACACCGAGTTGTACTTGGTGGCGGCGTAGTCGAAGAGCTCCAACGGCACGCTGTCGGTCGAGACGTACGTGAGGTAGTTGGTCGACAGGTTGGACGTCGCCTTGGCGTAGGCCGCCATCAGCGTGTTCTGCTGCGCCGTGAAGGTCTGCGTCGTCGAGTTGGCGCAGTTGTAGTAGTAGGCGTAGGCCTTGGGCTGGAGCGACCCCATGGCCGAGAAGCCGTCGTACCAGGCGCCGGCCGAGGCCAGGATGGTCGGCGACCAGTTGGCCGCCAGCATCGCCTGCCAGACCGGGCCGTAGCCCGAGCCGATGTTCACCACGAAGAGCTGGGCACCGGTGGCCTTCAGCGTCGAGATGACCGCCGAGTCGTCGACCGCCCCCGGAGTGATGGTCTTGGTCGCCACCACCTTGGCCTTGGGCGCCGTCTTCTTCATGTCGGCCAGCAGCGTGGCCTGCACCTGGACGTCGGCCCCGACGCCGTCGTTGATCATGGCCACCTTGGTGTAGCCCTTGGCCTTGATCCAGTTGGCCGACGCCTGCGTGTACTGCTGGATCGACGACCCCGGGCTGAACAGGTACGGGTACTGCTTGGTGTTGGCGTACTGCGTGCCCGAGAGGTCGGCGATGACCGGCACCTTGCCCTTGGTGAACACGGCCAGCTGCTGCTGGGCGGCCGCCGGGTTGTAGGTCACGCTGATGACGGCCGAGTCCTTGTTGGCCACCATCTGGTTGGCCACCTGCACACCCTTGGTGACGTCACTGGCGTCGTCGAGGATCTGGAGCTGGACCTTGTGGCCCTCGATCCCGTTCGGGTGCTCGGCGTTGAACGCCTGCAGCGCCTCGGTGAGGCCGAGCTTGGCGAAGGTGCCGTAGGCGGCCTCGGGACCGCTCAGCGGGGTGGACACGCCGAGCGTGATGGGCCCCTTCGGGATGGGCGGATAGCTACTGGCTGCTCCGGCCACGCCGGCAACTCCAGTGCTGACGGCGGCCGTCATCACCCCTGTCAGGACGAGACCCGCCGCAGCGGCACGCACGCGCTTCTTCATGGAACCCCCCTTAGTAGGCCGGTCGGCCGTACTCCCCAGATCCGCCACAATCACGACGATTTCGTGACTTGATTGTTACGGTAACACGACGACAGGCGTCCGCCTAGGCACCTGTCGAAGGTTTTCCGGCATTCTTATCTTGCTTTCGCGGCCCACCGCCAAACGGGAGCGCACGGCTACCATGCCGGCGACGAAGGGGGACGTCCATGCTCACGCACCACCGGGAACGAGTCGCGTCGCCGGCGAGACGAGCGGCCGCCGACGGGCGACGGGGGCCTGATCGATGGCCTTCTTCGGTTTGCGCTTCGATTTCCGGAGTCCGGCCTTCGCCGGCGTCTCCATGGCCGACCGCTACCGGTCGGCCCTCGACATGTCCGAGTGGGCCGAGGGTCTCGGGGCGGTCGTCGTCGTCCTCTCCGAGCACCACGGCTCCGAGGACGGCTACCTCCCCTCGCCCCTCACCCTGGCGGCGGCGATCGCCGGGCGGACCCACAGCGTCCGCATCAACATCGCCGCCCTCGTGGCCAGCTTCCACGACCCGCTGCGTCTGGCCGAGGACCTGGCGGTGGTCGACCAGCTGAGCCGGGGACGGCTCGACCTGGTGCTGACCAACGGGTACGTGGCCGAGGAGTTCGAGATGTTCGGCCAACCGATCAGCCGGCGGGCCCGTCGGGTGACCGAGGCCGTGGAGGTGCTCGCGCCAGGCCTGGACCGGCGAGCCCTTCGAGTACCAGGGCCGCACGGTGCGGGTCACGCCCACGCCGTTCCAGCCGGGTGGCCCGAAGATCTCGCTCGGCGGCAGCGCCGAGCCGGCGGCCCGGCGGGCGGCCCGCATCGCCGACGGCTTCGCCCCGTCGTCCGCTGCCGTGTGGGACTTCTACCGCGACGAGATGGCCGTGCTGGGCAAGCCCGACCCGGGGCCGCACCCCGGCGGGAGCACCGACGTCGTCTTCTTGGCCCGTGACGTCGAGGAGGGCTGGCGGCGCTTCGGCCCCCACGCCCTCCACGAGACCAACGCCTACGGCGCCTGGATGTCGGCGGCGGGGACCGCCGGGGTCGGCGGCTACGCCCCGGTGGACGGGATCGAGGAGCTGCGGGCGGGCGGCCAGTACCGCGTGCTCACCCCCGACGACATGGTGGCCGAGCTCAACGCCCAGGGGCCCTTCGCCTTCGTGGCCCTGCACCCACTGGTCGGCGGCACCCCGCCCGACATGGCGTGGGAGAGCCTCCGGCTGTTCGAGCACGAGGTGCTCCCCCGCCTCGCCTGACGCCGACGGCCGCACGGTCGGCGGCGCGGCCGTCGGACCTGTCGGACGGACGGCGAAACCGATGGCACCTGGACGCGGTTGTCATGTAGCGTCGGCCGTACAGCAGGCTTTGCGACCAGAGGGGGATTCGCATGGAGTTCGGACTGTTCATTCAGGGGTACGTCCCCAACTTCCGTCGGGAGGTGGACCCCGAGGCCGAGCACCACGCGTTGATGGACGACCTCAAGATCGTCCAGGCCGCCGACAAGGCGGGCTTCAAGTACGTGTGGGCCACCGAGCACCACTTCTTGGACGAGTACTCGCACCTGTCGGCCAACGACGTCGTGCTCGGGTACCTGGCCCACGCCACCGAGCGGATCCACCTCGGCTCGGGCATCTTCAACCCGCTGCCCCAGGTGAACCACCCGGCCAAGGTGGCCGAGCGGGTGGCCATGCTCGACCACCTGTCGAACGGCCGCTTCGAGTTCGGCACCGGCCGGGGCGCCGGCAGCATCGAGATCCTGGGCTTCCTGCCCGACATGAAGGACCTGTCGGGGACCCGGGAGATCTGGGAGGACGTCATCGAGGAGTTCCCCAAGATGTGGCTCCAGGACACCTACCAGGGCTACGACGGCAAGTTCTGGTCGCTGCCGCCCCGCAAGGTCCTGCCCAAGCCCTACGGCAAGCTCCACCCGGCCATGTGGTACGCCGCCGGCAACACGTCGAGCTACGAGATGGCCGCCCGTCGGGGACTCGGGGTGCTCGGGTTCTCGGTGCAGTCCATCGACGCCCTGGCGCCCGTGCTGGCCGCCTACAAGGGGTCCATCGGCGACGCCGAGCCGATCGGGGCCTTCGTCAACGACAACCTCATGGTGACCACCGGGGCCTACATCGCCGAGGACCGCGAGACCGCCCGCGGCTGGGCGACGCAGCCCCACTCGAGCTACCTCGGCAGCCAGGTCTACCGCTACCACGACACCTTCCCGCACCCGCCGGAAGTGCCGGTGTGGCCGGACCTCATCCCCGACGCCACCCCCGAGATGCTCGACTACTCCATCTCGGCCGGCGCCATCATCGGCAACCCCGACGACGCGCTGGCCCAGTGCCGGCGCTGGGAGGCGGCCGGGGCCGACCAGCTGTCCTTCGGCGTGGGCTCGGCGACCACCGAGCAGATGCTCGAGACGATCCGTCTCTTCGGTGAGCACGTCATCCCGAAGATGGACACCGACCCGGTGCACCGCACCACCCGGATGCGGGAAGCGGCGGCCGCCAAGCTGTAGAGGCGACGCAGCGCCCCATCGGCCGCGCTCGGCGCGGTCGATGGGGCATGCTGTTGGCGGAGCGGGGCGGGGGCCTCGGTCCGGGTTCCGTGAGGACCAGGGGGGGTGCCGACGATGGCCATGTGCACGGCGCGGTTCAATTTGATCCAGCCGGGGCTGGAGCCCAACGAGATGTCGCAGCGCTACCAGGCGATGCTCGACATGGTCTCGGTGTTCGACGAGGCCGGGTTCGCCATGGTCACGCTGGAGGAGCACCACGGGGCGGACAACGGCTGGAGTCCCACGCCGCTCCTCAACGCCGGCCTGATCTTCGGGCGTACGAAGAAGATCGGTGTGACCATCTCGGCCTTGTTGGTCCCGTTGCACGACCCGCTCCGGATCGCCGAGGACATCGCCGTCCTCGACCTGGCCAGCGGCGGCCGGTTGATCACCATCGCCGGCCTCGGCTACCGGCCCGAGGAGTACGCCAACCACCGCAAGGACTGGTCCAACCGGGGCAAGCTGTTCGACGAGACCATCGACGCCATGCTCAAGGCCTGGACCGGCGAGCCCTTCGAGTACCACGGTGCGACGGTCAAGGTGACGCCCCGGCCGCTCACCCAGCCCCACCCGATGCTGCTGCTCGGCGGAACGAGCAAGGTGGCGGCCCGCCGGGCGGCCCGCTTCGGCCTGCCGTTCTTCCCGGCGGCCAACCTGCCCGAGCTCGAGGCCTACTACTACGCCCAGTGTGCCGAGAACGGCACCGAGGGGTTCTGCATGATGCCGGGGACCGACACGGTGATGCTCTTCGTGGCCGAGGACCCCGACAAGGCCTGGGCCGAGATCGGCGACTACCTGTTCGAAGAGGCCTGGACCTACCACTCGTGGCAGACCCCCGACATCAAGTCGTCGGTCCACTCGCAGGCCAAGAACCCCGAGGAGCTACGCGCCGAGGGGATCTACCAGATCGTCACGCCCGACGAGGCGGTGGCCACCGCCGCCGCGGCCGGCGACGCCGCCGCCCTCTGCCTGCACCCGATGTGCGGCGGCATGCCGATCGACCGGGCCTGGGAGGGCGTACAGCTCTTCTTGGACAAGGTCCTGCCCCGGCTCTGACCGGGGGCCGACAACCGACCGGCCGCCGGCCGGAGATGGGGAAGTGACCGATGGGACGACTCGAGGGGAAGGTGGCCCTCGTCACCGGGGCGGCTCGGGGTCAGGGACGGGCCCACGCCGTCCGGCTGGCCGAGGAGGGGGCGGACATCATCGCCGCCGACATCTGCCGTCCGGTCGACACCGTCAAGTACGCCGCCGCCACCAGCGACGACCTGGCCGAGACGGTACGCCTGGTCGAGAAGAGCGGGCGACGGATCGTGGCCCGAGAGGTGGACGTGCGCGACCTGCCGGGGCTGACGGCCCTGGCCGCCGACGGGGTGGCCCAGCTGTCTCGGCTCGACGTGGTGGTGGCCAACGCCGGGATCATGACCGCCGGCCGGCTCTGGGAGCTCTCCCCCGAACAGTGGCAGGAGGTCATCGGGGTCAACCTGACCGGCGTCTGGAACACCATCAAGGCCACCGTGCCGTTGCTGATCGAGCAGGGCGAGGGGGGCTCGATCATCCTCACCAGTTCGGTGGCCGGCCTCGAAGGACAGCCCTTCGTCGGTCACTACGCCGCCTCCAAGCACGGGGTGGTCGGCCTCTGCCGATCGCTGGCCAACGAGCTCGGCGAGTACAACATCCGGGTGAACTCGGTCCATCCGGTGGGGGTCAACACCGAGATGGTGAAGGATCCCGACCTCTTCCCGCTGATCACCGACGCCGCCACCACCCTGGCCCCGTTGTTCATGAACACCCTGCCGTTCGACTTCATCGAGCCCGAGGACGTCGCCGGGCTGGTGGCCTTCCTGGCCAGCGACGAGGCCAAGTTCATGACCGGCTCGCAGGTGCCCATCGACCTCGGGACCCTGAGCCGCTGAGCGGTCCGCCCGGCCGTACGGCCCGACCACCACGAAATTGGAACGCGTACTAGTTTTCGGCTTGACTGCAGAGAGGCAGTGGGCACCCCGCCGTGGCGGGGCCGAGTCCTAAGGGGGACGCGATGGAATTCGGGCTGTTCATCCAGGGGTACACCCCCAACTTCCGCCGGGAGGTGGACCCCGAGGCCGAGCACCACGCCTTCATGGACGACCTCGAGGTCGTCATGGCCGCCGACAAGGCCGGCTTCAAGTACGTCTGGGTGACCGAGCACCACTTCCTCGACGAGTACTCGCACCTGTCGGCCAACGACGTCGTCCTCGGCTACCTGGCCCACGCCACCGAGCGGATCCACCTCGGCTCGGGCATCTTCAACCCGCTGCCCCAGGTCAACCACCCGGCCAAGGTGGCCGAGCGGGTGGCCATGCTCGACCACCTGTCCGAACGGCCGCTTCGAGTTCGGCACCGGCCGGGGCGCCGGCAGCCACGAGATCCTCGGCTTCCTGCCCGGCATGAAGGACCTGACGCGGGACCCGGGAGATCTGGGAGGACGTCATCGGCGAGTTCCCCAAGATGTGGCTGCAGGACACGTACGAGGGCTACGACGGCAAGTTCTGGTCGCTGCCGCCCCGCAAGGTCCTGCCCAAGCCGTACGGCAAGCCCCACCCGGCCATGTGGTACGCCGCCGGCAACACCTCGAGCTACGCCATGGCGGCCCAGCAAGGGCCTGGGCGTGCTCGGCTTCTCGGTCGGCGTCGTTCGACGAGCTGGGCCCGGTGCTGCACGGCCTACAAGGACGACGATCGGCAACGCCGAGCCCGGTCGGCGCCTTCGTCAACGACAACGTGATGGTCACCATCGGCGGCGTTCGTGGCCGAGGACACGGCGAAGGCCGAGGCAGTCGCTGCCTGCGGCTCGCACATGACCTACCTGCAGACCAACGTCTTCCGCTACCACGACACCTTCCCGCACCCGGCCGAGGTGCCGATACTGGCCGGAGCTGATCCCCGACGTCACCGCCGACATGCTCCCGCTACCTCCGGGCAGCCGGCACCATCGTCGGCGACCCCGACCACGCCCTGGAGCAGTGCCCGCCGGTGGGAGTCGGCCGGGGCCGACCAGCTGGTGTTCGGGCTCGGCATGGCGAGCAAGGAGGAGACGCTCGAGATGATCCGCCTCATGGGCGAGCACGTCATCCCGAAGATCGACACCGACCCGGTGCACCGGACCACCCGGCTGCGCCAGGCGGCCGCCGACAAGCTCTAGCCGGCGGCGCCCTCGTCGGGCGTCAGTGGTTCATCCCGCCGCCGTCGACCACCAAGGAGACCCCCGACACCCAGTCGGCGTGGTCGCTCAGGAGCCACAGGGCGGCCTCGCCGATGGTGCGCGGCTCGCCGAGCTTGCCCCCCGGCATCATGGCCAGCATGCCCTCGGGCATGTTCCAGCTGCGGATCATGGGCGTGTCGATGATCCCCGGGCAGACGGCGTTCACCCGGATGTTGTTCCGGTTGTACTCCGACGCCGCCACCTTGGTGATCCCGAGCACGCCGTGCTTGGCCGCCGTGTAGTGCGGGAGCCCGGGCGCCGCCACCAGGCCGGCGCCCGACGACGTGTTGACGATGGCCCCGCCACCCTGGGCCAACATCGCGATGAGCTCGTGCTTCATGCACAGGAACGCCGCCGTCAGGTTGATCGACAGCATGCGGTTCCAACGCTCGAGGTCCAGCTCGTGGAACGGGCCGCTCTGGTCGTTGATCCCGGCGTTGTTCCACGCGGCGTCGAGGCGGCCCTGTTCGGCCACGATCCGGGCCACCAGGGCGGCCACCGCCGTCTCGTCGGTCACGTCGACCTCGACGAAGGTCGCCCGACCTCCGGCCCGCTCGACGTCGGCCACCGTGGCCGCGCCGCCCTCGGCGTTGACGTCGACGACGTAGACGTGCGCCGCCCCCTGCTCGGCGAAGAGCACCGCCCCGGCCTGCCCGATGCCGCTCCCGGCCCCGGTGATCAGGACGACCTTCCCCTCGACCATGTCCCCCATCGACGTCCCCCCTCGCTGCGGTCCTGTGTCTGTTCGCTCGCCCCGGCGCCCGCCGGAGGCCCCTACTTGACCACGGCCCCCTGGTCGACCGGGAGCGTGATGCCGGTGATGTACCGCCCCGACTCGCCCACCAGGTACAGCACGGCCTCGCTGATGTCGTCCACCTCGAGCCACGGCTCGGGGAACAGGTTCATCGAGGTGAAGCCCTCCCGGGTGTCCTCCAGGGTCGGGGACTCGAGGTCGGGCCGGAACAGGCTGGCCATGGCGTCGTTCTCGATCATGGTCGTCCGGACGTTCCCGGGGTGGATGGAGTTCACCCGGATGCGGTGCGGCGCCAGCTCGTGGGCGGCCGAGCGCATCAGGCCGACCAGGCCGTGCTTGGCCGCCGTGTACGCCGGGATGCCGCCCGACGACATCAATCCCATGATCGAGCTGATCAGGATGACGCTGCCGCCCCGTCCGCCCTCGATCATGGGCTTCACCCCGGCCACCATGGTGTTGAACACCCCGGTGAGGTTGATGTCGATCACCTCACGGAACACCGCCGGCGGGCAGGTCAGGAGGGAGTCGGTCGTGCAGATGCCGGCGTTGGCGATCACGATGTCGAGCGAGCCGAACCGCTCGACCCCTTCGCCGACCGCCTTCTCCAGCGCCTGGTCGTCGCGGACGTCGGCCACCTTGGTCAGGATCCGACGCCCGGTGGCCTCGACCAGCCGGGCCGTCTCGGCCAGGTCGTCGGTCGTGGCCGGGGGGTAGTTGATGGCGTCGATCGGGGCGCACACGTCGACGGCGATGATGTCGGCGCCCTCGGCGGCCAACCGCACGGCGTGGTTGCGGCCCTGGCCGCGCGCCGCCCCGGTGATGAACGCCACCTTCCCGTCAACTGCGCCCATGGGTGCCCCTTTCGGTCGGACGGCGGCCCGGTGCCGTCGCCATCAGCTCTGTGTCGCCTGCATCAGCTCGATCCGGGTGCCGTCGGGGTCGTGAAGGAACAACAGGACGATCCCCTCGGCGACGGTCCGGGTCGACTCGACGATCGTCCCGCCGGCCGCCACCAGGGCGGCCGCCGTGGCGTCGACGTCCTCGACGTAGAACGACAGGTGGGTCAGGCCGAGCTGGTTGCGCCGGGCCGAGGGCGTCCCGGTCGGCGACGGCTGGACGTAATAGAGGAGCTCGACCGCCAGGCCCTCGCGCCGGAGGAACTGGGAGGTGAGGGTGAGCTTGCCCGGCACCTCGAGCGCCGCCCCGAAGGTCTCGTCGATCGGGATGGACTCGTTGCGCTCGAAACCGAGGCCCTCGCAGTAGAAGCGGACCGACCGCTCGAGGTCGGTGACACAGATGCCGACGTGCGAGAACACCGGTGACGACGTGGACACGAATTCCCCCCAATCCGGCGCACCCGGCGTCGCCGGGCACCCCGCCGCTCCCCCTCGGGACTACGAGACAAGCCTACCGGCTGCTGCGATGATGGAGAGAGCCGATCACGCGGCGAGGGTGGCCCGGCCCGGCCGGGGCCGCCAAGGGGGGAAGGGACCATGCTCACGCTCCAGGAGATCTCCGACCGGTTGGAGATCAACGATCTGCTGATCGGCTACAGCCACGCGGTGGACACGCAGGACTGGGACGCCTGGGAGAAGGTGTTCACCGAGGACGCCATCATCGACTACACGGAGATGGGCGGCCCCCGGGGCGACGTGAAGTCCACCCGCGAGTTCCTGGCCTCGACCATGCCGATGTTCCCGAGCTACCAGCACATGATCGGCAACACCGTCCTCGAGCTCGACGGCGACACGGCCACGGCCCGTTCCATCTGCCACAACCCGATGGTCATCGACATGGGCGAGGGCAAGACCCACGTCTTCTACTGCGGCCTGTGGTACCGGGACAAGCTGGTGCGCACGGCCGACGGCTGGCGGATCGCCGATCGCTACGAGGAGCGCAGCTACTTCCACAACCAGCCCGAGGGCATGGCCGAGGCCGCCAGCTCGTAGCCACCTCCCGGACGCGACGCGGCCCCGGCCGGCCCGACCCCGAGTCGCCTCGAGGGTGGGACCGGCCGGGGCCGGACGTCGGTACCGCCGCGTTGCCTGGTGGCTCAGCTGGCGTCGGCGGCGGCCGTGAAGTACGACTTGGCCACCGGCGGCTCGATGTACTTGGCCGCCAGCGTGCCCGGGGTGATCCCGTTGGCGAAGCTCACGATCGTCACCTGATGGATCAGGTCGTGGTTCACGTCGGAGTGGTAGGTCCCGCAGATCCCGTTGTAGGTGATCTTGGCCAGGGCCTTGTTGATCGCCGTGGACGACAGGTTGCCGCCCTCGGACTCGATCGCCTTGGCCAGGTACTCCACCGCGTCGTAGGTGTACGGCGTGGCCGTCTGGACGCTCTGGCCCGGGTAGGCGGCGTCGTAGGCCTTGACGTAGGCGTTCGCCTTGGGCGTGTTCAGGACCGAGGCGAAGCAGTACGGCGTGAAGGCGTACTTGGTCAGCTCGGCCGGCTTGTTGAGGCCGTAGGCGGCGAGGAAGTTCCCGCTCTGGTCGCCCATGATCGGGATGTTGATCCCGTTCTGGCTCAGCGCCGTGTTGAACACCGCCTCGACCAGCGGGAAGCCGTACTCGTAGACCACGCTCTCGCCCTTCATGGCCAGCGCCTGCTCGGTGGCGTCGGTCGCCGTGTCCGAGGCGTCACGCTCCACGAAGTTGTGGATCCCCTCCTTGCGGAGCAGGGCGATGGCCGTGGCGGCGTCGGCGTTCGACGCCGTGTCGTCGGTGTGGAAGATGCCGACCGACTTCGGGTGGAACTTGGTGTACCCGTAGGTGACGCCGCCCTGGATGGCGTTCACCAGGTTGGGCACCACGGTGTAGAGGCGGGGCACGCCGGCGACCTGCGAACCGGCCGCCGGGCCCTGGGCGTAGGACAGGACCGGGATACCCGACTGCTTCAGGATCTTGGACGCCGCCTGCACCTGGTCGTCGACCGAGTAGCCGACGATGGCCGTGACCTTGTCCCCGACCGCCTGCTGGGTCGCCGTCACCGCCTGGGCCGGCGTGGTGCTGGTGTCGTAGGGCACCCACTTGAGCATGTGGCCGTCGACGCCCCCTTGGTGGTTGATGGTGTTGACCACCAGGTTGATGTCGTTGTTCCGGCCCGGGGCGGCGTACGAGCCGCTCTGGATCGACGCCAGACCGATCACGATCGGTGCCTTGCTCGACGCGGCCAGCGCCGGGGTGGCGAGCACGGCGCTCCCGGCCACGGTGCCGGCGGCCACCGCCACGGCCACTAGTTGACGCTTCCTCACAGGGGTGCCCCTTCGTTCGCACTGCCGGTCATGCCGTCAGCAAACCGCTTTGGTTTCAGTTTCATGACAACTGTAACCGTAAGTGTGGCGCCGTCCGCACACCGGGTCAAATCTGACAAACGCGTCTACCGACAGACTGCGGGCGGCCGGGACGATCGTCGACGGGGTGGCCGCACGCTCGAAGCGGCGGTGCGGCGGACGCGCAGACCCGCCGTGGTGCCAGCGGCAGGAGCGTCAGCGAAGAGACGCTGATGTCATGATTGCTCTTTCATGACATCACGGCGCGGCCGGAGGCCGGCCAGCCGGG
The DNA here is from genome assembly GCA_963730735.1 of uncultured Acidimicrobiaceae bacterium. Classification (GTDB taxonomy): domain Bacteria; phylum Actinomycetota; class Acidimicrobiia; order Acidimicrobiales; family RAAP-2; genus CAVSSX01. Next base: position 275,688 of record CAVSSX010000012.1, read on the forward strand.
CTCAGTCGTGCAGGAGTTCGTCGGCGCCCCGGAGCCGACCGGCCAGAGCGACCAACATCTTCCAGGCGATCTCGGGCGACGCCTCGACCAGGCGCCGGAACTCGCGGCTCTCGAGGACCAGCGCCTCGATGGCGGTGTCGGCGATGACGGTGGCGCTCCGCGGGCCGTTGTCCAGCAGGGAGATCTCCCCGAAGAAGTCCCCGGCCCCGAAGCGGGTCACCTCTTTGCCGTCGACCAGGCAACGGGCCTCGCCGTCGAGCACGATCACCAGCTCGGCCCCGTGGGCCCCCTCCTTGGTGATGGTCGTACCGGCGTCGATCTGGGTCACCGCCCCCAACTGGGCGATGGTCGTCAACTCCTTCTGGGTGCAGCGGGAGAACAGGGGGATGGCGTGGAGTGCCGCCAACGTCTCTTTCGAAATGCCTCGCGCCATGGCGCCCCCTTGTCTCATGCCCCGGGTCGACGAGCCGGCCCGGGTGCCCCCGCCGTCCGAGGTTAGCGAGGTCTGGTTGGCGCCGAGTTGCGACGGACCTCTTCGAACGGCTTGTCGCGGTCGGCGGCGTACTCCCGGGGCATCCCGAGGACCCGCTCGCTGATGATGTTGCGCTGCATCTCGTTGCTGCCGCCGCCGAGGCTGCCGCCCTGGCGCATCAGGTAGCGGATGCCGTAGCGACCGCCGAGGTCGCCCTCGGACCACACCCCGGCCGACGTCCCGGCGATCTCGAGCTCGATGTCGGCCCGCCGCTCGTTGGCCACGGCGGCGTAGAGCCGCGGGATCGACCCGGCCGGCCCCTGGAAGTGGCCGGTCTCGATCCCGGTGGTGACCCGGGAGATGAGTTGCTGCTGGACGAGCTCGGAGGCCCGAGCCTCGGCCACCAGCTGGCGGACGTGGGGGTCCTTCTCCTGTCCCGTGGCCTTGGCCAGGTCGATGACGTCGTTCTGGGGGCCGCTGCGGGTCCCCGGGCCGATGCCGCTGGCGTAGGGCGAGCCACCGCCGACGGCGTCGCGCTCGTGGAAGAGCAGTCGCGAGGCCACGGTCCAGCCGTCGTTGGCCTGGCCCACCAGGCTGTCGGCCGGCAAGGGCACGTCGTCGAAGAACTCCTGGCAGAACTCGAGCGAGCCGTTCACCATCTGGATCTGCTGCAGCTCGATCTGGGGCTGGTGGATCTTGACGATGAACATCGACAGGCCGCGGTGCTTGGGCGCGTGCCAGTCGGTACGGGCCAGGCACAGGGCGTAGTCGGCCCGGTAGGCGCCGGTGCTCCAGATCTTCGACCCGTTCAGGACCCAGACGTCACCGTCCTTGTCGGCCCGGGTCACCAGGCCGGCCAGGTCCGAGCCACCGGTGGGCTCGGAGAGGAACTGCACCCACAGCTCCTCGCCGGTGAAGATCTTGGGCAGGTGCTCGCGCTTCTGCTCCTCGGTGCCGAAGTCGAGCAGCGTCGGGGCGCAGATGGTGAGGCACGGCGTGTTGAACACGACCGGCATCTCGTAGGGGGCGGACTCCTCGGTGAAGGCGTGCTGGTACTCGGGCGCCAGCCCCTGGCCGCCGTACTCCTTCGGGTAGCAGATGCCGGTGTAGCCGCCGGCGTGGAGCATGGCCATGAGCTCACGGGCCCGGATGCCGTCGCTGTCCAGCTGCTCCTCGGCGTAGCGGGCGTGGGGCAGCGGCGGCATGTTCTCCTTCAGCCAGTGCCGCGCCCGGAGACGGTAGGTCTCGACGTCCTCGTGGGTGTCGGTGGTGGTCACGTGCCCTCCTAGAGCCCGATCAGCGTGGCGATGCGCTCACGGTGGTCTGCCGGTGTGCCGTAGAGCGCCCGGTCCTGGGCCACTCTGCGGAGATAGAGATGGATGTCGTGGTCCCAGGTCACCCCGATGCCGCCGTGCAGCTGGACGCAGTCCTGGATCAGGTCGGTGCCGTGGTCGGCGATGAAGGACTTGGCCACGCTCACGAGCTCGTCGGCGTCGTCGGCCTCGTCCTGGACGGCCCGGGCGGCCCCGCCGGCGGTGGCGTGGCTCGCCTCGAGCCACAGCTTGTTCTGGGCGAAACGGTGCTTGAGCGCCTGGTAGGAGGCCAGGGCCCGACCGAAGGAGTACCGGTCGAAGGAGTACTCGACGGTGAACTCGAAGACCCGGTCGATGGCCCCGACCATCTCGGCGCACTGGATGGCCCCGGCGTACTGGAGCAACCGGTCGATCGACCCGGCGGCCCCGCCGACCTCGCCGACCACGGCGGAGGCCGGGACCCGGACGTTGTCGAACGTGAGCTGGCCGAAGCGCCGGACCAGGTCCAGGCTCTCGAGCGGGGTCACCGTGAGACCGGCCGTCCCGGCCGGCACCAGGACCTGGGTCAGCGCGTCGCCGGTGCGGGCGGCCACCAGGAAGTGGCCCGAGGCGCCGGCGGCCTCCACCGCCGTCTTGGTGCCCGAGAGCACCAGGTCGCCCCCGTCGACCGTCGCCGTGACGGTCACGCCGTCGGCCGACCAGCGGCCGCCGGGCTCGGCGATGGCCCACGTGGCCACGCCGTCGCCCGAGAGCAGGCCCTCGAGCACGTCACCGTGGTCGCCGGCACCCTCGGCGCCGAGTGCGGCCGCCACCACGTTGGTGGCCAGCAGCGGCCCGGGCGAGACCAGCCGGCCCATCTCCTCGGCGATCAGCGCCAGGTCGAGCACGCCCTCACCCGAGACACTGCCGCCACCGGCCGACTCGGGGACCAGCATCGACGTCCAGCCGAGCTCGGCCCCGCTCTTCCACCACCCCGGGTCGAACCCCTCGGGGGCCTCCTCGGCCAGGGTGCGCACGGTGTCGAGCGGCGCCGACGACTCGAGGAACTTCCGGGTCGTCTCCCTGAACAGTTGCTGATCCTCGGTGAGCTCGAGCTCCACGCGATCTTCCTCCCTCTTGGCCCGGCGACCGCCGGGTCGAATCCCCCGCCCGGCACGCATGGTCCGGGACGATGTGCCCCGATCGCCAGCTACCGGCCGATCGCGGGTCAGCCGCACTGTAGCTCGGCACCCCCCCGAGACAATAAATGACATCGGCGTCCGGCACACTCCCGGCGGCCCGGCCAGGGCGTTCCCCCCGGCTGACCGGAGGGCGAGACGGGGAGATCACCTAGCCCGGCGGTGCCGGAGCCGAGGACCTATCGTCGTGAGGGCAGCCGCCGTGGCCGGTGGCCGCCGGAGGGGGAGGGCATGCTCAGCGGGAACAAGATCGTCATCACGGGGGCCGCCGGACAGATCGGGCTGCCCCTGGCGGCGTCGTTGGCCGAGCACAACGAGGTCTGGGGCGTTGCCCGGTTCTCCCAAGAGGGATCCCGGGAGCGCCTGGAGGCACTCGGGGTGCAGGCCCCTGCAGTGCGACCTGGCCGCCGGTGACCTGAGCGCCATCCCGACCGACCTCGACTACCTCATCCACTTCGCCGTGTTCCAGGGCGCCGGCGAGGACTTCGACGACGCCCTGCGCACCAACGCCGAGGGCACCGGCCTGCTGCTCCAGCACTGCGCGCCGGGCCAAGTCGGCCCTGGTGATGTCGACCCACTCGGTCTACCGGCCCTGGGCCGACCCCCTCCACCTGTTCGTCGAGACCGATCCGCTGGGCGACGCCTCCCCGTACGCACTCCCCCACGTACTCGATCTCCAAGATCGCCGAGGAGGCCGTGGCCCGCTTCAGCGCCCGGGCCTTCGACCTGCCGGTGACGGTCGCCCGCATGAACGCCTCCTACGGCCCGAACGGCGGCCTGCCGATGTACCACTTCGAGACCGTGCTGGCCGGCCAGACGGTCCCGGCCCGGTCCGACCCGGCCCCCTACAGCCCGATCCACCAGGACGACATCAACGCCCAGATCGGCCCGTTGCTCGAGGCGGCCAGCGTCCCGGCGACCGTGGTCAACTGGGCCGGCGACGAGGCGGTCACCGTGCAGGAGTGGTCCACCTACTTCGGCGAGCTGCTGGGCACGTCGGCCGACGTCCAGGTCGTCCCGGCCCCCGGGACCCTGCTCGGGTCGATCGCCGACGACACCAAGCGGGCCTCGTTCACCGGCCCGTGCACCGTCTCGTGGAAGGACGGCATGCGCCGGGCCATCGAGGCCCGGCACCCCGAGCTCTCGCTCGCCACCCCGTGACCGACCTGCACCCGCGCCTGTCGATCAGCGCGGTGAGCAGCATCGCCTTCACCTTCGAGCAGGACCGCCGAGCTCTGGTCGTCCCTCGGTGCCGGCCACGTGGGGCTGATGGACCACAAGCTCGAGGCGGCCGGCTGGGACCGGGCCGTGGCCGCCGTCGTCGGTGACGGGCTGGCCGTCTCGTCGCTGGTCGGCACCCCGGTCCTGCCGCTGGACGACCCCGGGGCGTGGCCGGCCCTGCGCGACGTCCTGCTGCGATCGGTGGAGGGGGCGGCGGCCATGGGCGCCGGCTGCGTCTTCGTCGGCGGCGCCCCGGGCCGCCTCGACGCCGACGAGGCCGGGCGGGTCTTCCCCGAGGCCCTGGGTCCCGTGCTCGACCGGGCCGCAGCACTCGACGTGGCCCTGGCCTTCGAGCACACCAACCCGCTCCGCCGGGATCTCGGTTTCATCCACACGCTGGCCGACGCCGTGGACTACGCCGAGTCGTCGGGGATCGGGATCGACGTCGAGCTCAACAACTGCTGGGTCGAACGGCACCTGGCCGACTCGTTCACCCGGGGGCTCCCCTCCTTCCGCCTGGTCCAGGTGAGTGACTTCGTGGTCGGCACGGTCGATACGCCGAACCGGGCCGTGCCGGGCGACGGCGACATCCCGCTGGCCCGCCTGGTCGGGCTGCTCCTCGAGACCGGCTACGCCGGGCCCTTCGACCTCGAGCTGATCGGGCCGCGCATCGAGGCCGAGGGGTACGCCTCGGCCATCGCCCGCGGGTCCCGGTGGGTGTCCGACCTGCTCGTGTCGCTCGACGCCTGACCGGGGCCGCCGAATCGGGTCAGGGCAGGAGCAGCCGAGCCAGCCGCCGGGTGGTCACCATCAGGGCCACGGTCCCCATGACCAACAGGTAGGCGACGTGGCCGAGCAGGGCCCAGTCGAGCAGGCCCAGGTCGAGGCCCCGCAGGAGGGCGACCCCCTGGTAGAGCGGCGAGCAGCGGACCACCACCTGCAGCCAGCCGGGGAACACCGACAACGGGAAGAAGGTGGCCGAGAACAAGAACAGCGGGATGATGGCCAGGGAGATCATGTCGAAGTCCTGCCAGCTCCGCAGGTAGGTGGTGGCGGCCATGCCGGTGGCGCCGAAGGCGTAGCTGACGCAGATGGCGCCGGGGAAGCACAGCACGGCCCACGGCGAGCCCACGTAGCCGAGGCCGGCCATGACGCAGAGGAAGGCGGCGGAGTACAGGGCGCCGCGCAGCATGGCCCACGTCAGCTCGCCCAGGGCCACGTCGCCCACCTGCGAGCGGCGTGGACAGGACGGCGTCGTAGACCTTCACGATCTTGAGCTTGAAGAAGACGTTGAAGGTGGTGTCGATCATGGCCCCGTTCATGGCCGAGGCGGCCAGCAGGCCCGGCGCCACGAACATCGTGTACGGCACGGTGTGGCCGTCGACGTCGAGGCCGCCGACCAGCTGGTTGAGCCCGACGCCGATCGACAACAGGTAGAAGAACGGCTCGACGAAGCCCGAGATGAGGTAGAGCCACCCCCGGCGGTAGACGAGGAAGTTGCGCTCGACGATGCGGCGGGCCCGGGTCGAGCCGAACACGCCGATCGGGGTGAGCCGCGGCACCCACCCCTTCGAGCCCCCGGTCGCCGTGGTCAGCATGCTCATACGACCAGCCGCCGGTGGTAGGCCCAGCGGGCGGCGACCGTGCCGGCCGAGGCCAACGCCAGCAGGTAGGCCACGTGGCCGACCGTCGGCCAGAGCGGCGAGTGGCCCAGCGTGAACCCCCGGCACAGGGCCACCCCGTGGTACAGCGGCGTGACCTCGGCCACCACCTGCAACCACCCCGGCAGCTGGTCCACCGGGTAGAAGGTCCCCGAGAACAGGAACAGCGGAATGATGGCGAACCGGTAGAGCGAGGTGAAGGCCACGTCCTGCTCCTGGGTGGCCGAGAAGGCGCTGATCGGGGCGGCGAAGGCCAGGCCGGTCAGCACGGCGGCCGGAATGGCCAGTGGCGCCAACCACGAGTGCACGGTGCCGAAGGCCACCATGACCACGAGGTAGATGCCCGAGACGGTGACCAGCCGGACGGCGATCCAGGCCAGGTGGCCGAACAGGACGTCGTCCACGCTCAACGGGGTGGCCAGCATGGCCAGGTACGTCCGGACCCACTTGATGGCCCCGAGCACCGGGTACATCGACTCGTTGGCGGCGATCTGCATCGACGTCCCGGCCATGAGGCCCGGGGCCAGGAAGTCGAGGTAGGACACGCCACCGACCGTGTGGGAGTGGTGGGTGATCAGCGACCCCAGACCCAGGCCCATGGCCGCCAGGTAGAGCACCGGGAACAGGAAGCTGGTGGCGATCGAGCTCCGCCACGTCCGCTTGTACTGGTAGGCGTAGTAGCTGAGGGCCCGGAGCCACGTCGGGGTGGGATGACGACGGGTCGGGGCGGGGACGACGGCGACCATGGCGACCTCAGTCGACCAGCGTGCGCCCGGTCAGCCGGAGGAAGACGTCCTCGAGCGTGGACCGGCGCACCAGCGAGCTTTCCGGACGGTGGCCGCGGCCGAGCACCTCGACCAGGGCGGCGTCACCGTCGGCCGTGTAGAGCAGGAGGCGGTCGGGGAGCACCTCGATCCGGTCGGCCAGCGGGGCCAGCTCGGGCGCCAGGGCCTCGTGCTCCCCGGCGCCGAAGCGCAGCTCGAGCACCTCCTTGGTCGAGTAGCGCTCGATCAGGTCCCGGGGCGGCCCCTCGGCGGCGATGCGCCCGTGGTCCATCACCACCAGGCGGTCACAGAGCTGCTCGGCCTCGTCCATGTAGTGGGTCGTCACCACCAGGGTCACGCCCTCCTGCTTCAACCGGTAGAGGCGGTCCCACAGGAGGTGGCGGGCCTGGGGGTCGAGACCGGTGGTCGGCTCGTCGAGGATGAGCAGGTCGGGCTCGGAGATGAGCGACCGGGCGATGGTCAGACGCCGCTTCATGCCCCCCGACAGCGGCTCGACCTTGTCGCCGGCCCGTTCGGTCAGCTGGGCGAACTCGAGCAGGCGGTCGGCCCGGGCCCGGATGACCTTGCGGGGCAGGTCGAAGTAGCGGCCGTAGACCATGAGGTTGTCGAGCACCGTGAGCTCGAGGTCGAGCGAGTCCTCCTGGGGCACCAGACCGATCCGGGCGCGGATGGCCGGGCCGTGGGTCGACGGGTCCATCCCGAGGACCCGGAGGGTGCCGGCCGAGAGCGGGGACATGCAGGCGATCATCCGCATGGTCGAGGTCTTCCCGGCGCCGTTGGGGCCGAGGAAGCCGAAGGACTCCCCCCGGGCGATGTCGAAGTCCACCCCGTCGACGGCCACGAAGTCGCCGAAGCGCTTGACCAGGCCCCGGGCGTGGATCAGCGACCCCCCGTCGACGGGATCGCCGGCCGGCCGGTCGGCGAGAGGGGCGTTCGGCATGGCCCGACGCTACCGACCGGCTCGTCGTCGTCGCCGCGGCATGCTGGCCGGATGGACACCCACCCCACCCCACCACCGGTCGACGCCGACTGGATCCGCCGGCTGCCCAAGGCCGAGGTCCACCTGCATCTCGAGGGCTGTGTCCCCCATCACCTGGTGGTGTCGGCCGCCGACCGCCAGGGGGTCGAGCCCCCCGGTGACCGCACCGCCCCGCCGACGATCACCAGCCTGGCTGGCCTCCTCTCGTACCTCGACCGCTCCTGCGGGCTGATCGAGCGGGCCGAGGACCTCGAGACCATGGCCTACCAACTGGCCGAACGGGCCACGGCCTCGGGCGCCGGCTACGTCGACGTGATCACCAACCCGACCCACTGGCCGCACTGGCAAGGGCGGCTGGACGACATGGTCGACGCCCTCGACTCGGGGTTCCGCTCGGCCGAGGCCGACGGCTGGGCCTCGGCCGGCCTGTGCGTGAGCCTGAAGCGCACCCAGTCGGCCAGCGCCGCCCGGGAGCTGGTCGACGGGCTGGTCGACCCGGCGCCATCCCCGGGTCGTCGGCCTGTCGATCGACGGCGACGAGTCGGGTGGCTCCCACAACGAGCGGTTCGCCGAGGCGTTCGCCCGGGCCGGCGCGGCCGGCCTCCGGCGCTGTGCCCACGCCGGTGAGTCGAGCGGGGCCGAGGGCGTGCGCCAGGCCATCGAGGTGCTCGGCGCCGAGCGCATCGACCACGGCGTGCGCTGCACCGAGTCGGCCGAGGTCACCGCACTGGTCGTCGACCGGGGCGTGCCCCTCGACATCTGTCCGACCTCGAACGTGGTCCTCGGGGTCACCGGGAGCCTGGCGACGCACCCGGTCGAGGCCCTGCGGGCCGCCGGGGCCCGGGTCTCGCTCAACACCGACGACCCCCTCCTCTACGGCATCGACCTGGCCGGCGAGTACCAACGGTGCGCCACCACCTTCGGGTGGGGCCGGGCCGAGCTGGGGGCGATCGCCCGGACCGCCATCGAGGCCTCCTTCGCCGACCAGGACCGGCGGGCCGGGCTCCTGGCCGACCTCGACGCCTACCTGGTGGCCGGCCCGACCGGCGGCCGGGACCAGGCGTGAAATCTGGAATTCACGCGGTGGTGCTTGACGTCACGCCCCGTTCGCCCCATCGTGTCCCCAACACCGAAACGGCTACGTGGGGTACAGGCACGAGGGGCACCGCGGCCGGCTGGGCCGCCGGGGTCCAGGGGGGCTCGGACCGCACGGTGACCGGCTCGGGGTTCGGCACCGTGGCCCCACGGGCTGTCCGACGACCCCAGGAGACCATGTGACGGCGACCCTCGACACCGGCCAGGAGCTGCCCCAGGCCGACCAGGCGTTCCGCGTCGAGACCAACGGGATCAACTTCATCCCCCTCGACCGAGCGCTGGGCGTCGCCGCGCGACGTCGGGGGCATGTGGGCCGGGGCCAGCGTCCAGATCGAGTACTTCATCTACGGCGCCATCCTGATGACCTTCGGGTTCTCGTTCGGCCAGGCCCTCTCGCTGATCATCATCGGCAACCTCTCGTACTTCCTGCTCGGCCTGGCCAGCCTCCAGGGTCCCCAGACCGGCACCACGGTCTTCGCCATCAACCGGGCCGGCTTCGGACCCAACGGCTCGCGGATCATCGCCTTCTTCAACTGGCTGACCCAGATCGGCTTCGAGGTCGAGGGCCTCATCCTGATCGTCGGGGCCTTCCTGGTGCTCCAGATCAAGGCCGGCTTCGACCCCGGCGACCCGGCCAAGGTCATCTTCGTCCTGGTCGCCGTGGCCATCCAGGGCGTCCTGCCGGTGCTGGGCCACGCCACCATCGTGAAGGTCCTGCGGGCCCTGGTCGTGCCCTTCATCATCCTCTTCGCCGTCCTGCTCGGCTTCGCCATCCCCCACGCCACCATCCACGGCGTGGCGCACGGGGCCGACTGGCCGACCTACATGGAGGGCCTGGCCTTCACCATCACCCTGTCGGGCCTGGGCTGGGTCGAGTGCGGGAACGACTACTCGCGCTACTGCAAGCCCGACGCCTCGAAGTCGGCCATCGTCGGGTGGGTGTTCCTGGGCACGGCGCTGCCCGAGATCCTGATCATGTCCCTCGGGGCGGCGGTCGGCACCTTCTTGACCAAGGTCGGAACCTCGAGCAACGCCTTCTTGCCCTTCGCCCACCAGAACTACATCCCGGCCTGGTTCGTCGACGTCTTCCTGATCTTCGCCATCATCCAGCTCTTCGCCATCAACAGCCTGGACATGTACTCCTCGGGCGTGACCCTCCAGGCCCTCGGGTTGAAGGTCAAGCGCTACCAGGCGGTGCTGCTGGACTGCGCCATCGCCCTGGCCATCACCATGTACGCCGTCTTCAACTCGTCCTTCAACACCTACCTGAAGGACTTCGTCGACCTGGTGATCGTGTGGATCGCCCCGTGGGCCGCCATCTACCTGGTCGACTGGGCGATGCGTCGCTACCGCTACGTGCCCGGGGAGCTGCAGCGGACCGACAAAGGCAGCCTCTACTACCGAAACGGCGGCTTCTGGTGGCCGGCCCTCATCGCCCAGCTGGCCGGGATGTACGCCGCCGTCCTCGGGCTGGCGCCCGCCCCGGGCATCACGTTCCCGCACTGGCTCAACCCGATCACCTACGCCACCCGTGACAGCTTCGGCTTCGGGGCCGACTTCAGCATCTTCCTCGGCATGGCCGTCGGTGGCCTGCTGTACCTGGCCCTGGCCTGGCGGGGCGTACGCCGGCAGGCCGACCGCCAGGACGAGATGCTCCTGGCCCAGGGCCTCCTCTGAGCGGGCGCCCGACCCGGGTCGGGGTCGGCTCAGGCCGACGGCCGGGACGGGGCGGCGTTCGAGGCGGCGTCGGCCGGGCTCGACCCACCGCCGCCTTCCCAGTCCTCGACCAGGCCGCCGTCGGCGTCGTGGCGGAACAGGGGGATGGCGCCGAGGGCCCGCACCAGGTCGGCGTCATCGCCCAGGGTGGCCCGCCACTTGTTGCCTTCGGTCACCAGGGTGCCGATGACGATCGGCTCGGCCCCGACGCTGCGCATCAGGTTGAGGGCCGCCCGGGTCGAGCCGCCGGTCGAGATCACGTCGTCGACCACCGCCACCCGGCGGCCGGCCACCGCCGCCAGTCGGGCCCGGTCGAAGAGCAGGCGCTGGGTGCTGGCCGTGGTGATCGACTTGACCTCCTCGGTCACCGCATCGGCCAGGTGGATCTTGGGCGTCTTGTGCAAGATGACGTAGTCGTCGAGCCCCAGGGCCCGGGTGACCTCGATGGCCAGCGGGATGCCCATGGTCGCCACCGACACCACGATCTCCGGCTCGTACGGCGCCAGCATGGCCGCCAGGTCGGTCCCGGCCGTGGCGGCGAACCCCACGCCGTGGTCGACCGAGATCAACAGGGCGATGGTCAGGTCGGGGGCGATGGCCACCAGCGGGACGTCCACCTGCTGGGAGCCGACCGCCACCTGGTAGCGGGCGCTCTGCACGCCCGCGATGGTGGCCGGTGCCGCCCATGACCGCAAATGGACACCCGCCGCTCGACCGGCCGACGGCCGAGCGGTTCCTCGACGTGGCCCTGGAGGAGGCCCGGGCCGGGGCCCGGGCCGGGGGCATCCCCATCGGCGCCGCCCTCTTCCACCGTGACGGCACGCTGCTCGGCCGGGGCCACAACCGCCGGGTCCAGGACGACGACCCCTCGGTCCACGCCGAGACCTCGGCCTTCCGGGACGCCGGCCGGCGGCGGGACTACCCCGACTGCGTGATGGTGACCACCCTGTCGCCCTGCTGGTACTGCAGCGGCCTGGTCCGCCAGTTCCGGATCGGGGCGATCGTGGTCGGCGAGTCCCGGACCTTCGTCGGCGGCCACGACTGGCTGGCCGGCCTCGGCATCGAGGTCGTCCACCTCGACGACGACCGCTGCGCGTCGCTCCTCGGGGCGTTCATCGCCCAGCACCCCGAGGTGTGGCACGAGGACATCGGTCACCTGGGCGAGCCCGAGGACTGAGCCGGCGCCCGATCGGATCAGTGGGGTGGCCGCAACCCGAAGCCCTGGATGGTCAAGTCGCCCTCCTCCACGTCGAACAGGACGCGGACCGATCCGGCCCACAGCAACCAGACCTCCCGGCCCTGCTGGGGTGGCAGTGACTGGGCCGACCACATGATGTCGTCGAGGGTCATCTCCTTCAGGTAGGCCAGGGCCTGCTCGGCCGGCCGGCCGAGCTCGGTGATCTGCCGGGCGGCGTGCGAGGAGAGCAGCACGTCGAAGGTCGGGGCGCCGACGCCGAGTTCGTCGGCGGTCGGCTCCAGGTCGTCGAACTCGTCGTCCATGTCGTCGTCGTCCCACCGGTCCCGGCGGCGCTCCTCGACCACGGCGCCGCCTAGACGGGGGGCCCGAACAGGCGGTCGCCGGCATCGCCCAGTCCGGGCACGATGTAGCCCCGGTCGTCGAGCTCGGGGTCGACCCCGGCACAGGCCACCCGCACGTCGGGGTAGGCGGCGTGGAAGCGGGCCAGGCCCGGCGCCGAGGCGATCAGGCAGAGCACCAGGATGTGGGCGGCGCCCCGCTCGGCGATGAGGTCGCACACGGTGATCAGGGAGCCGCCGGTGGCCAGCATCGGGTCGCACACGATCACCCGACGACCGGTCAGGTCGGCCGGGAGCCGCTCCAGGTAGACCGAGGAGGCCAGGGTCGACTCGTCGCGCCGGAGCCCGACGTGGGCCACTTCGGTGAGCGGCAGGACCTGCTGGACGGCCGGGACCATCCCGAGACCCGCCCGGAGCACCGGCACGACCAGGACCGACTCGCTGATCCGTTCCCCGGCGGCTCCGGCGACCACCGGGGTGTCGACCAGGACCGGGGTCGTGGCCAGGTCGCGCAGGGCCTCGTAGGCCACCCACCGCGAGATCTCGGTCACCAGGTCGCGGAACGCGTCGCTGCTGGTGGCGGCGTCCCGCAGCGACGTCACCCGGTGGGCCACCACCGGGTGGTCGACCACCAGCACCGTGTCGTCACGCTCGACCGCTGGTCCGGACCCCACCTCGGCGAGGCTAGCGGTCGCCCTCAAGCGGCGGTGGTGGGCACCACCGAGCGGGTGTCACGGCCCGACCGCAGCAGCGTGCCGGGCACGGCGCCGGTGGGCTTGCCGTCGACCACCGTTGCCGTCCCGTTCACCAGCACCCGGACGACGCCGACCGAGTCGGCCACCAGTCGGGCCGAACCGCCCGGAAGGTCCTCGACCAGGTAGGCCGGGCCGGAGTCGACCACCGCCGGGTCGAAGACGGCGAGGTCGGCGCACATCCCCTCGGCGATCCGGCCGCGGCCCTCGAGGCCGAACAGCTCCGCCGGCTGGCTGGTCATCATCTGCACCGCCCGCTCGACCGGCACCAGCTGACGGCCCCGGAGGCAGTCGGCCAAGAAGGCGGTCGGGAAGCTGGCCCCGCACATGCGGTCGAGATGGGCACCGGCGTCCGAACCACCGGCCATGGCCCGGGGGTCGGCCAGCGTCTCGGCCCGCAGGGCCCAGGTGGCCTCGTCCCCGTCGGCCGGCTGCGGCCAGAGCACGGTGCGCAACTCGTCGGCCAGGACGATGTCGACCAGCGTGTCGAAGGTGTCCGCACCCCGTTCGGCGGCGATGTCGGCCACCGAGCGATGGGCCAGACCGTCGTTGGCCGGCGAGTAGGTGTCGCCGATGACGTAGCTCTCCCACCGGGCCAGGCCGGCGAACACGCCGGCCTCGGGCGAGTGGGCCACGTCGTTGAGCCGCGTGCGCACCGCCGGGTCGGCCAGGGCGGCCATGCGCTCGGGGATCGGGAGGTTCATGACGTCGCCCCACCCCGGGATGAGGAACAGGGCGCAGAAGTTCCGGAAGCTCATGTTCATCGGGACCAGGGTGGGCATGGTCAGGGCCACGATGCGCCCGCCGGCCTCCTCCGCCGCCGTGGAGGCCGCCAACTGGTGCGCCTGCTTCTCGGGGTGCTCGCCGTCGAGGGCCAGCACGTTCCAGTTGAGGGGCCGTTCGGCGGTGACCGACATGGCCACCATGAGCTCGACCTCCTCGTCGCTGAAGCCCTCGAGGCAGCCGGTGGTGATGTACTCGAGCGTCGTGCCCTCGTGGTCCCGCACCTCGGCGCAGAAGGCCAGCATCTCGCGGCGATCGGCATAGCGGGACGAGATGGGCTGGCCGTCGCCGTCGGAGTGGGTACGCGACTGGCTGGAGGAGAACCCGAGCCCCCCCTCGGCCAACGAGTCGCCGAGGAGCTGGCGCATGGCGGTGATCTCGTCGTCGGTGGCCACCTCGGTCGCCCGCTCGGCTCCCATCACCTTGCGTCGCAGGGCGCAGTGGCCGACGAGGAAGCCGGCGTTGACGCCGAGGCTGCCGTCGAGGGCGGCGAGGTACTCGCCGAACGACGACCAGTTCCACGGGACGCCCTGCTCGAGCGCCGCCAGCGGCATGCCCTCGACCTTGGCCATCATCTCCCGGATGTAGTTGGCGTCCTTGGCGTCGATCGGGGCCAGCGTGAAGCCGCAGTTGCCGCCGATCACCGTGGTCACCCCGTGGAGGTTGGACGGTGACGCCGAGGGGTCCCAGAACAACTGGGCGTCGTAGTGGGTGTGGGGATCGATGATGCCCGGCGTGATCAACAGCCCGGTGGCGTCGAGCTCCTCCCGGCCCCCTTCGGTGACCTCGCCCACGGCGACGATCCGGCCACCGTCGATGGCGATGTCGGCCGTGAACCCCGGCTGGCCGGTGCCGTCGAGGACGGTCCCGCCGCGGATGACGAAGTCGAACATGGTGCGCTCCCGCTCTTTCGATGGCCCCGGTGACCCGGCCCACGCCGAGCGGGACCTCGCCCGAACTGACTGTGTGAGTGTAGACGGGGCCGTTCGGCCCCTCGACCCCCGATGGAGGCCCGCCCGCCGGTCGAGGGAACGTTCGGTCCCGCCTATGCTCTTACCTTAACGTCAACGTCATAGTTCCCGACCCGGCGACAGACCGGCCGCTGCTGCCCACGGCGGCGACCCGACGTCGGCGGCGATGAGCGGGCCGGGATCGTCCCGGTGCGGCCGGATGCGGTGAGCGCTGCGCAGCTCGAGTGGACCAGGCGGCGGGCGGGGGCGACCGTCACCGTCCGTCGATCTATTCGATACTCTAATAGTATGGCTTTCGAACAGACCGGAACCGGGACCAGCACTCCTGGGACCAGCACTACCGGGACCAGCACTGTCGCCGGCGCGACGGCGACGGTCGTCGCCGACCCGGCCGGGAGATCGGCCGATCGGGGCTCGATTGGTCACGCCGCCGCCTGGCTGGCCAAGCAGGTCGAGGTGGGTCTGAGCGACGTCGACCTCTCCCCCTCGCAGTACCGCACGCTCATCGTGCTGGCCGCCGGCTCTGCCCGCTCGTCGTTCCTGGCCGACCGACTCGACGTCCGCCCCCCGAGCGTGACGGCGGTGGTCGACGGCCTGGTGTCGCGTGGGCTGGTCGACCGGCGGGCCGCCGAAGGTGACCGGCGGTGTGTGGCCCACGTGCTGACCGACGAGGGTCGCCGGGTCCTGGCGGCGGCCGACGAGGCGCTCGACACCCGTCTGTACCGGATCGCCGATCTGTTGGGGTCGGCCGAGCTCTCCGACCGGGCCGTCGAGGACCTCGGCCTGTGGCGTCGGGCGTTGCTCGAGCAGCACCGGGCCGGCCGGGCGGAGCGGGACGAGCGCCGATGAGCGCCACCTTCCGCACCCGCCGCCGGTCGACGACGACCGAGCCGTCGGTCTCCCCCTTCGAGCCGGTGACCGCCCTCGCCCGCTACGAACCGCCGGCGGCGGTCATCGACCCCGACACCACCAAGACCTGGCTCCGCCGGGCCCTGCCGATCATGAAGGCCCACAAGGGGATCTTCCTGACCTCGCTGATCCTCTCGTTCGTCGGCCTCATTCTCCAGGTCCAGATCCCCCAGCTCCTGAACCACGCCATCGACAACTCGTTGGTCGCCCGGACGGTGCCCCTCAACCACTACGTGTGGTGGGTCGTCGGCCTCGGCGTGGCCGGCGCCATCACCGGGTACATCTCCCGGCTCTTCCTCCTGCGGACGGCCTACAACTTCGAGTACGACCTGCGGAACCTGATCTACGAGCACCTGACCACCATGTCGTTCCCCTTCTACGACAGGGTCCAGTCGGGGCAGCTCATCTCCCGGGCCAACTCCGACATCCGGTCGGTGCAGATGTACATGACGTTCGCTCCGCAGATCCTGGTCCAGTGCAGCATCGCCGTGGTGGCCTTCATCTACATGCTCACCATCGACGTCCCCCTGGCCTTCATCGCCATGGCCACCACCCCGTTCGTCTACCTGGTCGGCGTGCGCATGCGGCGCTCCATGTTCCCGGTCTCGTGGATCATCCAGGCCCGGCTGGCCGACGTGGCCACCATCGTCGACGAGAACATCAACGGTGTCCGGGTCGTCCGCTCCTTCGCCGCCGAGCAGCAGCAGACCACGGCGCTGGCCAAGGCAGCCGACGCCGTCCAGTGGAGCTACATCAAAGACGCCGACATCCGGGCCCGTTGGACCCCGGCAGTGCAGAACCTGCCCCAGCTGGGCCTGGCCCTGGTGCTGTTGTTCGGCGGGTACATGGTCATCCACGGGTCGCTCGGCGTGGGGGCCATCCTGGCCTTCAACTTCTACCTGCTGATGCTCCAGGCCCCCTTCATGATGCTGGGCATGCTCATCATGATGGGCCAGCGGGCGGCGGCCTCGGCCGACCGGATCTACGAGATCCTCGACGAGCGGTCCGAGATCGTCGACCGGCCGGGGGCCGTCGACCTGGTCGAGTCGGCGGGCGACGTCCGGTTCGACGCCGTGGAGTTCGCCTACCCCTCGACCGCCCAGCCCGGCCCGGACGCCATCGTCGATGCGCCGGCGGGCCACGGGCCGACCGTGCTGTCGAACTTCAACCTCCACCTGGCCCCTGGCGAGACCGTGGCCCTGGTCGGGCGGACGGGCGCCGGGAAGTCGACGTTGGCCCGGTTGCTGGCCCGGTTCTACGACGTGAGCGGGGGCGCGGTCGAGATCGACGGCCACGACGTCCGGGACCTGACGCTGGCCAGCCTTCGGGCCCAGGTCGGCATCGTGCTCGACGAGCCCTTCCTGTTCTCGGTGTCGATCCGGGACAACATCGCCTACGGCAACCCGGCCGCCGACCTGGCCGACATCGAGGCGGCGGCGATCGCCGCCGGCGCCGACGAGTTCATCCGGGACCTCCCGGGCGGCTACGACGCCGTGGTCGGTGAGCGCGGGTACACGCTCTCGGGCGGCCAACGCCAACGCATCGCCATCGCCCGCACGCTGCTGGTGAACCCACCCATCCTCGTACTCGACGACGCCACCAGCGCCATCGACGTCCAGATCGAACAGCAGATCCACGATGCACTCAAGGTGCTCATGGAGGGGCGAACCACGCTGATCATCGCCCACCGGCTCTCCACCATCAGCCTGGCCGACCGGGTCGTCCTGCTCGACGAAGGCCGCATCGTGGCCGACGGGACCCACGCCGAGTTGCTGGTGTCGACCCCGCTCTACGCCGAGGTCCTGGCCCAGAGCGCCGCCGAGGAGTCCGCCCCGGCGGCCGAGGAGCGGTCGTAATGGCCTGGGGCGGCGGTGGCGGCATGGGCGGCCCCATGGGCGGCGGCTTCCGGGGCGGGGGGGCCAACGGCTTGCCCTTCGGCGGCATCCCCTCGGAGCTGCAGGCGGGTGTGGACGAGCTCCTGGCGACCGAGCCCGAGCACGGCGAGCCGACGGTGGTCTTCCGTCAGCGGCCGACGGCCGAGGAGGGCCGCCGCCTGACGCTGTGGCGCCTGCTCACCGAGTACCCCGGCATGCTGATCGGGGCGGCGCTGCTGGTCACCGTGGTCAGCCTGGCCCAACAGGCCGGCCCGCTGCTGACCGAGATCGGCATCAACAAGGGGATGGCCCACAAGGAGTTCGGCGTCGTCGTCCTGGTGGCCGTCTTGTACCTGGTCTCGGTGGCCATCACCGCCGTGGCCCAACGTGGCCAGGCCAAGGTGACCGGTCGTCTGGCTGCCTGGGTCATGAACGATCTGCGGGTCAAGGTCTTCGTCCACCTCCAGCGGCTGTCGCTCGACTTCTTCACCGCCGAGAAAGCCGGCGTCCTCATGAGCCGGATGACCAGCGACATCGAGAACCTCCAGCAGCTGCTCCAGGACGGTCTGGCCCAGTTCGCCGTCCAGGGGCTCACCATGGTGGTGATCACCATCATCCTGTTCGTCACCAACGTCCGGCTGGCCGCCATCACCGTCCTGCTGATCGTCCCGGTCATGACGCTGTTGACCCTGTGGTTCAAGCGGGCCTCCGAGCGCGGCTACGACCGGGTGCGCGACGGCATCGCCAACGTGCTGGCCGACCTCTCCGAGAGCCTGCACGGCGTGCGGATCGTCACCGCCCACAACCGCCAGCGCCACAACGTGGTCAACCACCGCAACGTGGTCGGCGACTACCGGGCGGCCAACAACTACACGGCCCAGGTCAACGCCATCTACGGCCCGGGCAGCCAGCTGGTCGGCGTGATCGGTCAGGCGGCGCTGCTCGGCATCGGCGGCGAGATGGTCATCAACCACCAGCTGTCGCTCGGCGCCCTGGTCGCTTTCTTCTTGTACCTGAACCGCTTCTTCCAGCCGATCCAGCTGCTGGTGCAGCAGTACAACACCTTCCAGCAGGGCCAGGCTTCGGTGGCCAAGCTCCGCACCCTGCTCGACACCGAGCCGACCGTGCTCGAGGCGGTCGACCCCGTCGACCTGCCACCCCTCGACGGCGAGATCGTCTTCGAGGACGTGACGTTCGGCTACGACCCGGCCCGCCCGGTGGTCACCGGGATCGACCTGCGCATCGCCCCGGGCGAGACGGTGGCCTTCGTCGGGCCGACCGGCGCCGGGAAGTCGACGCTGGCCAAGCTGATCACGAGGTTCTACGACCCGACCGAGGGCCGCGTCCTGATCGACGGCGTCGACCTCCGCGACGTCTCGCTCGCCTCCCTGCGCCGGCAGCTCGGCGTGGTGCCCCAGGAGCCCTTCCTCTTCGCCGGCACCATCCGCGACAACATCGCCTTCGCCCGCCCCGATGCCACCGACGACGAGGTGTGGGAGGCCGTGCGACGCGTCGGCCTGCTCGACGTGATCGAGCGCACCTCCGACGGGCTCCAGACGGTCGTGCACGAGCGGGGACAGTCGCTCTCGTCGGGTGAGCGCCAGCTCATCGCCCTGGCCCGCGCCTTCGTCGCCCACCCCCGGGTTCTGGTGCTCGACGAGGCCACCTCGAACCTCGACCTGCGCTCGGAGACCAAGATCGAACGGGCGCTCGACGCCCTGCTCGAGAACCGGACGGCCGTGCTCATCGCCCACCGGCTGTCCACGGCCATGCGGGCCGACCGGATCGTGGTCGTCGACGAGGGACGCATCCTCGAGGTCGGCGCCCCGAACGAGCTCGTCGCCCGGGGCGGCCGCTACGCCGAGATGTACGCCACCTGGACCAGCCAGTCCCAAGGCCACAGCACCCCGACCCCCTGAGGCGCCGACGGCGGCCCGGGTGTCGGCGTCGGGGCTCCACGGCTCGCATACTGGGGCCATGAGATCCCGCACGACACCCGTCAGCTGGCTGTGCGACATGGACGGCGTCCTGATCCACGAGGGGATCCCGGTGCCCGGAGCCGACCGGTTCGTCCGGACCCTGCGGTCCACCGGCCGTCGCTTCCTGGTCCTCACCAACAACTCGATGTACACGCCCCGGGACCTCGCAGCCCGGTTGGCGACCATCGGCATCGAGGTGCCCGAGGAGTCGCTGTGGACGTCGGCGTTGGCCACCGCCCGGTTCCTCGACAGCCAGCGGCCGGGCGGGACGGCCTTCGTCATCGGCGAGGCCGGCCTGACCACCGCCCTCCATGACATCGGCTACGTGCTCACCGATCGTGCGCCCGACTACGTGGTGCTGGGCGAGACCCGCACCTACAGCTTCGAGGCCATCACCCGGGCCATCCGCCTGGTCGACGACGGCGCCCGGTTCATCGCCACCAACCCCGACGCCGTCGGACCCTCTATCGACGGCTCACTGCCGGCGACCGGCTCGGTGGCGGCGCTGATCCGCCACGCCACCGGTGTGGCGCCCTATTTCGTCGGCAAGCCGAACCCGCTGATGGTCCGCGAGGGGCTCAATGCGCTCGGCGCCCACTCCGAGACGACCGCCATGGTCGGCGACCGCATGGACACCGACATGGTGGCCGGCATGGAGGCCGGTCTCGAGACCATCCTGGTGCTCACCGGCGTCACCCAGAAGGACGACATCGAGCGCTTCCCCTACCGCCCGAACCGGGTCGTGGACTCGGTCGCCGACCTCGTCGACGAGCTGACGCCGTCGTGAGGGCGGCCGGCCAGCCCCGGCCGGTCCCCTAGTTGACGGTGACCAGGGTGCCGATCGGCGTCAGCGGGAAGACCACGGCGGCGTTGGCCGGCGGCATCTCGACGCAGCCGTCGCTCTGCGGGAAGCCGTAGGCGGCCCGGACGAAGCCGTGGAGGGCGTCACCACCGTTGAAGTAGCTGACCCACGGGATGCCCGGGTCCGAGTAGTGCGTGCCGTTGGGGTTGGTCCCGGTCATGGTGGTGACGGTGAACCGGAGGTACACCGGGAAGGTGCCCGACTGGGTCGTCGCCCCGGGCTGCCCGGTGTTGGCGATCGACTGGTACACCTGCTGGTTCCCCGAGAACACCGTGGCCGTCTGCGGCCGGTTCTGGTTCACGTAGACGTAGTTGTAGGGATTCGGGTCCTGATTGGCCGCCGGGTTGCTGGCCGCCGCCTGGAGGGCGGCCGTCTCGACCGCCGAGATGTTCCCGTCCCACGTGAGCCCGTGGGTCGACTGGAAGGCCATGATGGCGCCCTTCAGGACCACGTTGTACTGCCCGGGATTCCACTGCGAGGTGAGCCACGTCGGCAGGTTGGCCCAGCGCCAGGCGAACCCGGCCGGTGACCACGTCACCGGGAGGTAGCCGAGGCCGGCGAGGACCTGCTCCTGGCCGAGGGCGGTGTTGAGCGGTGCCGTCTGCCCGTAGGCCAGCCAGTAACCGCCGGGCCGCGAGGCCATCCCGACCACCGGCTGGATGAGCGACCCACCGGTGCCCGAGCCGTAGAACGGGGCGTCGCCGAAGGCGAAGATGCCGCCGTCGGAGGCCACCATCCAGTACCCGCCACCGTCGGCCGTGGCGGCCATGCCCACCACCGGCTGGGCCAACGTGATGTTCCCGGTCGAGCCGTAGAACTGGGCATCGCCGAAGGCGAAGATGCCGCCGTCGGAGGCCACCAGCCAGTAGCCCTTGCCGTCGGGGGTCGCCGCCATGCCGACCACCGGCTTGTTCAGGGTCATGGCGCCGGTCGAGCCGTAGAACTGGGCATCGCCGTAGGAGAAGATGCCGCCGTCGGAGGCCACCAGCCAGTAGCCCTTGCCGTCGGGCGTCGACGCCATGCCGACCACCGGCTTGTTGAGCTTCATGGCCCCGGTCGAGCCGTAGAACTGGGCGTCGCCGAACGAGAAGATGCCGCCGTCGGAGCCCACCAGCCAGTAGCCCTTGCCGTCACCGGTGGACGCCATGCCGAGGAGCGGGGCGTTCAGGTTGATCGAGAGCGACCCGAGGTTGGGCGCCGTCCCCTGACTGGTGACGGTACCCGACGAGGTCACGGTCCAGTACCCGTTGCCGTCCGGCGTGGCGGCGATGCCGACGGTCGGGCCGGGGAGGCCGGTCGAGCTCGGGGCGGCCGACGAGGCGGCGGCGCCGAAGGCCACGACCGAGTTGGGCCCGGGTGCGGTGACGGCGCCGGCCGAGGTGGCCAGCACCTGGGTGCCGGCCACGGCCACGACGAACGGGGTGGCGGCCACGGCGAGGCCGGCGACGAGGCGGAGCCCGACTCGTGCGGTGCTCCGGTGCGACTTGCCCATCATGTTGCTCCTCGTCGACGTCGATGACGGATCAACGACATCCGTGGATCCGATTGCAACAATAGCTGCAGGCGAAACCCCGCTCCTCGCGACCAGCCGGCGGCGGGCGGGACTCCCGTGGGCGACCGGGCTCGCCGGCGTGGGCAAGAATCGGCGCTCGTGGACGGTGGCCGCCGGTGACGATCGAGACCCTGGGGGCAATGGTGCGCCGGGCGCTCGACGACCGCCCGTCGGCCGTCTTCCTGTCCTCCCCCGGGCGGCCCGACCTCGACTACGCCGGGGCCGACCGACGCTCGGGACAGCTAGCCAACGCCCTGGTGCACCTGGGTGTCGCCCCGGGGGACCGGGTGGCCGTGCAGATCGAGAAGTCCCCCACCTCGGTGCTCTTGTACCTCGCCTGCCTCCGGCTCGGCGCCGCCGTGCTGCCCATGAACACCGCCTACACCGCCCCCGAGGTCGAGTACCTGGTCGGCGACGCCGAACCGACCCTGCTGGTCCGCGACCCCGGTGGCCCGTCCGGGCCGGCACGGCTGCGCAGCATCGAGGTCGACGCCCGGGGTGGCGGTGCCCTGGCCGACGCGGCCGACGCCGAGGACCCCGAGTTCGCCGACGTCGCCCGGGGGCCCGACGACCTGGCGGCCATCTTGTACACCAGCGGCACCACGGGCCGGCCCAAGGGCGCCGCGCTGTCGCACCGGAACCTGGCCACCAACGCCGAGGCCCTGTCGTCGGTCTGGGCGTTCCAACCCGACGACGTCCTGCTGCATGCGCTGCCGCTCTTCCACACCCACGGCCTCTTCGTGGCCACCAACTGCGTCCTGTGGACGGGTGCGGCCATGGTCCTGCTCGATCGCTTCGACGTGGACGCCGTGGTCACCGAGCTCCCCCGTTGCTCGGTGTTCATGGGGATCCCGACCTTCTACACCCGCCTGCTGGCCGACCCGCGCCTCACGCCCGAGCTCTGCCGCGGCGTCCGACTGTTCACGTCGGGTTCGGCCCCGATGCTCCCGGCGACCCACGAGGCCTTCACCGACCGGACCGGCCAACCGATCGTCGAGCGCTACGGGATGACCGAGACGACGATCCTGACCTCGACCCGGCCCGGTGGCCCGCCCCGGGTCGGGTCCGTCGGTTGGCCCCTCCCCGGCGTGGAGGTGCGGATCGAGGGGGACGCGCCCGGCGGGATCGAGGTCCGAGGCCCCAACGTGTTCGGGGGCTACTGGGGACGGCCCGAGCTCACGGCCACCGAGTTCACCGCCGACGGATTCTTCCGGACCGGCGATCTCGGCGCGCTCGACCCCGACGGTTGCCTGCGGATCGTCGGACGCTCCAAGGACCTCGTGATCTCCGGCGGCTTCAACGTCTACCCGATCGAGGTGGAGACGGCGCTCAACGGCCTCGAGGGTGTGGCCGAGAGCGCGGTGATCGGCCTGCCCGACGACGATCTCGGTGAGCGCGTCGTCGCCGTGGTCGTCGCCGAGCCGGGACAGGTGCTCGACGAGGCTGCGCTGCGGGCGGCCGTCCGCACGCGACTGGCCGGCTACAAGGTGCCCAAGTCCATCCAGGTGATCACCGAGCTCCCCCGCAACGCCATGGGCAAGGTCGAGAAGCAGCGGCTGCGCCAGCAGCTCGGCCCGACCGGCTGACCGAGGTCAGGCCTCGACGAGTCGGGAGGCGGCGGACGGCACGCTGATCACGACGTCGCCACCCTGGGCCTTGGCCCGGTAGAGGGCGTCGTCGGCCTGGCGCATGAGGTCGCGCACACCGCCGGGCCCGGCGACACAACCGATCGAGAGCCGCAGCTGGACGCCGGCTGGCAGTCCCGACCGGCCGTGGAGCGAGCGGACGGCCGCCTGGAGACGGTCGGCGATGGCCTGGCCCTGCTCGAGGCCCGCCGAGGGCACCACGACGAGGAACTCGTCGCCGCCCCACCGGGCGTAGAGGTCGTCGTCTCGCAGCACCGATCGCAGAGCATCGGCGATGACCTGCACGGCGTGGTCACCCGTCTCGTGACCGAAGTGGTCGTTGATCGACTTGAACTTGTCCACGTCGATCATCAGCACCGCCGTCAGGTCGCCCGCCCGACGCCGCCCGCTCGAGAGCTCGTCGATGACGCCGGTCATGTGCCGCCGGTTGGGTATGCCCGTCAGCAGATCGGTCTGGGCGGCCCGGGCCATCTTGTTCGAGAACTCGGCCAACGCCCGGCGGTCGCGCATCGAGCGGAACAGGAGGATGGCCAGGGCCACCCCGAGGACCGCCACCAGTCCGAGCACGATCCACGAGATCGTCGACTGCCAGCCACCCGACGAGCGATAGAGCTCGGTGTCGGGAACGGCGATCACGACCCGCCATGGGGTCCCCGGCACGGCCGCCTCGGTGAAGTCGAACGCGCCGCTGGTCTCGTCGAAGGATCCGTTGCTCGACGTGCTCGAGGCCCGCTCGAGCGCCGGGTCGACGGTGGCCAACGTGGCGCCGGCAGGGCTCGACGTCGAGGCGACGAGGCGGCCCTGACGATCGACCAGCACGACCCGGTGGCCCGGCAGCACCGTGACCAGACGGAGCGAGTTGGGCAGCGGCGTGTCCGCCGTCGGCAGCGTGGCGCTGAAGACACGACGACCCGACGGCGTATCGAAGGGGACGGCGAGGGCGATCTCGGACTCGCCCGTCGCACTCGACGGCAGGCTCCCCGAGACCGCCACGTGTCCGGCCAGGGCCCGGGCCAAGTAGGGCGACGACACCGTCGCCCCGGCAGCGCCAGCAGTGGCCGGCGTGCTGTCGAGCACACGTCCTTGCGCGTCGAGGAGCGTGGCGTTGGTGAAGCCGAGGACCCGGTTCACCACCGCGAACTGTGCAGGACTCACGGTCGGTCCCGACAGGTAGGCCGTGGCGGCGTCGATCTCCTGGTGGCTCTCCTCGGTGACGTAGGAATCGACGAAGGCCGCCGCCGTGGCTCCCTTCATCACGAAGTTCGTCCGCACCCTCGAGCGAGCCTGCTGCTGCGAGGCGACGATGGCCACCGCCACGGCCACGATGACCAGTGCCGGCACGACGAACGCCACCACGCCCACCATCACGAGGTGACGGGCCCGGGAGCCGGTGGAGGTCGGGGAAGAGGAGGTCAGGGTCAGTCCTTCGGGGAAAAGGGCCAGGGAGAGGTCCGCCAGTACCTCGTGCTACCCCAGATGTAAGCACACTGCTGCAGGTGCAGGTGCAATTTTCCTGATCCGATCGATCTGGCGCCCGCGCGCGGGGGCCCGTCGAGCAACGAGGGAGCGCCCGGGCGGCCGCTGCCGCACGGCGACGGTGCGACCGACACACACGTATCCGGTCGTCTCCCGATCCGACGTCGGGCGAGAACGGCGTCGCACCGATTGACATGACGTGGCGACGGCATGCGCCGCCGCCACGTCAGTCCGTCATCGACGACGACGGCCCACTGACCAACGGGTCGTCGTCGGGCAAGGTCGGGAACGCCCGCGTCCCGGTGTGCAGCAAGTAGACGCACGCAATCGCCAGATACAGGGCGACGCCGATCCAATGGTCGAGGGCCGACACGCCGGTGGCGACGAGGTAGAGCAGCGGCGTGACATAGAGACGCCGGGTCAGTTGCGTGACGTCGTCGCGATCGACACCGGGATGCAGGAGCTCGGGGTGTCGAGACAAGTGGTGCCACAGCACGGCCAACGACAACGTGGCCGCGGCGAGCGACAGACCGTAGAAGACGGCGACGACATCGCCCACGTTGCCGTCGTTCACGAGGTGCACCGCCAACAGCTGCGTCGGGAAGGGCAGGAACACCACGAAACCCAAAAGGGTCAGGTTCAACACCATTCCGGTGTGATCGATGCGGCGGAGCAGTCGGAAGATCGAGTGGTGGTTCATCCAGATCATTCCGACCACGGCGAAGCTCACGACGTACCCGAGATAGTGGAACCACTCGTTGAACCAGAGCTCGTGGGCGACGGTGTCCGAGTAGCCCTTCGCCGCCGGCAATCGGACGTCGAAAATGAGCAAGGTCATGGCGACGGCGAACGTGCTGTCGCTCAATGCCTCGGTGCGACGAGTCTTCACAACTGCCGACTATTGCAGCTGCGGTGGCAGAGTTGGTGCCTCGCGCGATGTTGCGAAACGCCTGTGATGCGCTAGGGTTTGTCCCACACAGTCCGAAGTTCGCATGTGTGGAGGCATGCGAACGGCATCCGGAACGTGGCGCCCGTACTCCACCTTTGCGGTGGTGCGCGTGGTGCCTTCCGGGAGTACCGACCCAACCGTGTCGGACGGCCACGCCCCTGTGCACCCCACGCACCTGAGAACTGCGAACGAGGTCATCACGACGACATAGCCCTGGGCTATTGACAACCGGCCGCACACCCTACGGCGTAAAGCCAGGACGGACCCTGCCTTCCGCAGTCCGCCCGGGGCGCGTATGCAAAGGCCGGAGCCCGCCTACACCGAGCAGAGGGAGGCGCAAAGTCGCGCCCGACGAAGGGAGGTGCCGTGCGGATCCGCATTGCACTCGCGGCGGCTGTGCCCGTCGCATGTCTTACATTTTTGGGTACCGGTCTGCCTTCGCAGGCCGATGCCGCCATCAACATCGGTGGCGTTCGCCACACGATGGCAGCAACGATTCACTCCGTGCTGGCGCAACCGGTGTCGGCGGCGGTCTTCGCCACCGGCCACGTGAGCCTCTTGGAGGCCACTGCCGTGGCGCCGGCGCAGATCAGCTTGGCGTCACCCGGCACCACGGCGGTGGCGACACCGGCGAAGGTCTCGCTGCCGTCGCCGGCCAAGGTCACACTGCTGGCACCGGCGACGGCGACACCGGCGGCGGCCACGCCGGCGGTCGTCACACCGGCGCCGGCGCCGGCACCGACGCCGGCCCCCGCAGCACCGGCGGTCGTCGCCGCGCCGCCGGTGACCGACGCCACGAGCACCAACACTGCCGACTGGCAATGCATCCGGGTGCACGAGTCCGGCGACCAGTACAACAGCCCGTCGGCACCATCAGGCGCCTACGGCATCATCTCGGTCACGTGGCACTCGTTCGGCTATTCGGGTTGGCCCTACCAGGCGCCCGCTTCCGTGCAGGACGCCTTGGCGCTCCATCTGTACAACGAGTACGGCTGGCAGCCCTGGAGCACCCGGACCGTCTGCGGTCTCTGACCGGTTCGGCCCGGCGGCGCGGATCACCGATCCCCCGCCGCCGGGCCGAACCGTCGTCGATCTGAGGTTGAATTGCGGTCCGGTGGTCCCGACCCGACGGGAAGGGACCACCGCGTCCGACCATGAACGACCGCGCCCTCGGCCTCCGACCCCTGACCGCACGCTCCGTCGTGCTGTCAACACTGCTGGGCAGTCATCCGCCCCAGATGCCGGTCCAGAGCCTGGTGCGCGTGGGCGGCCTGTTCGGTATCGCCGAAGGCACGATCCGGGTGGCCTTGTCACGCATGACCGCCGACGGCGACCTGCGACAGGCCGACGGTCGCTACGAGCTCACGGCGCGCCTCCTCGGCCGCCAGCATCAACAGGACGAGAGTCGGTCGCCGGCCACCCGGCCGTGGCGGGGACGATGGGACGTCGTGGTCGTCGATCCCGCCAGCCCGAGCAGCGTCCGGTCGGCGATCGTCGGCGAGCTGAAGGAGCCTGCGACTGGGTGAGCTCCGAGACGGTGTCTGGCTCCGACCCAACAACCTGGTCCGCCCGTGGCCGGTGGACCTGTCGGGACCGGTCACCCAGTTCGCCACGCAGCCGATGGCCGATGCCCACGGGCTGGCCCGCCGGCTGTGGCCCCCCGAGCAGTGGACGGCCCACGCCGTGGCCCTGCTCGACGCCATGAGCGAGGACAACACGCCGGCGCGACGGTTCGCCCTCTCGGCGGCGGTGCTACGACACCTCCGCACGGACCCACTGTTGCCCCCGGCCCTCCTGCCGCCGGACTGGCCCGGTGCGAGTCTCCGCCGCGAGTACGGCCGGTTCGAGTCGGACCTGGCCCGGCTCCTGCGCCAGCCCGACGACTCCTGACGGCTCGACGCCGCGCCCAGGGCGCCCGCCTGTTGCGAGGCTCAGGTGCTCCGGACGCGACGAGAGGGCCCGCCACAGGGCGAGGTAGCTCGGGTACTCGATGGCCGGCGTCACCCACCCCGACGCCACCAGCTCACGCTGCAGCGCCGGCAACTTCGTCCACGGGATGCCCATGTCGGCGTGGTGGGCCAGGTGCCACCCCGTGTGGTACGGCACGATCCAGTACCGGGCCCACCAGTGCTGTCGGACCACATGGGTGGTTCGCCGACGATCGTCCGAGGCCTCCATGCCGCCATGCTCGGCGATCGCCCGCAGTCGGTTGAGCACCCGCCAGACCGTCATCCACGGCGCCAGCCACAACAGCAGGTAGGCCCACCAGTAGCCGGCAAGGGTGAACGCCGTCGCCAGCACCGCCTGGACGGCCAGGATCCGCACGGCGGTCGGCGCGCTGGTCCGTCGTCCGAGGGCAACGAACAGCGGTCGGAGGTTCTTCCACCCCGAGACGAAGGTGGCGTCGCGCACGAGCTTGCGGCGGAGGGACGATCGGGTGATCGGGTAGCCGGCGTAGAGGCCGGCATCCGGCTCGTTCGGACCGAGCTCCTGGCGATGGTGGGCCATGTGCGCCCGGCGGTACACCTCGAAGGGGATGAAGGTCGGGTAGGCCAGCAACCACCGACCGACGACGTCGTTGGCCACCCGGCGACTGAACAACAGCCGGTGGGCTGCCTCGTGGGCCAGGATGCTGAGCCGGGCGAAGCCCGGGCCCATGAGGACGAACGCCACCACGTAGGCCCACCACCGGCCGATGGCCAGGGCGACGATGATGACGCCGACGCTCTGGAGGTACGCGCCGAGGACGGCGACGACGTTACTCAGGTTGGGGATCCGCCGCAGGTGTTCCCGCAGCTCCGGGACGGGACGACCAGCCTCGTTCAGCCGACCGGTGGGCAGGACATCCGGGAGGGCGCCGTTCGGCGGGACCATGGTGGCAACCACCCTCCCATATTACACCGCTGACCCAGATTTCCCTCTGCATGTAATGCAATCGGGGACCCAGCGCCCCCCGGGCGCGAAGCGACCCGGCTCCCACGCATGGAGCCGGGTCGTTCGCTGCCGGAGAGGCAGGAGGGGATCAGGCCGGCGGGCCGCTCGACAGGGTCACCGTCCCGGTCTGCTGGTTGCCCGAGGCGTCGACCCAGGTGACCTTGACGCTGTCACCCGGCTTGTGGGTGGACATCGCCTGGGTCAGGTCGTTGGCCGACGTGATCGAGGTGCCACCGAGGCTGGTGATCGTGTCACCCTGCTCGATCCCGGCCTTGGCCGCCGGGCCACCCGACACGGTGCCGGCGACGCTGGCGCCCTGCGTGGTCGAGGTCGAGCCACTGCCGTCGCTCCCCTCGTTGCCGAAGCCGAAGCCACTGCCGTCGCTCCCGCCGAAGCCGCTGCCATCACCCGCACCGGACGAGGCGCTCGACGAGGAGATCTCGACGCCGAGGAAGGCGGTCGTGCCGATGTGGATCGTCGACGAGCCGTTGCCGGCCTCGATCGCCTTGGCGATGGTCATCGCCGTGTTGATCGGGATGGCGAAGCCCTGGTTGGCCGAGCTCGAGAACGAGGTGCCCTCGGACGCCGCCGTGTCGATGCCGATGACCTGGCCGGACACGTTCACCAGCGAGCCGCCCGAGTCGCCCGCCTGGATGTCGGCGTTGGTCTCGATCAGCCCGGTCAGCTGCTCGGAGGTCCCGTCGCCTTCGTCACTGGCGGTGATCGACTGGTTGAGCGCCGTCACCGACCCACCGGCCGTGCTGGGGGTGCCCCCCGAGCCGCCGGCGTTGCCGATCCCCACCACCGCTTGTCCCACGGCGACGTTGGAGGAGTTGCCGATGGTGACGGTCTTGAGGCCCGAGGCGTTCTTCAGCTGGAGCACGGCGATGTCGTGCGACTTGTCGTAGCCGACCACCGACGCCGAGTAGGTCTTGCCGTTGCCGATGTCGGTCACGCTGATGCTCGTCGCACCGTCGATCACGTGGTTGTTGGTGAGGACCTCGCCCGACGAGGTGAGGACCATGCCGGTGCCGGCCGCCTGCTCACCCTGGTAGCTCAGCGTGGTGTTGATGTCCACCAGGCCGGGGTCGACGCCCGAGGCGATGGCGGCGATGTCCGACGGACCACCGGCGGCGCTCGACGACGATCCGCCGGAGCTGCTCGAGCCGCTCGAGCCGGATCCGAAGCCCGACCCGCCGGAACCGAAGCCGCTCGAGCCCGACCCGCCGGAACCGAAGCCGCTCGAGCCCGACCCGCCGAAGCCGCTCGAGCCCGAGGACCCCTGGCTCCCCGAGGGCGTCTGGGTGGCCGGCGTCTGGGTGGCCGGCGCCGGGGTGGCGGAGGCCGGGGTGGACGAGGGGGCCCAGACGGCGTGGCCGATGCCCACACCGGCGGCGGCCACGGCCACGGCCAGCGCACCCACGAGGGCGACGTTGCGCCGAGTGTGGTTGGGCGGGCCAGCCGGCGTCGCCGGGGTCTCGGTGGCCCAGCCGACGCCGGGGGGCGGGGTGCCGGCGCCGGCGGCGCCGGCGGTCGGGAGCGCGCCCTGCAGCGTGGGGTCGGCGGTGGGGGTGGGGGCGATCCGGTAGACGCCCTGGCCCGGTGTCGGGTCGCTCAGGCGCTCCGGCAGGGCAATCGCCGGCCGGGGCTCCTCTGCGTCGCCTCCGTCCGTCGGGGGGTAGTAGATGTCACTCATTTCGCCTCCTTCGTGGGGACCGTGCCGCAGACGGCTCCGGCCCCCTTCCTGAAAGCAGTAGACCGCCCGGGCCTAAGAAATGGGTGAGACGGGAGTATGAGAGTGCTGCAATTGTCGTCAAAGCGTCCCCAAACAGGCACACAAGTGCCGCCGAGAACGCCGGGCGTCAGCCCCAGAAGTCCTTGACGGCGACCTGGAGCTCGGCCGCCTGACGGCGGCCACCGGCCAGGGCGGACGCCCGGAAGGCCGGGTCGAGGGGGTTCGGACCCATGGCGGCGACCGACGCCTCGTCGGCCGCCACGACCAGCGTCCGCACCCCGGCGCCGAGGGAGGCCAGCTCCCCGTCGAGCTGGGCCACCTGCTCGTCCAGCATCGCCATCGGCACCAGGACCAGGACCCGGTCGTGGCCGACGGCCACGTCGGCGTTGGTCAACGACCGGGCGCCCCCGTCCATGTAGCGCCGGCTGCCGATGGTCACCGGGGGCCAGATGCCCGGCACGGCGCAGCTGGCGGCCACGGCGTCGATCAAGTCGACGTCGTCGGCCGAGCTGAAGGTCCGCAGCTCCCCGGTCGCGGTGTCCACGGCCGTCAGCACCAGGCGCCGCACCGGCCAGGCCGCCACCGGCAAACGGGCCACGATGACCTGGCGCCGAACCGCCTCGGGGACCGTGTCGGCTTCGAGGGCCATGGCACCGATCCGTGCCCGGAGGGTGTCGGGGTCGGCCTCGACGGACAGGATCTCGGCCAGCTTCGCCCGGTAGGCATCGACGTCGAGGGTGACGCCGATCTCGCCCGACTCCTCGGGGGGTGTCAGCTGCCGGGCGACCAGGTCCTCGATCGGGGTCGGGCCGGCCACCTGGGCCCCGACGGTGGCCCCGGCCGACGTGCCGACGATGAGGTCGGCCGACCGCAGCTCGGTGCCGGCGGCGGCCAGGCCGTCGAGGACGCCGATCTCCCAGGCGATGCCGGTGACCCCGCCGCCGGCCAACACCAACGCCCTCGTCCCGTCGCCGCTCATCTCGGGTACCGTCCGTCGGCCGTCCAACCCAACCGTGACTTCGACCTTCACATCGACCCCCTGCGGCATCCACGGTGACCACCCTCGGCGGTGGTCACACCATCCTCGGACGAACACGCACCGGGGTGCGGATGTCGCCGACGACCAGGCGACGGAGCTTAGGTGGCCGGTCGCGGCGGCGATCTCCGTGTGCGGCCTCGATCAGCGTCGCTCGTTCAGGCGGACGGCGTCGCACCCCGGTCGCGAAAGAGGTACGTCGACGTGGCCCGGGCCACCAGTGCACCGTCGGCGGTGATCGTGGCCTCGACGAAGGCGACCCGGGAACCGCCCGCCACGACCTGGGCCTCGCAGCGCAGCGTCGTCCCGACGGCCACCGGGGCGAGAAAACTCACCTTCATCTCGGCGTTGGCCGCGAAGACCTTGCGGCCGGCGACGAAGGTCACCGCCGCCGCCCCCATGGCCGAGTCGGCGAACGCTCCCACGAAGCCGCCCTGGAGGATGCCGGCGGGGTTGGCGAAGCGTTCGTCGGCGGGCATGGTCCAGACCGAGCGGCCGGGCGTCGCCTTGTCGACGCACACCATGCCGAGCGTCAGGTCACTGTTCGGCGGGACCTGGAGCCGGGCTCACGGGATCGGCCGGTAGTCGACGCCGGCGACGGCGTCGCTGGTGGCGGCGTGGGCCGCCTCGAGCGGCGGGACACCGGCGTCCGCCCGCAGGTTGTCGAGCGGCTCCTCCGCCCACGCCCAGAAGTCGAACCCCGGACCGAAGGTATCGGCACCGGTCGCCGCCCCCCGTTGCCAGGCGACCCAGAACTTGGCCGGGTCCAGGGCGCCGCGGTAACTGCCGGCGAGCTGGTTGAACTCGATACCGAGATGCCACGAGTAGATGACCGGGAGAATGTGCCCCTCCATGGGGAACACCGGATGCATCCGGGCGGTGAACGTCGACACCAAGAGCTCCCCCTGGGGCGTCGTGTCGTAACCCGAGAGCAGGTGCGTGCAGTCGTGGGGGGTGGCGAACATCTCGTTGACGGCCCCCGGTTGGCCGGGAAAGACGAAGTGGTGCCGGTCGTAGAACGACCAGAACTCGTACCCGAGCGACCCGGCGGGCAACTGGGCCAACGCCCGGTAGCGGTCGGCCAGTCCGGCATCGGCCCCGTCGCCGTCATAGGGCATGAGCCAGTGGTTGATGTCGTCGATGTGGGCCAGGTCCAACCGTCCGTCGGTGACGCTCCGCAGGTTCCGGTCACCCATGTCGGCGATGACCGGGCCGAGGTCGTCGTCTTTGCTGAGCGCCAGGTCGCCCAACCAGTGACTGTCGGAACCGAGGGCGCCGGCGAAGTCCAGCACCCGGTCGATGCGGGGGCCGTTCAGGTCGCCGTCGACCAGCGCCGCCACGGCCAGCACCTCGAGCATCGTGGCCGCCGCCGCATCGTCGGGCAACGCTGCCGCCAACTGCTCGGGCGTGGTCGTCGGCAGCGAGGCGGGGTCGGGCGCCGGGGTACCGAGGCCCAGCTCGGCGAAGGAGGTGATGGCCCCGGCGCCAGCATCCGAGAGCGGCCCGTCGGCGGTGCAGACGGACCCGAGCGCCCCGAGCACGCTCAGTTCGTCGTCATCGGCGAGAGCCAGCAGCATGCCCGACTTGCTAGCACGTCGTCCGCCTGAGGGCGCCGCTCGATGGCCGCTCAGGGGACCCGGGGGTCGACGAAGGTCCTAGCCCAGCGCTCCACCACCTCGGTGGCCGCCGTCGCCAGCTCGGCCTCGACGCCGGGCAGCTGGGCGGCGAGTTCGGTCGGCCCATCCTCCCCGAGCACCTCGAGCAACGCCGCTCGGAACTCGGGGAGCTCCAGCCACTGGCTGGCCAGCGCCACATCGGCCTCGAGGTGGAACTGCAGTCCGTAGGCGCTCCCCTGGGCGAACGCCTGTGGGTAGGCCGCCGACCGGGCCAGGAGGAGGGCCCCGTCGGGCACCGAGAACGTGTCGCCGTGCCATTGCAGGGTGGGGAAGGTCGCCGCCAGACCGCTGAACACCGGATCCCGGCGCCCGTCCTCGGTCAGCTCGACCTCGAGCAGGCCGACTTCGGGCTCGGGGCCTCGCACCACCGGTGCCCCGAGGGCGGCCGCCAGCAGCTGGGCCCCGAGGCACACGCCCAGTACCGGTACCTCGGTGGCCACCGCCGTGGCCAGGAAGGCGATCTCGTCGGCCAGCCACGGGTACGCCGCCGTGTCGTACGCCCCCATCGGTCCACCCATGACCACCACGCCGGCCAGCTCGTCGGGCCGCAGGAACGGTAGGGGCTGGCGTCCTGGTCGGACGGTCCGCAGGGGGGCCCGCTGTTCCAGCGGGGGGCCGTAGGCCCCGGGTGGCTCGCTCGCCACGTGCTGGAACACCACGAATTCCATCAGCCCGCACCTTCGCCTTCGGGGGCGGCCACCCGGGCCACCCAACCGGACCTCGACGCCGGTGCCGAGGCGAGCCGGCGGCTGACGGCACGGTAGTGCAGCCGTCGGGAGGCGACGGAGGTCACGTCCGTCGAAAGCGCTCCTGGTTGGCGTCGAGCCAGGCCGCCAGTTGGCCGACATCGGTGAGGTCGATGTCGCGATCCTCGCGGGCGAGATAGACGGCGATCCGGCGCCGGTCGACGCTCACCGAGAGCTCGACCTCGCCCCGCTCCTCGAAGCACCACGAGGCCGGCTGGCCCGGGGTGGTCGACATCTCGAGGCTCCAACCGGGACGTCCGCCGACCAGGCTTCCTACTTGCTCGAACAATTCGTCGTGCGATGCCATCGGGGCGGCCTCCTGGACGGCGCCGGGGGCCGTGACCGCCGGTAGCTTGACACGCCCCCGCTGCCCCGGGCCGGCCGTCGGTCGCGGCCAAGGGGCCGGCGGTGGGCACGGGGCCGCCGGACGCTGGCGACGGGCGGTCGACATCGGGGAGGATGGCTGGATGAGCGCACCCCGAGCCGACGTCCCGCTGGTGCCCCACTGGATCGGGGGCAAGGCCTCCGACCGCCAGCCCGGGCGTACCGGCGACGTCGTCGACCCGGCCACCGGGGTCCGCCGGGCCGAGGTGGCGTTCGCCTCGACTGACGACGTCGATGCCGCCGTCGAGGCGGCGGCATCGGCCTTCGTCGAGTGGCGCGAGGTGTCGCTGAGCCAGCGGGCCAAGATCCTCTTCTCGTTCCGGGAACTGCTGGCCGCCCGGGCCGGGGAGCTGGCGGCCATCGTCACCGCCGAGCACGGCAAGGTCCTGGCCGACGCCCTCGGCGAGGTGCAGCGGGCCCTCGAGGTGGTCGAGTTCGCCTGCGGGATCCCGCACCTCATGAAGGGGCAGTACTCCGAGGAGGTGTCGACCCGGGTCGACTCGTACAGCATCCGCCAACCCCTCGGCGTGGTCGGCATCATCAGCCCTTCAATTTCCCGACCATGGTCCCGGCGTGGTTCTTCCCGGTGGCCATCGCCACCGGCAACACCGTGGTCCTGAAGCCGAGCGAGAAGGACCCGTCGGCGGCCAACTGGCTGGCCGAGCTGTGGGCCGAGGCCGGCCTGCCGGCCGGCGTCTTCAACGTGGTCCACGGGGACAAGGTGGCCGTCGACCGCCTGCTCGAGCACCCCGACGTCCGGGCCGTCTCCTTCGTGGGCTCCACCCCGGTCGCCCGCTACGTCTACGAGCACGGCACGGCGCACGGCAAGCGGGTCCAGGCCCTCGGCGGGGCCAAGAACCACATGGTCGTACTGCCCGACGCCGACCTCGACCTCACCGCCGACTCGGCCGTCAACGCCGGGTTCGGCTCGGCCGGGGAGCGCTGCATGGCCATCTCGGTCCTGGTCGCCGTCGACCCCGTGGGCGACCGGCTGGTCGAGGAGATCGCCCGGCGCATGGCCACCCTCACCACCGGCGACGGACGCCGCTCGTGCGACATGGGCCCGCTCATCACCGCCGCCCACCGCGACCGGGTCACGGGCTACCTCGATGCGGGCGTCGAGGCTGGTGCCCGGCTGGTCGTGGACGGCCGTGCGGCGACGATCGACGGGGACCCCGGCGGCTTCTGGCTGGGACCCACGCTCTTCGACCAGGTGACGCCGGACATGACCCTCTACACCGACGAGATCTTCGGACCCGTGCTGTCAGTGGTCCGGGTCCCGACCTACGACGCCGCCCTGGCGTTGGTGAACGCCAACCCCTACGGCAACGGCACGGCCATCTTCACCAACGACGGCGGGGCCGCCCGGCGGTACCAGCGCGACGTCGAAGTGGGGATGGTCGGGGTCAATGTCCCGATCCCGGTCCCGATGGCCTACTACTCCTTCGGCGGCTGGAAGAGCTCGCTCTTCGGCGACCTCCACGCCCACGGCACCGAGGGAGTCCAGTTCTTCACCCGGGGCAAGGTCGTCACCAGTCGCTGGCCCCGGCCGGAACACGGCGGGATCAACTTGGGGTTCCCCCAGGCCGACTGACGGGCTGGGGGCGCGAGCGCCCGGGCAGCTCCCGCCAGGGGACCCGATCCACCCGGGGTTCGCCGGGCAGGCCGAGCACACGCTCGCCCACGATGTTGCGTTGCACCTCGTCGGAGCCCCCGGCGATGTGGTAGCCGGGCGCACCGAGGACGTGGCCGGTCCAGGCGTACGTGCCCCATTCTCCGGTATCGGCCACGAGGCGCGGACCGAGCAGGGTGGACACGGCGGCCGAGATCCGGTCGAGCTGGCGGACCCAGGCCAGCTTGCCGAGCGATCCCTCGGGGCCGGGCGGCCGACCGAGCTGGCGGGCCGCCGCCGCCCGCTCGGCGGCGATCTGGCTGATCCGGTCGTGGATGTAGAGCTCGGCCAGCTGCTGGCGGACGAGCGGGTCGTCGGTCCGCTCCAGGTGCTCCGCCAACGCCCGGACCTGGGGCCAGCTGCCACCGATCTCGCGCATCCGCTTGGCGTTGCCCCGCTCGAACCCGAGCGTGGTCAGCGCGACCTTCCATCCCCCGCCGACCTCGCCCAGCCGCAGGTCGTCGGCCACCCGCACGTCGGTGAAGAAGACCTCGTTGAACGAGGAGCCACCGGACATCTGTCGCAGCGGTCGGACCTCGACCCCCGGGGCGTCGAGGGGCACCAGGAAGGCCGTGATCCCGGCGTGCTTCACCACGTCGGGATCGGTGCGGGCCAGGAGCTCGCCCCACTGGGCGAACTGGGCGCCCGAGCTCCAGACCTTCTGACCGTTCAGTACCCAGCCGTCGCCGTCGCGCTCGGCCCGGGTGGCCACCGAGGCGAGGTCGGATCCGGCCCCGGGCTCGGAGAACAGCTGGGCGATCAGCTGCTCGGTCCGGACCAGCGACGGTAGGAAGCGCCGCCGCTGCTCCTCGGTCCCGAGGGCCAGGATGGTCGGGGCGATGAGATTGACGGTGATGGAGAACGCCTCGTGGCTCACCGGCGCCTGGAAGACCGACTCGGCGCGGGCGTAGGCCAGCTCGTAGGGGGCGGCCAAGCCCTGGCCGCCCCATTCCACCGGCCAGCTCAACGCACCGAAGCCGGCGTCGACCCGGGTGCGTTGCCAGGCCATGATCCGGTCCAACAGCGCCCGCTCCTCGTCGGCACCGAGCGCGTGGAAGACCGAGACGTCGTCGCTGCCACTCCCCCACGACACGACGTCGTCCGGCTCCCGACGGGGCAGCTGCCCGTCGAGCCAGGCCGTCACCCGGGACTCGAAGTCCTCGAGTTCGGCGTCGGTGGGCTCGGACATCGGTGCGTTCCTCCGGGACTCGGCCGAGGCGGCTGGGGTCAATGCGCCGCGGTTCGGAGGCGACACTAGAGGACCCGTAGCCGGGTGGGCCCCGGGCCAGCGGGGCGGGGGCGCCGACGCCGTTGGATCAGGAGAGTGCCATCATGCCCGGGTGCTCCACGAACAACGCCAACGAGCGGACTCGTTCGGCGAGGACGCCGAACAGTACGACCGGGCCCGGCCGAGCTACCCGGCCGCCCTGGTCGACGAGCTCACCGTGGACCACCCCGAGCACGTGCTCGACGTCGGATGTGGCACCGGCATCGCCGGCAGCCTCTTCGCCGAGCGCGGCTGCCACGTCCTCGGGGTCGAGCCCGACCCCCGGATGGCGGCCATCGCCCGACGTCGGGGCCTCGAGGTCGAGGTGGCCACGTTCGAGGCGTGGGATCCCGGCGACCGGCGGTTCGAGCTCCTCGTCTCCGGCCAGGCCTGGCACTGGGTGGATCCGGTGCGGGGCGCCGCCCACGCGGCCACCGTGCTCACCGACGGCGGGCGATTCGGGGTCTTCTGGAACGTGGCCCGGCCGCCCGAGGACCTCAAGCGGTCCCTCGACGCGCTGTACGCCCGCCTGGCCCCGGACCTCGACGCCCACTCGGTCATGCTCGGCCACGGTGACGGCCAACGATTCGAACTGGCCTCCGACGGTCTCGAGGCCACCGGGCAGTTCCGGGACGCCCACGTGGCCCGGTTCGCCCACGTGGTGACCTACACGACGGCGGCGTGGCTGGACCAGCTCCCGACGCACAGCGACCACCGGGTGCTGGGCCGCGACGCCCTGGCCCCGTTGCTCGCCGCCGTGGGGGCCGAGATCGACGCCTACGGCGGGTCGTTCGAGATGCGCTACGACACGGTGTTGGTGACGGCGGTCCGGGCCGCCTCGACCACCTGAAGCGCCACTCCGTCAGATGACGTCGGCCAGGCGGCCGAGCTGCTCCATCGGATCGGTGGTCGTCGCCGTGAAGACCATCTCGTCCACCCCGGCGTCGGCGAAGCGGGCGATCGTCGATCGGATCGCCTCGGGCGAGGTCGGCGTCGTGCCCGACAGTGCCTGGGCCACGGTCTCGGGCGAGTAGCCGTAGTACCGGTGGACGTGATCCTCGTAGGAGGCGCGGGCGTTCGGGCCGAGGGAGAAGTGGGTGGCGGCGATGAGCTTGGGTCGGCCCGTTCGGCCAGCCTCGTCCCAGGCCTTCTGGACGATGGCCTGGCGCTCGAGGTGCTCTTCGGGTTCGGTCGAGAAGCTGAAGCTCCGGATGCCGTCGGCCAACCGCCCGGCCCGCTCGAGTCCGGCCGGGGCGAAGGTCCCGATGATGAGCTCGGGCCCGCCGGGCGTGTACGGGGTGGGCCCGACCGGCTCGGTCCCCTCGAAGGGCGGTTGGCCGGTGAAGATCTTGCGGAGGGCGATGAGCTGCTCCTCGAAGCGGGCGCCCCGCCGGGGCCAGGCCTCGGGAGCCACGGCGAAGTCGCTCTCTCGCCCACCGAGGCCGATGCCGAAACTGAAGCGTCCCTCCGAGAGGCGGTCGAGGGTGGCCGCTTGCTGACCCGTCACCCCGACCTTGTGGTACGGGAGGCAGAGCACCGACGTGAGCAGACGCAACCGGGTGGTCACGGCGGCCACGAAGGTGAGGGCGATCATCGGATCGTTGCTCTCGAACGTCAGGCGCTGGCCCAGACTCACGCCGTTGAACGGCCCGGCTTCGACCTGCTGGACGAAGGACGTCAGGTCCTGGCGCGAGAGCGCCTTCATGGGAAGCCCCACCCCGATTTGCATCGCGTCCCCCATGTCGCCCCCCCCTGCGCCCTGATCGGGCGCCCGTGTTGCCTACTCGGCCGGTCCCTGCGGTCCGAGGCTACGACACACGACGCCGGTCGGCACCCCGGACCCCGGCGACCACCGGCCGCTACTCATACGTAGCTAGGCTGGCGCCATGGGGGCCCGATGGACGTCCGCGCGTGCTCCCGACGGTGGGGACCGACCGGGAGGCTCGGGACACGCTGGTGTCGGTCGAGCGGGACGGGGTCGAGCTGGTCCTCGATCCCGTCGGGAACCGGGCGTCACGGTCGGTGCTCGACCGACGCAACGCCGATCTGGCCACGCAGGCCGTCCTGGAGCGCCACGTGCGACCGGGCATGACCGTCGTCGACGTCGGCGCCCGGGTGGGGTTCAGCACGTTGTCCGCCGCCCGACGGGTCGGCCCGAGGGGCCGGGTGGCGGCGGTCGAGCCCGATGCCGCCAACTGCCGACTCCTTCTGCTGTCGGCGTCGCGCAACGAGTCGTCGAACGTCTCGGTGTGGCCGGTGGCCCTCCTCGACCGCCAGGGATGGGCCCATCTGGCCCCGGGCGGCCTGCGCCCGGTCGGGGCGGGCGATCTCGCCGACGCCGTGGGCACGGTCGTGGCGACGTTCGCCCTCGACCAGCTGCTCCACGGTCCGATCGACGTCCTGCGGCTCGACGCCACCGGGGCCGAGCCCCGGGTGCTGGCCGGTGCCCGCCGGTTGCTGGGCCGACGGCGGACGGTGATCGTCGCCGCCGTCTGCCGAGGTGCGCTGGAACGGGTCTCGGGCTGCACGGTGACCGAGTTCCTGGGCCCCTGGGTGGCCGCCGGTTACCGGCTCGCCCGCATCGAGACCGGCTCGGGTTGGGCCACGCCCGTCCGGGACCTCACCGACTTCGCGGCGACGTTCGACGACCCCGACCGCCAGGAGCACGTCCTGCTCGAACCGGCCTGACCAGTCGACCGGCCATCGCTCCCGGGTGCCGGCCGGCCCGGCGCCGTATGCTCCACACGCCTGTCTGCCCTCGGAGGAGCCGTGCCCGAACCGCAACTGTCGCTCCAGCTGGTCAACTTCGCCGCCGAGGACCCCGGCGACTGGCAGTACCTGCTCGACCGGGCGGTGATCGCCGACCGGGCCGGGGTCGACCGACTGGTGGTGTGCGACCACGTGGTCTTCGGCGAGCAGCTCGAGGCCTACGGCGACGCCCGGCTCGGCGGGATCGAGGGAGGTCGGCAACCGACCGGACCCGACGGCGTGTGGCTCGAGCCGATGACCGTCCTCTCGGTGCTCGCCGGACTGACGACCCGGGCCCGCCTGGCCACCGGCGTCCTCCAGGCGGCCCTGCGGCGGCCGGTCGTCCTGGCCAAGACGGCCGCCACCCTCGACGTGCTGTCGGGTGGCCGGCTGGACCTCGGCGTCGGCGTCGGCTGGCAGCGCGAGGAGTACGAAGCCGCCGGCCTCGACTTCGACGGCCGCGGGCGCCTGCTCAACGACACCCTGGCCGTGTGCCAGACGCTGTGGCGCGAGCAGCGGGCCAGCTTCGAGAGCGACGGCCTTCGGTTCGAGAACATCCACTGCGTCCCCAAGCCGGTGCAGGCCGGCGGCGTCCCGATCTGGATCGGCGGGTCGCTCAATCCCCGGGTGCTCGACCGGCTGGTGCGTTTCGCCGCCGGCTGGATCCCCTGGGGACCGTCGATGGCCCACACGCTCGACGACCTCGAACGGGTCCGCCAAGCCCTGGCCGAGGCCGGTCGCGATCCTCTCGACCTCGAGGTGCAGGGAACGCTGCCGGTCGTCCGACGCGACGACCGGTCGGTGGACGTCGACGCCACCATGGGCGGGGTGCCGGCCCTGGCCAAGGGCGGGATCACCGACTTCCGGATCAACTTCTCGTTGCCCGAGGATCCGGTCGAGCTGGCGGCCACGCTGCCCGACGTGGTCGGCGCCTTCCGTCGGGCCGTGGGTCGGGAGGGCTGAGGCCGTGGCTGACAACGACCTCCTGGCCGACCGTCTGGCCCTCGCCGACCTGGTGACCGAGTACGCCCTGGCCGTCGACCAGCGCCGGATCGACGACGTGGTGGCGCTGTTCACCGAGAACGGACGGCTGGCCATCTACACCGGCAGCCCGGGCGACGGGCCGCCGCGCCAGGAGCGCCTCGGGCACGAGGCGATCGCCAAGGCCATGCGGGTCCTCAACGCCTTCGACACGACGACCCACTTCGTCGGCCAGCACACGGCCGTCGTCGACGGCGACCGGGCCGAGGGAACGACCTACTGCCTGGCCCACCACCTGCGCGGCGAGGCGCCCGACCGGACCGTGTTCATCATGTCGATCCGCTACCTCGACCGCTTCGTCCGCACGGCCGACGGCTGGCGGCTCCAGGAACGGGTGCTGGCGGTCGACTGGGAAGAGACCCGGACCCTGGCCTGACGACCGGCCGCTCGCCGTCGGGGCGCGCCGCACCCCGGCCCGGCGACCGGGACGTCGTGGCGTGACGAGAGGTGGCAACGCCGGAGCGTGGCCACCGCCAGTTAGTGCAGGCCGACCTCGAAGGCCAAGGACACGACGATGGTCACGCCCAACGCGACGGCCAGGGCGACCATGGCCAGCTCGAAGACCCGGACCCGGCCCTTTTCGACCAGGTGCCGCAGCGGCGGCGAATGGTGGGTGACGTGGGCGATCTGCTGCGCCATGAGCTGTCCCTCCCTCCCGATCTGAGATTCGTATGCCTCAGATCGGCAAAACCGATCTTACAACCGGTTGGCCCGGTGTCGAGCAGTCGGGTGGGCGGTGACGGCTCAGACGACGGCGGGGTCCCGGGGCTCGAGGTCCACGTGGTCCTCGGGGTCGACGGTGAGGCGGGGCAGGATCCGGTCGAGCCAGTGCGGGAACCACCAGTTCGCTCGGCCGAACAGCTGCATCAGGGCCGGGACGATGGCCATGCGGATCAGGAAGGCGTCGACGAAGATGCCGCCGGCGAGCCCCAGACCAGCTTCCTTGATGACCCGCTGCCCGCCGAGCAGGAAGGCCCCGAACACCAGGATCATGATGAAGGCGGCGGCGGTGATCGTCTTGCCGGTGGCCGCCAGCCCGTTGCGCACGGCCACCTTGGTGTCGCCACACTTGAGCCACTCCTCGTGGATGCGGCTCACCAGGAAGACCTCGTAGTCCATCGAGAGGCCGAACAGGATGGCGAACAGCATGACCGGGAGGAAGGCCTCGATCGGCCCGGGTCGGTTCACCCCGAACAGCGTGCCCGCCCAACCCCACTGGAACACCGCCGTCAGGATCCCGAAGGCGGCGCCGATCGACAGGAGGTTCATCGCCGCCGCCGTCAACGGGATCACCAGACTTCGGAACACCGCCGCCAGCAGCAGGAACGAGAGCAACACCACCAGGCCGATGAACAGGGGCAGCTTGCTCGACAGCACGCGGGCGAAGTCCACGAAGATCGCCGTCGTGCCGGCGACGTAGACGGTCAGCCCCGAGCCCTTGATCGCCTCGGGGATCGTCGTCGCCCGCAGGTGGTCGATGAGGTTGGTCGTGGCCCCGTCCTGGGGAGAGGTGGTCGGGTAGGCCAGGATCAGGTCGACGTAGGTGTCGCCCTTGGGCGGCAGGGCGATCGGCGCCGCCACCTTGGCCACGCCGGGCTGGGCGGCGACGTCCTTCACCAGTGCGTCGAGGGCGGCGGTGTCGGTGGGGCCGTCGGACTTGACCACCAGTTGCAGCGGGCCGGTGAACCCGGGACCGAAGCCCTTGGCCAACAGGTCGTAGCCCGTGCGGGTGGTCGTACCCGTCGGGTCGTTGCCCTGGTCGGACGTCCCGAGGCGGATCGAGAAGAACGGCAGCGCCAGGAACACCACCACGATGAGGGCCAGCACCGCCGGGATCACCGGCCGCCGCTGGATGAACGAGGCCCACCGGGGCCAGAACCCCGTGGTGCCCGCGCCGACGATCCGGGGGCCGTTCTGGACGAGTCCCCGTCGTTGTTTTCCGCTCATGACCCGGGGGCCGATGAAGCCCAGCAGGGCCGGGAGCAGGGTCAGGGCGGCGATCATGGTGAACGCCACGCCGATGGACGACGCCACGGCCAGGCCGTAGAGGAACGTCACCCCGAGGGCGAACATGCCGAGCAGGGCGATGCAGACGATGATCCCGGCGAACAGCACCGCCCGACCCGACGTGTCCACGGCGTTGACGATGGAGGTCTCCACGTCCAGGCCGGCCACCAGGCCTTGACGGTGCCGGGTCACGATGAACAGGGCGTAGTCGATCCCCACGCCGAGGCCGATCAGGAGCACCAGCTCGGGGGCGAACACCGGCGTCTTCAGCACATGGCTGACCAGCTCGATGATCCCGATGGCCGTGCCCAGCGAGGCCAGGGCCGACACCAGGGGCAGCAGCATGGCGAAGAACGACCCGAACACCAAGAACAGGACGATGGCCGCCAGGATCACCCCGAGCGGGGTGCCCCCGAAGGACTATTTATCGGCCTGTTCGGCCAACTGGCCGGTGACGGCCACCTGGATGCCCGGGCCGTCGGCCGACTGGGCCGTCGACACCAGGTCCTTGGCCTCGTCGGTCGAGAGGTTCTGGGTCAGCTCGTCGAAGGTGACGGTGGCGTAGGCGATCGTCCCGTCGGAGCTCACGTGGGTGGAGGCCAACGGGCCGTAGGGCGAGACGATGTTCGAGACGTGGGGCAGCTTGGCCACCTTGCCGAGCATCGTCTCGATGCTCGACTGCACGGCCGGGTCGTTCACCTTCTTTCCGTCCGAGGTCTGGAAGACGATCTGCTCGGTGTCGCCGGAGACCTTGGGCGACACCGATTGGAGGAGGGAGATGGCGTCGGTGGACTCGGTGTGGGGCAGCGAGAAGCTGTTGGAGTAGGCCGAGCCGACCGAGTGGGCGATGGCCGACATGCCGATGAGCGCCACCAGCCAGAACAACACGACGAGCCGGCGGTGCCGGACGCACCACGTGGCGAGGGATCGCATGAAGAGGGCTCCTAGTCCCGAGCGGGCCGAGGCGGCTCGGCGGGCCAACAGCTTTCCACTCCGGATCGGTCGGTTCCACCTCACTAGGCTGCCGGGGCCGCCGGCCCTGCGGGCGGCCCCTCGACCCGCCCATGGAGCCCTCCCCGACCCCGGCCCTCACGAGGACCCGGCCGGCCCATGCCCCCCGGCCCGGGCCCGGGCCGATCCCCCGCCGCGTCCGATGGCGGGCCCCCGTCGCCGTCTTCGTCGTCTACGGCCTGCTCGCCCTCCTGGCCTACCGGCCCGTCTACCCGGGGAACTCGACCCGCCTGCCCACCTGTGCCTGTGGCGACCTGGTCCAGGGCCTGTGGTTCCTGCGCTGGACGCCCTTCGCCCTCCTGCACCTGCACAACCTCTTCCTCACCAACTACCTCGACTACCCGACCGGGGTGAACCTGGCCCAGAACGTCTCCATGCCCCTCCTCGGCGTGCTGGCGGCGCCGGTCACCCTGACCCTCGGCCCCATCGCCGGAC
Organism: uncultured Acidimicrobiaceae bacterium; assembly: GCA_963730735.1. Taxonomy (GTDB): domain Bacteria; phylum Actinomycetota; class Acidimicrobiia; order Acidimicrobiales; family RAAP-2; genus CAVSSX01. The sequence goes on from CAVSSX010000012.1 coordinate 320,089, forward strand.
TGAACTTCATGCTGTGGCTGGCCTTCCCGGCCTCGGCCACCGCCGCCTTCGTCCTGCTGCGGCGGTGGGTCCGGTGGACGCCGGCGGCCTTCGTCGGCGGACTGCTCTACGGCTTCTCGCCCTACATGGTCGGGCAGGGGGCCGGCCACCTGAACCTGGTCTTCGTCCCCCTCCCCCCGCTGATCCTGGCCACTCTCGACGAGCTGCTGGTCACGCGACGCCACTCGGCCCGGGTGGCCGGGATCACGCTCGGGCTCTTGGCGGCGGCGCAGTTCCTCGTCTCACCGGAGATCTTCCTCGGGACCGCCGTCCTGGCCTCGCTCGGCACGATCGTCCTGGCCTTGGCCAACCGGCGCCAGGCGGCGGAACGGATCGGCCAGGTCGCCGTCGGCGTGGCCTGGGCCGCCGTGTGCTGCGGCGTGCTCATCGCCTACCCGGTGTGGGTGACCCTGGCCGGACCCGGCCACTACGACGGTTCGGCCCACGGGGTCTACCCGTTCGCCGCCGACCTCCTCGGCAGCGTCGTCCCGACCGGCTTCCAGTGGCTCGCCCCGGCCTCGTGGGTGGCGACCGGGAACCGCTTCATCATGGGCGACGTCATCGAGAACGGCAGTTACCTCGGGGTGCCGCTCCTGCTCGTCCTGGTCGTCCTGGTCTGGCGGAACCGCTCGGTCGGCCTGGTCCGGTTGGCCACGCTCATGGCGCTGGTGGCCGGCGTGCTCTCTCTCGGGCCGAGGCTCACGGTCGATGGCCACGTCACGGGGGTCCGCCTGCCCTTCGCCCTCCTCGACCGCCTGCCGGTCTTCCCGAGCTTCGTCGACGCCCGGTTCGCCCTCTACGTCGACCTCCTCTGCGCCGTCCTGCTCGCCGTGGGGATCGACCGGCTCCACGGGCGTACCGACCGAACCGGTGCCGGTCCAGGCGGGCGACCCGGGCGTCGATCGGGCCGAGGTCGACCACCCGGCGGTGAACGGCCGGGTGGGCGCCGGGCGTCGTCACGGGAGCCGCACCTCGAGCCTGGTGCTGGCCGGGGTCCTGCTGGTCGCGCTGCTCCCGTTGGTCCCCAAATGGCCCTACCCCTCGTTCACCGCCTCGACGCCCACCTTCTTCACCTCCTCCGACGTCGACCGGGTGCCGGCCGGCGGGATCGTCCTCACCTACCCCTACTCCGACAATCCCGACGCCGACGGCATGCTCTGGCAGGCCGAGTCCTCGATGCGCTTTCGGATCGTGGGCGGCTACGCCCTGGTCGCCGGGCCGGGGCACCTCGCCTCGTACAACCCGTTCCCGGCCATCGGGGCCTCCGTGCCGGCCACCCTGGTGGCCGACTACCGCGGCACCACCCCCCCGTCGGTCCTCCCCGGCGCCACCCGGGCCACGCCGGCCGACGTCAGGGCCTATCTCGCCCGCTACGGCATCGGCACCGTCCTGGCCCAACCGGTCGGGGTCCATCCGGGTGCGGCGTACTCGCTGCTCACGGCGGCGCTCGGCACCCGGCCGCAACGGATCGGGGGCGTCGACGGTTGGTTCGACGTCCCCGCCGATCTGGCCCGGGTCCGCGTCCTCGGGCCACTGAGCACCGCAGGGTCGCCAGCCGGCCCGGCTTGTCCGACCCCGCCGCCGGTGCGCTACGTTCGGGCCGCCCGGCGCGGCCGGGCCCGTGCCGGCTGTGGCGCGGCGAAGGGGCGGGCAACGCCCGCCGTGACAGGGGGCCCACATTGGACCTGCAGCTGAGTGACGACCAGGAGCTCTTCGCCACCACCACCTCCCGGTTCCTCGAGGACACCAGCCCGTTGACCACCGTGCGGGAGCTGGCCGAGCACCCCGGGGGATTCGACCGTGACTGGTGGCAGCAGGGCGCCCAGCTCGGGTGGACCTCGATGCTGGTCCCCGAGGCCCTCGGGGGCGGGAGCGTGTCGGGCGCCGGCCTGAGCGACCTCTCGCTGGTGGCCGAAGCCATGGGCCGCCTGGTCTCGCCCGGTCCGTTGGTGCCGGTGAGCGTGGTGGCGGCGGCGCTCGGCGCCTCCGAGGCGGCGTCGTCGTTCGCCGGGGTGCTCGAGGGCCTGGTGGCCGGCGAGGTCCTCGCCAGCTGGGCCGCCGACGAGCCCGGTCGACCGTGGTCGCCCGGGGCACCCGGACTCGAGGCCCGCGCCGATGGCGACGACCTGGTGCTCAACGGGGTGAAGGCCCCGGTCGAGGCGGCCGACGTGGCCGACCACCTCCTCGTCACGGCCACCGGCGACGGCGGCCCGCTGCAGGTCCTGGTGCCGGCGTCGGCGTCCGGCGTCACCATCTCGCCCCGTGGGTCCATCGACATCGTCCGGCACTTCTCCACCGTGCGCTTCGACGACGTGCGGGTGCCCCGATCGGCCGTGGTCACCGACGGTGCAGCCACCGAGCCGGCCATCGAGTACCAGCTCGAGGTGGCCGCCGCCCTGCAGCTGTCCGAGGTCGTCGGGGCGATCGACCGGGTGCTCGAGTTCACCATCGAGTGGGCCTTCGACCGCCTGGCCTTCGGCCGGCAGCTCGCCTCCTACCAGGCCCTCAAGCACCGCTTCGCCGACATGCGGCTGTGGCTGGAAGCGGCCAAGGCCACCACGACGGCGGCCGTCCACGCCGTCGACGACCGGTCGGCCGACGCCGCCGAACTGGTCAGCGTGGCCAAGTCCTACGTCGGCGAGCACGCCCCCGAGCTCGTCCAGGACTGCGTGCAGATGCACGGCGGCATCGGGGTGACCTGGGACCACGACATCCACCTGTACCTGCGACGGGTCACGCTCGACTGCGCCCTCTCGGGCACCGTCACCGACCACCGCCGCCGCCTGGCCGCCATCCTCGCCGCGGCCGTAGTTCGAGAGAGAGGACTGACCCATGGGACTCGACGACATCCCGGCTCCTGAGGAGCTGGAGGACTACCGACAGACCGCTCGCGTCTGGCTGAAGGACAACCTGCCGCTGCGGACCTCGTTCGACCGCTCCACCGACGGCGACCAGGACAAGGACGAGCTGCGCCGGCTGACCCGGATCCTGTGGGACGGCGGCTACTCGGGGATCTGCTTCCCGACCGAGCTCGGAGGGGCGGGGCTCAGCCGGTTCCACCACCGGGCCTTCCTCGAGGAGGCGCTCCCCTACGTCCTGCCCACCCACGTGGGGAACCCGGGCCTCTCGATCATCTCCCCGCCGATCATGGAGTTCGGCACGCCCAAGCAGAAGGAGCACATCACGGCGATGCTCCGGGGCGACGAGATCTTCGTGCAGATGATGTCGGAGCCGAGCGGCGGCTCGGACATGGCCGGGGCGCTCAGCCGGGCCGACAAGGACGGCGACGCCTGGATCCTGAACGGCTCGAAGATCTGGAGCTCGGGCGCCTGGCGCTCGGACTGGGGCCTGATCCTGGTCCGCACCGACTGGTCGGTCCCCAAGCACCGTGGGCTCTCGATGTTCCTGCTCGACCTCTCGCTGCCCGGCGTCACCATCAACAAGATCAAGATGGTCAACGGGGCCGAGGAGTTCTGCCAGGAGTTCTTCGAGGACGTCGTCCTGCCGGCGGACTGCCTCCTCGGCGAGCCCAACGACGGGTGGACGGTGGCCAACCGCCTCCTCTTCCACGAGCGGGACGCCGTCGGTGGCGGCTCGCCCTACGCCTACAGCCGACCGTCGGCCGGGGCGAGCGGCCCCAACCGTGACCTCCTGACCCTGGCCGGCGACGTCGGGCGCTCGGCCGACCCCGGCGTCGAGGCCCTGGTGGGCGAAGCCCACGCCAACGACACCGTGTCCCGCCAGCTCATCGAGCGGGTCACCGAGGGCATCTCCCTCGGACTGTTCCCGCCGGTGGCCGGGTCGCTGCTGCGCCTCAATATCGGCGTCAACACGACCCGACGGTCGACCATCGCCCTCGAGATCGCCGGCGAGGACGGCGTGACGTGGGACGAGTCGGGGGCCGACGACGACCCCGAGAGCCATCCGGGCGAGCAGTTCATCTTCCGCCAGGCCCTGTCCATCGGTGGGGGCACCGTCGAGATGCAGCGCAACCTCATCAGCGAGCGGCTGATGGGCATGCCGAGGGAATTCGCCGCCGACCGGGACAAGCCGTTCGGCGAGGTCCGGCGCAACACCTCGTCGGTCGAGCCGGGCTGACCCCGGCCGGCCGACGCCCCGCCGACCACTTGCGTCCGGCGGCGGAACTCCGATAGGCAGAGGCCCGATCGAAGGGGGGGTGGGTCCAGATGAGATTCCGCATCGCGCTACCGGGCAACAACCGCATTCCGGCGGCCGACACCGACCACGTGCCCGAGGCGGCACAGTGGGTCACCAGCCTGGCCGCGCCGGACTTCCAGCGCATCGCCTCGACCATCGACGAGCTGCGCTTCGACGCCATCACCACGTCCGAACACCTCGGCATGCCGTACCACGAGGTGCCCCGGCTCGGCCCCTACTGGATGGACGCCCTGTCGGTGATGTCGTTCGTGGCCGGATCGACCCGGCGGGTCCGTGTGGACGCCAGCGTGCTCGTCCTGCCGTACCACCACCCCCTCCCCTTCGCCAAGGCGATGTCCACCATCGACGTCCTCTCGGGCGGTCGGCTCGACGTCTCGATCGGGGTCGGCCACGCCGAGCAGGAGTTCGAGGTCCTCGGTGTCCCCTTCGCCGACCGGGGGGCGGTCACCGACGAGACCATCGAAGCCACGCTGGTCTTGTGGACCGAGGACGAGCCGGTGTACCACGGCCGGTTCTTCGACATCGAGGGCCTGGCCTTCGAGCCCAAGCCGGTCCAGTCGCCGCGGCCACCGATCTACGTCGGCGGGAACTCCAAGCCGGCCCTGCGCCGGGCGGCCCGGTTCGAGGGCTGGCAGCCGAACCCGGTCAACTTCTCGGTCGAGGAGATGGACCCACTGGTCGACTACCTGCGTTCGCAGCCCGACTTCGCCGGTAAGGAGAGCACGTTCGACCTCTGCTGGGTCGGGACCCTGGTGGGCATCGACCTGCCGGTCTGGGGCGACCTGGACGACGCCGGCCGGGCCAGCTTCCGCGAGCAGCTGCTCGAGCGGGTGGGCTACCTGAGCGGGCGGGGCATCACCACGATCTCGAGCCCGATCGCCACCACCCGCTCGCTCGACGAGTACCTCGAGTACGTCGCCTGGTTCTCCGACGAGGTCATCGCCGGCGCCGACTGAGCCCGGGGATCGCGGCCCGGAGATGTGGCCGCGGTGCCCACCGCTCGGCCGACCTCCGGTGCCGGCCGACGGGCGCCGTCCTCAGTGCAGGTCGGTGCCCCACCGCCACACGGCCGACGACCACGTCATGCCGGCGCCGAAGCCGGCCAGCAGGATGAGATCGCCCGTGTGCAGGCGGCCTCGCTCGACTGCGTCCACCAGGGCCAGGGGGATCGAGGCCGAGCTGGTGTTCCCGGTGTCGGCGATCACCGAGGCCACGCGGTCGCCCGGGATCTCGAGCCGTTCGGCGATGGCGTCCATGATGCGCTGGTTGGCCTGGTGGGGCACGAACAGGCTGATCTCGTCGGGTGTCACCTTGGCCCGCTCGAGGCTCTGACGGGCCGAGTCGACGACCACCCGGACGGCCTGGCGGAAGACCTCCCGGCCCTTCATGACCAGTCCCTCGCCGTGGTCGGCGTAGAGGAGCGGTTGGAACGACCCGTCGACCCCGACGTCCCAGGCGAGCAGTGAGCTCGGCCCGGCGGCCGCTTCGAGCACGACCGCACCGGCGCCGTCGGCGAAGAGGAAGGCGTTGGTCCGGTCGGACCAGTTGGTGATGCGGCTGAGGGTCTCGGCCCCGATCAACAGGATGCGGTCGGCCCCGGCACTGATGAAGCCGCTGGCGGCGACCAGGCCGTAGGTGAAGCCGGCACAGGCGGCGTTGAGGTCCATGGCCCCCGAGGTGATGCCCAGGGCCGCCGCCACGGCGGCCGAGGTGGCCGGGGCGGACTGGTCGGGGGTGGTGGTGCAGAGGATGAGCAGCCCGACGTCGCGGGCGACGATGCCGGCCCGCTCGAGCGCCTGACGGCCGGCGGCGGCGGCCAGCGTGCCCGTGGTGCCCAGGCCTCCCTCGGGCGAACTCGGCGGCGCCGGGTCGACGAACGGCCCGGTGGCCAGGCGGCGGGTGTGGATCCCGGTGCGCTCGACGATCCACTCGTCGCTCGTGTCGAACAGCGTGGCGATGTCGTCGTTGGTGACGACCCGCTCGGGAAGTGCCCTGCCCCATCCGGTGATGGCGCAACCTCGCGAGTTCGTCATGGTCCCCGATCCTGCCCTCGTCGGAACGGATGCTCGTCCCAAGCTGCGGGGACGAACGACGAGGGGCGTCAGCTGCAGTTGTAGCCGACCCAGGCGCCCGATGCCAGGACCGCCGCCCGGCCGGCGCACGGATCGGCCCAGGGGTTCGCCGGAGGCCGACCAGTAAGTTTTGTGATACAACTCACTCCACCGGATCACGACGCCCGCGGACGAGAGGGAACCCGATGTCGACGACCGAGCACGACGGACCCGGCGGTACCGGCCCGTCCGGATTGCCCTTCGACCCTTCGGGTGGCGGGAGCTGGCTGACCGACCTCGGGCTCGAACTCGACGAGGTCACCGGCACCCGGGTCACCGCCCACCTCGACCTGGGGACGCGCCACCACACGCCCTTTGGCGTGATCCACGGCGGGGTGTACGCCACGGTGGTCGAGAGCGTGGGCAGCATCGGCGCCTCGGTGGCGGTGGCCGATCGCCAGGAGTTCGCCGTCGGCCTCCACAACTCGACCGACTTCCTCCGGCCGGCTCGGGGCGGACGGGTCGACATCGTGGCCGTGGCCCTCATGCAGGGCCGCACCCAGCAACTGTGGGAGATCACCATCACCCGGGACGAGGACGGCAAGCCGGTCGCGTCGGGCCGGCTGCGGCTCCAGAACGTGCCGCTCGCCGCCGCCGACCGGTAGGCCCTCGTGCGCCGCACCAGTTTCGAGGGAATGAACTGCTCGGTCGCCCAGACCTTGGAGGTCGTCGGTGAGTGGTGGACCATGCTCATCGTCCGGGACTGCTTCCTCGGTGTCCGGCGGTTCGACGAGTTCCAACGGCGCCTGGGCATCGCCCGCAACGTGCTCAGCGACCGGCTCGAGCACCTGGTGGCCCACGGCATCCTCGACCGGGTCCCCTACCAGTCGGGCCCACCCCGTTACGAGTACCGGCTGTCCGAGCGGGGTCGTGACCTCTGGCTGGTGCTCAACGCGCTGCGGGAATGGGGCGACCGGTGGGCGGCCGACGACGGCCCACCGGTGGTGCTCGAGCACCGGGCCTGCGGGCACGAGGTCTCGATCGTGCCCACCTGCTCATCGTGCGGCGAGGTCATCGACGCCCGGGCGGTCCGGGCCCACCCGGGACCGGGCGCCGTCGGGCGACCGGCCGACGGACTACTAACGGGGAGGACCCATGGCTGAGCATCCGGACGTCGAGCGGGACGAGGAGCCGACCGTCGACTGGGGGCAACCCCGCTCCAAGACCATCACCTGGCACGACCCGACGGCGGTCGCCGCCGCCGGGGTGGGGCTGGCGGGTATCGAGCACCTGCGGGCCATCTCCGCCGGCCGGCTGCCGCCACCTCCCATCGCCGCCCTCCTCGGGATGCAGATCCGGGAGATCGAGCCCGGCCGGGTCAGCTTCGAGTGTGTCCCCGACGAGTCCGCCTACAACCCGATCGGCACCGTCCATGGCGGCTTGGTGTGCACGCTGGCCGACACGGTGGTGGGCTGCGCCGTCCAGAGCACGCTCGACGCCGGTGTCGGCTACACGTCCATCGACCTCAACGTCAGCTACCTGCGGCCGGTGACCAGCGCCAGCGGCATGCTGGTCGCCGTCGGGCGGGTGACGAAGTCGGGCCGGCGGGTGTCGTTCGCCGACGCCGAGATCGTCGACGCCACCGGCCGCGCCGTGGCCACGGCGACGAGCAGCCTGCTGGTCATCGACGGCCGGGTCGCCTGACGGACGGGAGCCGACCGACCCGGGGCCGGGCCCACCGGACCCCGGTACGGTGAAGGTCATGCCCTGCGCCGCCCGCCCGGACCGGCGTCGGTGACCACGGTCGAGCAGCCGCTCACCTTCTCCTCGGCCGCCGGGCGCTGGGTGATCGCCGCCTCGGTCCTCGGCTCGGGGATCGCCGCCATCGACTCGACGGTGGTCGGCATCGCCCTGCCCACCATCGGACGGGACTTCCACGTGGGGGTGGGCGCCCTGCAGTGGGTGGTCACCGGCTACCTACTCACCCTGGCCGCCTTCCTGCTCCTCGGCGGCTCGCTCAGCGACCGTTTCGGACGGCGCCGGCTCTTCTGCATCGGGATCGCCTGGTTCGCCGTCGCCTCGGCGGCCTGCGGCTTCGCCCCCGACGTCGGCGTGCTGATCGCCTTCCGCATCGTCCAGGGGGTGGGGGCGGCCCTGCTCGCCCCGGGCAGCCTGGCCATCCTCCAGGCCTCCTTCGCGCCCGAGGACCGGGGCCGGGCCATCGGCGCCTGGTCGGGCCTGGGCGGCGTGGCCACGGCCGCCGGTCCCCTGCTCGGCGGCTACCTCATCTCGGCCGCCTCGTGGCGCTGGATCTTCTTCCTCAACCTCCCGGTCTCGGCCGTCTCGCTGCTGCTCGCCCTCCGGCACGTCCCCGAGTCCAAGGACCCCGACGCGCCGCAGCAGCTCGACCTGCTCGGGGCCACCCTGGCCGTGGTCGGCCTCGGCCTCTTGATCTTCGCCCTGATCGAAGGGCCGACCCTCGGGTGGGGCTCGGCGGCCATCGTGGTCCCGCTGGTCGCCGCCGTGGTGGCCCTGCTCGGCTTCGTGGTGGTTGAGGAGCGGAGCCGGGCGCCGATGCTGCCGCTGTCGATCTTCCGCCAACGTCAGTTCAGCGCCACCAACGCCGTCACCCTCATCGTCTACGCCGCCCTCGGCGGCGCCCTCTTCCTCCTGCCGGTCCAGCTCCAGGTGGTCTCGGGCTACTCGCCGCTCGAGTCGGGCCTGGCCCTGCTCCCGGTCACCATCATCATGCTGGTGTTCTCGGCCCGGTCGGGCCGCCTGGCCTCGCGGATCGGGCCCCGGCTCCAGATGTCGGTCGGGCCGGTGGTGGTCGCCGCCGGTCTGGCCCTGTTGATCCTGACCACCCACGGCCGCAACTACTTCGTGTGGGTGCTGCCGGCCGTGCTGGTGCTGGGCGCCGGCCTGGCCGTCACGGTGGCCCCGCTCACGTCGACGGCGATGGCCTCGGCGGCCGAGGAGCACGCCGGCTTGGCCTCGGCGGTCAACAACGACGTGGCCCGGGTCGGGGGGCTGCTGGCCGTGGCCGTCCTGCCGGTGGTGGCCGGCATCACCGGGACCGCCTATCTCGACCCGGTGGCCCTCTCGGCCGGCTTCCGCACGGCCATGGTCATCTCCGCCGTCGCCTGTGTCGTCGGGGGCCTGTTGGCCGGGTTCACCATCGAGAACCCCGGGCACCCGTCCGACCCGGGCGACGAGTGCCTGCACTGCGGTCTCGACGGGCCGCCGCTCGAGGTGTCGCCGGCCGGCGACCGGGCCTAGCCGGCGGGCGGGACCGGCCGCGTCCGGCGCCGCTGGCCGGCGAACCGGGAGCCGGGACCGATGGCCAGGCCCAGGTCCTCGGGCGTGACCGGGTGCCCCTCGGCGCAGCGCAGCTCGGCGGCCACCGCCGCCCCGCAGCCCTGGTGCTCGAGCACCACCGGACCGCCGTCGGGGGCCAACCACCGGTCGCCCCACTGCATGAGGGCCACCACCACCGGGAAGAGGTCGGCCCCCTTCTCGGTCAGCTCGTACTGCAGCCGGGTGCGTTGCCCGGGCTCCTGGTACGGGACGCGGTCGAGGATGCCCTGGTCGACCAGCTCGCGGAGCCGGGCGGCGGCCACCGGCTGGCTGATGCCCACCCGCTCGGCGAAGTCGTCGAACCGGGTCGTGCCGTAGAAGGCCTCGCGCAGGATCAGGAGGGCCGACCGGGTGCTCACCACCTCGAGGGCCCGGGCGAGCGAGCACGAGCTCGCCGTCCAGCCCGAACGGGGCTCGAGGGGTCCTGTCATCTCGACCGTGTGTGCCACGCCCCCACTCTACCTAGCTTGTGCTTGCCTAAGTCAACTCTTATAGTCTCACTATGGTCTCGCTAAGTCAGAGGGTCGCCCCCAGGTCCCCGTCCACCACCCCCGCCGGCGTGCTGGCCATCGTCTGCGCCGGCGTGGTCCTGGCCAGCCTGGACCTGTTCATCGTCAACGTGGCCCTGCCCCAGATCGCCCGGGACTTCGGGCAGACCGACCTCGGGGCCCTGTCGTGGGTGCTGAACGGCTACGCCATCGTCTACGCCTCCCTGCTGGTGCTGGCCGGCCGGCTGGCCGACCGCCACCGCCGCAAGTACGGCTTCCTGCTCGGCGTGGCCGTGTTCACCGTGGCCTCGGCGGCCTGCGGGGCGGCCCAGAGCGTGGGCATGCTCGTCGCCTTCCGCCTGGTCCAGGCGGCCGGGGCGGCCCTGCTCACGCCGACCTCGCTCAGCCTGGTGCTGACGGCCTACCCCGGGGAGGGGCGCCACAGCGCCGTGCGCACCTGGACGGCCACCGGCGGCTTGGCCGCCGCCCTGGGCCCGGTGATCGGCGGCCTCCTGGTGGCGGCCAGCTGGCGATGGGTCTTCCTGGTGAACGTGCCCATCGGCCTGGCCGCCCTGGCCATCGGCTGGCTGAAGCTGCCCGATGCCCCCGGCCACGAGACCCCGCGGCCCGACGCCCTGGGCGCCGTGCTGGTCACCGGCGGGGTGGCCCTGCTCACCCTGGCCCTGGTCCAGGGCGGGAGCTGGGGATGGGGGTCGACCGCCACCGTCGCCGCCCTGGTCGGCTCGGTCGTCGTCCTCGGCCTCTTCGTGCTCCGCTGCCTGCGCCACCACAACCCGCTGATCGACCCCGAGCTCTTCCGGGTCAGGAGTTTCTCGGTGGCCTCGGCCGTGGCCCTCTTGTTCTCCGCCTCCTTCGGCGCCATGTTGCTGTCGATCGTGCTGTGGGAGCAGGTCGACTGGGGCTGGTCGGCCCTGAAAGCCGGACTCGCCATCGCCCCGGGGCCGCTCATGGTGCCGCTGTTCTCGTTCCTGGTGGCCGGCCGGTTGATCAAGCGGTTCGGGGCGGGACCGGTCATGGGGCTCGGCGCCACGGTCTTCGCCGCCGGCCTCGTCTGGTGGGCGGCGGCCATGGGGATCCAACCCGACTACGTCACCGACATGCTCGGCGGCATGCTGCTCACGGGGGTGGGCGTGGGCCTCACCCTGCCGACCCTGATGGCCACGGCCGCCGGCTCATTGCCCCCGCCGCAGTTCGCCACCGGATCGGCCGTGGTCAACATGATCCGCCAGGTCGGCCTGGCCATCGGCGTGGCCGTGTTCATCGCCGTGCTCGGGACCCCGGTCTCGGCGGTGGCCCGACTGGCCGCCTTCCAGCGGGCCTGGATCGTGCTCGCCGCTATCTCCCTCGCGGCGGCGGCGGCTGGGCTCCTCCTGCGGCGCCCGGCTGCTGCGGTCACCCCCGCTCCGGCGGCAACGGGGTCGGCGACCCGGGCCTGACCCCGTCGGGGCTCGGGCCGGCTGGTCCTACGTCGTCGCCGGGGCCGGCGCCCGGTCCGGGGCCTCGGTCGGTTCGGCCGCCGGACGCCGTCCGGGCATGGTCGAGGCGGCATCGGCATCGTGGATGGTCAGGGCGAAGCCCACGCCCACCAGGGCCATGGCCCCGGCGATGAGGAAGGCCAGGTGGTACGCGTTGAGGTTGGCCACCTGGTGGCCGTCGACCGCGTGGAACGGGCCCACGGCCACGATGGCCGTGGTGAAGACGGCCACCCCCACCGCCCCGCCGAGCTGGCGCAGGGCGTTGAAGAGGGTGGACGCCCGACCGGTCGAGGCCGGGGTGATGGTGGCGAACGACGCCGCCTGGGTGGGCACGATGACCTGGGCCATGAAGAGGCCCATGGCGAACATCAGCACCCGCATCCACCACAGGCTGGTGTCCGGGCCGACCAGGGCCATGAGGGCGACGGCCACGGCCACCCCGGTCAAACCGGCGGCGATGTGCCGACGGGGCCCGAGACGTGGGTAGACGAGGCGGCTGGCGATCTGGGCGCCGGCCATCACCCCCACCGCCTCGGGGAAGGTGGACAGGCCGGCGGCCAGCGGCGAGAGCCCCCGGCCGTCCTGGAAGAACAGCGTGACGACGTAGAGGGTGCCCAGGAAGGCGCCCATGGCCAGCACGATGACCACGTTGGTCGTCCGGAAGAGCCGGTTGGTGAAGAGCCGTAGCTCGAGCAGGGGATCGTCGATCCGCAGCTCGACCACCACCATGACGACCAGCAGGACCAGGCCGCCGGCGATCGTCCAGAGGATCTCCGGCTGACCCCACCCCTTGATCGGGCCCTCGGACACGCCGTACATCAAGAGGCCGAGGCCCACACCCGAGAGGAGGAAGCCGACGACGTCGAAGCGCCCGGGCGGGTGCTCGGTGCCGCCCTTCAGGAACAGCGCCCCGAAGACCAGGGCGACCGCCCCGATCGGGACATTGACGAAGAACACCCACCGCCACGAGAGGTCGGTGACGAGCAGGCCGCCCAGCACCGGCCCGAGGGCCGGGGCCAGCGCCGTCGGCACGGTCAGGATGCTCGAGGCCCGGACCCGCTCGCTCGGGGGGAACGTCCGGAACAACAGGGCCATGCCGACCGGGGCCAGCATCCCGCCACCGACGCCCTGGAGGACGCGGAAGGCGACCAGCTCGCCGAGCGAGTCGGCCAGGCCGCACAGCACCGAGGCGGCGGTGAACACGACGATGGCGGCCAGCATGACCCGCTTGGCCCCGAAGCGGTCGCCGAGCCAGCCCGAGGCCGGGATGAAGACGGCCAGGCTGACCAAGAAGGCGATCGAGACGGCGTCGACCGAGGTCGCCGGGACGCCGAAGTCCCGCCCGATGGTGGGCAGGGCGACGTTGACGATGGTCACGTCCATGATGCTCATGAACATGGCCGCCACGAAGACCACGCTGACGGCGACCTTCTGGTTCATCCGGTCGCTCAGCACCGCCGACCCCCCGGCGTGGCGACCGACACCGGTCGACGGGTCGAGGAAACCCCGCCGTCGTTGCTCGTCCGTAGATACCGTGAAGTCACATAGTGAGTATACTCAGCATATGGACAGCGCGACACACCCGGCGGGGCGGCGGTGAAGCCCGAGACCGGTGACCAGGCGCTCGACGCCATTCTCCACGCCGCCCATCGGGTCCGGACGAGGATCGACGCCGAGTTGCGGGACGACGGGCTGTCCCTGACCCGCTACAAGCTGATGAAGGCCCTGGCGGCCGACCGGCGCTCGATGCGAGAGGTCAGCGATCTGCTCGGCGTGGCCGCCCGCACCGTGACCGACATCATCGACGGCCTCGAGGCCGGCGGCCTGGTGGTCCGGATCCCGCACGCCTCCGACCGCCGGGTGACCCAGCTCGAGCTCACCGACGTGGGCCGGGAACGGCTGGAGGAGGCCCGACGACGGGCCGAGGCCGTGACCGCCACGGTCATGGTTGGCCTCGACCGGACCGAACGCGCCACACTCGTGGAACTCCTCGCCCGGGTCGCCCCTCCCCCGGGCACCTGACCGGGGAGTCGGTCCCCAGCCCCGAACCCCTCCGAGGAGCCCCATGAGCACCGTCCACGCCCTCAGCGTCCCCGCCGCCGGCGCCGCCTTCGAGCGCACGACCATCGAGCGCCGGGCGGTCGGCGAGCTCGACGTCCGCATCGACATCAAGTTCACCGGCATCTGCCACAGCGACATCCACCAGGGCATCGCCGACTGGGGGGCGGGGATCTTCCCGATGGTCCCCGGACACGAGATCGCCGGCATCGTGGCCGAGGTCGGTCCCGGCGTCACCCGCTTCGCCGTCGGCGACCGGGTCGGTGTCGGTTGCTTCGTCGACTCCTGCGGCGACTGCGACTTCTGCCGGGCCGGCGAGGAGCAGTTCTGCGGTTCGGGTCTGGTGGCCACCTACAACAGCCGCGACCACGACGGGAACCCCACCTACGGCGGCTACAGCCAGGAGATCGTCGTCACCGAGGGCTTCGTCGTCCGCATCCCCGACAGCATCGAGCTCGACGTGGCGGCGCCGCTGCTGTGCGCCGGCATCACGACCTACTCGCCGCTCAACCACTGGCCGGTCGGCCCGGGGACCAAGGTGGCTGTGGTCGGCCTGGGCGGTCTCGGCCACATGGCCGTGCAGATCGCCGCGGCCAAGGGCGCCGACGTGACGGTGCTCAGTCAGTCGCTGAGCAAGGAGAAGGACGGCCGGCGCTTCGGGGCCACTTCCTACTTCGCCACCAGCGACCCGGCGACGTTCACCGAGTTGGCCAACCGCTTCGACCTCATCATCAACACCGTGGCCACCAACCTGGACGTCGACGCCTACCTCTCGCTGCTGGCGGTCGACGGCACCATGGTCAACGTCGGGGCCCCGCCCGAACCCGACACCTTCTCGGTGTTCTCGCTGATCCGGGCCCGGCGTCGCCTGTCGGGCTCCAACGTCGGCGGCATCCGCGAGACCCAGGAGATGCTCGACTTCTGCGCCGCCCACGGCATCGCCGCCCAGGTCGAGGTGATCTCGGTGGACGAGGTGGCCGAGGCCTGGCAGCGGGTGGACCGCAGCGACGTGCGCTACCGCTTCGTCATCGACCTGGGCACCCTCGACCCGGCCTGAGCCGTCAGGGCCGGGGACGGCCCGCGGCGGCGGCCGGGCGACCCCGCCCGTCAGTCGGCCGTGTCGGCGCCGAACTCCTTGTGGGCGGGCCACTCGGCCGGGTCGTCCAGGTACTCGGTCGTGTACCAGGTCTTCGCCCGGAAGTCGGCGATCGTGGCGCCCTCCGGCCCGGCGTAGAAGGAGTAGGGCACGCCACCGGAGCGGTAGACGCCCCCGCCCGGTCCGATGACCCGGTTCCCGTGGTGGACCTCGCCCTCGAGGACGAACTCGATGTAGTCGACGTTGTGGCGATGCCGGGGCAGCAGGGTCCCGGGGGCGAAGTGGAAGATGGTCAGGCTCATCCCGTCGGTCTCGGGGTTCGAGACCAGGCTCTCGCGGCCGACCCGGCCGGCGAAGTGGGCCGAGGCCGCCGGCAGACGCCGGCCCTCGGGGTCGGGGTCGAGCGGGGCTTTCTCCGAGTCGACCGACGGCGAACCGACCTGGAAGAACACCGACCGGGGCTTGGTCGCCGTCTCGTCCTTCTTGGTGATCTCGATGGTCATGCCTGCAGCCTCCCCTCGTTGCTCTCGATGGTACCAATCGGGGTTCGACGCGGATCCTGCCTCGGCCCGCCGCCGTCGCCCCGTCCCGGGTAGCGTCACGGGCACACCGAATCGAACGGGGGATCGACGATGGACGGCATGCCACTGGTCGGGAACGACACCACGGACCCGACCCTGCGCCGGGTGTTCGACAAGGTGCTCGACGCCCGTGGCAGCCTCAACAACCTCTACCAAGTGCTGGCCAACGCCCCGGTCATGCTCGAGGCCTGGATCGAGTTCGCCTGGACCCTGCGGGCCGACGCCGTCTCGGACCGGGCGCTGCGCGAGCTCATGATCCTGCGGGTGGCTCAGCTCTCCGACGCCGACTACGAGTGGGGGGCCCACGCGCCGATGGCCGCCGAGGCGGGGGTGTCGGAGGAGCAGCTCGAGCAGCTCGGGCACTGGCGGGACGCCGGCGTCTACGACGAACAGGAGCGCCTGGTGCTCACGATCGCCGACGAGCTGACCGAGACGGTCGAGCTGCGGCCTGAGACCCTCGAGGAGGTCCGTCGGACCTTCGGCGACCAGCAGACGGTGGAGCTGGTCCTGACGGCGGCGTTCTATTCCTGCGTGAGCCGGGTGCTGCGGGGCCTGGCCGTGCCGCTGGAGTCGGGCGACGCATGACCGGGCCGGCCGTCGCCCCGGGGCGGGTCGCCGAGATCTTCGCCGCCGTCAAGAACTGGGGCCGCTGGGGCCCCGACGACCAGCTGGGGGCGCTCAACTTCATCACGCCCGACGTGGTCCGCGCCGCCACCGCCCTGGCCACCTCGGGCCGCGTCGTGAGCTGCAGCCTCCCGCTGCCGACCTCCCCGTCGGCCGAGGAGATCTCCCCGGCCCAGCACATGATGCTGGCGTCGGGCGACGCCCTCGACGCCACCGGGATACCGGGGTTCCAGCAGACGACCGACTACCTGGGGATCGCCTGTCACGGGATGGGCATCACCCACCTCGACGCGCTGTGCCACATCCTGGTGGGCGAGCAGATGTACAACGGCGCGCCGTCGAGCGAGGTGAAGAGCACCGGGGCGACGAGGAACTCGCTCGCCGGTCCGGCCCGGGGCATCGTCACCCGGGGCGTCCTGCTCGACATCCCCCGGTCCCGGAGCGTGGCGTGGCTCGAGCCCGGCGACGCCGTCCTACCCGAGGACCTGGACGGCGCGGCGGCCGCCGCCGGCGTCGAGGTCCGGTCGGGGGACGCCCTCTTGGTGAGCACCGGTCGGGATGCCCGTCGCCGGGCCGTCGGACCCTGGTCGCCGTTCGAGGGCCTGGCCGGACTCCATGCCGAGTGCCTGCCCTGGCTGGCCGAACGCCAGGTGGCCGTGCTGTGCAGCGACGGGATCTCCGACGTCCTGCCGCCGGCCATCGGCTCGGACTGGGCCTTCCCGATCCACCAGTGCGCCATCGCCGGCATGGGCATCCACCTCATCGACAACCTGGCGCTCGACGCCCTGGCCGAGGCGTGCGCCGACACCGCCCGCTGGGAGTTCCTCTTCACCGTGACCCCGCTCCGCGCCGAGCAGGCGACCGGCTGCGCCGTCAACCCGGTCGCCGTGCTCTGACGGCAACCCTTCCCGACAACGGAGGACATGGACATGACCATCACGCCGCACCACATCGGCATCTGCGTCACCGACCTCGACCGGTCACTCCGGTTCTGGTGCGAGGGCCTCGGCTTCACGACCACGATGGTGCCGCCGGTCGGCAACGAGTGGTCCGATGCCCTGGAGATCGGCGGGGAGGTCGAGTTCACCGCGCACTTCATCGAGAAGGACGGGTTCACCTTCGAGCTGCTGCACTACCGGCACCCGGCCCCCCACGGGACGCCCTCGGGCTCGCGGAACCAGCTGGGGTTCACCCACCTGGCCGTCGACGTCGACGACCTCGACGCCACCATCGCCCGGCTGCAGGCGGTGGGGGCCACCGTGATCACCTCGACCCGGACGGCGTTCGGCAGCGAGCAGGGAACCACCGAGCTGGTCTTCGTGGCCGACCCCGACGGGGTCCGGGTGGAACTGATCAGCTCCCGGGGGCCGGGCGAGTAACCGGCGCGGCCAGCGGGCCGGGCCGGTCAGCCGACCAGCGGCCGGACCTCGTCCCCGAAACGGGCGAGCTGGTCGACCAGTTCCTCCACGTCTCGGACCCGGAAGCGCAGCTGCAGCTGGGTCGCCCCGACCGAGGCCCACTCCCGGAGCATCCCGGCCAGCTCCTCGGGCGTGCCCGAGACGGCGTGCTCCCCGATGTCCCACGAGGGACGCCCGATGTAGAGGGGACGGGCGCCGCCGCCGATGGCGAACTCGCCCCGCCGTCCCAGGCGCTCCCGCTCCTCGTGCAGCCAGGCGATGGCGGCCGCCATGCCGTCGGCCGGCGGGACCCTGGGGCAACCAGCCGTCGGCCCGTTGGGCGGCCCGGCGCAGCGCCGGCTTCGAACTGCCGCCGATCCAGATCGGGAGGTGCGCCTGGACCGGTCGGGGCGAGAGCCCGACGTCGTGGATCGAGTAGTCCGGCGTGTCGATGTCGGGGTACTCGGCGTCGAACGCCGCCCGGAGGACGTCGACCGCCTGATCGGTGAGGGTGCCCCGACGGTCGTAGGGCACGCCCAGTACGTCGAACTCCCCCTTCACGTGGCCGGCCCCGATCCCGAGGATCACCCGCCCACCCGAGAGATGGTCCAACGTCATGAACGACTTGGCCGTCACCAGCGGGTGGCGGTAGGCGGGGATGAAGACGTGGGAGAGCAGCCGCACGCGCGATGGTCTGCGCGGCCAACCAGCCCAAGGTGGCCACGGTGTCGTACCAGGCGGTCTGCATGCGCTCGGCCTGGTCCCGGGGCACCGCCACGTGGTCGCACACACCCACGTACATGAACCCTGCCGCGTCGCAGGCCACGGCGATGCGGGCCAGATCCTCGGGGCCAGCGTCGTTCTCCCACGGGTCGACCAGCAGCTTCGAACGAGCCTGGATCGGCAGCTGGATCCCGAAGCCGAGTCCGGCCGGTGTCGCGTCGGTCATGGTTCCTCCCCACTGGTGGCCACGTCGCCAGGGCGCACGGACCTCCGCCCACCGGCCCCCCCTCCCTACGGTAGGTGGCCCGGTCACCCCGGCGCTCGGGTGTCGGTTGGTGCGACAATGCGCACGTCGGTCGGATGGCCGGGTTGGCGAGGAGGGGGACCATGCCGCAACAGGACGCCGAGATGGGTGCCGAGCCCACCAGTGCGCGCTACGCCGAGCTGGCGTCGACGCTCGGTCACGAAGTGGGTATCGGCGGGGCGCTGATCACCATGGTCGAACCGCACCCGGGTCACGAGCGGGCCTACAACCGGTGGTACGAGGACGACCACTTCTACGCCGGGGCGATGTGCATGCCGTGGATGATGGCCGGCCGCCGCTTCGTGGCCACGCGACGACTGCAGGACCTGCGCTACCCCGAGGACTCGTTCATCGCCCAGCCGGTCACCGCCGGCTGTTACATCCACCTCTACTGGATCACCGTCAACCACGTGGAGGACCACGAGGCCTGGACCCGCTCGACCAACCTGCAGCTGACCAAGCTGGACCGGCGGTTCGAGGACCGCACCCACATCTTCACCACCTTCCAGGACTTCCGGGGCGTCACCTACCGGGACCCCGATGGCCCTCGGGACATCCACTCGCTGGACTACCCCTATGCCGGGATGGTCCTGGAGGTGATCGATGCCCGGCCGGGTGGCCGCGAGGCCCTCGATGCCTGGCTGGCCGACGAGTACCTCCCCGGGATCGTGGGCGCACCCGGTACCCCGGTCGCCCAGAGCCTGCGGTTCACGGCCCGTCACGTCACCGAGGAGGAGCCGGCGACCGAGTCGGACCGCGAGGCCGAGCCGGTCATGGCCGCCCACCGGGGCTTCGCCATCCCCGGTGGCGCCCGGCGAGTGACCGTGCTCCACTTCCTCGACCGCGACCCGGGTGAGGACTGGGAGCAGTGGTTCGGCAACCACGACAACCTGGTCGAGGCGAGCGGTCTCGGCCGCCTCGAGCTCTGCGCCCCGTTCATCCCCGTCGTCCACGGCACCGACCGTTACGTCGACGAGCTCCGCTGAGCTCGGCGCCCGGGCCTACGGGGGCGCGCAGCCAACGGCGCCCCTCCGAACCCGGGTCGGGCCGGCCGACCGCCGTATCATCTGCCATGACCCGCACCGGCACCCTCCGGAGCCTGCGCCGCGAGCGGTTCCGGGAGTGGCGCCGCGACTCGCTGTGGCTGTGGCCGGCGGTGGCGGCGATCGCCGCCTGGGCCCTGGCCGAGCTGGTGTCGTCCCACTCACCGTCGTTCGCCGCTCACCACCGACTGTTCTCGGTCAACATCGACGACGCCCGGTCGCTGCTCGGGACCATCGCCGCCTCCATCCTGACGTTCACCGGCGTGGTCTTCTCCATCACCCTGGTGGCCCTGCAGACCGCCAGCTCGCAGTACTCGCCGAGGGTGCTCCGGACCTTCGTGCGCAAGCCGGTCACCAAGCTCGCCCTGGCCAGCTTCATCGCCACCTTCGTGTACTCGTTGGTCGTCCTGGCCCGTCTCGGCACCTTGGGCGGCGGTGACCGAGACGTCCCCGCCGGCGCCATCGGCGTGGCCTTCCTGCTGGTGCTGGTCAGCGTCTTCGTGTTCGTGGCCTTCGTCCACTCCACCGTCCGCTCGATGCGGGTCACCTACGTGATCGAGGCGGTGCACGCCGAGACCGTCCGGGCCATCCACACCTTTCGCATGGAGTCGCCGCCCGCCGTGGCCGAAGTGCCGGTGGCGGCCGGTCGGCCCACGACCGCCCTGCGCTCGGTGCACCGAGGTGGCGTGCTGAACGGCATCGACCTCCGCCGGCTGGTCCAGCTGGCCACCGAGCGCGACGTCACCCTGGTCCTCAACGTCGAGGTCGGCACGTACGTGGCCCTCGGCAGCCACTTCATGGACTGCGAGGGCGCCGATCCCCCGTCGGCCGACGAGGTGCTCTCCTGCCTCGATCTGGCCGCCGTCCGCACCCTCTACCAGGACGCCCGCTACGGCATCCGCCAATTGGTCGACATCGCCATCCGGGCCCTGTCCCCGGCCGTGAACGACCCGACCACCGCCGTACAGGCCCTCGACCGGCTCCACGACATCCTGCTCCTGTCGGCGGCGCATCCCGACCCGTCGGGTCGGTACTTCGACCGCGGTGGGCGGCTCCGGCTGGTGCGGCCGGTGGCCACCTGGGTCCGCGTGGCCGATCTGTGCTTCACCGAGATCGTGCGGTACGGCGCCGACTCGCCACAGATCTCACGCAAGTTGATGTCGATCTTCGACGAGCTCGACACGGTCCTCGAGGGCGAGCGGCGGGACGCCGTGGCCACCCACCGGGGACTGCTCGAGCGGGCCGTCGCCCAGGTCACCCCCGACCCGGTGGCCCACGCCCACGCGCTGACCGCCGACGCCCTCGGCCTCGGCTGACGCCTTCCGGAGGGCTGTCGGGACGCCGGGCGACGCGTCGGACCCTCGACCGGCGGCAGACTGGGACGCCGGAAGCGCAGGGCGGCACGAACGGGAGAGGGGCGCAATGGCCAAAGCGGGCAGCGATGTGTTGAACGACCGGTTGCTGCCGGGACGGCGCAAGGCCGTCGGGACGACCGAGGCGATGCGGGCGCAGGCCGAGCGGGGCAAGGCGGCCCGGGCCGACGCGCCGCGGACCGGGCACGCCGACTTCGCCCCCGGGCGCCCCACCCGTCCCGATCCGATCGGCCTGCTCGAAGAGCAGGCGGTGTCGCGGGTCCCCGAGCTCGTCCCGATCCGCTACGGCCGGATGCTGGCGTCGCCGTTCGCCTTCTTCCGGGGCGCCGCCCTGATCATGGCCTCCGACCTCGCCACCACGGCGTCGTCGGGCCTCGAGGTCCAGGCCTGTGGCGACGCCCACCTGGCCAACTTCGGTCTCTTCGGCACCCCCGAGCGGCATCTGGTCTTCGACCTGAACGACTTCGACGAGACCCTCCCGGGTCCCTGGGAGTGGGACGTCAAGCGGCTCACGGCCAGCCTGGCCGTGGCCGGTCGGGAACGTGGGTTCACCGACGCCGAACGGCGCGAGATCGTGCTGGCGGCGGCCGAGTCCTACCGCCGGGCCATGCGGGCCTTCGCCGGCATGGGCGACCTCGACGTCTGGTACGCCCGGCTCGACGCCGCCCAGGCGGCCCAGGCCTTCGGCCCCCTGCTGCGGCCAGCCACCCGCAAGACCCTCGCCAACGCCCTGTCCACCGCCCTCACCAAGGACAGCATGCAGGCGTTCAAGAAACTGACCACGGTGGTCGACGGCGAGCCACGCCTGCGAAGCGACCCGCCGCTGATCATGGCCCTGGCCGACCTCGTGCCCGAAGCCCAGCAGACCGGGCTCATGGAAGGGCTGCGCATCATGCTGGCCGCCTACCGCGACAACCTGAGCTCGGACCGCCAGGTGCTGCTCGACCGCTTCGAGTTCCTGGACATGGCCCGCAAGGTGGTCGGCGTGGGCAGCGTGGGCACCCGGGCCTGGGTCCTCCTGCTGCGGGGCCGCCACGGCGGCGACCCCCTCCTGCTGCAGGCCAAGGAGGCCCAGCCCTCGGTCCTCGAGCGCTACGTCGGGGCGTCGGCGTTCGACAACCACGGACGGCGGGTGGTCCACGGCCAACGGCTCATGCAGGCCTCGAGCGACCTGTTCTTGGGCTGGGAGCGGGTCTCGGGCCTCGACGCCGTGGAGCGCGACTTCTACGTCCGCCAGCTCCGGGACTGGAAGGGCTCGGTGGACACCGGGGTCATGATCCCGACCGGCATGAAGGCCTACGGGCAGGTGTGCGGCTGGACGCTGGCCCGGGCCCATGCCCGTTCGGGCAGCCGGGTGGCCATCGCCGCCTACCTCGGTGCGAGCTCGACCTTCGACAACGCCATCGCCGACTTCGCCGAGTCCTACGCCGACCAGAACCAGCAGGACTACGACGCCCTCCGACGGGCCGTGGACAGCGGGCGGGTGACGGCGACCATGGGCCTCTGATCCTCAGGCCGGACTCAGGAACGGCCGAGCATGTTCGACATGCCCCCCCGGCCATGCTTCTATTGCGGCCTGTAGGGACCAAGCACGGCCTCAGGGCTGACGGAAAACAAAGGGGCACGCAGTGTTGATTGGTAGCAGCTACCCGCTGTTGGACATCTTCTGGACGATGTTGGAGTTCTTCCTGTTCTTCGTGTGGATCTTCTTGATCATCACGATCTTCATGGACATCTTCCGCAGCCACGACATGGGCGGCTTCGCCAAGGCCCTGTGGGTGATCTTCATCATCATCCTCCCGCTGCTCGGTGCGCTGGTCTACCTGATCGCCCGCGGCGGCAGCATGCACGAGCGTGCGGCCAAGCAGGCCCAGGCGCAGCAGGAGGCCTTCGACAGCTACGTGAAGCAGGCCGCCGGCTCGGGCAGCAACGTGGACGAGCTGGCCAAGCTGGCCGACCTCAAGGCCAAGGGCGACATCACCGAGGAGGAGTTCCAGACGGCCAAGGCGAAGCTCCTGGCCTGACCGACGGGGCGGCACCACCGCCCCGACAGCGTGTGACGAAGGGCGGCCGCGAGGCCGCCCTTCGTCGTGTCACCTGCCCGTCATCCCACCGTCGTCACGTCGATGCGCCCGGCCGGCCGCGTCGGTGCCGGCCCCGTGGCCCGACGACCAGCGAGACGACCACGCCGAGGAGCAGGGCGGCCGCCGCCAACAGGACGATGACCAGGTCGACCCGGAGGTAGTGGGCCAGCGCGTCGTAGGCGGCGGCGGCGGCCTGGCGACCCGAGCTCCCCGAGTGCACGTCGTCGAGGATGGCCGAGCGCACCCAGGCCACGGCCAGGATGGTCAGCCCCGAGACGGCGGCACAGCCGACGGCCAGGCCGATCAGCACCCGCCGCCGGGCCGGGGCCAGCACCAGGGCCAGGACGATGGCCGCCAGAGCCACGACGGGGAGCACCCAGCGGGCGGTGCGCAGGGCGGCGTACACCGAGCGGGCGGTGGAAAGACGCGACTCGGGGACCAGTTGCACGACCACCTGGGGCGGTCCCACGTCGGCCAGCACCTGCTCGAAGGCCGTGTTCCCCTGGGCGTGGAGCGACGAGAGGGCGGCGTCGGCCACCGGCGTGAGGTTCAGGGTCACCCGCGAGCCCGGGGCCGGGTTGCCCTGCAGCGACGTCACCAAGGTGCGGTGGGCGGCGGCCAGCGTGGCCGACCAGACGGCGGCGAACGACGGTGACTCGACCTGCGACGAGACCTGCGCCTGGACCAGCGGGCGCAGCGCCGTGAGGGTCGCCTGGTCGGTCACACCGCTCCGGCCGGCCGCCGAGAGCAGGCCATCGGTCACCTGGTCGCTGACGTAGGTCTGGACCACCGGGTCGGTGGCCAGGGGGGTCAGCGCCCGGGTGTACTGCCCGTCGTTGTCGACGATACCGACGGCCCACCACACCAGCACGCTGAGCGGGACGGTGAGGGCGGCGACCACGACCAGGAACCAGGCGGCCAGCGACCGGGGCAGGTTGCCGGCGCCCGAGCCCCCGAAGCCCAACTGGTCCGAGAGCGACCCCGGCATCCCGTCATCGGGTGGCGGCGCGCTCGGCCGCGGCGTACTTCCCATGGACCCTCATTTTCGACCGGAGAGGGGCGGCACGGCGACCGCCCGCCGACCCGGGACGGCACCGTGCGGCCTCGAGGCTACGGCGGCGGCCCGGCGGCGGTGGGGACCCCCTGCCCCGACGGTCGGCGGCCCCGCAGGAAGGGGCTGGCCGCCGCACCGACCAGGGCGGCCCCGGCGCCGACTAGGAAGGCGGTGCGGAAACCGGCCATGAACGCGGCGTGGCTGCCGGCGATGACCGCCGGGTGCAGACGGTCGGGCACGTCCCGCAGGTGGCCCACGAGTCCCTGGACCACCGCCGGCGTGCTCGCCTCCACTCGGGCCGCCGCCGGCGGGGGCACGCCGGCCGCCCCGAGCGCCCCCGGCAGGGCGCCGGCCGCCCGGGACGCCAGGACCGAGCCGAGGAGCGACGCGCCGAGCACGCCGCCCAGCTGGACGGCGCTGGCCTGGAGACCCCCGGCCAGACCGGCGTCGTCCACCGGGAGATCGGTGATGATGGCCTCGGCCGAACCCACGATGACGAAGGCCAGCCCGGCCCCCAGCCCGGCCAGGCAGGGTGCGAGCGAGGCCAACGACGCCGTGGCCGTGAGTCCGGCCACGGCGACCAGCGAGCCGGTGACGGCGAGCAGGCCCAGGGTGACGGGCAGCGCCGGACCGACGCGCCCGGTGACCCAGGCCGCCAGGGGGCTGGCGGCGGCGAACAGCAGGGTCAGCGGGAGCATCCGCACCGCGGCGCTCGACCGCGCTCTCGCCCCGGACGTTCTCCAGATAGAGGCTGAGGAAGAAGAGGGCGGCGAAGAGGGCGAAGAGGCTCAGGGCCGCCGCCAGCAGCCCGAGCGAGACCGCCCGGCGACGTACGACCCAGAGGGGCACCAAGGGGGAGGGCGCCCGCCGCTCGACCAGGGCGAAGCCACCGAGCAGCGCCAGGCCGCCGGCGAGGAACGACAGGGTGGCCGGGCTGCCCCAGCCCCAGGCCGGCGCCCGCATGACCCCGAAGACCAGGGTGAACAGCGCCAGGGCGAGCACGACGACGCCGCCGAGGTCGAGGCGGCCCCGGACGGCGGCCCGACTCTCGGGGAGGACGGCGAGACCCAGGCCGAGCGTGGCCAGGCCCACCGGGACGTTCAGGTAGAAGACGCTCTGCCACGACACGTGCTCGACCAGGAGGCCGCCGACGATGGGCGCCCCGGCGATGGCCGCCGCCGAGCTGGCGCTCCATACCCCGATGGCCATGTTCAGCCGCTCCTCGGGCACGGCGGCGCGCAGGAGGGCCAGGGTGTTGGGCACCAGCAGGGCCCCGAAGGCCCCCTGGGCCCCTCGGAGCACGATGGCGCCGGTGATCGATCCGGCCAGGCCCACCCCGACCGACGTCAGGGCGAAGCCGACCACCCCGGCCAGGAAGACCCGGCGGCGTCCGTAGCGGTCACCGAGCCGACCGCCCAGGATCAGCAGGACCGTGAGCACCAGCAGGTAGGCGTTGGTGATCCACTGCAGCTCGGCCAGCGAGGCGTGCAGGCTGGCGGCGATGGCCGGGTTGGCGATGGACACCACCGTGGCGTCGAGGCCGACCATGACGTCGCCGAGCACCACGCACACCAGCACCCACAGCGGACGGCCCCGGATCGGCCGACCGATCGGCGCAGCCCACCCCGAGGAGGATCCCGCGGCCACCGTCGACGAGAGGGGCGAGACGGTCATGGGTGGACCACCGGCCGCGGCCGCCGCCCCCGGGGGGGTGAGGGCGGCGGCTCGCGGCGGGGTCGTCAGTTGGAGATGGAGACCACCGGGATGGCCGAGGCCGAGGCGCTCCCGTACCCGCCGATCAAGCTCGGGTCGATGAAGCCCGGCCGCAGCAGCTCGGGATCGAACACCCCCATGGGGTCGGAACGGTCGACGGCGTTGCCCAGGCCGAGACCGCCCCGGGCGTAGCCCATCAGCTCGAGCAGCTCCCGGTCGAGCGTCGCCGCCACCTCGTGGGGCACGGCCAGGTACTGGTTCTCCTCCTGGCGCAGCCAGCCCAGGCAGTAGGCCAGGTTGACGGCGTGGCGGACGCTGTCGGAGTTGTTGGCGCCGCCGCCGTGGTACAGCGACCCGGTCCAGATCAACACCGAGCCCTTGGTCATCGTGGCCTGCTGGGTCTCCTCTTCGGGGATGGCGTCACGCCGTCCCCGCCGGTGGCTCCCGAGCACCAGTCGGGTGGCGCCGTTCTCCACCGTGAAGTCGGTGATCGGCCACATCACGCTGAACTCCGGCTCGAAGCCCGGGGGGAAGGGGAAGGCCCAGACGTCCTGATCCCGGTGCAGCGGCTGGAGGGTCTCCCCCGGGCCGATCGAGATGATCTCGGTGTTGTTGATCTGGATCGAGGGGGCCTCGGACATGATCTTGGTCCCGGCCCCGAGGATCAACGGGTGCATGAGCAGCTGTCGTACCCCGGGCGACCGGCCGGCCAGGCCGCCGGTGCGGCGGGTCTGCATGCCCCCGAAGTCGTTGTTCGAGCCCGGGGTCTTCTCGACGTGCTCCATCACCTCGCTGGCCACCTGGTCGAGCAGGGCCGGGTCCACCAGGTCCTCGATGATGCAGGCGCCGTCGTGGTGGACGATGTCGGCCACCTCGTCGGCCGTGGCGGCGGCCGTGACTCTCTTCAGTGCGTCCATGTCGTCTCCTTAGATCAGGCCGTCGGCCATCTGGTCGATCGGGCTCCGCAGGGCGAGCATCCCGGTGCCGGTGTGCACGCTGTAGCCGAGGAGCTCCTGGGCCCGCTTCGGGAGGTGCCGAGCCACGTCGGGCGGCGTGGCCAGGGTGTTGTTCTCCTCGGTGCGCAGCCAGCCCTGGCAGTACGACACGTGGAGGCCGCGACGCCACGTGTCGGTCGTCTTGTTCTCCCCGGCACCGTGGAACGTCCACCCGAGGTAGAGGATCACCGAACCGGCCGGCATCACGGCCTGTCGCACCTCCTCGGGCTGGGCCACCCGGCCGGTCGTCCCGAAGGGGTCGCCCTCCCAGAGGTGGCTGCCCACCACCACCTGGGTGGCCCCGTTCTCCTCGGTGAAGTCGCACAGGGCGACGATCGAGGACAGCTGGAGGTGGCTGCCCGGCCCGAGGCCCGGGGCCCGGGCGAAGACGCCCTCGTCCCGGTGGATCGGCTGGGCCTTGGCCCCCGGACCGGGATTGATGACGTGGCTGTGGTTGAGCACGTAGTCCTGGCAGTGCGGGGCCAGGATCCCGTCGCACAGGGCCAGGAACAGCGGGTGGAGCAGGAGCTCGTTGGCGAAGGTCGGGGACTTGGTCGAGAGCCCGGTGATGTTCTTGGTGTTGCCCGAGCGGAACCCCTCGATCTCCTCGGCCGTGGCCTCGGCCTCGGGGGTGGCCATCGAGGCCTCGTCGAACCCGAAGTCGAAGTCGTAGATGTCCTTCATCGACGGGTCGGCGGCCTCGATGTACGGACCCAGCTCGGCATTGAGGGCCGCCACCTGGTCGGCCGTGAGGAAGTTCTCGACGATCACCGCCCCGTCGGCCAGGAGCCCGGCCATGATCGTCTCGGCGCCGTCGGTGAGGTCGTAATGGCGCACCTCCATGGAGGTTTCAATGGACATCTCGTGTTCCCCTTTGCGGTTGGTGGGTGTGGCGGTCAGGTGTCGAATGTGGTGCCGGGCGCCCTCAGACGGGTGAGCCGGCGAGCTTGGACTGCATGAGGGCGGTGTCGAAGAAGTAGACGTTGCAGCTCTGGATGCGGCCGTCGCCGACCTCGTAGATCTCGACACCCAGGAGATCGGTCGACGTGCCGGTGGCCTCCTCGACCACGGTCATGCAGTTGCGGCGCACGACGGTCGACCCCTCGACGGTGTACGTGTCCTCGACCCCCGGACCGCCCAGGCTCAGCGGGCTGGCCTCGAAGGCGGCCGTGCCCCGCTGGAACATCTCGAGCCAGCCGTCGGGCCCGACCCACGTACCGCCCCACGGGAGGCTGGGCGCCTCGACGCAGGCCGCCTCGGGTGACAGATGACCGTCGAGGTGGGCTCGCATGCCCTCCCAGTCCCCCATGTACGTCCCGAGACCGGCGTTGTAGCTCTTGACCACGTCCAGCGCGCTCACCGTCACTCTGCTCCTTCGTGCTCGCCGGCCGGAGAGGTTCCCCTCGAGCGGCCGTCCGAATCCGGTTTAAAACGTTAATACCTGACCTTTTACATTATAGAGACCGCCATCGGTGGCGGCAAGCCTCAGGTGAGGCTCAATCGGCGGTCGGCCACCACCTGGAGGACGTCCACGATGAGGTTGATGACCAGGTACAGCACGGCCCCGATCAGGGCCACGCCCATGACGGCCGGGAAGTCGTCGGACTGGATGCTCTGCTGGAGGTAGACGCCGATGCCCGGCCAGCTGAAGACGACTTCGATGACGGCCACCGAGGCGAACATGAAGCCCACCTGCAGGCCCGTCATGGCCAGGGTGGCGTTGAGGCAGTTGCGCAGGGCGTGGCCGAAGAGCACCCGGCGCTCGCTCAGTCCCTTCGACCGGGCGGTGCGGATGTAGTCCGAGTCGAGGTTGGAGACGAGCGAGCTCCGAAGGATCCGGCCGATGGCCACCGCCGGGGCGATGGCCAGGCACACCGAGGGCAGGATGAGGTGCCAGAGGGCGTCCCCGAAGGTGGCGAACTGACCCCGGCCCAGGGCGTCGAGGACCAAGAACCCGGTCGGACCGGTAGGCGGCGACGCCACCGAGGTCTGGCCCGAGGCCGGCAGCCAGCCGAGCTGGTGGTAGAAGAGCAGGATCCCGAAGATGGCCAGCAGGAACGACGGCATCGATGCCCCGCACAGCATGACGAACCGGATCACCGGGGAGGCCACCGTCTTGCGGGCGGCCGAGAACCCGAGCAGCAGCCCGCCCAGCACCGCCAGGACCAACGCGGTGAACATCAGCTCGAGGGTCGGCGGGAGGTAGGACCGCAGGTCGGTGGCCACCGGTCGCTTGGAGTGCAGTGATTCCTGGAGGTTCCCGTGGAACAGGCCGACGAGATAGTGCCAGTACTGCTCGATGACCGGTTGGTTGTAGCCCAGCCGACGCTCGGTGGCCTTCACGATCTGCGGCGACGCCCCGTTGCCGAGCAGCGCCTTGACCGGGTTGCCCGGGGCGTAGTGCTCGAGGCCGAAGAGGGCGGCGGTGAGCACGAGCAGGATGACGACCATCCAACCCAGTCGGCGTGCGATGTACGGGCCCATGTCCATGTCGATCCTCAGCGCTCCCCGATCCAGTCACGGATCCCGTCTCCGGCGAAGTTGGCGATCACGGCGATGACGAAGACGGCCAGGGCCGGCATCACCGGGATCCACCAGTAGGACAAGAGGTACGAGAGCCCGTTGGCCACCATGGACCCGAGCTCGGGCGCCGGCATCGGCGTGCCCAGGCCGAGGAACGAGAGCATGGCGATGGCGATGGTCATGCCACCGAGGTCCATGCTCATGTTCACGATGACGACCGGCAGCACCCCCGGCAGGACGTGGCGGCCGGCCAGCCGGAACCGGGAGATGCCCGACAGCCGGGCCGCCTCGACGTGGGGCCGGGCGGCGACGCCCCGGACCTCGGCCCGCACGATCCGGGCGTAGTACGGCCAGGACACGATCACCAAGGCCATCGCCGCATGGAACAGGGAGCCGCCGATGGCCGCCACGATGACGATGGCCACCACCACGCCCGGGAGGGCCAGGAAGAAGTCGGTGACCCGCATGAGGATCGAGTCGACGATCCCGCCCCGGAGGCCGGCGATGGTGCCGAGGACCGTGCCGATCACGCCGATGGTCAGGACGATCCCGATGGTGGCCAGCCAGCTGGCCTGGAGGCCGACCAGGATCCGGCTCAGGATGTCGCGCCCCACCTCGTCGGTGCCGAGCAGGAACCCGCCGTGGAAGGGCGGCGAGAGCGGGGCGCCGGCCGGGACGTTCGGGGGGTACTTGGCCAGCAACGGCCCGATGAGGGCCAGCACGGTCACCAGCACCAGCAGGACGATGGCCACCAGGTCGAGCCGGGAGCGGGTGGCGCCGGCCGTCCGCCCGATCCGGCGGACCCGACCGAGCGAGAACCGGGGACCGCGGACGGGTGCCGGAGGGGCGACGATCACCATGGCGCGCTCACAGCCGGACCAGGCACCGCAGCGTGCCGAGGGTGTCGATCTTCGGCCGGAGCTCGGGGGCGAGCTCGGCGCATTCCTCGTGGGCCAGCCGGCACCTCGGGTGGAAGCTGCAGCCCGTCGGGACCTGGGCCGGGCTGGCCGGTTCGCCGTTCAGGACGATGCGGGCCACCCGCCGCCCGGGGACGGCGTTGAGCAGCGCCTCGGTGTAGGGGTGGCGGGGCCGCCGGCAGATGTCCTCGGCCGTGCCCTCCTCGACGATCTGCCCCAGGTACATGACCACGATGCGGTCGGCCACGTAGCGGGCCGCACTCAGATCGTGGGTGACGAAGACCATGGAGGTCCCCGACTCCCGCCGCAAGCGGGTCAGCAGATTGAGGACCGTGGCGGCCAGGGAGACGTCCAGGGCCGAGGTGGGCTCGTCGCACAGGAGGACCTCGGGCGTGATCATCATGGCCCGGGCCAGGGCCACCCGCTGGCGCTGACCCCCCGACAGCTGGCGGGCCCGGGCCGACTTGGCGTCGACCGGAAGCCCGACGAGCCCGAGCATCTCGTCGACCCGGGCCGAGCGCTCGGCCCGGTCGGACACGGTGGCCCGGATCCGGTCCTCCAGCAGCTCGCTCACCGACGTCCACGGGGTGAGCGAGGCCCCGGCGTCCTGGAACACCATCTGGGCCTGCCCCGACCCGCCGACCCGGACCGTGCCCGAGTCGGCCGTGTCCAGGCCGGCGACCAGCCGGAGCAACGTCGACTTCCCGCAACCGCTCTCCCCGACCAGGGCCACCGACTCGCCCTCGTCCACGCTGAAGCTCACGCCGCGCAGGGCATGGAGGGTGGCCCGCCGGGATCCGGTGGCCTTCACCGTGAAGGTCTTCTTCACGTCCTGGATCTCGAGCGCCGGATGGTCGAAGACCGGCGCCTTGCCCGGTCGCTCGGCCGACGGGCGGGCGCTGGCCCAGATCACCGGTGACGACGCCGGCTCCTGCCGGCCGAGCACGCCGTCGGGCTGGGGGATGGGCAGCGGGGCGCTCACCCGGGCCGCCAGCTCGTCGTGACGGATGCAGGCCGTGGCCCGCGCCGCCCGGTCGCCGAAGGGCTCGAGCACCGGCACGGCATCCCGACAGGCGTCGACGGCGTGCTCGCACCGGGGGGCGAACGGGCACCCCGGAGGCGGCGACGTGGGATCGGGCGGCTCACCTCGGAGGCTCCGCAGCGGCCGGTCCCGGTCGGTCGCCAGGGAGAGCCGGGAGGCCAGCAGGCCCTCGGTGTAGGGGTGCCCGGGGCGACGCAGCACCTCGGTGGCCGAGCCGATCTCGGCCATCCGGCCGCCGTAGAGGACGCCGATCCGGTCGGCGATCTCACCGGCCACCGCCAGGTCGTGGGTGATGAAGAGGAACGTGGTCCCGAGCTCGTCGCACAGCTGGCGGAGCAGCCGCAGGATCTGCGCCTGCACCGTGACGTCGAGGGCCGTGGTCGGCTCGTCGGCCAGCACCAACTGGGGCGAACCACCGAGAGCCATGGCGATCATCACCCGCTGGCGAAGGCCCCCGGACAACTCGTGCGGGAAGCAGCGCAGCCGCTCCCCGGGCTGGGGCACCCCGACGGCATCGAGCAGGCGGAGCGCCTCGGCCTTCGAGCCGCAGGTCTCGATGAGCTGACGCTCCACCCGCATGGTCGGGTTGAGGGAGGTCATGGGGTCCTGGAAGATGGCCCCGAGGCTGTGCCGGCGCAGCCGTCGTTTGGCCTTCTCGTCGGCCGTGCGAATGTCGACGCCACAGACACTGATGCCACCGGTCAACCGGGGGACCGACCCGCCCTGGGGCGGGAGGGCCAGGAGGGAGGTGCCGAGGACGCTCTTGCCCGAGCCCGACTCGCCGACCAGGGCGAAGATCTCGCCCGCCCGGAGCTCGAGGTCGACCCCCCGCAGCGCCTTGATCACCTGCCCGGCCCGGGTGAACTCGACGTGGAGGTCCGTGAGCTTGGCCACCACCGAACCCGGTCGGGTCGGGTCGTCGGGCAACGGCAGGGCCAGGCGGTCCTCGTGCAGCGGGTCCACCGTCAGCACGGTGCACCTCCTCTCGTGGGGGTCGCGGTGGGGACCGCCTCGGCGGCAGTCGGCGGTGGCAGGACGAGGGGCGGCACGACCGAGTGGAGGGCGACGCCGCTCACGCGGGCATCGAGGATCTCGCCCAGGAGGGCCATGGTCCGGTCGACGGCCTCACTCGAAGAAAGGCCCCGGTCGTGGATGTTCGAGATGACGTTGCGGTCGGCGTCCGAGGTCAAGGTGGTCGGGCGCCATTGGGCGTAGACCGACAAGCTCTCGGTGCTGCCGAGGCCCGGGCGCTCGCCGATGAGCAGGACCACGACGTCGGCCCCGGTCGTCTCGCCCACGTCGCCCAGCACGCCCACTCGGCAGTGCCGGACGGCCACGGGCGGCCCGGTCGACCACCCGGCCTCGGCACACCGCTCCAGCAGCGCCGGCAGGAGTCGCGGCACCTGGACGTGGACGGCCGTGGCCGAGAGGCCGTCGCCGATCACGAACTGCACCTTCGGCCGAACGGTCGCCCGGCGTCGGACCTCCCGTCGCCCCCGCTCGCTGAGCCGGCGGCCGAGGGCGGGGTCGGCCAGGTGGATGGCCATCGACGGCGCCGCCGACGCCACTTCGTAGACCCCGAACGAACCAACGAGGTCGGCCATCGACGGGACCGACAAGTCGAGGGGCGTCGTCACCGCCCGACGGGCCACTGCCTGGTCGGCCACGAGCGCCAGGAGGGACTCGGTGCGGTAGCTGCCGTTCACGTGGCCGAGGAAGACCCGGGCCGACGTCACGTCGGCGACCCCTCGACGCAGCAGCCGCCGGACGGCCGGCTCAAGACCCGGCCCGGCCGGCGTCGTCGGGAGGGACCGGTCGGCCTCGACCGGGCGGGGGGCGGCGGGCTGCAGGCACATGGTCATCGGGTCACGGCCACCGGATCGGCGTCGAGCGCCCCGACCAACTGGGCCATCGTCATCGGACCGGGCTCCTGCAGTTCGCCGTCGGTCCAGATCCCCCGGTCCTCCAGCCACCGTTCGAACTCGGGCGCCGGGCGCAGGCCCAGCAGCTGACGCACCGAGTGGACGTCGTGGCCGCTCGTCGACTGGTAGCCGAGCATCACGTCGTCACCCCCCGGCAGGGCCATCACGAACGTGCACCCGGCCATGGCGAGCAGCAGGAGCAGGTCGTCGTTGGAGTTCTGGTCGGCCTCTACGTGGTTGGTGAAGCAGACGTCGACGCCCATCGGGACGCCCTGGAGCTTCCCGGTGAAGTGGTCCTCGAGGCCGGCCCGGATGATCTGTTGCCCCGTCGCCAGGTACTCGGGCCCGATGAACCCGACCACCGAGTTCACGAGGAACGGGTCGAAGCACCTGGCCAAACCCTGGGCCCGGGCCTCCACGGTGAGCTGGTCGAGCCCGGCGTGGGCCCCGGCGGAGAGGGCGCTCCCCTGCCCGGTCTCGAAGTAGGTGACGTGGGTGGCTCCGACACAGTCCTCTCGTTCGGCGTGGGCGGCGTGGACGGCCTCGGTCGCCTCGAACAGCAGCGGCAGGGTGACCCCGAAGGACCGGTTGGCCTTCTCCGTCCCGGCCAGGGACTGGAAGAGGAGGTCCACCGGTGCCCCCGCCTCGAGGGCCCGCAGTTGGGTGGTGACGTGCCCGAGCACGCACGACTGGGTGGGCACCCCGGTGCGCACGATCACCTCGTGGAGGGCCCGGAGGATCCCGGCGACCGACGCCGCCGAATCGTCGACCGGGTTCACGCCGATCATGGCGTCACCGCAGCCGAGGAGCAGCCCGTCGATGACCGAGATGAGGATGCCCTCGATGTCGTCGGTCTGGTGGTTCGGCTGGAGGCGGGAGCCGAAGACCCCCGGCTGGCCCATGGTGGTCCGGAACCGGGTGACCGTCCGCAGTCGGGCACCGGCGACCACCAGGTCCTTGTCCGACATGATCTTGGCCACCGCCGCCGCCATCTCCGCGGTGATCGCCCCTCGCAGGCCGGCCGCCCACAGACCGGGGAACTCCCGATCGAGCACCAGCTCGCGGAGCTCGCCGACCGTGCACGAGGAGATGGCGGCGAACGCCGCCGCATCGTGGCGGGCCATGAGCATCCCGGTGACGTCGTCGTCGACCAGCGGGGCATCGAGGAAATCGGTGAGGCGCACGTCGGCCAGGGCCAACTTGGCCGCCGCCCGCTCGACCCCGTCCCGGGCCGCCAGACCGGCCCCGCGGTCGCCGGCCTTCTCCTCGCCGGCCCGGCCGAGCAGCGCGGCCAGGTCGGCGAAGGAGAACCGCTCACCACCGAGCGTTGCCGAGTACATCAGCGCTCGCTCCTCGCCGCAGCCGGTCGGCGGCCGTCCGCTACCCCGGGCCCGGTCACTTGGTGAGGTTGAAGATGATGCCGAAGGGATCGTCATAGGAGTGGGCGATGTGGGTGATCGACTTGTTGGCGGCGATCACCGTCGTCAAGTTGGCGATGGACATGAAGTCCCCCGAAGCGGCATACAGCTCGGCCGACTTCGAGTACTCGTTCTCGGCCGTCGTCGGGCTGAGGGCGGCGTTGGCCGCCGTCAGGGCGTTGTCGGCGTCGGTCACGTTGACGGTCATGAAGTTGAGCGCCCCGGCGGCCGAGAAGTACTCGTGCAACCAGGTGCCCGGCGACAGGTCGTCGGAGTTGACCGACAGGACGAGCAGATCCGGGGCCTTGCTCGGGTTGCCCGGGAGCGAATAGGCGTCGCTCGCCGACACGGTCTGGCCGGTCACCGTCAGCCCTTCGGCCTGGAGCTCGGTCTGGACCAGTTCCCCGGCCAGCTCGTCCGTCGGGTCGCCGGGAATGGTCCCGATGGTGAGGTGCTTGTCCGACATCTTGGCCACCAGCTTCTGGAGGACCGACGGGTCGTACTTCGGGTTGTCGACCCCCTTGCCGGCCGGCAACGTCCCGGGCGGCACCATCTGGGTCGAGACCGAGGCGAACTTGCCGTAGGCCGACGGGACGATGACCTTCTTGTTGACGGCTTCCCGGATGCCCTGGCGGACGGCGGCCGAGGCCAGCGGACCCCGGGGGTTGATCCAGATCAGCGATTTGTAGACCGCCGGGTAGGACACCACCTTCAGGTTCGGCGTCGACGACAGCCGGGCGATGTCCGAGCCCGGGATCGAGTAGCTGATGTAGTCGAGCTGGCCCTTCTGGAGCTCGAGCTCCTGGGTCTCGATGCTGGAGACGATGTTGATGACGACGTTGGTGTAGTACGGCTTGGTCCCCCAGTAGGTGGGGTAGGCGGCCAGGTGGATGCTCTGGTTGGGCAGGTACGAGGTCATCGTGTACGGCCCCGAGCCGGCGTCGTGGGTGGCCAGGTAGGTCTGCCCGTCGTCCGTCCCGAGGTGGGCGTTGACGGTGGTCGGGCTGACCACCTTCGGCCCCACATAGGACGCCATGAACTGGATGAACTGGTTGGTCGGGGCGCTCAGGGTGAACACCACCGTCTGGGGGTCGGGTGCCGTCATGTTGGTCACCGCGGCCAGCATGTACGAGGGCGCCTGGGCCAGCTTCATCTCCCGCTGGAAGCTGTAGATCACGGCGTCGGCGTTGACCGGCGTGCCGTCGTGGAAGGTGGCCCCGGTCCGCAGGTGGAAGGTGTACGTGAGACCGTCGGGCGAGATCGTCCACGAGGTGGCGAGGTCGGGCACGATCTTGGTGCTGTTCGGGGCGTACTGGACGAGGCCGTCGTAGAGGGCGTCCTGCAGCTCGAAGCCCTCACCGCCGTAGAAGGTCGCCGGGTCGGGCGGCTCGTCGTCGGCCAGCCACGCCGTCGTCAAGGTCTTGCTGGCCGTCGCCGCCCCCGCCGGGGCGACCGAGGTGAGGGCCACGGCCGGGAACACCCCGGCCAACGGAAGGAGGGCGAGCAGGCCGCGACGCCGTCGGGCGGCGCTCATCGGGCCGACCGCCGGCCGTCGGCGGCGCCGCCGTGCGGGAGGGCGGTCATCCCCACACCTCGAT
The DNA here is from genome assembly GCA_963730735.1 of uncultured Acidimicrobiaceae bacterium. Taxonomy (GTDB): domain Bacteria; phylum Actinomycetota; class Acidimicrobiia; order Acidimicrobiales; family RAAP-2; genus CAVSSX01. The sequence goes on from CAVSSX010000012.1 coordinate 356,164, forward strand.
GGAGTACCGGTCCGGACGGGTCGTGGTTGCAGCTCTGAGTGGGCACCCGGCCAACCTAAACACTGGACCCATAAACGTCAAGGTCAGTCCAAATGAACGCTATGTTTCGTACAGGCCGGACGCCGAGATCCGATACCGGCCTGTGCTCGACCAACAACCGCCAAGGGTGGTGGTCTGACCGCTACGCTCCGTGCACGACCGTCCAGGCGCGCCGGCACCCGAGCCGGCGGGCAGGGCCGGGTCGAGTGGTCGAGGACCGCCGCCCAGGGGGGGCAGCTCTCGAAGAGGGAGAAGGGAAGCTACTTACATGGTCGACTCGATGGACGTTGAGGAGCGCCAGCGGGCCATCGGCCTGATCTTCCGCCCCATCCAGGGCGGGAACACGTTCGAGCAGACCGTGGAGCGTTTGCTGCAATCCATGAAGCTGGGCGTGGTGGACCCCGGTGAACAGTTGCCGGTGGAGCGGGAGCTGGCCCAGTCGCTCGGGATCTCACGGGTCACCCTGCGTGAAGCCATCCGGTCCCTCCAAGAGGCCGGCTACCTCGAGTCCCGCCGGGGTCGCAACGGGGGGACGTTCGTGGTCCGCCGGCCGATGTCGTCGACCGCGACGGGCAAGAAGACGCCCAAGCTCGACGCCGACGAGGTGGCCGACGTGCTCGGCTTCCGGTACGTGGTCGAGGGGGGCGCCTGCGAGCTGGCCGCCAAACGGGGCCTGTCCCCCGACGAGGCGGCCCAGCTGAAGAAGCTCGAGGCCGAGTGCTCGGCCGCGTCGGTCAAGGACTACCGACCGGCCGACTCCCGTCTGCACCTGGCGATCGCCGAGTACTGCGGTGTGCCATCGCTGATCACGGCGGTGGCCGAGGTCCGGATCCGGCTGAACGGGATGCTCGACGCCCTGCCGCTCGTTCCAGTCAATATCGATCATTCGAACCGCCAGCACGTCCGGCTGATCAACAAGATCATCAAAGGTGACGCGGCCGGGGCCAAGGCCGAGATGTGCCGGCACGTGGACGGCACGGCGGCCCTGCTCAAGGGCTTCGTGGCGTAAGGGGCCCCGCCCCGTCGGCTCAGGTCGAGAGGACCTCGGGGGCTCCGACCACGACGCTGCGCACCAGCTCGTCGACCCGTTCGGCCAGGTCGGGCGGTGCCGTCCCTTCGAGATCGACCAGGGTCTGGATCCCCAGGCCGTCGACCGCCGCCAACAGCACCTGCGCCGAGAGGGCGGGGTCGACCGACGACCGGACCCAGCCGTCGAGCTGGCCACGCTGCCAGCGTGCCGGCGATCTCGCCGATGGCCACGCCGTAGAGCGTGCGGACGTGCTCGGCCATGGCCGGCGAATGGAGGGCGCCGGCGTAGAGGTGGACGACCACGTGGTGGCTCGGTCGGACCGTCGACGAGGCCGGCAGGGTCGACAGCAGCTGATCCCGGAGCACCGACGGTCCCGACTTCCCCGATGCCGCCGGGGCCAGGAACCCCGAGACAAGGTCGTCGACGGCCAGCTTCGCCGCCGCCAGGAGCAGTGCGTCCTTGTCGGCGAAGTAGTGGTTGACCATCCCGGTCGAGCACGAGGCCGCCTCGGCCACGTCCCGCACCGTCGCCGCCACCAGGCCCTTCTCGGCGATCACCCCGATGGCGGCCCGGGCGATCTCGGTCCGACGATGCTCGTGGTCCACGACTCTCGGCACACAACCCCCTCGTTCTCGGCCAGCGAGCGGACCCGCCGGGCCGCCCACCGGAACCCACCGGCACGACGACGCTACGCCCGGTCCCCGGGCGAACGGTGCCGCCCGGCCGCCGCCCGCTCACGCCGCCCCGGCGAAGACGCCCGGGTCGAAGAAGAAGACCTCGATCGACGCGATCGACTCCCCCTCCACCCGGTAGAGCTCCAGGCTGGTCGCCGTGGTGGGCTCTTCGGACCCCCCGACGGTCACGTCGAAGCTCATGCGGTGGAACACCGTCGAGCCGTCGGCCCAGTAGGCGTGGGTGATGTCGCTGGCGATCTCGAAATCACCGGAGTGCGAGAACATGTCGGCGAAGCCCGACGGGCCCTCCCACGTGCCACCCCAGGGCAACATCGGCGACTCGAGGCACGTGGTCTCGGGCGTGAGGTACTGGTTGATGCCATCGAACGAGCCGGCCGACAGGCCGGAGAACAGGGCGTCGTTGTAGGCGGTGACGATCTCGAGGGGAGTGGTCATACCGGTTGCCTTTCGTGAGGAGGGATCGAACAGCGGTCGGCGAGACGGTCAGAGGTTCCCGTCGCGAAGTTGGTCGATGGGATTGCGCAGCTCGAGCATGCCGAGCCCGTTCTGGGCGCCGTAGCCCAGGAGCTCCTGGGCCCGCACCGGCAAATGGCGGGCCACGTCGGGCGGCGTCGCCAGGGTGTTGTTCTCCTCGGTCCGGAGCCACCCCTGGCAGAACGACACGTGGAGTCCCCGGCGCCAGGTGTCGGGCGTCCGGTTCTGCCCGGCGCCATGGATGGTCCAGCCGAGGTAGAGCACCACCGAGCCCGCCGGCATCTCGGCGTAGGCGATCTCCCCGGGCTCGGGGATCCGGCCGGTGAGCACGTGGGGATCGCCCTCCCACAGGTGGCTGCCCGGCACCACGTTGGTCGCCCCGTTGTCCTTGGTGAAGTCGACCAGGGCCACGATCGAGGCGAACTGCAGGTGGCTGCCGGGCCCGAGGCCCGGGTAGTGGGCCCAGATCCCCTCGTCCCGATGGATCGGCTGGGCGTGGGCGCCCGGCCCGACGTTGATCAGGTGGCTGTGGTTGAGGACGTAGTCATAACAGTGCGGGAGGAGCAGCCGATCGCACAGCTCCTTGTACATCGGGTGCAGGAGCACGTCGGGAACGAAGCTCGGGACCTTGGTGGCGACCCCGGTCACGTTCCGGGTGTTACCCGAGCGAATCGACGGGCGCTCCCCGGGCTCTCCGGGCAGGCCCTCCATCAGCTCTTCGAGGACGGCGTCGCGGGTGCCGAAGTCGTAGACATTGCGCATCAGCGGGTCGGCCCGGGCGTCGGCCGGTGAGAGCTCCTCGTTCAGTCGGGCCACCTGTGCCGGGGTCAAGAAGCCCTCGATGATGACCGCCCCGTCGGCCAGCAACCGGTCGAAGATCTCGTCGGGGTCGTCGGTGACCTGGACGTGGGCGATGGCGACGTCGGTCTGCGGCATGTCGCTCCTCGATGATCGGTGGCCGAAGCGGCGTCTCCGGCGTGGTTCTATTTCAACCGATCGATATTTCCCCCGTGTTTCGTAGGCATGAACAGCGGTGAATTCCGGCCCGCCGCGCCCGTCCGACGGGTCCGACGCTCAGACGACGCCCTCGGCCAAGGTGTTCCAGAACTGGAGCTCGTAGACCTGGATGAGGCGGGCCGCCGTCCGGGCCGACGTCGCCGGCTTCCCGCCGACCAGCCCGTCCTCGACCACCGAGAGGGCGAGCGCCTCGAACTCCGGGTTGGGCTCGCCGAAGATGGCGAAGAACTGCACCGCCTCCTTGGAGATGCCGTAGTGCTCGACCAGTGCGGCGGCGGTGGCCCCGCAGGCCTCGCCGAAGGCTGCCATGTTGGCCACCAGGGCCAGGGCCACGTCGGCCTGCGAACCGCCCAGGGCCAACTGGCTCAGGTAGGCCGGGTAGGTCTGGCATCCCGGCTTCGGTTCGTATCCGGCGATGTCGTCATCGGTCAACCCGAGCTCGCCGGCCAACTGCAGGAGGCCCTCACGCCCCGGCGTCTCGCTGGCCGCCAGGTAGAGGAAGAAGTCGGCCGAGGGCGAGAGGGGGAACCGCGCCGCCAGCGTGGCGAAGCTGCGTCGATCGGCGATATTGATCCGCAGTTCCTCGCACACGAGGTCGCACACTCGCGCCAACGGCAAGCGGCCCTCACTGATCAGCTCCACGAAGCGGTTCGGCGCGTCGGTCGGGGCCAGTTCGGCCCGGGTCCGCTGCAGGAGCTCGAAGGAGTCGGAGGTCATCGCAGGACCTTTCTGTGGTGGGGGTCGGGCGTCAGGTCACGGGTGGGTCAGCCGTCGTTCCCGGGGACCACGGCTCGGTTGGTGGCACCGCCGGGTAGCCCAGGGCCGACAGGCCTCGGCGATAGGCCACGGCGAAGCGGTCGAAGCCGAGATGCAGCTCGAGACGTCGATCGAGGGGCATCCGCCGAGGGCGCTGCCCCTCCACGATGACCCGGTCCTCCTCCAAGATGGCCGTCTCGGCCGCCTCCACGCTCGACCCGTCCAGGGGCTGGTCGAGGCGCCAGGAGCTCCAGAAGATGCGAGAGGTCGTCGGCGTCACCGGCGACACCGAGGTGAAGATCAACGAGCCCGGGCCGTTGATGTCGCGCAGCACCACGGTGAACGGCAGGTGGACCTCGTAGTCGAGGTCGATGTCCATGGCCGGGGCGGCCTGGTCGAGGTAGTCCCGGCCCGGGTACCGGTACGTGAAGCGCAGCGCCGTGCCGTCGGTCTCGACCCGGTAGGGGTCGACCTCGGTGCGGTCGGGGTTGCCGAACGACGAGGTGTGCAGGATCGAGAAGTGCCCGAGATCGCAGAAGTTCTCGGTGTGCCGGGCCGCCTGGCAGTGCCACTCGAGGGGCCGGCCCTGGTAGTGCCGCCAGCGCCGATCGTCCGCCTCGCGAAGGGGCGGCACCGGCGTCGACTCCTCGGCCTCGGTCACCAGGCACGCCCAGACCAGGCCGGCCCGCTCGGCCACCCGAACCCCCGGCTGGGCCGCCCGGGGAGGTGGCGCCTGCGTCCCCAGCTGGGGCAGTCGGCGACAACGACCGTCGGTGGCGAACTCCCACCCGTGGTACGGGCACCGCAGGCAGCCGTCCTCGGTCACCGTGCCGGTCGCCAGGTCGGTCCCCCGGTGCACGCAGGCGCGACGCGAGAGCGCCACGTCGCCGTCGGGGGTCCGCCACGCCAGGAGGGCCTCGGACAGGAGCGTCACCGGGAGGATCCCGCCGGGGTGGACGTCCTCGGACCGGGCCACCGGGTGCCAGCTCCGTCTGGCCGCCGCCACCCAGGCAGCGTCGTAGGCCTCGACGCTCGGCCCCACCTCGGGGGCCGTCGCCGCACCGTCATCGGCCGGCGCCAAGGGCGCGGTGGTCGACGGCGCGGCGACCGTGTTCACGCCGGTGCCGCCGCGTCCGGGTCCTCGTCATTCGCCCCGAGCTGGGACTCGCGGACACTGACGACGTGGGCCCGCATGGTCGACTCGGCGGCGCCCGGGTCCTTGGCCAGGATCGCCTGGATGATGGCGTCGTGCTCGACCACCGAGCGCTCCGAGCGGCCCGGGATCTCCTCGGCCAGGTGGCCGATCCGGGTCAGGTGGTCGTGGAGGTTGGCGATGATGGCCCGGATCCGCTGGTTGGCCACATTGTCGAACAAGAGGTCGTCGAACTCACTGATCAGACGGGACAGTCGCTTCTTCGAGCCGCTCTCGAGTGCCGTCTGGCTGGCCTCGGACAGGGCCAGCAGTCGGGCGCAGAGGTCATCGGACATCGACGTGGCCGCCTCCCGGGCGGCCTCGCCCTCGAGGATCTCGCGCAGCTCGAAGATCTCGAGGAGGTCACGACGCGAGTACCCCGACACCACGGCCCCCTTGAAGACCGTGGTCTCGACCAGCCCGTCGCGCTCCAGCCACACCAGGGCCTCGCGGATGGGGGTCTTGCTGATCCCCAGGCTCTCGGCCAGGGCCGCCTCCCGCAGCGCCGTCCCAGGCGAGAGGCGCAGGTCCAAGATGGCCCCCTTCAACTCCTCGTAGGCCCAGTCGGTCAGCTTCCGCCGTTCGGGCTCGGCCGAGAAGGTCGCCCCCAGACCGGTGGGCTTGCGCGCCGTTGGTGCCATCTTCCCCTCCTCACCTGGCGATGCCGGTCGACCATACTTTGCCGCCGCCGGCGCCCCCGGTCGCACGGCCGCCGCGCTCACGTCGGCCCCGGATCGTCGTCGACGACCGGCCAGGCAAGCTCGACGTCGATGCCGATCGACCGCAGCACCCGCCGGTCGATCTCCTCCACCTCGGCCCGGGCCGCCTCGACGTCCACCCGGGTGTGGCGCCGGTGGTCGAGCACGACCGTCCCCCCGATGATCACCGTGTCGACCGAGTAGCCGGTGGCCCCGTAGACCAGGTTGGCCACCGGGTTGTGGAGGGGCCGCCAGTCGAAGTCGGCCGTGTCGAACACCACCACGTCGGCCTGCTTGCCGACGGCCAGGCTGCCGATGGCGTCGTCCATCCGCAGGGCCGTGGCGCCGCCGATGGTCGCCATCTCGAGGGCCTGCTCGGCGGTCACCGCCCGGGGGTCCCGCCGGGCGTCGCGCGGCAGCAGGGCCGCCAGGGACATGGCCCGGCACAGGTCCTGGTGGTTGGAGGCGTTCTCGGCGTCGGTGCCGAGGGCCATCGGCACCCCGGCCGCCAGCAGCTCGGGCCACTTCCCGGTCTGCGTCGTGCCCTTGGCCAGCCGCAGGGCCGTCGAGGGGTTCTGGCACACCCGGGCGCCGGTCTCGGCGAGCAGCGGCACCTCGAACGCCTCGAGCGAGGTGACGTGGTTCAACAGCACGTGGGGGTTGAGGGCGCCGATGGCCGCCATGTGCTCGACCGGGCGGTGGCCGAAGGCCTCGAGCTCCAGCCGGACCTCCTGCTCACTGGTCGCCTTGTGCAGGACGAACAACGAGTCGGCCTCCTCGGCCAGGCGGGCGGCGCCGGTCGTCAGCTCGTCCGAGCAGGTGCCGACGCCCTCGATGGTGACGGCGTCGGCGATCCTCGGGTGGTCGAACTTGCGCACCGTCTCGACGCCCTCCTCCAGCCGGCGCAGGGCCGTCGGGGCGTCCATCCGGAGCCAATCGGGGCACCCGGACCCGGCCACGCCCCCCTGGTCCCAGGTCCACGGGCCGACCCGGCACCGCATCCCCGAGGCGTCGAGGGCCTCGAGGACGGCGTCGAGGTGGACGCAGCCCGGCTCCTCGAAGGTGGTGGTCCCGAAGCGGATCATCTCGGCGGTGGCGTGACGGGCGTAGGCCTGCATGTCGGACTCAGACAAGGCGGCGAAGCTCGGGTAGACGAAGCGGCGGAGGTTGTCGAGGGTCACGTTGCCCTCGGGCAGCGCCCCCTTGGCCGTGGAGAGGAGGTGCCGGTGGCCGTTGACCAGTCCCGGCAGCACCACCATGTCGGAGGCGTCGATGGTCCGGGCGGCCCGGTAGCGGGCGGTGAGCTCGGCGGCCGGGCCCACCTCGACGATCTCCGTGCCGTCGATGGCCACGGCGCCGTTGCGGAAGACCCGCCGCTGGTCGTCGACGGTGAGCACCCACCCGCCGACGACCAGCAGCCCGATCGGCCGGGGCTCCACCGTCGCCATCGTCAACCGAGGGTCCCCCGCCGTTGCCGGCCGGGCGCCGTCCCGCTCGAGGTGGCAAGCCGGGGCGCCACGGCCCCGGCCGTCACGCTGTGCGCCGGGGTCGGCGCCGGGACGGCGACCGGCGACGCCGTCGAGGCGTCGGCCACCGAGATCTCCTTGCCCTCGCGCATGACCGGCTGGGCGGCCAGGCGGCGCATCGGGTAGTACACCACGGCGGCCACGATGAAGCCGACGAAGAACGAGATGTCGGCCCCGTCCATGGCCGTCGACGCCGGGCCCACGACCAGGCTGGTGTCCATGAAGGGCACCATGGCCCCGAAGCCGACCACCAGGGCCACCAGGGCGGGCCAGCCCGACTTGAGGTTCTTCAGGTCGAGCATGTGGACCAGGGTCTCACGGTTGATGGTGTTCTTGCGGTACTGCCAGTCGATGAGCACGATGGCCAGGAACGGGGCGATCCAGTAGGCGGTGAAGAGCAGCACGTTCTCGAACTTCCCCGCGGTGTCGCCGCCGTGGATCCACAGGATCAGGAAGAAGGCGATCACCGTGGCCGCGGCCGACGAGTAGGGCCGCTTGATCTTCACCCCCCCGGCCTGGACGGCCAACGACCCCGAGTAGTCGTTCATGGTGTTGCCGGCGATCGATCCGAAGACGATGGCGATCAGGGCGAGGTAGCCCAGTACCCCGCCGCCCATCAGGCTCTGGACCCCGGCCGCCGTCTGGTTGCTGAGCGTCGCCGCCCCGGCCAGACCGATCGTGTACACCCAGATGTAGGAGAGGGCCAAGCCGGCGAACGTGTACCAGAACAGGGGCTTTCGGGGCGTGTCGGCCGGCATGTACCGGCTGTAGTCGGCGGCGTAGGTGGCCCAGCTGAAACTGCCGCTGATGGCGATGGTGAACATGAGGACCCACATGGCCACCGCCGTCGACCCGTGCACCGTGTTGTGCCAGGGGATGTGGCCGTGCTCGACGATCTTCCACGTGAGGAGGGCGAAGAGGATCGTGAGGAGGGCGGCTCCGTACGCCTCCAGCCGGTGGAGGAACTCGTAGCCGAGGAAGCCGATGACGCCCTGCAGCGCCAGCACGATGACCACGCCGATCCAGAACGGCACATGGAAGAGCGACTGGGCCCCCTCACCGCCGAAGAGGCCACCGAGCGCTTCCCAGGCCACCGCCGACAGCCACTGCACGGCGGCCACGATGGTGATGGTCTTGCCGAAGGGCAGGCGGGCCAGCGGCAGCTGGGCCATGCCGGTCTGGGGCCCCCACAGGGACAGGATGGCCACCGGGACCGTGCCGACGATGACGCCGGCGATGATGGCGGTGAGGCCGGGCCAGAAGCCGAGCCCGAGGGTGACGGCCAACGTGCCGGTAAACACCCCCGACAACTCCATGTTCGGGGCGAACCACACCGTGAAGTTGCGCCAGTTGGCGCCGTAGCGACCGTCCTCGGGGACCGGCACCATGCCGGCGGTCTCGGTGACGAGGTCGCCCTGCCTGGTCGGTCGGGCCCCGTCGAAGACCGTGGCCTCCACCAGTTCCTCGGTGATCGTGGTCACTGGACCTCCTTCGTTGTCCTCGACATCGGCGTGGTGCTCCTGGATCGGTGTGGCATGGCTTGCTGCACGTCGGCTACCGCCGTGTGACGCGGGTCCCGCCGGTCGCTCCGCGCCCGACGTTCCGACCGCCCGAACGTGCGTCGCCACTCTTCTTCGACCCGTCGCTGCGGCCGGCAACGCTGGCGCCCGCTTCGCATATGAGATCTCAGATGCGAGTAGTGAACGCCCGGTCCGGTGATCTGTCAATGGAGGAAACAGAGCGTTCATTCTTCGCTCGACCTCCCGAAACAATTGGACGACGGGCGCCCGGAAACAGTGGTGTGAACAGCGTGTTTCGGCTGTTGACTCTTCGGCGGCGGAGACGGTCTACTTTCAGTGAGATGAGATCTGATATGCGAAATGTCCTCCCAGCTGCCGCCCCTCGGCGAAAGGGTGGGGACGTGACCCTCTCCCCTCCGCTCAGCCCATCGGTGGCCGCCGCACTCGACGAGGTCGACCTCGATCGGACGGTCGATCTCGTCCGTCAGGTCTGCCGCATCCCGAGCGTGCTCGGCGACGAGGGCCCGCTGGCCTCGTTCCTGGCCGACACCATGGCCGAGTACGGGTTCGAGGCCGTCGAGCTCCAACCGGTGCTCCCCGACCGGCCCAACGCCATCGGGGAGGTGACCCTCGGCTCGGGGCCGCGGGTGGTGATGACCGGCCACATGGACACCAAGCCGGTCTCCCACGGGTGGTCGGCCGCCGAGCCGTTCTCGGGCGACGTCCTCGACGGCGCCGTGTACGGCCACGGGATCATGGACATGAAGGCGGCGCTGGCGTGCCAGATCGTGGCCATCGACGCCGTGGCCCGAGCGGCCCGGCGTCACCCGGGCACCTACTCAGGGACCCTGGCCATGGCGGCGGTGGCCGACCACATGGGCGACCAGCTCGGCTCCATCGCCTACTTCGACGACCACGCGGCCGACCTGTGCGTGCTGGGCGAGCTCACCGACAACCACGTGTGCCTCGGGCACCGAGGCCGGTACTACTTCGACATCACCACGACGGGGCGTGTCGGCCCACACCTGCCACAAGCACGACGCCATCAACGCCGTCGTGCTGGCGGCGCCGGTGATCCTGGCGCTCGACCGCTCGCGGCTCGTGCCCGAACTCGACGACGGCGTGGCGGCTCTGTTCGGCGCCGAGACCTTCATCGTTCCGGGCCGGGTCTACGGCGGGCTCCCTCCGGGCGGCCCGTCGATGATCCCCGACGAGTGCGTCATCCGGGTGGACTGCCGACCCCAGCCCGGCGTGACCGTCGACGACGTCCGGGCCGAGATCGAACGGTGCCTGGACGAGGCCAAGCAGGCCGACCCCCGGCTCGTCGCCTCGCTCGAACTGGTCGACGTGAAGCCCGGCTACCTGGCCGAGCCCTCCGAGCCGGTGGTCCAGCTCATGGTCGAGGCGACCGCCCAGGCCGGCGGGGGCACCGGCGACCTGGTCACCGAGAACTGGCTCGGCGACACGGCCAGCTTCGGCCAGCAGGTGCCCACGGTCATCTACGGCCCCGGCGGCGCTCCGGTCTACTGCCCCGACGAGCACCTCTCGATCGACGACATCCACACGGCGACCAAGGTCTACGCCGCCTACGCCGCCCTGGCCCTCAGCCAGGAGCTCCCGGGAACCGGGACCGTCTCGTGACACCGGCGGTCGGCCTCGATGGGCCGCCAGCGATGGGCCCGAGGAAGGGCCGGCGTGGCGCACCGACTCGGGGATCGAGGTGCAGGCCCTCTACACGGCCGACGACGTGGCCGGCGGCCTCGAGGCGCTCGACCGCCGCCTCGGGCGACCCGGCGAGCCCCCGTTCACCCGAGGGCCGTACCCGACGATGTACCGGGGGCAACCCTGGACGATGCGCCAGTTCGCCGGCTTCGGGTCGCCGGAGCAGACCAACGCCCGGTTCCGGTTCCTGCTCGACCAGGGGCAGACGGCGCTCTCGGTGGCCTTCGACCTGCCGACCCAGCTGGGCTACGACTCGGACCATCCGAAGGCGGCCGGCGAGGTCGGCCGGGTCGGGGTGGCCATCGACACGGCGGCCGACATGGAGGGTCTCTTCGACGGCCTCCCGCTCGACAAGGTGTCGGTGAACTTCACCATCAACGCCACCGCCCCCATCATCCTGGCCACCTACCTGGTGGCCGCCGAGCGCCAAGGCGTGGCCTACGCCGACCTGGCCGGGACCCTGCAGAACGACATCGTGAAGGAGTTCCTGGCCCGCAATACCTTCATCTACCCGCCCGGGCCGTCGCTGCGCATGACCACCGACGTCATCGAGTTCGCCTCGAGCCAGCTCCCCCGGTTCAACCCGATCTCGATCACCGGCTACCACGCCCGAGAGGCCGGCTGTGACGCCATCCAGGAGCTCGGACTGACCATGTCGTCGGCCATCGCCTACTGCGACCTGCTCGTCGACCGCGGTCTGGCCTTCGATGACTTCGCCCCGCGCCTGTCGTTCCATTTCGCCACGACCATGGACCTGTTCGAGGAGGTGGCCAAGCTCCGGGCGGCCCGGCGCCTGTGGTACTCGATCGCCACCGAGCGGTTCGGCGCCGCCGACCCGGCCTCGGGCCGACTGCGCTTCTTCTCGGGGAACTCCGGGACCACCCTCACCGCCCAGCAGCCCCTGAACAACATCATCCGGTCGACCATCCAGTGCCTCGGGGCGGTGCTCGGCGGCGCCCAGTCCATCCACGTCATGGGCTACGACGAGGCCTTCGAGATCCCGAGCGAGGAGGCGGTCACGCTGTCGCTGCGAACCCAGCAGATCGTGGCCCTCGAGTCCGGTGTCACCCGGACCGCCGACCCCCTGGCCGGCTCGTTCTTCGTCGAGCAGCTGACCGACACCCTGGAGGCCCGGGCCCGGGAGGTCATGGTCGAGATCGACGACCTCGGCGGGATCGTGCCCGCCCTCGAGCAGGGCGTGCCCCAGCGGTGGATCGCCGAATCGGCCTACCGCTACGAGCAGGACCTGGCATCGGGGACGCGGCCCAAGGTCGGCGTGAACGTCTTCGGCGACGCCGGCGAGGCGCCACCGCCGCTCGACCTGTTCGAGGTGGTGGGCGACGGCACCGACCAGGCGGCCCGCACCGTGGCCTGGCGGTCGGGCCGCGACGCCCGGGCGGTCGACGCCGCCCTCGGACGGCTGGCCCGCGAGACGGCCGACGGCGCCAACGTCATGCCGCCGCTGCTCGGCGCGGCCCGGGTCGGGGCCACGGTGGGCGAGATGGCCGACGTCCTGCGGGCGCTCTTCGGTGAGTTCGAGGAGCCAGCGCTGTGGTGAGCGGCCGCATCGGGCCCGGCGTCGTCACCGGACCGCTCGACGGCCAGCGGGTCGTCGACCTGACGCGGTTCGTCTCGGGTTCCTACGCCACCGCCCTGCTGGCGGCGCTCGGGGCCGAGGTCATCAAGGTCGAGCCGCCCGACGGCGACCCCTACCGGCACCAGGGGACCCAGCGGCTGGGCGACGAGTCGGTCCTCTTCCTCTCGCTCAACTCGGGCAAGAAGAGCGTCGTGCTCGACTTCAAGAAGCCCGAGGGCCGGGCGGCCCTGGACGAGCTGTTGGCCACGGCGGACTTCTTCGTGGAGAACGCCCGACCCGGCAGTCTGGCCGCCCACGGGCTCGACTGGAACTCGGTGCACGGGCGCCACCCCCACCTGGTCTACGGCTCCATCTCGGGCTACGGCGAGGTGGGACCGGACGCCCACCGGGGCGGCTTCGACCTGGTGCTCCAGGCGGCGGCGGGGATCATGAGCGTCACCGGCACCGAGGCATCGGGCCCGGTCAAGGTGGGTGCCCCGGTGCTCGACATCGGCGCCGCCCTCAGCTGCGTGGTGGGGCTGCTGGCGGCCCACATCGATCGGCTGGCCACCGGCACCGGCCGTCGGGTCTCGTCGTCGCTGTTCGAGTTCGCCGCCGCCGCCCAGTCCACGGTGGCCGCCGACTTCCTGGCCGCCGGGGTGGTCCCGGGCCGCCTCGGCACCCACTCGCCGACCTTCGCCCCCTACGGCAGCTTCCGCACCGCCGACGGCTGGCTGATCCTCGCCGGCACCGGCTCCGAGGAGCTGTGGCTCCGGGCCTGCGACGTGCTGGCGGCGCCGGAGTTCGCCACCGACCCCCGCTTCGCCGACAACGCCGCCCGGGTGGCCCACCGAGACGAGCTCACGGCCTGCCTCGAGGCGCGGCTCGCCGGGGCGTCCACGGCCGAGTGGCTCGGACGGTTCGAGGCGGTCGGCATCCCGGCGGCCGAGGTGGCCGACCTCGGCCAGGTGCTCGAGAGCGAGCAGGTGGCGGCGCTGGGCACGGTCCAGGAGCTCGACCACCCCTCGGCCGGCCCCTACCGCGTCGTCGGCTTCCCGGTCCGGCTCGACGGTCGGCCCCTCGACATCGTGCGGCCGGCGCCGGTGCTCGGGGCAGACAACGGCGCCCTGCTCGGCCCGGCCGGGCCCGGGGAGCCGGCGGCGTGAGCGGCCCGGCGACCACCTCGGCCGTGCGGCCGTCGGCCGAGGCCCTGGTCCCGACGGTGGTCGACCGCACGAGGGAGCTGGCGGCCATCCCCGCCCCGACCTTCGCCGAGCGTCGCCGGGCCGAGCGCGTCGCCGCCTGGTGGAAGGCCGACGGCTGGTCGCAGGTCTCGATCGACGGCGCCGGCAACGTCTGGGCCCGGGTCGGACGGGGCGACGGGGCCGCCGTGGTCATCTGCGCCCACCTCGACACCGTGTTCGGCGAGGACGTGGACCTGACCGTCACCGTGGAGGGCGACCGGATGTCCGGGCCCGGCGTGGGCGACAACAGCGTGGCCGTGGCCGCCCTCTCGGCGGTGGGCCGGCTCATCGACCACCGGCCGGCCCACCGGCCGGTGTGGTTGCTGGCCACGGTGGCCGAGGAGGGACTCGGCAATCTGGCCGGTGTGCGCTGGGCCCTCGAGCATCGTCCGGGACCGCTGGCCGCCCTGATCGCCGTCGAGGGCAACTACCTCGGGCGGGTGGCCACCACCGGGGTGGGTTCGGTGCGCTGGCGGGTGGCCCTCCACGGTCCCGGCGGCCACGCCTGGGAGCGGGCCGAGGCACCGAACGTGGTCCACGAGGCCGCCCGACTGGTCGCCGGACTGGCCGGGCTGGCGGTCGTGCCCGGGCGGCGGTCGGTGAACGTCGGCACCCTCTCGGGCGGCGAGACGATCAACGCCCGGGCCCGTCACGCCGCCTTCCAGGTCGACCTGCGGGCCTCGAGCGCCAAGGGCCTGGCCGCACTCGAGCGGGAAGCGCAGACGGTGCTCGACCAGCCCCTCCCCGAGGGCGTCGAGCTCACGGTCGAGACCCTCGGGCGCCGTCCGGCCGGCGGGGTGGGCGCCGTGCACCCCCTGGTCCGGGCGGCCACGGCCGCCCTCGAGCGGGCCGAGATCGAGCCGGTGGTCGTGGCGGCGAGCACCGACGCCAACGCGGCGTTCGCCGCCGGGATCCCGGCGATCTCGGTCGGGGTGACCGTCGGCGCCGGCGAGCACACCGAGCAGGAGTGGATCGACCTGCCGCCGATCGCCACCGGGCTGCGGGCCCTGGCCGACACGGTGGCCATCTTCGAACGGGAGAGCGACCTTGCCTGAGCGCACACCGGCGGGGAAACTGGCGGGCGAGGGGGGCGGACCGGAGGAGGCCGCCACGCCGGACACGCCATCGGACACCCCGGCCACCCTCGTGACCCGGGGGGTCATCCTGCAGCCGGTCGACGAGCCGGCGACGTTCGCGGCCATGGTCGAGGAGATCGAGGCCCTCGGCTACGCCGACCTGTGGTGCACCGACTCCTCGCTCCACGCCCGCAACCCCTACGCCTACCTGACCCTGGCGGCCACCCGGACCGAGCACCTCGGGCTGGGCACCGCCGTGACCAATCCCCTCACCCGGCACCCGGCGATCACCGCCGTGGCCGCCACCACGGTCGACGAGATCTCCGGCGGCCGGTTCACCCTGGGCATCGGGGCCGGCGACCGGCCCCTCCTGGCCCTCGGCTACGCCCCGGGCACCTTGGCCAACCTCGAGGCCGCCATGGGGGTCATCCGGCGGCTGTGGCGGGGCGAGACGGTGGACGAGGCGACCGAGCGCATGGTGCTCCACGACGCCCACCTCCGGTTCCCGGCCCGCCCAGACCTCCCGATCTACGTGTCGGCATCGGGTCCGAAGACCCTCGAGCTAGCCGGGCGCATCGCCGACGGCGTGCTGGTGCTGGCCGGCCTGTTCGACGAGGCCGTGGCCTGGGCGATCGACTGCATCGACCGCGGGGCCCGGGCCGCCGGCCGCCCCCGGCCGCACGTGGCCTTCTGCGCCTACGGGGCCATCGACGACGACCCCGAGGCGGCGATGGCCGCCGGACGGGGGATCGCCTCGTGGTTCCCCCAGACGGCCCCGGTGATCTGCGAGCTGGCCGGCCTCGACCCGGCCGTCGTCGAGGCCGTCCGGCGGGCCTACCGGGGCGGCGAGTTCCAGGAGGCGGCCACGGCCGCCGCCCTCCTCCCCGAGGACTTCGTTCGGCAGGTGTCGCTGGCCGGCGACGCCCGCCACGCCACCGAGCGCATCCGCAGCGTGCTCGCCGCCGGCGCCGACTCGGTCCAGCTGTTCCCGCTCGGCCCGCGCCGCATGGCCACGGTCCGGGCCTTCCCCGAGGCGTGGGAGCGGGCCCGGCGCGAGCTGTCCCAGATGGAGTTCGACCCGGCCGTGGCGGTCGGAGGGAGCGAGGTGTCACGTTGACGACCACCCAGGACGCCTCGACGGCGTCCCTCGACGACGCCGCCCTGTCCGGGGCGCTCAAATTCCAGGGGCGTGACGCCTGGAGGGCGGCGGTGCACCACCCGATGGTGGCCGAGATCGGCGCCGGGGTGCTCCCCCACGCCACCTTCCGCTTCTACTTCGAGCAGAACGTCTGCTACCTCGAGGACTACGCCCGGGCCATCGGCCTGGTGCTGGCCAAGGCACCCGACCGTGACGCCCTGGGCGTCCTGTCCCGGTTCCTGGACCAGATCGTGGCGTCGGAGATCCCGGCCAACCTGGACTTCCTCGAGCGGCTGGGGGGCACGCCCCACGCCGACCCCCTGGTCGCCATGACCCCGACGGCCTACGCCTACACCCGACACATCCTGCAGGTCTGCGAGCACGAGAGCGCGGCCTGCGGGCTGGCGGCCATCCTGCCGTGCCAGTGGAGCTACGGCGAGATCGGCCTGCGCCTGGCGGCCACGATGCCCGAGGACCCCATCTACGCCGCCTGGGTGTCGATGTTCTCCGAGCCCGGCTACGACGACCTGGTCGGGGCCTCGACCCGGCTCCTCGACCGGCTGGCCATCGAGGCCGGCCCGACCGAGCGGGCCCGGTGCTCGGCCGTCTTCAACCGCTCGACCTTCTACGAGGTCGAGTTCTGGGACATGGCCTACGGCGGCGCCGGGGCGGCGTCGTGAGCACCACCACCGTCCCCCGCTCGGGCGTGCCGGCGTCCGCCCTCGAGTTCGTCGACCGACCCCACCGGCTGTTCATCGGCGGCGAGTGGGTGGCGACGGCCGACCACCTCGAGTCGAGGGACCCAGCCACCGGCGAGGTGCTCTGCCCGGTGCCCCTGGCCACCCGGGACCACGTGACGGCGGCGGTGGCGGCGGCGTCGGGGGCGCTCCGGAGCTGGCGGCGCACCGCCGCCAGCCGGCGGGCCCGGTTGCTGTGGACGCTGGGCGACCTCGTCGAGCGGGCGGCCGAGGAGCTGGCGGCGCTCGAGGTCCTCGACAACGGCAAGCCGCTGGGCGAGGCCTCGGCGGTCGACCTCCCGCTCACCGCCGAGATCTTCCGCTACTTCGCCGGGTGCGCCAACGGCCTCGAGGGGGCGGTGGTCCCCAACTCGGCCCCCGACGTGCTGACCCTCTCCACCCGGGAACCCATCGGCGTGGTCGCCGCCATCACCCCGTGGAACTTCCCCCTGCTCGAGGTGGCCTACAAGCTCGGCCCGTCCCTGGCCGCCGGATGCACGGTGGTGGTCAAGCCGTCCGAGCTGGCGGCGCTGTCCACGCTCCGGCTCATGGAGCTGGTGGTCGAGGCGGGCTTCCCCCCCGGGGTGGTCAACGTGGTCGTGGGCGGCCCGGAGATCGGCGACGCCCTGGTCACCCACCCCGGGGTGGCCAAGATCGCCTTCACCGGCCAGACGGCCACCGGGCGCCAGATCCTCCGGGCGGCATCGGACCGGCTCACCCCGGTGAGCCTGGAGCTCGGGGGCAAGAGCCCGAACATCGTGTTCGCCGACGGCGACCTGGCCGCCGCCACCGGCGGGGTGTTCGGGGGCATCTTCTTCAACCAGGGCCAGGCCTGCGTGGCCGGGTCGCGGCTGCTGGTCGAGGTGTCGGTGGCCGACCAGCTGGTCGAGACGGTGGTGGCCCTGGCCGAGGGGGTCCGGCTGGGCGACGGCTTCGACCCCTCGACCCAGATGGGACCGGTGATCTCGGCCGACCACCGGCGGGGCATCCTCTCGATGGTCGAGGGCGCCGTGGGCGCCGGGGCGGCGGTCGTCACCGGCGGCCGGGCGGGCGAGGTCGAGGGCCTGCCGGGGGGCTACTTCGTGGAGCCGACGGTGCTCACCGGGGTGACGGCCTCGATGGACGTGGCCCGCGAGGAGGTCTTCGGACCGGTCCTGGCCGTCCTCCCGTGGGAGGACCCCGACGAGCTGGTGGCCCTGGCCAACGACGTCCCCTACGGCATCGCCGCCGGCATCTGGACGGCCGACACCGCCAAGGCCCTCCGGATCGCCCAGGACCTCGAGGTCGGCACGGTCTGGATCAACACCTACGGCATGTTCGACGTGGCCGTGCCCTTCGGCGGCCGCAAGGAGTCGGGGACCGGTCGAGAGCTCGGCAAGGCGGCCCTCGACCCGTACCTGGTCTCCAAGTCCATCTGGGTCGACCTCAACCCGACCGCATCGGCGGCCGGCCAGGCCGTCGCCCAGTGACCGCCCGGGGCAACCCGGAACCACCGAGAGGACCCGCGACGTGAACGAGCGCATCCACATCACCCACGGCACCGTCCTCACCATGAACAACGCCGACGACGTGTACTTCGACGGCTCGGTGGTCCTCGAGGACGACCGCATCGTCGACGTGGGGCCGGCCGACGAGGTGGCGGCCCGCCACGACCTCCGCGGCACCCGCACCATCGACGCCCGGGACAAGGCGGTGCTCCCGGGCCTGGTCGACCTGCACTACCACACGGCCCTCGGCAAGGGCTGGAGCGACCACCTGCCGCTCTGGGAGTACCTCGACACGTGCTGGTACCCGATGATCCGGGCCCTCGACGACGACGCCGCCTACTGGGCCGCCCTGGCCAGCTACTCGGAGTCGATCCGCTGCGGCGTGACGACGGTAAACGACATGTACCGCAAGCTCTCGGGCCTCCGGGCGGCCGCCGAGACCATCGGCATCCGGGCCGTGCTCTCCAACGACATCGCCGACGACGAGCACCAGCTCGACACCCTGGCCGACTGCCAGGAGGCCTTCGAGAAGCACCACGGGGCGGCCAACGGGCGCATCGAGGTCCGGGTGGGTATCGAGTGGCTACCCATGGCCTCCGAGGAGCTGTTGCGGGCCACCCGGCAGATGGCCGACGACCTCGACATCGGCATCCACATCCACCTGAACGAGTCGCTGTCGGAGGTCGAGAACTCCAAGCAGCGCTTCGGCCGGCGGCCGACCGAGGTGGCCTACGACAATGGGATCCTCGGCCCCGACTGCGTCGCCGCCCACTGCGTGTGGCTGTCGGACGTGGAGATCGCCCTGATGCGCGAGACCAACACCAAGATCTCCCACAACCCCTCGTCCAACGCCAAGCTCGGCAACGGCATCGCCCGGGTCCCCGAGATGCTGGCCGCCGGCCTCACCATCGGCCTGGGCCACGACGCCGCCGAGTGCAACAACAGCCGGGACCTGTTCGAGGTGATGAAGTTCGCCTCGCTCATCCACCGGGCCAACCGGGTGGACGCCAGCCTGCAGCAGGCACCCGACGTCCTGCGCATGGCCACCCGCAACGGGTCGGCGGCCCTCGGCCACGAGACCGGCGAGCTCTCGGTGGGCAAGAAGGCCGACGTGATCCTGGTCGACCTGACCGACCAGCTCTTCACGCCGCTCATGCCGGGCCACGCCGGGCACCTGTACTCGCACCTGGTGTTCGCGGCCAACGGCAGCTGTGTCGACACCTCGATCATCGACGGCACCGTCGTGATGGAGGGGCGCAAGCTGCTGCTGGTCGACGAGGACGAGATCCGGCGGGAGGCCAACGCCGCCTTCCGCACGGTGGTCGACCGCATGGTCGTCCCGGCGTGACGGCGACCCGGTGAGCGGCCCGGCGGGCGACTCCGGGGGCCGGACGCTGGTCCTGGGCGATCCGGTGTTCACCCTCGGCACCGGGGTGGCCATCCCCGACGGCGCCCTGGTGGTCGAGGACGGCGTCGTGGTCGAGGCCGGGCCCCGGGAGGTCCTGGCGGCCCGGGGACCGTTCGCCCGGGTGCTGGGCTCGGCCGACCACGTGGTCCTGCCGGGGTTCGTCAACTGCCACTACCACTCCGAGCTCGCCATGGGCCCGGGGCTGTACCAGCACATCTTCGAGAAGGCCAACGTCCACATCCACGCCGGCACGGCCCCCATCGAGGAGGCCGACCTCTACGACGGGGTGCTCTGGGGCCTCGTGGCCGCCATCCGGGGCGGCCAGACCGGGACCGTCGACATGTTCTACGGCCGACCGGGCATGCCCGAGTTCGGGGCCGACGCCGCCCTGCAGGCCTACGCCGACGCCGGGATCCGCACGGCCTTCGGGATCGTCTCGCGCGACCAGAACCGTTACGCCCACGTACCCGACGAGCAGTTCCTCGGTCGCCTCGACCCGACCCTGGCCGACGAGGTCCGCCACTCCCCCATGGGCTACGCCTGGCCGGTCGACGACGTCATGGCCTCCTTCGAGCGGCTGGCCGACACCTGGCACGGCTTCGACGACCGGCTCCGGCTGGTCACCGCGCCCGACTGGACCCCGGCGTGCTCCGACGACCTGTACCGGCGCTGCCGGCGGGTGGCCGACGACCACGGCACGTCGATGATCACCCACGTCCTCGAGACGCGGGCCGAGATGCTCTACAACGTGGCCGCCCACGGCATGCCGGCGGTGCAGCGCCTGGCCGAGCTCGGGGTGCTCACCCCCGAGACGGTGCTGGCCCACTTCATCTGGGTCACCGACGAGGAGCTGGCCCTCTTCGCCGACTCCGGAGCGGTCTGCTCCAACAACCCCGGCTCGAACCTGCGCCTGTCGAGCGGCATCTGCCGCACCCGGGACCTGCTCGACGCCGGTGGCCGGGTGGGCTTCGGCACCGACGGCATCTCGTTCTCCGACCACGAGGACTTCTTCCAGGAGCTGCGGCTGGCCACCTACCTCCAACGCACGCCCACGACCTTCGGCGAGGGCCGGCTGGACAGCATCCGGGTCCTGGCCAGTGCGGCCGAGGCCGGGGCCCAGGCCCTGGGGCTCGCCGGTCGGTTGGGGGCCCTGACCCCGGGCCACCTGGCCGACCTGTTGGTGGTGAAGAAGGACCGGGTGTTCTTCCCCCCCGGCCGCTTCGACGCCGAACCGCCGCTCGACGTGGTCCTCGACCGGGCCGAGGCCCGCGACATCGACGCCGTCATGGTCGGCGGCCGGATCCTGATGGAGGACGGCCGGATCACGGTGGTCGACGAGGCGGCGCTACGGGACCGCTTCGCCGAGGCGGTCACCCAGCGCGTCTACCGCTCGACCGACACCACTCGACGGTGGGCCGAGCTCGGGGCACTGGTCGAGCCGGCCGTGGTCGAGCTGTTCAGCGAGTGGTACGCGGTGCCGGTCGAGGCCGCCCACCCCTACAACGCCGGGCGGCCGGTCGCCGCCCCCAACTGGCACCCCGACGACGAGGCCCGCTGATGCAGATCGACGCCCACTCGCACATCCTCTCCCTGGCCGCCGACCCGGCCTTCACCAACCAGTACGGGCGGGAGGGCTCGCTCTGCATCTGCCGGAGCCGGGGTCAGCTGCCCTCCCACCGACCGCCGACCGACGCCGAGTGGGAGGCCACCGGCTTCTCCGAGGCCGCCTGGCCAGTGATCGGTCCGGCCGAGAGCCTCCGGGACCACCCGGGCTTCGACAAGGTGGTGGTGCTGGCCGTCTCCCCCCAGGTGCTCGAGGGCCGGCTCATCGGCACCGTCGACGCCACCGGGCTGCTCGACGTGCCCGGCGAGCCCGACCCCGAGAAGTGCAACGATTACATCGCCGCCGTGGTGCGGGCCGCCCCCGAGACCTTCATCGGCTTCGCCTCGGTCAACCCCCTCCACCACGGCCCCGACGCGGCGGTGGTCGAGCTGGAGCGGGCGGTGGTCGAGCTCGGGCTGTCGGGCCTGAAGCTCTATCCGATGTACCAGCACTGGTCGCCCGACGACCCCGAGGTCGCCTTCCCGGTGTTCGCCAAGGCGGCCGACCTCGGCATCCCGGTCATGGTCCACCAGGCCGGCTCGACCCGCATCGACGCCAAGCTCAGCCTCGGCCGGCCGGCCCTGCTCGACGACGTGGGGCGGGAGTTCCGGGACCTGCGGGTCATCCTGGCCCACTGCGGGATCCCCTGGGTCGACGAGGCCCTATTCCTGTTGACCAAGCACCCCAACTTCTACGCCGACCTCAGCTACCACATGGCGACCATCGACCGGGCCGACCTCTACCGCTGGCTGGCCAAGGTCGAGGACTTCTTCGTGCCGCTCGAGAAGCTCTTCTTCGGCAGCGACTACCCGGGCTTCCTCTACGACCCGGTCGACCTGCGCGACAAGTTGCTCTCGGTCAACGAGGAGGCCGAGCGCCTGGGCGAGCCCCCGATCCCCGAGGGGAAGCTGGCCGGGATCATGGGCGACAACATGGCCGCCCTGCTCGGCCTGGAGGAGGCCGCCGCCGGAGTGACCGGATGAGCGACCCCTACCCCGACGTCCTCGTCGTCGGTGCCGGGTCGGCCGGCCTCTTCTGCGCCCTCGGGCTGGTGGAGCGGGGGGCGACGGTCACCATCGTCGAGGCCGGCGAGGACCCCGGCACCCCGCCACCCGACTGGCTGCTCTACGACTACGCCTTCCCGCCGTCGATGGACTGGGGCTACCGCGAGGCCGACACCGGGGCCGAGCTGCTGCGGGGGAAGGTCACCGGCGGCAGCTCGTCGGTCAACTCGTCGGCCGCCGTCCGGGGCCAGCCGTGGGACTTCGACGCCTGGGGCTCGGAGCGATGGAGCTGGGACGCCTGCCTCGAGGGCTTCCGCGCCATCGAGCACGACCTGCAGTTCGGCGACGCCGACTACCACGGCGACGCCGGGCCCATCCAGATCACCCGGCTCGAGCCGGGGCCGGTCGACTTGGCGGTCCTCGACGTCTGCCGCAAGTTCGGCCACCCCGAGCTCGACGACCACAACCGCCCCGGGGCCTTCGGCGTCGGCCTGTGGCCGACCAACCGGGTGGCCGGTGGCCGATGGGGCACCCACGCCGGCGTGCTGCCACTCTTGCGGGACAAGGTGACGCTGCGCACCGGAACCACGGTGCAGCGCCTGGTCTTCGACGGCACCCGCTGCGTCGGGGCCGAGGTCACGGGGCCCAACGGCGCCGAGGCCCTCCGGGCCGACCTGGTCGTGCTCAGCGCCGGCACCTACGGCTCGCCCGAGGTCCTCATCCGCTCGGGCATCGGGCCCGAGGCCACGCTCAAGCGGCTCGGCATCACACCGGTCAGCGTCCTCGAGGGGGTCGGGCAGAACCTCCAGGACCACCCCTGGTGCCTGCTCGACGTGGACACCGTCGATCCCGAGGCGCCGCTCGCCCGGCCGGTCAGCGGCTCGCTGCTCCGCTACGAGCTCGGCGGGAGCGACCACGTCGAGGCGCAGATCTTCCCGTGGCAGACCAAGCCCTATGTGGCGCAGCTCCCGCAGAGCCAGATGTCGTTCACGGCCGCCCTCATGGCCCCCGAGAGCCGGGGATCGCTCGAGGTCACCCGGCCCGGGACGGCGATCCACCTCCGCCACCTGTCCGAGACGACCGACGCCCGGCGCATGGCCGAGGTCGTGGCCCTCACCGCCGACATCCTGGACGAACTGGCGGCCAGCGGGGTGGTCCGGCTGCCGACCGAGCCCTGGTGGCGAACCGACGACCTGGTGACCGCCTGTCGCCAGCACGTGGGAACCTACAACCACCCCGTCGGCACCTGCCGGCTCGGGGCGAGCGGTGACGCCCGGTCGGTGGTGGCGCACGACCTCAACGTCCTCGGGGTCGTCGGGTTGCGCGTGGCCGATGCCTCGGTGATGCCGGTCATCCCCCGGGCGGGAACGAACCTGACGTCCATGATGATCGGCGTGCGGGCCGGCCGGAACTCCGACACCACACCCTGACGACGCCCGTGCGACGCCGTCAGGGTGCGGCAAGCTCGGCAAAGCGGCAGAGTCCGTTCGCCAGGCGCAACTGCTCGACGGTGTTGCATTTGACCGAGAGAAGTTCCGGGCTCCCCACCAGCACCGACAGCGCCTTGGCTCTCGACACGGCGACGTTGAGGCGGTTCCGGCTGTAGAGGAACTCCATGCCGCGCGGGATGTCGTCGAGACTCGACGTGGCCAGCGACACGATGACCGCCGGCGCCTCCTGGCCTTGGAATTTGTCGACGGTGCCCACTCGGGCGTCTGCCGGCAATACCCGCTGCAACAGCGAGACCTGGGCGTTGTAGGGGGCAACGACGAGGATGTCCCTGGTGCCCATCACCCGCCGGGCCCCGTCCCGGTCGACGAACACCTGGCCGAGCAGGCCGTCGTACACCTGACGGACGGCGTCCGCCTCGGCTCGGGACGAGGTTCGGTCGCCGGCGTGCTCGACCGGGAGCCATCGGAGCCCAGCCCCCGAGACCGGGCCATCGCCCTCGATGAACTGGCGTTCACATCCCGGTGCGGGGTGGAGCCGCCCGCCGTAGACGATCTCGGAGATGAACTCGCAGATCTGTGGATGGAGCCGGTACGTGACGTCGAGGAAGATGCCGAGGTCCGGCCGCAGGGTGACGCTGCCGTCGAGCAGGTGGTCCAATGCCGAGACATCGACGCCGTCGGGATGGGTGCCCTTCGACGGTTGGGCCAGCTGGCTCGGATCGCCGACCAGGATGAGGTTCCGGGCACAGGTACCCACGGCGGCGACGTTGGCCAGCGACATCTGACCCGCTTCGTCGACCACCAGGTAATCGATCGCCTGGTCGAACTCGGGGCGAGAGAAGAGCCACGAAGTCCCGGCCACCACCTTGACCCCTTGGTCGAGATCGTCCCTGATCTGCGCGTTGTCCCGCTGGGCCACGGCGGGATGCACCAGCCCCTGGTCCCCGTCGGATTTCTGCGACGCCCTGAGAGCGACGCCCTGGCGCTCGGCCTCGTGCACGATGCCCTCGAGGAGATGCGAGATCACCGCATGGCTGTTGGCCGTGATCCCGACCGTCTTGTTCTGGCCGACCAGTGCCACAATGATGGCGGCGGCCGTTCGGGTCTTCCCGGATCCCGGCGGTCCCTGGATGGCGAGCACTCCCTGGTCGAGGTCGGCGGCCAGCCTGACCGCGGCCTCGGACGCCGGCTCGTCGACGTGGCACAGCGGCTCGTCCCGACTGGACGTCCTGGTCCTCGGCCGGTTGACGAGCAGCAGGTCCCTGATCGCCCGGTACGGACCGGGGCCGTCCATACCCGTGTCGACCACGGAGGCCGCCAGCCGCCGCAGGGCGGCCCGTTGCTCGTTCGTGCCGATCGGACCGCTCGGGATCAGGGACCGAGGATGGGCCGCATCCGACCCGACGGCCCGCAGCAGCCCCAGCTCGCCCCGACCCTCGTCGAGGTAGTGCAGCGTGCCCGGGCCTTTGGGGTTCGGCCCGCCACCGTTGCTGAGCTTGGCTCGCTCCGCTGCCGGATCGATCGGCCCGCTGACCCTCGGCCAGCTTGTACTCCTGCGTCGGGTCGAACCGGTAGACGTGCACCACCGAGCGCCGGATCACCTCACCCGTCCCGACATACTCGAGGCCGGCGATCGACTCGGCGTCCTCGAACAGGTCGGCCTCGTCACAGTCGTTCACCCGGTGGAAGTACTGCCACCAGTCGGGCTTCTCCTCGCGTCGGTGCCACTCCAGGAGCTCGCCGAGCACCCACCGTGCCCGGTCGGCTCGGGCCGCGGTCGGCCCCGGCTCGTCCGCCGAGTGCAGCTGGCGCTTGAGGTCGCCGACGTCGTCCGTCGCCGTCGTCGTAGTGTCGGCGCGGCCGGCCGACGGCGCCGCCGGACGGTCGGGGTCCCGGCCGAACTCCTTCTGGTAGAGCGCCCGCTGGTCTTCGAGCCAGGTGCGGAGGCGCCACGTCGATTCGCAGTCGACACGGTTGTACTCCTCGATGTCGTCGAGGATCCGCTGGTCCGGTGCACGCAGCCACCGCTCGTACTCGACGATCGACGAACCGGCATCGGTGACCGCCTGGGTCCGGGCGTCCATGTACAGAGCCTCGAGCTTCTTCAACGAATAGGACGGCGTCCCCACTCGGACGCCCTGGCGCACGATCCGAAGGAGGTCGACCAGGACGTCACCCCGGAACAGTTCGTCGACCTCGGCCTCCCTCGTCCCGTATCGTCCCATCAGCTTGCCCAGCGCCGTCGTCTCGTAGGGCGCGTAGTGGAACACGTGCAGGTCGGGATGGACCCGCCGCCGAGCCTGGACGAAGTCGATGAAGGCTTCGAAGGACCGCCGCTCCTCGGCCCGGGAGTGGGCCCAGAACGCCCGGAAGCCGAAGGAGCCGTCCCCTTCTACCCAGCCGACCCCCAGCAGGTACTCGAGGCCACCACCCTCCACGAAGGGGTCGCCCTCGATGTCGAAGAACAGGTCGCCGGGCGACGGTTCGGGCAGACCACCCAGCCCGATACCCGGCTCGTCGGTGTCCAGCAGCTCGAACGGCGGCGGCTCCCCGGGCTGTCGGCGGGCCGTCACCTGCAGCCGGGCCTGGTCTCGAAGCCGGGCCACCGTCGGCTCGGCCGACCCCCGGGACGTCGTTGTCGGCGAGCGCGGCCAGTTCGGCCACGGTGGTGATGCCGCGGTCGAGCAACCGCCGGGCCTGCTCCGATCCCAATCCGGCCACGAGGGTGAGGTGGTCGTCCTGCTGCCGGCGACCGTCGCAGGTGGCGCGCCAGGAGCAGACGGCGCAGTGCGCCACCGGCCACGGGTAGGCGTCGAGGCCGGCAATGGCCGCCGC
The DNA here is from genome assembly GCA_963730735.1 of uncultured Acidimicrobiaceae bacterium. Taxonomy (GTDB): domain Bacteria; phylum Actinomycetota; class Acidimicrobiia; order Acidimicrobiales; family RAAP-2; genus CAVSSX01. The sequence goes on from CAVSSX010000012.1 coordinate 382,392, forward strand.
CTCGAAGCGGGCCTTGGCCGACCGGTAGTAGGCGGCAACATCAGCCAGACGAATCGAGACCTTCTCCCGACCGCCCAGCACGACATGGAGGTACTCCGGGGCGACGCCCTGGATGCGCTCCAGTTGCTCGGCGTACTCGCACAGCTGCAGGACGGCCGAGGGCCGGACGTGTCGAGCGAGCTTCGTGTCCTCGGGCTCGAAACTGAAGTCGCCGAGCGCACTGGGCCGATCGACGCGGGAGAGGAAGTCGGCGTGCCCTCGCCACATGGGACCGTCGCCCCCACCGTCGAGGAACGTCGCTTGGTAGACGACGTCAGGGCCGCGTCGCAGGGCCTCGATGGTCTGCGTCGCCCGCGCCGCCAGATCGCCCTCCGAGGGGATCTCCACCACCTGGCGTCCCGTTGCCCAGAGCTCGGCCAGATAGGCCCGCTCGTGCTCCATCCCTCGTTCCTGGATCACCGCGACCTCGGGGTCGTCGCCGACCGGCGCCGACCGGGCGCCTCGGGCCACTTCGTGCGACAGGAACGTGAGGTGGCCGCAGCTCATGTAACCGACCAGGTCGCTCGGGCTCAGGATCAATCGACCGCCGTCGAGGTACATCAGCTCACCTCCTGCGAAATGATGTCATCCAGCTGCGCGTGGCTCACCTCCAGTCCACCCACCTGGACCCCAACGAAATGGGGGCGCGCCATGGTCAACACAACGCGGGGCAAGACTCGGAGCCCGCTGGCCGTCATCCTGTTCTCAACCATCACGATCGGGATCTACGGCCTCTCCTGGCAGTACGCCACGTTCAAGGAGATCAGGTCCTCCTCGGGCCGCGGGATGCCCGGCTGGTTGGGCCTGATGTTCGCCATCTTGCTCGGCATCGTCAACAGCTTCGTGCTGTCGGCCGAGGTCGGCCATCTGTACGCCGCCGACGGACAGGAGAAGCCGGTCTGCGGTCTGACCGGCTTCTGGGTCCTGCCGCCGATCGTCGGCGGCATCATCTGGGTGGTGACGACCCAAGGTTGGCTCAATCGCTACTGGACCTCGAGAGCCCTCTCGGCCTGAGCTTGCCGGTCGGGAGCGGCGGCCCGCGGCCTCGGCCGCACCAGCGCCGGGTGCAACCCCTCGGCGTCGCCCAATTCGAAGAGCTGCGCCGGTCGACCCCCGTCCCGGTTGGTCACGCCACCCGTCGCACGAACGAAGCCAGGTGTCGTCGTCGCCTTCCGATGAAAATTCCGGGCGTCGAGGCTCACGCCCCAGACGACCTCATAGACGCGACGGAGCTCGGCAATGGTGAAGGACTCGCCGCACAACGCTCCGGCCACCGGCGTGTACTCGAGCGTGGACCGGACTCGCTCGACGCCGTCGGCCAACATCCTGCCGTGGTCGAACGCCAGGCGACCTTCGAGCTCGTCGACCGGCGCCCACTGCCCATCCTCGCCCGGCCGCGCCGCCGATGGATCGCCGACCAGCGCCAAGTGGGCCACGCTGACGACCCGGCTCCTCGGGTCCCGCCGTGGGGCGCCGTACGCGGCCAACTGCTGGAGGTGGACTCGGGCCAGTCGAGCCCGGTGTGCTCCGCCACGGTGCGGCGGGCGGCGACCTCGAGATCCTCGTCGGGCCGCACCACGGCGCCGGGCAACTCCCACCGGTCCAGGAAGGGCGGGATGTCCCGACGCCGGACCAACGCCGCCAGTGCCTCGCCCCGCACGGTCAGGATCACCAGCTCCACGGCGACGGTCACGCCCCTGGCGCTGTCGGTCACGGTCAGAGGCTAATCGTCATATCGACATTACTAAGGATCTGGTTCTTGTCGTACTGACGAAAATGGGGTGGAGTCGCTGAACCGGCACCCGAGAAGAGCGGATCGAGCGGGGCGGATCGGACGGGCCTGGCTGAAGCACCTGCCACGGACACCGTCGGCATGGTCCAATATCGTCGGTGAAGGCACCCCACGACGCCGAGTCGCTGTCGGCCCTCCTCGAGAGCGCCGGCTTCGTCGCCGCCGACGAAGAGGCGACGGAGCTCCTGGCCTACGCCGCCGGCGACACCGAGCTCCTCGACGCCATCGTCGAGCGGCGGCTGACGGGCGAACCGTTCGCCTGGATCACCGGGAGTGTCCGGTTCTGCGGCCTCCTCGTCAAGGTCGACCCTGCGGTGTACGTGCCGCGCTGGCAGAGCGAGGGCCTGGCCCTCCGGGCCGCCGACCGGCTGCCACCCGACGGGGTGGCCGTTGACCTCTGCACCGGCTCGGGGGCGCTCGCCGCCGTCCTCCGGGCGCGCCACCCACGGGCTCGAGTGCTGGCCACCGACATCGACCAACGCGCCGTCGACTGCGCCACGGCCAACGGCATCGAGGCGCTGCGGGGCGACCTGTTCGCTCCCCTGCCTGACAGCATGGTCGGCCACGTCGATCTGGTGGTGGGTGTCGTTCCCTACGTCCCGACGCCGGATCTGCGCCTGCTCCCCTCCGACACCCTGGCCTTCGAGTCACCGGCGTCCTACGACGGCGGGGCCGACGGCACCGCCATCCTGCGTCGCGTGGTGGTGGATGCCCGCCGATACCTCCGCCCCGGCGGGGCGCTGCTGCTCGAGCTCGGCGGCGACCAGGCCGGGACCCTGGCCGACGAACTCTCGGGGCTCGGCTACGTGAACATCACCGTGCACCGGGACGAGGACGGCGACACCCGCGGCATCGAAGCGACGTTCGTCACCGAGCCCTAGTCGCCACCGCGCCCGGGCCCCGCCTCGATGCCCGTCAGGTCCGGCCGGCTCGAAGGTTCGTCGCCACGTGCACCATCCGGTCCTCGATAGACCACTGGCGATCGAGGTCGTCGGCGACCAGGGTCAGCCGCATGGCCGTGCGGATGCGGTTGCGGTCGCCGCTCTCGGTCGTCTCGGTGATCGCCGCCAGCAGGAGGGGCCGCAAATCCCTCGGCGGTGGCGGCGGGGGCACGTCGGCGCTCGGCTTGCGCCTGATCTGGGCCCCGACCAGCTCGAAGGCCGGGGGCAGGGTGGCGCACTCGTGGAGGATGGCCGCTCCGCAGGCCTCGACCGTCTCGAGGTGGAGGGGCGACGGGGCCGTCAGCCGCGGGAAGCCGGCCAGGACGTCGGCGTCGAAGCGGGCCAGCATGGCCTCGGTGAACAGGCCGGTCACCTCGCCGACCGGGACCGGCTTGTCGCCGCGCTCGAGCAGATACTGGCGGTAGGCGTCGTCCAGCCGTCGGAAGGCCGACGCCGACGCCGAGGCGGCGGCATCGGTCTCCTCGGGATGGTCGACCGGGGCCAGGAAGCGGTGCACGGCGGCCAGGGTCTCCTCGGCCGTCCGGGCCATCGCCCGGCCGAGGGACCGGCCGAAGGCCCCGGTCGCCCCTCGGGGCCAGAACAGGATGCTCATCCCGAGGGCCACGCCGCAGCCGATGGCCACGTCGCCGACCCGGATGAGGCCCACCGTCTGGCCCGGGGCCAGGATCTGGAACAGGACCAGGACGGCCAGCGAGAAGGCCGCCTGGCCGGCCAGGAAGGAGATGGCCGCCGACGCCACGCCGGCCAGGAAGACGGCCAGGGGCAGCACGACCCAGAGCGCCACCCGGTTGTGCTGGAGGGCCAGCAGGAGCAGAGAGCCGATCAGCACCCCGACGGCCGTGCCGGCGACGGCGTTGACGGCGCTGGTCCGGGTGCCGGCGGCGTTGGACCGGAGCACCGACAGGGTGCCCAGGATCACCCAGAAGCCGTGCTGCACGTGGACCTGGGTGATCACCAGCACGGCCAGGGCCAGGGCCACCGCCGCCCGCAGGCTGTTGCGGAACCAGACCCCGTCGAGCCGGGCAAAGCTCTCGAGCTCGGCCGCCGCCGCCCGGAACCACCGGACGGTCCGGGCCAGCAGCCCCGGGGGGCCGGTCTGGCCGGGTGGCGCCTTGAGGTCGACAGCGACCAGCGTGCCGTCGACGATGGAACCGGTGAGCTGGCCCAGTACCCGACGGCGCAGCCCGACGTCGATGGCCTCGAGGTACTCCGCCGCCTGCCCGGGCGGTGGCTCGGCCGATCGACCGGCGGTCTCGGCGTCGGGGGCGGCCAACCACTGCAGCATGGCCCGCAACGACTCGTCCTGGTCCTCCTTCACCAGGGCCGGTAGCTCGGCCAGCGGCTGGCCGTCGGCTGCGGTGAGGCGCTCGTTGTTCCCCGAGCGCCGGAGCAGGTCGGCGCAGGCGGCGAAGGCGCGAGCGGCCAACCGGCGCAGCTGGTGCTCGGGTGGCCCGACCTTGGCGTTGCGCTCGAGCGCCGATCGGTCCTCGCACAGGCGGCGACCGGTCGCCGACACCAGGCCGACCAGGCGGCCGAGGGACTGCTCGCGGTGGCCGAGGCCGATCGGCAGGTTGGCGGTGTGCTCGTAGTGGTCCAGCACGTCGGCGATCCGGGTCTCGGCGACGTCGATCCGGTCGTGGAAGGTCGGATCGCCCGGGCCGAGCCGGGCCACGTCGCTCAGGGCGGACAGCGCCGACGCCAGCTTGTGACGGAGCGGGGAGCCGATGTGGCAGGGGAACACGACCACCAGCGCCGGGCCGGCGAAGGCCAGGGCGATGCCGAGCCCGGCCAGGCGTGGCCCGATCTCGCCGGCGCTGCCCGGCAGGGACACCGGGAGCACGAACATGAGGAGGAGCCCGGTGGTCACCCGGACGGCACTCGGGCTGACCGCCGAGCCGAAGAGGATGACGAAGCCGACCACGCCCATCATCACGACGGCCAGCGCCGCCGGTCTCGAACAGAGGGTGCCCAGGGCGACCAGCACGGCGGCCAGGAGCCCGGTCAGCGCCACGTCGCGGGCCACCAGGCGCCACGGGCCCGAGAAACCCATCATGACCAGGAAGGCGATCGACCCGAAGGCGGCGAAGTAGGTGGCCTGGGCGCTCCCGGTCTGCTGGGCGATGGCCAGGGCCACCGGCACGACGACGGCCGCCCGGAGGCCCCGCTTGCTCACGACCAGCGTCGGGTCCCGGGCCGCGTACCACCGCCAGGCACGGACGGCCGGGGCGGGCAGCCGGTCCTGCGACAGGAGCGCCGTCGTGGCTAGTCGCCTTTCTGGGCCGGGGCGCGGGTCTTGAGCAACGAGCCGATCACCGGGATCTCGCCGATGGCCTCGGCCCGGGCGATGGCCACCGAACCCTGGGCCAGCGGGAGGAACGGCCCGGTGACGACGTAGCGGGGGTTCCACCGCGGGTCGTACTTCTGGTTGAAGCGCCAGAGGGACTCGATCTGCAGCGTCTCGGAGAAGTGGTGGAGCACCGAGCGCTCGAGGGATACCCAGGGGCCCGTGCCGCCCTCACCGGCGACCACCGAGCGCATGGTGGCGAAGTTGAGCCCCAGGCCATGCAGGCCCCGCTCGGCCATCCACTGGATGGTCTCGATGATGACGAAGTCGGTCAGGCCGTTCGGGGCGTCGGGGTCCGACGTCCGGCGCATGAGGTCGAGCGAGTAGCCCTGGACCTCCCGGGCCGGGACGTACTGGTTGAAGGCCAGCGGCTTCCCCTCGGGGCCGAAGCACACGGCCAGCAGCAGGCCGTCGTCGCGGGGGTCGAAGATCCGGCTGAGGGTCATCGAGTAGCCCCGCTCCGCCTCTCCCTGGCGGGTTTCGGTCATCAATTCCAGCAGCTGGTCCTTCACCTCGGGCGGCACGAGGCCGGCGTGCTCGTAGCACTCCACCCGGCAGCCCGACTTCTGGATGCGGTTGTAGGCGCCCCGCAGCGACTTCATCGACTTGCCCTTCAAGGAGAAGCGGGCGCAGTCGACGATGGCCTCGTCCCCGATGTAGTGGTCCACCAGACCCGAGCTGCGGTAGATCGGCAGCCACCGTTCGGAGGCGGCCATCACCGCCGGGACCCAGTTGTTGGCCTGGGCCATGTCCATGACGTCGGACCAGACGTCGGTGCGGTCCTCGGGGGGCCCGATCGGGTCGGGGGAGACCAGCATCACCCCGTTGATGACCGAGTAGGCCACCACGGAGCGGCCGGTGAAGAACCAGGACTTGTCGTCGCGCAGGGCGAAGTAGTCCAGGGTGTCCCCACCGTGCTCCTCGATGATGGCTCGGGCCTGCACGAAGGCCTCCTCGCGCGCCGCCCCGGTGCGCCGGGACTCGTGGCCGGGCCGGGCCACGAGGAGCAGGAGAATGACGGTGGCCACGATGAGCAGGAACACGATCTCGAAGGGCTGGTCCCGGCCGTTGTTGAACAACGTGCCGACGCCGGCGGTCCCGGCGATGACCACCAGGCCGGCCGAGGCCAGCCAGACGTAGAGACGGGTCACCCCGGACGGCCGGACCCGGAAGTGGCGGTACTCGAGCACCAGCCACACGGTGATGGCCAGGGCGATGATCGAGCCGCGGAACGGTCGGTCCTGGACCGCCCGGTCGATCGACGTGGCGATCAACAGGACGATGGTGGCGAACCAGACCGGCTGGAGGCCCTTGCGCACACCCCGGGCCAGGCCGAGCAGGGCCAGGCCGGCGACCACCGACTCGGTCACCGAGAGCGGGTGGACCCCGAAGGGCAGCCAGTGGTCGACCGAGATGGTGCCCTGCACGTTGGCCAAGATCGAGAACACGATGTTGAGCAGGCCGGCCAGCACCAGCAGTCCGGCGGCGACCTGGCGCACCCGGCGCCGGACCACGACGTGGCGGAGCCCCGAGGTGTCGAGGGGCCAGGTCGGGCCGACCGGCAGGCACCCGACCCGGGTGGTCGAGCGGTCGACCTTGGTCCGGGCCAGCGCCAGCCGCTCGAGCAGGACCGGCGAGCGGACCGGGATCTCGCGCAGCCACAGGTGGAGCTCGAGCACCGGCCCGGCCACCAGCTCCACGTAGGAGAACCGCTGGAGGGTGAGGAACGGGTGCGGCAGGCGGAATCGGGACGGCCGGCTGACCACCGAGGCCGTGCCACAGCCGGTGTTGGCGTAGAAGCCGGTGCCCACCACCGAGAGCTCGGGCTCGTGGGTGTGGCCCGAGATCATGCCGGCGTAGCCGTCCATCACCCAGCGGGCCGCCTGGGCCCGGGCCGGTGAGTTGTGCATGGTCGGATCCGACCGGGTGCTCACCGCCGTCTCCCGCAGCGCCCGGTTGACCCGCAGCAAGGTGGCGGTGGCCGCCACCGCCGCCACCACGACCATGAAGACCACCAGCAGGCCGAAGGCCAGCAGCCAGTGGTCGGCGTGGTGGTGGAGCAGCCCGTGGACCCCGGGCAGGAACGACACCAGCCGCAACAGGAGGATGGCGGCGAAGGGCACGGCCACCAACCAGAGCTTCCCGACGATCTTGCGGTAGAAGAGCCTCGAGCCGATGAAGTCCGAGATGTCGCCGTCCAGCCACTGGACCCCCTCGAGGAGGGACCCGGGCTCCTGGCGGGCCTGGAGCTCGGGCAAGAGGGTCTGGACCACGTGATGGCCGAAGGGCGTGTCGACCGGGGACCACGGGTCCTCGAACGCGTTGTAGGGATCCTCCTGGTTGCCGTGGACCACCCGGACCCGCTGGGGTCCCTCGTCGGTGAGCACCGAGAGATCGCAGTGCAGGGCCAGGTGGTGGACCCCGAGACGCCCGGACAGCACCTCGCAGGCCTTGCGGTCCCAGGCCAGTTGGCCATCGTGGTTGCCCGAGAGCACCACCAATTGGTGGTCCTTCCCGGCGGCGAACGCCGCCACCGCCGCCGTGAACTGGGGATGGGCATCGAGGATCAGGTCGACGTCCGGCGGCCCGGCCAGCATCTCGAAGCCGTCGCCGGCGATGATGAAGGCGCCCGGGCCGTCGATGCCGGCCACCAGCTCGGCCAGCTCGTCGGCCACCGCCGTGGAGATGTCGGTGGCCACCGTCGGCAGGTGGAGGTCGCTCACCACCACCGTGCGACTGCCGAGCGGCAGGGTCAGCTCCACCTCCTCGGGGATGCAGAACGGCGCCTCGTCGAGGCCGTCGGCCTGGGCCTGTTCCCGGACTTCGTCGGACTCGGGGACCATGCGGCCGGCCGGGTCCCGAGCCCCCGCGACCTGGGTGCCGGGGACTCCGGCGCCCGGATCCGCGGTGGCGGGATGGTCGGTCCCCGGCTCGACGATGGTGGCGAGCGTCGGCTCGGCCTCACCCCGGCTCCTCCGCCGTCGCTCCCGCCGTCGCTGGCGTCGTTCCTCCGCCGCGGCGTCGATCGGGGCCGAACCGTCCACCGGCGGGTCGGGCGCGCTGGCCACCTCGACCGGGGTCGGGTCGGACGGGGGCTCGGTGTCCTGCGGCGTGACGACGCCGTCGGTCAACTCTGGGCCTCGGGGCGCAGCATCGGGAAGAGGATGACGTCGCGGATGGCCTCCACCTCCGACAGGAGCATGACGAGCCGGTCGACGCCGATCCCGATGCCCGACGTCGGCGGGAGCCCGTACTCGAGGGCCCGGACGAAGGCCATGTCGGCCGGCATGGCCTCGAGGTCGCCGTGGGCCGCCGCCTTGGCCTCCTCGTGGAAGCGCTCCTGCTGCTCCTCGGGGATGTTCAGCTCGCTGTAGCCGTTGGCGAACTCCCGGGCGTCGATGCACAGCTCGAAGCGGTCGGCCAGGGTGGGGTCGGCGTCGCTGCGCCGGGCCAGCGGCGAGACCTCGACCGGGAAGCCGACCACGAAGACCGGGTCCATGATCGTCGGGAGCAGGATGGTGTCGTAGAGCTCGAAGATGAGCTTGCCCGAGCCCCATTCGGGTTGGGTGGGGACCCCGAGGCGGTCGCAGACCGCCCGGACGTCCTCGACCGGGTCGCTCGGGTGGAGGCGCTGGCCCACCTCCTCGCTCAGCCACTCGACCATGTTGCGCCGCGGCCAGCCGGGCGACAGGTCGATCGAGCGCTCGCCCACCGAGAACGTCAGGCGGTCGGTGGCCGCCCGGGCCGCGCCGACGATCAGCCGCTCGGTCAGGTCCATGCCGTCGTTGACGTCGCCGAAGGCCCGGTAGGCCTCGAGCGCCGTGAACTCGGGGCTGTGGCGGGTGTCGATGCCCTCGTTGCGGAAGTTCCGGGCGATCTCGAAAACCCGCTCGTAGCCCCCGACCACCAGGCGCTTCAGGTAGAGCTCGGGGGCAATCCGCAGGCTGAGGTCGATGTCGAGGGCGTTCGAGTGGGTGAGGAACGGGCGGGCCAGCGCCCCGCCCGCCTGGGGTTGGAGGATGGGCGTGTCAACCTCGACGAAGTCCTCCTCCATCAGCTGGCGGCGTAGGGCGGCGACGGCCTTGAAGCGGATGTCGAACACCGCCCGGCTGTCGGGGTTGGCCAGGAGGTCGACCTCGCGTTGGCGGTAGCGGGTGTCGGTCTCGCTCAGGCCGTGCCACTTGTCGGGCAGCGGCCGGAGCGCCTTGGAGAGCATGGCCAGCCCGGTCACGGCGATCGACAGCTCGCCCCGCCGGCTGGTGATGACCTCGCCCTCGGCCCCGACCCAGTCGCCGAGGTCGACGTTGGCCAGCACCGTGGTCGCCTCCTCGGACAACCCGTCCGCCTGGAGGAGCAATTGGATGGTGCCCGAGGTGTCCTGGAGGGTCAGGAACGACAGCTTCCCGTGACCCCGGATGCTGGCCACCCGGCCGGCCACCCGCGCCACCTCCCCGGTGTGGGTGTCGGGGGCCAGGTCGGCGTGGCCGGCGTGGAGCTCACCGGCGGTCGCCGTGCGATCGAAGCGCAGCGGATAGGGATCGATGCCGTGCTCTGCAAGGACATCGCGCTTCTTCCGGCGCTCCGCGCTGAGCGAATCGAGCGTGGTGGCTGCGCTGTCGCCGGTGTCCGAGTCGCTCACGCTGGCGCCGTCCCCTCAGAGCTTCTGGATCCCGTCTCGGGATCGCAACGGCGGTATCTTATGCAGCCTCGGGCCATGGGTACTTTTGCCATCAACGTCGATCTGATCACCGGATGGTTCCCTACGACCATCGTGGTGCTGGCGCTCGCCTCCACCGTTCTCTCGATTGGTTGGCTCGACGGGGCGTGGAAGTGGCAGCTCCCGCTCGGCATCCCGGTGGCGGCCGTCCTCACCGTCCTCACCGGCGTGGCCATCCACGTCTTCAACCTCGTCCCGGCCGCCTTCCCGTTCTCCTTCTACTTCTGGGCCTGGCTGATCTGGTTCTCCTTGGTCGTGGCCGTCTTCGGCTGGACCCGGGCCCACTGGGCGCTGCGCACGATGTCGGTCCTGTCCCTGGTGTTCTGCGTCATCGCCGCCTTCACCGTGGTCAACCAGAGCTACGACTACTACCCCACCCTGGACCGGCTGCTCGGCAAGGAGGCGGCCAACTTCACCAACATCCCGCAGCTGAAGACCATCCGTGACGAGGTCCGTCGCACCGGCAAGCTGCCGGCCCAGGGCAGCACCATCTCGGTGGTCATCCCCCCGACCAAGTCCAAGTTCCAGACCGGGCCGGCCTACGTCTACCTCCCGCCGGCCTGGTTCAAGAACCCCGAGCCCCAGCTCCCGGTCATCGAGCTGATCGACGGCGTCCCCGGCTCGGCCTCGGACTGGACCCGGGCCGGCTACGCCGACTCGACGGCGACGGCGTTCGCCGCCAAGCACCACGGCCTGGCCCCGATCCTGGTCATGCCCGACCCGAGCGGCAACGCCGGCGAGGACACCGAGTGCTCCAACTCGCCCTTTGGCAACGCCGAGACCTACCTGGTGAAGGACGTTCCGGCCTATCTCCAGTCGGAGTTCAACGCCGCCGTCGGGAAGCACTCGCTGGCCATCGGCGGGCTGTCGGCCGGCGGGACGTGCGCCAGCATCCTGGCCCTGCGCAACCCGACGGTCTTCTCGACGTTCGCCTCCTACTCGGGCTACGCCTCGCCGACCTACCTCGACGACGACCAGCAGCAGACCACCCAGACGCTCTACGGCGGCAAGCCGGCCATCTACGAGGCCCACAACCCGGCCCACCTCCTGCGGACCACCATGTACCCGCACCTGTCGGGGTGGTTCACCGCCGGCCAGCAGGACCCCCAGGCGCTCGAAGCCAACAAGCGCCTGGCCCGCCTGGCCAAGAACGCCAACTTCGCCCAGGTCTGCTTGACCACGCCGCAGGGCGGCCACGACTTCACCTTCTGGGCCCAGGCCTTCCAGTCGTCCCTGCCGTGGCTGTCGTGGAAGCTCGGCCTGACCCCGGCCCCGGCCAGCGTCCCGGCCACCTGCACGCCTCCGGTGCCCTGACCTGGAGGTACCCGTTGACGGCCACCGGGGTTGACCGTATGCTGCGGCTGCGCCCCTAGCTCAACGGTGGAGCAGCGGATCCTTAATCCGCAGGTTGGGTGGTTCGAGTCCCCCGGGGCGCACCAGTGATGGCCGGGAGAGTTGGAGACCCGCGCCGAAGCGGCCCCAACGCGACCCGCCGAGGCGCGAAGGCCAGCGGCGGGAGCCACCGAGCAGCCCGGAAGCTACTGACGCCTCTTGCCGGCTGATGGGGTCCGAGTCTTGCGGCGAGCACGGTCAAGTTCGATTCGCAGGGCCTGATTGTCTGCCTGCAGCGCCAAGACGGCGGCGATGCCGGCCAGATTGAGTCCGTCGTCGAGAAGGCGGCCGATCTGTCGCAGGCGAATGAGGTCGTCGTCGCTGTAACGGCGAGTGCCACCTTCGCTCCGGCTCGGGTTGATCAGGCCCCGGCTCTCGTAGAGTCGGAGATTCTGCGGAGCGCTGCCCACAAGTTCGGCAGCCACCGAGATGCCGTAGAGGCCCCGGCTCGGGTCGGGGCGCTCACTTCCACCCTGCTCCGGTTGGCCAGAAAATTTGGGAAAGGCGCTTGCTTCCGACATACCGTCACGTTATAACAAATCTGTAGTCACAACCATAGATCCGAGGCGCAGGAAGGACGCCCCGGTTGGACCAAGGAGGAAGAGCCATGCTTGTTCGTTCTGATCCGTTCCGGCAGTTCGACCGGTTGACCGAGCAGGTATTCGGAACCGTCGCACGCCCGGCGGCCATGCCGATGGACGCGTGGCGCAGCGGCAACGAGTTCGTCGTCGAGTTCGATCTGCCGGGGATCGATCCGGCCAGCATCGATCTCGATGTCGAAAGAAATGTGCTGACCGTTCGAGCCGAGCGTCGGCCGGCGACGGGCCCCGAGGTCGAGCTAGTTGCCGCCGAACGACCGAGGGGTGTGTTCAGCCGCCAGGTCATGCTCGGCGACGCCCTCGACACCGCCGGCATCACGGCCAGCTACAACGGCGGGGTGCTGCGGCTCAACATCCCCGTGGCCGAGCGGGCCAAGCCTCGCAAGATCACTGTTGCCACCGACGAGCAGTCGGCGATGACCGGCGGCGGCGACTCCCAGGTGATCACGGCGGAAAGCGAGGACCGTCAGCCGGCGAATGTGTAGTCGCCATGGTCTCGGACCTCAGGAACAGGGCGCTCACGGATCAGTTCTGGGCCATCGTGCTGGCCGATCCCGATTTGCTCGATATGGCCTTCGCCGAGGTGATGGCCTCTTGGGAGGCCGAGCCACCGCAACCGACGGCGGGCACGCTCGTGGCCACCTCGGACCCGGGTCGTCCAAGGTCGAGCGTGTGGCTGGCAGGTCACGACCGCCTGGACATCCGACCGTGGCTGTTGCCCTGCCCTCGTCCGGGGGCGGCCCGGTCGCCTCCGAGGCGGGAACGGCTCTCCGATGCCTCGCCGGTGACGACTGCACGAAGGAGGTGATGGCGTTCAGCGAGGAAGAAGTTCTATGCCCCACAACAACTCAGTCGTGCCGCTGATGCTCGTGGACAATCTGACTTGACGGCGTACGTGAGACGGACGTCACACCCACGGGGTGTTCACCCGAGTTCCACCTCAGCGCCTCGGCTCTCACGAAGCGAAACAGACAGAGGACACACCTCCCGGCCGACGATGAGCCGGGAGGTGTGTCGCGTCAGCCCGAAGCAACGGGCGGGAGAACTAGGAGGCGACATGAACGACGTACCCGTCGAGGATCGACTCGAACAGCTGGTGCCACCAGTCCATGATTTGCGAGTTGGCCATGACCATCCGGAGGATCAGCCACTCGCCGACCGCTTAGAACAAGAACTTCCCCTCGCCGACGAGGGCGCCAATGATCTACCTACGGGATTCGACGGCGACCGCGTCGTGCAGATCGAGGACGACGAGTGGGTCCCCCCGGCACCTGACTAACCCCTGAAGTGCAGGTGGGTACGGGGTGGTTCTGGGCGACCCTTGGACCTCCCGACAGGAGTCACCACCAGTAGTCACGACCTAGGCCAACGAACAGCCAGGAGCACGCGGCCGTACCGGACAGGGCGGGGCGCCGGCGACGCGACGGGGCCCTCAAACGAATTAGCTCGACATGGGTCGCGGGCCGTCGAACGCGTGAAGGTCCTCGGCCCGTCCGACCACCGTGAGCCTGTCGCCGCTCTGCAGCACCGTGTCCCCTCGTGGAACGATCAGGTCCTTGTGCCGCTGGATGGTGGTCACGAGTACGCCAACCGGCAGATCCGCCTCTCGAAGGGAGACCCCTTGCAACCGGGAGCCGGGGTGAACGGCAAGCTCCGTCGTGCCGGCGTCGGCGTCACCCCCCGGCGATCGCGCCTCCCGGAGGGTGGCCAGCAGACCGAGTCGATACCCCCGGACGATGTCCGAAGTGGCGATGGTGCCCCTGACGCGTCGGTCCTCGTCGAGCACCGGAATCCATCGGTTCGCCGCAGTGGTCAACGAGTCGAGGGCCACGTCGAGTCTGGCGGAGTCGAGGACGGTAGGGACGAACGGGTCGACGAGTGGCTGCAGGGGCTCGTTCGATCCGGTCCGTTCGAGCACCTCTCGGGTGACCGCCCCTTCGAAGTGGCCCCATCGGTCCACCACTGGTGCCCCCGGCACGCCTGCGCCGACGAGGTGTCGCAACGCAGCGCGCCGCTCCATGTCGGGCGTGAGCACCACTCGAGGTGGCTCCATGGCTTGTGCGACCGGGATGCTGGCCAGCAACGGCATGCCGACCATGAGGCGTTGGGCCGGAGCGTCCGATCGGAGCCGGAGCTGGCTCCGATAGATGGTGTCGTCACTGCGTCGGACGATGAACCACGCCAAACCGACGGCCAGCATCGCCGGCGCCAGTATCGACAGGTTGCCCGTCATTTCGGCCACCATCAGCATGACGGCGAGGGGCGCTCGAGAGATGCTTCCGAAGCAGCACATCATGCCCACGATGACGTAGGGCGCCGGACTGTGACCCATGGAAGGAACGACGGGTTCGAACAACCGCCAGACCGACGCCCCGATGAAGGCGCCGATGATCATTCCGGGACCGAAGATGCCGCCCGATCCTCCCGACCCGATCGACAACCCCGTGGCCACGATGCGTGCGAACGGGAGGATGAGCACAATCCACAACGGCAACGAGAGCAGCTGTCGCGTCAGCCCCTGCTGAATCCATCCATACCCGGTGCCAAGGACCTCGGGAATCGCCAAGGCCATCGTGCCGACGAGGAGACCGCCGGCGGCGGGCTTCAGCCAACGGGGCAAGGCAAGCCGACCGAAGGCGTCGGCGATCCCGTAAAAGCTCTTGGCATAGAGCAGACCGATGAGACCGCCCAGCACACCGATGAGGGCGAACCACAGCAGGTTCGTCGGGTCGCTGAAGCGGTAGCCGCTGACGAAACCGAACAGCGGCGTGAAACCGATGGCCGCACCAAAGATGACGTAGGCCACGGTGGATGCCACGAAGCACGGCAGCAGGGCTTCGACGTCGAAATCGTCCCGGTAGAGGATCTCCGTCGCCAGGACCGCTCCGCCGAGAGGCGCGCCGAAGATGGCGCCGATGCCCGAACCGATGCCGGTGGCCACGGCGGTACGACCGTCGGCCGCCGTCAGGTCGAACTCCCGAACGAGGAGTGAGGCGAAGCCGGCACTGATCTGTCCGGTCGGCCCCTCTCTCCCCCCGACCCTCCGGCGCCAATCGTCAGTGCCGAGGCCACGATCTTCACGATCACCGTCCGGAACCGAATGCCCCGGGGGTTGTGGTGGACCGCCGAGATTGCTGCATCGGTGCCATGGCCCTCAGCCTCAGGGGCGAACCGGAAGACGAGGAGCGCCCCCATGAGCGCGCCCAGAGCGACGATCAGCGGGAGGGCCCACGGCCGGGAGAATGACGCCGACGCGGTATGTCCGCCCTCTCCTGCCGGCGTGGGCACGTGGTAGCCCGCCATGACCCCGAGGAACAGATGGGTGGCGGCGAGGAGGGCTTCGTAGAACACGATGGCCCCAACTCCAGCCATGGCGCCGATGAGCAGTCCCAGGAACAACCATTTCTGGAGGTAGGAAGCGCGTCGCAGCCAGCGCGACGTCGCGGCCATGGTCGAACGCCAACGCGCTCCAAGACGAGCCGAGGCTCGGGTCCTCGGCGAGATGTCGGCTTCGGCATCGACCTCACCGCCGATCAGAGGTTCCACCCCGTGCTCCAGTCCCGGTCGGGCACCTCCCCGGCGGCGTCGGCGAGACGTCGAAGGCCGTCAGCCATGGACCGCTGCATCTCGGCGGGAATCGCCGCCAGCAAGGGTGCGATCTCGAGCCTGCGACGCGCCGTGACCACATCGATGAGGTGCCGCCCGGCTTCCGTCAGACCAAGACGGACCTGACGCCGATCTTCTCGGTCACCCCTGCGGCGGACCAAACCCTTGCGCACGAGACGATCCACCATCTTCGATGCCGTCGGTGGGGTGACCGCCAGGGCGTCCGCCAAGGCCGCCACGCCTTGTGGCCCCCGAGATGCAAGGACGACGAGGGCCCGGTACTGCGCCAACGTCACGTCCTCGTCGACGTCGACCAGCGAGCGAGCGGCCATGGCTACGAGAACCCGGCTGGCCGAGACGACGGCATCGATGACCGCTTCATCGTCGTCAGCGGCACCGTCGAACGTGGCACTTGTAGTCATATGCATATTATTTCATATACTAACTATCTTGCCATCGCCTTCGGACAGGACAGATCGGCGAGCAGCGCCTGGCCCGTAGGACGTCCGGCATCGGGGCTCGCGTTCCTCGGCGAGCCAAGGGCCCACGCTTCGTCCGCTCTGGCGACGCGAGCCCCTTCGGGCCAGTCTCCCCCGCCCTCTACGGGCCACATGGCGAGATTCCCGGCCAGATCCGGCGTGGTGAACGCGAGCAAGCGGGCCACCCGACACACCGCTGAAGTTGGCCCAGCGTGCACCACCCGTGACACACTCTCGCCGTGCTGACTCCAAGAATGCTTCCGTCGGGTGGCCGTCGATCGTGGCGCGGACCTCTCGCCGTCGCCGTGGCGGTGTCCGGCCTGCTGCTCGCCCCGCTGGCCGCCGGGGCGGCGTCCCCGGAGAACTCGCTCTCGGGTTCCGCCGAGAAGGCCAACGGCCTCAGCTACAGCGGCACGGTCACGAGCAACGTGAAGGGTCAGGACGTGCAGGGCACGTTCACCATCAAGACGCTGGCCGGAACCCTCACGGTCGATGCGACCTGCCTCCAGGTGGCCAACGAGCCAGGGGGTCGCGTCGCCGGCGTCGGCGGCAAGGTGCTGAAGAGCACCGACCCCGACCAGGCCGTCGGCTCGGCGATCGGCGTCCACGCCTTCGATGCCAACGGGCAGAAGAAGGATGGCCTCTCGCTCCTTGCGCTGACCACGGTGCCCAAGCCCAACGACTGCGAGCCGCCTACCGGGCCGCCCTCACAGATCTCGAAGGGGAAGCTCACCATCAAGAAGGGCTGAGCCCGGGGTCGGCCCGGGTGGGGTCCTCGTGACCCAGACGCTCCTGGCTCCGACACGAGTGCGCCCTGACGGTCGCCCCAACGTGGCGCCCCGACGTGGCGCCCCCGTCCTACCGGTACGTGTTGTTGCTGGTGTGGTCCCCCGCCAGCCACCGGCTGAGGTCGTCACGGGCGTTCCGTCGACGCTCCTCGTTGATCCGCCCGGCATCGGGATGGTCGACGCTGAATTCCAGCAGGAGGCCGTTCGGGTCGGTGATGTACAGGGACACGCAGTAGCCGTGGTCCAGGACGAAGGTGTCCGGCTCGGCGTAGCCCGCCTCGGCGATCCGCTGCTTGATGGCGTCCTGCGTCTCGAGGTCGACCGCCAGGGCGATGTGCCGGAACGCCGAGAAGTTGACCTGGGTCTTGAAGAAGTCCCGGTCGGCGGGATCGGCGAATTGGAAGAAGGCCAGCGCGCTCCCGTCGGCCAGCGCGTAGAAGGTGTGGCAGTACACGCGCTCGGCGCCGAAGAGGACGTCGGCTTCGGTCCACGTGGCCACGAGCGGCATCCCGATGACCTCTTCGTAGAACTGGCGGGTCGCTTCCTGGTCGTCGGTGATCCAGGCGTTGTGGTGAAGGCGAAGCGGTCCGGTGATGGTCGGGTTCATTGCGGCGTCTCCTCCGATTCGTGGCGCGTGGCGCCATCACATCACGAGAAGGCTGCGACTGCATCTCGGTCGCCACCGCGCCGGGGCATCGCGCCAGTGCGGCCGCGACGTCGCCACACTCGACACCCATCGTTCTCGTCGACCTCGGCTACCGCAGGGACTGCAACGGTCGTGGCGGTCTCCCCTTGTTTCTCGCGCCCCGCGTTCCCAAGTACTGTCGCCAGATCCACGGGTCGACTCGGGGGTGAGCCACCCACGCGGAGCACAGTTGCTCGGCCGTCGACGGTTCGCTCCTCCCGACCCTCAGCTGACGGAGATGAGAGATGAAGAAGCAACGCCAGGGCAGGGCCACGTCCGCCACCGGGCGGGCCGGGCACCCGAGCAACGTCCCCGCCGCGGGCCGATCGACTCGACGAACCGGGCGGTGGCGTGTGGCCGGGGCGTCGGCCGTGCTCGCCGGCCTCGCCCTGTCGGCCACGGCCGCCCTGCCCGCCTCGGCGGCCACCAGCCAGAGCGAGAAGGCCGCCGGCATCACGGCCATCGTCCAGGACGCCATGAAGACCGACCACCTGAAGGCCGTCATCTACCGGGTGACGGAGAACGGGAAGCCCATCGTCACCAAGGCGCTCGGCACGTCCATGACCGGCGTCCCGGCCACCACGGCCATGCACTTCCGCAACGGGGCCGTCGCCATCTCCTACATGGCCACCTTGCTGCTCGAGTACGTGGACGAGCACAAGGTCACCCTGGACGACAAGGTGGCCAAGTGGCTGCCCGACCTGCCGGAGGCCAACGAGGTCACGCTCAAGATGCTGGCCAACATGACCTCGGGCTACCCCGACTTCGTGCCCGACCAGGCGTTCGAGAACTCGCTGTACGCCGACCCCTTCCGCAACTACACCGGTCAGGATCTCCTCAACTACGCCTTCGCCAACGCCATGGCCTTCCCGCCCGGGACGAACTGGGGCTATGCCCACACCAACTACGTGATCCTGGGTGAGATCCTCGAGAAAGTGGGCAAGGCGCCCCTGGCCACGCTCCTCGAGAACAAGGTGCTCAAGCCGTTGGGGCTGAACAACACCGTGGCCAACCAGAACGCCACGATCCCGAGCCCCGTCCTGCACTCCTTCACCTCCGAGCGGCGGACGACCCTGGGTATCCCGGCCACCACGCCCTTCACCGAGGAGTCGACCTACTGGAATCCCTCGTGGACCCTGGCCCCGGGCTCGGTGGAGACGACGAACATCTACGACATGGCCACCACCGCCTCGGCCATCGGCACCGGCAAGCTGCTCTCGAAGTCGTCCTACGAGGCGATGACCGGGCCACACCTGCTCGGTTTCGGGACCGATACGCCCTGCACCGACCTGGCCTGCGCCCAGCAGACGAACGGGTACAACTACGGGCTGGGCATCGTGCGCTCGGGCTCGTGGCTCTACCAGGACCCGTTGTTCGCCGGCACCGGCGCCACCGAGGCCTACCTGCCGAGCGAGAAGATCGCCATCGCCGTGGCCGTGACCTTCGATCCCGAGGCCTTCAACGACCAGGGCACCGAGTCGAACTCCAGCGTCCAGCTCTACCAGGCCATCGGCGCCTACCTGGCCCCGCACGACGCGCCGCCGACCAAGCGGTAGCGGTCGGCGGCGCCATGACGCCGACGGTCGCACGCCCGGGACCACCTCGATTGCCCTCGAGGTGGGGAACTGGCTCCGCCGGGGAAGGGTGGCGCACGTGATCACGAGACGGCCCTACCTGCCCGCCGGCGTCATCGGGTCGAGGCCGCCGGAACGCTCAGGGCGGAGGACCGTCGAGACGTCACCATGTGACCGATCCCCTCGGCTGGATGACGTCCGGCGAGACGAGGGCCTTACCGAAGTCCCCGTTGGACAGGGTCGCCGCCTGACTACCGCGAGGTGAGGTACTCGCTCAGTTGCGTCGCCAACGCCACCGGCTGACTGATCGGGAGGAGATGGCCGCCCGGCAGCACGTCGACGTCCACCCCGAGGCGCTCCCGGGCCACCCGGCGTTGGAAGTCGGCGGGAAAGAAGCGGTCGTCGTGACCGACGACCGCCCGCACGTCGGCGGGCCACCCGGTGAAACGACAGTGGTCGGCCATCGCCGTCGACGACGGCTGGCGCGGCGGGGGACCCGAGAGCAGGTCGGCCCGACGGTCGGGCGGAAGGTCGTGGAAGAAATGCGTGTCAAGGTCGAACGTGGGGTCCCGACCGGCCGCCTCCTCGGCGGCCCGCCGCGCCACCTCTGAGCCCGTGGCATCCCACCAGGCCTGGGGCTGTTCTCCGGGGACCGGGACCATGGCGTTGACCAGCACGATCATCTCGACCGGCACGCGCTCGGCGACCATCGGCGCCAGGAAACCGCCGAGCGACTGGGCCACCAGCACCACCCCCTCCCGCTCCCCCACCGCCTGCACGACGCACGCCGCCCAATCGTCCAGTCCGAGCGTCGGATCGTCCTCGGGGATGTCCACCGGCACCCCGTGGTGGCCGCGGGCGGCCAACTCCGGCATGAGCCAGTTCCAGAAGGCGGCGTCGCCTCCGGCGCCGGGGATCAGCACGAAGTCGGTCACCGCCCCACCATAGGAGCGGCCCAGGGCTCCTCAGATGCGTCCGGGGGCCATGTTGTCGACGTCGACCGGGACCACCCTCGGCGACCGCTTCCCCCGGGCCTCCATCTGGGGGGGCGCCCAGTGCGAGAGCAGCACCACCCCGATGGCCATGCCGACGAGGAAGAGCACCTCGAGGGCGATGGCCCCGGGGCTCGACCGGAGCCGCTCGCCGAACAGCTCGATGCCGATGGCGATGCTGGCCAGCGGGTCGACGATGAGCAGGGCCGACTGCGACGCCGCCAGGGGCCCGGCGGCGAACGCCGACTCCAGCAGCACGGTGCCCAGGATCCCACTGCCGACCATGGCGTAGAGCGGCCAGTGGAGGAACAGCGCCCCCCACCCGTGGTGGGCCAGCACCTCGGTGGTCGCCTTGACGAAGGCGGCGTCGATGGCCCACACCAGGGCGGCCGCCGCCCCGAGCAGCGCCGCCTTGCGGGCCGGCGAACCCCAACGCGACGCCAGCACCAGCAGGCCGACGACGATCAGGCGGGACCCGACGGCCACCACCCACCCGACGGCGGAGGGATGGCCGTGGCCCTCCTCGGGATGGGCCACGGCCAGGAACCCGAAGAGCCCGGCGCACAGCAGGCCCGCCGCCCCCCACGTGCGGGCCGAGATCGGGTCGCGCAGCCACAGGGCCCGCAGGGCCAGCGTGAACGGCAGCTCGGTGACCAGGATCGGCTGCACGGTGGCCAACGTGCCGAAGTAGAGGGCCAGGGCGGTGAAGACGAACGTGCCACCCATGGTCAACATGCCGAACAGCCACATCGGCTGACGGATCAGGAACATGGCCGTCTGCCACGGCGAGCGCTTCTCGCCCTCCCCCGACACGTTGGCCAGGCGCTGCAGCAGGGACGTCAGGGCCTGGCTGAAGCCGCCGAGGAGGGCGAACAGGATGCTCATCGTCCGCCATCCCCTCGTCTCGCGCCGGCCGTCGGCGCAATTCCAGACCACGGGGACCGCTGGGCGCAAGCCCCCGTGCGGGAACGGGCGTCCCGATCGGCTGGGTGCGAGGTCATGACGTGCACGTCGCCGGCTCGGTGGCCGGCTGCGGCGTGAGGCCGAGCCGCCACGACAGCCAGGGGAAGGCGTCCTGGAGGGCCTGGCTCCACAGGTCGAAGTCGTGGCCGCCCGGTCGGACCAGGATGCAGGTGTCGATGCCGGCCTTGGCGGCCAGCGGCTGCAGCCGGTGCGCCGCCTCGAGCGGTCCCGAGTCCTGGTCGCCGACCTCGAACCACCCGGCGCTCCCGTCGAACCTCCCGTTCTCCAGGAGGTGCACCGGGTCGTGGGCCAAGAAGGCGTCCTCGGAGCCCCCGAAGAGGGTGTCGATGGTCTCGTCGAGGGTCGTCGACTCGTACTGCGGCGAGGCGAAGCCGGAGAACGAGGCGAACGTCGGGTAGACGTCGGGGTGGCGCAGGGCCAGCATCACCGAGCAGGTCCCGCCGGCCGACAGGCCGCCGATAGCCAGCGAGCCGGGCTTGGTCGAGGCGTTGAACCGGGCCCGGGCGAAGGCCGGGACGTCGTCGACCAGGTACGTCTCGGCGTTGCCGAACTGCGAGTTCACGCACTCGCTGTCGACCGTCTTGAAGCCGTCGGGGTCGGGCATGACGATGATCGGCGCCAACCCGTCGTGACTGGCGGCGAAGGCGTCGGCGGTGACGTCGGCGTTCCCGCCGTTCGACCAGTCGGCGGCGCTCCCGGGCTCGCCCGGCAGCAGCACCAGCGTCGGCAGGAACGGGGTGACCTTGGCGAACCAGGCCGGCGGCAGGTAGATGTAGGCCTTCCGGGTCTGGAAGTGCGAGACCGTCGGCGGGATGGTCTCGGTGATGACGACGCCGTTCGTCGGCAGGTGGCCGGTCCGGGCCACCTGGGCCCGGATCTGGGCCAGTTGGGTCGTGGCCACCACGTGCTCGGGCTCGGCGCCGAGCAGCCGGCCGATGGTCGGGTAGGCGTCGGCGTGCTCGTTCACCACGCCCACGGTGACCACCAGCAGCAGGACCGGGGCGAGCACGGCGGCCGCCCGGTGCCACCACCGCTCGTGTGACCACCCGGTGACGGCCACCACGATCGACAGCACGAACACGAAGCCCCACCCGTAGGCGGCGATCGGGAAGTCCGACGGCACGACCGAACCGGCCCACAGGATCAGGGCGACGACGGCGGTGACCACCAGGGCCAGGGGCACGGCCACCAGGAGCTGGCGCCGCCACCGGCCCTCCCGCCAGTCGACGGCGAAGCCCAGGGCCAGGACGGCCAGACCGACGACCAGCGCCGGCAGCCAACCCGAGACGATCGACGTGCTCACCGGTGGTGACCGGTCACCGGCCCACCCGCCGAGAGGCGTGGGGACCGGTCGGGACGAGCCCCGTCCAATCGTCCTTGGACCGCGGTCGATTGGGGGATATCGTCACGACATCAATTTGGCCTGCACGACCGAATGAACGGGGGACGGGGGATGAACGACACGAGACCCGCCGACAGCGACGGCCTCACCAGGAGCGTCGGCTTCGTCGGGTTGCTGTTCACCTCGGAGGGATCCATCATCGGTTCGGGGTGGCTCTTCGGTGCGCTCTTCGCCGCCACCATCGGAGGGCCGGCGGCCATCATCGCGTGGCTGATCGGCTCGGTCGCCGTCATCCTGCTGGCCCTGGTGCACGCCGAGCTCGGTGGCATGTTCCCGGTCAGCGGCGGCACCACCCGGTTCCCGTACTACGCCTTCGGCGGCCTGGCCGGCGCCTCGTTCGGCTGGTTCTCTTGGCTCCAGGCCGTGGGCACGGCCCCCATCGAGGTCGAGGCGGCCATCCAGTACTCGTCGAACTACTGGCACGGTCTGACCCACACCGTGAACGGGACGGTCGTCCTGACCGGTCTCGGGTACGTGGTGGCCGTGGCCATGATGGCCCTGTTCACCGTCATCAACCTCTTCGGGGTGCGCTTCCTCACCCGGGCCAACAACGCCATCACCGCCTGGAAGATCTTCATCCCGATCATGACCATCGTGGTGCTGGGGATCACCCACTTCAACACGCACAACTTCACCTCGGCCGGCTTCGCCCCCTACGGGGCCAGGGGCGTCCTCGAGGCGGTCAGCGCCGGCGGGGCGGTGTTCGCCCTGGTCGGCTTCGAACAGGCGGTGCAGCTCGGCGGGGAGAGCAAGAACCCCCAACGCGACATGCCCCGGGCGGTGATCTTCTCGATGCTGATCGGGGCCACCATCTACATCCTGCTGCAGGTGGTGTTCATCGGGGCCGTGCCGAACGGGGCGCTCAGCCACGGGTGGGACCACGTGAGCTTCAGCGGCATCTTCGGCCCGTTCGCCGGCCTGGCCAAGGGCCTGGGACTGGCGTGGCTGGCCTACATCCTCTACGCCGACGCCATCATCGCCCCGTCGGGATCGGGCCTCATCTACACCACCACCACCAGCCGCATCACCTTCGGTATGTCGAAGAACGGGAACGTGCCGCAGTTCTTCGAGAAGACCACCAAGAAGTCGAACGTGCCGATCTGGGGACTGCTGTTCACGTTCATCATGGGGCTGTTCCTGTTCCTGCCGTTCCCGGGCTGGCAGAGCCTGGTCGGCTTCATCACCTCGGCCACGGTCCTCATGTACGCCGGCGCCCCGCTGGCCCTCGGGGCGCTGCGCCACCAGAAACCCGACGCCCCCCGCCCCTACCGGCTGCACTGGGCGCCGGTGCTCGCCCCGGCCTCGTTCATCTCGGCCAGCTTCATCATCTACTGGAGCGGGTGGGAGGTCGACTGGAAGCTGTTCGTGGCCGTCATCCTGGGCTACATCCTCATGGGCATCTCCCGGGTAACCGGGGCCAACGAGTACAACCCGCCCATCGACTGGGCCTCGGCCATCTGGCTCTGGCCGTACCTGGGGGTGATGGCCCTGCTCTCGTTCCTCGGCCAATTCGGCGGCGGCCGGGAGATCATCCCCTTCTACTGGGACCTGCTGGTGATCGCCGTGTGGAGCCTCATCGTCTACTACACGGCCATCCGCCTCCGGCTCCCCGCCGAGAAGGTCGACGAGTACGTGGAAGGCGTCTACGGCTTCGAGAGCTGAGCGTCGAGGACCGCTCCTCGACCCGGTCGCTGGGCCGCGGAGCGGCAGCGCCGGATGACGTGCCGTGCCGGATGGGTCTCAGCGCTGGATGAAGGTGAACATGCGCTCGGGCTCGATCCGCACCACGACGTTGGCGTCCAGGAAGTCGCCCCAGTCCGGTCCGTAGATCGGTAGGTAGATGTCGAGGATGGTCCGGCGGAGGCCGGCGTGCTCGGGCGCCGTGACGTCGACCTCGTGCGCCGTGCCGTGGACCGTGACCGCCAGCTCCTCCCCGGGAGGTGGCAGGCGCTGACGGCCGGCCGACGCCGCAGGTGGGCGACCCGAACCGAGTCCGGGGCCGAGCTGAAGTGGAAGGCGCCCCGGTAGAAGACCCCGTCGACCGGGCCGGTGAGCGGCCGGCCGTCGGCCGTCACGGTGGCCAGGACCAGCAGGCGCATCCCCGTGAGCCGCTGGCACAGCTCCTCGGCGTCGAGGCGCCGATCGGGCGTCAGGATCTCGCGCAGGTGCGATCCGGCCCGCTCGTCGCTGCGATCGAGCAGCGCCTGGAGCGCCGCCAGATCCTCGGGGGTCTCGTGCACCGAGTCAGTTGACCGCGGCGCCGGCCAGGGGTCAACACCCTGGCCGGAGCCGGTCGACGACCTGATGAGGGTCTAGATCTCGCCTTCGCCCTTGGCGTTGGCGCCGCGCTCCATCATCTCTTCCTCGTGGGCGGCGACCGAGTCGCTCACCGGTGCCGTGGCCGTCGGCCTCGGCCTCTTCCTCGGGGGTCGGGGCCCGGTCGGCGGCGGCCGTCGTCCGGGCGTCCAGTTCGTCCTCGGCCCGGGTGGCGTCGGAGGTGTTCCCCTGCTCGTTGTCCGGCGTCATGGCTGGCCCTCGCTTTCTCGACGGCGTGCGGTCCTCCCATCGACCGACGGGGACGCCATCACCCCGCCAACCTACCCGGACCGACCATCGCTAGTCGTGCCCGACACCAGCCGGTCACGCGGGGCCGGCCGAGGCTCAGGCCAGGCCCCGGAGGCGGACGGCCTCGGCCACCCGGGCCAGACCGACCATGTACGCCGCCGTGCGCAGATCGACCCCCCGTTCGAGGTGGCAGGCCCAGGTCTCCCGGAAGGCCCGGTCCATCGTGGCCAGCAGCTCGCTGGTGAAGCGCTCCTCGGTCCAGCGGAATTCGGTCAGGTTGGACGTCCACTCGAAGTAGCTGCCGGTCACCCCGCCGGCGTTGGCCAGGATGTCCGGCACCACCGTCACCCCGCCCTCGCCGAGGGCGGCGTCGGCCTCGGCCGTCACCGGATGGTTGGCCGCCTCGACGACCAGCGGCGCCTGCACCGACCCGACGTTGGTGGCGTCGATGGCGTTCTCGAGGGCTGCCGGGATCAGCACGTCGCAGGCCAGGCCCAGCAGCTCGGCGTTGGTCACGAACTCGCCCGCCCCGACCTCCTTCAGCGGCGTGCCGGTCTGCGTCGCCGCCAGGAGCGCCGGGACGATCGAGCCCGCCCGGGTCGTGTCGTCCGCCCGAGACGTCGGAGACCCCGACGACCACCGCCCCCTGCTCGGCGGCCAGTTGGGCCACGTGTCGACCGACGTTGCCGAACCCCTGGATGACCAGCCGCTGGCCGACGAGGGACCGGCCCTGGGCCGCCAAGGTCGCCGCCGTCACGGCGACGACGCCGCGGCCGGTGGCCTCGACCCGGCCGACGATGCCGCCGAGCTCGAGCGGTTTGCCGGTGACCACCGCCGGGCTCCACCCGGCCCGGGAGGAGTAGGCGTCCATGACCCAGCCCATCACCCGGGCGTCGGTGTTCACGTCGGGCGCCATGATGTCGGTGTTCGGGCCGATGACCCCGGCGATGGCGTGGGTGAAGCTCCGGGTGGCCGCCTCGAGCCGCGGGGCGACAGGGTGGTCGGGTCGAGGGTGATCCCGCCCTTGGCGCCGCCGAAGGGCAGGTCGAGCAGTGCCGCCTTCCAGGTCATCAGCGATGGCCAGGCCGCGCACTTCGTCGAGATCGGTGTGCTGGTGGTACCGGAGGCCACCCTTGAACGGTCCCCGGGCCCCGTTGTGCTGCACCCGGTAGCCCCGGAAGACCAGGACCGAGCCGTCGTCGGCCCGGATGGGCACCTGGACGTCGAGCTGGCGGTAGGGCTCGGCCAAGAGGACCCGGACGTCCTCTTCGAGGTCGAGCAAGGTGGCGGCGCGGTCGACGTACTCCCTCGACCGCCGCACTGAAGGAGGGCGGCATCTGCTGGAGGCTACCGGGGGGCGACCGGGCCGCCCGTCGCGGCCGCCGACCGGGGCCACCGGGACCCGACGGGGACCGACCGGAACCCGCCTGCGTCCTGGTGGGCGGCGTGACCGGAGCGCTAGTCTCTCGGCGTGCGGCGATTCGTTCCCTTCCTCCTGCTCGGCGTTCTGACCGCCGGTGCGGCCATCGGTCTCGGCTTCGGACTGGCGGCCGAGCCGGCCCCCCACGCCACCGGCCTCGGCCCGGTACCCCATGTGGTGTCGGCCGACCCGGCCTCGCCCCGCCTGAGCGAGCCTCGGCGCCGAACCCGGGCGGTGATCCGGCCGCTCCGATCGAGCGTGCCCCCGCCCCGGCCGTGTTTGCCGGCGCCGACGAACGGGAAATTTGACGTCGTCCGGGTGCCTCGCACACGCCTGGGGACGCATCGACCAGCCGGAGGGGGGCACAATGTCCGAGGACGGCAAGCGGAAGGTGGTGGACGACATGGTGGACGCAACGCACAATCCAACGAGCTTGAAGCCCCAACGACGGGGTGCCGACGGTCGAGGCCGTCGTCCACCGGGCCGATGCCCGACCCCCGGAGGAGAGTCGAGCGACGATCCCGCGGCCCAGGCCGCCGCCATCCTCGAGGAGTCAGAGCTCCGGGTGGAAGAGGGAGCCGACCAGGCCGACGCCTGATACCCCCTCCGCCCTTTCGGCCTACCCCACACAACCGGAACCCTCGCCGGTGATAGGCAGCGACGCTCGCCCGCTCAGCGACCGGCCACCACCCGGGCGCCGTTGGTGTGGCGGGCGTGGGGCCGCGGCGGGTGTGGTGACACGGCCGAGGCCTGCTGGGGCACCAGGCCGAGACCCAGGTAGTTGAGGCCGGCGCCGGTGACCGTCTTGGTCGGGACGATGTTGGCGCGTGTCGACGAACGTCGGGGTGGCCATGAGCGAGGCCACCCGCCGGAAGTCCATGGCGGCGAACTCGGGCCATTCCGTGAGCACCAGGAGGATCTCGGCGTCGGCGCAGACCTCGTAGGCATCGGGGCACACGGTGATCCCAGGGAACGGGCGACGGACCATCGGGTCGAACGCCTTGATCTGCGCCCCACCTTCGAGCAGGCGACGGACGATGTCGAGCGAGGGCGAGTCCCGCAGGTCGTCGGTCCCGGCCTTGAAGGTCGGGGCCCAGATGGCGACCGCCACCCCCGAGAGGTCACCGCCACAGGCGCGGGTAACCTTCTCGACCACCAGTCGATCCCCCACATATTGGTGGCCACGGCACCCGACAGGACCGGGAAGTCGAAACCCGCCTGGGCCGACATCTTCAGGAGTGCCTGGGAGTCCTTCGGGAAGCAGGGTCCGCCCCACGCCGGACCGGCGGCCAGGAATTTCGACCGATGCGGCTGTCGCTGCCCATGTACGAGGTGACCTCGGAGATGTCGGCTCCCATCTCCTCGCAGAGCGTGGCGATGGAGTTCACGAAGCTGAGTTTCGTGGCCAGGAAGGTGTTGCAGGCGTACTTGGCCAGCTCGGCCGACTCGAGGCCCACCGAGATGACCGGTACGCCGGTGCCGGCGTACAGCGACTCGACCCGGCGCGCCGCCGACTTGTCGTCGGCGCCGATCAGGATCCGCTCACCGCCAAGGAACTCCGAGAGCGCCCGACCCTCCTGGAGGAACTCGGGATTGGAGACGACGGTCACGTCCGCTCGAACAGCTGGGCGGCGATGCTTCGGCCGGTGCCCACCGGCACGGTGGACTTGTTCACCACCACCGAGCCCGCCGTCAACGAGCCCGAGATGGCCCGGACGCCCGACTGGATGGCGCCGAGGTCAGCCGCACCGTCGTGACCCTGGGGCGTCGGGAGGCAAAGGAACACGAACTCACGTCCGAGACGTCGAGGTCGCCGACCAACGCGAATCGCAGCCGACCCGGGCGATGCCCTCGTTCAACAGTTCCTCGAGCCGCTCCTCGTGGAAGGGGGGAAGCCCGGCGTTCAAGCTGCCGACCCGCTCCTCGTCGATGTCATAGGCCACCACGTCATGGCCGAGATGGGCGAAGCCCACGGCTGACGCCAGGCCGACATAGCCGGCTCCGAGTACGCCGATGTTGCTCATGAGCGCACCGCCGATCCGGCGGGTCCGGCCGTCGCGAACGTGGCGATCGAGTGGTAGCTGCATCAGCACCACACAGGTGCATGGCGCAGGTGTCAGGACGTAGCCGAACCACAGAGCCGCTCCCTTCAGGAGATCTTGGAGGGTCCGCCGACACCCCTTGAATTGCTGTTCTCAACCACACTTCGCACTGACCGCCTGAGTGTCACAGTAGCGGAGAATTAGACGAAAAGAAACGGATATTGCAGATTGTCCGTTTCAGAAATATTAACTGATGCCAGTAGGAGACTCTGCGTGACAATTGGTCGATGATTATCAGGTAAATCACAGGAACAAACGTGCTAACACGGTCGAGGGGGATGTCAGTAGTTCCGATCACCCATCCGAGGCGACGAATGACGCCATTGCATCGAAGTGCCGTTGTCCTGCAGTTCCGCCTGCCGGCGCCGGGCCCCACCGGATCACGGCGGCCACGGACGGTCGAACCAGTTCGTCGACTCGACGCCGACGGCCGTCGAGCGACGGCCGGCTCGTCCCGCACCCGTCCCCCGAACTCCGAGGGTTTCGGCCGAACGTTCGACGTGACCAGTCGGCGACCGAGTGGGCCGACGTGTCATCGGCGACGCTGATGGCCCCCATCCGGCGATGGCCATCGATCGGCCGGCGGGCCGGCTCGACGAACCGACCGGGACCGGGGTCGGCCTCATAAGCGGCCCGTCGGGACAGTAAGTTCCCTGGTCACCGCCTTGATCTTGGCGGGGTGGGGGTTGGCGGTCGGTCCGTCAGCGCCGGCCGCTGGTGCGGCCGGGTCCGCGGACGGCCAGCGCAGCTTCGGGGTGTCGGTGAGCAGTCTCTCCCAGCTCCCGCAGATCCAGACCCTGGGCCAGGACGTCGGTCGCAGCCCCAACATCGTGAACTTCTACGAGGGGTTCAACTCGACCTTCCCGTTGACCGACGCCCAGGAAGTCAGCGCCATCGGGGCCGAGCCCGAGATCACGTGGGAGCCGTGGCTGAACCAGCTGGGCGCGAACCAGAACACGTATCCCCTGCCGGCGATCGCCGCCGGACAGTTCGACACCTACATCACCGCCTTCGCCAAGGAGCGGCGAAGTGGGGCCAGCCGCTTCTGCTGCGATTCGGACAGGAGATGAACGGGAATTGGTATCCGTGGGCTATCGGTGTCAACGGGAACACGGCCTCGAACTACATCACTGCATTTCGACACATTCATGACCTTTTTGTGGCAGCTGGCGCGACAAATGTCACTTGGGTCTGGAGCCCCAACGTCAACAGCGGCGCAACGTCGGCCATGGCCTCCGAATATCCCGGCTCGGCGTACGTCGATGTCCTCGGATTGGACGGCTACAACTACGGGACATCCCAGGCCGGTCGGAGCTGGCAGACCCCCTCGCAACTGTTCGGACCCTCGCTGAGCACGTTGGCCCAGATCGACCCGAGCAAGCCCCTCCTCATCAACGAGGTCGGGAGCGCGGAGGTGGGTGGCAGCAAGGCCGGCTGGATCAGCGAGTTCATCCAACTCGTCGAGGCCACGCCCGGGCTGAGCGGTTTCGTCTGGTCCGAGTTCAGCGGCACCACGAATTTGCCGATCGAGAGCTCGTCGTCGTCGATCGCCGCCATGGCCGCCGCCATCGGGGGTTCGGGTGGCGGCGTGTCCGGGGGATCGGGGGCATCGGGTGGTTCGGCGGCGGGATCGTCGTCGGCCGGGATGTCGGGGGCCGGCGGATCGGGTCAACTGAACGTGCCGATCGTGGACATGGTGGTCACTCCCGACGGTAACGGCTACTGGGAAGTCGCCGCCGACGGCGGATCTTCGCCTTCGGTGACGCCCGCTTCTACGGATCGACCGGGTCGTTGCGCTCAACAGGCCGGTGGTGGGCATGGTCGCCACCCCCGATGGGAACGGGTACTGGCTGGTGGCCGCCGACGGTGGGATCTTCGCCTTCGGCGACGCCCGGTTCTACGGATCGATGGGCGGGCGCCGTCTGAACGCGGCGGTCGTGGGGATCGCCACCGCCCCGGACGGCAACGGCTACTGGGTAGTCGCCGCCGACGGCGGGCTCTTCGCTTTCGGCGGCGCCGGGTTCTACGGATCGATGGGCGGCCGCCATCTCAACCAACCGATCGTCGGCATGGCGCCGACGCCCCAGCTGCGATGGGTGTTGGCTAGTTCGGCCTCCGACGGCGGGGTCTTCGCCTTCGGCGACGCCACGTTCGACGGCTCGATGGGCGGGAACGCGTCGGCGGCACCGGTCGTCGGGTCGGGCCACCGGCGGCGCGCGGGTACTGGAGGCCGCGTCCGACGGCGGGGTGTTCGCCTTCGGCGGCGGCGGGTTCTTCGGATCGATGGGCGGCAGCCGCTCGACCGGCCCATCGTGGCCATCGCCGCGACGGCGACCGGCACGGCTACTGGCTGGCGGCTCCGACGGCGGGGTGTTCGCCTTCGGCGATGCCGGCTTCTTCGGTTCGATGGGGTAAGCCGGCACTGGCCGCAACGGCAAGACGGTCGCCGCCGAGGTTCCCCGCTCTACCCGAGCGGTAGCGCTGCACCGTTCGGTCCCGGTCGCCATCGACCGGGCGGAGCGGGCGTCCGTCTCAGGTGGCCTTTCGACCTTGGCGTCGCACGTAGAGGGCCATGGCGATGATCGTGCAGTAGAGCAGGCCGGTGAGTAGGAGGAAGTCGAAGGCGATCGACTTGAACTCGTACATCCGCCACAGGCAGGCGCCGACCCACAGGCCGCCGGTCAGCCCACCCCACAGGATCATCCCCCGCCAGACGCGGTCGGTCTTGCGAGACGTGACCTTCCCACCCGTCGGTTGCCAGGCCGCCGTCCGCTTGCGGAGGATGTCGGAGATGGCGAACAGGTGGGCCCATCCGTAGAGCGACTTGGTCATCAGCGCTTCGATGCCGTAGCGCCCTCGGTTCCACAGCGGGAACACGATCAGGTTGTAGGCGACGCTCGGCACAATCCACAGGTAGTTGTGCAGCTGGACCTGGTCGGGCAGGGCGAACACGATGACGATCGGGATGAGCGGCGTCATGATGCTGAAGATCGCCGTGTGGATGTAGTAACAGAACCCCGAGGAGAAGCACAGGCGCCTCGAAAAACCGAGCTTCGTCTGCCAGAATTTGTTCGACTTCATCAGGCTCATGGAGCCGGTGCACCACCGGTACTGCTGGGTGAGGAAGGCGTCGGGGTCGCTCGGGCAGAGCCCGGTGGCCAACGGGATCGGCACGTACTTGGTGGCCCAGCCGGCCCGGGCCAGGTCGAAGCCGGTGTGGACGTCCTCGGAGTGCTCGATCAGGGCGGTCCCACCGATGGCATCGAGCGCGGCGCGGCGGTAGACGGCGCACGACCCGACGCAGATGGCGGCGCCGAAACGGTCTCGCGACACCTGGACGACCCGGTAGAAGAGCTCCTGCACCGCACCCGCGCCACGCTCCATCAGCGATGACGGCGATCGAACCGGAAGTACTGCGGGGACTGGACGATACCCAACTGCGGGTTGTCGGCCATGTGGGGCAACAGCTCGTCGAGGAAATCTGGGCGAGGGGCGAAGTCGGCGTCGAAGATGACCAGGAACTCGCCAGAGGAGTTCGAGTAGCCGTGCCGAAGGTTCCCGGCCTTCTTGAACCATCCCCGGTTGGGCGGACCATGTAGTTGAACCCGACGCTCCGAGCACTGGCGGCGGCGGCGGCGTTGTCACCGTCGTCGAGGACGTACACCTCGACGGGGCCTCGGTACGTGCTGCGGAGACGATCCACGTTGGCCCAGGTGTTCTCGAGAACCGCCAGATCCTCGCCGCAGATCGGGAGCATGATGTCGACGCTCGGGTAGGTCGTCGGTCGCCAGTTCCGGACCAGACGCTGGTGCCGCTTGTAGTCGAAGTCCCGGCTCCAGATGTTGATCCACAACGAGATCAAGAAGTAGATGACCGTGAACACGAGGTACGGAGCGAAGACGAGCAGCCAAGGGCTCAGGCTGATGAAGTGGATCTGGCTGACGAGCAGCATGCTCATGGACAGGATCGACGCGATGATCAGGATCTGCAGCTCGCGACGGATGTAACTGACCTTCTCGGGGTCCGTCGGCGGCTTCGGGAGGACTAACTGGTCCGGCATCGGCGCCGAGGGGCGGGCGTGGATCCCCGTCCGCCCGGGGGCGACGGCCTCGCCGGGGCCGTCGGGAAGGCGGGCAGTTCGGGCGCCGGCGGCAACGGAAGCGGCGTCGTCGTTACCGTCGATACCTGCCCAGCGACGTACTTGCCGCTCCGGTGCTTGGCCCGGTGTTTGGTGCGCTGCGGCGTCTTCACTCCGAGTGCCACGTCAGGCCGCCTTTGCCTTTGCCGACGCCGTCGGCTTGAGGATCCAGATCACGTACGCCGCTTTCACTCGGCCCCCGCTCGACTCGAAGTTGCCCACGTACTGGTAGCGCTTGTTGTCGGCAATGGCATTGGAGATGGCCTCGTCGATGGATCTCGTGTCACCCCAGTCGAGGGCAATGACCGAGAAGAAGCTCTGGTGCACGGCCTTCACGTAGGCCGGGATGTCCATCAGCTCTCGGGTGCTCCCGGGCGGCGTGTAGCGGAAGTAGAACGTGCTCTGCCATCGCAGTGGGTTGACGGCGTTGCCCATGTAGTACGTCGGGATCGACACGTCGTCCGACAGGATCGGGCCCTTGGTGTGCATCACCAGTGGGGTCAGCGCCTTGACGTAGTTCGTCGTGTTGATCCAACTCAGGAACTCCTTATTGGCCTGACGGGTCCCGATGGTGAACATGCCGGCGAGGAGGGCGAGTGGGACGAGGTAGCGCCAGCTGTTGCGCAGGCCGGGCACGATGACCCGGGACAGGACGTAGCCGACGAGGAGGGCGCCGAACCACGCCCCGTAGTTCACGTGCTTGCTCAAGGAGGTCGCCGTGACCGCGCCTGGTTGGCCGGCGCCAGGATGGTCGCCCCGAACAGGGTGACGCCGAGGAGGGCGTACGGCCAGGAGATCCGGTGCCGGATGGCCAGGATGACCAAGGCGGCGGCACCGATGAAGGACAAGGCGATGATGGCGCCGATCCAACTCACCGTGTCGTGGAGGATCAACCCGACCGGCGAGGCGGCGGCGGCCCGGTTGGTGGTCGTCTCGGTGATCCCGGCCCAGTACTGGCTGCCGGCCAGCGCCAGCAGGGCCGATACCAACGCCACGGTCAGCGCCCCAAGGGTGACGCTGAGCCGGATGGCTGTCCTCCACCCGTGGCGGGGTACCAGCAGGAACAGCGCCATGAGGAAGATCACCGGATCGAAGATGGCCGAGGCGTACTTGGTGGCGTCGGCCAAGGCGATGACCGGCACCGCGGCGAACAGCCACAGCGAGATGTGGTCCGACTCGGTGCACGTCCTGATGACGATCCAGGCGGCCAGCGCCAGGAGCGTCAGCGACATGGCGTCGAAGGTGGCGAACGCCCCGAGGTACTGGGTGCCCTGCAGGCCGACGAAGGCGGCGGCGGCGAACCAGCCGGCGACCGTCCCGCCCAGGCGCCGGGCACTGGCATAGGCCAGCGTGGTGGCCAGGAGCATGAGCGCCATGGAGAACATCCGGGCGGCAGCCAGGCCGCCCACGTGATCGAAGAGGGCGGCGATCACCGGGTAGATGACCGGCGCGCCCGAGAAGTACGTCTCGTAGGCAAGGTTCGGGCCGCCATGCACCCAGGAGTGCAGCAGCTGATTTCCGGCGCTCAGGTAGGTCGCCTCGTCGATGAACGCCGTGTTCGAGAAGATCAGGCGCCAGCACAAGAACGCCTGCAGCGCCAACAGGCCGCCCAGCGGCAGCCACCGGGCGTACGTGATGAGGAAGCCGCCCACGGCGGTCTCGGACTGTCCCAAGTGGTCCGGAAACGGCGGGCATGGACATAGCGCGGCGGGGGGCGCGGCTCGATCTCCCCGACGTGGGGCTCGATCTCTCCGACGCCGGGTCTGAGGGTGACCGTCACGAGCTGCGCTGACCCTCTCGAATTTCGTGGTGCTCAACGGGTGCCGCTCGACACGGGAACGTGCCGCTGACGGGCCGGGCGCTCTCGGTGCGAGTGATGGTTGCCCGAAACGGCGAGGCGGCCCAGCTGGCGGAGAAAGCTGGTGCTCTCGGCGACGTCGGCCTTCGAATCCCCGGTGGCTCGGGGCTGGAAGCCGAAGGGGACCTCGATGGCACTCGTCCACTCGCCGAACGTGAGCACGTCGATCAGGATCTTGAACCCGTCGCTCGACGACGGCCCGTTGGCCACGACGTCTGGGGGGACGACAAAGAACCCGCTCAACGGATCGCGGATCGAGCGGGTGTTGCTCAGCATGACCCGCGTGAGTTGGCGCTGTCACCTGGGAGTTCAACCTCCGGATCCAGCCGTCCAGGCCGGTGGCGCTCCCGCCGTTCGAGAAGCGGCTCCCCACGGCCACGTCGCAGGCGCCGATGGCGATCATCGACGCCAGTACCGGCACCATCTCTGGCGGGTGCTGGAGGTCGGCATCCATCACCACCAGGACCCGTCCCCGGGCCGCAGCGGAATCCAGCCAGCACTGCCCCGCCGAGGCCACCGACGCGCTCGTTGGGGAGCCGATGGAGCAACTGGCCGGGGACCCCCGACGCCAGCAGCTCCCTCACCACCGCCGGCGTGGCGTCGCTGCTGTCGTCGACCACCACGATCTCCCACGACACGTCGTCCGGCATGGCCGCCGCCAGACGGGACGTGAGGAAGTACCACGTTCTGCTCTTCAATTTCCTCGTAGGGACGACGATGCTGACCTCTACGTCGTCGGTGCCCCCGGCGGGCGTCGGGAGTTGTGGCCTGAGCGGACCGGCCGACGCCTGCTCGTCGGACCGCCGGGTCATCGGCGTCACCACAGACGACGTGCGGCGTGCCTTCGCATCAAAATCGACGATCTCACTCATCACAGACCTCACGGCATGGTTGGGCTGGAGCATGGAGCAGGGAGTTGGGGGAGCGTTCCCGTGCGGACGGATTTCTCGTCTGCAACCGGCATGGTGCGACAGAGGCGATGATACAAATTACTCGGGTTGCAATCCAGGCTTGGGCGGAAAACTCCGGCTAGTTAACGTTCCATTCACAGGAATGGGCGGGATCCAGGCCAAAAGCCACCGCTTCGTCACCGCTAGGTAACATCGTTGTTCCAGATACTGCATTTAGATGGCACTTCCCTCGGTCGAGGGAACGTTTTGGCGAGGGCATCTCCTGACGCCGGCGTAGTTCTCTCGACGACGCCGCACGACTCTCACTTCGCCGTCGGCTCCGTAGCGTTACCCGAAGGCTCGGAACCGCACCGGAGCCGGTCGGCGGGCCGGACCGGTCGACCCGCACACGTGGCACCCCTCAGAGTTTGTGATTGGCCCCGATGGATCGCAGCAGGCTCCGGAAGGCGGCGGTCACCTGCGTCGACTGGGTGATGGCGTAGTCGCCGGTCGCTCCGGTCGTCGACGGGCTGGTGTCGAAGTACACAAAACCCTTGATGCGCGGGTTGGCGGCCAGATACGCCGGCAGCGCCCGGATCCACGTGGGCGCCGCAGCGCCGTCGGCGCCCATCTCTGACAACAGCACCGGGTGCGCCGAAAGCGTTGTGAGCTGGGAAACCGTCTGCTGGTACGTTGTCATCGGCGACGAGCTCCCGTGGGAGTACCCGGTCATGCCGACGTAATTCACCAAGCGGTCGCCGGGATAGACCTCGGACAGCGTGGGGAGTTTCCGCTTCACGTTGAGGACCTGGTTCGGTGACCAGACCCAGCGGATGTACCGATCGGCAGACGCGAAGATCTTCCGTACGTGGCGCCACGCCGCCACGTACTGTCCGGGCTGGTTGCCGTTGACGGCCTCCGCCCAGGGGTACCACCAGGCGTTCATCTCATGGGCGAACCGGAGGTAGACCGTCTGGCGAAGTCCGCCGATCGCCGAGGCCAGTCGACCAAGATCAGCATCGTGATCGCCTCGAATGATCGACCCCAGCGAGAATTGTGGTTGATTGACGTCGCCGGGGGCGCTGGCGATCAGCCAGGGCTCGAGGGTCAGGAATGCCGTCTGTTTTGCTGCCGCAATTTGGCGGAGGCGGTCGACGGGCAGCACGCTATCCAGCTTGACGAATATCGAGACGACACTGGGCGTTCCGCCGACGAGACTTGAAATACTGTCAATGGTCCCTGGATCATCGTCCGGAACATCGAGACCGAAGAATGGCCGTTGCTTCTTCCCAAGTTGGGTGGTCGAAATTCCGGCCGCCGCCACCAAGACCGCCGACGCCTTGATGAAGGTGCGGCGAGACAGCATGGCTGGGTTCCGGCATCGGTCGGTCCATCCCATCGGCGACGGGGACATGGATCTGCCTCGTCGAGCGACGGGGTGAGTTCGGAGGAACGGCGTGCGCGATGTCGGAGACTCCCCTAGGCGGCCGTGCAGATCACGATACCTGTGGCACGAGCGACGGGAGGGTCATCGCTCCACCGTTCGTACCATTATCCGCGTAGACGTACTAGTTGTACGTACCGGGTGACGCGAGCGGATGTCGAATGGCTCGACGAGTGCCCGTCGGCGGTCCGGAGCGTCGGCTCCGGTCGGGCGGCGCGGTCGCGGGCCCGGGGGATTCCTGCGTCGCCGAATCGCTCATGCGGTTCCCTCACGCGACGTCGCTCTGCTCACGCGGCCAGCTGGTAGGTGATCCGGTGGCGACCCCGCTAGCGGCAACTCCCATTTATTCATACTTTCGCAGTATTCATTTTGCACGTGGTCGCGTACACTCACCCCAGTTGCGGACACCGGTACCGCGCCTGGCCAGAAAGGCTACGCCGAATGACGGACATGCTCGACCTCCCGGTGGCTGTGCTGCCCTTCCGCTTCGCTGAGACCGAGAAGCGTCCCCTCGGCGAACCGATCACCCCCGAGCATCCCGACGTCACCGGACCGCTCGGCGTTCCGGACAAGGAGGACCCGGTGCGGTGCGGTCCGGGGAGCTGCCTGCCGACGGACGCCCCGCCACCCTGTGACGGCGGGACGTGGCGGTGCGCCTGCACCGAGACCTCGCCCGGACCGAACTGCGGGGAAACCAGCGCGCCCGACCCCGGCCCCGGCTGTGGCGCCACCGATGACCCCGGCACGGACCCCGGGCCGGGTGAGCGCCCGTTCGTCGAGGACCTGGCGTTCACGCGGGCGTGGGCCCGCAGCGACGAGTTCGCCGCGTTGCAGCGCGAGCTCGACGCCGCACTGGCGAGCCGCAGCTAGACCGACGACAGCACCCGGTGACGTCCCGGGGCCGGGTGCCCGACGCGGTGACGATGGCGATCGCCGAACGACGGCCGCCGCCGGCTGACGTCGCCGCCCTCTCCATGGCGGTACTGCGGGTCGCGGCCGAGCTGACGCACTCGATGGAGAGCGGCGCCTTGGCCAGCCTCCTCTACGCGTCGAACTGGTCACCGCTGACTCCGTCCTGGCGGTCCCGGTTCCCCGACACCGACGCCGTGGAGCAATTCCTGTTCGGTGACGCCGGTGCCGTCGATGCCTCGCGCTGGCGAGGGCGCCCCGATGCCCACTGGTTCCACTTCGAGCCGGTCGACCGGGCCACCGGATCGCCACACCGCTGGAAGCTCTACGTGAGCCCCGGCCCCGTCGCCGCCCCCGAGGCGCTCCGGCTCGCCCTGCCGGTGTTGGCCGACCACGGCCGACCACCCTTCAAGATCACCAAGAGCCCACGCGGGTTGCTCCGACCGGACCGGATGGTCGTCTACCTGCGGTCCCAGGCCGAGCTCGAGCGCCTCGGGGAGGCCCTGGAGGGTCCGTTGGCCGACCTGCCGGCGCAGGGGGTGCCCTTCACCGCCGGCCTCCACCACTCGGGCATCACCTCGTGGGGCTACGACCCACCACCGTCGGTCAAGGCCTACGGAGCGAGCTGGCGGCAATGGCTCTCGAAGAAGCTGGGGGCCTACCTCCATGCCAGCGACGCCGACCAGCCCGAGGGACGCGTCCGTTTCGCCCTGGCCAAGATCGCCGAGGACGGCGTGGACCCCTCCACCTGGCGCCCGACCCCGGCCCTGTGGGCCTGAGACGTCGCCCGTGATCGACGACCGGCTCGTGCTGGCCCCCGGGGTGGTGACGTTCCCCACCACCGAGCTCCCGACCGACGTCCGGAAGCTGGCCCGGGAGAGCGACCGGGTGGCGCTGACCCGGCGCCACGCCCGGTCCACGACCAAGCTGCTCGACGCCGAGGCGGCGGCGCTGATCGAGAAATTCCGGGAGCCCCGGCGGCTGGTCGAGGCGGTGGTCGAGCTGAGCGCCGAGCGCGACCTCGATCCGCACGAGCTGCTGGATCGCACCTATCCGATCGTCAAACAGCTGTTCGCCGAGCGCACCATCGTGGCGGCCGATGCCGGCCAGGAAGCGGTGGCCCCGCTCGAGGTGGCCCTCGCCCCGGGTGAGCGGCACGGTCGGTTCGAGGTGGTCCGGTGCGTCCAACACCTCGACGGAGGCGCCGTCTACCAGGCGCGTGGCGAGGACGGGCGACTGGTGGCCCTGAAGGTGGCATCCGACCCGATCAGTCTCGGCGAGTTGGCCCGGGAGGCGGCGGTGCTCCGGGCCGTCCCCGACGGCCGGCTCCCGGCGTTGGTCGAGGACGGTACCGATCAGCCCACCGCCCACCTGGCGCTCGAGTGGCTCGACGGCGAGCGCAGCACGATCTTCGCCGATCGGATCCGCCGTCCGTGGGTCGGCGGAGGCCCGTCGCAGCTGCTGGCGGCGATCTGCTCGGTGGTGGCCGCCTACGGCGACCTGCACCGGTCCGGCCTCGTCCACGGGGACGTACATCCGAAGAACGTCCTGGTTGACGACGACGGAGCCCGGGTCATCGACGTCGGCCTGTCGCTGGTGGACGGCGACCCGGAGCTCGGCCACGCCCGGCGCGGCGGGCTGCTGGCCTTCTACGAGCCCGAATGGGCGGCCGCCCTGGTAGGAGGGCGGCCGGTGCCGCCGGCCACCCGGCAGAGCGACCAGTACGCCCTCGGGGCGCTGGCCTACCTGATGCTGACCGGCCGGCACTACCTGGCCATGCGCGGCGACAAGTGGACCATGCTGCGCGACATCGTCACCGCCGAGCCCCTCCCGTTCGAGGCCCACGGCATGCGGCGCTGGCCGGCCGTCGAAACGGCGTTGGCCCGGGCGCTGGCCAAGGACCCCGACGACCGGTTCGAGTCGGTCGACCAGTTCACCGCCGCCCTGTCGGTGGCGGCCGAGCGACATCAGCGCCGCCCACCACCCGACTCCGCCCGTCGCCTCCTGGCCGAGACCGAGGCCCGGTTGTCGCGTCCCGGGGGGCTCCTGGCGACCGGCCTTCCGGAGGCGCCGCACGCCTCGGTGAACTACGGCGCCGCCGGCGTGGCCTACTTCTGGTACCGGTTGGGCGTGCTGCGGGGCGAGCCCGGCCATCTGTTGACCGGCCTCCGTTGGCTCGGTCAGGCCGACCGGGCCGCCGGGGAGCCGGACGCCTTCACCAATGCCGACCTCGGGCTGGTGCCGGCCAAGCTCGGCAACGTGTCGACGTATCACTCGGCGGCCGGCACGGCGGCCGTCCGGGCGTTGCTCTTCAATGCCATGGGCAACCTCGCCATGACCGACGAGGCCCTCCGGAGTTTCGTCGCCGAATCTCGACGCCCGTGCGACAACCTCGACCTGACCGTCGGGCGGGCGGGCACCCTCAACACGGCGGCCCTCTTGACCGAGGCCTGCCGTGGCACCACCCTCGCCCCCTCGTCGGGGCTCGCCGACCTCGGCCGCGAGCTGGTGACGACCCTCTGGGTCCGGCTCGAGCCGCAGTCGCTCGACGATGGCGAGCTCGGATGGTGGGGCATCGCCCACGGTTGGGCGGGCGTCCTGTTCGCCACCGCCCGGTGGTGCGACGCCATGGGCCAGCCGCTCCCCCCGTCCGCCCAGGCTCGCCTCGACGAGCTGGCCGAGCGGGGGGTCGCCGACGGTCGCGGCCGGCGGTGGCAGGGTCCGAAGGACCCGGTGATGCCCGGGTCGTGGTGCCACGGATCGACCGGCTACGTCCATCTCTGGGCGGCCGCCCACCGGGTCACCGGCTCCCCCCGGCACCGAGCGCTCGCCCTGGAGGCCGCCGAGCACTGTTGGACCAGCGCCAACGGCGCCGGCATGCTCTGTTGCGGCACGGCCGGCCAGGCCTACGCCATGCTCGTGGCCCATCAGGAAAGTGGCGCCGTGACCTGGCTCCGACGGGCCAGGTCGCTGGCCGCCCGGAGCGTCGCCACCGTCGGGACGGAGGGGTCCCACGCCAACTCGCTCTACAAGGGCGACGTCGGGATCGCCCTGTTGGCCGAGGACCTCCGGGATCCGGCCCGGGCCGCTCTGCCCCTGTTCGCCCGCGAGCGCTGATCCTGGAGGGGCCGGGGGCCTCCCGACCCAGTCGACCTGGGCAGAGCAACGGAGCCCCGGCATATGGAGAAATGCCAGGGATACGTACTGGGGGTTGCACGGAGAGTCATTCAAGCGCTGCGAAGCGTACCGGTTGTGAACGAGTTCTCAAGCTGCCCTGGGCGTGGGGTCGAAAGCGGCGGGGAATGACAGAGGTATCCGATAGTGACCGGGAAGAGGCCATGACACTCCTACGGCGTTCGTCTGTGAAGGAAAAGAGGGTCCGCGCGCCTGTGACCACGACGCCCTCCTTCGGGGGCTGGCCAAGGTGAGCGACATCCCCATCTCGTCCGCTGCCAGAAGATCTGCCACGGTTCGGTGGTGGGCGTCCCGCTGGACGGGAAGCTCCAGTGGTTCGAGCGGATCGACGCCGGAAAACTGTGCGTGCACATGAAACGGGCCGGCCGGGCCGGGCAGCGGCGGGACCTCGGCCGCACCATTGAAGAAGCGGCGGCTGAAGAAGCTCGCCGGTCGGTCGGCCCGCCGCTGACCCGTCGGCGGCCCGGCTGGTCCGCCCTCGGAGCGAGTTGATGGCCTCGAGCAGGTCCGGCCGATCGTTCTTCACGTTCCCGACGTCCCGGCTCACCGGATGGTGGTCGAGCACGCCCCCGGCGGCGCGCAGCAGCCCGTGGAGTTCGTCCAGGTCGGCATGGGGGTCGAGCCACAGGTCCCAGGTGTCGCGCTCGAGCAGGACCGGCTGGCGGGTGTGGATGGCGGCCATGTCGGGACCGGCCTCGGTGGTGAGAATGCTGGCCGAGTCAGCCAGGTCCCATCGGGCAGCTTCCAACCGTCACGGATGCCGGCGAAGAGCATCGGCGGCCGTCGGCCCGACGGAAGGCGTAGGCTGCTCTCCTTCGGGCCGAGCTTGTGCCACTCGTCGAAGGCGTCGGCCGGGATGAGGATGCGCCGCCGTTCGAAGGCCTTGCGGAACATGGGCTTGGTGGCCACCGTCTCGGCCCGGGCATTGAACGTCGACGTGACGGCGCTCGGGAGCATGGCCCAGCTCGAAGCGAGTTCCCAGCGGTAGGCGTCGAGCAGTCGTCCCTGGTCGGTGGCCCCCACCCCGAGGATGGTCGCCGTGGGGCCGATGTTCCACGACAGCGTGGCGTCCTTCAGCTCGCCGAGCCCGGCCTCGAACAACCGCCCGTAGACTCGGGCTCCTCTCGAAGGACGAACCGGCCGCACACAGAAGTGAGCGTAGGGCGGCCGGGCGACAACTTGACCAACCTGCCGATTGGTGGATAGGAACGCGGTTCGACACAATTCACCGGAACCGGCCGATGGCCGGCTCGTGTCCAGTCCCGGGGGGTCGCTGGTGGGTCGTCGATCACGTTCGAAAGGTGCTTCGCGCCTCGGGGACGCTTGGGTGTGGCCGCCGCCTGCCTCCTCGGCACTGTCGGGACGGTGGCCACGGTCGGCTCGTCGGTCGCCGGCGCCTCGGCGTCGACCTACGTGATCGGCAACATCGGTACCTACTCCGGGCCGGTCTCGGCGACTACGACGCCGCCCGTCTCGTCCTCACGGCGTGGGAGAAG
Source organism: uncultured Acidimicrobiaceae bacterium (assembly GCA_963730735.1). Classification (GTDB taxonomy): domain Bacteria; phylum Actinomycetota; class Acidimicrobiia; order Acidimicrobiales; family RAAP-2; genus CAVSSX01. The sequence goes on from CAVSSX010000012.1 coordinate 424,764, forward strand.
GCCGAGAACGCCGCCGGCGGGATCAACGGCCACCCGGTCAAGATCATCTCGCTCGACGACCAGGGCAACCCGACCATCGCCCTGCAGGACGCCCAGCAGCTGGTCCAGCAGGCCACGTGCTCGCCGTGGTCGACGACAACTCCAACGGTGGCACGAGCTACGGCGACTGCCTCGAGAAGGCCGGGGTGCCGCTGGTCGGCGCCCTGAACCCGCCGGCGCCGACGGACACCCTCTTCTTCCCCGTCGGTCCGAGCACCCTCGGGGTGGTCTACGGCGAAGTGGCCGCGGCCAACCTGGTGCACGCCAAGAAGATCGGCGTCCTCTACTGCGCTGAGTCGGCGGTCTGCGGACAGGCCGTGCCGCTCATCAAGGCCGACGCCGCCAAGGTAGGCACCTCGGTGACCTACTCGGCCGCCACGCCGGAAACGTCGCCGAGCTACGCCGCCTTCTGTCTGGCCGCCAAGCGGTCGGGCGGCACCGCGCTGCTCGTCCTCTTCGCCTCGCCCCGGCGTGATCTCCATCGCCCAGGGCTGCAAGCGGCAGGGGTACAACGTGACCATGCTCGGTGGCGTGGCCGGACCGGCGTTCGCCGCCGTCCCGGAGATGAATGGCTCGGTCGCGGCTCGGCGGTCTTCCCGTGGATCGGAACTCGACCCCGGCAACCGAGTCGTACCACGCGGCCATCGACAGGTACAAGCCGTCGATCAAGTCGATGAGCTCGTACAACGCCTTCGCCGCCTACCCGTGGGCCGACCTGCAGATGTTCGCCCTCGGCGCGGCCAAGATGAAGTCGGCCACCCCGGCCGGGCTGGCCGCCGGCCTCGACACCATCAAGAACCAGAACCTCGGTGGTCTGATCGGGCCCACGACGTACACGGCCGGCAAGCAGTTCAACCCGACCTGCTACTTCTCGGTGCGGCTGAAGAGTGGCAAGTACGTCGCCCTGAACGGCGGCAAGTACACCTGCCCGGCGGCGTCGGCCTCGTAGCCGGACGGTTCTTCGAGGAGGGCTAGCCCTCCTCGAAGAGACCCAGGGCGATGGTGATGGCCGTCATGGCGTTGGGCCAGCCGGCATCAAAGGCCAAGTGGGTGATGGCCTCGACCAGCTCGTCGACGGTCACGCCGTTGTCGATGGGCCGTCGAAGGTGGGCCGCCATCTGCTCGGTGCGGTGCATCGAGACGAGGGCGGCCACGGTGATCAGGCTGCGGGTCGCGCTTGGAGAGCCCCGGCATTGCCGATGTCCCCGAAGATCAGGTCGTCGGTGAGGTCTCGCAGCTTCGGTGCGAACCCGCCGATGATCCGCTGGCCCGGGGTGGGATCGTCGGGAACGGTGATTTCGGTCCTCCACTCGTCTTCGTCCTCGGCCGGGGTGCGCTCGATAGCTGCCCGAGGCGGTCCGAGGCGGCCAGGCTACGGCGCCCGTGACGGCGGCCGGCGGGGCGCTCGTCGTCGGGCGCGGCCAGCTCGGCCCGCTCGAGGGCCGAAGGCCACCACCTCCATGGCCCAAGGAGCTGCACCATGGACGGGACGAGCAGCGTCCGGACCACGAAGGTGTAGAGCAGCACGCCGATCGCCAGCGCCGTCCCGATTCCTGTAGCTGGCTGTTGCCACCGACCACCCCGACCACGCCGAACGTCCCGGCCAGGATGATGCCGGCCGAGGTAACGGTGCTCCCGGTGGCCCCGACGGCATTCACCACCAACCCGCGGACCCCGCCACGTTCGGTCCCGTGCAGGAGCGACTCCTCCCGGATCCGGCTCATGACCAGGATGTTGTAGTCCTCGCCCAACGCCACCAGGAAGACGAAGAGCAGGAACGGGAGGACGAAGTTGACCCCGGGCTGGTGGCCGAGATGGACGAACAGCAGGTTGGTGATCCCGAGGGCGCTGGCGTAGGAGAGGCCCACGCTCACCAAAGGAACGCCGGGGCGATCAGGGTCCGCAGGAGTAGGGCGAGCAGGAGGGCGATGACCACGGCCACCAGGGGGAACACCTGGAGCAGGTCGCTGTCGGCCACGTTCTGGACGTCGAAAGAGTACGGGGCGATGCCGTAGACCCCGTGGTCGACCGCCTGGGTCCGGGAGGCCACCTGGTCGGCCAGCGATCGCATCGCCGGGACGGCGGCTACCGAGGCGGCGTCGCTCGGATCGCCGGTGGCCAGGCGGTGGCGAAGCGGACCGTCCGACCGTGGGCCTTCACGTACTGCCCGATGGCCCGGTAGAGCTGGTCGGCCTCCGAGATCTCCGGCGGCAGCGTGGGCGGCGGGGTCGCCGCCAGGCCCTTCGGGGCACCGAGCAGCCGGTAGGCCAGACGGACTGCGTTGTAGTCAACCGGAGCCCGAGGGGGTCGAGGGGACCGTTGACCTCGGCCGTGACCGGCGACCGCGACAGCTCGCGCTCGGCCGCCACCAGGGTCGACAGCCCGTCGCGGCGAGGTCCACACGGAGTCCTTGAACACGAGCAGGAAGTCGGTCGGGTCGGTGAGCGAGGCCGGGAAGGTGGCGTCGAGCACCGTCATGCCCCGGCTCGAGCTCGACCCGGGCGGGCGGTGTCCCCGTCGGAGAACCCGACCACGCTGAGCCCGAGACACCCCAACGCCAACAGGCCCAGCGCGCCGACCCCGACGACCAGCGTGCGCACCGGCCGCTGGGCCCCTCGCTCGGCCACCCGGGCCCAGAGACCGTCACGATTGGGCTCACGGCCAACCGCTCGGCCAGAACGTGGCGGTACCGAAGATGGCCAGCAGCGCCGGGGTCAGGGTCAGCGAGGCCCCCACCATCAGCAGCAGGCCGATGGCCAACGACGGGCCCAACCCCCGGTAGACCCCGAACCCCCCGACCAGGAGGCAGCACAGGGCGGCGCTCACCGTGACCCCCGCGAACAGGATCGACTCGCCGACCTCCCCCATGGCCCGGACGACGGCGTCGTGGGGGGCCCGGCCGAACCGCAGTCCTCGCGGAAGCGCATGACCAGGAACGGGCCATAATCCGTCCCCGCCCCGAGGACGAGGACGGTCATCATGATCGGGGTGACCACCGACACCGGCAGGCCGGCCCAGGCCACCCCGCCGACCACAGGGCGGGCAAGCGCCAGCACCAGGGCGGCCGGAGGATGTTGAGGATCGGGCCGAGGGCCGAGCAGTAAACCAGCAGCAGGATGACCAGGATGACCAGGTAGGAGAGCACCTCGGTTCGCAGCTGGGCGGCCCGGTTGGCCGCCACGTTGTCGGCCGAGATGGCCAACGGTCCGGTGAGCGCCAGCCGGAGGTCGGCCGGTCGGGCCACGGAGCCGAACGAGGTCCGACCCAGCACCCGGTCGATCCGGTCGACGGCGTCGTTGGCGGCGCTGCCCGACGACTCGGTGGACACGGCCACGGTGGCCACCCGGGCCTTGCCGTTGGTGGAGGTGGCCAGGTTGGTGACCCCCGTGACCGCGGCCACCCGGCGCAACGTCGTCTGGGCGGCGGTGAAGGCGGCCTGATCGTCGGGCGTGAGCGCCCCCTTCCCGGACCACCCCACGAGGAACGCCGTCGAGGTGCGCGCCGTGCCCGGCCGCTGGAATGGGACTGGGGCTGCGCCGCCTGCACGCTCGGCTGGTCGGCCGGGAGAAAGGCCGAGTACTGGGTCTGGACCACGCCCGACAGACCGGGCAGGACGACGAGCGCGACGACGGTCCCGCCGAGCCAGACGGCCACGACCAGCCATCGGAAGCGCACCACGAACCGCCCGAGGGGCCCCAGCGCTGCCTGCACGACGATCCTTCCGAGGTCGCCGACACAGGTCCACCGGCCCGCACGCGTCCCTCGGTGCGTCCCCGCACGCTAACGCTGGTGGAACCCTAGTTGCACATATCTGCAACTTATCGAGTCCTCCACCGGCGCCTGCTCACCGACCGGGTCGCCGTCGTCCTGTGGATCTGGGAGCCGTGGCGGGCGCTGGAGCGCCGGTTGCCGCGCAATCCCGAGATCGGCCTGCCGAGCTACCTGTAGGGCCACTCTCCCGATGGCCGCTCAGTAGGGCAGTTCGTCGGGGACGCAGTTGCGGTAGTCGGGCTCGGGTTGGACGACGAAGCGCACGGCGGCGATGTGCTCCCGGCCGTCGAGGAGGGCCCGGGCGACCCGGTGCATCCCGTCCATGACCCGGCCGTCGGCCGCCAGGATGATGGGGTAGGCCACGTCCACCTCACCGACCAACCGCAGGTGTTCGACGATCCGGCGGACCGTCGGCTCGAACGGGCCGAACCCGAACCAGTAGTCCTGGTCGATGTCGGGAAGCTCGGCCAGCGGCACGTCGACGACCGGGAGCCCCCGGCTCAGCTCGATCAGCCGGTCGACATCCCAGGCGTCGAGACCGGTCTCGCCCGGCCAGAAGTTGTACTGCTTGCGCACCCCTCCATCCTCCCCGCCGGGCCGCTCACGCGCCGGCCCCGCTCGGACGGGGGGTTAACCCCACTGACAAGACGCCAACTAGCAGTATTCCGCCTGGACGGGCCGTTCCGTACCGTTGCTGGTGATGATCACCACACACTCATTGACCAAGCGCTACGGCGGCACGACGGCCGTCGACAACTTGACCTTCGAGGTCCAGCCGGGGGCGGTCACCGGGTTCCTCGGGCCGAACGGGTCGGGGAAGTCGACGACCATGCGCATGATCATGGGCCTCGACGTCCCCGACTCGGGGTCGGCCCTGATCGGCGGCAAGCCCTACTCCGAGTTGGCCTGGCCCCTCCGGGAGGTCGGCGCCCTGCTCGACGCCAAGGCGTTCCACCCGGCCCGAACCGCCCGCAGCCACCTGCGGTGGCTGGCCCTCACCAACGACATCCCCCTCCGGCGGGTCGACGAGGTCCTGGACCAGGTCGGGCTGACGGCGGTCGCCGGCCGGCGGGCCGGGAAGTTCTCCCTCGGCATGGGCCAGCGGCTCGGGATCGCCGCGGCCCTGCTGGGCGACCCCGGCGTGCTGCTGTTCGACGAGCCGGTCAACGGTCTCGACCCCGAGGGCATCCGCTGGGTCCGCCACTTCCTGCGAGACCTGGCCGCCGAGGGCCGGACGGTGCTCGTGTCCAGCCACCTGATCAGCGAGATGGCGCTGACCGCCGACCGGCTGGTGGTGATCGGCCGGGGTCGGCTGATCGCCGAGACCAGCGTGGCCGACTTCGTCGCCCGCAGCGGCGGCGGCGCCGTCAAGCTCGTCACCCCCGACCGCGAGCGTTCGCCTCGGCGCTCGCCGGCGCCGGGGCCACGGTCGACGACGGCGGCGACGGTCGCTGACGGTCGAGGGCCTGACCGCCCCGCAGATCGGCGACCTGGCCGCCCGAGACGGCCTGCGGGTCCACGAGCTGACACCGATCATCGCGTCGCTGGAGGACGCCTTCATGGAGCTGACCAAGGACGAGGTGGAGTACCGCCCCTCGGTGATGGCCGGGGCGAGCGCCCTGCCGAGAAGGGAGCAACCCGATGACCACGACCCTGGCGACCGTCCCGAGAGGCCACTACCGGGTCACCCAGGTGGCCCGGTCCGAACTGGCCAAGATCGTGTCGCTGCGCTCGACCCTCATCACCCTCGGCCTGACCATCGTGGCCAGCCTGCTGGTGACCGGCTTGGTGACCCACAGCGACCTGCACCACAACCCCAGCTACTACTTCGGGTTCGACCCGACCCAGGAGTCCCTGATCGGCATGATCACGGTGGCCCTCACCGCCGGGGTGTTCGGGGCACTGCTCATCACCGGCGAGTACGCCAGCGGCACCATCCGGACCACCCTGGCCGCCACCCCGAAACGCCCGGTGCTCTTGGCCACCAAGGTCGGGGTGACGGCCGTGATCACGGTGATCTACTGCGAGCTGCTCAGCCTGGCCACCTTCTTCTTCGGGAACGCCATCCTCTCGTCGGGCGGGGCGCCGCACGCCTCCCTCGGCTCGCCCGGGGCGGCCCGGGCCGTGCTCCTGACCGGACTGTTCATCGCCCTCCTGGCCCTCATGGCCTTCGGCTTCGGCCTCATCTTCCGGAGCACGGCCGCCGCCATCGCCGCCTTCGTCGGGGTGGTGTTCGTCCTCCCGCTGGTGGTGCACAGCATCTCGGAGTCGAGCCAGCGCTTCCTGCCGACCAACATCCTGACCAACTCGATCATGGCCACCACCAACCAGGGCGGGGGGATCGCCCGCCCGGTCTCGCCCGCCGTAGGGTTGGCCCTGATGGCCCTCTACGCGGCAGTCGCCCTGGTCGTCGGGGCCGTGCTCTTCGTCCGGCGGGACGCGTGAGCGAGCTCGGCACCAAGGAGGGTCAGGTGCCGGTCCGGGTCCCCGAGGAGCAGGTCGAGCAGCTCAAGCGCGTGGCCCTCATCGTCCTGCGGGGGCCGTTCCAGCGTCGCAGCTGGGCCGAGCTCGGCTACTTCCTGGTCTCCTCGGCCGTGGCCTTCGTCGCCGTGGTGGCCCTGGCCGCCCTGGGCTTCGCCGGCTTGCTGCTCACGGTGGTCTTCGTCGGCATCCTCATCCTGGCCGGCGGGCTGCGGGCCGCCCGGGGGTTCGGACGCTGGCAACGGGTGCTCGCCACTCGGGTGCTCGGCGAGGAGATCCCCGAGCCCGACCCGGTCCGGGCCCGGCCCGGCCTCATCGGCTGGCTGCGGGCCACGCTCGGCGACCGCACGGCCTGGCGGGCCGTCGCCTACTTCGTGGCCAAGGTGCCCCTCACCCTCCTCGGCGTGTGGTTCGCCCTCAGCGTCTGGCTCGAGGCCCTCTTCGGCATCGCCTCGCCGTTCTTCGGGGGCGACGGGCTCCATGGCTTCGGCCCGTTGGGCCGGGTCGCCGGCGCGGACGGCTCGCCCGGCGGGTTCGCCTCCCATCTCGGGGTCTTCGTGGCCGGCGTGTTCTTCCTCTTCGTCGCCCCCTGGACCATGCGTCTGGTCGTCTACCTCGACCGGCGCCTGATGCACCTCGCGCTCGGCCCCGACGCCGCCACCTCCCGGGTGCGGAGCCTCGAGCAGTCGAGGACGAGGACCCTCGACGCCGCCACCGAGACCCTGCAGCGCATCGAGCGCAACCTCCACGACGGCACGCAGGCCCAGTTGGTGGCGCTGGCCATGCGCCTCGGCCAGGCCAAGGAGAAGCTCGACAACCTGGAGCCCGAGGTCGCCGAGAGCGACGATCTGGCGTCGGTCCGTCGCCTGGTCGACGAGGCCCATCGGGGGACCAAGGAGGCCATCACCGACTTGCGGGACCTGGCCCGCGGCATCCACCCGCCGGCCCTCGACACCGGCCTCGAGAACGCCCTGGCCACGCTGGCCGCCCGGAGCCCGGTGCCCACCGAGGTGCACGTGACGGTCCAGTCCCGGCCCAGCCCGGCCATCGAGGCCATCTGCTACTTCGTGGCGGCGGAGCTGCTGGCCAACGTGGCCCAACACGCGGCGGCGTCCCGGGCCTCGCTGACCTGTGCCCAGCACGGTCCTTGGCTGCGGATCGTCGTGCGGGACGACGGCCAGGGCGGGGCGGCGATCAACCGGGTCGGCTCCGCCTCGAGCGGCCTGGCCGGGTTGGCCGACCGGGTCGGGGCGGTGGACGGCCACCTGAGTGTGGCCAGCCCGATCGGCGGACCGACGATCATCACCGTCGACCTGCCGACCCACGCCTGAGGATGGCCCGGCCCGATGCCGTCCGGGTGGTGATCGCCGAGGACTCGGCGATCCTGCGCGACGGCCTCGTCCAGCTGCTGGCCGACCGGGGCTTCTCGGTACTGGCCGCCGTGGCCGACGGGGTCGGACTGGCGAACGCCGTCGACGACGATCCGCCCGACGTGGCCGTCGTCGACATCCGCATGCCGCCGACCTTCACCGACGAGGGGCTCCGGACGGCGGTCGAGCTGCGTCGGGTGCACCCCGACGTCGGGATCCTGGTGTTCTCCCAGTACGTCGAGACCCGCTACGCCGCCGAGCTGCTGGCCGGCGGGGCCGCCGGGATCGGCTACCTGTTGAAGGACCGGGTGGCCGACGTGGCCGACTTCGCCGAGGCGTTGGTCCGGGTGGCCTCGGGCGGCACCGCCCTCGACCCCGAGGTGGTCACGCAGCTGATGGGGGCCTCCCGTCGCCGTGACGACCTGGCCCGGCTGAGCGGCCGCGAGCGCGAGGTGCTGGCGTTGATGGCCGAGGGCCGGACCAACTCGGCCATCGCCACCAGCCTGGTCATCTCGGAGGGCGCGGTGGAGAAGCACGTGGCCAACATCTTCTCCAAGCTGGACCTGCCGGCCACGTCGACCGACCACCGACGGATCCTGGCCGTGCTGCGCTACCTGGAAGGCTGAGCCACCTGGAGGGCTCGCTCGCCCTCCCACGTCAGCCGGGGTAGGACGCCGTGCGGACCATCGCCACCTCGTCGGCGGGGACCTCACGGCCGTCCTGGTCGACGTAGCCCACCCGGACCGGACGGTCGGTGCCGCGGACCCGACGCAACATGCTCGGACCGTCGGGTGCCGGTAGGTGGTCGTCGCCCCACTGCTGCAACGCCGTGAGCACGACCTGGAGCTCCCGGCCGGCCGGCGTCAGCCGGTAGTCCATTCGGGACCGGGCCCCGGGCTCCTGATACGGGTGGCGCTCCATGGCCCCGTAGGCCACCAGCGTCGACAGACGGTCGGTCAGCACGTCGGGCGCCACCCCCAACCGGTCCCGGAATTGGGCGAACCGCGTGGTGCCGAGGAAGGCCTCGCGCAGGACGAGGAACGTCCAACGCTCCCCCAGGACCCCGAGGCTCCGGGCGATCGAGCAGGTGGTGTCGGGGATGGCCGCCATGGCCGGATTCTAGCTGTGTTGGCATTGCCTAGTCAGCATGCTACATTGTAAAAACCTACTCAGGAGGAACCATGGACATCACCGGCACGACCGCCCTCGTCACCGGGGCCAACCGAGGCCTCGGCCGCCACCTGGCCCAGCAACTGCGTGATCGGGGTGCCCACGTCATCGCCGCCGCCCGGAACCCGGCGTCGGTGGACCTCGACGGGGTGACCCCGCTGGCCCTGGACGTCACCGACCCGGACTCGGTGGCGGCGGCGGCGGCGACCACCCGGGGGGTGGCCATCGTCGTCAACAACGCCGGCTCCTCGACCAAGGCCTCGCTGCTGACCGGCGCCTTGGACGACATTCGACTCGAGATGGACACCCACTACTTCGGCACCCTGGCCGTGACCCGGGCGTTCGCCCCTCAACTGGCCGAGCACGACCAGAGCGCCGTCCTGAACGTGCTGTCGGTGCTGTCGTGGCTCAGCTTCCCGAACAACGGCGCCTACTGCGCCGCCAAGTCGGCCGAATGGTCCCTCACCAATGCCCTCCGCCAGGAGCTGGCCGCCCAGGGCACCCGGGTCAGCGGGCTGCACGTCGGTTTCATGGACACGGACATGACCCGGGGCATCGACGCCCCGAAGGCCGATCCGGCCGACATCGCCCGCGTCGCCGTCGACGGCATCGTGGCCGGTGACGCCGAGATCATCGCCGACGAGATCAGCACGCAGGTCCAAGCGGGACTGGCCGGCGGCGTCGCCGCGCTGTACCCCCAGCTCGCCTGAGGGACCGCTCCCCGGAGGACGGCCCTGCCTACGCTGGCGGCATGGACGGACGCAACCAGCACTTCACGTCGTGGCCCGAGGGCTACCGGACCATTGCCCGCCTGAGTGCGGCGGTGGCCGCCTCGGGCCTCGAGCGGCCCCTGATCGAGCTGGTCAAGCTGCGGGCGTCCCAGATCAACGGGTGTGCCTACTGCCTCGACATGCACTCCAAGGACGCCCGGGCCGCCGGCGAGTCCGAGCAGCGCCTGTACGCCCTGAGCGCCTGGCGGGAGACCTCGTTCTTCACCGAGCGCGAACGGTCCGCCCTGGCCCTGACCGAAGCCGTCACCCTGATCGCCGACACCCACGCCCCCCTCGACCTGGTCCAGCAGGCGGCCACGGTCTTCACGCCGGACGAGCTCGAGAAGCTGGTCTACGCCATCATCGAGATCAACGCCTGGAACCGCCTGGCCATCACGACCGGCGCGTTCGAGCCGGGCAGCTACCAGCCGGGGGCCTAGCCGACCGCTCGGCCGGCGGCGGCGGCCGTCAGGGCGTGCAGAGCAGCTCGCCGTGCAGGACGAAGAAGGCGGCGTCGGGCTCGGCCAACCACCGGCGCCATCCCTCGGCCAGCCGCCCCAGGTCGGCCGGCGTGGCCAGCTGCTGGTCCACGGCCTGCTCGGCGAAACGTGACTCGGTGAGGCGCTCGGCCCACAGCTCTCCCCACCACTCCCGCTCGTCGGCGGTGGCGAACGACCAGGCGCTGGCCGAGACCACGACCTCGGAGAAGCCGGCGGCGCGCCCCCACCCGGCCAGGTGGCGGCGCCGCGTCGGGCTCACCGCCGACGCTGCGGGCCACCCGGCGATAGAGGGCCAACCACTCGGTCATCGCCTCGGAGCCGGGCGACCAGCACATGGCCCCGTAGTCGGCGTCACGGACGGCGACGACGCCGTCGAGGGCACAGACTCGCCGCATCTCGACGAGGGCGGCGACCGGGTCGGACAGATGCTGGAGGACCTGGTGGGCGTGGACCACGTCGAAACTGCCGTCGGCCACGTCGAGGTGGTAGACGTCGCCCGGCTCGAACCGCAGGTTCACCTGTCGGCTGGACTCGGCCAGCCGGCGGGCCTCCTCGAGGACGCCGGGGGCGGCGTCGATGCCGAGCACCGAGCCCTCGGGGACCCGAGCGGCCAGACCGACCGTGATCGTCCCCGGGCCGCAGCCGACATCGAGCACCCGGGCGTCGGGGCGCACTCTCGGCAGGAGGTAGGCGGCGGAGTTCTCGACGCTGCGCTGGCGATGCGACCGCAGCACGGCGTCGTGGTGCCCGTGGAGGTAGCGCTCGGAGGGCCCACTCGTCACCCGGTCAGTTCTAGCCGCCGCACCTCCGGTCGAGCCCGCGGCCGGAACAAGGGTGACGGCGAGGGAGTTGTACCGGGCATGACGACCATCGGCATCATCGGGAGCGGCAACATCGGCGGGACGGTGGCGGCGCTGGCCGTGGCCGCCGGACACGAGGTCATCCTGAGCAACTCACGCGGGCCCGAGACACTGCGGGACCTGGCCGACGGACTCGGACCGCGGGCCCGGGCCGGCACGACCGAGGAGGCGGCGTCGGGCGAGCTGGTGCTGGTGTCGGTGCCGCTGACCGCCTACGGGGCGATCGCTGCGCTACCGCTGGCCGGCAAGGTGGTGATGGACACCGGCAACTACTACCCGGGTCGCGACGGGGTGCTCCCGGACCTCGAGGCGAAGACGGTCACCGACACCGGATACCTGGCCCGCCAGCTCCCCGGTGCGTCGGTCGTCAAGGTCTTCAACAACATCTTCTACAAGCACCTCGAGCACCTGGCCCGTCCGGCCGGGGCCGCCGACCGCTCGGCGTTGCCCATCGCCGGCGACGACGACGCCGCCAAGGCGGCGGTGGTGGCCTTCGTGGACTCGATCGGCTACGACGCCGTCGACGCCGGGCCGCTCTCCGAGAGCTGGCGGCTCCAGTCGGGCTCGCCGGCCTACGGCGCCCCGTACGGGCCCTTCGCCGACGAACAGGGGACGCCGGCCGACGCCAGTGCCATCCGCTCGGCTCTGGCCGAGGCGACGCGGTAGGCCCAATCGGTCGGCGTGGGTCAGGCGGGTCCGGCGACCTCGGCCGGGTAGCGGAGCCCGTCGAGGATCATCGCCACCAGGCGCTCGACCTGCTCGGTCGGGAGGGCCGGGTTGGTGCAGACCGGGCTCACCAGCTGGGTCACGTCCGACCCGTCGACGTCGTCGCGGATGACCCCGGCCTCCCGGGCCCGGCCGATGACCAGGTCGAAGGCCCCGTCGATCAATTCGCGCGAGCGCGGGCGAAGTTCCGGCTTCTTCTCGAAGGCCTGCTGCAGCTCGCCCAGCAGCGTCTGCTTGGTCCGGGCGTAGCGGACGAAGGCGGCGAAGAAGGCCACCACCGCCGGCCACGGCTCCAGGGTGGCCACGGCCGGGTGGCCGCCTCGGACAGCTCCTGGACGTCGGAGCTGTAGACGGCCTCGACCAGGTCGATCCGCTGGGGGAAGTTGCGGTACAGCGTGCCCACGCCGACACCGGCCCTCTTGGCGATCGACTCCATCGCCGCCCCCACGCCGGCCTCGGCGAACACCTCACGGGCCGCCGCCACCAGGCGTTCCTGGTTGCGCAGCGCGTCGGCCCGCTTGGGCTTCGCCGGCTCCTGGCCCTCGGCGACCGGGGCCTCGCTCAGTGACGTCTCGACCTGTTGGCTCATGAACTCTTCGATTCGTAGGCCTATGGGTTGCTAAACGGAAGGACCCTCCGTATACTAACCGGAGGAACCATCCGCTTGCATCCTACCAGCGGGAAGGAAGTTTTCAATGCCCTCATCCACCCTTAGCAGCGCGCGCCCCGATGCCGACCGGTCGACCTCCCGTCACGCACCGGGCACCCTCCGACACCGGCTCACCCACCCCTCCGTCTTCCTGTTCGTGATCCTGGCCGCCCAGATGATGGTGGTCCTCGACACGACCATCGTCAACGTGGCCCTGCCCCACATCCAGGCCAGCCTCGACTTCTCGAGCGGCAGCCTCTCGTGGGTGCTCAACGCCTACATCCTGGCCTTCGGCGGCCTCCTGCTCCTCGGCGCTCGGGCCGGCGACCTCTTCGGCCGCCGGCGGATCTTCCTGCTCGGCATCGCCATCTTCACCTTGAGCTCGCTGATCGGCGGCCTGGCCCCGGTCGGCTGGATGCTGCTGGCCGCCCGGGCCACCCAGGGGATCGGGGCCGCCCTGGCCGCCCCCTCGGCCCTCTCGCTCCTCACCACCGTCTTCGCCGACGGCGAGCAGCGGGTGCGGGCCATCGGCCTCTACACCACGGTCTCGGCCGCCGGTGGGGCCACCGGCCTGGTGGCCGGCGGCCTGTTGACCCAGTTCGTCTCGTGGCGCTGGGTGATGTTCGTGAACGTCCCCATCGGGGCGGTCGTCTGGCTGCTCGGGCGGGAGGTCATCGTGGAGACCGAGCGTCGTCGGGGCCGGTTCGACCTGGTCGGGGCGCTCACCTGCACGGTCGGGGTCTCGGCCATCGTGTTCGGGCTGGTCGAGGCGGGGTCGTCGGGCTGGACCAGTCCGGTCACCGTGGTGGCCCTGGTGGTGGGGCTGGCCCTGGTCGGGCTGTTCCTCCGCCAGGAGGCACGGGTGGAGGAGCCCATCCTGCCGCTGCGCCTCCTGACCCACCGCACCCGGAGCTCGGCCAATGCCAGCCGGGCCCTGCTCTACGCCGGCTTCTACGGGCTCTTCTACTTCATGGCCCAGTTCCTCCAGGACGTCCAGGGGTACTCGCCCCTCACCACCGGCCTGGCCTTCCTGCCGATGCCCCTCTCGGTCTTCGCCTCGTCCCAGCTGACCAGCCGGGTCCTGCTGCGCCGTCTGCCGCAGAAGGCGGTCATGGCCCTCGGGACGGCGGTGGCCACGCTGGGCCTGGCGCTGGCCACCCAGGTGGACGCCAGCACCAGCTACCTCCAGATCGTGGTGTCGTTGGTGCTGATCGGGGCGGGCAGCGGGACGGCCTTCGTCGCCGTCACCTCGGCCTCGCTGGCCGAGGTGGCCCCGGCCGATGCCGGTGCCGCCTCGGGGCTGGTCAACGTGTCCCAGCAGATCGGTGCGGCGCTCGGTCTGGCCGTGCTGGTCACCATCTTCGACTCGTTGCTCGGCCACGCCAAGCTCCAGCCGGGGGTGGGGACGTCGGCCCACGCCGCCTCGGTGGTGCACGCCATCGACGGCGTCTTCGCCTTCGGCGCCCTGTTCGCCCTGGCCGCCCTGGTGACCATCCTGGTCGGCATCCAGAAGGTGCCGTCGGCCGCCTCGGCGCCGGCGGTCGACGAGGTCGACGAGGAGGGCGAGCTCCTGGAGCTGGCCGCCGTCGGCGAGGCCTGATCCCCCGACCCGGGTCCCACCGGTCCCGTCCGGCCATGGACGGGACCGGTGGCCCGGCGCGCCGACATCGGATCCGGACAGAGCTGCGGCGGATAGCGTTGGCGCTTCCCGCCGGCTGACGAGGGCCGGCGAAGGTGGAACGAGCGCTCCGTGGGAAAGTCCGACGATGGCCAGGCCGAGACGGGAGCCACTGAGGCTCGGGAGACCCGGCGCCACCAGGTGGTGACCTGGGTCAACGCCCGGTCCGAGCCCTACCGCCGGACCCAGGCCGGCTCGCTCCTCACCGAGCTGATCCGCCGGGACAAGGAGTCGGCGGGTGGGGTGACCGGCAGCGCCATCGCCTTCCGGCTCTTCTTGTTCTTCGTCCCCCTGCTGCTCTTCGTGATCGGGGTCTTCGGCCTCATCTCGGGCTTCGTCAGCGCCCACGACGTCGAGACGACCATCGGGGCCGGCGGCGGGCTGTCCAAGCAGATCAGAGCGGCGTTCGCCGAGCCGGGCGCCGCCCGGTGGGTGGCCACCGGGCTCGGCTTGGTCGGCATGCTCACCGCCGGGCGGTCGCTCAGCAAGGTGCTGATCTCCTCGAGCGCCATCGCCTGGCGGGTGCCCACACCGAAGAAGACCCCGATGCGGACCATCGGCACGGTCGCCGGTCTCGTCTGCGTCATGGGGCTCATGTCGATCCTGGTCAACCGACTCCGTGAGGACTACGGCCTGGGCGTCGCCGGCCCGTCGCTGTTGCTGGCGCTGGTCGTCTACCTGGTGGCCTGGATCGGGCTGACCAACTTCCTCCCCCACGCCACCCCCGACCCCGGGGCCCGACTGCCGGGCTCGGTCCTGGTCGCCCTCACCATCGTGGCCATGCAGGGCGTCAGCGAGCTGTACCTGCCGGACAAGATCAGCCGGGCCAGCCAGCTCTACGGGGCCATCGGCACCACGGTGGTCACCCTCGGCTGGTTCTTCTTCCTCGGCCGGTCGATCGCCCTGTCCACCGAGATCAACGCCGTGGTCTTCGAGCACTTCGGCAGCATCACCACCCGCGTGTTCTCACTCCCGGGCCTGCGGGTCCTCCCCCGCCGCTCGGCCCGCCTCCGGGCCTTCTTCGACCTCGAGGAGGGGCAGTGACCCGCCCACCGGGGCACGGTCGCGCGAAGCTGTCGACGACCCGTCCGGCGAACCTGAGGAACCTCGATGCCCGATACCGAATTCCTGACCGACCGGATCGAGGTGACCCGGCCCATCCCGGCGTCGCCCACCGCCATCTTCGACATCGTGCGCAGTCCGGCCGGCCAGGTGGCCATCGATGCCTCGGGCATGCTGCAGGACTTCACCGGCGAGCCGGCCGAGAAGGTGGGCGACACCTTCGTCGTGCATATGGACCGCGAGTCGTTGAACGACATGCCGCTCGGCCACTACGACGTGACCGTGCACATCATCCGTTTCGAGCCGGACCGGGAGATCGCCTGGAATCTCGGGCCGGAGGCCCGGGTGCCCCACTACTACGGGTACCGCCTGGAGCCGGCCGGGGACGGGATCACCAACGTGACCTCCTACTACGACTGGTCCGAGGTGGAGGGCGACCTGAAGGAGCGGTTCCCGATCGTGCCCGACACGGCCCTGCGGGCCACCCTCGGCATCCTGGAGCGGACGGTCAAGAAGGGCCTCTGACCACCGGCCACTGACCACCGGCCCCGGCCGGGGCTACAGGCCGTAGCGCTCGGCGAAGGCCGAGAGGGCGTCGCGCTTGGCCTCGAGCGGAGGCGACGCCCCGGTCGCCGGGGGGCCACGGGGCCGAGATGGTCGCCGTCACGCCCCGGGCGGCCAGTTCGGCGTGCAGGTCGGGCGACGGCACCGCCTCGGGGATCACCATGGTCATGGGAGGCCCGGCCGACGGGTGGGGCGCCGCCGCCGTGACCCGGCGGGCCTCGGCCAGGGCGTCGAGCAGCGTCCACACCTCCTCCAGCGGGTAGTTCATCCCGAGCCAGCCGTCGTGGCGGGCCGCCCGGCGCAGGGCGGCCCGGGCCTTGCCGCCGACCAGGATCGGCGGCGGGTCGGACGGCGACGGCTCCATGGCCACCTCGCCGACGCCCTGGACCGAGGCCCGCCCGGTGTGCAGGAGCTGGCGGATGAGGTCGAGGTCGGCCTCCATCCGCTTGCCGCGCGTCGCCGGGTCGTGGCCGAGCAGCGAGATCTCCTCGGTCAGCCACCCGGCCCCGACGCCGAGGGCGAACCGCCCGCCCGAGAGCACCGACAGGGTGCCGGCCGACTTGGCCACCGTCCAGGGGTCGCGGCATGGTCACGATGTAGACGTAGGTCATCACCCGAAGGCGCGAGGTGACGGCCAGGATGGCGGCGGCCGTCGTCATCGGGTCGACGAACTCGCTGGTCGGGACGAACGGGTTCTCGCCCGAGGGGTGGACCGAGGTGAAGCCGACCGGCAGCGCCACGTGGTCGGCCAGGGCCACACCGGTGAAGCCCACCGCCTCGGCCTCCCGGGCGATGTCGAGGATCTGGGCCGGGTCCTCGAACATGATCGGGAGCCAGTGCTCCAGCGCCGCCGCCACGGTCAGTCGCCCCCGCCCGGGAGCCGGTCCCGGCCGGGCCTCACCGGCTGACGCCCATCGCCTGGCCGGGCGGCAAGGGCGGCTCGTCGAAGTCGAAGGGGTTCTTGGCCAGGATCGCCCCGTCGACGTACAGCATCTGGCCGGTGACGTAGGCCGAGAGGTCGGAGAGGAAGAAGAGGACCGCCTGGGCGATGTCGCTCGTCTTGCCGAGCGACGCCAACTTCCCGTCGGCCAACTCCTCGGCGTCCACGCCGCGCGTGAAGGCCACCCGGGGGCTGGCCACCGAGCCCGGGGCGACGCCGTTGATCCGGACCTCGGCCCCCCGGAACTCCCACGCCGCCGTCTTGATGAGGTGCCGTAGGCCGGCCTTGGCCACCCCGTAGGACGAGTGGAAGGGGGCGCTGGCATGCCGTTCATCGAGCCGATGAAGACCATCGAGCCGTGGCGCTGCTCGATCAGCACCCGTCCGAACGAGCGCATGACCAAGAAGGCGTGGCGCACCACCATGCCCTGCACCCAGTCCCAGTCCTCTTCCGACATCTCGGTGATCCGCCCGTAGCGGGCCATGCCGATGATGTCGACCACCCCGTGGATCTGGCCGAACTCGGCCACCGCGTGGCTGACCATCTCCTCCACGTCGTCGGCGTTACGGACGTCGCCGACGTGCGGGATGCCGTTGATCTCCTTGGCCACCGCCTCGGCCCGGGGTGCGTCGATGTCCACGCACAGGACCCGGCCGCCGAAGGCGGCGATGGCGTGGGCCGTCTGGCGCCCCATGCCTCGTCCGGCCCCGATGACCACGAACCCCCGGCCGTCGAGCTGGAGCATGTTGCGGTAGTCGGGGACGGGTGACGTGTCGATGCCGTCGAGTTCCATGCTGCCTACCTCTTTCCCATCGTCGTCCGTCGTGGACGTCTGCCGGCCCCGGCCCGATCGATCACCCCGGCTCGGGGTCGCTCGGCCGTCGGCTCCTCGGTGGCCCGCCCGTCGTCACCGTCGGGCGGCGCTGCGGCTGCGGCCTGCGCCGCCTCCTTGGCCAGTCGTTGTTGCTCTCGGAGGAGGCCGATGAGGTCCATCGTGGCGCCGGCGATCAGAGGGCGGCGGTGGCGTGCACCTGGTGCCCGCGTCGCTCGAGCTCGGGGATGACCTGCGTGCCCAGGAGCTCGATGCTGCGCAGCACCGACTCGTGGGGCAGCGAGCCGAACTGCATGTAACAGAGGAGCTGGTCCACGCCCGCCGCTTCGTAGCGCAGGATCTTCTCGAGGCACATCTCCGGCGTCCCGACGATGATCATGTCCTGGTCCTGGTACATCTTGATGTCGATCGGGTTCTCGGAGCTGAGCTTGAGGAGGGGGAAGAACACCTCCTGCTCCTCTTTGGGCAGGTTGGGCAGCTCCCACTCGAGCGTGAACTCGGCCAGGTGCCGGTACCACCACTCGACCGACGACCACAGCCCGTAGTCGGCCGCCTGGTCCAGGTCGTCGCAGCAGTGGACCAGCGTGTAGGTGCCGACCCGGTTGTTGCGGACCCGGGTCAGCGGGGCCACGCCCTCGGCCTCGGCCTGTCGTTGGGCCTCCCGGTACACCCGGACGGTCTCGGCCGTGTCGGCGACGGGGCGGGTGATGGCCATGGACAGGAGGCCGAGACCCGACCGCCCGGCGCTCACGGCGCTCGGATCGCCGGCCGCCGCCTGCCACACCGGTGGATGGGGGTCCTGGAAGGGCTTCGGGGTCTGGACCCGTTCGGGGAAGGAGAAATTGGGGCTCTCGTAGCTGAAGCGCTCCTGCTCCCACATGGCCACGACGATCTCGATGGCCTCCCGCCACTGCTGGCGCGAGCTCTCGTCGGTCGGCACGCCGAAGGCCGCCTGCTCCATCGGCGTGGAGCGCCCGGTGCCCCACTCGACACGGCCCTTGGAAAGGATGTCGACGGTCGCCACCTTCTCCGCCACCCGCGCCGGATGGATGAAGCCGAACGGCATGAGGGTGACGCCGAACCCCAGCTTGATGTTCGTCGTCGACAGGGCCAGGCCCCCCAGGATCGCCTCGGAGCAGGGTGACGCCGAGCGTCCCTCCCGGAAGTGGTGCTCGACCACCCAGACCGTGTTGAAGCCGAGCCGGTCGGCCAGCTGGATCTGCTCGATCCCCTCGGCGTAGGTCCGCTGCTCGGCGTCCCGCTGCCCGTAGGGGTGCGGGAGCACCCACGGCTTCACCTTCGGCTGGAACTCGTAGAGCAGGTCGAGACGCACCGGCTACTCCCCCCTTTGGCGAGGCCGATCGGCGCCCCGTCCCCCGGTCGAAGTCTTCCACAGACCCGCCGCCGCGACCCGGGTCGCACGGGGCCGGGCGCCGGTTCGGTGTCGGCGGATATCGTGCTGGCGCGCACAGGGGGGTGAGCGGATGAAGTTTGGGATCACCATGTTCCCGACCGATCGGGCGCTGAGCCCGATCCGGCTGGGCATCCTGGTCGAGGAGCTCGGCTTCGAGTCGCTGTTCCTTCCCGAACACACCCATGTCCCCGTCGACCGGGCGAGCGCCTACCCCTCGGGGGGTGACCTCCCCGACGACTTCGCCCGCTTCTTCGACCCCCTCGAGTCGCTGGCCGCCGTGGCCGCCGTCACCACCGACCTCGTGCTCGGCACGAGCACGCTGGTCGTCCCCGACCACGACCCGATCATGCTGGCCAAGCGGGTCTCGACCCTCGACCACCTGTGCGACGGTCGGCTGGTGCTCGGGGTCGGCGCCGGGTGGAACCTCGAGGAGATGGCCAACCACGGGGCCGACCCGGCCCGGCGGTTCGTCATCTTCCGGGAGCGGGTCGAGGCCATGAAGGAGATCTGGACCCACGACGTCGCCCGCTACCAGGGTCAGTGCGTCCGGTTCGAGCCGCTCCAGCAGTGGCCCAAGCCCGTGCAACAGCCCCATCCGCCGGTGTTCGTCGGCGGGGCCGGGCCCACCACCGCCGAGCGGGTGCTCGCCTTCGGTGACGGCTGGATGGCCAGCGGGCGACACCTCGACGGCTCGGCCCTGGCCGACCGGATCGTCGAACTGCAGGCGTTGGCGGCCGACCGTGGCCGGGCGCCGGTGCCGGTCATCTTCCACCAGGCCACGGCCGAGCCGGCGGCGATCGAGGGCTACCTCGGCATGGGCATCATGCGCTGCACCTTCCGGGTGGAGCCCGGCGACGAGGCCGACGTCCGCCGTCAGCTCGAGGACCTGGCCGCCATGCTCGCCCCGTTCCGCTGAGTCCGTCACCGATTACCCGATCCATCGCCACCAACCGCAAAGGGGACGACATGCCCGATCCACTCCCGCTGGCCGGCCAACGGGCCCTGGTGACCGGCGGCGCCGGAGGGCTCGGCAGCGCCTGCGCCCGCTGGTTGGCCCGCGACGGGGCGGCCGTGACCCTGATGGGTCGGACCGAGGCCAGCCTGGAGCAGGCGGCCGAGGGCATCCGCCAGGCGGTCGGGCCCGGGGCCGAGATCGAGTGTCACGTCGGCGACGGCACCCGGCGCGACGACGTCGAGGCGGCGGTGGCCCGGGCCGCCGGGCCCGAGGGCCGGCTCGACGTCTGCGTGCCGACCGTCGGTGGCGGCAGCATCGCGCCGCTCCTGCTGGTCGACGACGAGCTCATGCTGGCGGAGCTGCAGCGCAACATCGTGAGCGCGTTCCTGGCCATAAAGTTCTCCACCCCGCCCATGGCCGCCCACGGTGGCGGGGCCATCGTCTGCATCTCCTCGGACGCCGCCACCATGTCCTGGCCGCACATGGCCGGCTACTGCGCCGGCAAGGCCGGGCTCGACGCCCTGGTCCGGGTGGCCGCCGACGAGCTGGGTCACCTCGGCGTCCGGGTCAACGCCGTCCGGCCCGGCCTGACCCGCACGGCCAGCAACAACGTGTCCCTCCTGTTCTCGGACCCCGAGATCGTCGCCGACTTCGTCCGCGAGAAGCCGCTCGGACGTACCGGGACGCCCGACGACATCGCCGCCGGCGTCCGCTTCCTGGCCGGACCCGAGTCCTCGTGGATCACCGGGCAGAGCCTGGCCATCGAAGGCGGCAACGAACTGCGCCGTGCCCCCTCGCTCGAGAAGGTGGCCCGCCTGCGGTGCGGCGACCCGGCCGTCGATGCCGCCCTGGCCGGTCGGATCCCCCCGCCGTCGGACCTCGGCACCGGCTGAGGAGCCGGCCGGCGCCTCGGCTCGGCCCGACCGCCCGAGGTGGGAATTCGCCGTCGGGGCGACGCCGGTACCGGGCAATGGCAAACTCAGGGCACAGGGGGGTCCGTCGGGCCCGAGGAGCAGTCGCACCCGAGCCGGGGCGACGCAGCGAAAGGGCGGTTCACATGCTTTCGGACGAGAGGATCCTCGTGACTGGCGCGGCCGGTCAGATCGCCTTTCCGATGGTCGAGTACCTGGCACGGGACAACGACGTCTGGGGCGTGGCGCGCTTCTCGAACCCCAACGACGCCAAGCGCCTGGAGGACGTCGGCGCCACAGCGGTGAAGATGGACCTCGGCGACCCCGACTTCTCCGAGCTGCCGGACAACTTCACCTACGTGCTGCACCTGGTCATGTACAAGGGCATGGACGCCGACTACGACGCGGCCATGAAGGCCAACGCCGAGTCGGTCGGCTTCGTCCTGCACCACTGCCGCAACGCCAAGGGCGCCCTCGTGATGTCCACCCACTCGACCTACAAGGCCTGGGACGACCCCTGGCACGTCTTCAAAGAGACGGACCCGCTGGGCGACTGCTACTCCACGCACACGCCCACCTACTCGGTGACCAAGATCGGTGGCGAGGCGGTGGCCCGCACCTGCGCCCGGCTGTTCGACCTGCCGGTGACCATCGCCCGGATGAACGCCTCGTACGGCCCGACGGGCGGCCTGCCGACCTACAACATGGATGCCGTCATCGCCGGCCAGCCGGTGGTCACCCGGTGGGACCCCTGCCTCTACAGCCCGATCCACCAGGACGACATCAACGACCAGGTCGAGGCGCTGCTCGACGCCGCCTCGGTCCCGGCCACCATCGTGAACTGGGCCGGTGACGAGCCGGTCAGCGTCCAGGAGTGGTGCAAGTTCGTGGGGGCGGCCACCGGGAAACCGGCCACGGTCGAGGTCACCCCGATCCCCAACACGCTGCGGGGCTCGGTCGCCGACGACACCAAGCGGGCCAGCTTCACCGGCCCCTGCAAGGTCAACTGGCACGACGGGTTCATGGACGTGCTCACCAAGCGCCACGGGGCCGACATCATCGTCCCGGGGTTCGACCCGAACGCCGCCTAGGGACGACGGCGACCGGCCGGGCCGCTCGTCATCGTCGACGGGGCCCGGCCGTCGCCGTCGGGTCAGGCGAGCGGAGCCAGCGTGAGCTCGGGCAGGACCCGGTCGGCGAACAGCTGCAGGCTCTCCCAGGCGACGTCGGGATCGATGCCCCCGACCAGCGGCCGGAACGAGAGGGCGTCGTACTCGTTGGCCTGGGCGACGGCCTCGGCCGGGGTCAGCACGCGATACTGACCCGACGCCTTCAGTTCCTCAGCCGTGGTGATCGGCTCGAACATGGCCCCCTTGCGGCCGCCGGTCCACTCGGCGTACACGTTGGCGTCGTGGAGGAGGTTGCGCTCGATGGCCGCCCAGGTGCGCTCGGGGTCCTCGGTCACGGCCACCACCGCGCCCCCGTGCGTGGTCACCGCCCCGCCGGCGTCCTTGGGCTCGGGCTTGCCCAGCGCCTCGAGCTCCTGTAGGTAGATCTCGTAGAGCTTGGGGTGGATGGGGGCGTAGGCGTCGCCGATCCGGGCCGCCCGACGGGCGCTGGCCGGCGAGGCGCCGCCGACGATGATCCGGGGCCGGGGACGCTGCGCCGGCCGCGGCAGGACCTGCACCGTCCGCCCCTCCCACTCGAACGGCTCACCGGTCCAGGCCTGCTGCAGGAACAGGATCGTGTCGTTCATCGCCTTGCCGCGGCCGTGGAGGTCGACCCCGTAGGTCTCGAATTCGATCTCGCGGTACCCGGTGCCGAGCATGACGTCGAGCCGACCGCCGGCCACGAGGTCGGCCACGGCGAGGTCCTCGGCCAGCCGCTGGGGTTGGTAGAAGGGCACCAGGAGGAGCGAGATGGCGATCCGCAGCCGCTTGGTCCGGGCCCCGATGGCCGTGGCCATCACCACCGGCGAGGGCAGGTACCCGTCCGGCGAGACGTGATGCTCGGGCACCACCACCTGATGGAACCCGACGCCGTCGCCCCATTCGCACTGGTCCAGGGCGGCGGCGTAGAGGTCGGTGGCCGGCGGGCCGAAGTCCGGGGCCCGCATGTCGTAGCTGAGGGACAGGTGCACCATGGCCCGGATGGTACCCGGGCGTCCCCGGCTCGGCTCGGGCGACGAGCGGGCTGTCCGGCCGCCGACGGGCCCGGGCCATCGGCCAGGGGACGCCGTCGGAAATAACTGGACAATTCACTCCGTTTAGAGTTATCTAAGCGGAGTGAGCACTTCGGATATTTCGAGCGGACCGGACGCCGTGGACGCCCAGCTGGCGCCCGAGACCGAGACCCGGTCCCACTACCAGGCGACGTTCACCGTCCTGGCGACCGCCGTGGCCGGGTACGCCCTGCTGCAGTCGCTGGTCGTGCCGGTGCTGCCGACCATCCAGGCCGGCCTCCACACCTCCCAGAACACGGTGACGTGGGTGCTGACGGCATACCTGCTGTCGGCGTCGATCTTCACGCCGATCATGGGGCGCCTCGGCGACATGTTCGGCAAGGAACGGTTCCTGGTGCTGACGCTCGTCGCCCTGACGGTCGGATCGCTGCTCGCCGCGCTGGCCGGCTCGATCACGCATGATGATCGTCGCCCGGGTGATCCAGGGGATCGGCGGCGGCGTGCTGCCCTTGTCGTTCGGCATCATTCGCGACGAGTTCCCGAAGGACAAGGTGACCGGTGCCGTCGGGATCATCGCCGCCCTGGCGGCGGCCGGTGCCGGTCTGGGCATCGTCCTCGCCGGCCCGATCGTCGATGCCCTCGACTACCACTGGCTGTTCTGGATCCCGATGATCGTGCTCGGCGCACCGCCGTCGCCGCCCACCTGGTCGTCCCCGAGTCGGCGGTCCGCACGCCGGGCAAGATCAGCTGGCCGGCGGTCGTGCCTGCTGTCGGGGTGGTTGGTGGCCCTGATCCTCGGCATCAGCGAGGCGCCCACCTGGGGCTGGCGCTCGAGCATCGGTGCATCGGCCTGCTGATCGCCGCCGTCGTGCTCGGCGGTGCTCTGGGTCATGGTGGAGTCCCGCTCCGACCACCCGCTGATCGACATGAAGATGATGCGCATCCCGGCGGTGTGGACCACGAACCTCGTCGCTCTGCTGCTTCGGGGTCGGCCATGTATGCCGTGTTCGCCTTCCTGCCCGAGTTCCTGCAGACCCCGACGTCGGCAGGCTACGGATTCGGCGCCAGCATCACCCGCTCCGGGCTGATCCTGCTGCCCGCTCAGCGCTGGTGATGTTCGCCTTCGGCATGCTCTCGGGCCGGCTGTCGAAGCGCTACGGCGCCAAAATGGTGCTGGCTGGCCGGCTCGGTCATCAGCATCGCCGACCTTCGTCCTGCTGACCGTCGCCACACGCTCGCAGTGGGAGATCCTGCTCGCGATGGTCATCGAAGGCGGCGGATTCGGGCTGGCCTTCGCCTCGATGTCGAACCTGGTCGTCGAAGCTGTCCCGCCCGACGCAGACCGGCGTGGCCAGCGGCATGAACGCCAACATCCGCACCATCGGCGGCTCCATCGGTGCCGCCGTGATGAGCAGCATCGTCACGTCGCGGCGCGCACGCCGGGCGGCTCCCGCCCGAGGCCGGCTACACCCATGGGTTCGCCTTGCTGGCCGTCGTCGGCCTCGGCGCTGGCCGCCGCGCTCGCTGGCCGTCCCCCGGCGGGGCCGCCGGACGGCGCCGGGTCCGCCGAGGACCGATGCTCCACGCCGAACTGGGCCTGGTCGCCGGCGGGACACTCGCCGGCGACGAGGCGGAGTGAGGTGACGCCATGAGACCACCGCACCGGACCGCCCGCTGCGCCGCGACGCGGCAAGACAACCGCGACCGTTGCTCGCCGCGGCCAGCCGAGGTCTTCGATGCCCAGGGCCTCGACGCCAGCGTGGCCGACGTCGCCCGGGTCGCCGGTGTCGGCATGGGCACGCTCTACCGACGGTTCCCCACCAAAGAGGCGCTGATCGACGCGCTGGTGCACGAGGTCCTCGAGGCCCACGATCACGATGGCCAAGCGAGGCGGCCGCTGCTGCCCGACGGCACCGGTCTCGAAGCGTTCCTCGAGGCATCGGGCGCCTACCAGGCGGAGCATCTCGGGCTGTCTGCCCGAGCTGTGGGACACCGACCACGAGATGGTCCGGACGGCCCGCGAACTCATCGCCGACCTGCTGCCGAACGCCAAGGAGCACGGCCGGGTGCGAACCGACCTCACCAGCACCGACCTCACCATGGCGATGTGGTCGCTCCGGGGGGTCGCTGGAGACCAGTCGGCGTCGGCGCCCGACGCCTGGCGGCGGTACCTCGACCTGCTCATCGCCGGCATGCGCCCGACGCGACGTGGCCCTGCCGCACGCCCCGCTCACCCAGCGCCAGGTCGACCGGATCCTCGCCCACCCGTAACCGACGTCGCCGCACGCTCGGGGATCCGTCACTCGGCCCGCAGGACCAGGGCCGTGGGGGTACGGGTGGCCCGCCACCCGGGGATGGCGGCCACCAGATTGGCCAGCACCATGGCGCCGACGACCACGACGGCGGTCCACAGCACCGAGACGGTCGGCTGGGGCACGGCGTACAGCTCCTGGGCGAACAGCACCCAGAGCACCCGGCCGAGGGCGATGCCGGCCGGGACCCCGATGAGCGTCCCGATGCCCACCGACACCGATGCCTGCCAGGCCACCGTGGTGGCCAGTTGCCGTCGGGTGAAGCCGAGCGTCTTCAGGAGCGCCAGCTCACGGCGCCGCCGATGGACCGAGGCGCTGAGGGTGAGTCCCAGGGCGATCACCGCCCCGAGGGCCAGCGCCCCGGCGAGCAGCGCCGGGGTCGAGCCCATCGACCGGTAGTTGACGATCTGGGCCGGATGCTGCACCCCGAAGGGGATGGTGGAATCGCGGCTGACCAGTGGCCGTCGAGATGGCGTTGGCCACGCGATCGAGCGAGCGGGCCGCCCGGACTGCTCACCCCCGGCCGGGTGCGGACGAAGAAGACGTTCGGGCCGTTGCCCTCCTGCTGGATGTCGAGGTCGGCGCAGAGGGATGACCAGTTGGTACAGGAGCGGCCCCGGTTCCCATGGACAGGTGCAGGCCGTGGCCCACGCCGACCGTCGGCATGGTGGCGGTGCCGACGATGGTCAGCCGTTTCGGCCGGCCCCCGGTGTCGACCGAGACGGTGTCACCGACGTGCTTGCCCAGAGCTGGAGGGTTTGGGTGCCGAGCACCACCTGGTTGGCGGCCTCGAAGCCGTGCCCGAGAGGATCGACGGCTGGACGGCGCCGTTGGGTTGCTCGCCGAGCACCGGCACGCTCATGCCGTCGATGCTCTCGTAGGAGTAGTAGGCGCCGGTCCAGGCCGTCACCAGCGGGTCGCGGGCCAAGATGGCGTTGCTCGCCTTGACCGGCATGGCGCCGTAGCCGGCGTTCGCCTCGAGGATGTAGTTCCAGTTCCATCCGTAGAGCGCCGGATGGGAGATGAAGGTGTTGAGGCTGGTCCCGAAGGTGATGGACGCCACCACCATCACCACGGCCAGCAGCGTGCCGAGGATCGAGGAGCGCACGGGGACGGCCGAGCGACCTCGGCCCCGTTCGAGGGCGAACCGGATGCCGGTGGTGGCCGGGGCCGAGAATCCGGCGGCGGCGGCTGCTCGCAACACGGCCGACCCTTGCCTCGGTGCCCGGCGTCGGCGCCGCGCGGCCAGGTGGGGCAGGTCCCGGTAGGAGAAGAGGAGGACCATCCCGAGCAGGACGACGACGAGCGCGGCGGTGCCCAAGCCGAGGACCGTCCAGTCGAACGACACGCCATGGTGGGCCTCCACCGCCCGGACCGGGCCCAGCGGGGCGATCGGCGAGAAGGCCACGGCGACCACGGCCGCCAGCAGCGAGCCGACCACCACGGCGCCACCCAGACCGGTGACCCCGTCGAGGGTGGTGTCGACCGGGTCGGCACCCAACGAACGGAGGGTCTCGCGGTCCTCCGAGAGGCCGCTGACCAACCGTCCGATCGCCTGGGCGGCGATGAGCAGTACCGCCAGCCCGGCGATGAGGCCGAAGAAGCCGAGGGCCAGGGACTCGGGCTTCACCGACTGCTCCGCCTGCTCCTCGATCACCGAGGTGACGTGGTAGTAGGCCAGGGTGCTCAACGGGAAGTGGGCGGCGTAGGCATGGAGGAACGGCTGCACCCCGGCCGCCCCGTGCGGCCAGCTGGATGCCCGTCCAGGCGTAGCTCACGCAACACGACGTCAGGCGATCGGTCAGGGCCGGGCTCATCACCATGCGGGGCAGTCGGTCGGCGTCGTCCTGCACCACCTCGTCGTTGAAGATGCCGACCCCGACGACGTCGAGGGTCACCCGCCGGGCGGCCCCGGCCGTCGGGAGCGCCCGTGCCGTTGAGCTGGCTGTTGGAGAAGATCCCCTCGCGGATGCGGTCACCGACGTGCAAGCCGGTGGTGCGGGCGGTGGACTTGGAGATGACCACCTCGTCGGCTCGCCTCGGATCGAGCATCCGGCCGTGGACGATGGTGACCTTGTCCTGGTCGAGGTAGAGCCGGTCCAGCGGCCCGACGGGCTCGACGTTGCCCAGGGGATTGCTGAAGTCTGGGGTGCCGTCGGCACGGATCGGCGCCAGGTTCAAGGCGACGTAGGTCTGCAGGGAGGTGACGCCGGGCAGCCGGGCGACCTTCGCCAGGAGTGACGGGTCGTAGGGACCGTTGTCGATGTTGATGTCGGAGGGGTTGGTCGACGCCAGGAAGGCCGGGAACGACGACTGGGTGGTCCGGGCGCCGGCCACGCTGGCCAGGGACACGCCGCCGACCAGGGCGATCAGGAGGGCCAGACCGACGTAGCCGGCCCAGCGCCGTCGCAGGTCACGGCCGAGCCGGTACCACGCCAGTTGGCCCCGGTGCCCCGTGGCCGACGCGTCGTCGGACGGAGCCGGGGTGGGCGTGCGGTGCCGATCACCCTACCTTTGTCGCAGATTCGGCCGGCCGCCGCTAGGGCACGAGCACGCCTCGGGTGGTGGTGCCAGCCCCCCGTGCCCGGGATCCCCGGCCGGGCGCTAGCCCTTGACCGGGACCTTCCCCACGCCCCCGGCGTACGGGGCGCCCATCTTGCACACGGCCGGGCCGTACTGACCGGTCAGCCCGAAGTGGTTGGTCGGCGAGAAGCTGTAGTCGATCCCCACGAACTTCTGGTTCTTGAAGCCCTCGATGGCCTTCTTGATGGCCTGGGGATCGGTGGAGTGGTACTTCTCGATGGCCGCTGCCATGATCTCGACCGGCACCGAGTCCGAGGCGATGTAGGTCAGGTAGTTGGTGCTCGAGGCGTCGGTGACCGCGCTGTACTTGGCGAACAGGGCCTGCTGCTGGGCCGTGAAGACCTGCGAGGGCGACTCCGCACAGTCGACGTACGGCGCGTACGCCTTCGGCGTCAACGAGCCCATGGCCGTGAACCCGTCGTACCAGGCGCCGGCCGACGACAGGATGTTCGGTGACCAGTTGGCCGCCTGCATGGCCTGCCAGACCGGGCCGAACCCGACCCCGAGGTAGACGATGACCAGGTCGGGGTCGGCCGCCTGCAACTTCGTCACCGCCGCCGTGTCGTCGACCGAGCCCGGCGGGATGGTCACGCTCTGCACCACCTTGGCGTTCGGCGCGTCCTTCTTCATGGCGTTCAGGATCTGGTTCGACGCGTCGAGGTCCTGGGGCAGGCCGTCGGTCATGACGGCGATCTTCGTGTAGCCCTTCTTGTTGATCCACTTGGCCGAGACGGCGCCCTCCTGCTGGACCGAGCCACCCGAGCCGAAGGCGTAGGGGTAGGTCTTGGTGTTGGCGTACTGGCTGCCGCTGAGCGTCGAGACCACCGGGACCTTGTCCTTGGTCAGCACCGACAGCTGCTGGCTCTGCGAGGCCGGGCTCTGGGACACGGTCACCACCCCGGCCACCTTGTCGGCGGCCATCTGGTTGGCCACCTGCACCGATCCGGTGACGTCGCTCTGGTCGTTGTAGATCTTGACCACGACCTTGTGACCGTCGATGCCGTTCGGATGCTCGGCGTCGAACGCCTGCATCGTCACGTTCTTGAAGGCCTCCTGCGTCGTCACCCCGTAGGCGGCGGCGGCCCCGCTCAGGTCGGCCGATACGGCGAACGTGATCGGCCCCTTCGGTATCGGCGGATACGAACTGGCACCGGCACCACTGGTGGCCACCGGGCTCAGGACGATCAACGTGGACGCCACACAGGCCGCCGCCATGGAGATCGACGTGGCGCGCTGCTTCATCGGACCTACCCCCCTACTCGACTGTCCCGCCAAGGACTGCCACTTCGGTCCGCCGGTACAACTCCCGGACGATGGTGTTGCTCGGCGACGCTCCAGATCCGGGCCCCCACCCGACGTCGCCGCCTCAGGTCTAGTGGGCGGCTTTCGGGGTGTCAATCGGTTCGGCCGGCGGCGGCCACGGGGACGTCGGCGACCGCATCGGCGAGGCGCGCGCCCATTTCGTGGGGCCGTCCCCACGTCGCCAGCCGGTTCGTGGATGACGGCGGAGCCACCCCGGTAGGTTCTGAGCGCAGGGGGTGGTGACCATGATCGAGGACGCACCAACCGGCGCGAAAGGTTGGGTGACCGTCGCCGTCGACCCGAGTCGACCTCATCGATCGAACGTGACGAACGATGGCTGAGTCGCCGTGTGCCTCGCTGGTGGGCAAGATCGGCCAGCCGATGCGCGACGCCGCACCGGCCTACGTCGAGTTCGCCTCGGTCGACTCCATCCGTCACTTCGCCCGGGCCTACGGCGATGACAATCCCCTGTACTCCGATCCGGACTACGCCCGGCAGAGCGTGGTGGGCGCCCTCTGCGCTCCCCCACTGTTCCCCCTGGCCACCGGCGTGCCGGTCGCTCCGGATCCCGAGGCGGCGCCACCGCTGAGCATCGAGGCACTCCTCGGCGCCAGCCACCAGGCGATCGGGGAAGAACGCTGGGTGCTGCGGGCCCGGATCCCCGAAGGCACCCGCCTCGAGCGGACCAAGATCCTCGGTGATGCCGTGGCCGGTCCCGACCCGGCCGTCCCCGAGTGCACGATCGTGGAGCACACGGACTTCCACCTGGGCGACACCGTGTACGCCGTCCGGGAGCGGACCCGCAGCTACCGGGCGGCCGCGCCCCCCGGTGCCGGCCCGGACGCCGTCGAGCGAGCGCGCGTACACGGCCGACGAGCTCCAGGCGATCGATGCGGCCTACGAGGCCGAAGCGCCACGCGGCGCCGTCGTGCGACGGGCCGAGGACGTGCGGGTCGGCGAGGTCGTCGGGCCGATGGTCAAGGGACCACTGACCATCACCGACCTCGTGGAGTACCGCGCCGGCGTGGGACCGGGGCCGCTCGGTGGCGAGCCCCTCCGCCTGGCGTACCGCAACCGCAAGGCCCGGCCGGCGATGTACGCCCACGACCCCTTCGGGGTCTACGACATCGTCGAACGTCGGCATTGGGACGAGCCCTACGCACAGAGCGAGGGCCTCCTGGCGGCGACCGACTACTCCCACACCCGTCTGGTGTGGTTCAGCCATCTCCTGACCGACTGGATGGGCGACGGCGGCTGGCTCTACGAGCTGCGCGGCACCACCGGTCTCGGACGCAACTACGTGGGCGACACGCACCGCCTGGCGGCCCAGGTGACCGACGTCGTGCTCGGCGAGCGTTGTGGCGCCGTCTCCCTGTCGGTCACCGGCACGAACCAGCGTGGTGCCCTGACGTGCCGGGCCACGGCCGTCGTGCTCCTGCCGGCCGGGTCGTCCGTCCTCGCCGACCCCGAAGAGGGCCCCTCCCTCGTCGGCGAGTGAGGGCGGCACGAGCGCACCGGACGCGCCGGCCGACCGAAAGGTCGGGTGAACCGGGTGTTCAGCCGTCGGCGACCGGTCGTCGCCAGACGACCACCCGGCCGGTGGTGGCCTGACGGACGTCCCCGTCCTGATTCACCGTCTCGTAGGTGAGGAGGAGATTGCCCCGTTCGGGTCTCGACCGGGACGGGGTGACGCCGCTGACCGTGACCTCGAGGTGCAGGACGTCACCAGCCCGGGTGGCGCTCGGCCACTTGAGGGAGATGTCGGTTCCCACGATCCCCGTGGCTACCGGCACGGCGGCCACGAGGAGGCGCATCGTGATCGCAGCGGTGTGCCAGCCGCTGGCCGCCAGTCCCCCGAAGAAGGTTCCGCCCGACCGCTCCTCGTCCACATGGAAGAGCTGCGGGTCGAAGCGCCCGGCGAACTCGACGATCTCTGACCTCGTGACTTCGTAGGTACCGCTGCGGAACGTCATGCCCTCCGTGACGTCATCGAGCCACAGCCCATCGGGCCGGGTGGGCTGTGGCGTGGCGTTGCCCGACGCTGCCACGGCTCGCATCGTGGCCCTGGACGTCTCCCTCCATCGATTCGACCCCCTCGCGCGCGGAACGTTCGTCGGTAGCGCCTCCCGCCGCCAGAATGGCAGAGAGCTCCCGACTCGAGAAAGGACTCCCGTGACCGAGTGGTCGTCCGAGCAGCTGCACCGCATCCACGAGGCCGACGAGCTGCAAATCGCCACCCGTCGGGACGACGGGACGTTGCGGGCCGAGGTGCCGATCTGGGTCGTCCGAGCCGGTTCTGGGGTCTACGTGCGGACCTGGTTCCGCCGCGATAACGGCTGGTACGGCCAGGCGGTGAGCACCCGACGGGCCCGGATCCGGGTGCCGGGCCTCGAGGCCGACGTCATCGTGGACGACGTCGGCGACGGAGGGCGAGCGCGCCGAGGTCGACGCCGCCTACCGCGCCAAGTACGGCCGTTACGGCCCAGGGTCGTCGGACCGCATGGTGAGCGACGAGGCGGCGGCGACCACGCTGGAGCTCCGCCCCGAGTAGGCGGCGCCCGTCGTTCCCCAGCGGCGACCTGGATCCGGGCCCTCGCCCGGCCGGCCAGCTAGCTGGTGGCGCCCAGCTCCGGCGGGAGTGGGTGCCGGTACAGGGCGGCGGCGTTCTGGTACGTCATGGCGTCGGCCTCGGACGCGGGCACACCGGCCAGCTGCCCGGCGACGATCGCCTGGGTGTGCGGCCAGGACGAGTCGGTGTGGGGGAAGTCGGTCTCGTACATGATGTGGTCCACCCCGATCTCGTGGCGCAGCGAGATCGTGCGCTCGTCGGAGAACGTGGTGAACCAGAAGTTCCGGTGGAGCACCTCGAGGGCGGTGAGGTCCCCGAACATCAGACGCTGGTCACCGTGCCGGGACATGTAGCTCAACCGGTCGAGCAGGATCGGCACCCAGCCGATCCCGCCTTCGGACAGGACGATCTTCAGGTTCGGGAACTCGGCCGGGATCCGGGCGAACAGCCAGTCGGTGGCTGGCCGCGAAGCCGTTGACCGGGAAGAGCACGCCGAGCACCGCCGGGTCCGAGTCGGTGGACGGGAACATGGTCTGCGACGACGAACCGACGTGCAGGTTGATCACCGTGTCGGTCTCCTGGCAGGCCCGGAAGAAGGGAGCCCAGTACCCGCTGTTGATCGACGGCAGGCCGAGCTTCTCGGGGTTCTCGCTGAAGGCCACCGCCGTGAAGCCCCGCTCGGCGTTCTTGTAGATCTCGGCGGCGGCGATCTCCACGTCGTGGAGCCAGGTGATCTGCGAGGGGATGAACCGGTCGGGGTGCGGCGAGTACCATTCCTCGAAAATCCAGTCGTTGTAGGCCCGCATCGACGCCAGGCCCAACTCCCGGTCGTTCATCCGCATGAACCGCTGACCGGCGAAGCCGAAGATGGCGGACGGGAAGTTGCACGAGCCGATGACCCCGTTCACCTCCATGTCCTTCACCCGTGCCTCGACCTGCCAGATGCCGGGGCGGAACTTCTCGAAGGTGATGGGACCGGGGTGGCCCTGGCCGGGCTCCCAGCC
This sequence comes from uncultured Acidimicrobiaceae bacterium, assembly GCA_963730735.1. GTDB lineage: Bacteria > Actinomycetota > Acidimicrobiia > Acidimicrobiales > RAAP-2 > CAVSSX01. Next base: position 457,408 of record CAVSSX010000012.1, read on the forward strand.
CTGAATGCCCTCGACGCCGAGCAGGGGGACCCGCTGGTCCTCGAAGATCCAGTAGTCGACGTCCCCCTCACGCTCGATGCGTGGGCCGATCGCCTGCAACTTCGACGGCAGCCGACCGGTGAAGGTGTCGGGCCCCTCGATGTAGTGGTCGTCGACCGAGATCAGCGGGTGGGGCCGGGGACCGGGTTCGGGGTCGGCCCGGAGCACCACCTCGTAGTCCGGCACACCCATTCGCATGAGCTTGTCGAGAATGTCAACCACGTCGGCCCCCTCGTTCTGGCACCGGACCCGGACACGCCGTCCGGCGCCCGTGCGTCGCCCGCCCAGACTTACTGCCTCGCCCTCGGTGCGCAATTGCCAGGCCGCACCCCGGACACGGAGCGGGTCTACTGTGACCCGGGGGGGGCGGTCCGCCCCTGGGAAGGATGACCGAGCCCATGTCCGTCGCCCCGACCGAGAGCGAAGTGCTCCGCTACTTCGACACTTGCAGCAACTGGGGCCGCTGGGGGCCCGACGACGAGCTCGGCACGCTCAACCTCCTCACCGAGGACCACCGGCGGCGGGCGGCGGCCCTGGTCCGCGAGGGGCGGTCCGTGAGCTGTTCCCGCCTCATCCCGACCGGCCAGGCCGAGGCGGACTTCCCGACGCCGCCCCTGCACTTCATGACCAGCAGTGGCGACCGTTGGGTCGACACGCCCACCCCGCTGAACGAGCTCCAGTTCGCCGGGGACTTCATCGGCCTGGCCTTCCACGGGTTCGCCGTGACCCACGTCGACAGCCTCTGCCACGTGTTCCGCGACGGGCAGATGTACAACGGCCATTCGGCCGAGGAGGTATCGACCGAAGGGGGCGCCGCCATCCAGAGCGTGGATGCCGCCCGCCACGGCATCGTGGGCCGGGGCGTCCTGCTCGACATCGCCCGCCTACGCGGCGTCGAGTGGCTCGAGCCGGGTGACCCGGTGATGCCCGACGAGCTGGAGGCGGCCGAGCGCGCCGCCGGCGTGACCGTCGGACCCGGGGACATCCTCCTGTGCCGCTTCGGCACCGTGGCCCGGCGCAATGCCCTCGGTCCCTCCACCGACGTCTACTCCCGTCGGGCCGGCCTCCACGCCGCCTGCTGCCCCTGGCTCCACGAGCGCAGCATCGCCGCCCTCGGGTCCGACACCGCCCAGGACTGCTACCCGAGCGGCTACGACGCTCTGCGCGGCCCGGTGCACCAGGTCGGGATCGTGGCCATGGGCCTGTGGCTCATCGACAACTGCGACCTCGAGGACCTGGGCCAGGTGTGCGCCGAGCTCGGCCGGGCCGAGTTCTTACTGAGCATCGGCACCCTGCGCATCGAGCGGGGCACCGGTTCGCCGGTGAACCCGGTCGCCCTGTTCTGAGATGGTCGACGACGCCCGGGAGGCGCTGCGGCAGCGGGGCCGAGCCGTCATGGCCCGGCTCGAGCACGGCACACGACCACCGAGGGCGCGTCCGCTGCACCTGGGTGACGTCCCCGGCCTCGACTCGTACACGGCCGAGGCCCTGTGGGGCTCGGTGTGGACCCGCCCGCAGCTCGACCTCGAGACCCGGGTCCTGGTCACCCTGTCGGTCCTGGTGACATCGCAGCGCCTGGCCCAGCTCCGGACCTACCTCCACAGCGCCCGGAACATCGGTATCGGGGTCGAACCAATCCAGGAAGTGATCATCCAGTGCTCCGTCCACGCCGGCTTCCCGGTGACGGTCAACGGCCTGGAAGTCCTGCGCGACGTGCTCGAGCAGCGCAACGAACCGGTCGCCGCCGCCGAACCGCCCGTCCTCGAGCAGGTCGAGCCGAGCGCCACCGAGCTCGACCGCCGGGGTGACGCCCTGTGGGCGGCGGTTCTCGGCGGGGTCCCCGACCCCGGCGTCCCGGCGAGTAGCGACGGCCAGCTCTCGGCGCCGTCCGCCCTGACCGCCATCGAGCGCCGCTACGCCTTCGGCGAGGTGTACCAACGACCGGGGCTCCCGACCGACGTACGCATCGCCTGCTCGATCGCCACCCTGGTGGCCCTCGGCCAGGTCGACGAGCTGACCCGATGGATCATGGCGGGTCGCCGCCTCGGGGTCAGCGACGCCACCATCGAGGAGGTGATCCTCCACGTCGCCTACTACGTGGGCTTCCCGGCCGCCCGACGGGCCATGGCGGTGAGCGAGGAGTTGCGGCGGAGCGGGTCCTAGCGCCGCCTGGCGGCCCGCCTCCCCCGGTGCGTGCCCTCAGGGAGTCGTGGGTCCGGCGCGGTGGGCGACGTATTCCGCGCCGTGGGCGTAGCGCACGTTGATCGGCACGCCGTCCTGGCACAGGTGACAGGCGGCCGCCGGCCACGAGGGGATCGGCACTTCGGCCAGCGCCACGAACCGGTCCACCCCGAGCGACGCCGCGTCGACGTTCCCCCGGGTGACCCAGGTGGCCGCAGCGATCACGTCCGCGCCGCAGTCCCGGAGCGCCCTGATGGTCTCCCGGAGCGAGTGACCGGTATTGACGATGTCGTCCACGGCCAAGGTCGCCACGCCGGCCAGGTCGTCGCCGAAGCCCCGGCGCAACATGAACGGCGAGGCCATGACCGCCCCCTCGCCCCGGCCGGCCACCGCCACGGCGGGGTCGTGCTCGGTGAACACCGACCGCGCCCCCAGGGCATGGGCGACCCACTGCGACATGATCAGGCCGCCGGTGGCCGGGCCACACACGACGGCGGGCGCCCATCCGGCGAGGGCGATCTGTTCGGCCAACAGCACCCCCAGCCGGGCCGGAACGGCGGTGTCGGGAAACAGCAGGTCCTTGGCCACCCACCCGTCGCCGTGCTCGCCCGACACGTACACGAAGTGGTCGCCCTCGAGCAGCGCGCCGGCGGCACGGAACATGGACAGGGTCTCGTCGCGGGCGGACGCCGCGCTGCTCTCGTTGGCCGACATGGTTCTCTTCTAGCTCGCCCCGAGGCGTCCGGGTCACCGTCGACGGACCCAACCGGCTCCCTCGAGCGTCCTCAGGGCGCCCCGGGGGAACCCGACGGCGTCCCGGTCGAGCCGCCGCGGGCCGACCGCCGCCAGCTGAGCAACCGCCGGACGCCCTCGATCAGCCCGGTGAGGAGGAAGGCTATGCCCAGGGCGAGGACGAGCCCGATCCAGGGTCGGTCCTTGAACGCCTCGCCGCCGATGCGGCCGATGAAGAAGGCGTAACAGGCCCAGATCACACCGGCGATGGCCGTCGCCACCATGAACGGCCGACGGGGGTACCCGGTGGCCCCGCAGGTGAGGGTGACGGCGGTGCGGCCGCCGGGAATGAACCGGCATACCACGATGAGCCGGCCGCCGAAGCGGGCCAACGTGTGCTCCGCCCATTCCTGGCGCTTGGCACCCTTCTCGCCGGCGAAGAACCTCCGGTGCGTCCAGTCCTTGAAATGTCGGCCGATGAGGTAGCAGATGTTGTCGCCCACGAACGCACCGGCGGCGGCCAGGAGGACCAGCAGCCCCAACCGGGGATCGGTGCTGCCGGCGCTGCTCACGCCGAGGGCGATGACCACGGTCTCGCTCGGCAGGACGGGCACCACCGCATCCAGGGCCGGCAGGCTGAACGCCAGCAGGTACGAGAACGGCGAGTCGACGTGCAGCGCGCTCAGATCGAACATCAGCCGGCCGCGCTCGCGTTGTCCGCACCGGGGTGGTGCCGGAGGCTGGCCACGATCGCCACGCCGAGCACCACCACGATCACGGCCAGGCTGGCCACCACCGAGAGGTGGAACACGGGCGACAGGAGGAACTTCATGCCGATGAAGACGAGGAGCACCGCCAGCCCGTAGCGGAGGTAGTGGAAGCGGTCGGCGGCCCGGGCGAAGACGAAGTAGAGCGACCGCAGACCGAGGACGGCGAAGGCGTTGGAGGTGAACACGATGAACGCATTCTGGGTGACGCCGAAGACGGCCGGGATCGAGTCGGTGGCGAAGATGATGTCGGTGGTCTCGATGGCGACCAGGGCCACCAGCAGGGGCGTGGCCCACAGGCGCCCGTCCTGGCGAACGGTGAAGCGATCCTGGCGGAAGTCGTCGGTGACGGGGAGCACCCGGCGGACGGCCCGCATGGCCAGGTTCCGGTTGGGATCGATCTCCCGCTCGGGGCGCACCATCCGCAGGCCGGCCAACAGGAGAATGGCCCCGAAGACGTAGAGGATCCACTCGAAGTTCTCCAGCAGGGCCGCGCCGGCGGCGATGAAGGCCGCCCGGAGCACGAGGGCGCCGACGACGCCGTAGTAGAGGACCCGGTGCTGGTAGCGGGGCGGCACGGCCAGCGCCCGGAAGATGACCACGAAGACGAAGACGTTGTCGATACTGAGCGCCTTCTCCAGGACATAGCCGGCGAAGTACTGCTGGGTCACCGTGGCGCCCTCGGTCAGGCCGAGGACGACGCCGAAGGCGATGCTGGCGGCGATCCAACCACCACTGGCCACGAGCGCCCGGGCGGTGGTCGGCTCGCCGGCCGACCGGTTCACGAGTAGCTCGACCGTCAACAACGTCAGCAGCACGCCGACGGTGGCAATCCACGCCCACAGGGGCTCGCTCATGACCAGGCCAGCCTAGGAAACTCCCGGCTCCAAACGGCCTCGCCGCCGATGCGCCGGTGACGCACCCCGTCCTACCCCCGCCCAGGGAACCTCGGGGCTGGGCCGCGACTGGACCGACGCCGAGACGGGTCAGGACGCGAAAGAACCCCCGACGTTTGGGGGGGCGGGGGTTCTTCCTGCGATTACAACATCGAAAGGGGGGTCTCGATGTCCCTTCATTATCGCGTAGATCTGCCGGTTTGTCTACCGTCCGTTTGGTAGGCAGATGCCCCCCATCACTCATGCCGATAGTTGCCCGGGAGCAGCACTGACCGCGGCTTCCCCGGGGGGAACGGGCCACCAGGCCCAACCGGCGGTTGGCGACGACACGACCTCCCTCACCCTGCACGACGCCCGACGTCCGGTCTGGCGACCCTAATGTCCGAACCGGAGCGGCCATCGGCCGACGACATCCCGAGTCCCACCTACTGCGAATCAATCGGCCGGCAGGTCACCCGAGATCGGCGGCTGCTCGTCGATTGCGACACGTCCCCCCATCCTGGCGTTGGCAGACGGTTCACGTTCGGATGCTCGAGCTGATCGTCACCACGTCGGGTGCCCGGATCGAGCTGAAAGGTCCACGACTTCCGTCACGCACTCAAACGACGTCCGCACGCGCCCGGCCAGAAACGAGGGCCACCAGTAGCCCGTGTCCCTAGAGTCGCGCGACATGGGAACCCGACACGTCGCATTTCACTGGAGCGGGGGCAAGGACTCGGCGCTGGCGCTCTCGACCCTCGTGGCCGACCCGAGCGTCTCGGTCGATCGCCTGGTGACCACCACCCATCCCGACCGACGTCAGTCGACCGTCCATGGGTTGCCGGTGGCACTGCTCGAAGCCCAGGCCGACAGCATCGGCATCGAGCTACAGACCATTCCCCTGGCCGGCGCCGGCCTGGACGGCTACGTCCAGACGATGCACGAGGCGGCGATTCGGATGCGCGACGACGGCATCGAGGCCTTCGCCTTCGGTGATCTGGCGTGCTCCGACGTCCGCCGGCACAAGGAGGACCAGTTCGGTCCGCTCGGCCTAGCGGTCCTGGAGCCACTGTGGGAGATGACCTCGAGCCAGTGCATCGAGGCGTTTCTGCGCTCGGGCCTCCACGCCGTCACCGTGGTCGTCGATGCGAACGTCCTCGATCGAGCCGAGGTCGGCGTGGCGGTGGACCGGGGCTTCGTCGAGCGACTGCCGAGCACGGTCGACCCCTGCGGGGAGTTCGGCGAGTACCACTCGTTCACCTTTGGCGGGCCGGTGTTCGACTACCCGATCGAGTTCTCGCTGTCGGCTCCGCGCCGTCTCGATCGGGTCATCGGGACGACCGAAGGTGACCGCTCGTACAGCTACTGGATCTGCACGCCGGAACCGACCGGATGATCCGACCGGCGTCCCGAGTTCATCCCGGAACGCCCCTACCTCATTCGCCCCCTCGGCCGATCAACTCGGCCACGTCACGACGTGACACCTTGCCCAGCGGTCCCCGAGGCAGGGCATCGACGACCCGGATCTCCTCGGGCACCTTGTAGGCGGCCACGTGCTGGCGGCACAGGCCGATGAGCTCGTCGACCGTCACCTCGGCCCCCGGGGCCCGTTGGACCACCGCCACCACCACCTCGCCCCACCGGGGGTCGGGCCGACCGACCACGCAACAGTCGGCCACCCGCGGGTCGAGCACCAACACCCGTTCGAGTTCGGCCGGATAGATGTTGGAGCCGCCCCGGATGATCAGCTGGCTACGCCGGTCGACCAGGACCAGTGTGCCGTCGGGGTTGAGCCGCCCGATGTCCCCCGAATGGACCACGCCGTCGCGCAACGCCTCGGCCGACTCCTCGGGCCGGCCGTAGTAGCCGAGCATCGTGCGGTAGACGCCGGCCCAGGGTCCGCCGGACGTCGGTCCGAAACAGATCTCCCCGGTCCCGCCGGACGCCACCACGGCGCCGGCGTCGTCACGGACGGTCACGTCGATGTGCGGAAGGGGTGGGCCCAGGTTGCCCTCGTCGAAGACCTGGCCCTCGTCCTGGCGGGTGACCAGGGTCGGGCCCTCGGTCGAGGCGTAGCTGGTGACCGGCCGGACCCCGAAACGCTCGGTGAACAGGCGCTTGAGGTCCTCGGACATGGCCGAGCCCCCCGTCCGGGGCTTGGTCAGGGTCGAGAGCTGCGCCGGGTCGATCCTGGGGTCGGTCAACAGCTCGTAGAAGATCGTGGGCACGCAGCTGATGCAGGCCACCTGCTCGTCGTGGATCCGCCCGGCGATGCTCACGGCGTCGTGGCGGTCGCAGAGCACGCAGGTGCTCCCGGCGGCCAGGGTGGTGAGGGGGTTCAGGATCATCAGGTTCAAGATGGTCAGCGGGTGGACCACGGCGATGGGCTCGTCGGGCCCGAAGCTGCCTCGGCACACCGACACCACCCCCGGCAAGAGGGCGTTGTGCTGGCTGTGCATGACCCCCTTGGGGCGCCCGGTGGTCCCGCTGGTGTAGGCGATGGCCGCCAGGGCGAGCGGGTCGACCGCCGAGTCGAACGCCCCACCGGGGTCCCCGGCCTCGGCCAGCCGACGGCCCCACTCGTCGTCGGGGTCGCCGGGGTCGACCAGGACCAGGTGCTCCAGGGCCGCCCGGTCGGCTCGATCCCGGCCCACCTCGGTCACGGCCGCCCGGTCCCCCAGGAGCACGGTGGCCCCGCTGTCGTCCAAGAAGAAGGCCTTCTCGGGCGGGGCCAGGGCTCGGTGCACCCCCACGAAGACCGCCCCCCGGCGCCAGATGCCCAGAAGGGCGGTGACCACGGCCAGGTCGTTGGGCAGGCTGACGGCCACCCGGTCGCCCGGGGCCACGCCCAGGGCGGCCAGGGCGCCGGCCACCTGGTCGGTGGCCCGGTCGAGCTCGGCATAGGTCAGCCGGCCGCTGGCCCCGACCAGGGCCGGGTGCCCGGCCCGGGTGGCCACTGCCCGAGCCAGGAGGGGGGTCAGCGAGAGGGGTCGATCGGCCGCCGTGGGCTCGACCCACGGGGCGAACGGATGGTCCTGGGCCATTGCTCGCCGCCGGCCTCGGTCAACCCGCCACGGGCAGGAGTTGCCGGGCGTTGTCCCGCATGACCATGCGGATCTCGTCGTCGCTGCGATGTTCAATGAGCCGGGCGAACTCGGAAGGAGTGGCCAGGCCCTCGGGGTGGGGGAAGTCCGAGCCGAAGAGCACCTGGGAGGCGCCGATGCGATCGATCAGCGCCTCCACGTCGTCCTCGGGGTAGGGGGCGACGAAGCAGTGCTCCCGGAACGTGGCGCTGGGCCGCCCCGCCGGCCGCCCCCCAACCCAGGGTCCGTAGCGGCCCATGCCCTTCTTCTTGTCGAGGAGCGTCAGCAGGTAGTGCACCCAATCCGAGCCGTTCTCGATGGACAGCACCTTCAGGTGCTCGAACCGGCCGAACAGGTTGCCGTAGAGGAGGGCCCCGAGGGTCTCCATGATCGGCCGGTCACCGTGGACGAAGGCCCACTGCCAGGCCGACATCTCGCGCACCGGGGGGTCGGGCGATTCGCCCCAGGCCAGCGACACGTCGGCGTAGCGGTTGTCGTTGATGTGGAAGGCCACCGGCACCCGGGCCTCGTTGAGCCGGGCCCAGAACGGGTCGTACCAGGGGTCGGCCGGCGAGCGCCCGTTGCCCGTCGGCCCGGGCCGGAGGTGGACCAGTCGGGCTCCGAGGGCCAGTACCCGGTCGAGCTCGGTCACCGCCTCGTCGCGGTCGAGGAGCGAGAGCAGCGGGGGGGCGATGATCCGCTCGTCGGCGTAGCCCCATTCCTCCTCCAGCCAGCGGTTGAAGGAGCGCAGGTTGGCGTAGGTCTGTCCGACGTCGTCGATCATCGTCTGCTCGACGCTGGCCCCGAAGGTCGGGAGGAGCAAGGCGGTCTCGATGCCCTGCTCCTCCATCAGGGCCAGCCGGGCGGCCCGGTGCTGGAAGGCGGGCAGCATGTTGTCGGCTGAGTACGAGTCGCCCCAGGTGATGTCGCCGGCCGTGTCCTTGTTGCGCAGGATGGTGTACATCGACCCCGGGGGGTTGGTGCGGTCGAACTTCACGTCCATGAAGGTGTACGGCTTGTCGCCCACCTTGACGTCCCAGTGGCCGTCGGGCGCCCGGGTGGCGCTGATGGCCCGGTCGGCATACGCCGCCTCGATGTGCCGGGAGAAGCAGTCCGGCGTCTCGTAGTAGTGGTTGTCGGCGTCGAAGAGGAGGTAGGGCTGCTCGGTCATCGTGACGCTCCTAACAATGGGGCTCGCTCGATCGCCGCCCGCGGGCCGCGACAGAACCGAGGCTAAGGCGTCGGCGACCGGGCTGCCCGGTGCGTCGCGTCACCGGGTCACCGGGGTCAAGGGGGTCACGGGGTGAGGTACCAACCCCCGCTGACGTTGATGATCTGGCCGGTGATGTGGGCCGACTCGTGGGAGACCAAGAACGCCACCGTGTTGGCCACGTCCTCGGGCTCGCCGTGGCGGCGCAGCGGGGTGGCGTCGGCGAAGGCCTGGTAGCGCTCGGCTTGCTTGTCCACCCATTTGGACCGGATGAGGCCCGGGGCCACGGCGTTGCAGCGGATCCCGTGGGGACCGCCCTCGATGGCCACCGCCCGGGTGAGATCGTGCAGAGCGGCCTTGGCCGCCCCGTACGGGCCCTCCCGGCCGTTGCCGCCGATGTAGCCGGCCACCGACGTGACGTTGACGATCGATCCCCAGCCGCGATCTCGCATCTGGGGGGCCAGGACCCGCATGAGGTACCAGCAGGCCGTGAGGTCGACGTCGATGACGCGGTCCCAATCCTCGGTCCCGTAGTCGAAGATGCTGCCCTGGACGTTGACGGCGGCATTGTTGACGAGGATGTCGATGGGTCCGATGGCCGCCTGGGCCTCGACCAGGCCCCGGTCCACGCCCGCCCGGTCAGCCACGTCGGTGACCAGCGGGAACGTCGGGACGCCGTACTCCTCGGCCAGGGCGTTGGCCGTCTGGTGGGCGCGCCGTTCGTGTTGGTCGAGTACCACGATGGCCGCCCCGTGGGCGGCCAGGACCCGGCACGTGGCCGAGCCGATCGCCGCACCGGCGCCCCCGGTCACCAGGGCGACGTGGTTCACGAATTCGTCGGGTCGGGGCATGGCGCTCCTCGGGGCCGCAGGGTCGGGGACGGACGGACGAGGAACCCGGACGACGAAAGCGCAGGCCAGGATGTCCCCCTCCTGACCTGCGCTTTCCTGAGCAGCCCCAACGGGATTCGAACCCGTGTCGCCACCTTGAGAGGGTGGTGTCCTTGGCCTCTAGACGATGGGGCCCTGCGGGGAGGTGGCACCGGACCGGTCCCGCCTCCTGGCTCGGGGGGAAGGACTCGAACCCTCAATAACTGGACCAGAACCAGTCGTGTTGCCGATTACACCACCCCCGAATGGGCGAATGGAGAGGATACCCGACGTCGCCGGGGGGTCGTACTCCGGTCCTCAGCCCAGCCCGCTGTGGAGTCGGCTCAGGTTCTGGTAGCCGATGATCCGACCGAGGCCGACGCCGAGGGTCTCCTTGGCGTAGTACGGGACGGTCGACCAGCCGGTGATGGGCGACGTCCGGGTGGGCGTCGGATGGGGTGTGAGGCCGACGTCGGTGGCGATGGCCATCGACCGGTCCTCGTGGAACGGGTCGGTGACCATCAGCACGGTGGTGGCCCCACGGGTCTTCAGCTGCGGGGCGGCGTCACTCAGGTTCTCCCAGCTGTCGTCGCCCCCGGCCTCGAGGATGGCCGAGGCCGGCACCCCCTCCGACTGCAGGTAGCGCGAGCCCGCCTCGGCCTCGGTGTAGACGTCGCCCTTCTCCTTGTTGCCGGTGACCATGATGATCGGCGCCTCGTGGCTCCGGTAGAGGAGGAGCGCCTCGTCGAGCCGGGCCCGCAGGTCCGGCGAGGGCACCCCGTCGTACTGGGCCGCCCCCATGACCACGATGGCCCCGGCCGACTGGGGGTCGTAGTGGCGGGACGTCAGCCAGACCTGGACGGCGGTCACGGCGAAGTACAACACCACGGCGGCCACCAGCAGCCCGACCAGCTTGAGGGCCAGGCGAACCGGGCCGAGCAGCATCAGTCGGCCGTGGCCACCTGGGCCAGGGCCAGTTCCACCCGCCGGAGCACCTCGTCGCGTCCGAGCACCTCGAGGGACTCGAAGAGCGGCGGGCCGACCCGTCGTCCGGTCACCGCCACCCGGATCGGCGCCTGGGTCTTGGCCAGCTTGCGACCGAGGCCCGCCCCGAGCTCCTCGGTGACCCGGTGGAGCACGTCGGCCTCCCAGACGCACTCGGCGTAGACGGCCCGGGCCGCCTCGAGGATGGCCGGGGCACCGTCGTCGTTGCCGATCGCTTTGGCCCAGTCGGCCTCGTTGGTCGGCGGGTCGGCCAGGAACAGGAAGTCGACCAACGCCGGCACCTCGTCGAACCGGGCGACGCGCTCTTGGACCAATGGGGCCATGCGCTCGAAGACCGACTCGTCGAAGCGGTCGGCCGGCCACGGCGGCCGGGCCTCGGGGGCCCACTCACCGTCCACCGGGGCGACCCACGGACGGCTCCGCTCGAGGAACTCCTTGGTCGTGAGCTCCCGGAGGTACTCGCCGTTCAGATGGGTGAGCTTCACCACGTCGAAGAAGGCCGGAGCGTGGTGGACGGCCTGCAGTCGGAACTCGGCGATCAGCGTGGCCACGTCGACCTTCTCGGCGTCGCCCGGCGGGCTCCAGCCCAGGAGGGCGAGGTAGTTGACGAAGGCCTCGGGCAAGTAGCCCTCGTCGCGGTAGCGCTCGACCCAGACCGGGTCCCGGCGCTTCGAGAGCTTCTTGCGCTGCTCGTTGACCAGCATCGGCAGGTGGGCGAAGACCGGCAGGGCCACCGGCTCGCCGCCGAGCCCGTTGAGGCACTCCCACACCAACTGGCCCTTGGGCGTCGTGGGCAGGAGGTCCTCGCCCCGGATGACGTGGCTGATGGCCATGTCCCGGTCGTCGATGACGTTGGCCAGCACGAACAGGGGCGACCCGTCGCCCTTCACGCAGACGAAGTCGTCCATGGCGGCGTGGGGGAAGGACACGTCCCCCCGAATCACGTCGACCACCGTGGTCGAGCCCGCCTCGGGGGTGCGGAACCGGAGGGCCCGGCCGTCGCCCCGGTCGAGCCCCCGGTCCCGGCAGAAGCCGTCGTAGCCCGGGGTGGCGTTGTCGGCCGTGCGGGCCAGCACGTCGTCGCGGGTGCAGTCGCAGGCGTAGAGGGCGCCGGCCGCCCACAGCTGCTCGATGACCTCGTGGTAGCGCTCGGTGCGGGCCGACTGGCGGTACGGGCCCTCGTCGGGCGCCATACCCAGCCAGTCGAGGGCCGAGAGGATGCCGTCGACCCACTCCTCGCGGTTGCGCTCGGCGTCGGTGTCCTCGACCCGCAGGACGAAGGTGCCCCCGTGCTGACGGGCGAACAGCCAGTTGAACAACGCCGTCCGGGCACTGCCGACATGGAACAAGCCGGTCGGCGACGGGGCGAACCGGACCCGGGGGCGCTCACGATGCGCCCATGGCTACTCGTCGTCGGCGATCGAGATGGCGGCGGTCGGGCAACCGTTCACCGCCTCGCGCAGCTTCTCCCGCAGCGACTCGTCGGGGTGCTCGTCGAGCACGTAGAGGTAGCCGTCGTCGCGGACCTCGAAGATCTCCGGGGCGATACCCATGCACACGGCGTTGCTGGCGCAAGCGTCGAAGTCCACGACGACCTTCACTGGGCGACCTCCTCGATCGGCGCACGCCCCGGCGGGCGACGTCGCCACTCTACCGCCGGCCGACCCCGCCACCCTGATCGACCGGCGCCGTCCCCCGAGCCGGCCCGACCGCTCAGGCGAGGTCCATCGACGCCTGGATCTTGCGTCGGTGGAGGGCCTGGACGGCCGCCTCGGCCTCGGCCTTGGGCCGCACGGCGACCACCGCCTTGCCGGTGGTGTGCACCCGCATGGCCAGTCGCTCGGCCTGGCCCGTCGTGTGCTGGAGGATCTCCACCAGCGCCCGGATGACGTGCTCGAACGTGTTCACGTCGTCGTTCCAGACGATCACCGCCCACAGGTCGGCGTTGTCGAACAGCTCGTCGAGGTCGCCGAGCACGTCGACCGGGTTGTCGAGCGTGTGGGTCATCGACCGGGCCGGGAGGACCGGGGATCGACCGTGACGGTCGGGCCCCCGTCGCTCCGTCGCCTTCGACCGGCTCCGTCACACACCGCTGCCCACATTACCGGCGGTGCACCGGGCAATCCTCCGGCCGCCGGCCGCTCAGGTGGGGGCCGGTCCCTCGCCCGGGGCGTCGTCGTCGAACATCCCCGGGGGTGGCCGGGAGTCCGACTGGGCCAGCAGCTGGACGAAGAATTCCCGGTCGTTCATCAACGGCACGTCGGACAGGAACATCTTCCCGTAGCGCTCGAAGTACATGAGCTGCTTGCCGAGCAGGAAGTTCCCCCGGTCGAAGTCGGTGTTGAAGCCCCCGGCCTCGTCGGCCATGCGGCGGATCCGGCGCTGCTGGCGCAGGCGGCGCCAAATGGCCGACAGCGAGCGTTGGCGGGCCTCGTAGCCCTGGGCCTTGGCCACCTGGGCGTCGGTCACCTGCATCATGGCGGCCAGGCTGACCTCGCCGAAGGGCCGGGTGAGGATGGGCTCGATGAGGCTCTTGATGAACCCGGCCAGCTGGTCCTCGTCGAGCCCGACCGCCTCCCGAAGGGCCGGGCCGTAGGTCTTGGTGAGGTGTCGGGCCACGTCGTGCCAGGCCGCCTCCTCGCCCAGCACCGCCGCCAGCATGCGCAGGAAGAACCAGTGGGTCTCGGCGTCGAGCCGGCCGACGATCCCCCAGTCGATCACCCCGATCCGACCGTCGCGCAACAGGAGCATGTTGCCGGCGTGGACGTCGCCGTGGAAGGCACCCCAGCGGGCGGTGGTGAGGAAGAAGGCCCGGACGACCTGCTCGATCACCGGCGCCGGGTCGACCCCGAGCGCCGCCACCTGGGCCAGGTCGTCGATCGGCACCCCGTCGAGGAACTCCATGGTCAGGACGTTGCGACCGGAGAACTCGGGGTAGGGCTCGGGGACCACGATGAGCGGGAGGTCGACCTCGTCGCCCAGCCGCCGGAAGTAGACCATCGCCCGGGCCTCGTTGCGCAGGTCGAGCTCCTCGCCCACCTGCTGGCGGAAGCCGTCCAACAGCTGCAACGTCGAGCCGGCCATCTGGTCGCCGGTCTGCTTGGCCACCAGCTCGAAGAACGGCTGCATCAGGTCGAGGTCGATGGCCACCAGCCGCTCGATGCCCGGCCGGATGACCTTCACCGCCACGTCACGACCGTCGTGCAGCCGGGCCCGGTGGACCACGGCGATCGACGCCCGGCCGATGGGGATGGGGTCGAACTCGGCGAAGGCCTCGTCGAGGGTCATCCCGAGCTCGTCCTCGACCTGCTGGCGCACCTCGGCGAAGGGCACCGTCGGCCCGGTGTCGAGGCACGAGCGGAACTCGTTGGCCACCTCCTCGCCGAAGAGCCCGGGCGAGGAGGCCACGATCTGGCCGAACTTGATGAACGACCCGCCCAGCTCCTCGTAGGTCAGGCGGAGCGGCCGGGCGATGACCTCGGGTGGCAGGCTCCCGCCGCGGAACTCCCGGGCCTGGCGGACCACCAGCGGACCGAGGTGGCGGAGGGCCACCCGGGCGATCTGCGACCCGCGGCGGAGCAGCTCGGACCGCCGGGGCACCGGCAGCCGCCGGGGGTAGGCCCGCGGCACGTCGGCCGGCCCCGACGGACCCGGCGTGGGGCCGAACGCCACGACGTCGTCGGTGGCGGCGGTGTCGGACACCGCCGCCCGACGGGGCCCCGGTGTCCTCGGGGTCTCGGAGAGGGCCACCGCTGCAGGCTACGTGGTCGGGGGGTGCTCCCCGCCGCCCGCTACTCGAGCTTGGCCTTGGCGGCGTCCAGCGCGCCCTGGTAGGTGCCGGCAAACAGCTTGATCATCTCGTCCGGCTGACACTCGTAGGCCCAGGTGATCTTGGAGCCCGACCCGCTCGGAGTGACCGTGATGGTGGCCTTGTGGTGCTCGACCGGGATGCCCTCGATCACCGAGTAGCTGGTGGTCATGGCCTCGTCGTCGACCGACAGCAGGCGCTCGCGCACCTTCATGGGACCGACCGTGAGCACCCGGACGTCGCCCTCCATCTCCAGGCCCTCGATGCCGGGCATCCACGACGCCAGCTCGTCGAACGGGCCCACCAGCGCCCACGCCGCCTCGGGCGTCGCCGCCACCTCGACCTCGGCCGCTCCCTCTGCCATGACTGCCCTCCCTCGTCACCGGGCCGCCGCCGCCGATCGGCCGCCGCGACACCCCGGGCCCCTCCGGACCCGCCGGTACACTACGGCACGCCCCGACCGACGGTCGGACCCGACCCGATTCGGGTCGTCCTGCCGGGCCGCCCGCCCGACGAGCCGGTCCGGCGCACCCGGTCGAGCCACGCCGCCCGGGCCGTCCGTCCGGGCCGAGAAGCAAAGGAGTTGGACGTGCAGACGCGCCGCATCGGTTCGCTCGAGGTCTCGGTCGTCGGCCTCGGTTGCAACAACTTCGGGGTGCGCAGCACCCCCGAACAGAGCACCGCCGTGGTCCGGGCGGCCCTCGACGCCGGCATCAACTTCTTCGACACCGCCGACATCTACGGCGGCGCCCGCAGCGAAGGGATCCTCGGCGCCGCCCTCGGGCGCGACCGGGACTCGGTGGTCGTGGCCACCAAGTTCCGCCACCCCTACGAGGGACACGCCGGCGGGGCGTCCCCGAGCCAGATCCGGGTGGCCGTCGAGGCCAGCCTGCGCAAGCTCGACACCGACCGGATCGACCTGTACCAACTCCACAGCCCCGACGACGACGTCCCGATCGCCGACACCCTGGGGGCGTTGAACGAGCTGGTGGCGGCGGGCAAGGTCCGCGAGATCGGCTGCTCGAACTTCTCCGTCGACCAGCTGCGGGAGGCCGAGGCGGCCGCCGCCGCCTCGGCCGGGGCCCGGTTCGTGAGCGTCCAGAACGAGTACAGCCTGCTCGAGCGGGGCGACGAGGCGGGCGTCCTGCCCGAGTGCGAGCGGACCGACACCGCCTACCTGCCGTTCTTCCCGCTGGCCAAGGGGCTGCTCACCGGCAAGTACGTGGGCGGCGAGGCCCCGCCGGCCGGGACCCGCCTGGCCACCTTCGCCCCCGAAGTGGCGGCCGACCTGCTCCAGGCGTCCAACCTGGCCAAGGTGGACGCCCTGCGGGCCGTGGCCGAGGACGAGGGCCACACGGTGCTCGAGCTGGCCATCGCCTGGCTCCTCACGCCGCCCGGTGGTGGCCTCGGTCATCAGCGGGGCCAGCCACCCCGACCAGGTCCGGGCGAACGTCGCCGCCGGCGCCTGGACGGTGCCCGACGAGGTGCTGGCCCGGGTCGACGAGATCGTGCCCGCCTGAGCCACCCCACTCGGCGTGGTCACCGCCCTCAGGCGTCGCCGACGGCCGTGACCAGTTTGCCCAGCGTGTCCTTGGCGTCGCCGAACAGCAGCACCGTCTTCGGGTCGTAGAGCAGCTCGTTGTCGATGCCGGCGAAGCCCGGCCGCATGGAGCGCTTGAGGAACACGACGGTGCCCGCTTCGTCGGCGTCGATGATCGGCATCCCGTAGATGGGGCTGCCCGGGGTGGTCTTGGCCGCCGGGTTCACCGTGTCGTTGGCCCCGACGACCAGGGCCACGTCGACGCTCGACATCTGCGGGTTGACCTCGTCCATCTCCTGGAGCTCGTCGTAGGGGACGTTGGCCTCGGCCAGCAGCACGTTCATGTGCCCCGGCATGCGCCCGGCCACCGGATGGATGGCGTAGGACACCTCCACCCCCCGGGCGGCCAGGAGGTCGGCGAGCTCCCGGGCCACGTGCTGGGCCTGGGCCACGGCCAGGCCGTAGCCCGGGATGATGACGACCCGGCGGGCGTAGGCCATGAGCACGCCGACGTCCTCGGCGGTGCCGGTGCGCACCGACCGGGCCGGATCGCCGTCGACGCCGCCGGTGGCCGTGACCACCGAGCCGAAGGCGCTGAACAGGATGTTCCCGAGCGAGCGGCCCATGGCCTGGCTCATCATGCGGGTGAGGAGGATCCCCGAGGCCCCGACCAGGGTGCCGGCCACGATGAGCAGGTTGTTGTCGAGCGTGAAGCCGCTGGCCGCCACGGCCAGCCCGGTGAAGGAGTTGAGGAGCGAGATCAGCACCGGGACGTCGGCCCCGCCGATGGGCAGCACGAAGACCACCCCGAGGACCAGCGACAGTCCGAGCAGCACCCAGAGCAGCGGCGTGGACGCCGTGACCAAGAGGGCCACCGCCACGCCGAGGACCACCACCGCCAGCCCGGCGTTCAGCACCTGCTGGCCCGGGTAGGTGAGCGGTCGGCCCGTCATCAGCTCCTGGAGCTTGGCGAAGGCCACCGCCGAGCCGGCGAAGGACACCGTGCCGACCAGGACCCCGAAGACCACTTCGAGGACCTTGTAGGTGGCCACCTGCTTGGCGTCGGTGCCGAGGAACTCGGTGATCGACACCAGGGCCGCCGCCCCCCCGCCCACGCCGTTGAAGATGGCCACCATCTGGGGCATCGCCGTCATCTTCACCAGGCGGGCCGCCGGGACGGCGATGGCCACCCCGAGCACCATGGCCACCACGATCAGCCAGACGTGGGCCAGGCCGGGCTGGGCGAAGGTCACCCCGACGGCCAGGAGCATGCCCAGGGCGCCCACCAGCGTCCCGGCCCGGGCGCGCCGAGGGGAACCCAACCCCTTGATGGCCAGGATGAAGGTGATCGCCGCCACCAGGTAGCACAGGTCGATGAAGGTGCCCCGGCTCACGGGCCGGCCGCCCCCGCTCCGTCATCGCCGGCGGCACGGTCGGCCGGCGGCGGCCGGCCGACGGGGGGTCGACCGCCGACGCGGCCGCCGGTGGTCGCTCGGTCGGCTTGCCCCGGAACATCTCGAGCATGCGGTCGGTGACGACGAACCCGCCGACCACGTTCAAGGTGGCCAGCAGCACGGCCAGGAACCCGAGCACCTCCTCGGGCCCGGTGTGGGCCCCGCCGAGGACGAGCATCGAGCCCACCAGGATGACGCCGTGGATGGCGTTCGACCCCGACATGAGCGGCGTGTGCAGGAGGCTCGGTACCCGGGCCACGATCTCGACGCCCACGAACGCCGCCAGGACGAACACCGTCAGGTACTCGAGGACGCCCCCGGTCACGACCCGCCCCCGGCACCACCGTCGAGCGGTCGGCCGAGGAGCTCGGCCGCCGGCCCGTGGACGGGCCGCCCGTCACGGAGCACCGCCGTCCCGGTGACGATCTCGTCGGACCAGTCGGGCCCCCAGGGGCCGTCGGCCGCCGATGCCGTCCACAACAGGGCCAGGAGGTTGGCCACGTTGCGGGCGTAGAGGAAGCTGGCGTGGGTGGGCATGCCGGCGGCCGGGTTGGCCAGGCCGACGATCGTGGTACCGCCCGAGACCACCGTCACCCCGGGCTGGGTCAGCTCGCAGTTGCCGCCGGAGTCGGCGGCCATGTCGACGATCACCGATCCCGGCCCCATCCCGGCCACCATCGAGGCGCTGACCAGGATCGGGGCCCGGCGCCCGGGCACCGCCGCCGTGGTGATCACCACGTCGGAAGCCGCCACCTCGGCCGCCAGGGCGTGGCGCTGGCGGGCCAGCTCCTCCTCGGACAGCTCCCGGGCGTAGCCGCCGGCCCCTTCGGCCGAGACCCCGAGGTCGACGAAGGCGGCCCCGAGGCTCTCGGCCTCCTCCTTGGCCGCCGCCCGCACGTCGTAGGCATGCACCACCGCCCCCAGTCGCCGGGCGGTGGCGATGGCCTGGAGCCCGGCGACGCCCACCCCCATCACCAGCACCTTGGCCGGCGGCACGGTGCCGGCGGCGGTCATGAACATCGGGAAGAACCGGTGGAGCTGCTCGGCCGCCGCCAGGGCCGCCCGGTAGCCCGAGACGGTCGACTGCGACGACAGGGCGTCCATCGGCTGGGCCCGGCTGATGCGGGGCAGGAGGTCGAAACTGAACAGCGAGACCCGGCGCCCGGCCAGCACCGCCAGGGCCTCGGCCGACTCGGCCGGCTGGAAGAACGAGAGGAGGATGGCCCCCTCGGGCACGAGCTGGGCCTCGGCGGCCGACGGCGCCTGCACCCGGGCCACGACGTCGGCCCCGGCGTGGGTCGTCGCCGCGTCGGCACCGATCGATGCCCCGGCCTCGAGGTACGCCGGATCCGGAAAGGAAGCCTCGGCCCCGGCCCCGGCCTGCACCACGACGTCCCAGCCGGCGGCGACCAGGCGCTTGGCCGTGTCCGGGGTCACCGCCACCCGCCGTTCGCCCGGACGGGTCTCGGTCGGGACGGCCAGCCTCACGCCTGGGGTCCCCCCTCTGCGACCAGCCTCGGCACCGGGTCGGTCGGACTCAGCCGGCGGCGGCGGCGATGTAGGCCGGCCACTGGTCGCCACCGTGGGCCAGCAGGCTCGAGCCGGTCACGAAGGCCGAGGCCGGTGAGGCCAGGAAGAACACCGGGCCGACCACGTCGTCGGGCGTCCCGAGGCGGCCGAGCGGGATGGTGGCGGCCACCCGGGCCAGCCCGTCGGGGCCGCCGTAGTGGTCCTCACCGCTGCCGGTGTCGAGCAGGCCGGCGGTGACACAGTTGACCCGCACGGCCGGGGCCCACTCGACCGCCAGCGTCTGGGTGAGGTTCAGCAACCCGGCCTTGGCCGCGCCGTAGAAGGCCGCTCCCGGCGTCGCCCGGATGCCCGAGATGCTGGTGATGTTGACGATCGAGCCGCCGCCGTCCTGGGCCTGCATGACCTCGTTGGCCGCCTGGGCGCAGAAGAAGGGGCCGAACAGGTTGAGGGCGGTGATGGCCGAGGCGAAGTTGGCGGTGATGTCGGCGGCCATCTTCCACGGCGACCCGCCGGCGTTGTTGACCAGGACGTCGAGCCGCCCGAAGCGCTCGGTGGTGAAGGCCACCAGGTCCTTGGCCTGGTCGGCCTGACGGACGTCGGTCTCCTTGAACACCGCCGTGCGGGCCACCCCGTCGGGCCCCGTCCGGGTGGGCAGGTCGCCCGGATCGGGCTCGTGTCGGCCGCACGTGACCACGTCGGCCCCGGCCGAGACGAAGGCCTCGACGAGCCGGCGGCCGACGCCCCGGCTGCCCCCGGTGACCAGCACCGTCCGCCCCGTGAAGTCGTAGTTGGCCACGCTGTCGCCGGCCCCGCCGTCCTGCGCATCCACGCTCTCGCCCTCCCGTCCGTCGCCGGGTGCGTTCCGGCGGGACCACACTATCCACGGCCCCCGCCGGACCGCCGGGTCGGCCCGGGGTCCCCCGCCGCCGACCGTGGCCGTCCGTCCGGTGGGCGGCGGGGGGCATCTGGCCGGCGACCACCGGGTCGCCTACCCTTCGACCGGTGGTGCGCGGTGGTCGCCACCGGCGCCCAGGACGAGCCGCCGCCGAGGGGGAACCGAACGAGCATGCCCATCACCACGCTCCAGGAGCACCCCGGGATCGGCGAGGTCGTCATCGACCACCCGCCGGTCAACGCCCTCGACGTAGCCGGCTGGTTCGACCTGGCCGACGCCCTGCTGGCCGCCGGTCGGGTCGACGACAACCGGGTGGTCGTCCTTCGAGCCGAGGGCCGGGGGTTCTGCGCCGGCGTGGACATCAAGGAGATCCAGGCCAAGGGGGACGAGGCCCTGGTCGGCGTGAACCGCGGCTGTGCGGCGGCCTTCGCCGCCGTCTACGACTGCGAGGTCCCGGTGATCGCCGCCGTGCAGGGCTTCTGCCTGGGCGGCGGCGTGGGCCTGGCCGGCAACGCCGACATCGTGGTGGCCGCCGACGACGCCATCTTCGGTCTGCCCGAGGTCGACCGGGGCGCCCTCGGGGCGGCGACGCACCTGGCCCGGCTGGTCCCCCAGCACAAGATGCGCGAGATGGTCTACACCGCCGCCGGCGTCCCGGCGGCCGAGCTCCTCCCGTTCGGGGGCATCTCCCGGTTGGCCCCCCGGGCCGAGCTCCGCGAGGCGGCGCTCGAGATCGCCCGGCTGATCGCCGCCAAGAGCCCCTCGATCATCCGGCGGGCCAAGGAGTCCCTCAACGGGATCGACCCGGTCGACGTCAAGCGGAGCTACCGGTTCGAGCAGGGCTTCACCTACGAGCTGCACGTGCGGGGCGTGGCCGACGAGCAGCGGGCCGCCTTCGTCGACAAGCGCGACGCCGACACGCTCGCGCTCGAGGAGGGGACATGGCGGACAAACGCACCACGGTCGACGAGTTCCTGGGCGAGCTCGAGTCGGGCATGACGATCGGCATCGGCGGGTGGGGGTCGCGACGCAAGCCCATGGCCGTCGTGCGGGCGATCTGCCGCTCGTCGCTCACCGACCTCACCGTCGTCGCCTACGGCGGACCCGACGTCGGCCTGCTCTGCGCCACCGGCAAGGCGGCCAAGGTGGTCTGCGGGTTCGTGACCCTCGACTCGATCCCCCTCGACCCCCACTGGCGGGCCGCCAGGCAGGCCGGTCGGGTCGAGCTCATGGAGATCGACGAGGGCATGTTCTTCCTCGGTCTGCAGGCGGCGGCCTGGCGGGTCCCGTACCTGCCGACCCGGGCCGGGCTCGGGTCCGACGTGCTGCGCATCAACCCCGGGCTCACCACGGTGCGCTCGCCCTACCAAGACGGGCCCTTCGCCGACGAGGCCGACCGCGACGCCGACCTGGTGGCCATGCCGGCGCTCCACCTCGACGCAGCGATCGTCCACGCCAACCGGGCCGACACCGCCGGCAACGCCCAGTTCCTCGGGCCCGATCCCTTCTTCGACGAGCTGTTCCTGGGCGCCGCCCGCCGGCGCTTCGTCACGGCCGAGGAGGTGGTGCCCGAAGGCGAGCTGGCCCACCACGGCCCGCTGTCGGCGGTCGGCGTCCACCGGCTCATGACCGACGCCGTCGCCGCCACCCCCCACGGCGCCCACTTCACCTCCTGCCCGCCCGACTACGGGCGCGACGAGGCCTTCCAGCGCGAGTACGCGGCCACGGCCAAGGATCCCGACGCCTGGGCCGCCTTCCGGGCCCGGTACCTCGACGTCACCGAGGCCGAGTACCAGCGGGCCGTGGCCGAGCGGACCAGCGAGCGGGCGGCCGAGGTGCGGTCGTGAGCCCCGTGGCCGGCGGGCCGCCGACCCGGGCCGAGGTGTGCGCCGTGGCCTGCGCCGACGCCTTCGCCGGCGACGGGGAGATCCTGGTCAGCCCGTTCGGCACCATTCCGGCCCTCGGGGCCCGACTGGCCCAGCGGACCCAGGAGCCCGACATCGTGCTGACCGACGGCGACGCCGCCCTCCTGGTCGGTAGCCCACCGCTCGGCACCCGTCCCGACGACCTCACCCTCTCGGCCGCCCTGCCCTTCCAGGCGGTCTTCGCCCTGGTGTGGTCGGGCCGCCGCCACGTGATGATGATGGCCAGCCAGGTCGACCGGGAGGGCAACCAGAACATCTCGGCCGTCGGTGACTGGGCCCGGCCGACGGTGCAGCTGGTCGGGGTGCGGGGCGCCCCCGGCAACACCGTCAACCACCCCACCAGCTACTGGGTCCCCGACCACACGACCCGTTCGTTCGTCGAGCACGTCGACGTGGTGGCCGGTGTGGGCTACACCCGGGCGGCCGCCGCCGGCCCCGGGGCCACCCGCTTCCACGACGTGCGGGTGGTCGTCTCCAACCTCGGGGTCTTCGACTGCCAGACGCCCGACCACCGCCTCCGGGTCCGGTCGATCCACCCGGGCGTGACCGCCGAGGAGCTCCAGGCGGCGACCGGGTTCGACCTGGCCATCCCGGCCGACGTCGCCACCTCACGGCTGCCGACCGACGAGGAACTCCACCTGCTGCGCGAGGTCCTCGACCCGCGTGCGACCCGAGACAAGGAGATCAAGGGATGAGCGACACCGGGCGCGGCCACCAGCGACGAGGGCATCGTCCTCCCCGAGCCCCACCCGATCCTGCACACCCGCCTGTGCGAGCTGGCCGGGGTGCGCTACCCGATCGTCCAGACGGGCATGGGCTGGGTCGCCGGACCCCGCCTGGTGGCGGCCACGGCGGCGGCCGGCGGCCTCGGCATCCTGGCCTCGGCCACCATGACCGTGCCCCAGATGGACGCCGCCCTGAAGGAGATCCGCTCGCGGACCGACCGGCCGTTCGGTGTCAACCTGCGGACCGACGTGGCCGACGTGGGTGAGCGGATCGCCCTGATCATCGAGGCCGGGGCCAAGGTGGCCAGCTTCGCCCAGGCCCCCAACGCCGAGCTCGTCGCCCGGTGCCAGAAGGCCGGCCTGGTGGTCATGCCGACCATCGGCGCCCGTCGTCACGCCGAGAAGGTCGCCGAGTGGGGCGTCGACGCGGTGATCGCCCAGGGCGCCGAGGGCGGTGGCCACACCGGCGTGGTCCCGACCTCCCTCCTCGTGCCGCAGGTCGTCGACGCCGTGGGCGACCGAGTGGTGGTGGTCGCCGCCGGCGGGTACTTCGACGGCCGCGGCCTGGTGGCCGCCCTCGCCTACGGGGCGGCGGGCATCGCCATGGGGACCCGCTTCCTGCTCACGTCGGACAGCCGGGTGCCCGAGGAGGTGAAGGCCCGCTACCTGGCCACGCCGGTGACCGGCACGGTCGTCACCACCAAGATCGACGGTGCCCCCCAGCGGGTCATCCGCACCGAGCTGGTCGACCACCTGGAGCGGGCCAGCTGGGTGCGCAACCTCCCCCGGGCCCTCTCGAGCGCCCACGCCTTCCGCCAGGAGACGCAGACGTCGCTGCCCGACCTGCTGCGCGAGGGTCAGGCCATGAAGAAGAGCAGTGAGCTGGACTGGTCCCAGATCGTGATGGCGGCCAACGCCCCGGTCATGACCAAGGCGGCCCTGGTCGACGGCCGACCCGACGTCGGCGTGCTGCCGACCGGCCAGGTCGTCGGCGTGATCGACCAGCTGCCCAGCGCGGCCGAGGTCATCGCCGAGGTCATCGGCGAGGCCAACGCCACCCTGGCCCGCCTCCACGGCTGACCGGCCGCCGGGCCCGGTCGGCCGATCGGCCGCCCCCGTAGAATGACCCGATGCCCGAGGCGTCCCCGACCCGACGCTCGCCCGAAGGCCTCGTCCTGGCCATGGCGTGCATCGCCCAGTTCATGGTCATCCTGGACGTCTCGGTGGTCAACGTGGCCCTGCCCTCGATCGGCCGGGACCTCCACTACAGCGCCACCGGCCTGCAGTGGGTGGTCAACGCCTACGTCCTGACCTTCGCCGGGTTCCTCTTGCTCGGCGGGCGGGCCGCCGACCTGTTCGGCCGGCGACGGGTCTTCCTCTCGGGCCTGGCCCTGTTCTCGGTGGCCAGCCTGGTCGGCGGCTTCGCCACCACGTCGGGGTGGCTCACCGCCGCCCGGGCGGTGCAGGGCCTCGGGGGGGCCGTGCTGGCCCCGGCCACCCTGACCATCCTGGTGACCACGTTCTCGGGCGCCAAGCTGGTCAAGGCGCTCGGCCTCTGGAGTGCCGTCGGCGGGGCCGGTGGGGCCGTCGGCGTCCTGCTCGGCGGGATCCTCACCGCCGAGCTCAGCTGGCGCTGGGTCCTGTTCATCAACGTCCCGATCGGCGTGGTCACCTTCGCCCTGGGCTACCTCTATCTCGGCGAGGCCCGGCGGGAGGTCACCGAGCGCAGCCTGGACATCGCCGGGTCGGTGACGGTGACCGCCGGGCTGGCCGTCCTCGTTTACGGCATCGTCGGCACCGACGTCCACCCCTGGGGGTCGGTGCAGACGATCGTCCCCCTGCTCATCGGGGCCGCCCTCCTGGTGGCCTTCTTCGTCATCGAGGCCCGGCTGGCCAAGGTGCCCCTGGTGCCCTTCGCCCTGTTCAAGTCGAGGTGGGTGAGCGGGGCCAACGTGGTCATGTTCCTGGTCGGGGCGGCCTTCTTCACCATGTGGTACTTCCTGTCGCTCTACCTGCAGGACGCCCTCGGCTTCGGCGCCCTCAAGACCGGGCTCTGCTTCGCCCCGATGGCCATGTTCATCGTGGTCGGGGCCCAGACGGCGGCCCGGGTGCTGGGCCGGGTCGGGGTCCGGAACCTCATGTTCGCCGGGACCGCCCTTGTGGCCGTGGCCTTCGCCTGGATGTCGCGCCTCGACGCCTCGAGCACCTACCTCGGCTCGGTGCTCGGCCCCGGCTGCATCGCCTCGTTCGCCCTCGGCCTGCTGTTCACCCCGCTGGCCTCCGCCGCCACCACCGGGGTCGACCGCTCCGAGGCCGGTCTGGCCTCGGGCGTGCTCAACACCTCGCGCCAGCTGGGCGGCTCGATCGGACTGGCCGTCCTGGCCACGGTGGCCACCTCGCACACCCAGTCGCTCCTGCGGGCCGGGACGGGCCACGACAGCACCGAGGCCGCCCTGACCGCCGGCTACGCCCGGGCGTTCGCCGTGGCCTCGGTCCTCGGTCTGGTGGCCCTGGCGGTGTCGGCCGTCATTCCCCGGCGGGCCCCGGCTCCCGGGACCCCGCCCGACGTCGACCGGGCGACGGTCGGCGGGGAACGGCCGGCGGCCGACGCCGGCATCGAGCTGGCGTGAGCGTCGGGATGCCGTCGGGCGGGGACGCCCGGGATAGCGTTGGCCGACCGAGCACCGCCTGGAGGTGGGCAATTGCCGTTTGACGTCGCCGCCGTCCTCGCCGAACGAGACGGGGAACAGTTCGATCTGCACTCGCGGCTGATGAACCCGCAGCTGGTGCGGGTGCTGAAGACCCTCGGGTTCGACCGCAACTACGTGCGCGGCGAGGGCTGCTACCTCTACGACGACCAGGGTCGGGCCTACCTCGACATGCTGTCGGGGTTCGGCGTGTACGCCCTCGGCCGCAGCCACCCGGCCATCAAGGCCGCCCTGCACCAGGCGATCGACCTCGACCTGCCGAACATGGTCCAGATCGACTGCGCCCTGCTGCCCGGGGTCCTGGCCGAGGCGCTGGTCGCCCGGGCCCACCCCGGGATCGAGCGGGTCTTCTTCTGCAACTCGGGGGCCGAGGCCAACGAGGCGGCCATCAAGTTCGCCCGCCAGTCGACCGGACGCTCGCGCATCGTCTACGCCGACCACGCCTTCCACGGCCTGTCCACCGGCGCCCTGGCCCTGAACGGCGGGAAGGAGTTCCGCAAGGGCTTCGGACCGTTGCTGCCCGACACCGTCAAGGTGCCCTTCGGCGACATCGACGCCCTGGCCAAGGAGCTGCGCAGCGGGCACGTGGCGGCCTTCATCGTCGAGCCGATCCAGGGCAAGGGCGTCTACATGGCCTCCGAGGAGTACTGGTTGGCCGCCCAGGAGCTGTGCCGCCGGCACAAGACGCTGCTGGTCATCGACGAGGTCCAGACGGGCATGGGCCGCACCGGCCGGTTCTTCTGCCACGAGCACTGGGGCCTCCAGCCCGACATCATCACCATGTCCAAGGCCCTGTCGGGGGGCTTCATCCCGGTCGGGGCGGTGCTGGCCACCGACCAGGTGTTCACCAGCGTCTACAGCTCGATGGACAAGGCCCTGGTGCACTCGACCACGTTCGGGCGCAACCAGCTGGCCATGGTGGCCGGTCTGGCCACCCTGGCGGCCTTCGACGACGAGGACATCGTCGACCGGGCCCGGCGCACCGGCGAGAGCTTCGAGAAGAAGCTGGCTCCGCTGGTCGAGCGCTACGAGCTGCTGCACGAGGTGCGGGGCCTCGGGCTGATGATCGGCATCGAGTTCGGCAAGCCCACGTCGCGGGGGCTGCGCCTGCGCTGGGGCGCCCTCGAGACGATGCGCACGGCCCTGTTCACCCAGATGATCGTGGTCCCGCTCTTCCACCGGCACCGGATCCTGACCCAGGTGGCCGCCGACAACATCAACGTCATCAAGCTCCTGCCGCCGCTGGTGGCCGGCGAGGAGGAGGTCGACGCCTTCGTCGCCGCCCTCGACGACGTCCTGGCCGACGCCCACCGGGGCAGCGGGCTCCTGTTCGAGTTCGGCCGCACCATGGCCAAGAGCTCGCTGCGGCGCGACCGCTCGCCCAAGCGGGCCCCCGACCCGGCACTCGCCGCCCCCACCGCCTGATCCACGTGGGGGAGCGGCCCGGGGGGGCGTGGGGACAGCTCGAGCCGGGCGACCGGGTGGCGGTGACCGGGGCGGCCGGGTTCATCGGCTCGGCGATCGTGCGCCAGCTGCTCGGGCGCGGCGCCCGGGTGCGGGCGCTGGTCGAGCCGGGCGGGGACGAGGCGAACCTCGAGGGCCTCGACGTGGACCGGGCGGTGCTCGACGTCCGCGACGGTGACGGTGCCCGCACGGCCCTCGAGGGCGCACGGTTCGTCTTCCACGTCGCCGCCCTGTACGGCTTCTGGGCCCGGGACCCGGGGACGTTCTACGACGTGAACGTCGGCGGGACCCGCAACATCGTCGAGGCGGCCACCGCCGCCGGCTGCCAGCGGGTCGTGTACACGAGCACGGTGGGGACGATCGGGCTGGCCGGGGTGGACGACCGGCACCCGGCGGACGAGCGGCGCTACGCCGACATCGAGCACCTCTTCGGCCACTACAAGCGCTCGAAGTACGTGGCCGAGCACGAGGTGCTCCGGGCCGCCGCCGAAGGGGCGCCGGTCGTCCTGGTCCATCCCACGTTCCCGGTCGGTCCCGGGGACCGCCGCCCCACCCCGACCGGCAAGGTGGTCCTCGACTACCTGAACGGCCGCATGCCCGGCTTCGTCGACACCCAGATGAACGTGGTCCACGTCGACGACCTCGCCCGCGGCCACCTGCTGGCCCTCGAACGCGGCCGCCAGGGCCGCAGCTACATCGCCGGCGGCGAGAACCTCTCGATGCAGGACCTGCTGGGCACGCTGGCCTCGGTGACCGGGCTCCCGGCCCCCCGCCTCCGGGCCCCCCGGTCCCTCGCCCTGGCCACGGCGTTCGTCTCCGAGCAGCTCGAGGGCCGCCTGCTGCGCCGGGCGCCGAGCGTGCCGCTCGAGGGGGCCCGCATGGCCACCACCACCATGGCCTTCGACGACACCCGGGCCCGGGTGGAGCTCGGCTATACCTCCCGACCGGCCGCCCAGGCGCTGGGCGACTCGGCCCGCTGGTTCGCGGCCAACGGGTACGTCAACCCGGCCCGGGCGGCCGCCCTGCGGTGGGACGAGGACCCGATCGAGGATGCCGTGGACGTCGCCGCCGCGCCTCGCATGCCGGCGGCAAATGCGCTAGGAAACGTCCCGGAGATCTGAACGATCGTTTGAGCGGCCCGAGCCCGGTCCGCCGGCGGCCGTCGGTGGCCCCGCGACGGACGTCGCGAGACAGGAATGACAGGGAGCACTGGTGGCGCAGGCATCCGCGGCCCGACGACCGGCACCCGACGCCACGGCGTCGGCGTCCCCGCTGCCCTGCAGCATCTCGGTCCTGGCCGAGCGCACCGGCGTGTCGGTCCCGAGCATCCACCACTACCGCCGCCTCGGCCTGCTGGCCCCGCCGGTCGTCGAGGCCCCGAACCGCTACCGCTACGACAGCCGCCACCTCACCGCCCTCCTCCTGATCAAGCTGCTGCGCGACCGCCACCGCCTGTCCCTGCCGGCCATCAGCGAGGTCCTGCCCCGGCTGCTGGCCACCCTCGACGAGCGGGAGATCGCCGAGCGGCGCTTCGAGGGCGTGATCGCCGACTGCCTGGCCGAGGGGGCCCCGACCCAACCGGCCGGTCGACTGGTCGCCGCCGCCCGCACGGCGTTCGCCGAGCGGGGCTACGCCCACGTCAACGTCGGCGACCTGTGCGACACCGCCGGGGTGGCCAAGGGCTCCTTCTACCGCTACTTCGACTCCAAGGAGGACATCTTCGTGGCCGCCGCCCGGTCGACGGTCGACGCCGTGGCCCAGGGCCTCGCCGCCCTGCCCTGCCCGGCCAGCGACACGGCCGCCATCGCCCAGCTCGAGGCCCTGCTCGAGCCGCTGGTACCGCTGCTGCTCGAGGTGGCCACCCGTGAGATGCACGGCGAGCAGGAGTCGGTCGGGGTCGTGGCCACGATCACCGAGGGCCTGACCGAGCGGGTCGGGGCCTGGCGACGGTCGAACGACCGCTCGGCCCGGTCGGCCACCCGTCGGGTGGTCGAGGTCGTCCTGCTGGGCCTGCTCCGGCCCACCCTGGGGCTCGGACGGACCTGAGCAGAACCGAACGTTCGTTCCCCGGGACCAAACGTTCGTTGAATTATCAGGACTCGGCCCGAGGGGCCGAGAATCCTTGACGGGTCCGTCGCGTGGCACCTATATCAGTGATGACCCATTGGTCATCGTCGCTACGCGAAGGAGCAGCCGACGGTACAGCGTGCGCCCCAAGCGTCGACTCCAGCCGCCATTCCCGCGTCCTCGGCGGTGCTGCAACAGGCGCGCGCCGAGAACTTCCCTGTGGCCACCCACCTGCTGCCCCGCCGGGTCAGGGGCCACCTGCTGGCCATCTACGGGTTCGCCCGCCTGACCGACGACATCGGCGACGAAGCCGAGGGCGACCGGCTCGAACTCTTGGACTGGCTCGAGGACGAGCTGCACCGGGCGGCCGACGGCCGGGCCACCCACCCCATCCTCCAGGCCCTCACACCGACGCTGGTCGAGCTCGACCTGCCGCTCGACCCGTTCCTCGACCTCATCGAAGCCAACCGCCAGGACCAGAAGGTCACCCGCTACGCCACGTACCAGGACCTCCTCGACTACTGCCGGCTCTCGGCCAACCCGGTCGGGCGCCTGGTCCTCCTCGTCCTCGGCGCCTCGACGCCCGAACGGGTCGCCTGGAGCGACGACGTCTGTACCGGCCTGCAGATCGTCGAGCACCTCCAGGACGTCGGCGAGGACGCCCGGGCCGGCCGGATCTACCTCCCGCTCGAGGACCTGGCCCGGTTCGGCTGCACCGAGGACGAGCTGTTGGCCCCCCGGGCCACACCGGCCCTGCGGCGCACCGTGGCCCACGAGGCGGCGCGGGCCCGCCAGCTCCTCGGCGCCGGCGTGCCCCTGGCCCACACGCTGCCGGCCCGGGCTCGCCTGGCCGTGACCGGCTTCGCCGGCGGCGGCATGGCCGCCCTCGACTCGGTGCGAGCCGCCGGCTACGACGTGCTGGCCACCACCTGCACGCCCCGACCGGCCCGGATCGCCCAGCGGTTCGCCGCCACCCTGGCCCGTTCGCTGTCCGGCACCCCGACCGGGGCCGGCGCATGAACGCCGACGAGGCCTACCGCCGCTGCGAGGAGATCACCCGTCGTGAGGCGAAGAACTTCGCCTACGGCATCCGGCTCCTGAAGGAGCCCGAGCGCCGGGCGCTGTCGGCCGTCTACGCCCTGGCCCGACAGATCGACGACATCGGCGACGGCGACGACACGGCGGCCGAGCGCCTGGAGGCCCTGGCCCGGGTGCGCAAGGACCTCCATCCCCTCGACCCCGACACCGACGACCCGGTACTGGCGGCCATCGGCTTCGCCACCGCCGACTACCAGTTGCCGCTCGGGGCCTTCGACGAGCTGATCGAGGGCTGCGAGATGGACGTGGAGGGCACGACCTACACCACCGCCGACGAGCTGGTCGGCTACTGCCGGCGGGTGGCCGGATCGATCGGCCGGCTGTCGCTGGCCGTCTTCGGGACGTCGGGGAGCGTCGCCGCCGAGCGGGCCGACGACCTGGGCGTGGCCCTCCAGCTGACCAACATCCTGCGCGACGTCGTGGAGGACGGGGCCCGGGGCCGGGTGTACCTGCCGGCCGAGGACGCCGTCACCGTCGGCTGCCCGCCCGACCTCCAGGCGCCGCCCGAGGTCGTGGCCAAGCTGGTGGCCTTCGAGTGCGGCCGGGCCCGCGAATGGTTCGACCGGGGCCTCCAACTCCTGCCCATGCTCGACCGCCGCCCCCGGGCCTGCGTCTCGGCCATGTCCGGCATCTACGCCCGGCTGCTCGACCGCATCGAGCGCGACCCACTGGCCGTGACCCGGGGCCGGCTGTCCCTCCCCACCTGGGAGAAGGCCTGGGTGGCGGGGACCAGCCTGGTCGGTGGTGGGCGATGAGCGCGTCGGCGGCGAAGGGCCACCGGGTGGTCGTCGTGGGTGGCGGCCTGGCCGGCATCACGGCCGCCCTGGGGGCGGCCGACCGGGGCGCCGACGTGGTCCTGGTCGAGCGCCGGACCAAGCTCGGCGGCCTGACCTGGTCGTTCCAGCGCAAGGGGCTCTGGTTCGACAACGGCCAGCACGTGTTCCTGCGCTGCTGCACCGCCTACCTCGGGTTCCTCGACCGCATCGGCGCCACCGGTGACGTGCACCTCCAGTCCCGGCTCGACCTCCCGGTGCTGGCCCCGGGCGGACGGCGAGCCACCCTCACCCGATCCGCCCTCCCGGCACCGCTCCACCTGGCGCCGGCGCTCCTGCGCTACGGCCACCTCTCCCTGGCCGACCGGGCCCGGTTGGGCCGGGCGGCGCTGCCCCTCGGGCGCCTCGACCCGGCCGACCCGGCGCTCGACACCCAGACCTTCGGCGAGTGGCTGGCCCGGCACGGGCAGCGACCGGCGGCCATCGAGGGCCTCTGGGACCTCATCGCCCTCCCGACCATCAACGTCCGGGCCGACGAGGCGTCGCTGGCGCTGGCCGTGAAGGTCTTCCGGACCGGGCTGCTCGACACGGCCGACGGCGGCGACATCGGCTGGTCCTCGGTGCCCCTCGGCGTGCTCCACGGCGACCACGCCGTCCGGGCCCTCGACGCGGCGGGCGTGGAGACGGTGCTCGGGTCACGGGTCAACGCCCTCGACGAGCGCGGCCCGGGACACTGGTCGGTCGACCTGGGCGACCGGGAGCTCGCCGCCGAGACGGTCATCGTCACCACGCCACCGGCGGTGACGGCGGCGCTCGTCCCCGAGGGGGTCCGGCCCGACGTCGAGGCGCTCGGCGCCTCCCCCATCGTCAACGTCCACCTGGTCCTCGACCGCCGGGTCACCGACCTGCCCTTCTGTGCCACGGTGGGCTCACCGGCCCAGTTCGTCTTCGACCGGACCGACGCCTCGGGCCTCGATCCTTCGACCGGCCAGGTCCTGGCCATCTCGCTCTCGGGCGCCGACGACTACGTCGGACGGCGGCCCGAGGACCTCATCGACACGTTCTTCTCGGCCGTGGGCGACCTGTTCCCGGCGGCCCGACGGGCCCGGCTGCTCGACGGCGTCGTCACCCGGGAGCAGACGGCCACGTTCCGCGGCCGTCCCGGACAGGCGGCGCTGCGACCCGGCGCCCGCACCGGCCGACCCGGGCTCTTCCTGGCCGGCTCGTGGTGCGACACCGGCTGGCCGGCGACCATGGAGGGGGCCGTCCGCAGCGGCACGGCGGCGGTGGCGACGGCGCTGGACGACCCGGTGGCCGATCGGGACTGGCATCTCGAGGGGGCGGCATGACCGCGCTGCCCACCGAGCAGGTCGACCGCGGCGGACCGGGTCCGTCGGGTGCCCCGGCCTCGCTGGACCGCGTCACCCGACTGGTGGCCCCGGCCCTGGCCGAGGCCGTCACCCGGCTCAGCCCCTCGGTGGCCGAGGCCGTCGACCACCACCTGGCCGGCGGGGGCAAGGGCGTGCGGGCGGCGCTGGTGGTGCTGGCCGCCGAAGGGACAGGCGCCCCGTCGGCGACCGGCGTGCCCGGCGCCGTGGCCATCGAGCTCGTCCACAACTTCTCGCTCCTGCACGACGACATCATCGACGGCGACCACGAGCGGCGGCACCGGCCCACGGTGTGGTCCAAGTTCGGGGTCGGCCAGGCCATCATCGCCGGCGACGCCCTGGCCACCCTGGCCACCCAGGTCCTCCTGGACGAGCTGACCCCGGCCCGGGTCCGGGCCGCCTCGGTGCTGGCCGACGCCACCCAGGCCATGATCGGCGGCCAGGCCGACGACATGGCCTACGAGTCCCGCCGGTGGGTCACCGTCGAGGAGTGCCTGGCCATGGAGCGCGGCAAGACCGGTGCCCTGCTGGCCTGCGCCCTCTCGCTCGGGGCCGTCCTGGGTGGCGCCGACGACGCCGTGGTGGGCGCCCTGGCCGAGTTCGGCGAGCACCTCGGCACCTCCTTCCAGGCGGTCGACGACGTGCTCGGCATCTGGGGCGAGCCCCAGGTCACCGGCAAGCCGGCCGGCAGCGACCTGCTGGCCCACAAGAAGAGCCTGCCGGTCTCGCTGGCCCTGGCCGCGTCGGACGACCGGGAGGCCCTGCTCGAGCTGCTGCACCGCGACCTCGACGCGGCACAGGTGGCCGAGCTGGCCGCCCGCCTCGAGGCCGAGGGGGCCCGGGACGAGACCATGGCCATCGCCGACGCCCACCTGGACTCGGCGCTGGCGGCGCTGGCCCGGGCGGGCCTGGCCGAGGGCCCGTCCGCCGAGCTCCAGGCGGTGGCCCACTACGTGACGGCGAGGGACCGATGACCACGACCGCCGACCGGACCACCTCCCCCGCCACCGACGACCTCGGTCGGCGGGCCGCCACCGGCCTGGCCCGGGCCGCCGCGCACCTGCGCGGCCTGCGCCACGCCGAAGGATGGTGGAAGGGCGAGCTCGAGACGAACGTGACCATGGAGGCCGAAGACCTCCTCCTGCGCCAGTTCCTCGGGATCGAGTCGACCGAGCAGATCGCCGCCACGGCCCGGTGGATCCGCAGCCAGCAACGCGATGGACGGGACCTGGGCCACCTTCTACGGCGGCCCCGGCGACCTCTCCACCACCATCGAGGCCTACGTCGCCCTGCGGCTGGCCGGCGACCCGACCGGCGCCCCCCACATGGCGTCGGCGTCGGCGTTCATCCGCCAGCAGGGCGGCATCGAGGCGTCGCGGGTCTTCACCCGCATCTGGCTGGCCCTGTTCGGGCTGTGGTCCTGGGACGAGCTCCCGGTCCTGCCCCCCGAGCTGGTCCTCCTCCCGCCCTGGGTCCCGCTCAACGTCTACGACTTCGGCTGTTGGGCCCGCCAGACCGTCGTGGCCCTCACCGTGGTCGGCGCCCACCGCCCGGTCCGGCACCTCCCCGTCACCGTCGACGAGCTCCGGGTGCGGCACCCCGCGACCCACAGCCCCGGTCGATCCGCACCTGGGCCGGCCGGTTCGAGCGGGTCGACCAGCTGCTGCACCGCTACGAGCGCCGGCCGATCGGGCCCCTGCGCCGCCTGGCCCTGCGCCGGGCCGAGCAGTGGATCGTCAGCCGCCAGGAGGCCGACGGGTCCTGGGGCGGCATCCAGCCGCCCGTGGGTGTACTCGATGATGGCCCTCTCCCTCCAGGGCTACGCCCTCGACCACCCGGTCATGCAGGCCGGCCTGAAGGGCCTCGACGACTTCACCATCGAGGACGAGCGGGGCCGACGCCTCGAGGCCTGCCAGTCGCCGGTCTGGGACACCGCCCTGGCCACCATCGCCCTGGCCGACGCCGGGGACCCGGCCGGGGACCCGCTCGCTCGAGGCGTCGGCCCGCTGGCTGGTCGACGAGGAGATCACCGTGGCCGGTGACTGGCGGGTCCGGCGGCCCGACCTCGCCCCCGGCGGGTGGGCCTTCGAGTTCGCCAACGACCACTATCCCGACATCGACGACACGGCCGAGGTGGTCCTGGCCCTGGGCCGCACCCGCTCGGCCGACGACCCGTCGGTCGAGCGCGGCCGTGGCGTGGCTCCTCGGCATGCAGTGCCGCGACGGTGGCTGGGGGGCCTTCGACGTCGACAACACCCGCACCCTGTGCCGGGAGCTCCCGTTCTGCGACTTCGGCGAGCTCATCGACCCGGCCAGCGCCGACGTCACCGCCCACGTCGTCGAGATGCTGGCCGTCCTCGGACGCGACGGGGAGGCCATGAACCGGGGCGTCGAATGGCTGCTCACCCACCAAGAGGCCGACGGCTCGTGGTTCGGCCGCTGGGGGGCCAACCACGTCTACGGCACCGGTGCCGTCGTCCCGGCCCTGACGGCGGCCGGCCTGGCGGCCGACCACCCGTCGATCCGGCGGGCCGTGGCCTGGCTCGAGCGGCACCAGAACGACGACGGGGGCTGGGGCGAGGACCTGCGCTCCTACCGCGACCCGAGCAGCGTCGGTCGGGGGGCGTCGACCGCCTCGCAGACCGCCTGGGCGCTGCTCGCCCTCCTGGCGGCGGGCGAGCGGGGGGCGGCCACCGACGGCGGCGTCCGCTTCCTGCTCGACACCCAGCTCGACAGCGGCACCTGGGACGAGCCGTGGTACACCGGCACCGGCTTCCCCGGCGACTTCTACATCAACTACCACCTGTACCGGTTGGTCTTCCCGGTCACCGCCCTCGGGCGCTACGTGCACGGGGGGCCGGCCAATGGCTAGCCGACAGCGACCGGCCGCGGGCCTGACCGTGCTCACGGCCCTGCGCCTGGAGGGCCTGGCCCTGCGGGGCCCGGTGACCACGATCGGCATGGGCCCGGTGCGGGCCACCCGGGCGGCGACGCGTCTGGCCGGTCGCCTGGCCCCGGACGCCCCCGTGGCCCTGGTCGGCGTGTGCCGGCGGTCTCGCCCCCGACCTCACCCCGGGCACCCTGGTGGTGGCGACCGAAGTCCGCACGACCGACGGCTCGGCCCCCGTCGTCCTCCCCGGCGCCGAGCTGGTGGCGAGCGAGCTGCGCCGGGCCGGGGTGGCGGTGCGCACCGGGCCGATCGTGTCGGTCGACCACGTCGTGCGGGCAGCCGAGCGCGCCGAGCTGGTGGCCAGCGGTGCCCTGGCCGTCGACATGGAGTCGGCCGCCGTGCTCGCCGCCCTCCCCTCCCACCCGCTGGTCGTGGTCCGAGCGGTGGCCGACACGGCCGAGCGCGGCCCCGTGCGCGGCGGGATCCGCGGCCTCGGCGCCCTCCGGCAGGTTCGACCGGCGATCGAGCGATGGGGTCGGGCGGCCGGCCACCACGACGTGGTGCTGGCCGCCCCCCGGTCCTTCTGCGCCGGCGTCGAGCGGGCCATCGAGATCGTCGAACGGGCCATCGAGCGCTTCGGGGCACCGGTCTACGTGCGGCGCCAGATCGTGCACAACGCCCACGTCGTCGGCGACCTCGAGTCGCGCGGGGCGGTGTTCGTCGAGGAGCTCGACGAGGTGCCCGACGGCGCCACCCTGGTCCTGGCCGCCCACGGCGTGTCCCCCGAGGTCCGTCGCCAGGCGACCGACGAGCGCGACCTGGTCGTCATCGACGCCACCTGCCCCCTGGTGGCCAAGGTCCACCACGAGGCCCGCCGGTTCGCCGACCGCGACTACCACATCGCCCTCATCGGGCACACCGGCCACGAAGAGGTGGTCGGCACGCTCGGCGAGGCCCCGGGGCGTATCTCGGTCATCGAGCGGGTCGAGGACGTCGACGCCCTCGACCCGGCGCCCGGGACCCCGTTGGCCTACCTGACCCAGACGACCCTGGCCACCGACGAGACGGCGGAGATCGTCGACGCCCTCCGCCAGCGCTTCCCCGACATCGCCGGTCCGAGCCAGAACGACATCTGTTACGCCACCCAGAACCGCCAGGACGCCGTGCGGGCGCTCGCCGAGCGCTGCGAGCTCATCCTGGTCGTCGGGTCGGCCAACTCCTCCAACACCGCCCGCCTCGTCGAGGTGGCCCGTCGAGAAGGTCGCCGGGCCGAGTTGTTGGAGGACGCCACCGAGCTCCAGCTCGGCTGGTTCGACGGTGTGGCCACGATCGGCCTCACCGCCGGGGCGTCCGCCCCGGAAGTCCTCGTACAAGGGGTCATCGACGCGCTCGGCCGATTGGGCCCGATCGACGTCGGCGAACACCGCATCACCGAAGAAACCGTCCGATTCTCTCTCCCACAGCAGGTGCGCTAATGCCCGTTCCCGTCCGTCAGAACCTCCGTATCGGTACGCCATCTCTTGCAAGCAGCGGCTGAAGAAGAACAAGCACTACCCGTTCATCGTCGAGATCGAGCCCCTCTTCGCCTGCAACCTCTCGTGCCCGGGGTGCGGCAAGATCCAGCACCCGACCGACATCCTGCGCAAGCGGCTGTCGGTCGAGGACATCCTCGGCGCCGTCGAGGAGAGCGGCACGCCCATGGTCTCGATCGCCGGCGGCGAGCCGCTGCTGCACCCCGACATCGCCAAGATCGTCGAGGAGCTCGACCAAGCGCAAGGTCTACGTCTACCTGTGCACCAACGCCGTGCTGCTGCGGCGGCGCATGGACAAGTTCACGCCCTCGCGGTACTTCTCCTGGGTCGTCCACGTGGACGGGCTGGGGGAGCGCCACGACGCGGCGGTCGACCGTGACGGCGTCTTCGACGAGGCCGTGGCCGCCATCAAGCAGGCCAAGGAGCGCGGCTTCCGGGTGACCACCAACTCGACGTTCTTCAACACCGACTCCCCCAAGACCGTCCGCGACGTCCTCGACTTCTTGAACAACGACCTCGGGGTCGACGCCATGATGATCTCGCCGGCCTACGCCTACGAGAAGGCCCCCGACCAGGAGCACTTCCTCGGCGTGGACCAGACCCGCAAGCTCTTCCGGGAGGCCTTCGCCGGGAAGCGCAAGGGCTGGCGGCTCAACCACTCGCCCCTGTTCCTCGACTTCCTCGAGGGCAAGGCCGACTTCCAGTGCACCGCCTGGGGCGTCCCCTCGTACTCGGTGCTCGGCTGGCAGCGACCCTGCTACCTCATGGCCGACGGCTACGCCAGCAGCTACAAGGAGCTGGTCGAGACGACCGACTGGGACGCCTACGGCCGGGGCAAGGACGAGCGCTGCGACAACTGCATGGCCCACTGCGGCTACGAGCCCTCCGTCGGTCATCGCCACCATGGGGTCGCTCAAGCAGTCCCTCCGGGCCCTGGTCAACACCCACTGACGCCCATGTCGACGGTCCACTTCCGCCCGGGCCCCGACGAGGAGCCGACCCCGGCCCTCCGGGTCCTGCCGCGACCGGTGTCCTATGAACGTCGGACGTCGACCCGTCGGGGCGATCTGCCGGGCCTCCCCGACCTCGACCCCGAGACGCTCCGACGCCTCGAGCCGGGCGCCCTCGAGTGCCTGGCCCGGGACATCCGGGGCTTCCTGGTGGCCGCCCTGGCCAGCAACGGCGGCCACCTGGGCTCCAACCTGGGGATCGTCGAGGTCACGCTGGCCCTGCACCGGGTGTTCGACTCGCCGACCGACCGGATCGTGTGGGACACCGGCCATCAGGCCTACGTCCACAAGCTGGTCACCGGGCGGGCGGCGGCGTTCGCCGAGCTCCGCCAGGGCGGCGGGCTGTCGGGTTACCCCAACCGGGCCGAGTCGGCGCACGACCTGGTCGAGAACTCGCACGCCTCCACGGCCCTCTCCTACGCCTACGGCCTGGCCCGGGCGACCCGCCTGACGGGGGCGTCCGGACGCGTGGTCGCCGTCGTCGGCGACGGGGCGATCACCGGTGGCCTGGCCTACGAGGCCCTCAACAACATCGGCGCCTCGGGCGCCCCGGTGATCGTGGTCCTCAACGACAACGGCCGCTCCTACGCCCCCACCATCTCCCGCCTCACCACCGCCCCGGGCGCGTCCGAGGGCCGGCCGGCCACCGCCAGCGGAGCCGCCCGCCGCCTGGGCCTGGCCACCCCGGCCGACGGTCACGACGACCGGGACCCGGCGGCCTTCTTCGAGGCCCTGGGCCTCGGCTACCTCGGGCCGGTCGACGGCCACGACATCGCCGCCGTCGATCTCGCCCTGCGGGCCGCCGCCGACGACGGCGGGCCGGTGGTCCTGCACGTGCACACCGTCAAGGGCAAGGGCTACGGACCGGCCGAGGACGACGAGGAGAAGTGCCTGCACGACGTGGGTCCCTTCGACCCGGGCACCGGCCGGGCGCCCGCCGGGAACGCACCGGCGGCCACCTACACGGCGGCGTTCACCGAGGCCCTCCTGGCCGAGGCCGCCATCCGGCCCGAGGTGGTGGCGATCACCGCCGCCATGCCCGGCCCGACCGGCCTCCTGCCCTTCGCCGCCCGGCATCCCGACCGGTTCTTCGACGTCGGCATCGCCGAGCAGCACGCCGTGGTGACGGCGGCCGGCATGGCGATGGCCGGCCTGCGCCCCGTCGTGGCCATCTACTCGACCTTCCTCAACCGGGCATGGGACCAGCTCTACTACGACGTCGGCCTCCACCAGCTCCCGGTGGTCTTCTGCATCGACCGGGCCGGCGTCACCGGCGACGACGGCGCCAGCCACCACGGCGTCCTCGACCTGAGCCTGCTGACCAAGGTGCCGGGCATGACCGTGCTGGCCCCCTCCTCCTACGAGGAGGTCGCCGTGATGCTGCACGAGGCGCTCGCCATCACCACCGGCCCGGTGGCCATCCGCTGGCCGAAGACCCCGGCCGTCCGGGCCGACGTGACGGGCTCGGGGCTCACGGCGCGCCACGCCCGCACCGGTTCGGACGTCTGCCTGCTCGGCGTGGGCAAGATGCTGGCGGCCTGCGAGGAGGCCGCGGATCTCCTGCAGTGGGACGGCATCAGCGCCTCGGTCTGGGACGTCCGGGTGGCCACGCCCAGCTCGACCCGGCGATGATCGGCGACGCACTGGGCCACCGCCTCGTGGTGACGGCCGAGGACGGCGTCGCCGAGGGCGGGGTGGGATCGTTGATCGCCGCCGCCCTGCGTCGGGCGGCCCGGCCCGGCCACGCGCCGGCCACCGTGACCTGCGGGACCCCGCTCGAGTACCTGGCCCACGGACGACCGGCCGAGGTCCTGGCCAGCCTCCGACTCGACGGACCGGGCCTCTACGACACGGTCCTCGACGCCCTGCCCCACCACACCGCCTGATCGGGTCGACGTCGGCCGACCAGACGGCCGACGGTTCAGCGGTCGGTGTCCGCCCGATCGTCGTCCGCGGCCCCGACCGACCGCAGGCCGGCGAGCGCCGGCGCCTCGTCGTCGGCCCCTTCGCCCCTTCGGCCCCTTCGACCCCAGCCCCTTCGGCGTCGTGGGCCGCCGGAACCATCTCGGGGGACTCCTCGGTGTCTCCTGTCTCCTCGGTGGTGTCCGCCACCGTCGCCGGAGCGTCGGGCGGCTCGGCGAGGGACTCGGGCTCCGTCACCGTCGACTCCGGTCCCGCAGCGGTGCCTACCGACGCAGACGCAAGCTCAGACTCGGACGGGGACCCTGGCAGGGCTTCAGGGTCGGGTGCCGGGTCGACCGACTCCGCCGCTGCCACGACGGGCGCTGCCGCGTGGCGGCCGGCGGCGTGGCGGCCGGCGGCGTGCTGGCCCCTCACCTGCCGGTCGGCCGCCAGGGTGTCGGCCAGTAGCTGGTCGGCCAGCTGCTGGGCCATCTGTTGCTGCTGCGCCTGCAGCTGCTCGCTCATCTGCTGGAGGATCGCCTGCTGTTCGGCCAGCGAGGTCTCCTGGACCTGGGCCCGTGTGCGCCGGCCGCGGCGGGCCAGCCGCACCGGCAAGGCGACGACCGACCAGACGGCGAGGAACGCCCAGACGGCCAACAGGGCGACGACGGCCCCGACCCACGTCAGCGCGGCCAGGGACGGACTCCGGTTCGCCGCCCGCTTGGCCCACGCCACGATCCGGCGGGTGCCGACGGCGTAGGTCAGCGAGTGCGACGCCGACTCGGACGCGGCTGCCGGATCGGACGGCACCGGCTCCTGGTCGCCGTGGTCGGGTGAGGTGCGGTGGGTGTCGTAGGTCTGCACGGCCAGCTCGTAGCCGTCGCCCGTGCGCGGCCAGCGGCCGAAGGTGTACCGGCGGTTGTACACCGCGTACTCGCCCGCCGACTGGCCGAGCACCAGCTCGCCGGCCATGGCGACGGCCGTCCACTCCACCGCCTCCGACGGTTCGGGATCGAGGGCCGGGCTCCGCTCGGACCGTGCCAACTCTTCGAGCTCCTGCGCCATCGACTGCCCTCTCCCGGGTGTTCCGCCTGCCGGCGTGGGTCAGGCACAGCACGCCCGTCGGTGGGCCACGACGGCAGTGCTGGACCGGACGTTCTTCGCCTGACCACTGCGTACCCCGGGCCGGGAGGGCGAAACATCGGGTGTCGGGGGCCACACGGGTCGGGTTTACACTTCCGCATGTCCCTCGCCCTGAGCACCGGCGACCAGATCCTCTTGGTCGCGGCGGGGCTGGGGGCCGGGATCGTGAACGGCGCCGCCGGCGGGGGGACCCTCATCTCCTTCCCGGCCCTCCTCGCCGTGGGGTACCCGGCGCTGACGGCCAACGTGACCTCGACCGTCGGCATCTGGACGGGCTACCTCGGCGGCACGGCCGGCTTCGAGAAGGAGGTCCGGTCACAGGCGGACCGCCTCCGCTCGCTGGCGGCCACGGTGGTGGCGGGCGGTGTCGTCGGGGGGGTCCTGCTCCTCACCACGCCGAGCAACGACTTCAAGATCCTCGCCCCGTACCTGCTCCTCTTCTCCTGCCTTCTGTTCGCCGTGCAGCCGCTCCTGGCCCGGCGACTGCGGGCGACCGAGGATCGCCACTTCCACCGCCTGCTGCTCCATGCCGGCACGTTCGTCTCCGCCATCTACGGCGCCTACTTCGGCGCCGGCCTCGGCGTGGTCCTGCTGGCCGTGCTGGGGCTGGCCCTGCCCGACCCCCTGGTCCGGATCAACGGGCTGCGGAGCGTCCTCGCCCTCATCGTCAACACCGTGGCGGTGCTGATCTTCGTCGTCCACGCCCACGTGGCCTGGCCGGCCGTGGCCCTGATGGCCGGGGCGGCACTGATCGGCGGCTACGTCGGGGCCCGCATCGCCCGCCGGGTGCCCCCGATGGCCCTGCGAGTGGTCATCCTGGCCCTCGGCCTGGCGACGGCCATCCGCCTGCTGGTGGGCTGAGCCGGCCGCACCGATGCGGCGGCGACCTGCCCACCGAGCCGGCCGGCGGGTGGCGACTCAGCCGACGGCCGCCTCGGCTCGCCGGGCCAGGTCCACCAGGAGCTCGTCCTCGCCCGGGCACCCGACCAGGGCCAGGCCGATCGGCAGCCCGTCG
This sequence comes from uncultured Acidimicrobiaceae bacterium, assembly GCA_963730735.1. Classification (GTDB taxonomy): domain Bacteria; phylum Actinomycetota; class Acidimicrobiia; order Acidimicrobiales; family RAAP-2; genus CAVSSX01. The sequence goes on from CAVSSX010000012.1 coordinate 499,036, forward strand.
ACCGAGGCCAGGGGGGCCGCCACCACCGGGGCCCCGGCCATCCCGGCCGGTGCCGTGAGGGTCAACGTCCGGGCCCGCAGGTCCTCCTTCGCCTCGTCGTCCAGGTCGAGCGGGTAGGCCGGGCCGCAGGTGGCCGGCTGGACCACCAGGCCGTCGGGACCTCCGAGGCGTTCGATGGCCCGCCGGATCTCGTCGCGGATCGGCTCGGCCCGGCGACCGGCGGCGGGGTCGGCGTCCCGGGCCAGGTCGAACCGGCCGGCCACGTCGGGCCCGAAGGTCGGCCGCCGTCGGGTGATCCACGGCCCGTCGGACTGCCAGGCCTCGACCAGCTGGATGGCCCGGAACCCGTCGCGCACCGCCACCAGCTCGTCCCGGCCGGCCAGGTCGGCCTCGCCCACCTCCAGGCCCAGCCCGGCGGCCAGGTCGACCACCGCCCGGGTGAGGGCCACCCGGGCGTCGGGGTCGGCCAGCTCGAACAGGTCGCCGGCCACCACCAGACGTCGGATCGAGCCGGGCCGCCGGGCGTCCGGGTGGCCGGGCCCGGTGCCGGCGCCGTCCCGCAGGGCGTAGAAGGTGTCGGCCAACCGCCCGGCCCGCCCGGCCAGCACGCCCACGGTGTCGAAGCTGGGGGCCAACGGCACCAGCCCGGCCTCGGACAGGCGGCCGTGGGTCGGCCGCAGGCCCCAGATACCGCAGTAGGAGGCGGGCACCCGGATCGACCCGCCGGTGTCGGTGCCGAGGGCCACGTCGACCACGCCCCCGGCCACCGCCGAGGCCGACCCGCTGGAGGAGCCTCCCGGGGCCCGTCCGGGGGCCGCCGGGTTCACCGGCGTGCCGTAGTGGACGTTGGTGCCGCCGAGGCTGAACGCCAGCTCGTCGGTGACCGTCTTGCCCCACAGGTCGGCACCGGCCTCGAGCAGGGCGGTCACCGCCGTGGCGTCGGCCGATGCCACGGCGGCGTCGGCCAGCCAGTCCGGGTTGCCGGCACCGGTCCGCTCGCCGGCCACGTCGAAGAGGTCCTTCACGGCGAACCGGACGCCCTCGAGCCGACCGCCGGGTGTGCCCGCCCGCAGGAGCTCCGGGCCGACGACGAAGGCCCCCAGCGGGTCGGTTGGCCGGGTCATCGGCTCCCACCGGCCCCGGCCGCCCGCTCCTCGACCGAGGCGAGGCTCGAGCGCGGGAGGAGGCAGTGGACGCCCCGGACACCGTTCACCGCCTGGGACACCTCGAAATCGGCGGCGGCCGAGAGGAACGCCAGCGCCGTCGACTCGTCGACCCCGGTGGCGTCGGTGACCATGACGAGGGCGTGGCGGACCGCCGCCGCCATGGCCTCGTCGAGCGTCGCCCCGAGTCCGATGGCGATGAGGTGCTCCGCCGTCTCGCCCCAGGGGTGACGCAGGCGGGCGGCCAGTTCCCGGGCACCGGCCCCCTGGGCCAGGGAGAGCGACAAGGTGGCCCGCAGCGGGGCCTCGAAGGCGGTCAGCGCCACCTCGCCGTTCCCCTGGGCGAAGTGGGGGTCGCCGGCGTACAGCAGGCCCCCCTCGGCCTGGACCGGAAGCAGCAGGGTGCTCCCGACGCCCAGGTGCCGGATGTCGAGGTTGCCGCCGTGGGGCCCCGGCGGGGTGGACGACGGCTCAGCGGCCAGGTCGGGGGCCACCCCCACCAAGCCGAGGAACGGCCGGAGGGGGAAGGGGATCGATCGACCGCCGGGGTCGTGGACCCGGCCGGTGCGGCCGTCCGGGTCGACCGTCGCCAGCACGCTCACCACCTTCGGAGCCTCGCCGTCGATCGCTCGGGGAAGCTCGCCGGCCAGGACGCCCCGACCGTGGCGATTGGAGACGATGCCGTAGTCACAGCGCCGTTCCAATACCCGGGTCTCGACCACCAGGACGTCGCCCGGGCGGGCCCCGGTCATCCGGACCGGTCCGAGCACCACGTGCGGGCCGTCGGTGGCCGGGTCCCGGCGCAGGCCGGCCCCGGCCAGGGCGATGGCGTCGGGCAACACCCGACCGGGCTCGATGCCCAGCGCTCCGAAGAACGCCACCGGGTCCTGGCCCTGGTCCGGGAGGATCCCCTCGTGCGACACCGTGTCGACGACCACGGTGTCGCCGTCGTGGACGGTGACCGCCGGCGCCGAGCCGGCGACCGGCAGACGGCCCCAGCGCACCGTGTCGGGCGTCGGGACCAGGTGGACGGCGCTCGCCATCCGTCGATCCAAACACGTCGCCGGCTCCGGGACCAGTCCGACGCCGCGCTGCCGCCTCGTCCCCCGCGGGAGCGCCGCATCGGGGCGACTACATTCCCTCCATGCGCCCCCTCGGACCGCCGCGCAACGCCTGGCAGGCCGACGCCGAGCACGTCGATCTCGTCCGTCGCCGGCCCGAGCCGAGACCGGTCCGGTTCCCGGCCAACCCCCAAGACGTCACCCTCGACACGACGCGCACCGCCATCGTCGTGGTCGACATGCAGAACGACTTCTGCCACGACAGCGGGTGGCTGCATCACATCGGGGTCGACGTCACCGCCGCCCGGGCGCCCATCGAGCCACTCCGGCGCCTGCTGCCGGCCCTGCGGTCGTCCGGCGTCCCGGTGGTGTGGCTCAACTGGGGGAACCGTCCGGACCGGGCCAATCTGCCGCCCGGCGTGGTCCACGTCTACAACGGCGACGGGGAGAGCATCGGCATCGGCGACCCCCTGCCGGGGACCGGCGCCCGGGTGCTCGAGCGCGACTCCTGGTCGGCCCAGGTGGTCGACGAGCTGGAGAAGAGCCCCGACGACCTCTCGGTCGACAAGTACCGCATGAGCGGGTTCTTCGACACCGAGCTCGAGGGCGTGCTGCGCAACCTGGACGTCACCACCCTGCTGTTCGCCGGGGTGAACGCCGACCAGTGCGTGCTGGCCACGCTGTGCGACGCCGCCTCCCTCGGCTACGACGTGGTCTTCCTCGACGACTGCTGCGCCACCACCTCGCCCGCCTACTGCTTCGACGCCACCGTCTACAACGTGGCCCAGTGCTTCGGCTTCGTGGCCCACAGCACCGACCTGCTCACTGGCCTGAAGGACGGGGGCGTCCCGACGTGAGCCCGGCCAACCGTCCGGCCAGCCTGCACGTGGCGGCTGACCAGCCGGCCTACCGGATCACCGCCGGGGACTCGGTCAAGCTGGCCGTGCTCCACCGGCCCGACGACCTCTACGACGCCTCGGTGCTGGTCGAGGTCTGGGAGCCGGGTGGCGCCCAGCCGCCCAACAGTCATCCGGCGTCGGTCGAGACGTTCTTCGTGCTGGCCGGCACCGGGGTGGCGTACTGCGACGACCAGTCGACCCCCCTCGGGCCGGGCCAGCTGCTGGTCCTCCCCCCGAACTCGGTCCACCGGATCGTGAACACCGGAGCCGGCCGGCTCTACGCCGTCACCACGATGACCCCCGACGGTGGGTTCGCCGCCCTGGTCGAGGCGGGCGAACCCACGGTCCTCGACGCAGCGGACCTCGCCGTGCTGTCGGGCGCCGCCACCAGCTGAGCCGGCGGCCCGGGCGGTGTCGCCCGTCAGACGGTGCCGAGCACCTGGGCCACCCGACGCAGGCACTCCTCGAACGCCCGGAGGTCGGTCAGCGCGTGCTCGCTCGACGCCGTCCCCCGCACGACCGGGACGCCGGACCGGCGCGCCGGGCCCTCGCACATCAGGTTGTCACCGAACCCGAAGTCCTCGATGTCCGTCCCCTCGACGATCGCCGACGATGCGGCGACCCGGTGCTTGTAGTCGAGGGCGTCGTTGGTGTAGCCGAACACGGGCCGACCGAGCCCGTAGAAGTAGCCGACCTCGATGGCCGTGCCGACGTCCATGCTGACCCCCCGGAACGGGGTCATGTTGGCCACCACCACCTGGGAGGAATCGAGCAGGGCGATCGAGTGGTCGAAGATGGCCAGACCCTGCTCGTTCGGCGAGAGCGCCGAGAGATCGGCGGCCTCGTCGAGCGGGAACACCCCGGCCAGGCCGTAGGCGGCGCACAGGTCCTTCTTGGCCTGCCCCACGCTGAGGGCGACCGGGCGGGCGAGGAAGACCTCAGGACCAGCCAGGTACACCCGCGGTGGCGGCCCGTCGTCCCCTTCGCGGCCGATCACCGTCGACGTCCGGTCCGGCGCCTCACCCGTCGGCGGGCACGGGCTCGCCCTTCAGGAGCCGCCCCAGCAGGCGCCGGTACTCGAGGGTGGTGCGGTCGCAGCGGAGATGCACCTCGCTCGTGGCGTCGACCGGGAAGTCGGGGTTCGTGGTCTCGAGGACGATCCGGTCCTCGTTGGTAACCCGACGGCTGAACGACCAGAACATGTCGTAGGGCTGCGCCTCCTCGTCCCCGGCCAGGGCCGAGACACGCACGTACATGGAATGGTCGTCGTCGACCGGGGTGCCCGAGCCGTAGAAGCAGTAGTCGGGCGGCGAGCCGCCGTAGGCCAGCAGGATGCGGCTGTGGAGCGGCGCCAGCAGCTCGACCTCGGTCATCCGGGAGAACCGGATCGACTCGTCGGTGATGCCCATCTGCGGCCCGACACCCTTCACCTCGTGGACGATGCAGGCCTTGAAGCCGTGCCCCGTCGGCTCGACGTCGTAACGAGGGATCCGGGGCTGGGTGGGGTCGCCGAACGTGCCCTGGTGGACGAAGGCCGGATGCGCCTGGTCGATGTTGTTGTCGACGATGCGCAGGGCGCTGCACGTCCAGGGCTCGAAGAAGTCGACCTGGACCCGCCAGCCCAGCTCGTCCACCTCGTACCAGGGCGGTGGGCCGGGCGTGGCCGGGCTGCCCACGCACGCCCAGTACAGGCCGTAGCGCTCGACCACCGGCCAGGTGGCGACCTTGGCCTTCGGGGGGATGGGCACCCCGTCCTCGAGCTGCGGCACCACGGCACACGCCCCCGAGGGGGTGAACTGCCAGCCGTGGTAGATGCAGACCAGCCGGTCGCCGTCGATCGAGGCCGCCTTCAGGTGGGCACCACGGTGGGGGCAGTAGGGCTCGGTGAGCACCGGCTCGCCGTCGCCCGTCACCCACAGCACGTACTCCTCACCGAACAACCGGACCGGGCGGGGCGGTCCGCCCTTGGCGTCCTGCACGCGGGCCACGGCATACCAGTGGTCGCGCAGGAACGGCAGCTCGCTGATGTGCATCACGCACTCCCTTCGTAGGCCGGCTCGGGCGAGGGCACGACGTCGACGCCGCCCGACCGGGTGGTGCCGGCCTCGAGCACACGGGCCAGGGCCCGGCGGTAGGCGACGGCCACCCGGTCGAACGGCAACTGGACCTCGGCCGTCGGCGCCAGTGGCACCTCGTGGGGCAGCTGGCTCTCGACGATCGGACGGTCCTGCTCGGCCAGAACGGCCTGGAACGCCACGTACGGCTGGTCCTCACCCTCGAGGTCGAAATCCCTCGACTGGTAGCAGTAGCCGGTGGACTCGAACGGTCCCCGCGGTTGGACGGCGAAGTAGAGGGTCCGGTTGGCCCCCGTGTCCTCGTACCGGCACTGCAGATGGATCGTGTAGGGCAAGGTGAGGACATAGGTGTTGGTCTGGAGGCCGAGGGCGCCGTCCACGGCGGTCACCGCGTACTCGTCGTTGGTGTTGGGAACGGCCATGGTCAGCCGGTACCGCAGCTCGCCAGCGACGTCGTCCTCCACCCGGTGCGGCGGCACCACCAGGTCGTCGCGGGTCCCGAGCAGCCCGTCGTGGAGGTAGCCGAGGTGGCCGAAGTCGGTGAAGTTCTCGACCATGCGGCCGGCCCCGCACTGCCAGGTGTAGGCGTCGCACGGGACGTGGCGATAGGCCGGATCGTCCCACTCCGGGAAGGCCGGTATGTCGGCCAGCGGTTCGGCCAGGCAGACCCAGAGCAGGCCGTAGCGCTCCGCACAGCGGAGGGTCGCCAGTCGAGCCCGGGGCGGCAGCCGGCTCCCCTCGGCCAGCTGCGGCATCGAGGTGCAGGGACCTTCGGGCGAGAACGTCCAGCCGTGGTAGGGGCAGACCAGGCCGCCCTCGGTGTTCACCTGCCCGAGCGAGAGCGCCGTCCCACGGTGGGGACAGACGTCGTGGGCGGCCACCGCCGAACCGTCGGCGGTGCGCCACACCACGACCCGCTGGCCCAGGAGGACGGTGGCCATTGGACCGCCGCCGAGGTCGCCCGACCAGCCGACGGGGTGCCAGTAGTGCTCGAGGCCACCCATCACTCACTCCCGACCGGCTCGAGGTCCGCCGTCGCACCGTGGATCCGCTGTGCCGACGTCCCGGCCGCTTCGTCGACCAGGCCCCGCAGCAGCCGGCGATACTCGAGCGCCGCCCGATCGGCCTTCACGTGGCACTCGATCCGCGGGTCGAGGGGCAGCGTCTGATGGTCGAACGACGCCTGCAGGTCGAGGTCCTCCTGGACCACCTGGGTCTCGAAGGCCATACGGTCGGCCAACTCGGCGTCGGTGAACCCGCCGGGCTGCCAAAGCCGAAGGGTGATGTACATGCGACAGCGTCCGGCCGTCTCGGGCTGGACCCAGAAGACGATGGTGTTGTCGCCCCCCATGACCGGGTACTCGAGGTGGAGCACCAGGTGGAAGGGTACGACGTAGCGGTAGTGCATCCGCCGGTACTGCTGGACGGGCCGGCGGCCGTCGGCCGCCGCCGGGTCGTTGCGGGCACTGATCGGCACGTCGAAGCCGACCGAGAACCCGTGGTCACCGCGCTCGATCTCGAACGCCGGCAGCTGGGTGGCCGCGTCGCTGCCGAAGGTCCGACGGTGGAGGAAGGCGAAGTGGGAGGCGTCGATCTGGTTGTCGATCAGCTGGCCGGCGCCGAAGGGGCCCTCGTAGGGCCCCATCTCGACGTAGCGGGCATCGGGGTCGGCGAGGTGCTCGTCGTCGAACGCCTCGAGCTCGGGCAGCGGCGACCAGGGGCTCCTCGATGGCCACGAACACCAGCCCGTACCGCTCGACCACGGCGAACGGGGCGTCGGCACACGAGCGCGGTGGCAGCGACCGCCCGGTGGGGCCGCCGAGCGAGGGGACGGCGACGCAGGACCCGTCGGCCCCGAAGCACCACCCGTGGTACGCACACTGGAGCACGTCGTCGACCACCCGGCCCTGGCTGAGCGGGGCCAACCGGTGGGGACACCGGTCGGCCAGCACCACCGGCGCACCGGCCAACCGGACCACGACCCAGGGCTCCCCCACCAGCCAGACCCGGCGGGGCTCGGCGCCGACCTCCACGCTCCGGGCGACCGGGTGCCAGCAGCGACGCAGGGCCGGGTGGGCGTTGTCCAGCTCGTCGCGGGACGCGGGCACGTGACCCACTCCGGCCAGGATCGACATGCGCCCATGATGGTCCCGGCAATGACGGGGCTGGTTACTGGCGCGTGAATTCGGACGGTCGGGCACCGCGTCGGTTCTGGGTTCGTAATAGCCCATTCACAAATGGGAAATGGTCGGGAAATCTCCCGTCTCTAGCGTGGGGGGATGGCGCTCCGACTCCGAGTCGCTCGAGAAGGGGTTGGTCGGGAAGGGACGGCCGCCCCGGAACGAGCGGTCCACGCCGACCACCCGGCCGGCAACGCCCGATCGGCGCCGACCCTCTCGATGCTCACCTCCGATCCGGACCCCGGGTCAGCGACGGCCCCCGTCACCGCCGGTGCCCCGGCGCTGACCGAACTGACGCCGGGCGCCACGACGGCGGCCGACGGCGGCCGCTCGGCCAACGGCATCTCGGCCACCGGCCTGACCAAGATCTTCAAGATCGGCCGGCAGTCCGTGACGGCCCTCGAGAACGTCGACATCGCCACCGAGCGGGGCAGCTTCATCTCCCTGCTCGGTCCCTCCGGCTGCGGGAAGTCGACCATCCTGCGCATCCTGGCCAACCTCGAGACGCCGAGCCGGGGCACCGTGGCCATCCACGGGGCCAGTCCCCAGAACATCTGCGACGAACACCGGCTCGGGGTGGCCTTCCAGGACCCGGCGCTGCTCCCCTGGCGATCAGTGCGGGCCAACATCCAGCTACCCCTCGAGATCAGCAACATCCGGGTGGCCGACGACGCCATCGACGAGCTCATCGCCCTGGTCGGTCTCCAGGGCTTCGAGAAGGCCCGGCCGTCCCAGCTCTCCGGCGGCATGCGCCAACGGGTGGCCATCGCCCGCTCCCTGGTGGTGGATCCGGAGATCCTCCTGCTCGACGAGCCCTTCGGCGCCCTGGACGAGATGACCCGGCAGCGGCTCAACCTCGAGCTGCAGCGGATCTGGACCGAGCGGGCCACCACGACCCTGCTCGTCACCCACTCGATCAGCGAGGCGGTGTTCCTCTCCGACACCGTCTATGTCATGTCGCCCCGTCCCGGCCGCATCAAGGCGGTGGTCCCGATCGACCTGCCGCGACCCCGCACCCCCGAGGTCCTGCGCACACCGGCGTTCCACGCCATCTGCGACCACTTGTCGGACCAGCTCTTCTCTCTCGACGGCGTGCCGCCCAGCGGCGATGACGACTGACGGGCCGGCGCCTGCACCCTGGCTGACGAACAGTCACCCGGCGCTCCGTCGCGGGTGGCTGCCGTTGGCGTGGAGCAACGAGGTGGGCGACCAACCGAGGCGGTTCTGGCTCCTCGACCAGCCCTACGTCGCCTTCCGCGGCCCACTCGGCCCGGCGGTGCTGCCCGATCGGTGCCCCCACCGGTTGGCCCCGCTCAGCGCCGGCTCGGTGGTGGACGGCCAGCTCCGCTGCGCCTATCACGGCTGGTGCTTCGACGGGGGCGGGCGGTGTGTGGCCATCCCGTCGCTCGGGGCCGACCCGGCCATCCCGCCGAAGGCCCACCTCACCCGTCCGTACGCCGTCGAGGAGCGCTACGGCATCGTCTTCGTGGCCCTGGAGGAGCCGGTGACCGGCATCCTCGACCTGCCCGGCCCCGGCGACGAGGCCACCAGCCGGTGGACGGCCAAGGACGCCTCGGGCCGGTTCGGGGCCGCCCTCCTCATCGACAACCAGCTGGACGCCTCGCACTTCGCCTTCGTCCACCGGGCGACCTTCGGCGCCGACGCCGCCACCGAGGTCCCCCACTACGGGGTGGCCCACGACCCCGACGGCTGGGGCTTCACCGTCACGATGACCGTCCCCATCTCCGACGGCGACGACCCGGGGACGGCGGCCGGGCTCCGCCCCCTCGGTCGGCAGCGCACGATGACCTACCGCTACCGGGCGCCGCTCCAGCTCTCCTTGGCGCTCGAGTACACCGAGGTGGGCAGCGCCAACCGCATCGGCTTCTTCGCCCAACCCGAGCGGGCCGACCGGGCCCGCCTGTTCTCGGTGGCCGTGCTGGAGGAGCCGGACGGCTTCACCGACGAGGAGCTCGCCGCCCGATTGGCCTTCGAGGACCTCATCGGCGAGGAGGATCGGGCCATCCAGCGGGCCTTCGACGTCCTCGCCCTCCCACTGGCCATCGACGAGGAGTGCCACGTCCGGGCCGACCGGGCGAGCGTGGCCTTCCGGCGGATCCTCGGCCGCCTCAGCGAACTCGGGACCCCGGCGGCCTCGGTGGTGGACACCGTCGGGCATCCGGTCGCCCGGGCGGCGACCGGATGACGACGGCGCACCCGGGGCCCGGGGCCCGGCTGCACGGGTCCACCGACGGACGTTGACGAAGGGACGATCATGCTCATCACCGAAGAACCCATCTTCCGCCGCTTCTGGTACCCGGTGGCCTTCGCCTCGGTCGTCCAGGGTGGCCCGGTGGCCCGCCGCCTGCTCGGCCAGGACCTCGTCCTGTGGCCCCACGGTGACCAGGTCCTGGCGGCCAAGGACCGCTGCCCGCACCGCGACGCCAAGCTCTCGGCCGGCTGGCTCGACGAACGGTGCTCGCTCGTCTGCCCGTACCACGGGTGGGAGTACGGGCCCGACGGGCGGGCCGTCCACATCCCCCAGCTCGGGGCGGACACCCCGATCCCGCCCCGAGCGGTACTCGAGACCTACGCCACCGAGGTCCGCTACGGCCTGGTCTGGGTCTGCCTCGACCCCGAGCCCCTGGGCGAGATCCCGTCGGTCCCCGAGTACGACGCCCCCGGGTGGCGGGTGGTCCCCGAGTACGAGTGGCTGTTCGACTGCTCGGCGGCCCATCTGATCGAGAACAACTTCGATCCGGCCCACGTGGCCTTCGTCCACCGCAACACCTTCGGCAACCCGGCCAAGCCGGAGATCCCGCCCCAGGACCTCCGGCGCACGGGCGTCGGGTTCACCGTGCACACCCGGATCCCGGTCGAGAACCGCCACGGGTCCGACCAGCCGACCGAACGGATCACCACCTCCGAGCTCCACCTCCCGTTCCACGGCGTCATCCGCATCGGCTACCCGGACGGCCTGGTCCACCTCATGTTCAAGGGGTGTTGCCCCATGGACGACGGGTCCACCCGGCTACTCCAATTCGTGGTCCGCAACGATGCCGAGGCGGACGCCCCGGGCGAGGAGATCCTGGCCTTCGACCACCGGGTGGAGGCCGAGGACCAGGCATTGCTGTCCACGGTGCCGTCGGACTACCCGCTCAACCTGACCGACAACGTCCACCTGAAGAACGACCGGTCCTCGATCGAGCTGCGGCGCCTCTACGCCGAGCTACTGGCCGGGGAGTGGCTCCCTGAGCCCCAGGTGGTGGCGGCCACGGCCTGAGCGCCGACCCCCGCCGCCGCTCGACCGACTCACCCGTCGCCGGGGAAGCGGAACCGGCGGACCTCGTCCAGCACGGCGCGCACGGACGACACGGCCGACTCGAAGCGGGCCGTCCCCTCGGCCGCCGTGGCCAGGGTGGGGTCGCCGATGACACCTTCGGGTCCCAGGTCGTTCGAGAGCCACGCCACCTCGGCGCCCCCGGCCAGGCCGACCAGCTCGTACTCCGACAGGAACGTCGGGATGGCCCGGCGGGCGTGCTCGAGGTGCACCAGGTCGGGCCGCAGGTGGCAGACCAGGGAGGTCTCTCCGGCGCTCCCGTGGATCCCGAGTCCCTCCTCGCGCTGGTCGCTGGGCGGTCCACCCTTGTCCGGTGGCAGCATCGGCATGACCACGAAGCAGTACAGGCCGTGGCGGGCCCGGATCTCCCGGGCCGCCACCCGGAGCAGGTCGGTGTTGCCGCCATGGGTGTTCAAGAACGCCAGCCGGTGGCCACCCAGTCGCACCACCGAGGAGGCCACGTCGTCGAGCACGCCGAGGAGCACCCCCGGCGACAGGGTGACGGTGCCGGGCGCCCAGACGTGCTCGGACGAGAGCCCGTAGGCGAGGGTGGGGAGGACCAGGACCCCGTCGTCGGATCCGTCGACCAGTGCATCGACCAGGGCATCGGCGATCAGGGTGTCGGTCGACAGCGGGAGGTGGGGGCCGTGGTGCTCGAGGGCGGCGATCGGTTGGAGCACCACCGAGGCTGGGCCCGCCGCCCCGACCTCGGGCCCGGTCAGGTCACCGAGCCGGCGGGCCACCGGTGGCCTCTCGGTCTCGTCCGGTCACGGATCCTGGGCGGCCCGGGCGTCGAAACCGGGCACGTGCTGGCGGCGCAGGCGGTCACCCCACGTGGTGTCGCGCCCCTCGAGCTCGGGCACCACCACCGCCCCCTCGTCGAGGAAGTGGGCCAGGCCCCGGCCCGCCTCCTGGCCGCGGGCGGTGTGCATGTCGATGGCCAGGTCGTCGATCGTGACGTGCCGCTCGCCCCGGTCGACCACGTCGGCTGCCCACGACTCGAGCTCGGCCGAGGTCCGGTCCTTGACGGCCAGGGTCAGGACCCGCACGGCATGGGCGGCGAACAGCCACCGCTCCCCACCGCGGGGGAAGCGGCGGCGCTGCGTGTCGAGCGCCTCGATGATGGCCGGTGCCTCGAGGAGGCCGAACCCGATGTCCTCGGCGGCGATGATGTCGAGACGGAGCCACAGCAGGTCCTCGGCCTCGGGGCCGGTGGCGTAGAGCTCGTAGGCGGCCAGCACCGCCTCTTCGAGCCAGCGCCGGCGGATCGACTTCTGCAGCATCGAGCGGACCTCGTCGGCGGCGAACCCGTTGACCGTCCGGACCCGGGTCCACGGGTCGGCGCTGTGATGGGGCACGCTCACCCGCCGACCCCCGACGCGTCGAGCTCCCGGCCCGAGCCGCAAATGTGGTGGAGCAGGCGGGGGTGCCCGTCGTAGTCGTAGAAGGTGGCGCTGTGGATGACCGTGCGGTTGTCCCACACGAGGAGGTCGCCCGGCGTCCAGTGGTGCCGGTAGCAGAGGTGGGGGCTGGTGAACAGGTGCGTCGAGAGTTCCTCGATGACCGCCAGGCGCTCGGCCTCGCCCAGGCCCTTGATGTCCACCAGCTCGCCGCCGGCGAAGTAGATCGCCTTGCGCCCGGTCTCGGGATGGGCGAGCACCAGCGGGTGCTCCACGTCGGGCGAGCCGGAGAGCTCGATCTCCCGGCTGTCGTAGACCGACAGCTTCTTCTGCAGGTGATCGCTGTTGTAGACGCAGACCATCGGGTCGAGCCGGGCTCGCACCTCGGCCGGCAGCGTCTCGTAGGCCACCGCGCCGTGGGCGAAGAGCGTGTCACCGCCGACGTGGTTCGACTCGAGGCAGTAGAGCTGGGAGGCCACGGGCTGGCGGGGCGATGAGGTGCCGTCGCAGTGCCACTCGGGGCCCTGCTTGCCCATCACGATGCCGATACGGCCCTCGGGCCGCACGATGTTGGAAAGGACCCGAATCGCCGGATGCCCTTCGATCCGGAAGTCCTTGCCGTACAGGTTGCTGGCGTCGATGCCGTCGAAGCACTGGAACGCCCGCTCCTCGTCCTCGAAGGCCAGCTCCTGGCCCTCGAAGAGCAGCGCGCCGTAGACCACGAAGGCCTCGTAGAGGGCCCGCCGGACCGGCGGGGTCAGGGGTCGGGCGAAGTCAACGCCCTCGACCACCGCCCCCATCGTCGGGAAGAGCGGCCGAATCGACAGGGATCCGGCGCCGGTGTCGACGGTGACCCGTCCTCGGGTGGGGGTGTCGGGGTCCATGGGTCTCTGCTCCTTACTCTCCGCACCTGCCGAGAACCACGAGGGCCGGGACGCAGGAGCGAGACATGTGGGTGGTAGCCGGTCGCTACCGCCGGCTCAGATCTGGCTGACGATCTTGTTGGAGAACATGCTCGGGTCGGCCTTGATGCCGGCGGTCGACAGCGTCTTGATGTTGGCGGCGATGTCGCTCGGGTTCATGGTGAAGATGCCGTGCGCCTTGGTGTAGGGAGTGAGGATCAGCGGCATCTGGGACTTGTTCTCCAGGAGTTGCTGGGCTTGGGTCAGGCCCGAGGACTTGGCGTACTCCAGCGAGACCTTGGTCCCCTGGGCGATGTGGTTGATGTCGTAGGTCCACCCCTGCTTCTCGGCCTTCATGAACGCCACCAGTTCCTTCTCCTTGGTGGCCAGGGTCTCCGAGGTGACCTCGTAGAGGTCGGAGTAGATGGCGTAGCCGAAGTCGGCGAAGAGGAACTGGTAGGTCTTCACACCCTTCACCGCCAGCTCGCCCGGTTCCGAGGTGGTGAAGCCCATCCAGGCGTCCACCTCACCGGTGGCCAGGGGGGTCGGGTCGAACTGCACCGGGACGATGGTGATCTTGGACACGTCGATGTTGGCCACCTTGACGAAGGTGGTCCACGCGTTCTGGTTGGCCGACGAGACGCCGAGCTTCTTGCCGTACAGGGCCTCGGGCGACTTGATGGGCTTGTCGGCCAGGCTGATGATGCAGAAGGGGTTCTTCTGGTAGCGGACGCCGATGACCTTGAGGTCGGCACCCTGGGCATTGGCCTGGGCCACGGCGTCGGCGGCGCTGATGGCCACCAGGGCCTTGCCCGACACGACGACCGGCTCGGGCACCACCGAGGCCCCACCGGCCAGGATGTTCACCGCCAGCCCGTGGTTCTTGTAGTAGCCGAGCTTGTCGGCCAGGAACGTCCCGGCGAACTCGGCGTCCTTCACCCACGACAACTGGAACGTCAACGGCGTCAGACTGGCGGCGCCTGCCGGTGCGGCCCCGAGGACGCTCGGCAGCGCCCCGGCGGCGATGGCGCCGCCGGCCACGGCCAACCCGGCTCCGAGAAAACTGCGACGACTGAACTGACGCTGCGTACCCGCCGTTGATTCGTTCATGGCCAGACCATATGGAATTTGTGTGTCTCGACCGTTACCCCATTGTGAACAGCTCGTTACCGGACCTTCATGGGACCGACAGCCGGTCGCCGAGCCGGAGTTACCCCGTCGCCCGAGCCTGGAGTCGTCGGGCCACCGCCGTGTGGCGGGCCAGCAGCTCGTCGATCCGCGAGTCGACCAGACCGCCGTCCCTCACCACGGCTCGACCGGCCACCACGGTGTGACGGGCGGCCACCGGGCCACAGCGCAGCCATGACTCGACGGGGTCCGAGAGGGCGCCGGCGAAGGCCACCCCGGTCAACGGCCAACAGACCAGGTCGCCGACGGCACCCGGCCGGAGCACGCCCAGCTCCCCCGTGCGCCCGAGGCACGCGGCACCGCCCAGCGTGGCGATCTCCAGGGCGTCGCGGGCGCCGGTCGACGCCGGGCCCGACCGCAGCCGACCCAGCAGCATGGCCGTCCGGGCCTCGAGCCAGAGCGAGGCGCTGTCGGTGGACGACGAGCCGTCGCACCCGAGACCCACCGGCACGCCGGCCCGCCGGAACTCGGCCACCGGGGCCAGGCCCTGGGAGATCATCAGGTTCGAGCTCGGACAGTGGGCCACCCCGACCCCGGCGTCGCCCATCCGCAGCACTTCCTCGGGGTTGGGGAAGACGCAGTGGGCGACCCACGTCCGGTCCGTCAGCCAGCCGACCGACTCCAGGTGCTCGATGGGCCGGACACCGTAGGTGGCCAGGCAGTAGGTGTCCTCGTCGGGGTCCTCGGCGATGTGGGTATGGAGCCGCACGTCGAGGCGCTCGGCCAGCTCGGCGCTCTCCCGCATCAGCTCGGCGGTCACCGAGAACGGGGAGCAGGGGGCGAGCGCCACCCGGACCATGGCCCCGGGGCGGGGATCGTGATGTCGAGCCACCGCCGCCTCGCTGGCGGCCAGGATCTCGTCCTCGGTCTGGCACACGCTGTCGGGCGGCAGGCCGCCGTCCTTCACCGAGCGGCTCATCGAGCCCCGCGTCGGGTGGAAACGGACGCCGATCTCCCGGGCGGCGGCGATCTCCGCCGAGAGCAGGTCGCCCCCACCCCGGGGGTGAACGTAGAGGTGGTCGGTCGACGTCGTGCAGCCCCCGAGGGCCAGCTCGGCCAGGCCCACCCAAGCCGAGAGGTAGGCGGCCTCCTCGTCGAGACCGGCCCACACGGGGTACAGGGTGGTCAGCCACGTGAACAGGTCGACCTTGTTGGCCGGGGCGAACGAACGGGTCAGGTTCTGGTAGATGTGGTGGTGGGTGTTGATCAGGCCCGGGGTCACCAGGCAGTCCCGGGCCCAGAGGGTCTCGGTGGCCGGGGGCTCGTCGCCGGGCCGGCCGACGGCCACCACCATCCCGCCGTCGATGGCCACCCAGCCGCCGGGGATCTCGAGACCGTCGTCCATCGTCGCCACGTGCTCGGCGTCGCGGACCAGGAGGTCGACCGGAGAGCTCGAGGGATCGATGCCTGCCACGACGGCGACGCTACCGACGGCCCGTGAACGCCCAAGGGCCGGGCGATTTCCGCTGGATGAACTCTGCCAGGCACGCCACCGAGGCGTCGGCTTCGGGCAACGAACCGGCATGGCCGAGCCACGTGTGGAAGGCCCCGACCACCTCCACCAGCTCCGCCTCGACCCCGGCCGACCGGGCCCGGTGGACCGTCGTGCGGGCATCGTCGAGGAGCATCTCGTCCGGCCCCACGAGCACCAGCACGGGCGGCAAGCCGGCGAAGTCGCCGAAGGCCGGGGAGGCCAGAGGATCCCGGGGGTCGGCCCCGGCCAGGTACCACTCGATCACCCGCTCGGGGGCGTCGATCCGGGAGAACGGATCCCGGCCGGCGTTGGCCTCGTGGCTCCCCCCGGCGAAGGTCAGATCGATCCCCGGCGAGGCCAGGACCATCGCCGCCGGCATCGGCAGACCCCGATCGCGGGCCAGGAACGTGGTCCCGAGACACAGGTTGCCGCCGGCCGAGTCGCCGAAGAGCACGATCCGCCCGGGGTCCACCCCCTGGTCGAGCAACCACCGATAGGCCGTGGCCGCATCCTCGACGGCCGCCGGAAAGGGGTGCTCGGGCGCCAAGCGGTAGCCGACCACCAACGATCGGCCGCCGACGGCCGCCGACAGTCGGGCCCCGAGGACCCGGTGGGTGCCGATCCCGCACACGATGTACCCCCCGCCGTGGAGGACCAGCAGGACCGGCCCGTCCGGGCGTCCGTCGGGGTCGCGCCACGACCACTCCGCCGGCACGCCCCCGGCGTCGACCGGTTCGGTCCGGAGCCACGACGGCCGGGGGTGTCGTGCCGCCGCCCCAGCGGCGAATCGCCACTCCTCGAGCGTGAGCGTCGCCGACGGTGTGCGCCGCCACAGGTCCTCGACCAGGCGGCGACTCTCGGCGCTCGGCCGGTCGCCGAGTACCCGCGTCGGTGACCGGTCGGCCGCCCCGGCGGATCCGGGACGCTCCGTTGCCTGCCGGTCCACTGCGTTCGCGCTCCGATCGTCGTTCCCACCGCCACCATCGTGGCGGTACGTCATGATGACCACCCCCGACCCGGTGGTCAATGGCCCGACCCCAGGCCTTAACAGCGCGTTCACACGACGGAAAAGGCCGGGAAATCGGCCCCCCGTACGATCGTCCCGTCCACCTGTGGACCCCGCCCGGCTCCCCGTGGAGGCCAATCCCCCGTGTCGCTCCAAGTACTCGAGTCGCCAGCGACCACCGATGCCGACACCGCCGGCCACCGGTGGTCGTGGAGCGAGCGCCCGCGCTGGGTCGGCGGGCTCATCGGGATCGTCGGGCTCCTGGTCATCTGGGAGATCTTGGCCGTGGTCACGTTCCCGAAGACCCACATCATCCCGACCCCCCAGGCCGTCCTGGTGACGATGTTCCACGATCCCGGCTACTCGGTGTGGCAGAACGCGCTCACCACGGCCGGTGAGGCGGCCCTCGGCTGGCTGTGGGGGAACCTCATCGCCCTGTTCCTGGCCGGCCTGTTCCTCCTCGCCCCGATCCTCGAGCGGCCCCTGCTCAAGCTGGCCCTGGCCAGCTACTGCATGCCCATCGTGGCCATCGGTCCCATCCTCTACGTCGTCCTCTCGGGGTCGTCGCCCCGGATCGCCATCGCCGCCATCGCCGTCGTCTTCACCACCCTGACCGGGGCCCTGGTGGGGTTGCGCTCGGCCGACCCGATCAGCCTCGACATGGTGCGCGCCTACGGCGGTGGGCGCTGGGTGCAGCTCACCAAGGTGCGGTTCAAGGCGGCGCTGCCGGCGACGTTCGCCGGGCTCTCCATCGCCGCCCCGGCCGCCGTGCTCGGGGCGATCGTCGGCGAGTACCTCGGCGGCGAGACCGGACTCGGGACCACCATGGTCCTGGCCGAACAGGCCTTCGACATCCGCCGGGTCTGGGCCATCGCCATGGTGGCCACCCTGGTGGCCGGCGTCGGCTATCTGCTCACCACCGCCGTCGGGCGTCTGGTCACCCCGTGGGCGCCCCGGGCGGCACGCCAGGTATGACCACCCTCACGTTGCCGCCAACGACCGCCGGAGACGTTCCCACCGAGGACGGTCCCGAGGAGGGCGGCCACCGGCTGCTGATGTTCGCCGGGCGGGCCACGCTGCGGATCGCCAAGAGCCTGCTGTGGGCCCTCCTGACCCTGGCCGTCGTGGTCGGCCTGTGGTGGGGCCTCCTCGCGGCCCTGCACCTGAACCCGTACTTCGCCAAGACCCCCGGCGACGTCTACGACTATCTGTTCACCGGCCCCACGGCGGCCGCCAACCGGCAACTGATCCTCTCGAACCTCGGCATCACCCTGCGAGACGCCGCCCTCGGGTACGTCGGCGGCACCATCGCCGCCGTGGCCGTGGCCGCCCTCATCGTGCTCCGCAGCTCGGTCGAACAGACCGTGATGCCGGTCGCCGTGGCCCTGCGCGCGGTTCCCCTGGTGGCCATGACACCCCTGCTCGTCCTCATCTTCGGCCGGGGGCTCCTGACGGTGACGATCATCGCCGGCATCGTCACCTTCTTCCCGAGTCTGGTGAACCTGGTGTTCGGGCTCCGCTCGGCCCCGGCCAATGCCTTCGACCTGATGCGCGCCTACGGGGCCTCGGAGCTCCAGGTCCTGCGCAAGATCCAATTCCCGTACTCCTTGGCCGCCCTCTTCGCCTCGGCCAAGATCGCCGCGCCGGGGGCCATCGTCGGCGCCACCCTGGCCGAGTGGCTGGCCACCGGCAAGGGGCTCGGCAACCTCATGTTGGTCTCGTCGTCGGACTCCCAGTGGGGCACCCTGTGGTCGTGCGTGGTCGTGATCACCATCGCCTCGGTCCTCATCTACAACCTGGTGACGATCGTCGAGACGCCGGTGGTGGCCCACTTCCGCGGGACCGACTGACTCCCTTCCACGGACGTCAGGCGACCGGCACCGCCCGGTCAGAAGTGCTGGGAGAGCTGGCCGAACGCCGACAGCCGGAGGATTCCGGGATCGTCGGGATCGAGCGCCACCTCCTCGATCGCCCAGGTGTGCTCGTTCGGGATGAAGACCGCCCGCCACCCGGCGTCTCGCGCCGGGAGGATGTCCGAACGAGGTGAGTTCCCGACCATCCACGTCGCCCCGGGGTCGAGCGATCGCTCGGCCGCCAGCCGACGGTAGGTGTCAGGGTCCTTCTCCGCCACCACGTGGGTGCTGTCGAAGTGGTGGGCGAGCCCCGACCCGTCGATCTTCGCCCGTTGCTCCTCCACCGATCCTTTGGTGAGGAGCAGGAGTCGATGCCGCCGGCCGAGCTCCTCGAGTGTCTCGGCCACGCCGTCGAAGACCTCCGGCGGCGGTGTGAAGGCGGCGTCGACCAGGTCGGTCAGCTCCTGCCGCTCGACCTCGGTCAGCGGTCGGCCCTCCAGTCGTTCGACCACGTCCCCGAGGCTCCGCAGGAACGAGGCGCTGCCATAGCCGTGGGTGGGGATGTTGGCCAGCTCGGCGTCGTGGAGGTGGGCCCGGATGGCCGCCTCGTCGAGCACCGGATGGGCCATCCAGGTGACGTAGTCGGTGATCGCCCGGTGGAACCGCGCCTCGTTGCCCCACAGGGTGTCGTCGGCGTCGAAGACCAGGGTCACCACGCCGCTCGGACCGCCACCGGACCAGGGTCCCTTGCCCGAGGCCCCGGCGTCGGGGTCAGCCGAGGCGCTCGAGGATGGTGGCGTTGGCCTGGCCGCCACCCTCGCACATCGTCTGGAGACCGAACCGGCCGCCGGTCCGCTCGAGCTCGTTCAAGAGGGTGGCCATGATGCGGGCCCCCGAGCACCCGGTGGGGTGGCCGATGGCGATGGCGCCCCCGTTGGGGTTGACCCGGGCCATGTCGGGGTGGAGCTCCCGCTCCCAGGCCAGCACCACCGAGGCGAACGCCTCGTTGATCTCGATCACGTCGAAGTCGTCGATCGCCATGCCCGACTTCTCGAGGATCAGCCGGGTGGCCGGGATCGGCGCCGTCAGCATGATCTGCGGGTCGTTGGCCGCCACGGCGAAGGTGTGGAAGCGGGCCCGGGGCGTGAGCCCGAGGGACGCCGCCCGCTCCTCGCTCATCACCAGCACCGCCGCCGCCCCGTCGGAGATCTGCGACGAGGTCCCGGCGGTGACCGTCCCGTCCTCCCGGAACGCTGGTCGGAGGCCGGCCAACCGCTCGAACGTCGTGTCCCGTCGGACGCCCTCGTCGAAATCGAGCACGCCGGTGGCCAGCTGCTGGCCCTCCTTCGGCTGCACCCAGTCGGCGTACCGGGTGTCGAGCGGGACGATCTCGTTCTTGAAGCGTCCCTCGTCGGCCGCCGTTGCCGCCCGGCGGTGCGACTCGAGGGCCAACGCGTCCATGTCCGACCGGCTGATCTTCCACCGCCGGGCGATCTCTTCGGCACACTCGCCCTGGTGGATCAGCTCGAAGTGCTCCCGGTAGAGCGGGCCGTAGGCCTCACCCGGGCCCGACTCGGTGGTCGCCCCGATGGGCACCCGGCTCATCGACTCGATGCCGGCACCGATGACGATGTCCATGGCCCCCGAGATCACCGCCTGGGCGGCGAAGTGGACGGCCTGCTGGGCCGAGCCGCACTGGCGGTCGACGGTGGTGCCCGGCACGGTCTCGGGGAACCCAGCGGCCAGGGCGGCGTTGCGGCCGATGTTCATGGCCTGCTCGCCCACGGTCATCGTGCAACCCATGATGACGTCCTGGACCAACGAAGGGTCCAGGCGGTTGCGCTCGACCAGGGCGGCCAGCGGCTGCGCCGCCAGGTCCACGGGATGCCAACCGGACAGTCGGCCACCCCGGCGGCCGACGGGTGTGCGGACGGCATCGACGATCACGGCGTTGGGCATGGGTCCATTGTTGCCGCGAACCCTCCTGTGTGCCAGATTCTCGGACGGATGGACCTGACCTTCACCCCGGCTCAAGAGGCGTTTCGCGCCGAGGCCCGGGCGTGGTTGGCGGCGCACGTGCCCCCGGTCGGCTCGCTCGCCTCCCTCGACACCGAGACCGGCTTCGCCCAGCACCGGGACTGGGAGCGGACCATGGCCGCCGACCGCTGGTCGGTGGTCAACTGGCCCGCCGAGTACGGGGGGCGCGACGTCGGCATCGTCGAGTGGCTGGTCTTCGAGGAGGAGTACTACCGCGCCCGTGGACCGGCCCGGGTGAGCCAGAACGGGATCTTCCTGCTCGCCCCCACCCTGCTCGAGTACGGGACGGCCGAGCAGAAGGCCCGGTACCTCCCCCCCATGGCCTCGGGCGACGAGATCTGGTGCCAGGGCTGGTCGGAGCCCGACGCCGGGAGCGACCTGGCCAGCATCCGCAGCCGGGCCCGCCGGAACGCCGGCGGGGACGGCTGGGTGCTCGACGGCCAGAAGACCTGGTGCTCCCGGGGCGCCTTCGCCGACTGGTGCTTCGGGATCTTCCGCACCGATCCCGAGGCCGAGCGTCATCGCGGCCTCACCTACTTCCTCATCCCGATGGATGCCCCGGGCGTGACCGTCCGCCCGATCCCCCAGATCGACGGGGAGACCGGCTTCGCCGAGGTCTTCTTCGACGGGGTCGAGATCCCCGACGACCAGGTCCTCGGAGAGGTCGGGCCAGGGATGGGGTGTGGCCATGGCCACGGCGGGCAGCGAGCGGGGGCTGAGCCTGCGCAGCCCGGCCCGCTACACCGAGGCGGCCGGGCGCCTGCTCGACCTGTACGCCACCCGCACCGACGCCGGGCCGGTGACCGGGTCGCTGGCCGACGACGTGGCCCGGGCCTACATCGACGCCCAGGCGTACGGGCTGCACACCTACTGGACGGCGTCGAAGGTGCTCGACGGCCACCCGGTGGGCCCCGAGGCCAGCTGCAACAAGGTGTTCTGGTCCGAGACCGATCTGGCCATCCACCGAGCCGGCCTGGCCCTGCTCGGCCCCGCCGCCGGGTCGCTGACGGCCACCGGGCCCGACGGGGAGCCGGCGCCCGGCGAGTGGCTCGACGGGTACCTGTTCGCCCTGGCCGGGCCGATCTACGCCGGTACCAACGAGATCCAGCGCAACGTGGTGGCCGAGCGGCTGCTCGGCCTGCCCCGGGGCTGAGACGGCATGCACTTCGCCTTCACCGAACAGCAGGGGGAGCTCCGGGGGGCCGTGCGCCAGGTGCTCGAACGGGAGTGCACGGTGGCCGACCTACGGGACCTGGCCCCGGTCCCGGGGTCGGATCCGGCGGGCGGCGACGACCCGGGCCGGGCCCGGGCCCGTTGGGCTGTGCTGGCCGAGCTCGGGGCTCCCGGCCTCCTGGTGGCCGAAGCCATGGGCGGGGTGGGCCTGAGCGAGGTGGACCTGATCGGCATCGAGGAGGAGGCGGGGTGGTTCGCCCTCCCCGAGCCGCTGGCCGAGACGGCCGCCGTCGCCGTCCCGATCCTCACGGCCGTGGCCGAGGGCACCACCGCCGCCAGCCAGCGGGCCCCGGTGTGGCTGACCGGGATCGCCGACGGTGACGCCCGGGCGGCGGTCGGCGGCGTCGATCTCGCCGCCGGCGGCCTGGTCGCCTCGACCCGGGCCATCGGGGACGGGCGCGGCCGGGCCCGGACCCCTCGGGTCCTCGGCGCGGCCACGGCGGCCGTGCTCCTCCTGGCCCTCGAGATCGACGGCACCTGGGAGCTGCACGCCGTGGCCGGCGGGGATGCCGTCACCGTCGACGAACCGATGCTCGACGCCACCCGGCGCCGGGCCACCGTCGAATGGCACCCGTCGCCCGATACCCAGGTCGCCGCCGGCCCGGCGGCCCGGGACCTGGTGGTCGAGCTGGTCGACCGCGCCGCCACCTTCGCCGCCGCCCACCTGCTCGGTGCGGCGGACCGGATGATCACTATGGCCGCCGACTACGCCCGGGACCGCCACCAGTTCGGCAAGCCCATCGGGAGCTTCCAGGCGGTCAAGCACCTGCTGGCCGACGCCCGCATCGCCCTCGAGTTCGCCCGACCGGCCACCTACCGGGCCGCCGACTCGCTGGCCCGGGGACTGCCCGGCCGGTCGCACGATGCGTCGATGGCCAAGGCGTTGGCCGCCGACGCCGCCGATCTGGCCGCCCGGTCGGCCCTCCAGGTCCACGGGGCCATCGGCTACACCTGGGAGTGCGATCTCCATTTCTGGATGAAGCGGACCTGGGACCTCTCGGCCGCCTGGGGCGACGCCCCGACCCACCGCGCACGGGTACTGGCGGCGGCCCTGGCGGCCCGTCGGTAGCTCCCCGGCAGCATCGGCGGGCGCGCCACGACGGCGGCCACCCTGTCCGATTTCCGCCAGACAGCCGGACGGGAACCTGGCACGATCTCGGTGATGCCCGAGGAACCGACCGAGGAGTTCGAGCGCCGCTACCGGGCCGTCTCGTCGCGCGACGAGCGCTTCGACGGCTGGTTCTTCACCGCCGTCACGTCGACCGGGATCTACTGCCGGCCGAGCTGCCCGGCCATGACCCCGAAGCGGACGAACGTGCGGTTCTACCCGAGCGCCGCCGCCGCCCAGCAGGCCGGCTTCCGGGCGTGCCTGCGCTGCCGGCCCGACGCCGCCCCGGGATCGCCCGAGTGGCGGCCGAGGGCCGACGTGGTGGCCCGGGCCATGCGCCTCATCGCCGAGGGGACGGTCGACCGCCTCGGGGTGGCCGGGCTCTCGTCCCGGCTCGGCTACAGCGAGCGCCAGCTCCACCGGCTCCTGGTGGCCGAGGTCGGCACCGGAGCCATCGCCCTGGCCCGGGCCCAGCGGGCCCAGACGGCCCGG
This sequence comes from uncultured Acidimicrobiaceae bacterium, assembly GCA_963730735.1. Taxonomy (GTDB): domain Bacteria; phylum Actinomycetota; class Acidimicrobiia; order Acidimicrobiales; family RAAP-2; genus CAVSSX01. The sequence goes on from CAVSSX010000012.1 coordinate 522,447, forward strand.
TTGCTCCTCGAGACCACCGATCTCCCCATGGCCAACGTGGCCTTCGCCGCCGGCTTCGCCAGTGTCCGCCAGTTCAACGACACCGTCCGGGAGGTGTTCGCCCGGACCCCGACGGTGCTGCGGCAGGGACGCGGTCGACGGGTGGGCAGCCCGGGCGACGCCGGGCCGGGCGTGGTCCACCTCCGGCTCCCCTACCGCCGGCCGATGGCGGCCGAGGCCACCCTGGCCTTCCTGGCCGACCGGGCGGTGCCCGGCATCGAGGTGGCCCAGGCCGGTCGCTACGCCCGGAGCCTCCGGCTGCCCCACGGCGAGGGGGCGGTCGAGCTGTGGGCCGGTCAGGGGTGCATCGAGGCCGACGTGGCCCTGACCGACCTGCGGGACCTGACCCTGGCGGTGAGCCGTTGCCGCCAGCTCCTCGACCTCGACGCCGATCCGGTGGCCGTCGACGGGGTGCTCTCGGCCGATCCCCTCCTCGAGCCCCTGGTCACGGCCACCCCGGGGCGCCGGGTGCCCGGCGCCGTCGACGGGTTCGAGCTGGCCGTCCGGGCCGTGCTCGGCCAGCAGGTCTCGGTGCCCGGCGCCCGCACGCTGGCCGGCCGCCTGGTCGACGGGCTCGGCGCCCCCCTCGACCGGCCCCTCTTCGGGCTCACCCACACGTTCCCCGACGCCGCCGCCCTGGCCGAGGCGCCCCCGACCGCCTTCGCCATGCCGGCCGTCCGGCGGGGGGCGGTCCAGGGACTGGCGGCGGCCGTGGCCGACGGACGCCTGGTCATCGACCCGGGCGCCGACCGGACCGAGCTGCGCCACCAGCTGCTGGCCCTGCCCGGGGTCGGCGACTGGACGGCCGACTACATCGCCATGCGGGCCCTCGGGGACCCCGACGTCTTCCTGGCCACCGACCTCGGCGTGCGGCGGGGCTTCCTCGCCACGTCGGGCGGCGTCGCCGACCCGGCGTCCATCGCCCGACGGGCCGAACGGTGGCGGCCCTGGCGGGCCTACGGCATGGCCCACCTGTGGGCCGCCCCGCTGCCCCGAGCCCGCCGCACCCCCACGTCGACCTCCACTCGAACCTCCACCCGACGCCACGAACCCCGTGGCGGAAAGGACGCCGCATGACCGCTCCCTCGACGATGCGTCACCGGGCCCCGGTCGGCCCCCTCTACGAGACGGTGGTGGCCACCCCGTACGGAAACCTGCTGCTGCGGGCGAACGACCGGGCCCTGACCCATCTCCTCCTGCCCAACGCCCACCTCGGCCGTCCGGACGGCTCGACCGACACCGGGTCGCCGATCCTCGATGCCGCCGTCAGCCAGCTCGACGAGTACTTCGCCAAGGAGCGCACCTCGTTCTCCCTGCCGCTGGAGCCGACCGGCACCGAGTTCCAGCGCCAGGTCTGGACCTCGCTGGCCGACATCCCCTACGGCGAGACGATCAGCTACGCCGAGCTGGCGGCGTGGGTCGGCCGACCCCAGGCCTTCCGGGCGGTCGGCCAGGCCAACGGGTCGAACCCCCTGGCCATCGTGCTGCCCTGCCACCGGGTGATCGCCAGCGGCGGCGGCCTGGGCGGCTACGGCGGGGGCCTCGAGCTCAAGGCCCAGCTGCTGGCCCTCGAGCAGTAGCTTTCCGGCCATGAGCGAACTGGTCCTGACCGAGACCGACGACGGCGTGGCCACCATCACCCTCAACCGGCCCGAGGCCCGCAACGCCCTCTCGGCGGCGCTGCTCGACGCCCTGGTGGCGGCGCTGGTGGCGGCCGACCGGGACGACGGCGTGGGGGCGATCGTGCTCACCGGCTCGGACCCGGCCTTCTGTGCCGGCCTCGACCTGCGCGAGCTGGGCACGCCGGGCAGCCCGCTCGACCTGGCCGCCTTGGCCCGCCCCTGGCCGGCACTGACCACCCCGATGATCGGGGCGGTCAACGGCGTGGCCATCACCGGTGGGCTCGAGCTGGCCCTCAACTGCGACTTCCTGGTGGCCAGCGAGCGGGCCCGGTTCGGCGACACCCACGCCCGGGTCGGCATCCTGCCCGGGTGGGGACTGTCGGTGCTCCTGCCCCAGGCCATCGGGCTGCGGCGGGCGGTCGAGATGAGCCTGACCGGGAACTTCATCGAGGCCGAGGAGGCCCTCCGGCTCGGGCTGGTCAACCACGTCGTCCCCCACGACGAGCTGTTGGGGGTGGCCCGGCAGCTGGCGGCCGACATCACCGGGAACGACCGGGCCACCGCCGGGGCCCTCCTCGCCTCCTACCGGCGCATCGCCGGCGCCGGCGGGGTCGACGAGGGCATGGCGCTCGAGGCCGAGGCGGCCCGGGAGTGGCGGGACCGGACCTTCGACGCCGCCCAGGTCGAGCAGCGACGCTCGGCGATCATGGCCCGGGGGCGGACCCAGCAGTAGGACGACGGCACCGGGGCTCGGGACCCGGTCCCGCTACTCGACGCGCCGGTCGACCCCGACCGCCGGCCGGACCGGGCCGTCGTCGCCCTCCAGGGCCACCGGGACCTGGCGACGAGGGTCGACCACCCCGAGCTCGGCCAGGAATTGCGCCCGGTAGCCGTCGAACCGCTCGCCACCGATCGTCCGGGGACGCGGCAGGTCGATCGGGAGGTCGAGAGAGATCCGCCCCTCCTTCAGGACCAGCACCCGGTCGGCCAGCACGAGCGCCTCCTCGACGTCGTGGGTGACGAGGAGGACGCCGGGTTGGTACCGGGCCACGAGCTCGCCCACCAGCGCCTGCATCTTGAGGCGGGTCAGGGCGTCGAGGGCGGCGAAGGGCTCGTCCAGCAGGAGCAGATCCGGTTGACGCACGAGGGCCCGGGCCAGCGCCACCCGCTGGGCCTCGCCGCCCGACAGCGTCCCGGGCCAGACGTCGGCGTGCCGGGCCAGGCCGACGTCCTCGAGCGCCGCCACCGCCGACGCCCGCGTGGCGGTGCGCTTGGGCAGCCCGATGACGACGTTGCGCCAGACCGTCTTGGACGCCACCAGCCGGGGCTCCTGGAACACGGTGGTCCGGGCTTCGGGCACCCAGACGTCGCCGGCGTCGGGCGCCTCCAGGCCGAGGAGGAGCCGGAGCAGCGTGGTCTTGCCACTGCCCGAGGCCCCGAGGAGGGCGACGAACTCCCCCGAGGCCAGCGAGAGGTCCAGGTGCCCCAGGATCTGGCGACCGTCGAACGACTTGGTGACGCTGCGCACGGCGACGACCGGCGCACCCGAGGTCGCGGTCACCGGACGGCGACCTGGCGGCGCCAGGGCATCAACCGGTGCTCGAGCAGCCGGACCAGCAGGTCCACCACGATGCCCAGGACGGCGTAGACGAGGACGCACACGACCAGGACCGAGGTCTCGTTGAAGCTCTGGGCCTGTAGGGCGAGGTAGCCGATACCGCTGTTGGCGTTGATCGACTCGGCGAACACCAGGGCGATGATCGAGATGCCGGCGGCGAAGCGCAGCCCGGTCAGGATCGACGGGAGCGCCAGCGGCAGCACCACCTCACGGATCAGGCGCCGACCCTTCAGGCCGAACGATCGGGCGGCCTCGACCACCCGCCGGTCGACGTTGCGGACGCCGTTCGACGCGTTCAGGTACATCGGGAACATGGTGGCCAGGGCGATGAGCAGCACCTTGGCCGTCTCGCCGATGCCGAACCACACGATGAACAAGAACAGCAACGCCGGGAACGGGATCAGCCGGAAGGCCTGGAGGAAGGAGTCGAGCAGCTCCTCGCCCAGGGCGAACAGCCCGACGGTGATGCCGAGGATCAGCCCGATCCCGCCGCCGATGGCCAGGCCGGCCGCCGCCCGGGCCAACGAGATGCCGATGTCGCCCAGGAGGTCGTGGTGCACGAGCAGGTCCCAGAAGGTCGACCACGTCGCCGACGGTGACGACAGCACCGTCGGCGCCACGATGCCGGTGCCGGTGAGGAGCCACCAGATCCCGACGGCCGCCACCGGCACGATGACCCGTAGCCCGAGACTGGCCCGCCGGCTCCGGACGACCTTCGTGGTCGTCGTCGGGCGAACCAGGCCCACCCCGGATCCGGAGGTAGCGCGGTCACCGAACCCGGGGGCGGTCGCCGTCGGCGGACCGTCGAGCACGGCGTCGTCGGCCTCGCCCGTCATGCTCGGTCACCTCCGCTCCCACCCCGAACGCCGGCCACAGCCGTCGACCTTACGAGAGACCGGCCGCCTTGGAGATCTTCTTGTTGAGGGGGAGGTCGAAGATCTGCGAGACGTTCAGCTTCTTCGGGATCAGCCCCATGCTCTGGAAGGTGTTCGCCTCCTGCTGCTGGTAGGCGATCACCGCCGGGGTGATCGGCGTGGCCACCGTGAGTGTCGACTTCACGGCGGCGGCGGCCACGGCCAGGGGCACGCCATAGGTGGCGGCGTAGGTCTTGGCCGCCAGCACCGGGTTCCTTCGCAAGATGGCCTCGGACCGGTAGAGGCGGAGGACGAAGTCGGTGATCGCCGCCACCTTCTTCGGATCGTTCAGCGACGACACCGGGGCGGTGAGGTAGCCGAGGAGCTTCGCCGTGTTGGCGGCCGACGGGATGACCGTGCCCTTCTTCTGATGGACGACGAGCGCGGTGAGCGGCTGCGTGCCCACCCAGGCGTCGACCTTCCCGGCTTCGAGGGCCGCCTCCCCGGCGATCTCGGTCAGGTTCTCGACGGTGACCGCGCCGTAGGGGATCTTGGCGGCCTGCAGCACCTTGATGAGGACGTACTGCTCGACCGTGCCCTCCTGGACGGCGATGGTGTGCCCGCGCAGCTGGGACGCCTTCTTGATGGACGAGCCGGGCGGCACCAGGATCCCGTAGGGGCTGGCCGTGCTGGCGCCCTGGGTGACGGCGATGACCTTCACCGGGTCCCCCGCCGCCTGGGCGAAGATCGTCGGCGTCTCGGCCATGTCACCGAGATCCACCGACCCGCCGACCTCGGCGGCGATGATCGGCGGCCCACCGATGAAGTTGCTCCAGTTGACGGTGTAGCTGGCGCCCTTCAGCGTATTGGTCGCCTTGACGATCGTCTGGTACTGCTTCAACTGGTCGCCGAACGTGATGGCGGTGCCGGTCAGGTTCGGGGTGGCGGCGGCGGCCGGAAGCCAGCCCCCGGCGGCCAGCGCCGTGGCCAGCGACGCACCGACCACGGCGACGGCCCGGCGGGAGCGCCGGCGCCCGGCGGTCATCCGGATCGTCGCCCGGGCTGCGGACGAGGGTCGCTCGAGTCGGAACACCTTGGTCTCCTTGCGCACTCGGCGCCGCCGCCGGCAATGTTTCCGTTGGGTTACAGAATACAACCCGACGACGCCCCGCGGTCGTCGTGCACCGCCGCCCGGCCCGGCGGACACCAGCCGCCGTCGCCGCCCCTCGGGTGCCGACCGGAGGCGGATGGGCCCGGTCGTGGCGTCCGGTCAGGGGTGGTCGATGGAGGCGACGCCCTCGTCGGCCACGTGCTCGGACCAGCGCATCCCGTCCCAGTAGCGCAGCTGGTGGCGACCCGAAGGATCGGTGTACCAACCGAACGGCGGGGCGTCGGGCGCCGGGGTCGGCGCCTCCACGGCGTGCGGTGCCAGGGGCGGCGGTCCGGCGTCGAAGAGCTCGCGGGCCCCGGTCGGCGTCCCCGTCACCAACGGCTTGGTCGTCCGCCGGGCGATGGCCAACAAGATGATGCAGATGAGGATCGAGAGCAGCCCGAAGACGGCCCACAGCCACGACGGCAGCCGCCAGGGCGTGACGCCGTTGGCCGCCTTGAAGCTCTCCGAGACGCGATAGGCCACGATGGCCACCACGACCGACAGCACCACGACGACCAGATCGAACAGCGCCCCGTCCGCCGTTGTCGTCGCCCCGATCACAGCCGAAGCCTACGACCGGCGGGCCGGGTCGGCTCTCAGCCGATGATGGCCGCCCGGATCCGCTCGATCCCGCCGACCATCGCCCGGCCGGCGTCGTCGTCGAGGACGGAGAACGGCGGCACCAGCAGGCGGTCGGTGAGGTCCTCGGCCTCGCGGTGGCGACGGCGGTCGTCCTCGCTCACCTCGGGCAGCGCCTCGCCGTCGTAGCCGAACGTGGCGTAGTCGTTCGGCCGCTTCAGGTAGTGGGCGATCCGGGGTTCGAGCCCGGTGGCCACCACCGACAGGAGGTGGGCGCTGCCGCGGTGCTCGCGCAGCACCACGACCAGCTGCATCGCCCGGCCCGGGAGGTCGTCGGCCAGCGGCTCGGCCGAGATGGCGGCGTACAGGGGTAGGCCGGCGGGCCGGGCGGCGGCCACCACCGCCTCGGCGGCGGCGCAGAACCCGGCCAGTCCCTCGACGCCGCCGAGGTGACGCCGGCCGTGCTCACGGGCGCACTCGAGATAGGCCCGTCCGGCCTCGCGTGGGTCGACCCGTTGGCGGGCGCTGTCCCAGATGCGCTCGATGGTCGCCGGGGCGAAGTAGCCGAAGGCGGCCTCGACCACCCGGGCCTCGGCATCGCCCAGTACCCCGCCCCGGCCCAGCACGTAGAACCGGAACCCGTCGAGGCCGAGCTCCTTGCCCCGGGCCAGCGTCTCGGGGACGAAGTAGAAACTCCCGCCGAGGTCGGCGATCGACGGGCTGACCTTCTGTACCAACTCCAGGGTCTCCATGGGACCTCCTTTGGCCCGCAGCGTAGAGCGGGGAGGGGTGGCGGGTGCCGGGAGCGGGGCGACGCCGGCGTCGTCGGGTGGGTCCGAAACGGCCCGAGTAGCGTGGTTCGGATGCAGCAAACGGCCGAGCGGCCACTGACGAACGCCCAACAGGCCCGCCGTCAGCGGGTGATCGACGCTGCCATGTCGCTCGGCATGGAGGGGGGCTACGAGGCCGTCCAGATGCGCGACGTGGCCGCCCGGGCCGACGTCGCCATGGGCACCGTCTACCGCTACTTCACCTCGAAGGACCATCTGCTGGCCGCCGCCCTGGTCCACTGGATCGAGCAGCTCGAGGTCCGGCTGGCCGCCCATCCGGCCGGGGGCGACCATCCCGCCGGCCGGGTGCTCGACGTCTTCGACCAGGCACTGCGGACCATGGCGCAACAGCCCAAGCTCTCGGGCGCCGTGTTCACCTCGCTGTCCTCGCCGGACCCGGCCGCCGTGGCCTGCCAGCAGCAGATCACCGTGTTGATCGAGGGCATCATCACCCGGGCCGTCGGCGAGCCGGCACCGCCGGACCTCCCCGACCGGGCCCGCATCATCGGTCACGTCTGGTACTCGGCCCTCGTCGGATGGGTCAGCGGCTGGTCGCCGATCGAACGGATCTCCAGTGAGTTGGCGGTGGCCGTCGGTCTGCTCCTCCCCGACGACCTGACGTCGCACTGAGTCGCCGTCGGTCGGTCAGTCGGCCAGGTCGACCCGGAGCTCGTCGAAGGACGGGCACTCGATGCGCGACACCGGACCGCCGTCCTCCCCCTGACCGTCCGAGAGGGTCACCTCGACCTCGCGCCCGTCGACCACCGCCCGGGTCACCGTCATGCCGTACAGCACCACCCGGACGTCGGCCGGCCGTGGGTGCTCGCCCTCGGTCGCCCACACGAGCGCCGCCCGGCGCACCCCCTGGCGACGGTTCCGGCGCTCGAAGGTGAAGCGGTCGACCCGGTGCGGGCCGTCGCCGTCGCCGGCGTCGTCGAAGTGGACACCCGACGCCGCCAGGCCGTCGGGGAAGCAGTGCAAGCCGAGCCGGCCGGGGGCGTGGTCGGCCGAGAGGACCGGGCCGTCCACCTCGGTCCAGGCGTCGTCCAGGGGCACGATGCTCCCGGCCCGGGCGAAGACCACCGGCTGACCGGCCGGGGTGTCGACCGCCACCGTGCGCCCACCCTCGGTCCACCCACCGGGCTCGGCCACGGGCCGAGGATCCGCCATCGCCGGGGCCAACCGCCACCGCTGCCAGTTGCCCCTGGGGAGGGGCAGCGAACGGCGCACCGCTCCCGGTTCGCTCACCGGCGCCACCAGGAGATCGTCGCCGAGGAGATAGGCGTCGTCGCACCACGGGCGGTCGGCGCCGTCGATGTCGGGCGCGTCGGGTGGTGGCCACCACAGCGGCCGGACGAGGGGGTGGCCGGTGCGACTCGATTGCCAGGCCAGGGTGTAGAGGTACGGCAGCAGGCGGTAGCGCAGGCGGATGAGCCGGCCGATGGCCTGGCGCACGGGGGCCTCGAACCGCCACGGCTCCCGGGGCGGCGCGCCGAGCACCGAGTGCGTCCGACAGAACGGCATGAGCACCGACAGTTCCAGCCAGCGGAGGTAGAGCTCGGGACTCGGGGTCCCGCTGAAGCCCCCGATGTCCGACCCCGTGAAGGGCACGCCCGACAGGCCGAGCCCGATCGCCGTGGCCACCTGCTGGCGGAGGCCCTCCCAGGTCGACTCGACGTCGCCGGTCCAGTTCCACGCCGTGCGCTGGAGGCCGGCCCAACCCGAGCGCGACAGGATGAACGGTCGCCGATCGGGACGGGCCGCCCGGAGGCCCTCGAAGCCCGCCTCGTTCATGAGCAGCCCGTAGACGTTGTGGCCCAGGCGGTGGTCGGTGCCGTCGCCCTCGCCGTGCATCGGGGCCAGGCGGGGGATCGTGTGGTCGCCCCAGAGAGTGATCGAGGTCGGCTCGTTCATGTCGTGCCAGATGCCGGCGACGCCCTGGTCGACGAGGGCGCGGTAGTGCCCGGCCCACCACGTGCGGGTGGCCGGATCGGTGAAGTCCGGGAAGGCCACCCGACCGGGCCACACCACCCCGGTGGCCACCGTCCCGTCGGAGCGGGTGACGAAGTGCCCACCGGCCAGGCCCTCGGCGTAGACCGGATGGTCGGGATCGGTCGCCACCCCGGGGTCGAGGATGGTGACCACCCGGGTGCCCCGACGACCCAGCTCGGCGCTCAACCCGGCCAGGTCCGGGAAGCGCTCGCGGTCGACGCTGAAGACCCGGTACCGGTCCATGTAGTCGATGTCGAGGTGGACGGCGCTCAACGGCAGCCGCTCGGCGGCGAACCCCTCGGCCACCTCACGGATGTCGCCCGCCGTCTTGTAGCCCCACCGGCACTGGTGGTAGCCGAGAGCCCAGCGGGGCGGGAGGGGCGACCGGCCGGTGACCTCGGTCAGCCGCTCGAGGAGCCGGGGCAGCGGCCCGGCGACGACGAGGTGGCGGAGCGGCCCTCCGGCGAACGTCACCCGGAGGCCGGGCGACCCGCCGAGCGGCGGCCGGGCGGCGTCGATCCGGACCGTGGCGTCGGCCGGGTTCTCGTGGAACACCAGGACGTCGCCGTCGGGGTGCAGTCCGACCAGGACCGGGATGCCGCAGTACAGGGGATCCTGCCCGGGCCCCCAGGCCCCGCCCGGGTCCCGGTTCCACAACCGGTGGGTCGAACCCGACAGGTCGACCGGTGACGCCTGCTCCCCCAGCCCGGCCACCCGCTCGCCGCGTCGGAGCAGGCTGCGGACCGTGCGGGTCGGGCCCCGTCGGAGGGGGACAGCTCGTGGCGGACCAGTCGCCCGGCGGCGTTGTGGAACCGCACGGCCCCGTCGGGGGCGACGGTCACCGACAGCCCGGCCCCGAACGCCCGCGCCCCCCGGCTCACCGGCCCGGTCACGACCTCGACCGGCGCCGTCGGACCGGCCGGACCGCCGTCGGGGGAACGACCCCACGGGACCGGCGACGCACTCGGCCCCCAGGCGAGGACGGCGGCGTCATCGGCGACGAACCGCACCTCGAGGTCACCCTCGGTGAACCGGCACTGGAGGCCCACCGGGCCCTCGGGACCGGTCAGCACCTCGGCACCGGTCATGGTCCCGACGCTGCGGGTGGTAGCGGCGGCACCGGTGATCCGATCGGCCCGGCGCGCCTCGATCTCGCTCTGCACCGTGCTGATGGCGACGGCCGCCATCGTCCGGGGGCCCAGCTCCACGACCTCCCGCAGCGCCAGACGCCCCTTGTCGACGGCCCGGCGCATCGAGCTGGGGGCGTCGGACATCCCTCGCCACGCTACCGCCGGCGACCGAGGTGGCCCGGCGTTGCCAGGTCTGACCCACCGGGAGCGCCGGGCGGTAGCGTCGGCCGGCGATGACCGAGCCCGAGGGGACCCCGCCACCGGGCGAGCCGACCAACCGACGCAACCCCGCCGGGCCCCGGGGGACCGGCGGCCCGATCGGGGCGGTCCGGCGCCAGTACCGACGGCGGGTCACCCGGACACCCGGTATCCGGATGGTCCCCGGGACCCTGTCGGTCGACGGCCGCCGACTGGCCTACGCCGTCTCGGACAACGAGGACGCGGTCGGGCCCGACGGCCCGGGCTCCCCGCCGATCTGGGCCGTCAACCTCCACGGGTTCTTCACCGGCGGCGGGATGTACTGGCGCGAGAGCGCCCGGCTGGCCGAGGGCCTCGGATGGCGGGTGGTCAACCCCAGCCTGCCGGGCTTCGGCGGCAGCGACCCGCTCGAGTGGGACGAGGTGTCCATGGAGAGCCTGGCCCGCCAGGTCGAGCTGGTGCTGCGGCACCTCGACGCCGGGCCGGCGGTGATGCTCGGCCACTCGATGGGTGCCGCCGTGGCCATCCTCCACGCCTACCGCCACGCCGCCTCCACCCTCGGCGTGATCTACCGCGACGGTGTCGCCACACCGGCCTGGCGGGAACGCCACGGCCTCGTGCCGGCCCTGGTCCGCCCGTGGGCCCCGGACATGGCCCCGTTCGCCGACATGCTGGCGGCCCTGGTCCTCGACACCCCCGACCTGATGATCGGTCGCCTGTACTCGACCGTCCGCTCGGTGCTCCCCGACATGGCCCGCAATGTCCGGACGATGGGTGGGACCCTGCCCGTCGGCAGCATGGTCATGTCGGTCGACCTGCGCCAGGAGATCCGGAGCCTGAGCACCCTGGGGCTGCCCCTGTTGGCCGAGTGGGGTTGCTTCGACCGCCTGGCCACCGAGGCGGCGGCGGCCGAATTCGCCACGTGGGCCAAGGTGCCCATCCAGTGGGTCCCCGGCGGCCACTCCTGGATGCTGGCCCGGCCCCAGGGTCAGACCGACATCCTCACCCGCCTGGCCGCCGGGCGGCAGTTCGTCGACGACGTCACCGAGCGGTGGCGTCATGGCTACCGCCAGCGGTTGCGGGTGGTCAGCTAACCAGCGCCGCCGGGCCCTCGGCCGGGAGCCGGACCACCATGCGGGCCCCGATCGGGCTGTCGCCGACGGCCACCGTGCCGCCATGGGCGGCGACCACCTCGCCCACGATGGCCAGACCCAGTCCGGTGCCGCCCCCGGGTCGGTCGCGCGCCTCGTCCAGCCGGGCGAACCGCTCGAACACCCGGGACCGGTCGGCCGGCGGGATGCCCGGGCCGTCGTCGGCCACCACCAGCTCGGCCCACCCGTCGCGCTCGGCCAGCTCGAAGGCCACCGTGGTGGTGGCGTGCCGCTCGGCGTTGTCGGCCAAGTTGCGCACCACCCGCCGGAGCTGCTCGCGGTCGCCCCGGACGCGGACGCCACCGACCCGGTGGAGGTCGACCGTCCGGCGGCCGGCCCGGAGCCGGTCGCCCTCGGCCAAGACCAACTCGTCGAGGTCGACCGGGTCGGTGCCGGCCACCAGCTGGCCCTCGTCGCTGCGGGCCAGTAGCAGCAGGTCGTCGATGATGCGCCGGAGGCGGTCACCCTCGAGGACCACCACGTCGGCCACGTGGGGCCAGTCGGCGTCGTCGGGTCGCGCCTGGGCCACTTCGACCTGGGTGAGGAGGGCGGCCAAGGGGCTCCGCAGCTCGTGGGAGGCGTCCGAGACGAACCGGCGCTGGCGATCCCGGGAGGACTCCATCCGGGCGAGCATGGCGTTCATGGTGCGGGCCAACCGACCCACCTCGTCGTCGGTCGGCGGCTCGGGCACCCGGCGGTGGAGGTCACCGGCCGACAGGTCGGCCACCTCGGCCCGGATGGCCTCTACCGGGGACAGGGCCCGGCCGGCCAGCACCCAGGCCAGGACGCCGGCCAGGACGACCAGGATCGGGAGGCCGATGGCCAGGGCGACCGCCAGGTCCTGGGTGGAGTCCCCGACCTGCTCCACCGTGGCCACGGCGTAGACCGTCCGGGGGCCGTGTGGGGAGTCGACGGTGGTGGCCACGGTGAGGTCGGGGTCGTCGTCGCCGGGCAGCACGCCGGGCGTCGACAAGGTCTGCTGGTGACCGACCGCCGGTCGGACGGACGAGACCGCCGGGCGACCCCGGAGATCGGAGGACGCCAGGACCACCCGGCCGGTGCCGTCGACCACTTGGACGGCGACGCCCGAACGCACCGGGAGGTCCGTCGGCACGGTGCCGGCAGCGACCAGGGCCGCCACGTTGCCGGCCTCGGTGGTGGCCGTGGCGGCCACGCCGTTGGTGAGCGAACGGTGCAGGGTCCACACGAGCACCGCCCCGCCGAGGGCCAGGGTGACGGCCACGACCACCAGGGCGGCGATGGTGATGCGGGCCCGGACCGATCCGACCACCGCCCGGAGTCGGCCACCGACGACCGACGAGGGCTCAGGGGCCATCGGGCACCAGCCGATAGCCGATGCCGCGGACGGTCTCGAGCGAGTTCCGCCCGAAGGCCTGGTCGATCTTGCGTCGGAGGTACCCGACGTAGACCTCGACGATGTTGGGATCGCCCTCGAAGCGCGGGCCCCACACGTGGTCCAGGATGTTGCGCTTGTCGACGGCGTCCCCGACCGATCGCAGGAGGTACTCGAGCAGCGAGAACTCCCGGGGCGTCAGGTGGATCTCCGTGCCGCCCCGCGTACAGCGGTGCTCGGCCGGGTCGAGCAGCAGGTCGCCGGCCACCAGCACGGCCGGACGCTCCGGTCCGCCCCGGCGCAGGAGGGCCCGGATGCGAGCCAGGAGGACGACGAACGAGAACGGCTTGGACAGGTAGTCGTCGGCCCCGGTGTCCAGCGCCTCGGCCTCGTCGAACTCGCCGTCCTTGGCCGTGAGCATGAGGATCGGCACCCAGTTGCCGGCGGCCCGGATGGACGCGCAGACCTTGTACCCGTTGGTCCCCGGCAAGAGGATGTCCAAGAGCACCAGGTCGAAGTCGGTCTCGGCGACGTTGGCCAACGCCTCGGTACCGTCCCCGCAGACGTCGACGGCGAAGCCCTCGGCCTCGAGACCCTGTCGCAGGGCGTCGGCCAGATGTTGCTCGTCCTCGACGATCAGGAGGCGCATCGGGGCACCCTCCCTCGCCCGGGCCGTCGAACGGTCCTCGGCAGGTGCCCCGGCTGGGTCATCGGGCGTAGAGGGTCCCGTCGGACCCTTCGGCGACGGTGAGGGGCGTGAGGCCCCGGGTGGCCGGCCCCTGGACCACGGCGCCGGTTCGCGGGTTGAACTCTGACCCGTGACAGGGGCACACGATGAGGTCGGCGCCGGCGGCGTACCCGACGGTGCACCCGGCGTGCGGGCAGACCGCGTCGAAGGCCACGAACGACCCCGAGGACGGATGCAGGAGGAGGGCGGGGTCCCCGCTCCCGGGGGCGGTGAACGTGGCCGAGGAACCGACGGGAACCGAGGTGGCCCGGCCGATGGCCGTGCCGGCGGGCGCCGTGGTAGTCGGCGGGGTGGTAGTCGGCGGGGTGGTCGACGTGCCCGGGGCACCGGTCGTCGGGGTGGTCGTCGGGACCGTCGTGGTCGACGTGGCGACCGGCGGCGCCAACGTGGCCGCCGACGCCGGCGCCTTCGCCCCGCCGACCAGCCGACCGACGCCGGCCGCCAGTCCGGCCGAGACGACGCCGATCGCCGCCACCCCGGCGGCGGCCGCCCCCCCGAGGACCACCGTCCGCCGGTTCACCGATCGGCCGTCGGGGGTCCCGGGAGCGTCGGTGGCGGCACGATCCCCGCCCCGCAGCACCGGGCAGGGGGCCACGGCGCACGGGGCACCGGCACGCGCCCGGCACCGGGCCTCGTCGTAGTGACCGCACAGGCGCTGCACCTCGGCGAACGGCAGCACCACCAGGTCGGGCGCCGGGCGGCCGGCTTCCCGGGCGGCCCGACGGGCGATGGCCGCGTCGAGGGACAGCACGCCACCGGTGCCGCCCACGATGAAGGGCAGCCAGGCGAAGACGAAGACGATGTCGGCCCCGGTGTAGTACGGCGACGAGTGGTAGCTGACCGTCAGGAAGAGCGTGAGCGACAGCAGGAACCCGCCGATCGCCGCCAGGCGTGACCAGAGGCCGAGGAGGATCCCGAGCCCGACGGCGATCTCGCCCAGGGCGATCAGCACCCCGATCGGCGTGGCGAAACGCAGGAGGTGGCCGAGCAGCGGGTGCAGCGGGCTGATCCGGTTGGCGGCGATCAGCTGGGCCTGGATGCTCGAGGGGCTGGCCGCATCGAAGAAGTTCGGGTTGGCCAGCTTCTGGCAGCCGGCGAACAGGAAGGTGATCCCGAGGAACGCCCGCAGCGGCAGCAGGACCCAGCCGGCCATGGCCAGGAACCGTGGGGGCACCGACTGCCCGGAGGGGTGCGGCGTGATCGGCGGCGGGCGGTCGGACACATCTGCAGTCTGCCCGTCTCGACCTAAGAGAACGAGAAGAATGGCGCGATGAGCAGGAAGGTCCGTGTGCGGGGGTCGGTGCGGATCCTTGAAAGGATGGTGTGATGGATCCGGACGGCGCTCGGCGGAGGACCGGGTGCTGACCAACCTGCTCCACCCGATCCTGAACCTGCACGGCCCGATCGTCTTCCTGGTCGTCGGGCTGCTGGTGTTCGCCGAGGCGGCCATCCTGCTCGGGTTCATCTTCCCGGGAGAGACCGCCGTGCTCCTCGGCGGGGTCATCGCCAGCGAGCACCACATCTCGCTGGTCTGGCTGATCGTCGTGGTCGTGGTGGCGGCCATCGTCGGCGACACGGTCGGCTACTTCATCGGCGAGAAATTCGGGCCCCGGATCCTGGGCCTGCCCATTCTCAGAAAACGGCAACGAGCTCTGGACTCGGCGATCGGCCTGCTGCGCCGCCGAGGCGCCCTGACCGTCTTCCTGGCCCGGTTCACCGCCTTCCTGCGGGCCATGATCCCGGGACTGGCCGGGATGTCGGGGATGCCCTACACCACCTTCCTGCCGGCCAACGTGGCCGGCGGGATCATCTGGGGCACCGGCTTCACCCTTCTCGGCTTCGCCGTGGGTGGCGCCTACCAGCGGGTGGAGACCTACGCCGGTTGGGCGTCGGACGTCCTGCTCGGCCTGGTCGTGGTGGCGGTGGTCTTCTTCGCCATCCGGTCGCACCGCAAGGAGCGGGCGTACGAGGCCGAGGGGACGCCGACCGGCGAAGGGTCGCCCGAAGGCCCGGCCGCCGACACCTCGAACTCGTCGGCCGAGGCCACCGGGGAGCGTCCGCCGATCGCCCCGGCGCCCACCGAGCCCGGCTGACGAACGGCCGGGCCTAGTCGGCGAGTACCGAGCGGTCACCGGCCCGAAGGCCGGCGATGAGGCGGCGGTAGGTCCCGGCGGCGTCGACGCCGGTGGCGTCGGTGGCCAGCCAGCGCACCCGGTCGGCCGAGCTGCGGTCCACCCCGAAGAGGCCGAAGCACGGCTCGTAGCTGCCCCACTCGTAGCCGTCCATCAGCGACCGGTGCAGGTACGCCCGGACCGGGGCCCCGGCGGCGGCGGCATCGGTCAGGGCCGAGAGGTGGGCTGCGCAAGTAGCGGGACCGGTCCCAGCCGTCGGACCGGGCGGGCGAGGTGTCCGCCGTCGTCCGGGTGCTCATCCCGTTCCCGAGGAGCCACAGCGGGACGCCGGGGTAGAGGGCCGACTGGTCGGCGCACCACCGGCCCATGGCCTCGGGGTCGGGCCGGTCCTCCCACGGGGCCCGGGATCGCCTCCCACCACGGGCCGCCGGCGGTCCGGTGGCGTCGCAGTCGGGGCGACGGGCTGACGGCCGGATCGAACCAGTCGAAGCCGACCACGTCGACGGTCCGCTCGTGGGCGCTCTCGTAGACCAGGTCGAGGGCCCGCTCCGGCGACGGTCGGCGGAGCCGGTCCCGGGCCCATGTCCCCGCCCGGCCCAGGCCGGGGACCGGGGCCGCCGTGCCGTAGTGGGACGCGGCAGCCACCACCCCTCGGAGCACCCGCTCGCCGGGCGTGTCCGGCGGGTACAGCGCGTCGTGGAGCGCCCGGCGCTCGTCGATCCACTCGTCGACCCGGTCGGCGGCGATCCCCATGCTGCGCGCCGCCACGAGGTCGGTCAGGAGCCGGTCGAGGTCGTAGGCCGAGCAGGCCGCCGGGTTGACCGTGACCGTGGCCTCGGGTTGCACGGCCCGGATGGTCGCGTAGGCCAGGACGTGGGCGGCCATCAGGTTGTCGGCGACGGCCAGGGCGTCGGCCGCCGCCAGGTACCGCCCCGGCGGGAACGTCCCCAGCATCCACCCCGAGACGGCCAGCACGTTGGGCTCGTTGATCGTCACCCAGTCGTGGCAGTGCGCCGACAAGGTCGGCACCACCCGAGCGACGTGGGCCGCGAAACGGTCGGGCGAACCCGGGGTCAGCCAGAACTCCTCGCCCAACCAGACCGGATGGGTGAAGTGGTGCAGGGTGACCACCGGTTGGAGGCCCCGTTCGACACAGGCGGCCAAGATGCTGGCGTAGTGGTCGAGGGCAGAGGTGTCGACGGCGCCCTCCGCCGGCTCGATCCGGGCCCATTCGATCGAGAGCCCGAAGGTGTCGCACCCGAGACTCGCCGCCCGGTCGAGCACCGGCTCGGGTGAGCGCCAGAAGTCGCCCGCCACCCCGGAGGGAGCGGCCCGCCCGCTGTGCTCCCACCACAACCAGTTGTTGGCCGGCTCCCCGGGGCGGTTGAACCCTCCTTCGACCTGGAAGCCGGCGGTGGCCACCCCGAAGCGGAAACCCTCGGGGAGCAGCGCCTGGTCACCGGTGGCCACCGACAAAGCATGGCATGACCCCATCGGCGCTCCGGCGGTGAGCGCGCCGTGGCCGATCGGCCAGGGGGCGACGGGGCCCGGGACCGTGCGCCGGGCAGGTCGTGCGGTAGCGTCGCGGCCGCCGAGCAGGCACCCGCCTCGCCGCCGACGACCGAAGGCCGTGGCCTCCCTGGCCGGCGCACACCCGAGAGGAGCGGCCATGTCCGACGAGGTCCTGCGAGAGCGGCGCGGTCACATCGAGATCGTGACCATCAACCGGCCCGAGGCCCGCAACGCCGTCAACGGTGCCGTCACCGACGGGATCACGGCGGCCTTGGACGACCTGGAGGCCGACGACGACGCCTGGGTGGTCGTGCTGACCGGAAGCGGCGACCGGGCGTTCTGCGCCGGCATGGACCTGAAGGCCTTCGCCAGTGGCGAGGGTGCCTCCATCATCGGGCGGACCGGGGGCTTCGCCGGGATCGCCAAGCGGAAGTTCCCCAAGCCGATCATCGCCGCCGTCAACGGTGCGGCCCTGGCCGGGGGCTGCGAGATCGTGCTGGCCTGCGACCTGGTGGTGGCGGCCGACCACGCCGTCTTCGGCATCCCCGAGGTCACCCGAGGGCTGTTGGCCTCGGGCGGGGGCCTGATCCGCCTGCCCACCCTCCTGCCCCGGGCCATCGCCCTCGAGCTCGCCCTGACCGGTGACCCCATCGACGCCGGCCGGGCCCTCCAGCTCGGATTGGTGAACCGGGTGGCGCCGCTGGCCGACCTGATGCCGACGGCGCTGGCCCTGGCCGAGCGGATCGCCGAGAACGCCCCCCTGTCGGTACGCCGGTCCAAAGAGGTCATCCGTTCGATCGACGGCCTGACCGAGGCCGAGGCCTGGGACGTCAGCGACGCCGCCATGCGCGAGGTCTTCAGCTCGGCCGACGCCATCGAGGGGTCGGTGGCCTTCGCCGAGAAGCGACCGCCGGCCTGGCAGGGCAAGTAGATCGAGGGACGGAGCATGCTCGCCCCGACGCTCGACGCCATCCGGTTGTCGCTCCACGTGCTGGCGGCCACGGTGTGGGTCGGAGGCCAGATCGTCATGGTCGGCCTCCTGCCGACGGCCCGCTCGCTCGGACCCGAGGCGCCGAGGTCGCTGGCCCGATCGTTCGCCCGCCTGAGTTGGCCCGCCTACGGCGTCCTGATCCTCACGGGGTTCTGGAACATCGCCGCCGTCCACCCGGCGGACCAGACGACGACCTGGCGGACGGTCCTCGTGGTCAAGATCGTCGTGGTGGTCCTGGCCGGCCTCGGCGCATTGCTCCACACCCGGGCCACCACCAAGGCCGGGTTGGCCTTCTGGGGGGCCGTCGGCGCCCTGGCGTCGGTCGCCGCGCTCTTCCTCGGCATCCTGTTGAACGGGTAGCTCCGAAGTACCAGTGACAGGGACGCGACCAACTCGACCCCCTAGCGTCCAGGGGGCTGAGCGTTGTCCGACCCCGAGAACCAAGGTCTAACCTGGTGGCGGTCGAGCCGCCGCCGGGAGGCCGTCACGCAAGGAGAACAGTCATGCTGGCAGAGATCTTCGGGGTCGATGGGCTCATCGTCGTACTGGTCATCGTGGTGGTGCTCTTCGGGGGCGCAGCGATCCCCAAGCTGGCCCGCAACCTGGGTTCGGCCAAGAACGAGTTCGAGAAGGGCATCAAGGACGGCCACAAGGAGGGCGTGACCGACCCGACGGCCAAGGCGACCGACGACAAGGGTTCTGTCGCTCCCTAGTTCGTCGCCGGGAGGACGCCGACCCGGTCGCCTTCCCGGTCCAGCGCTCCCTGTACACCGCCCGTCGGCCGATCCACGCTGCGCCGACCGTTCCCTGCGCACCCGACGGCCGTCGGAGGCCGGCCGTCGAGGCCTGCCGTCTCGACCGATCCGTGTGCCCCCGCCCGTGCCTCCCGGCCCACCCGCCTGACTCGACGTCCGGCGCCCGAACGGACCAGAGGGCTCCTGCGCCCGACCCGTTCCCCTAGGGTGCCGTTCTCGCCCGCTCGACCGGTCCGGCCGACGAGGCGTCCGCCCCCTCGAGGGTGACCCGGCGACGTCCGTTCGACGTCGCTCCGAGGTCTCAGCGGAGTCCCAGACGGCGGTGCCCGCTCAGGCACGGCGCCCCTCCTGGCCAGGTACTTCGAATTCCTCCGCTGGGTTCGATAGTGTCACCGCCGTGGACTCGCCGCCGACCGGCTCAGGGCCGGCCCGTCGCCTCCTCCGGCGCCCCATTCGTCGGCCGCGTCGCTGGGCCCTCGGTGCGGCGCTGGTCGGTGGACTACTGCTCGCCGGATGCCAGGTGCCCTCCTTTGGCGCCTACAAGGGCGCCACCAGCCAGGGACAGGACGCCTTCAAGCTCTGGCAGGGCTTCTTCATCGCCGGCCTGGTGGTCTGGGGCCTGGTGATGATCCTCATCATCTGGGCCATCATCCGGTACCGACGTAAGTCCGACGCCATCCCGGCCCAGACCCAGTACCACACGGCCTTCGAGATCATCTACACGGTGCTCCCGATCGTGATGGTCCTGATCCTGTTCGTGTTCGTCGTGATCACCGAGAACAAGGTCGACGCCACGCCGAGCGACCATCAGCTCACCGTGACGGTGAAGGCCTTCCAGTGGGGCTGGGAGTTCGACTACGACAACGACGGCATCTACGTCCGGGGCGTCGAGACCCAGGCCCCGCAGATGGTCCTGCCCTACGGCGAGACGGTCGAGATCCACCTGGTGTCGCTGGACGTGATCCACGGCTTCTACATCCCCGAGTTCAACTTCAGCCGCTACGCCCAGCCCGGCGTGACCAACACCTTCGACTTCAACGTCCTGCATCCCGGCACCTACCGGGGGCAGTGCACCCAGCTCTGTGGGCTCTACCACTCGCTGATGTTCTTCAGCGTGAAGGCCGTCACACCCGGGCAGTTCCAGACCTGGGTGCACCAGAAGCAGGTCCAGGCCAGCCTGGCCTCGTCCGTCCAGAAGCGTCAGGTAGCGAAGGGAGGCGTGTGATGACCGACGTCATCAATCCACCGATTATCGGCGGCGGCATCGACCTCCCCGACCACCACCCGGTGGAGCACGGTCACGACGAGCACCACGGCCCGAGCGGCATCCTCAAGTGGCTGACCACGACCGACCACAAGATCATCGGCCTCAGCTACATGATCACCTCGCTGGTGATGTTCTACTTCGCCGGGATCATGGCCCTCTTGATCCGGCTCCAGTTGGCGAGCCCGTCGAGCTCCCTGCTCTCGTTCGCCAACTACAACCAGCTCTTCACGATGCACGGCAGCCTGATGCTGTACCTGTTCGCCGGCCCCTTCGCCTTCGGTGGCCTGGCCAACTACATCGTCCCGCTCCAGGTCGGCGCACCCGACATGGCCTTCCCCCGGCTGAACGCCCTCAGCTACTGGCTGTACCTCGGGGGCTCGATCTCCATGCTCCTGGGCTTCTTCGTCACCGGCGGGGCGGCCAGCTTCGGCTGGGTGGCCTACGCCCCCCTCTCGAGCGCCACCAACTCGCCGGGCGCCGGGCCGGACGTCTGGATCATGGCCCTGGCCCTCACCGGGTTCTCGGCCATCTTCACCGGGGTCAACCTGGTGGCCACCATCTTCTACCTGCGGGCCCCGGGCATGACCATGTTCCGCATGCCCATCTTCACCTGGAACATGCTGGTCACCGGCATCCTGATCCTGATCGCCTTCCCGGTCCTGACCAGCGCCCTGATCATGCTGTTCTGCGACCGGCACTTCGGTACGCACATCTACACCGTGTCCGGAGGTGGGTCTCCAGTGCTGTGGCAGAACCTCTTCTGGTTCTTCGGCCACCCCGAGGTCTACATCCTGGCCTTACCGTATTTCGGCATCGTCACCGAGATCTTCCCGGTGTTCGCCCGCAAGCCGGTCTTCGGCTACAAGGGCATGGTCTTCGCCACCATGTCGATCGCCGCCCTCTCGACCGGCGTGTGGGCCCACCACATGTTCACCACCGGGACGGTGCTGCTGCCCTTCTTCTCGCTGCTGTCGCTGCTCATCGCCGTACCGACCGGGATCAAGTTCTTCAACTGGATCGGCACGTTGTGGCGGGGCCAGCTGTCGTTCAAGACGCCGATGCTGTTCTCCATCGGCTTCCTGTTCGCCTTCTTGATGGGTGGGGTGACCGGCATCATGCTGGCGGCGCCGCCGATCGACTTCTTCACCCACGACACCTACTTCGTGGTCGCCCACTTCCACCAGGTCCTCTTCGGGACGGCGGTCTTCGCCGGGTTCGCCGGCCTCTACTACTGGTACCCCAAGATGTTCGGCCGGATGCTCTCGGACAAGCTCGGCAAGTGGCACTTCTGGCTGATGTTCATCGGCTTCTGGCTGACCTTCATGCCCCAGTACATCGTGGGCCTGAAGGGCATGCCCCGCCGGGTGGCCACCTACCCCTCGGACCTCGGCTGGCAGATCTACAACGAGCTGTCGACCATCGGGGCGTTCATCATCGCCGCCTCGTTCGCCGTCCTGCTCTACAACTTCTGGCAGGCCTGGCGGAAGCCGGTGCCGGCGGGCGACAACCCCTGGGACGCCCACACGCTCGAGTGGTTCACCACCTCGCCGCCGCCGCACCACAACTACACCCACCTGCCGCCGATCCGCTCGGAGCGTCCGACGTGGGACTACAACCATCCCGACGCCCCCGGCCTGCTGCACGGAACCCATGTCCCCAAGAGCGGCGCCCCCACCAACGGCGCTGAAGTGGAGGTGCCCGTCTAATGCGGATCGAAGCACTCTTCCTGGTCGGCCTCGGCATCTTCTTCGGCATCGTCGGCATCATCTACTGGTTCACCTCCTACGAGCAGTCCGGCACGATGATGCTGGTGGGGACGTGCTTCCTCGGCCTCCTGCCGGGCAGCTACTACTACTGGTGGCATCGCCGGATGGGGCAACGGGTCGAGGACCGGTCGGATGCCACCATCGCCGAGGGCGCCGGCACCATCAGCTCGTTCCCCGGCACCAGCATCTGGCCCTTCATCCTCGGCAGCGGGGCGTTCTTCCTGGTGCTGGCGCTGGTCTTCGGCACCTGGTTGCTGTTCATCGGGGTCGGCCTCATCCTGACGGCCCTGATCGGCGTCACCGCCGAGAGCCGACGCGGCGGCGACGTCTAGGCCACGCCGGGGCGATCCGACCGGATCGCCGACCCACAGCTCCGAACCTCACGTCCCTGGACGGGCGACCCGGGGGCACCGGTACCCTGCAAAGGTGGCTGACGCACCCGACACCGCCCCCACCGCCCGCCACGCCGGGGGCGCCCCGTCGGGTCGGCCGACCATCTCCAGCCGCCTGGTGGTCCTCATGGCCGTGGCCACCGGGGCCATCGTGGCCAACCTCTACTACGCCCAGCCGCTCCTCCATCAGATCTCGCTGACCTTCCACGCCAGCTCGGCCGCCACCGCCCCGATCGTCACCTTCACCCAGGTGGGCTACGCCGCCGGTCTCCTGCTGGTGGTCCCGCTGGGCGACCTGCTGGCCCGACGGGTGCTGGTCGTGCGCATCTACGTCGCCGCCGTCGTGGCCCTGGTGGTCTGCGCCGTGGCGCCGTCGCTGTGGGTCTTCGAGGTGGCCTCGGTGGCCGTCGGGGTGGCCTCGGTGGCCGGGCAGGTCATGGTGCCCTTCGCCGCCGACCTGGCCAGCCCCGAGCGCCGGGGGCGGGTCGTGGCCCGCATCATGACCGGCCTGCTCCTCGGGATCCTGCTCGCCCGGACGGTGGCCGGCCTGGTGGCCGACCTGGCCGGCTGGCGGACCATCTACTGGGTGTCGGCGGCCGTGATGCTCCTGTTCGCCGTGGTGCTGCGCCGAGCGCTCCCGGGCGAGGGGACCCGGCCGCACGTCCCCTACTGGAGCCTGGTCGGCACCTCGCTGCGGATGCTGCTCGACGAGCCGGCCCTGCGCCGACGCGCCTGGCACGGCGCCTCGGCCTTCGCCGCCTTCTCCGTCCTCTGGACGTCGATCGCCTTCCTGCTCTCGGGCGCCCCGTACAACTACTCGAGCGCCGTCATCGGGCTGTTCGGTCTGGCCGGCGTGGCCGGTGTCCTGGCGGCCAACCTGGCCGGCAAGCTGGCCGACGGCGGGCACACCGCCGTCTCCACGGCGGTCGCCGGCGTCCTGATCGCCGGCTCGTTCGGGCTCCTGGCCCTCGGCCGGACCTCGTTGGTCGCCCTGCTGGCCGGGGTGGTGGTCCTCGACGCCGGGACCCAGGGCATGCAGATCACCAACCAGGCGGTGATCTACGAGCTTCGACCCGATGCCCGCAGCCGGATCAACAGCGCCTACATGTTCTGCTACTTCCTCGGCGGGGCCGCCGGCTCGTTGGCCGCCGGCTCGGTGTACGCCGCCGCCGGCTGGACCGGGGTGTGCTGGCTCGGCGCCGGTTGCGGCGTCCTGTCCCTGCTCGGGGCCGTCGTCGACCGGGTCCGCCCGCCCAGGCGCACCGCGCTCGACCAGGTCGTCCCGGCCCCCCTCTGAGGCCTACCGCCCGGGACCCCGGCCGCCGAGCGGGTCGCCTCGGTGTGGTGACTTCCGGGCGCCAACTCGCCGAGGGCCCGATGGCGGGGCCGTCGGCGTGGTTCGTCGGTGGGCCGCCGTCCCCTCGACCTCTCCCGTCGGGCAGCTCGGTGCCTGGGGCGCTCCCCAAAGGCTCCAGATCGCCTCCGGACGGCCCACGGGGGGCTGTCGGCGTTCCGAGGGCCGCTCAGCGGCTCGTGGGGGCCTCTGGAGCCGGCCAGCACCTCGGCGTGAGCGCCCGTGCTGGGTTGCCGGGACCGGGAGGGACTCGACCGACCGGTCGAGTGGGGCTAGCGGTCCACCCGGCGCACGCCGACGTCGCCGGCACCCACCGGCTCGGGGACGGGCTCGAGGTCGATGCGCACCGGCACCGGCTCGGGCTCGAGCTCCTCGTGGTCGTCGCCCTCCCGGGGCTCGGACTCGACGGCGACGTACTCGCCCTCGGCCGTCCGGGTGACCACGTTGGCCCGCTTGCGCTTGCCGATCCCTGCCCCACCGCCCTGCATCTCGAGGCAGATCTTCCAGGTGGCCACGCCGACGATGACCGGCACCACGAACACGGCGACCCGGAAGAACCACAGCACGAGGTTCAGGTTCACGTGGAAGAAGTTGGCCAGGACGTCGGTCGAGCTGGCGGCGAACATCATGAACAACAGGGCGAAGAACCCGGCGCCGAACCCGGTGCGCTTGGGACGGTCACGCGGCCGGTCCAAGAGGTTGTGCATGGCGTTGTCGCCCGTGAACCAGCGTTCGATCGCCGGCCACCCGAAACAGACGTTGAAGACCAGGCCGGGGAAGATGATGGCCGGGAAGAACACCTCCCAGGGCAGGGTATGGCCCCAGTCGTTCCACTCCCAGCTGGGCATGATGCGTAACGCCCCGTCGAGCCAGCCCATGTACCAGTCCGGCTGGACGGCGTAGGAGATCTTGTCGGGGTCGTACGGGCCGAACTGCCAGATCGGGTTGATCTGGGCCAGGCCGGCCAACAGGGCGATCCCGGCCGAGACCATGAACAGGAAGCCGGTGGTCTTGGCGATGAAGGTCGGGAACATCGGCGTGCCGACCACGTTGTGCTCGGTGCGGCCGGGCCCGGGGAACTGGGTGTGCTTCTGGCGCACCATCATGCCCAGGTGGGCCCCGATCAGGGCGGCGATGATCGCCGGCATGATCAGCACGTGGATGATGAAGAACCGTTCCAGGATGATCGTGCCGGGGAACGAGCCGCCCCACAGCCAACTGGCCAGATAGGTGCCGACGAACGGTATCGAGAGCAGGATCGAGTAGCCGATCCGCAGGCCGGTGCCCGAGATCAGGTCGTCGGGCAGCGAGTAGCCGATGAACCCGTTGAGGATGCCCAGGATCAGGAGGACGAGGCCGATGGTCCAGTTGGCCTCACGGGGCTTGCGGAAGGCCCCGGTGAAGAAGATGCGGGCCATGTGGACGATCATCGAGCCGAGGAAGATGTCGGCCGCCCAGTGGTGCATCTGGCGCATGAGCAGGCCGGCTCGGACCGAGAAGGAGAGGTCCACGCTCGAGGCGTAGGCCTGGGACATCCGGACCCCGTCGAGCGGGGCGTAGCTGCCGTGGTACACGACGATCGTCTGCGACGGCGTGTAGTAGAGCGACAGGAAGATGCCCGTGGCGATCAGGACCACGAACGAGTACAGGACGATCTCGCCCAGCATGAACGACCAGTGGTCCGGGAAGATCTTGTCGAGGAAGGTCCGGCCGCCCTTGGCGACCCCGAACCGCTCGTCGATCTCGGCGATGGCCTTCGAGGTGCGGCCGTAGGGCCCGAGGGCCGCCTTGGCCTGGCGCTTGGTCCGCGGGGCGGCCGAGCCGTTGGTGCCGTTGGTGCCGTTGGTCATCGTCATGCGCGGGTCCAGTAGCCGGGACCGACGGGCTGGTCATAACCGGCCTGCGACCGCAGGTAGCCCTCGTCGTCGATCTTGAGCGGCAGCTGCGGGAGCGGCCGGGGGGCCGGGCCGAACTGGGGGACGCAGCCGTTGGCCACGTTGAACATGGACTGGTGGCACGGGCAGACCAGCAGTTCCAGCTCCTGTTCGTAGAGGCCGACCGGGCAGCCGAGGTGGGTGCACAGCTTGGAGTAGGCCAGGTAGCCGGCCGGGCCCCAGGTCGAGCGGCCCGGCTGGGTCGTGAAGTCGCTGTCGCTGAAACGGATCAGGACGGTCTGGTCGACCTCCTGGGTGTCGTCGTTCTCGGCGTAGCCCTCCGGGAACACGGTCAGGATGCCCCCCGGCTGGAGGTCGTCGCGGTGCACCGGCCGGCCGTTGGCGTCCACCAACCGGGAGTTCTTCTTCCAGTTGGTGCCGGTGAAGGAGTTCCCGGGGTTCGGACCGAGCGAGCGCAGCAGCGGGAAGAGGGCCACGATCCCGAAGATGCCGGCGCCGACGGCGAACAGGCCGCCGAGGACCTTGCGCCGCTTGACCACCAACCCCGACCGCTCGACGATGGCGGCCGACATGGCGTCGACCTCCTGCTCGGTCGACGACAGCGTGTGGCGCTCCTCGATGAACGGGCCCTTGGGCATGAGGTACTTGCCCCAGGCGGTCAGGCCGAAGCCCAGACCGAACAGACCGACCCCGAAAGACACGGCCAGGACCCAGGGGCTGGCGTTCGTCCAGTAGGCGGCGCCGAAGCCGATGACACCGGCGATGCCGAGGAGGAAGACGACGATGATGATGCCCTCGACCCGTCGGGGGTACTGCGTGCCCTCCTGGAGGTGCGGGTCGTCGAGGCGGGCCACCGGCATGGCCACCGGCGTGCGGTGACCGTCGGGCGGCTCGGTGGCCGGGTGGTCGTCGACGTGCATGTCGCTCACCGGCGTCCCCTCCCGATCCTCGTCACCACGACGGCCCGGAGGCCTCGTCTCGCCGGGGTCATGACCGCTCTCCGATCCAGTAGCAGATGAGCACGAAGGCGCCGACGCCGATCAGGAGGGCCACGAAGCCCTCGGCCACCGGCCCGATGCCGCCCAGGCCGGCCCCACCGGGGTTCGCCGGGTGCTGGATCTTCAAGGTGACGTAGGCCACGATGTCGCGCACCTGGGCGTCGGAGAGGTTCCCGGTGAAGCGGGGCATGTTGGCCGGGCCGGTCCGGATGGCCTCGGCCACCTGCTGGGCCGTGGCCTGGTGCAACGACGGCGCGTTCGTGCCGTAGGCCAGGGCATCACCGGCGCCGGTGATGGTGTGACAGGCGGCGCAGTTGAGGGCGAAGAGGCTGGCCCCGTCGGCCAGGTTGGCGCCCTCCACGTCGCGGACCGTCGGCAGGTAGGGCACGGCGGGGTCGATCGAGTTCACGTAGGCCGCCACCTGGAGCGCCTGCTTGGGGGTCAGGCGGGCCGGCTTGCGCTCGGCCTGGGTGGCATTCGTGTCGACGGCCGGCATCCGGCCGGTCGACACCCAGAAGTCGACGGTGGCCGGTCCCACGCCCTGGAGGTTCGGGGCGATCGCCGACCCCTCGGCCTGGGTGCCGTGGCAGCTGGCGCAGTTCTGGGCGAAGAGCTGCTCGCCCACCGGGATGTAGGAGGCCGGCGGCTTGGTGTAGATGATGTCCTTGTTGCCGTAGGCCACCAGGGTCTTCTTGCCGGCCACGTTCTGGTACACGCGGACCGAGGAGTTGGCGCCGCCGGTGTTCTTCGGGCCGCCCAGGTAGTTGGGGCTGCCGATGCCCGGCGGAAGGGTGGTGCCCAGGTTGAAGTTCCCCTGGTTCACCCCGCCGCCGCTGCCGACCCCGCCGCTGCCGCTGCCGGTGAAGCCCTCGTCGGGCTGGGTGGCGTTGGACGGGCTCCCGGCCGAACCGCCGGCACCGTTGGCGTTGGCCGCGCCGGCCACCGAGCCGAACAGCATCAGTCCGCCGATGCCGACGGCCGCCAAGACGGCCGCGGGCACCACCAGCCGGTTCTTCAAGGGATTAAGCAAGGGCGGGCACCTATTTCAGCAGGAACAGGCAGCTGTACAGCCCGACCCAGACGATGTCGACGAAGTGCCAGTAGTAGCTGACACCCTGGACCACCGAGAGCTCGCCGGGGTCTCCGGCCGTCTTGCCCTTCAATCGACCCAACAGGAAGACCATGGCCACCAGGCCCAGGAACACGTGGAGGCCGTGGAGGCCCGTCATGATGTAGAAGAGCGAGCCGTAGGCGTTGGTCCCCGGCCGGGTCTCGAAGTACTTCCACTCGTAGGCCTGGTTGGCGATGAAGGCGAACCCGAGGACCAGGGTGATGGCGATCCACCGCCGGGCCGACGACCGGTTGCGGTACTCCTCTTGGTACACGGCGTACTGCATGGTGAAGCTCGAGGCCACCAGGATGATGGTGAAGATCCCAGCTCGGATCGTGTCGAGGTGGGTCCCGGCCGGCGGCCAGACACCACCGGGGGCCTGGGCCCGGATCGTGAAGAAGGCGGCGAAGAGACCGCTGAAGAACATCAGCTCGGACCCGAGCCAGATCATGACCCCGATCGCCAGCATCGGGGGCCGGTCGTGGACGATCTTGCCCTGCTGGGCCGGCGGCTCCACCGAAATGGCCTGGCTCACGGCGTATTTCTTAGTTGACCGGGACCCGATGACGCCAACATCCTGCTCCGGAGGCCAACGGGCCTGTCACCGGCCCAGGCTACGCACAGGAATGCCGCCCCCTCGTGGCCGCCCGGGGGCGGTCGGTGGGCGTCGGTCAGCGGGCGACCGGGGCCACGGAGGCGTCGCCCAGATCGACCGGCAGGGCTAGCGCGTGGACCACGCTCAATCGCTGCGTCGGCCGGGTCATGGCCACGTAGAGGGCCCGCAGGCCGCCGGTGGTGGCCGGTGGCACCCCCGGACCGTCGATCGTCGCCCCGGGGCCGGCGGCGATCAGGGCCGGCTCGACGACGACCACCGCGTCGAACTCGAGGCCGTTGGCCTCGTGGGCCGGCAGGAGCACCAGCGCCGCCGAGAGGCCCTCGCCGCCCGGCTCCCGGGGGTCGCTCACCGGCAGACCGGCGGCGACCAGGGACCGGCGGAGCTCGGGTACCAGCCCCCCGGGCGCCAGTACCGCCGTGCGACCGGGGGCGACGGCCGCCATCTCGTTGGTGGCCGCCCGGGCCACGGCGTCAGCCAGCTCGGCCAGGGCCACCCCGACCACGGTCGGCCGCTGCCCCGACCGACGGACCGGCCGGGGTGGCGTGACGTCGGGGGCGGCGACCGCCAGGACGCGCGTCGCCAGCTCCACCACCTCGGCCGGCGTGCGGTAGCTGACGGTCAGCTCGACCAGTCGGGGCGGGCGGTTCGGGCTGAGGTGGGCGGTGATGTCGTCCCAGCTCTTCGGGGCCCAGGAGCCGGTGGCCTGGGCGATGTCCCCGACCACGGTCATCGAGCCCGACAGCGAGCGACGGGCCAGCATCCGCAGCTGCATGGGCGAGAGGTCCTGGATCTCGTCGACCACGATGTGGCCGTAGGCCCGGACCGCCGTCTCGTCGTCGATCCCGGCGTGGGACCCGTTGCCCGCCGGCGTCGGCGAGGGGTCGAGGGCGCTCGGCCAGAATCCCGTCTCCTCCCGGGCCCGACCCTGCCGTTCCCGCAGGTCGCTGCGGGCCCGGCCGGGACGGCTGCGGCGAGGCCCGAGGATGGTCCGGGCCTCGTCCACCAGCGCCGCATCGGCGGTGGTCCAGGGCACCTCGTCGAGGGCCGACGAGCGAGGTCGGTACAGCGCCGCCAGCTCGGTCGAGGACAAGAGGCCCTTGCCCGCCGCCGCCAGCAGGGGGCGCGCCCCGAGCAGGTCGTGGAGGAGCTCGTGGGGTGAGAGCCGGGGCCACATCCGGTCGAGCGCCTCGACCAGCTCGGGCACCCGCCGGAGCTGGCGGGCCAGGTCCTCGGGGTCGGGCTCGGTCTCGGCGATCGCCGTGTCGAGCTCGATCTCGTCGATCTCGTCGACCAGACCGGCCAGCTCGGTCGCGTCCTCGTCCCCAGGGGCCAGGCCGAGCAGGGTGAGCTGGCCCGGCGCCTGGTCGTCGGGCAGCTCGACGGCCGGCAGCGAAACGCTCGGCGAGCCGAGCAGGCGCTTCCTGATCTGCAGGTACTCCTCGGTCAGGCGCTGGACCACCTGCTGCTCGACGAAGCGGCGGCGACCGTTGTGGGGCCCCGGGCGTCGTCGGGCCAAGCGGACGATCTCGGCCGAGTCCGACGCCCGCAGGCGCAGCACCGAGGCCCCGAAGGGGATCACGACGTCGTCGCGCAGGGCGCGCTGGCGGGTCCGCACGGCCCGGGCCAAGACCCGCGACATCCGGGCGTCGCCCTTCAGCCGGGCCACCTCGGGCCCGTCGACCCCCCGGACCTTGACCTCGGGCACCAGACCGGCCGCCGTGGACAACGTGACCCCGGTCTCGCCCAGCGAGGGCAGCACCTGTTCGATGTAGCGCAGGAACAGGGGGTTGGGCCCGACCACCAGCACGCCCTGGCGCTCCAGCGGGAAGCGGTGCGTGTAGAGCAGGTAGGCCGCGCGGTGGAGGGCTACCGCCGTCTTGCCCGTTCCCGGCCCGCCCTGGACGAGCAGGACGCCGGCCAGCGGCGAACGGATGATCTCGTCCTGCTCCCGCTGGATGGTGGCCACGATGTCGCCCATCTGGCCGGTCCGGGCCGCACCGAGCGCCGCCAGCAGGGCCCCGGGGCCGCCGAGGGCCAGGCCCTCCTCGAGCTCGGCCCCATCGGAGGCGCCGGTGCCCTCGGCCACGTCCAGCACCGACCCGGACGGGACCGGTCCCCGCCCACCGGGCCGGGCGAAGTACTCGTCCTCCAGACCGGTGACCGTCCGGCCCTTGACCGCCAGGTGTCGGCGCCGGGCCAGGCCCTGGGGGTCGAGACCGGTGGCCCGGTAGAAGGGCTCGGCCACCGGGGCCCGCCAGTCGACCACCAGCGGTTCGAGGTCCTCGCCCGAGACGGCCAATCGACCGATGTGGTACGAGTCTCCGGTTCCGTCGGGGCCCTCCGGCAGCCGATCGATCCGACCGAAGCACAGGGCCTGGTCGCCGATGTCGAGCTGGGCCAGGCGGGCCAGGCTGGTGCGGACGACGATGTCCCGCTCGGTCCGGGATTGGTAGGTACCGCCGCGTCCGAGGTCGAGGACCCCCTCGAGCATCCGGGAAGCGTCGGCCCGCATGGCCTCGAGACCGAGGTGGGCGCGCTCCAGGAATCGCTGCTCTTCCTCGAGATCAGGATGCGAGACCACGTCGTCCTTTCGTCGCCGGACGGGCCAGGAGAACGATCCATTCTATGAGACATCGGGGAGCCTGCGGTCGGCCCGGCCGAACCGGCCCCTCGATGGGCCCGGAGGCGGGGTCTACGATGGCCGCCGGGTGGCCCGAGCGCCGAGGAGGCTGCAGTGCTCATCTCCACGATGAACGATGTTCCGGGGTACACGATCACCAAGGTCCTCGGCGAGTGCTTCGGCCTGACCGTCCGGTCCCGCAACGCCTTCTCCTCGGCCGGCGCCGGCTTCAAGTCGTTCGTCGGCGGCGAGCTGAAGGGCATGACCACCAACCTGCAGAACAGCCGGGAGGAGGTCATCCAGCGCATGGTGACCGAGGCCGAGAGCCGCGGCGCCAACGCCGTGCTGGCCATGCGCTTCGACACGTCGGCCATGGGCCAGAACTGGACCGAGATCTGTGCCTACGGCACGGCCGTGGTCATCGAGCCTGCTTGAACCCGCCACCGGCCGCCGGTGACGGTGGCGCCCCCGCCGCCGACGAGCCCGCGTTCCTCGCCGCCTGCCGCCGCCGACCGGTCGCCCACACCCCGGTCTGGTTCATGCGACAGGCCGGCCGGGCGCTGCCCGAGTACCGGGCGCTGCGGGGTGAGGGCAGCATCCTGGCGGCCATCCAGCACCCCGAGCTGGCGACCCGGGTCACGCTGCAACCGGTCGAGCGCTACGGCGTGGACGCCGCCATCTTGTTCTCCGACATCGTCGTCCCGGTCCACGCCATCGGGTTCGGGGTCGACGTGGTCCAGAACCGTGGCCCGGTGGTGGCCGAGCCGCTGCGCCGCCGGTCCGACCTCGACCGGCTGCGGCCCCTCGAACCCGAGGTGGACGTTCCCTACGTCCTCGAGACCGTGCGCCTGGTGTCGCGTGCCCTGCCCGCCGCCGTCCCGCTGATCGGCTTCGCCGGCGCCCCGTTCACGGTGGCCAGCTACCTGGTCGAGGGGGGCCCGTCCCGGAATTTCACCGAGGTGAAGCGGCTCATGCACACCGAGCCCGCGCTGTGGGACGAGCTCATCGACCGCCTGGCCGACATGGCCGTGGCCTTCCTGCGGGCGCAGGTGGGCGCCGGCGCCCGCGCCCTGCAGCTGTTCGACAGCTGGGCCGGGTCGTTGAGCCCGCGCGAGTACGCCCGCTTCGCCCTGCCGGCCACGACGAAGGTGCTCGACGGGGTGGCGGACCTCGGCGTGCCGACCGTCCTGTTCGGCGTGGGCACCGGGGAGCTCCTGTCGCTGATGGCCACGGCCGGCAGCGACGTGGTCGGGATCGACTGGCGGGTGCCCCTGGACGAGGCCCGACGCCGGGTCGGCCCCGAGCGCGCCGTCCAGGGCAACCTCGACCCGGCGATCGCCCTGGCGCCGTTCGAGGTGGTGGCGGCCGAGACCCGGGAGGTGCTGGCCCGGGCCGGCGACCGTCCGGGCCACATCTTCAACCTGGGCCACGGCGTCCTGCCCGAGACCGATCCCGGCATCCTCACCGCCGTGGTCGACCTGGTCCACGCCGAGGGACGGGCCGGGTCCGTCGGGTGAGCACCGGCGGGGCCGGGAGCGAGCGCATCGGCGTCCTGGTCATGGCCCACGGGACGCCGGCCTCGCCGGAGGGGATCGAGGCCTTCTACACCCGGATCCGCCGCGGGTCGCCGCCGTCGCCCGAGCAGCTGGCCGACCTGGTGCGGCGCTACGAGGCCATCGGCGGGGTGTCCCCCCTGGCCGAGCGCACGGCGGCCCAGGTGGCCGGCGTGGCCGGGCTGCTCGAGCAGCGGCATCCCGGCCGCTACGTGGTGCGCTTCGGGGCCAAGCACGTCGAGCCGACGATCGAACAGGCGGCGGTCGAGCTGGCGTCGACCGGGGTGGCCCGGGTGATCGGCCTGGTGCTCACGCCCCACCGCTCCTCCATGGGCTCGGGCGAGTACCTCGAGCGAGCGGCGGGCGCCCTGTCGGAGCTGGAACGACCACCGACGTTCACGCCGGTCGAGCAGTGGTTCGATGCCCCCGGGTTCACCGAGTTGCAGGCCGACCGGGTACGAGCGGCGCTCGACCAGGTGCCCACGGCACAGCGGGCGGCGACCGTGGTGGTCTACACGGCGCACTCGCTGCCCCAGCGGGTGCTGGCGGCGGGCGACCCGTATCCCGACCAGGTGGCCGACTCCGGGGCTCGGATCGCCGCCGCCAGCGGCCACGAGCGGTTCGAGATCGCCTGGCAGAGCGCCGGCCGCACGCCCGATCCCTGGATCGGTCCGGACATCCTCGACGTCATCCGACGCCTCGGTGACGAGAAGGCCCCGGGGGTCGTCGTGTGCCCGGTGGGCTTCGTTGCCGACCACCTGGAAGTGCTCTTCGATCTCGACGTCGAGGCGGCGGGGGTGGCCCGGTCGGTCGGCTTGCCCTTCCGCCGGACGGCGTCGCTCAACGCCGACCCCGACCTCGTGGCCGTGCTCGCCACGGTGGTGGAAGCGGTGAGCTGAACCGGGGGCGCCCGCCGGGCGGCCCCGACGGGCGACAATGAGCGGGTGAACGGCGAGGGATCTCCCGAACGTGACCCGGTGGTGGTCGTGGTCGGCGGCGGCATCTCGGGCCTCGCCGCGGCCTACGAGGCGAGCGGCGGCGCCCGTCCCGGTCCCGGCGCACCGGTCGTCCACCTCTTCGAAGCGGGTCCCCGGCTCGGCGGGGCCCTGGCCTCCGAGCACCTCGACCCGCGTCCGCTCGAGGGGTTCCCGGTCGGCCCGGCCCGCCGGGTAGTGGACGTCGGACCCGACGGGTTCCTGGCCCGCCGGGCCGAGGCCGAGGACC
Source organism: uncultured Acidimicrobiaceae bacterium (assembly GCA_963730735.1). Classification (GTDB taxonomy): domain Bacteria; phylum Actinomycetota; class Acidimicrobiia; order Acidimicrobiales; family RAAP-2; genus CAVSSX01. The sequence goes on from CAVSSX010000012.1 coordinate 555,901, forward strand.
TCTGCCGGGAGATCGGGTTGGGCGCATCGCTCGTGCCCATCGGGGCCTCCGGAGCCGCCGTCTGGGCCCGGCGCAAGCGGCGGACCCTGCCGGCCGGCCTCGTCCTCGGCATCCCGACCCGCTTCTGGCCGCTGGCCCGCTCGGGCGTGGTCGGCCTCGGTGGTTCGCTCCGGGTCCTGCTCGACGTCATCTCCCCCCGTCCCGACCTGCGGGGTCCGTTGGGCGACCGGGCGGTCGGTCCCCTGGTCCGGCGCAAGCTCGGCCGGCGGGTGGAGCGCTCGTTGGCCGGGCCGCTCATCGGTGGGATCCACGCCGGCGACGTGGCCGACATGAGCGCCGCCTCGGTCTTCCCGCTGTTGCTCGAGGCCTCCCGACGCCGGGGGTCCCTCATGCGGTCGCTGCGGCTGGCCGTCGCCGCCGGGGCCAGCCCGACCGGCAGCACCCCGGCGCCGCCGACCGGGGGGCCCCGACCGATGTTCTGGGCCCTCTCGGAGGGCATGGGGTCCCTGGTCGAGCGGCTGACCGAGGTCCTGGTCGACCGGGCGGTGACGATCCACACCGGTACGCCGGTCGACGCCCTCGACGCCGGTGCGCCCGGCGGCGCCCGGTGGCGGGTGCGGGCCGGCGACCGCACCCTCGACGCCGATGCCGTCGTGCTGGCCGTGCCGACGGCCGCCGCCGCCGGCCTGCTCGGGCCGCACGACCAGGAGACGGCGGCTCTCCTGGCCGGCATCGACTACGCGTCGGTGGGCGTCGTGACGCTCTCGTACCCCGACACCGCCCTCCGATCGCCGGTCGCCGGCACCGGCCTCTTGGTGCCCGACCACAGCCGCCGACCGCAGGGTCCGGCCGGCGACGACCCGAATTTCCTCGTCACCGCCTGCACCTACCTCAGCCAGAAGTGGCCGCACCTCGCCCGCCCCGGCGAATTCCTGGTGCGGGCGTCGGTCGGGCGGTACCACGACCGTCGACCCGACGCGCTCGACGACCAGGCCCTCATCGAACGGGTCGTCGACGAGGTGGCGGTGCTCGTCGGCGTGGACGGCGCACCCAGCGTCGCCACCGTGCGGCGCTGGCCATCGTCGTTCCCGCAGTACCGCGTGCACCACCAGCTCCGGGTGGGGGCGATCGAGTCGGCGGTGGCCCGGCTGGGGGGCCTGTCGCTGGCCGGCGCGGCGTACCACGGTGTGGGTATCCCGGCCTGTATCGGCAGCGGCCGGTCGGCCGGTCGGGCGGCACGCCAACAGCTGGGGTTGTCGGGCGTCGACCCGGCGTCCGCCGAGGCCGGCCCCGGCCGGTGACCCGGTCCCGGGTCGGGGTCCTCCTCCCGTCCCTGGGCGCCGGGATCCTCCTCGCCCTCTCGCTGCCCCCGTGGGGGTGGTGGCCGCTCGGCTTCGTGGGGGCCGGGCTCCTCTACTGGCGCCTGGCCGGGCTGCCGACCGGTCGCCGGTTCCTCGCCGGCTGGGTGGCCGGCCTGGGCTGCTTCGGTATCGGTCTCTTCTTCGCCCACGCGTTCAACTGGTACGGGGCGGTGGTGCTCATCGTCGTCGAAGCCGTCTCGATGGGCGTGGCCGCCGCCCTGGTCCCCCCGGGCCGGTGGCGGGGCCCGGCGGCGGTGGGCGCCTTCACCCTGCTCGAGGCGGTCCGTATGACCTGGCCCTTCGGGGGTCTCCCGATCGGCGGCGTGTTCCTGGGTCAGGCCGGCGGTCCGTGGCTCGGCGTGGCCCGGCTCGGCGGGCCGCTGGCCCTGACGGCGCTGGTGTGGACGGGCGGCGTCGCCCTCGGCTCGGCGGCGATGGTGGCCCGGGCGTGGTCCGAACCGGCGTCGCGGCGCGGCACCCTACCCGGGGCGGCCGCCCGCACCGGCCTGGTGGCCCTGGTCCTCGTCCTCGGCCTGTGGCCCCTGGCCGACGTCGCGCCCGACGGGGGCGGCGGAGCACGCCATCTCTCCGTGGCCCTCGTGCAGGGAGGCGGCCGACGGGGGTACTCCAAGGAGGAGGTCGCCCCGGCCAGCGTGTTCACGGCCCAGCTGGCGGCGACGGCCGAGCTCCGGGGCCGGCCGGGGCCGGTGCCGCAGCTGGTGGTGTGGCCCGAGGACGTGATCTCCCTCTCGGGTCCGCTGACCGGCTCGTCGGCGGCCACCCGGATGTCGACCCTCGCCCGCGGCCTGCGGGCCACGGTGCTGGCCGGGGTCACCACCCAGGTATCGTCGACCGCCTTCCGCAACGAGGTGGTGGCCTGGGGGCCGACCGGCCGGATCGTCGCCGTCTTCGAGAAGGTCCACCGCGTCCCCTTCGGCGAGTACGTGCCCTACCGGGGGTTCTTCTCCCACCTGGCCAACCTGTCGGGGGTGGCGCTCGACGCCGTGCCCGGCCACGGCAGCGGCCTGGTCGACACCCCGGCGGCGCCGCTCGCCGTCCTGGTGTCCTTCGAGGTCTTCTACGCCGGCCGGGGCCGGTCGGGGGTCGACGCCGGTGGCCAGCTGATCGTGGTACCCACCAACACGTCGTCCTACAGCACCTCGCAGATCCCCAGTCAGGAGGTGGCGGCCGACCGGGTCCAGGCGGTGGCCCAGGGCCGGGATGTGGTCCAGGCGTCGCCGACCGGGTACTCGAGCGTGGTCGACCACCGGGGCGCCGTCCTGCGCCGCAGCGTGCTCGGCCGTCGCCAGGTCGTGGTGGCCTCGGTGACGCTGCGCACCGGCGGCACCCTCTACCGATCGATCGGTGACCTCCCCCTGGTCATCGCCTCCATCGTCCTGGTGGTCGCCAGCTGGCTCGGCGTGTTCGGCCAGCGGCGGCGGCGCCGTCAGTCGTAGTAGCCGGAGTGGATGTAGACGCAGGGGACCCCCTCGGCCACGAACATGGCGTGGTTCGACGGGTCGTCCTCCATGGCCAGCCGGAGGTCGAAGCCGTAGGTCCGCAGGTCGCCGACCACGCCGTGCTTGAACCAGGTCACCTGGGAGTAGTCGCCGCGGTCGCGCATCACCAGCAGGTCCCAGCGGAGCCCGTAGCGCTCCAGCCAGGCCAGGGTCTGGGGCTGCACCCGGAGGGGGCGCCCGGTGAGGAGCACCACGGTCAGGCCCGGGTCCAGTAGCTCGATCAACCGGGCGATCTCCTCGATCACCTCGTCGTCCCCGCAGGCCTCGAAGAAGGCCGTCCAGTCCCGTCGGCCCCGCTCGATGAAGTGCTGGCGCCCGACGGCGTCGGAGAGCACGCCGTCGATGTCGAACACCACCGCCGGGCCGGCCGGGACCGGGCCCTGGCGCCAGCGCCAGTTGGGGAGGTCGGCGATCACGGGCGACCCGGTCGGGATCGAGCCACCACGGGCGTCCTGCACATTCGAGTCATCCCCTACACCGACGTCACGCCCGAATCCGGGCCCCAATCGGCCCGATCATACCGGCGGCACCGGCGGCAGCCGGGGGCGCCGGGGCCGCTCCTGGGAGCCGGCTGAGCGGCCTCCGCCCGCAGGGACGGGTGGGCGTGGGAGCATGGTCGTCCATGGTGGTCGACGCCCCCGTCCCGGGGACAACCGCGGCAGTGGCCGTGCTGCCACCCCCCGTGCACCACGATGCCCCGACCGGCGACGTCCCGGCGGTGGCCGGGCGGGGGCTGCTGACCGTCGACGTGCCGCTCGGTCGACGGGTGCTGGTGGTGGGGGACCTGCTGCTCCAGCCCGACGGGGGGCCGTCGGCCACCGCCCTCGCCGCCGACCTGGTCCAGACGCTCGAGCGGTGGCAGGGGCCGGGCGTGGTGGTCGTCTGCGGGAATCTCTTCGACGGGCCGGCGGCAGGCCTCGACGTCGACGTCGTCCACCGGACCCTGGCGGCCCACGGCCCGCTGGCCCGGGCCATCGCCGCCTTCACCGCCCGGCCCGACTGCCGGCTGCTGGTCCTCCCGGGGTGGCGGGACCCCGAGGTGCGCTCCGACGCCGCCGTGCGGGCCGAGTTGGCCACCCTCGGGGCCGAGGTCGCCCCGGCCCTCGACCTCCGGCTCACCACGGCCGCCGGCGAGCGGCGCGTGGTCGTCCGCCCCGGGGCCCCGACCGACCCGGCCGTGCCGATCGCCGAGCACCGGCCGGCCGAGACCCGCAGCTGGCTCACCGGCCTCGACCGCCTGGAGGACCCCGGGGCATCGAGCCGGTTCGTCACCTCCCGCCTCCTCTACCGCCGGCTCCGCCACATCGTGTGGGTGCCGCCGGTCCTGGCCGTGGTGGTGGCGGTGGTCCTCCACGTGACCCAGGTGTTCCACGGCCTGCAGCACCTCGCCCACACCCCGAGGGCCAGCGGCGCCCTCAACCACGCCTACGCCGCCAGCTGGCCCCACCGCCTCCTCTTCGTCCTGTTCGTCGTGGCCGTCTTCGAGATCGCCCTGGCCGTCGGGATCGCCGTGGCCTCCCGCAGGATCTGGCGGCGGGAGGGTGGCGGCGAGCTCCCGTCGCCGTGGCCCCACCCCCTGGCGGCGTCGCTGGGCGGCACCCCGGCCCCCGGCGAGCTGGCCATCGGCGACCACCCGGCGCTCGACGAGGCCCGCGCCCTGCTCGCTTCGGGCACTACCGGCCTCATCACCGGCGGCAGCTTCCGGGCCGAGTTCACCCACCTCGATCGCGGCTTCTTCGCCTGCGCCGGCGGCACCACCGAGTTCGTGCGCGAGCACAGCGGGCGGGTGGGCCTGCCCCCGGTCTTCCTCCCCCACCGCCAGGTCAGCTGGATCGAGCTCGAGACCGGCGCCGAGCTCCACGTCCGCCTGCTGTTGGCCGACGTGAGCCTGCCCACTTCGACCTTCCTCGAGCGCTTCGTGAGCGACGACCAGATCGTGAAGGGCTACCGGGTGGCCGCCCTCCACCCGGCGCTGGTCGCCTCGTGGCCCCACGGGGCGGCCTGGCCGCCGGCACCCGAGGTGGCGGCCGATCGGGTCCAGGTCCGACGGGTCCGACGGCTGGCCGCCTCGGCCATCTTCGTCGCCGGGCTGGTCGACCTCCTGATCGCCGTCACGCCGCCGCTGCGGGACCGCCTCCACCTGGTCGAGCAGGTGCTGCCCCTCGGGGTCGCCCAGGCGGCCGGGGCCCTGGTCGCCCTGGCCGGGATCGGCCTGATGATGCTGGCCCGGGGCGTGCTGCGGGGCCAGCGTCGGGCGTGGCTGGTGTCCCTGGTCCTGCTGTCGGTCTCCCTCGGCCTCCACCTGGCCCACGGGCCCGACCTCGACGGGATGGTGCTCTCGGCCCTGGTCCTCGTGTTCCTGATCGTCGAGCGACGGCGGTTCGCGGCGGCCACCGACACCGGCTCGCTCCGTTCGGCGGTCACCACCCTCATCGTCGGCGGCGTCGTGGCCACCGGGGCGGCGACCATCACCGTCGAGGTCAGCGGCCGGGTCCGCCACCATCCTCTGCCCGGCTGGGTCGAGGTGGCGTTCGGCTCGGCCGAGCGGCTGGTGGGCGTGCAGACGGTGGCCTTCCCCCCGGCCATCAACGGCTTCTTGGCCCCGAGCCTGCTCGCCGTGGGCATGGCCCTGATCATCGTGGCCCTGTTCCTGGTCACCCGCCCGGTGGTGGACCGCCGGCTCTCCTCGGTCCGGGCGGCCACCGCCCGCCGGGCGGCCGAGAGCCGGGCCCGCGACCTGGTGCGCCGGCACGGGACGGGCACGCTCGACTACTTCGCCCTGCGCGACGACAAGCAGTGGTTCTTCCACCGCGACAGCCTGGTGGCCTACGCCGTGTACGCCGGGGTCTGCCTGGTCTCCCCCGACCCGATCGGGCCGCCGAGCGAGCGGCGCCAGGTCTGGAACGCCTTCCGGCACTACGTCGACGCCAACGGGTGGGCCGTCGGCGTCATGGGGGCGGGCGACGACTGGCTCCCGCTGTATCGCGACGCCGGCATGCGCCACGTCTACATCGGCGACGAGGCGGTGGTCGACGTCCAGTCCTTCTCCCTGGCCGGCGGGCGCATGAAGGGTCTCCGCCAGGCGTGTCGGGCGCGTCGCCCGCAACGGCTACACGGTCGAGTTCCTCGACCCGACGACGGTGTCACCGGAGCGGGCGGCCCGCCTGGTCGACCTGATGGGCCGGAACCGCCGCACCGACCACGAACGCGGCTTCTCGATGATGCTCGGCCGGGTGTTCGACCGGCGCGACACCGGCTTGCTGCTCACCGTGGTCAACGACCCCGGGGGCGAGCCGGCCGCCGTGTGCCAGTACGTCCCGTCCGAGGCCATCGGGGGCTTCTCGCTCGACCTCATGCGGCGCGACCCGGGAGAGCATCCCAATGGCCTCTTGGACTTCGCCCTGTGCTCGACCATCGAGCACCTCCGGGCCGAGGGCAAGCGGGGCCTGAGCCTCAACTTCGCCGCCATGCGCAGCACCCTCGACGGGGAGCGGGGCGACGGTGTGGCCCAGCGGGTCGAGCGTTGGGCCCTGCGGCGACTGTCGGGCGTCCTGCCCATCGAGACCCTGTGGAAGTTCAACGCCAAGTACGAGCCCGAGTGGCTCCCCCGCTACGTGGTCTTCGACTCGGCCGAGCAGTTCATCCCGACGGTGACGCAGATCCTCCGGGCCGAGTCGCTGACCGAGATGCCGGTCGTCGGCCGGCTGCTCGCCACCACCACCCCTCGCCGGCCCGACCTCGAGACACCCGGCCCGGCCGAGCCGCGGCCCAGCGCGCCACCGACCGACTCGACTGCCGACTGATCCAACCCGCGGCTGTTCCGCCGGCCGATGGTCCGACGGCCGATGGTCCGACCGCCGATGGTCCGACCGCCGACCGGTAGTCGGACCGGCGTCAGTCCCGGAAGCGTCGCTCGAAGCGGTAGCCGACGCCCCGGACGGTGCGGATCCAGCGGGGCTGACGGGGATCGATCTCGATCTTGATGCGGATCCGGCGGATGTGCTCGGTGACCGTGGCCACGTCGTGCCCGTCCTCGGCGAAGGGCCACACCTGGGTCAGCAGGTCCTCACGGCTGTGGACGACCCCGGGCGAGGTGGCCAGGTGGATGAGAAGGTCGAACTCGCGCTGGGTCAGCTCGACCAGCTCGCCCCGCACCTGGACCTGGCGGGTCGTCGGGTCGATGATCAGGTCGGGGAACTCGAGGCGCCGGTAGGAGGGCGCCCGGTCACGCTGGAGCACGGCGTTGATCCGGATCCGGGCCTCGGGCAGGAACACCGGCTTCACCAGGAAGTCGTCGATCTCCGGCGCCACCTCGAGGTCGCTCGCCACGAGCTGCTCCTGCTCGACGCACACGATCAACCGGACGTCCCGGTTGCCTCGCAGGGCCGGCAGGATCTCGAGATTGGGCGTGAGCGACAGGTCCAGGTCCACCAGGATCAGGTCGACGTCGGTCGAGGTGGCCACGCGCCGGGCCGAGGGGGCGTCGGAGGCCTCCAGGACCGCGTACCCCTGGTCCCGGAGGAACTCGCACAGCACCTGCCGTTCGGCCGCGCCGTCGGCGACCACTACGACCAATGGCGCATCTTCGACCCGGCCGCCTAATGCATCCACAGTGGCCCAGGCTAGTGGACGGGGAAACCTCGACGGTGGTTGGGCCCACAATTGGCGCCAATCGGGAGTTCGCCGGAATGCGTGATTTTCAAAAGATTGGCCGCATTGCTGCGCAGTTTCACCAGCTCACTGGCTCAATAGAGACACTACTGGGCAGGGATTCCGAACCTTACGTAGGCATGCGAGGTTGCGAACAGGTTGCCATTATGTCGTAAGGAAGCAATGCCCCTTGTCGCGTAGTCGGGCCGTCTATAGAGTCATCAACATTACGTAGGCCGTGAGCGCATGGCGACCGATTTTCGGAGCCCCGCAGCGGACCGATTGCTCTAACAACTCCCGCAAGCGAAAGCGAGATACCCAATGCCGAGCAAGGCCAGACATGCAGTGCCCCGGACGGTGGCGGTCGCCGCCGCCGTGGCGGCACTGACCGGCGGCGCCATCGCCGTCACGTCGGCCCCGGCCTTCGCCGCCGGCACCCTGTCCAGCGTGAGCCTGTCGGTCAGCAACAACGCCGCCAGCCTCGGCGGGGTGACCAACACCGCCTCGTACTCGTGGAACTTCGTCACCGGCACGGCGGGCACGCTCACGTCGCTGAGCTTCACCGTCCCGGCCGGGACGGTCGGCACCGGGCTCACCGTCGGCACCACCTACGGGCTGGGCGCCTGCACCATCGGCGCCGCCTCGCTGGCCGGCACCACCGTGACCGTGGCCCTCACCACCTGCGGCAGCATCCCCGCCGCCACGCCGGTGTACGTCCCGATCTCGGGCTTCACCAACTCGACCACCACCACCGGGTCGTTCGCCTCGGTGGCCAGCACCTACACCGGGGCGAGCGTCCTCAACGACTCGGGCACGGCGGCGGCGGTCAACTTCGCCTCCAACCAGACCCAGGTCACCGTGGTCGTTCCGAACTCGCTGACCTTCACCAACAGCGCCACCGCCGTGTCGCTGCTGGCCGTGCCCGGGATCGTGGCCACGGCCTCGCCGGTGGTCCTCGGGGTCTCGACCAACGCCCGCAACGGCTACACCCTGTCGGGCTGCATGACGGCGGCCAACGTGCTCACCGGCACGGCCAGCGCCGCCACCATCCCCTCGGCCTCCAACGCCGCCGTCGCCGCCCTGCCGACCAGCGGGGCCACCTCGGCCTTCGGCGCCAAGGCCACCATCGCCGGCACCGGCACCCTCCAGGCCACCTGGGCCGGCACCACCGGGGCCAACTACCTCGGCTACGCCGCCACCTGCGGGACGACGGGGGCCCAGCAGATCAGCAGCAACACCGGTCCCACGACCGGCGACTCGCTGACCCTCACCAACGGCGTCGGGGTGAGCGCCACCCAGACCGCCGACACCTACTCGGGCAAGATCACCTACCAGGTGGTCCCGAGCTACTAGACGACACGCCGGCCGCGTGCAGCGGTCGTGGACATCCTCCTCCGCTTTAGCGATGTCCAACGGATCCTGCCCGGCCCGTGTCGCCTAGGCCCGCTTCCCCGGTCTAACCACCGAATCCCCCGCTGCTCTCACCGCATCCAGCACACCAGTACATCCCGGACATCACCCTGCTGAACATCACATGGAAACGAGAGGCATCACCGTGAGTAGGTCGGACGCTCAGGCGAAATTCTGGCGAGGTCTCGGAGCGGCCGCCGCCGTGGCGGCACTGACCGGCGGCGCCATCGCCGTCACGTCGGCCCCGGCCTTCGCCGCCGGCACCCTGTCCAGCGTGAGCCTGTCGGTCAGCAACAACGCCGCCAGCCTCGGCGGGGTGACCAACACCGCCTCGTACTCGTGGAACTTCGTCACCGGCACGGCGGGCACGCTCACGTCGCTGAGCTTCACCGTCCCGGCCGGGACGGTCGGCACCGGGCTCACCGTCGGCACCACCTACGGGCTGGGCGCCTGCACCATCGGCGCCGCCTCGCTGGCCGGCACCACCGTGACCGTGGCCCTCACCACCTGCGGCAGCATCCCCGCCGCCACGCCGGTGTACGTCCCGATCTCGGGCTTCACCAACTCGACCACCACCACCGGGTCGTTCGCCTCGGTGGCCAGCACCTACACCGGGGCGAGCGTCCTCAACGACTCGGGCACGGCGGCGGCGGTCAACTTCGCCTCCAACCAGACCCAGGTCACCGTGGTCGTTCCGAACTCGCTGACCTTCACCAACAGCGCCACCGCCGTGTCGCTGCTGGCCGTGCCCGGGATCGTGGCCACGGCCTCGCCGGTGGTCCTCGGGGTCTCGACCAACGCCCGCAACGGCTACACCCTGTCGGGCTGCATGACGGCGGCCAACGTGCTCACCGGCACGGCCAGCGCCGCCACCATCCCCTCGGCCTCCAACACCGCCGTCGCCGCCCTGCCGACCAGCGGGGCCACCTCGGCCTTCGGCGCCAAGGCCACCATCGCCGGCACCGGCACCCTCCAGGCCACCTGGGCCGGCACCACCGGGGCCAACTACCTCGGCTACGCCGCCACCTGTGGGACGACGGGGGCGGAGAAGATCGCCTCCAACACCGGTCCCACGACCGGCGACTCGCTGACCCTCACCAACGGCGTCGGGGTGAGCGCCACCCAGACCGCCGACACCTACTCGGGCAAGATCACCTACCAGGTGGTCCCGAGCTACTAGGCCCGGCTCCGACGCAACCGGGCCCGGCGGCGTCGGGCCCGGTTGCGTCGGACCCGGTTAGCGTCGGACCCTGGCAGCTGTGGTGCCTACAATTCGCACATGACCGACAGTTCCCCGACGACCGACGGCCGGATGCACTTTCGTCGCATGGACGAGGGCACCGACGAGGACTTCGCCGTCCTGAAGGTCGTCCACGAGCGCAACATCGCTGCGCTGCCCGACCTGCTGCTCGGCATGCTGGCCGACCTGCACGCCGACGACGCCTACCCGGTCAACCGGCTCGAGCACAGCCTGCAGTGCGCCACCCGGGCCCTGCACGACGGCCGGGACGAGGAGTACATCGTCTGCTGCCTGCTGCACGACGTCGGCGAGTCGCTCGGCCCGTTCAACCACGGCGAGGTGGTGGCGGCCGTCCTGAAGCCGTTCGTCTCCACGGCCAACTACTGGATGCTGGCCCACCACCCGGTGTTCCAGCTGTACTACATCGGCCAGCACCTGGGCACCGATCCCAACGAGCGCGACGTCTTCGTCACCAGCCCGTTCTACGACCGGACGGTCGACTTCTGCAGCCGCTACGACGAGATCTCCTTCGACCCCTCGTTCGAGAGCGAACCGCTGGCCACGTTCGAGCCCATGGTCCGCCGGACGCTCGACCTGGCCTGGACCCCGCCGAGCTAGTCAGCGGGCGGTTCACCCGCCGACGGCCACCACCTCGCGCTCGGGGAGCGGCGGCTCGGCGTCGGGGGGCGAGGCGGTGAAGGGCCGGGACCCGAACCACCAGGCCAGCCACCAGGCCAGCAGGACCCACACCCCGGCGCCGGCGACCACGGCCATGGAGAGCTGGGTCGACCAGGCGGAGAACGCCCCGAGGGCCACGGCCACCAGCCCGGCCACGACCACCACGGCCGTGGCCCCCTCGAAGCGCCGGACCCGACCGAGGGCCCGGGCGTCGTCGGCGCCCCGGGAGCCCCCGACGACCACGGCGGCCGCCACCACACCCACGGCCCCGACGGCGGCGAAGACCCCGATGCTCGACAGGAAGGCCTCGGCCACCACCAGGAGCACCATCACCGCCGAACCGATGATCGGGAGCGGCCGGGTGTACCAGTGGCCGAGCACCGGGGCGTTGGCCCTCGAGCGCCGGACGGCGATGCGGTGGAGCTTGCGGCGCGACCACAGCCACAGGACCGCCTCGTAGACGACCAGGGCGGCCAGCCACCACGGGGCGACCACCAGCACCTCGGTGCTCGCCCCGACCTGGCGGATCACCTGGGGCGTGGCGTGGTAGCCGACGTAGGCCTGGAGGTGGGCCAGGCCGATGCCGGCCGACGACGGCTGCCAGGCCAGGGGGAAGTCGCGGTAGTGACCCGGGAAGTACAGGGCCAGCGGGTTGCGCAGATCGCTCGGGTCCCCGGCCGTGTGGCCCTGGAACACCACGTGGCCGAACGGCGACTGGGTGGCGGTGATCTCGTTGTAGGCCAGGAGGGACGCCCCGGTGCTCATGACGCGGAGCACCTCGTGGCCCGAGGTGGCGATCTGGATGGCCGGCAGGCCGGGGATGTGGAGGCTCGGCGAGCCCTCGGACGAGCCGACGAAGGACGGGGTGACCCCCCCGGCGCTCGACCCGGCGACCGAGAAGGTGGTCAGGGCGTCGATCTCGCTCACGAACTGGAGGTTCCCGTCCGAGGTGGCGTCCGGCCGCACGACGCCGGGGACGATGTAGACGCCGGGGGCCAGGTTCTTGGGCACGGTCACGGTCACCGACACCGTGGTCGTGGTCTTGGGCTCGGCGGTGAAGACGCTGGGGTTGTAGGTGATGTTCGGGAACCGTGGATCGGCCCCGCTCTTCACGGTCAGCTTCCCGTCGTCGGCCGGGACGGCCGTGGCCGGGTAGACGTGCACCGGCACGGCGGCGTCGGTCTGGTTGGTGACGTAGAACTGGCTGGTGGCCGTGCCACCGGGCGTGGCCGGCACCGGGTCGGTGGTCGACAGCCACGACACGGTGAGCCCGACGTTGGACGCCTTGACCCCGGGGATGGTGGGGGTGGTCCCGGCCGCCCCGGCCGCCGTGGCCAACACCGCCGGCAGGGCCAGCGCCGGGAGGACCGCCAGGGCCACGGCCCAGCGGCCGAGACGTCGGGTCAGCACGCCGAGGTGCCGGTGTAGGCCGGGGTCAGGGTGTACGAGATCGTCGAAGTGTAGACACCGGCCGGCTGCGTGAGGGAGATGGCGACCCCGTCGGTGAGGGTCACCACGTCGGTCCCGCCGCCGGTCGCCGCGGTGGCGTTCCAGACGCTCTGGGCCAGGGTGCTGAAGCCCACGTACGGGGTGGCCGAGCCGAAGGGCGAGCACAGCGCCGCCCCCGAGGAGCCCGACCCCGAGAGCGAGCCGGTGGCGAAGAACTGGTTCACCGGGGCCACGGCGCTGCCGGTGGTCGGGGCCTGGGCCAGCGTGTTGCCGCTGGCACTGGTGAGCGGCGTGCTCTGGGCCCGCAGCCGGTAGCCGCCCGAGGCGTTGGTGGTCGCCGAGAGCTGGACGCTGGTGGTCGCCGCCGACAGCCCGGGGATGGCGACCAGGGTGATCTGGGTGGTGCCGTTGCCCGTGACCACGCAGCCGGCGGCCGTCGGGGGGCAGGCGTTGGCGAACTGCAGCGAGGCCGGCGAGATGTTGCTGGCGAAGGTCACCGCCGGCGTGGTCCCGGTGTCCACCGTCGAGCTGGCCGAGTTCGTGGTGACCTGGGAGGTGTAGCTCCCGGGCGAGGACGTGTTGGTGAGCCCGGTGAGCTGGATCGAGGCCGCCGTGGCCGCGCCCACGTAGGTGGCGGTGAACGAGTAGGTCAGCGAGTTGGAGCCGAGCGTCACGGTGCCGCCGGCCGGCACGCCGGACACCGTGCCGACGGCCGGGGTGCCGACGGTACCCGGCGGCACGGTCATGGTCACCGAGGCCAGCGTGGCGCCGGTGGCCGTGGTGAAGGTGTAGGTGTAGGAGGACGCCTGGGCGGCGGTCAGGCTGGTCGACGACCACGACGGGCTGATGAGCGTCCCGCCGGCGATCGACACGGCGGCGGTCAGGCCGGTGTCGACCGGGCCGCCGGCGTTGAACGTGGTGATCTGCGAGGTGTAGCTGCCGGGGGTGGCGGTGTTGGTGAGGCCGGCCAGATGCAGGGTGACCGCCGTCCCGGCCGGCACCGAGGTCCCGGTGAAGGCGTAGGTCAGGGTGTTGGCGGCCAGCGAGGCGGTGCCGCCGGCCGGCAGGCCCGTGACCGTGCCGACGGTGGGCGTCCCGGCCGTGCCCGGCGGCACGGTCACGGTCACCTGCGTCAGGGCGGCGGTGCTGGCCGTGGTGAAGGTGTAGGCGTAGGTGACCCCGACGGTGCCGACGCCGGCGTTGGACGCCGTCCAGATGGGCGTGCCCAGCGTCCCGCCGCTGATGGCCACGGCGGCCGTGGTGCCGGTGTCGACCGTCGTGGAGGCCGAGTTGGTGGTCAGCTGCGAGGTGTAGGAACCGACCGACGAGGTGTTGGTCATGCCGGTGACGGCGATCGACACCGCGGTGCCGGCGCTGACGTAGGCCGAGAAGGCGTACGTCAGCGAGTTGGAGCCCAGCGAGATGGTGCCGCCGCCCGGGACGCCCGACACCGCCCCGACCGCCGGGGTCCCCGCCGTGCCCGGCGGCACGGTCATGGTCACCGAGGCCAGGGTGGCCGATGTCGCCACCTTGAAGGTGTAGGTGTACGTGACCCCGGTGGCCGAGGCGGTGGAGTTCGACACCGTCCAGATGGGGTTGGTGAGCGTCCCGCCGGCGATGGAGACGGCGGCGGTCAGGCCGGTGTCGACCGGGGCGGTGGCGGTGGTGGTGGTCAGCTGGGACGTGTAGCTCCCGGTGGTGGCCGTATTGGTCATCCCGGTGATCTGGATGGAGACCGAGGTGCCGGCGGTCACCGGCGTGGCGGTGAACGAGTACGTGAGGGTGTTGGCGGCCAGGGCGACCGTCCCGGTGGCCGGCACGCCCGAGACCGTGCCGACGGCCGGGGTGCCGGCGGTACCCGGCGGCACGGTCATGGTCACCGAGGTGAGCGAGCCGGAGCTCGCCGTCTTGAAGGTGTACGTGTAGATGACCCCGGTCGTCCCGACGCCGGTGTTCGAGGCCGTCCAGATCGGCGTGACCAGGGTGCCGCCGCTCATGGCCACCGAGGCGGTGACCCCCGAGTCGAGCGGGCCGGTCGACAGGTTCGTGGTGATCTGCGAGGTGTAGGTGCCGACGTTCGAGGTGTTGGTGACCCCGGTGAAGGTCACCGACACCGCCGTGCCGGCGTTGAGGAAGGTGCTGGCGAACGTGTAGGTCAGGGTGTTCGAGGCCAGCGTCACGGTGCCCCCGCCCGGCAGGCCCGAGACCGTCCCGAGGACCGGGGAGCCGGCGGTGCCCGGCGGCACGGTCATGGTCACCGAAGTCAGCGCCCCGCCCGAGGCGGTGGTGAACGAGTAGCCGTAGGTGACGCCGGTCGTCCCGGCCTTGGAGTTGGTCACCGTCCAGATCGGGCCGGCCAGCGTGCCGCCGGTGATCGAGACGGCGGCGGTCAGCCCGGTGTTGACCGGGCCGGTCGACGAGTTGGTGGTCAGCTGGGCCGTGTAGCTGCCGACGGCCGACGTGTTGGTCAGCCCGCTCAGGTGGATGCTGACCGCCGTGCTGCCCGGCACCGAGGTGCCGGTGAACGAGTACGTCAGGGTGTTGCCGGCCAGGGCGACCGTCCCGGTGGCCGGCACGCCGCTGACCGAGCCCAGGACCGGGGTGCCAGCGGTGCCCGGGGGCACGGTCATGGTCACCGAGGTCAGGGTGGCGGTGGTGGCGGTGGTGAACGAGTAGGTGTAGGTCACCCCGGTGGCCCCGGCGGCCGAGCTCGAGACCGACCAGATCGGGTTGGTGAGGGCGCCGCCGGTGATGGCGACGGCGGCGGTGATCCCCGAGTTGACGGGGTAGGTCGGGGGCGGCGACCCGGTCGACCCGAGGGTGGTCAGCTGGGCGGTGTAGCTCCCGGTGGTGGAGGTGTTGGTCAGGCCGGCGACGTGGATGCTGACCGCCGTCGACGGGTTGAGGTAGGTGGAAGTGAAGGCGTACGTGAGGGTGTTCGAGGCCAACGAGACGGTGCCGCCCGAGGGGATCCCGCTCACCGTGCCGATCGTCGGCGTCCCGGCCGTTCCCTGGGGGACGGTCATGGTGACCGAGGTGATGTTGGCCCCCGACGTGGTGGTGAACGAATAGGTGTAGGTCACCCCGGTGGCTCCCGAGGTCGAGCTGGAGACCGACCACAGCGGGTTGGTCATCCCGTTGGCACTGAAGGGCACCGCCGGGGTGACGGCGGTGGCCGACGGGGCGGTGGCCGTGTTGGTGGTGAGCTGCGACGTGTACGCCCCGACCGTGGCCGTGTTGGTGAGCCCGGTCAGCTTGATCGAGACCGCCGTCCCCGAGGTGACTGCGGTCCCGGTGAAGGTGTAGGTCAGGACGCCCGAGGCCAGGGTCACCGTGCCGGTCGCCGGGACGCCGGTCACCGTGCCCACGGCCGGCGTGCCGGCGGTGCCCGGGGGCACGGTCAGGGTGACCGAGGTCAGGGTGGCCGTGGCCGAGGTGGTGAAGCCGTAGGTGTAGGTCACCCCGGTGGCCGAGGTGGTGCCGGCCGAGACCGACCAGGTCGGGTTGGCCAGTGTCCCCCCGGCGATGGCCGTCGGCGAGGTGTTACCGGCGTCGATCGGCCCGGTGGTGGCCAGCGTGGCGATCTCCGAGGTGTAGTTCCCGGCCGTCGCCGTATTGGTCAGGCCGGAGAAGGCCAGGGAGGCCGCCGTCGAGGCGCCGACGAAGGTGGCCGAGAACGAGTAGGTCAACACGTTGTTGACCAGGGTCACCGCTCCCCCGGCGGGCACCCCGCTGATGGCGCTCACCGACGGCGTGCCGGTGGTGCCCGGCGGGACGGTCATCTTGACCGAGTTGAGGGTGGTCCCGGTGGCCGTCGTGAAGGTGTACGTGTACGTGACGCCGGCGGCCGAGGTCGTGGACGACGAGGCCTGCCAGATCGGGCTCCCGAGGCTGCCGGCCCCGAACGACAACGGCTGGGCGAGCCCGGTCGAGTCGGGGGCGGTGGCCGTCGACGTCACCACCTGCGGGGCGTAGGTGGTGGCCGTGGCCGTGTTGGTGATCCCGGCGAACTTCACCGAGACCGCCGTCCCGGAGGCGACCGCCGTGGCGGCGAAGGTGTACTTGAGCAGGCCGGCGCTGAGTGATGCCGTCCCGGTGGCCGGCAGCCCGACCACCGTCCCGACGGCCGGGGTGCCGGCGGTGCCCGGCGGCACGGTCAGGGTCACCGAGGTCAGGGTGGCGGCGTGGGCTGTGGTGGCCGAGACGGTGTACGTGGTGGCGGTGGCGTTGACCACCGGGCTCGAGGTGGCCCAGGTCGGGCTGGTCAAGGCGGTGCCGGCGAAGGCCACCGCCGTGGTCGTGCCGGTGTCCTCGGGGGTGGACGGCGGCGTGGTGTAGGTCGGGGCGTTGGTGGTGATGACCGAGGTCGAACTGCTGGCGGTGGCGGTGTTCTTGAGCCCGGCGACGGCGATGGTGACCGCCGTGTTGGCGTTGAGATAGGTCGACACCGTGTAGGTCAGCGTGTTCGAGGCCAGGGCGATCGTCCCGCCCGAGGCGATGCCGCTGACCGAGGCCACGGTCGGAGTGCCGGTGGTGCCCGTCGGCACGGTCATGGTGACGCTGTAGATGTTGGACGAGCTGGCCGTGGTGAAGCCGTAGGTGTACGTGACCCCGGTGGCCGAGGTCACGGTGCTCGAGGCCGACCAGACCGGACTGGCGAGGGTGGCGGCACCGGCCTGCTCGGTGGCCAGGACGACCGAGGTGCCGATCAGGGCCAGCACGGCGGCCGCCGCCAACGCGCGGGCGCGCCAAGAACGCCGAGGGGACCCTCGTTTCACCGGAACCGACACTCCGTTGGTACGACGATGGTCCGCAACCTGCAATTCCCATGGGTGGGCCGACGAAGGGCACGACCCGATTCGACGGGGTCTGCCACCCGCATTGTACCTGACGGGAGGCCAGAATTAGGGGTCCCGGGCCGCCCCGGTGGGCCGGTGGCCAAAGGGTGGACGGGCCGGTGCCGTCGGGTTGCGACCGGGTCGGCGCCAGGCGGCGGGCGGCGGGTGGCGGGTGGTCCGGTCCTAGGGGAAGAACAGCAGGGTCGCCGAGTGGGCGAAGTCCACCAGCGGGCCCGGGATGATGCCGAAGACCACGGTGACGGCCACGCACAGGCCGATGGCCACGGCGGTGGCCGCCGGGACCGGCACCCGCTCGTCGCCCCACTCCTCGGGTTCGCCCACTTCGTCGGCGTCGGGCTCGGCCACGTCCACCGGGGCGGTGTCGGCTTCGTCGTCGAGCAGCAGGTCGGCGTTGTGCCGGGTGGTGGCGGCGACGGCCAGGTCGGACCCGGCCCACACCGGCAACGGGCCCTCGGGCTCCGCCTTGGCGTGACGGGGGGCGAAGGCGGCCGTCGACAGCGGTGCCGTCGACACGGGGGCGGTCGGCAACTCGTCGGGGGCGCCGTCGGGGCCCTCGATCGGCTCGACGCCCGGAGCGGCGTCGGTCGAGCGCTTGGGCGTGTACATGAGCACAGCCACCCGGAGGTAGAAGAAGGCGGCGATGGCCGCCGAGAACATGGCGATGACGGCCAGCGGCACCGAGTTGACGTCGATGGCCGCCGAGACGACCTGCAGCTTGGCCAGGAACCCGGTGGTGAAGGGGGCACCGGCCTGGGCCAGCAGCAGCACGGCCAGCGACAGGGCCAGCAGCGGTTGGCGTCCGGCCAGGCCGCGGTAGCGGCTGATGTCGTGGTTGCCGTCGCCCTTGCCGCCGAGCACGGTGACGATGGCGAACGTCCCGATGGTCATGAAGGAGTAGGCGAAGAGGTAGTACAGCGCCCCGCTCACCCCCTTCACGGTGCCCGCCTGGAGGCCGAGCAGGATGAACCCGGCGTGGTTGATCGACGAGTACGCCAGCATCCGCTTGATGTCGCGCTGGACCAGGGCCACGATCGCCCCGAGCAGGAGGGTGACCACGGCCAGGGCGTAGATGACCGGCTTCCAGTCGGCCTGGAGGATCCCGAAGGTGGAGACGAACACCCGGAGCAGGGCGGCGAAGGCCCCGACCTTGGCGATGGCCGCCATGAACCCGGTGACCGGCGAGGGGGAGCCCTGGTAGACGTCGGGCGTCCACATGTGGAAGGGCACGGCGGCGATCTTGAAGGCGAAGCCGACCAGGAGGAGCGCCAGGCCGGCCAACAGCAGGCCGTCGGTGGCCACCACGTTGCGGGCCAGGAAGTCGGCGATCTGGGTCAGGTTGGTGCTGCCGGTGGCGCCGTAGGTGAGGGCGATGCCGTAGACGAAGATGGCCGAGGAGAACGAGCCGAGCACGAAGTACTTGAGGCTGGCCTCGCCCGAGCTGGCCCGACGGTGGTTGAAGGCGGCCAGCACGTAGAGGGCGATCGACAGGATCTCGAGGCCCAAGAACACGATCACCAGGTCGTTGGCCTGGCCCATGAGCATGGCCCCCGACGCCGAGATCAGCGCCAGGACCTGGTACTCCGGCCCGTCGATGCCCTCACGGCGCAGGTAGCCGTCACCCACCAGTGCGCTCACCAGCATGGCCGCCGAGGCCAGGATGGAGATGAAGACGCTGAAGCCGTCGACCACCACGGCGTGGGCCACCGCCGTGTACGGCCCGTGGCTCTGGACGTCGGCCCACTGCCAGAGCGAGAAGCCGAGGGACGTCCCCGAGACGAGCACCGCCCCGGTGGTGGCCACCGAGGACCGCATGGGCCGGGGGGTCAGCGAGGCCACGCCCAGGAGCACGATGGCCCCGCCCAGCATGATGATGACCGGCAGGATGGCCAGGTAGCGGATCTGCGGCAGGGAGATGGTGAAGCCCACCGCCTTGTGGGTCGCAGCCAGCAGGGCGTCGCTCACGATCCGCTCCCGGTGGGCGTGCGTGTGGTCGGCGGCCGTGCCGTGTCGGGCCACCGCCGGCTGGGTGGTGTGGGTCACCAGCTCGACCCGGTCGACCAGACGGTTCACCGACGGGGTGATGCGGTCGAGCACGGGCTTGGGATACACGCCGAGGACCACGATCAACAGGATCAGCGGGGCGATCACCGCCCGCTCGGCCCACGACAGGTCACGGGTGTTGGCGTTCGCCTCGTCGGTCGGGCCGTGGAACGACTGCTGGTAGGCCCAGAGCAGGTAGAGGGCGGAGAGCACCACGCCGGCGGTCGCCGCCACCGCCCACCACCGGTGGGTGAGGAAGGTCCCGGCCAGGATCAAGAACTCGCTGACGAAGCCGTTCAGGCCGGGCAGGCCGATCGAGGCCATCATCACCACCGTGAAGACGGCGGCCAGGATCGGGGCCGGCTTCTGCAGCCCCTTCAGCTCGGTCACCTGCCAGGTCCGGCGCCGTTCGTAGATCCAGCCGACCAGGAGGAACAGGCCGGCGGTGATGATCCCGTGGTTGACCATCAGCAGCACGGCGCCGGTCAGGCCCTGGGTGGTGAAGGCGAAGGTGCCGAGGGCGATGAAGCCCACCTGGGCCAACGACGAGTAGGCGATCAGCCGCTTCATGTCGCGCTGGGCGCTGGCCACCACGGCCCCGTAGAGGATGCCGATCACGGCCAGGGTGAGCAGGAGCGGGGCCAGGGTCTTGGACGCCTGAGGGAACAGGTTGAGGTCGAAGCGCAGGATGCCGTAGGTCCCGAGCTTGGCCAGCACCGCCGCCAGGATGATCGAACCGCCGGTGGGCGCCTCCTTGTAGGCGTCGGGCGACCAGGTGTGGAAGGGGAACAGCGGCGCCTTGACGGCGAAGGCCGCCGTGAAGGCCAGGAACAGCAGGATGCCGGTGGCCGAGGAGAAGTGCGTGTGCTCGAGGGCCGGCAGCGAGAAGGTCAGGACCCCGGTCTGGTGCTGGTGCAAGAAGGCCACCGTCAGGATGCCCACCAGGAGGAAGGCCGAGCCGAGGAAGGTGTAGAGGAAGAACTTCACGGCGGCGTAGGCCCGCTGCTGGTACCCGAAGCCGGCGATGATGAAGTACGCCGGCACCAGGGTCAGCTCGAAGAACAAGAAGAACATGATCAGGTCGAGCGAGATGAAGCTGCCGATGCACGCCGCCTCGAGCAGGAGCATCCACCCCACGTAGGACCGCACGTCGTGGCGGGTCCGGGTGCCGAGGAGCACGATCGGGAACAAGAGGGCGGCCAGCACGACCAGGAAGATCGAGATCCCGTCGACGCCCACGTACCACGAGATGCCGAGCGACTTGGCCCACACGTGGTCCGAGACCAGTTGGTAGCCGCCGTCCTTGGCGTGCAGGAGGAAGGCCACGGTGATGGCGAAGCCCAGCGTGGCCACCGAGCTGATCAGGCCGATGGCCTCGATGAACCGTCGGGGCGCCCGGGCGCTGAGGGCCACGATGGCGGCACCGGCCGCCGGCAGCAGGACCAGGACGGTCAGGTAGGGGAAGCCGGGATGGGCCGCCGTCATGACCACCACGTCCTCGAGAGGAAGAAGGCCACGATGGCGGCCACGCCGAGCACGATGCCCAGGGCGTAGTTCCGCACGTAGCCGGTCTGGAGCTTGCGGCCGGCGCTGCCGGTGCGCCGGACCAGCGCCGCCGCCCCGTTCACCGCCCCGTCGATGATCTGGCCGTCGACCACCGTGGCCGAGAAGCGGGCCAACGCCTGGCCGGGCCGACCGATGATGAGGTCGTAGAAGTCGTCCCAGTACCAGACCCGGTAGAGGAACCGCGGCGTGAGCTTGGGTTGGTCGTACTTCCGACGCCACAGGCTGACGGCGATGCCGATGCCGATGAGGGCCACCACGGCGTCGACCGTCGCCAGCACCCACTGGGCCGGTCCGTCCTCGTGGTCGTTGTAGAGGGCGTGCCCGAACACCGGGGCGAGCCAGTTGGCGAAGGAGTCGTGGTGGGCCCACGGCAGGTCGAGCACACCGGCCCCGGCGGCGCAGACGGCCAGGATGATCAGCGGGATGCGCATGATCCACGGCGACTCGTGGGGCTGGTGGTGGGCCGGGCTGTTGCCGACCGCCTCCTTCCAGCGGTCCTCGCCGTAGAAGGCCAGCACGAACAGTCGGGTCATGTAGTACGCCGTGAGCAGCGCCGTGACCACGCCCACCACCCAGAGCACGGGGCTCTTGGCGTACACGTTGGTGAGGACGTCGCCCTTGGACCAGAAGCCCGAGAAGGGCGGCACGCCGGCGATCGACAGCCAGCCGATCATGAAGGTGACGAAGGTCCACGGCAGGTACTTGCGCAGCCGGCCCATCCGTATGAGCTCCTGCTCGTCCTCCAGGCCGTGGATGACCGACCCGGCCCCGAGGAACAGGAGGGCCTTGTAGAAGGCGTGGCAGACCATCAGGAAGATGGCGGCGATGTAGGCCCCGGTGCCGACGGCGAGCACCATGTAGCCGATCTGCGAGACGGTGGAGAAGGCCAGCACCTTCTTGATGTCGCTCTGGCTGGTGGCGATGGTGGCCGCCACGAACGCCGTCGCCGCCCCGACGATGGCCACCACCCACAGGGCGTCGGGGCTGAGGAACAGCACCTTGTTCATCCGGCAGAGCAGGTACACCCCGGCCGTGACCATGGTGGCCGCGTGGATCAGGGCCGACACCGGGGTCGGGCCCTCCATGGCGTCGGGCAGCCAGTTGAACAGCGGGATCTGGGCCGACTTCCCGGTGGCCGCCAGGAACAGCAGCAGCACCGCCGCCGTGGCCGTGCCGCCCTGCAGCAGGCGCTGGTGGGCGAAGACCTGCAGGTAGTCGAGGGTGCCGACCTTCGAGAAGATCAGGAACATGGCCAGCAGGAACCCGACGTCGCCGACCCGGTTGTAGATGAAGGCCTTCTTGCCGGCCGAGGCCGCCGACTCCCGGTGGAACCAGAACGACACCAGCCAGTAGGAGCAGACGCCCACGCCCTCCCAGCCGACGAAGGTGACCAGCAGGTTGTTGGCCAGCACCAGGACCAGCATCGAGAACACGAAGAGGTTCAGGTAGATGAAGAACTTCGAGTAGTCCCGGTCACCCTTCATGTACCCGATCGAGTACAGGTGGATGAGCATGCTGACCCCGGTGACGAACATGCACATGGTCATCGACAGCGGGTCCACCAGGACGGCCGCCTTTACCTGCAGGCCGCCGACGGGGATCCAGGTGAAGTAGCTCTGGGTGAACTCTCGGGCCGCCCCCGGCTGCTGGTTGAGCAGGCCGGCCAGGGTGATGCAGGCGGCGACGAACGCGCCGGCGATGGCGGCCGTGCCGATCCACCCGGCGATGGGGTCGCCGATCCGGCGGCCGGCGACGAGCAGGACGGCAAACCCGACGAGCGGGAACAAGGGCATGAGGAATGCAACGTGGAGCACGGTCGGCTCAGCCCTTCATGATGTGGAGATCGTCGGCCGTCGTGGAGGACCGTCTGCGGAAGATGGCCACCACGATGCCGAGGCCGACCACCACTTCTGCAGCGGCGACGACCAGGACAAAGAACACCACCGACTGCCCGCTCACGTCGTTCAGGACGCGGGAGAAGGTGACGAAGGTCAGGTTGGCGGCGTTGAGCATCAGCTCCACGCACATGAACATGACCAGGACGTTGCGCCGGACCAAGAGGCCGATCATCCCGATGGCGAACAGCACGGCCGCCACCGCCAGGTACCACCCGGGCGCCAGGCTCATCGGGCCACCTCCTCGACGACCCCGGGGGCCGCATCGGACACGGGCTCGGCCGCCGCGTGGGCCGGTTGCCGGGGGCTGGACTCGGCCGTCTCGTCGTCCTGACCCGACTCGAGGGGCTCGGGCTCGTCGGCCCCGGGCTCGACGTCGTCGGTCTCGAGCGGGTCGGCGTCGAGGGAGGCCGACGGGTCACCGGGCTCGGGGCCCAACTCGCTCTCGTCGGGGAAGGGCGTCGGGGGCCGACGGGCCAGCACCACCGCGCCGACGACGGCGATCACCAGGAGGGCGGCGGTGATCTCGAAGGCGAACAGGTAGGTGGTGAACACCGACTTGCCCAGCTGGCCCACCTCGCCCTTGGGACCGTGGGCGGCGATGGTGGCGGTGTGGACGCCGGTGACCCAGCGCGAGCTGACGGCCAGGGCGATGACGGCGCCGATCGATACGAACACCAGCAGCAGGGCCAACGGCCGCTGGCCCTTCAACTGCTCGGCCTCGATGTTCTCCCGGCGGTCGACGCCGAGGAACATGATGACGAACAGGAACAGCACGACGATGGCCCCGGCGTAGACGATGACCTGCACGGCGGCCAGGAAGTCGGCCTCCTGCTCGATGAAGAGCACGGCGATCCCGAAGAGCGTGGCCACCAGCATCAGGGCGGCGTGCACCGGGTTGCGGGCCGTCACCACGCCGATGGCCCCGGCCAGGATGAGCATCGAGGCCACGACGAACACGATGATGTCGGGGATGGTGGCGTGCGTGGTCGCCGCCAGGACGAGGTCCGGCATCAGTCGGTCCCCCCGGAGCCGGCCGACGCCTTCTTCTCGGCCTTCTTGGCCTTGTGGGCGGCCCGCAGCTCGAGCAGGCGCTCGCGGTTCTTCTGGAACTTGGCCTTGTTGCGCTCGGCCGAGAGCTGGGCCCGCCAGGCCCGGCCCCGCATGCCGCGGTGCTCGAACGGCGTGTCCTCGTCGAGCAGGTGTGACTCGAGCACGTCGCGCAGCGCCTTGGTACCGGTGGCGGCGTCGTCGCGGTGCGCCGACTGGCCGCCCTCGGGGGCCCGGGTGCCGTAGCCGAGCTCGCCCGACCACTGGACCTCGCCCTCGTAGGCCGCCGACCCGGAGGGCGACGTGGCCCGCATCCACCCCGAGGTGAGCAGGTCGTCACCCTCCCGCCAGTCCTCCCACGGGAGCTTCTGGGGCATGCCGTCGTCGTCCACCACCAGCTCGGCCTTGGTGTAGATGGCGTCGGCCCGGTTGGAGAACGAGAACTCGAACAGCTTGGACTCGGTGATGGCCTCGGTGGGGCACGCCTCCACGCACAGGTCGCAATGGATGCAGCGGAGGTAGTTGATCTCGTAGACGTAGCCGTAGCGCTCCCCCGGCGAGACCGGGTGGTCCGGCGGGTTGTCGAGGCCGCGCACGTAGATGCAGTCGGCCGGGCACACGCCGGCGCACAGCTCGCAGCCGATGCACTTCTCCATGCCGTCCTCGTACCGGTTGAGGACGTGGCGACCGTGCTGACGGGGCTGCTTCGGCTTCTTCTCTTCCGGGTACTGGCGGGTGACGCGGGGCCGGACCATGTGCTCCAGCGTCAGCTTGAAGCCCCCGAAGAAGCTCAGGTCGCCCTTGTGGTCCTCGACGAAGCCCATCAGTCGACCCTCCCCGCACCCGAGGTGTCGTCACGCAGCAGTCGGGGCGGCGTCACCCGGGTCCCGACGGGCGGGATGATCGCCCCGTCCTCGTCGCGACCGTTACCGATCCGGACCGCCCGGAACAGCACCAGGGCGGCCAGCACCGCCGCCGCCGCCACGAACAGACCCCACCAGTGCCAGACGATGATCGAGGCCACGATCATGAGCCAGGCCAGGCTGAGCGGGATGAGCCGCTTCCAGCCGAGGTCCATGAGGGCGTCGTAGCGCAGCCGGGGCAGGGCGGCGCGGAACCAGACGTAGATGCCCATGAAGATGAACGTCTTCAACAGGAACCAGAACACCGGCATGAGCTGGGCGATCACCGGAGCGTGGATGATCGGCCCGTCGGGGCCGCCGAAGAACAGGGTCACGATGATGGCCGACATCGTGATGGTGTTCATGAACTCGGCCAGGAAGAACAGGGCGAAGCGGATCGAGGAGTACTCGGTGTGGAACCCACCGCCCAGCTCCGACTCGGCCTCGGACAGGTCGAAGGGCGGCCGGTTGAGCTCGGCCGTGATGGCGATCAGGAAGATGACGAACGGGACGAAGCCCAGGCGGATCAGGTTCCAGTCCCAGAAGTTCTGGGACTGGGAGTTGACGATGGCCCGGGTCGAGAGCGACCCGGTGATGAGCACCACGGTGACCACCGTCATGCCCAGGGCCGCCTCGTAGGAGATCATCTGGGCCGACGCCCGCACCGAGCCGAGCAGCGGGTACTTCGAGCCCGACGACCAGCCGGCCAGCATGGTGCCGTAGACGCCGATGCCCGACATGGCCAGCACCAGCAGGATGCCGATCGGCGGGTCGGCCACCTGCAGCTCGAAGGTGTGCCCGCCGATGGTCAGGTACCCGCCGACCGGGACCACGGTGAAGATCAACAGGGCCGGGATCAGCGACAGGTACGGGGCCAGCTTGAAGACGAAGTTGTCGGCCCGCTCGGGGAGGAGGTCCTCCTTGAAGAACAGCTTGGTCCCGTCGGCCAGGGTCTGCAGCAGGCCCCACGGCCCGGCCCGGTTGGGACCGATGCGGCTCTGCATGTCCGAGATGAGCTTGCGCTCGAACCAGATCATGAAGAGCACGGCCACCAACAGGACCACGAAGGCGATGAGGACCTGGATGACGGTGATCAGCCAGACCTGCCAGTTGAGCCCCTGGAAGAACAGCGGGTCGAGGGCGACCAGCGGGTGCAGGGCGCCGTTCATCGGACCGACTCCAGGCGCACGTCGGTGATGGCCACCGAGGTGTCGATCAACGAGGCGGCGGCGTTCTCCCGACCGCCGGCCGCCGGCAGGTTGAAGTCGACGGCCACCACCCCGCGGGGCACCGCCGGGTCGGCCACCGCCGGGACCACCAGCTCGGCCCGGGCCGAGCGCACCCGGACCGGGTCACCGGTGACCAGGCCCAGTCGGTCGAGGTCGTACGGGTTGGCCCGGGCGACCACCTCGTCGACCAGGTCGGCCAGCGACGGCGATCCCGAGACGGCGCTGCCCAGGTCGTAGAGCCGACGGGCCGAGACCAGGCGCAGGGAGTAGCTGTCGTGGATCGGGACGTGGGGGGCCTCGCCGCCGGCGTCGCCGGGGACCAGGACGGACGGGGTCGGGACCGGCCTCGGGGTGGCGGACCGGCTCGGGGCCACCACGCTCGGCCAGGCCGACCCGGGGCGGGGCGCCCTGGCGCTCGACCGACTCCACGCCGGGGAGCGCCATCGGGTCGGTCGGGACCACGTAGCGGGCCGACGCCGCCGCCGCCGCCCCGGGGGCCAGCGGCAGCACGACCCCGTCGTTGGCCGCCCACTCGCCCACGACGGCGACCAGCCCGGTGTACACCGGGGCCACCTGCTCGATCTCGGCCCACAGGTCGGCCAGGCTGGTGACGCCCAGGTCGGCGTCGAGGGCCTGGGCCAGCTCGGCGGCGATCATCCAGTCGGTCCAGGCGAAGCCCGGGGCGACCAGCTTCTGGCCGAGGGTGCTGACCCGACCCTCGATGTTGGTCGTGGTCCCGGAACGCTCGTGGGCCACGGCCGCCGGCAGGACCACGTCGGCCTGCTCGACGCTGGCCGAGTGGTGGCCGGTGACGGCGAGGGTGAAGGACGACGCCTCGAGGGCCCGCTGGGCCAGGTGCGTGTCGGGGAAGTCGGTCGCCGGGTCGGCGCCCAGCAGGACCAGGGCCCGGACCGACGCCGCCGTCGGCCGCCGCGGCGAGGATCCCGGTGGCGTCGAGACCGCGGGCGGCGGGCACGCCGCCCCAGTGCTCGGCGAACCAGTCGCCGCCCTGGTCGAGGGCGACCCGGCCCGGCAGGATCCCCGGGGCCAGGCCCATGTCGAGGGCCCCGAACACGTTGCCCCGGCGCAGGGCCGGCAGGAAGCGGGCCTCCGGCAGCGCCCGGGCCAGCAGCCGGGCGGCCTCGGCCACCAGACCACCGTCCTCGGCCAGCGAGGGCCGGCCGAGCACGACCACGGTGCCGGCACCGCCCGTGCCGACGAGCTCCCGGGCCGCCCGCAGGTCGGCGTCGGCGACCGCCGCCCCCTCGGGGTGGGACCGCAGGACGGTGGCGGCGGCATCGTCACCGGTGATCGCCCGGACCAGGGTCGGGGCGTCCCCGGGCCGCGAGGCCAGGGAGAGGGCGGCGTAGCGGGTGAGCGACGTCGGCGTGGGGGTCAGCTCGAGCAGCGACGTGGTGCCCTCGAGGACCGCCTGGCGGAGCCGCAGGAACAGGACCGGCAGCTCCTCGCGGACGTCGCCGGTGAGCAGGATGACCGTGTCGGCGGCACAGGCCTGGTCGATGGTGGCCCGGGGCAGCGAGAGCACCAGCTCGGCGTCGAGGCCGTCGCCCAGCTGGGCGTCGACCGAGTCGGTGCCGAGGATGCCCTTGGCCAGCTTGGCCCAGGCGTAGGCACCTTCGTTGGTGAGCCGGGCGCCACCGAGGACGCCCACCGCGCCGGGGACCGCCGGCGTCGAGCGCCGTCCGCAGGCCGGCCGCCGCCGCCGCCAGCGCCTCGTCCCAGCTGGCCGGGACCAGCTCACCGTTCTTCTTGACCAGCGGCTCGAGGATGCGCCGTCCGGCGAAGTGGCCCGACTCCTTGGCCTCGCCGCTGAACTGGCCGTGGGCCACGCCCACCGAGCCGATCTGGGCGGCGGTCGCCGGCACCACGTCGACGTCGGCGGCGGCCAGGCCGTCGGTGTCGGCCGCCGGGCCGGCGGGCTCCTCGTCCCCGTTGACCGACTCGAAGACGAAGCGGCCCTTGTCGCAGAGCCACCCGTGGTTCACCGGCTCGGAGTCGATGCCGAGCAGTCGGGTCAGGCGGTTGGCCGAGGACTGGACGGCCACCCGGCAGCCGAGCGAGCACGAGGTGCAGGTGGACTCGACCTGGTCGAGGTCCCAGGGCCGGGCGGTGAACCGGTAGGGCGTGGCGGTCAGCGCACCGACCGGGCAGATCTGCACGGTGTTGCCGCTGAAGTACGACGAGAAGGGCTCGGTCGGGAACGTGGCCACCTCGACCTGCTCGCCGCGGCCGGCGAAGTCGATCTGGGCCTCGCCGGCGACCTCCTCGGCGAACCGGGTGCACCGGGCGCACTGGATGCAGCGCTCGCGGTCGAGCAGGACCAGCTCGGAGATGGGGATGGGCTTCTCGAAGTGGCGCTTCTCCTCGACGAACCGGCTCTCGCCGGGCCCGTAGGCCAGCGTCTGGTCCTGGAGGGGGCACTCGCCGCCCTTGTCGCAGACCGGGCAGTCGAGCGGGTGGTTGACCAGCAGGAACTCGAGCACCCCGTCCTGGGCCTTCTTGACCTTGGCCGAGGTCGTGTCGACCTCCATGCCCTCGGTGACCGGGATGAAGCACGACGGCTGGAGGGTGGCGCCGCGGGGCCCGGACACCTCGACCAGGCACATCCGGCAGACGCCGACCGGCTTCATGCGCGGGTGGTAGCAGAACCGTGGGATGTAGGTCCCGGCCCGCTCGGCCGCGCTGATCAACATCTCGCCCGGCTCGGCCACCGCCGGTCGGCCATCGAGGGTGAAGGACACGCCCGGCGCGGCCGTCTCGTCGCCGGTCGGGGCCACGGGGCCCCCGGGGGTGGCGCTCGACGCCAACTCAGTCATAGGGGCACCCCCCTTCCTTGATGTGGAGCAGGAATTCGTCGCGGAACATGGAGATCGCCGAGCCGATCGACGCCGGGATGGACGGCCCGAGGACGCAGATGGTGGTCTGCTGGGGCGGCCAGGTCAAACCTGGCGAGATGTTGTCGCACACGTCGAGCAGGAGGTCCAGATCCTCCTCGCGACCCTCCCCGTGCTCGATGCGGTACATGACACGCTCCAGCCAGCCCGAGCCCTCGCGACACGGCGTGCACTGGCCGCAGGACTCCCGGGAGAAGAACTTGGTGATCCGCCAGGCGGCCCGGACCATGCAGGTGGCCGAGTCCATGACCACGATCGAGCCGGAGCCGAGCATCGAGCCGGCCTCGGCCACCTCGTCCTGGCCGAGCGCCAGGTCGACCTGGTCGGGCCCGAACCACGGCGCCGACACCCCGCCCGGGATGAAGGCCTTGAGGGTGTTGCCGCCGCGGATCCCGCCCCCGAGCACCGGGTCGTAGATCAGGTCCCGGAACGACGTCTTGGCCATCTCGAGCTCGAAGGCCCCGGGGTTCTTCACGTGGCCCGACAGGGCGAACAGCCTCGTCCCGGTCGAGCGGCCCTCGCCCAGGGCGGCGAAGGCGGCCCCGCCGTGCAGGACGATCCAGGGCAGGTTGGACATGGTCTCGACGTTGTTGACCACCGTCGGCTGGCCGTACAGGCCGATGGCGGCGGGGAAGAACGGCGGCTTGATCCGGGGGAAGCCCCGCTTGCCCTCGAGCGACTCGAGCAGGGCCGTCTCCTCGCCGCAGATGTAGGCCCCGGCGCCCGGATGGACCACGACGTCGACCGAGAAGCCCGACTCGAAGATGTCGGCCCCGACGGCGCCGTGGGCGTAGGCCTCGTTGACCGCCTGGGTCAGCAGCTCGAGCCCCCGGGCGAACTCGCCCCGCAGGTAGATGAAGACCTGGCTGACCTGGAGGGCGTAGGCGGCGATGAGCACGCCCTCGACCAGCTGGTGCGGGTCGCGCTCGATCAGCAGGTGGTCCTTGAAGGTGGCCGGCTCGCTCTCGTCGCCGTTCACCACCAGGTAGGTCACCGGGTCCTTGCGCAGCATCGACCACTTGCGGCCGGCCGGGAAGCCGGCGCCGCCCCGGCCGAGCAGGTTGGCCGTGTTGACCTCGTCGGCCACGGCCTCGGGGGTCATGGTCAGGGCCTTGCGGAGCCCGTCGTAGCCCCCGGTGGCCAGGTAGCGCTCGAGGGTGTGGCTGTCGTCGTAGCCCCGGCGGGCGGTGACGATGTACGGGGCGTCGGTGACGGCCATCAGGCGGGGCCCCCCTCGTTGGCCCGGGCCGCCTGGGCCTCGGCCATGGCCGCCCGCTCACGGGCCATCTGCTCCCGGTCGGCCTGGAGCGGCACGGTCCGTCGGACCCGCACCAGCGTCCCGTGGTGCGGGATGGTCTCGTCGAGGCGACCCGCACGCAGGTCGTCGACCAGCTGGTCGAAGGACTCGGGCGTCTGGGCGCCGACGTAGCGGTGGTTGACCTGGACGCAGGGCACCCGGTCGCAGTCGGCCAGGCACTCGGCCTCCTCGAGGGTGAAGACCCCGTCGGCCGTCGTGCCGCCGGCCCGCACCCCGAGCGACGCCTCGGCGTGCTCGAGCAGCT
This sequence comes from uncultured Acidimicrobiaceae bacterium, assembly GCA_963730735.1. Lineage (GTDB taxonomy): Bacteria > Actinomycetota > Acidimicrobiia > Acidimicrobiales > RAAP-2 > CAVSSX01. Next base: position 586,227 of record CAVSSX010000012.1, read on the forward strand.
CGGCCGCCCCGCCGAGCAGGCAGGCGATGTTGGTGCAGACGTTGACCAGGTACGTCCCGACGGGCTCGGTGTGGAGCATGTCGTAGAAGGTGGCCGTCCCCCGGACCTCGGCCGCGGTCACGCCGCAGAGGGCGGCGATGTCCTCCATGGCCTCGGGCGTCAGCCACCCGTTCTGCTCCTGGGCCAGGTGGCACAGCGGGATCAGGGCCGAGCGCGCGCTCGGGGTAGAGGGCGACCGTCGCCCGGGCCCGTTCGGCGTTCTCCGGCGTCAGGTGGCTCATCGGTCCACGTCCCCGAGCACGGGGTCGAGCGAGGAGATGACGGCGACGGCGTCGGCGATCAGGCCGCCGCGCAGCAGGAGCGGCAGGGCCTGGAGGTTCACGAAGCTTGGGGCCCGGATGTGCATCCGGTAGGGCTTGGAGGTGCCGTCGGAGACCATGTAGCAACCGAGCTCGCCCCGGGGGGACTCGATGGCCACGTAGACCTCGCCCTCGGGGACCCGGAAGCCCTCGGTGAACACCTTGAAGTGGTGGATCAGGGCCTCCATCGACTCGTCGATGCGGGCTCGGGGCGGCGGGGTGACCTTGCGGTCCTGGAGCCGGTAGTCGCCGGGGGGCATGCCGGCGGCGATCTGGCGGACGAGCTTGATCGACTCGCGGATCTCGTTGAGCCGGATCGAGTACCGGTCGAAGTTGTCGCCGTAGGTGCCGACGATGACGTCGAAGTCGAGCTTGTCGTAGTCGAGGTAGGGCATGGACCGCCGCAGGTCCCAGGGCACGCCGGTCGAGCGCAGGACCGGGCCGGTGACCCCGAGGGCCAGTGCCTCCTCGGCCGAGATGGTGCCGACGGCCTCGGTCCGCTGGCGGAAGATGGGCTGGCCGGTCAGCAGCTCGTCGTACTCGTAGGTCCGGGCCTCCACCGTGTTGCAGATGATCTCGATGTCGTCCTCCCACCCGTCGGGCAGGTCGGCCGCCACCCCGCCGGGCCGGATGAAGTTGTGGTTCATCCGCAGGCCGGTGGTCTTCTCGAAGAACGAGAGCACCATCTCGCGCTCACGGAACCCGTAGATCATCATCGAGGTCGAGCCGAGGTCCATGCCGTTGGTGGCCATCCACATGAGGTGCGAGGTGATCCGGTTGCAGCTCGGCCATGAGCATCCGGATCCAGGTGGCCCGGGGCGGCAGCTCCACGCCCAGGAGGGCTTCGGTGGCCAGGGAGAACACCAGCTCGTTGTGGAGCGGCGAGAGGTAGTCCATGCGGGTGACGTTGGTGCCGCCCTGGACGTAGGTCAGCTCCTCGCCCGTCTTCTCCATGCCCGTGTGCAGGTACCCGATGACCGGCTTGGTCCGCAGCACCGTCTCGCCGTCGAGCTCGATCATGAGGCGCAGCACGCCGTGGGTCGAGGGGTGCTGGGGCCCCATGTTGATGATCATCGTCTCGTCGTCGCGCCGCTCGATGTCGATGTCGCCCGGGTTGAGCACCACGCCCTCGGGCAGGCGCAGGACGGCCCCGACCTCGCGCGCCAGCTCGCTCGTGTCCGTCGCCTGGCGCGTGGTCAGTTCCTGGGCACCCTCGGAGGTCTCCTTGGTGCTCCAGCGCCCGCTGGGCGGCGTCTCTGCCGAGAGGTCGCTCACCGGGGCCCCGGCGCCTCTTTGAACTGCACCGGCACCCGGCCGACGCCGTAGTCCTTGCGCAGGGGGTGGCCCTCCCAGTCCTCGGGCATGAGGATCCGGGTGAGGTCGGGATGACCGGTGAAGCGGATGCCGACCAGGTCGAAGATCTCGCGCTCCATGGCGTCGCAGCCGGCGTAGACGTCGATGAGCGACGGCAGCACTGGGTCGCCCTCGGGGACCTGGACCCGGACCCGGACCCGGCGGCGCATCGACAGCGAGAGCAGGCTGGCCACGACCTCGAAACGCTCGGGGGTCACGCCGTCGGGCAGCGTCCGACCGGGGTGCGTCAGGTAGTCCACGCCGACCAGGTCCGACAGCATCTCGAAGCCCGACGCCTTGTAGGCGGCCACCAGCTCGAGGTACCGATCACGCCCGGGGTAGGCGATCTCCTCGACCTGCCGACCCTCCGAACGGGGGACCTCCGGGACCACCGAGGTCATCGCGGCGTGCGGACCCGGATGGCGTCGGGGACCTCGGGGACCCAACCGGCCGTCTCGACCGGGGCCGGCGCCTTCTCGGGACGTCGGGCGATCTCACCGGTGCGGATCTTCTCGTGCAGCGTCAGCACGGCGTGGAGCAGGGTCTCGGGCGAGGGAGGGCACCCCGGGGCGTAGACGTCCACCGGCACGATCTGGTCGACGCCCTGGACGATGGCGTAGTTGTTGAACATGCCCCCGGTCGAGGCGCACACGCCCATGGAGATGACCCACTTGGGCTCCATCATCTGGTCGTAGACCTGCCGGAGCACCGGCGCCATCTTCTGGGACACCCGGCCGGCCACGATCATCAGGTCGGCCTGACGGGGGGAGGGCCGGAAGACCTCCATGCCCATGCGGCTGATGTCGTAGTCGGCGGCGCCGACCGACATCATCTCGATGGCGCAGCAGGCCAACCCGAAGGTGGCCGGCCACACGCTGTTGCGCCGGGCCCACTTGACCAGGTCCTCGAGCCGACCGGTCAGGAAATTGTGCTGGAGATCCTCGAGACCCATGGCCGCGGTCCTCTCAGGCTGCCCGACCGGGGGTCGGTGCGCCGACGTCCGGCTCGCCACTGATCCGGCTGATGGTGGAATCCGAGGTGCGCGCCGGCATCCCCTCTTCGAGGCGCTTGGCCGGGCCCCAGTTCAGGGCGCCGTTGCTCACCAGGTACAAGAAGGCGGTGAAGACGACGACGGCGAAGATCAGCACCTCGACCAGGCCGAAGACCCGGAGCTGACGGAAGATGACCGCCCATGGGTAGAGGAACACCACCTCGATGTCGAAGATGATGAAGATCATGGCCACCAGGTAGAAGCGGACCGGGAAGCGCTGCGGCGGCTCGCGGTCGGGCACGATGCCGCACTCGTAGGGGGCGATCTTGGCCGCCGAGGGCTTGCGCCGCGGCGCGAGCAGGGCCGACCCGACGAAGGAGCCCACGGCGAACACCATGCCGAGCGCCAGGAGAAGCACGATGGGGAGGTACTGGACCACGGTGAAATCGTTCTACCACGCCACCGTTTGCACAGGCACATCCAAGGTTGGCCCTCGCCGCAGCCCCCACTGCGCGTCGACCCGGGCGCCCCGCCGCACCGGGCCGGCCGTCCCACGGCATACGATCGTAAGGTGAACGATGCAGCGAAGGGCCCGGCGACCCCCGGCGGATCGTCGGCCGCACGGAAACGGGCCACGACGACGCCGTCGGGGCCGGACACCGTGGCCGACGGCCACCTCCACGACGTCCTGATCATCGGCGGCGGCCCGGCCGGGTCGTCGTGCGCCTACTGGTTGGCCGAGGCCGGCTGGGACGTGGCGGTCGTCGAGAAGAAGCGGTTCCCCCGGGTCAAGACCTGCGGCGACGGCCTGACCCCCCGCTCGGTGCGCCAGCTGGAGGACATGGGGCTCGACGGCGCCCTGGCCGGCGCCCACCGCTACCGCGGCCTGCGGGCCTGCGGGTTCGGCCAGACCATGGACCTCCCCTGGCCCGAGCACCCCAATTTCCCCTCCTACGGCTACACCATCACCCGTCACGACCTCGACGCCCTGGTGGCCGAGCGGGCCGAGAAGGCCGGGGCCACCGTGTGGCAGGGCACCGAGGCCGTCGAGCCGCTGACCGACCCGGCGGCCGGTGCCCTCGGGCCCGAGTCGCTGCCGGCGTGCCAGGGGGCGGTCGTGCGCACCACGGCCGACGGGGCCACCCGCGAGGTCCGGGCCCGCTACGTGGTCATCGCCGACGGCGCCAACTCCCGCTTCGGTCGGGCCCTGGGCACGCAGCGCCAGCGGGACCTGCCCATGGGCATGGCCCTGCGGGGCTACTACACGTCGCCCCGCCACGACGAGGACATGATCGAGTCGCACCTCGACATCCGCGACGCCAACGGCGAAGTCGTGCCGGGCTACGGCTGGGTGTTCCCGTTGGGCGACGGGCGGGTCAACGTCGGGGTCGGCCTGCTGTCGACCGACAAGCGGTGGAAGGGCGTGAACACCTCCCACCTGATGGACGCCTTCGTCCAGTGGGCGCCCGAGTCCTGGGACCTGCGACCCGAGACCTCGCTCGGGGCCCCGACCGGCGGCAAGCTCCCGATGGGCCTGTCGGTCGGCCCCCACACCGGCCCCAACACCATCCTCATCGGCGACGCCGGCGGGGCCATCAACCCGTTCAACGGTGAGGGCATCGCCTACGGCTACGAGACCGGCCGTCTGGCCGCCGCCTCGCTCGGCGAGGCCCTGGTGGGCGGGGGCACCGAGGCCATCCGGCACTACGACCAGCGCCTGCGCGACGCCTACGCCATGTACTACCGGGTGGCCCGGGCGTTCGTCCGGATGATCTCGAACCCCCAGACCATGCGGGCCTGCGTCGGCGTCGGGATGCACTCGGAGCTGGTCATGAGCCAGCTCCTGCGCATCATGGCCAACCTGATGCGACCCGACACGTCGGGTCCGGCCGAGGTCGGCTACCGGGGCATGACCGCCCTGGCCGATCTGCTCGCCGGCGCCGCCGAGGACTGACGGCCCAGTCGACCCCCGGGCGGCCCAGTCGACCCCCGGGCGGCCCAGTCGACCCCCGGGCGGCCCAGTCGACCCCCGGGCGGCCCAGTCGACCCCCGGGCGGCCCAGTCGACCCCCGGGCGGCCCGGTGCTCAGGTGGCCGTGGCCCCACCGAGCAGGGACATGTTGTGCTCGAGCGTGTTGACCAGCGACACGGCCAGGGACACCGGGAACGACTCGGGGAAGCCGTACAGGTAGAGCGTCGACTCGGACTTCCCGCCGCCGACGAAGACCGTCGAGAGCTGGAGCGGCTGGGTGGTCCCGCCCGAGGCGATGGGCACCGAGATGCTGACGCCGACGGAACTCACCCCTGGCGTCTGGGGCAGGGTCATGGCCGTGGCCACCGGCTTGGCCGCCGCCCCGGTGGCGCCCTGGCCGGCGCCGAAGGCCAACAGGTCGCCGAACGCCGCCCCGAAGCAGCTCGGGAAGGCGGCCCGCTTGACGAAGGCCATGTCGGCGCTGACCGTGGCCGGGTCGGCGTAGACGGTCGACACCGAGCCGGCCTCCAAGACCGACGTGCCGGCCGGGGCGGCGAAGGCCGGGGAGGCGGCGGTGGCCAGCGGGACGCTGCTCGCCGGACCGAAGACGCGATCGGCCGAGGGGCGGACGCCCATGCACGACTCGAAGGTCGCCGTCACCTTGGCCGATTCCTTCTTCTCGCCCGCCGTCAGGGTGCCCCCGCCGCTCCCCGAGAGGAAGCCGGCCAGGGGGCCGCTCGGCGAGCTGTCCACGTGCCAGCCCGCCGGGAAGTCGCCGATGACCACGTTCAGGTCCTGGGCAACCTGTTGCTGGCCGACCGGCACCGACTTCTTGGCCGGGGCCGACCCCTTGCCGGAGGTACCGGTGACCAGCTCGAACACCAGGCCGGCCACCACCAGCACCCAGAGGACGGTCAGGCCGGCCATCAGGATCCGACGGGAGCGGGAGCGCCGGGGCCGCGACTCGGTGGTGGCGAAGGCCTCGAACGCCGCCTCGTCGGCCAGCTCGTTCTGGGTCGGCCGGTCCCAGGCCAAGACGTCGTGCTCCGGTGGCGCAGCGGGGCCGGCGTCGGCCGGCGGCTCGACCGGCGCCGACCACCCGGCCAGGGCCTGGTTGAGGGCCACCGTGCGGGCCGGCGGGAGCTGGTCGGCCGGGATGAGCCACCGCCACGGGTTCCCGGCCACGGTGGCCGTGAGGGCCAGGGAGGCCACGCCGTCGCTGCGGTCCACCCGACCCCCGCAGTGCGGGGCCTCGACCACCGACCAGTCGGCGGCCACCGCCCGGCCGTCGGTGCGGTCGATGATGGTCAGGGCACCTGCGTCGAGCAGCAGCGTCACGCCCCACGGCCGGGCGTGCGCGCCGATCGAGCCCGGCGGCTGGGCCACGACGTCGTCGAAGCGGAAGCGGGTGGTGGCACCCGGCGTCCCCTTCGGCCCGGGGCGGGCGGGCCCCGACGGCGTCGCCGGGCCGGTGGACCCGTGGGTCGCCGTCGACGGGGCGGTCTCGGCGACGTCGCTCATCGGAGTACCTCGGCGACCTCGGCCGCTGCCTCGCCGGCGACCGACACGATCAGGTCGAGCTGCTCCTCGCCGTGGGCCAGGCCCGGGAAGAGGACTTCGTAGGGCCCCGGGGCGAGGGCCACGCCGCGGGCCAACAGGGCGTGGAACAGGTGGGCGTAGCAGCCGTTCCCGGCCAGTGCCCGGGCCTGGTCGTAGTCCGTCGGGTCGTCGATCGCCGTGCCCGCCGGGGCCACGTACAGCCCGACCAGGGGGCCCACCACCGGCACGCGGGCGGCCAACCCGCCGGACCGCAGCGCCGCCTCCAGCCGACCGGCGAAGGTCGCCACCCGGGCGGCCAGCGCGTCGTAGTCGGCCGGGCGCACCGCCGAGAGCACGGCCAGTCCGGCTGCCGTGGCCAGCGGGTTCCCCGACAGCGTGCCGGCCTGGTACACCGGCCCGGCCGGGGCCAGGGCGGCCAGGACCTCGGCCCGCCCCCCGAAGGCGCCGACCGGAAGGCCACCGCCGATGACCTTGCCGAAGCACCACAGGTCGGGGGTCACCCCGGTGTGCGCCGTGGCACCGCCCTCGCCCAGGCGGAACCCGGTGATCACCTCGTCGAAGATCAACAAGGCCCCGACGGCGTCGCAGGCCGACCGCAGCCCCTCGAGGAAGCCGGGGACCGGGGCCACCAGGTTCATGTTGGCCGCCACCGGCTCGACGATGACGCAGGCCACCCGGTCGTCGAGCTCGGGCACGACGTTGTAGGGGGCGACCACGGTGTCGGCCACGGCGCCGGCGGGCACGCCGGCCGAGCCCGGGAGGCCCAGGTTGGCCACCCCGCTCCCGCCGGCCGCCAGCAACCCGTCGGAGTGCCCGTGGTAGCAGCCGGCGAACTTCACCACCCGGTCCCGACCGGTCCACCCCCGGGCCAGCCGCACGGCGCTCATGGCCGCCTCGGTGCCCGACGACACCAACCGGACCTGCTCGCAGCCGGCCACCCGTTCGCAGATGGCCTCGGCCAGCAGGACCTCGCCGGGGGTCGGGGCACCGAAGGTCGTCCCCTGGGCCGCCGCCCGCTGGATGGCCGCCACCACGTCGGGATGGGCGTGGCCCAGCAGGGCGGCGCCGTAGGACTGGACCAGGTCGACGTAGCGCCGGCCCTCGACGTCCTCGACCCACGGGCCCTCGCCCCGGACCACGGTGTAGGGCGTCCCCCCGACCGAGGCGAACGAGCGCACCGGCGAGTCGACGCCACCGGGGATGGACCGCCCGGCCCGGGCGAACCACTCGGCGTTGGTCAACGGCTCGGGCTCACCCACCGAGGGTTTCCGCCACGTCGGCCGCGAAGTAGGTCAGCACCAGATCGGCGCCGGCCCGCTTGACCGCGGTCAGTTGCTCCAGGGCCACCGCCGGCCCGTCGATCCACCCGTTCGCCGCGGCCGCCTGGATCATGGCGTACTCCCCGCTCACGTGGTAGGCGGCCAGCGGGACGTCGACGGCGGCCCGCACGTCGGCGAGCACGTCGAGATACGTCACCGCCGGCTTGACCATCACCATGTCGGCCCCCTCGGCGATGTCGAGGGCCACCTCGGCCAAGGCCTCGCGTCGGTTGGCCGGGTCCTGCTGGTAGGCCCGGCGGTCGCCCCCACCGGCGATGGTCACGTCGACCGCCTCGCGGAACGGGCCGTAGAGGGCCGAGGCGTACTTGGCCGCGTAGGCCAGGATCCCCACGCCCTCGTGGCCCTCGCCGTCGAGGGCCGAACGGATCGCCCGGACCTGCCCGTCCATCATGCCGCTGGGCGCCACGATGTCGGCCCCGGCCACCGCCTGGGCCAAGGCCACCTCCTGGTAGCGACCGAGGGTGGCGTCGTTGTCCACCGAGCCGTCGGCGGCCAGGAGGCCGCAGTGGCCGTGGTCGGTGTACTCGTCGAGGCAGAGGTCGGCGATCAGGACGATCTGGTCACCGAGGGTCGAACGCAGCTCGGCCAGGGCCACCTGGACGACGCCGTCGGGATCCGACGCCCCCAGCCCGGCCGGGTCCTTGTGCTCGGGCACCCCGAAGAGCACCAGGCCCGGGATCCCGAGGGCGGCCAGCCGCTTGCCTTCGGCCACCAGGGACGGGACGGTGTGCTGGAACTGGCCGGGCAGCGAGACGATCGGCACGGGTTCGTCGATGGCCTCGCGGACGAACAGCGGGGCGATCAGGTCGTCGACCGAGAGGCGGGTCTCGGCCAGCATCCGGCGCAGGGTCGGGGTCCGGCGGAGCCGGCGGAGTCGACGTTCGGGGAAGCCCACCCCCTAAGACTAGGAGCCGGGACCAGCCTCGGCGAAGGCGGCCCAATGGGCGACCAGCGCCGCCACCAGCCCTCGGGGTGTGGGGTCGGATGCCTCGAGCACGCCGGCCAGCCCGGCCGTGCGGGCCGCCGCCCCGGTGACCGGCCCGATGCAGGCCACCACCGCCGGCACGGCCGGCGGCGCCCCGGCGCCGAGGAAGGCCTCGATGCCCGAGGGCGAGGTGAACACCACTGCGTCCGCCCCGGCCAGGCGCGCCGTCACCTCGGCAGGAGGACGGGTCGACGGCACCGTCCGGTAGGCCTCGACCTCGTCGACGGCCCACCCCCGGGCGACCAGCCCCTCGGGGAGGGTCGGGAGCCCCCGGGCCGCCCGGGGCACCAGGACCCGCCCACCGGCCGGGGGGTCGGGGAAGACCTCGAGCAGGCCCTGGGCCGTGGCCGTCTCGGGCACCAGGTCGGCCTCGAGGTGCGCGTCGGCCAGAGCCGCCGCCGTCGCCGGTCCGACGGCGGCCAGACGGGCCCGGCCGAACGCCCGCCCGTCGCGCACGCGGGCGAGCAGCGCCCGGACGGCGTTGGCCGAGGTGAAGGCCACCCAGTCGTACTGGTCGAGGCGGCCGGCGGCGGCGGCGAGGGCGGCGCCGCCGTCGGCCGGCGCCACGATGTCGACGACCGGGACATCGACCACCTGGGCCCCGGCACTGCGCAGGGCCCCCGAGAGGCCACTCGGTCGCGGACCGACGCGGGTGACCACCACCGTGCGCCCGGACAGCGGCCCGGCGGGTGGCTGCAGCTCGAGCGCCGCCACCTCGCCCACCACGATGACGGCCGGGTTGCCGAGGTCGACGCCCGCCAGGCCGGCCAGGGTCGTGCGGACGGTGCGCTGCCTCGGGGTGCTGCCCCACTCGACCACGGCCACCGGCGTGGTGGCCGGCCGGCCCCCGGCCACCAGCCACTCGGCGATGCGGGCCCGGTTGGCCATACCCATGAGGACGACCAGCGTGTCGCCCCCGGCGGCCAGCGCCGGCCAGTCGACGCCGTCCCCGGTCTCGGGGCCGTCCCCGTGCCCGGTGACCACGGTGAAGGACGACGACACGCCGCGATGGGTCACCGGCACCCCGGCCAGCTCGGGCACGGCCACCGCCGAGCTCACCCCGGGCACCACCTCCCAGGGGATCCCGGCGGCCCGGAGCGCCTCGACCTCGACACCGCCCCGACCGAAGACGAACGGGTCGCCCCCCTTCAAACGCACGACGCAGTCGGCGGCGGCCCCCCGTTCGACCAGGAGCTGGTTGATCTCGTCCTGCTGGCGCCCCGGACGCCCCGGGGCGTCGCGCTCGGGCCGCTTGCCCACGTCGAGCAGCTCGGCCCCGGCCGGGGCCAGGGCCAGGATGGCCGGGTCGACCAGGCGGTCGTAGACCACGACGTCGGCCCGGGCCAGCAGCTCGGCCCCGCGTCGGGTGAGCAGGCCGGGATCACCGGGGCCCGCCCCGACCAGGTAGACGGTCATCGCCGACCCCGCCGACCGGGCACCCGCCGGTCGGTCACCGGTCCGACCCGTCCTCGCCGTCCCAGCCCTCGATGGCCGCTCCGCCGCCGTCGGCCAGCAGCCATCGGCCGAGCGCCCGGCCGAGGTCCGTCGGGTCGTCACCGGCGAGGGCGGCCCGCACCAGCACCCGGCCGTCGCCGCTGGCCAGCAACCCGTGCAGGCGGAGGTCGCCGTCGGTCCCGGTCTCGGCCCAGGCGGCCATGGGCAGGGCGCAGCTGCCCCCGATCGCCTCGAGCAGCGCCCGCTCGGCCACCACCTGGCGGTGCGAGGGTCCGTGGTCGACCATCGCCAAGAGCTCGTGGACCGCCGGGTCGTCCGCTCGGGACTCGAGGGCCAGCGCACCTTGGCCGGCCTGGGGCAGGAGCACGGACGGGTCCAGTACGTCGGTCACCCGCTCGGTCCATCCGAGGCGGTCGAGGGCGGCCATGGCCACCACGACGGCATCGACACCGCCCGAGGTCGCCCGATCGACCCGGGCGGCCATGTTCCCTCGCAACTCGACGAAGGTGAGGTCCGGTCGCAGATTGGCCAGCTGGGCCCGCCGGCGGGCCGAGCCGGTGGCCACGGCGGCCCCGGGCGGCAGGTCGGTCAACCGTCGGCCGATGAGCGCGTCGCGGGGGTCGCCCCGCTCAGGCACGGCCACCAGCGCCAGTCCGGCCGGCGTCGTCGAGGGCAGGTCCTTGGCCGAGTGCACGGCCACGTCGGCCCGCCCGTCGAGTACCGCCGTCTGGACCTCCTTGGTGAAGACGCCCTGGCCGCCGATCCGGTCGAGCGGCACCTCGGCCAGCTGGTCGCCGGTCGTGCGCACCACTACCGGCTCGACCACCAGCCCGGCGGCCGCCGCCTCGAGCAACGACGCCACCAGCGCCGTCTGCCGCCGGGCCAAGGGTGACCCGCGGGTGGCGAGGCGGAGCGGCCGGTCGAACGACCAGCGTGGCGGGGCCGTGGGCACGTCCCTACAGGTCGAAGAGGGTGCGGAGGGCTTCCACCAACCGCTCCCCCCGGGGCGTCCCGGCGGTCTCCTTCAACATCACCGTGGGCTCGTGGACGAGCTTGGCCAGCACCGCCCGGGTCACCGCGTCGACCTGGGACCACTCGGCCTCGGAGAGGTCGCCGAACTCCCGACGACGGCGCCCGAGCTCGGCCACCCGGAGGTCCTCCAGCCGACCCCGCAGGGTGGCGACCACCGGGGCGGCCCCTCGGGCACGGCTGGTGGCCCGGTAGCGGTCGACCTCGGCGGCGACGATGCCCTGGGCCTGGTCCACCTCGCCCCGCCGCTCCTCCAGGGCCACGTCGACCGAGGAGCGGAGATCGTCCATGTCGAGCAGGGTCACCCCGGCGATCGCCCCGGCCGACGGCTCGACGTTCCGAGGGACCCCGAGGTCCACCACCAGCGCCGGCTGGGCCGTCCGGTCACCTTCGGGGGCGATCGCCGTCGACCCCACCACGTGGGAGGTCGCCTCGACGGCGCAGAGCACCACGTCGGCCTCGGCCAGCTCGGGCCCCGCCGCGCCGAGGGCCAGCGCCCGCACCGGGACGTGGCGATCGGCCGCACCCACCAGCGCGGCCGCTCGCTCGGCGGTCCGGTTGGCCACCACGACCTCGGCCGGCCGTCGAGCCGGCGCCAAGTCGGTCAGGGCGCCGAGCACGCCCGACCCCATCCGGCCGGCGCCCACTACCACCACTCGGGTCCCGGCCAGGCCGCCCGGACGCCGGGCCTCGGCCAGCTCCACCGCGGCGTGGCTGAAGGACGTGGTCCCCCGGGCGATGGCCGTCTCTGACCGCACCCGCTTGCCGGTCTCGAGGGCATGGCGGAACAGACCGGCCAGTACCGGGCCGCTCACCCGCTCCTCCTGGGCCCGCTCCCAGGCCCGGCGCACCTGGCCGAGCACTTCGGACTCGCCGAGGACCACCGAGTTGAGGCCGGACGCCACGGCGAACAAATGGACCGGGACGTCGTCGTCGAAGCGGATACTCACGTGGGGCTCGAGGTCGGCGACCTGGAGGCCGGCCATCGAGGCCAGGACCTCTTGGACCTCGGTGACGGCCACGTGGAAGCGGTCGACCACCGCGTAGACCTCGGTGCGCAGGCACGTGGAGAGCAGCACCGACTCCTGGAGGTTCACGCGGTCGCGCAGCGTCCCGAGCACCTTGGGCACGTCGGCGTCGCCGACCGACACCCGCTCGAGGAGGTCGAGCGGGGCCTGGTGATGTTCGAGACCTACGACGACAACGGACAACGGGCCGGACGCCTCCCTGGGGTGAACCCGGTTGGACCGGCCGCCGTGCGGACCGGGTGCCGGTCACTCAACCTTCTCGGTGCGGTCGGGACAGTCCCGTCCGCCCCGACAGAGCATTCTACGTCGGCGCCGCCGACACCATTCCGGCCCCCGACGACGGCGGGTCAGTTGATGGCCGGTGGCCGCGAGGCCCCACCCGATCCGAGCCGCGGCGGGTCGGCGCCGACCGGGCCGACGGGCTCGGACTCGGCCTGGCGCCGCGACTCGTAGAAGCTCATGACCTGGAGCTCGATCGAGAGGTCGACGTAGCGCAGCAGGACGTCGGCCGGAACGGACAGCACCCGCGGGGCGAAGTTCAGGATCGAGCGCACTCCGATCGACACCAGCAGGTCGGCGACGTCCTGGGCGGCGTGGGCCGGGGTCGAGATGACCCCGATCGACGGGGGCTCCCGCCGGGCGAAGTCGGCCAGCGCGGCCACGTCCAGGACGGGCACCGAGCGGACGACCTCGCCGATGACGTCCGGGTCGGCGTCGAAGAGCGCGGTGACCCGGAAGCCCCGGGACGAGAAGCCCTCGGAGTTCACCAGGGCCCGGCCGAGGTTCCCGATGCCGATGATCACCACCGGCCAGTCCTGGTCGACCCCGAGCGCCCGGTCGATCTGGGAGCGCAGGAAGGCGACGTCGTAGCCCGTCCCCCGGGTGCCGAAGGAGCCCAACAGGGACAGGTCCTTGCGGACCTTGGCCGCATTCACCCGGGCCAGGCCGGCCAATCGCTCCGAGGAGACCGTGCCCACCCCGGTCCGCAGCAGCTCGGAGAGGATGCGCTGGTACACGGGCAACCGGACGACGGTGGCCTCGGGGATCCGCCGGCGGTTGGGGTCGGGCCGGGCCCCGGGACCGGGCACCGACGGGCCCGGGGCGACGTCGGGCCCGCCCACCACTCCCGCCTCGTCATCCCCCACCTCGGCACCCCCCTCCATCGGCCCCCCGTCCGCCGTCCGTTACCCGAGCGGTCGCTCGGCCAGCTCGATCACGTCGTCGACCGCCACCCCGAGGGCGGTCGCCGCCGACCCCTCGCGGACCACCACCGCCAGGCGCCCGTTGGCGTCGGTCAGCACGCCCAGCTCACCCGGTTCGAGGTCGCCGAACACCGCCACCACCCGGGCGTCGGCGCCCGCCGTGGCCCACGACGACCCCCGCCCCACCGGGGTCAGGACGACCCGCCGGTCGCCCCCGAGGTCGACCCCGGCGGAGGCGTGACCACCGAACACCGACGCCCGGTCGCGGCCCTCGGCGGGGGCGGCGAGCTGCAGGTTGCCGAACCGATCGACCCAGGTCACGGCGGCCCGGATGGCCAGCCCGCCGTCGGGGAGGACCCGCTGCTCGAGTACGGGCGGGTCGAGCCGGTAGAGGGAGCCGGGGTCGACCGGCGCCCCGAGCTGGTGGAGCTCGGTGCCCGAACACAGGTCGGCCACCGCCGGGGCGAACACGTCGCGACCGTCGAAGGTCCGGGCCGAGCCGGGCCCGGGCGGCGCCAGCTCGACGGCGGCGGCCACACCACCGAGCAGCTCGGCCGCCGCCACCAACAGGCCGTTGTCCGGGCCCACCAGCCATCTCGGACCGGTATCGCCCGCCGTTTCGAGGACCACCGCCCGCCGCCCGCCGCCCACCCCGGGGTCGACCACCGCCAGGACCACACCGGGTCCGAGGTGCGGCACGGCCCGCACGAGCATGGCCGAGCCGGCGGCGACGTCGAACGGCGCCACGGCGTGCGAGAGGTCGAGCACCACCGCCGCCGGGGCCAACCGACGCAGGACGGCGTGGACCACGCCGACGAACTCGTCCTCGGTGCCGTAGTCCGACAGGAAGAAGACGGTGTCGGGACCTGGCGCGGGCGCCACGATCGGGGGTCCGGTCGTCGGCCCGGGTGCCGCCTGGTCTGCCTGGGTCATCGGTGCGGACTCCCCTCTGCGGACTGGGACGTTACGTCGTGGGGCGCCGATCGGTAAAGGGGATCCCCGGCGCCCGGTCGGTCAGCGACCGAGCTGGCGCGACCGTTCGGCGGCCGAGGCCACTGCCTCGAGGAAGGCCGAGCGGACCGCCCGGGCCTCGAGCGCCCGGAGGCCGGCAGCCGTCGTCCCGCCGGGTGACGTCACCGCCGCCCGCAGGGTCTCGGGCTCGTCACCGGACTCGGCGAGCAGCCGGGACGAACCGAGCATCGTCTGGACGACCAGCTCCCGACTGACCTCCCGGGGCAGTCCCGACAGCACGCCAGCCTCGATCATCGCCTCGGCCACCAAGAACAGGTAGGCGGGACCCGAGCCCGAGACGGCGGCGACGGCATCGAGGTATCGCTCGGGCAGGCGCAGGACGACACCCACGGCCGACAGGATGCTCTCGGCCCAGGCCAGGTCGGCCGACGTGGCGTGGCTCCCCCCGGAGATGGCGCTCATCGCCGCCCCGATGAGGGCCGGGGTGTTCGGCATGGCCCGCACGACCGACGACCCGTCGGGCAGGCACGCCTCGAGCCGGGTCGAGGGCAGGCCGACGACCACCGAGAGGACCCGGGTGATGCCGACGGCGCCGAGCGTCCGGCACACCGCCTCGGCGACGTCGGGCTTGACGGCCAGCAGGGCGCCGCCCTCGGGGTCGACCGTGTCGGGGGCGGCGGCACCGACGACCGTCACGCCCGGGAAGGTGCGGGCCAACTCGTCGCGCCGTTCGGGGACCACCTCGGCCAGGGCCAACTCGCCCGGCTCGGCCCACCCGGCGCTCAGCAGCCCGGCCACGAGGGCCGACCCCAACTTCCCGCCACCCACGATCAGCAACTTTGCGGCCATGGCCGACCACGCTACCGGGCAGGACCCCGGCGCCCGGGGTGCCGGTCGCTCAGCGGCGGGGTCGGCGCCGGTAGACGTCCGGGTAGCCGAAGGTCATCGCCGTCGGGAAGTGGTCGTCGACGTACAGGAGCGTCGATCCGGCGATCCGGTCGAGCTCGTCGTCGTCGACCTGGGCGGCCGGCACCCGGCCGACCAGGTAGACGGCATCCTCGTTGCCGAGGCAGAACGCCATGCCGTAGAGGTCGGCGTTCCGGCGCAGCAGGTAGGCATAGGTCTCGGCGTGGTTGGCCTCGGGGGCCGGCATGAACTGGACCTCGTGGTGCAGGGTCCGCTGCTGGAGGGTGAGCCAGACGGTGATGAAGTCCTTCTCCTCGCCCTTGAACCGCAGGTACCAGCGGTAGCGAGGCCGTGCGGTCGGTGACCTCCTGGCGCTCGGCGGCCACCAGGGCGCTCTCGAGGGCGAGCGTCCGTTCCACCCAGGCGTCGATGCAGGCACGGCGGCCGCCATCTCCTCGTCCTCGGGCAGGCCGACGACGGGCACGCTCAGTCGCCCGCCACGCCGGTCAGCCGCACTCCACCAGCCGGCCGGTCATCAGCTCGTCGTGGATCTCGGCCATCCGGGCGGCGGCGGCCCGCCAGGTGTACTGGCGGGCCCGGAGCACCGAAGCGGTCGAGAACCGCTCGGCCAGGAGCGGGTCCCGACCGATCCGGCGGACGGCCTCGGCGAACCGCTCGGGGGTCGGGTCCTCGGCCAGGTACCCGGTACGCCCGTCGTCGACCAGGGTGGTCAGGCCGCCCACCGCCGAGGCCACCACCGGCGTGCCGCAGGCCGACGCCTCCAGGGCCACCAGGCCGAAGGATTCCGAACGGCTGGGCACCAGGCAGACGTCGGCCGCCCGGTAGTAGCTCGAGAGCAGCTCGTGGGGCTGCGGCTCGACCATGCACCAGGCGGTCGGCCACGCCCAGCTCCTTGGCCAGCGCCTGGAGATCGTCGTAGGCGGCCTCGCCCCGGGGGCCGCTCGGCCCGCCGACCACCACGAGGTGGTACGACCCGCCACCCTCGGCCAGCCGGGCCAGGGCCCGCACGGCCACGTCGGCACCCTTCAGGGGCTGGATGCGGCCCACGAACAGGAGCAGGGTGCCCTCGTCGGGGAGCCCCAGGGCCCGGCGGGCCTGCGGTCGGTGGCCCGGGCCGAAGAAGGCGTGGTCGACCCCCGGCGGCACCACCCGGATCCGGGCCGGGTCGGCGCCGTAGAGCTCGGCGATCTGGTCGGCCTCCACGGTGCACGAGGCCAGCACGGCGTCCGAGCAGCCGATGATCGTCGCCTCGGCCTCGGCCCGGCGGTGGGGCAGGTCGGCCTCGACCTCCTCGGGGCCGGCTTCGGCCTTCACCCGGTCGAGGGTGTGGAACGTGCAGACCAAGCGGCAGGTCGAGCTCGTGCTTGATGACGTGGCCCGACAGGCCCGAGAGCCAGTAGTTGGCGTGCACCGCTTCGAAGGGCCCGCCGTGGTCCTCGTCGAGGGGCAGGCCCGACGGCGACGTCATGACCTCGAGCACGCCCTCGGTGAACTCATCCATGACCTCGGGCAGCCGCTCCTTGGCCAGGGGGCCACGGGGACCGGCCGTCACGTGGTGCACCCGGAGGCCGGGCTCGACGTCGACGTAGGCCGGGAGGTCGTCGGCCCACGCCCGGGTGAACACGTCACAGGTCACGCCGGTCCGAGCCAGGGCCGCGGTGAGCTCGCGGACGTAGACGTTCATCCCCCCGCCGTCGCCGGTGCCCGGTTGGGCGAGGGGCGACGTGTGGACCGAGAGGACCGCCAGGCGTCGCATGCAGGCGGGAGCCTACCGGGATGCCACCGATCCGGACCCACCGGCAGCGCTCAGCGACGGCGGCCGCGACGGTGCCGCCTCGGCTGGCGTCGACGGCTCCGAGGGGTCGGCCGAGACGTCGGTGACCGACGCTTCGGCCGCCGCCACCTCCTGTTCGCGTCGGAAGGACAGGTAGATGCGCACCAGCGCCTGCTTCTGCTCCTCGGAGAGGTGGGGATCGGCGAGGATCTGACGGGCGAGGTCCGGTGTCCCGTCGGGCGGGTCGAGGATGCCGGCCTGGACGTACAAGGTCTCGGCCGAGATCCGCAGGGCCTTGGCGATCTGCTGGAGGATCTCGGCCGAGGGGCGGCGGAGTCCCCGCTCGATCTGGCTCAGGTACGGGTTGGAGATGCCGGCGAGCTCCGAGAGCCGGCGGAGCGACAGGCGGGCCGAACCGCGCTGCTCCCGGATGAACGCTCCGAGCTCGCTCCAGCGGTCGGCGGGCTCGGTGGTCACAAAACCCAGCGTAACGGCTTCGTTCGAAGGGCCTCGGGAGGCCGGGCGAATCCTGACTGCGTCGCGGTGGGTTCGGGTAACGTCAGACTGACCGACAAGCAGCCGACGAAGACGCCAAGAGGAGATCCAACATGGCCGAGTACACCCTTCCCGACCTTCCCTACGACTACGCGGCACTCGAGCCCCACGTCTCGGCCGAGATCATGACGCTCCACCACGACAAGCACCACGCCGCCTACGTGGCCGGGGCCAACACGACCCTGGAGAAGCTGGCGGCGGCCCGGGACGGCGACGACTTCGGCGCCATCGTGGGTCTCCAGAAGACCCTGGCCTTCCACGTCTCGGGCCACGTGCTGCACTCGATCTTCTGGAAGAACCTCTCGCCCGATGGCGGCGACAAGCCCACCGGCGAGCTGGCCTCGGCCATCGACGAGCACTTCGGGTCCTTCGACAAGTTCAAGGCTCACTTCACCCAGGCCACCAACACCATCCAGGGCTCGGGCTGGGGCGCCCTGGCCTGGGAGCCCCTGGGTCAGCGGCTCATCATCGAGCAGGTCTACGACCACCAGGCCAGCATCGGCAACGGCTCGGTGCCGCTGCTGGTCTTCGACGCCTGGGAGCACGCCTTCTACCTGCAGTACAAGAACGTGAAGGCCGACTTCTTCAACGCCCTGTGGAACGTCGTCAACTGGGCCGACGTCGCCGACCGCTTCGCCGCCACCAAGGGCCTCTCGATCGGCTGAACCGTTCGATCGGCTGAGTGCGCCGCCGGGGCACCCCGGCGGCGCCGGCCGGTAGGTCAGCCCCGGGAGTCGAGGGGCAGGTGGGCCAGGCAGGTGCGGGCCGTCGGCTCGTCGGCCAGCCGCTGCTCCTCGATCGCCTCCCCGCACGTCTCGCACCGGCCGTACGTGCCGTCGGCCAGGCGGCGCAGCGCGGCGTCGATGTCGTCCAGCACCACCGAGGCCGCCGTCAGCACGGAGGCGTAGGCCTCGCCGGGATGGAGATGCTCACCGGGGTACGTGGTGTCGTCGGCGTCCATCCAGACGAAGGTAGTCGGCGCCGCGGTCACCGGGGCCCATAGGCCGCTGGATGCGGCCCGGTCGCCGGGGCGTCCGTAGGCTGCGCCGCATGCCTTCCGAACCCACTGCTCCGACGGCGCCCCTGGCCCGGCTGGTCGGCGCCGGCCTGGGCGTCCCCTGCCTCGACGGGATCGAGCGTCCCTACCGGGACCTCGACTGCGCGGCGTCCACGCCGGCCACCGAACGGGTGGCCGCCCGGGTCCAGTCGTTCCTCCCGTGGTACTCGAGCGTCCACCGGGGAGCGGGCATGAAGTCCCGCCTGGCCACCTCGGCCTACGAGGCCGCCCGTGACCAGGTCCTCACCTTCGCCGGTCGGACCGCGTCCGAGCGGGACGACGTGGCCGTGCTGCTCCGCAACACCACCGAAGCGCTGAACCACCTTGCCTACCGGCTCCGGCTGTCACCCGACGACGTGGTGGTGACGACGGTGGTCGAGCACCACGCCAACCTGCTCCCCTGGGGCCGGGTGGCGACGCGACGGTTCGTCGAATGCGCCGCCGACGGCACCTTCGGCCTCGACGACGTGACGAGGGCCCTCGACGACGGACGGCGTCCGTCGTTACTCGCCCTGACGGGGGCGTCCAACGTCACCGGCTGGCTGCCGCCGGTCGCCGACATCTGTGAGGCGGCCCACGCCCGGGGCGTGCCGGTGGTCCTCGACGCGGCCCAGCTGGCGCCACACCGGCCGCTCCCGACGGGGCCGGACTTCTTGGCCTTCAGCGGTCACAAGCTCTACGCCCCCTTCGGGGCCGGGACGCTGATCGGGCCGCGGGCCACCTTCGCCGACGGCGACCCCTTCCTGGCCGGCGGCGGGGCGGTCGACCTGGTCGACATCGACGAGGTGATCTGGACCGAACCCCCCGAGCGCGAGGAGGCCGGTTCGCCCAACGTCATCGGCGCCGTCGCCTTCGGCGAGGCCCTGGTCGAACTGGGCGAGATCGGTTGGGACGACATCGTGGCCCACGAGCGCGCCCTCGCCCGGCGGCTCCGGGCCGGGCTGGCCGCCATCGACGGGGTCACCCTGCTCGGACCTGGCCTCGACACCGACACGCTGGCCGTCGGGACGTTCACGGTCGACGGGCTGCACCATGCCCTGGTGGCCGCCCGGCTGAGCGCCGAGTGGGGCATCGGGGTGCGCCACGGCTGCTTCTGCGCCCATCCGTACTTGCTCCGCCTGCTCGGGGTCGGCCCCGAGCGGGTCGCCGAGGCCCGTCGCCAGGTGCTGGCCGGCAACCGGGCGGCCATCCCCGGCGCCGTGCGGGCCAGCTGCGGGCTCGGGACCAGCGAGGAGGACGTCGACGCCCTGCTGTCGGCGGTGGGCGAGATCGCCGGCGGCTCGGCGGCCCCCGTCTTCTACGAGCAGGACCCGGCCACCGGGGACTATTGGCCGGGCAGCGACGCCTCGGGGTGGACCGGGGTGGACCGTCCGGCCGGCGGCGCCTGCGCCCGGGGCTGACCGCCCGGCGTCGGCGTCCGGACCTTCGGCGTCCGGCGTCCGGCGTCAGCCGGCGTCGTCCTCCGGCGGCTCGGACGCCCCCTCGACCCGGGCGTACACGGCCCGGGCCCGGAAGCGCAGCGGTGGCTCGAGCAGCTCCTCCAAGTAGTGGGCCACCCACCCGGCCACCCGGGCCACGGTGAAGATCGTCCGGCCGGCATCGTCGGGCATGCCCCCGGCCACCGTGATGGCCGCCAGCACGAGGTCGGTGTTGGGTTCGGGCAGGCCCTGGGCGGCGGCCAGGTCGAGCATCGAGGCGACAAGGGCGCGGTGATCATCGTCGGCCAGCTCCTCGAACAGCTCGTAGAGCACGGGGAACCGGGGATCCCCCTCGGTGTAGACGCTGTGCCCGAAGCCCGGGAGCTGGCCCTGCCAGCGCAACGCCTCGTCGAGGGCCCGCTCCGGGCCCACTCGGCCGGCCTCGACCAGCAGACCGTGGGCCAGTTGCGAGGCGCCGCCGTGGAGCGGTCCGGCCATCGTGCCGAGACCCGACAGCACGGCGTCGTAGACGTCGGCCCGGGTCGAGGCGGCCACCCGGACAGCCACCGTCGAGGTGGCGAGCTCGTGGTCGGCCAGGACCACCAGGGCCCCGTTGACCGCCCGCACGACGCGCTCGTCGGGCCAGGGGGACACCGCCGCGGTCAGGACCGACGCCACCGACCCGGGCCATGCCCGGTCGCCGAGCACCAACCCCGGGGCATCGTCGGACCGACCGGCATCGGACGCCGGGTCGAGGCCGGCCACCATGGTGGCGATCAGCCGTCGGGCGGCCGACGTCACGGCTTCGGGGCGGCGATCGGAGCGCAGCGGGTCGCCCGCCCCGGCCATGACGGCCGCCCATCGCAGACGGTCCGAGGGCCCGAGCTCGGCCGGGGGTCGCAGCGGCAACGGCGTCCACCCCGTCGGTGGCCGATCGGTCGCCCACAGCAGCTCGGCCGCCGCCTCGTACGGCTCCGTCCGGGCCAGGGCTACCGCGGGAACACCGCGGTAGCGGGGCCCGTCGTCGCGCAACTGGGTGACGCCGGTGGTCACCGTGGCCAGCCGGCTGTCGCCGGTCCGCGCCCCCCGGGCCCGCCGGGCCAGGCGTTCGATGTCGTCGGCGTCGAACAGGCTGCCGCGCCCGTCGGGCGACGGATGCGACGCCACCGCCCCCCGACTGACGTAGGCGTAGAGGGTCGCCCGTTTCACGCCCAGTCGCCGGGCGGCCTCGGCACTCTCCAGCATCCTGGCCATGCCTCCACTGTATCGATTGGATCAATGTTGACATGATCAATATTTACAAACCTCTGAGCGGCTCCCATCATGGAGTCAGCGCCCAGGACCGTCGTCGGACGATCAGCACCCCTCCGGGCGACGTGAGGAGCAACGACATGACCACCCAACGCACCACCCGGCCCGCCCCCCTCGACGGGCGTTCGGACGGCGGCACGCCCCACTCCGGGCGTCCGTCGTCGCCGGCCGTCAGGCCGACGGCCGAGTTCCGACCCGGCCTCGAGGGCGTGATCGCCGCCGAGACGGCGATCGGCGACGTACGGGGCCTCGAAGGCTTCTTCCACTACCGCCAGTACTCGGCGACCGAGCTGGCCGAGCGGCGCTCGCTCGAGGACGTCTGGCACCTGCTCATCGACGGGGCGCTCCCCGACACCGACCGGTCGGCCGCCTTCGCCGCCGAGACCGTCGCCGGACGCACCCTCCCCGAGGGGGTCGCGGCCCTCCTGCCGGCACTGGCCCGGCACGGCTCGCCCCTCGACGTCCTGCGCTCGGTCGTGTCGCTGCTCGGCGCCGAACTCGGATGGGCCCCGACGCTCGACCTCGACCACGAGACCCTCCGACGTCAGTCGATCCACCTCAGCGCCATGGTGCCCACGGTCCTGGCGGCCACCCACCGGCTTCGCCAGGGACTCGAACCGCTGGCGCCCCGGGCCGATCTGCCCTTCACCGCCAACTATCTGTGGATGCTGACCGGTGAGGAGCCGACGCCCGAGCAGGCCCGGGCGGTCGAGCAGTACCAACTCCTCACGATCGATCATGGATTCAACGC
Organism: uncultured Acidimicrobiaceae bacterium; assembly: GCA_963730735.1. Lineage (GTDB taxonomy): Bacteria > Actinomycetota > Acidimicrobiia > Acidimicrobiales > RAAP-2 > CAVSSX01. The sequence continues at coordinate 608,265 of CAVSSX010000012.1, forward strand.
ATCCACCTTCACCGCCCGGGTGATCACCTCGACCGGGGCCGACCTGGCGGCGGCGATCTGCGGCGCCGTGGGCGCCCTCTCGGGGCCTCTCCACGGCGGGGCCCCGAGCAGGGCCCTCGACATGCTCGACGAGATCGGCACGCCCGACCGGGCCGACGCCTGGCTACGCGACGCCGTCGGCCGGGGTGACCGCCTCATGGGCTTCGGTCACCGGGTCTACAAGACCGACGACCCGAGATCGGTCTTCCTGGCCGACGTGGCCCGGCGGCTCCACGGGCCGCTGGTCGACTTCGCCGCCGAGGTCGAGGCCCGGGCCGTGGCCGTGCTGGCCGAGCTCAAACCGGGCCGCCGCCTGTACACCAACGTCGAGTTCTACGCCGGTGTGGTCATGTCGACGTGTGGAATTCCCCGGGAGATGTTCACCCCGACGTTCGCCGCCAGTCGATCCATCGGCTGGGCGGCCCACGTGCTCGAGCAGGCGTCGGCCAACCGGCTCATCCGGCCCTCGGCCCGCTACGTCGGTCCCCCGCCTCCGGAGGCCGTACCCCCCGCCTGAACGGCGGAGGCGATCAGCTCCCGACCGGTGCCGGGCCCGGCATCGGCCCAGGACCGACGGCCTCCCAGGTGGCCACGAAGGCCTCGATCTCCTGGGTCTGGCGGACCTCCAGGGTCGGGATGGTGAGGAAGCGGGCCGAGACCTCACGCTCCCCACACTCGTACTCGATCACCCCCAGGTCGCTCACCCCCGGACCCATGGCCAGCGACTTGGCCACGAAGGCGGACGACGGTGCCGTCACCGTCAGTACCTCACCGCGTGTGGCGGCATGGAACCGGTGGAGGTGGCCACTGCCCACCGCCCGCAGGTCGACCGGGTCGAGCAACGACAGCACCCGCTCCCGGTCGGCGTCGGTCACGCTCAGCGCGTACTCGTTCGGCCCGTCGACCGGTGACCAGAGCGGCTTGTGCAGGAAGACGATTACCGGTCGGTCGCCCACCAGCGACGGCAGTTCGGCGAGCCACTCCCATTGCGCCCGCTCCTCGGGCAGGCCCGAGGACATGACCTCGCTGTCCAGACCGATCACCGCCCAGTGGCCGACGAACTCGAGCCAGTGGTCGGGTCCGAACGTGGCCGAGAAGGCGGCTACCCGGTCGCTGGTCACGCCGAAGCCACCCCACGGCTCGGCGCCGATCTCGCCCACGTCGTGGTTGCCCGGCACGATCCGCACCGGCGGGACAAGGAGGCGGTGCAACTGATGGGCCGTGGCCCGGTCGGCCGCCAGGTCCGGTGAGAGCAGCGAGAGGTCGCCACTGCTCACCACGAGGTCAGGTCGGAGCTCGTCGTTGATGTAGACCCGCCAACTTCTCGAAGTTGGCGTTGGTCACCCCGCCCAGGTGGGTCAGGTGGGTGTCGGAGATCTGGACGATCCGGACCGTCGAGGGCGTCGACATCCGGTCAGCCGCCGGGGGTCCGTCGTCGGGTCGTCGGATGGGTCACTTCGCCGAAGGTAGCGCAACCCTCCGGTCCTCCTCACCACTCCAGTGGGCCCGGGCCAACCGGGTACCTTGTCGAGCGGGCCGTTAGCTCATCGGGAAGAGCAGGGGACTTTTAATCCCAAGGTGGCGGGATCGAGACCCGCACGGCCCACCAAAAGTCGACCTGTACATGTCGATGCTCCTCTCTTGACACAGGGCGCCCTAAATAGGGGCCAGCCGACTGGTCACGACTTCGCCGTGGGCGACGTAGTCGTGGGCGAGTTGGCGATCACTCCCGCAACGCCGGACGTCGGCCAGCAGGTGAAGCCGGCGGGCACGGGCTGCGCGTCCTTCACCATCTGCTCCAGGGTGTTGAGGCATTGGGCAACGAGCACGTTGGGGCTCGTATTGACCGACTGCGCCAGATCCTGGTTCGCCTGCGCTTGCGCTTGTGCGGTCTGCTGGGCGGCCACGGCGATGCGAGTCTGGGCCTCTTGCTGCTGGAGCTGGTTGAGCCGGGACTGCGTCTGCGCGTCGAACTTCATGATCGGGATGATCGTGGAGAGCACGTCGATCTGTTGACCGATCTCTCGGCGCATCTGGTCGGTGACCTTCGTGGCGATCTGGGTCAGCGACGGATTCGTCGGGTAGTTGGCGGCGCCGGTCGAGGTGACCGAGATGGAGTTGAGCGGGTTGTAGTTGGTGAGTTGGTTGTTCACCGCCGCCGTCAGCTCCCGGGTGACCAACGAGTCCCGCACGTTGTCGAAGGTCCGGTAGTTCTGGAACAGGTAGTCAGCTTGGTCGGGTTGGATGCGCCACCGGATCGAGATATTCACGCAGGCGGTTTGCTGATTGGCGATGCGCACGTCGAGGCAGTTGCTGCCGGTGTAGCTGTCGGTCTGGATGGCGGCGTCCATTTCCGTCACGCTCACCCAGGGAGCGGTCAGGTGGATCCCGTTGCTCAGGTGGCCCGAGGTCTTGCCGAACGACGTCTCGATACCCACGTTCTTCGTGGACACGATCTGGATGCTCGACGCCAACAGGAAGATCACCGTGAGCCCGAGCGCGGAGAAGGCGACGATCTTCGTCGTCCTCTTGCGGTGCGTACTTTCGCCGTCGGCGGGCAGGTATCGCGTGACGATGAAGGCGACGATCGTCACGACGGCGAAGAAGATGAAGATGACGAACATGGGCACTTACCTCTCTTCGGATGGGAACGGACGTCTCGGTTGCGAGTCGTGTCTCGGCGTCGTCGGTGGGGTCACACCCAACCCTCCGCGGTCGTCTCCGAAAAGGCGGCGTTCCGAAGTCGGCGGGGACGGCTCGACGACCCCCGAAGGATTCCGCCGGAGACTCCGGCGACAACGAGAGCGACAGCCACCTGCGACTGACCCACCCGCGAAGGTGGCCAAGCAGACCGCGCCGACAAACCGCGCCGAGAGGATGGTCCCGAGAACGAAGTAGCTAGGCCACGGGGGTAGCAGGAAGAGTGTTCGCCCTTTCGTGCGCCCCCACGGTTCCACCGCTCCGCCCGCCTTTCCGCCAACGGAGAGCATTCCCACAAGGCCGGCGGACTAGTCGAGCCGTCTCAGCTCACCGCCAGTGGGTAAGTCGGACTCGTGGAACTCCTCGCGGCCAACGCGGTGGTCGGAACGATCGGCTACCTGCTGTTCGTCCTGTCGCTGCTCTGGCTCAAGGTCATACTCTCCGCCTGGTCGATCAAGCGGTTCCCGGAGCAGTCCTTCGTGAACTTCTGGGTTTCGCTCGCCCAGGAGCGCAAGCAGCGGCAGGCGTTCCTCGATCGAAATCTGCCCACGATCGAATAGTGGATCAAGACGCTGCCCTGGGCCGTTCTGTCGCTGGCCCTCAGCATCATCCTGGTCGTGCTCGGCTTCCCGTAGTCGTACCGTGACGACTGCGGCGGAGCCGCCGTCGGTGGCCAGCGACCACCTGGTGCAACACCGGGTTCTGGACAGGAACTGGGGTTAGGCACCTACCCTCGGCTCACCCCTAGACGAAGGCTTCCCGGTGGCTCAGCGCTCTGCCCACAACTCCTCTGAACTGCCCGCCACCGAGGACCACCTCCTCGGTTCGCCCCGCACGAGGGTCAGGACGGAGGACCCCCTCCTGTGGGGCTCAACTGCGTCGTGTACCTGCGGAGCAAAGCTCGAAGGCACCAGCCCGGCGGGTCCCATTCCGGCTCGCGAACGACTGGTCAGGGTCTTCGTCGACCATGTCGTGGCGGCGGGCGCGAACGAGCCTCCGACCGGCTAGTCGGAGGCTCGTTCCGTACGCCGGACCGACGCATTCGGTCGTGACGCCTCGCTCGCAGGGGCGTCCGCCGTCGTTACGCCTTCGGAGCCGCGTGCTCGTTCAGGTACGCCACGACCGCTTCGGCCGCCGGCTGTGCCGACGCAGGGTTCTGCCCGGTGATGAGATTGCCGTCCACGACGACCTGGGGACCGAAGGCGGGACCACCGTCGAAGTCGGCACCGTTCTGGCGCAAACGGGTCTCGAGCAACCAGGGCGCCTTGTCCCCGAAGCCGAAGGCGGTCTCCTCCTCGTCGGTGAAACCGGTGACCTTCTTTCCGGCGAAGGTCCAGGACCCGTCGGACTCCCGGGCCGGCAGGAGCGCACCGACGCCGTGGCACACGGCGGCCGCGACCTTCTGCTTGTCCGGGTAGACGGCCGAGAAGATCGCTCCGATCACCGGATTGTCGGCCAGGTCCTCCATCGGCCCGTGGCCACCGGCGACGAAGACGACGTCGTAGTCAGCGGGATCGACGTCCTCGAGGCGGGCGGGCTTCGTGAAGGCGTCCCCGAGGCCGGCGAGGTAGGCCCGCTGGCCGTCGACCACGGACTGGTCGTTGCCGTTGAGGTCCAGCCGGAGGCTGACTTCGTCGAGGGTCGGGGTCACCCCGCCGGGCGTGGCGATCGTGATGTCGTAGCCCGCTGCGGTGAAGACCTGGTGGGGGTGGATGAACTCGCCGGCCCAGAAGCCGGTCGGGTGCTCGGTGCCATCTTTCAAGGTCCAGTGGTCGGCGCCGGAGACGACGAGCAGCACGTTGGTCATGGTGGCTTTCCTTTCAGAACGGCCCCGAGGGCCTCTTAGATGATGTTCATAATCTATACTGCGACATAGAATAGATCAAGGCCGTCATCTAAAAATCTTCGGGAAGGGGCCGGGCGATGGGACGATCTTCCAAGGAGCAGGCCGAACGGCATCGCGATCAGGTGATCGAGGCCGCCTCCGAACTGTTCCGTGAGCGTGGGGTCGACGGGGTCAGCGTGCCCGAGCTGATGGCGGCCGCCGGGATGACCCAAGGCGGCTTCTACCGGCACTTCAGCTCCAAGGAACAGCTGGCCCAGATCGCCTGTGCTCGCGCCTTTGCCGAACAGATCGAGGGGCTCCGCGAGTTCAGGCGCAGCGCCGAGGACCCCGAGGCGGCGTTCATCGACTTCTACCTGTCCGACACCCACCGCTCCGACGTCGCCCACGGGTGCCCGTTGGCGTCGCTCAGCGGTGACATCGCCCGCACGGACCGTGACAGTCCGGTGCGGGCGTCCTTCGTCGAAGGGGTTCGTGCCTTTGCCGATGGCGTCGAGGCGCTCGCCGACGACGGAACACCGGGACATCGCGCCGAGTCGTTGGCCCGCCTCTCGATGCTCATGGGCGGCCTGGCGCTGGCCCGAGCCACCGAGGGCGACCCGATCAGTGACGAGATCGTCGAGGCGGTGCGGGCCGCCCTGGGCGGCGCTTGACACGCACGAACGTTCACGTCGAACAGGAGTGAGCACTCGCGGCCAGCGGTGACCCGAGCCTCTACGCAGGTCGAAATCGAACGTTGGGTGCCCACTCCGGTTCGGCTTTCGCCCTGGAGTTGTCGAGCAGGGTCCGGTGGGGATCTACCTCGTACTCCGGTCCGCCTCGCCAAGGGAACCGCCGAGACGGCAGTCCGCCGTGGCGCCAGCCGAGCCTGCGTCCACATTCCTCA
>CAVSSX010000013.1:0-29280 GCA_963730735.1 uncultured Acidimicrobiaceae bacterium
TCGGGCGTCAGGACCTCGCGCAGGTGCGATCCGGCCCGCTCGTCGCTGCGATCGAGCAGCGCCTGGAGCCCCGCCAGATCCTCGGAGGTCTCGTGCACCGAGTCAGTTGACCGCGGCGCCGACCAGGGGTCAACACCCTGGTCGGAGCCGCAAGCCGAACCTGATGACCGTTAGATCTCGCCTTCGCCCTTGGCGTTGGCGCCGCGCTCCATCATCTCTTCCTCGTGGGCGGCGACCGAGTCGCTCACCGGTCCGTGGCCATCGGCCTCGGCCTCTTCCTCGGGGGTCGGGGCCCGGTCGGCCGCGGCCGTCGTCCGGGCGTCCAACTCGTCCTCGGCCCGGGTGGCGTCGGAGGTGCTCCCCTGCTCGTTGTCCGGCGTCATGGCTGGTCCTCGCTTTCTCGACGGCGTGCGGTCCTCCCATCGACCGACGGGGACGCCATCACCCCGCCAACCTACCCGGACCGACCATTCGCTAGTCGTGTCCGACACCGGCCGGTCACGCGGGGCCGGCCCAGGCTCAGGCCAGGCCCCGGAGGCGGACGGCCTCGGCCACCCGGGCCAGACCGACCATGTACGCCGCCGTGCGCAGATCGACCCCGCGTTCGAGGTGGCAGGCCCAGGTCTCCCGGAAGGCCCGGCCCATCGTGGCCAGCAACTCGCTGGTGAAGCGCTCCTCGGTCCAGCGGAATTCGGTCAGGTTGGACGTCCATTCGAAGTAGCTGCCGGTCACCCCGCCGGCGTTGGCCAGGATGTCCGGCACCACCGTCACTCCGCCCTCCCCGAGGGCAGCGTCGGCCTCGGCCGTCACGGGATGGTTGGCCGCCTCGACGACCAGCGGCGCCTGCACCGACCCGACGTTGGTGGCGTCGATGGCGTTCTCGAGGGCTGCCGGAATGAGCACGTCACAGGCCAGGCCCAGCAGCTCGGCGTTGGTCACGAACTCGCTCGCGCCGACCTCCTTCAGCGGCGTGCCGGTCTGCGTCGCCGCCAGGAGCGCCGGGACATCGAGCCCGCCCGGGTCGTGTCGTCCGCCCGAGACGTCGGACACCCCGACCACTACCGCCCCCTGCTCGGCGGCCAGTTGGGCCACGTGCCGACCGACGTTGCCGAACCCCTGGATGACCAGCCGCTGGCCGACCAGGGACCGGCCCTGGGCCGCCAAGGTCGCCGCCGTCACGGCGACGACGCCGCGGCCGGTGGCCTCGATCCGGCCGACGATGCCGCCGAGCTCGAGGGGTTTGCCGGTGACCACCGCCGGGCTCCACCCGGCCCGGGAAGAGTAGGCGTCCATGACCCAACCCATCACCCGGGCGTCGGTGTTCACGTCGGGCGCCATGATGTCGGTGTTCGGGCCGATGACCCCGGCGATGGCGTGCGTGAAGCTCCGGGTGGCCGCCTCGAGCTCGCGAGGTGACAGGGTGGTCGGGTCGAGGGTGATCCCGCCCTTGGCCCCGCCGAAGGGCAGGTCGAGCAGTGCCGCCTTCCAGGTCATCAGCGATGCCAGGCCGCGCACCTCGTCGAGGTCGGTGTGCTGGTGGTAGCGCAGGCCCCCCTTGAAGGGGCCCCGGGCCCCGTTGTGCTGCACCCGGTAGCCCCGGAAGACCAGGACCGAGCCGTCGTCGGCCCGGATGGGCACCTGGACGTCGAGTTGGCGGTAGGGCTCGGCCAACAGGACCCGGACGTCCTCTTCGAGGTCGAGCAAGGTGGCGGCGCGATCGACGTAGTCCTCGACCGCCGCACTGAAGGAGGGGGGCATTTGCTGGAGGCTACCGGCGGACAACCCGACCTCCCGTCGCACCGCCGTGGCCGGGGCCACCGGAGCCGCCAGGGACCGAACCGGGCCCCCCGTGTCCTGGTGGGCGGCGTGACCGGAGCGCTAGTCTCTCGGCGTGCGGCGATTCGTTCCCTTCCTCCTGCTCGGCGTCCTGACCGCCGGTGCGGCCATCGGTCTCGGCTTCGGTCTGGCGGCCGAGCCGGCCCCCCACGCCACCAGCCTCGGCCCGGTGGCCCACGTGGTGTCGGCCGACCCGGTCACGCCCGCCTGAGCCACCCCCGGCGCCAGCCCGGCGGTTCCGACGCCTCCAATGGGGCGTGCACCCAGCCCCCGGCGTGTTTGCCGGTGCCGCCCATCGGGAAATTTGAAGGCGCCCGGGTGTCGCCAACGCATCCGGTGACACGTCGGCCGCGTTCAGGGCCGGAGGGGGTGCACAATGTCCGAGGACGCCAACCGGAAGGTCGTGGACGACATGGTGGACGCAACGCACGATCCGACGAGCCTGAACGCCGAGGACGGGGTACCGACGGTCGACGCCGTCGTCCACCGGGCCGATGCCCGACCACCGGAGGAGAGCTCGAGCGACGATCCGCGAGCGCAGGCCGCCGCCATCCTCGAGGAGTCAGAGCTCCGGGTGGAAGAGCGAGCCGACCAGGCCGACGCCTGATCCCCTCCGCCCTTTCGGCCTACCCACCAACCGGACCTCGCCGGGTCGTAGGCAGCGCGCTCGCCCGCTCAGCGACCGGCCACCACCCGGGCGCCGTTGGTGTGGCGGGCGTGGGGCCGCGGCGGGTGTGGTGACGCGGCCGAGGCCTGCTGGGGCGCCCGGCCGAGACCCAGGTAGTTGAGGCCGGCGCCGGTCACCGTCGTGGTCGGGACGATGTTGCGCGTGTCGACCAACGTCGGGGTGGCCATGAGCGAGGCCACCCGCCGGAAGTCCATGGCGGCGAACTCGGGCCATTCCGTGAGCACCAGGAGGATCTCGGCGTCGGCGCACGCCTCGTAGGCATCGGGGCACACGGTGATCCCGGGGAACGGGCGACGGACCATCGGGTCGAACGCCTTGATCTGCGCCCCACCTTCGAGCAGGCGACGGACGATGTCGAGCGACGGCGAGTCACGCAGGTCGTCGGTCCCGGCCTTGAAGGTCAGGCCCCAGACGGCCACCGGCACCCCCGAGAGGTCACCGCCACAGGCGCGGGTGACCTTCTCGACCACCGAGTCGATCCCCCACATGTTGGTGGCCACGGCACCCGACAGGACCGGGAAGTCGAAACCCGCCTGGGCCGACATCTGCAGGAGTGCCTGGGAGTCCTTCGGGAAGCAGGGTCCACCCCACGCCGGACCGGCGGCCAGGAATTTCGACCCGATGCGGCTGTCGCTGCCCATGACCGAGGTGACCTCGGAGATGTCGGCTCCCATCTCCTCGCAGAGCGTGGCGATGGAGTTCACGAAGCTGAGTTTGGTGGCCAGGAAGGTGTTGCAGGCGTACTTGGCCAGCTCGGCCGACTCGAGGCCCACCGAGATGACCGGTACACCGGTCCCGGCGTACAGCGACTCGACCCGGCGCGCCGCCGACTTGTCGTCGGCGCCGATCAGGATGCGCTCGCCACCGAGGAACTCCGAGAGCGCCCGTCCCTCCTGGAGGAACTCGGGATTGGAGACGACGGTCACGTCGGCGTCGACCAGCTGGGCGGCGATGCTCCGGCCGGTGCCCACCGGCACGGTGGATTTGTTCACCACCACCGAGCCCGCCGTCAGCGAGCCCGCGATGGCCCGGACGCCCGACTGGATGGCGCCGAGGTCGGCCGCACCGTCGTGGCCCTGGGGCGTCGGGAGGCAAAGGAACACGAACTCACGGTCCGAGACGTCGAGGTCGCCGACCAACGCGAATCGCAGCCGTCCCCGGGCGATGCCCTCGTTCAGCAGTTCCTCGAGCCGCTCCTCGTGGAAGGGGGGAAGCCCGGCGTTCAAACTGCCGACCCGCTCCTCGTCGATGTCGTAGGCCACCACGTCGTGGCCGAGGTGGGCGAAGCCCACGGCTGACGCCAGGCCGACGTAGCCGGCTCCGAGTACGCCGATGTTGCTCATGAGCGCACCGCCGATCCGGCGTGTCCGGCCGTCGGTCGCATCGTCGATCGAGTGGTGGCTGCAGCAGCACCACACCGGTGCATGGCGCAGGTGTCAGGACCTAGCGGAACCACAGAGCCGCTCCCTTCAGGAGATCTTGGAGGGCCCGCCGACACCCCTTGAATTGCTGTTCTCAACCACACTTCGCACTGACCGCCTGGGCGTCACAGTAGCGGAGAATTAGAGGAAAGGAAACGGATATTGCAGATTGTCCGTTTCAGGAATATTAACTGACTTTCTGCCAGCGAGCTGCGTGACAATTGGTCGGCAAATTTCAGGTAAATCCCAGGTACAAACGTGCTAACACGGTCCAGGGGGATGTCAGCAGTTCCGCTCACCCATCTGAGGCGACGAATGACGCCAATGCATCGAAGTGCCGTAGTCCTGCAATTCCGAACCACCGGTGCCGGGTCTCGCCGGATCTCGGCGGCCACGGACGGCCGAACCCGCTGGTCGACCCGACGCCACCGGCCGTCGAGCGAGCTCGTCGGGCGCCGGTGGCCCGGTACTCGAGACGGACGGCCGAACGTCCGGGTCGAGCCGTCGGCGACCGCCACGACCGATGCGCCATCGCCATCGCTGATGGCCGCAGTCCGCCGATGGGCGTTGACCGGCCAGCGCAGCTCGATCGACCGGTCCCATCCAGGGGATTTCCAGTGAATCGACGCCTCGCAACAGCAAGTTCCCTGGTCACCGGCTTGGCATTGGCCGGGTGGGGGTTGGCCGTCGCCCCGTCGGCGCCGGCCGCCGGGGCGACCGGGTCGGCCTACGGCCAACGCTCGTTCGGGGTGTCGGTGAGCAGCCTGTCCCAACTTCCGCAGATCCAGACCCTGGGTCAGAACGTCGGCCGCAGCCCCGACGTCGTGAACTTCTACGAGGGGTTCAACTCGACCTTCCCGCTGACCGACGCCCAGGAAGTCAGCGCCATCGGGGCCGAACCCGAGATCACCTGGGAGCCGTGGCTGAACCAGCTGGGCGCGAACCAGAACACGTATCCCCTGCCGGCGATCGCCGCCGGACAGTTCGACACGTACATCACCGCGTTCGCGAAAGGAGCAGCCAAGTGGGGCCAACCGCTCCTGCTGCGTTTCGGACAGGAGATGAACGGAAATTGGTATCCGTGGGCCATCGGCGTCAATGGGAACACCGCCTCGAACTACATCGCTGCATTTCGACACATTCATGACCTTTTTGTGGCAGCTGGCGCGACAAATGTCAGCTGGGTCTGGAGCCCCAACGTCAACAGCGGCGCGACGTCGGCCATGACCACCGAATATCCCGGCTCGGCGTACGTCGATGTCCTCGGTTTGGACGGCTACAACTATGGGACATCCCAGTCCGGTCGGAGTTGGCAGACCCCCTCGCAACTGTTCGGACCCTCGCTGAGCACGCTGGCCCAGATCGACCCGAGCAAGCCCCTCCTCATCAACGAGGTCGGGAGCGCGGAGGTGGGTGGCAGCAAGGCCGGCTGGATCAGCGAGTTCGTCCAACTCGTCGAGGCCACCCCCGGGCTGAGCGGTTTCGTCTGGTCCGAATTCAGCGGCACCACGAACTGGCCGATCGAGAGTTCGTCGTCGTCGATCGCCGCCATGGCCTCGGCCATCGGGGGTTCGGGTGGCGGCGGGTCGGGCGCATCAGGCGCATCGGGTGGGGCGGGATCGTCGTCCGCCGGGATGTCGGGAGCCGGCGGATCGGGCCAACTGAACGCACCGATCGTGGACATGGTGGCCACGCCCGACGGGAACGGCTACTGGGAAGTGGGATCCGACGGTGGGATCTTCGCCTTCGGCGACGCCCGCTTCTACGGATCGACCGGGTCGTTGCACCTCAACAAGCCGGTGGTCGGCATGGTCGCCACCCCCGACGGGAACGGGTACTGGCTGGTGGCCGCCGACGGTGGGATCTTCGCCTTCGGCGACGCCCGCTTCTACGGATCGATGGGCGGTCGCCGGCTGAACGCGGCCGTCGTGGGGATCGCCGCCGCGCCGGGTGGCAACGGCTACTGGGAAGTCGCCGCCGACGGCGGGCTCTTCGCCTTCGGCGGCGCCGCGTTCTACGGATCGATGGGCGGTCGCCATCTCAACCAACCGATCGTCGGCCTGAGTCCCAGTGCCGATGGGCACGGCTACTTCGAGGTGGCCACCGACGGTGGCATCTTCGCCTTCGGCGACGCCACCTTCGCCGGATCGATGGGCGGGAAAGCACTCAGCGCGCCCGTGGTCGGTGTGACCATCGGCGGCGCCGCGTACTGGGAGGTCGCATTGGACGGCGGGGTGTTCGCCTTCGGCGGCGGCGGCTTCTTCGGATCGATGGGCGGCAAGCCGCTCGACCGGCCGATCGTGGCCATCACCGCGACCAACGATCGGCATGGCTACTGGCTGGCGGCATCCGACGGCGGGGTGTTCGCCTTCGGCGATGCCGGGTTCTTCGGATCGATGGGGTAAGTCGGCGCTGCTCGCCACGGCGAGACGATCGCCAGGTGCCCGACCCGAACCCATGGCGATCGACCGGCACGGCTCCCGATCGCCATCGACCGGGATCCGACGTCAGGTTCAGGCGGCCTTTCGACCTTGGCGCCGCACGTAGAGGGCCATGGCGATGATCGTGCAGTAGAGCAGGCCGGTGAGTAGGAGGAACGCGAAGGCGATCGACTTGTACTCGTACATCCGCCACAGGCAGGCGCCGACCCACAGGCCGCCGGTCAGCCCGCCCCACAGGATCATCCCCCGCCAGACTCGGTCCGTCTTGCGGGATTTCACCTTGCCGCCCGTCGGTTGCCAGGCCGCCGTCCGCTTGCGCAGGATGTCGGAGATGGCGAAGAGGTGGGCCCATCCGTAGAGGGCCTTGGTCATCAACGCCTCGAAGCCATAGCGCCCTCGGTTCCACAGCGGGAACACGATCAGGTTGTAGGCGACGCTGGGCACGATCCACAGGTAGTTGTGGAGCTGCACCTGCTCGGGTAGGGCGAGCACGATGACGATCGGGATGAGCGGCGTCATGATGCTGAAGATCGCCGTGTGGATGTAGTAGCAGAACCCCGAGGAGAAGCACAGGCGCTTCGAGAAGCCGAGCTTCGTCTGCCAGAACTTGTTCGACTTCATCAGGCTCATCGAGCCGGTGCACCACCGGTACTGCTGGGTGAGGAAGGCGTCGGGGTCGCTCGGGCAGAGCCCGGTGGCCAGCGGGATCGGCACGTACTTGGTCCCCCAGCCGGCCCGGGCCAGGTCGAAGCCGGTGTGGACGTCCTCGGAGTGCTCGATGAGGGCGGTGCCACCGATGGCGTCGAGGGCGGCCCGGCGGTAGACGGCGCACGAGCCGACGCAGATGGCGGCGCCGAAACGGTCACGCGACACCTGGACGACCCGGTAGAAGAGCTCCTGCACCGCCCCCGCACCCCGCTCCATCAACGACTGACGGCGATCGAACCGGAAGTACTGCGGCGACTGGACGATGCCCAGCTGCGGGTTGTCGGCCATGTGGGGCAGCAGCTCGTCGAGGAAATCTTCGCGAGGAGCGAAGTCGGCGTCGAAGATGACCAGGAACTCGCCGGAGGAGTTCGAGTAGCCGTGGCGCAGGTTGCCGGCCTTCTTGAACCACCCCCGGTTGGGACGGACCATGTAGTTGAACCCGACGCTCCGGGCACTGGCGGCGGCGTCGGCGTTGTCACCGTCGTCGAGGACGTACACCTCGACGGGGCCTCGGTACGTGCTGCGGAGGCGGTCCACGTTGGCCCAGGTGTTCTCGAGCACGGCCAGGTCCTCGCCGCAGATCGGGAGCATGATGTCGACGCTCGGGTAGGTCGTCGGCCGCCAGTTCCGGACCAGACGCTGGTGCCGCTTGTAGTCGAAGTCCCGGCTCCAGATGTTGATCCACAGCGAGATCAAGAAGTAGATGACCGTGAAGACGAGGTACGGCGCGAAGACGAGCAGCCAGGGGCTCAGGGTGATGAAGTGGATCTGGCTGACGAGCAGCATGCTCATGGACAGGATCGAGGCGATGATCAGGATCTGCAGCTCGCGTCGGATGTAGCTGACCTTCTCGGGGTCCGTCGGCGGCTTGGGCAGGACCAACTGGTCGGGCATCGGCGCCGAGGGGCGGGCGTGGATCCCCGCCCGCCCGCGGGGGACGGCATCGCCCGACCCCACCGGGAGGGCGGACAACTCGGGCGCCGGCGCCGGCGCCGGCGGGAGCGGTGCCGTCGTCACCGTCGACCCTTGCCCGGCCACGTACGTGCCGGTGCGGTGCTTGGCACGGTGCTTGGTGCGCTGCGGTGTCTTGACGCCGAGGGCCACGTCAGGCCGCCTTCGCCGGCGCAGTCGGCTTGAGGATCCAGATCACGTACGCCGCCTTCACTCGGCCTCCACTCGACTTGAAATTCCCGACGTACTGGTAGCGCTTGTTGTCGGCGATGGCATTCGAGATGGCTTCGTCGATGGATCTCGTGTCACCCCAGTCGAGGGCGATGACCGAGAAGTAGCTCTGGTGCACGGCCTTCACGTAGGCCGGGATGTCCATCAGCTCGTGCGTGCTCCCGGGCGGCGTGTACCGGAAGTAGAACGTGCTCTGCCATCGCAGTGGGTTGACGGCGTTGCCCATGTAATACGTCGGGATCGACACGTCGTCCGACAGGACCGGGCCCTTGGTGTGCAGCACCAGTGGCGTCAGGGCCTTGACGTAGTTCGTCGTGTTGATCCAACTCAAGAACTCCTTGTTGGCCTGACGGGTCCCGATGGTGAACATGCCGGCGAGGAGGGCGAGGGGGAGGACGTAGCGCCAGCTGTTGCGCAGGCCGGGCACGATGACCCGGGACAGGACGTAGCCGACGAGGAGGGCGCCGAACCACGCCCCGTAGTTCACGTGCTTGCTCAACGAGGTCGCCGTGTGGATCCGCGCCTGGTTGGCGGGCGCCAGGATCGTCGCCCCGAAGAGGGTGACACCGAGGAGGGCGTACGACCAGGAGATCCGGTGCCGAATGGCCAGGATGACCAGGGCCACGGCACCGATGAGGGACAGGGCGATGATGGCGCCGATCCAGCTGATCGTGTCGTGGAGAATCAACCCGACCGACGAGGTGGCGGCGGCCCGGTTGGTGGTCGTCTCGGTGATCCCGGCCCAGTACTGGCTGCCGGCCAGTGCCAGCAGGGCCGACACCAACGCCACGGTCAACGCCCCCAGGGTGACGCTGAGCCGGATGGCCGTCCGCCACCCGTGGCGGGGCACCAGCAAGAACAGCGCCATGAGGAAGATCACCGGATCGAAGATGGCCGAGGCGTACTTGGTGGCGTCGGCCAGGGCGATGACCGGCGCAGCGGCGAACAGCCACAGCGAGATGTGCTCCGACTCGGTGCACGTCCTGATGACGATCCAGGCGGCCAGGGCCAGGAGCGTCAGCGACATGGCGTCGAAGGTGGCGAACGCCCCCAGGTACTGGGTGCCCTGCAGGCCGACGAAGGCGGCGGCGGCGAACCAGCCGGCGACCGTCCCGCCGAGGCGGCGGGCGCTGGCGTAGCACAGCGTGGTGGCCAGGAGCATGAGCGCCATCGAGAACATCCGGGCCGCGGCCAGGCCGCCCACGTGGTCGAAGAGGGCGGCGATCACCGGGTAGATGACCGGCGCGCCCGAGAAGTACGTCTCGTAGGCGAGGTTCGGGCCGCCGTGGACCCAGGAGTGGAGCAGCTGGTTCCCGGCGCTCAGGTAGGTCGCCTCATCGATGAAAGCCGTGTTCGAGAAAATCAGGCGCCAGCACAAGAAGGCCTGCAGGGCCAACAAAGCGCCCAGCGGCAGCCATCGGGCATAGGTGATGAGGAAACCGCCCACGGCGGTCTCGCGACCGTCCAAGGTGGTCCGGAACCGGCGGGCGTGGACATAACGCTCCGGGGCGCGTGGCTCGAGCTGCCGGACGTCGGGTTCGATCTCCCCGACGCCGGGCCTGAGGGTGACCGTCACGAGCTGCGTTGACCCTTCTCGGACTGCGAGGTGCTCAACGGGTGCCGCTCGACACGGGCACGTGACGCTGGCGGGCCGGGCGCTCGCGGTGCGAGTGGTGGTTGCTCGAGACGGCCAGGCGACCGAGCTGGCGGAGGAAGCGGGCGCCTTGGGCCACATCGGCCTTCGAGTCGCCGGTGGCTCGGGGCTGGAAGCCGAAGGGGACCTCGATGGCGCTCGTCCATTCGCCGAACGTGAGCACGTCGATCAGGATCTTGAACCCGTCACTCGACGTGGGCCCGTTGGCCACGACGTCGCGGCGGACGGCGAAGAACCCGCTCAACGGATCGCGGATCGAGCGGGTGTTGCTCAGCATGACCCGGGTGAGCTGGCGCGTCACCTGGGAGTTCAGCCGCCGGATCCAGCCGTCGAGGCCGGTGGCGCTCCCGCCGTTCGAGAAGCGGCTCCCCACGGCCACGTCGCAGGCGCCGATGGCGATCATCGACGCCAACACCGGCACCATCTCCGGCGGGTGCTGGAGGTCGGCGTCCATCACCACCAGGACCCGGCCCCGGGCCGCATGGAATCCGGCCAGCACCGCCCCGCCCAGGCCACCGACGCGCTCGTCCGGGAGTCGGTGCAGCAACTGGCCGGGGGTCCCCGACGCCAGCAGCTCCTTCACCACCGCCGGCGTGGCGTCGCTGCTGTCGTCGACCACCACGATCTCCCACGACACGTCGGCCGGCATGGCCGCCGCCAGGCGCGTCGTCAGGAGTACGACATTCTGCTCTTCATTTCTCGTAGGTACGACGATGCTGACCTCAACGTCCTCGGCGCCCCCGGTGGGTGCGGGACGCTGTGGCCCGAGCGGACCGGCCGACGCGGCGTCGGACCGCCGGGAGATCGGCGTCACCCCGGACGACGTGCGCCGCGCCTTCGCATCAAACTCGACAATCTCACTCATCACAGACCTCACGGCATGGTTGGGCTGGAGCATGAAGCAGGGCGTTGGGGGAAGTTGCGGTGCGAACACTTTTCTCGGCTGCAACCGGGATGGTCCGACAGAGGCGATGATACAAATTACTCGGGTTGCAATCCAGGCTTGAGTCGAAAAGTTTGGCTAGTTTAACGTTCCATTCACAGGAATCAGCGAGATCGAGGCCGCAAGCCACCGCTTCGTCACCGCTAGGTAACATCGCTGTTCCAGATACTGCATTTTGATGGGACTTCCCTCCGTCGAAGGTTGCTTTTGGGAGGCATCGACTTACGCCGGCGTAGTTCTCACGCCGATGCCGCATGACTCTCACTTCGCCGTCGGCGCCGTGGCGTTACCCGACCGCTCGGTGCCGCTCCGGAGCCGGTCGGCGCCCGTCGACCCGCACGCGGCGCACCGCTCAGAGCTTGTGGTTGGCCCCGATGGCCCGGAGCAGGCTGCGGAAGGCGGCGGTCTTCTGCGGCGATTGGGTGATGGCATAGTCGCCGGTGGCCCCGGTCGTCGACGGGCTGGTGTCGAAGTACACGAAGCCCTGGATGCGCGGGTTGGCCGCCAGGTACGCCGGCAGGGCGCGGATCCACGTGGGCGCGGCGGCGCCGTCGGCGCCCATCTCCGACAAGAGCACTGGGTGCTTCGACAGCGCTGTGAGCTGGGAGATCGTCTGCTGGTACGTGCTCGTCGGCGACGCGCTCCCATCGGAGTACCCGGTCATGCCGACGTAGTGCACCCAGCGATCGCCGGGATAGACCTCGGACAGCGTGGGGAGTTTCCGCTTCACGTTGAGGACCTCGTTGGGTGACCACACCCAGCGGACGTATCGATCGGCCGGCGAAAAGATCTTCCGTACGTGGCGCCACGCCGCCACGTACTGGCCGGGCTGGTTGCCGTTGACGGCCTCAGCCCAGGGGTACCACCAGGCGTTCATCTCATGGGCGAACCGGAGGTAGACCGTCTGGCGAAGACCGCCGATCGCCGACGCCAGCCGACGGAGGTCGGCATCATGATCGCCTCGAATGATGGACCCCAGCGAGAATTGTGGTTGATTGACGTCGCCGGGGGCACTGGCGATGAGCCAGGGCTCGAGGGTCAGGAATGCCGTCTGTTTGGCCGCCGCAATTTGGCGGAGGCGGTCGACGGGCAGCACGCTATCCAGCTTGACGAATATCGAGACGACGCTCGGCGTCCCGCCGACCAGACTCGAAATGCTGTCAATGGTCGCCGGATCGTCGTCCGGAACATCGAGACCAAAAAATAGCCGTTGCTTCTGGCCAAGTCGCGTGGTCGAAACGCCGGCCGCCGCCACCATGATTGCCGAGGCCTTGATGAAGGAGCGACGGGAGAGCTGGCCGGGCTCCGGCGTCGATCGCTCCACCCCGTCGGCGACGGGAACAGGGGGCCGCGCCGTCGGGCGACGGGATGAGTTCGGAGGAACGGCGTGCGCGATGTCGGAGACTCCCCTAGGCGGCCGTACAGATCACGATATCGGTAGCCGGAGCGACGGGAGGGTCATCGCTCCACCATCCGTACGATTCTGGGCGTAGACGTACTAGTTCTACGGATCGAGTGCCGCGAGTGGATGTCGGACGGTCCCGACCGGTTCCCGGGGGCCGGTCCGGATCCCCACTGCTGGCCGAGGCCGGCTACCGCTCCGGTGGGCCCGCACGCCAGCGACGCCGGCCTTTGGTCGGCGCCCTCCGGGTCACCGGCGGCGCCCGGTACCGGATGCTCGCCCAGGAGGCCGCCGGAGCGGTTGGGCCAGCGTCTGCGGCGCCGGCCTGTTCTGCTGCGCACGGCCGGCCAGGCCGACGCCATGCTGGTCGCCCATCAGCCGCCATGCTGGTCGCCCATCGACGGAGCGGCGCCACGACCCGGCTCCGGCGGCCCATATCGCTGGCCGCCCAGAACCTCGCGGTGGTCCGCACGGAAGGGTCCCACGCCAACTTGCTCTACCAGGGCGACGTCGGGATCGCCTGTTGGCCGAGGACCTCCGGGACCCCGGCCCGGGCATCGATGCCCCTGTTCGCCGCCGAGTGCTGAGCCCGGAGGGGCCGGGCGTCCCGATCCCCTCGACCTCGGGACGCGAACGGACCCCCGGCATATGGGGGGTCCAGGGGTCCGTTCTGGGGGTTGCACGGAGATTGCATCTCCGAGCGCTGCGCAGCGTACCGGTTGTGAACGGATTCTCAAGCCGGCCGCCGGCGTGAGGTCGGCACCGGCAGGGAAAGACAGAGGTATCGGCCAGTGACCGGGAAGGGACCATGACACTGCCTACGGCGTTCGTTTGTGAAGGAAAGAAGTGCTCGCGCACCTGCGACCACGACGCCCTGCTCCGGGGGTTGTCCAAGGTGAGCGACGTCCATCTCGTCCGTTGCCAGAAGATCTGCCACGGGTCGGTGGTCGGCGTCCCGCTCGACGGGAAGCTCCAGTGGTTCGAGCGGATCGACACCGCGAAGCTGTGCGTGCACATGAAGCGGGCCGCCCGGGCGGGCCGACGACGGGACCTGGCTGCACCGTTGAAGAAGCGGCGGCTGAAGAAGCTCGCCGGGCGAGCGCCCCGCCGCTGAGGCGGGCGCCGGCCGTTCGCCCTGGCTCAGAGCGAGTTGACGGCCTCGAGGAGGTCCGGCCGGTCGTTCTTCACATTGCCGACGTCCCGGTGCACCGGATGTCGGTCGAGCACGCCCCCGGCCGCCCGGAGCAGGCCGTGGAGCTCGTCGAGGTCGGCGTCGGGGTCGAGCCAGAGGTCCCAGGTGTCGCGCTCGAGCAGGACCGGCTGGCGGGTGTGGATGGCGGCCATGTCGGGACCGGCCTCGGTCGTGAGGATGCTGGCCGAGTCGAGCCAGGTCCCATCGGGCTGGCGCCAGCCGTCACGGATGCCGGCGAAGACGATCGGCGCCCCGTCGACCCGGGCGAAGGCGTAGGGCTGCTTCTCCTTCGGGCCGAGCTTCTGCCACTCGTAGAAGGCATCGGCCGGGATGAGGATGCGCCGCCGTTCGAAGGCCTTTTTGAACATGGGCTTGGTGGCCACCGTCTCGGCCCGGGCATTGAAGGTCGAGGTGACGGCGCTCGGGTGCGTGGCCCAACTGGGGACCAGCCCCCAGCGATAGGCGTCGAGCAACCGACCCTGGTCGGTGGCCCGCACCCCGAGGATCGTCGCCGTCGGGCCGATGTTCCACGACGGCTTGGCGTCCTTCAGTTCGCCGAGCCCGGCCTCGAACAGCCGCCCGTAGAACTCGGGCTCCTCTCGGAGGACGAACCGGCCGCACATGGGAGCCAGCGTAGGGCGAGCCGCCACCCACTTGACCGACTGCCAACCGACCGGTAGAAACGTTTTTGACACAATTCACACGAATCCGGCGGTTAGCCGACTCGTGTTCGAGTCCCGGGGGGGGATCACATGGTGGGTCATCGGTCACGTTCGAGAGGTGCGTCGCACCGGTGGGGCCGGGTGGGTGTGGCCGTCGCCTGCCTCCTCGGCACGGTCGGGACCGTGGCCGCCGTCGGCTCGTCGGTCGCCGGCGCCTCGGCGTCGCCCTACGTGATCGGCAACATCGGCACCTACTCGGGTCCGGTGTCGGGCGACTACAACGCCGCCCGTCTGGTCCTCACGGCGTGGGAGAAGGCCGAGAACGCCAAGGGTGGGATCAACGGCCACCCGGTCAAGATCATCTCGCTCGACGACCAGGGCAACCCGACCATCGCCCTGCAGGACGCCCAGCAGCTGGTCCAGCAGGACCACGTGCTCGCCGTGGTCGACGACAACTCCAACGGTGGCACCAGCTACGGCGACTACCTGGAGAAGGCCGGGGTGCCGCTGGTCGGCGCCACTTCGAACCCGCCGTCGCCGACGGACACCCTGTTCTTCCCGGTCGGTCCGAGCACCCTCGGGGTCGTCTACGGCGAGGTGGCCGCGGCCAACCTGGTGCACGCCAAGAAGATCGGTGTCCTCTACTGCGCCGAGTCGGCGGTCTGCGGGCAGGCCGTGCCGCTCATCAAGGCCGACGCGGCCAAGGTCGGCACCTCGGTGACCTACTCGGCCGCCGCCCCGGAGACCTCCCCGAGCTACGCCGCCTTCTGTCTGGCCGCCAAGCAGTCGGGGGCCACGGCGCTGCTGGTCCTGTTGGCCTCGCCCGGCGTGATCTCGATCGCCCAGGGCTGCAAGCAGCAGGGCTACAACGTGACCATGCTGGGTGGTGTGGCCGGACCCACGTTCGCCGCCGTCCCGGAGATGAACGGGTCGGTGACGGCCTCGGCGGTGTTCCCGTGGATCGAGAACTCGACACCGGCCACCCAGGCGTACCACGCGGCGATCAACAAGTACGAGCCGTCGATCAAGTCGATGAGCTCCTACAACGCCTTCGCCGCCTACCCGTGGGCCGACCTGCAGATGTTCGCCCTCGGTGCGGCCAAGATGAAGTCGGCCACGCCGGCCGGGTTGGCCGCCGGCCTCAACACCATCAAGAACGAGAACCTCGGCGGTCTCATCGGGCCCACGACGTACACGGCCGGCAAGCAGTTCAACCCGACCTGCTACTTCTCGGTCCAGCTGAAGAGCGGCAAGTACGTCGCCCTGAACGGCGGCAAGTACACCTGCCCGCCGGCGTCGGCCTCGTAGTCGCCGCCGGACGGCTCTTCGAGGAGGGCTAGCCCTCCTCGAAGAGCTCCCGGGCGATGGTGATGGCCGTCATGGCGTTGGGCCAGCCGGCGTAGAAGGCCAGGTGGGTGATGGCCTCGACCAGCTCGTCGACCGTCACACCGTTGTCGACGGCCCGTCGCAGGTGGGCGGCGATCTGCTCGGTGCGGTACATCGAGACGAGGGCGGCCACGGTGATCAAGCTGCGATCGCGCTTGGAGAGCCCGGGACGCTCCCAGATGTCACCGAAGATCAGGTCGTCGGTGAGGTCCCGCAGCTTCGGCGCGAACCCGCCGATGATCCGCTGGCCCGGGGTGGGGTCGTCGGGAACGGTCATGTCGGTCCTCCACTCGTCTCGTCGTCGCCCGGGCTCCCTCCAACCCCCTGGCGGTGGGCCCGAGGGCTCAGGCTACGGCGCCCGTGACGGCACCCGGGGCTCGGCGTGCCGCTCGTCGCCCGGTACGGCCAGCTCGGCCCGCTCGAGGGCCGAAGGCCACCACGTCCACGGCCCGAGGAGCTGGACCATCGAGGGGACGAGCAGCGTCCGGACCACGAAGGTGTCGAGCAACACCCCGATGGCCAGCGCCGTCCCGATCTCCTGCAGCTGGTTGTTGCCGCCGACCACGCCGACCACCCCGAACGTCCCGGCCAGGATGATCCCGGCCGAGGTGACGGTGCTCCCGGTGGCGCCGACGGCGTTCACCACCGACCGACGGATGCCGCCGCGCTCGGTGCCGTGCAGCAGCGACTCCTCCCGGATCCGGCTCATGACCAGGATGTTGTAGTCCTCGCCCAACGCCACCAGGAAGACGAACAGGAGGAAGGGCAGGACGAAGTTCACCCCGGGCTGGTGGCCCAGATGGACGAACAACAGGTTGGTGATCCCGAGGGCGCTGGCGTACGAGAGGCCCACGCTGGCCAGGAGGAACAGCGGGGCGATCAGGCTCCGCAGGAGCAGGGCGAGCAGGAGGGCGATGACCAGGGCCACCAGGGGGAACACCTGGAGCAGGTCGCTGTCGGCCACGTTCTGGACGTCGAAGGAGTACGGGGCGATGCCGTACACCCCGTGGTCGACCGCCTGGGCCCGGGCGGCCACCTGGTCGGCCAGCGACCGCATCGCCGGGACGGCGGCCACCGAGGCGGCGTCGCTCGGGTCCCCGGTGGCCAGGCTGGTGGCGAAGCGGACCGTCCGGCCGTCGGCGCTCACGTACTGCCCGATGGCCCGGTAGAGCTGGTAGGCCTCCGAGATCTCCGGCGGCAGCGTGGAGGGCGGGGTCGCCGCCAGCCCCTTCGGGGCCCCCAGCAGCCGGTAGGCCAGGCGGACCTCGTCGGTCGTCAACCGGAGCCCGAGCGGGTCGAGGGGACCGTTGACCTCGGCCGTGACGGGCGACCGCGACAGTTCGTGCTCGGCCGCCGCCAGGGTCGACAGCCCGTGCGGCGAGGTCCACACGGAGTCCTTGAACACGAGCAGGAAGTCGGTCGGGTCGGTGAGCGACGCCGGGAAGTTGGCGTCGAGCACCGCCATGCCCCGGCTCGAGCTCGACCCGGGCGGGCTGGTGTGCCCGTCGGAGAACCCGACCACGCTGAGCCCGAGGCAACCCAACGCCAGCAGACCCAACACGCCGACCCCGACCACCAGGGTGCGCACCGGCCGCTGGGCGCCCCGCTCGGCCACCCGGGCCCAGAGACCGTCTCGGTGGGGGCCGACCGCCGAACCGCTCGGCCAGAAGGTGGCCGTGCCGAAGATGGCCAACAGCGCCGGGGTCAGGGTCAGCGAGGCCCCGACCATGAGGAGCAGGCCGATGGCCAGCGACGGGCCCAACCCCCGGTAGACCCCGAAGCCCCCGACCAGGAGGCAGCACAGGGCGCCGCTCACCGTGACCCCGGCGAAGAGGATCGACTCACCGACCTCGCCCATGGCCAGCACCACCGCCTCGTGCGGGGCCCGGCCCAACCGCAGCTCCTCCCGGAAGCGCATGACCAGGAACAGGCCGTAGTCCGTCCCCGCCCCGAGGACGAGGACGGTCATCATGATCGGGGTGACCACCGACACCGGCAGGCCGGCCCGGGCCACCCCGCCGACCACCGGGCCGGCCAGCACCAGCACCAGGGCGGCCGGGAGGATGTTGAGCACCGGGCCGAGGGCCGAGCGGTAGACCAGCAGCAGGATCACCAGGATCACCACGTACGAGAGGACCTCGGTCCGCAGCTGGGCGGCCCGGTTGGCCGCCGCGTTGTCGGCCGAGATGGCCAACGGCCCGGTGAGCGCCAGTCGGAGGTCGGCCGGTCGGGCCACGGAACCGAACGAGGTCCGGCCCAGCACCCGGTTGATCCGATCGACGGCGTCGTTGGCGGCACTGCCCGACGACTCGGTGGACACGGCCACGGTGGCCACCCGGGCCTTGCCGTTGGTGGACGTGGCCAGGTTGGTGACCCCCGTGACGGCGGCCACCCGACGCACCGTCGTCTGGGCGGCGGTGAACGCCGCCTGGTCGGCGGGCGTGAGCGTCCCCTTCCCGGACCACCCCACCAGGAAGGCCGTCGACGTGTGGGCCGTGCCCGGCCCGCTGAAGTGGGACTCGAGCTGCGCCGCCTGCACGCTCGGCTGGTCGGCCGGGAGGAAGGCCGAGTTCTGGGTCTGGACCACCCCCGACAGCCCGGGCAGGACGGCGAGGGCGACGACGGTCCCGCCGAGCCAGACCGCCACCACCAGCCATCGGAAGCGCACCACGAACCGCCCGAGGTGCCCCAGCGCTGCCTGCACGACGATCCTTCCGAGGTCGCCGACACCGGTCCGCCGGCCCGCACACGTCCCTCGGTGCGTCCCCGCACGCTAGCGCTGGTGGAACCCTAGTTGCACGTCTTTGCAACAACCGGGACCGGTGGGCGCCCCGGGCCGTTCGGCGCCCCGCTCCCGAAACCCCCGAGCTACCGAGGCCACCCGGCGGCGCCGGGGGCCCGGTGCCGGTGCCCGTGGGTCCGGAACCAGAGCACCAGGGCAGCCACGCCCACGAGCAACCAGGGCACGTGCAGCGGGGAGAAGGTGGCCGCCGAAACCGCCGCCGCCACCACCAGGAGTACGAGCACGGCCAGCGCCGTCCGGCCCCGACGCCGCGGCGCCGGCGGAGCGGCGTCGGCGGCCAGGCGGGGCAGGTCGCCGAACAGCCCGTCGAGGTCCCGACGGGTCACGGCACCCATGGCCCGGTCCAGCCGGGCCTTGAACTCGGCCTGATCGAGCCGCCCGTCGGCGAAATGCCGGGAGAGCTTCTCGGCCACCTCGTTGCGGTCGGCGTCGGAGACCCGCAGGCCCGACTCGTCGGGCCCCGGTCGCCCGGACGGGCCCGGGTAGAAGGGTTCCCATCGGTAGCGCATGTCGTCACTCCTTCTCGCTGGACGGTGCACCGTCAGTGGGTGAGCTGGTGGCCCAGGAACGATTCGGCCATCGACTCGTCCGACCCCTCCTCGGGGATCAGTAGCCAGCCGGCCAGGTAGAGCGGCACGGCCAGACCACCAACGAAGGCCAGCACGACGAAGCCGATCCGGACCACCGTCGGGTCCACGTCGAGGAAGTCGGCCAGGCCGGCGGCCACCCCGGCGATCATCCGGCCCGAACGGAACCGGTGCAGTCGCTCCCGTTGGCCCGTCGGTGCCGAGGCGGGAGAGGTGGGGTCCGGGTCGGAAGTGGTGTGTGCGTCCATGGGGCCAGCATGAGCGCCGCCCGCCCGTCGGCCTATCGGGTACCTCCCTGGTCCGACCCTGACCGAGGTCGCCGGCACTCAGGGATCTCCCCGATAGCCGGCCGCAAGAGCGTGCGCGATCATCGCGTATCGCCCGATCGACCGAGCCAGGAGGCAGCGTGCCCGGACCTCCCTCGCAGACCACACCACCCAAGGAGGGCCGGTCGGGACCGTGGGGGCCGTGGGGACCCGGCCGCGCCTGGAACGGATCGTGGGGGTCCCCCGCCTGGGGGCCCCGGGGCCACATGGGGCGGCATCCGCACCGACACTGGAAAGGGCCCGTCCGCCGTCCGAGGGACTCGAGGGTCGTGGCCGGAGTCTGCGGCGGCCTTTCGGACGCCACCGGGCTCAACCCCACCGCCCTGCGGATCGGGTTCGTCCTGTTGACCCTCTTCAGCGGGGCCGGGTTCCTGCTCTACGTCCTGGCGTGGCTGTTCATCCCCTTCGAGGGCGAGTCCGAGAGCATCTTCTCGAGGACGGTCAGCGATCGACGGGGCATCCGGATGGTGCTGGCCATCGTGCCCCTGCTGGTGGTGCTCCAGATCGCCGCCGTGGGACTGCACCTCGGCTACGTCGGGTCGTTCAGCTGGCCGCTCTTCCTGGCCGCCGCCGTGGCCTTCGTGATCTGGCGCAACGCCAGCCCCACCGAGCGCATCTGGATCAACGACGACCTGTTGCCCATGATCCGACTCGGCCAGGATCGCGACCACCGCCGGTGGACGATCGTCCGGGTGGCCGTCGGCGTGGCCATCGGGGTCGGCGGGCTCCTCCTGCTGCTCGACGGCAGCCCGACCACGGCCACCCTCCTCCCGGTGGGCGGCGCACTGCTGATCCTGGCGGCCATCGTGGTCATCCTCGGCCCGTGGTGGATCAGCCTGGTGCGCGACCTGATGTCCGAGCGCCAGGCCCGGGCCCTGGCCGAGGAGCGGACCCAGATGGCGGCCCATGTCCACGACTCGGTCCTCCAGACCCTGGCCCTGATCCAACGGTCGGCCGACGACCCCCAGCAGGTGGTGCGGCTGGCCCGGGCCCAGGAGCGCGAGCTGCGGTCCTGGCTGTTCGACGGCCGGCCGCCCGGGTCGGTCGGTGCCGAGGCGACGACCATCGTCGAAGGGATCGACCGCATCCAGCGCCTGGTCGAGGCCGACCACGGCATCGCCGTCCAGGTGGTGGTGGTCGGCGACGCCCCGCTGAACGATCGGCTGCGAGCGCTCCTCGACGCCGCCCGCGAGGCCACGGTGAACGCCGCCAACTGGTCGGGGGCCCCCGAGGTCTCGATCTACTGCGAGGTCGAGCCCAGGGGCGTGACCGCCTTCGTCCGCGACCGGGGTCGGGGCTTCGAGCCCGCCGAGGTCCCCGCCGACCGCCAGGGGGTCGCCCAGTCGATCCGGGCCCGCATGGCCCGCGCCGGCGGGACGGCGACCATCCGGTCCCAGCCCGGACGGGGCACCGAGGTCGAGCTGTCGATGCCCCAGCGGGACCTCACGGCATGACCCCGGACGCCACGACCCCGGCCGGCCGGCCCCGGGTCTTCCTGGTCGACGACCACGCCATGTTCCGGGCCGGCGTCCGCCTCGAGCTCGGGGACTCGGTCGACCTCGTCGGGGAGGCCGACGAGGTGGCGGCCGCCGTCGAGCTGATCAACGAGCGCGTCCCCGACGTGGTCCTGCTCGACGTGCACCTCCCGGGCGGCGGCGGCCCGGCCGTGGTGGCCGGCGTGGCGCCCCACCACCCCGAGGTGCGGTTCCTCGCCCTCTCGGTGTCCGACGCCCCCGAGGACGTCATCGCCGTCATCCGGGCCGGGGCGCGGGGCTACGTGACCAAGACGATCTCGGGGCCCGAGCTGCGGCAGGCCGTGCGGACGGTCAGCGCCGGGGACGCCGTCTTCTCCCCCCGCCTGGCCGGGTTCGTGCTGGACGCCTTCGCCGACGGCTCCGGGGTGGTCCAGGCGACGGGTCTCGACCCCGAGCTCGACCAGCTCTCGCCGCGTGAGCGAGAGGTCCTCCGCCTGATCGCCCGGGGCTACACCTACAAGGAGGTGGCCCGGGACCTGGGCATCTCGGCCAAGACCGTCGAGTCGCACGTCTCCTCGGTGCTCCGCAAGCTCCAGCTGTCGACGCGCCACGAGCTGACCCGGTGGGCCACCGAGCGCCGGCTCATCTGAGCCGTCAGCGGGTTCCTTCTTCACACCCTTGCATCGCAAGCTAGTTCTGCTAGCATGTGACGCATGGCAACGCTCGGTGGTCGTCGGACCCAACTCCTGCGGGGGGTGTTGGACCTCTGCCTGCTCAAGGTCATGGACGACCAGCCGGCATACGGCTACGAGATGACCAAGCGCCTGAAGGCCCGGGGCCTCTCGATCGTCGGCGAGGGATCCATCTACCCGTTGCTCGGTCGCCTCGAGCGGGACGGCCTCGTCGACACCCACCGGGCGGCCAGCGAGGGTGGGCCGCCGAGGAAGTACTACCAACTCTCCTCGCTCGGCCGGAAGGCGCTGGCCGAGGGCATCGACGACTGGGTGTCCACCCGCGACTCGGTCGACGCCCTGTTGGACCTACAGCGCTCGGAGGTGGGGGCATGAGCACGTTCGTCGACGGTCTGCCGGAAGGAATGGGCCCGGCTCGGCGTGCCGAGCGCCCTGGCCAACGAGATGGCCGCCGACCTCGAGGCCGACCTGGCCGAGGCGAAGGCCGATGGCGTCTCGCCCGAGGAGGTGCTCGGCATCGGCTACTTCGATCCGGCGGCGTTCGCCCACTCCTGGGCCACCGCCCGGGGCATCGTGGACCTCGAGCCGACGCCGCCGGCGCCCGACCGTCGACGACGCGTCGGGTTGGCCGTCACCGCCGGCGTCTCGGCGGTCGTGGCCTTGCTCGGCCTGGTGGCCCTGGTCGGCGGCCGCCAGCGTTCCCGGTCCATCCTGGCCCTCGGGCCCGGCCCCCGGCGCCTCGGCCTGCGGGGCCTGGCCGGCGGCCCGCAGCAGTTCCTGACCCTGCACCAGGGTGATGCGATCGCCGCCGTCGGGGCGGCCCTCCTACTCGTCGGCCTGCTCGGCCTCGCCGTCGTCCTGTGGCTCTGGAAGCCGTGGCGCGCCCTCGAACACCGGCCGCCGCGGGACCCCGAGATCGGTCTGCCGAGCTACCTGTAGCGCCCCTTCCCCGGCGTCGCTCAGTAGGGCAGTTCGTCGGGGACGCAGTTGCGGTAGTCGGGCTCGGGTTGGACGTCGAAGCGCACGGCGGCGATGTGCTCCCGACCGTCGAGGAGGGCCCGGGCGACCCGGTGCATCCCGTCCATGACCCGGCCGTCGGCCGCCAGGATGATGGGGTAGGACACGTCCACCTCACCGACCAACCGCAGGTGTTCGACGATCCGGCGGACCGTCGGCTCGACCGGGCCGAACCCGAACCAGTAGTCCTGGTCGATGTCGGGAAGCTCGGCCAGCGGCACGTCGACGACCGGGAGCTCCCGGCTCAGCTCGATCAGCCGGTCGACATCCCAGGCGTCGAGACCGGTCTCGCCCGGCCAGAAGTTGTACTGCTTGCGCACCCCTCCATCCTCCCCGCCGGGCCGCTCACGCGCCGGCCCCGCTCGGACGGGGGGTTAACCCCCCCGGCGAGACGCCAACTAGCAGCATTCCGCCGGGACGGGCCCTTCCGTACCGTGGCAGGTGATGATCACCGCACACTCACTGACCAAGCGCTACGGCGGCACGACCGCCGTCGACAACCTGACCTTCGAGGTCGCAGCCGGGGGCGGTCACCGGGTTCCTCGGCCCCAACGGGTCGGGGAAGTCGACCACCATGCGGATGATCATGGGCCTCGACGTCCCCGAC
This sequence comes from uncultured Acidimicrobiaceae bacterium, assembly GCA_963730735.1. Lineage (GTDB taxonomy): Bacteria > Actinomycetota > Acidimicrobiia > Acidimicrobiales > RAAP-2 > CAVSSX01. Next base: position 23,023 of record CAVSSX010000013.1, read on the forward strand.
TCGGGGTCGGCCCTGATCGGCGGCCGGCCCTACGCCGAGCTGGCCTGGCCGCTCCGGGAGGTCGGCGCCCTGCTCGACGCCAAGGCCTTCCACCCGGCCCGCACGGCCCGCAGCCACCTGCGCTGGCTGGCCCTCACCAACGACATCCCCCTCCGCCGGGTCGACGAGGTCCTGGACCAGGTCGGGCTGACCGCGGTCGCCGGCAAGCGGGCCGGCAAGTTCTCCCTCGGCATGGGCCAGCGGCTCGGGATCGCCGCCGCCCTGCTGGGCGAACCCGGCGGTGCTGCTGTTCGACGAGCCGGTCAACGGCCTCGACCCCGAGGGCATCCGGTGGGTCCGCCACTTCCTGCGGGACCTGGCCGCCGAGGGCCGGACGGTGCTCGTCTCGAGCCACCTGATCAGCGAGATGGCGCTCACCGCCGACCGGCTGGTGGTGATCGGCCGGGGCCGGCTGATCGCCGAGACGAGCGTGGACGACTTCGTCGCCCGCAGCGGCGGCGCCGCCGTCCAGCCTGGTCACCCCCGACCGCGACGCCTTCGCCGAAGCCCTCACCGGGGCCGGCGCCACGGTCGACGACGGCGGCGACGGCTCGCTGTCGGTCGAGGGCCTCACCGCCCCGCAGATCGGCGACCTGGCCGCCCGGGGCGGCCTGCGGGTCCACGAGCTGACACCGATCATCGCCTCGCTGGAGGACGCCTTCATGGAGCTGACCCAGGACGAGGTGGAGTACCGCCCCTCGGTGACGGCCGGGGCGAGCGCCCCGGCCGAGAAGGGAGCAACCCGATGACCACCACCCTGGCGACGGTCCCGAGAGGCCACTACCGGCTCACCCAGGTGGCCCGGTCCGAACTGGCCAAGATCGTGACGCTGCGCTCGACCCTCATCACCCTGGGCCTGACCATCGTGGCCAGCCTGCTGGTCACCGGCCTGGTGACCCACAGCGACCTGCACCACAACCCCAGCTACTACTTCGGGTTCGACCCGACCCAGGAGTCCCTGACCGGCATGATCACGGTGGCCCTCACCGGCGGGGTGTTCGGGGCGCTGCTGCATCACCGGCGAGTACGCCAGCGGCACCATCCGCACCACCCTGGCCGCCACCCCGAAACGCCCGGTGCTCTTGGCCGCCAAGGTCGGGGTGACGGCCGTGATCACCGTGATCTTCTGCGAGCTGCTCAGCTTGGCCTCCTTCTTCTTCGGGAAGGCCATCCTCTCGTCGGGCGGGGCGCCGCACGCCTCGCTCGGCTCGCCCGGGGCGGTCCGGGCCGTGGTCCTGACCGGCCTGTTCATCGCCCTGCTGGCCCTCATGTCCTTCGGCTTCGGCCTCATCTTCCGGAGCACGGCCGCCGCCATCGCCGCCTTCGTCGGGGTGGTGTTCGTCCTGCCGCTGGTGGTGCACGGCATCTCGGAGTCGAGCCAGCGCTTCCTGCCGACCAACATCCTGACCAACTCGATCATGGCCACCGTCCAACCAGGGCGGGGGGATCGCCACGCCCGGTCTCGCCCGCCGTAGGGTTGGCCCTGATGGCCCTCTACGCGCGCAGTCGCCCTGGTCGTCGGGGCCGTGCTCTTCGTCCGGCGGGACGCGTGAGCGAGCTCGGCACCGAGGAGGGTCGGGTGCCGGTCCGGATCCCCGAGGAGCAGGTCGAGCAGCTCAAGCGCCTGGCCCTCATCGTCCTGCGGGAGCCGTTCCAGCGTCGCAGCTGGGCCGAGCTGGGCTTCTTCCTGGTCTCCTCGGCCGTGGCCTTCGTCGCCGTGGTGGCCCTGGCCGCCCTGGGCTTCGCCGGCCTGCTGCTCACGGTGGTCTTCGTCGGCGTCCTCATCCTGGCCGGCGGCCTGCGGGCCGCCCGGGGGTTCGGACGCTGGCAACGGGTCGCTCGCCCTCGGGTGCTCGGCGAGGAGATCCCCGAGCCCGACCCGGTCCGGGCCCGGCCCGGCCTCATCGGGTGGCTGCGGGCCACGCTCGGCGACCGGCGCGGCCTGGCGGGCCGTCGCCTACTTCGTGGCCAAGGTGCCCCTCACCCTCTTCGGCGTGTGGTTCGCCCTCAGCGTCTGGCTCGAGGCCCTCTTCGGCATCGCCTCGCCGTTCTTCGGGGGCGACGGGCTCCATGGCTTCGGCCCGTTGGGCCGGGTCGCCGGCGCCGGACGGCTCGCCCGGCGGGTTCGCCTCCCATCTCGGGGTCTTCGTGGCCGGCGTGTTCTTGCTCTTCGTCGCCCCCTGGACCATGCGGCTGGTCGTCTACCTCGACCGGCGGCTGATGCACCTCGCTGCTCGGCCCCGACGCCGCCACCTCCCGGGTGCGGAGCCTGGAGGAGTCGAGGACGAGGACCCTCGACGCCGCCACCGAGACCCTGCAGCGCATCGAGCGCAACCTCCACGACGGCACCCAGGCCCAGCTGGTGGCCCTGGCCATGCGCCTCGGCCAGGCCAAGGAGAAGCTCGACAACCTGGAGCCCGAGGTCGCCCGAGAGCGACGATCTCGACGTCCGTCCGCCGCCTGGTCGACGAGGCCCATCGGGGGGCCAAGGAGGCCATCACCGACCTGCGGGACCTGGCCCGGGGCATCCACCCGCCGGCCCTCGACACCGGCCTGGAGAACGCCCTGGCCACGCTGGCCGCCCGCAGCCCGGTGCCCACCGAGGTGCACGTGTCGGTCCAGTCCCGGCCCAGCCCGGCCATCGAGGCCATCTGCTACTTCTGCGCGGCGGAGCTGCTGGCCAACGTGGCCCAGCACGCCCAGGCCTCCCGGGCCTCGCTGACCTGTGCCCAGCACGGTCCTTGGCTGCGGATCGTCGTGCGCGACGACGGCCAGGGCGGGGCGGCGGTCAACCGGGTCGGCTCCGTCCTCGAGCGGCCTGGCCGGCCTGGCCGACCGGGTCGGGGCGGTGGACGGCCACCTCAGCGTCGCCAGCCCGCTCGGCGGCCCGACCGTGGTCACCGTCGACCTGCCCACCCACGCCTGAGGATGGCCCGGCCCGACGCCGTCCGGGTGGTGATCGCCGAGGACTCGGCCATCCTGCGCGACGGGCTGGTCCAGCTCCTCGCCGACCGGGGCTTCGTCGGTACTGGCCGCCGTCGGCGACGCCGACGGCCTGGCGAACGCCGTCGACGCCGATCCCCCGACGTGGCCGTGGTCGACATCCGCATGCCGCCGACCTTCACCGACGAAGGGCTGCGGACGGCGATCGAGCTGCGCCGGGATCCACCCCGACGTGGGGATCCTGGTGTTCTCCCAGTACGTCGAGACCCGCTACGCCGCCGAGCTGCTGGCCGGCGGGGCCGCCGGGATCGGCTACCTGCTGAAGGACCGGGTGGCCGACGTGGCCGACTTCGTCGAGGCGTTGGTCCGGGTGGCCTCGGGCGGCACCGCCCTCGACCCCGAGGTGGTGACCCAGCTGATGGGGGCCTCCCGTCGCACCGACACCTGGCCCGGCTGAGCGGCCGCGAGCGCGAGGTGCTGGCGTTGATGGCCGAGGGCCGGACCAACTCGGCCATCGCCACCAGCCTGGTCATCTCGGAAGGGGCGGTGGAGAAGCACGTGGCCAACATCTTCTCCAAGCTGGACCTGCCGGCCACGCTCGACCGACCACCGCCGGGTCCTGGCCGTGCTGCGCTACCTGGAAGGCTGAGCCACCTGGAGGGCTGCTCGCCCTCCCACGTCAGCCGGGATAGGACGCCGTGCGGACCATCGCCACCTCGTCGGCGGGGACCTCACGGCCGTCCTGGTCGACGTAGCCCACCCGGACCGGACGGTCGGTGCCGCGGACCCGACGCAACATGCTCGGGCCGTCGGGTGCCGGTAGGTGGTCGTCGCCCCACTGCTGCAACGCCGTGAGCACGACCTGGAGCTCCCGGCCGGCCGGCGTCAGCCGGTAGTCCATTCGGGACCGGGCCCCGGGCTCCTGATACGGGTGGCGCTCCATGGCCCCGTAGGCCACCAGCGTCGACAGACGGTCGGTCAGCACGTCGGGCGCCACCCCCAACCGGTCCCGGAATTGGGCGAACCGCGTGGTGCCGAGGAAGGCCTCGCGCAGGACGAGGAACGTCCAACGCTCCCCCAGGACCCCGAGGCTCCGGGCGATCGAGCAGGTGGTGTCGGGGATGGCCGCCATGGCCGGATTCTAGCTGTGTTGGCATTGCCTAGTCAGCATGCTACATTGTAAAAACCTACTCAGGAGGAACCATGGACATCACCGGCACGACCGCCCTCGTCACCGGGGCCAACCGAGGCCTCGGCCGCCACCTGGCCCAGCAACTGCGTGATCGGGGTGCCCACGTCATCGCCGCCGCCCGGAACCCGGCGTCGGTGGACCTCGACGGGGTGACCCCGCTGGCCCTGGACGTCACCGACCCGGACTCGGTGGCGGCGGCGGCGACGACCACCCGGGGGGTGGCCATCGTCGTCAACAACGCCGGCTCCTCGACCAAGGCCTCGCTGCTGACCGGCGCCTTGGACGACATTCGACTCGAGATGGACACCCACTACTTCGGCACCCTGGCCGTGACCCGGGCGTTCGCCCCTCAACTGGCCGAGCACGACCAGAGCGCCGTCCTGAACGTGCTGTCGGTGCTGTCGTGGCTCAGCTTCCCGAACAACGGCGCCTACTGCGCCGCCAAGTCGGCCGAATGGTCCCTCACCAATGCCCTCCGCCAGGAGCTGGCCGCCCAGGGCACCCGGGTGAGCGGGCTGCACGTCGGTTTCATGGACACGGACATGACCCGGGGCATCGACGCCCCGAAGGCCGATCCGGCCGACATCGCCCGCGTCGCCGTCGACGGCATCGTGGCCGGTGACGCCGAGATCATCGCCGACGAGATCAGCACGCAGGTCCAAGCGGGACTGGCCGGCGGCGTCGCCGCGCTGTACCCCCAGCTCGCCTGAGGGACCGCTCCCCGGAGGACGGCCCTGCCTACGCTGGCGGCATGGACGGACGCAACCAGCACTTCACGTCGTGGCCTGAGGGCTACCGGACCATTGCCCGCCTGAGTGCGGCGGTGGCCGCCTCGGGCCTCGAGCGGCCCCTGATCGAGCTGGTCAAGCTGCGGGCGTCCCAGATCAACGGGTGTGCCTACTGCCTCGACATGCACTCCAAGGACGCCCGGGCCGCCGGCGAGTCCGAGCAGCGCCTGTACGCCCTGAGCGCCTGGCGGGAGACCTCGTTCTTCACCGAGCGCGAGCGGTCCGCCCTGGCCCTGACCGAAGCCGTCACCCTGATCGCCGACACCCACGCCCCCCTCGACCTGGTCCAGCAGGCGGCCACGGTCTTCACACCGGACGAGCTCGAGAAGCTGGTCTACGCCATCATCGAGATCAACGCCTGGAACCGCCTGGCCATCACGACCGGCGCGTTCGAGCCGGGCAGCTACCAGCCGGGGGCCTAGCCGACCGCTCGGCCGGCGGCGGCGGCCGTCAGGGCGTGCAGAGCAGCTCGCCGTGCAGGACGAAGAAGGCGGCGTCGGGCTCGGCCAACCACCGGCGCCATCCCTCGGCCAGCCGCCCCAGGTCGGCCGGCGTGGCCAGCTGCTGGTCCACGGCCTGCTCGGCGAAACGTGACTCGGTGAGGCGCTCGGCCCACAGCTCTCCCCACCACTCCCGCTCGTCGGCGGTGGCGAACGACCAGGCGCTGGCCGAGACCACGACCTCGGAGAAGCCGGCGGCGCGCCCCGACCCGGCCAGGTGGCGGCCCGCGTCGGGCTCACCGCCGACGCTGCGGGCCACCCGGCGATAGAGGGCCAACCACTCGGTCATCGCCTCGGAGCCGGGCGACCAGCACATGGCCCCGTAGTCGGCGTCACGGACGGCGACGACGCCGTCGAGGGCACAGACTCGCCGCATCTCGACGAGGGCGGCGACCGGGTCGGACAGATGCTGGAGGACCTGGTGGGCGTGGACCACGTCGAAACTGCCGTCGGCCACGTCGAGGTGGTAGACGTCGCCCGGCTCGAACCGCAGGTTCACCTGTCGGCTGGACTCGGCCAGCCGGCGGGCCTCCTCGAGGACGCCGGGGGCGGCGTCGATGCCGAGCACCGAGCCCTCGGGGACCCGAGCGGCCAGACCGACCGTGATCGTCCCCGGGCCGCAGCCGACATCGAGCACCCGGGCGTCGGGGCGCACTCTCGGCAGGAGGTAGGCGGCGGAGTTCTCGACGCTGCGCTGGCGATGCGACCGCAGCACGGCGTCGTGGTGCCCGTGGAGGTAGCGCTCGGAGGGCCCACTCGTCACCCGGTCAGTTCTAGCCGCCGCACCTCCGGTCGA